>NZ_QXFJ01000031.1:193850-336725 GCF_003584165.1 Flagellimonas aequoris | reverse complement strand
CGTAGTCTCAGGCAGACTCGAACTGCCGACCTCTACATTATCAGTGTAGCGCTCTAACCAGCTGAGCTATGAGACTGTCTTGGCCTAAAAATTCGCCAGTATATCAAAAAAACATATTGTGAACGACAGCATAAAGGTAAAGGACCACCTCGTGCGGGGCCCGAACAACCTCCGGGCGTCTCTTTCTCTAGAAAGGAGGTGTTCCAGCCGCACCTTCCGGTACGGCTACCTTGTTACGACTTAGCCCTAGTTACCGATTTTGCCCTAGGCCGCTCCTTGCGGTGACGGACTTCAGGCACTCCCGGCTTCCATGGCTTGACGGGCGGTGTGTACAAGGCCCGGGAACGTATTCACCGGATCATGGCTGATATCCGATTACTAGCGATTCCAGCTTCACGGGGTCGAGTTGCAGACCCCGATCCGAACTGTGACCGGTTTTATAGATCCGCGCCCCCTTGCGGGGTGGCTTCCCTCTGTACCGGCCATTGTAGCACGTGTGTGGCCCAGGACGTAAGGGCCGTGATGATTTGACGTCGTCCCCACCTTCCTCACGGTTTGCACCGGCAGTCCCGTTAGAGTCCCCATCTTTACATGCTGGCAACTAACGGCAGGGGTTGCGCTCGTTATAGGACTTAACCTGACACCTCACGGCACGAGCTGACGACAACCATGCAGCACCTTGCAGGCAGTCCGAAGAAAGGGATGTCTCCACCCCATGCAGCCTGCATTTAAGCCCTGGTAAGGTTCCTCGCGTATCATCGAATTAAACCACATGCTCCACCGCTTGTGCGGGCCCCCGTCAATTCCTTTGAGTTTCATTCTTGCGAACGTACTCCCCAGGTGGGATACTTATCACTTTCGCTTGGCCACGGAGCACGAATGCCCCACAGCTAGTATCCATCGTTTACGGCGTGGACTACCGGGGTATCTAATCCCGTTCGCTACCCACGCTTTCGTCCATCAGCGTCAGTACATGGTTGGTCACCTGCCTTCGCGATCGGTGTTCTATGTGATATCTATGCATTTCACCGCTACACCACATGTTCCGGCAACCCCACCATGACTCAAGACCTGCAGTATCAAAGGCAATTTTATGGTTGAGCCACAAACTTTCACCCCTGACTTACAGGCCCGCCTACGGACCCTTTAAACCCAATGATTCCGGATAACGCTCGGACCCTCCGTATTACCGCGGCTGCTGGCACGGAGTTAGCCGGTCCTTATTCTTACGGTACCGTCAGCCACCTACACGTAGGTGGGTTTCTTCCCGTATAAAAGCAGTTTACAACCCATAGGGCCGTCATCCTGCACGCGGCATGGCTGGATCAGTCTTCCGACCATTGTCCAATATTCCTCACTGCTGCCTCCCGTAGGAGTCTGGTCCGTGTCTCAGTACCAGTGTGGGGGATCCCCCTCTCAGGGCCCCTAACCATCGTTGCCTTGGTAAGCCGTTACCTTACCAACTAGCTAATGGTACGCATGGCCATCCCTGTCCGATAAATCTTTAATCAGGTCATCATGCGATGTCCCGATACCATGGGGCATTAATCCAAGTTTCCCTGGGCTATTCCCCTGACAGGGGCAGGTTCCATACGCGTTCCGCACCCGTGCGCCGGTCTCAAGGGTGCAAGCACCCTCTACCCCTCGACTTGCATGTGTTAGGCCTGCCGCTAGCGTTCATCCTGAGCCAGGATCAAACTCTTCATTGTATTTCCTTGAATGTCTGTCCGACACCCGGAAATATCCGGGCCCCCGCATCAAAATGGTTCTTATTCTCTTTACGCTGTCGTTACAATATGTATATGAACTTCTTCTTGTTTTTCCCGAAAAAAAAATCGGCCACTCGACCAATCCCCCTCTCGAAAACGCCCTGCCTCATCAGCTAAGCGGGTGCAAATATAAGAACGTTATCCCGACTCCACAAAATGTTTTTGGATATTTTTTTAAAAAATTTACACCTCACTGAAAACCAGACTTTTAAATTACAAAAAAATATTATTTCCACCAAAAAAAGCGTACTGAATTTTATAACGCACTGATTGAACATAACTTACTAAATGAGTGACGACCCTATTGTAAGCATCAACTCAAGATAGTATCTTTGCGCTCCATGTATAATATAAGGATTAAATGATTGAGATTACATTGCCAGATGGCGCGGTAAAGAAAGTTCCCGAAGGAACTACTCCCATGGATATTGCTAAGAGCATCAGCGAAGGATTCGCACGAAACGTTATTTCGGCCAAATTCAACGATACTACCGTGGAGACGGTAACCCCTCTTACCGAAAACGGTTCCCTTACCTTATATACATGGAACGACGATGCCGGAAAGAAGGCCTTTTGGCATTCCACATCGCACGTAGTGGCACAAGCCTTGGAGGAATTGTACCCCGGCATTAAGCTGACCATTGGGCCAGCTATTGACAATGGCTTCTATTATGATGTCGATTTTGGCGACCAATCCATCTCGGAAAAAGATTTGCCAGAAATTGAAAAGAAAGCCTTGGAAATTGCCCGTGGTAAGTTTGACTATAAAATGAGGAGCGTTTCCAAAGCGGATGCCCTTAACTATTATAAGGACCAAGGCAACGAATATAAGGTAGAGCTTATTGAAAACCTGGAGGACGGAACCATTACTTTTTGTGACCATAGCACATTTACCGACCTATGTCGCGGTGGACATATCCCAAATACGGGTATCATCAAGGCCATAAAGTTGTTGAGCGTGGCCGGTGCCTATTGGCGTGGTGATGAAAAGAACAAGCAATTGACCCGGGTGTATGGAATCTCTTTTCCAAAACAAAAAGAGTTGACCGAATATCTTGAACTTTTGGAAGAGGCCAAAAAAAGGGACCATCGTAAATTGGGCAAAGAACTGGAACTTTTCACTTTCTCACAGAAAGTAGGACAAGGTCTTCCGTTGTGGTTGCCCAAAGGTGCAGCACTCAGGGAACGTTTGGAGCAGTTTTTAAAGAAGGCCCAGAAGAAGGCCGGTTATGAAATGGTGGTCACTCCCCACATCGGCCAAAAGGAATTGTATGTTACTTCTGGGCATTATGCCAAATACGGAGCAGATAGTTTTCAACCTATCCATACTCCAAAAGAGGATGAGGAGTTTTTGTTGAAACCCATGAACTGCCCCCACCACTGTGAGATATACAACAGCCATCCGTTCAGCTATAAAGATTTACCCAAACGTTATGCTGAATTTGGCACTGTATATAGATATGAACAAAGTGGCGAATTGCATGGTCTTACCCGTGTACGAGGATTCACCCAGGATGATGCCCACATTTTCTGTACCAACGAGCAACTGAACGATGAGTTCAAAAATGTAATCGACCTTACCTTATATGTATTGAATTCTTTGGGCTTCAACAATTTTACGGCACAGGTATCGGTCCGTGACTTGGAACATCCTGAAAAATATATTGGGAATTCGGAGGATTGGGAAAAGGCCGAACAGGCCATCATTGATGCCGCGGAAGAAAAAGGATTGAACTACGTGGTAGAAAGCGGTGAGGCCGCATTTTATGGTCCTAAATTGGACTTTATGGTGAAGGACGCCTTGGGACGTAACTGGCAATTGGGAACTATTCAGGTGGATTACAACCTACCCAAACGTTTTGACCTTACCTATAAAGGAAGTGACAACGAGCTCCACCGTCCGGTCATGATCCACCGTGCACCTTTTGGCAGCATGGAACGGTTTGTGGCGCTTTTGCTGGAACACACCGGAGGAAACTTCCCATTGTGGTTGATTCCCGTACAGGCTATAGTACTGCCCGTCAGCGAGAAACATGAAAAATATGCCGAAAAAGTTTTGAATTCGCTGGAAAATAACGAAATTCGCGCGCTCATTGATAACAGGAATGAAACGGTAGGGAAAAAAATCCGTGAGGCCGAACTGAAGAAAATCCCGTTCATGCTTATCGTTGGGGAGCAGGAAGAAGCTTCCGGAACTATTTCGGTAAGAAGGCATGGAGGTGAGGATTTGGGAAGCTTGAGCACCGATTCATTTTCCGACTTGGTATCTACTGAAATAAATAGTACCTTAAAGTCGTTCTAAAAAATTAAGTTTAACTAAAAAGTATACGTCATAGCAATACGAAGAAAATTTAAGCCCCAACCCCAGAGGGAAAACAAAAACCCTCACAATATCAATGAAAAAATAAAGGCCCGCGAGGTAAGGCTTGTGGGAGATAATGTGGAGATGGGTGTTTACCCCATTGCCAGAGCAATGGAAATGGCCAACGAACAGGAACTGGATTTGGTAGAGATTTCACCAAACGCCAATCCTCCTGTTTGTAAGATTATCGATTACAAAAAGTTCCTTTACGAGCAAAAGAAAAGGGACAAGGCCCTGAAGGCCAAGGCAACCAAAGTTGTCATCAAGGAAATTAGGTTTGGTCCACAGACGGATGACCATGATTATGACTTCAAGAAGCGACATGCGGAAAAATTCTTGAAGGAAGGTGCCAAACTGAAAGCCTATGTGTTCTTTAAAGGACGATCCATCGTTTACAAGGACCAAGGTGAGATTTTGTTGCTCAAACTTGCCCAAGAACTTGAAGAATGGGGAAAAGTGGAGCAAATGCCAAAATTGGAAGGTAAGCGTATGACCATGTTCATTGCGCCCAAGACAAACAAGAAATAAAAAAATACTGGACACTGTCCAGGATAATAAGCGGAGTTAAAAACTAGGAAAATGCCTAAGATGAAAACAAAATCCAGTGCCAAAAAGCGTTTTAAGCTTACCGGCTCTGGTAAAATCAAGAGAAAGCACGCTTTTAAGAGTCACATTTTGACCAAAAAGTCTAAAAAGCGTAAGCTTAAGTTGACTCATTCCACATTGGTACACCCATCGGATGAGAACAGCGTTTTGGAACAATTGCGTTTAAAATAATCGTTCCAACGGTACATTAATTATTAACCCTGGAGTTGGGCCCATAAAGTTCCCGTTTTGGGACGCCTGCTACAAAAAAATGACACATTATGCCAAGATCAGTTAATTCAGTTGCTTCACGCGCTAGGAGAAAAAAAGTGATGAAGCAAGCCAAAGGTTACTTCGGAAGACGTAAAAACGTTTGGACAGTAGCCAAAAATGCGGTAGAAAAAGCAATGCTATATGCTTACCGCGATAGAAAAACCAAAAAACGCAACTTCCGTTCCCTATGGATCACCCGTATCAATGCCGGGGCCAGAATGCACGGAATGTCTTACTCCCAGTTCATGGGGAAAGTTAAATCCAACGGAATTGAGCTTAACAGAAAAGTTCTTGCGGATTTGGCCATGAACCATCCTGATGCTTTCAAGGCCATCGTGGAAAGAGTAAAGTAAAAATCAATATAAACTTACCCCGCTTATTAAAAATCCCGCCCAGTGCGGGATTTTTTATTTATTGGCCTAAAACAAGTTGACACGAATTATTCGAATTGGCTCGAATGGTTCTGTTTTTATTGCTTCCTGTAAAAAAAAGAACAAACCGATTGTTGCCCTGCCCTATCTAGCTCCTTAAATTGTTTATTGAAAATTGCACATTGTCAATTGTTTATTGTCCAAAAGCAGTGATGACCAGCTTTCTTCCAAAGGCATGGTTTCTGTGCTCACACAGGTAAATACCCTGCCATATGCCCATGTTCAGTCGCCCTTGGGAAATCGGAATCTGTACCGAAGCACCCATCAAAGAAGCCTTAATATGTGCCGGCATATCATCTGGCCCTTCATAATTGTGAACATAATAAGGGGCATTTTCAGGCACCATTTTGTTCATGTGGCTTTCAAAATCCGTACGTACGGTTGGATCGGCATTTTCATTAATGGTCAAACTGGCCGAAGTATGTTTGATGAATACCTGCAACATTCCCGTTTCAATTTTACTGAGTTCCGGCAATGACTCTAAAACGGTGTCCGTAATTAAATGGAAGCCTCGCTTATAGGGCCTTAGTTGTATTTCCTTTTGATAATATTGCATAGTTGTGGTACTGGTGCTGCACGAAATTAATACAAACTTTACCAAACAACCATGAATCTTTGATAGGAAGGGAATACCTTTGCAGCTTAATTTTTTAGCATGGACCTATCGCAGATAAAAATGGTGGTTTCCGATATGGACGGCACTTTGTTGAATTCCAACCACGAAGTGAGCCCCCGTTTCTTTGAGATTTTCAAAGAGCTCCAAAAAAGGAACATCACCTTTGTTGCCGCCAGCGGAAGACAATACCACAGTATGGTGGATAAGTTGGATTCCATAAAGGATGAAATCATTGTGATAGCGGAAAACGGGGCCCTTGTTAAACAACAGGAAAACGTACTGCTCACAACGCCCATCCATAAATCGGAAGTAAATCGAATTTTGGATACCGTAACTCCTTTGGAAAATGTACATCCCGTACTTTGCTGTCAAAACAATGCTTTTGTGGGAAGCGACTCCGATGCCTTCCTCACCATGCTCAAGGAGTATTACTCCGAATTTCGAATTGTGGAGGATCGGGCCAATGTGGACGAAGAGGTCCTTAAAATCGCCATTTATCATTTTGAAAGCTCAGAAAAATATATCTACCCTGCGGTTAAACATCTTGAAAATGAACTTAAGGTAAAAGTTTCGGGCGCCAATTGGGTCGATGTTTCCGATATGAACGCACACAAAGGGTATGCATTGCATAAAGTGATGGAACAGCATAACATAGCACCCCATGAGGTTATGGTCTTTGGGGACTATAACAACGATCTTGAAATGTTGGAACTTTCGGAATACAGCTTTGCCATGGCCAATGCACACCCCAACGTACTAAAGGCCGCCAAATTCAAAACATTGAGCAACAATGAATTTGGCGTGGAAAGGGTTTTAGAGAAACTTCTTTAAGTTTTCTGTTTCTTTTTTCTAGCTGCCGGGAACAATACGTTGTTCAAAATCAACCGATATCCCGGTGATGTCGGGTGAAGGTCAAGTTCCGTTTTGGGATCCCCTACCCTGTGTTGGTAGTCTTCCGGATCATGGCCCCCATAGAACGTAAAGAAGCCTTTTCCTTTTATACCGTGGATATAGCGGGCCTCCCCATTGATTTTGTTTTCTCCCAATACCATTACGGTAGGTTTTATCTCATCCCTTGCAAAAGCAGTAGTCTGCCCCATAAACCCCTTTACCAAACTGGTATGGTTCTGGGTCAACATAGTGGGTACGGGATCCCATTTGGCAGAGAACTCCATCAAAGAAAAGTAATCGGACTCCTTGGGCACATTGCCTCTTCGGTTGGTCATATCGATTGAAGAAAACTCATAACGCAAGGGGTTACGTTCCAAAATAAAATTGGTAAATGCAAAGGTATTCCCAAAATCCAATTTGGCCTGATAATTGGCATCCGAAGGATCACCATCGAACATGGGTTCGCAGATATCCACATTTTCTGCGGCCAAGGCTATATCAAAACTATCCGTTGCGGAGCACATGGCGAACATAAAGCCACCTCCGATCACATAGTTCCTGATTTTGAGGGCCACGGCCAACTTTTCGTCGGATACTTTGGCATAGCCCAATTTTTGGGCCAATGCCTCAGCTTCTTCCTTGGCCTCAATATACCATGGAGCTGCTCTATAATGTCCATAGAATCTACCATACTGACCTGTAAAATCTTCGTGATGCAGGTGCAACCAATCGTAAAGGGCCAATTTGTCTCCCAACACTTCTTCGTCATAAATAGTGGTATAGGGTATCTCGGCATAGGTAAGTACCATGGTCACGGCATCGTCCCAAGGTTGATTTTCCTTTGGGGAATACACAGCAATTTTGGGTGTTTTTTCCAAAATTACCGCATCTTGGTTTTGGGAAGGACTGCTGATCTCATCCAAAATCTGTTCCGCTTGCCCGTCCGAAAGTACCTCGAACGAGACGCCCCTAATCTGGCATTCCTTTCGTATGGCATCCCCATCGGGCAACAAAAAAGAACCACCCCGATAGTTGAGCAACCATTGTACTTTTTGCTGTTTGGACAGCACCCAATAGGTAATCCCGTAAGCTTTTAAATGATTTTCCTGACTCTCGGCATCCATGGGAATAAGGATGACGGAGGCGAAAGATTTGCCAACAAACAGGAAAAGTAAAAGAAGAATGGTGAGATTTCGCGCTTTTGCTCGAAATGACAAAAATTGAACTATTTTAGAACGGCACGTCGTTATCATCTGGGTCATCGTCACTGTTCATTGCGCTGCCAAAAGCTTCGTCCGCACTAGGGAATTTTGGCGTTGCAAAGGGATTTTCCTCATCCGCATTCATCTTCGATTGGAATTCGAATGGGGAATCAAAGTCATCCAAGTTATCAAATTTACCCAGAGCACCCACAAATTTTAACCTAATATTATCCAAACCACCGTTACGGTGCTTGGCCACAATGAACTCTGCTTGACCTTGGGTCGGGGTGCGCTCTTCATCGTCCCACTCGTCAATTTTGTAATATTCGGGCCTATAGATGAACGATACAATATCGGCATCCTGCTCAATGGCCCCAGATTCCCTAAGGTCTGAAAGTATGGGGCGCTTGCTTCCCCCACGGGTCTCCACCGCCCTGGAAAGCTGTGAAAGAGCAATAACTGGTACATCCAATTCTTTAGCCAATGCCTTCAGGTTTCGGGAGATGGTAGAAATCTCCTGTTCACGGTTCCCTCCTTTTTGGCTCCCTCCTGCCGTCATCAACTGCAAATAATCGATGATGATGAGCCTGATCTTGTGCTGTGATGCCAATCGGCGTGCCTTGGCCCGCAGGTCAAAAATGGAAAGCGAAGGGGTATCGTCAATGAACAAAGGTGCCTTTTCTAAAGCCTTCACCTTTACGTTCAATTGTTCCCATTCGTGTTTTTCGAGTTTACCGGTCCTTAATTTTTCAGAAGAAAGACCGGTTTCCGAAGAAATCAAACGGGTAATCAACTGTACCGATGACATCTCCAAGGAAAAGAAAGCAACCGGAATATCCGAATTTACGGCGATGTTACGTGCCATGGACAAGGTCAAGGCCGTTTTACCCATACCAGGTCTGGCCGCCACAATGACCAAATCACTGGGTTGCCATCCTGAGGTTAAACGGTCTAATTTGTCAAAACCGGATGGAATTCCGCTGAGTCCTTCCTTATTGGAAATTTCCTCAATTTTCTTTTTGGCCTGGATCACCAAATTTTGGGCAGTTTCTGCAGACCGTTTCAAATTACCTTGGGTTACCTCGTACAATTTGGCTTCCGCAGTGTCCAAAAGATCAAAAACGTCAGTGGAATCGCTATAGGCATCCTCAATGATTTCGTTTGAAATCTTGATAAGGCTCCGCTGAATATATTTTTGTAGAATAATCCGGGCATGGAACTCGATATGCGCGGAAGAAGCCACTTTTTGGGTGAGTTTTATCAAATAAAAATCCCCTCCAACAGCTTCGAGCTTACCATCCTTCTTTAATTGCGAGGAAACGGTTAATAAATCCACTGGTTCAGAGGATTCGAACAATTTGAAGATAGCCTCGTAAATGTATTTATGGGCATCCTTATAAAAAACGTCGGGGTGTAGGATATCTATTACTTCATCCACCCCTTTCTTGTCAATCATCATAGCGCCCAACACAACCTCCTCTAAATCAACTGCTTGTGGAGGTATTTTACCTTTTTCAAGGCTTATCAGAGTAGATTTATCCACTCGATGTCCGACTACGGGGCTAGGCTTATCCATGAATGCGAAAGTAGCTAATTAACCTTTAGTTAACTTTAATAATGACAGAAGCGATTTCCACAGGTACTCAACAATTAAAATGTTGATAACTTAAAATACCTGTTGATAACATAAAAAAATTCTAGGATATAACCTAATTAAAAAGGTTAACCTCTGAAAACCATGACTTATTCGTCGTAGACACCCATTTCGGAGTATTTTTCCATTCGGGTTTTGACCAGTTCTTTTGGTGATAACTTTTTAAGTTCCTCGTAATGAGATGAAATTTTATTTTTGACGGTCTCAAAAGTTTTCTCTCTATTGCTATGTGCCCCACCAAGGGGTTCCTTCACGATCTCATCGACCAATTTCTGCTTTTTCATATCGGCAGCGGTCAATTTTAGCGCATCGGCAGCTTGTTCTTTAAACTCCCAGCTTCTCCATAAAATGGATGAACAAGATTCAGGGGAAATTACCGAGTACCACGTATTTTCCAACATCAATACCTTATCGCCCACTCCAATGCCCAAGGCACCGCCTGAAGCTCCTTCCCCAATGATGATGACAATGATCGGCACTTTAAGTCGGGTCATTTCTAAAATATTTCGGGCAATCGCCTCACCCTGTCCTCTTTCTTCGGCCTCGATACCTGGGTATGCTCCTGGGGTATCTATGAAACTCACCACAGGAATCCCGAATTTCTCGGCCGATTTCATCAATCTTAAAGCCTTTCTATATCCCTCAGGGTTGGCCATACCGAAGTTACGGTACTGCCGAGTTTTGGTATTGTATCCTTTTTGTTGGCCGATGAACATATAACTCTGGTCACCTATCTTGCCCAAACCACCGATCATGGCCTTGTCATCCTTCACATTCCTATCCCCATGTAGTTCCAAAAAGGTGTCTCCACAAATGGCCTTGATGTAATCCATGGTGTAGGGCCTATTGGGATGTCTGGACAGTTGTACCCGTTGCCATGCGGTCAAATTTTTATAGATATCCTTTCGGGTCTCTTCCAGTTTCTTTTCAATCTGTGAGCAGGTCTCTGTGACGTCCACATCACTTTCTTCCCCGATGATCATACATTTTTGAAGTTGTTCTTCAAGTTCTTTGATGGGAAGTTCAAATTCTAGATATTCCATGGAAAGTTGATATTTTCAATAAAAACAATGGGGACAAATATATAACATTATAGGTTACCCAAATAAATTGTCCAAGCCATTTAACGTCAATTCAATACGAGGTTTTTATGTATTATCGTTTGGCCTTCATGAGCATGTAAACGGCAAAGGCACCAAAAATTAGGTTGGGGATCAGCACCGCCAATAAAGGCGAAAACCCTGATTGCTCGGCCAAGGTGCCGAATACCTTGTCAAAGAAAATATAGACAAAGGCCACGCCTATACCGAACGCCAGATTGAGCCCCATTCCACCACGTCGTTTTACGGAAGAAACCGCTACTGCAATCACGGTTAGAATGAACGCAGCAATGGGCAATGCCCAACGCTTGTACTTGACCAGTACATAGGCATTGATGTTAGATGCCCCTTTGCTTTTCTGGTCCTTGATAAAATCATTCAGTTCGAATAGGTTTTTGGTCTCAGCGATATAAGAAACAGGAGTAAGATCATCTATCTCGAATGAAAAAATGGTATCCAACCTACGTTTTGAATTTATGTATTCCGTTTCGTTCCTGACCTCGCGTTTCTCATAATTGGTCAATCGATATACGCTGTCCTTTTCCACCCATCTGATGTTACTGGCAGATATTTTATAATCCAACTTACCGATGGTATCAAAATGTTCATAGGTAAAATTGTACCCGATCTGTCGGTTGGGGTCGAAACTGCTCACATAGATATAATCCGTTTCGTTCAACTGATTGAAAATGTTTTCCGTGACCCGGTCCTGACGGCCTTTTTTGAAGTATTTGTACTCGAACTCGTTGAATCCAATACTCGCATGGGGCACAATGAACATTCCCATCATAAAAATAAGGATGGCGACCAATGTGGCCCCGATGAAATAAGGCCGTAAGAATCGCCAATACGATACCCCCGAACTCAAAATAGCCACAATTTCGGTATTGCTCGCCAACTTGGAGGTAAAGAAAATAATGGAAAGGAAAAGGAATATGGGCAATAACAGATTACCGATCACTAAAGTGAAATTGCCGTAAAAGACCATGACTTCGGAAAGTGGCGCCTCATTATCGATGATCTTCCCAATCTTTTCCGCCAGATTGGCCATGATCCCAATGGGAACAAAAAGCATGAGCATTCCCAAAAAGGTGACCAGATAGCGTTTTAAGATATACCTGTCGAGTATGGTGAGCATCAGAGTCTTTTATCCATTTGTTGAACCATTTTGGTTTTCCATTCCAGAAAATCCCCTGCTAAAATACGTTCTCTGGCCGTACGTACCAACCAAAGATAAAATCCCAGATTATGGATAGTAGCAATCTGTTTGCCCAAATACTCATTGGCCGCGAACAAATGTCGCAAATAGGCCTTCGAATATTCCGTGTCCACAAAAGTGATTCCCATCTCATCTATGGGAGAAAAATCGTTCTCCCATTTTTTATTTTTGATGTTGATGGTGCCGTGTGCTGTGAACAACATTCCATTCCGGGCATTTCGGGTCGGCATGACACAATCAAACATGTCCACCCCCAATGCAATATTCTCCAAAATATTGATCGGTGTCCCCACGCCCATCAAATAACGGGGTTTATCCTCTGGAAGAATGTCGCAGACCAGTTCCGCCATTTCGTACATTTCTTCGGCCGGTTCCCCTACCGAAAGCCCTCCAATGGCATTTCCTTCGGCACCAACCGAAGCTATATATTCTGCTGATTGCTTTCTTAAGTCCTTATACGTGGAACCTTGAACAATGGGGAAAAAACTTTGTGCATATCCATATTTATATGGAAGCTTCTCTAAATGGTTGATGCAACGGTCCAACCATCTGTGGGTAAGGTGCATGGAACGTTTGGCATAATTATAATCGCAGGGATATGGGGTACATTCATCAAAGGCCATAATGATATCAGCCCCGATGGTACGCTGGATCTCCATCACATTTTCTGGGGTGAACACGTGATGGGAGCCATCAATATGGGATTTGAACTTTACTCCTTCCTCTTTAATCTTCCGGTTTTCGGAGAGCGAATACACCTGGTATCCCCCACTATCGGTTAGAATATTTCGGTTCCACCCCATAAATTTATGCAGTCCCCCTGCCTCTTCCAAAATTCCTGTGCCGGGTCTAAGGTATAAATGGTAGGTGTTGCCCAAAATGATGTCAGGATTGATCTCATCCGTCAACTCGCGTTGGTGAACCCCCTTTACCGAAGCAACGGTACCCACCGGCATAAAAATAGGGGTTTGGATGGTGCCATGATCCGTGGTCATCTCCCCTGCCCTGGCCTTGCTTTGGCTATCCTTCTTTATTAAGGTAAAATCCAATGGTTTCGTTTAAAAGCGCAAATATAACGATCTCATTTTCGCCAACCCTTAACAAAAAAATAAAGTTTGTCAATAAGGCTCTTGATAAATAATGCGTTTCCGTTTGTTTAGCCGATCGAATGCTTTTACTTTTGATACATTAAATATTACGCAATGCCAAATACGAAAGAATTACAGGACTTGGTCATACAGGTCAGAAGGGACATCTTACGAATGGTCCACAACGTAAATTCAGGACATCCGGGAGGATCCTTGGGCTGTACCGAATTTATGGTAGCCCTCTACAACGAAATTATGGATCTAAAGGAAGGGTTTGATATGGATGGAATTGGAGAGGACATCTTCTTTTTGTCCAACGGACACATCTCCCCTGTTTTTTATAGCGTTTTGGCGCGAAGGGGTTATTTCCCCCTTGAGGAACTCAACACTTTCAGGTTGATCAATTCAAGATTACAGGGACACCCTACCACCCACGAAGGCCTACCTGGCGTACGCGTGGCATCCGGTTCATTGGGCCAAGGGATGTCCGTGGCCATTGGGGCCGCATTGGCCAAAAAATTGAACGGGGACGACCATTTGGTATTCAGTCTCCATGGGGATGGAGAACTTCAGGAAGGACAGAATTGGGAGGCCATCATGTTTGCCGCAGGCAACAAAGTAGATAACCTCATTTCCACCATAGACAGAAATGGCCAACAGATAGACGGCCCTACCGAAAAAGTACTGCCGTTGGGCGATGTTGCCGAAAAATTCCGGGTGTTTGGATGGGATGTATTGGAAGTGGAAAGTGGCAATGACCTGGAAAGAGTGGTCGCCGGATTGAAAGAAGCCAAAAGCAGAACGGGAAAAGGCAAACCCGTTTGTATGGTTATGGATACCGAAATGGGCCATGGAGTGGATTTCATGATGCACACCCATGCTTGGCACGGTAAAGCTCCAAATGATGAGCAATTGGCCACTGCATTAGCGCAAAACCCAGAAACTCTAGGCGATTATTAATTAAGAAACAGACACCATGACTAAATATACAGATCAAGGAAAACAGGATACCCGAAGCGGCTATGGCGCAGGAATGACGGAACTGGGAAGGACCAACCCCAATGTGGTGGCACTTTGTGCCGACTTGGTAGGTTCCTTAAAAATCGAAACGTTCATTGAGGAGAATCCCGAAAGATTTTTTCAAGTGGGGATTGCCGAAGCGAACATGATGGGCATCGCAGCTGGATTGACCATTGGTGGAAAAATCCCTTTTGCCTCTTCCTTTGCCAATTTTGCAACAGGAAGGGTCTACGACCAAATTCGCCAGTCCATTGCCTATTCGGACAAGAATGTAAAAATATGTGCTTCCCATGCGGGTCTTACCTTGGGAGAAGATGGAGCCACCCACCAAATTTTGGAGGATATCGGTTTAATGAAAATGCTTCCCGGGATGACGGTGATCAACCCCTGTGACTTTAACCAGACCAAAGCGGCCACCATTGCCATTGCAAAACACCATGGCCCAGTCTATCTTCGTTTTGGAAGACCTAAAGTGGCCAACTTTACCCCAGTTGATCAAAAATTCGAAATTGGGAAAGCCCTTATGTTGAGTGAGGGAACCGATGTCACCATCGTTGCTACCGGACACTTGGTATGGGAAGCCCTACAAGCAGCCGAAAGTTTGGAGAACCAGGGCATTTCTGCAGAAGTGATCAACATACACACCATCAAACCCTTGGACGAAAAAGCCATTTTGGACTCCGTGAAAAAGACAGGATGTATAGTGACCGCGGAAGAGCATAATTATTTGGGAGGCCTTGGGGAAAGCGTGGCCGGCGTATTGGGTATGCACCATCCTACCCCTCAAGAGCTTGTGGCCACCAAGGATACTTTTGGAGAAAGTGGTACACCCGAACAACTCATGGAGAAGTACGGTTTGAACAATAAAGCCATAGAAGCGGCCGTTTTAAGAGTGTTGAAGCGGAAATAGTTTCCGATATCTTTTGATATTACTTCAACCCATTAAAACGAACATGTATGAAAAAAACGCTTCTAGTAGCAGTATTTGCCCTTATTGGGGCAACTGCCTTAGCCCAGAGTGGCTCAGGATTCGGTATTAAGGCCGGATTATCTTACAACAAAAATGGTGACTTGATCAGTTCTGTAGGCGATGGCGGACAGGATATCGTTGAAGGTGCCAAGGGTAAAGCAGGGTATCATTTTGGTTTTTGGGGAAAATTGGATTTTCCCAAAATTTACCTTAGACCTGAATTGGTATATTCCAAAACCAAAAGTTCCTATGACGTGGATGGAGACACCCAAGATTACGACATCTCCAAATTGGACATGCCGGTGCTCTTGGGGTATAAACTGATCGGCCCTTTGCACATTTTTGCAGGTCCAGCCTTCCAATATACCTTGAACAATGACTTGGGTGATTTGGAAGTAGAGGATGTTAAAAATGACTTCACCGTTGGATTAAATGCCGGTGTCGGGGTCAATTTAGGAAATATTGGATTGGACGTACGCTATGAACGTGGCTTCTCTAAAAATGAAGCAGAATTTATTAGTGATAATGTTGCGGATTTATCCGGAAGGGTCGATTCCAGGCCTTCACAGGTTATATTCGCTCTTTCACTCAAGTTGTAAAATGTAAAATCCACAAATTGAAATAAAAAAAGGCCCGATGGATCCATCGGGCCTTTTTTATGTTTAATTGGTATCTGGGTCCAAGTAATCCGGAATCCCATCCCCATCCTTGTCCGGATAGGGTTTTATGATGTTTCCATTATCATCGGTAATTTCATTTCTTGTGGAAACCCCATCCCCGTCATCGTCCGCATCATTAAAATTAGGTGAGGGGGGAGCAAAGCGACTTTCGCTGTCCGCATCCGTATTGTCATCATTCAAATATCCGTTCCCATTCAAATCCTCTTCTATGGAAGGTATGCCATCATTATCCCTATCCGTATTTTCCACATACAGCCCCAATTCAATCTTGAAAACCAAAGGTGAATAACTGGGTATAAGGGAGCTGTTTGAATTATTGAAGTATGCAAGACCAGATGGTATCACAATTATTCCCAAGCCGCTATTCGTGATATTGTAGGTCCCATCAGGGTTTTCAACTATTTGGTCTTCGGTGCCCGCATTAAACTTGGATACTCCATTACCATACCCTCTCACCGTAATAGGAAGTTCCTGCCAAACAAAGTCCTGGCTTTCATCGAACAATTTTCCGTTCAACAGGGAACCTTGATATCTAACCAAAGTGGAATCGGCAAAAGTTGGGCTGCCCCCACCTCCTTTACGTACCTCAATGTAGTACAGGGTATGGGAAATGTCCTCTTCGCCTGCACTTAATCCCAAGTAACTGGAGGAAACTTTGATGACCATGGATTGGGCATCTTCCATCAGGGATCGTTTACCTGCATTGTCCCCAGATAGGGTATCGATGACAATTTTATGGTCAAACCCATCGGGCTCGTTTTCAAAATCCTCGTAATTATAGAAATGTGTATTCAGATATTCCCTGATCGTTGCATCATCTTCCGGAGCCACATCGCTCAATAGACTCGGTGGTACTTCCACCACACCATTATCATCCTTTTTACATGAAACAACGGCCAATACAAAAATCAAAGAAACAAAAATCCCGTACCTCATCAAGTATGTCATTTAGCTGCGCAAGATACAATTTTCCGTTATTTTTGCTCTGTCCATTAACAAAGAATTGCAAAGCCATGCGGATTGACAAGTACCTTTGGTGTACCAGATACTACAAAACCAGGAACCTCGCCTCCACTGCCGTAAAGAAGGGTCAGGTGAAGGTAAATGGAAGCGATATAAAGCCTTCGAGGGAAGTGTACCCCATGGACAAGATTGTTCTTCGCAAAAACCAGATTGACTACCAACTGACCGTTCTGGACATTCCCGAAAACCGTGTAGGGGCCAAATTGGTGGACATTTATAGAAAGGACACCACCCCACAAGAGGCCTTTGAACATAACGAACTGCTCCAACATGCAAAAACCCATTACCGTAAAAAGGGATTGGGGCGCCCCACTAAAAAGGATAGACGGGACATTGAGGATTATTTGGACGAATCTGAATGAACTGTTTTATCTTTGATAACCTTAAGCAACAATATAATGAACCGCATACTTACCCACGAACAGATCCAGCATATTGCAAAACGCATTGCCTACCAAATCTACGAGACCAATGTGGATGAAAAAGAGATCATCATCGCCGGAATAAATGGTGGTGGGATGAGTTTTGCAAAGAAGATTGCGGCCATACTCAAAAAAATCACTGATGCCGACATTATATTGTGCAAGATGGATATGGACAAAAAAAATCCATTGAAAAGTGGGGTGAACACCTCTATGGATGAACAGGAGTATACTAATAAGTCTATTGTTTTAGTGGATGATGTACTGAATTCCGGCACTACCTTGATCTATGGCACCCATCACTTCTTGAAAACGCCCATCAAACAATTAAAGACGGCCGTACTGGTGAACAGGAATCATAAAAAATACCCGATTAAAGCTGATTTTAAGGGTATTTCACTTTCCACTTCTTTGAACGAACACATCAAAGTGGTGTTCGAGGCCAACAATGATGCCGTTTACCTAGAATAAGATTTTTTTGATTTCCGCCATGACCGTTGCAGGGTCTCCCTTTCCATTCACCATATGATTAGCTTGGGAATAATAAGGAACGCGTTCAAACAGGTGTTTCCCCACAAATTCTGGCAAATCCATATCGGGAATATCCTTAACTAACGGGCGATGTTCTTTCTCCCCGGCAATCCGGTCCACCAAATCGGGGATGGACATTTGTAGGTAGATAGAGCAATCTGCTTGTTCCAAAATGGTTTGTAAATTATTTCCGTAGCAAGGGGTGCCCCCTCCGGTAGACAATACAACGGATTCGTTTTCCTGCAATATTTTTTGTAGGGTCCGGTGCTCCAATTTCCGGAAATAGATTTCACCTTTTTCAGAAAAAATATTTTTGATGGATTTTTTTTCCTGCTCCTCGATATAGTCATCAAGGTCGATGAACCGTATCCCTAATTCACTGGCCAACAGTTGCCCAACGGTTGACTTTCCACTTGCCATATATCCCATCAAAACTATTTTCATATACTCGGATTCCTAGTGATTTCAAAAAAACACAAATTTATCATTAATTCACCTTGTAAAATAGATTATTGATGTTATATTTGCAGCCGCTTAGCAAAACAGCTTGGCACTGTTAAAATGACCTGGTAGCTCAGTTGGTAGAGCATTTCACTTTTAATGAAAGGGTCCCGGGTTCGAGCCCCGGCCAGGTCACTTGAAACGATTTCAAACCATATCAAAACCTTGCAATCAATTGATTTGCAAGGTTTTTTGTTTTTGGGCCACACCAAACTTGCCACCACACAGATCTATACCAAGGTATTGGACAAAAAGGTCAGTGATGATTTCAACCGACTGTGATTAAAGCTTGGGGGAATGATATGTCTTAATTCAACTTCCATCATGGTGATGGTATTTTCAAGATTAAAGAGTTAATAATGTTAGCGACATCTATGAAACACCTTCTAGGTACATATCTCAACAGACATTTTTTTATAATCTGTCAGTGGAGTATGAGTATAATCTCATTTGTCGATTTTCCATCCATCCCGTTATGACCATAATAGACACCAAGACCAATTCATGCGATATGCACAAGATGATTTTCTCCGGTATTTACAAATTACAGTAAATAGTGTTGATGCTTTTCCTAAAAAATATTGTATAATCCTGAAAACAAAGAAATAAGAAGTTTTATGTGTATGGTTTTGGACATTCCCATTATTCGGTTTCCTTTTGTAACACCGAAATAGGGGTATTCCTTACAATCCCAACATTACTGCCAACCCCTATGACAAAAACAAGAAAGGTTATGGTCGGCAATATGATGACAAAAGGTACTGAAGAAGGCACAAAAGCTGTATCGAACAACATATATGCCAATAAGGAACTACCCACAACGGACAATACCACTCCCATAAAAGCACCCAAAAATCCCAAAACGGCATATTCCAAAGCTATCATCTTTAAAATCTGGGAGCTTTTTGCTCCTAAGGTCCGCAATAATGCACCTTGTCTCATCCGTTGATGCTTGCTACTGTATATAGCTCCCACAAGTACAGCAATGCCAACAAATATGCTGAAAAAGGCCATAAAATTGATGACCCAACCTATTTTACCCAGGATATCCTCCAGTAATCCCAAGATACGCTTGAGGTCCAGTATGGAAACATTGGGAAATTCACCAACCAATCGTTGTTGCAATTTGGCGGAACCTTCATCCGTGGAAGTTCTAGTGGTCATTACCCCAAACTGTGGAGCATTTTCAAGCACGCCAATCGGAAAAACAATGGAGAAGTTAGGTTGCAATCGGGTCCAGTCCACTTCCCGAATACTCCCAACTATTGTCTTCATTATCTTCCCCTGTACATTAAATGTTATCTCATCCCCAACGTTGACTTTTGCCATATTTGCAAAATCACTACTGACGGAAATGGGTATGCTATTTTCATTTTGTGCTCTCGAAATCCAGTGGCCAGCCAAAATTTTCTCAGAGTTGACCAAACTATCGCGGTATGTGACCCTGAATTCATGGTTTAAAATCCATCGACCTATTTCCGAAGTGGAATCCTTTCGAATTTCCGACACATGTTCATCTTTCAAAGCTTCTACCCGCATGGTCACAATCGGGATTTTATCAATCACGGGGAATCCTGAAGATTGAATGGTTTTTGCCACGTTGTTCACTTGTGTAGTCTGGATGTCCATCAAAATCATATTTGCCGTATCGGCCCTATCTTCAATGGCCGCTTTCTCCAATAACATGTCTTTGGTAAAATACAGCGTACTGATCAAAAAGGTTCCTATCCCTATGGACAAGACCAAAACCAAGGTTTGATTCTGTGGTCTGAACAAATTCCGTAAACTTTGTCGTGCAACAAATCCCCAAGAATGTGGAAAGAACTTTTTGAGCATCGACATAAAAAATTGTGCCACGGCGGTAAGAATCAAAAACACCGCAAATAGCCCTGAAACAAAATAAAGTGACCTCGCCAGATCGCCCAGCAACCAATAGGCAAAGCAGAACACAAACCCTACAATGCCCAATCCTACGGCGACGGTTGCCCTGGTTGACCTAGAGGTATTTTCCTTTACTACCCTTAACGTCTGTAATGGAGAGATATATAAGGTCCTCATCAAGGGATATAGCGCAAACAAAACGGACATGGCCATGCCAAGGGAGAGTCCCAAAAGTACACTTTGGAAGGACATGGTAATGTTTACATCGACTGGAAGGAGGTCTCCCAACAAAAATGGAAACAATTGCTGCAGAAGATACCCGAGCAAAATTCCGAAAACACCTCCTATCAATCCCATACAAACAATCTGGATAAAGAAAATGAGATAGCTCTGCTTTTTGGAAGCTCCCAAACATTTTAGGATGGCAATAGATCGTATTTTCATTTGTATATAAATGCCCATACCACTGGCAATGCCCACACAACCCAACAATAGCGCAATAAACCCAACAAGGTTCAAAAACTTTCCAAAGTTATCGTAGCGTCTACCCAATCGTCTGGCTTCGGACAGGTGGGTATCCATATCGGCATGCTCCTCGTCCAATGTGGACCGCAACTTCTTGTTCAAATCTTCCAGATCTTGGTTGTCCTTGGCCCTGAAATAATATTTGTAGTCAATTCGACTACCGGTCTGAATGAGCCCCGTTTCCTCAATAGTAGCCAAGGGAATCAGTACTGGGGGTGCTATAGCACCAAAAACCGAGGTACTGCCCGGGACAGATTCCAAAGACCCGGCGATTGCAAAGCTTTTGACTCCCAATTTTATACTATCCCCAACTTTTAGGTTGAACTGGATCATGGTAGTTGCATCTACCAAAGCCTGCCCTTTGGAATAGGTCGAGGCAGCCTGCTGGGGTATTGTTTCCAATTCTCCATAAAATGGGAAACCAACATCTACACCTCTGACCTCAACAAACTTGGATGCCCCTTTTTCTGGAAAGGAGGCCATGGATGGAAAATTGATTTCCCGAGCATCGGCACCACCAAGGGAATCTATGATCCTTGCCACTTTTTCCGTTATGGGTTGATCGCTTTGAATTACAAAATCGGCCCCTAGGAGAGCCTTGGAACGTTGGGAAATATTTTCCTTGAGCAATCCACTAAAACTGTAAACACTCACCACAGCCGCAACGCCCAAGGATATGGAAAAGACAAAAAGGAGAAGCTTGCCGTAACTGGCCTTTCCGTCTCGCCAAGCCATTTTTACCAACCATAAAAAGCCTGCTTTCGTTTCCATTCCCATGATCAACCGATTGTTTGTTCGATCCTACCGGACCTCAGTCTGATATTTTTGTCCGCTTTTTGAGCCAATTCCATATCATGGGTAACAATCACCAGTGCTGTCCCCTGTTCTTTATTCAATTCGAAAAGTAATTTTTCTATTTTGGCCCCGGTCTCGTCATCCAAATTCCCAGTGGGTTCATCCGCAAAAAGGATGGTGGGTCTATTTGCAAATGCACGTGCCAAAGCCACTCGTTGCTGTTCACCTCCAGACAATTGGGATGGATAATGCCCCGATCGATTCTCCAATCCGACCTTGGCCAACAATTCCCTACCCTGTTCCGCTGCCTTCTTGGTTCCCCTCAACTCCAAAGGAACAATGACATTCTCCAATGCCGTCAACGTGGGTAACAACTGAAAATCTTGAAATACAAAACCAACATGCTGATTGCGTAACAATGCCCTTCCGTCTTCGTCCAATTCGACCAAATTTTGATCACAGAGCCAAATTTCGCCGTCGTCCACTTTATCCAAACCTGCACACAATCCCAGTAATGTAGTCTTCCCGCTTCCAGAAGGCCCCACAATGGCAAAGGTTTCGCCACTGGCCACTTCAAAGGAAACATTATTGAGCACATGAAGGTGCTGATCTCCGCTCCGATAGGTTTTAGAGAGGTTTTGAACTTTTAATATCTTTGACATAACACGTGTTTGGTTGAATTTCTCAAAATACTAAAATTGATCATGACCAAGATACCATCCAGCAACCCATTGCCGTTAATGTTTTGTTATTTTTTGATGTTGATTTGCATAGCTTGTGGTGAAAATGCTTCAAAAAAAACGGAAGAGACAACCACTGACGATACCAATCAAAAAATTGAAACTACCAGTTCAAGTTCCAAAATTCTCTTTTTTGGAGACAGCCTTACGGCTGGATATGGCTTAGAGGTAAGCCAGGCCTTTCCTGCCCTCGTTCAACAAAAATTGGATTCTTTGGGATTGCAATACAGTGTTGTAAATGCAGGTTTGAGTGGAGAGACCACTGCAAGCGGAAAGAATAGGCTGAATTGGGTGTTGGAGGAAGGTATAGATATTGTGGTCTTGGAACTGGGAGCCAATGATGGTCTTCGTGGCATCCCATTGACGGAAACGCGGTCCAATCTACAAAGTATGATCCAAATGATCAGAAATAGACTTCCTGAAGCCAAGATTATTTTGGCGGGGATGAAAATACCACCGAACATGGGACCTGAATACACCTCAGAATTTGAAAGCATCTTCCCCGAACTGGCCACACAGGAAAATGTTGCCCTGATCCCTTTTTTACTGGAAGATGTAGCGGGAATTCCCGGTCTCAATCAAGAGGATGGAATCCATCCTACATTACAAGGTCAAAAAATAGTGGCCAATAATGTTTGGGATGTCTTGGCTCCGTTGTTGTAGTTCCATCACTCCCTCTAAAAGGGACTATGCCTTTATTTTCAAACATATCCAAATGTGTAACCTCTCTTACCCTATTGTCACTATCTGAACAGGACAGATAAATCCATCCTATATAAAAAGAAATGGCAGGGATTTCTCCCTGCCAGCCTTCATCTACTAACGCAACAACTAAAACTAACTAATCGAATTATAATTATGTATTCCAAATACACAGCTACATACATAAGACTTCAAAAACATGACATCCAAGCTTATACATTTTGGCATATTTGTTTCTGTCTGCCCAAATGTTCTATTTCAAGTTCGAGAATATCTTTCCGTTTCAAGTAAACCTTCACCTGGAGGGGTACCAGTAAGAACCATATCACCTTCCTCCAACGTCATGAACTGGGATAGGTAAAAAATGATAAAATGCACGGAAAAAATCATATTATCGGTGTTTCCTGATTGTATGTTGGCCGTTCACCCAAAGTTTGCATTTTCAACTCTTGAGGGTTTTCAATGAAATCCACATCCAGTAAAAAAGGCCATATAGGTGTGAAATTATCGCATGATTTGCCCTTTGTCCATTGCCCTCCCCGTTCCAACTGAAAGGCTCTCTCCGAAACGTCATTGGCCAAACAATAACCTTTGGGTTCTTCCACAGAACCCAGATATCTTGCTCTTTTGCCCATGCCGAAATCAAACTCATCAAGGAAGCAGTAAAACAATTTGACCAATTCTATTTGGCCCAGTGTACGATTTATACTAGCCTGGAACCATGCCCTATGTGTGTACCCCTGCCATTTATTGCAGTGGTATTGGCAGACTGGTTAATGTTTTGGACAAGGCCAAGTACTATGATATTGTTGGAAGGGAAAATCCAAATTGGGTCTTGGGATTCCCTACAAGGGAGATATTATAGAGTGGTGCAAGAAAAGTGGAAGTTTTAGTCCGTTTTTGCACAAAAATGTTAGTGAAAAACACCTTGTGAAAACAGGAAGATTATAGGTTTCCATCTTTTTTTTAATTTCAGTCCATTGGGGTTGTAGCAAAACAGATAAGGATTTTACCCTAGATGAAAAAAAAGGGAAAGCACAACAATAGGAAACATTCGATGCAGTTTGGAAGAAATAGATGGATAATTTCCAGAAATCGTCATGAACTAAAAGCATAAGGCCAAACAATCAATGATTATTTGGCCTTATTTACTGAACTATCAAGGTGCACTTTAACAGTCTATTTAACTCGCTGTATTTTCATAGGATTTTCATAGGATTTCCTTAGCCTTGCAAAAAAAAAGGGAACCCAAGAGGTCAACTTCGTGCGATTATGGATTTTCATGTTCTAGATGAGCTCCATAAAAATTTGAAATATCATGCCCATGCTATGGATTTTGGTCATTCAATATTTCAATTGTTACTATGGAACCAAGGCATACGTAAATTCTATATTGGTTTGGACAATGCTTCCATCCACTTCCGTAATGTTATAAACATTGGAATACGAAAATTTCGTTTCATCTTCATTGAATTCCAAGGCAGTGATATACAACTGGCATGAGGTGACCAGACTCAAGTTATTGGTTCGCAACTGCCAAGTTCCTTTGGAAGGGATGGTGTAATCACAATCCTCGGCATTGCGTCCCAACTCATAGGTATAACTACGATCCGTTTTAAAGATATAAACCACATCCTTTTCACAATCACTGTATTGCACAAAAATATCCTTTGAGGGATTGTCCGTGTCATCGTCCGTCAAATCAATTTCCTTTGCCGACAGAACCCCTGATAAGACCCACTCCCCTACCAATGGCTCCTCCTCAGTTATCAAGGCTCCGCTAAAATTGGCGGGACAATTGGTTTCCCCATCTGAATTACACGATAAAAGCATTATACCGACCATCAATACCGATAGTACATTCAAAAACTTCTTTTTCATTTTTTTACTTTGCTTGTTTATCGATGAGATGACCAATTTGAAAATTGGTTGTGTATAACCGTACATGAATTTTTCATTCCACTTTTGTCATGATTATTTTCAACCAAATTCAAATACTCTGGTTGCGTATTTTTTTCTCCACTGATCATTTTTCAGTAATGGGTAATTCGTCCGTACACACCATAGCCATCCATCATATATAGGGAATACCACCATGCTCTGGACATCTTGTCTTTGTGATTTGGGTAGTATTAGAAATTTTGGCTATCTCCATATCGGGCTTAAGTATCACCTTTTCTTTCCCAATGGAGTAGGCGGAACGACCAATGCAGTAGCCAAAATGAAAGTAGCTTTAGGTATCAAACCATTTAGGTTAATCGAGTAATTAAAATCCTTTTTATTGCTT
Source organism: Flagellimonas aequoris (assembly GCF_003584165.1). Taxonomy (GTDB): domain Bacteria; phylum Bacteroidota; class Bacteroidia; order Flavobacteriales; family Flavobacteriaceae; genus Flagellimonas; species Flagellimonas aequoris. The sequence continues at coordinate 311,458 of NZ_QXFJ01000031.1, read as the reverse complement.
GTCCCTATTAATTCCCCTATTTAAAAACCATTGATGATCTCTTTCTTTTTGGAACCGATTGCTAATAGAAACAAGTCCATCGCTTAAATGGATACCATCCATTATAATAGGCCGGGAATCATGGCCCGGATTGTTCATTTCTGTTCTGTAAGCTAAATCACAGATTGGATAAAGGGAAAAAATGGTATCATAAAGGAAAAAACTCCTCAATATCCTGTCTTCCCTCTACCAAATCCAATATGGTCGTGTTCTCCAATACCTTGATGAATTTGGATTTGTTCGCACCAACAAGTTTATGGAGTACACAGGGATTGTCCATATCACAATTATGGATACCCATGACGCACGAGTTTACCCTTCTTTCCCCGTCAATGACTTTGACAATATCCATTAAGCTCCGTTTCCGGTCCTGCTCACTTAAATAAAACCCTCCTTTGGCTCCCCTGGTGGAGGAAATGACTCCCTGTCGGGACAACTCCTGTAGCAATTTGGCGAGATAGGCTTCCGGAACATGGACCACCTCAAAGATATCCCTGACCAGAACCTTATGGTCCTCATCTGAGTTCAGGGCCAAGTAGAGTACCCCTTTGATGGCATATTTGGTGGAGTTGGACAGCATAATCCCAAATGTTAAACAAAGATTAAAAGATATTTTTATCCTTTTTATGATTTATATCATGTTACAGTCCCTATACCCTATTTACATTTGACCAGAATTTTAACCATTTATCACATGAAAACGATAACAAAAACCTTAGTCCTGCTCATTTCCCTGTTCATAATCGCGTGTGGAGGAAAGAAAGAGGAAAAAAAAGAGGAGGGTTTCACTGTACAACGAAAAAAGGCCGAAACGGAGCAACCTGTTGAGTCCAGTACCACCAGTGATGCAAAGGCTTCCGAACGTGTGGATCTGACCAATAAGGGAATAGGCCCCATCAAATCGGTTGAACTGGCCCCCGAAGTCGACCAAGCCCTGGCCGAGAAAGGCAAAGGGATTTATGAACAAATGTGCCTGGCCTGCCACAGGATAGGTAAGAAATTCATCGGACCACCTCCCAATGGGGTATTGGAAAGAAGGACCCCGGAGTGGGTGATGAACATGATCCTGAACCCTCAGGAAATGGTGCAGCAAGATCCCTTGGCAAAAGACCTGCTCCAAGAGTTCAACGGGTCGCCCATGTCCAACCAAGGGTTGACCGAAGACCAGGCAAGGGCCGTTCTCGAATACTTCAGGACATTAAAATAATCAATATGAGATCAACCATTAGACTTAGCATGATGGGGCTGGTACTACTGCTCGCACTAAACAGCAGTTGTAAGGACAGGCCCGAAAACGAAACCCTGGTTTCCGACCAAAACGAGTCGGAGGCCATTTTGGAAAACAACAAGGGACAGGCCTTTATTGAGGATGATGAATCCACTCCCAATGTATTGCAGATAGCCATGGGATCGCCCGACCACAGTATCTTGGTTGCGGCGGTACAGGCCGCGGAATTGGAGAACGCCTTGGTCAACGCAGGGCCCTTGATGGTATTTGCCCCTACCAATGCCGCCTTCGATGCATTACCCGCAGGTACCGTTGAAGACTTGCTAAAGCCAGAGAACAAGGAGGCCTTGGCCAACATCCTCAAGTACCATGTAACCCCTGGTAATTATTCCAAGGACTTTTTGAAAAAATTCAAAAAACTCGGACAGGCGAACAACCAAAATGTCCCTGTCGAGACCAAAGGCGATGATGTGTATGTCGGGGGTGCCAAGATCATTGCCAGCATCCCTGCGGGCAATGGAATCGTCCATGTGGTGGACAAGGTCATCCTACCTCCTACCCAATAAACCATGTAAAACCAGAAAAACGAATAAATCCAAAAACGATGAAGATTCATAACCATTTGATTTTGACCTTTGGAACGGCCCTGATGCTGTTTTCCTGCGGTCAACAGAACCAAAATTCCAACGGGGCCCTGTCGTCCAGTGCCGCCGAAAAAGTATATGTTGCCCCTGGGGAGCAGGATGAATTTTACGCCTTCCTTTCCGGGGGATACAGCGGTAACCTAACCGTATATGGACTGCCATCAGGCAGAATGTTCAAGGAAATTCCTGTGTTCTCCCAGTTCCCTACTTCAGGATACGGATATTCCGAGGAAACCGTTCCCATGTTGAACACCTCCCATGGATTTGTGCCTTGGGACGACCTTCACCACCCCGATATTTCCCAGACCAACGGGGAATTGGACGGCAGGTGGATCTTTGTGAACGGGAACAACACGCCTCGTGTCGCCAGGGTAGATCTGAGTACATTCGAAACTGCTGAGATCATCGAGGTTCCCAATAGTGCCGGGAACCATAGTTCGTCCTTCATCACGGAGAATACCGAGTATGTGGTGGCCGGCACACGATTCTCCGTTCCCGTTCCCCAACGCGATATGCCCATAAATGAATATAAGGGAAACTTCAAAGGGGCGTTGACCTTTATCAGTGTCGATCCCGAGCATGGCCATATGGCAATCAAATTCCAGCTTTTGATGCCCGGATTCAACTATGACCTCTCCCATCCTGGCCGTGGAAAGTCCCATGGATGGTTCTTCTTCACCACCTATAACACGGAAGAGGCCAATTCCCTTTTAGAGGTGAACGCCTCCCAGAACGACAAGGATTTCATTGCAGCCATCAATTGGAAAAAAATCGAGGAATATGTAAACAACGGTGGCGGCACCAAAATGCCAGCCCACTATGCACACAATGTCTATGATGAACATTCCCATACCGGGACATCCACTATGCGCAAGGAGGTACTGACAGTGGATCCTACCAAAGTACCGGGAGCAGTTTATTTTCTGCCCACCCCTAAATCACCCCATGGATGTGATGTGGATCCCACTGGCCAGTACATCATTGGTAACGGTAAACTCTCCGCTGACCTTACCGTACATTCCTTTGACAAAATGATCGCTGCCATCGAGGGCAAAAAATTCGATGGGGAAGCCTATGGAATCCCAATACTAAAATTCGAGGATGTATTGGCCGGACAAGTGAAAAGTGGTGGCCTTGGCCCACTACATACTGAGTTTGACGGCGAGGGCAATGCCTATACCACTTTCTTCATTTCCTCCGAAGTGGTAAAATGGCAATTGGGCACTTGGGAGGTCCTCGATAGAAAACCCACCTATTATTCTGTGGGTCACTTGATGATTCCCGGAGGAAACTCCAGAAAACCTTTTGGTAAGTACGTCGTTGCCATGAACAAGATCACCAAGGACCGGTATTTGCCCACAGGCCCTGAAATGGAACACTCTGCTCAATTGTATGACATCTCCGGGGACAAAATGGAATTGATCTATGACTTCCCGACCCATGGTGAGCCCCACTATGCCGCTGGATGTCCCGCTGAATTGTTGACCACGAATTCCAAAAAAATCTACCGCTTGGATGAAAATAGGCACCCTTATGCGGTGACCACGGCCGATGGATCCAAAGTGATCCGTGACGGAAACGAGGTCCATGTGTACATGTCCACCATCCGAAGCCATTTTACCCCTGACAACATCGAGGGCATCAAGGTCGGCGACAAGGTATATTTCCACATTACCAATCATGAACAGGACTTTGATGTGCCCCATGGCTTTGCCATCCTGGGCCAAAACTCATCCGAACTCCTCGTGATGCCTGGACAGACCAAGACTTCTGTTTGGGAACCCAATGAGGTTGGGGTATGGCCTTTCTACTGTACTGATTTCTGTTCCGCCCTGCACCAGGAAATGCAAGGATATGTGAGGGTCTCCCCTGCCAATTCCAATGTAGAACTGAAATGGTCCCTAGGTGAATAGTAAACCATCATAAAACAAAGCGGGCCGTGTCGATGACCTGCCCGCTTTTTTACAAATGGAATCAAAAGCAATCCACCAAGAAACCGTTCCCAGTTTGTAACCTCTAAATCGAAAAAAATGAAAAAGGCTAGTATACTCATGATCCTTGGCCCACTCTTCTTATTGGGACTCTACGTCTTCCCGCTTTGGAACATCATGTTGGGTGCTCCCCAATACCCGGACCCATTGGGATTGAACATCCACATCAGCGGTCTAAAGGGTGTCAATGAATTTGATATCCAGAACATTGATGGCCTCAACCATTATATCGGCATGCACACCCTTCCCAAAGTGGAGGACATGTGGGAATTTGGCACATTTCCGATGGTCATAGGCGTCATGGTCGCCCTAGGGGTTGTCATAGGTGTTTTGGGCTATTGGGACAAGGTAAGCTATAAATGGTTTCTGGGGTGGTTCCTGCTCATGTCCGTTATGGGTATATTGGGCATGTACGATTTCAATGCATGGTTGGTGGATTATGGTACCGATCTAGATCCCAATGCCATCATGAAACTGACCAATCCGGATGGAAGTCCAATGACCTATAAACCCCCGTTATTGGGCCATGTTAAAATGCTCAATTTTGATGTCACCTCTTTACCGGCCATCGGGGCCTGGTTGATGTTCGTAGGTATGATGCTCACCCTGGTGGCCGGCATTTTGGGGTGGAAAAGCACTAAGAACAATAATTTGACTCCCATGAAAAAACAGATTATCCCCTTGTTGGTTTTCCTTGGCCTTGCCCTCGGATGCTCCGTAAGTCCCCAGCCCATTGACTATGGCCATGTGGGTTGCCATTACTGCAGCATGACCATTGTGGACAAACAACATGCCGCGCAATTGGTCACTTCCAAGGGCAAGGTCTTCAATTTTGATGCAGTGGAATGTATGATGAACTCTTTAAAAAGTGGGAATGTTTCGGACATTTCCCTCTTTTTGGTCAATGATTTTGACCATCCCGGGGAATTGGTGGATGCCACCAAGGCCACCTACCTGATCAGCGAGAAGATTCCCAGCCCCATGGGGGCCTTTCTCAGTGCTTTTTCCGAACAGCAGGCCGCCCAACAGGTATTGGCCATGAACGATGGAACCCTTTTATCCTGGAACGATTTAAAACAACAATACGAACAATAGCAAAACATCCAAGGCCCATGTATAAGATCGATATCGATAACTCCATTGCCCAACAACCGTTCCATGACCTTCAAGTGGCAGTAGTGGTCAAAAACCCAACAATGGAAATCTTGAGCATCAGTTTGGCAAGGGATTCCCTCTTCCCAAAACACATCTCCCCAAAAGATGCCCACTTGATCGTCTTGGAAGGCTCCATTAATTTTTATATCGAGAACCAAATCATTAATTTAACAACACAACAACATTTTAGTTTTTCCAAGGAAGTGGAACATTGGGTGGAAGCCTTGGATGATTCCAAATTTCTCATCATCAGATAATCGACCCTTTCCCGAAAAGAAACATCATGGTACTCCACAATACATATCATAGATATCTCCTTTGCCTGCTCATGCTCCTTTTGGGGCACCCTATGTGGGCCAAAACATGGACCATATGCCCAAGTTGTGTGGATAGTACCCTAAAAGGTACCATTGCACGTGCCCAAGCAAATGATACGCTATTGGTCCAAAAGGGCACCTACAGGGAATTTGAGATCATTGTGGACAAACCGTTGGTGATCAAGGGTATCGGTTACCCAATAATTGATGGAGGGAAAAAGGGTGAGATCTTCAGGATACAATCTGACAACGTGACCCTTGATGGTCTGTTCATCATCAATGTCGGTGTAAGTTATACCAAGGACAACGCCGCTATCCGGGTGGTCCGCAGCAAAAATTTTCTTATCCAAAACATGGTGTTGGAGCAATTGTTCTTCGGTATCTATTTGGAAAAATCCTCCCATGGCAAGGTGTTCCACAATAGGATCATTGGGGAGGCCGTGGACGAATACAATTCGGGCAACGGTATCCAGCTCTGGTATTCCACAGACATCGAGGTACGCAAGAACCATGTCCAAGGTACCCGAGACGGCATCTACCTGGAGTTTTCCGACCGTATCACCATCACGGAAAATGTGAGCATGGACAACCTTCGCTATGGGCTCCATTTTATGTTCTCGAACCATGATGTCTACACCCGGAATACCTTTGAAAACAATGGGGCCGGGGTTGCCGTCATGTTTTCCAAGTTCATCACCATGAAGGACAATACCTTCCATAAGAATTGGGGGACCGCCGCCTATGGCATGTTGTTGAAGGAAATCAATGATGCCGAGATCGTTGGCAACACCTTTGAGGAAAATACCATTGGGATCAACATAGAGGGGTCCAACCGAATCCAATACACCAACAACGACTTTATTGGCAATGGCTGGGCCATTAGGGTCATTGGGGCCTGTTACACCAATAGTTTCAAAGGCAACAATTTTTTGTACAACTCCTTTGACATCTCTTATAACAGTAAGTTGAACGACAACGTGTTCGAAGGTAACTTTTGGAGCAGTTATACCGGCTATGACCTGGACAGGAACGGTATTGGTGATGTGCCCTATCGTCCGGTCAAATTATTTTCCTATGTGGTGAACCGGACCCCGGAGACCATTGTACTGTTACGGAGCCTGTTCATGGATATCATCGATTTCTCCGAAAGGGTCTCCCCTGTATTCACTCCGGACAACCTTAAGGATACCCAACCCTTAATGAAAATACGACCATGACCATAGAAATCAAAGATCTTTACAAACAATTCGGTAAGAACCAAGTTCTAAAAGGGATCGATCTCTCCATCGGCGAAGGTCGTATTTATGCCATTTTGGGGCCCAATGGCTCGGGCAAGACCACCTTGATCAAGAGCATCTTGGGGATGGTAATACCGGACAAGGGGCATATCACCGTACTGGAAAGGCCCGTAAAAAAAGATTGGAAGTATCGGAAAAAAATAGATTACCTGCCCCAGATTGCCAATTTTCCCCCCAACATCAAGGTAAAAGAGCTGATCCATATGATCAAGGACCTCAGGAACAGTCCCAGTGCCGAGGAAGATTTGATCCAGCTCTTTGGCCTTGGACCCTTCTTGGGCAAAAAGCTGTCCACCCTATCCGGCGGAACCAAACAAAAAGTAAACATTGTCCTGACCTTTATGTTCGACAGTCCCCTCATTATCCTGGACGAACCGACCACGGGACTGGACCCCATGGCATTGATCCATTTAAAGCAATTGATCCTAAGGGAAAAAGCCCAAGGAAAGACCATATTGATCACCTCACACATCATGCAGTTCGTGGAAGAGATGGCCGATAAGATCCTTTATCTATTGGAGGGGGAAATCTATTTCCAAGGAAGTATCGTGGAACTTTTGGAACAAACGGGGGCACCTGATTTTGAACATGCCGTTGCGGCACTAACCATTACTGAAAACCATGCTGAAGATTCTTAAATACAGTTTTTACGACCTGATCCGCAGCCGTTGGAGCTACGTATATTTTTTGTTTTACCTCATCCTGGGTTTCGTCCTCTTGTTCCTGAACAATGATGTTTCCAAGGCCGTCATCACCCTGATGAACGTGATCATTGTCCTGATTCCATTGATCGGGACCATTTTTGGGGTCATGTACTACTATAATTCGAGGGAGTTCACGGAACTCCTCTTGGCACAGCCCATCAAACGGAGTTCCATTTTCATGGGCCAATATCTAGGGGTCTCGGGTTCATTGGCCCTCAGCCTTGTTTTGGGTCTGGGCATTCCCTTTGTGCTCTATGGCCTGTTGCAGAGTAATGCCATCTTTGATTTCTCCCTATTGTTGGTCACAGGGTCCTTTTTGACCTTTATTTTTGTGGGGCTGTCCTTTATCATTGCCATATCCAATGAAAATAGGATCAAGGGATTTGGATACGCCGTATTGTTATGGCTCTTTCTGGCCGTGGTCTATGATGGGCTGTTCCTGATGTCGCTTATCGTTTTCGAGGAATACCCCTTGGACACTTTTTCCTTGGTCGCGACCATGCTCAACCCCATCGATCTTTCAAGGATACTGATCCTACTTAAATTGGACATTTCAGCTCTATTGGGATATACAGGGGCCATTTTCAAAAAGTTTTTTGGTACCGACCTCGGTTTTCTGGTCTCCATGGCCATTCTCTTCCTATGGACCGTTTTGCCTATTCTGGGGTTGGAGTATAAAGCCAGAAAGAAGGACTTCTAAACAACACCAAGGAATTTATCCGGAAAAATATGAAGGAACGATCATATCAACGGCACATTCAGGTGGCCATGGCCTATTTTATCATGGCCGCCCTATTGGGTATCCTGCTCCGCTCCTATCCTATTTTCTTCTTTGGCTTCCATTACAGGTATATGGTACACGCCCATTCCCACATAGCCTTATTGGGCTGGGTATATGTGGCAATGACCACCTTGCTACATTACTGCTTTGTGGAAAAGGATACTTCCGGGAAAAGATATAGGCGGATCTTTGGGGCCACACAGGTCACTTTGATCGGGATGTTGCTCACCTTTCCGTTCCAAGGATATGCCCTGTTCTCGATCATCTTTTCCACCTTGTTCCTGATTGTATCCTATGTATTCTTTTATCATTTCTCAAAGCATATCCATCCCAAATTCAGGGATAGTAAGGCCTTGGTCTGCATGAAGGCCGCACTCTGGTACATGGTCATCTCAAGTTTGGGGCCTTGGGCCCTAGGGGTCATCATGACCACTTTGGGGGCTCAATCCATCTGGTACCGATTGGCCATTTATTTTTACCTGCATTTCCAATACAATGGCTGGATGGTCCTGACCTTGATAGGATTGTTTCTGTTTGCCTTGGAACAACGAGGTTTTGTGTTCCCCAAAAAAAGGTTCATCCAATTTTTTTGGGCCCTGAACATAGGTATCGTACTCAGTTTTTTCCTTTCCGCTCTTTGGACAAAGCCATCAACATGGATATACCTCGCTGCGGGACTCGGGGCCATGGCGCAGTTGTACGCCATGGTTCTGTTATGGCTCATGACCACTAATGGTTTCTTAGCTCTGCCCCTATCTAAAATGCAAGACCGTTTACTCAAGACGGCAATGGTCCTGCTTTGCATTAAACTGATCTTGCAATTGTTGACCACCTTCCCTTATTTTGCCCGGATGGCGGTCACCTATCTGGACCTTACCATTGGTTATTTACATCTTACCTTTTTGGGGGGCATCAGTATCGGGCTCTTCTTTTTTGTGGACTACTTTGGGTTGTTCAGGATATCCCGCAGCACCTATCGATGGTATTTTTTGGGATTTCTATTGACTGAGATCCTTATTTTCTATCGAGGTTTTATGGTTTGGCAGCATTGGACCATGCCCAAAGGGTTTATGGAAATTTTGGCGCTTTCCAGTCTCTTGATCCTCATTGGACTATGCGGGATGTTCTTGCAAAACCATAAACGGACCTAGGGTTTCTACTCCATCGCCCCATCTCCGATCATGAAGTACCTATTGGACGGAAAAAGAAAAGCAATCGGAAAAAAACAATAAAGGACATTTTTATCCTATTAAAATAAATGGTATCTTTGATGCAAATAAAGTTATCTTGATGTTTTCAAAGGCCTGTGAGTATGGTATTCGGGCAGCCGTCTATATAGCACTGCAATCCTTGGACGGAAGACGTGTAAGCGTTAATGAGATTGCCGAGGAAATAGATTCCCCTTTGGCCTTTACCGCTAAGATCCTGCAGCAGCTCTCAAAAAGCAAGGTTATACATTCCGTAAAGGGTCCAACAGGAGGGTTTGAAATCGAACGTACCGATATGGACCACGTGAAATTGAGCAAGATCGTCCATGCCATCGATGGGGACGAAATCTTTGTAGGCTGCGGTCTTGGACTAAAGGAATGCAATGCCCAAAAACCCTGCCCCTTGCATGATAAGTTCGTGGACATCCGAAATAATCTGAAAAATATGTTGGAGCAAACCAGTCTCTACGAACTGGCGACAGGTTTGGAAGTGGGCTTGACCTATCTAAGGCGCTAAAAAAATTTAACATAATAAAGGACAATTTTATCCGAATTAAAAATAACATTATCATGAACCTTACCTTGGAAAAAACAGTCGGCCAAATGGTGGCGGAGGATTATCGCACGGCCCAAATATTTAAAAACCACAAGATCGACTTCTGTTGCAAAGGCAACCGGACCCTACAGGAAGTTGCGGAAAAAAAAGGTCTGGACACGGAAACCCTTCTCAAGGAACTGGGTGATGTCCAAGACCGAGATCAAGGGGATTCCCCCGATTTCAATACATGGCCCTTGGACCTTTTGATCGACTATATCGAAAAAAAGCACCATCACTATGTCGAACAGCACATCCCTATCCTGAAACAATACCTCAATAAACTATGCCAAGTGCACGGTAACCGGCATCCGGAGCTGTTCGGGATTTTTAAACATTTCAGTGCTTCCGCAGGAGAACTGACCATGCATATGAAAAAGGAGGAACTGGTGCTCTTCCCCTGTATCCGTAAAATGGTCCATGCAGCCCCGGATGGTACCATTTCGGACCCACCCCATTTCGGAACGGTCAGGAATCCCATCCAAATGATGATGGAGGAACATGACAACGAAGGGGAACGGTTTCGAAAGATTGCCACCTTGAGCAGCGACTATACCCCTCCTGCCGATGCCTGTAATACCTACAGGGTCACCTACTCCCTACTTCGGGAATTTGAGGAGGACCTCCACCGTCATATCCATTTGGAGAACAATATCCTATTCCCAAAGGCTGAGATCCTGGAAAAAAAATTGTTCGGCAATTAAAAGCGCCATGTCACATACTCCTATCAAAAGAAACAAGTCATTTCAGGGCGTAAGCCGTGAACACAGTCACGGCCTCTGTGCTGGAAAATACGGACGAGGCTCTCAAAAAAAATGGCCCCAGAGCTAATCAAGCAATATACGGATTGGTTTTACACTACCCGGACAGGTCACAAAAAAAATTAAAACCTTGACAATCACAGATTAATCAAGGTTTTGTTTTTTTAGGCCTTTTTGCTTGATGGTCTCCGAACCGTTTTACAGACTTAAAGGTTGCCAACTTTTTATTCTATAAACCCATACGGACATATCATTATAGAAGGTTTACGTGACGATTGAAAATACCAAGAAATTTTTTTTAGATCTATTCCATTTTGTAGACCCTTACCCAATCAATGTATACCGAGCATGGAAACTGGGCTTCCGGTACAATAGGGCCGCCGTAGGTATAATCACTGCCCCCCACCCCTGCGCTAAGAATGGCGTACATTTTATGCTCAAAAGGATGCCATTCATCAAAATGGTTGGAATACTCGGAAATGGTAACCCTACGCCCATCGACCAGTTCCACAGATTTTTCATCCTGTCCATCCACGGTATATGCACCACCATCTTTTAAATAGTGGATATGGTAAATACTATCGTCCACAAAGAACTCTATCCGGTCATCATACCAATCTATGCCGTATTCGTGAAATCCCGAACTTCCCGCGTTGGGGTCATTTTCTGGAGGCGGGAAATTTCCGTAGCCAGGCTCTTCGGGATTGGGTGTCTGTTGGGTTTCGTAACTATAATATCCACCCAAGTGCCCATGGTTCCAATCTTGGTATTGGTTGTTCTGCCACTCCCAAGCATAATGGACGGTTCCCAAATTGTGGTAAGGTATGGAACCTACATACTCCATAATATCAATTTCACCGCCTTGGGGCCACATGATGGCATCCACTGTAACAGGTTTTTCCTGGGGCATCATCCAAAAGGCAAAACCCTGCCCTTGATGCCTGACACCACTGGCTTTGACCCGAGCCACTATTCGATGCCCAGGTCCCCAAGAACCTTTGTCCCTGGTATTGATCCTCCCACTGGTATATTCCCGGTCCATAAAGGTTTCATCGCGTGTAGTAATCACCAAGCAACCTCCATCTGCATCTATGATCCCATTTTGAAAGCTGATATTTTCAGATCTATCGGTTGCACGATCCAATTGTCCGGTTCCCCAATCCCCGTTGACCCCAGTACCCGTTTCATAGTTCCATTTGTTGAGGTCAAGACTTCTGTTGTTGAACTCATCGGACCATATCAGCCCTATAAGTTCTTCAACATAAACCGTAACGGAAATGGTCTTGCTTATAAATTGTCCTTGGTTATAGGCCGATACCACTATGCTATAATCATGGGTGCCTTCGTCAGTAAAGGTATAGGACAAGGTATTGGAGGTAGATTCCTTAAGTTGACCTTCGATAAGTATCTTGTATAGTGTTGCATTGGCCGCCTGAAAGGTAAGATTGACCTCTCCACTACCATCCCCATTAGGATTTTCACTGGATTGCCCCGCAATTTCGACGTCAATGGATAGATTGGAAGGCTTTAAATTGTTGACAGGGCCTTGATCTGTCGTATCCCCACTACACGAAAGAATCAGAACCATGAACAAAAACAGCATACAGTTTATTCGTACCATGGCACTTGCATATGTTTAGTTATTTATGAATTCAATATAATTTAGATCGAACCCTCCCTTTTCGAACATCACTTTTAGCTTGTGGACACCTTCTTTTAAATCAACACCAGATAAGATAGCTGTTTTGTATGAAGTTTCATTTCCTGTGGCATCCAACTCCAAACTGCCCGATACAGTTTCCCCGTTAACTTTTAGGGAAATTTTTCCCTTCCCCTCCAAGCCAGAATATCTCACGTTCATATTATAGGTGCCAGATTCCTTAACATTTACTGTGAACAGCAACCATTCCCCATCCTGTATATCAAAAACTTCGTAGCCATTGCTATTGCTGTCTGCACAGTTTTGGATGTCCACCCCATCGTTCCGCATTTTACGGCCTTTGTTCCATGCCCACTGTTCCCCGGTACTTACCCTATAATTGATATAATCGGCATCTTTGTATGCATAATTGTTGGTGCCCATATCATACTCTGTGGCATAGATGAGACCAGGAATTGCATGCTTTTTGTAGGCTTTGGTCTCAAAAGTGTGTACCTGTCTGAACATGGCATCCACAACGCCGGGCTTAACGGTCACATTTTCCATTTTATAGTTCTCGGCCAACTGCATCAAGGCATTTTTTGCATACTCAACGGATGGCTTTTTTCCTCCATTCTGCCAATAGTTCAAAAGCGTTTCATACCCAGGGTTTTTGGTGACCGATGTAACGCCTGCAATATTTTCCACCTTTTTCATGGGCCAAAATGCCCAGCCAATGTTATGGGATTCCATCAACGATAAAACATCCTTGAACCAGACATTGGAATTTTCCCCACTCTCTCCCAGCCAAATCGGCGCATTGTACTTTTCCCTATAATCCAGTACTTGTTGAATGGATGCCGTGGTGTTGAAATTCCAATACTTGTGGAAGCTTATGACCAGATTGTCGTCCCAAAGAGGAAAAACACCATTGTAATTGTTTCCCCAACAATTCCCTTCAATGATGATGATGTGGTCCTTATCTATTTTTCGGATAGCCGTGGTAATATCCACCATCAATTGGCGCAATGGGGCATTGTTCATTTCATCACATCCATTGGGGTTTTCGCCTTCAAAGTTCCAGTTGGGCTCGTTAATGATGTCGTAGCCACCCATCCATGGGCTGTCCTTGTATCGTTCGGCCATCTTTTCCCAAAAAGCAATCATTTTTTGTTTGTTCGCCTCACTTTCCCAAAGGGAAGGTTTTGTGTCGTCATAATCCGAGATATTGGCATCATGGCCTTGTCCTCCCGGGGCTGCATGTAAATCAAGGATAAGGTACATCTCGTTATCCGCACACCATTTCAAAAGATTGTCGGTCATGATGAATCCTTTTTCCAACCATGTATTTGTTCCATCCTTTTCTTCTTCAATAGGTGGGGTGTACAGGTTGTAGTGCATGGGCAACCTAACGGAATTGAATCCCCAAGCTTTTAGTGAATCTATGTCACGTTTGGTAATCCCATTCGCCAAATAGGCCTCATAGAACTCCTCAGTATTTCTCTTGCCAATGAGTTCCGTTATCTTTTGTTTGATGGAGTGCTGTGGCCCAGCAAAACCAGCTGTTTGCAACATATACCCCTCCTGTACCATCCAACCGCCCAGACCGAGACCCCTAAGGAGCACATTGTTGCCTTGGCCGTCAACGATTTTTTGTCCATCGGTATGCAAAAAGCCTTGACCGAATACTGTTGAACTTATAAGAATGGTTAAAAGGAATAGTATTTTTTTCATGAGGTTGTCCATTTTATTGTTTCCAAATATAGGTAGCGACCGCACCAGGACTCAGTGAAGTGGAGGTCCATTCGTTCTTATATTTAATGTTGAAAGATTCCAAAGCATCCCCATCATTTTCTACAAGGAGGACTATATTATCATCAGGTGTTTTGAAGGCAACGTTTTGAAGGTTTCCAGAAATATTGGAAGAAATTCGGGTGGACCCTTGTGGTACAAACTTTGAAGCGTGGGCCACAATATAATACCCCACATTTCTGGTGATATTACCTCCGGAACTTATGGTCAACCCTCCTTTACAGATGGAACAACCGCCATCCGTGTGCGGACCAAAGCTTTCATCATTAGCCAAGTTCCATTCCAGGGCATTTCGGCTCCAGTTGCGCATGGACCCTATGATCACATTTTTCACATGCCACTTCAAATCCCCGTCAAAAGAGCCATTGGAAGAGGTGTACTGCTCGGTAAAATAAAGATTCTTCTCTGGAAATGAGTTGTGTACCGTAGAAAGTGCACTGATGTCCCCATTGTACAGGTGAAAAGCGGAACCATCCACATAAGGGTAAGCATCTGGATCGCTCAGTACCGTAATGGGATATTGTGGATTGTCACAGTTATGGTCCCAAACAATGATCTTGGTTGAAATATTTGCCTCCTCAAATGCAGGACCAAGGTGATTCTTGATGAATTCGGCCTGTTCCTCAGCCGTCATGACCATACTGGGATTGTTCCCATCATGCATGGGCTCATTCTGAATGGTGATGGCATCAATGGTTATGCCTTCTGCCTCCATTGCTTGAATATATTTCACAAAATATTGGGCATACACTCCGTAATATTCAGGCTTAAGGCTTCCACCAACAAAACTGCCGTTGTCCTTCATCCAAACCGGGGCAGACCATGGAGAACCTAATATTTTGATATTAGGGCTTATTTCCAAAATCTCTTTAAGAACCGTAATGACACCTTCTCTATCCTGGTCCAGGCTAAAATTATCGAGTGATTCATCCGTCTCGCCATCTGGCATATCATCATAGGTGAAGGGTCCGGCATTCAGGTCGGATGCGCCGATACTTACCCTGACGTAACTGATGGATATATCGTTTTCCGAGGTACCGAACAATTCTTGCAGCAACTCGTTCCTATCACCAGTACTTAATTGGTTGATGACCTCCGCACTACCCCCTGTCAATGTAAACCCGAAACCGTCGATAGTTTGATAGGTCAAAGATGGATTTACCTCAATATTTGGATAGTTGTTGGGATTGGTACCGAACGGCAGGGCGTTCGCCTGTTTCGTCAGCAATACACTTTTGTCCGGCTTGGTCAACCAAACATCCACGGATTCCGAAACGGTAGGCGGTGTCCCTGTGTTTGGAGGGTTTGGTGTTGGGCTATCCGAACCACCATCATCAGTAGAAGATGAACAATGCACCAGCAACAATCCTATCGCAAAGGATGCGGCAATCAATATATTTTTTGTGTTCATGAACAACAATTTCTTTCTATTTAATTAATAGACAACCGTTTGAATGGCATGTGCAGGAATATCAATCCTTGTTTTTTGGTCGCCTACGTATAGATTATATGAAATGGGGCTATCAGTTTGATTCATCACCACGGTGGCCATTTTACCATCGGGATTCAAAAAGGAGGCACTGAGCAACGTACTTCTGCTCACTGCTGTTGCCACTCTTTTTGCCTGCGGCCTAACAAATTTTGAGAAGTGTCCAATATAGTAGTATGATGGCGTATAGATCAGCTCCCCTGTTCGGGTATCCGCATGAATCGGGGCAAAACAAAAATTGCCCACATGGTTGGGGCCTCCATTTTCATCCAAAAGGATGTTCCAATCGGTCCAACCGACGGTTCCATTATTAAAATCATTGATCATGCTTTTGCCATAGCGCTCTGCGTGTGGCCAAAACTGATATCTCGCGGCATCAAAACGGTCATTACAACCTTCGGTGAACAATAAATTCTTTGAGGGGTAGCTCTCTTGCACCTTTCCCACATTTTCATATAGTTGATCTCCACCGGACCAATCCTCATACCAGTGGAATCCCATTCCCCATATATATTTTGATGCTTCAGGATCACCAAAAATGACATTGGCCCTCTGATTCATCAAATCCCTGTTGTGGTCCCAGACCACAATATTCTTTTCGGCCAATCCACTTTTTTCCAAGGTTGGGCCCAAATAGTTCTTCACAAAATCCCTTTCTGCCTCCGAAGTGAAAATACAGGACTCCCAGGTTTGTTTCGCCATTGGTTCATTTTGAACCGTCAACCCCCAAATGGGAATATTCTCTTCCTCATAGGCCTGAATGAACTTTACAAAGTAATTGGCCCAAGATTGGTAGTATTCGGGCAACAAAGTGCCTCCCTGCAGCATATTTTTATTGCTTTTCATAAAAGCCGGTGGACTCCATGGGGAAACATAGGTTACCAAAGCCCCACCTGCCCTTGACAAGGCTTTCTTGATCATCGGGATACGGAATTCCTGATCATGGGCTATGGAGAAGGAGGTCAAAGCAGAATCCCCTTCTTGTATGTATGTGTAACTTCCACTGCTAAAATCGCAACTGTGGATATTGGTCCTCAGCAACGTGTAGCCCAGACCTTTGTCCTTGCCATAATAGGCATCCAACAGCTCTTCTTGTTTTGTAGCATCCAACTTCGCAAACGTTTCTGCACTGGCATCGGTAATGGCCCCGCCAATTCCCAAAATGGTCTGAAACATTTTTTTAGGTTCCACAAATACCGAAACCTCTTTTTCCAAGGGTTGCTCAGCGTCTGAGAATACAGGACCTTCAGAAACGGCAAGCCGAAGAGCAGTGCTATCGGCAGTGGTGTAAATGGTTATTGGTTTTCCCTTGGCGGAAAAATCTATGGCCTCTTCCTCTGCAGTATCGGAGGATGTACTGCTCTTTACGGTATCATCACAAGAAATACTTAGGAAACATAAAAAAGAAAAAATGTAAACGGGGGTAAATTTCATGGCATTGGGGCCGGCAAAGACCGGCATGTTTAAATAGCCCATGGTTCAGCATACCATGGGCTATGAACTTAAAAAAATCTAACTCAAAACTAAATTAACTAACTTTCTTTTAATTGGTTCCCCTTAACTCTACGTTATCAATGGTTATGGCTCCAACGTTTCCTCCGCCACATTTTATTACCAAATAAATGGTGGTATCCTCGTCAAAGCTTACCACATTGCCACTCCCTGCACAGCTAAGTTGAGACAGCTTGCCACTGAATGGGGTCCCCCCACAACCATTCCAAGTATTCAACCCAATTCTGGTACCATCAGCGGAATAATCGTTAAGCTGAACAGGGGCTGTAGTGGAAACATATACTTCAAACCAAGTATCAACGGAACCTTCCCCTTGGACATTCATATCCACAGCGTAGTTTTTACCACCCTGTACTTCGATGGCCTGAAAGATCCCTTGTTGGTTCCAATCACTTGCTGTTATGGTAGCCGAACCTGAATCAAACGTCCAACTGGCTCCTGATGCACTGATATTCAGAATGGTCCATTGGGCAATATCCTCGTCTGTTTCAAACTTACCACCGACCACAAGGTTACCTGCATTAGGGTCCGATTCTGGAACCACCAATTCTTGGGAAGCGCTTTTGCTCTCTCCTCCCCTACCAATGGCTATGTGGGTTATGTTATAGGTGCCGGCATCGGGTAAAAAAATCTCCTCTGTTGATTTTCCTTGGTAGATACCTTCACCGATATCCCATTTTGAGAAAATATAATTTAAGTTTTGTGCCTCCAAAACATACCTGTTCGCTGTTCCACTCACCGGTGTAATGGTGAAAGAAGCATCCAAATTCGGGTCGGTCAGCCCATTGTTCTCAAAAGAATCCTCTGGTTGGCAACCAGCCAGCATAACCATGCCCAGCACTCCAAGTACAACCGATCTATATTTAGTTTTCTTAAATATCATGACAAATCTATTTTTATCGTTTATCAATAGTTAGGGTTTTGGACAATCAAAGTATTCTCCATTTCCCGTAATGGTATGGGCAGCACTTCATTTTTTCCCGCTGTAAAACCTCTGTTAGAAAGTGCTGAGGCAGCATTTCCAGTTCTTACCAAATCAAACCACCTATGTCCTTCTCCCGCCAATTCCAAACGGCGTTCGTTCCATATGGCCTGGGTCGATACCGGAACGGAGGGCAATCCAACCCGTGCCCTTACGGCATCCAACAAGGCTTGCGCTCTTACACCAGATCCTCCTAAGGCTTCGGCCTCAAGTAAATAAGTGTCCGCCAAACGGATCATATAAACATGTTGTTGGTAATTGAGTTCCTTAACGCCGCCCCCTGTTGTGGCATCGCTGTTCAAGGGCATGAATTTCCTTAGATAGTAGCCCGTGTCCTGATCCCCGTGCAGGTATTCAATTTCGTCCGCCTCTTCATACGCTTTCAAATCAGCAACGGTTGCATCGAACCTAGGGTCGTCCTTGATCAAATCATAGAAACCTTGGGTAAACACATTGAAGCTCCAACCAGGAGCAAAATCAGGAGCGGTTGACCCTGAACTTCTTACGTAACTACGTGGCCCAACCATGATGTTGATACTGTTGCCTTCATCGGCACCAGAACCCCAAAAACCCCAATCCGCATTACTTTGGTTGGTATTGGTCGTTTCCAATATGGATTCTGAGTTGAACGTGTTTTGAAAATCCCACAGGTCGGCAAAATTATCCAACAACCTGTATCCATATTTGCTGGTTCCCCCTGGTGTTCCATTCACCTCGGCAAGCTCATCAGCCGCCTGGGCATTTTTTCCATCATAAAGGTACACCTTGCCCAATAGAGCCTGAACAGCACCTTTGCTAAAACGGCCTGCTTCTGTGGTAAGATTTACCATATCCGGCAAGCTGCTCTTCGCATCTTCCAAATCGGTTTCTATTTGGGCATATACCGCTTCCTTGGATGCCTGTTCCACGTTGTAGATATCCGCAGTGGGAAGGGGATCGACAATCAATGGTATATTTCCGAACATACGCACCAATTGAAAATAAAAGTAACCCCGAAGCGCCTTGGCCTCTGCCGTGAACCTTGCCCTGTTTGCTTCTCCCATTGGAATATCGGGGAGTTTAGAAATTAGCACATTGGCCCTAAAAATTCCCTGGTAGTAGTCTCCCCAATAACTCGCAGGAATAGTGGAGGCTGTAATCGAATAATTGGAGAACGCATGGATCCCGGCACCATCATCTGGACCTCCCCCACCTGCATAGTGATCATCTGAACCTGCGTTCATCATGGTCACCATATTTTCAAATCCCCTGGATTCCTTTCCCAAAACATCATAGATGGCGATCAAACCGGAATAGGCCTGGGTCTCATTGCTATAATAATTTTCTTCCAAGTAGGTCCCTTTGGGCTCCACATCCAAATACTCTTTACTACAAGAGGTAAATGCCAGAGCCATTATTGAACCAAAAACCAAATAATTTATGTTTCTCAGTTTCATGATATTTTTTTTAGAATTGTAAATTAACGCCCAACATTCCCGATCTGGCCTGTGGATAATATCCTCTGTCTATTCCCAGTACATCTCCACCTATTTCAGGATCAAAGCCAGTGTATCGAGTGAAGGTTATCAGATTCTCCCCTGTGATGTACAGCCTTAATTTTGATATCCCCACTTTCTCCATTACATCCTGTGGGAAGGTGTATCCAAATTGGATGGTTTTGAACCTTAAGTAGTCCCCATCTTCCAAATAAAAATCCGATGGATTTGTAAAGTTTTTATTGGTATCGTTGGTAGTAAGTCTAGGGAACGAATTGGAGGTTCCTTCCCCTGTCCATCTTCCCAACGCAGAGGTCTGATAGTTTGCACTTCCGATGTCCAATCTGCGCAAGGCCTGAAAGATCTTGTTCCCTGCAGCACCTTGGGCAAACACCAAAAGATCAAAGCTTTTATAGTTCAGGTTTAGGTTAATACCAAAAGTAACCTTGGGAATGGAGCTTCCCAAGAAATCCCTGTCGTTGTCAGTAATGGTACCATCCCCGTCAACATCTTTCCATCTAAAATCACCTGGCTTGGCATTAGGCTGCATGGGCACCCCTTCACCATTGGCATAAGCATCTATTTCCGCTTGATTTTGGAAAATACCATCGGTCACAAAGCCGTAAAAGGAATTTACGGGTTGTCCTACCTGTGTACGGGTAATGGGGAAAGTACTGGCCTGAACCGTTGTACCTCCTGATAAAAAGTCTACTCCGGCACCCAAGAAGGTTACCTCATTGTCCACTGTGGAAACGTTTCCACTCAATGAAAATCCAAAATCACCAAAATCCTTGTTATAGGACATTCCCAAGTCTATCCCCCTGTTTTCCATATCGGCCACGTTGCCGGCAGGACTTCCTGTGGCCCCAACGTAACCAGGTAGTGGGACATCCCTTAAAATACCTGTTGTTTTTTTCAGATACCAATCGAATGTAAGGCTCAATCCGTGGAAAAGTGTAGCATCGAAACCAATATTGGTCTGGCTGGTCTCCTCCCATTTCAAGTCTGGGTTGGCAGGTGCATCAGGGCTGTTGCCAATGGTAACGGATCCCCCAGTACCAACTGCATAGTTTCTACCATCACCTATGGTGGATAAATACCTGAAATCCCCAATCTGGTCACTACCGGTAACCCCGTAGCTACCTCTGATTTTCAATTGGTTCACTATTTCATTCTCCGGCCAGAAGTTTTCCCTGTCCGCTACCCAACCTAATGAGAAGGATGGGAACACCCCAAACTTGTTGTTAGATCCAAAGCGACTGGAACCATCCCTCCTTACAATACCTGTAAACAAATATTTTTCCTTATAGGCATAGTTCAACCTTGCGAAAAGCGAAGTGACCTTGTGGATTACCCCCGTGGATGCATTTGCATTGATCTGCTCGGTAGGAATATCAAAATTGAAAGAGGCATCCTTATAATTGTTAACCGGAATATTGTTGTAGGTAATGGACTGCCCTTCGGTGATGTTGTCCACATAAACACCCTGTCCCAAAAGTGCGGTGAAATCATGTTCCCCTATTTCCTTGGTATAAGATGCAGTATTCTCTATGTTCCAACCAAAACCCTTATTGGTATTTCTGGAAAGACTGTTCTGAGAGGTAACAAAGGAAGATGTTAAAAAGGCCACTGGGTTAAAGGACTGTCCGCCCCAATAGGCCAATTTACCTCCAAAGGTACTCCTTACCCTCAAATTCTTGATGGGCTCCACTTCCACATAGGCATTCCCTACAAAGTTATCCGCCCAAGTGTGGTTACCCAATCTTGTTTTGGTAAAAGCCAACGGATTCGTCATTTCCTGACCCACCAATGTAGATATCCCATAGGGA
The DNA here is from genome assembly GCF_003584165.1 of Flagellimonas aequoris. Taxonomy (GTDB): domain Bacteria; phylum Bacteroidota; class Bacteroidia; order Flavobacteriales; family Flavobacteriaceae; genus Flagellimonas; species Flagellimonas aequoris. Next base: position 289,999 of record NZ_QXFJ01000031.1, on the reverse strand, counting down.
TAACCATTAGGTGCCAAAATCAGGTCGGGTCTTAAGCTACCGGTATCATCCACATAGGGAACGCCACTGAGAACGGCAGGGTCAGTTTCTATATCGGGAGTAATGGGATCCAGGTTGACCGCAGAGGACAATGGCCCTCCGTAGAAAGTATTCCCATCAATGGCCGCATTTTTTTCATTGGAATATCCAAAGGTTTGACCAAATCTCAAATAGTCATTGATTTTGTGGGTCGAATTCAACCGGAAGTTCTTCCTAATGTAATGGGATATGTCTGACACTACGATACCTTCTTGATCCAAGTATCCAAAAGAGGCATAAAAAGTAGATTTTTCATTGCCACCACTTATGCTGACCTCATGGTTTTCCCGTTTGGCGCTATTGTTAAAAATAAGTTCTTGCCAATCCGTTCCCTTTCCATATGATTCTGGATTTGGGAAAAGTATACCCCCGCCTCCAGCAACAGATGCTTCGTTCCTGAGCGACGCATACTGTGTAGCATTGAGCAAATCCAGCTTTCTTGCCGGTGCCGACATACCCGTGTAGCCGCTGTAATTGACACTCAATTTACCAGATTTACCGCTTTTTGTAGTAACCAAAATTACCCCGGCGGCAGCCCGCGATCCATAAATAGCCGCAGAAGCTGCATCTTTTAATACCTCAATGGAGGCGATATCGGATTGATTCAAATACCCAATTCCACCCGCATCAACAATTACCCCGTCTACAACCCATAAAGGCTCGTTGTTGTTCAAGGTTGTTACACCTCTTACCCGAATGGTGGACGAAGACCCCGGTTGTCCGGAATTGGCCGCTATGGTAATCCCAGATGCCCTACCCTGGAGGGATTGTTCTACCCTATTGATGGGCAAATCTTGCAAGTCGGATTCCTTTACCCCTGAAATCGCACCGGTCACGACGCTTTTCTTCTGGGTACCATAACCGACCACTACAATTTCATCCAAAAGATTTACATCGGAATTCAAGGTGACCGAAATTTGTGATCTACCATTGACCGATTCTTCCACTGGCACATAGCCAATGTAACTGAAAACCAAAATCCCATCCGAGGGTGCTTCAATTTCAAAATTGCCATCAAAATCTGTAGAAGTTCCCTTATCTGTGTTTTTGATTATTACAGATGCCCCTGGGAGCGGGACACCACCATCATCCTTGACCATACCACGAACAGTGATGTTCTGGGCCTGTACATACATGGATAGCATTAAGGATAAAGCACACAGCACAAATGACTTAGTTAGCTTCATGTGTTTGTTAGTTTAAGTTAATTACTGTTAAAAAAATGTGCATTTGACAACGATATTAGGTATGATTTTATCGATATCACAATCATATTCCACTACAAAAACACATCAATATGGCAAAAAATATTTACAAAAACACATCAAAAAAAATATTTAAATATTGATTATCAACAATTTAAAAATTATAAATACTTACTTTTAGCGAACTCACTTTTGCAAAAAACACAACAATCCATAAATTGCCGTTCCCAGTTCATAAAAAACTTGGCATCTATTGATTTTGAAAGCATTTTCGGATGATAACCCAACCATTTTCATACATAACAATAACCTTTACCAACCGAATAGATAAGCCGGTAAAACTTTTGCTATTGTCGTTCTTTTTTACAACAATTACCCATGGTCAGATGAAGGGAACGGGTCTGCCCAACATCAAGAACTTCACGAAAACCGAATATCAGAGTGGAACCCAGAACTGGGACATACACCAAGACTCCAATGGAAATGTGTACTTTGCCAATAACAATGGTCTTCTACAATATGATGGTTCCACCTGGCGTACCTACCGAATTCCCAACTCCACAAATATTAGATCGGTAAAGTTCGATTCCATTTCCGGGAGGATCTATGTAGGTGCTTATAATGAGTTTGGATATTTTGAGTCAGACGAGAAGGGGAATCTGGATTATGTTTCATTGATTCCCAAAATTCGAGGTGATCGCTATAAGTCCACTGATTTTATCTGGAAAATCCATTTGCTCAATGACGAAGTGATATTCCAATCTTTCACCGCGGCTTACATATTAAAAGACGAATCCATTACCGTAATACCAGTTGAGGGAAGGTTTCAATTTTCATTCAAGGTAGAGGATAAAATATATTTCCAGGATATCACCAAAGGCATTGTTCAATACAAAAATGGGGATATGGTTCCCCTAGCTGGAACAACGGCGTTGAATGGTTACGAAATATGGGGGATTTTTCCCTTTGAAACGGATACATTACTCATTGCCACTTTGGAGGCCGGTCTTTTTGTCTATGATGGTCGCCATGTCGTGCCTTGGGATACCGAGGCCAATGAATTCATTAAAAAGAACAGTTCCCTGGGCGGGGTCATGGTCAACTCCAATACATTTGTGCTGAATTCCGTTTTAGGAGGAATCATCATCTGCAATAGAAAAGGGGAGATCATTCAACATGTAGACCTGAAAAAGGGTTTAAAAAACAATACCGTCCTGAGTTCGTTCATTGATAGTTCCAACAATCTTTGGTTGGGTCTCGATAACGGGATTTCCTATTTGAATATCAATTCTCCATTCACCTATTTCAGTTCCAGTCTTAATTTAAGTTCCGTTTATGCCTCAATAACCCATAATGGAATCTTATATGTGGCCACTAACCAAGGGGTCTTTTATCATCGTTTGCAAGGCAATTTCACCGACGATTCATTCAAACTGGTTGAAGGGACAGCAGCCCAATCTTGGAATATCCAAGTAATATCCGATGAGCTTATCTGCGCCAACAACAAAGGGGCATTGGTCATTAAAGAAGGTAAGGTGGATCGTATCCTGGACCATACAGGGTATTTTGGCTTTAAAAAAATTCCCGAGCACCCAAATCTTTTTATCGGTTCCAATTATGGTGGCTTTACCATCTTTGAGATAACCCCAAGTGGTTTTGCCTTTAAAAATAGGGTACAGGGATTTTACAACAGTTCAAAAGACTTTGATCTCGAATCTGGCTATCTATGGATGCTCCGCGATCAGCTTTTATATCAACTTGAATTCTCGGACAATCTTGAGGAATTCACCGTAAGAAATAAGTTTGCCACACTGGACAGTGATGGCAATGGAGTAAGCACACTTCAAAAAATCAACAACACCTTGTACTTTGTTGCCAATAACCATTTTTATACCTATTCCAAAAACTTTGATTCTTTTAGGGAAGAGACCGGATTAAGCGAACTCTTCAAAGAAGTACCTCCTATCAATTCCATATCCCAAGATTCATACGGAAACCTTTGGTATTCCTACAACGAATCGGAATCCCTAGGTGTTCTAATGAAAACTAGGGATGGTAGTTACACCAATGTTATGGAGCCCTTCTCCATCCTTAAAGGCAATTTTGTTTACAACTATCTATCCGTGAATACAATCGACCCCCATAACATTTTCATTGGCATGATCAATGGACTGGCTCATTATGACTCAGGATTTTCAAGCGATAACCTCACCAAACCCAAGGTTTTTATAAGAACCTTTTCTTATGGCGATGAAACCATAGTACAGGGCAATCCACAGGAAAAACCGGCCGACCTAGAGCTACCATATGCGAACAACAATGTAAAGTTTACTTTTTCCTCTCCTGATTTCGAGAACGCGGACAACATACAATATTCCTATCAACTAGAACCTTTTGACTTGCAATGGAGCCATTGGTCCAAACAGTCGATCAAGGAATATACTAATCTTAAAGAAGGTACCTATACCATGAGGGTAAAGGAAAAAAACAATTATGGCCTGGAATCGGAACCGGCAACCTTGGTCTTCACTGTTAATCCACCTTGGTACAGACATATTGTTGCCTATATCGGGTATTTTATGCTGGCCTGCCTGATTGTATATCTGATACGGCTACAGGTAAGGGCCAAGATAAGAAAGAACCGATATTATGAGACCATTGAGCAGCGAAGGCTGTACCTTGAAAAAGAGTCCAAAATTAGAATGGAACAATACCGATTGGAAAAGAAAATACAAAAACTCAATAGGGATCGATTAAAGACCAAAATTCTGGCAAAGGATAAGGAATTGGTGAACAATTCACTTCAGGTAGTGAAAAAGAACAAAATCTTGAGCAACATCATTCAAAAATTGAAAGAGATGGACACCGAATCCATGAATGATGAAAGTAAGGCTCAACTGAGCACCCTAAAGAAAAGCATCACGAAAGAAATCAATAGTAACAGTTGGAACGATCTTGAAAAACACATCAAGAATGTACATTTTGATTTCTTAAAGAGACTCAAGGAACAATATCCTGATATTTCCCCTAGGGAACTCGATCTTTCAACTTATTTGTTGATGAATATGTCCACCAAGGAGATTGCGGAGGTGATGAACATTTCCAATGGAGGTGTGGAGTTGGCCCGTTACAGATTGAGAAAAAAGCTGGGGTTGGGCAGAAAAGAAAACCTCAACGGATTTTTGATGAACATATAACACATCCGTCAAAAATAACAGCATTGATAATGAAGGCCAATCTTGCTTTCATCCAAAAACACCTACATTTATAAAGACCAAATAATTGTGGATAGACAGCATGAGTAGTTTGGAACTTATCGCCAGTTTGGGAAAAATCATCTTTTTTTTGATGGTGCTATTTTCATTTTTCTTGTTCACTGTCAAAAGCGAGAAGAAAATGGCCAATCGCATCTTTGCCATATTTCTGCTGGTTACCGCCTTGGATTTATCGGGACTGTTCCTCATTGGCTTTTTTATGGAGCATCCCAATTTCAGGATACTGAAAACTTCTTCCACACTGTTACAGATGCCCCTGTTCTATTTTTATGTGCTCTCGGTCTGTTACTCAGATTTCAGGATAAAACCTAAGCATTGGTTACACGGGGGGTTGTTTTTGCTTTTTGTGCTGGTCTTTAAAATCACATCCATTTCCGAGCGGAGTCTCTTCTATTTCAGTATCGTTGTAGAAGTGCAATACTTTAGCTATATCTTCGCTGTTTTTCATGCCCTAAAAAGATATAAGACCCTTTATCTGGAGAATTATTCCAATGCCGATCGTACCGGGTATCAATGGTTGTTTCAAGTAACCCTATTTTTCTGTTTTGCCCATGTTTTTGTATTGCTGAAAATGGGAGCTTTATTTTTGGGAAGTGAAGGCAACTTGATCCAGGTCCTATATATTATCATCAGTATTGTGGCCCTATTCATCATTTGCTGGTTTGTTTTGACCGCTTTGTACAACCCTCAACTTTTCACTGGCATTAAAACGGGACTTGTTCCGGTTCATTCCATCTTAAGGGAAAAAGAAACCGAGACGGAAAAGGACGACGAAACCCTTGAAGCTATCCAAAAATTGCTACACTTCATGGAAAACGAGAAACCGTATCTCGATTTCGAGCTTACCTTGGAAAAGCTGGCTTCCCATTTGCAAATACCCGATAGAGACCTGTCGATTTTAATCAACCATCACTTGGGCAAACACTTCTTTGATTTTATAAACGAGTACCGAATTGATAAGGCCAAAGAAATCCTTGAAAATCCGGATAATAGAAAACTCACCATTTTAGAGGTTATCTACCAGGTTGGTTTCAATTCGAAATCTTCCTTTTACACCGCCTTTAAGAAAATTACCCATCAAACCCCAACAGCCAACAGAAAAGCGGCCCTCTCACAATAAACCATCACTCACACAGTACAATATTTAGTCCGACTTTCTTATTCGGACACTTTTATGAAAAACGACCTCTATGTTTGGGTCATATTCATCATTGTACATCATGAGAAAAGCAATCTTACTTCTATTTCTTTTTGGCCTATCCTTTCAAAATTTCTTGGCGCAAAAAAATTACCAAAAAGAATTTCGCCAAGTCGATTCAATCCTTGGCAGTCACTATGATCAAAAAAAACCAGGCATTGCGGTTGCCATCATAAAAGAGGAGAAAACCATATATAAAAATCAAATTGGTATGGCCGATCTTGAACAGGAGATTTCCATTTCCGACTCAACAGCCTTTCATATTGCGTCGGTCTCCAAACAATTTACAGCTTTTCTGGCCCTTTTATTGGAGAAAGAGGGTAAGCTATCAATGAGTGACGACATACGGAAGTACCTGCCAGAATTGAAGGATCTTCCGTTCAAAATAAATCTTTACCAATTGGCCAACCATACCCATGGCCTACCTAATTTGAATGAATTGGCCCATCTGATCGGGATTGGACCTCAAGATCGAATGACACATAAAGAGGCAATAAAAATGCTATTGAACATTAAGACGACTAATTTTAAACCGGGAGAAAAATATGAATACAATAACACAGGTCTTGCTCTACTGGCAGAAATTATAGAACGTGTTGAAGAAAAATCATTTCAGCAGGCACTAAAAGACAAAGTTTTTGAACCATCTGGAATGATGCGGAGTAATGCTGTAGACAGTCCAGCGCTTATTGTGAAAAACAAGGCGCATTCATACAAGTTGGAACATGGGACCTACGTTAATTACCCCTTTAATTTAAAATCCAACGGTTCCACTGGGATAAGTACTACAATTAACGATATGGGTAAATGGGCATCTATGTTCCAAAACCCGTCCCCTGAAGCCAAAGAGATTTTTCAGGAGATGCAAAAACCAACTAAACTCAATTCAGGCAAAGTGGTTCAATATGGCTTAGGGTTGGAATTCAAAAATTATAAAGGCCTGAATTTGGTTTTTCATGGAGGTGGCGATTCGGGATATCGTTCATATATTCTGCACGTTCCAAAATTTCAATTTTCAGTTGTCATCCTTGGAAACAACAATGACTTTACGCCACTTGAGGTTGTCTACCAAATAGTGGATACATTCCTCAAAGACCATTTAAAAGAACCCTTGCCCCCCAAGAAAACACATTATACCGAAAGGGAGTTAAAATCATTTGAAGGTACTTATGAGATGTTTCCAGGAACTTATTACAACATTATTGCCGAATCGGACACACTCTATTTCCAATCCTATGGAACCAAGGATAAAGCCCCTCTTCCTGTGATAGGTGATGGTGAATTCCTATTTCCCTATATCCCAACCGCTAAACTTTCCTTTTATAAAAACGGTTTCATTTTTCATATTGCCGATTTCAAATACGATTGTGAAAAAATAACCTTGGAAACGATTCGACCTGAAGAGGTAAAGTTTACCGACTTTACAGGCTTATATAAAAATGAGGAATTGAACTCCATTTTTGAATTGGTCATCCAAGACGCAGTATTGATGGCAAAACATTGTTCAGATGAAGACATAGTACTCCAACCACTCGCTAAGGATAGTTTTTATTCCAGGAAATCCTTTTTTGGAAAATTGGATTTTATAAGGAACACGCAAGGTAAGATCGTTAAATTTAAGGTGTCCGGTCAAAATTTAAAGGACATTGAATTTGTTAGAATACATGACTAAGTTTTAATTATGGCAGCTAAACATCTTTCCAATGATTCTCCCTTGAACCCATGTTATTAAACCAAACAAAAATCAAAAAATGATCAAAAAACAAGCTTTACTGGTACTAGAAATTCTGGTTTTCCTTTCTTGCAAGCAAAACCAGAACGATACGGAAATCGAATGGGTTTTTGTAAAAGGTGGAACCTTTGAACAAGGCAAGAACCAAATCATCATCAGCCCAAAAGGAGATACCATTACAGGTTTCACCAGCCCCCATCGATTTGTGGAAATTAGCGATTTCTACATCAGTAAATACGAGATCACAGTGGAACAGTTCAAAGAGTTTTGTAAAAGCACCGGAAGAAGCATGCCGGAAGCACCCATTGAAAATGCTTATGGAAAAAAAGTGTTTTATCAATGGGAAGATGAAAAACCCATGTTGGCAACTTGGGATGAAGCAAACGAATTTGCCAAATGGGCCGGAGGAAGATTACCGACGGAAGCAGAATGGGAATACGCTGCAAAAGGCGGGCAAAAAAGTAAAGGTTTTACATATAGCGGGAGTAATGATCCAACGGAAGTGGGCTGGGTCCGGGAAAACTCGGATAGTACTTTTCACAAGGTAGGTCTACTCAAGCCAAACGAACTTGGTATTTATGATATGACCGGAAATGTAGGGGAATGGGTTTTTGATTGGTACAATCCAGAAAAAGATAGTTTGGTCAACAAAACAAACCCGCAAGGGCCACCGGAAGGTGCATATAAAATTTCAAAAGGGGTGAGTTGGTATTACGAAACACAAGATGCCAATGGAAAACCTTTGGAATATGGCATTCATATGCCAGAAGTCAGATACCAATCCCCTCCTGATACACGAAATGACGGATTTGGATTCAGGATTGCAAAAAATAAATAAAACGACCCCGACTTCCCATGTCTAAAATTATTGTGTATAATCATGAAAATCAATTGTTAAATAGATAATGCCCAATAAAACCTACTACAGGGATGCTCCTGCATATTGTCATTCCTTTTTTGACTTGGTTCAGACTGATGATCTGTTGAACGAACTTGAAAAAAGTAGAATTTTTACACAGGAGTTATTCCATCTCATAACACCTGATACCGAAAATTACGCTTATACACCCAGCAAGTGGACCATAAAAGAGGTCATCCGGCATGTCATCGATTGCGAGAGGGTATATACATATCGGGCTTTACGGTTTTCGAGGTTTGACTCTACCGAGCTTCCGGGTTTTGACGAGAACCAATACATCGAAAACCTAAAATCGATACACCTAAACCTATCCAATTTAAAAGAGGAATATGAATGTGTCAGGAGGTCCACCATAGCACTTTTTAAAAACATGACGGATGACATGTTGGATTTTAAAGGAAAGGCAAACAAAGTCAATTTCACACCACGAGCACTTGGTTTTATGACTGTAGGACATAATCTGCACCACTGTCATTTTATAATGACCAACTATTTGAAACTGCCAACAAGATTATACTTCAGCAATATTGAGTAAAACCCAACGGTCACAGATAAAAAAGCAGGCCTTTCGGCCTGCTTTCTATTACATATCTATAAAGTCTTTTAGGGCAAACTGTTTGCCAATACCAATATTTTGTTGGCCAAGGATTCGATTGCCGCGGCATAACGCTGGTCCCATTCCTCTAACCTATCGGTGGAAGTAAGCGATATTTCATATTCCAATCCCGGTAGGATCCAAGAGGCGTACCCACTAAATGGGTCTGTAGAGGCATACAAGGATTTATACCAAGAACCGTAATACATCCCCTTTTCATCAATAAAACTTTTCTCCAAGGCAATCAGTTGCTGGTTGATACTTGTAAGCTGCTTTTTGGACAATTTATCCCCGCTCAGAGCTTTGGACAAGGCTGCATCCAAGACAGTTGTGTTCTTTTCCAAGACAGCAATGGCTTTATCGACCTTTTCAAAACCTTTAAACCCACTATCGAACTGCTGTATTTTTTTGATGGCATTTTCAAAATGACCTTTTAGGTCGGTGGCATACCGTTTTATATCATAGGGAATCACTTCTGCATTGGCCATTCTCAGCGCCATTAAGCCGGCCCATTGCCCAATGGTCCCCCCCATTTTAAATTCTGGATCCACATAGGTCTCATAAAAATGGAAGTCGTCATAATTGGTATGGTACAGGGTAGGCCCGTGGGACCCGCCGCTTAGGGAAGGAACACCCACATGCATATAAAAACCGATATGGTCGGAACCTCCTCCAAGGTTTCCTATGGATGGTGTTTCCTTTGTCCCCCTCCATTGATCATAGAGCGTTTTGTCGGTATAAGGGTAATCCACTTTTTGGGCCATTTCGGTCACCAGACCTTTTAAAGTGGGGGAAGAAGCTGCCCCGAAATTTTTACCGGAAACACCCCCATCAAAATTGAGATAGGCAACCGCTTTGGCGCCCAATGCATCGCGCATTTGCTCTACCCATTCCGATGATCCAATCACACCGTGCTCCTCGGCATCCCAATGGGCAATAAGTATGGATCGTTTGGGGGAATGACCTTCTTTCACCATCTTGCCCAAAGCTTCGCTCAAGGACAAAAGCATGGCCGTACCACTGTTCGGGTCGGTGGCCCCAAAGGCCCAGGCGTCGTAGTGGCAGCCCAAGATAATCCATTCATCTGGATATTCGGTACCTTTAAAAGTTCCCACCACATTATTGATCCGTGTAAAATCCTTTTTCTGATCTACCTGTACCCGAACGGTAAACTCTTTTCCACCTTCCAAACGATAGGTATACGGCAAGCCACCTTGCCAACCCGAAGGAACCACTTTTCCGTTCATCCTTGCAAAAATCTCCTTGGCTGCACCATAGGCAATAGGAAGAACAGGAATAGTATGCAAACTGGCTTCGGACGGGTCCATCCGCTTAATCTTCTTTTTACCATCCAATGGTAGGGAAGGTTCAAAAGGAGTCAATGGGTCCCCTTCATAATCGGTGGTCAAGAGTGAACCTCTTTGTATGGCACTTTCATCATAATACACCCCGTTCGGATACACTAACCCTTTCATATATCCACTATCGGCCGGATCGGTATAGATGATCAATCCTGCCGCGCCATATTGCTCGGCGAACTTGGCCTTGTATCCCCTAAAGTTTCCTCCATAACGGGCGATTACAATTTTTCCCTTGATCTCGATGCCCATTTCCGTGAGCTTTTCAAAATCTTCCTTGGTGCCATAATTGGCATAGACAACGGTAGAGGTCACATCCCCACTTCCTGAATAGGCATTCCATCCTTTACCCAAAGTAAGGTCTGAAGAAAAAGGGTCTTCAGGCATGATGTACTCCTGCTGGTTGAGGGGCAATCTAATTGGGGTGACGAGATCAATACTGGACGTTCCCCCATCTGTGGACATATAAATGTCATAGGGATAGAGATCCACCTTCATCCCAGCTCCTTCCATGACCTTTGCCATATAATCGGCTACTTTTTCATTGGCGGGTGTACCGGCAATATGGGGCCTTTCCGTTAATTTTTTCAAATGTTCTCTATAACTGGGAAAATCCATGCTCTGGAGCAACATGGCCTCCATTTTTTCTTGGTCTTGGAAAGAGGAAGTTGTATATCCGTTCCAATCTTGGGCCGCCACAAGGTGACTGGTCAATACTGTGATGGTGAAATAAAAAATTGATTTAAGGGAAATGCTGCGATTCATAATGTTATTGGTTTGGTATTCTCCAAAAATACGGCTTTAATCCTTCAAGATTTGTCCCTTTTGTTCCTAAGGAACAACTTTTAGATTTTTCTTGGTATGTCCCATCAATAATTATGGATTAACCCATATGTACTTCAGCTTTCCTTCGGGAAAGGCAATAAAAAAACCAACTAAAAGGCCAAAATCAATGTTCGGACGTATCCATGGTCAGGGAGGTGGGAAATTCAAAAACTTCCAAGGAAAAATAAGGTAAGGCGGCCAGTAAATGATCAAAGATATCGGCCATGACATATTCGTAGTTCTCCCAACGCTTATCGGAGCTAAAGGCATAGATTTCCAAAGGAATGCCCTTTGGGGTAGGTTCCAATTGCCGTACCATCAAGGTCATGTTCTTGTTGATGGCAGAGTGGTTCTGGAGATAATTGGTGACATATTTCCGGAATACCCCAAAATTGGTAAGGTTACGGCCGTTCACCAATAGTCCTTTGTCAATATTATTGTCCCTGTTGTAGGTATTGATCTGTTCGCTTCTGGTGTTGATGTACGATTCCACCAGTTGGATTTTCTTCAAGGCCTCAAGATCTTTCTCGGTCAAAAACCGTATGCTTTTTTGACGGATGATCAAAGCCCGCTTGATACGTCTTCCACCCGATACCTGCATCCCTCTCCAGTTTTTGAAGGAATCCGAAATCAAAGCGTAGGTAGGGATGGTGGTAATGGTCTTGTCAAAATTCTGGACCTTTACCGTGGCCAAGGAAATTTCGATCACATCCCCATCCGCACCGTACTTTTCAAAGGTTATCCAATCCCCTATCCGTACCATATCGTTGATGGTAACTTGAATACTGGCCACCAGCCCCAAAATAGAATCCTTAAAGATGAGCAATATGATGGCCGAGGCGGCGCCCAATGCCGTAAAAAACTTCCAGACCGTGGTCTCGGTCACAATAGCAAATATGGTAAGGATACCCACTACCCAAGCAAAGATCATGAACACCTGAACATAGCTGTCGATGGGCTTATCCTTGAACCTTGGCAATGTTTTTAAATAGCCGTTGGTACTTTTGAAGAATTTTCTAAAAATGACCAGGGTAAGGAATACAAAAAGAATTTTGATGGTCTTCAACGCAATGGTCCCCGCATAGTCGAAATCCATGAAGGCAATGGGGACAAACTCCAGTAGAAGCACCAATGGAAATATATGTGCCACGTAGCGGGGCACTTGGTGCATCACCAAAAAATTGTCAAAGTTATTCTTCGACTTACGAGCCAACCGGATGGAAACCGAACGCAACACCTTCCATAAAATCAGGTCGAGCACGAAGGCCACGATCAAAACCCCCAACAACAATATCAACAAGTTGATATAGGAAGCCAATCCTTCCCCCATCCCTGCTTTTAGGAGGTAATCGTAGAGCAACCTCCCCCAATCCTTGTACATGGCTATAATTTCCGCTAACATGGTGCAAAACTACAGCATCTGATCGAGCTGTATGCAATTATTAACTCCTTATTCAGAAATGACTTTTTCGGGCTTTATTAAAAACTGGACAATGATCAAAATGAGCAATCCCAAGCTTAAATAACTTATTCCCAATCCAATCTGTGAACTTGGATGCACTGCACCTACAATGGCGTAGCTTGAAATGGATGTAAGAAAAAAAGCGGATCCTCCTATGAATCCTCCGGATATTCCGGCCATCTTAGGAAATCTGCCAATACAATAGGCAAAGTAATTGTTGAAGATAAAGCCCACCCCAACATGTACCAAAAAGGCAAAAAATAGCATGGTATAGATATTTTCCAACCCATTTGCACTGAAAATCATCAGCAGGGTCACTCCTATTCCCAACAGGCTGGCCACACGAAGTTTGGGAATAAAAGGTTTGTTGATGAGCGCCTTACCAATAAACCCACCGCTCAACCAAGCGATTCCCATGGCCAAAGAAGCATATCCGGCCACTAAAGGAGGAAATCCCATTCCATGTTCGATAATAAAAGCCCCAGATAGATTGAAAACCATAATGGTCCCGTAACAAAGCCCGCTACAGATTACCCCGAACACGAACATCGGTGTCCGCAACATGATGCCATAATCCTTAATGATCGTGGCTCTATTGAAAGGCCTAAACTCACGAACAGTTTCCCCTGAAAAGAAAAGTTCCAAAATCAACAAAAGGGTGGCATACCCGGCAAGGACATAAAAACTGGCCTGCCAATTAAAATAATGCTGAAGGTAACCCCCAATAAAAGGGGCGATAATCGGTGCAATGGACCAAACAATGGACATGATACTGAGATAGTTTTTACGGGCCTCACCATCGTGTACATCCACAAAAAAACTACGCTTGGAAACCCCGATACAGCCTATGGCCACCCCTTGCAGCACTCGCATGGCGTAAATGGGTTCTATGCTGGTAGAAACAGCAATTACAATATTGCTCAATATAAACAGACAGAGGGCCAAAATGGTAATCCGATACCTGCCATAGCTGTCCATAATGCTTCCCGCAAAAAATTGTACTATCGCATAGCTCAATAGAAACAAGGTCAGTGTCAACTGGATGGAGGATTCGGATTGGTGTAGTTCCGTAGCCATGGTGGGCATGGATGGCGCATAAATATCCGTAACGAAACCTGACAAGGGTATCATTAAAAAGGAAATGATGGTCGCCTTCTTTTTGTACTTGGAGGGCAACCTTTTTACATCGGTATACGAACGGGTATTTAAAACGTTCAACTTGGAGGGCATGATGGGAGGTTTTTATGACGTGGAGTTCAAAAAAATAATAGGTGACCCAATATCGGGTCACCCATTAGAAAAGGATTGTTGGTAAAACTAAACCTTGTTTGCCTTGATGACCATTGGGGCTTCCTGCAGTTTTCCGTTGGCAAAAGCCTGGAATTTTTTGATATGGGGCTGTCCATTATGCTTGTCCAAACCTTCTTGATCTTCCCAAATCTCATAAAAGATGAATCGGTTTTCATCCTCTTTGTCCCGATGAAGGTCATATTGAATACAGGCTTCTTCCTTATGGGTTTCCTCCATAAGCTCTACCAAGGCATTTTTAACCTCACCCATGTATTCCGGTTTACTGGTAATGATGGCAATTACATATACTTTCATGATGCTGTTGTAAATGGTTATCTATTTTATGATGTTTTCGAGATGATTTCTGTATTCGCGAAGATACATCTCAATTTGTGGATCTTTGATCACATTGAAACAATGAAAATTGGGCAGTACCTCATATCCGCAAAATCGATAATTGACTCCTACATTGTACAGTACATCGTCCGCGGTCTTACCACTCAACAAATATTGATCTTTGTTCGCAGAAAATTCTTCCGGGGCATTCCATGAAGTTACCATGGTCATTTTTCTTCCCTGCATCAGCCCGCCAGTGCCATAATTTTTGGAGGGATCCTTTCGGGTACGTCCATCATCTTTCAACAATTTACCCAAAGCCAACCCGGTATTGAAGACCTCGTCCACGTATTTTTTATGGATCCACGGCGTATTGAACCAATAGACGGGCGTATGCAATACAATATAATCCGCCTTTACATATTTTTCCACTTCCTCCGCAGGGTCATACCCATCCTCAATTATGGTTTCGGAATAGGTATATCCGTGATCTTCACAGAAAGTCTTGGTGGTTTCTGCCAAGGTTTTGGTCAGTTTTCCTTCGGAAATGCCTTGATAATATTGATGGGCGTTGATAATGTGTAAATGTTTCATTGGTTTGTTTTAAAAATAATATTTGGACGGATGACCCAGCGTCTTCCGTATGAAGATTAAAAAATGTAAATAGGGTGTTATAGGGATTGGACCACGGCTTCGAGATCCATCCTGGATTTTTGTTTTAGGGCCGGCTGATTGGCATCGTCCTCATCGCGGTATCCTATGGCAACGGCAAACAAAGTGGTATATCCATCCAGTTTCAAAATGGAGTCGTATCCTTCCTTTTGGATGCCTTCCATAGGTGTGGAATCGATTCCCATGGAGGCACAAGCTCCTAAAAAGAAGCCAAGGGATAAATACACTTGGTGAGATAGCCATGACTTGATCTCATCTTCCGGTAGGGGCTTTAAAAATTGTTTGAAGTATCCTACACTCCCCGGCTGTAAATGCTTTTCTATTTGTTCCTCAAATTTATTGATGTCACTGACTACCGTAAACACTACCAAATGGCTGGCATCCTTAATCTTTTGTTCATTGAAAAAAGACTGTTTGGCCAGTTTCTCTTTTATGGCTTCATCAGACACAAATATGAATCGCCATGGCTGACTGTTGATGGAAGAGGGACTCAACCGAAGAATGTTCTTCAATTCAAGTATTTGATCTTCGGGTATTTTTTGATCGGGATTATATTTTTTTGTTGTGTAACGTTGTTCTGCCAGATGTAAAAAATCCATTATTCCAGTGTTATTTATATACTATACTTTTTATAGTTACAAACGTATGTATAGTTTTATATCTTTGCAATAACGGTCAAAATGTATAGCATGCATTTTTAAAACAATTTTAACATATGTATTGTGTTGACAACAAACATTTCCCTTGCAGTACCAGCCTCACAATGAAATACATAGGAGGAAAATGGAAGTCGGTGATATTAATACATCTCACCAGGGGCAAAAAAAGGTATAATGAGCTTCGCAAGGAAATCCCCACGATCACCGAGCGTACCTTGAGCCTTCAACTCAAGGAATTGGAAGCCGACGGTCTCGTATGTAGAAAAGTGTACACGAGCAAACCCCCGCTGAAGGTGGAGTATGGACTTACCCCGTTTGGTCAAACACTGATCCCCGTTCTGGATGCCATATCCCATTGGGGCAAAGAGGCTTCAAAGGCTCATAAAAAAATCAAGATTGAGCCTTGAATAAAATACCTATGGCAGTTTTCTTTCAGGAATGGATACTTATCATCAGTCTAAAAAATAAGTGCGCCTGCCTAAAACAAGCGCACCGAAAATTTTATTTTAACCCTAGGGCCAACAAGATTTTTTGAAAAATCTCGGTATTCTCATATACCCCGTTAAAATCTTCCGCATGCGGGCCATACGCAAACAAGGGTACCATAATTCCTGTATGATCCACGGTCAAGAAATCACCTTGAACTGTACCATCATGCAAGCTTCCTCCAACGATTCCAAAGCCTGATGTTTCATGATCCGCGGTAATGACCACCAACGTATTTTGATCGGCATCCGCAAAACGGATGGCCTCTGCAATGGCCTCGTCAAAATCCAACATTTCCTGGACAATATCGCTGGTACTGTTAGAGTGTCCCCCATTATCGATCTGTGCTCCTTCCACCATTAAGAAAAAAGGTTCGGACTTGGCACCCAATACATCCAATGATTTTTTAACCGCTTCGGGCAATGCTTTTCCTCTTCCATTCTTCATGGAGGGTACTTTGTTCTCACCTAGGTAAACCGCAGTTGGTCCGGAAAAATCTTCAAACGCATCAAAACTTATGGTTTTAAAAACGTTGGAAATAGTACTCTCCTGATTTTGGCCGCCTGCCATGAAAAAATCCAATGGGCTCTTTGTCAAATCTGCCACAAGACCCTCGGTATTGTCACGCTCCACTTGGTGGGCAAAAAAAGCAGATGGGGTGGCCCCGTAAATGGCATCCGTAGAAATAATGGCCGTATTGAAACCTTTTTGGTTCGTAATGTCAACCAGATTGGTCAAGATTTCACCTTTGGGTCCCACACCAATGGCACGGTTGTTCGTTTTGTTGCCCGTGGCCATGGCAGTTGCACCGGCAGCCGAATCGGTTATCAAATCATCAAAAGATGCTGTCTTTACCAAACCGATGTTCTTCAAACCAGCAACGGTAAGCCTTCCACGGTTGGCAATCATGGCCGAGGTTATCTGGGCCAATCCGTTGCCATCCCCGATCATTACAATGACATTCTTAGGTTTGGACTGGGGATTGTAACTATATTTTGGTTCGTAAACAGCAATCTCATTTTTAAGTCGGAAGGTATTTCCATCAAGTTTTTCCAGATATTGCACCGCCAAGGCAGGTTCATCGGTGTTGATAAAATCCACTCCCATTTTAGCCAATCGGGCCCACGCGGTCTTGGTATCGGGCGTGGCCCAAAAACGAAATGGTCTTCCTGATGCCTTGGCCTTAGCAATGGCCTTTTGAACAGTTTCAAAATCTGGTGCCGTCATTCTACCATATCCGTTCCAAACCGAAAAATCCTTAAAACTGACGCTCACCAAACCTACCTTGGTTAAATCGATGTTGTCCAGTTCCTCCAAATTCTGATGGTCGAACCAAATAAAATCAGGGTAGTTTTGATATTCCTCGGATTTGGGGCGATTTCCCGAAATGACAAACTTAACCTTGCCCAAAGATGGGTAGTGTCCCAACACCTCAACCAGCTTCTTCAAGGTCGAATGGGCCTCGGATTTTACATCAATGAGCAATTGAAGGTTCCTTAATTCCCCTGATTTCTCCAAACTTGCCAATCTGTCCAGATAAAGTTTTTCCAAGGTTTTCCCTTCCTTGATTTCGTTTTCGGCATGGGTCACATACAGCGTTCCATTTTTAAGGAATACATCCGCCTCGATGGATGCTGCCCCATTGCTATAGGCATACCAAAACGGCAGTTCCTGTTCATAATCGTTGTGGGAATGGACTTTGTAGGTTTCCTGGGCCAACAAATTATGTTGCACACCCAAAAACCATAATATCAGCACTGCTACTCCAATGATTTTTTTCATCTTATTGCTTGTTCTGGTTCAGCGATTGTAAAAACTTATGATAAATTTCGTTGTTCTCATAGATTCCCTGAAAATTTTCAGCTCCTTTTCCTTCCGCAAAAACAGGGATCAACTCTCCGCTATGCTGGTTGGAATTAAAATAGACGGCAACCTTGTCGGCCACTTCCATCTTATTTCCGGTACTTTCATCCACTTCATAGTACTTGCCGATGCTCACCCCTCCTGTTTCATGATCGGCGGTGACCACTAACAACGTATTGGGATGCTCTTTTACATAATCCAGTACCGTCCCCAAGGTTTTATCAAAATCAAGTACTTCTGTAACCATCATATCGGCATCTTCCGCATGTCCGCCCCAGTCAATATAAGAACCTTCCACCATTAAAAAGAAAGGTTTTCCCTTTTGATCAAAATGATCCAAAGCCATTTCCGTGGCATCCTTTAGAAAATCCCCCCTACCCTCTATTTTTGAGGGAACGCCGTCCTCGGCCAACACATAAGCATTGGGTCGATCCAAAACCGGATTGGAAAGTTGTAAGGTATCCAAATGATAATTTTCATCCACCAAATATTGAAAGAGATCTTTTCCATCCTTCCTTTGGTTGAAGAATTTTTTACCGCCTCCCGCAAAGAAATCCACCTTGGATTTCACCAATTGCGCGGCTATTTCCTCATGCATGTCGCGGTCCTTTACATGTGCATAAAAACTGGCCGGCGTAGCATGGGTAATGGAAGTAAGACTAATCAATCCTGTCTGGTAGCCTTCTTTTTGAAGTTGTTCCAAAATAGTTTCTTGCGGAATACTGTCCACCGAAACGCCGATGGCCCTTTTATACGTTTTTTGTCCGGTTGAAAAGGCAGTGGCCCCAGCAGCCGAGTCAGTGATTTTGGAGCTTTTGTCGGAGGTTTTGTGCAAACCGATATGGGTAAACCTTGAAAAATTGGGGGTTCCCTCCCCAAAATAATAGGCCGAGGACACCTGTGGAATGCCCATGCCGTCGCCAATCATAAAGATAATGCTCAAGGGTTCCTCTTGGGTTGTTTCGGATGGCTCTTCTTCTTTCTTTGCCGTGCAGCCCAGTACTAACATTGCTAAAATCGAAGCAATGGTTTTCTGATATGAAATCTTCATTTTTTCATTCGTTTGATTTGTTCATAAAAAGCAAGCGGCAAGAGGAAAATCCATCTTGCCGCATGTGCTAAAAAATACACTTGATCAATAGCCTTCATTCTGTTCCAGATAGCCTGGCACATTCGATGCTCCATCGATGGCATCCTGTGGGATCGGGAACAATCTATGATGCACATCGTTATCCGTTTTTTCGGTCCAGGAATCCTCGTAGTGGCCAAATCGAATCTGGTCACTTCTCCTAAAACCTTCCCAGTACAGCTCAAATCCGCGTTCACGGAAAAGGGTTTCCAAATCAATGGATGGCAAGGCCTCCGGAGTTTGGTCTGGGCGTGCATTCCTTTCGGTCCTAATGAAATTTACATCGGCCAAGGCACCTGCACTGTCCCCTTTTCTCAATTTTGCTTCGGCACGCATCAAATAGATTTCTGCCAAACGCATCAACACAAGGTCCACGCTGCTATAGTTGTTACCATTGGGCGAGGTATGGCTAAACTGGTACTTGGATACCCTGTAACCATTTCGGTGCAACCTTCCCTCGTTTGTAAAATCAACTTGCAGCACGTGGTTCACATAATCCACATCCTTATCGGGTCCATTCCCTTTTCTTTGGATGACAGGGTAGATTCGGTATCCACCATCACACGTATAAAAAGAACCACCTTCATCTTTCCTTGGTCCCCAAATGACACCTCGGATGATTCCCCTATTGATCTCGAAATCCTCTGCGGAGATACAGTAATAATGGTCTTCATCATTTTCTGGAGTAACCCCTGTCAAATCCTGCAATTCGGCTGGAATCATTTGGTTTTCCTTGAAGAATCTCGCATCTGCCTCAGCTGGGTCGGTAGCGCCATAGGCATCCACCCAGGTTTGGTAGAAATCGGAGGTAATGGCCGGACCGTCGGTACCATCTGCATCCGGGAATTCAGGTCTAGGAAACCAAGAGCCTGCCAATGACCAATAGGCCCATCGGCTGTGCTCATTTTTCATGACACCGCGTTGATCAGCGGCAAAAATGATTTCGGAGTTATCATTGTTGTCATCGTTGAACAGATCAAAGTACTCTGGCGACAATGAAAATGCTCCCGAGTTGATGATATTGTCCGTGTATTGGATCACTTTGTCCATATCCTCATTGCTGAAGCTTGGGGTTCCGTAGGGGTCACGATAGACCGCCGCATTTAGGTTCAATCGTGCCAAAAAGCCCCACACCGCTGCTTGGGTAATCCTTCCCGGTCCCTTACTGGTGTTGATGACATCCACAACGGACAAGAACTCACTTTCTATATAGTCAATGGCATCCTGCCCCCTCAAAATCTCGGAAAGGTCCTCGGAAGTCTCTTTTTTGAACACCAATCCCCAACTATCGAGCACCAACATGTTCATATAGGCTCGAAGTGCGATCATTTCGTAAAGTGCTCCTTCGGCCTCTGTATCACCTGCCTCGGCAAGGGGTTGTAATACTTCAATGGCCGAAAGGGCCCTTGAAATGTTCTTGGTCACTTCGTTCCAAGAGCTTCCCACCAAATCATTACCTGTTGAAATGGTATGAGCATGGGTTTCCAAGAATTTACCACCATCATACCAATCCGTTCCTCCACGGTATGGCAATATGGCCTCATCGGCCGCAATCAATTGCAGTCCGTAATAATTGGTATGCCTCCAAGTCCATGCCACTTGCCCATAAGCTGGTGCAATGGCTCCGCTGATCAGTTCCGCCTGTCCGCTTCCTTCCAAGGATTCGTCCAAAACTTCTTCTTCCAAGTCGGTACAGCTCAGGTTTGAGAATAAGGAGATCCCCAATAGTGCTATTATTATTTTGTTCTTCATCTTTGAAGTGTTTTTTTGATTAGAATGATACATTTAAGCCAAATACAACCGTTCTTGCCTTAGGATAATTGAAGTAATCGATTCCGAAGGTCTGGATGCCATCAATGGTCAAGTTCGAGTTGATCTCAGGATCAAAACCAGTGTAATCGGTAATTACGAAAAGATTCTGGCCGGTCACGGAAAGACGTATGGTATTCACCAAACCATCCAAACCGATGAGGGCCGGTCTAAGACTGTAACCCAAAGTGGCATTGTTCAGGCGCAAGAAATCCCCTTTTTCCAGATAACGGGTAGAAACCGCATTGGAATTGGTAATGTCCTCATTTGGATATTCCGAAGCAATCGATGTGGTGTTGAAATTGGAAGCCAACAATCCTTTTTTGAACAAGGACATGGCAGTATGGTTGTACACCTTGTTGCCAGATACACCATTGAAGTTCAACCCAAGGTCAAAATCCTTGTATTTAAAATTCAGGTAAAAGGCATATACCAAATCTGGAAGGGCGCTGCCCACCACTTTTCTATCTTCGGACAAGATGCTCAATCCATCATCACCGATACCCAAAAACTCTTGCATATAGAAAGATCCGATAGGTTCACCATTGATGTTTCCGTTGATAGTGGCATCCGTTTGACCTGCTCCTTGCGCGGCACCTGTGGTTAACACTTTGTAAGGCGAGTTGGCCACCTCATTTTTGGTATAGGCCAAGTTTCCACCAATGTTATAGGAAAAATCCTTGCTATAATCGCTATGGTAATCCAAGGCAAATTCAATACCGTTGTTCTTGATTTCCATATCAGGAATATTGGTCCAGAATTTATCCGTCGGTTGTATGGGGTCCGCAGGGGTAACCTCCAACAAAATGTTCTTGGACACTTTCTGAAAATAGTCCAAGGTTCCTGACAAACGATTGTTGAACAATCCAAAATCCAAACCGATGTCGGTCTGTTGGGATACTTCCCACTGGATATCGGGATTTGCCAAACGAGTAAAAATAGTACCGTATGGATAGTCCTCCAAAGAACTCTCATCTCCATTGATAGGATAGGAATCGTTTCCATCCTTGCTATCGGTATAGCTCAATTTGGTGATCTTGGATGGAATCTCTTGGTTACCGGTCTTACCCCAACTGGCTCTTAACTTCAGGTTATTGATGGTTGCGTTGGTGCTCATAAAATCCTCGTTCATGATGTTCCAGCCCAATGCCACGGAAGGGAAATAACCATACTTGTTGTTCCCCCCAAATTTTGAGGAACCATCGGCACGCATGGTCGCAGTCAACAAATATTTATTGTCAAAAGCATAATTGACCCTACCAAAGAAAGACTGTAGTTCATTTTCAGTGGCATAGGTGTACATATAGGTCTGGGTGCTTTCCCCACTGATCTGGTCCTGATACTTAGGCTCTATGCCATTGTCCGCAAAACCTTCCAATTCAAAGCTTTTCTGGTGCACAAAAGTTTTCTGGTAGGTATGTCCTGCCAGAACCGTAAAGTTGTGTTTGTCCTTTTCGAAATTATAGGTTAGGGTATTTTCTACCAAGGTGTTCTTGTTGGTCGTGTACGTTGAAGTCAACGATCCATTGGCATAGCCTTCCAACAAAGAATAGGGTATGTACTGCACATCACGATCCGTAGTGGAGTAATCAACACCCAAGTTCAGTTTATATGTCAACCCATCAATGATTTCAATGGAAGGTGCCACATTGGCCAAAATCCTGTGGTTAACGGCTTCATCACTAAAGATTTTCTCGCGGGTCAAAGGGTTTAATGCATTGTCCAGCAAGGTGGGTTGCCCGTCGGTATACAAGGGAAGGGTTGGGTTCAACTGAAGCATGTCCCCAACTATGGACCTTGCATCTGCCCTGAGGTTTTCCGTTCTACTGGCGGTCATGTTGAACTCTACCTTGAAACGGTCGTTCAAAGCTTTCTGGGTCAGATTCAAACGGCCGGAATACCTTTTTAGGTCATTGGCCCTCAAAATACCTTCTTGATCATTCACACCCAAAGAGGCATGATAGGTAAACTTGTCCGCGCCACCGCCCATGGACAAATTCACATTTTTGGAAAAACCGGTACGACTTAAGGCATCTTGCCAATCGGTATTGGCCCCGCCATCATCCAAATTTCCACCTGCAGCCACCACTTGTTGACGGAACTCATTGGCGCTGAACACATCCACTTTATTGGCCAAAGACGAGAAACCTGTAGAGACACTCAAGTCCATTTGGGTACGTCCCGATTTTCCTTTTTTGGTGGTAATCACGATTACCCCGTTGGCCGCCCTGGCTCCATAAATAGCTGCAGCGGAGGCATCCTTCAACACATCGATACTTTCAATATCCTGTGGGTTGATAAAGTTCAAGGGATTGGTAGGTACCCCGGTACTTGTATTGTCCAAAGCAAAACCATCGATTACATACAATGGCGTAGTCCCGGAACGTAAACTTCCCACCCCACGGATGATCACATCCTGTGCGGCACCTGGCTCACCACTTACATTGGAAATGTTCACACCGGCAACCTTACCTTGCAAGAGCTGCCCTGGGTTCATCACGATTCCTTTGTTGAAATCCTCGCTTTCCACTGAAGCGATGGAACCGGTCACATCGGTTTTTCTTTGGGTTCCATACCCAACTACCACTACATCTTCCAATTGTGTAGCATCTTGCAGCAATTGCACATCAATGGTAGTGCGGCCGTCCACCGCAACTTCTTTTGGGGTGTATCCCAAATACGAAAATTGGAGCACTGCGTTGCTCTCCACATCAATGGTGTAATTACCATCGAAATCAGTAATGGAACCATTTCCCGTTCCCTTTTCCTGCACGGATGCACCCGCCAACGGAACCCCGTTTTCGTCGGTTACGGTACCTGTAACGGTGATAAAGGCAATTTCCACGACTCTTTTGGGTGCTTTGGGTTTTACATCTATGGAAATGGTATTGTTGATCCTTCTAAACGTAAGGTCCGCATCCTTGGCCATCAATTCCAAAATGGACCTAAGGGAAACTTTGTTGTAAGCAATGTCGTAAGTCTTGTGCAATCGTTCCACTTTGCGGTCATACACAAATTTGAAGTCTGTTTGTTCCTCTATCTGCTTCAAGACCTCAACTACCGTGGCATCGTTCACGGATACATCCACCCTGTAGTTCTCCAGTTTTTGCCCCCTTACATTGGCTGCCAACACCGGATTCAACAGTGCCAAGATGATCATAAAGCAAAATGTACGGAATGTCAACTTGATAAATTGTTTAATAGTTAGTGAATTCATAATTTCACATAATGTTTAAATGGTTATAAGTATTTGTAATCATTGAACTTTCGACAGCCTGTTTCCGCTCGCCAAAGTGTTGCAGGCTGTTTTTTTGTTAGGTTGTTTCATTTCATAGGCATTGATTTTTGATTAAGCTGGTTTTTTAGTCAGTGCATTTTCCTTTGATCAGGATCTTGTGATCCTCCAAAAATTCGTATCGTAATCCTTTTTTAGCGAATACGATGCTTTCCATTACCGTGGAAAGCAATTCATTATCGTAGCTTGCGCTGATATGGCAATCCCCGGCATTCTTGTTCTCCAACACAAAGGATACGCCATACCACTTTTCCAAGGTTTCCAAGACCTGCGAGAGTGGCACATCCTCAAAATGGATAATACCCTTTTTCCAATTCAGGGCTGTTGTAATATCCACTCTTTCCTTGGTCATGGATTTTGTTTTTGTGTTAAACACCCCTTGCTCATTGGGTTCTAAAAAAATCTCGCTTTCTTGGGATGCCACCTTCACTTTTCCAGTGGCCACGGTTACCGCAATTTGGTCATTGTCCGGATAAGTGTTTACATTGAACGAAGTGCCCAACACCGTGGTCCGTACTTCTCCGGATTCTATAACGAAAGGTTTATCGGGATTTTTTGCCACGTCGAAAAAGGCCTCGCCGATCAACGCTACATGACGCATATCTCCTTCAAATCGGTTGGGATATTTTAGGGTACTGCCCGAATTCAAACGTACTTGGGTACCATCGGCCAAGGTAAGGTTCAACTTCTGACCCCATTCCGTTGTTCGTACAATCTCCACAATAGGTTCTTCCACTTCCTTTGTTTCTGTTTTGGAATAAAGAAGATACCCTAAACTTGCCATCACGGCCAATGATGCCGCAACCCTGGTCCACTTTAAAAAGGAAATTCTTTTATCTGGGCCAGCTATATTTTGGGACAGTTGCTTTGCAACACGTTTTTTGTGCCTCTCGTTTTTGAAGATGCCTTTACGGTTTTTGGACAAAAGGTTGCCGTCAAACTGTTCCAGAAGGGATTCCTCTTTTTTGGTAATCGTACCATTAAGGTACTTTTCCATTAATCCCTTGATTTCATTTTCGGTCATTGTATGCTCGTTTCAATAACAAGTACCATTGGCATACAGGTACGCACATTCCCAAAATGGGTTTTAATGATTCCTTAAACTTCCTGGCGCCTAATTAACCTTTAGGTAAAACGGAGGGGTTTTAAAAAAACAATGACTTAACAGTGGAAAGTTCTTTGCGTAGTCTTCGAAGGGCAAAAGAGATTTGATTTTCCACGGAGCGTTGGGAAATGTTCAATTTTTCGGCTATCTCCTTATTGTTGATGTGGTTCATACGGCTCAAGATGAAAACTTCCTGACATCTTTTGGGCAAGCTTGAAATGGTCTCATTGATTCTTTTGGAGAGGTCCATGACATCCGCTTCCATTTCTACTTCAGAACTGATACAAACAGCATGGGCCGCCTCAATCTGTGTTTGATTGAACTTCATATCCCTAAGTGCATTGTAGCACTTGTAACGAATCGCCTTAAAGAGATAGGACTTTATATTTTCAACTTCGACTGCTTCCCTACGCTGCCAATAATCGATCCAGACTTCCTGTACCAAATCCTTAGCAATGGAATCGTCCATAATCAGTGAAGACGCATAAATGTACATGGGCTCCCAAAGTATTTCAAACAGGGAATTGAATGCGTTCCTATCCGATTGGTTAATCATTTTGGCGAGCTTTTCTGGAGTAGCCTTGTCGTATGAGTACTCTATCATCGAACACAAATTTCATAAAAATAAGAGAGGCCGGAGATTATGATATTGTAAACTTTATATGGGTTTTGTGTATCCTGTAAACTGAAAAACATTTCCTCTTTTTAATTTCATTTCACTGGCTATCCGAGAGGTCAAGGTCGTTTTAAGAAAAATTAATCCCGAAAATTGCCCCCTTCGGTTACCATAATGTACCCTTTGCCATATTCCACCTATTCCAACCATAATGCCTTGACCAATTTTGCCCCCGTATCAATCAAAAAGAGTTATCATGAGATCATTGATGGCGTTGGCTTTTTTCTGTTTGTTGCTATTGAAAACCCATGGGCAAACCAAAAGCACGGATATCACGGGAACGTGGTTGAACGATAAAGAGGATGCCCATGTTGAGATTTATCAAAAAGGGGATGATTTCTTCGGGAAAATTGTTTGGTTGAAGGAACCCAACGCACCCAATGGAGAACCCAAAACGGACCAAAACAATCCAACCAAATCCTTACGAACCAGAAAAATAATGGGTATTAACATCATATCAGACCTGTCTTTTGACGGTAAAACTTGGGAAGATGGCAAAGTGTACCTACCCAAAAAAGGTAAAGAAGCCGATTGTAGTGCGGAGCTGTCCGAAGACCACAATAGTTTAGCGCTCCATATTACCAAACTCTGGTTTTCTACCAGCGTAACATGGACAAGATTATAATGAAGGTGGCGAGATTGCTATGGATTTTGATGTTCTTGGTATGTTCCAAAAACCTGTTTGCCCAACAGGATCCCAACACTATTGTATTGTTCAATGTGAACGAGGCCATTGCATATGGCAAAAAGTACAATATAGATAGAAACATCCAAGAGCTTCAACAAGATAGGGCCCGCGCGGAACACAAACTATCAAAAAGCTATCTTCTACCCACAATTTCAGGGAGCTTTACCGCCCAAAACAACCTGAACTTGGCCACTACTCCTATTCCAGGGGAGTTGGTAGGACAGCCTGGCACACTGGTCAATGTTCAATTTGGGCAGGATTACAATTATAATGCGGGGATAACCATCACACAAACGGTTCTGGATTGGCAAAACAGCATCAAGTCCAGAATTGCCAAGGTGGGTACAGAAATCACCCAAGTGCAATCAAGTCTTTTCGATGAAAAACTCACGGAGCAAATCGCTTTGTTCTACTATAATGCTATCATAGCCCAAAAAGCACTGGAAATCAATAAAAAAGACCAATCACTGGCCGATAGCATCCGCACATTGACCCAAGATAAGTTCAACAATGGATTGATCGACAAATCATCACTGAATCAGGCAATCATCAACGTTAACAACATTGGGCAAAATGTACTCGCCAACCATAGTTCGTTGGAGCAGTCCCTCAACCAGTTGAAAAACTTGCTCGGGTTGCCAGCAGATTCAAATATAGAACTGCAAGAAGTCGAAAAAACTGAAGAACAGGGATTTCCCATATCTGAAACATTGGCCATGGACAAGAACATTCTGTTGTATGAACGCCAACTGGAACAAGCACGATTGGATGTAAAACAGCAAAGGGCCCTACATTATCCTAAGCTTTCCCTAAACGCCTATTTTGGGCAACAACAGTTCCAAAACGATTTTACCTTCTCCTTGGATGGTGAGGCATGGACAGATTATAGTTATGTGGGTCTCAACCTTTCAGTACCCATTTTTACAGGTCTTGCCAACCACAATAAAATCAAGGTCTCCAAAATTGAGTACGGTATCGCCCAAAAAAACCTGGAACAGGAAAAGCAGCAATCAGCATTACGGGATGACTTGTTATTGAAAGAGTATGGCATCAGCCTTCAAGCCTTGGCCACCGCCTATGACAATTTCATGCTATACCAAGACAATGTGGATTTGACCTTTCAGAAGTTGCAACAGGGAATCATTGGGCTCGATGCCTATTTCAAGGTTTTTGAAGACTATCTAAGAGCCGAGAACAACTATTTGAATACACTCTCAAATGTGTATGGCAATTATGCAACCATCCTTTCCAGAAAAAATGACAATGAACTATAAAATCATATACAAAATCTTGTTGGGCTTCAGCTTTTCATTCCTTATCGGTTGTGGGAAAAACAACACCACTACCCCAATGAAAAGGGATATCATCGATGTGGTCTTCGCCAGTGGCTACTTGGCCAAAACCAACGAGTATACCGTTACGGCCAATACCGAAGGGTTCCTCAACCTCAGTTTGGTGAAGGAAGGGGACCAAGTGAAAGTCGGTGACGATCTGTTCCGATTGTCCAATGGTGTACAATCCAATCAATTGGACAATGCCTTGGTGAACTACCAAGATGCGGTGACCAAGGCAAAACCAAACTCCCCACAAATTGCACAATTACAGCTTCAAATTGAACAGGCAGAGACCCAATTGGAACTGGACCGTAAAAACCTAGATCGTTACAGTGCACTCCTCCAAACAAATGCCGTATCCCAATTGGATTTTGACAAAGCCAAGGTACAGTTCGAAAATTCCAAGGCCCATGTAGAAATCTTAAAAAAATCGCTGTCCGACCTTCAACAATCATTGCAGGTGAACTTGTCAAATGCCAAGAGTCAGTTAAGAATCCAACAAGAGAACAACGACGATTATTTTATCAAATCCCAAATATCAGGCACCGTGTTGAATGTGTACAAAGAACAGGGCGAGCTTGTAAAACGAGGGGAAAGCATCGCAAAAATTGGCGGCGGCGGAAACATCCTCAAACTGTTTGTGGCCGAGGAAGATATTTCAAGAACTGCTTTGGGACAACGGGCGAAAATATCCCTGAACACTGAAAAAGACGCCACTTTTGATGCCGTGATCACCAAAATTTATCCCGCCTTTGACGAGAAAGAGCAATCCTTTGTGGTAGAGGCCACTTTTACCAATGCACCGACTTCCATCTATGCAGGGACACAACTACAGGCCAATATTGTGATTGCCGACATAAAAAATGTATTGGTCATTCCAACTGATTATTTGGTGAAGGAAGACATGGTGATTTTGGAGAAGGACAAAAAGGAAGTACCAATCAAAATCGGCATCAAAACCAGTGAATGGGTACAGGTTATGGAAGGTTTGGATGAATCCACACGTATCATCACCCCTAAAAAGGAGAAGGAATGATCGTGAACAAAACCAATTACAAGATTGCCAACGCCCATTTGACCTCTCGGTTAAAGCAAACCTTGGTGGCCATCTTGAGTGTGACCTTTGGCATTTCCATGTACATTTTCATGAACAGTTTCATGACTGGGGTGAATGATACACAGACCGGTCTCGCATTCAGCACCTTGGCCCATATCAGGATCTACAACGACATCCCCAAGGACAACACCAACTTGTTTGCAGGTCGGGTGGACGAAAACACCTTGGTCAACATTAGAAATCCCAAAGTGATCCAGTACACCGAAGGCATCAAAAATTCGGACAAAATATTGAATCTATTGGATTCCGTTCCAGAAATCAGTGGGGTCACCCCCCAATTGAACATCAATGTATTCTTCAGGAACGGTGCCACCAAAGTCAATGGGATGCTATCAGGTATCGATGTGGTCAATGAGGACCAACTTTTTGGAACCGCACAATATGTTGTCGAAGGTGATTGGATGGACTTGAACCGAAGGAGCGACGGTATTCTTTTGGGCAGTGGACTGGCCAAAAAATTAAGTCTTCACCTCAACGATAATGTTGTGGTGACCACAGAGGAAGGTATCACTAAAAATTATAAGGTCATCGGAATTGTGGAAACCACCTTGGCCAGTGTGGATAATGCCAAAGCCTATATCCGTATTGGATTTGCTCGACAGCTGATTTCCAAAAACATGGGGTATGTCACCGATATCCAGGTGAATTTGAAAGACTACAACAAAACAGTGGAGCTCTCCAAGCGACTTGGTAAGATGACACCTTATAAAGTGGAACCCTGGCAAGAGGCCAACGGACAATTGGAGGCCGCCAACAAGCTTCGGAACATTATTGCCGTGGCCGTATCCTTGACCATACTCATTGTGGCCGGATTTGGCATCTACAACATTATGAACATGACAGTGAACGAGAAGATTAGGGAGATTGCCATTCTCAAGGCCATGGGATTTGATGGGAAGGACATCATCCAGATATTCCTTACCCAATCCGTGATCATCGGTATTTTGGGAGGCGTTGTTGGCATCATACTTGGGTATTTGGTTTCCTTATTGGTCAACCACATTCCCTTTAAGATCGCCTCATTGGAAACCTTGCCGATAACCTACAGGACCAAAGATTATATCATGGCTTTTGTATTTGGTCTGATTACCACTTTTGTGGCAGGTTATCTTCCATCCAGAAAGGCATCACAAGTAGATCCCGTTGAAATCATTAGAGGTTAAAAGGATGGAAAATTTAGCATTGTCTGTCAAGGAACTGAACAAATATTTTTATGACCCACAGACCTTTCATGTGTTGAAGGATATCTCTTTCGATATTAAAAAAGGGGAGTTTTTGGCACTTACGGGCAAGTCCGGTTCCGGCAAATCTACCTTGCTTTATATTCTTTCTACCATGGATACAGCCTATGAAGGCTCCCTGACCATTAATGGCACAACGCTAACAGGCAAGGCCCAGAATAAACTGGCCGCTTTTCGGAACGAGCATATCTGCTTTGTGTTCCAATTCCATTATCTGCTACCAGAGTTTTCCGCATTGGACAATGTGATGCTCCCAGCGTTAAAATTGGAGAAAAAAACCGCGGAGGAAATCGAGGAAAAGGCCATGGCCAACCTAAAACTTTTGGGGCTGGAAGACCAGGCATTGAAACCTGCCAACAAACTTTCGGGCGGGCAGCAGCAAAGGGTGGCCATTGCCAGGGCACTCATCAACGAACCGACCATTATTATGGGCGATGAACCCACTGGAAACCTGGATTCCAAAAACACCCAGATCGTATTCGACATTTTCAGGGAATTGGCCGTGGAAAGAGGCCAGACCATCATCGCCGTGACACACGATGATGATTTTGCCGCCAATTGTGACAGGGTCTTGGAACTGATGGACGGAAAATTGATCCACCAATAAAAAAGCATGAACAGAAATTTATACCGTAGCCTCGTTATAATACTCCTATCCTTTTCATCATTGAAAAGCTTTGGTCAAGAAAAATCCCCATTCTACATCAAATATAGCCATACCCCTATTGAAGAAGTGGATGGTGGTCATATTTCCCAACTGGAAGCGCAACTACTGCTACCCATACACAGAGGAATAACATTCAGTTTAGCCACTGGTATCGCCCCCGAAGTGATGTATTTGGAAAACTTTCCGATGGACATTGGCAATAGGGTATATGGATTGGGAATCCCCGTTGGGGGAAAACTGAAACTGAACGACAGGGATGAGATGTTCTTGGCCACCAAGATGGTATTGAGTAGTGATTTGGAGGATATCTCTACTGAGGATTTCACATTTGCAGTAGGCATTGGCCTGCATCGAAAGTTCTCGGAGAACTTGACTTTGGGATTGGGATTGGGATATTCCCACCAATTTTTTGGCAACCAGCTTATTCCCCTTTTCGATTTTGACTATCAGATCAGTGAAAAGTTACATTTTTATGGAAGGTTTCCCATACAGGGTACCTTGGCTTGGAATTTGGGAGGAAGAAGCACCTCTGGATTGGAATGGAACCTAGGTGCTGACAGCTATCGGCTATCCGAAGAAACCCATAATAGTGAATACCTCCAATACCGTCATTTTAATGGTACAGTTTTTTATAGCCACAGGCTTTACAAGAATTGGCATGTAAAAGTATCCGGGGGCATTGCAGGTCAAAAATACCAATGGTTCAACGATTCGGATTCCGGAGGATGGACCATCGTGACGATTCCCCTGTCCGACCAACCGGAACCCATTGAGGAATTAAAGAATAATGGGCCCTTTATTCAGATAGGCTTCCTATACTCTTTTTAGGGTTTTCTATATCATTTCAACAAGCATTTTTTTAGGTTAGTGATGTTTGTAAGAGCCTTGGGATATTTTTCCCAGGGCTTTTTTCTTTGAACGACAGTTTCCTCTACATCGACATCCATCCAAAAAAAATCCCGGATACTGCATGTAACAATATCCGGGATCGGGGGCAATTGGGAAAAATACAATCGTTATATCAGTCTTCAGAAATGCTGATGTTGTTCAAATCCACATAGAACACCTCTCCACTGTCAAACTCTACCCGAGCTTCATCCTCATCAACAAACTCCACAGTGCCTTTATAGGTATAGGTGACGTTGGAATGACTATACGTCTGCACCAATGAAAAAGTGGCGGTTCCGGTATATATCTTATTCGATTCCTTGGATACCAAAACCCCCTCGATATCGCTCTCAAAAGTGAGTCTATACGTTTCACCATTATAATTGGATTCCCATTCACCTTCGCGTAGATAACTTCCCTCATAATTTTCATCGGCGCTGGTATCTTCCAAACCTGAAATATCAAAACTCAAATCAATATCATGATCGTAGTTATATCTGAGTGATTTCATGTTCTGCGTTGCGGAGAGTTGGTAATCCACTGCCATATCAGGTTCACAGGACCACATATATTCCTCTTGATAGTTGTATTCATAACTGATATAGCCAGTAATGGTCTCGTCGTAAAAAGAATCGCTTTCTTGGTACAACACATCGCAATCGCTATTCTCCTGGATTTCATTGCTGGCCTTGTTCATATTGGCCACCAAGCCATAGGTTGCATACGAAAGTGATACAGCTACCGCTTCTTCTGCATCTTCATAGGCATAATACCGAGTTATCACGATGATCTCATCATCGTCATCACAACTCTGTAAGAAAGCCAATGCTCCCAAGAGCACGGACATCAATATCAAAAACAAAACTCTTTTCATCATCATCTTTTTGGTTTCCATTTATTATTGGTTTGTATAACCCACTACTTCATATTTCACCAAATTCTCCACGAGGATTCTTTTATAAATCACCTCCCTATATTCGAAATACTCCCTTTCATCTATAATGGTCACTCGTGCACCTTCGGGCAGGCTGGGCACTATGGTGCCAACAGGCGGCACAACCACTTTATACGATTCCGATTGTTCAATCCTCACATAAAACACACCATCCGCATAGTAGTAAGGATTACCTGCGTAATAAACGGGTGTGTAATATCTGGGAAGAGGTACCGGTGCCACCACAACCGGGCGGGCCACTGGATATACGTAGGGTCTTACCACGGGGCGTCTCACTACCGTTACCGCTGGCCTACGCACCACTACCTGTGCACTCAGTTCAGAAGTAAGTGCAAAAAACACAAGGGGGATCACCCACAATTTTGATGTTTGAATGATTTTTTTCATAACGCTACTTTTTAAAGTTCAGTAGCAATATTACCCTAGGTCTTTATACTGAATTGTCCATAATCAATGCAAGTGGACAAATCCAATGCTGAAGTAACATTATGGCTCCCCGAAGTTTTTAAGATTATCCCTAAAGGAGAAGTATTATCGCTCTTTGAGCCAGCCCAAGAAGACCGGGCTTCTCTTTTTGCTTACCAGCAATGGTGTTGGAACATCCACCAACATATTCACACACATCTTTCTGGAAACATAGGATTCCACCGAACTTATGGCACTGTACGAAATGATATATTGTCTATTGGCCCTAAAGAACATTTTGGGATCCAACAATTGTTCCAACTGCTCCAAGGTATAGGGCAGTGTATAACTTTTACCAGACATGGTGTACAATTTTGTAATACCGTTTTCGGTATAAAAAAAGGCAATGTCCACCACCCCGATCGGAATCATCTTATCCTGGAAGGAAATCAAAAAATTGGATCGGTATGTTTGCAGTTGACCTTGCACTTTCTGCAAAAGTTGCTGCAGATGTGGATTGTTCCTTGCAAAATGGTCGTTCAACAACTGGTACCTTTTTAGGCTTTTAGAAAGCTTGTCCTCGTTGATGGGTTTCAGCAGATAATCAATGCCATTGGCCGCAAATGCCCTTATGGCATATTCGTCATAGGCCGTGCAGAATATTACGGGACAGCTAACGTCCACTTTTTTTAAGAGCTCAAAACTGAGACCGTCCGCCAGTTGAATATCGCTTAAGATCAAATCGGGTTGTCCGTTTTTTCGGAACCATTCCGTTCCCTCAGAAATGCTGTCCACAATATCCAAAACCTTCAAATCCATATTTAGGTTATGGATAGTTTCTTCCAAATCCTTGGCTGTAGCTGGTTCGTCCTCTATGATCAAAATATCCATGGCACCTATATTAATAATGGTAATAAAACTTTGAACCTATTATTGTCTTCCTTGATCAATATCTCCTTTTGGGCAAGCAGCCAATATTGTTCTTCCATACTTCCCAAACCGAAACCGTGGGAGGTTTCCAAGGACACCTTAGGTTGTACTTGGTTGCTCACTACGATCATTTGGTTATCCACGCCGATCTCAATATCCAAGGGTTTGGTCTTTGATACGATGTTATGCTTCACCGCATTTTCCAGGAGCAGTTGCAGGGTCAAGGGAGGTATTCTTGTATTGATATACTTTTCAGGGATGTCCACCTTAACCCGAATGTTGTTCTTGAACCGGACCTTCAGCAAAAAAATATAGGCGTCAATAAAATCGAGTTCTTCCTTTAGACTGACCGTTTGATGCTCCCGATGCTGAAGCAGATAACGATACACCTCCGATAGTCGTATCACAAAATTGACCGCTCCATCACTGTCCCTTTTGATGACGGATATGAGTGAATTGAGCGAATTGAACAAGAAATGGGGGCTCATCTGCTCCTTCAGGGAAGACAAGTTGGCTTCCAATTGTTTCTGTTTCAACTGTTCGATCACCAAGGCATTTCTTTGCTTCTCCCGGATTACATCCAAGTAATTGACTACAAAAGAAATGAGTGCACCCAACATCAATCCCCTAAAAAGGATTAGGAGGAAATACCGAAGACTTCCCGAATGCATGATGGGTTTTATGGAAAACCCAATGATGGTAGTGAAAATAAAGTTCAGGACAAAGGCAAAGACAATGGTAATGGAAGTACAAAATGCAAAATAAGTGCCCCGCCCTTTGGAGAGGTTAAAATATCTGCTTTCCAAAACCCGATGGAAAATATACCATGAAAGCAAGGTGATGATCAAATTATAGGAGATCGACCTCAAGAACAGGTTTACTTCGTCCGTGGAAAAATGAAGCAGTATGGGCAATGAGCCCAACACCGATAATATCACCGAAAACGGGATTCCTATGCCCCAATTCACCTTTTTCATCGGGCAAAAGTATTGGGCATGCCCTGGAATACTAAACGCCTGTAGTCCCAAACAGAAAATTTTCAGGGTGAAGTATCCTATTTCCCTGTTGAAACAATACAACCCAAAAACGAGGGTCGGAAAAACAAATTTTAAGGTTGATCTACCTAAGCTTGCCATTTGGTTTCTTCACCTACCAATACAGTCGTTTCATTCCTTTTTGAAATCCTGGGCCAAAACCCAAGCGATACTTTCGCAATGTATAATTCATCAATTTAAATATCGAACATGAGAAGAATCTTGCTTTTGGCCTTTGGGGCCATCACATTGGGGGCCAGTGCCCAAGAAAATTCAGGTTATTATCCCATTTACAGTATCCACGACCCGCATTTTGGGATCACGTTTGGGCCCCAGGTCACCAGCTTCCATAACGACCCTTATGACTCCGAGTTCCAATTTGGTTTCTTCATAGGCGGATCTCTGAGCTTGCCCCTCAGCAAACGCATTGGTCTGGAACCCCAACTTCTTTATTCCAGAAAAGGTGGTAAAGGAGACTATTACATCAACAATTACTATGATGGCACCATCAGGTTTAAACTGCAATACATTGAAACCCCGCTATTGCTGAACATCCATACCAGAAGTGTTGCGGATATAGTTCTAGGAGGATATGCAGGGTTTTTATTGGATACCAATTTTGATTACAGCACCCCTTACTACTATGGCTATGGCGAACTGGACAATGATCAATTTGAAAAAATGGATTTTGGCCTGATAGGCGGTATAGGGATAAATCTGCCCAACGGAAAGATCGTGTTCAAATACAACCATGGGTTGAGCGACGTGGCCAAGAAAGGCAATGCCTATCTATTCTTGGAAGGAGCAAAGAACCACGGGTTCTCCTTCTCATATATCGGTTATCTGAAGTAAACTTAAAAACCGAATTTGTAGTCCATCGATTTGTGCAAAACAATTATATTTGCAAACCAAAAGTTAAGTGCTTTGCTTAACTTTTTTTGTTTAAATCCATGAAGGCCCACGTGGTGAAATTGGTAGACACGCCATCTTGAGGGGGTGGTGTTCGTAAGGACGTGCTGGTTCGAATCCAGTCGTGGGCACAAAACCGCAAATTGTTGCGGTTTTTTTTATAATGGATATTCCTCAACACTTCCACCATTCTATTGACAAAAACCTTGGTTTTTTAGAAATCCCTTCCAAATTTTAAGATAAAAAAATAGGTTGGCATCGTTTAAATTGTAAATTTGTTTAACGTTTACTTAAAAAAGATGAACAACGTAAAAAAATCTTTCAGTATTCGGGATATGGAAAACCTGTCGGGGATCAAGGCCCATACCATTCGAATCTGGGAAAAGCGGTACAACCTGTTCAGTCCAGAAAGGACCGATACGAACATCCGTACCTATAATGTAGTTAGCCTTCAAAAGTTACTGAACGTGACCATGCTCTACAACAATGGGTACAAAATTTCCAAGATTGCCAAATTGGATGACACCAAGATACCTGTTTTGGTCAGGGATATTGTTGCCAAGAACAGCGAAAAGAGCCATGCATTGAATTCCCTTAAACTTGCCATGCTCAATTTTGATCAATCGCTTTTTCTGCAAACCTATAACAGTCTTTTAAAGGAAAGGTCCTTTACCCAAATCTTCAATGAGGTATTTATCCCCTTTTTGAACGAGCTTGGATTGCTCTGGCAGACCAACACCATCAGTCCAGCTCATGAGCATTTTGTTTCCAACCTGATCAAACAGAAAATCTACATCCATACGGAACAGGTACAACTTAACGAACCCACGAAAAAGGATCAGGTTTTCGTACTATTCCTTCCAGAGAACGAAATCCATGAAATTGGATTGCTATATATCAATTACGAACTGGCGAACAAGGGGTACAAAACCATTTACCTCGGACAGACCATGCCCATAGAAAGTTTGGTAGACCTGCTCAAATATTACAGTAACATCAGGTTCATCTCCTATTTTACAGTGTCTCCGATGTTAAATGAACTGGAGGACTACTTCAACCGGTTCAAAGAGGTATTGGACATGTCGCCCGGATCTAAATTGTACGCGTTGGGGCATCAGATACAACAAGTGTCCGAAAACAAGCTACCGAACAGCGTTAAAATTTTTAGTTCTATTCACCAACTACTTGAAACCGTCTAAACAATGAAAAAAGCCATCGTCATCGGTTCCGGTTTCTCTTCCCTCTCCGCTTCTTGCTATTTGGCCAAGGCGGGGTTTGAGGTCGAAATATTTGAAAAGAACGATACCGTTGGCGGTCGGGCCAGACAATTGGTCAAAGATGGGTTTACTTTTGATATCGGCCCCAGTTGGTATTGGATGCCCGATATCTTCGATAAGTTTTTCAACGACTTCGGCAAAAAGACTTCAGACTATTATCATCTGGATAAACTTAACCCAGCCTATAAAATATTCTTTGAGGACGACACCCTCACCATTGGGGACTGCATGGAAACCATTTGTGAGGAGTTTGAGCGCATTGAATCAGGAAGCAGTGAGCACCTTAAAAGATTTATAGACCAAGCACAGGAAAACTATGATATTGCCATCAACAAGGTAGTGCTCCGGCCCGGTCTTTCCCCTTTGGAACTGGTGACCAAGGATACCGTTCTTCGGGTAGACCAGTTTTTCAAGACGATAAGTCAAGAGGTACGCAAGCGGTTCAAAAACCCAAAACTGGTCTCCACTTTGGAGTTTCCAGTACTTTTTTTGGGAGCAAAGCCGAGCAACACCCCATCGTTCTACAACTTCATGAACTTTGCCGACTTCGGTTTGGGTACCTGGCATCCCAAAGGTGGTATGTATGAAATCATCAAGGCCATGAAAAGTCTTGCAGAGGAACTGGGAGTAAAAATACACACCCAAAGCCCTGTCTCCCATATTTTGGTGTCCGATGGAGAAGTGATCGGCATCCGCAGCCAGGGTAAGAACCAAATTGCCGATTACGTGGTCAGTGGGGCGGATTACCATCATTCCGAAACCCTGTTGGACCAAAAATATCGGCAATATTCCGAAGAATACTGGGAGAACAAGACCTATGCCCCTTCTTCCCTGCTGTTCTATATCGGCTTCAACAAAAAGTTGAAAAACATTGAACACCACAACCTGTTCTTCGATACCGATTTTGAAAAACATGCCCAGGAAATCTATGATAATCCCCAATGGCCGAGCAATCCCTTGTTCTATGCCAATTTTCCATCGGTGACCGATGGCTCCATGGCTCCCAAGGATAGTGAAACAGGGTTCTTCTTGGTTCCCATTGCACCAGGACTGGAGGATACACCCGAATTAAGAAACCAATATTTCGACATAGTGATGGACAGGTTTGAAAAACTTACCCATCAACAGATTAAAAATGCCATTGTTTTTAAGGAAAGTTTCTGTGTAAACGATTTTGTGGAACAGTACAATTCTTATAAGGGCAACGCTTACGG
Organism: Flagellimonas aequoris; assembly: GCF_003584165.1. Classification (GTDB taxonomy): domain Bacteria; phylum Bacteroidota; class Bacteroidia; order Flavobacteriales; family Flavobacteriaceae; genus Flagellimonas; species Flagellimonas aequoris. The sequence goes on along the minus strand of NZ_QXFJ01000031.1, from coordinate 251,373 downwards.
TCTCGCCAATACGTTGCGGCAGACCGCCTTTTTACGACCTAACCTAAAAAGTAGTAAGGTAAAGAACCTGTTCTTTACCGGTCAGCTCACCGTTCCGGGACCAGGAGTGCCACCATCCCTGATCTCTGGTAAACTGGTGGCCGATCTAATCACCAAAGAAGTAAAAAGATGAAAAGCATTTTTGACGAAGTATCGTACCACTGTAGTAAGATCGTGACCCGGTCTTACAGTACCTCTTTTGCCTTGGCCACTAAAATGTTGGCTCCTTCCATCAGAACGGATATCTACAACATTTATGGTTTTGTAAGGTTTGCCGATGAAATTGTGGACACCTTCCACGATTACGACAAAAAACTCTTGTTCGAGAATTTTGAAAAGGATATGGAAGAGGCGCTTGAGAAAAAAATCAGTCTGAACCCCATTTTGAATTCCTTTCAGCACACTTATCACAAATATGATATTCCCCATCATTTGGTGGTAGCTTTTATGAAAAGCATGCGGATGGACCTCAGCAAGAAAAACTACGAAACCTTTGACGAATACCGGGAATACATTTATGGCTCCGCGGATGTGGTAGGGTTGATGTGTCTCTGCGTTTTTGTGAACGGTGACAAGGAAAAATACGAAGAGTTGAAGGAGTCTGCCATGGCCTTGGGGTCGGCCTTTCAAAAAGTGAATTTTTTAAGGGACCTGAAAGCGGATTACGAAGAATTGAACCGCACCTATTTTCCCAATACCAACCTTTTGGAACTTGATGAGGAATCCAAGAAAAGGATTGTCAACGAAATCAAGGCTGACTTTGCTTTGGGATATTCCGGAATCATCAAATTGCCGGAACAGGCTAAATTTGGTGTCTATACAGCCTATCGCTATTACAAGAAATTGTTGCACAAGTTGCAGGGCACACCTCCTCTGGAAATCAAAAATGCCCGCATACGTGTGCCCAATTATCAAAAATTCGGACTTTTGGCCCAATCTTACCTCAACTATAAATTACAATTGGTACAATGAAAGTAGCGCTCTGGATCTTCATCTTTTTGGCCATGTTCTGTTTCATGGAATTTATGGCGTGGTTCACCCATAAATACGTGATGCATGGTTTTTTGTGGAGCCTACACAAGGATCATCACAAAAAGGATCACGATTCTTGGTTTGAACGCAACGATGCTTTTTTCCTGTTCTACGCCGTGGTGAGTATGACCCTTTTCTTTTTGGGCAATTACACTTCTTTTTGGTATGGTTGGCCTCTAGGATTTGGGATTTTGGCCTATGGCATCGCCTATTTTTTGGTACACGATATCTTTATCCACCAACGGTTCAAACTTTTGAGGAATGCCAATAATTGGTATGCCCGTGGGGTGCGTAGAGCCCATAAAATGCACCATAAACATTTAGGTAAGGAAGACGGGGAATGTTTTGGGATGCTCTTGGTTCCTTTTAAATATTTTAAAAAGTAAGGTTACTCCAAAACAAGTTCATCCAGAAGGGATCTTGTACTTTCAGAGTTCCAGTTGGCCGCTCCCCTTTCATCCACCACAATTTTTCCCGATTTGCTGATGATATAGGTAGCCGGAATGGTGCTGCTCTCTAGTTCTGATGGAGCACTGGACGCTTGAAGGTAAACCGGTAGTCGGTATCCCTTTTTCTTTAGAAAAGCTTCCACTTTTTCCTTGTCATCATTGGCTACAAAGGCAAACACCACCTTGTCCTTGTAATCGGCATAAAGATCCACAAATTTGGGAAGTTCTGCCACACAGGGAGGGCACCAAGTTGCCCAAACGTTCACCACGGCCACTTTGCCTTTCGCCGATTGAAAATCGGTACGCTTGCCATCCAAATCCACCAAATTCCAATGATAGTCTTCCAGAGTAATCTGTTCATCATCCTCCACCGTATCGGCACTAATGACTTCGGCAATGACCTTGCTTACCCAAACTCGAACATGGAACCCAACAGGTGTGAACAGAATCAACACTAGGGCCAATATCCAAATTGCATTTCCAATCTGTTCTTTGGTAATCTTCATATGAAATTATTCAGCTATCAGTTCATCCAATAATTTGTACACCTTTTGTGTACCCCAATCCGCAATACCTTCTTTATGCACCACGATGTTCCCCGATTTATCGATCAAATAAGAGGAGGGCACCTTACTGGAATCAATGGGCATTTTTTCACCGATAATCAAATACGTGACCGGAAAGGTAAACTTGTGTTCGGCCATAAAAGCTTCCACTGGCGGACGGTTTTCATTGGTGATGATATAGAAATCCATTTTGTCCTTATACTTGTCATATAACCGCTGAATGCTTGCAAGTTCCGCTTCGGAAGGCAATTTCCAGGAAGCCCAAAGGTTAATAAAGACCACCCTTCCCTTGGATTTTTCAAAATTGAAGAAATTCCATTCTTCATCCTTCAGTTTCCAATCATAATCGGTAATCTTCTGTCTATCCGCTTGTTCGATGACAGGAGGTGAAAATGAAAAAATACGGTTCAAGAATATTTTTCCATAATAACCGATCGGTGTCACAAAAAAGGAAAGCACCAAAAGAATCAATACAATATTGAAAACGGTCTTTTTACTGATCTTCATGAAAAGGATGTTTCGTAAAAATTAAAAACTCCTGATATCGGAAATGATACCAGGAGTTTAAAGAATTATATTAGATACAAATTATGCATTCTCCTTTTTGATCAGGTTCAATGCAGAACCTTCCTTAAACCATGCAATCTGCGCGTTATTATACGAATGATTGGCAATGATAGTATCCTTGCTGCCATCGGCATGTACCACTTCAATGGTCAAAGGCTTGTCCGGAGCAAACTGGTCGATATCCAAGAAATTGAACGTATCGTCCTCTTGGATAAGGTCATAATCGTTCTCATTGGCAAAGGTCAAGGCCAACATCCCTTGTTTCTTCAAGTTGGTCTCGTGGATCCTTGCGAACGATTTTACCAAAACAGCCGCAACTCCCAAATGACGTGGCTGCATGGCCGCGTGCTCCCTTGAAGAACCTTCACCGTAGTTGTGGTCTCCCACTACCAAAGTTTTGATACCAGCTTTTTTATATTCGCGTTGGGTATCGGGTACTCCACCATATTCTCCTGTCAATTGATTCTTGACAAAATTGGTTTTCTTATTGAAGGCATTCACGGCACCGATCAAGGTATTGTTGGCAATATTGTCCAAATGCCCCCTAAAACGCAACCATGGTCCGGCCATAGAAATATGGTCTGTGGTACATTTCCCAAAAGCCTTGATCAACAGTTTCATGCCTTTCAGGCTTTCTGGCTTAATTGGTTCAAATGGAGCCAAAAGTTGCAAACGCTCAGAGTCTGGGGCAACTTTTACCTCAACACTACTACCATCTTCCTTTGGAGCAATATAACCGGCATCCTCCACAGCAAAACCTTCAGGTGGAAGCTCATAACCTCTTGGTTCGTCCAACATCACTTCTTCCCCGTCCTCGTTCAACAACTTATCAGTCATAGGGTTAAAGTCCAAACGCCCTGCAATTGCAATTGCCGTCACCAACTCAGGTGATCCCACAAATGCCAAGGTATTGGGATTACCATCCGCTCTCTTCGCAAAGTTTCTGTTGAAGGAGTGAACGATGGTATTTCGTGGTCCGTCCGATGCTTTGTCTCCGTAACGATCCCACATACCAATACAGGGTCCACAAGCATTGGCAAACACGGTAGCTCCAATATTGTTGAAGGTATCGATAAACCCATCCCTTTCAATGGTATAGCGTACCTGCTCGGATCCTGGAGTGATTGTAAATTGTGATTTGGTCTTCAAGTGTTTGTCGGCCACTTGTTTTGCCAAGGAAGCAGCTCTTGAAATATCTTCATATGAGGAGTTGGTACAAGAACCTATCAACCCTACTTCAACATTCAATGGCCAATCATTGGCTTTGGCAGCCTCACCCATTTTGGAGATGGGAGTAGCCAAATCCGGAGTAAAAGGTCCGTTCAAATGTGGTTCCAAAACATCCAGGTCAATCTCGATCACTTCATCAAAGTACTGCTCTGGATTTGCGTAGACCTCAGGATCTGCGGTCAAATGCTCCTTAACTTCCAATGCTGCATCGGCAACATCGGCACGGTTGGTAGCCCGTAAGTATCGATCCATGGATTCGTCATACCCGAAGGTTGAAGTGGTGGCACCTACTTCGGCACCCATGTTGCAAATGGTTCCTTTACCAGTACAGGACATGGAGGTGGCACCTTCGCCAAAATATTCAATGATGGCCCCTGTTCCCCCTTTTACGGTAAGAATATCGGCCACTTTCAAAATCACATCTTTGGGGGCCGTCCATCCGGAAAGTTTTCCTTTTAACTTCACCCCTATCAATTTTGGAAATTTCAATTCCCAAGCCATACCGGACATTACGTCCACAGCGTCGGCACCACCAACACCAATGGCTACCATACCCAATCCACCGGCATTTACCGTATGGGAATCGGTACCGATCATCATCCCTCCTGGGAAGGCATAGTTTTCCAAAACTACTTGGTGGATGATCCCAGCTCCTGGTTTCCAGAAACCGATACCGTACTTATTGGAAACGGATTCCAAAAAATCGAAAACCTCATTACTGGTCTGGTTTGCCCTTTTCAAATCGGCTTCGGCACCAACCTTTGCTTGGATCAAGTGATCACAGTGCACGGTTGTAGGTACCGCAACTTTGGGTTTTCCAGCATGCATGAATTGCAACAATGCCATTTGTGCGGTTGCATCCTGACAGGCTACCCTATCCGGTGCAAAATCAACATAATCTTTTCCTCTGGTAAATTTATTGGTGGGTGTTCCATCCCATAAGTGAGAGTACAATATTTTTTCTGCAAGGGTCAATGGTTTACCTACCAGTTCACGGGCCTTATCCACACGTTCCCCCATGGAAGCGTAGACGCCCTTAATCATGTCTATATCAAATGCCATTCTACAATTGAGTTTTAAGATTTTAGTAATTCGGTAAATTTACTAAATAACGAAGGATTTTGGAATTAGAATTGCGCTAAATAAATATCTATGATTTGATATTTATAACAATTCGGAGATAATTCTTTCCTCTGAGACGCCCTCTGCCTCAGCTTTGTAGTTTTTCAGGATCCTGTGTCGCAAAATTCCCAAGGATACCGCTTTCACGTCCTCGATATCCGGGGAGAACTTGCCATGGATCGCTGCATGGGCCTTTGCGGCCAAAACCAGGTTCTGTGAAGCTCTGGGCCCTGCTCCCCAATCTACATAGTTATTGACAAAATCCAAGGAACCTTCCATACCGGGCCTTGTCCTGTTCACCAATCTTACCGCATAATCGATTACGTTGTCCGGTACGGGAATCCTCCTGATCAGATGCTGGATCTCAATGATCTCATCGGCATTGAAAAGGGTATTGATCTTCACCTCTTCATCGGTGGTGGTCGATTTTACGACCTGTACCTCCTCTTCTATGGAGGGATATGTCAATTCGATGGCGAACATAAAACGATCCAACTGTGCCTCTGGCAAGGGGTAGGTACCCTCTTGTTCAATGGGATTTTGTGTGGCCAACACGAAATAAGGTCTGTTGAGCTTATACTGCTTTCCTGCTATGGTCACCGCTCTTTCTTGCATGGCTTCCAAGAGTGCAGCTTGGGTTTTGGGAGGTGTTCGGTTGATCTCATCCGCCAAGATGATATTCCCAAAAACAGGCCCCATGATAAACTTAAAGTTTCTGTTCTGGTCCAACACCTCGCTACCCAAAATATCACTGGGCATCAAATCCGGGGTAAACTGTATGCGTTTAAAATCAAGTCCAAGCGTTTGTGCGATAGTATTGACCATCAATGTTTTGGCCAAACCCGGAACACCTATCAAAAGGGAGTGGCCTCCCGTATAGATCGATAATAGAATTTGTTCGATCACCTTTTCCTGGCCCACTATGACCTTGGCAATCTCTTTTTTAAGTTCTTGGTGCTTTTTTACCAGGTTTTCTACCGCAGTTACGTCAGACATTGGCTTACTCCTTTACCCAGTTGTTTGCAAAATCGCAGTCCCTATTATCAACATTTACATGGATATACGTATCCTCAATATGCTCGTCCATCCACTTTTTGATGGCCTTAAACTGTTTTTCCCTTAGGGCCAGCTCCTGAATCTTTAAATAATCCTTGGCGAAATCTGCCTTGTGCTCATCGTAACGGTTGGAAATCTTCATGATCTTGAACTTGGGAGGGCCTCCCCTTGGGTCATCTTCCCTAATGGGTTTGGAAATCTCTCCATCCTTAATGTTCCTAACTTGGTTGTACAGAGTCGGGTCCATTTTGGTCAGCTCGAACCGGGAATCAAAGTTGATCGGGTTTCGCAATAGACCTCCATCGAACTTGGTTTCCTTTTCATCAGAAAAATTGAGGGCTGCTTCGGCAAAGGTATACTTACCATCCAATATTTGTTGACGGATGGTGTCCAACTCTTTCACTGCCTCGTCTATGGCACTCTGGGGAACCTCGGGAATCATTAGAATGTGTCTCAAATCAATTTCCTGACCCCTAATTTTTTCAACATAGATGATATGATAACCAAACTGTGTTTCAAAAGGCTCCGAAATTTCACCTTCCCGAAGACTGAAGGCCACATCTTTGAACTCTTTTACAAATGGGGTTTGCTTGGTCATACTATAGAACCCCCCATTGGCCCTGGACTCATCATCACGGGTATACAGAATAGCCTTTACCTTAAAACTGGCACCATTTTCTTCCACGTCTTGTTTGATGGCCTTCAACTGTTGGATCACTTTCTGTTTTTCCTCCTCGGGAGCCTTGGGCTGCTTCACAATCTGGGCAATTTCCAATTCGGCGCCAAAAACGGGACGGTCCTCTTCTGGAATATTATAGAAAAATTGACGGACCTCTTCCGGGGTCACCTCAATTTCCTCAACAATCTTACTTTGCATCTTTTCGGACAGCATGCGTAGTTTGTTGATTTCAAAAAGTTCGGTACGGAAGCTTTCCACATCTGGCTTTTTGTAAAACTTCAACAGTTTTTCCATGGACCCTAGCTGTGACACAAATTGTTGAATCTGTCGATCACTTTGGGCATTCACCATATCGTCCGAAACCAACAAACTATCCTGAATGGCCTGGTGGGCGTACAATCTGTCTTCCATCAATTTGCCCAGAAGCCCGCATCGTGTAATATTTTCCATTGAAGCCCCTTGTGTTTTTAGGTCAATCAAGGTCTTGTCAATATCTGATTCCAAGATCACATAATCCCCGATTACGGCAGCAATACCATCTAACTTTACTTTGGTGGTAGAACTTGTAGTATCCTTAACACCCAACGCCTCATCCGTATCCTGTGCCTTGGCAGTGAAAGCCGATAGGAAAACAAAGGCCAATAGCCCCTTCATCATTTTACTCATAAACCTCAAATTCTTTCTTCTTGATTGCTTCATCTATAATTTCGGTTTCCAACTTTTTCACATAGTTCAAACGCCTACGGTTCAGGATCAATTGCCTGATATCCGGTTCCACATACTCAAAAGGTGCTGTATCATTGACCTCCAATACGTTGGTGACCATGCCCAAATATACCTCTATGGAATCTTGTAGCTCAAAAAATTGTGATTTTTTTAAGTAGTTGCCCTCATTTCCGGCGGTAAGGGGTGGTATTTCCTCCACAACCCTGGTGGAACTCACCCAAATGGAGTCGTTAAAGTGAATTTTTTTGAACTGTACCGCAATGGAATCCAAGTATTGTTTGTCGGCATCCTTCCAACTCCGGATTTTGGCCTTTACGCCATCCTTGTCCAAAAACTGTGCGGGCATGCCCACAAAACGGAGTTGTACCAACTTTTCGTTAAGCTTGAAGTTTTCCTTTTCCCGTTCATAGTAATCCTCAAGTTGCGCCCTGGTCACGGAAGTATCATTGGCCTGCAACACCAAGGCTTCAATATAGGCTCGGGTATATAGATCGGCCCTGTAATCGGATACCAAACGGTCAAACTCTGCCAACTTTTCCTCTGGCAGGTTGATCTTCGATTTGGACAGCAACAATTGTTTGGAGGCCCAATTGTTTATATAATTGGTCACGAACAAAGCACTGTCCTGGGGAGTCATGTCATCCCTGATCAATGAAGCTATATCGTCTTTGTACAGGTACGTATCCCCCACCCTTGCCAACGGTTCCCGTTCTACTTCTTTATTAAAAAGGCCTTCACAGGAAGAAACCAACAGTGCACCAACAGTGCAAAAGAGGAAAAGGCTATTTTTTTGGAGCTTAAGCATTTCGCAAAAATAACAATTACAAAATCCCTTACAAGTAAGTGGCATTCCGATTAACAGATTTTTAGTAGAGCCCATCCACCAAGAAAGAATTTGTTACATTAGTGCAAAACCAAACCAAATGAAGTACACAACCGAAATCCTGATAGATCTCCCTAGGGACGAATTCATCAAAAAACTGGAAGACCCGGAGAACATGAAGCATTGGCAAAAGGGACTTGTAAGTTATGAGCAACTTTCCAAAAACCCAGGGCAGGAAGGGGCACAAATGGGCCTCAAGTATAAAATGGGCAATAGGGAAATGGACTTGATCGAAACCATCATCAAAAAAAACCTACCCGAAGAGATGCATGCCACCTATGATGCCAAAGGAGTACACAACCTACAAAAAAACTATTACAGGGACGAGGATGGCAAGACCCGTTGGGTTACGGAATCTGATTTTCAGTTCTCAGGTTTTGGGATGAAGTTGATGGGTTTTTTGATGCCCGGGGCTTTTAAAAAACAGACGTTGATTTATATGCAGGATTTTAAGAAATTTGCCGAAGAAGGAATTTCCGCAACCGATTCACAATAACCATGGAGAAAATTTTGGACCGTAAGATTAAGATCATTTGGGACTTTAGGGGTCCCAATGCAGCACGTACTGCCGAGCATTACCTAAAACATCTTGAGGAATTTGTGGTTGTGGAGGAACTCAAGTTCGACCTCTCAGGGGTTGAACATTTTGGCCCTACCCACAGCATCGCCTTTTTGGTCGTTGCCGAATTTGAACTGAAAGAGGTCAAGGATATTCTAAAACCGCACAGGGGCCAAGTATATACCGGAGACCTTTAATCTATGCCCATGTGGACCAGGATTGCACTAACCGCGGCGACACTTTTAACGATGTCCTGCAAGGAGGTAAGTAATGAAAATCCTCTGGAACATGCCCTTGCCTCTGAAAACCCATTGATCAGGAACGTGATGGACCATTTGAAGGAACATGAGGTCCAGATTCGTTACACCCAAATTGACAGACGGAACGACAGCATTGTCTTTACTGATTTTGATTTTCAGGTTGATGCGGAAAATTATTTCTATCCTGCCAGTACGGCCAAATTTCCTGCAGCGGTGGCCACTTTGGAAAAACTCAATGAAATTGATTCCCTTGACCTGAACACACGATTTTATGTGGAGGGAGATTCCGTGGAGACTACTTTTGCCAAATGCATTTCCGAGATTTTTGCCGTTTCTGACAATGCTGCCAATAACCGATTGGTGGAATTTTTAGGGCAGGATGACCTGAATCGGCGCATGCTCAGAAGAGGGGTCGCGCCCATCCGGATTGCCCATAGACTCTCGGCGCCAAATGCCGATGACGTGACCACGAAACCATTGGTCATCTATCTGAACGACTCTACAACAGCGGTAACGGAATCTATCATAAACACTCCCGCAAAGCCTTTACAACTGAAGTACATTAAAAAAGGTAGAGCCTTTTATGCCGAGGATTCCCTGCAAATGGCGCCTTTTGACTTTTCCCTCAAAAACTATTATCCCATACAGGCACAATCAGCTTTGCTGAAGCGAACCATATTTCCTGAGGCTTTCCCAAAAGAGGAGCGGTTCAATTTGAATCAAACACAGCGTGATTTTTTGTTGGAGGCCATGCATACCCTGCCACCGCAATTAGGATATGATCCAGAGGAATTTTACGATAGCTATGTGAAGTTCTTCATGTTCGGGGACAGTACCGACCCAATGCCCGATCATATCAAAATCTACAACAAAGTGGGCTATGCCTATGGTACCCTTACGGATTGTGCTTACATACAAGACACCCAAAACCAAGTGGATTTTATGATCGTTGCCACCATTTTGGTAAACAGCGATGGTATTTTTAATGATGATGCCTATGAATATGATGAAGTGGGCATCCCTTTTCTAGCCCAACTGGGAAGGGAATTATATCAATACGAACTACAGCGAAAAAGGTAGCCACTACCAAATCAAAAAATAATAGGATGAAAAATGGGACATTGCCCTAAGGAGCCGAATTCCTTGGAGGCAACATCCCACTTTCCGGATTAGAAAAACGTAAAAATCTATAAACCTCAACCAACCATCTCGGGTTTCACATCCCAAGTACCGTTGGCCAGTAATACTTCATCAAAATCAATACCTTCAATGGGCTTCAACATTTCAGTATTGGGATCCCATTCAATTTTTCGGCCTAATTTCCATGATAGACCTGCCATATGGGCGGAGATAGCTTCCTCGAACCCTTCATTGATACCGCAGCTCACTTTTCCGCCGTTCTTGATCACGCTCAACCACTCCCGCATGTGCAAGAAAGTGGAATCCACACGGACCCCATCGATATAGGTCCACATAAGGCCTTTGTCCGCAAAATATTGGGAAGTGGCCGAAGAAATGGCATCGGGCACATTGGCTGCTGGATTGTATTGATAAATAGGCACTCCAGGGTTCATTTTTCCGGCTTCGATCATTTCAGCATAGCGGGTAGAAGCCCCATCGGGCCAAATGGTCAATTTATTGCCCAGTTCCATGGTAGCATCGTGCCCCATCAAAATGGTCGGTCTATTGAAACCATTACCCAAGGTAGCACTATAACAGAAGGTCATCCCCTTTTCTTTGCCTTTGGCTTGACTGCTTCCTGTACTGTAATCAGGAAATTCCATGTTCACCTGGATCACATCGGGAACGTTCCTGCCATCATTGTGGGTATAGATACCACCTGAAGCACTCACCGAAGAGGGAATGCCCATATTGAGCACACAGTTCAGACGATCGTAGTCATGGGTCAACAAATCCCCAGAAAGTCCTGATCCATAGGCCCACCATTTTCTCCATCTGAAAAAATGGTTTTTATTGAACGGTACATTTGGTGCCGAACCCAAAAATTGTTCCCAATCTATGGTTTCAGGACTTGCTTTTTCATGGATGTCGTAGTTCCATGCCCCGTTATCATCATTCCTGTTGGTATTGGTCTGAATGAGCGAAACATGGCCCAACGTACCTTTTTCAACAATATCCCTGGCCGTACTAAAGCTCAAGGTTTGTCTATGTTGATGCCCCACTGCCAACACCGCTTTGGAGTTTTTGGCGGCATCCCGTAAAAGATAGGTCTCCCCTACGGTATGTGTCATGGGTTTTTCAACATACACATGTACGTTGTGGTTCAGTGCCTCTATGGATATGGGAGCGTGCCAGTGATCGGGTGTAGCAATCACCACCGCGTCCACGTCACCGCTTCCTATCATATCTTTATAAGTGATGTATCTCTTTATCGGATTTTCCGGAGTTGAAAAGGAGTCGATAAAATTATCTGCCCTCACATCAAACACATCACAGATACCCACCAATTTCACGTTGAGCTTTTCTTGGCCCATAAAATCTTCAAGGGCATGATTGTTGGCATCTTCCTGTGCTGCCAAGCGCATTTGTTCCTTCCAATTTTCGGTGGCAAAACCCAAAGCCCTACAAAGTTGCTCCCCCCGGATACCGAATCCAATGATCCCGACCCGAACAGGCTCTCCGCCAATACCGGGTACGGCGGGTGGCAATGATGGAGTAATGTTGAGCTGTTCCAAGATTTCGGAACGTTTTCTTCTGGACCCTACGGTGTTTGCTGCTCCGGCCCACCATACCGCTCCAAGTATGGGGAGTCCTCCCAATCCGATCAAAAGGTCTCTTCTAGTCCATTTCATTGCTCTTGCATTTTAGTTAGTCTGTTTTTCCGTAGGTATTCCAACCCAAAATATTGGCCGGTTGGCAATTGGTAAATCACCAAACAGGCCACTAGTTCTATCAGATTCTTGTTCACGAACCAATAGCTGCCTTCCACATTCAACTGGGTAAGTCCGGGAAATGGCGGGTGGGCAAAAAAGTAGAGGGCCAAAAGCCCCATGCCTACAAAAGCTCCTACCCTTTCAAAAATTCCTAGAATGAAGGTGATTCCCACCACCATAAGGGCAACGATGTTCAAGGTGTCTACCCAGCCGATCGTGGCATCGCCCACCAGCGCGGTAAAGAACCATTTAAAAGGGCCCTGCGCGGTTGCCAGATACCCGAAAGATGTCCATTCGGGATTGTACATTTTCACGACGCCCTCAAATAAAAAATGCCACCCTATCAGTATTCGGAGTAGCGTGACACTCACTTTCAATTTATTTTGATTTAGGTCCATATTTTTGGTTTAGTAATTTTTCCGTGCTTTCAAGTCAGTTTTTGCAATAGATTGATATCCATTGCTCTAAAGGTTCCCTAAAAGTACCTATGTAATTAGATAATTAACATGATCGTTATCAGGTTTTGAGACTCTCCAAAAGGGTAAAAAATAAAATACACCGATTTTTCACCCTCAAATACCATGTTATTAAATTAAGGATTTTATAAGATGCTCCTTCAATTTTTAGGATACCATCAGTGAGCACCCCCTATATTTCTAATTTGGTTTTTATTTCCAAATCCTTTTCCCATGTGCTTTTTTTTGATGATGTTCATGTCACCAACCCATACTTGAGACAGGCCAGTGAGGCATTTGAATGCGGACATTAAACAATTAATAAGCCAGTTCCCCGAAGGAACCCTTCAGTCCTACCCCAAAGACCACATCATCTGTAACATCCATACCAAAGTCAAAACTTTTAGATGGTTGGTTCAGGGTACTTTTGATTACTTTACTTCCCTGACAAATCCCGAAGACGAAGTCTTGGTCTGCCAAATTTCTGAGCCTATGAGTACGTTGGGCCTTAACGGGTTGAGCGAGCGTAAACGCTATACGTACAAAATTGTGGTCGCATCGGACCAAGCTACTTTTTTTGAAGTCCCGATCGGGGTCATGTTACCTCACCTGAGGAACGACACCGAAAATGCATTGCTCAAAAAAATCTGCGGCTCCTTATACCATCAATTGAGACAGGCGCTCTTGAAACAGACCGATCTTTTACAGGCAGCCCAAAATAGACCTTTGCGTAAGGACAGGGAATTCTTTGTAAGTCCCGATGCCGAGAGATCGGAAGTGGTTTCCCTTATGCGGCGTTCCCCTTTTTTGGATCATTTTGATGAAAAGCAACTCTCCCAAATGGCATCACTCGCCGAACGGCGCGAGTATGAACCGGATGAAGTGCTCTATATTCAGGACAGGCCCACAAACGGCATTTTTATCTTGATCCATGGAGAAGTGGCCATCAAAAGATTGGAGGGAAGCATTGAAATCCAGCAGCGGGCCATCAGCAACCCTGGTTTCATTTTTGGCTGGTCGTGCACCATGGGCGAAAAGGATATCTGTTCCGCACTGACCACTCAAAAGTCCTCGGTGTATTTCATCCACCAAAAGGATCTTTTGGATCTTTTATCCTGTGATGTCAAATTTGCACGCCGTTTCTTTATGCGATTGCTTTGGTTAATGGGCAACCAAATCAATGCAGCTTTTGTTAGATATGTGGGGTTATTGGGCAAGCACAACCTTCAGGCTGTGTACCAACTCATTGAAAACAACAAATCGAGATTGGCCCTTTCCTCCCCCTTGCACCAAGTGGTCCATCTCTTAGGCAATACCAATACCAAACAATTGGCCTATGATGCCTTGGCCCATTTGGTTGGAAACGGCTCTCATTTGGAACGGCACATTGCCTCCTTGAGCCTGGAATTATTACAGGAAGATATGCAGGAGTTGAAATTTGCCAAGGGACTTCAACATATTTATGAAACCGTTGCGGAACAGGAAGATGAAGAATCCGAAAACGTACGAAAGGCATGTGCGCAAGCGACCAAACAGGCTTTCGACCATGTGGAATACCATATTGAAGGCCAGGAAAACCTACCCGAGAAAAGTGGCTGCATCTTTATCTACAACCACCTGTACAACCATTCGTACTATACCCTGAACAATAAGTTCCAAATCACCTTGGATTCGCATTTTATCAGTTCAAAAATTTTGGACGATAGGTATCAGGACCCAGGTATCCGTACGGTTCGAATTGGCCGTGGTCAGGAATATGGCCACCAGAATTATTACAACAAACTGGGTTACATCAATGTGTACACCAAGGAATCGGAAGTCGTGGATGGCAATAGTAAAAAGGAAACACGAAGCATTTTTTACAAGACCGCTTCGAAATATCTACGGGAAGGACATAATCTTGTCATCAGTCCAGAAGGTACCTCCTATTCTACGGAAGAATCCCCTGGACCTTTCAAAATGGGGGTTTTTAAGTTGGCCATGGCTGCAGAACCAGAACCCTATATTGTTCCTTTGGTATTGGCCAATTTTGACAGGAGGATTCCAGATGGACTTTTTTATTGCAAGATTTTACCTCCTTTCAAACTGAGTGAAAGATTGCCCACAAACGATCCTGAAAGCTTGTCCTCATTTGTAAAATCCTACCAGGAGACCTATAAAACCTATGTACAGGAAGCACGGGAAAGAGCGGATGAGCTTTTAATGGCACCTGTATCGAAACTAATGGAGGAGCCTCCCGAAATTTGGAAAAACGAAATCCGTAGGTTGAAACGAAGGGTGGCCAATGTGGAAAATGGGAAGGACCTTACTATTTTCTATGGCAGCTCGTCGGTAAGGCTATGGGTAAGTATGAAAAAGGACCTCGCTCCCTTCAATGTGCTCAATTTAGGCTTTGGCGGTTCTACCTATGCTTGGTGTATCCATTATTTTGATGAAATCTTCGAAGACGCGCACCCCAGCAAAATTGTGCTCTATGCTGGTGAAAATGATTTGGCCCAAGGAAAAACTCCGCAAGAGGTACTCAACGATTGCAATAAGTTGGTTCAAATGATCCTAAATAAATATCCAGAGGTACAATTGGCGTTCATCAGCCTAAAACCAAGTATTGAGCGTGAGGCCATGATTCCTCAGATCATCGAGACCAATCTGATGCTTTCCAAATACGTCATCGGGGAACTCAACGCCCAGTTCATCAACGTGTTCGGGCAAATGATCAGTGTGGACAATCGGCCAAAGCCTGAGCTGTACATGTCAGATGGTCTGCATTTGAACAAAAAGGGTTATGCACTTTGGAGCAGCGTGATCAAAAATGCGCTTATGACTTCCGACATCCCTGTGGAGGAAGAGCAGCACATTGACCTTATGCAAGATCGTTAAGCTGGCTCTCCGTACAAATCATAATCCGATGCCTCATAAATCTTGATAGCGGTAAAGTCACCTATTTTCACATAATGCTTGGTTGCATCGATCAAGACTTCATTGTCCACATCGGGGGAATCAAATTCCGTACGACCCACAAAATAATTCCCTTCCTTTCTATCGATGATACAACGGAACGTCTTCCCAATTTTTTCTTGGTTCAATTCCCATGAGATTTGGGATTGTATCTCCATAATTTGGTTGGCGCGATCCTGCTTCACTTCTTCGGGCACATCATCCGTCAAAGTATAGGCATGCGTATTCTCTTCATGGCTATACGTAAAACAGCCCAAACGTTCAAAACGCATATCGGTTACCCATTGCTTCAAGGTCTGAAAATCCTCCTCCGTTTCCCCAGGATATCCCACAATCAAGGTGGTACGGATGGCCATACCCGGTACCGCAGCCCTAAAGTCCTGCAATAACTTTGTGGTCTTGGCCTGGGTAGTTCCTCTACGCATACTTTTCAAAATAGCATCAGAAATATGCTGTAACGGGATATCGATATAATTACAGATTTTTGGCTCCCTTCGCATCACCTCCAAAACATCCATCGGGAACCCTGTTGGGAAGGCATAATGTAAACGAATCCATTCAATGCCATCCACTTTTACCAAAGCCTCGAGCAACTCGGCCAAATTTCGTTTTTTATACAGATCCAATCCATAATAGGTAAGGTCCTGTGCAATCAAAATGAGTTCCTTGACCCCTTTGGCAGCCAACTTCTCCGCTTCGGCGACCAAATCCTCAATCGGGGTGCTCTTATGCTTTCCCCGCATGATCGGAATGGCGCAAAAAGAACAAGGCCTATCACAACCTTCTGCAATTTTAAGGTAAGCATAGTTTTTGGGGGTGGTCGTCAAGCGTTCCCCAATCAATTCGTGCTTATAGTCAGCTCCCAATGCCTTCAACAAATTAGGAAGGTCACTGGTACCGAAATATTCATCCACATTTGGGATTTCCTTCTGTAAATCTGGTTTGTATCGCTCACTCAAACAGCCGGTCACAAAAACCTTGTCCACCAACCCATCTTCTTTCTTTTGAACGTACTCCAAAATGGTATTCACACTTTCTTCCTTGGCATTGGCGATGAATCCGCAGGTATTGATCACTACCACATTGCCTTCCTCCTCATGGACCACTTCTTTGTTGTTGGCACGCAGTTGGCCCATCAGTACTTCAGAATCGTAGACATTCTTGCTACAGCCCAAGGTTACCACATTGATTTTGTTCTTTTTAAGCGATTTTGTGCGCATAGTTGCTATAAATGGAGTGCAAAAATACAACAACACAGCGCATTACATCGATTTGCCTGCATATTTTTCCTGTTTTGGCGTTAAACCCATGGGACAAAAATGAGTCCAATACAAAATTGTAATGCCATGAAACAACTGGTCGCCCTATCGCTGCTTTTCTTCCTTTTTATAACTGGATGTTCCTCTGGGGATGACCCAAAGGATGGCGGGGATGGCACTCCCGACCCAGAAACCTCTGAGCTATATTTTCCTCCAACGGGTTCTTCTTCATGGGAAACCGTTTCACCCACGGATTTGAGTTGGAACACGGATGCCGAGCAACCTCTTTATGATTTTCTGGAAGAAAAGGGCACCGATGGATTCATCATCTTAAAAGATGGGAAAATTGTGGTGGAATGGTATTTTGGTGGTTTCACCGCAGATGATAGTCATTCCTGGAACTCCGCAGGTAAAACCTTGACGGCCATGACGGTCGGTATCGCCCAAGAGGAAGGTTTTTTATCCATTGAAGATTCCTCTATGGACTATTTGGGTGAAGGTTGGTCCATGCTCTCCCCAGAACAAGAAGCCAATATCACCATACGCCACCACTTGACCATGACCACAGGCTTGGATTATACTGTGGACGATCCCTTTTGCTACGACAAAGAATGTCTATTGTATAAAAATGAACCGGGTACGTTTTGGTATTATCACAACGCGGCCTATACCTTACTGGACCAAATCGTGACCAACGCCACAGGCCTGGATTTTAAACAGTATTCCTATCAAAAGATACGGGACAAAATAGGCATGCAGGGCACCTGGATCAAAGTCAATTACAACAATCTTTTTTTCAGCAACACCAGAAGTATGGCACGTTATGGATTGCTATGCCTCAATGAAGGAATATGGGACGGCACTGAAATTCTTTCGGACAAGTCTTATTTTACTGCGATGACGAACACTTCTCAAAACCTGAACCAATCTTATGGTTATTTATGGTGGCTCAATGGAAAGGGTAACTTTAAGGTTCCAGGCAATGAAGCTACCTTCAGTGGTGAGTTGATGGCCGAAGCTCCAAGCGATCTCATTTCGGGATTAGGGGCCTTTGACCAAAAATTGTACGTGGTGCCCAGTCAAAATCTGGTCATCGTACGATTAGGGGATGATGCCGGGGAAAGCCAATTGGGACCTTCCAGTTTTGATAATTTGCTTTGGGAAAAGTTGAGTGCGTATATCAATTAATCTTTAAACGCTTCCGGAATTTTACGGGCATGGGTGAGGTCTTCATAAGCCTTACCGATTCGTAACAGTTGGGCTTCCGTGAAAGGTTTACCAATAAACGTCAGGTTTTCAGGTTCGCCACTTATCTTATATCCCATGGGAATCGTCAACGCTGGATACTCCGCCACAGCGGCATATCCTGCATGATAGTTGTTGATGCTCAACACGGCGTCTAGGTTTTTATCCTCCATAATCTTGAAGAACGACCTTCCGGCAGCCATCAAATCAGTCTTGATCTTTTCAAATTCATCTTGTGTGGTGGAATCTGCCAAAATACCATCAAAACGGGCCTGCCCGTAGGGAATCCTGACCACCGAATCTTGACTGTTAAATTTGACCACATCCTCCACTGTTTCCAACTTTACGGCATCCTTGTTTTTCACCTCGGCATCAAGATAGGCCTTCAAGTCCTTTTTCATATCGAGGTTCAACAAGGTCGTAAAATTATCCAGCTGTACATTTTCAGGTTCAAATTCGATAAGTTGGGCACCGGCTGCCTTCAATTTTTGAACCGCCAAGGCGTAAATGGAATCCCTTTCAATCAAATTCTTCATCACACCAAGCCTAACCTCTTTTAATGGTTCCGGATGCATCCAGGCAGATAGGATACCGGGCTCGGATTCCACCGACTTCGCATCCTTGGGGTCTTTGCCCAACATGGCATCCAACAAAATGGCATTATCCGTTACATTTTTGGTCATGGGGCCAGGAGTATCCAAAGTACTGGAAATTGGAACGATTCCGGTTCTGCTCAACAAACCAATGGTTGGTTTCAACCCAACCACGGAACTTTGTCCTGATGGGGAAAGAATCGAACCAGAGGTTTCGGTACCCACTGCACCAACCGCATAATTGGCCGCTGTAGATGTACCACTACCTGCACTGGAACCTCCTGTATCAAAAACCCGACGTCCATAGGCGTTCAACGTTTGGCCACCCACGGCACTCTGGCCATTAGGGCATACATCACAGATAAAATTGGCCCACTCGCTCAGGTTTACCTTACCCAAGATCAAGGCTCCCTTGGCTTTCAAACGGTTTACAATAAAGGCATCATCGGTCTGGTTGTCTTTCAAGGCCACGGCACCGGCTGTGGTATGCATTTCAGATGTTCCGATGTTGTCCTTCAACAAAATGGGCATACCATAGATTAAATGGTGCCCCTCGCTGTTGGCATCCAGTTTGCGTGCCTCCTCCAACACATTCGGATTCAAGGCAATCACCGTATTTAGGGTGGTGTTGTTCGGAAGTTCATATTTGTAAATTCGATGAAGGTAGAAGAGTACCAAATCCTCATAGCTGAAATCACCGTTTTTGATATGTTGTTGAAGCGTTGGGATGTCCTGTTCCAATACCATGGGTTTCATCTTTTCATATTGCTCTTCGGAAAATTTGGAAACCTCATTATATAAGGGAAGAAATACTTCGTTCTTGTCAAGCACCTTACTCTGGATGAATTTGTACCGCATCCGCGCACTTTCATTCTCCTGACTCTCCGCCACTTCGGATGAATCATTATACGGGGTCCAAAGGACCACCTCTTTTTGGGGTTCAGTATTTTTTTGCTTGCAGGACGAAAGTCCAACGATAAATAGACAGACTAAAAGGTATTTGTACATAACCTATATTTTGAAAAATGAGTCAACAAACTCGTATTTGTTGAATACTTGAAGATCTTCAATGCCCTCACCCACACCGATATATTTCACCGGAATCTGGAACTGGTCGGAAATACCGATGACCACCCCCCCCTTTGCCGTACCGTCCAATTTGGTCACCGCCAAACTGGTCACTTCCGTGGCCTTGGTAAATTGTTTGGCCTGTTCAAAAGCATTCTGTCCCGTGGAGCCATCCAAAACCAAAAGCACTTCGTGGGGAGCATCGGGCACCACTTTTTGCATGACGCGTTTCACCTTGGAAAGTTCGTTCATCAAATTGACCTTGTTGTGCAAACGACCAGCGGTATCCACCAAAACTACATCAGCCCCTTCGGCAACGGCAGAATTCAAGGTATCAAAGGCAACCGAAGCAGGGTCACTGCCCATTTTTTGTTTGATGATGGGCACATCTACCCGTTTGGCCCAAACTTCCAATTGGTCAATGGCCGCAGCACGAAAGGTATCCGCAGCGCCTAAAACCACTTTGTATCCTTTGTTCTTAAATTGATGGGCCAACTTGCCAATGGTCGTGGTCTTCCCCACACCATTGACACCTACCACCATGATCACATAGGGTTTCTTATCCTTGGGCACGGAAATCTCGGTTTCTTCACCGATGTTGGTCTCGGAAAGGAGCCCGGCAATCTCTTCGCGCAGAATGGTATTCAACTCATCAGTTCCCATGTATTTGTCTTTGGAAACGCGTTCCTCGATACGCTCAATAATCTTTAAGGTGGTGTTCACCCCAACATCCGAGGTGACCAACACCTCTTCCAAATTGTCCAGCACCTCATCATCTACTTTGGATTTTCCGGCAACAGCCTTGCCCAACTTGCCAAAGAAACTGGTCTTGGATTTTTCCAGTCCCTTGTCCAAAGTCTCTTTTTTGTCTTTTGAAAATATATTTTTGAATAGGCTCATCTTGTGTTCTTAGTTGAATGTCAAATATAGGAAAGTAAGGGGAGTTTTGTTAAATCAAATTACCGAGGAGACCCATTATGACATCCGGCCCATTTTTCCCATATTTATCTTACAAACTTCGGTCAGACAAGGTTTTACCGATGAAATGCACGGCTACACAACAAAATTTTTAGGAGGCCGGGAGCCTTTCTTACTTTTAACTTGGCTTAGTTTACATCAATTCCAATGAAAAATCTTTTACATAGGTTCATCTTAGTATTTGTGATGATGCTATGCATTACGATCAAGGCCCAGGAAACCTATTCTGATTCCTTTAGCTCCGTATCCTATTCCAACAACAACGGAACCCAAAATTGGTCAGGTAGTTGGGTAGAGTCCAATGACAACAATTCAGCCTCCAACGGATACATCAGAATAACAGGAGGACAACTGTATTTCTACTACATCTGGACGGAAAACCTTAGGAGAACTGCCGACCTTAGCAGTTACACCTCCGCGAGCCTCTCTTTTGATTGGCAAACTTCCAGTCTCGAATCCGGTGAAACCCTAGCCATCCAGATTTCTAGCAATGGTTCTTCATTTACAACCTTGGACACTTTTTCTGGAAGTCAAACCGGTACCTTCAATCAAGATATTTCAGCCTACATGTCAAGTAATACCACCATTCGTTTTATAAAAGGTGGAGGAAATTGGTCAGACAGTAGCGACCGTGTATATATAGATAACGTGACCATTACGGCAACATCAGTTCCTTTAATCGATACCGACGGCGACGGCATATACGACACTGTAGACCTGGATGATGATAATGATGGGATAACGGATGAAGAGGAATATTGTACCTCCATCAATGCTTCATTTTTAACTTCGGCAGATGTAGGACAAAGATCGGTGGTGGCGAACCATACGGATACCGGTTATTTGCGATTGGATTTTTCTTCCATGGACAACTCCTTTCAATTGGATATCAATGGAACTACGGTACACCCCTCCGTTCTGGAATTTGAAAGCGGGGCGCTTGATGCCGGAGATGAATATTTTGTTTTTCAATCCGATGGGGCTTTTATCAACTCCCCGTGGACCGCAAATTCCAATGGCTTACCGAGATTAAGATTGATTGTGGATGAATCGGGACAGGCCACTTTGTACGGCACGCGCTCTACATCTTCTACTTCCTTGGAAGTGATGGAGGCCCAAGGGGGTACCCCATTCAATACGATTACCTGGATACCGGGAAGCAACAATACTTTTACCATCACCAACCAGGCGGGTCCTGGCCCCGAAGGATTTACGGGTGAGCTTTTCGCCAGTTCCGTATGCGATACCGATGGGGATGGCATCAGCAACCATCTTGACCTTGATTCGGACAACGATGGTATTATGGATATTGTTGAATCCGGGGTGCTCGATATAAGTGGTGTTTCCGACAGTAACAATGATGGTCGAATAGATGGGGCAACATCTGGCTCTGGTTCCAACGGACTCTATAATAGCATTGAGGACAATGACACAGCCTATGCCATATTATCCTATTCTATTTTGGATTCGGATTCTGATGGTAGTTACGATGCCTATGTTTTGGATTCGGACGGAGATGGATGCAATGGTGTTTTGGAAGCTGGTTTTACCGATGACAATGATGATGGCATCTTAGGACCTTTAAGTGTATCCATTGACTCCAATGGTCTTGTAACCAGTGGCGTGGATGGTTACACCGTGCCTGCAGATAATGATTCCAACACGGTTTATGATTATAGGGAAGTCGGAACGGCACCAACCATTACTTCCCAACCCGTGAATACCACTACTTGCCCTGGGTGCACTACTACCATTACAGTGGGTTCTGCCGCGGACCAATACCAATGGCAATTCTACAATACAGGTGTCTGGACCGATCTTACGGATTCAGGATTTTATTCCGGCACAGCATCCCAGACATTGACGATAACCAACCCAACGCCCAGTGAAAACAATACCCAGTTCCGTGTAGTGCTGAGCAATGATGCTTTTGTTTGTGGGTCTACGATTTCGAATACTGCCACCTTGACCTTACAGGTAAACACCGTGGTAACCAACCGGCATATCACATACAGAGTCAATAAGAACTAATACAGAATAACCACAAAATTCTGCAATAAAAAAAGCCGCTTAAAAAGCGGCTTCCTGTATCTTGAAAAGGATATTTCCTTATTTCTTGTTCAACCAGTCATTTACCATTTCAGGTGCCATTACAGATTCTACGAATGTGTATGCACCAGTTTTGGGAGACTTCACCATTTTAATGGCCTTGGTCAATCTTTTTGACGCTGTCTGAAGTGTTGCTACTGTTTTCTTTGCCATGGCTTATATTGTGTTTGCCTTTTTCTTGATGAAAAAGCGATTACTTAATTTCTTTATGAACGGTCATACGCTTGAGGATAGGGTTGAATTTTTTGATCTCCATCCTATCTGGCGTGTTCTTCTTGTTCTTGGTGGTAATGTACCTAGAAGTACCTGGCATACCAGATTCCTTGTGCTCTGTACACTCCAAAATAACCTGAATCCTATTTCCTTTCTTTGCCATTGTAATGTGCTTAAATCGCTTTTACTACTTACTTTTTGGAATCGATTTCCTTCAACACAGCAGAGATTCCTTTCTTGTTGATGATCTTCAACCCTCTGGAAGAAACGTTCAAGGTTACCCAACGATCTTCTTCTGGAACGTAAAATTTCTTTTTGGAAACATTTACGTCAAATCTCCTTTTGGTCTTATTGATAGAAAAGGAAACGTTGTTTCCAAACATCACCTTTTTTCCTGTAACTTCACAAACTTTAGACATCTCCCTAACTTTTGAGTGATTTTATTGAGGCTGCAAATTTATACCATTTTAATGGGACGTACAAAATTCTTTTTCAGAAATTTAAAATTTCTTTGTACAATAGCTCAAAAGCCTTACCAACAGACTTCTTGACCACCCTTTCCCGGTGGTTTCCCATACTGAATTGTTGGGCAAAAGTGCCCTTTGGTGAACTAATGGCGATATACACCGTACCGACATCTGCGTCTGAGTCACCTTTGGTGGGGCCTGCATTGCCTGTTGTGGCAATGGCAAAATCGGTTCCCAATAGGTTTTTTGCCCGTTCCGCCATGGCAATCGCAACCTCTTCACTAACCACGGAATGTCTGTCGATCAATTCTTTCGGCACTCCTAAAATCTTCACCTTGGTTTCCGTGGCATAGCAGACCACGCTTCCTTTAAAGTAATTGGAGGCACCTGGCACGGATGTAATCTGTTCCGCAATCTTCCCGCCGGTAAAACTCTCGGCCGTGGACAACGTCATTTGCTTTTCAATCAACAATTTACCTATCTGGACTTCTATGGCGCCATCTTCTTCCTCTCCATACATGATATCTCCGATCAATGGGTACAGTTTTTTCGCTTCCGCTTCCACCATGGCCAACAAAGCCTCTTTGTCCGGTCCTTTGGCGGAAAGCCGGAGCCTTACCCTTCCCAAATTGGGCAAATAGGCCAACTTTACTTCGGAAGGCAGGTTGTCTTCCCAATCTGCTATTTTTTCAGCAATGGCACTTTCTCCCATGCCATAGGTCATGATGGTCTTGTGTACTATGTGAGGTCGTTCATATTCTTCAATGATGGCCGGCAATACCGAAGTGGTGATGAGATTTTTCATCTCGTAGGGCACGCCCGGTAGAAAGAAATAGGAAACCTTATCCTTTTTCATCCAAAGTCCCGGAGCGGTCCCGAAGGCATTGTGGAGCACCTTGGCCTTGGTGGGTACCATGGCCTGTTGTCTGTTCAAATCGGAAATGGGTGAATTGATGTACTTTTTAAAAAGCTCCTCGATGTGGGCCATGACCTCATCATCCTTAACCAGTTCATCTTCGAAAAACCGGCACAGGGTAGGTTTGGTCACATCATCTTTGGTGGGGCCCAGTCCACCCGTAATAATAACAACAGAGGAGCGGTTTCCTGCTTCTTCCAAAGATCTTAGGATATGATCTTGATCATCCTGAACGGAAGTGATCTGGTACACCGAAACGCCAATTTTGTTCAGCTCTTTGGAAATAAAGGCGGAGTTGGAGTCCACAATCTGCCCAATGAGGATCTCATCCCCAATGGTTATGATTTCGGCTTGCATCTATAAATTGAAGTCTTTCTTTAATTCAGAAACCACCTGAAGGATATCTTTCTTCAACAAGGGAAATTTTCCCTCTATTTCCTCCATGCTGGCCACACTTTTTCCCATAGTTTCGATTTCCAAGGCCATGGCCCTTGTCTGTTCCATGCCCAGTATGTCCACATTGGGTTTTATTTTGTGCGCCAATTTGTATACACTTTCATGGTCCCTTTCATTGATGGCCTTCTCCAATCCTTCCAGATCTTCAGGTACTTCTTCCAAAAAAACCGAGATTACGGAGGTTATGAAATCATCATCTCCCTCAGCCATCTCATTTATCTTATCGAGGCTGTAAATCATTATCTTACATTAATTTCAAATAGCTTCTCATCTTCCAAGCTACCGACAAGGTAGTCATTTGGGCTTACTTTACCAACACCCGCAGGGGTACCGGTAAATATAATATCTCCTTTTTTCAACATAAAGTAAGTAGATACATGCGCTATGATCTCATCTATCTTCCAGAGCATCAAAGCTGTATTTCCATTTTGGACCTTCTCCCCGTTTTTGGATAGGGAAAAACGTAAATCATCCACACTTTTAAACTTGCTTTTGGGCACCCAGTTTCCAATCACTGCGGCGCCATCAAACCCTTTGGCCTTTTCCCAGGGCAGTCCTTTTGCCTTTAATTTGGATTGAAGGTCCCGTGCGGTAAAATCGATTCCAAGGCCAATTTCATCATAATATTTATGGGCGAATTCCTTGGCGATATGTTTTCCAACCTTTTTGATCTTCACCAAGACCTCTACCTCATAATGGACATCGTTGCTAAATTCCGGGATATAAAAATCCTGTTCTTTTGGAAGTATTGCGGAATCGGGTTTGATAAAAACCACTGGTTCCTCAGGACGCTCGTTGTTCAGTTCGTCTATGTGATCTACATAGTTACGCCCAATACAAATCAGTTTCATTCAGTTTTAGGGGAGTTATGTTGTATTATATTTTATTGTTGAGCTTGCTCAGCTTGATCTGCGTCAATACTTTTTTGGTGTACAAAGGGAAATCGGCATTCAAAATCCATCCAAAATAACCAGGTTCGGCCTCCATGACCTCATCCACGGTTCTTCCCTTATGCTTTCCAAACGAAAATATGGGCTGTTCATTTTCATCCAGACCTATAAACCCTGCAAAATCCAAGGATTGCTTCCGTGTGGTGAATTCCGACAGTTTCTTGATGTCGTTCTCCAGTTCGGGATACCTTTCCAACTGGGCCAAGAGCACTTCATAAGTGGCCATGGTATCGGCCTTGGCACTGTGGGCATCATCCAAGCTTTTATCGCAATAGAATTTATAGGCTGCTTCCAAAGTACGTTTTTCCATTTTATGGAAAATGGTCTGCACATCCACGGAAACCATGTTCTTCATATCAAAATCCACATCGGCCCGCAACATTTCCTCTACCAATAAAGGAATATCGAAACGATCTGAATTAAAACCCGCCAAATCACTATCACGAATCATCTTGTAAATTTCCTTGGACAGTTGTTTGAACGTGGGCTCGTTGGCTACCTTTTCATCAGATATGCCGTGAATGGCCTCCGATTCAGCCGGAATAGGCATTTCAGGATTTACCAACCATGTCTTGCTTTCCTTGTTCCCATTGGGAAAAATCTTCAAAATGGAAATCTCAACAATCCGATCCTTGGCCACGTTGGTGCCGGTGGTTTCCAAATCAAAAAAGCAAATGGGTTTGGTCAGTTGTAATTGCATGCGGAATTCATTGAATGAATAAATGGGGCTTAAAAATCTTAAAGTTAAGCATAGTGAAGGGAATAAAAGGGGTTTTCCCTTAGATTTCCCTATTCACGTCCCAAGCCTCCAGATAATCTGCCACTGCTTTTACAAACATTCCCCCCAAAGCACCATTTACCACACGGTGATCGTAACTGTGGGAAAGGAACATTTTACTGCGGATTCCTATGAATTCTCCTTGACCTGTTTCAATCACGGATGGAATTTTTCTAATGGCACCCAAAGCCAAGATACCTACTTGTGGCTGGTTGATAATCGGGGTACCAAAAACACTTCCGAAGGTTCCCACATTGGTCACGGTATATGTACCATCCTTTACTTCATCCGGTTTTAGCTGGTTGTTGCGGGCACGGTTGGCCAAATCGTTTACAGTCTTGGCCATCCCCACCAAATTCAGTTGGTCGGCATTTTTGATTACGGGCACAATCAGGTTGCCATCGGGAAGGGCTGCTGCCATTCCCAAATTGATGTGCTTCTTTTTAATGACCTTGTCCCCATCCAATGAAATGTTCATCATCGGGAATTTCTTCAAGGCCATGGCCACGGCTTCCATGAATATTGGCGTAAAGGTAAGTTTCTCGCCTTCCCTTTGCTCAAAGGCATTTTTTACCTTGTTCCTCCAGTTCACCACATTGGTCACATCCACTTCCACAAAACTCTGTACATGTGCCGAGGTTGAAATGCTCTCGACCATATGGTGGGCAATCAGTTTGCCCATTCGGGTAAGCGGAATCACTTCATCCCCATCGCCCACAGGTATAGCTGCAGGTTTTGGTTTCTCCGTGACTTCTTTTACTGGTTTCGCTTCCGTCTCCACCGGCTTGGTTTCCTTAATGGCTGGCACCTCAGCAGGTTTGGCGCTTCCATTGGAGGTGCGATTTTCCAAGTACCCCAAAATATCGTTTTTGGTCACCCTACCTTCACTTCCGGTACCTATAATGGCTTCCAGTTCCTCCATGGAAACCCCTTCTTCCTTGGCGATGTTTTTTACCAAAGGGGAATAAAATCTATCCGAACTCGAAAAATCCGGTGTGGAAGGAGCAACAGCTTTTTGTGTCTGTGCCATATTGCTTTCAAGAACCGTTACGGGCTCCTCAGCAGGCTCCGAAACCGTGCTTGTTGTATTGGAACCTTCAGTTGGTAGCTCCACATCCCCATTGACCTGGATCACGGCGACCACCTCTCCTACTTTTATCACATCGTCTACGTCAAACCGCTTCTCCACCAGAACACCCTCCACTTCACTGGGCACTTCAGAATCCACCTTGTCCGTGGCAATCTCAAAAACAGCCTCGTCTAGTTCAATGGTATCGCCCACTTCCTTCAACCATGTGGTAAGGGTAGCCTCAGCGACACTTTCTCCCATTTGCGGTAATTTCAGTTCAAATTTTGACATATTCTTACTTATCAAAGTGATTTCAGGTTATATTTTGCAAAAATACTAAAGAAATTCACTTATTATTGGTTTATGTTCATTATTTAGCGATCCAGCTAATTGGCCTTCATTGAATTTTCAAAAGGTACCCGGTTCAAAATACTTCGTCCCAAGGTGACCTCATCGGCATACTCCAGTTCATCCCCCACAGAAATTCCCCTGGCAATCGTAGAGGTCGTTACCTCCATACCTTCCAACTGTCTATAGATATAAAAGTTGGTGGTATCCCCTTCCATGGTGGAACTCAAGGCAAAGATGAGTTCTTTTACTTTTCCTTCCTTCACTTTATTGATCAAGGATACGATGTTCAAGTCCTGCGGACCCACTCCTTCCATGGGGGAAATCTTGCCGCCCAACACATGGTACAACCCATTATATTGGGACGTGTTCTCTATCGCCATCACATCGCGAATATCCTCCACCACACAGACCAAGGTCTCGTCCCTTTTCGGGTTGGCGCAGATCTCACAGATTTCTGTATCCGAGATGTTGTGGCAGCTCCTGCAAAAGTTCACCTCGTTTTTCAACTTGGAAAGGGCATGGGTCAAATGCTCCGTCCGTTCCTCGGGCTGTTTGAGCAGATGAAGCACCAAACGCAAAGCAGTGCGCTTACCTATTCCTGGCAACTGCGACATTTCGTACACGGCATTTTCCAATAGTTTGGATGAAAATTCCATAGCATCAAATCTCCAACAAAATTACGATTTTAGTGTTACCAATTTACTTTCGTACTTTGCAAATCAAATACCATTTATGTCAGCCACTCAGATTCTCTTGCTTATAGGTGCTTATTTCTTGGTCCTTATATTGATCTCTTACTTTACTGGAAAAAACGATTCCAACGCCGATTTTTTTAAAGCAGGAAAACAATCTCCCTGGTATGTAGTGGCTTTTGGGATGGTCGGGGCTTCGCTTTCCGGTGTTACATTCATCTCGGTACCCGGTTGGGTGGAGGACATCCATTTTACCTACATGCAAGTAGTGATAGGCTATCTTTTCGGGTATTTTGTGGTGGCCTTTGTATTGCTTCCCCTTTATTACCGATACAACCTCACCTCTATTTATGAGTATCTGCTGGAAAGGTTCGGTACGGTCAGCCACAAAACGGGGGCGTTTTTCTTTTTTGTTTCTCGGGTTTTGGGAGCCGCGTTCCGGTTATATTTGGTCGCCATTGTATTGC
Source organism: Flagellimonas aequoris (assembly GCF_003584165.1). Classification (GTDB taxonomy): domain Bacteria; phylum Bacteroidota; class Bacteroidia; order Flavobacteriales; family Flavobacteriaceae; genus Flagellimonas; species Flagellimonas aequoris. The sequence goes on along the minus strand of NZ_QXFJ01000031.1, from coordinate 222,290 downwards.
AGCAGTTTGTGTTTGATGACCTTGGAGTGCGGTTTGAGTTTACGGTGGTCATTTCCATTTTATTGATTTGGATATATACCAATAGAGGAGGTATAAAGACCATTGTTTGGACCGATACATTACAAACCCTTTTCATGATATTGGCCGTTATCCTGTCCATTGTCTTGATCAACCAAGAATTGGGATGGAGCTTTGGGGAATTTATTAAGTCGGATGAATTGAAAAACTATAGTTCCTTTTTGGTCACCGACAACTTTTTAGACCGAAACTATTTTATTAAGTCCTTTGTGGGTGGCATGTTCGTGACGATATGTATGACGGGGCTAGACCAAGATATGATGCAAAAGAACCTCACCTGCAAATCACTGAAAGATGCCCAAAAGAACATGGTTTGGTTCAGCTTTGTATTGGTCGGGGTCACTTTTTTGTTCATGCTTCTGGGGGCATTATTGTTCATTTATGCCAAACAAAACGGAATTGGCATCCCGCTAATGGATGGGACCCCAAAAACAGATTTGCTGTTCCCAGAAATTGCCCTCAATAGTGGATTGGGGCTTACCCTTTCCATCACTTTCATGCTGGGATTGATCGCTGCCGCTTATAGCAGTGCGGATAGTGCACTTACCTCTTTGACCACTTCGTTTTGCGTAGATTTTCTCAACGTTCAAAAGAAAGAGGAGGCAGAACAGAAAAAAATACGAAAACAGGCACACGTGGGTATGAGCATCATGTTGATCATTGTCATCATTGCCTTCAAGTATATCTTGAGCAGTAATGTGATCGATAGCTTGCTTACGGTCGCTGGCTATACTTATGGTCCACTTTTGGGTCTTTTCGCCTTTGGTATTTTTACCAAGCACAAGATCAAGGATGCTTATGTATGGATTGTAGCTGTTCTATCGGTCACCATCATCATTTTGGTGGCCAATATCCCTGCCTCCTATTTAGGCGGTTACCAGATGGGTTATGAGCTTTTGCCCCTTAATGGATTGCTGACTTTTTTTGGCCTGTGGTTGATCAGAAAAAAGGAATTGGAACCTAGTATTGCCCTGTAGCCAACAGGACCAAAGTACAGGCAACTTCTACTTTTATGCCTTCTTTTTCAAGGATTTCATAAAATTCCGGATTTTCGGTTCCGGGGTTAAAAATCACTCTTCTGGGCCGTAAATCCACGATTTTCTGGTAATATTCCCTTTGATGGGTTGGGTTCAGATATAAAGTTACGGTATCAATATTTTGAAAATCAACTAAGTTGTCTTTAATTTGTACCCCAGATACAGTTCCCCCATGTATCCCAAATGCGGTCGTTTCAATATTTTGGTCGACCAACCTACGAACTGCCATGTTACTGTATCTTCCCGGGTTTGTTGAAGCCCCAAAAACTAGTGTTTTTGTCATTTGTTAATTTTAGTGTTAAACTTAAAGATAGACTGTAACGATTTTAAAAAAAATCCGTCTATTGTATATATAAAAAATTTCATTGGTAAGACTGTATTTTTTATAGTTAATGGTTAGTGTTTAGTATAGCTTATCAATGTATCAACCCCGGTAAATTTACCGGGGTTTCTTCTTTCCAAAACTTTTTTCCTTGGTCTTTTTTTGAACGACAACCTTACAGTCAGGCAATTATCCTTTTTGATAATGTTAAAGAATGTTAAAATGAGGTGAAGCTGTAACATTCCGCGGCCAATGGCGTCTTAACTATATCATCAATCAATCGAATTCATCAATCAAAAAACGAACAACTCATGAAAAAGTTGACCTTACTTTTTGCACTCTTTCTGTGCGCTCTATTCCCATCACATTCCAACGCCAATGATCCCGATGACGCCTTAGGCTCCATTTCGGGAACGGTGGTGGACAACACCATGAAACAACCCGTGGCCTATGCTGCTGTGGTCATTAAATCGGAAGATGGTTCCCAAACCGTTACCGGGGGCATTACCACGGAGGACGGAACTTTTGACATCAAAAAACTGCCTGATGGCAATTTCATTTTTGAAGTTCAGTTTATCGGATACAAGACATATTCCCAAAAACTGGTCATCTCCAAGGACAAAAGGAATATAAACCTAGGTACCATCACCTTGGAGGAAGAGACCCAAAACCTTGAGGGGGTCGAGGTGGTTGCCGAAAAAACGACCATTGAACAACGGGTGGACAGAAAAGTGATCAACGTAGGCAAAGACCTGACCACTTCCGGCGCCTCCGCATCTGACATCATGAACAACATTCCCTCTGTAAACGTGGATGCCCAAACCGGGGATATCACCTTAAGGGGAAATTCGAATGTCCGTGTGATGGTAGATGGTAAGCTTTCCAACGTGCCGGTTGCACAGTTGTTGAAACAGATTCCCTCAACTTCCATTAAATCCATTGAGTTGATCACCAACCCTTCTGCCAAGTACAATCCAGAAGGTATGAGCGGCATCATCAACATCATATTGCACAAAAATGCCAATATAGGGTTCAACGGAAACGTAAGTATGGGCCTAACCAAGGGTATCGAGGCCAAATTCAACAGTTCCATTGATTTGAACTACCGCAACGGCAAGTTCAATTTCTACGGAAACTATGGCAACAACATCGGTAAATGGGTAAACGATGGAAGCATTTTGAGGGTAGATGAAAACTCACGGCAAAAATTCGACTTCCTCAACAACAACAAATCGCACCTATACAAATTGGGGGTTGATTTTTACCTGAACGAGAAGAATACCATCTCCTTCTTTACCAATCAGAACATTTATGATGGAAAGGGGTATGGAACCGTGGCGATCAACTATTTTGAAGACCCTTCCAGGAACCTGACCCAATATTTTGATGATCTTTCCGACAATACGAGCGAGCAATACAACTTTGATTATAAACTTGATTTTGGCAAGGAAGGCCATAACATTGAGCTGGAAGTGGACCACAACCTATTCGACAGTGGCCAGGATGCCGATTTTAGATCGGTTGGTGCCGTTGTTTATCCAAATTACAAGGATTTTGTGGACACCAAACGTACCCAAACCACAGCCAACTTGGACTATGTGAATCCGTTGGACAGCATTTCCAAACTGGAGCTTGGGTTGCAGTCAAGGAATTTTGAGTCGAAAGTGGATTATTCATCAACCGGACAATCCTTCAACTCACAAGGAAACTTGGTTCCCACGCCTTCCACCAAGTTTATTTACGCTATGGACATTTATTCCGCTTATGCCACTTTTGGACAGACCTATAAAAAATGGTCTTATCAAATGGGCGTACGGATCGAGGATGTAGAGGTAAAAGCGGACACCAATGCGGTGCGTGCCTTTACCGATAAGTATACGCAGCTGTACCCTTCGGCATTCGTGACCTATAGTCCAAATGAAAAAGACCAATTGCAGGTAAGCTATAGCAGAAGGGTGGATCGACCCGGTTTGGACCAGGTAAACCCCATCAGGGAATTTGCCACACCGTTGATCTCTTCTTTCGGTAACCCAAACTTGGTGCCCCAGTTTACCAGTTCCTATGAACTGAACTATACCCGAAGGCTCAAAAACGGTAGCATAACCTCAGGGGTGTTCTACCGAAGTATTTCCGACGAAATCAACAGGGCTTTATATGTGGATCGTTTGGACCTGAACAAGACCATCCTCACCTATGACAACTTTGATAAAACATCAGCCTATGGTGTAGAGGTTTCTGGAAATTACAGGCCTTTAAAATGGTGGAGCATTAACGGTAGTTTTGATATGTACTCCCAAACCCAAAGAGGCTTTTCAGAAACATTGGACACTACCGATCCCAATGCTACAGAGGATGATATTGTAACGGAGCAGGTTAAAGTGGACAACACGGCCTGGAACCTGAGGATGAACAACAGTTTCACCGTGACCAAAAAATTGACCCTGCAAGCTTTCGGATTTTATCGGGGCAGAAACAAGAGCATCCAATTTGATGCCAATCCCATGTATTTTGTAAACTTGGGTGCCCGCTACAGTTTTGATGATGGCAAGGGAACCATCAGTTTTAATTACAATGATATTTTCAACACCATGCGTTTTGCCTTTGAAGGGGATTACCCCTACGCACAGGAAGGCGCCTTTAATTGGGAGAGCAACAATGTTTATGTAGGTCTTTCCTATCGTTTTGGAAGTGGCAAGAACCGCGCAAAACAGCGTAAGCGAAGGGACGACAACACCAAGCAAGGTGGCGGCGGCATCCTATAACAATAATTTGATGGTCCTAGTCAGAGTGTTGGTTGGTTAGTCTTTCAAGGGCCTCAATAAAAAACCCCGATCCTAAAGGATCGGGGTTTTCATTTATACATATTTTATAATCTGATACTACCATCTGATAATAACACTGCCCCAGGTAAATCCACTACCAAAAGCGGCCAAAACGACCAAATCCCCTTCTTTGACCTTGCCTTCTTCCCAAGCTTCCGTTAAGGCGATCGGGATGGAAGCGGCCGTGGTGTTGCCATATTTCATGATATTGTTGAACACTTGGTCATCGGACAATCGGAATTTGTTCTGGATGAACTGGGAAATCCTCAAATTGGCTTGGTGCGGAATCAACATATCGATATCCTGTGGGGTAAGGTTGTTCTTTTGTAACCCTTCCATGATCACTTCACTAAAACGGACCACTGCATTCTTGAACACAAACTGACCGTTCATATACGGAAAATAGGAAGTATCCTCCGGATCGGCATCGGCAATGATATCGGTCACCCACCTTTTGCCCATCCCAGGTGCGATCAAAGAAAGTTCTTCGGCATGTTGGCCTTCGGAATGCAGGTGGGTAGAGAGGATTCCTTTGGAAAGATCTTCCTCCCTTGTTAAAACAGCGGCCCCTGCCCCATCACCAAAAATGACCGAAACACCCCGGCCCCTCGTGGTCATATCCAGTCCATGTGAATGAAGTTCCGATCCGATGACAAGCACATTCTTGTACATGCCACTTTTAATGTACTGATCGGCCACCGAAATACCATATACAAATCCCGAGCATTGATTTCGGATATCGAGGGCCCCTACGGTAGGCAAACCAAGATCACGTTGTACCAAAACACCTGGTCCTGGAAAATAATAATCCGGACTGAGGGTAGCAAACACGATAAAATCAATTTCATCCTTGTCAATACCGGCACGTTCAATGGCTTTTTCAGCGGCTTTCACTCCCATGGAGGTCGTAGTGTCCTCCCCTTTCACCACATGGCGTCTTTCCTTGATACCGGTACGTTCCTGAATCCATTCGTCATTCGTGTCCATCATCTTGGACAAATCGTCATTGGTCACCACATGTTCGGGCACATAAAATCCTAATCCTGATATTCTTGAGTTGTACATTACGAAGTGCTTAAATAGAAATTTTTAAAAAAAGTATAGGCTAAATAATGGAAAAGTAAAAAATATATCCAAAGAACTGGATATATATTAACAAAATTAGACCATGTACTTTTTAAAATGGTTCACTTTCACCTTGGCCCCAAGATCGTGTAGCAGATTGTAAAGTCCAAAAAAGGTGCGGTTCATATACAGAAAATGTTTGGAGCCTCGATTTCCGTTCATCTTTCGGATCTGTTCATCCTTGGAATAACGTTCACTCAATTCGGCAATCTTGGACCAAAAGCCCGCATCCCCAAAATCGAACTCCTCTTTGTTGAAGGGAGAAGTAAAGATACTGAGCATTTCCTTGAACAGCGCCTTGAAAAATTCCAGTTCCTCTGTACTATCCATTGGGGTCAGGATTTCCAGTTGATAGAGCTTTTCCATGAAGATGGTATCATTATCAAGGTTTTCCAAGTTGGCCAATTCAAAATACGGAACATAGAACTCATCGGGTATGGCCTTGATGCAGCCAAAATCTATCGCTATCAGGCTGCCGTTACCACTTACCAAGAAATTGCCAGGATGTGGGTCGGCATGCACTTTTCTCAAATGATGGATCTGGAACATGTAAAAATCCCATAGTGCCTGTCCCAATCGATTACCAAGATCGACATCAAAAGCGGTTTTGGTAAATTCACCCAAATGTAACCCGTTCATCCAATCCATGGTGAGGATACGTTCACTGGAAAGTTCGGGATAGTATTTTGGGAATTCCATACCGGGGATTACGGCACAAGCCTCAGTAATTTCCCTGCTCTGTTCCAATTCCAGAATGTAATTGGTCTCCTCGATCAATTTATGTTCCACTTCCTTGAAATATTTCTCGGAGTCCTTTCCCTTTAGGTTGAACATTTTAATGGCCACAGGTTTCACCAAGGCCAGATCGCTGCTGATGCTGTCCGCAACACCCGGATATTGAATTTTTACAGCCAATTCCCTGCCATCCTTAGTGGCACGGTGTACTTGACCAATACTTGCCGCATTCACGGAATCTTTTTCAAAATGGTCAAAAATGTCCTCTGGATATTGTCCAAGGTATTTTTTAAAAGTCTTGCGGACCAAAGGGGCCGATAATGGGGGAACAGAAAACTGGGAAAGGGAAAATTTTTCCACATAGGCCCTGGGCAGCAGGTTTTTCTCCATACTCAACATTTGGGCAACCTTTAGGGCGCTGCCTTTCAAACTCTTCAGGCCATCATATATATCCTCGGCATTGTCATGGTCCAGCTCTTCTTTGGAAGTATCCGGGTTAACGAGTTTTTTGCCATAGTACTTCACATAATTCCCGCCGATCTTGACACCGGTGGTCACCAATTTTCCCGCCCGCTCTATTTTTCCGGTGGGTATTTTGTCCAATGTTTTCATACGGTACTACACAAACTTTTCTTTGTACAGAAATTTCCCAAAGTCAATAATCTTTTCCAAAGGGGTATTCTCAAAAATCTGAAAGATCGTGGTTACGGATTTCTCAATCGCGATATCCGTTTTTTCGAACCCTGGCGAACTGTCCTCCATCCAAAATTTCAACAGGAACAAAAACTGTAGCCAAGCCCCTTCGGAAAACAGCGGCTCATTATATTTTAAGATCTTTAGGTTCTTTTCCTCATTTCTGATATGAATCAATTCCGTAGCAAATTCCTTGAAGGATTTCCGTAAGCCCTTCAGTTGGGCCAATCCTTCGAATGCATTCCGGTGTTCCTTGAGCGCAAACAGCACGTAACTGCGGTTCAAGGTCAGGTTTTCAAAAAAAGTGAAGAAAAAGGTCAACATTTTATCCTCATTGGACATGGTAGCGTAATCCTTGTTCTTGTTCAGCAAAGCCGTGGTATTGTCAAAAAACTTGTGCCAAATCCTTTGTTGTATGGACTCGAAGGATCCAAAAAATCCGTAAAAAGTGTCCTCCCCTATTTTGTTTGCCTTGCAAAACTTATAAACAGATTCGGGTACCTTTCCATTTTCCAGAACAGAATCCATGTACCATGTGATAATCTTTTCCTCGGTGATGTTGGTTTTTACTAATGTTGCCATTGTACTCATTCTTTAGGGTGAAACAATCATTGGTCAACCTGTGGCAAGCGAATAAAGAAAATGCACTTCCGAGCGAAAGTGCATTTTCCACAACCTAACCAATAAATAAACAAACTTGTTATAGTGCAGAACTTCTTCACAGCAATTTTTTCCTATAACAGTCTAAAGATACGATATTTTGTTTAATTTTTAAAAGAAAAGAATAAACAAAATTTTGTTAAAATTCAGTTTAGGTAAAATATGACGGTTTCCAATGTCAGTTTGTCATATTTGCCATTCTGGTATTTTTTTTGTCGAATGCCATATAGATAAAAGAAAAAACAAAACGATGGCAACAGGTAAAATCAATGTTTCAGTAGAGAACATTTTCCCTTTAATCAAAAAATTTCTGTACAGCGACCATGAAATTTTCTTGAGGGAGCTTATTTCCAACGCTACGGATGCGACCTTGAAACTAAAACACCTTACCTCTATTGGCGAAGCCAAAGTGGAATATGGCAACCCCATCATTGAGGTGAAGGTAGACAAGGACAACAAACGCATCCATATTATTGACCAAGGCATCGGGATGACCGAAGAAGAGGTCAAAAAATACATTAACGAAGTGGCCTTTTCAGGCGCCGAAGAGTTTTTGGACAAATACAAGGACGCCGGTAAGGAAGCTGGGATCATTGGTCACTTTGGTCTTGGTTTTTACTCCGCCTTTATGGTGGCCGAAAAGGTAGAGATCATTTCCAAGAGTTATCAAGATGCCCCAGCGGTGCACTGGACCTGTGATGGCTCCCCGGAATTCACCATTACCGAGTCGGACAAGACAGAAAGGGGAACCGAAATCATCTTGCATGTAGCCGAAGACTCCACCGAATTTTTGGACGATTCCAAAATCCGTGGCCTTTTGGTGAAGTACAACAAGTTCATGCCCATTCCGATCAAGTTCGGGACCAAGACCGAAACCTTACCCAAACCGGAAGGCGCCAAGGAAGATGAACCGGCATCAACCCAAGTGGTGGACGACATCATCAACAATCCCAACCCAGCATGGACCAAGCAGCCTACGGATTTGACCGATGAGGATTATAAAAGCTTCTACAGGGAACTATATCCCATGCAGTTTGAGGAACCTTTGTTCCATATCCATTTGAATGTGGACTATCCTTTCAACCTAACGGGAATTTTATATTTCCCCAAGTTGACGAACGACCTCAACATTCAAAAAGACCGTATCCAACTATACCAAAACCAAGTATTCGTCACGGATAATGTGGAAGGAATCGTACCAGAATTTTTGACCATGCTACGCGGAGTTATCGATTCCCCTGATATTCCGCTGAACGTTTCGCGTTCTTACCTTCAGGCCGATGGTGCGGTGAAGAAAATTTCTTCCTATATCACCAGAAAAGTTGCGGACAAGTTGAGTTCCCTTTTCAAAAACAACCGTGAAGATTTTGAGCAGAAGTGGAACGACATCAAGGTGGTCATTGAATATGGCATGCTATCCGAAGAAAAGTTCTTTGAAAAAGCGGAAAGTTTTGCTTTATACCCCACTGTGGATGGCAAATACTACACTTTTGAAGAGTTGGAGGCCAAGATCAAGGACAACCAGACCGACAAGGATGAAAAGTTGGTGGTCCTTTATGCTTCGGATACGGAGGCACAGCACAGTTATATTGAAGCTGCCCAAGCCAAAGGTTATGAGGTATTATTGATGGATTCGCCCATTGTACCGCACTTGCTCCAAAAACTGGAAACAACAAAGGAAAAACTGTCCTTTGTGCGGGTTGATGCGGACCATATCGACAACCTCATCAAAAAAGAAGACACTGCCATTTCCAAACTTTCGGACGAGGAAAAGGAGCAGTTGAAGACCGAATTGGAAGAAGTCATCTCCAGCAAGGGTTACACCATTCAATTGGAAGCCATGGACAGTCAGGCTTCACCGTTCATCATCACGGAACCTGAATTTATGCGCCGAATGAAGGAAATGCAACGTACCGGTGGCGGTATGTTCGGTATGGGCAATATGCCCGATATGTACAATCTGATCGTGAACACCAACCACGAACTGGTAGGTGAGATCTTGAATACCAAGACCGCCAAAAAACGGGAACGGTTGATCAACCAATCCCTGGATTTGGCCCGCCTGTCCAAAGGACTGTTGAAGGGCGAAGAACTCACCAAGTTCATCGCTCGTAGCTATGAAATGATCAAATAAAGATTGGATTACTAATATGATGTACAAAACCGCTCATTTTGAGCGGTTTTTCTTTTTAATGTTTATCTTGTTGCATCAATCGACCAGACCGTGGGCAACAACGATTACAACAGTCCATCCTTTAAAAAACTATTGGATTCCCTGCAGCAGCAAAGCTGGGAGTTGGAACTCATCATTTCGGGTTTTGCCATCTTTGGGCTGTTCACGGCTTATGAGCCGTTACGTCTGGAAATGGTGAATGCCGAGAACGAGCAACACATTTATCGCTTTGTGGCCTATTTCATTCTACACATTGCTTCTTCCATCCTATTGTTCAACTTATTACTCCATGTAATCTTGAGGGGACTTTGGATCGGGGCCTTGGGACTTCGCTACGTTTCAGGGGATATAGAATTTGAAACACTGAATTATGCGCAAAGGTTCACCAATTATCTCAAAAAGCGCATTGTGTCCTTTGATCGGTACATTGCCAATCTGGAAAACTATTGCAGTGTCCTTTTCGCCATTTCCTTTTTGCTGATTTTCTATGTTTTGGCCATGACCACCGTTATCATTTCCATGGTATTGGTGGGCAGTTTTATCATTGAAGGAGATTGGTTGCCCGAATGGTTGGGCAGCATTTTGGGAACTATCCTGATGCTGTTCATTGTATTTGGGATGTTGCTCACCTTTATCGATTTTTTGACCCAAGGCTTGCTCAAAAAGAACAAATGGGTGGCCAAATTTTACTTTCCAGTGTATTGGGTCTTCAGTTTTTTGACCCTCTCTTTTCTCTATAGACCTTTGGTCTATAATTTCTTGGACAACAAATTTGGAAAAAGGCTGATCTTGTTGCTTGCACCCATTTACCTCGTCATCCTGATCATCACCAGTTTGGAATACCGCCATTCCAATTATTTGGAAAAGGATTTGAATTCTTCCAGTGTTTTTGCGAACAAGAAAAATTATTTGGACATGTTGATCGAGGATGGTGATTTTCCGGGTGATGTGGTCATTCCCTCCAAAGTGATCACTACATCTTATTTAAATGTTTTCATTCCTTTTTCCGAACATTTGGAGGAGCGTATCTTTTTGCACAACGATTCGCTAAGACCCAAAAAAGACCGTCGTGGACTTACCTCCGGCATCAACATAAATACCAATTGGAGCGATGAGATCACGAGCCTAAGCCAAAAGGACAGTATTCGTAAAGTGTACCTTAAAACATTTAACGAAATATATTCTTTTCAGGTTGATACGTTAAATAGGGACGAAGATTTTATATTGACGACTGGAATGAACGACCTTCTCGGTTTTGAGACTTTCCTTAAAATTTCTGATATAGAGGAAGGAAAACACATCCTAAGGTTAAAACGGATGCGGAAGGAAAAAGGGTCAGTGGTCACCGTTACCGAAGCGGCCATCCCTTTTTGGAAATTCAAAGATTAATGTATGGCTCCATGGCACCTCTACTTAATGGCCGGCTTATATGTACTTGCAGGCCTTATGCATTTTGTAAGACCGAAAATGTATCAGCGCATCATACCCGATTACCTTCCCTACTCCAAATTTTTGGTCTACCTAAGTGGGGTGGCTGAAATTGTTTTGGGCATTGCCTTATGTTTTGATGCCACTCGAAGGTTGTCAAGTTTTGGCATCCTTTTAATGCTTGCTGCCTTTCTTCCTGTTCATTTTTATATGCTATCAAATAAAAAAGCCGCCATGGGACTGCCCAAATGGGTGTTGGTCCTCAGGATTCCCCTTCAATTTGTATTGATGTATTGGGCCTATTCCTACGCCTCACTTTAACAAAGCTGTCCGATCCATGTGCTTTTTGAGCCAAGGTACCTGTACAAAAAATAGGAATCCGAATAGCAGTACCGCATATACCCATACTTTGGAAGAGGTGTAGTTTTCCAACCAACCCCAAAGCGGTTTAAAATTGGGCTCCCAGGTAATCTTATCGAACCAGCCGGTTCCATCGCCCAAACCATATTGAGAGATAACATAGCCCATCAAAACCGAGAAAGCCACAAATAGTCCCACCAAAACGGATCTGGACATAATGGGTTTATATTGAAAGGCCTCTTGATGGGATTGCGCCTCAATCTTCTGCATCAGATTTTTGGTAAAATCCACCGATGGGGATTCCAATGGGGCATCGGCCATGATGCGGTCCACAAACTCCTCCAATTTTTTTTCTTCGTGCTTATCCATTGCTTTCAAGTATTTCACGTTCTAAACTGGTTTCCATGATACCGGCCAATTTTTTTCTGGCCCTGAACAATTTCACTTTTATCGTATTGGCGGAGACGTTCAAAATTTTCTCCATTTCCAAAAGGTTTTTTTCCTCAAAATAGAACAGGGTAATGATCCCTGCATCCTCGGCCGGTAATTTGGCCAAACATTGGTCAATCAATTGCCTTTTTTCTTCCTGAACCATTTTATCCAGCGCATCGTCCATATCGGCCAAACCCATTTTCCTCACTTGGTCAATTTCAATATGGTCATGGGCCCTTTTATTCTTTTTGATCCGATCCAAGGCCGTATTGTATGCAATCCTATAGATCCAGGTCGATACTTTGGAATCCCCCTTAAAGGTAGCCAATGATTTATATATTTTTATAAAGGCATCCTGCGAAACCTCCTCGGCCTCTTCCCTATTGCCCAATAACCTCAAGGACAGGGTAAACACCAAATCCTTGTACCTTTCTACCAAATCGGTGAAGGCCCTGGCATTGCCACGGCGAATTTCCTCTATCAGATTTTTTTCCTTGTTGGTCAGCATTGCACATTGGACGACTAATGTACCTTTTAGGTTACATGGATTACAATTTTTATAAAATTATGTAACCTAGATCAAAAAAGCGTCGTCATAGGCTATGAACAAAAAATATAAATAATCATAAAAACGAATTGTCATGGGATCTGAAGTAATCATTTTACCAGTAATTTTTGGGGTCATTTTTGCCATCGCCTACCTCTATTTTTCAACACGTAACAAAGAAAGGTTGGCCTTGATCGAGAAAGGTGCCGAAGCCAGCATCTTTGTAAAGGGACGTAGAGAAGGAGCCGCTCCTTTTTGGAAAATTGTCATCCTTAACATTGCCCTTCTACTCATCGGTATCGGGGTTGCCATTTTTGTGGGCTCTATTCTGGTCTATTCCTTTGGTGTGGAAGAAGGTGTGGCCTATCCTGGAACCATATTTACCTTGGCAGGCGTGGGCCTTTTGGTCGGTTTTACCATGACCAAGCGCTTGGAAAAGGAAGATTAAAATACCCAAAAACAGTATGAAGGACCACCGCCCATCGCGGTGGTTTTTTTATCTTGGCAGTATGAAAGTCATCTCCACCAACTTAGGCCAATCCACGGAAATCATGTGGAACAACGAAAAAACGACCACGGGAATCTTCAAATACCCTGTCCCCGGACCCATTTTCTTGGATTCGGAAGCTGTTCGCGACGATACCATTGCCAACAGAAATGTACACGGTGGTCAATTTAAGGCCTGTTATCTCTTTTCAAAGGAACAATACCCTTTTTGGCAAAAGAAATATCCCGACTTGCCATGGGATTGGGGCATGTTTGGGGAAAACCTTACCGTGGAAGGTTTGGACGAAGCCCAATTGAAGATCGGCAACATTTACAAGTTGGGTTCGGCCTTGGTGCAGATCACCCAGCCACGAGAGCCTTGCTTTAAGTTGGGCATCCGGTTTGGCAATCAGAATATTTTAAAAGAATTCATAGATCATGGATTCCCAGGATCCTATGTTCGAGTATTGGAAAGGGGTGAGGTTGGTGTCGGAGATTTTCTGGAACTGGTGGAGGAATCCCCCAACCCGTTGACCATTCAACAGTTTTATGGTTTATTGTTCAACAGGGAAAAAGACCAAGAATTGTTACAATGGGCCATTAGCAATGATGCACTACCACCAAACAAAAGGGAAAGCTTAAAAAAATGGGCATAAAAAAAGGGGGCCTCCCGGCCCCCAATGCACATAAAAATTAACTAAACAAACTATCTTACTACCATAGTTTCTTTGTAGGTACCAAATTTGTCCACTACAACTACGGTATATTTATCTTGATAAGCTTTTTCGAAGTTGAAAGCCTTTTCAACCACGATATCCCCTTCGATGGCCTCGTCAAAAACAAGTCTGTTTTGGGAATCGTAAACTTTTAGAAGTACTTTTCCTTGAGAGATGTTCAAAAGGTTCATCATGATCTTTTGTCCTTTCTTTACAAATACAGGGTCAAGGTTTACTTTCACCAAGTTCTTTTCTACTTCGTATTTAGCAGTCACTTTTTTACCAAAATCAACTGCGGTTCCGTTTGCCAACCCGATGGCACTAACCAAAAGGGCTGCTGCTACTGTTAAGTTTTTTACTACTGATTTCATAACATTTCGCTTTTTTTAGATTACAACACAAATGTATGGTGCAATTGAGGACAGGAATACCACCATCTTTTCCAGTTTATATGCAATTTTAACACGATGGGTATGTTAATTGGACGTTAATGTTAATTTAACACACATTTGTGGTAATTTTGCAGATATGTTGGTTGGGGATACCGTCCTAACTTTACATTACCAAATAAAAAATTGGAACTTATGATTCAAAAACCTGCATTTGAAGCTATAGCCCCCAGTTTTGGTCACTCGTTCACTTTTCAAAAGTTCAACGAAAGCAATGAGAACAAGAACAATGGCTGGCATTACCACCCGGAACTGGAACTGGTATATGTGAATGGAGGCTCGGGAAAAAGACAGATAGGCAGCCACGTATCCTATTATAGAAACGGGGATCTGATCCTTATTGGATCCAACCTTCCCCACTGTGGTTTTACGGATAAGCTCACAGGAAACAAAAGTGAGACCTTGATACAGATGAAAGCGGATTTTCTGGGAAGTGATTTTTTCAACATTCCCGAAATGAAAAACATCCAAAAGCTTTTTGAAGTGGCCAAGGGCGGTATTGCCTTTTATGGAAAGACTAAAATGAAAGTAGGAGAGAAAATGGAGATCTTGGAATACCAGACCGATTTTCAAAGATTACTTTCCATCCTTAATATATTGAACCAATTGGCCACCTCGGATGAGATGAACGTGCTGAATGCCGAAGGCTTCTCATTGGAAACAGAAGTGAAGGACAATGACCGCATCAATATTGTCTTTAACCACGTAAAGGCGAATTTCAAGGAAGATATCAGTTTGGAGGAAATATCGGATATGGTGAGCATGACGGTCCCATCATTCTGTAGATATTTTAAAAAGATCACCAACAAGACGTTTACCCAGTTCGTGAACGAATACCGATTGGTGCATGCCTCCAAATTATTGGCCGAACAGCCCATCAGCATAACCCAAGTGTGTTATGATAGTGGCTTCAACAATTTTTCGCACTTCAACAAATCGTTCAAGGCATTTACGGGACAAAACCCTTCGGAATACCGAAACCAGTTGAAAACGGTCCTTCAATAAAACAAGGTTAATCGAACAGGTCGTTCAAGACCTTTGCCAATCTTAGACCTCCTTTTTGAAGTTGTTCGAACAGGAGGTCATTATAATTATAGGCATACTGATACCCTAGCTTTTCGCCTACCTTAACGGAGTCGTACAGTTCGCCACAAATCTGATGGGATTCATCGACCCAATCGTAAATAGTGCCTTCCTGCATTTTTTTCACCTCTTTCTTTGAGGCCTTGTCCAATTCATGGGCCAATTCGGTATAGGTCATTCCATAGGATTCAATGAGGTTCTGGTCCCAGACCCTGTGCAAGTTGCTGCCTTGGCCAAACCATTGTACCTGAATATCATTACCTCCCTTGTCCTCTTCCCTACTGGCGTGCATGGGCTGATGGAGGTCACCTATGAAGTGGATCAACATCTTAAGGTAAAAAACACGGTCTTCCCTGGGCGTATTTTTATCCTTAATTTTTGTCTTGCATTCCTCAATGGCCGTGATGATATCCCCATATTCACTCTTCTCGGAATCCACGTAATGCATACCCAAGGGATAGTTAACGTAATGCCAAGGTGAATATTTGGAATAGGCGCGATCTGCCTTGATATCATCCGCGTAGGTGGAAACAAAGGCCAAACTGTGACCATCCAACAAATCGTTCAACGCTCTTTTGGCCTTGCCGGTCAAGTGCTCTTGGGCAATCTGCCCGGTAACACGATGCCCCGTTTTGCTCCAAAAAGTATTTCCGAACATAAAAATGGGAACCAAGAGGAACAATACAGCGGTCTTTTTCATAATGGATGAATATTGGCAATAAAATGAATTAGCTACAGTCAATTTTCCGAATCTTTTCCCAATGGACAATGCCCTATTATTTTTTTGGGAATATTTTAACTATACCCTTACATTTGAAAAACTGACTAAACCAAACTAAACCAATGTCCAAACTACGAATTGTAATTGCTACAATCCTATTTCCCATTGCCTTAGTTGCCCAATTGAACAATAAGACCTTTACGGTCAAACACATTGACGAGATCATTGACGTTGACGGCATTTTGGACGAACCCATTTGGGAAATTGCGGAAAGTGCCGATAGCTTCCATCAATATTTTCCCTCGGATACGACCCTGGCAGCCCAGCAGACCAACATTAAAATGCTGTACAACAATACCACACTATATATAGGTATAAAACTGGCCACTGAAGGGAATGATTATGTGATACCTTCCCTACAGCGGGATTACCGTGCAGGAGGAAATGATAATATCAGTCTGCTTTTTGACACTTTTAACGATGGTACCAATGCTTTTTTGTTCGGTATGAACCCCTATGGTGTCCGGAGGGAGGCTCTGATTTCCAACGGAGGCGCAGGGCCAAGTAACTTTACCACTTCATGGGACGTAAAATGGAAGGGCGAGACCAAATTGTACGATGGCTACTATATCTGCGAGATTGCCATTCCCTTGACCTCCTTTAAGTTTAAACAAGGGGAGACCAAGTGGCGGTTCAACAGTTACCGGTTCGATATGCAGACCAACGAGACCAGTACTTGGACGAAAATTCCCCAGAATCAATTGATCTATAGTCTGGCCTTTATGGGGGACATGGTCTTTGAGAAACCACTGGGCAAATCCAGAACCCCCATGGCGCTCATTCCTTATGTGAACGGCATTGTGGGCAAAGATTATGAATACGACGAAAAACTGAGTAAACTCGACTTTGGAGGCGATGCAAAAGTGTCCATCGGGAACGGAATGAACCTGGATATTACCGTAAACCCCGACTTTTCGAATGTGGAAGTGGACAATTTAGTGACCAATTTGACCCGATTTGAGGTTTCCCTTCCCGAAAAGCGCCAGTTTTTTATTGACAACAGCGATCTTTTTGGTTCTTTCGGGAGTGAAGATGATTCCAATCCCTTTTTCTCAAGAAGGATAGGGATTGCCCAAAATCTAGAGGACGAAACCATTGAAAATGGTATTGTGGGGGGCATTCGGTTGAGCGGAAAACTTACTGAGGATTGGCGTTTGGGCCTTTTGAACATCCAAACAGAAAAAGATGAGGCCAACCATATACCCAGTAACAACAACACCGTTTTTGCCCTACAGAAAAAAATGTTCTCCCGATCCAACCTCAGTTTCATCTTCGTGAACCGCCAAACGTTTGCTGATTATGATTTTTTGGAAGAAGAAGATCGATACAATCGTGTGGTGGGCCTCGATTACAATTTGGCCTCCGCCAACAATACCTGGACCGGAAAGTTTTACTATCATAAATCCTTTGCCCATGACATGGGCGACAGGGATGCATCTGGCGGTGTGAACCTTCAGTACAATAGCCGTTTCCTTAATTTTGGCCTCAGGGGAAACTTTGTTGGTAACGATTTCCGTTCAGATCTCGGCTATATCCCAAGGGAAGATATTGTGGTGGCCAAACCCTATGTGGAAGTCAATTTTTGGCCCAGCAAAGGAAAACTGAACACTCATGGCTTTCTGTTCAGACCTTCCATGGTTTGGCGTCCTACTTTGGATTATAAGAACACCGATTACTTTTTTTATACCGGGTGGCAGGCCAAGTTCAAAAGTCAGGAAGAAGTGGCCGTACGGTTGTTTAACCGATATACGTATTTGACAGACACCTTTGACCCTACAGGCACTGATGACGGTATTGAACTTCCTGCCGATATCGGTTATCACTACACCAGTTATGAAGTAGAATTCCAAAGTGATCGGCGCAGAGTGTTCTCCTATTCCTTGGAACCGGGCTATGGGGATTTTTATAATGGCACCCGCTTTGTAATGGAAGGCGACTTGAGCCTCCGCCTACAACCTACGGTTTTTATTTCCCTTGGTCTGAACTATAACAGCATCAAACTACCAGAACCCTATGAGAGTGAAGATCTTTGGTTGGTGAGTCCCAAAATAAACATCACCTTCAATAAATCCGTGTTTTGGTCCACCCTGATCCAATACAGTAACCAAATGGACAATTTGGGCTTCAATTCGAGGTTACAGTGGCGGTTTGCCCCACTTTCAGACCTGTTCTTGGTGTACAACGACAATTATTTTGTGAACTCCTTTATGCCGCGCAATCGATCCATCAATTTAAAGTTCACGTATTGGTTGAACATATAAATGAAAAGCAGCTACAAACAATTTCTAGCTGCTTTTTGTGGTAAGGTGTTATCCTCCCATAGATCATTGCCCTTTGGCAGATAACTATAATTTCGATCCAGCTTCTATATTAGAGTGGCTTTCGTCCCGAAATGATATTATACAAAATTGCGATAATTGCGATGACCAATAATATGTGGATCAAGCTTCCCGTGGCCATTCCGGCCACAATTCCAAAAAAGCCCAATACCCAAATGATGATACATATTACGGCAACCAACCAAAGTAAACTTCTCATGATTTCTAGGTTTTAGTGTTTTATAAGAATAAAATTAGAAGTTTAACTACCATCACTTTAGCGCGATTCATGTAATTGTTGACTCAAAACCGATTTCCTCTTCTTTTTCAAATAATGGGGCATTCTAATGGCCCGAATGTGTGTATCTTGTCATAACAACCATTGACTGGATGAATTTTACAATCATAATTGCAATTCTGGCCATTTTAGGGTATATCCTTCCGAAGTTGGTAAAATTTGGGGAATCCGCACCTTCAAAACCGAAAGGGGAATGGCACTATAGAGTGCGGTTTGCCAAACTGAACAAAGAACTTTATGAAAAAGCGACTGAAGAGGAAAGGCTAGAATTGTTGTATTATTTTGCACAAAAAATTAGAAAAAGTGATGACTACGGAATAACTTCTTTGCAGGAAATGCCAGAACCTCTCAAAACCTTTTATTTCATTGATTGTCTAGAAAAAGAAGTCAACAATGGCGGATTTTTGCAATTTTTCACAAATTCAACAGGTCGATATACAGAAGAAACCATTGATAGCTTGGCCAAAATTGGAGCAGATTTCAACAAAAGCTTGATTTTAAGCGCAGTAAAAATTCTTGAAAAGCATAACGTTTCCCCTGAAAGCCTTGGGAACCAATTGGACAATCATGACTTACATGAAATTTTCCCAATAGGTGAATTATATCAGAATGAGGCCCTAATGAATGAAATGTATGAAATTGACAAGCAATTTTATAAATCGGATGAATACCTTTGGAAATTGAGTTTGACCTATTTCGAAGAAAACAATCAAGATCTTTGGCCAAAATTGGAAGAACAATACAGAAATTAAGCTACTGGTATGCTTCTCCAATACCGAGAATACGATTTTACAATATTGAAAAAATCAAAATCTATTGAGCATAATGAAAACCGTTTGCCATGACATTTTATCGAAGTGAAATCCTTAGAATCAAAGACGTTTGTTATTCCAATACAGGGCAAATACAGAAGGTACTCAAGACCCGAAACTATATTGAGAACCACTTAGACCAGGATCTTAATCTGGATACTTTGGCCTATGTTGGGTTCACTTCAAAATACCATCTTCTAAGGCTGTTCAAGCAATATTATGGGCAGACCCCAATGCAATTTCTAATTGATAAAAGAATAGAGAAATCAAAATTCTATCTAAAAAAGGGAATATCGATTTCAGAGACGTGCTATCTGGTCGGGTTTGAAAGTCCCAGTTCTTTCAGTACCCTCTTCAAAAAAAAGACGGGATCCATGCCAAGCAGCTTTCAAAAAAAGCAATTTTCACAAAGTCGGTCTATTGGTGATTTTTGATTTTTGTTCATCCAATCCAAAAATATAACCAATGAAAGTAAAAGTATTGAGCATACCCGTTCTGGACCAAGAAAAAGCCTTGACCTTCTATACCGAAGTATTAGGCTTTGTTAAGAAAGTGGACGTGCCTCTAAGCGAGGATAGCAGGTGGTTGACTGTGGTAAGCAAGGAAGAACAGGACGGCCCTGAAATATTACTGGAGCCTTCCCCCAAACATTTTGAACCTGCAAAGACCTATCAAAGATCGTTGTTTGAAGCAGGCATTCCGTACACACAATTCAACGTGGAAAATGCGCAACAGGAATATGACCGTCTTTTGGGTCTTGGCGTTGCATTCAGTATAAAACCTACCGAAATGGGTACCGTAAAAATTGCGGTTTTTGATGACACCTGTGGCAATAACATTCAAATTGTGGAAATGCTATAAGGATTCCATCCTAAACTTCGGTATCCCATAAGAACCAAATCTCCCCCATGATTTTCCTATATTTGGGACCATAGCTTACAAATATGGACCAACTACCCTTTACCGAAGACACTGTGATCTTTGGGCTTCTTTGCCTGTGCCTTGGCTTTGTTTTTTATACTTCATCCATCAAAACTGGGTTTTGGGGAAAGTTTTACAGTATTGTGCCCACCGTACTCATGTGCTACCTTTTGCCCGCCATTTTGGCCAGCGTAGGCATTGTAGATGAATCATCCTCCCAAACCTATTTTGTGGCGAGTAGGTATCTTTTACCAGCCGCCTTGATCTTAATGACCCTGAGCATAGACCTAAGGGCCATTATGAACCTAGGGTCCAAAGCACTTATCATGTTCTTGACGGGTACCGCGGGCATCATTATCGGTGGACCTATTGCCATATTGATCGTTTCCATTTTTTCCCCAGAAACCGTTGGTGGCAGTGGGGTCGATGCAGTCTGGCGTGGCTTGGCCACCATTGCCGGAAGTTGGATCGGGGGCGGTGCCAATCAAGCGGCCATGTTGGAAGTCTTTAAATACAACCAGGAAAATTATGGGGGCATGGTCCTTATTGATATTGTCGTAGCCAATCTGTGGATGGCCATCATCCTATTCGGGGTAGGCAAGACACAGAAAATTGATAAATGGTTAAAGGCCGACACTTCATCCATCGAAGAACTCAAACAAAAAGTATCTACCTACACCGAAAAAATCGCAAGGATAACCACATTGAAGGATTTCATCATGATGCTTTTTTATGCCTTTGCAGGGGTGGGTATTTCACATTTCATCGGGCATCATTTTGCAGCATTTTTGCAAGACAATTTTGAGGTCATCCGAAATCCCCAAAAAATACTGTCCTCCTTGGGATCTGAATTTTTATGGATGGTGGTCTTCGCCACTTTGATAGGCATCGGATTGTCCTTTACCAAGGCCAAAAACTATGAAGGAGCGGGTGCCAGTAAAATCGGTGGTGTGTTCATTTATATTTTGGTGGCTACCATCGGTATGAAAATGGACTTGGGCAAAGTCCTCGAAAACCCGGGACTCATTGCTATTGGGCTGATCTGGATCAGTATTCATGCACTGTTATTGATTTTGGTGGCCAAATTGATCAAGGCACCGTTCTTTTTTCTGGCCGTTGGGAGCCAGGCCAATGTGGGAGGAGCGGCTTCGGCTCCGGTCGTTGCGGCGGAATTTCATCCTTCCTTGACCTCGGTAGGCATTCTTTTGGCTGTTTTTGGCTATGTTGTGGGTACCGCAGGTGCCTATTTATGTGCTTTGTTGATGGAAGTGGCCTCCAAAGTTTAAAAAGTTCAGAAGTTTACTGATATTTGCCCAGCTAAAATTTTATGATGAAACAGATATTGTTCGTAATGCTTTTGGGACTGGTTGTTGTTTCTTGCGAGAAGAACACGGAAAATACCATGGTCCTGACCGGAAATATAAAAGGCCTTAAAAAAGGGACATTGTACTTGCAACAGGCCAAAGATTCTACCCTTGTGGTCCTGGATTCCTTGGAGATAAACGGCGATGGGAATTTTAGTTTTACGGAAGAAGTGGTAACCCCTGATATTTTTTACCTCTATCTGGACAAAAAAGACAACAACGATATCAATGACCGAATCACCTTTTTTGGTGAGCCTGGGCAAATCAATATCAAAACAGCTTGGAACACTTTCGATACCAAGGCTGAAATCACGGGATCAAAATCCCAAGAAAAAATGGAGGAATTCTATGACATGACTTCCAAATTTAATATTAGGGAGCTTTCCTTGGTCCAACAAGCGTCCATACCTGAGTTCCAAGCAGATTCCCTTGCTTTGGATTCGCTGCAGAACTTGGTAGACCAAAATACCATTAGAAAGTTTAGATATGCACTGAATTTTGGCTTGAACAACGGGGACTCCTATGCCACCCCTTATTTGATGGTCACAGAGGTCAGTCAGGCCAATCCAAAATATCTGGATTCCATCTATAAAGTGCTTACCCCAGAGGTGGCAGACTCAAAATATGGTAAAGCGCTAAAAGAGCTTTTGGACAGGAAAAAGAACTAACTCGCCAAACTGTTCAACTGATCTACAAGTTGAGTAGCCTTTTCCTCCAACTCATTTCGTATGTTCCTGAAATGGGCCTTTCGGTCTTCCACATCTTTTTGGTGGACTTTGTTCATAAGCTCATCGAATACATCGATGGCCTTGTCTATAATGACGGTTCCTTCTTCGGATTCTTTATTGCCGGAGCCGGCCTCCCAAATGTAAACGGCCTCGATAATATCCCCCAGGACAAAATTGATATCTTTCTTTAAATCGCGAATACTTGGCATATCAGTGTTTTTATTAAAGGTACTAATTAAATGGTCACTTCTAAAAGTTTGGCGGCTTGGGTTTCAATTTCCACCTTGCTGCTCATTGCGGGCACCAAAACAGTTTCACCCTTGTTGATGAAAGTACTACCCCAATCATTGGTAATGGTGGCCCTTCCCCCTACGCACATATAAATCGTAAAGGAATCCCTATTGACAAGGTCTTGGTGCATGGGTCGGGAAAGCGCAATAAAATTGGTCTTAAAATAGGGACAATCCACCATTTCGTTCACCATATCACCTTTTGCGGAATAGCTAACCTTAAAGTCATCCTTTCTTTTATAATCAATGGCATCCACGGCCAAACTGGTGTGCAGTTCCCTTAGGTTGCCATTCTTATCTTTTCTGTCAAAATCGAAAACCCTGTAGGTAATATCGGAAGTCTGTTGGATCTCCGCCAAAAGCACACCGGCCCCAATGGCATGTATTTTCCCCGTATTGATGAAAAAGGTATCGCCTTCCCCCACTTCTTCATAGTTCATCAAATCCAAGAGAGAACCTTCTTCCAAACTTTGCACATATTCTTCCTTGGCCACATCCTTATTGAAGCCTACAATGAGTTTGGCTCCAGGATCGGCATCCATAATGTACCACATTTCAGTCTTTCCAAATGAATTGTGCCTTTGTTTAGCCAGTTGATCGTTGGGATGTAGTTGAATGGAAAGGTCTTGCTTGGCATCAATGAACTTGATTAGGATAGGAAACTCGGCTCCAAACCTATTTACCACGCTTTTTCCCAAGAGGGCCTCACCGTGGTTGTCCATCAAATTTTGAAGTGAGGTGCCTGCAAGGGGACCATTGGCTACTTCGGAAATATCGCCAGCAACGCCAGAAAGTTCCCAGCTTTCACCTGTGATATCACTTTCTATGGGTTTTCCAAGCACTTCCTTTAGTTTGGTGCCGCCCCAAAGGCGTTCCTTTAAGATAGGCTTAAATTTTAGGGGATATAAGTCCATTATCCTGAATAAGTTACAAAATTTCGGGGAGTTTCATAGAGTACCACCTCAAGTTCTTTTTGGTTGTCGATAAGAGGTCTCAATTTATTCCATATGACCACGGCAATGTTTTCTGCCGTAGGGTTAAGGTCCTGGAATTCGGGAACATCGGTATTCAAATTCTTATGGTCCAAGGCTTCTTCCACGTGTTCTTGAATCAGCTCTTTCAATACTTTTAGATCCATCACAAACCCGGTTTCTTGGTCTATTTCTCCAGTTACACTGACAATTAAATCATAATTATGACCGTGAAATCGTGGATTGTTGCATTTTCCGAACACGGCTTGGTTCTTGGCATCATCCCAGTCCGGCCGGTGGAGCCTATGGGCCGCATTAAACGTGGCCTTTCTACTTACCTTCACTTTCATGATGCAGGGATGTTTTGCATAAGATGGTCATAAAATCGTTCAAAGATGATCTTGAACCACGCAGTATACTGTTCCGGATTATCCTCGATATCTCTTTTGATATCCTCCGGATGCATCCATTTCCAATCTGCCACTTCGTTGGGATTGATGTTCGGCTCACCCAAAAAGGAACCCATCATCACATGGTCATATTCGTGTTCCGTAAGTCCGTTGTCAAAAGGTGCTTTGTAAATGAAGGAAAAGAGTTCCTTCAGTTCCGTGGAAAAGCCCATTTCTTCCATTAACCTGCGTTTACCAGCCTCAATATTGCTTTCCCCATCCCTTTGGTGGCTGCAACAAGTGTTGGTCCACAACAAGGGGGAATGATATTTTTCCTTGGCTCTTTGCTGGAGCAGGGTCTCCCCTTTATCATTCATCACAAAAACGGAAAATGCCCTGTGCAAAAGGGCTTTCTGGTGTGCTTCCATCTTGGGCATAAGACCAATAGGTTCATCGGACTCATTCACCAATATCACATATTCCTCTTCCATGTGGTAAAAATATGACCTTTACGGGACATAGAAGGTAGCAGGTTCTTAAATCTTCTTAAAAGAAGCGTGGGGATTTAAGGTTGCCTATGTTTCTTAGGAAATCGTACCGAAGAATAATTTCAAACGAGCCATCATTAAAAGTGGCCGCTCCTAGTTCTGTGATTTCCCTATCGTAGGCCAGACCTACCATGAACTGATCGGAAAGCATGAACCCGACAAGACCACTGAAGGCAGCATCCCATCTGTAGGCCAATCCCCCAATGAATTTTTCGTTGAACATGAAATTAGTCGATACATCCACTTGTAAAGGAGCTCCCTGTACCACTTTGGTCAATAGTGTGGGCTTAAACTTCAAGAAAGGGTTCAGGTCCCAAACATATCCTGTGATAAAATACATATTGATCTGTTCCTTTGCCGTGGATACCGAGGAGGAATCAAAATGGGTCGTCTGCAATATTCTCGGAGCGGAAAGACCCACATAAAATCTGTCGGTGTGGTAATAGACCCCGGCACCAAAGTTGGGAGAAAACTTGTTTTGGATATCCTGTTGCGATTGTAACTGAGGATCTACTTCAAACTCATCCAATTCGGAATAGCGGATGTCCAACATATGCGCACTACCTTTTAAACCGAAGCTTAACCTTCCTTCCCAAGAAGTCTGGATGGTATAGGAAAAATCCACATCGAAATACGTCTCCGAAGTAGGACCGATCTTATCGTTTACAATGGAAACGCCCAATCCCACACCTCGGTACCCAATCGGGGAATGAATGTTGAAGGTTTGGGTTTCCGGGGCTCCATCGAGTCCCAACCATTGGTTACGGTACAACCCTGCAATGCTCAAATGCCCCCTGGAACCTGCATAGGCCGGATTCACGCTCACGGT
Organism: Flagellimonas aequoris; assembly: GCF_003584165.1. Taxonomy (GTDB): domain Bacteria; phylum Bacteroidota; class Bacteroidia; order Flavobacteriales; family Flavobacteriaceae; genus Flagellimonas; species Flagellimonas aequoris. Next base: position 196,895 of record NZ_QXFJ01000031.1, on the reverse strand, counting down.
ATTGTACATGTACTGGGTATACTGGGCATCTTGCTGGGCCTGAAGGCTTCCCAAACCAAGTAGTAGCAGTACAAGCAACCATTGGATGTTTCGGTTCAAAATCTTTTTCTCCACAGTAATCATTTTGGTTATCTGTTTATGTATATGTAGCCCGAAAGCTGTTTCATGTTTCCTCCCATATCCTGATAATCCAATACATAGAAATAGGTTCCTACGGGAAGTTTGTTGTCTTGGTCAACGGTGACCCTACCTTGCGAGGTACCGTCGAACACGTTGCCATTGGTGTTATAGGATCTGGTTTGATAGACCATTACACCCCATCTGTTATAAATTCTTACTGTGTTGTTTGGATAATTTTCTATTCCGTTGATAGCCAATACATCGTGTACACCATCGCCGTTAGGAGTGATCACGTTGATCACATCAATTTCATCTACTGTTGTTTCGCCAAGATCGGGATCCAGATAATTCGGCACCCCATCACCATCGGTATCATCGTTGGCGTAATTACCGTCCTGATCAAGATCTTCATCAATGGTTTCAATACCATCATCATCATCATCCGAATCCCTAAAATCTGGAATACCATCGGAATCCGTATCAGGCAAGAACAAGCTTGGCTCGTCCATTTCATCGTTCACATCGATATCGATGACCGTTTCACCTTCATATCCATCGTCCAAACCGTCATTGTCCTTGTCAGAACCAATGAACGTGACTTCTGGAATACCATCATGGTCATGATCATGGCCTTCAATGGCGTCTGGAACATTATCGTCATCACTATCCAGATCCACATAATCGGGCAAGCCATCATTATCGGAATCTACAGGGATCAATCCGATATTGCCATCCAGTTCATAGGCATCATCAAGTCCGTTCGCATTGGCATCCACCAAACTTGGAGGAATATAACCTAAGGCCAATTGTGCTTCCACGTTATCCGGAATTCCATCATTGTCACTGTCGATGTCCAAATAATCCGGGAATCCGTCACCATCGGTATCCGTTGGCGAGGTAGAAGGATCATTATCTCCATCGGCATTCAAATCCTCAAAACTGTCCACAATACCATCACCGTCACTGTCCAAATCAACTCCAGAAGCATTAACGATTACCGTAATGGTTGCCGTATCACAATTTCCGTTGGTATCACAAACGGTATAGTCGAACGAATCGGTACCGTTGAAACCTGGATTTGGAACATAGGTAATATTGTCATCCGAAGGATTGTTCGGTGTGCCATTTTCATTCAAAATGATGCTTCCACTTGTTGGATTGGTCGCTGTGATGGTTCCTGATGTCGGGATATCATTATCATTGGCGCGCCATGAAATAACTATATCCGTATCGATATCCGTAGAGACCGAATCATCATTGGTATCCACGATAGGCAATACATCAACCGTAACTGTTGCGGTACTACAATCGCCAAAAGAGTTACAAATCGTATAGTCGAAGCTATCACTGCCATTAAAATCAGGATTCGGTATATAAGTCACCACATCGTCCGATGGGTCGTTAGCCGTTCCATTGTCATCGATACTAACCGTTCCATTGGATGGTCCTGTAATGGACAACGTGCCAGTTGTGGGCAGGTCAGAATCATTATCAAAAATAGGCACTACGATATTTTCATCCTCGTTTACGGCAATCAGGTCATCAACCAAATTTGCAGCCTGACTCATGCAAACCACCGTAAACCTTGGTAACGCTGAACTGTTCCCTGCTTTGGTAATGGTCGCCACGTACCTTGTGACCGTTTGGGTACTCGTGACCATGGGTCGGGTTTGATCCCCACTGACTGCAGGGCTCCAACTCACCGTTGCCCCCGCAGGAACACTGGCAGAAATGTCCAGAGTGACCTCATTGTTGGGAGCGGTACAATCCGTTAAAATAAAATAACCCGTTGCATTGGAACCACAGAGAGTACCGTCGTAGGTGGCAAAGTAAACACCTGGCTGGGTAGCTTCGTAAAAGGAATTGGTCCCTAAAACGGTAGCCAAGTCCGAGGCTTCATACCATTTGTAATTGTTCTCATCACCGGTGTTTGGTGCTTGGAGCAAAAACTGGGCATTTGCCATGTTCGCTCCCAAAAAAAGGAGGAACAAACCAATGAGTAAAGACCTATATGGGGTTGTTGAATTCAAATCTATGAGTCTTTAGTCATTATTATTTTACCACAAATACTACGTTGATCAAGGCATTGTAATCTGCCGGTTGTCCGATGATATCATAGGTTAGGACACCACTGGCATTAATGCTCATGTTGGCAAAAACCGATGGGTCTGCATAGGTTACATAATAGTATAAATCTGTTGCCGCATATGTTGGAAGGGCTGCAGGAGCACCTGTGCTGGCTACTGCCGGTGTTCCATACTGTGCCACGTATTGGGAATAAAGATTAACGGTAAGTCCAGTTCCATTTGAAGATGCATCAATAGCAATCGAAGGTGGATAGAAAATCCTTGCCGATTTGGCTGTTACTTTTGTGATATCAGCCATGGCACTATCAACCGTATCTTCAGTTGTACCGTCTCCATCCACATCTATGTTTGTCATTTCAAAAGAAGCACCTCCATCTCCTCCTACAGAAAGCTCATTATTTGCATCAGTACTAACCACATTGGCTGTTGCCGGAGCACCTCCATCTTCGTCAACATAGGTAATCACGCCTGTGCTTGTATTCTGAGACAATGATGTCACTGTTTCATTAATATCAACTGATGTAATACCTGGTTCAGAAATTGTAGCTATTCGGTTACCTGTAATTGTATTGGTTACGCTTACATCGTCGTCTGCCATACTGTCGACGTAGGCCTTCGTGGCCGCGTCCTGTGCATTGGTAGGGTCCGCGATGTTTGTGATCGCGGAACCGCCACCATCGTTACCGTCGGCAAGTACCTCGCCCAGGTTCTGTATCTCGTTCAAAGGGTCCGCGTCGGCATCGCGGATGTCGATCGTGGCACTCGAACCGTCGGTGATCGTCACCTCCACGCTCTCGTTGGCCACACCTCCGGAGCCTATGCCCAGGTCCTGGTCGTC
>NZ_QXFJ01000031.1:193747-193844 GCF_003584165.1 Flagellimonas aequoris | reverse complement strand
GTCAAGGGCGTCGACGTACGCCTTCGTGGCCGCGTCCTGTGCGTTGGTAGGGTCCGCGATGTTCGTGATCGCGGAACCGCCACCATCGTTACCGTCG
>NZ_QXFJ01000031.1:193263-193697 GCF_003584165.1 Flagellimonas aequoris | reverse complement strand
GCAAGTACCTCCTCTATGTTCTGTATCTCGTTCAATGGGTCCGCGTCGGCGTCGTCCGTGTCAAGGGCTGAAAGCTCAGCATCAGTGGCAAAGGTTGCATCTAAAGCGGCATCATTTATATCAATATCTATTTCATCATTGCCTGTATCATCAGTAATCGTTATCCTATTTGAACCTGCATTGATATTCTTGAATTCCAAATCAGCCCCTGTTTTTCTTGCAAATGTTCCTACTCCGGAAGTCCCTACATTGGAAGCCGTATTGGTCTGACCCGCCACCGCAGCAAAACCATCTATGTCCGTTTGTAATTCAACAATTGCAGCCTGCACATCCGTACTTGATGTATTACCCGTTGGGGAAAATGCCACTTCTGAAGCATCCTGTATCTCGTTCAATGGGTCGGCATCGGCGTCGTCCGTGTCAAGGGCGTCGAC
>NZ_QXFJ01000031.1:92068-193213 GCF_003584165.1 Flagellimonas aequoris | reverse complement strand
TCCGGAGCCTATGCCCAGGTCCTGGTCGTCAGTCCCGTCAAGGGCGTCGACGTAGGCCTTCGTGGCCGCGTCACTGGCCGCCGTGGGGGCCCCAAGACCGGTCAGCACAAGGCCGTTGGCATCGTTCCCATCGGTGAGAACCTCCTCTATGTTCTGTATCTCGTTCAAAGGGTCCGCGTCGGCGTCGTCCGTGTCAAGGGCGTCGACGTACGCCTTCGTGGCCGCGTCCTGTGCATTGGTAGGGTCCGCGATGTTCGTGATCGCGGAACCGCCACCATCGTTACCGTCGGCAAGTACCTCTGCCAAGGTTTGGTCATCAGTATTTATCAGAGCTGCCAAATCGGCCAACGCTACAGAATAGGTATTGCCCTCCGAATCTGTAATGACCAAATTGGTGTTGGTGCCATCTATTCCAAATGAGGCAACCGTAGTATTGGTATCCGTTAAGCTGTCGCTTAAACTACTTAAGTCCACATTGGCACTGCCCCCGTTTTCCAAGGAAAGTGTCAATGTATTGGTAGTTCCATCAAAAGTAAACCCTGTCAGCTGTTGATCATCGGTTGATGTCAATTCCCAAGAATCACCGTCCCAGAAGTAAATGGTCCCGGTATTGGTATTTACGTAAATATCTCCCATATCGGCGCCAGTCGGGCTGACTGCTCCTGTACTGGAAACATCGGTTCCTTTGAGGACTTCACAATTACATTGGTCCTGTAAGGTTACTGTGGTTTGGGAAAAGGCAATTCCTGTAAAAAGTAGAAACAGTAGGGCAACTATGCTCTTTTTCATGAGGTTACTATTTGTTGAGGCTCGGTATTCGATATGTTTTTTGTTGTTTCAGCCGTACTATTTTCAGTGCTTGCCTCAAGACAGAACACTTCGAATTTTACAACTCCCTACAAAATTACCTTTACCTATAGGGGTAGAAAATATTTGTTGTGTACAACTAAAAACCTACTGTATAGCATCCATATCATGAGGTCATTATCCCAATTCTTTATCATTTTTTTAAGACTGTTCATCGATGAGAGTCAATAAAAGCAGTTGTTCGGACGCCCGAACCCAAGTAGTATACGTAATCTAATTCTTACTTTATTTATTTTGAGAAGTACAAAGGATTCTTATCAAAAAATTAGTTGCCTTATTTAAGGAATAGCTACCAAAAATTTTAAGTAGAGGAATTAACTAAGATAGATTAGACACAAAATAAAAAGACCCTCCTAAAGAGGGCCGTTCATATTTTAAGAAGAAAAAATGTTATTTTATAATTCTGTTAATCAGTACATTATTCAAAAATAATGAACTCTGAACGTCTGTTCAACTGATGTTGTTCCTCAGAGCATCGAACCCCATTCATGCATTCATTGACCAATCTGGTCTCCCCAAATCCTTCCCCTTGAAGTCTATCTGGAGATATTCCTTTGGATATCATATAGTTGACCGTTGATTCTGCCCTTTTTTGGGACAACCAAAGATTATAGGCATCATTGCCACGGCTATCGGTATGGGAATTCACCTTAATCTTCAAACTAGGGTATTTTTCCATGGCCACAATCACTTTTTGGATTTCAATTTCAGCATCGGGTCTGATGTTGTATTTGTTCAGGTCGAAATAAATGGTGCTCAATTGCAACAGTTTGGCCAAATCGTCTCCAAAACCTCCTGTGACCAGATCCCTTTCCAAATAGAAATCTATGATTCTGGGCTTACCATAGGATCTGCCAAAATATTCCTCAGCAGGTACATACCCATCCCGGGATGCCCTAACAAAATTTCCTTTGGAACAGTCGAGTTGCAAAAAGTAATTCCCATCAGAATCGGTTATGGTAGATGAAACCTCTTTGTTCTCTTCATCAATGACCATTACGGTAGCACCTGCTAAAACTTCATTGGAGATACGATCCCTTACGGTTCCTGACACATCTTGGATACAGTCCAAAACCAAAGGCTCATTTTCCACGAATTCATAAATATCATCATCTCCCATGCCTCCTTCCCTATTGGAAGAGAAGTATCCGGTCTTGCTATCGGTATCATAAATAAAGGCGAAATCGTCACTGGGCCCATTGATTGGTCTTCCCACATTCACCACAGGTTGGTCATAATCATCAAAGGCAATCTTTGTAGCAAAAACATCCAATCCGCCCAATCCCAAATGCCCATCAGAAGAAAAATACAGTACCCCATCCGAAGTAATGAAAGGGAACGTTTCCCTTGCCATAGTATTGATATTCTTTCCTAGGTTCACTATGGGGCCATAGGTGCCATCACCGATAATATTGGTCATGAAAATATCCGATTCTCCAAGGCTACCTGGCATATCGGAAACAAAATAGAGCCTTTTTTCATCCGGACTCAACATTGGGTGCGCCACAGAATAAGAATCACTGTTAAAAGGAAGTTCCGTGATATTGGTCCACTCGCCATTCACTTTTTCGGCGCTATAGATCTTTAAACGGGTAATGCCCTCACCGTCTTTGTATTTTTTCCCGTCCATGAAGTTATTACGGGTAAAATACATGGTGCTACCGTCCTTTGTGACCACTGAAGTGGATTCGTGAAGGCGGGTATTGACATCTCCTTCCAATTTGACCACTGTATTATTGGACACACTATCCGCATTTACCTTGTATAAATCCAAAAAGTCCCTTGAATTCCATGTATGTCGATATCGTGCCAAATTACCTGTATCCCGATCGGAAGCAAAAATGAGTCCTTTTTCGTAGTAGGAAGCGGCAAAATCAGAATACTTGCTATTGTACCCAAATGGCTTGATGGTATACCTTCCCGAGTTCTCCTCGATTTTGGTCATGTAGTCCTCATCAAACCCACCGGTATAGGAAGCCGTCATGGTCTTGAATTTTTCCATCAACCTGGCCGCTTCATCATAATTCCCCACGGATTTTAAACTTTGGGCGTATCGGAACACATACTCCACCTCCATTTCATCCGGATATTCTTCTTCCAGTTTTTTATAGATGTCGGCCGCTTCTTGATATTTGGCGTTGAAGTAATAGGAGTTACCCAGTTTTTTCAACAGATCTGGCGAAGTGTAGCCCTTATCCAATACCTTTTTATAGATGTCGATGGCAGGACTGAAGGAATATTCCCGATAGCGTTCATCGGCCTTCTCTATGGTCCTTTCAATCTTTTTTTCGGGAATGCTGTCCTGAGCGACCATTTTGGCCCCTGAACCTAAAACTACGATAAGTATAATGAGTATTCTTTTCAGCATCCTATACTATATTAAAAGAATCTTGGTGATACGGTTCTCTGAAAACTCTTCAACAGTTCCAACCTTAAAAAAATCTCGAAGGAGCCATCATTGAACTGCGTTCCTCCCAATTCTGTGGTTTCCCTATCATATGCAAGTCCCACCATAAGTTGTTCGGTCAATTGAAAGCCTACCAAGCCACTCACAGCAGCATCCCATCGGTATGCGGCACCAAAACTGAACCTGTCCGCGAACAAAAAGCTGGCGGAAAGATCAACCTGCAAAGGTGCCCCTCCCACTGCCTTGGTCAACAGTGCAGGTTTAAACTTTAGGTCCGGGCCCAAATCGAACACATATCCTGTAATGAAGTAAAAATTGATACGCTGGGCCGACAAAAAGTTAACCGAGTTATCAGAATTGTCGTTGTCGAAATATTCGGTCTCCAAAATATTGGGTGCCGATAATCCTGCATAAAAGGTATCGGTATGATAGTAAATTCCCAAACCAAAATTGGGAGTGAACTTATTGTCGATATTGTTCTGGTTGACTACTTCCTGATCAAAGTTGCGAAGGCCGTTAAAATCAAGGCTGATCATATTGCCCCCTGCTTTCAACCCAAAGGATAGCTTGGCATCCCTAGCAAATTCAAGGGTATAGGAGATGGCCGCATCCAAATAAGTCTGCTGTACCACTCCATCCCCGATATTATCGTTCACCACGGAAACCCCATAGCCCAATCTACTATTCCTGATGGGCGAATGAAGGTTTAGGGTAAAGGTTTCTGGAGCACCATCCAAACCAACCCATTGTGAACGGTACAATCCGGCAAAACTCAATTGTCCACGAGATCCGGCATAAGCAGGGTTGACACTCAATGTATTGTACATATATTGTGTGTATTGGGCATCTTGTTGGGCATTCATACCCACGGATACGATTCCAATAAACATCAACGTGATTAAAAAACGCATTCTTACCATTCTGTCAATATTACCTGCTTATATATATGTATTCGGAATCCGTGAAACTGCCTTCATCCGTTTCGTAGTTAAAGATATAAAAATACACTCCTGCTGGAAGGTAATCGTTGACACTCAACGACGACCTACCTCTTGAACGACCATCAAACACATTGTTGACATTGTCATAGTTTTTACCCTCATATACGGCCACGCCCCATCGGTTAAATATTTGCAGGGTGCTAGATCGTATCCTATCGACACCTCTAATGAAGAGGAAGTCATTCTTTAAATCCCCGTTGGGCGTTAGCATCTGGTTCACTTCAATTTTGGAATCATCATCGATTCCATCCACCGTGACGGTCACAATGGCCGTATCACAATTTTCGGGGTTTGATGCTTCACAAATCGTATAGCTGATGGTATAGGTACCATCTTTTGTTCCAGGAATAACCGTCACACTACCATCTTGGTTGATGATCAGTTCATCCGTTGGGGTCGAAGTCAGAATCACATCATCAAGGTTAACGGATTCACCATTCAAGGTATCGTTATCCAATACATCGCTGTTAGGTATCAAACCCAATGCATCGGCACCATAAGCATCATCCACCGCATCGATTATATTGACCATGCCTTCGGTCACCTCGACGGTAACGGTAGCCGTGTCACAATTTTCCAGATTGGCAGCCTCACAAATGGTGTATGTGATGGTATAGGTTCCCTCTACAGTTCCTGGGTTCACGGATACACTTCCATCTTCGTTGATGGTGAGTTCGTCCGTTGGAGTAGAAGTCAAAATGACATCTGCCAAAGTTACTGACACTCCATTCAAGGTGTCATTGTCCAACACGTTACTATCGGTAATCACTCCGCTGGTGGTGTCCCAAGCATAGGCATCATCTACCGCATCAATCACATTGGCCATTCCTTCGGTGACTACTACAGTTACTGTTGCTGTATCGCAGTTTTCCATGTTGGCGGCCTCACAAATGGTATAGCTGATGGTATAGGTTCCTGCTGTAGTTCCCGGGTTCACGGAAACGCTTCCATCTTCGTTGATGGTGAGCTCGTCTGTTGGAGTGGAGTTCAAAATGACATCTTCAAGTGTTACAGATGCTCCATTAAGCGTATCATTATCCAACACGTCACTACCCGAAATTATTCCACCTGTGGTGTCTGCATTATAGGAATCATCCACGGCATCAATAACATTCGCTGCACCCTGTGTTACTTCCACAGTCACGGTTGCGGTGTCACAATTGCTTGGGTTAGCCGCTTCACAAATGGTGTAGCTGATGGTGTAGGTTCCTTCGGATGTTCCTGGGTTTACAGTGATGCTTCCATCTTCATTGATGGTGAGTTCATCGGTAGGGGTCGAAGTCAAAATAACATCTCCTGGAGTTACCGGTGTACCGTTCAAGGTATCGTTGTCCAACACGTCACTATCTGAAATAGTCCCACCATTGGTATCCGTAGTGTAGGCATCATCAACCGCATCAATGGTATTTGCACCCACTTGAATGGTAACCGTTGCCGAAGCACAAACATTTGGATCAACAGCAACGTTGCAAACTTGGTAAATAACGGTAATCGTTGAATTGGATTCCGACAAGACTGGAGTATAGATTATGAAACCTGTGTCGGCATCAAAAGTAACCGTGCCCAGTGCATTACCCCCAATTTGTGAAAGTGCGGTAATCCCCAAATTATTGACATCATTATTGGGTAGATAATCATCATTCTCCAAAATATTGATGGCAACCTGTGTAAGGGCAGGAGTTGATCCGGAATCATCCATGGCCGTGGCCTTCAATGGATTTGGATCTGTGCCGTTCGGATTTCCGTCATTATCACAATCCAAGGCTTCCCAATCCGCTGAAGGGGTCAAGGTCACACTCTCTGGCTTATAATCGCAAGGATCCAAGGGATCGGTACCATCTTCTTTTTCATCGCCATTGGTCACCCCATCGCCATCACAGTCGGAACTGTTCCAGGTTGATGATGGATCCACGGTCTGGCTACCAAGGACAAAGTCGCACGCATCGTTAGGATCGGTGCCGTCCTCTTTCTCATCACCGTTCGTCACCCCGTCCCCATCGCAGTCAGCAGTAAGGTAATCACCACTTTGTGGCAGGGTCACATGATCAGGGTTGTAATCACAGGGATCCAAGGGATCGGTACCGTCTTCTTTTTCGTCGCCGTTGGTCACCCCGTCGCCATCGCAATCCAACTGCTTCCATGCATCGGAAGGCGCACAGTTTTGGTGTTCCAATACAAAATCACAAGGATCCAACGGGTCTGTTCCATCTTCTATTTCTTTCTCATTCGTGACTCCATCACCATCACAATCGGCTGATAGGTAATCGCCGCTTTGTGGCAAGGTCACATGGTCAGGATTATAATCACATGGATCTAATGGATTGGTTCCGTCCTCGTGCTCATCACCATTGGTCACCCCATCGCCATCACAATCCAATTGTTTCCATGCATCGGAAGGTGCGCAGTTTTGGTGTTCCCAAACAAAATCGCAAGGGTCTAATGGATCGGTACCATCCTCTTTTTCTTTTCCATTGGTTACCCCATCACCATCACAGTCCATATTTTTCCAACTGTTGGGCACAGTACAATTTTGATGTTCCACAACCAAATCACATGGATCAAATGGATCGGTACCATCCTCTATTTCCTTTTCGTTGGTGACTCCGTCCCCATCGCAATCCATTTTTTTCCAACTATCCGGAACGGTACAATTTTGATGTTCCACAACCAAATCACAAGGGTCCAATGGGTCGGTACCATCTTCTTTTTCCTTTTGGTTGGTCACCCCATCACCATCGCAATCCATATTCTTCCACGTACTGGTTGGTGTGCAATTCTGGTGGGCCAAGATAAAATCACAAGGATCCTCCGGATCTGTTCCATCTTCTTCTTCCTTATCACAGGTCACACCATCACCATCACAATCCGTAAGGGCAGTAATGTTCATCCCAAAAGAATTTGTGTGATGATCATTGGATCGGGAAGAAAATGGGTCCCAAAGTCCGGATATGTCCCAAACCGAACTGGTGGATATTTTATCAACCCCAATTACGTGGTCGCTCCACGTTCTAATTTTGGAAGAATGATATGAAGGGGCAACACTGAAGGATGAAAACAGTCCTAAACCCAATAAAAGGGCCACAACACGAACGTGTTGGACTAGATTATTATCCCTAAGTCTTACAAAAGTAATGTTCTCCATAAATGATAAGTTTTGGTCAACTAATCACCATGGCTCCAGTGGTTCCCGTACGTGTAAGAAATTGGGGTTTCTTAGTTATTCTAGGTGTTCTTGTGCTTTTGACACACCACGTTTGAATTTCGTCACATAATTAAAATATTTGACGCTCACCTCCTATTTTAATCGACAAAAGGCGTTTTCCTCATCATTATTTACCATATACGCTACAACCACAAAAGGATAAACGTGGAATATCTCTTGAAAAAGAACAAAAACAGGCGAAAATTACTCTACTTTTTGATTTTGAAGTATCATTGCCCTCTATTTTTTTCCAATGATATCAACAATTGGCAATCCTATCCTAAATGTGGCTCAAAACAGATAATTCCCCTATTTTTGCCGAAATTTTTGTTGATGGATTTTGAAAGGGAAATAGCAAGAAGACGAACGTTTGGGATCATCTCCCACCCAGATGCCGGTAAAACCACTTTGACCGAAAAATTGCTTTTGTTCGGAGGGGCCATCCAAGAGGCCGGTGCCGTAAAGAGCAATAAGATCAAAAAATCGGCCACCAGTGACTTTATGGAAATAGAACGCCAAAGGGGAATCTCGGTCGCCACCTCGGTATTGGCGTTTATCTACAAAGACAAGAAAATCAATATTTTGGATACTCCCGGGCACAAGGATTTTGCCGAGGATACCTTTAGGACCCTCACAGCAGTGGACAGTGTGATTGTGGTAATCGACGTGGCCAAAGGTGTGGAGGAACAGACCGAAAAATTGGTGGAAGTATGTCGTATGCGAAACATCCCCATGATTGTTTTCATCAACAAACTGGACCGTGAAGGAAAGGATGCCTTTGACCTTTTGGACGAAGTGGAACAAAAATTGGGACTCTCCGTTACCCCGTTGAGTTTTCCTATCGGGATGGGATACGATTTTAAGGGCATCTACAATATCTACGAAAAGAACATCAACCTATTTAGCGGTAACAGTAAAAAAAATATTGAGGAAACCATTGCTTTTGATAATATTGACAGTCCCGAACTGGAAAAGATCATCGGCTCCAAAGCTGCTGAAAATCTTCGGGACAATTTGGAATTGGTAAATGGTGTATATCCCGAGTTTGACAAGGAAGCCTACCTTAAAGGCGAACTCCAACCCGTTTTCTTTGGCTCGGCCTTGAACAATTTTGGTGTCCGTGAGCTGTTGGACTGTTTTGTGGACATTGCCCCTTCTCCAAGGCCTAAAATGGCGGAAGAGCGCTTGGTGAAGGCCAACGAAAAGGAATTTTCTGGATTTGTTTTTAAAATCCACGCCAATATGGATCCCAAGCACCGTGACCGTTTGGCTTTTATAAAAGTAGTATCGGGGACTTTTGAAAGGAACATCCCTTACCTGCATGTCCGTCAGGATAAGAAGCTGAAGTTTTCCAGCCCCAATGCTTTTTTTGCCGAAAAGAAAGAGATTGTGGATATTTCCTATCCAGGTGACATTGTGGGACTACATGACACCGGAAACTTCAAGATCGGTGATACGCTGACCAGTGGTGAAAAACTCCATTATAAAGGCATTCCAAGCTTTTCACCAGAGCATTTCAGGTACATCAACAATGCAGATCCGATGAAAGCGAAGCAATTGTACAAAGGCATCGACCAGCTTATGGACGAGGGTGTCGCCCAGCTGTTTACCCTTGAGCTGAATGGCAGAAAAGTGATAGGAACCGTTGGGGCCCTCCAATATGAAGTAATCCAATACCGCTTGGAGCATGAATACGGAGCCAAATGTACCTATGAAAACTTCCCTGTTTACAAGGCCTGCTGGGTGGAGCCGGAGAACAAGAACAATGAAGAGTTTGCCGAATTCAAACGTGTAAAACAGAAGTTCTTGGCCACGGATAAAAGAGGTCAATTGGTATTTTTGGCCGATTCACCCTTTTCCCTTCAGATGACACAACAAAAATACCCTACGGTAAAGTTGCACTACACTTCGGAGTTTGAGTAAATCCTTATAAGAAGTTATTCTTTTGAAAAAGTTTTAAGCTTCTCCCGTTGGTCCAAAATTCAATGGGATTGCTGGTTGCTCATAGTCTTTGATGGGACCATGTGCTTTCTCAAAACGGGCCACATTGTCGTTCAATGCCTTCAAGAATTTTTTGGCATGCTGCGGCGTAAGAATGATACGGCTCTTAACTTTTGCTTTCGGAGCGCCCGGCATCAAACTAATGAAATCGACCACAAATTCCGATACGGAATGGTTGATGATTGCCAAATTGGAATAGGTTCCCTCAGCGGTCTTCTCATCCAACTCTATATTGATCTGTTTTTGATTTTGGTTCTGATCAGCCATAAATATGTGTCTTTCTTTATAATAAAAAAACCCTGACCATTTGGCCAGGGTTTTGTTTGTATTTAGAATTTGAATTCCTCTTTTCGGGCCATGATCTCATCATATTCCTCTTTCGAGCCCACGATGATACTGTCATAATCCCTCATACCGGTACCGGCCGGAATCTTGTGTCCAACGATTACATTTTCCTTCAATCCTTCCAAACCATCAACCTTACCGTTTACAGCGGCTTCGTTCAATACTTTGGTAGTTTCCTGGAACGATGCTGCAGAGATAAACGATTTAGTCTGCAACGACGCCCTAGTGATACCTTGAAGGATAGGTGTAGCAGTTGCTGCTACAGCATCTCTTGCCGTTACAAGGGTCTTGTCCTCTCTTCTAAGAATAGAGTTCTCATCCCTTAGCTGACGTGCGGTAACAATCTGACCAGGCTTCAACCTTTCGGAGTCTCCTGCATCTTCCACCACCTTCTTACCAAAGATCTCATCATTCTCATGGATGAAGTCGTCCTTGTGAGCCAATTGGTTCTCCAAGAAAATGGTATCTCCCGGATCTTCGATCTGTACTTTACGCATCATCTGTCTTACCACAACCTCAAAGTGCTTATCGTTGATCTTCACACCTTGTAAACGGTATACTTCCTGAACTTCGTTCACCAAGTATTGCTGTACTGCAGAAGGTCCTTTGATGGCCAAGATATCCTCTGGGGTAATCGACCCATCGGACAATGCCATACCGGCACGTACGTAGTCATTTTCCTGAACCAAAATCTGGTTGGAAAGTTTCACCAAGTACTTCTTCACCTCGCCAGTTTTGGACTCGATGATAATCTCACGGTTTCCACGCTTGATCTTACCGAAGGATACCACACCGTCAATTTCGGTAACCACGGCAGGGTTGGATGGATTCCTTGCTTCGAAAAGCTCGGTTACCCTTGGAAGACCACCGGTGATATCCCCTGCCTTGGCAGATTTACGTGGAATCTTCACCAAGATTTTACCTTCCTTGATCTTCTCACCGTCGTCCACCATCAAGTGGGAACCAACAGGTAAGTTGTAAGAACGCAAGGTTTCTCCTTTACCATCCTTGATCAACAAGGTTGGGATCAAACGCTTGTTCCTTGATTCGGAAATAACTTTTTCTTGGAAACCGGTCTGTTCATCGATTTCAACTTGGTAAGTCATCCCTTGTTCTATATTCTCGTATGCAATCTGTCCCGTAAACTCGGAAACAATAACACCGTTATAAGGATCCCACTGACAAATCACGGTTCCTCTGGTAATCTTGTCGCCATCGTTCACGAACAATTGTGATCCATAAGGAATATTGCTGGTACTCAACGTTATTCCCGTCTTGGCATCGATGATCTTGATCTCCGTGGTCCTGGAAATTACAATGTTGGTCTTCTTACCTTCACTGTTCTCTCCTTCAACAACCCTTAAATCCTCAATCTCGGCAATACCATCAAACTTGGATTCCAATCGGCTATCCTCAGAAATGTTACCTGCAATACCACCAACGTGGAAGGTACGCAATGTCAACTGTGTTCCTGGTTCCCCAATGGATTGGGCAGCAACCACACCAACAGCTTCACCTCGTTGAACCATCTTGTTGGTCGCAAGGTTTCTACCGTAACATTTTGCACAGATTCCCTGAGGAGCCTCACAGGTCAACGGTGACCTTACTTCAACTCTTTCGATAGGAGCTGCTTCCACTTTCTTCACATCGGCTTCAGAGATTTCCTGACCTGCTTTCAAGATCAATTCCTCAGTCAACGGATTGTATACATCATGAAGGGATACCCTACCCAAGATTCTTTCACCAAGGGTTTCAACAATCTCTTCATTTTTCTTCAATGGCTCCACTTCAATACCTCTCAACGTGCCACAATCCTCGATGTTGATGATCACATCCTGGGAAACATCCACCAAACGTCTGGTCAAGTAACCCGCATCCGCAGTTTTCAAAGCGGTATCGGCAAGACCTTTACGCGCACCGTGGGTTGAGATAAAGTATTCCAAGATGGACAATCCTTCCTTAAAGTTGGAAAGGATCGGGTTCTCGATAATCTCACCACCACCTGCTGTGGATTTTTTAGGCTTGGCCATCAAACCACGCATACCGGTCAACTGACGAATCTGTTCCTTGGAACCCCTCGCACCTGAATCCAACATCATATACACAGAGTTGAATCCTTGTTTGTCCTCGCGAATTCGCTTCATGGCCAATTCGGTCAACATAGCGTTGGTAGAGGTCCAAACATCAATAACCTGGTTGTATCGTTCGTTGTTGGTGATAAGACCCATGTTATAGTTCATCATGATACCATCTACCTGCTCATTGGCCTCGGCGATCATCTCATGCTTCTCTGCTGGGATAATGATATCTCCCAAACTGAAGGACAATCCACCCTTAAAGGCGAACTCATATCCCATGGATTTGATCTTATCCAAGAAATCAGCCGTTGTAGGCACATCGGTTACCGCAAGGATATCACCAATGATGTTACGAAGCGCTTTCTTGTTCAATACGGTATTGATGTATCCTGCTTGTTCTGGCACCACGGTGTTGAACAATACACGACCTACCGTTGTTTCAATAATTTTGGTGACCAATTCCCCTTCTTCGTTGAAGTCCTTGGTCCTTACCTTAATACCGGCGTTCAATGCAACTTTCTGCTCGTTAAAGGCAATTTCCACTTCCTCGGGAGAATAGAAAGTCAACCCTTCGCCCTTAACAGGCTCTTCCGGGGTAGACTTTTTCTCTTTGGTCATGTAGTACAATCCCAAAACCATGTCCTGGGAAGGTACGGTGATCGGGGAACCGTTGGCAGGGTTAAGGATGTTCTGTGAAGCCAACATCAACAATTGAGCTTCCAAAATGGCCTCTGGCCCCAATGGCAAGTGTACCGCCATCTGGTCCCCATCAAAATCCGCGTTGAATGCGGTACAGGCCAATGGGTGCAAACGGATCGCCTTACCTTCAATCAGTTTAGGCTGGAACGCTTGGATACCCAATCGGTGCAATGTGGGGGCCCGGTTCAACAATACAGGGTGTCCTTTTAGGACGTTTTCAAGGATATCCCAAACCACGGGCTCCTTTTTATCTATGATTTTTTTGGCAGATTTAACGGTCTTTACAATCCCCCTCTCGATCAACTTACGGATGATGAACGGTTTGTAAAGCTCGGCCGCCATGTCTTTTGGAAGACCACATTCGTACAATTTCATTTCCGGTCCAACGACGATTACCGAACGAGCGGAGTAATCCACACGTTTACCCAAAAGGTTTTGACGGAAACGACCTTGTTTACCTTTCAAGGAATCTGAAAGGGATTTCAATGGTCTATTGGACTCGGTTTTAACCGCAGATGCCTTTCTTGTGTTATCGAACAACGAATCCACAGCTTCCTGAAGCATACGTTTTTCGTTACGCAAGATCACCTCTGGTGCCTTGATTTCCATCAAACGCTTCAAACGGTTGTTACGGATGATCACCCGTCTGTACAAATCGTTCAAATCGGAAGTGGCGAAACGACCACCATCCAATGGCACCAACGGACGCAATTCTGGTGGGATCACAGGAATCACCTTCATGATCATCCATTCAGGTCTGTTTTCCCTGTTGTCCTGAGACTCACGAAGGGCCTCAACCACCTGAAGGCGTTTCAAGGCTTCGGTCTTACGTTGCTTGGAGGTTTCGGTATTTGCCTTGTGACGTAGTTCGTACGACAACTGCTCTAGGTCGATACGAGCCAAAAGGTCGATCAAACATTCGGCACCCATTTTAGCAACGAACTTGTTGGGGTCCGTGTCTTCCAAATACTGGTTTTCAGTGGGAAGGGACTCCAAAATGTTCAAGTATTCCTCCTCGGTCAAGAAATCCAATTTTTGGATTTCCTCACCTTCCGGACCTTTGGCAATACCAGGTTGGATGACCACATATCTTTCGTAGTAAATGATCATGTCCAACTTTTTGGAAGGCAATCCCAAAAGGTATCCTATTTTGTTCGGCAATGAACGGAAGTACCAGATGTGCGCCACCGGAACCACTAGGTTGATGTGTCCTACACGGTCCCTACGTACTTTTTTCTCTGTTACTTCAACACCACAACGGTCACAAACAATTCCTCGGTAACGGATACGCTTGTACTTCCCACAGGCACACTCATAGTCTTTTACTGGACCAAAAATACGCTCGCAGAACAATCCATCACGCTCAGGTTTGTGCGTTCTATAGTTAATGGTTTCAGGCTTCAACACCTCGCCACGGGACTCGGCCAAGATAGACTCTGGAGAAGCCAATCCGATGGAGATTTTGTTGAACCTTTTTGGTGCGTTATTGTCTTTTATTCTAGCCATAACAATATGGTGATGATATAATTAATGTAATATAGTGTTCTATTCTTCCAGTCTGATATCCAAGCCCAATCCTTTAAGCTCGTGCATCAATACGTTGAAAGATTCTGGTAATCCAGGTTCAGGCATTGTTTCACCTTTCACAATGGATTCATAGGTCTTGGCCCTTCCGATCACGTCGTCGGACTTCACCGTCAAGATTTCCCTTAGGGTAGATGATGCGCCATAGGCTTCCAATGCCCATACCTCCATCTCACCAAAACGCTGACCACCAAACTGGGCCTTACCACCCAATGGTTGTTGTGTGATCAATGAGTATGGTCCAATGGAACGTGCGTGCATCTTATCATCCACCATGTGGCCCAATTTCAACATATAGATCACACCAACGGTAGCAGCTTGGTCAAATCGTTGACCGGTTCCACCATCATAAAGGTGTGTATGTCCAAATCTTGGTACACCGGCTTTGTCGGTAAGCTCGTTGATCTCGTCCAAGGTAGCACCATCAAAAATTGGGGTACCATATTTTTGGCCCAGTTTCAAACCTGCCCAACCCAAAACGGTTTCGTAGATCTGACCGATGTTCATCCTTGAAGGTACACCCAGCGGGTTCAATACGATATCCACAGGGGTTCCATCTTCCAAGAACGGCATATCCTCTTGACGAACGATACGGGCCACGATACCTTTGTTACCGTGACGACCGGCCATTTTATCACCTACCTTCAACTTACGTTTTTTGGCGATGTATACTTTGGCCAATTTCATGATACCTGCAGGAAGTTCGTCACCCACGGAAATCGTGAATTTGTCCCTTCTCAAGTTACCTTGAATATCGTTCAACTTGATCTTATAGTTGTGCAATAGGTCGGCCACCAACTCATTGGTATCCTCATCCGTTGTCCAGCTTCCACCAACCAAGTGGGCGAAATCATCAACAGCATTCAACATTTTAATGGTGTATTTCTTTCCTTTTGGAAGTACTTCCTCACCCAAATCGTTGATTACACCCTGCGATGTTTTTCCGTTGATCAAACCGAAAAGTTTTTCGATCAACACATCTTTCAATTGTTGGAACTTCACTTCGTAGTCCATCTCCAATCTTGCGATGGCCTCTTTGTCCTCGGAACGTTTTCTCTTGTCCTTGATGGAACGGGAGAACAATTTCTTATCGATGACCACACCACTCAAAGATGGTGAAGCTTTCAAAGAAGCGTCTTTCACATCCCCGGCTTTATCACCGAAGATGGCACGCAACAATTTTTCTTCCGGAGTAGGATCGGACTCCCCTTTTGGAGTGATCTTACCGATCAAGATATCCCCAGGTTTCACTTCGGCACCGATACGGATCATACCGTATTCATCCAAATCCTTGGTGGCTTCTTCTGAAACGTTCGGAATATCATTGGTCAATTCCTCCGCACCCAATTTGGTATCCCTTACTTCAAGTGCGTACTCATCCACGTGGATGGAGGTAAAGATATCTTCACGTACCACTTTTTCAGAGATTACGATCGCATCCTCGAAGTTGTACCCTTTCCAAGGCATGAAGGCAACCTTCATGTTTCGACCCAAGGCCAATTCTCCTTTTTCGGTAGCATATCCTTCACAAAGTACCTGTCCTTTTTTCACCTTATCACCTTTTCTCACGATAGGCTTCAGGTTGATACTGGTACCTTGGTTGGTCTTTCTGAATTTCACCAATTCGTAGGTCTTGGAATCTTCCTCGAAGCTTACCAAGCGCTCTTCCTCGGTTCTATCATACTTGATGGTAATCTTCTGTGCATCCACATACTCCACAACACCATTTCCTTCGGCATTGATCAATACCCTTGAATCAGTGGCCACTTGTCTTTCAAGACCTGTACCTACGATCGGGGATTCTGGACGCAACAATGGAACGGCCTGACGCATCATGTTCGATCCCATCAAGGCACGGTTCGCATCATCATGCTCCAAGAACGGAATCAAGGATGCAGAAATGGACGCAATCTGGTTCGGTGCAACGTCCGTATAGTTTACTTCCGCTGGATCTACCACAGGGAAGTCACCTTCCTCACGGGCAATAACCTTATCCCTATCTATTGTTCCATCTTCTTTCAACGGAATGTTGGCCTGGGCAATCTTCATTCCTTCTTCCTCCTCTGCACTCAAGTAGCTGAACGCTTTGGTATCCACCACTCCATTTTCCACCTTGCGGTATGGAGTTTCCAAAAAGCCCATTGGGTTTACCTTGGCAAATACGGACAATGAAGAAATCAAACCAATGTTAGGTCCTTCAGGTGTCTCGATGGGACACAATCTTCCGTAGTGGGTATAGTGAACGTCACGCACCTCGAAACCGGCTCTTTCACGGGAAAGACCCCCTGGTCCAAGGGCAGACAATCTTCTCTTGTGTGTAATCTCTGCCAACGGGTTGGTCTGGTCCATGAACTGGGACAACTGGTTGGTACCGAAGAAGGAGTTGATCACGGAAGACAAAGTCTTGGCGTTGATCAAATCGATCGGGGTAAACACTTCGTTGTCACGAACGTTCATACGCTCACGGATGGTACGGGCCATACGGGCCAAACCTACACCAAACTGTTGGGACAATTGTTCCCCAACGGTCCTTACACGTCGGTTGGACAAGTGGTCGATATCATCGATCTCTGCTTTGGAGTTGATCAACTCAATCAAATACTTGATGATGGTGATGATATCTTCCTTGGTAAGCACTTCTTTGTCCATACCAATATCCAAGCCCAATTTCTTGTTCATCCTGTAACGGCCCACCTCTCCAAGGCTGTATCGTTGATCGGAGAAGAACAATTTCTCGATAATACCACGAGCGGTCTCCTCATCGGGCGGCTCGGCATTACGCAATTGTCTATAAATGTGCTCTACCGCTTCCTTTTCAGAGTTGGTAGGGTCCTTTTGCAAGGTATTGTGGATGATGGCATAGTCAGACTGTGCATTGTTCTCCTTGTGAAGCAAGATGGTTTTCACGTCGGCATCAATGATCTCGTCTACATGCTCTTTCTCCAAAATGGTATCACGGTCCAAGATGATCTCGTTACGCTCGATGGAAACCACTTCACCGGTATCCTCGTCCACGAAATCCTCATGCCATGTGTTCAACACCCTTGCGGCCAATTTACGGCCCAATACTTTTTTAAGTCCGGCCTTGGAAACCTTCACTTCCTCGGAAAGGTCGAAGATTTCAAGAATATCCTTGTCCCTTTCAAAGCCAATGGCACGGAAAAGGGTGGTTACCGGTAATTTTTTCTTACGGTCGATATAAGCGTACATAACGCCATTGATGTCCGTAGCAAACTCGATCCAAGATCCCTTGAAAGGAATTACCCTGGCCGAGTACAGTTTTGTTCCGTTAGCGTGGAAGGACTGCCCAAAGAAAACGCCGGGCGACCTGTGCAACTGGGAAACAACGACCCTTTCGGCACCATTGATCACGAATGTCCCGCTAGGGGTCATGTAAGGTATGGTACCCAAGTATACGTCCTGTACGATGGTCTCGAAATCCTCGTGCTCGGGATCGGTACAGTACAGTTTAAGACGTGCCTTTAATGGAACGCTATAGGTAAGTCCACGCTCGATACATTCTTGGATGGAATATCGTGGTGGATCTATGAAGTAATCCAAAAATTCCAGTACAAACTGGTTTCTGGTATCGGTGATTGGAAAATTCTCCATGAAGGTGTTGTAGAGACCTTCGTTCCCTCTTTCGTCAGATTTGGTTTCAAGCTGGAAAAAATCTTGAAATGATTTGATCTGAATGTCCAAGAAATCCGGGTATTCCGGTATGTTCTTAGCGGATGCGAAATTAACTCTTTCAATAGTGTTTGTGAACATCTATGGACAAATTTTGAACGTGAATACTATTCGGGTCTGTGTACGGCTTTATACACTCCTTATTAAAATAGGCTAAGGTCTAACCATAAAATGGAAAGACCTTAACCAAACTTGTATGGGAAAAGCTATTATTTAAGCTCAACTTCTGCTCCTGCTTCTTCCAATGATTTTTTGATGCCTTCGGCCTCATCTTTGGAGATGCCTTCCTTAACAGCTTTAGGTGCGCTGTCAACGATGTCTTTAGCCTCTTTAAGACCAAGACCGGTCAATTCCTTAACCAATTTAACTACTGCCAATTTAGAGGCACCAGCTGCTTTAAGGATTACGTCGAATTCGGTTTTTTCCTCAGCGGCTTCTTCACCACCACCAGCGGCACCGCCAGCGGCAACAGCTACTGCAGCAGCAGCAGGCTCGATACCGTATTCGTTCTTAAGGATGTCAGCCAACTCGTTTACTTCTTTTACGGTAAGGTTAACCAACTGTTCTGCAAAATCTTTCAAATCTGCCATTTTTTCTATCGTTTAATAAAAATGTTTAAAAATATACTTAGTTTATTGTGCGCGAATTACTTCTCAGATAAGGTTTTAAGGATACCGGCCAATTTACCTCCACCAGACTTAAGACCAGAAATAACGTTCTTGGCTGGTGATTGCAACAATCCGATGATGTCCCCGATAACTTCTTCCTTGGACTTGATGTTCACAAGTGCTTCCAAGTTTTGGTCACCGATATAGACAGCCTCTTCGATAAAGGCTCCTTTCAACAAAGGTTTATCCGATTTTTTTCTAAAGTCCTTGATAAGCTTAGCTGGGCCATTCCCTGTCTCGGACAACATCAAAGATGTATTGCCTTTCAACACACTGGAAAGTTCACCAAACTCCTTATCAGAAGCTTCCATTGCCTTTGCAAGCAAGGTGTTCTTTACGACCGCAAGTTTAATGTTCGCCTTAAAACATGCCCTTCTTAGGTTAGAAGTGGCAACGGCATCCAATCCTGAAATATCGGCCAAATAAATATTGGCGTTTTCAGCTAACTGTGCAGTCAAATCTTCTATTACGATTGCTTTTTCTTCTCTTGTCATAGTTAAAATATTGAACTACCAGTTAATTAAACTGCTTTAGGATCTAATTGAACACTGGGACTCATGGTACTGGACAAGTGGATGCTCTTCATGTAAACACCTTTTGCCGCTGAAGGTTTCAATTTCACCAAGGTATCGATCAATTCCTTGGCGTTCCCAGCGATTTTATCGGCTGAGAAAGAAGCCTTTCCAATTGCAGCGTGTACAATTCCGGTCTTGTCTACCTTAAAGTCGATTTTACCTGCCTTGACCTCGGATACCGCTTTTGCAACATCCATGGTCACTGTACCTGTTTTTGGATTGGGCATCAAGCCCCTTGGACCCAATACTCTACCCAATGGACCCAATTTTCCCATAACGCTTGGCATGGTGATGATCACATCAACATCGGTCCAACCGCCTTTGATCTTATCCAAATATTCATCCAACCCAACAAAATCGGCACCGGCCTCTTTGGCCTCTGCTTCTTTATCAGGTGTCACCAATGCCAAAACCTTTACATCCTTACCGGTTCCGTGTGGAAGGGTAACAACGCCACGTACCATTTGATTCGCTTTTCTGGGATCTACACCCAAACGAACAGCGATATCAACCGATGCGTCAAATTTTACATTGGTTATTTCTTTTACCAAAGCTGATGCCTCTTCCAAAGAATAGAGCTTGTTCTTGTCTATCTTGGCCTGGGCCTCTTTCTGCTTTTTAGTCAATCTTGCCATTTACTAATTGCTTTAAGATTTTAAAAAGGTTTGGTTCCCGATACCTTAAGACCCATAGATCTTGCAGTACCTGCTACCATACTCATTGCAGACTCGATGGTGAATGCGTTCAAATCCGCCATTTTGTCTTCTGCGATGGTTTTCACTTGGTCCCATGATACGGTACCATTTTTCACCCTGTTAGGTTCGCCAGATCCTTTTTTAATCTTCGCCGCTTCCATCAATTGAACTGCCGCAGGTGGTGTTTTTACGACAAACTCGAAAGATTTGTCCATGTAAACGGTGATAACAACAGGCAATACCTTGCCCTGTTTGTCCTGCGTACGAGCATTGAACTGCTTGCAGAACTCCATGATGTTAACACCGGCAGCACCTAAGGCGGGTCCAACCGGTGGCGATGGGTTCGCAGCACCTCCCCTAACTTGTAATTTAACTACCTTACTTACTTCTTTTGCCATTGTTTCTAATTAAATTCAAAGTTGTGTCAATTGGAAGCAACACAGCTTTTATATGTAACAGCTCTTGTTATACTTTTTCAACTTGCATATAGCTGAGTTCCAATGGTGTTTTTCTTCCAAAGATTTTCACCATAACCTCTAGCTTACGCTTTTCTTCATTGATTTTTTCAACGGTTCCATTGAATCCGTTGAAAGGTCCATCAATAACCTTGACCGTTTCACCCAGCACAAATGGAATGGCCACGTTGTCCGTATTGACGGCCAACTCGTCCACTTTCCCCAACATACGGTTCACCTCTGATTTTCTCAAAGGCACGGGATCACCTCCTTTGGTTTCTCCCAAGAAGCCAATCACATTGGTAATGGATCGGATGATGTGTACCATCTCACCTCCCAAATTGGCCTTTATCATGATATATCCAGGAAAGTAAACCCTTTCTTTATTGATTTTCTTTCCGTTTCTGATCTGTACAACTTTTTCGGTAGGGACAAGAACCTCGTCAAGATAGTCGCCAAATCCGGCGCGTTCTACCTCGCTCTCTATATAGCCCTTGATCTTGTTCTCTTGACCACTGACCGCTCTTACCACATACCATTTTTTCTCCAGAACCTCAGACATACCGATCGTTATCCTATTAATTTTTCAAAATACAATCTGATCAACTTACTGAAGAGGGAATCCACCCCCCACGTTACCAATGCGAACAAGATTGAAAAAACTGCAACAATGACCATCAGATTAGATGCCTTGGCCCTTTCCAACCAAGTAACATTGCTCTTCAATTCCTGGAATGATTCCTTTATGTAAGCGATCATAATTCTTCTTGTATTTTCTTGCACGGGAGGAGAGACTCGAACTCCCGACACCTGGTTTTGGAGACCAGTGCTCTACCAACTGAGCTACACCCGTTTATAATTACACTGAAAGGTATCCCGGGTAAACCGAGACACCCTTTAGTGTACTATTTATTGTAAAATGATTAATCTAGAATCTCAG
This sequence comes from Flagellimonas aequoris, assembly GCF_003584165.1. GTDB lineage: Bacteria > Bacteroidota > Bacteroidia > Flavobacteriales > Flavobacteriaceae > Flagellimonas > Flagellimonas aequoris. The sequence goes on along the minus strand of NZ_QXFJ01000031.1, from coordinate 172,006 downwards.
TAACCTGACCAGCACCTACAGTTCTACCACCCTCACGGATAGCGAAACGTAGACCTACGTTCAATGCGATAGGTTGGATCAAATCAACAGTGATTGTCAAGTTGTCACCTGGCATAACCATTTCAACTCCATCAGGAAGGTTGATGTTTCCTGTTACGTCAGTTGTACGTACGTAGAACTGAGGACGGTAGTTGTTGTGGAATGGAGTGTGACGACCACCTTCTTCTTTTTTAAGGATATACACCTCAGCTTTGAATTTAGCGTGTGGCTTAACGGAACCTGGCTTACAGATTACCATACCTCTTTTGATATCGGATTTTTCGATACCCCTTAGAAGAAGACCAACGTTGTCACCAGCCTCACCTCTATCCAAAATCTTACGGAACATCTCAACACCAGTGATGGTTGAAGTCAATTTTTCAGCTCCCATACCAATGATCTCTACAGGGTCACCCGTGTTGGCAACACCAGTTTCGATACGACCTGTGGCAACAGTACCACGACCGGTAATGGTGAACACGTCTTCGATAGGCATCAAGAAAGGCTTATCAACATCCCTTTCAGGAAGTTCGATCCAGCTATCAACAGCTTCCATCAATTCCATTACAGTGTCAACCCATTTTTGCTCACCGTTCAAAGCACCAAGTGCAGAACCAGCGATTACGGGACCGTTGTCACCATCGTACTCGTAGAAAGAAAGCAATTCCCTCACTTCCATCTCAACAAGCTCCAAAAGCTCCTCATCATCCACCATGTCAACTTTGTTCAAGAAAACAACGATACGAGGAATACCTACCTGACGACCCAAAAGGATGTGCTCACGTGTTTGTGGCATAGGACCATCGGTTGCAGCAACAACCAAGATGGCACCGTCCATCTGAGCAGCACCGGTAACCATGTTCTTAACGTAATCCGCGTGACCAGGACAGTCAACGTGGGCGTAGTGACGGTTAGCCGTTTGGTACTCAACGTGTGAAGTATTGATAGTAATACCTCTCTCCTTTTCCTCTGGTGCATTGTCGATGGAATCAAAGCTTCTCATCTCAGAAAGACCTGCGTTGGCCAATACAGTTGTAATAGCGGCAGTCAATGTAGTTTTACCGTGATCCACGTGTCCAATGGTACCAATATTTAAGTGGGGTTTGGAACGATCAAAAGTTTCCTTTGCCATTTTAAAATAATTTTAATCTTAGTTTATATTAGTGTACAAATCGTTTTGAGCCAATGAGGGGATTTGAACCCCTGACCTCTTCCTTACCAAGGAAACGCTCTACCCCTGAGCTACACCGGCCTATGGGTTATCAGGTTTAGAGTTTAAAGTTGCAAGTCACGCTCGCCAAAACTTCAACCTTAATAATTGAAACCGCGGTTTCAAATTTAGAGCGGGAGACCGGGTTCGAACCGGCGACATTCAGCTTGGAAGGCTGACGCTCTACCAACTGAGCTACTCCCGCATTTTTTTTGGGTTTTACCCCAAGTTCCATTATTTCAAAAAACTTCCCTTCCGCTATGTTCCGCAGAACACCTTTTGTGGGGAGAGCAGGATTCGAACCTGCGAAGGTGAAAACCAACAGATTTACAGTCTGTCCTCGTTGGCCGCTTGAGTATCTCCCCGCCTTATTTTCAGTACCTTACGAGCCGATAGAGGGACTCGAACCCACGACCCCGAGATTACAAATCACGTGCTCTAGCCAACTGAGCTATATCGGCATTTTGAACCCCTTTCGGTCACAAAAAAAGTCCGCTATTTCTAACGGACTGCAAATGTAGAGATATTTTCTTTTAATCAAAATAAAATTTCAAAAATTTTGATCAGGCTTTCGCCCTTAATTTCTCTTTTCGTTTTACCAATTGTCTTTCCAAAGAACTACAGGCCGAATCAACTGCCTCTTCAAAGGTCTTGCACTGCTTTTTTACCATGAATTTGTCCCGGGGTACGGAAACCATGATTTCCACTATCTTATTTTCTTTTGCACTCGTGTTGTCCACTTTTAAAAAAACCTCCGAATCAATGACCTTGTCATAAAATAGGTCCATCTTATCCATTCGTTTCTGGATAAAGTCGAGGAGCTTACCATCAGCCACAAAATTTACCGATTGTGCATTTACTTTCATAAGACATAGTTTTTAAAGTACTGTCAAGTGACAGTGGAGTTAAACAATACAAGAAACGATCATTTCTTGTTTCTTGGATGGGCCTTTTGATGAATTTTCTTGAGTTCGGCAATGCTATTGTGCGTGTACACTTGTGTGGATGCCAAACTCGAATGACCCAATAATTCCTTCACGGAATTCAAATCTGCGCCCCTGTTCAACAAATGGGTTGCAAAGGTGTGCCTCAATATATGTGGGCTCTTTTTTACCTTGGGGGACACTAAACTAAAATACTTATTTATGGTACGATAAACAAGTGTTTCATAAATTTTAAGACCTTCTTTTGTTAATAAAAGGTAAGGTGTTTCATGGGCGTGTTCCAGCCCGTTGCGCAGCTCCAAATACGCCTTGATCTGCCGTACCGTGGACGGGAGCATGGGCATAATGCGTTCTTTGTTCCTTTTACCCAATACCTTTAAGGTATGGTTGGCCAAATCAATATCGGCAAGCTTGAGATTTACCAGTTCGGCCCTACGCATTCCGGTGGCGTATAACAACTCCACTATAAGTTTGTCTCTTTCCCCCTCAAAACCTTCCTCAAAAGGAATTTCGGTGAGGATAAGTTCCATTTCGGATTCGGAGAAGGGCACTTCCACTTTCTTCTCGGTTTTTAAAGCCCTGTGTTTGGCCAATGGTGAAGCAGTAATCTCGCCAATCTTCAAGAGAAATTTGTAATAAGCCTGTAAAGAAGATATTTTTCGGTTGATGGACCGGTTAGAAACCCCTTCATTGGACAGGGATACAATCCAGCTACGAATCATGGGATACCCTACAGCATCAATATCGGTTTCATCGTAGTTGTCCCTACAAAAGCTCATAAATGTATCCAAATCCCTTCCGTAAGCCTTTACGGTATGGTCGGAATAGTTCTTCTCCAGTTTTAGGTAAGATGTGAAGGCTTGCATGGACATATCTCAAAGGTAGCCAAATTGATATTCCCCCAAGCCTGAAAACAAAAAATCCCGTTCCGATAACGGAACGGGATTTAAATATGGTGATCAGAAACCTATACTTCCTCTTGATCTCTCAAACCTTGGATGTACTGGGCTTTCTGAATTTCAGCTCTACGCTGTACAGAAGGTTTTGTGAACTGCTGTCTGCTTCTCAACTGACGCATGGTACCTGTTTTATCGAACTTACGTTTGAAACGCTTTAAAGCTCTATCGATGTTTTCTCCTTCTTTAACTGGTATAATTAACATGGGCTACAACCTCCTTTCTTTTATATTTTGGGAGCGCAAATATACATTTAATAATTTGTTACGAAACAAATTACTTCAGAATTTTTCTGGATATGACCAACTTTTGGATTTCCGTGGTACCCTCCCCTATGGTGCACAATTTGGAATCTCGGTAGAATTTCTCCACCGGAAAATCTTTGGTATAGCCATAACCTCCATGGATCTGTACCGCTTCGGTGGCCACTTTTACGCATACTTCCGAAGCATACATTTTGGACATGGCCCCCAATTTGGTTACCGGTCTTCCCTCGTTTTTCAAGAAGGCAGCTTTATGAAGTAACAACTCGGATGCCTCGATCTCCGTGGCCATATCGGCCAGCTTGAAGGATATTCCCTGAAATTCGGAAATAGGCTTTCCAAACTGCACACGTTCCTTGGAATATTTAAGGGCCGCTTCATAAGCACCTTTGGCAATACCCAAGGAAAGGGCCCCAATGGAAATACGTCCTCCATCCAAAACTTTCATGGACTGGATAAAACCATCGCCCACTTCGCCCAATCGGTTGGCATCGGGAATTCTACAGTCGGAAAAAATCATTTCCGCCGTTTCACTGGCACGCATACCCAATTTATTTTCTTTTTTACCGCTGCTAAAACCAGGAGTTCCTTTTTCAACAGCAAAGGCCGTCATCCCATGACTATCTCCCTTTTCCCCTGTTCTGGCAATCACCACGGCAATATTACCGCTTTTGCCATGGGTAATGAAATTCTTGGCACCGTTCAACACCCAATAATCTCCTTCCTTAACCGCAGTAGTGTTCATACCACCAGCATCGGAACCGGTATTGTGCTCGGTCAGCCCCCAAGCCCCGATCCATTCGCCCGAAGCCAATTTTGGAATCCAGCGTTGCAACTGGTCTTCGTTGGCAAAGGACAATATATGGTTGGTACAAAGGGAATTATGCGCCGCTACCGACAGCCCAATGGAAGGGTCCACTTTTGAAATTTCTTCAAGGACGGCAATGTATTCATGATACCCCAGACCGGAACCACCAAGTTCCTCGGGCACCAAAATTCCCATAAATCCAAACTCCCCGGCCTTCTTGAACAGCTCAACGGGAAATGTCTGGGCCTCGTCCCATTCCATTACATGGGGCAATATATACTGCTGGGCAAAATCCCTGGCAGACTCAGCGACCATCTTTTGGGTCTCCGAATAATCAAAGTTCATTTTGGACAACGTTTCCGTAACCATTCGCTCTTATTTATAGGGCCAAATATAACTTAATTCTGTCAATCCTTTCCTTTGGAAAAGATGTAACGTTTGTTAATTCGTCAAGTGAGGTGAAGTCGCCATTTTCTTCTCGATATTGAACAATTTGCTTGGCGAGGTTGTAATTAATGTATATCAAATGGGCCAATTGGTCCACCGTGGCTGTATTAACAGGTATCTTTTGAATGGTTGGAGGTTGGAGCACCTTATATTGACCTAAAACCTTATCTACGATTTCCGGGGCTAGTCCATATACATCATAAAGTTGTTCATTGACCAGAAAGCCACCTAACTTATCCCGAAACTTTACAATTCTTGCTGATAAGGTTTCCCCGATTCCGTTGATCTTTTTCAAATCTTCTGCCGAGGCCGCATTCAAATCCTTTATGGTAAAGATTTCTTTAGGGAGGTTGCTTTGGTTCTTTTTGGTTGAAGACGTTTCCCATTCCTTCCACTGCGGAAATTTAAAGTAGGGAGCAATGGCCTCCAGTAAGGAATCGGATATCTGGGTTACTTCCTGAAATGCTTGCGCCGAGTTTACAAACCGTCCTTTTTCCCTAAAAGCAAACAATCTATCGAGTTCCTCAGTGGTCAATCCCAAAGTATATCCTTTTTCATCTGAGATATAATTGGGGTTGAAAGGATACATCACATAACTATCCTCGTGAGCGGTGGATTTGAGACTATCCAACTTTGCCTGGGCCATCTCATCCACGAAAATTTGGGACTCCCCTCGAAATGTTTCGCCCTTTACAAAGTAAAATGCCACTTGCAGCCCTATGATGACCAGCAACAAAAAGAAAATCCCACTTCGTTCCTGTTTATTGAATCTGAAGTGGGATTTTAATTTCATCTGGAGAAGTATTACATTTTTTCCGCCAAATCCTCTGCACCATCTTCCAGTGCATCGTGTTTTTTATTGATGGCGTTCATATACTTGTTCAATTCCTTTTTCACAACCGGGGTCAATATCAACACCCCAATAATGTTGGGCACCACCATGGCAAAAATCATCGCATCGGAAAAGTCGATTACCGATCCAAGACTGATGGAAGCACCTACAATTACGAAGAACAAGAAAAGAATCTTATAGGTTAGGTCACTGGTCCTGCTTTTTCCAAAAAGATACATCCAACCTTGCATACCGTAATACGACCATGAAATCATGGTAGAGAAGGCAAACAAAATCACTGCAATGGTCAATACAATTGAAAAGTGAGGTATTACCGAATCAAATGCCGTAGCAGTAATCTCAACACCTTCGGTAATTGCGGTGCCATATTCCAAGAAACCTGATTCATAATTGGTAATGATGATCACCAAGGCTGTCATGGTACAAATGACCACAGTATCCACAAAGGGTTCCAAAAGGGCAACTATTCCTTCACTTGCAGGATATTTGGTCCTTACCGCGGAGTGGGCAATGGCCGCTGAACCTACACCGGCCTCATTGGAGAAAGCTCCCCTTCTTACCCCTTGGATCATTACACCGATCAAACCTCCGGCAATTCCTAAACCTGAGAACGCTCCTTCAAAAATCAACCCGAAGGCATCATCTATGGATGAGAAGTTGGCTCCCAAAATGATCAAGGCGGCCAACACATAGATTCCTGCCATGAACGGTACTACTTTTTCGGTCACAGAGGCAATCCTCTTGATTCCCCCGATGATCACAATCGCCACCAAGACCGCCATACCAACACCAAAGTACATTCCGGCATTATCACCTTGCATCCCGAACAACTCCACGAACTGAGCTGCAGCCTGGTTGGCCTGGAACATGTTTCCGCCACCGAACGAACCTCCAATTACAAAAATAGCGAACAGCACGGCGAGCACTTTACCCAGTCCTCCTGCTTTTTTCTCCTTAAGGCCTTTGGTCAAGTAATACATGGGTCCCCCATAAACGGTACCATCCTTACCTACATCCCTATATTTTACCCCCAAGGTACATTCAGCAAACTTGGACGCCATACCCAATAGTCCGGCCAAAATCATCCAAAAAGTAGCCCCAGGTCCACCAATGGACAAGGCTACCGCAACACCTGCAATATTCCCCAAACCTACCGTTGCCGATAAGGCGGCCGTTAAAGCCTGAAAGTGGGAAACCTCTCCATGTGCGGATTCGTCCCTCAATGTATCGGGTAAATCATGCTCTTTTGCAACATCTCCGTAAAGATGGTCCACCCCATGCTTTTCAATGTCCTCGTACTTACCCCTAACCACTCTAATGGCCGTTCCAAATCCAGTAAAGTTGATCAACTTGAAATAAAAGGTAAAGTATAGGGCACCTCCGATCAAAACAATCAAAACCCAAGGGATTTTAAATTGCTCCGAGAAAGGGATTTCATAAAAAATAGCTCGTACGAACCAACCTGTGTAGCTAGAAAAAACTGCGTCGATTTTTTCTGATGTGCTTTCTTGTGCAAAAGAAAGAGCTGGTATGATGAAACTAAGCAAAGTAAGAAGTCTATACTTCATAATAATGTTTTGGTTATGTTAGTTTTTTGTAAAGGCCCCAATATCCTAAAAAAATTCAACGCAAAAAAATTAATGCCTGTTAAACTATCCTATTTGGAACATTTGGTTGAGCTTTCGAATCTGCTCCGGTCTACCTAGTACAATGACCTTACTTTTAGGTTGTAGTTCCAGATCTGCCTCCGGGTTGATAATGTATTTTCCGTTGGGATCGATATAACCGATTATGGTACAGCCCGTTTTTCTTCTCAGGTCCAGATCACGAAGTGAATTGCACTCCACCTGACTCGTAAAATCCTCGATCTCCACCTCTTCCAAATTAGTGGTATGTTCCCCTTCCAAGGACAATTGGTCCATAAAGGTGATCAAGTCGGGCATGACGACGAGGGATGCCATATGGTCCCCACCGATCTTGTCGGGCATAATCACTTTGTTGGCCCCTGCAAACTGTAGTTTTTTAACAGAAGTAATCTGCGAGGCCCTACTGATGATGAATAAGTTTCTATTCAATTGGCGCGCGGACAACACTACAAAAAGATTTGCGGCATCATCAGGGACCGCGGTGATTAAATACTGGGCCCTGTCAATACCCGCTTGCATAAGGATTTCATCTTCATTGGCATCGCCCTCCACAAACAACACTTCTTCCCCATGGCGCTCAATGATTTCCTTGTCCTTTTCAATTACGACGAAAGGTTTCCTGTAGGCCATCAACTTTTCCGCTGCCTGCATCCCGTTCCTACCATATCCACATACGACCACATGGTTGGAGAGTCCATCGATTTGTTTCTGCACTTTTTTCTTTTTTAACTGTTCAAGTGAATTTCTGGCCAAAATATATTCCGACACCACCGAAATGGCGAAACCGAAAATAAAGACACTGGTTACGATTAAAAATACGGTAAAAATCTTTGCATCGGCATCCAAAGGTCTGACTTCGGAAAAACCTACCGTGGTCACCGTAATAATGGTCATGTAGATGGCCTCGATCCATGTAAAATCCGAAAAGAACTTATACCCCAGCACCCCGATCAATAGGACGAATACCATCAACGAAAGGGCCAATACTATTTTGGAACGCATCAGTCTTATCATGATCAAAGGTCAAATACGGAAGTTCTCTTGGTATAGATCAAATCTTTTATCCTAAGCCAAAAGGCCATGAAGAGGTATAGGGCAAATCCAAAGCCCAAGGTCACAAACGTCAGGTAAATAAAACTGGTACGCACCACCCGGGCACGGATTCCCAATCGTTCGGCAATACGCCTACAAACCTCAAAGCCCCTCTTTTGAAAGTAATAAAGGGTGTTATAGAATAAAGACATAGTTAAAATTATGTATTTCTATTCAATAAATGTGTGCCCACCACACATTGAAGGCATTTATTTTTTGAGCAATAGTTGTTGTACAGTTCCAATTTGGCCTGGCTCTCAAAAGCATTCTTGGTTTTGGGACCCAACCTATCAAAGTGTGCAATGATAGAATTTTCCTCTTTTTTCACCTCAGATAGAAGGGAGATCAATGTTTCATCCACCTCATGACCCATGTGCCTTGCATGGCAAAACTTCAGTGGGACCAAAGTGTTCACCACCAGTAGATCTATAAATTTTTTGGAAAGTCTCTTGCTGCTTTTCCTGGAAACTTTACCGAAGGTAAAATGGTTGTCCCAATATGGGCTGGTACCCGTCTGGAAAACATCATAAACCTCTTTCAACCCAGAAGGGCCCATTAAAATGGAGAACAATTGGGGGTGACCTTTATAGAGATGGGCCAATTGTGATATTCTTATGGTCGGAAAATTCGCTGGCCTTAACCCAAAGAATTCCGGTTTGGCCATCGTTTTGGACAGTCCAAATTTATTGGCGAGGTATCCGTATTCCTTTTGGAGCTGAAGATAATGGGCATCGGTACAATCCGGCTCGTTCAGAAGACCAAAGTGACCAAACAACAAACTTTCCAATTGATGGGCATCATGGCACGTTTTCCGGATGAAGGCAAAATCCAACTCCAAAGCCCGATCCAAAAAGAACGGACCGTTTACCTTGGAGCCAAAATTCTTGGCCAACAAGATGAAGAGCACCGCTTCCCAGTCGTTTTTGGTTTTGTTGAGCAGGTCGAAAATGAGCTCGGATTTATGCTCCAAGCGTTCGATGTACAATCGATGCATCCAACTTTCAAGCAAAAAAGAATCCATCTCCCCAAAATCCTTTTCACAGTTGCTAAAGCCCGATCGGGAATTCTCCATGAGCGCCTTATATTTCAAAAGCAACTCTGAAGGAATAAAATTTCGCATTTCAAGGGTAGGAATCTTGGAGCCATCCTTCCTAAAAACTACAACGTCATCTTCCCAAACTACATGGAGGATGACGTTGTCATAATTGCTATCGTTTTCATGGTGGTGCACATACCAATCCGAAGATTTAAGGTGCATTTCCACATTACCGGCCCATAACTGCCCATCGATGGTAACGCTGGCATTGAAAAAATCCGGTCCGGCGTGACGGTTCTGTATTCCTACGGATTTAACCAAAACCGGTTCATCATCCGTGGTACATAGCTGGTTAGTTGGAAGCTTATTATGCCTCCAAATAAAATGAAGTAGGTCCTCTCGCATCGATTTGGGGTAATGTGGGGCCTACTCTACTCTATCGCCGTCCCAGTTCATAAAGCCACCTTCCAAGTTATATGCATTTTCAATTCCTATACTGTTCATGATGGCACAGGCCTGTCCGCTGCGGTTGCCCGACCGGCAATACACATAATAGTTTTTGGACTTGTCCAACTTTTCAAGTTCCATCAAAAATTCCTGTCCCAAATAAATATCGATGTTCACGGCACCTGGAATATAACCTTCTTCCATTTCCAATGCTGTGCGCACATCCAAAATGAAGGCGTTGTCATCATTTTCCAATTGTTCCGCCCATTCCTCTTGTGATAAATTTGCCATTTTACTGTTTTATATTCTGCAAAAATAAAAATCCGGAGTGTTACTCTGGATTTACACTGACATTATTTTAAACAACCTCTTACTTAGAGGCCATAAACAAAACCCATTACAACTTAGAGTCTGTTTTTTGAACAAAATCTTTCAAGGCAGCGTTCAATTCTTCATAGGTGAACCCGTGTTCAAAAAAACTGCGTTTGCCCTTATTATAAATTAAGGTAGCGGGAATACCCCCACCCCACTCTTCGTTCACTTTGGGAATCCACTCATTTTGCTTGGGATCGTCCAATATTACGACTTCTGATTCTATACCCTTGTTTTTCACATAAGGTTCCAATCTTGACTTCCACATATGCGGCATATCAAGACTTACGAGTATCACTTTTACCTTATTATCCTTTTGCTCGGCACCTACCTTTTCAAAATAGGGCAGTTCTTCCAAACAAGGTTTGCACCAAGTGGCCCAAAAATTTATGATATAGGTTTGGTCATCATCCTTGTGAAGCAAAGGTTCCAATCGGTCAAAATCATATATAGGAAATGGCACATTGTCCGCATTCTCCGATTCCAACGCCACTTCCTGAGAATCGGCTCCATCCTTCTGCTTTTTACCGTCACCACACCCCATTACGAGGAAACCCATAAAAAATAAAATCAATAACCTATTCATTTACTGTTATTTACATCAATAAAATTAGATAATGAACCATCCCCCCAGTTCCTTTTAACAAAATTTTATCTGTTAAAAGTAAGGAATAAACCAAAAGATCAACATACATTTGTATATACAAATATTGTTTGTACATGAATGTTGAGGAAATTATAAAGACGTCAAAGAAAATGCCATTGGAAACCAGGACATTGATTCATCTTACTTTGGTGCACAACAAGCTCAATGAGCTGACGAGCAATGCCCTAAAACCATTTGATGTTTCCCTTCAACAGTTCAATGTCCTCCGGATTCTCAGGGGACAGCAGGGTAAACCTGCGAACCTTTCGACCCTGAACGATCGCATGGTCACCAAAATGAGCAATACCACCCGTTTGGTGGACAAACTTTTGACCAAAGGTTATGTAATTAGGAATGTTTGTCCATCAAATAGACGCAAAGTTGAGATTCTGATTACCGATGAAGGCTCAGGGGTATTATCCCAAATGGACAAAGCCGTTGCCGAGGCCGAAAGCAACATAGTACAACATTTTACCAAAGAAGAACTAGAACAATTAAACACCCTATTGGATAAATTTTAAATAACATGAACATCATTTTAGAACATAGAACTTGGCGCTATGCCACCAAAAAGTTCGATCCTTCCAAAAAAGTATCGGACCAAGATTTGGAAACCTTGCTGGAAGCTACCCGTTTGAGCGCCTCTTCCTATGGACTGCAACCCTATCACATTTTTGTGATTTCCGATCAAGAAACCAAGGAAAAGCTTAAACCTGCTTCTTGGAACCAGTCACAGATCACCGATGCATCCCATGTCATTGTTTTTGCCAACACAACCGATTTTGGCGAGGAATTGGTGGATAATTTCATCGAAAACACCAGCACAACCAGGAACATTCCTATTGAAAACCTTAAGGGATACGCGGATTTCATGAAGTCTAAATTGGTATCGCTTCCCAGTGAGAGTAAGGATACCTGGACCGCTAAACAAGCCTACATTGCCTTTGGCAATTTGATGCAGGCCGCGGCCGAACTGAAAATAGACACCTGCCCCATGGAAGGATTTGAATCGGACCAGTACAATGAAATTTTAGGGCTGACGGAAAAAAACTTGAATGCCGCGGTTGTACTTACTATTGGATATAGATCGGAAGAAGATCAGACCCAACATTTACCAAAAGTGAGAAAATCCAAAGAAGCATTATTTACCCATATATAAATTTTAACCTTTAAAAACAGATTATAAACAACAGTATGAAAAAGACCATTTTAAGCCTAGCATTGATCACCCTGTTTGGAGCAGCCGCCGTTGCCAACCCGATCAAAAAAGAAACCAAGGAAGTAAAAACTTCTGAAAGCAATGTTACCTGGAAAGGATACAAAGTGGGTGGTTCCCACACTGGAACCATTGCACTTAAATCAGGTGCCCTTCAGTTTGATGGAGAAAAATTAGTAGGTGGTGAATTTGTAGTTGATATGACCAGCATCAACACTACCGATTTGGAAGGTGACTACAAAGGAAAATTGGACGGTCACTTGAAGTCTGATGACTTTTTTGGCACCGACAACCATCCTACCGCTAAATTGGTTTTTACTAAAGTAAAAGCTACTGGCAAAAATTCCTATTCCGTAACCGGTGACCTTACCATTAAAGGTATCACTGAACCCGTAACTTTTGATGTTTCTGTCTATGGAGACAAAGCAACTGCTTCTGTAAAAGTGGACAGAACCAAATACAATGTAAAATATGGTTCCGGGATCATTGGTACCGCCAAGGATAAATTGATCTATGACGAATTTGATTTGGTAGTTGACCTGCAGATGTAGTCAGCCCATGTTTAGTGTGTGAAAATCCCGTTCGAGATAATCTTGAACGGGATTTTTAATTTTAAACAAAACAATGTTTGTCCGTTAAAAATTCCTCCCTATATTTGAGGCAATGAATAACAGAGTAGCAAATAACTGGTGGTGGATAAACTTACGTCAAACGTCGTGAGCTAAGTCCCCATTATAACCATACAAGAGGCTTGTCATCACGACAGGCCTTTTTCTTTTTAAGAACTTTTGTTCTTGTTTCCGCGAAGGCGGAAATCTTAAAAATTGAAAATGAGTTTTTATGTCCATATCATATCGAACAAACAAATGGGAACCATTTATATAGGCTATACCAACGATTTGAAAAAGAGAATGTATAGGCATAAGCATGGTGTTGGAAGCAAATTTGCAAGTAGATATAATCTAAAAATATTGGTCTACTATGAAAAATTTAAATTTCCAATGCCTGCAATCAGAAGAGAAAAACAATTAAAAAAATGGAATAGAGATTGGAAAATCAACCTAATAAATGATTTCAATCCAAATTGGGAAGATTTAACCTATTTCTTTAATTAACCAAAAAACTTTCCACCTCCGTGGAAATAGAAATGAAAATGATATATTCTTTAAAAACACATTACAAAAAAATCTTGGCGGACACCATCACCCCGGTAAGTGTCTACCTTAAGATCAGGGACAAGTTCCCGAACAGCATATTGCTGGAAAGTAGCGATTACCACGCCAATGACAACAGCTTTTCGTATATCTGCTGCAACCCCATTGCCTATATCAAAGTGGAGAATGAAACCATCACCCAACAATTTCCCGATGGTAAAAAGGTGGAAACCGTGATTGATTCCGAAACGGATGTGACCGAAGTCATCCACAACTTTGCCAAACAGTTCTCGGTGACCCAAAACGGTTTCAAGTTTATCTACAATGGTCTTTTTGGTTACATGGCGTATGATGCCGTCCGTTATTTTGAGGATGTGGAGATTTCAAAAAAGGAAAATTCCGTCAGCATTCCGGACATCTATTATGCCGTGTATCAGAACATCATTGCCATCAACCATTTTAAGAACGAGGCCTACCTGTTCGCCCACTGCTATGATTCGGAAAGTAATGTGGACGAAATCGAGCAACTTTTCAATGTACGCACTTTTGCATCATACAATTTTAACAAGGAAGGAGAGCCAAAATCCAATTTAAAGGATGAGGAATACAAAGAACATGTAGAGCTGGCCAAAAAGCATTGCCAACGTGGGGATGTATTCCAATTGGTACTTTCCCGAAGGTTCACCCAAAAGTTCAAGGGAGACGAGTTTAATGTATACCGTGCTTTGCGTTCCATCAACCCCTCCCCTTACCTATTCTATTTTGATTATGGCAACTTCAAGATTTTTGGAAGCTCGCCCGAGGCGCAACTGATCGTGAAGGAAGGCAAGGCAGAGATCCATCCCATTGCCGGCACCTACAAACGTACCGGGAATGATGAAAAGGATGCGGAACTCGCCAAGAAACTGGCTCAGGATGATAAGGAAAATAGTGAACATGTGATGTTGGTGGATCTGGCCCGAAACGACCTCAGCCGAAATGGCAACACCGTAAATGTGGAAACCTACCGCGAGGTACAATACTTCTCCCATGTGATCCATTTGGTTTCCAAAGTAACGGGGCAAAAAAAGAAGGACATCAGTACCATGAAAGTAGTGGCCGATACTTTCCCTGCAGGTACTTTAAGCGGTGCTCCCAAGCACATGGCCATGCAACTCATTGAAAAATATGAGAAAACCAGCCGTTCCTATTATGGTGGTGCCATTGGATTCATGGATTTTGAAGGCAATTTTAACCACGCCATCATGATCCGAACCTTCTTGAGCAAAAACCACGAACTACATTACCAAGCAGGGGCCGGATTGGTGGCCGCATCCAATGCCGAAGATGAACTACAGGAAACCTATAATAAACTGGGTGCTTTGAACAAAGCCCTTGAAATTGCCGAAACGATCTAACCATGGGAAGGAAGATTTTAATGATAGACAATTACGATAGTTTCACCTATAATTTGGTGCACTATCTTGAGGATTTGGATTGTGAGGTCACAGTAAAACGGAACGACCAACTTACTTTGGATGAAGTGGAACCCTTCCAGTACATTGTGTTGTCCCCCGGACCGGGAATTCCGGATGAAGCAGGCCTTTTGAAGGACATCATCAAAACCTATGCCCCTACCAAACGTATTTTTGGTGTCTGCTTGGGATTGCAGGCCATTGGCGAGGTCTTTGGTGGCACTTTGGTGAACCTGGACAAGGTGTATCATGGAGTTGCAACCACTATCACGGTTACAAAGGATGACCCCATTTTCAAAGGGATGGCGAAAAACCTTCAGGTGGGAAGATATCATTCCTGGGTGGTGGATACCAATGTGCCGGAAGTACTTGAAATTACTTCTGTGGATGAAAACGGGCAGATCATGTCGCTTCGGCATAGGGAATATGATGTCACAGCAGTACAGTTTCACCCTGAATCTGTCTTGACCCCAGAAGGAAAACAAATGCTTGAAAATTGGTTGAATGAATAATCTTCATGTCATTCCCACGAAAGTGGGAATCCAAATGATTCAATAATAGATTCCTGCTTTCGCAGGAATGACAAAATACTGAAATGAAAGAGACTTTAAACAAACTGATCAATCACGAAATACTGCCCAAGGAAGAGGCCAAACAGGTATTGGTCAACATTGCCAAGGGCGATTATAACACTTCCCAAATAGCTGCATTCCTTACCGTGTACATGATGCGGAGTGTCACCATTGAGGAGCTCGAAGGCTTCCGGGATGCCCTTTTGGACCTTTGCTTGGCAGTGGACCTATCCGATTACGACCCCATTGACCTTTGTGGAACCGGGGGTGATGGCAAGGACACCTTCAACATTTCCACCTTGGCCTCCTTTGTAACGGCCGGAGCCGGAATTCCAGTGACCAAACATGGCAACTATGGAGTTTCTTCCAAATGTGGCAGCAGCAATGTGATGGAATTTTTGGGCATCAAGTTCAGTAACGACCATGATTTTTTAAAGCGTTCCATTGAAGAAGCAGGTATTTGTGTGTTGCACGCACCCCTCTTCCACCCTGCCATGAAAAATGTGGGCCCCATCCGAAGGGAACTGGCCGTAAAGACCTTTTTCAATATGTTGGGACCGATGGTCAATCCTGCCTTTCCAAAGAACCAAATGGTTGGGGTATACAATTTGGAACTGGCACGGATGTACGGATATCTCTATCAGAATACCGATAAAAAATTTACCATTTTGAATGCGTTGGACGGTTATGATGAAATCTCGTTGACAGGTGATACCAAGACTATTTCCAACAACTCCGAAGCCATGTTGACACCGGCAGATTTTGGGGTGGAAAAAGTTACCCAAGAAGAGATTACCGGTGGTGATGACATTTCCGAATCTGCCCAAATCTTTATGAATGTGCTGCAAGGAAGGGGCACTGAGGCCCAGAACAATGTGGTCTGTGCCAATGCCGGGGTGGCTATCGCTACTGTGCAGGGCATCACCCCAAAAGAAGGTTTTGAAAAGGCCAAGGAATCCCTTTTGAGTGGAAAAGGATTGGAGGCGTTGAGGAAATTACAGAAGTTGAGTACAAACTAGAGTCATCTCGAGCTGTCATCCTGAGCGAAGTCGAAGGAGTGGTCGAGAGAAATTATTAGATTCTTCACTTCGTTTAGAATGACAAAATAAAAAAAATCGTCATGCTGAACTCGTTTCAGCATCTCATTATGATAAAGAATACATGAACATATTAGACAAAATAGTAGCCGACAAACGCAAAGAGATCGATTTGAAAAAATCCTTGATCACCCTTCCCCAATTGGAAGCTTCGGTGATGATGGAACGTACCTCGGTTTCCTTGGCGGCAGTCCTGCGAAAAAGCAATACGGGCATCATTGCCGAACACAAGAGACGTTCCCCGTCCAAATCGGTCATCAACCAAAATCTGAACGTACAGGATGTGGCCAAGGGCTATGCTAACGCTGGCGTTTGTGGTATGTCCGTTTTAACGGATGGAAAGTATTTCGGTGGTTCATTGGACGACTTGGTTTTGGCCAGGGCATCTGTGAACATTCCGCTTTTGAGAAAGGAATTCATCATAAATGAATATCAGATTGTGGAGGCCAAAGCCTGTGGAGCCGATGTTATTTTGTTGATAGCTGCCATTCTGACTCGTGAGGAAATCAAGGTACTTTCCGAATTGGCCAAAAGCTTGGGCTTGGATGTTCTGTTGGAAGTCCACAACGAAGAGGAACTCCAAAAATCCATCATGCCCAGTCTGGATATGTTGGGGGTAAACAACAGAAACCTGAAAACCTTCGAGGTGAGTTTGGATACCAGCAAGACCCTATCGGAACAGATTCCGGATGACTTTGTGAAAGTGTCCGAAAGTGGCATCAGTACCATTGGGGCCATTCAGGAGTTAAAGGAATTTGGGTACCAAGGATTTTTGATCGGTGAGAATTTCATGAAGACGGATGATCCTGGTGCCAGTGCCAAAGAATTTATTGATGAATTAAAAAAATAATGTCATTTCGAAATGAGCGGAGCGATTGAGAAATCTCCATTTAGATTTCTCACATTCGTTCGAAATGACCAAGAACAAAAAATGAAACTAAAAGTTTGTGGCATGAACCAAAACCCAATTGAGGTGGCACAACTGCACCCCGATTATATGGGTTTTATTTTCTGGGAACCTTCCTCACGCTATTTTGAGGGAGACATGCCGCAATTGCCGCAATCCATCAAAAAAGTGGGCGTATTTGTGGATGCTCCTTTGGAAGTGGTCTTGGAAAAAGTGAGCCAATACGGATTGGATGCCGTACAACTTCATGGTACGGAAAGTGTTGCATATTGTTCCCAATTAAAATCCAACTTTCTGTCTTTTCGAGCGCAGTCGAGAAACCAGAAAGTTGATGATGAAAATGAGGTCTCGACTCCGCTCGACCTGACAAATTTGCAAATCATCAAAGTATTTTCCATCAAGGATAATTTTGATTTTTCAGTCTTGAAAGATTATGAATCCGTTTGTAATTATTTCCTTTTCGACACTAAAGGAAAATTGCCCGGAGGTAACGGATATACTTTCGATTGGTCCGTTTTGGAACATTATCCATCCACCAAACCCTTCTTTTTAAGTGGGGGAATTGGATTGGATTCCGTGGAGAAACTAAAGGAATTTTTGAATAGTCCAGCATCACGATATTGCCTCGCCATAGATGTGAACAGCAAATTCGAGATCGAACCCGGACTAAAAGACATACCATCATTGAAAGCGTTCAAAAAATCGCTTTCCGATTTTTTAACTGATTAAACAGGAACCAAAAATGGCAACTGTACATTGATAACTGATAATTGTAACTTGATATGAGCTATCACGCTGATGAACGAGGCTATTACGGAGAATTTGGAGGAGCTTTCATCCCTGAAATGCTGTATCCCAATTGTGAGGAGCTTCGGCAGAATTACCTTCGGATTATGGCGGAACCTTCCTTTCAGGAAGAATTCCATCAATTGTTGAAGGATTATGTAGGCCGACCCACACCCCTATATTTTGCAGAACGCCTATCCAAAAAATACAACACCAAAATTTACCTGAAACGGGAGGACCTTTGCCATACCGGCGCTCACAAGGTCAACAATACCATCGGACAGATTTTGATGGCAAAAAGGTTGGGCAAGCACCGCATCATTGCCGAGACTGGTGCGGGGCAGCATGGTGTGGCCACGGCAACGGTTTGCGCCTTGATGGGTATTGAGTGCGTGGTGTACATGGGCGAAATTGACATAGCCCGCCAAGCACCCAATGTAGCCCGAATGAAAATGTTGGGAGCCGAGGTGAGACCAGCCACATCAGGTAGTAAAACCCTGAAGGATGCTACCAACGAGGCCATCCGCGATTGGATCAACAATCCTGTGGATACGCATTACATTATCGGCTCGGTCGTAGGTCCGCACCCTTATCCGGACATGGTGGCCCGATTTCAATCGGTCATTTCTGAAGAAATCAAATCCCAATTGTTGGAAAAAGAAGGTCGTGAAAACCCAGATTTTGTGGTGGCCTGTGTCGGCGGGGGTAGCAACGCTGCCGGGGCATTCTATCATTTCTTGGATACTCCCGAAGTAGGCATTATTGCTGTGGAAGCCGCAGGAAAAGGCATTCATTCCGGGGAAAGTGCCGCTACTTCTGCGTTGGGCAAGGTGGGTATTATCCACGGGAGCAAAACCTTGTTGATGCAGACCTCGGACGGACAGATCACGGAACCTTACTCCATCTCTGCTGGTTTGGATTACCCAGGCGTGGGACCCTTGCATGCGCATTTGTACACTTCAGGTCGTGGGGAATTCATTTCCATCACCGATGACGAGGCCATGAAAGCCGGTCTGGACCTCTGTAAATTGGAAGGTATCATTCCAGCCATCGAGTCCTCTCATGCCCTGGCTATTTTTAAAGAACGAAAGTTTGCCGAAGATGATGTAGTGGTAGTGAACCTTTCCGGTCGCGGAGATAAAGATTTACAGAATTATATTGACTATTTTAAATTATAGGTAGGTGTCATTCCTGCGAAAGCAGGAATCCAAAAAATGATCAAGAACTTTCATCAATATTATGTCTACATTTTAAGCAACAAACCCAATGGGACTTTGTACATAGGTATCACCAACGATATTCAACGAAGGATATTAGAGCATAAACAAGGTTTAATTGATGGATTTACCAAAAAATATGGTCTTGATGTTTTGGTCTATTTGGAAATGTACCATAATGTGAATGATGCCATTTCGAGAGAAAAACAGCTCAAAAAATGGAAAAGGCTGTGGAAAATAGAACTGATTGAAAAAGAAAACCCAAAGTGGTCGGATTTATCAATTGAATGGAATGACTGATGGATTCCGCATCAAGTGCGGAATGACAAATTAATTGAAAGACTTGATTGTCATTCCTGCGAAAGCAGGAATCCACAAAATGCTGAAAATGGATTCCGCATCAAGTGCGAAATGACAAAACAAGCAAAGGATTAAAATATCATTCCCCGAAAGCTGGGATCTTTAAATAGAGTTGAAAGTGGATTCTGCATCAAATGTGGAATGACAAAAATCAAAACTAAAATGTCATTCCTGCGAAAGCAGGAATCCATAAAGACAAGCTTAATGAAGAATGACAAAATGAATTTTTAATATGAACAGAATCAAACAAAAACTGCAGGAGGACAAAAAAATCCTCTCCATATATTTTACCGCGGGTTATCCCACTTTGAACGATACGGTTAAAATCATCCAAGATTTGGAACAAAACGGCGTGGACCTCATCGAAATCGGTTTGCCCTTTAGTGACCCCTTGGCAGATGGTCCCACCATCCAAGCAAGTTCCACGGCTGCCTTAAAGAATGGGATGACCACAACCCTGCTCTTCGAGCAATTGAAGGATATCCGAAAAACGGTTTCCATTCCGCTGATTTTGATGGGGTATTTCAATCCGGTGCTACAATATGGAGTAGAGGCATTCTGCCAAAAATGCGAAGAAATCGGTATCGATGGGCTTATTCTTCCCGATCTGCCCCTTGATGTGTATCAAAAAGAGTACGAAACCCTATTCAAAAAACACGGTTTGATCAATGTGTTCTTAATCACTCCACAGACCAGTGATACCCGGGTCAGGGCCATTGATGATGCTTCGGAAGGATTCATCTACATGGTAAGTTCGGCTAGTACCACAGGGGCCAAGGAAGGTTTCGGACCGGAGCAATCCACTTATTTTGAACGCATTGCGGCCATGAATTTGAAAAATCCACAAATTGTTGGGTTTGGGATCAGCAATGCACAAACCTTTCAGCAGGCAACATCACATACGAAGGGAGCCATCATTGGTTCGGCTTTCATCAAACATTTAACACAAAATGGGGTGGACGGAATCGGTGGTTTTGTGGGTCAAATTCGTTAAATTTCAGGTTTTAAAATGAACCCTATTTTGTCCCATGAAAAAAACCGTTTCATTCCTTTCCCTTATACTTTCATTTTCCCTTTTTGCCCAAGATGATGTTGCTGTAAAATCCCAAGTGGCCGATGCTATCAACGAACTTCAGGAATTCATAGCCATCCCCAACGATGCCTTGAACCCTGATGATATTGACAGAAATATCATGTGGTTGAAACGAAAGTTCGGGGAACGCGGATTCAACACCGCTGTTTTGGATACAGATGGACTGCCTTTGTTCTTTGCGGCTTTGCCCATGAACAATGAGAAACCCACGCTATTGATCTATATGCATTTGGATGGCCAATCCGTAGATCCGAGTAAATGGGATCAACCCAATCCTTATCAAATGGTTCTGAAGGTTCCCGAAGGTGATGGTTTCAAAACAGTCTCGTTTGATGAACTGGATGACGACATCAACTATGATTGGCGACTTTTCGGTCGTTCCACATCGGATGATAAATCTCCCATTGTGATGCTGTTGAACACCATCGATCTACTAAAAAAAGATAGCAAGGAGATACCTTTCAATGTAAAAGTCATTTTAGACAGCGAAGAGGAAAAAAGCAGCAAACCCTTACCAAAAGCGGTAAAACAATATCGAGAGTTGTTGGAAGCGGATTTTTTGATGATCGTGGATGGCCCGGTGCATTCTTCGGGCGAGCCCACCGTGGTTTATGGTTGTAGGGGTATCACAACCCTTTCCTTGACCACATATGGTCCCATTAAACCCCAGCACAGTGGTCATTATGGGAATTATGCGCCAAGCCCCGGTTTTCAATTGTCCCAATTGCTGGCCAGCATGAAAGATGCGGAAGGAAGAGTTCTTATCCCAGGGTATTATGATGGAATCACCATTGACGATGCGACTAGGGGGATTTTGAAAAGTGTACCGGACAGTGATGCCGAAATTGCCGAAAGACTCCAATTCAAAACCCCTGAAAAAGTGGGCAGTTTTTATCAGGAAGCGTTACAATATCCGTCCTTGAACATTAGGGGATTGGGTTCTGCCTGGATTGGGGACAAGGCCAGGACCATTGTACCGGAAAGTGCCACGGCAGAACTGGACCTACGTTTGGTAGTTGAATCCGATGGAAACCGATTAAAAAAATTGGTCAAAGACCATATTACCAAACAAGGTTTTAAGGTATTGGACCACGAACCCTCCAAAGAAGAACGTATGCAATACGATAAAATAGTCACTGTAAAAGAAGGCAGCGTTACCGATGCGTTCCGCACCAACTTGGACAACCCTTATGGTCAGTTTTTGACACAGACACTGAAAAATACCTTTAACAAAGATGTCATCCAAATTAGAACCATGGGTGGAACGGTTCCCATTGCCCCTTTCATCAATGAATTGAAGATTCCGGCCTTTATAGTTCCAGTGGTAAATCCAGACAATAACCAGCATAGCCCCAACGAAAATGTTAAGATTGGGCAGTTGGCCTATGGAATCAAGGCATTCTATGGTATACTGTCTTCAACCATGGAGTAAAAACAAAAATTTCCCAAATGAAAAAGCCACCATGAATTCATGGCGGCTTTTTGTATTCTGTGCAAACAATTACTCGTTGTGGTTCTTATTCTTTTGCTGACCGGGAGCATATGCTTTGGCGCTCTGGTCCCCTGTTATTTTTTTGGCCTGACCTGGCGGAATGCCATTTTTATTTGCATGGTAATTGGCTGAACAGGAAGCCAAAAGCATTACAACACAAATAACTCCGATAATCTTATGGATTGATTTCATTTTCTTGATTTTTAGGTTTTGTGATTGTTATATATACGCAGCAACCGTCTTAAAATTGCCTTAAACAAATTTTAAATCTTTGCTAAGGCTACTAAACACAGTGTTATTTGAAAAATTCGCGATACTGTATCACCCTAAAATCAAAAGTGCTAAAGTTTGGATTCATATCTTTCAAATCCTTATATGCCTGCAAACTGCCAACGGCACGGTTGGCGGCTCCGGAAGGAGCGGTTAAGGAAACTGTTTTTACCATTCTGTACCCAACTACTTGGCTTGAAGTGGCAGGCAATTTAAATTGATGGATTCGGGGTACTTCATTGGATACCACATCCAATTTTATGTCATGTTCCTTCGCTTGTTTCCGAAAGAAATATTCTGGTCCATTTTTACTATTACCACCAGTGAACAAGAGGGTATCGATATTTTGATATTGCTGCAAATAACCGATTAAATTACGAAGCACAGCATTCTGCATTCCCAAATCCGAAGCATCAATTTTAGTACGCTCTGCACTTTGGACGATATCACAGACCCCTATCCTGTGTTTCAAAAGAAATTGTTCACGTTGCGATATGGCCTCGGCCGTGGTCTCATATTTTAACCCTAGACCAAAGATTCGGTCCAAAATAGGCCAGAGCATACCATTACAGCTCCCATAACAGAAATCAACATCCTCTTTTTTCAACTCCCCTGTCGTAAAACGAGGCGGTGGCAAAGTCCCCACGATGAGTTTAGTAGCTTCTGGGAACAGAAACGGTTCATAGGGATGTATGTGCTGAAAAACTTTGGATTCCAAGATTTTCTTCGCTAGGCAGAATTTCTACTGGCGTTGATGTTTCCGTAAAGGGATCGTGTCACTATTTTTTCGTACAGATCCAAATATTCCGACTTCTGGGTGATGTGGTACAAGGCATTCTGTTGGATCACCAACAGTGGCAGCACAATTTTCTCCCTGATCTTCACCGATTCCCTCGAAACCTCTTCGTCTTCCATCAAAATTTTCAGTCCAGAAATTTGTAACAGCATTTTTTTGGACAACTCGTACTCATTATGAAGGATTCCCCAAAACTCACCGTACTCGGGATCCTCCTTCATATAACTGGTCAAATCAAAGTTGGTCTTGGCCAGAGACATCATACTATTGAGCATCAATGCTTTGAAAAAGGGAACCTCCCGATACAATTTTTTCACCTCGTTCAATCTGCCTTCCTCTTTCAGTTTTTGGATGGCCGATCCCAATCCAAAATATCCCGGCACATTCTGCTTCAACTGGCTCCAAGATCCCACAAAAGAGATGGCCCGAAGGTCGGAAAGGGTCAGCTTGGCCTTATTCCCCCTTTTCCCCGGTCGACTTCCAATATTGGCCTTCGTATAATATTTTAAGGTGCTTCGGTGCTCCAGATACGGGATGAACTTTTCATGTTGTTTTAGGGCATCATACTTATCATAGCTCAGGTCCGAAAGTTCCTCCATCAATTTTCGTTGGGCCGATGTCATTACCAATTCTTTCCCATAAATATTGTTGCTAAGACCTGCGGTGAGCAATTGCTCCGAATTGTGGATGAACTGCTCCTTGGTCCCATACGTACTGGTAATGGTCTGTCCCTGAATGGTCAGTTGAATTTCATGGTTGGCCACATCCTTGGTCTGGGCCGCATAAAACCTATGGGTCTTGCCTCCTCCCCTAGCTGGTGGCCCTCCCCTGCCATCAAAAAAGACCGCTTTTATACCGTTCTTTTTGCACACCTTGCTCAACGTTTCCTTGGTCTTCAAGATAGACCAGTTTGCCTTAAGATAGCCACCATCCTTGGTTCCATCGGAAAAACCGAGCATAATGGTATGGGTCTCGTTTCGGCGTTCGAGGTGTTTTCTATATTTAGGAATATCGAACAAGGTCTGCATTACCTCTTCGGAAACTTCCATTCCTTTCATGGTCTCAAAAAGCGGAATGATATCGAAGGTGATTTCCTTTTCGTCCCAACCGCACCATCTGAACAATCCAAAGACAAACAATACCGAAAAGATATCTTCAGAATTGCTGATGATGTAACGGTTGCATCCATCTTCCCCATTTCGTTCCTGAATTGCTTTGAGTTGTTGGATATTGGTAATGGTATCCTTTACGATTTCTTCATCGTAGTCCGCAGGATCCAGTTTGAATTCTTTTTGCAATAACCACTGCACCAATTCCTTTTCTTTGAGTTCTTCCAGACTTTCTTTGATGGCCCCTTGTTTTTTCAGAATGGTTTCCACGGCCAATTTATGTTTGCTGTGATCTTGGCGGATGTCCAAAGAGGCAAAGTGGGTCTTGAAGATATGGACCTTATCAATAAACTGATCCAAAAGATCCAAGTATAGCTCATGGTAGTCCGAAATCAGTTTTTCCCTTACCGAACCCAAATGGTTAATGATCTCATCATATGAAATGGGGGCCTTGGCATCGAACATGGCCAAGTAGAGCTTTGCACTCAACTCGTTCAAATCGTCCTGCATCCCCTTAAAGGTGAGCTTCTTCCTTAACTCCTTTAGGTCATTATAGTAGCATTTCATCAACGTCAAACGCAATTCATCGGCCACTTGCCTTGTGATATCGGCGGTCACGAATGGGTTGCCATCTCGGTCACCTCCGGGCCAAAAGCCCAATTTGATAATGTTATAATTGGCAAAGTGCTCGTCCTTGATATTGCTCTTCACATATTGGTAAAGCTCTCCCACAGCATCATAATAGGTATTCCTGAGAATATAGATGATGTTTTTGGCCTCATCCAAGGGAGTGGGTTTTTTGGCATTGATCAACGAGGTAAGACCCAATTGCTGCAAGGTCACATCAATATCATAGATCTGGTCATGGTCGATCAGCGATCGAAGCTCCGCAATAATGTCCAACACGGCCGGGGTATAAAACTGTGTTGGATGCGCCGTCAGTACAATACGGGCACTAAACGTGGACAGTTTTTTGGATACCTTGTCCCAGTTCTTGGTCCTGTTCACCAATTCAAAATAATCCTTGATGGTCAACGAGTTACTGTATTTTTGCAGTTTTGGGAAAGCGGCATCCTCCACACTATCATAGAGCACTACCTGTCGTTCCACGTACTGGATGATTCTGAACATAAAATCCAAGCGTTCCCTTTCATCCTCAATGTTCACGAAGTTGGAAAAGAATACCTCCAAAATCTCTTGAGGCTCCTTGCCTGCTTTAAGTCCCTTCTCGCACTGGTCGAGCAAAAGAGGAATCAAAATGCCCACGTTTTCCACATTTTTATAGGGCAAGCTCAAAAACAAACTATTGTATATGTTGAACTTGTTGGTTACCGACTTTTTAAATTCTTCTAACCGTCTGGAATGCTGCATGAATCTTTTGGTGTTTGTGTTTTAAATAAGTGTACACCCAAAGGTCGTGATTAAAGTGAAACCTTGGGATTAAATTTAAACGTATCACAATTTAGGACCGGTGCCCTTCAATCATAACACGGTTCAATGAACACTAAAACATAATAAATCTGGTGGTCTTTGCCAAAGAATCAGCGAATGAAAACCGGCTCATTGGCCCTCAAAGTATGCTCCTGACTGAAGAGATATCCGTCATAATCAAAACCTTTGATGTCTTCCAAGGTCTTGGCATCGGTATCGAGAATATAACGTACCATGGACCCCCTGGCCTTTTTGGCGAAGAAACTGATGATCTTCAATTGATCGTTTTTCCAATCCTTGAAAATGGGCGTGATAACCGGCACCTTAAGTTTCTTTTCATCCACGGCTCCAAAATATTCGTTACTGGCCAGGTTTACAAAAAGTTCACCTTCCTCCAGTTCTTGGTTCAAATGGTCGGTAAGTTGTTTTTTCCAGAATTCGTGCAGGTTCTTCTTGCGACCTATCTTCAGTTGGGTTCCCATTTCCAAACGGTAGGGTTGAATCAGGTCCAAAGGTTTCAATATACCGTAAAGACCTGATAAAATACGGAGGGTATCCTGCAATTTCTGCAATTTTTCCACTGGAATGGAATGGGCATCCAATCCTTGGTACACATCCCCGTTGAAGGCATACACGGCAGGTCTCGCATTTTCGGGACTAAAAGGCAATGAAAATTGTTGGTTACGTTCCCAGTTCAATTGTGCCAGGTTATCAGAAATGGACATAAGTTGCGACAATGCTTTTGGCTTTTTCTTTTTAAGAACGGCATTCAGTTTTTGCGCTTCTTCCAAAAATTTTGGCTGACTATATTCTGAGGTAGGTAAAGTCGATTCAAAATCGAGGGACTTGGCCGGAGATATAACAATTTTCATTCAGTTCTATTTTGGTCAAAAATAAAGAGGAAATTCAAATCAAGAAAAAGATGATCAATGGTGTTTTCGATTCCAGGATTGATGGAAACTATGACTCGTGATGTTTGGCATAACTGCGCCACTTTTCAATACAGTTGACCATATCCTCAGGCAGTTCGGAATTAAAACGCATGAACTCTCCCGTAACAGGATGCTCAAAGCCCAAGGTCTTGGCGTGCAGGGCCTGTCTCGGCAATTCCTTAAACGCGTTTTCCACAAATTGTTTGTACTTGGTAAATGTGGTCCCCTTCAAGATTTTGTCGCCTCCGTACCTTTCATCGTTGAACAAGGTATGTCCAATGTATTTCATGTGCACCCGAATCTGGTGGGTCCTTCCTGTTTCCAACTTGCAGGAAACCAAGGTTACATAACCCAAACGTTCCAACACCTTATAATGGGTAATGGCTTCCTTTCCATCTTCTCCATCCGGATAAACGGTCATTTGCAATCGGTTCTTTGGGTGTCTTCCAATGTTACCCTCAATGGTACCTTCGTCCTCTTCCACATTACCCCAAACCAAGGCAACATATTCCCTTTCGCTGCTTTTTTCGAAAAATTGCTGGGCCAAATGGGTCATGGCCGCCTCAGTCTTGGCAATCACCAAAAGTCCGGAAGTATCCTTATCGATTCGATGCACCAACCCAGGCCTATTGGAACTGTTGTTGGGCAGATTCTCAAAATGGTATACCAAAGCATTAATGAGTGTACCGGAATAATTCCCGTGACCGGGGTGCACCACCATTCCCGCTGGTTTGTTCACCACCAACAATGTGTCGTCCTCGTAAACAATGTCCAGTGGAATATTCTCAGGGGTCAGCAGAAATTCGTAGGGTGGGTGTTCAAAAAGTACCTTTACCTCATCCCCTGCCTTTACCTTGTAGTTTTGTTTTACAATGGCACCGTTCACCCAAATATGGCCTTGCTTGGCAGCCTGTTGGATTTTGTTGCGCGTAGCGTTTTCAATAAAATTCATCAGGAATTTATCTACCCGCAAAGGCTCCTGCCCTTTTGACGCCACAAATCGGTGGTGCTCAAACAAATCGTCCGGCGAGAGGTCGTTTTGATCCGAAATATCCATGGCTATTCGGAATCCGCCTTCACCCTGGCACTGCCCGGAATGGTACCATTGCCACAGATCAGCTCAATTTTTGAAGTCTTGGGCAACTTGTCGCCTGGCTTTATATATTTCCCCTTGAACTTGATGTTGTAGACCATGTCCTTCCCAAGTTCATCAATATAGGTCACACGTTCCACCTCAAGACCAACGGCACGGAGCATGGATGTTGCATTACGTTGAGTCACTTGGATTATATCAGGCACACTCACCTTCTTGTACCCGGATGGGTTCACCGTAAAATAAATTTTACGGTTGGCCTTTACCTTGTTTCCCGCAGGAGGATTTTGGTCCAAAATGGAGAATCGTGGATAATCGGGGTTATAGTTGGAGGAATCCAAAACTTGATAGCGCAGTCCTGCCTCTTCCACAGCTTTTCTCATTTCTGATACCGACATCTTGGAAAAATCCGGCACCTCTACAAACTCACCGTGGTTGGTGGTACCCTTGAGCCATTGCATGGTCAGAATCACCAAGACCACAACGGCCACAACGGCCAGACCGAGTTGTATGAGAAAAGTCTTGCTTTTCAAAAAGTTCAAAAAATTTTTCATGCAGTAAACCTTATCGGGACAAATATAGGAAAGCCAACCCTTTTTTCTTTATTTTGGCTTTGCGATATTTTGAAAGCCGATGAAAAAGAACATTGCCATCATCATGGGAGGTTACTCCAGTGAGTACGGCATTTCCATGAAAAGTGGGAACGTAGTCCACAAATACCTGAATCCCGACAAATACCATGCGTACCGCTTGATCATTTCCAAAGAAAAATGGTTTTATCTGGATAAGGATGATAACGAATTTCCTGTGGACAGGGCCGATTTCAGCATCAGCCCCAATGGACAAAAAATACATTTTGATTGTGTTTTCAATGCTATCCATGGCACACCCGGTGAAGATGGGCTTATGCAGGCCTATTTTGAGCTTTTGGGGATTCCCCACACCTCCTGCAATCATTACGAATCTGCCCTTACCTTCAATAAAAGGGATCTTTTGAGCACGCTTAAACCCTACGCGGTCCCTTGCGCCATATCCTATCATTTGAACAAAGGCCAACAGGTTGATGGGGACGCCATTGTTGAGAAAGTCGGGCTGCCCTGTTTTGTAAAGGCCAATCGTGCCGGAAGCAGCTATGGGGTTTCCAAAGTATATCGAAAAGAAGAATTGCATGCAGCCATCGAGTCTGCCTTTAAGGAGGATGATCAAGTGATCATCGAATCTTTTTTGGAAGGTACCGAGGTATCGGTGGGCGTGATCACCTTCAAGGGAGAAGTAACCGTACTGCCCATAACAGAGATCATTTCCGAGAACGACTTTTTTGACTTTGAGGCCAAATATCAGGGTAAGTCCCAAGAAATTACTCCCGCAAGAATCAACGAGGCCCAGGAACAAAATGTGAGGAAACTGGCCGAATTCATTTATAAAACCTTGGGATTGAAGGGCTACACCCGTAGCGAATTTATTTTCATTGGTGATGTGCCACACCTTTTGGAAGTGAACACCACACCTGGACTGACGGAAGAAAGTCTTTTGCCCCAACAAGCCAGAACAGCGGGCATAAGCTTGGAAGAGCTTTTTGATAGTGCCATCGAAGAGGCCTTACGATAGAAAACCGTACTTTTAAACAAACTTTTTTCCAGCTTATGAGACGTGCATTGTTCCCTGGTTCCTTTGACCCCCTTACCCTAGGTCACTACGACATCATCAAAAGAGGCATTACCCTTTTTGATGAACTGGTGATCGCCATTGGGATCAATGCCGATAAAAAGTACATGTTTTCGCTCGAAGAAAGGACAAAGTTCATTGAAGAAGCCTTTAAGGACGAACCCAAAATAAAAGTGGTCACCTACAAGGGAATGACCGTGGATTTTTGCAAAGAGATCGGAGCAGAGTTTATTTTGAGGGGATTGAGAAACCCCGCAGATTTTGAGTTTGAAAAGGCCATTGCCCATACCAACCGTAAACTTTCAGAAATAGAGACCGTATTTTTATTGACCTCATCAGGTAAATCCTACATTAGTTCTTCCATAGTACGGGACGTTATTCGCAACGGTGGTGACTATACAGGTTTGGTTCCCGATACTGTT
The DNA here is from genome assembly GCF_003584165.1 of Flagellimonas aequoris. Classification (GTDB taxonomy): domain Bacteria; phylum Bacteroidota; class Bacteroidia; order Flavobacteriales; family Flavobacteriaceae; genus Flagellimonas; species Flagellimonas aequoris. The sequence continues at coordinate 142,181 of NZ_QXFJ01000031.1, read as the reverse complement.
GTGGTCAATTTCTGATTTTTTCATTACATACTTTTCCTTCATTTGTGATATTATCCTTAAAATAAGGGTACAATATTGATATATATCAAGGAAACCACATTTTTAGGGCCTTTCACAACAATAAATGAGTATGCTGATGCATTACACTTACATTGGTCAGAAATTTCTTAATTGTACTAACCCCCCGTACTTTGAAAGCAGTTGAGAGAATAGAACAGCATTACTTACTGAGACAGTTGCCCCAGGCCACCGCTCTGGTTGGTTTGGATGGTTCCTTGGTAGACGCATCCGATTCGTGGTTGACCCTTTTTAGTCTTCCACCCAAGAATTTTATGGAGGCGGACATTTTCAGAGTAATGGAAAATGTTAGTGACCTTAAGGAAAACCTATCCAACCACAAGACCTTCTCTTTTAGACACCATTTGGGCGAAGAAAATGATTGTCGTTGGCTTGAGAGTACCTTCACCCCTTGGTATGATGAAAAGGAAAATATTGTTGGATCCATTGTCCAGACCCGTGATATTTCACGAGAAGTTGAAAAAGAACTTGAAATTGAAAGGATCAATGCCATCCTAAAAACAAAATCCGAAGTGGCCCAAGTGGGTTGCTGGGAATATGATGTTCAAACCGAAAAACTATACTGGTGCGACGAAACCAGAAAAATACACCAAGTCCCCCTGTCTTACCAACCCAATGTGAACGAGGCCATTGAATTTTACAAGCCCGGATACAGTAGGAACAAGATTTCCATGATTTTCCATAAGGCGATTCACGAAAGCACCCCATTCAACGAGCGCTTGATCCTCGTTACCCATAAAGGCGAGGAACGCTGGGTACAATCCGCTGGAAAGGCCATCGAAAAAAATGGCAAGGTCGTGAAGATTTTTGGTACTTTCCAAGATATTCACGAACAGGTCATGACCGAGACCAAAGTCATGGAAAACCAACAATTGCTAACGGCCTTGATAGACAACCTTCCGTTGAATGTCTTCGTGAAAGACCTTGATTCAAAAAAGATCCTGGTGAACAAATCCGAATGCGAGTATTTGGAAAAAAGTCCCAAGGAGCTTATAGGAAAAACAGACTTTGACCTCTATGACGAAGAGGTGGCCAAAATTTCCCGGGAAGAGGACCTTGAAGTGATCAAGACCCTTAAACCTATTCTCGGTAAGGAAACCATAAGCATTAAAAAGAATGGGCAGACCACTAATTTCCTGACCTCAAAAATCCCATTATTTGATCTTGAAGGTAAAGTGAGTGGCCTGATCGGCATCAGCATGGATATCTCGGCCATCAAAAAGAAGGAAGATCAGTTGCGCAATCTGATCAACCTTACGTCCATCCAAAACAAAAAGCTGATCAATTTTGCCCATATCGTATCCCACAACCTGCGATCGCACTCGGCCAACTTTTCCATGTTGCTCCAATTTTTGAAATCCGAGGACAATGAAAAGGAACGCGAACATATTGAAAACATGTTGACCCAAGCTTCCGACAATTTGCTGGAAACCTTGGAAAACCTCAACCAAGTGGTGGATATCAACACGAATATCAACCTTAAGAAGGAACAACTCAATATTCACGATACCATTGTAAAAGTTCAGCACAGCCTTGCTGCGTTCCTTGATAAGAACCAGGTACAGATCCATAATGAAGTGGACAAGAAACTTGTGGTTAAAAGTGTGCCCGCCTATCTGGACAGTATTATCCTCAATCTGTTGACCAACGCCGTTAAATATCGGGATCCGAACAGAAAACCCGTCATTACACTGACTACCAAAAAGTTAGACCGAAAAGTAATACTCTCTGTTTCCGACAATGGACTTGGAATTGACCTTGAAAGGTATGGCGATAAAATATTTGGCATGTACAAAACGTTCCATAATAACAGGGACGCCAAAGGTTTTGGACTATATTTGGTACGAAACCAAGTTGAAGCCATGGGCGGAAGAATTACAGTGAACAGTGAAGTGGACAAGGGAACTACCTTCAACGTATATTTTAATGAAGAAAGTAAGTAGTATTTTTATTGTGGACGATGATCCCATAACGGTATTTGGCATCAAAAAAATGTTGAAACCGGTAGCAATTTGTGATGACATACAAATTTTTCAAAATGGCAAGGAGGCCTATGATGCCCTAAAGAGCAGAATTACATCCGAACAGGGTATTCCCGAGGTAATTTTTCTGGACATCAACATGCCCATTATGGATGGTTGGGATTTTTTGAAGGAAATGATCGATCTCGATATCCAAGAACGCATCATCATCAACATGATCACTTCGTCCATTGATCCCTCCGATTACCAAAGATGGAACGATTTCAAGGAAAAGTGCCCGCACCAGCTCAATTTTAAGAACAAACCCATATTCAAGATAGAGGTATCCGATTTGGAAGGGTTCCATATGGCCTCATAATCATAATATTCCGTATTTTTGGGGCCACCAAAAGAAGTTTCTTTTGGCATAACTAACAAAGTACCCCGACACCTTGAAACATAAAGTTTTTTTTGCGGCCCTCGTTCTTTTACTCTCCTGTGAAACGGAAAAGCAGGATACGATCAACTCCTACCCGACATTTTATGAGGAATCTGGAGGAAAGGAAACGGCCACCTACCAGCAGACCATCGATTTTTATATCACCTTGGCACGGGATTTCCCCCAGATAAACATCCACACCATTGGCAAAACGGACAGTGGTTTACCATTGCATATGGTAACCTTTAATCCGGAAGGTGATTTCAACTTTGAAAATATTAGAAAGGACAAAACCATCATCCTGATCAACAACGGCATACATCCGGGGGAAAGCGATGGTATAGATGCCACTATGATGCTCTACAGGGATTTGGCCACGGGAAAGATTCCAAGCCCCAAAAAAACAGTATTGGTCACCATTCCCATTTACAACATTGGGGGTTCCCTCAATAGAAATTCAACCACAAGGGCCAACCAAAACGGGCCTTTGGAGTATGGATTTAGAGGTAATGCCCTCAACTATGACCTGAACCGCGATTTCATCAAAATGGACACCAAAAATGCGAAGACCTTTGCGGACATCTTCCATTTGGTAAAACCTGATGTTTTTATCGACAACCATGTGAGCAATGGGGCAGATTACCAGTATACCCTCACACACTTGTTTACCCAACACAACAAGTTGGGTGGAAAAATGGGCGAATACCTGCACGATTCCTTCATGCCCGACATTGAGAAATCATTGAAGGATAAGGAATGGGACATTACGCCTTATGTAAACGTGTTCAACGTACCTCCGGAACTTGGCTTTAGCCAATTTATGGATCATCCGAGATATTCCACGGGATATACAACGCTATGGAGCACCTTGGGGCTCATGGTGGAAACCCACATGCTGAAACCCTACGACCAACGTGTTGAAGGCACCTACGTAATTATGGAAAGTCTTTTGGATGTTGTGGAAAAGGAGCATGATACCATTAAATCATTACGGAAAGAGACGTTGGAGAAAAATCTTGATCTGGCCGAATACTACTTCAATTGGGCAGTGGACACCACCAAAAGCTCTGCCCTACAATTTAAGGGTTTTGAGGCCGATCGGCCCATTAGTGAGGTCACAGGATTACCTCGATTGAAATATGACCGATCCCAACCCTTCATAAAAGAAACCGTTTACCAAGACTATTTTTATCCCTTGGATACCGTTTCGGTTCCCGATGCCTATGTAATCAAACAGAGTTGGCAGAGGGTCATTGAGCGCTTGGACGCCAACAAAATCCAATATTTTAAACTGGATAAGGACACCACATTAACCGTGGAAGCCTATAAAATTCTGGACTATGATACCCGAAATTCACCCTATGAGGGGCATTATCCCCATTCCAACACCAAGGTGGAAAAAAGTACAAAGGAAATCCATTTTAGGGCAGGAGATTATGTAATCCCCACGCGTCAACCGGGCATTCGGTATCTGTTGGAAACCCTAGAACCCCATGCGGTGGATTCCTTCTTCAATTGGAATTTCTTCGATACGGTGCTTCAGCAAAAAGAAGGTTTTTCACCCTATGTTTTTGAAGATATTGCTCTTGAAATGTTACAAAAAGACTCTATTTTGAGATTGAATTTTGAGGCCAAAAAGAATCTGGACCCCAATTTTTCAAACAATTGGTACGCCCAATTGGACTGGATCTTTCAACGTTCCAAATATTTGGAGGATGTGTATTTGGCCTATCCGATTTATAGGATTGCCAAAGGAAGTGAGGCTTCGGGTATTTTGGCTAAGTAGCCACCTCCTTGAACAAAATTTCAATATTTTTATAGGAATTCTTGATGGCCTTTTGGGTTTTGATGGGCCCTTTCCATTTCACCTTTTCTATACCCTCTGCTTTTTCGGCTACCAATTTCCCCGTATAGTCCGTGGACATCAGAAACCAATGGGTCTGTTTCAACCAATATTCCCCGTTTCGTTTAAAAACATGATAGGTGGTGCGCAAAAACCGTTCTATTTTAAGCCCAGTGACCCCAGTCTCCTCCTCCACTTCACGGATGGCGGCACTTTCAATGGTCTCGCCTTTGTCCACCTTGCCCTTCGGCAAATCCCATTTGCCATTTCTTTTGATGAAGAGCACCTTTCCTTTTTCATTCACCACAAAACCGCCACCCGCAACGATCACAGGTATCTTGTGCATAAAAAGCTTTAAGATCTTGTTTCCATCTGGGTGGTACAGATAAGCCTTTTTCAGTTTCTTTTTGGATAACAGATGAATGGCCTCCATGATGGAATCACCATCCAACGAAAATAGATTTCCGTTGGTATTTTCCGGGCGCTCGTTTGTTAAAATCAGTGGGGACTCATTAACAAAAACTTCATACATTTGCGCAATGGTTTTAGATAAGGAAATCGCTAAAAGAACAGCAGGGCTGTTGCTACAAATTAATGCAATTAAGTTGGAACCCGAAAATCCATTTACATGGGCATCAGGTTGGAAATCCCCAATTTATTGCGATAACAGGATAATGCTTTCCTATCCTGAAATTCGAAATTTTGTTAGGGAAGAAATGGCCAAGCAGGTAGAAAACCTCTATGGAAAACCTGATGTGATCGCCGGTGTTGCCACAGGTGCCATCGGCATTGGCATATTGGTTGCCGAAGCGTTGGGGCTCCCGTTCATTTACGTAAGGCCCGAACCAAAATCACATGGTAGGCAAAACCAAATAGAAGGTTATTTTGAACCTGGGCAGAGTGTGGTGGTCATCGAAGACCTCATCAGTACGGGAAAGAGCAGTCTGAATGCCGTTCGCGCCCTTAAGGACCAGAATGCCAAAGTAAAGGGTATGGTGGCCATTTTCACCTACGGATTCCCAGTGGCGACCAGCAATTTTGAAGCAGAAGGAGTGGAACTCCACACCCTCTCCGATTACAACCATTTAATTGAGCAAGCCTCCGAGACGCACTACATTAAAGAATCACAGTTAAAAACCCTGTTGGAATGGAAATCCAATCCGCAGGAATGGAAATAAAACATCAGCAATGCACATAGAAGCCACTAAAAAGAAAGTTGCCAAGAGCGACAAGGAAGTATTTGATTTCTTGACCGATATCAAAAACTTTGAAACGTTGATGCCTGAAAACATCGACAAGTTTGAGGTATTGGATGAAAACACCTTCAAATTTGCGTTGAAGGGAATGCCCGAAATTGTTTTGAGGCTCAAGGAACAAAATCCCAACGATAAAGTGATCTTGGGTGCAGCCAGCGATAAATTACCTTTTACCTTGACCGCGGACATTACTGCATTGGGTGACAATGAAAGTGAGGTAGGTTTGAGTTTTGAAGGGCAGTTCAACGCCATGATGGCCATGATGATTAAATCCCCCATTACCAATTTCATGGAGACCTTGTCCGCTAACATGGACAAAATCGGTCAATAAAGTAGGGTCACCTCCTTTAAATCATATTCCTTAAAAATCTGGTCTTCCAGTTCCAGAACAAGCTTGCCTGCGGGAGATACGCTTCTTATAAATCCCATGAACATGTCCCCTTGGGTATTTGTAAATGTAGATGGTTTGTCCTTTCGGAACAACAACTTTTCATAGGATGGCAACAACTGGGAAACGGTTTTTGCTTCCATGCCATTCAAATGATGTTGCAGTCGATTCAATATGTTGTGCAGCAGTTCGTCCAGGTCAAAGGTTTTCCCTGTCAACAATTTCAGGGAAGAGGCCTTCCCCAAATTTTCAAAGAAGGTTTGGTTTACGTTCAACCCGATACCGATGATGGCATGACCGACCAACGACCCTTTTAGCACATTTTCGATCAAAATGCCACAAATCTTTTGTGAACCTGACATAATGTCGTTGGGCCATTTTACACTGACATTGGGCACGGAAAGTCCATGAAGCACATCGAACACGGCCATGGAAACTCCAATGTTCAGCAAAAATTGATGATTCACATGCAGTGCATCAAAACTTTTCAAAACACTTAAAGTCAGGTTTTTACCTTCTTCAGATTGCCAAACAGTTCCCATTTGCCCCCTGCCCTTGAGCTGTTTCTTTGCAACGACTACGGTGTAATCGTCCAACTTCACGGATTGCAGAAGTTCTTTCAAATACAGATTTGTGGAATCCGTGGCATCAAGTTTGATTATTCGAGTTTGTTCTCCCAAAGTGGTGCGCCTTATCGATTTGTTAAAAACTAAGGCTAAGAAAACAAAAAAAACATAACTTTGTAGAAACTAAAATTTTTGAATGCAGAAAACGAAAGCTAGCGCAGATGAACTGATTGCCTTGATCTTAGAAGGGATAGAAGACGTTAAAGGAGTTGACATTAATCTACTGGACCTGAGGGAAATCGAAAATACCGTTTGCGACTATTTTATCATCTGCAATGGTACTTCCAACACGCATGTAAACGCAATTGTATCCTCTATCCAAAAAACAGTGAGCAAGGCTTTGCACGACAAACCTTGGCATATTGAAGGCTCTGAGAACGCTGAATGGGTATTGATGGACTATGTAAATGTTGTGGTGCATGTATTTCAAAAACACATTAGGGAATTCTACGACATTGAGGGACTTTGGGGTGACGCCAAAGTAACCATGGTGGAGAGCAGCTACAATTCTTAAAACAAAATGGCAAAAGACAACAATTCAAATACACCCCCTAAGAGGCCGCGTTTTAGTTCGTGGTGGATATATGGCGTGGTTATCGCTTTGATCATCGGTTTCCAATTTTTTGGTGGAAGCAGTTTTTCAAGTACTGAAAAAACCACGACTTCCGAGTTACAGGAATTCTTGCGCAATGGTGATATTGCCAAGATCGTGATCATCACCAACACAAGACAGGCAAAGGTCTACCTTACAGAGGAAGCCCTTAAAAAGGATGTGCACAAAGGCGTGGCCAAAAAGCCATTGTTCCCTTCCAGTGGATTGGTCCCCCAATATGTGCTGGATTATGGGGATTTACAGATTTTCCAGAACGAAATCACCGAAATCAAAAAAGAAAACAACCTAGATACCATTGTTGAATTCGATACAGAATCCAATGTACTGGGCGAACTTCTATTATCGTTGTTGCCATTTGCGCTGATTATAGGTATTTGGATCTATTTGATGCGAAGGATGTCCGGCGGCGCCGGTGGAGGAGCCGGAGGCCAGATATTCAACATTGGAAAGTCAAAGGCCAAATTGTTTGATGAAAAAACGGATACCCGCACATCCTTTAAAGATGTTGCCGGATTGGAAGGTGCCAAGGAAGAGGTGCAAGAAATTGTGGAATTCCTGAAAAACCCGGATAAATATACTTCCCTTGGAGGAAAAATTCCGAAGGGAGCCCTTTTGGTAGGCCCTCCAGGAACAGGTAAGACCCTTTTGGCCAAAGCAGTGGCCGGAGAGGCCAAAGTGCCTTTCTTCTCCCTCTCAGGTTCAGACTTTGTTGAAATGTTTGTAGGTGTGGGTGCCTCTAGGGTACGTGACCTTTTCAAACAGGCAAAGGACAAGTCCCCTGCCATTATTTTCATTGATGAAATCGATGCCATTGGACGTGCCAGGGGTAAAAACAACTTTACCGGTTCCAACGATGAAAGGGAAAACACCCTGAACCAATTGTTGACCGAAATGGACGGTTTCGGGACCAATACCAACGTAATCGTATTGGCTGCCACCAACCGCGCCGATGTACTGGACAAAGCCTTGATGCGTGCCGGTCGTTTTGACCGCCAGATTTATGTGGACCTTCCGGATCTGAACGAAAGAAAAGAAATTTTTGAAGTGCACCTTCGTCCTATAAAGACAGCAGAAACCCTTGATCTTGACTTTTTGGCAAAACAAACCCCTGGTTTCTCAGGTGCCGATATTGCCAACGTGTGTAACGAGGCTGCCCTGATCGCTGCCCGAAAAGAGAAAAAGGCAGTGACCAAACAGGATTTCCTTGATGCGGTGGATAGAATCGTAGGGGGACTTGAGAAAAAGAACAAGATCATCACTCCAGAAGAGAAAAAGACCATTGCCTTCCATGAGGCAGGTCATGCCACAGTAAGCTGGATGTTGGAGCACGCCGCTCCATTGGTAAAGGTCACTATTGTTCCCAGAGGCCAGTCCCTTGGAGCAGCATGGTACCTTCCTGAAGAGCGCTTGATCGTCCGCCCCGAACAAATGTTGGACGAAATGTGTGCTACCATGGGTGGTAGGGCCGCGGAAAAAGTAATATTCGACAGAATCTCAACGGGTGCTTTGAGCGATTTGGAAAAAGTGACCAAACAGGCAAGGGCTATGGTAACCATTTACGGCCTTAACGATGAGCTTGGAAACATTACCTATTACGATTCTTCGGGTCAAAATGAATATGGATTTACCAAACCCTACAGTGAGGAAACGGCACAAAAAATAGATCAGGAAATTTCCAAGATGATCGAAGAGCAGTACCAAAGGGCCATAAAATTGTTGGCCGACAATAAGGACAAGCTCACCGAACTTGCAGAAAGGCTCTTGGAGAAAGAGGTTATCTTTAAGGATGATCTTGAAAAAATCTTCGGTAGAAGGCCCTTTGAAAAACAAGAAGAACTTGAACCTGCCAAATAATATTAAGTCTATTCGATAGAATCAAATTGAAAATGCACCGGATACAATAGATGGGAGTTTTTAAAAAACTTTTTGGAGGAGGAAAAAAGGTTTCCAAGGAAACTGCGGAAACCCGTGGAGAACATATGCCCGATCTAAAAATTCCAGTGGATGAAAAATTCACCATCTATTTCAAGAAAAACGGAGGCAAATTTATTTACTGCGAGGATTTTTCTGAGGTATCCGAGGCATTAAAAAATATCATTTCGGAGAACGATTGGCAAAATCATCTACTCTATTCTTTGGACCCTAGATTGGAAACCAAGTTTTCCTCGGAAAATTTGAAATTTACCGATAACAGGCAAGAAAGTGACATCTTTTTTACTACTTGCGAGCATTTGGTGGCCCATAACGGTTCCATACTGGTATGTTCCAATCAGATCAAGGAGAAAAAATTGGATGAGCTACCCTCAAACTTGATTGTGTTCGCGACCACCAGTCAGTTGGTGGACTCCATCAGTGAGGGACTCAAGATCATCAAGGAGCGATACCAAAAGAATATTCCCAATAACATTACCACACTTAAACACTTCCAACTTACCCAGGAAAACAAGGATGATTTCCTTTCTTATGGGAGTGCCTCAAAAAATGTCTATCTTTTACTACTAGAAGACTACTGATTTCATGAGAGAAATTTTACGACGCTCCATCACTGGAGTCATCTACGTGGTGCTTCTCTTGGGGACTGTTTTTTTGAGTTCGGATGCCTTCGACTTCCTCTTTATGGCCTTTGGACTGGCCTGTTTGTATGAATTCAAAAAGATAGTACGGATTAAGGGGTACTACATTTTTTTAGCCTATTTGGCTTTATGGTGGGTGTATATCTATTTGGTACAGGACGGTGACCTCGTTACAGTACTCATGCTCCTGACCATCACAGTCGACTTGGCCCTCTTGATGTTCCTTTTTTCTAACCGGCCTAGAAAGTTCACCGATTTTCAAAAATTTGTGATTGCCGTATTCTACATCGGTGGCGGGTGCATTTTTTTGACCATGATCCCTTATAAACAGGAAGATTTTGCCCAATTTCTCATCATGGGCATTTTTATATTGATTTGGGTCAATGACACTTTTGCCTATCTTGTAGGAAGGGCATTCGGGCGTACAAAACTTTTCCCTTCGGTTTCTCCAAAAAAAACCATTGAAGGTTCTATCGGAGGTCTTATTTTTGCACTGGTAGCCGCATATATTTTGTCATGGTACGAAACAAAACTTACCGTGGCACAATGGATGGCAATGGCTGCCTTGATCGTGGTTGCCGGTAGTCTGGGTGATCTATTGGAATCCAAGTTCAAACGCATGGCCGGGGTAAAGGATAGTGGTGCCATTTTGCCCGGTCACGGTGGAATTTGGGACCGATTGGACAGCTTGGTGTTCGCCGCACCCTTTGCCTATTTGATACTTAATTTATTCTCCTATGTTTCATAAAGAGGGTCAAAAAATAATCATTACCACATTTTTTATCGTGGTCGCTGCCATTCTGGCCTCACAATTTTATATGGATTTGGAATGGGCCCGATATGTGGTACAGATAGCTGCCCTGTTTCTATTGATTGCCATCCTGCAATTCTTTAGGAACCCAAAAAGACCCGTTACACCCAATTTTGATGAGATTTTGGCCCCTGTTGATGGTAAGGTTGTGGTAATAGAGGAAGTGGACGAGCCCGAATATTTTAAGGAACGAAGAAAACAGGTTTCCATCTTCATGTCGCCCGTTAATGTACATGTGACCCGATATCCTGCCAGCGGTACGGTAACCTATTCCAAATACCATCCAGGAAAATATTTGGTGGCATGGCATCCAAAATCGAGCACAGAGAACGAACGGACAACCGTAATACTCCATACACCCAAGTTCGGGGAAATCGGATATAGGCAAATTGCCGGGGCCATGGCACGTCGCATTGTCAACTATGCCGAAGAGGGAGAACAGGTTACACAGGGACAAGATGCAGGGTTCATCAAGTTTGGCTCACGCGTAGATCTTTTATTGCCCTTGAACTGCAATATCACCGTTAAGCTGAACCAAAAAGTGGTCGGTGCCAAAACATGTATAGCTTCCTACAGATCCGATGACGATGATTGATGAAGAGCTACATAAAAAGTTCAATGAAGCTGTTGAATACGTCAATAGCTATACAGAACCCCTCCCCGCTGATTTCTTACTGAGACTGTATGCCTATTTTAAAATAGCCAACAGGAATTTTGACAATCCCGGAAGCAGGACACCTCTGATCAATGCCTTCAAGGCCAATGCTCTGTTCCAAGCAAAGAACATCGGTCCAAAACAGGCCATGAAAAAATACATTGAGCTTGTCGAAAAAGAATTGAAATCCCGCTAGGAAACCAAATCGGGTGTTGCCAACGACTTTTCAAAATAGGTAAAATAAATGGCCCCAAAAATGGTGACCACAAAATAGAGTGCCACCAGATAACTTCCCATGGCCCAAAAACTATCGATTCCAAACCAGTCATTGGTCCAGTAAATCAAGGCCAAACCGGCAACGCCCCTAAAAACTTCTATCCAAATGGCATACCCCGCCCGGTCCATTAAAGTGGTGTAGCCATATACCCCCAGAAAAACAAAGGCACCGAACAACAAGAGACCATCAAAACCGATTTCGGAGTAATTGTAGAACATAAAGAGCATCAATATGGTGGTCACCGTCAATTGGAACAGCGAGTATGCCTTCAAGGCCGTGGATGCTTCAGGTTGATATTTTTTAAAATGGTACACATCCTCTATGATCTCTACAGGGTACTTGTCCTTTACATCCTTGGGACGCCAACCCGTGGGCATAAACCAAATCCGCAGTTTGTCCCAATAGTTTTTGGTCCTCCAGGCATCTTTCATCAATCGCCATAAATGTTGAAAATTGATGATGATGGGATTCCAAGTATGGGCAGGTTTCAATACTCCATATTGTGGTGGGACTTCATCCAGTTCCTCTTGGAAGGTTCCGAACATACGGTCCCACACACAGAAAATCTGCCCTAGATTCTTATCAATATACTCTGCATTGATGGCATGGTGCACCCTGTGCTGCGATGGGGTTACGATTACATATTCCAACCAGCCCATTTTACCAATATGCCGGGTATGGTACCAAAACTGGGCAAAGAGGTGGATGGGTGCCAAAACGGCGATAACCGTATTGGGAACGCCCAAAAGTGCTGCCGGAATCAACAATAGCGCGTAATACCCCAAAAGATTGGAAATGGGCTGGCGAAGGGCGCAGGCCAAATTAAACTCTTCGCTGCTATGATGGATCACATGTTGGTTCCAGAAGAAATTGATGTGGTGGCTCAACCGATGGTTCCAATACCCTGCAAAATCCAACACAATAAAGGCCACTACCCAGACCAGCCAAGTGGATTTGATCTCGATGAGCGCTAAATGTTCCAACAAAAAAGGATAACTGACCAGTATGATCCCCAGACCCAATGAGTCCTTGACCACATTGGTGAGACCAGAACTTAGACTGCTCACGGTATCCATAACGTTGTGCATCTGCTTTTTTGCAAAACGTCCATAGAGCACTTCTACCAATACCAACCCTAGAAAAAATGGTGTAGCATATAACAATGCCGTTGCGTACGATTCCATTTGTAAAATTTAAAGTTAATCCAATGCAGGTACGGGGTATGCGTCATGAATTTACTCTAAATTTTTAAATAAAGCTATATCGTTTGCGTAAGTGAGATTCGAAATGGACTGCGAACTTCTTTTTATACGGGAAGAAATTCCCAGCTTGCTCTTATCCCTGTGCTTCAAAAAATAATTTCCACCTCATAAATTTTCCTGACACTTTATGAAAAAGAAAAAGGGAAGTCCCCTTCCCTTTTCAAAAATCATTACTATTTACAACCAAAGAAGACTATTGCAAACTGGCCAAACTTTTTTCCAAAGTTTCAATTTTGGCCTCGGCATCGGCGGCTTTTTTACGTTCGATGGCCACCACCTGCTCCGGGGCATTGTTCACGAAACGTTCGTTGCCCAATTTGCCCTGCACCGATTTCAAAAAGCCTTTGGTATACTGAAGTTCCTCCTTGATCTTTTTAATTTCCTCTTCCACATCGATGGCCCCGGTAATGGGAATAAAATATTCATTGCTTTTTACCCTAAAGCTCAAAGCACCGTCCATGCCGGCATCAATGGTTTCCAGTTTGGAAACATTGGCCACCTTCTTGATAATGGTGTCCATATTATCTCCAATACCTTCCGAATTGAGCATAAATAGCTCCAAGGCATCCTTTTGTGGAATGTTCTTTTCCTTCCTAATGGTTCGGATTCCAGAAATGACTTCAACGGCAAAATCAAAGTCGGTTATAAGTTTGGAGTCCACTTTTGCTCCTTTTGGCCATTGTGCTACAATTAGTGCTTCTTCTGGAGTGCGCTCGGCAATATGCTGCCAAACTTCCTCGGTCAAGAATGGCATGAAGGGGTGCAACAGTTTCAGATTTTCCTCGAACAACTCAATCACTGCATTGAATGTGACTTGGTCAATGGGTTGCTGATACGCTGGTTTCACAATTTCCAATAGCCACGAACAGAAATCGTCCCAAACCAATTTATAAATGGCCATCAAGGCATCGGAAATACGATATTTTGAAAAATGATCCTCGATTTCCCCTAGGGTTTGGTTCAACTTGGCCGTGTACCATTCTATCCCAATTTTTGATGCTTCAGGTTGGGAAATATCCGCAACTTCCCATCCTTTTACCAATCGGAAGGCATTCCAAATCTTATTGGCAAAATTGGATCCTTGTTGACAAAGGGCTTCATCGAACATAATATCATTCCCCGCTGAAGAACTTAACAAAAGCCCCACTCTTACACCATCCGCACCAAAATCCTCTATCAATTTTAATGCATCCGGAGAATTGCCCAATTGTTTGGACATCTTTCGGCGTTGCTTATCACGTACCAATCCGGTAAAGTACACATTTTCAAAAGGTCGTTTACCTCGATATTCATACCCCGACATGATCATACGGGCCACCCAAAAAAAGATGATATCGGGTGCGGTGACCAAATCACTGGTCGGATAATAATAATTCACCTCTTCGTTATCAGGATCCAAGATCCCCCCAAAAACACTCATGGGCCACAACCACGAAGAGAACCAAGTATCCAAAACATCGGAATCTTGGCGTAAATCGGATTGTTGGATTGCTGGATTTTTGGATTTAGCCAATTCCAAAGCTTGCTCTGGGGTTTCCGCAACCACAAAATCTTCCTTCCCATCCCCGTAGTAGTAGGCCGGAATCTGCTGTCCCCACCACAATTGACGGGATATGTTCCAATCACGGATACCCTCCATCCAATGACGATAGATATTCTCGAATTTTTTGGGGTAAAACTTGATGTCGTCGGTGTTTAAAACCGCATCCAAAGCAGGTTTGGCCAAAGTTTCCATCTTCAAGAACCATTGATCGGACAGCCTGGGTTCTATAACGGCCTTGGTCCTTTCGGAAGTACCCACCTTGTTGATGTGCTGTTCCGTTTTCACCAAAAATCCTTTTTCTTCCAGTTCCTTGGCGATTTCCTTGCGGACCACAAAACGATCCTTTCCCTGGTAATGCAATCCAAAGGAGTTTAAGGTAGCATCCTCGTTGAAGATGTCGATGACCTCCAAATCGTGCTTTTCACCCAGATTCTTATCGTTCTCATCATGTGCCGGCGTCACCTTAAGGCACCCGGTACCGAACTCCACATCCACATATTCATCTTCAATAATCGGGATAACTCTACCACAAATGGGCACAATGGCCTTTTTGCCACGAAGATGGTGGTATCTTTCATCATTAGGGTTGATGCAGATAGCAGTATCTCCCAAAATGGTCTCTGGGCGGGTTGTGGCAATCGTCACTTTTTCATCGGAACCTTCAATGGCGTAGGCCAAATAGTATAGATTACCTTGTCTTTCCTCATAAATTACCTCTTCATCGGATAGGGTTGTTTTCGCCTCCGGGTCCCAATTCACCATTCGGTAACCCCTGTAAATCAATCCTTTATTGTACAAATCCACAAAAACCTTGATCACGGATGCGGACATATCGTCATCCATGGTAAACTTGGTACGGTTCCAATCACAGGAACAGCCCAATTTTTTCAATTGTTGAAGGATGACTCCCCCATATTCGTGGGTCCAATCCCAAGCATGCTTTAAAAAATCCTCTCGGGACAAGGTTGCCTTATCAATGCCTTCCTCCTTTAACTTTGCCACTACTTTGGCCTCTGTGGCGATGGAGGCATGATCCGTACCGGGTACCCAACAGGCATTTTTTCCCAACAGTCTTGCGCGACGAATGAGGACATCCTGAATGGTATTGTTGAGCATATGCCCCATATGAAGCACTCCCGTAACGTTTGGTGGCGGGATCACAATGGTGTAGGGTTCCCTTTCATCTGGGGTGGAGCTAAAATAATCGTGCTTTGTCCAGTAGGTATACCAATGCTCTTCAACCCTTTTGGGCTCATATTTTGATGGGATTTCCATTTTTCGGTATAGTTTTTGTTAAATAAGGATTTGGATTGGTTTTTTTGAAGGGAAAGCGCTATGTTAATTTTATGCTATTCTTCGGATGGATTCCAATCCAGAAATACGAAACAAAAATAAGTAACGTTATTACATAACAAAAGAATTTTGGATGCAGGTGTGAAAACATCTACTTTTGAAATTCACCCAAAAACCAAAAATGATGAAAAAAACTGTACTCGTGCTGTTTTTAGGGCTTATTTCCCTAGGGATCTATGCGCAAGAAGCTACGGCTAAAATTGAATTTAAGAGTGAGACCATCGACTACGGTGAAATTGACAAGGGAAGTGACGGTGTCCGTGTATTTGAGTTTACCAATACCGGAACCGCACCTTTGGTAATCAGCAATGTTAGATCTAGCTGCGGATGTACCATCCCCAAAAAACCGGAAGAACCGATCATGCCAGGAAAAACCGGTAAGATCGAAGTGAAATATGACACCAACAGGGTTGGCCCCATCAGAAAGGCCATTACCGTGACATCCAATGCCGATACCCCTACAAAGGTTTTGAAAATCAAAGGAGAAGTCAAGGGACCTGGTGCCAGTAAGTAAAAAGAAAATTATATTTTGAAGAGCCCCGAAAATATTCGTTTTTGGGGTTTTTTATTTTTAATCGTCGTCAAAGACCTTTTTCAATACAAAGGAGAACAATAGGTCTTTGTTGTACCGTTCGATCAGGACCCGAATACGCTTTCCTTCTTTCTCGTTCAACATTTTGAGGATTTCCTGAATCTTATATCGGTGCACCCCTTTGCCGTTAACGGCCAGTATCACATCCCCCTCACGAAGACCTGCCTCTGCCGCCGGACTTCCCGCCCGAATACTGGACACCACAATTTCTGGCACCAAGCTTAGCTTTGTGCGATTTTCAACCAAAATCTTGACGTTTCCAAAAGAAGAGTCGTCATCCTTCACAATACCATTGCTGTCGGCAATACTTTCGGCGATATACCGAAGACCATTGTGCTGCAGTTCGATTCCGGCCAAATTGTATTGAAATGGTTCTCTAAAATTCCCGTTTTTCTTAAGGGTCACTTGGCCACGGGAATAATCGAACACCATATTGAACCGTTTAAGGACCTCGCCTCCCACACTTCCGTTACGATCGCCCAAATTTTCCAACCCTCCAAAAAACTCCCTGTACGGAAAGGCCACTTTGGCATCCTTGAGTTCAAAATCCCCGATACGGACTCCTTTTATCTTTGAGCGCTTTCCAAAAATATCACCACTCAGTCCTCTTCCTAAATGATCTTCATAATTTTTCTCCGGCACTTCCAATCCTCGTTCGGGTTCACGGAAAAGCCATAGGGCATCGCTACTTCCGGTATCCACCAACAATTTTACCTTTATGTTTGCGGTATCCCTCATCAAAACCGTCCCCTCTACATAAGCTTTTCTCTTATCCACGATAAGAGGAATGGTCTGGTCGTTCTTTCTATTCTTATGACGATAGAGTTCAGGGTTATGCAATTTTATGTTCTTGGAGCCATAGTTTACTTCAACGACAAAGTCGCGGAACAAATCATATCCCATAATGCCATGCACGGGGATTCCCAAAGAGGTGGATAGATTGATGTCCCTGTCCAATACCACATATAGATCTTGGGAAAAGTTTTTCGCATTGCCCAATCTGAAGATATTTCCTTTGGAGCTCAAGGCCTTCATGGGCTCCCCATCACCCAATCCCCTAATGGTCACCTCTGAAACATTGTTGATGGGCACGGAATCCGATTCGGATAGATTGAAAAGAATAGGTTTACTAACACCTGAGTCCAAGATGAAAGTTAGTTCAGCGCCATTGATCTCTATGGGGATAATGATCAAGTTGTTGATGAGTTCAAACCTGATCTTTTCAAACTTTTGCCCACTAGGCAAATCATATCCTTGTGCCAAAACCGTTAATGGCACCATTAAAAGAAGCGCAAAAAAAAGAAATATTTTTTTTAACATACTTACTTTTAAAAGGTTATGCTTATTAAATATACAAAATCAAAAGAAATAACCCCTTTAATTTAACATTTTGATAAACGAACAAATCTTCCCTAATATGTTGTTTTCAAGTCTTGGTTTTCCCATTTTTGCGTAAAATTTCGGAAATGCCTAGTATCTCTAACAAAGGGAAGCAAATGCCCGCTTCACCCATACGAAAATTGGTCCCCTATGCCGAGGCGGCAAAAAAACGTGGGACCCATGTGATTCACCTCAACATTGGCCAGCCAGACATCAAGACCCCAAAAGTGGCACTGGATGCTGTTCGCAACCATAACATTGAGGTTTTGGCGTATAGTATGACGGAGGGTTCCGAAATCTATCGGGAAAAAATTGCTGCCTATTATTCCAAAAAGGATATTTATGTCAGCGCCAAGGACATTATCGTGACCACAGGCGGTTCCGAAGCATTGAGCTTTGCCATGGGCACCATTATGGATGCCGAGGATGAAATCATCATCCCAGAGCCCTTTTATGCCAACTACAATGGGTTTGCCACTGCCGCTGGCATAAACGTGGTCCCCATTGCTTCCAGTATCGATACCAATTTCGCCCTGCCACCGATAAAAGAGTTTGAAAAACTCATCACCCCAAAAACCAAGGCCATCCTTATTTGTAATCCAGGTAACCCTACCGGATACCTCTATAGCAAAGAGGAAATTATGCAATTGGCCGAAATGGTGAAAAAACACAACTTGTTCCTGATTGCCGATGAAGTCTACCGCGAGTTCACCTATGAAGGAAGGACACACTATTCCATTTTACAAGTGGAGGGTCTGGAAGAATATGCCATTGTGGTAGATTCTGTTTCCAAAAGATATAGCATGTGCGGTGCCCGCATCGGGTGTTTGGTGTCCAAGAACAAGGAAGTGATCCAAACCGCCTTGAAATTTGCACAGGCCCGATTGTCGCCTCCTACCTTTGCACAAATTGCCAGCGAGGCTGCCTTGGAAACGCCCCAGGAATATTTTGATGCCGTGATCGAGGAATATGTATCTCGAAGAAACATCCTGATTTCAGAACTCCAGAAATTGGAAGGTGTAAAGGTAGCGGTTCCACAAGGTGCCTTTTACTGTGTGGTGGAACTTCCTGTAGAAGACGCCGATGATTTTGCCCAATGGTTGCTCGAAAGTTTTGAAATGGACGGCAATACCGTGATGGTGGCCCCTGCGGCCGGTTTTTATGCTACTCCAGGACTTGGAAAAAATCAGATAAGAATTGCCTATGTGCTCGAAAAAGAGCAACTTGTAAAGGCTGTCCAAATTTTGGGCAAGGCCTTAACCAAGTACAACGCCCGGTGAACATCCTGGAAAACATATCCTTAAAACCGTACAATACCTTTGGTATAGATGCCAAGGCACGTTTTTTTGTTGATATCACGGGATTGGTTCAGCTTCAAAAAGTATTGGAGCTAAAGGCGTATCCCAAAAAATTCATTATCAGTGGTGGAAGCAACATGTTGCTCACCAAAGATATCGATGCCCTTGTGATGCATATCAAACTGGAGGGCATCAGTATTGTTGAAGAAAATGAGGACACGGTAGAAATCAAGGCCATGGCCGGGGAAAATTGGCACGAATTGGTGCTTTGGTGCCTTGATAGAGGGTATGGTGGGATTGAAAATTTGTCCCTCATCCCTGGAAATGTTGGCACGGCACCCATTCAGAACATAGGAGCCTACGGCGTGGAACTGAAGGATGTTTTTGTAAGCTGTACCGCCATGGAAATGGCAACCGGGGAGCTGTTGGCCTTTGATAAAGATGAGTGCCACTTCGGTTATCGGGAATCCATTTTTAAGAATGAGGCCAAAGGAAAATACATCATCACCTCGGTGAATCTCAGGCTTACCAAGCGGGATCATGAGCTTCACACAGGTTACGGCGCCATTGAAGGAGAACTCAAAAATATGGGGATTGTCTATCCTACCATCCGGGATATCTCGGATGCCGTGATCGCTATCCGCAGGAGCAAACTGCCCGATCCCAAAGAACTGGGCAATAGTGGCAGTTTTTTTAAGAATCCTGTTGTTTCAAAAAAAGCTTTTGACAAATTCATCAAAAAAAATCCAGAAGCTCCCCATTACGAAACGGATGACGATCAGTTTAAAATTCCTGCCGGTTGGCTCATAGAGCAATGTGGTTTTAAAGGAAAAAGGTACGGAGATGCCGGCGTGCACGATAAACAGGCCTTGGTATTGGTCAATTATGGCAATGCTACCGGACAGGAAATCCTTGCCCTGTCAGAGCAAATACAAGAAGAAGTGCACAAAAGGTTCCGTATTAAAATCCAACCTGAAGTGAACATCATAAAATAACCCCCGCACTTTGAACAGTAACGGGGGTTATACCAAACCAAACTAACCAAAATTATGTATGTCTTTAGGGCCATTAAAACCCTCTAAATTCTTTTCAACCGCCTCGGCAGATAATGCTTTTTCTGCCTTAGCTTTGTTCTATATACGATATAAACCCTATTTTAGATTTTTGTCCCACAAAAAATTTTACCAAAAGCATCATACATGAGCACATTGATTGAGAGACATATTGTTTCACTCCTTGCAGAAAAGGACGATAAGGCCATTTCCTTGCTGTATGAAAACTATGGGGACACGCTTTTTGGGGTGGCCTATAAGGTGGTAAAAGATGAAGACCTTGCCCAAGATGTGCTACAGGAAAGCTTTATCAAAATCTGGAAAAAAGCAGATTCATACGATGCATCCAAAGCCAAACTTTTCACATGGTTGTTCCGTATTACCAGGAACACCGCCATCGATAAATTAAGAAGTTTAAATAATAAAGCTGATAAGGAAGTCCAAATCGACGCTTCCAACGTATATAAAGTTGGAGTAAAGGGTATTGTGCCCGACCATATGGATATCCAAGATAATTTGGATAAAATAGACCCAAAGTACAGAATAGTCTTAGAGGCCTTGTTTTTCGAGGGAATGACGCAGCAGGAGGCAAGTGAAGAATTGGATATTCCTCTCGGGACCATCAAATCAAGACTTAAAATTGGACTACGGGAACTTGGTAAAATTTATGGTACAACAATGTCCTTGCTCTTAATCTTAAACTTACTGTCATGAAGGAAAAAGTAAAAATATTTCTGGAATCCGACATATTGGAAAAATATCTTATTGGTGATGCCTCCAAAGAGGAGTCCCAACAAGCGGAAAGGTACATTGCCATGTATCCCGAGGTAAGGGAAACATATGATGAACTCCAAAAAAACTTGGAGACCTTTGCCAAAATGTACGCCAAAAAGACCCCTGAAGGTCTCAAGGAAATCATCATGGCAAGCGCCAAAAAAGAGCGAATGGTACACAAAAGGTTCTACCGATATGCCATTGCGGCGAGTGTTGCCATCTTGGTCTTTGCCGGTTCGTCCGTTTTCTTTTGGAACCAAAACAAAAGCCTTCAAGAGGAAAATACCATGGTATCCAACAAGATCAAGTACTTGGAGGACAACATGAAGGACCAATTGGAAGATATGAGGAACCAGTTCATCGTACTGAACAACCCTGCCACCAAAAAATATGAGGTCAAGGGCAAACGTGAAGGAAAAGAACTTAAGGCCATTGCCTATATCAACCCAGTTAAAAAGCTTTCCTATATAAACGTAAGCAATGTTCCACAATTACCTGAGAACAAGTGTTTCCAAATGTGGGCAGAAGTGAACGGAGAGTTGGTCAACTTGGGCGTGATAAAGCAATTTGACGACAAGGGCAAACTTTTGGCACTACCCTATGCGGACAATGCCGTAGGTTACATCACCATTGAACCAGAAGGTGGCAATGCCGCCCCATCCGTGGACAACATCGTGGCGAACATTTCTTATTAGCCACAAACCTAAAGTATCCTTAAACACCCTCTTGCTTTAAGAGGGTATTTTGTACCTTTGTGCAAAAGTTGGATTATGAAGTTAGCACTACTGACCATTGGTCTATTAGCACTTGCATTCGCTGGTATCGCCATAAAGATATGGGGCAAAAAAGACGGAAAGTTTGCCGGAACCTGTGCAAGCCAAAGTCCTTATTTGAACAAAAGTGGCGAAGCCTGTGGTTTCTGTGGCAAGTTGCCCCACGAACAGGAATGTAAAAAAGACTCGGTTCCCGAGTTGAATTAACCCGTTTAGCACATCAAGGACACCCCTATTTTTGGAGAAAACCGATAATTCCATAAAAGAGACCATACGAAGGGCAAAGGAAGGAAACCAAATTGCCTTCAGTACACTCTTGGACACTTTTTGGAACGATGTGTATGGCTTTCAGTTGCTGCGCACCAAAAATGAAAATGATGCCGAGGACATCACCATCAGAACATTTTCCCGTGCCTTTGATAGAATCGACACCTATGATGAAGCCTATGAGTTCAAGACATGGCTCATCACCATTTCCAAAAATCTACACGTAGACCTGATCCGAAAACGGAAAAGAAGCTTTCTGGACGATGTGGATCCCCGTGGAGACGAAGTCAAAAAAGTACTTGATGAATCCCCATCGGTAGAAGACCGGCTCATCATTGAACAAAATTTGGCCGACCTGTTGCAGGATATCAAAAAATTGAAGCCTCATTACCAAAAAGTCATCAACCTACGTTATTTCAATGAAATGAGCTATGCCGATATAGCGAAAGATCTCAATGAGCCTGTGAACAACATCAAGGTAAAATTGCTCCGGGCCAAAAAATTGTTGGCAGAGATTATCAAAAAAAAGTGACCCATTTCCTTGGGTAAACTTTCCTTACCAGTTTCGTATCTTTGTAAATCAAATTCCGTTGTATGAGCACAAACGTGGCAGAAAGCGTTATACCACCCAAAGGAAAACCAAAATGGTTACGGGTAAAACTCCCAACAGGCAAGAAATATACCCAGTTGCGGGGTCTTGTGGACAAATATGACCTGCACACCATTTGTACTTCTGGAAGCTGCCCGAACATGGGCGAATGCTGGGGCGAAGGTACCGCCACTTTCATGATCCTGGGCAACATCTGCACCCGTTCCTGTGGGTTCTGTGGTGTGAAGACAGGAAGACCGGAAAGTGTGGATTGGGCCGAGCCTGAAAAAGTGGCTCGTTCCATCAAGATCATGAACATCAAACATGCCGTGCTCACTTCGGTGGACAGGGATGATCTAAAGGATATGGGCTCCATTATTTGGGCGGAAACGGTAAAAGCTGTCCGAAGAATGAACCCCGAGACCACCATGGAAACCCTTATTCCCGATTTTCAAGGGATTTCAACCCACTTGGACAGGATTTTGGCCGTGGCCCCAGAAGTCATTTCCCATAATATGGAAACCGTTAAAAGGTTGACAAGAGAAGTCCGTATACAAGCCAAATATGAGCGTAGCCTCGAAGTTTTGGACTATCTGAAGAAAAATGGTGCCAACCGGACCAAATCGGGTATTATGCTCGGTTTGGGAGAAGAAGAACACGAGGTCATCGCCACGATGGAGGATTTGAGAAATGTAGATGTTGACGTTATCACTATTGGTCAATACCTGCAACCTTCCAAAAAACACCTTCCCGTAAAGCAGTTTATTCTGCCTGAACAGTTCAAAAAATATGAGGAGATTGGTCTTGAAATGGGCTTTAGGCATGTAGAAAGTGGCGCTTTGGTGCGTTCATCTTACAAAGCCCACAAACACATCCAATAGTTCCTCCAACCCGTCATGAAAGACATCAGAATAGGCATAAACGGCTTCGGGCGTATCGGCAGGACCCTTTTTAGGTTGCTTCAAAAATACCCGAACATCCAAGTGGTGGCCATAAATGATTTGGCGGATGCCACAACTTTGGCCCACCTGTTAAAATATGATAGTATCCACGGTACTTTGGATGCCGATATCCAATCAGGTGGAAACAAGATTGTAGTAAATGGTAAAGCCATTGAAATACTCAACCACAATCATCCTAAAGACATTGATTGGTCATCCCATAAAGTAGATATAGTGGTAGAGGCCACAGGAAAATTCAAAAAAGAGGAACAACTCCGATATCATCTACAAAATGGTGCAAAAAAAGTCATCCTTTCGGTGCCGCCAGAGGATGATTCCATCAAAATGGTGGTACTTGGTGTGAACCAAGACCTTATTGATGGTAAGGACGACATTATTTCCAATGCTTCATGCACCACCAACAATGCCGCGCCCATGATCAAGGTCATCAATGAACTTTGCGGCATAGAACAGGCCTATATTACCACCATACACTCTTTTACATCGGACCAAAACCTGCACGATGCCCCGCACAGGGACCTCCGTAGGTCCAGGGCCGCTACACAATCCATTATCCCGACCACTACTGGGGCTGCCAAGGCATTGACACGGATCTTTCCTGAATTATCGGATGTAATCGGTGGTTGTGGCATTCGCGTACCGGTTCCCAATGGGTCCCTGACGGATATTACCTTCAATGTAGAACGGGAAATTTCCATTGAAGAAATAAATGCTACCTTTAAGTACTATGCTGAAAATGAACTAAAAGGCATACTTCAGTACACAGAAGATCCAATTGTTTCCATCGACATAAACAATAGTTGTTATTCTTGTACGTTTGATTCTTTGATGACCTCCGTAATTGGAAAAATGGTGAAAATTATAGGATGGTACGACAATGAAACTGGCTATTGCTCCAGAATTATTGATTTAATAGCTTTGCTTATAAAGAAAAATTACGTTTGATCTTGCACTTGATACACAAAAGGATAGGCGTAAAAACGCTGCTTCTACTGTGCATTTTCCTATGCACCCAGCTTTCTTTTGCCCAAAACGATGCAAGCTCGACCGCCAAGGTTCAGGCCATTTTCGACCAATTTATGAAGTACCGGCATGAGAACAAGGTGGACAAAGCCATGGAAACACTTGATGAGGCTGCCAATATTGCAGAGAGCAATGAGGACACCAAGTTGTTACTGGACACCTATCACCAATATGCCCGTATCTTTTTGGAAGAAGGAGATCATGAAACCGCTCTTCGTTATTGGGATCGAGCCAGTATTTACCTAAGGGACATGTCCTATTCCTATGGACAGGCTTTCCAATTGTATCTGGAAGCAGCCCTGAGGTATGATGAGGGGAACAATTTCCAAGCCCTGAAACTATTGGAAGAATCCCGAAAGCTCAGCAACAATAGGAATCTCAGCAACAATATCCTCTTACTGGAGGCATACATTTTCACCAATATAGAAAAGTATGATGATGCCATAAAGAACCTACATGCCCTTATTGTAAATTCAGACGACAAGGAAAGGGCCTATTTGGCCGCCAAAGCGAATCTGCAATTGGCCAAAATAAGTGTGAAATTGAACGACTACGAAGAAGGTATCATCCACTCTAAGGCAGCATTGGAACTTTCCGAAAAACACGGTTTTGCCAAAGAGGTAAAAAATGCCAATGAAGAATTGTCGGATATCTATGAAAAAACCGGGGATTACAAGGAAGCCCTAATTTTCAACAAAGGACTGGCCAGAATCAAAGATTCCATCTTCAATATTGAAAAGGCAAAATTGGAGGCGAAAACGGCAGATGATATCCGCTCCGAGCATATGGCCAACGAGTTGAACAAACTGCAGGCCAAGAACGAAGAATTGAGCGAGTCCAAAAACCGTTCGGAGATCACAGCGATATTGACCTCCGCTTTCTTGACCATTATTTCCTTATTGGCCGTATCGCTTTTCAGGAACAACCAGATCAAGCTCAAGACCAACGACCTGTTGTACACCAAGAACAAGGAATTGGAGTTGGCCAGGGATGCCGCGGTATCCGCCATGGAAGCCAAGACCAACTTCTTGTCCACAGTAACCCATGAGCTCCGAACGCCATTGTATGCCGTAACGGGGCTCACGCACTTGCTTTTGGAGGAAAACCCGTCGGAACACCAAAAGGAGCATTTGAAATCGTTGAAATTTTCCGGGGAATATCTTCTGAACTTTATCAACGACATTCTGCAGATCAATAAAATCGATGCCGACAAGCTGGAGCCTTTGAGCATTGAGTTCAAATTGCACAAGGTATTGAATGATGTGGTGGATTCCCTTCAGCAGAATGCCAATGAAAACAAGACCAAACTTATCCTCGATTACGACCCGAATATTCCACAACAGTTGCTTGGAGACCCTATAAAGCTTTCCCAAATTTTCATGAACCTTGTGGGCAATGCACTGAAGTTCACAAAAAATGGAAAGGTTGAGGTCGTCGCCAAATTGTTGAAGAAAGAAGAAGATCAGGTAAAGCTA
This sequence comes from Flagellimonas aequoris, assembly GCF_003584165.1. Classification (GTDB taxonomy): domain Bacteria; phylum Bacteroidota; class Bacteroidia; order Flavobacteriales; family Flavobacteriaceae; genus Flagellimonas; species Flagellimonas aequoris. The sequence goes on along the minus strand of NZ_QXFJ01000031.1, from coordinate 116,318 downwards.
TATTTTGAGGTCAGGGACAACGGTATCGGTATCTCGGAAGATCAGCAGAAGCATATTTTTGACAGTTTCGAACAAGGGTCTATCCAAATCAACCGGGAATATGGTGGCACCGGTCTTGGTCTGACCATTGTGAAAAGCCTTTTGGGACTGTTTGGAAGCACCATCCAATTGGAAAGTGATCTTGGACATGGCAGTTCGTTCTATTTTGAAATGGACCTCAAATGCGATACCAAAGCCTTGGATGAAGTGGCGTTCCAATTGGACCCCGAAGAGTTCCAGTTCAAGGGATTGCATCTTTTGGTTGTGGAAGACAACAAGATCAATCAGGTAATCACCAAGAAAATGCTCACCAAAAAAGAAATTACCTGCGATATCGCCAACAATGGCAATGAGGCCATCGATTTGGCTAAATCCAATACTTACGATGCCATTTTAATGGATATCCACATGCCAGGAATCAGTGGTGAAGAGGCCACGAGACAGATACGCAAGTTTGACCAGGACATTCCGATCATTGCGCTTACCGCAATTTCATTGGATGATAGTTTGGACAGTTTCTATGCCGCTGGTTGTAATGACGTGGTTACCAAACCTTTCAAACCAGAGGTCTTTTACCAAAAAATAGGGGAAAATATTTTTAAGAGCAAAATGCAAGGCTCCGTTTAGTGCAACAGTCCCTTGATTGATTTTTCCAATTCGGTATGGTCTTCAGGAGTAAAATGATGGGATACTTCCAAATAAAATAGGTTTTGCACTTTTCCTTCCAAACGGACAAAATCCTTTTCGGTCGTCAATACCAAATCATGTCCGGAGAATTTTTGGATATCTTTTTCGGTAAAATCATGATGGTCCCCAAATTCATAATGTAGCACTTTAATGCCCATGGTGGTCATATGGCGCAATAAGGGTTCCGGTGAAGCAATTCCGGTCACCAATGCCACATCTTTATCTTTCAAGGCTTCAAGCAGCATGTGGTTGCCTTTTCCGTCTGTCACTTCATCAGCATATCTTAAACTGGCAAACAATACCTTTTGATGGGATTTTGGTTTCAGCTTGGCCATCATAGCTTTTCGGTCCAACGGTGTCAGTCCAACCGGACATTTGGTCACGATAATCACATCGGCCCGATGGGCCTCCTTCTTGGCATCTCGCAGATTGCCTGTGGGCAGGTACCAATCCACGGCATATAAGTGATCATGGGCAGTCAGTAACAGTGAAAATGTTGGTTTTACCCGTCTATGCTGAAAAGCATCGTCCAGAACAATGACTTCAGGCTTCACATATTGCTCCAACTGCTCTATACCGTTCCGCCTATCGGCATCTACAGCCACCGCCACTTTGGGAAATTTACGATGCAACTGGTATGGTTCGTCGCCCAGGTCCGAGACACCACTTTGTGGCATCGCCAAAAGAAAACCCTTCGACTTTCTCTTATAACCGCGACTCAAAACCGCTACCCTATGATGTTCCAACATACGTAATACATATTCCGTCATAGGGGTCTTTCCTGTACCACCCACACTAAGGTTTCCCACACATATCGTCGGCGTTTTGTATGAAACGGAAGTGAATAAACCCTTGTCGTACATCAAATTACGCAGGTAAACAACCATTCCATAGATCAAAGAAAAGGGAAACGCTATTTTGCGAAGGATTTGCAGCATGGGACGAAAATATAATATTTTATCTTTAGCCCACTTAACAATTTAAGAATGACGGTAAAGGACATCACAAAAATATTGGAGGAATTGGCCCCTTTGGCCCATGCCGAAGAATTTGACAACGTAGGATTATTGGTCGGCAACCCAAATATGGCCGTAACAAGTGCCCTGGTCACACTGGATACTTTGGAGAACGTGATGGACGAGGCCATCGAAAAAAAGTGTAATCTAATCATCAGCTTTCACCCCATCATTTTTAAAGGGTTAAAAAGGATTACTGGGAGCACTTATGTGGAACGTGTTGTCCTAAAAGCCATAGCCCACAACATCGCCATCTATAGCATGCACACGGCCTTGGACAATAGCAAAATGGGAGTCAATGCCAAGATCTGTGAAGTTTTGGGCCTAAAAAATCCCGAAATCCTTATCCCAAAAAAAGGAGTTATTAAAAAGTTGGTCACCTATGCCCCAGTAGCAGAAACAGAAAAAGTAAAATCGGCCCTTTTTGCTGCAGGTGCCGGGGAAATTGGCAAATACAGTAATTGTAGTTATAGTCTGGATGGAGTCGGAAGTTTCATGGCAGGCGACTTGGCCAATCCATCTGTTGGAAAAATTGGGGAAATCCATTTTGAAAAGGAGACCCAAATCAATGTCATCTATTCATTTGAAAAGGAAAAAAAGGTACTGGAAGCACTTTTCAAAGTCCATCCCTATGAGGAAGTGGCCTATGAAGTGGTGACCCTCGAAAACACCAATCAAGATATTGGAATGGGGATGATCGGTACTTTGGAAACCGAGATGGATGAAGAGGACTTTCTTTTACAGGTCAAGTCCAAAATGAACGCCAGGGTGGTACGACATTCTAAGCTGTTGGGAAAAAAGGTGAAAAAAGTGGCCGTTCTGGGTGGAAGCGGGGCTTTTGCCATAGCCGCGGCCAAAAGGGCAAAAGCGGATGTTTTCATCACATCGGACATTAAATACCACCAGTTTTACGAAGCCGAAAACGAATTGGTAATTGCAGATATCGGGCACTTTGAAACTGAGCAGTTTACAAAAGATTTATTGGTTGATCATCTTACAAAAAAAATTCCTAATTTTGCAGTCTCTTTATCGGAGAGTATAACGAATCCCATCAAGTATTTATAAACATATATGGCGAACAAGAAAGAAAGCACCGTGGAAGAAAAACTGAGAGCTTTGTACGATTTACAGCTTATCGATTCCAGGGTGGATGAAATCCGCAACGTTAGAGGTGAGCTACCTTTGGAGGTACAGGACTTGGAAGACGAGGTACTTGGTCTAAAAACCAGGTTGGACAAATTGAAAACGGACGTAGAGACCGTCAATTTTGAAATCGCTGCCAAGAAAAACCTTATCGACGAGTCCAAGGCACTCATCAAAAAATATGCTGAGCAGCAAAAAAATGTAAGGAACAGCCGTGAGTTCAACTCCCTGACCAAGGAAGTTGAATTCCAAGAGCTTGAAATCCAATTGGCCGAAAAGAACATCAAAGAGTTCAAGGCCCAAATCGAGCAGAAAAAAGAGGTCATCACCCAGACCAAGGAAAAATTGACCGAGCGCGAAGGTCACTTGAAACACAAAAAAGGGGAATTGGATGCCATTCTTGCGGAGACTGAAAAAGAGGAAAAAGCCCTTTTGAAAAAATCCGAGGAATTTGAGGAAAAAATCGAAGATCGATTGATCCAGGCTTACAAAAGGATCCGCACCAACGTGAAAAATGGTTTGGCCGTTGTTCCTGTGGAGCGTGGCGCTTCCGGCGGTTCATTCTTTACCATTCCACCACAGGTCCAGGTAGAGATCGCTTCCCGCAAAAAAATAATCACCGATGAGCACAGTGGCCGTATTTTGGTAGACCCATTGTTGGCCGAGGAAGAAAATGACAAAATGCAAGAGCTTTTTTCCAAAATCTAATTGCTCTTTATAAAATTAAAAAAGCCACCTAAAAGGTGGCTTTTTTTTATATACCAGAAGAGATTTATAATCAGAATGTCAGTTCGAGTTTTTCCAACGGAAAAGTATCGAGAACTAAATAGAAAGTGATACCAGCCCAATTCTCGATATAATTTTTATCATTACAATCTAAAAATCACTCTAATTGACAAGTTACTTACTATCCTTCAACAATCTTAAAATCTTATCCTCCACTTCTTTGGAATCCCATGTATCATCGATATTGGGAAGTTTCATGACTTCCTTCATGATTTTTTCCTGTTGATCACCAATGGCCAACGCCTCTGCATAAGGCCTATCCGAAAACGTGACCCTACTGTATATGGGAATCCATTTTTCGGGATGCTTGGCCGCAAAGTGCTTTTCAATTTTCTTTTGCAGCAAGAATTTGGGGTCTGCCGTTTTACTGCTCATCTCCACAAAGTTTCTATAACTCAACTCCGCAATGGCATCGGCATTTGGTTTACGCTGTTTTTGGTACTCCGAGAATATGGACTCCCAATCGTCACCATGCTTCTCCATCAGCCCCTGTAGCACATAAATATCCTCAAATCCTGCATTCATTCCTTGGCCATAAAACGGGACAATGGCATGGGCAGAATCGCCCACCAAAGCCACCTTGTTCCAATATGTCCAAGGGTAGCATTTCATGGTCACCATGGCACTCGTGGGATTTTGGAAGAAATCCTTGGTCAAATTTTCAATTTCCTTGCGAACATTGGGAAAGTATTCCTTGAAAAAAGCACGTGCGTCATCCTCGGTGCGTATGCTCTCAAAAGACACCTCGCCCTCAAAAGGCAAAAACAACGTACAGGTAAAACTGCCATCAATATTGGGCATCGCAATGAGCATAAAGGCTCCCCTGGGCCAGATATGGAAAGAATTTTTATCGAGTTTATGAGTCCCATCCTCATTGGCGGGGATGGTCAACTCCTTATAGCCCACATCGATAAAATCCTGCGAGTAATCGAACCTGCTACGACGTTGCATTTTATGCCTTACCCTGGAAAAAGCCCCATCACATCCAAAAATGATATCGTATTGGTATTCCTTCCACTCACTTTTCTCGGTCTCCCCTGTATAAATCTTTGCTTCTGGAAGATCAACATCCCATACCTTTTCATTGAATCTAAATTCGGTGCCCTCAGCTTCTGCCAGATCGATCATCCGTTTGTTCAAAATTCCACGGGAAATAGACCAAATCGCTTCTCCTTCCTTACCGTACTTTTGAAAATAGACCGGTTTCTCGTTCACGTGCATGGCCCGTTTGTCCAACGGAATGCCAATTTCCTTGATCTTATCCTCCAATCCTACTTTTTGTAAGGAGCGCCATCCCCTATTGCTCATGGCCAAATTGATAGATCGGCCCGAAAATTTGATGGTCCTAATATCCGGTCTACGATCGAATACCGTAACGGTATGACCGAACTTTCTAAGATAAATTGCCAGTAGGGAGCCCACCAATCCTGAACCGATGATGGCAATGTTCTTTGGGGTCTGTTTCATAGGTGCCCTTTGGGCCTTTTGCGATTAAGTGGCTAAAATACGGATTTTGAATTTCATCGAGAGTTTTTCCGTTTATCCCAAAACATTATTTTGTTTAATTTTTTTGTAATTTTATTAAACATAACAAAAACGCTTGGCTCACAAAAAAACACATCTTCCTGAAAAAATCTGTCCCATTTGCAATCGTCCCTTTCAATGGCGAAAAAAATGGGCGCTCCATTGGAACGAAATTAAATACTGTAGTGAACGCTGTAGAAAAAATAGATAACGTATGCACAACCATTTGCTATGGTTCGGTAACAATCTTAGGGTAAGAGACAATGAAGCCCTGAAAAGGGCCATGGAAGGTACAAAGTTGATTGCGGTATATTTTTTTGATCCCCGACATTTTGAAATAGGACCACTTGGTTTTGTAAAGACCGGACGCTTTCGCTCCAAATTCTTACTGGAGGGTTTGGCCCAGTTGAAGACAGACCTGCACGAATTGAATATTTCCTTGTTGACCTTTTTTGACAAACCTGAGAGCAAGATTCCTGAATTGGTTAAAAAACATGGGGTCGACACCATTTTTCTGCAAAAAGAATGGACTTCGGAAGAATTGGGTGTCATCAAAAATGTGAAATCCAACTTACCTTCTTCCATTCGTTTTGATGAAGTATTCGACCAGTTTCTATTTCACCCTGAAGATATACCGTATACTCCTTTTCTAAACATTCCCGACGTGTTCACCCAATTCCGTAAAGGGTGCGAACATAGGGTCCGGGTCCGTCCCGACTTGGGTATACCCAAACAAATGCCCAAGAACAATTTGATTGCGGCCAGCACAACATTGCCCACCATGAAGGACCTGTCATTAGATGAATTTGAACCGGACCCACGCTCCGCATTCCCATTTGAAGGAGGGGAAAAAAATGCACATAGCAGGGTAGAACATTACTTCTGGGAATCAAAAAAATTGTCATATTACAAACGGACCCGCAACGGGCTCATTGGCGCCGATTATAGTTCCAAACTATCCCCTTGGCTCGCCAATGGCAACATTTCCGCACGTACCATATATTGGGCAATAAAACAATTTGAAGCAGAATTTGGGGAGACCGAAGATACCTATTGGTTGATCTTTGAACTCATTTGGAGGGATTACTTCAAATACATTTCCTTAAAACATGGCAATAAAATATTCCATTTGAAAGGAATCAAGAACCGAACCTACACTTGGCGGCAGAGTCCAGAAATACTGCATCAATGGATACATGGGGAAACCAAGGACACCTTTGTGAATGCCAACATGAAAGAACTGGAACATACGGGCTGGATGAGCAATCGAGGTCGGCAGAACGTAGCCAGCTACTGGGCCAAGCATCTTCAGCAAGATTGGAGATGGGGCGCCTCCTATTTTGAATCCATGCTCCTGGACTATGATGTACATAGCAATTGGGGCAATTGGATGTACAACAGTGGTGTGGGCAATGATCCTAGGAACAGGACCTTTAACACCCAACGTCAAGCGGAACTTTACGACCCAAACAATATCTTCCAAAACCTTTGGCTACAACCTACACTTTTTTAAAAAATGAAGACGCTACGACTTATTTTGGGCGATCAGCTCAATAGTAACCACAGTTGGTTTAATACAGTTGATGACAATGTGCTTTACGCAATGGCTGAAATGCGTCAGGAAACCGATTATGTGAAGCACCACATTCAAAAAGTAACGGGCTTTTTCTTGGCGATGCGCCAGTTTTCAAAGAGTCTTGAAGCTAAGGGACACAGCGTGGATTACCTCAAAATCAACGATTCTCAAAATCCACAAGATCTGAAGGCTCTTATCATGCAACTGGTCACCAAAAACAAAATTGAAAAATTTGAATACCAACTTCCAGATGAATATCGATTGGACGAGCAATTGAACAAACTATGCCATGAATTGGACATCGCTTCAGAGGCATTTGACACGGAACACTTTTATACCTCCCGTTTTGAGCTCCAAGATTTTTTCAAAGGCAAAAAACAATTGCTCATGGAGAGTTTCTACCGCATGATGCGCAAGAAACATGATATTTTGATGGTGAATGGCCAGCCGGAGGGCGGAAAATGGAACTTTGACCATAGCAATCGAAAAAAATGGGACGGCACACCCGCCGTTCCCACTGAACTGAATTTTCATAAAGATGTTTCCGAACTCCTAAAAGAGCTTCAAGAAGTTGGAGTTGAAACCTTTGGAAATATTGACCCTGAACAGTTTTCCTGGCCTACTTCACGAGATGAATCCCTAAAGCTATTAGATCATTTTCGAAAGAAACTGTTGTGCTACTTTGGAGATTTTCAAGACGCCCTGCATACCGAAGAGAAATTTCTTTTTCACTCCCGATTGTCTTTCGCCATGAATACGAAAATGATTTCCCCAAAGGAAGTGGTAGATGCCATTCTTGAGGAATTCCGGGATAACCCTAACGAAGTTGACATTTCCCAAGTGGAGGGTTTCATCCGTCAGATCATTGGGTGGAGGGAATATATGAGGGGTATCTATTGGAAAGAAATGCCCCAATACAAAAAACACAATGCACTGGACAACCATAATCACTTGCCTGAATTCTTTTGGACTGCCGAAACCAAAATGAACTGTTTGAGGCATGCCATTGGACAAAGTCTGGATCATGCCTATGCACATCATATTCAAAGGCTCATGATTATTGGCAATTATGCCCTGCTTACCCAAACCCATCCTGATGAAGTGGATGAATGGTATCTGGGAGTTTACATTGATGCACTGGAATGGGTAGAAATTACGAATACACGGGGCATGAGCCAATTTGCCGATGGAGGATTGGTGGCCACGAAACCTTATGTGAGCAGTGCCAATTACATTAACAAAATGGGCAACTATTGTAAAGGCTGCCATTACAGGCATAACCTAAAGGTTGGCGCAAAAGCTTGCCCGTTCAATGAGCTGTATTGGAACTTTTTATTTGAAAAACAGCACTACTTCAAGGATAATCCCCGCATGGCCATGATGCTCAATCTACTTGAAAAGAAAGGTTGGGAAGAATTAAAGGACCTTCGGGAACGGGCCCATGAGATCATCACAAATCCCGATCGATTTTAACTTTAACAAATCCTTAAGATCTATCGGCATCGAGCTTGCCGTATATCTATTAAATAAAATATTCCGCTTCGGCGTCCATATATATGCAAAAAGTCCTTCACAAAAACTTGCGAAGGACTTTTTCCCTTTTAGGGGTTATCCCATTATTGTAAAATGCCGTCTACAATACCGTACTCAACGGATTCTTCAGCACCCATCCAATAGTCGCGATCAAAATCTTTCATGACCTTTTCAAAGGATTGACCACAGTTATCTGCCAAAATTTGGGCACCCAACTCCTTGGTCTTGATAATTTCCTTGGCTTGGATCTCGATATTCGAAGCTTGACCCCTGGCACCGCCACTCGGCTGGTGGATCATGACCCGCGCATGGGGCTGGATGAATCTTCTCCCCTTCTCCCCTACGGACAACAGTATGGATCCCATGGAAGCCGCCAATCCTGAACATACCGTGGATACCGGGCTTTTGATCTGTTTAATGGTATCGTAAATCGCAAAGCCGGAGGTAACATACCCTCCCGGACTATTGATGATCAATTGAATCTCTTTATGGTTCAGTGAATCCAGATAGAATAAGCGGTCTATGACATGCTTGGCAGAATCGTCATCTACCATGCCCCACAAAAACACTTTACGCTCATCGAGCAATTTTTCTTGGATCAAATCCTGAACCTTTCCTTTTTTTGAACTCATTTTTTACTTGTTGTGAGCATCAAAAATAATCAAAATCCAAGGAAGTTCTTGCACTACTTCCCACATTACCTTGTTTGTGACAGGATCTCCACTTTTTGGGACACCACATCTTTGATCGGAATCACATATTTACCTGATTTTGTAGTCAAGGTCAGGCTATTGTTTTCAATGGCCTCAATGGTTCCCATATCTTCCCCGATAACAATCCTATCGCCTACGGCATATGTTTTTCGGGTATAGAAAGATCGCAACAAATCGGTGACCACTTCCCTGGATCCCAGTCCTATTCCCAAAGAGAAGGCCAAAAGGAAGGAGCCCAAGATCATGGTAATGTTATTGGTAATGATGGTTGTGTCCACCCCAGCCTGGTTGAGTGCCGTTATCGACATAAATATCACAATGACATAAAACAACAGGTTACTGACCAAGTTGGAACCTCCAAGTTCCAAAGAGTCAAACAGTCTTTTTATGGTGTTCTTCACTACATTGCCGATATAGAAACCGACCATCAATAGGGCCAATGCGCTGAAGAAGCGTGGCAAATAATGCAATAGGTTGCCGATTTCCACCGATATGATCTGCCAATTGAGAATATCCGCCGCTACGATCAAAAAGGCCAGTATCAGAAGCCATTTTACAAACCCCAAAATAATCTTTGCCACATCTATGGTAAAATTCCCTTTGCCTGCGACTTCCATCCCGTTGATTTTTTCATTCAGGACATCGACTTTTGCCAGTTTCAAGACCTTTCCGAGTAAGAACAGAACAATCTTGATGAACAGCCAGCCTACGACCAGCACAACGATTGCCCCAATGATCTTGGGGAAAACCTGTCCGATTTCATTGCCCATTCCCGAAAGGGAGTCCATGGTGACATCCTTCCAATTATTAATTGTTTCCATAGTTGTTGTTTATTTATTAGTGTTGCTGTAAGTTTCTAGTTGTCACCCAAGGTCCGGAACAGTTTGCGCAAAGCACTTCCCATGTTGATAGAGAACAGGGAGGCCATGTCCAAGATAAGTTTGGCGGCCGCGATGTCGTTCATCACCTTTTTCTTCATGCCAGGTGGTGCCTCCCTAAGGGAAGCCTCCAATTCTTTGAACGGGTTTTTATGTTTCTTTGCCATCTATTGTAGGGTGTTATAGATTTCCAATAATCGTTCTTTGGCTCGTTTCAGCCTCATTTTCACTGCGCTGTCCCCCAAATCCATCAACTCTACCAACTCTTTTATACTGGCTCCATCCTGATATTTCAACAACAAAAGGGACTTGTCCTCTGCCGATATCAGATCCAGGGACTTTTTTAGTTTATCGGCCTTCATTTCATAGAGGCTCTCGTCAGGGACATCTTCGGAAAGTTTATAATCGGATTCATCAACCTGTACGGATTGGTCCCGTATCTTAAGTTGTTTGTTCCGGTTTACATAGTTCACACAAAAATTATAGGTGAAAGAATACAGCCAAGTAGAGAACTTGGACCGTCCCTTGAACGTCCTCAATTTTATGAACAATTGAAGAAATACGTCCTGGGTCAAATCCTCCGCTTCGCTTTCGGATTTTGCAAAGCCAAAGCACTTGTTATAGACCATTTTGGCATATCGATCATACAACTTCCCGAACAGTAAAGGGTCATTGTTCGCAACTATCTGTTCCACTAACTCCTCATCCGACAGATGGGCATAAAGGTCTTCTGTTTCCAAAAACTTTTTGTCGGGGTTACTTATGAGTATTAGAAACAGCTTTTTAAAAAAAGTCACTTTACGCTTGAATTAATTTGGTCGCTTTTCCCGAAATGGGGCGCAAAATAACGCAAATTGATGGTATATTTGGTTAAAAACCAGATATGAAGATCTTTTACCTCGTTGGAATGTGCTCCCTTTTCGTTTTGGCCAGCTGCAAAACGGAACCCAAAAAAGCAGAAGAGCAACCAGAACCACAAAAAACCGTGCCTGAACTGATTGCAGATGCTCACGGGTATCAAAATTGGAAAAACGTTAAAGAGATTACCTTTACCTTCAACGTGGACCGGGATTCCATGCATTTTGAACGGCATTGGGACTGGAAACCCAAATTAAACGAGATTACTTTTAGTTCGGGAGCGGATACCCTCACCTACAACAAGGCGAACATGGACAGCGTGGCCTATAAGACCAATTCGGGGTTCATCAATGACAGGTATTGGTTATTGGCCCCTTTTAATTTGATGTGGGATGCCAACAACTATACTTTTGAGCATGCTGCAGAAGCCACGGCCCCTATCAGCAACGAAACCATGCAAAAGCTCACCATTGTGTATAAAAATGAAGGTGGCTACACCCCAGGGGATGCCTACGATTTTTATTTTAAGGATGACCATCTCATCCGGGAATGGACCTATAGAAAGTCCAACCAACCCGAACCTTCACTGTCCTCCACATGGGAAGACTACTCCACCATGGGAGGTTTACAGTTAGCGACACAACGTAGCAGGCCCGACAGTAATGTAAATCTCTATTTTACGGGTTTGAGTGTGAAGACCGAGTAAGACTTAGGCGTAATCATCAAATACCTTTTAGGGATATAAAGATGTAGCTTACATTTTGCATTCATTTAGAACATCCAAAGCATAAGGTCGGTGATCAATATTGGACATTTCATATCAAACATCCCTTCTTTTCTTGAAAAGGAAGACTCCAGTTTGCCATGGGAAATAACGACAAATATCAAGAGTATCATTGAAGAAATGATACCAAACCTTGGGGAGCATTTCAAAATAGAAAACGGAATAGCCATTCACAAGTCTGCAATTCTTGAACATGGGATAACCATAAAAGGGCCTGCCATCATTATGGATAAATGCCACATATGCGCAAACGCCTATCTCAGGGAAGGTGTTTTTTTAGATAGTTCGGTAAAAATTGGACCTAGCTCGGAAATAAAGAGCAGTATGATATTTTCGGGTTCCGCCATAGCTCACTTAAACTATATTGGAAATAGTCTGATTGGCAGAAATGTGAATTTTGAAGGAGGTTCCATCGCGGCCAACCATTATAATGAACGTGTTGAAAAAAAGATACGGGTAATTTTCAAAGATCAGGTCATAGACACCGGAACGGAAAAATTTGGGGCTTTGGTAGGGGACGGTTCCAAAATTGGGGCCAATGGGGTCTTATCCCCAGGAACAATATTAGAAAAGGGTTCTATTGTAAAAAGATTGGAATTGATCGAGCAATTAAAAGAACCGTAAGACTACCTTCAAAAATAGTCACCCACAAGCAGAACAAACAGAATCATTAAAGATTGAAATAGCAATAAATCCATGTTTACAACAGATCAGATTCATAAAGCATTTTCCAAAGTTAAAAGTGGTGCTGACTTTCCTCAGTTCGTACAAGACCTAAAAGAAATTGGAGTAACCCACTATGACAATTTTGTTTCGGATGGACGAACAAAATATTATGGGTCAGATGATTTTACACTTGACGGAAATTCAAAATATCCTGAGATGAAAGTAAATGAAATCAGTTCATTGGATAGCCTCAAACACGCCCTTTCAATTCATCAACAAGGCCAAACGGATTATCCTACATTTTGTAAACAAGCAGCGGATGCCGGCGTTGAAAAATGGATTACTCACATGATGGAAATGACTGTTACATATTTGGATAAAAAGGGGCAAAAATTAATTATTGAATCCATACCGAAGCCTTAAACAATAAAATAGTCGGCAGAAAATATTGTATATGACTAAAACAGTCCAAAATCAAAATGTTGCCAAAATTTAAATGAGCGATTGATTATTTACCCCTCCTACCCAAGAAAAAGGTAATCACAAAAACCAGGATGGCACAGCTCATCAATAGAACAAAACTGTAAACCAACGAGGCCCGTTCAGCTAAAAAACCCAAGATCACAGGACCCAACAAAAATCCTGAATACCCTGTTCCCGCAATAAAGGAAACCCCTTGGGAAGAATCCACGCCTTTCACATTGCCACCAATACGGAACAGTTCGGGCACCATGACCGAAAAACCCAGACCACACAAAGCAAAACCGGCAATGGCCAAGACGGTATGTTCCGAGAGCACCATGGCATATCCCAAAATGGCAATCAAGGCACCGAGGGCAACAATTTTAATGGAACCAATCTTTGCACTGATGCCATCACCTAAAAAACGACCCAAGGTCATGGTGGTCGAAAATGCCAAAAATCCAGAACCGATAAGTACTTCGGGCGCCAAAGCAACTTCCTTTAAATACAATCCACTCCAATCGATGATGGCTCCTTCGCTCCCCATAGACACAAAACCAATGATGCCCAATAACAACAAGGGTTTGAACAGTTTAAAACTGAAGGGTTCCTTTTCCACTGGGGCAGCCACAATGTGATAATAATGCTTCCTTAACATCAAATTGATGATCAAGACCAACACTACTACAATGGCCATATGCAATGGTGGGTTGCCGATTATAGGAATCAAAAAACTACTAAAGCCGACCAAAATACCCCCCAGACTGAAAAATCCGTGGGCAGCCGACATAAAATTCTGTTTGTCTTCCTTTTCAATCTCCGTAACGAGAGTGTTCATGGCGATGTCGGTAAGCCCATTGCAGGCTCCCATCAAAAAGAGGCTAGCCATCAACGTGTAATAATTTGGAGCCATCAACGGAAGCAGGGCCGCCACCGAATTGCAGCAGACCCCTGTCCAAGTGGCCTTGCCGACCCCCAATTTATTGATGATCTTGGACGCGATGGGAAAAATGGTGAATACCCCCAACGATAAACAGAACAAGGCAATTCCCAAATCTGCCTTGTTGATTCCGAGCTTTTCCTTTACTAAAGGGATATAGATCGCCCAAGTTCCAAACCAAATATTCAAACTGGTGAACACCCATGCAGGGGCAAAATAACGTGGGTTGGAAAGAATAAGTCGTAGTGATTTCATAATGTATTGTCACTGCAAATTAACCAATCTCCAAGCAACAAATCGTGCCCATAATATTCAAATACCAATACGATTTATTCATTTATGTCAAAAAAAATGACACTTTTAGGTAATTTTACCTCATGAAACCCATCCTTGAATCCATAAACGTTGCCGTAAATACGTCAATTAGAATCAAAACTTACACTAATGATGACCATTGTGAATCTGCTGGTTGGCATATTCACCCAGAATATGAACTGGTCTATGTGAAAAATGGTTCGGGAGTATTGAACATAAGTTCCAAAAAAAGGATGTATTCGGATGGGATTCTTGTCTTTTTAGCAGGCAGCATTCCGCATGCGGACTTTGGAAACCACGACTATCCTGACAATCTAGAAGTAGTAATTCAGTTTAAAAAAGATTTTCTGGAAGAGAAACTAAAAATGTTTCCGGAATTGGGCAAGGTCAAGGAACTTATCAAAAAATCCAAACAGGTTTTGATTTTTGATCCAGGTCTACATAAAGCACTCTCTCATGATTTTAAAAAATTCGTGTACTTGGATAATCAAGGGAAACTGATTAATCTTCTCTCCATTTTGGATCGAATCTCCAGGGAGGACTCTTATGAAACCCTTTTTGACACTTTTACCACGGACAGCTTCAAAAGCAATGATGTCAAAAGGTTAGAGGAAATCTTTGAATATGTAAACCTCAACTATGCTAAAGACCTTGCTATTGGTGAAATTTCCTCAAAATTGGGTCTCACCCCAAATTCTTTCTGTAGATTCTTTAAGAAAATGACCCAAAGTACCTTTACCAATTTTGTCAATGAATTTAGGATAAACAAAGCTTTGGAATTCTTTAATGAAAGTAATGCTTCCATTGCAGAGGTAATGTTCCGCTGTGGATTTAATGACCCCTCTTATTTTTCACGCCAGTTTAAAAAATACCAAGGTACTTCCCCAAACTCCTATTTAAAAGCCAAATACAGGGGCTTACTTATTTAATATCCCCTTTTTTAAAATCTGCCCAAAATGGTACATATCTTCATAAGAGCAATAAAAAGGTGCCGGGGCCAAACGGATCACATTGGGTTCGCGCCAATCGGTGATGACCCCCTGTTTCATCAAATAATCGAATAACGACCTTCCTTCGCCATGCAACAATACAGACAATTGACAACCCCTATCCTCTGGGGTAATGATTTCAAAAGTACTCTCCACTTGGGCATCGATATCATGTAGGATAAACTCCAGATAGGCCACAATGTGCTTCTGCTTCTTGATTAGGGCATCCATTCCCACTTCATCGAACAGTTCCAACGAGGCCAAGTAAGGTGCCAACGAAAGTATGGGTGGATTGCTCAATTGCCAGGCATCTGCTGTTTCCGTGGGGTCGAATTCAGGTTTCATCAAAAAACGGGTCTCCTTTTTGGTGCCCCACCAACCTTCAAAACGGGGGATGTCCGACTTGCCCAAATGCTTTTCGTGCACAAAGATCCCGGATGCATTCCCTGGACCACTGTTCATGTATTTGTAGCTGCACCAAGCCGCAAAATCGGCATCCCAATCATGAAGGGACAATTCCACATTGCCCACAGCATGGGCCAAATCCCACCCCACAAAAGCTCCAACCCCTTTGCCGGCTTTTGTAATGGTTTCCATATCCAAAACCTGTCCATTGTAATAATTCACACCTCCCATCAATACCAAGGCGAGTCCATCTCCTACCTCGTTTATTTTTTGGATGATGTCCTCGGTACGCCAAGCATGTTCTCCATCCCGCTTTTTTACTTCAACAATGGCTTCCTTTGGGTCAAAACCATGAAACCGAACCTGACTCTGCAACATATACTGGTCGGAGGGAAATGCCTTTTCCTCGCAAATAATCTTGAATTTTTTTGCTGTGGGTCGGTAAAAGGAAACCATCAACAAATGAAGGTTTACCGTCAAGGTATTCATCACAGAGATTTCCTTAGGCTTTGCGCCTACCACCTTGCCAAGTCCGGCAGCCAAACGCTCATGATAATCCCACCAAGGTTTATCGGCATAAAAATGACCTTCCACGGCCAAATCCCGCCAATCCTTCATTACCTCATCCACAAACCTTTGGGTACGCTTGGGTTGCAATCCCAGGGAATTGCCCGTAAAATAGATGACATCCTTTCCGTTTACCTGTGGATAATGGAACTCATCCCGGTATTGGGCAAGGGCATCGGCAGCATCCAGTTGTTGTGCAAATTCAAGCGTATTTTGAAAGGTCATATGCTAAGGTTTGCCCCAAAAATACAATTTGTGATGGTATTTATTGTTCCAACCGCATTTCGATGATGTGCTTTTTGAAACCCACTTTTTCATATGCCTTGATGGCACCCACATTGTCATTGTACACCGTCAATCGTATTTCCTTGAAACCTTGCTCTTGTGACCATTTTTTGAGGGCTTCCACAATCAGTGCGTTGATTCCACGTCCCCGATAATCTACATCCGTGTACATAAACCCTAAATAGGCATAAAACTCGTGGTCCAAGTAATGTCTTGCCTGTTTGGGAATGGCATAGCCAGAGGATACGATCCTGCCATCCACCTCCGCTACAATCACACAGGATTTGGGGTCCTGAACCATTTTTTCAAGGTCATAATAATTCACCTTGCCCTCTCTAATGGTTACATCGAAGGGTCGTTCGGCCTTTACGATGCCCTGCTCAAAATCCAACAGAACGGGAAGGTCTTCCAAGGTGGCGCGGCGTATGCGTATTTCGGTCGATGACATTTTTAGCTTGCTTGATTTGATATTCCAATGTAGTTCTTTTCTATATTTTTGCGAAAACTTGTACATGCATTTCCTATCACCACTATTGGAAAATTATATTGCCAACCACTCGGAACCCGAACCACAGTTGCTGACGGAACTGACCCGGGAAACCCATTTAAAGGTGGTACAACCCCGTATGATCACGGGGCATTTTCAAGGAAGGGTGTTGAGTATACTCTCCAAGATCATCAACCCAGCCTATATTTTGGAAATAGGCACGTATACCGGTTATTCCGCCCTTTGTTTGGCAGAAGGACTTCAAAAAAATGGTGAGCTACATACCATTGAGGTGAACGAGGAACTGCACCAATTGCAACGCACCTATTTTGACAAGAGCGGTTTTGGCTCCCAAATCTTCCAACATACGGGTGATGCGTTGGATGTCACCCCCGCTTTGGAGAAGATTTTCGACCTGGTTTTTATCGATGCGCAAAAAGTGAACTACGATGCCTATTTTGAAGCTGTGATCACCAAGACAAAACCTGGAAGCATCATTTTGTCCGACAATGTGCTGTGGTCCGGAAAGGTGGTGGAACCGCTGCAAAAAGGTGACAAGGCTACGGAAGCTCTACTCGCCTACAATGAAAAATTGAAAAACGACCCCAGGGTCGAAACCGTTCTTTTGCCCATTAGGGACGGACTGACTTTAAGCCGGGTGTTATAAAACGGTTATACAACCAGTAGAATAACATTCCGGATAAAATCCCGACTATGGCCCCTACAATAATATCGATGGGAAAATGCACCCCCACATAGATCCTGCTCATGCAAAACAGAATGGGCCAAAGAAAGAACAGGAAAGCCCATTTTACCTTCTTCCTTAAAAAAAGAAACACCAAAGTAGTTATGGAAAACGAACTGGAGGCATGGCCCGAAAAGAAACTGTAATCGGTGGGGCTTTTTAAGATTCGGATGATCGTATTGATTTCTTCCGTGTTATTGGGACGTAAGCGCGCTACGGAAATCTTGGTCCAATGGGTAATGGCAGTAATAAAAATCACCAATCCCATGATCGTAAAAAACTTATAGAGGGCTTCCTTTCTGTCAAACTTTTGGAACAACAGGAAGAGAAACAGTAAAAAGAGGGGAATCCAAGTGGTAATATCGGTCACGGTAGACCAAAATCCATCATACCGTTCTATGCCCAAACTGTTGAGATACACAAATGTATCCCTGTCCCATTGGAGCAGATTCTCCCACATGTATTACTTAATGTCCCTTTTGATGGAGCCGGTAACCTCGTCCACATTTTTCTTTACCTCATTGAGTTCCTTGCGAATCTCTTTGGTAAAGTCCGTGTCGATATCTGCGCTTTTTTGGATCTCGCGCTTAATATCATCCGTGGCGTCCTTCAACTGGCGCATACCCTTGCCAAGGCCTTTGGCTATTCCAGGTATCTTGTCCGCCCCAAACACCATCACCACAATAAATAGGATGAAAAATATCTCCGCTCCGCTAATGAATAGAAAATGCATACAACAAATATAATCAGAACTTATCAGCAAAATAAAAAAAGCCCCGTGAAATCACGAGGCTCTTTAACAGTCTTTTTTTTGATTATTTTCCTTTGATGTTCTCCTTGAACTTATCAAAGTCTGATTTTTCCTCTTTTTTAGGCCAAGAGTTGTTGGTGGTATCCACATCGGCAGTTTCCAATTTTGGATCTACCACAATCCCTACCAATTCTTTTTGGGAAGAAATCACCCTTTTCACCTCTGCATCGTTCTTTCTCCAAATCTCAGGTGGATAAGTGACATTTTCCTTGGTACCATCGGCATAGGTATACTCTACGATCAATGGCATGGGGATGCCTCCTGGTTTGTCAAAAGTGATCTCATAGAAATATTTTGGCTCTTTCACCTGAGACCTTTCGGCCTCGGTCATGTTGTCCATCATAAATTCCTTAAGGTTTTGGGAAGTCTCCGTTGGGGATTTTCCTTTCAACTCAGGCATAAAATCCTCGCTTTCCTCTTCGGCCAAATATACCAATGGGGGAAGATCGGCCTCGGTAAGGTTCCTATCGGCCATATATTTTTCCATTTCCTTGGTAGGCTTGCTGGACACGTAGTATTTTTTAACGCCCTTCACTCCTATATCCACATAATCTGTGGTGTAGAACCAAGATCTCCAGAACCAGTCCAAATCCACGGCAGAAGCATCTTCCATGGTACGGAAGAAATCCTCAGGAGTAGGGTGCTTGAACATCCAACGCTGGGCATAAGTCTTGAATGCATGGTCAAAAAGTTCCTTGCCCATAACGGTTTCCCTTAAAATGTTAAGGGCGGTTGCTGGCTTGCCATAGGCATTTGGACCCAACTGGTATACGTTTTCCGGGTTGGACATGATGGGAGAAATGTATTTTTGATCTCCGCCCATGTAGGGAACAATGTCCGCTGGGTTACCCCTACGTGATGGATATTTTTCGTTAGGTGCGATCACACTTGGGTTGTTTGTACCGAAGTCCTGCTCGGCCAAATACTGCATAAAGGTATCGAGACCTTCATCCATCCATCCCCATTGACGCTCATCCGAGTTTACGATCATCGGGAAGAAGTTGTGTCCCACCTCGTGGATGATCACACTGATCATTCCAAATTTGGTCCTGTCGGAATAGGTTCCATCTTCGTTTGGACGACCGTAGTTCCAGCAGATCATAGGGTACTCCATACCTTGGTTCTTGGCATGTACCGAGATGGCCTTGTGGTATGGGTAATCAAAAGTATGCTCCGAATAGGTTTTCAAGGTCTGTACCACTGCCCTTGTGGACAACTCTTCCCAAAGTGGGTTTCCTTCCTTGGGGTACAACGATACGGCCATAACATCTTTGCTACCGATCTTAACCGCCTGCATTTCCCAGATAAACTTACGGGAAGTGGCAAAAGCATAGTCCCTTACGTTGGTGGCCTTGAATTTCCAAGTCTTGGTATCCGTGGCAAATCCTTTCTCGGCAGCTTCAGCTTCTTGTTGGTTTACAATGATCACAGGCTTGTCATAAGACTTTACGGCCTGCTTATAACGCTTCATCATTTCTTTGGAGAACACTTCCTCCCTGTTTTGCAATACCCCTGTACCGTCCAAAACGTGGTCGGCAGGAACTGTGATGCTCACATCATAATTTCCGAATGGAAGGGCAAACTCGCCACTTCCCCAGAATTGGTGGTTCTGCCATCCTTCCACATCGCTGTAAACGGCCATTCTTGGGAAGAACTGTGCAATCACATAGGCACGGTTACCGTCCTTTTCAAAATATTCGTATCCTGACCTGGCCCTGTTCACGGTATGATCGGGAATATTGTACCACCATTTAACGGAGAAAGACAATTTCTCACCACTTTTCAACGGTTGTGGAATGTTCACTCGCATCATGGTCTGGTTGATGGTATAGGACAATGGTTTTCCACTGGCATCCTTTACCCATTCAATATTGAAACCGCCATCAAATGGCTCGCTGATAAAAGTCTCTGCAAAGTTTCCGGCCGTGTAGGCAATGTTCACCCCGTTCCCATCACGCAAAGGTGATTTGGAATCCTTGGCACGGACGTTCTGGTCCAATTGCACCCAAAGGAACTCTAAATCGTCCGGTGAATTATTGTGATAGGTGATGGTTTCCTCACCGTTGATCTTGGCATTTTTGTCATCCAACTGTACATTGATCGCATAATCGGCCTGTTGTTGGTAGTAATCAGGTCCTGGGGCTCCGGAAGCGGAGCGATAGGTGTTGGGGGTTGCAAATTCTTCGTACAATTGTTTGAACCTGCTTTGATTATAGTGTCCAGGTTCCCTTTCGGTTTTTACGTCGCCTTCTTCCTGTGCCATTACGACTGCTCCCATAAGGAACAACACAGAAGCAATGCAATACTTGACTTTGTTCATTTTCTATTTGATTTTAAAACGGTGAAAAATAACGCATTTTAACCAATTGTTAACAATGCGTCATAAGTTTAACATTCCTTTATTATTCCCCTTGATGAGCACAAAACTCTTCTTGTGTCCTGCCCATTTTACATGTACCACATTCTGTTGTTCATCAAAAAGGTCGGTCAAGATCTCATTCTGTACCGAAACGGATTTTACATCGGACAGGTTGATGTTGGGGATTTCCAGATAACAAATGGCCACATCGGTGTCATACCGCTTACCCAAAAAGTTATATTTTACGGGCTTTCCATTGATTTCGACCATAAACTTGGCCCTAAAATATTTTTCCAGGTATTCATCCGCCAGTTTGGATTCATCAGGGGTTGCCAATTGGGATTTGATACCATAGCGTTCCTCCATCAGATCGTCCAGGTCATCAATAAAAATCCTGCTCGTGATCTGAAAGGCCTTATCCTCTTCGGAATAGACCATATTGGTAACGCTGACATAAAATTTGTGAACGGAGGTGAAGGACAGAAAAAGGACCATTGCCAAAGGCAATAGTATATGTTTAGCTTTTTTCATTCTCATCATATTGTTTTTTGACTCCTTTGGAAGGGACAATGTTACAGTTTTACCTGTTTTTCTGCAATTTGCTTGCCAAAAACATCAATCCAAATGGTTGTTTTTTCGATATGCCCGGCTCTTCTCCAGCATAAAATCCCAAATCTTCAACTTGTCGTGGCTATCCACTGTAGTCTGAAAGGCCTCGTCTACTTCACAGAAGTACATGAAATCGTCAATTTTTTCCATCGGTATCTTCAACGTGGCCACAAAAAGGGAATCCACATAAAAATCCTGGACCCTTTGTGTCCTGGCATAAGCCTTGTCTACCTTGACCCTGTTTTTCAACATTTTGGTCCGCCCGGTGATGGCATTGATAAGGGGGTCCAATGGTGGGCTCAAAATCATGCCCATATTAAACTTTCCCATGGTAGCCTGATCCAACATTCGCTCACTTTGGGTAGGAATCCTTTGGTGGGCATTGGGCAAATTCAAGGCCTCGGCACTTACATCTTTTTCTAGGCTCAGTTTGCCCAGATCTTGGGTCAAATCCCCAGAAAGGTTATAGGGCCTTACCACCACTTCCTTAAGTTGGTTTACAAACTCCACCATGGGCACTTCAATATAATTGGCATGGTAAAGGACCTCAGTCACCGGTAAGATCTTCTTCACAAACTGGACCGCAGAAAACACCAAGGTGTCGTTCACCTGTACATCAATGGCGAACTTTCCCTCAAAATCGGTGATTACCGCTTTATCGGAAGTTATGTTCTGGACCACCACACCCACAACATCCTCATCCTCACTGGTAACCTTTCCGGTAAGCATTTTGCCTTCCCCATCTTGGGCACTGGCAAAAAGCACCAAAAAGAAAGCCATACATGCCAAAAAACTTCTCATTATTCCAAGGTTGCCAAATATTCTTTGCTTTGGGTCACCAGAAAATCGATCAGCTGAAATTCGTTCTCTTTTTTGAGTAGGGTCTGTGAAGGTATCTTGTCATCGCAATACAACAGAAAGGCATCTATCTTGTCCTGTGGCAATTTAAGATCGGCCACAAAGAACTCGTCGTCATACACATGGCGCAAGACCTCACTTACCTTCAGTGGAGGCCTTTCCACTCCTTTTTCCTTTTGGGAGGCAAAGAGTGCCTTGAATATGTTCTTGATGTTCAGACCATCCTGCATGCCCCTCACAATTCTAGATTCGGCCACGTTCTGCACTTCTGTATTCCTATCGATCTCGTAGTTGAATTCCTTGAAATCCTCGTTCTTTACTTCGAGGAACTTGGCCTGGTTCTCAGGGGTCACCACCACTTCGTCCAATTCCCTGACCTTTTCATTGACCTCTACCACCAAGCGGTTCTTTTGCAAGATCTCGGGAGTTATCGTCACCACCTCCAATTGATAGTTCACCGCGGTGAACACTACTTGGTCCCCGGCCTTTACCTCTATGGCAAATTCACCATCCTCATCGGTAATGGTGGCCTCGCCCGAGGTGGAGTTGATCACGTTCTCATTGGGCACGTTGGAGCTTCGGTACAACACCTTGCCCCTTAACAATTGACGGCTATCCTGTGCCAAGGACCACCCTGAAACCAGCAACGAGAACAAAATCAAAACTATATTTTTCATAAGAAAGCGTTTAGCACAGGTTAAAGAAAACCCATGGTGCGCATATATAAAAGTGAAGGGGTTCTAAACTTTTGTTAATTCTGTGCCTACAAATATACCCAAAGGGTTTCCCATTCACCCCTGAATTTCGTGTTTTGACGGAAATTCATATAAATATGGAACCAGAGCATTAGATTTGTTCCTTACGTTTGGAAATCCTCAAATAACAAACACTGTGAGAACTTACATTGCATCCTTGGTCATTGGCCTACTCATGATCAGCACCCTGAGCGGACAGGTAAAGATTGGAGACAACCCCCAAAACTTGGATCCCTCATCGGTTTTGGAATTGGAAAGTGGCAACCGTGTTCTGGTGATCACCAGGGTCTCCACGGCCCAATTGAGCACCATTAACCCCTTGCCCGGTGCCTTGGTCTACAACACGGATCAAGAATGTATCAACTACTACAACGGTACGGAATGGATCAATATCTGTGAGGCCCTCGATAATTCCTTTACCGTAAGTACCCGGGCCGATTTTCTTAGTCAGATCAACCCGAATGCCAAGGACAGTACGGTGGTCATCACCCCTACGTTGAATCCGGATGGCAGTACCAACTACAACTTTGAGGTGAACCAGATCACAGGGGCCAATATTGCACCTTCTGCGGTTAATGGGGAAAAAATACAAAATGGTTCCGTTGGAAGCTTGGACTTGGCACCAGGCTCTGTTACCTTGCCAAAGTTAGCCGCTGCCGAAAACGGTATTCCCGGAGACATCATCCAATGGAACGGTACCGATTGGGAATTGGTAAACCAGTTGAACTTAGGCATTACCGAAAAAGATAGCATTGTGGGAAACGAGGTATTGGGACCCACTGATGCAACGCTCATTTTAAGTGGGGCGGGCACCAGCATCTCCCCCCTGACCCTCGATGTGGCCGATAACGGCATCACCGACAATGAACTGGCAACCAATGCCGTAACTACCGTAAAAATTGCCAATGATGCGGTAACCAGCATTAAGATCCAAGATGGACAAGTAACCGCCAATGATATTGCGAACAATGCAGTAACGCTTGCCAAAATGGCCGACAATTCTGTTGGAACAGCAGAACTAGTTGATGACAGCGTGGATGCGGATAAGATAAATGCCAACGTAGCGGGAACGGGACTTATACAAGCAGGAGATGGCTCACTGCAAGTTGATAACGCAAACATTGCGCCCGGCTGGTCGACATTGACCGGAAAGCCTGCCGGTTTCGCCGACGATATCGATGACGACACAACCTATTCCGCAGGAACGGGACTCACCTTGACGGGGACGACCTTCGCCGTGGACAACACAACAATTGCGCCCGACTGGTCGACATTGACCGGAAAGCCTGCCGGTTTCGCCGACGATGTCGATGACGACACAACCTATTCCGCAGGAACGGGACTCACCTTGACGGGGACGACCTTCGCCGTGGACAACACAACAATTGCGCCCGACTGGTCGACACTGACCGGAAAGCCTGCCGGTTTCGCCGACGATGTCGATGACGACACAACCTATT
>NZ_QXFJ01000031.1:0-92018 GCF_003584165.1 Flagellimonas aequoris | reverse complement strand
CGATGTCGATGACGACACAACCTATTCCGCAGGAACGGGACTCACCTTGACGGGAACGACCTTCGCCGTGGACAATTTACTAGGAGATGTGACCGGACCCACCAGTGCTACTGTGATTGCAAATGACGCGGTGACTTCCGCTAAAATTGCAGATGGCACAATTACCAACGCAGATATTCAACCAGGTGCAGGAATTGACGGCAGTAAGATTAATCCAACTTTTGTTAATGATGTTTCAACAACTGGTGATTTTATTTCGGGAGGTACAACTTTAACTGTTCCCGATTTCGTATTTCAAAAATATTACAATGGCTTTTCCAATCTTGATGATACATATCGCTTTAAAAGTCTAAAAGAGGTTGAAGCTTTTGTAAAAGAGAACAATCATTTACCCGGAATAAGATCGGCCTATGAGATTAAGGCTTCAGGGAAATATCGCCTCACTGAATCATCACTTGCCCAATTGGAAAAAATCGAAGAATTGTTTCTTCATACCATTGAGCAGGAAAAGAAAATAGAAAAACTCCAATCCGATAATGAAAAACTGACCAGCGAGGTCAATAATCTTAAAGCAGAGATGGAGAAAATTAAAGCATTGCTCTTGGAACAAAAGCAAAACTAACCCTTGAAATCCCTCCTCCACATAGCATTCCTATTGTCAGCCACTGTTGTCATGGCCCAAGCCGGGCTGTACAATGCGGGCAATTTGGTGGTGCATAACAGTGGCCATCTGGGGTTACATACCAATTTGATCAACGATGCCAATTTTGACCAGACCCAGGGCTTGGTCGGGTTTTATGGCACCAACGTTCTTGAAGTTTCTGGAAACGTACCCGCCACTTTGTGGGATATGGAACTCTTTGTTTCGGACCATATTGAATTGGTGAACACCCTGAACGTACGCAATAACCTCAATTTTATTTCCGGGAACATTGCCAGCCCAAAGGACAACCCGTTGGTGTACCTCAATTTTATGGAGCAAGGCTTTTTTACCGGGGAGGACGACACGGCCAAGGTCACTGGCTTTGCTGCTGTGAACAATCGCGACTTTTTCGCTTTTCCCGTGGGTGATCGTAGCATGTTGAGACCCTTGACCTTGACTTCTGAAAGTGTGGCACCGTTGTCTATCTGTGCCTATTTTTTTGAAAATCCTTCCAGCCCCACATCCTTGTCCACTACTTTCAACGTGGAGCAAAAAGTACGGAACATCGGAACGGTTTCCGATCGCGAGTTTTGGGTGGTGCACAGCGATGTCCCTGCCAAGGTGACCATCAGCTGGAACACCAGAAGTGCCTTGGGCCTGGTCCCCAATGCCACAGCCGAGTCCGTTATAGTGGTGGGCTGGAGCAAGGCATCCAACCAATGGACAGTGATCGGCAATACCGCGGTGAGTGGTGATATCAACCAAGGGTTTGTGACCTCGGAGACTTTTGTGCCCAGTGAATATGCCGCCATCACTTTTGGCACCATTCCCCTGCCCACGGATACCTTTGCGGTGAACAATCCCACTTTGGGCAATTATTTTTTGAGTCCCAATGGCGATGGGATCAACGATGCGCTCGTTATAGAAGGCATGGAGGAATCGCCCAACAATCATTTGAGCATTTACAACCGGTACGGGCAAAAGGTGTTCGAAAAAATCAATTATATAAACGAGTTCGGGGGTATTTCCAATACGGGAAGCTTCATCCCGAACCAAAACCAAGGACTTCCTGAAGGGGTTTATTTTTATCTGGTGACCTTGGAAGATCTGGGGCTGGAATACACTGGATTTCTTTTCTTAGATCGATAAACCAGGAAGCGTTCCCCGTCAATTTCTACCCGGTTTACTAAAAAATACTTCTTAACTTGAACGCCAAAATCCGATTCATGAAGAGAAGGACATTCATCAAAACGACTTCCATTTCAGGTATGGCCTGCGCCCTACCCCCTTTTATAACGTTGCCATTCACTACCGATTACACTACGGATGAGTTGATGGGCAAGGCCGATGTGGACCTTTTTGGCGACGGCATCAATTTGAGAAAAGAGGCATATGAATCCTTCCTGGAGATGAAAAAAGCCGCCTATGCGGATGGATATGACATCAAGATTGTGTCTAGTTTTAGGGATTTTTATAGGCAAGAAGCTATTTGGGAACGTAAATACATCCAATACACGGAGGATGACGGCATGGAACCCTTGGAGGCCATTGACAAGATCATCGAGTACTCTACCATTCCTGGTACCAGTAGGCACCACTGGGGAACCGATATCGATATTATTGATGGGTATCCCAAATCATCGGGAGACGTGTTGGTGGCCGAAAAATTTGAGGCTGGCGGTCCGTATGAAGGCCTAAAGCTCTGGTTGGACAAAAATTCCGAAAAGTTCGGGTTCTATCTGGTATACAACAATGATCCCAGACGAAGAGGTTTTAAATACGAGCCTTGGCACTACAGCTATGCCCCCATTTCCATTCCCATGTTGGCTGCCTACCGTAGGCTCAATGTGTTGAGGCTCCTTGAAAAGGAAGAATTTTTGGGTACGGAATATTTTACCACTGGGTTTATCAAAACCTATGTTGAGGACAATATTTTGGATATCAACCCAGAACTTTTATAGCCCTTTTTTGTATCTTCAACTAGCTAGAACACTAACACCATGAGAAGAGGAAGTTGGAGAATCCGCATCCTGATCGGTTTGGCCATTGTGGCCTTTGCCTTCATCCGCCGATGCAGTAACCAAGAAGAAAATCCCTATACCGGAAGGGTACAGAACATCAACATGACGGCCGAACAGGAGATTGCCATTGGGTTGCAAAGTGCGCCCGAAATGGCACAACAACACGGAGGGTTGTATCCGGATCAGCGCATGCAGACCTTGGTGGATGCCGTAGGGAACCGATTGGTACAACACAGCGTGGCGCGCGAGACTCCCTATCAGTATGAATTCCATTTGTTGGCGGACGACCAAACCATTAATGCCTTTGCTCTACCAGGTGGACAGGTTTTTATTACCTATGCACTGTTCTCCCAACTCAACGAACCTCAATTGGCTGGGGTGTTGGGACACGAAATAGGGCACGTGATCGGCAGGCATTCCGCCGAGCGTATCGCGGAGAGCAGTTTTTGGCAAACCTTGGCCACGGGAGCCTCCGTGGGTGGCGATATGGGAAATGTAGTGGCCGGTATTGGCCAGAACACCTTATTGAAGAATGGACGTGGGGATGAACTTGAAAGTGATGAACTGGGCGTTCTCTTCATGATCCAGTCTGGCTATGACCCCAATGAAATGATCAAGGTGATGGAAATATTGAAGGCCGCGGCCGGTCCCAACCGGGTGCCGGAGTTCCAGAGCACACACCCCGACCCTGAAAACCGGATAGAAAAAATCAAGGAAGCCATCCATAAATATTCAGGTCGATAGAATCGACACTTTCATCGAGAAAAGAGTGATTTTAGCTGAATTTCGTTACCTTTGAACGAACCCCAAGTCTACATTACCTTTCTTAATCCCATTTGTGCTATCCAAAAAGAGAGAACATTATGGGAACACTATTACACTTTAAGCACCTCTACTTGGAGGCATTCGACGATTGTAAACCTAGCTTTGTGGTACTTTTTTTAAAAGGGTACTCCATTTTTTGCGCAATTATGCTGTTCATGGCATTCTACGCGTTGTTATACAGGGCTTTTACCGGTTTTGAATTCTAATTTGAGAAACACTCTTTTGCAAGAACACTAAATACGTAAATGAGACAAAAAGGCCCGCCTAATAGGCGGGCCTTTTGTTTCTGGATGAATAAACCCCTTTATTTTTTCATAGCTTCTTCCAATACGGCCAGTGCCTCATCGGCATGGGACATTTTCGCATATTTGATAGCGGTCATCCCCTTGTCGCATCGTTTTTTAAGGTCGGCCCCATTTTCGATGAGGACTTTGAGTACTTCGGCCCGGTTGTAACGTGCCGCATAATGGATAGGTGCCCGGCCCAAAGATTTTTGGTTGACATCCTCTCCCAGTTCAATCAATTTTTTTACGGTTTCCACATCGCCCTGCATTACAGCTTTGCAAAATACACTAAGGTCTTCGGTTACCGTGGTCATGTCCAGTTTGGTGCTGGTAGAAAGTTCGTTGGCGGAAACGCCGGATACCGCTAGCATACACACTGTAGCTACTGCCAAGATTGTTTTTTTCATGATGAATTGATTTTGATTAATGAATATGTTTGTTATAAAAGTAGACTCCCCTAAAAGACAGATGTTACACGATTAACAGTTATATAACTAAAGTTTAACAATATCTCATATTTAACATAAAATAATTAACAAAATCGCAATAATAAATCTAGACAAATCCTAGGGGATCCCACTAGATCATTTTATTTTTGGAGTAGAATTTAACATCATGAAGAAGAAGGTAATCCTAATGATTTTGGACGGATGGGGAAAATCCCCAGATCCTAAGGTTTCTGCCATTGCACAGGCCAATACCCCATTTATCGATTCGCTCTATACCCAATACGCCAATGCCGACCTACATACGGATGGCATGAACGTGGGTCTGCCGGAAGGACAGATGGGAAACAGTGAAGTGGGGCACATGAACCTTGGAGCAGGAAGAATTGTTTATCAAGATCTTGCCAAGATCAACAAGGCAGTAAAGGAGGATACCCTTAAAAACGAGCCTGTTCTTAAAGATGCGCTCGACTATGCCAAAGCCAATCATAAACCGGTACATTTTTTAGGATTGGTGAGTGATGGAGGTGTCCATAGCCATATAGAACATTTAAAAGCACTGATCAAGGTTGCGGATGAGGCCGGGGTACAAAAATCTTTTGTACATGCCTTTACCGATGGTCGCGATGTGGATCCCAAAAGCGGCAAGGGCTTTTTGGTGGACCTTTCCAACTTCTGTTCGGATAAGAATACCAAATTGGCTACCGTCATCGGTAGGTACTATGCCATGGACCGAGACAAACGTTGGGAGCGCGTAAAACTTGCCTACGATGTGATGGTGAATACCGAAGGTGAAAAAATACAGGATATCGGTGCTGCCATGCAAAAAAGTTACGACGATGGGGTTACCGACGAGTTCGTAAAACCCTTGGTCCTGACGGATGCTGCAGGTGAGCCCTTGGCACAGATCAAAGAAGGCGACGTGGTCATCTTTTTCAATTTTAGGACAGATCGTGGCCGAGAACTTACCCAAGCCTTGAGCCAGCGGGATTTTCACGAGCAGAACATGCATAAAATGAACCTGTACTATGTTACCATGACCAATTACGATGAATCTTTCAAGGGCATCAAGGTCATCTATGACAAGGACAACATCAAGGATACATTGGGCGAGACCCTCGCCAAAAACGGAAAGAAACAGATTCGGATTGCCGAAACCGAAAAATATCCACACGTTACCTTTTTCTTCAATGGAGGCCGAGAAGAGCCTTTTGAGGGAGAACAACGCATCCTGTGTCCCTCACCAAAGGTGGCCACCTATGACCTACAACCGGAAATGAGTGCCTATGATATCCGCAATGCCATCATTCCAGAGCTTAAAAAAGGAGAAACCGATTTTGTATGTCTCAATTTCGCCAATCCTGATATGGTGGGCCATACCGGTGTTATGGAAGCCGCTATCAAGGCCTGTGAAACGGTGGACCAATGCGCCAAGGAGGTCATCACTGCCGGTTTGGAGAATGGGTATTCCACCATTGTGATAGCAGATCATGGTAACTGCGACACTATGATCAACCCTGATGGAAGTCCCAACACTGCCCATACCACGAATCCGGTGCCGCTGATCATTGTGGACCACGACATCAAAGAAGTGAAAAGTGGCGTTTTGGGAGATATTGCCCCTACCATTCTAAAAATGATGGGAGTTCCACAACCCGCCTTAATGACTCAAAAACCCTTGGTTTAGGCAAACATACCTCATAATCCATAGATTCAATTTATCTTTGCGGCTATGATTCAAGTAAAGACAGCTGAGGAAATTGAATTGATGCGCGAAAGTGCCCTAGTGGTATCCAGAACCTTGGGCATGTTGGCCAAAGAGATAAAACCAGGGGCCAATCCCTTGAAATTGGATAAAATGGCGGAGGAATTTATCCGCTCGCAAGGCGCCATACCCGGTTTTTTGGGCATGTACGATTTTCCGAATACCCTAAACTGGAGCCCCAATGCCCAAGTGGTACATGGCATTCCCAATAACGAGCCGCTAAAAGAAGGTGATATCGTTTCCGTGGACTGCGGAGCCGTTAAAAATGGCTTCCACGGAGATCATGCCTATACCTTTCAAGTGGGCGAGGTAGCTGAAGAAACCAAAAAGCTGCTAAAAGTCACTAAGGAGTCCCTCTATATTGGCATCCGTGAATTTAAAGAAGGAAACCGTGTAGGCGATGTAGGCTATGCCATCCAAAAATACTGTGAGGATCATGGCTACGGTGTGGTACGTGAACTGGTAGGTCATGGATTGGGAAGGGAATTGCATGAAGACCCCCAAATGCCCAACTATGGCAAAAGAGGCAGAGGCAAAAAGTTTGTCAATGGTATGGTGGTTGCCATAGAGCCGATGATCAATATGGGAACCAAACGTATCAAACAATTGAAGGATGGTTGGACCATTTTGACCGCCGATGGCCAACCAAGTGCGCACTTTGAACACGACGTAGCCCTAGTGGATGGTAAACCGGAACTGCTTTCCACCTTCCAGTATATTTACGAAGCATTGGGAATCACCAGTGACGAGGAAGACGAGTTTAGGGCAAAGAAATTGGTGCTATAGAATTCTTCAATTTGTATATTGACACGAATTTCACCATTTACTCAAATAAATGTCCCAAATCATTTATAAACATGAGTCCTACTTTGTCATCGGTTTATGCATGGATGTCCACAATGAACTTGGTAAAGGATTCAGTGAAGCTGTTTATGGCGATGCCCTTGAAATTGAACTAAAGTCCAATGGGGTCCCATTTCAAAGAGAAGTAAAATTCAATATTGATTATAAAGGTAACACGCTGAAGCATCAATATTATGCAGATTTTATAGTGGATGACAAAATCATTCTGGAATTAAAGGCAGTCGAAAAAATATCCAATGGCCATATCAAGCAAACCTTAAATTATCTGGCGGCGTCCAAAATGAAGTTGGGGTTGATCGTGAATTTTGGCGAGGGCCAACTTAATTATAAGAGAGTTTTACTTTAAGCCATTCGTGTAAATTAGTGTAATTCGTGTCAAAAGTTTTTAAATACATCCTAAATCTCATCCCAAGACCGCTACTTATTAGACTGAGTTATTGGGTACGACCGTTGATTGCCCTTTCCCTAAAGGGAAAAAACTTCACCGATCCCATTGATGGTAAAAGTTTTAGGAGTTTTCTTCCGTATGGCTATGAAAATCCAAGGGAAAATGTGCTCTCACCCTCTACCCTTTCCTTAGAGCGCCATCGTTTGCTTTGGCTTTATCTCCAAAAGGAAACAGACTTATTCGCTGCCCCCCACAAACTACTCCATTTTGCACCCGAACAAGCGTTTTACAAAAGGTTCAAGAAGTTGAAAAACTTGGGATACACCACCACCGATTTAAACTCTCCCTTAGCTGATGTGAAAGCGGATATTTGCAACCTTCCCTTTGATGATAATTCTTTTGATGTGATTCTCTGCAACCATGTTCTGGAGCACATCCCAAATGACACCAAGGCCATGCAGGAATTGCATCGTGTGATGAAACCTGGCGGCTGGGGCATTTTTCAGATTCCGCAAGATTTGAAACGCGAAAAAACCTTCGAGGACGATTCTATCACCGATAAAAAGGAACGAGCCAAAATCTTTGGGCAGTACGACCATGTCCGCATATATGGAAGGGATTATTTTAACAAGCTACGTTCTATTGGTTTCACGGTTGAAGAAGTGGATTACACTACTGTTCTTCCAAAGGAAGAAGTGGAACGGTACCGATTAGCGAAGGGAGAGGTCATTCCACTGGTCAGGAAATAATCACTGTTTTACCAAAGCTTCAAAACCAGGGGTAAAAAACTCCTGCGTCTTTCCGTCTTTGTCCAAATAAATGATATAAGCCTCCAATTCATCATGGTCTTTTAAAATTACCTTGGATTTTTCAAGATCCATGGCCATAAAAGATGTGGCAAAGGCATCTGCCACCGCACAGGTCTTGGCCACCACGCTACTTGCCAGCACATTGGAATTTTTGGTATATCCTGTTTTGGGATCTATGGTATGCACGTATTTTTCACCCGTTTCAGGGTCTACCCTAAACTTCCTATAATTACCCGATGACGCCATGGCCTCATCTTTCAACGTTACGATGCGCTTTAATTGCCTACCGGTTTCCACTTGGGGATCATCGATACCCACGGTCCATTCCTTGCCGGATACCAAGTTGGTCCCTTTGGCCAACACCTCTCCCCCAACTTCCACTAAATAATTGTCGATGCCCTTAGCATCCAATAGAGCTCCAAGGCGATCAATGGCATAGCCCTTGGCCACCGCATTAAAATCGAACCGAATGGCCGGATGCGCCTTGGTAATGGTGTGATCCTTGTTGAACTTCACTTTGTCCCATCCCACATATCCCAAAAGGCTATCTACCTTGAGGCTATCGAGCGCAATTTGTTTTCCGGGCCCAAACCCCCATGCGTTGGCCAAAACGCCAATGGTGGGGTCAAAATAGCCGTTTGATGCCTCATGGACCTGGGTGGAGATGTCAAAAACTTCCTTGAACATGTCATCCACCAC
Organism: Flagellimonas aequoris; assembly: GCF_003584165.1. GTDB lineage: Bacteria > Bacteroidota > Bacteroidia > Flavobacteriales > Flavobacteriaceae > Flagellimonas > Flagellimonas aequoris. The sequence continues at coordinate 83,274 of NZ_QXFJ01000031.1, read as the reverse complement.
AATGGTCGAGTCCCCTTCGTTGATCTTAGAAATATCCGAAGTAGGAATATAGGTGGACATGGATTGGTTCAACACCTGAAAAACCGAATCGATTTCCTGTTGATAATCCAACTCCTCATCGGCCAAATAAATAATGGAATAGGTAGTACCCAAGGCATTGCCCCAGTTCTGGTTCTTCACCCAAGTTTTGGGTCCACAACCCAAAAGCATGATTCCAACAACAAATAAAAGTGCTCTTTTCAACATCTAAATCTCAATTAAACCTTGGTATTCCACAATGTACTCTTCATCCAAATGGACAGGCAAGTCCCTATCCGCCGCATTGGAAAGTCCCACTCCGGCAAAAAAGGTCCTGGCCTCAAACTTTTCCGCATGGTCCTTCACCTTTTGCATCAGCTCTTCATCGTAATCCCTCGGATCGTTGGGGAACTCGATGTTCCGCACTACGATAAAGTGAAGCACTTTCTCCTTCAAGCAAACGTACTGGGGATTCTTTTTCAGCTTGCTGTTGATGGCCATAAATTCAAAACCATCGGCCTCGAGCTCACGGCCCACAATATTCATGGCCAAATTATGCAATTCCTGTTCTGTTAACGGTCTTCCCATTTGATACAAAAAAACCGATGCCTGGGCATCGGTTGGTTTTATAAATACCTCTCGATGGTTCCTTCGATATTCTCAGGATTTCAGCTTGAGGTGATGATTTACTCTAAATTATCCTCCAAAGTCATCGAATCGGATATTCTCATCTGGAATACCAAAATCCTGACCCATTTTCTCAACGGCCTTGTTCATCAAAGGTGGTCCACAGAAGTACAATTCAATATCCTCTGGGGAATCGTGAAGGCTCAAATAGTTATCGATCACACAGTTGTGGATGAATCCAACGAAACCGTCACCTGATTCATCATTGATGTCCTTTTTCACTTTCCAGTTATCTTCTGGAAGTGGTTCAGAAAGGGCCAAATAGAACTTGAAGTTAGGGAATTCTTTCTCCAATTGCTTAAAGTGGTCAAGATAGAACAACTCCCTTTTGGAACGTCCACCATACCAATAGCTTACCTTACGATTCGTCTTCAAGGTTTTGAACAAGTGGTACAAGTGCGAACGCATCGGTGCCATACCGGCTCCACCACCTACATAAAGCATTTCTGCCTCGGACTCATTGATGAAGAACTCACCAAACGGACCAGAAATAACCACAGGGTCTCCTTTTTTCAAGCTAAAAATGTAAGATGAGGCAATACCCGGGTTCACATTCATCCAACCATTTTTGGCACGATCCCATGGTGGTGTGGCAATACGAACGTTCAACATAATCTCGCGTCCTTCAGCAGGATAAGAGGCCATGGAATAGGCACGCTCCACAGTTTCTGGGTTTTTCATGACCAATGGCCACAAATTGAACTTGTCCCATTCCGCTTGGAACTTATCCGGCGTTTCATGCTCCTCAGGGTGTGCGGTAATATCGATATCGGAATATTTCACTTCACAAGGTGGAATCTCAATCTGGATATACCCACCTGCCTTGTAGTTCATATCTTCCGGAATCTCAACAACAAACTCTTTGATGAAAGAGGCCACGTTGTAGTTACGAACCACTTTGGCATTCCATTTTTTGATACCGAACACTTCTTCAGGAATGGTGATTTCCATATCCTGTTTTACTTTCACCTGGCAGGCCAAACGGGCACCGTGCTGCAATTCCTTTTTGGAAAAGTGTGGGGTTTCTGTCGGCAATGCCTCACCACCTCCAGAAAGGACATGACACTCACATTGGATACAGGTTCCACCGCCACCACAAGCGGATGGCAAGAATATTTTTTGGTTACCCAAGGTGGACAACAAGGAACCTCCCGATGCCACTTCTACTTTCTTTTCACCATTGATGGTGATGGTCACCGGACCAGATGGGGATAGCTTTTCTTTGGTGAACAACAAAACGGCCACCAACAACAGCAACAAAATAAGAAATGCTACAACGGTAATCAGAATAGTACCTCCGGTACTTGCGGCTATTATCATCTTTATTTGTTTATGGCTTCGTTATAAGAGACTGCTTTTTCCTTATCCTCAATCTCTTTCTTGATTTCTTTTTCTTTTTCGGCTTTCACAGTAGTGGTTTGGGCCTCTTCTGGCGGCTCATTGTCACCAGTCAGCATTCCACCAAAACTCTGGAAACCGATACCCATCAATCCTGTAATGATGAAGGTAATACCCAATCCACGCAAGGGAGCGGGAACATTGGAATATCTGATTTTCTCACGAATGGCGGCAATGGCCAAAATCGCCAAGAACCATCCAATACCGGAAGAAATTCCATAGTTAAAGGCCAATCCAATGTTAGGGATGTCACGCGTTTGCATGAACAATGATCCACCCAAAATGGCACAGTTTACCGCTATCAAGGGCAAAAAGATACCCAAAGAGTTATATAGTGATGGGGAGAATTTCTCCACCACAATCTCTACCAATTGCACCATGGTAGCTATCGTCGCGATAAACATGATGAACGATAGGAAGCTAAGGTCATAGTCAGCATACTCCGGACCCATCCAGGCCAAGGCCCCATCCTTCAACAAATATTTGTCCAACAACCAGTTCATGGGCACTGTAACCGCCAATACAAAGATCACGGCTGCGCCAAGACCCACGGCGGTAGACACTTTTTTGGATACGGCCAAATAGGAACACATCCCCAAAAAGGTGGCAAACACCATGTTGTCTATAAAAATCGACTTGAAAAAAAGTTCTAAATGCTCTAACATATCCTTAAGCTTCTTCTATTAATGCCCTGTTTTTGGAGCGTTGTACCCAAATAATGATACCCAACACGATCAATGCTGCTGGTGGTATGATCATAAATCCATTGTTTTCGTATCCAATGGAATACAATCCTGTCTTGGTAACGGGATCTCCCAAAACCTTGAATCCGAACAAGGTTCCAGAACCCAAAAGTTCCCTGAAGAATCCTACGATTACCAAAATAATACCGTATCCCAAGGCATTACCGATACCATCCAAAAAGGCTTTCTTAGGACCATTGCCCAAAGCAAAGGCCTCAAAACGTCCCATGATGATACAGTTGGTGATGATCAATCCCACAAAAACCGATAAAGTCTTGCTCAATTCGTAGGCAAAGGCCTTTAGCACTTGATCTACAATGATAACCAGGGCGGCCACGACCACCAATTGCACAATGATCCTGATCTTGGACGGGATGATGTTCCTCAACAAGGAAATCGCCACGTTACCCATACTTAGTACAAACAATACTGAAAGAGCCATTACCACGGCAGCCTTAAGCTCAGCGGTAATCGCAAGGGCAGAACAGATACCCAACACCTGAATGGTGATCGGGTTGTTGTCCGCCAAGGGATCCAGCACCAGTTTTGAATCTTTTTTTGATAGTAGTGCCATATTATTTTGTTCTTATGGTTTGTAAATAAGGTTTGTACAGTTTGATGCAGTCCTTGATCATCGCTGTCACCCCGTTACCGGTAATGGTAGCTCCGGCAAGGGCGTCCACTTGGTTGTCCTCCTTGTCGGTGTTCAAGGGATCTCCGTTTCCTTTGGCAACGGTTATGCCTTCAAAGCTGTTTCCAGACATGATGGATTCTCCAGTAAAATCATCCATGAAGAATCGTTGTTTGATGTTGGCCCCTAGCCCTGGTGTTTCTCCCCTGTGATCGAAGTATACTCCTTGCACCACCATATGGTCGTCCAACGAAATGTATCCCCAAATGGCATCCCAGAGTCCTCTTCCGTACAAAGGAATGATGTAGAATGTCTTGCCGTCCTTTTCACCTATCAGTAGGGGAAGTTCAGCTTTTTCACCATTTTTCGCCTTTGCTATCTCTTTGGAAACATCGATCAAATAAGCGTTCTCTTTCTCAACAGCCGTTGAACCATCAAGAACCATTTGTTTTACAATGTATTTGGAGAAATCTGCTTCCACGGATGATGTGGGAATAAAAGTTACATCACCTTCTCCTTCATTATCGTTGACTCCCATCGCATAGAGAATGTTCTGCTGCTTTTCGAAGCGTTCATTCTCATGGATCTTTGGTTTAAGCCCCGATGCCACAAATGCCAACAAGGAACCTACCACAACCACCATAAGGGCGGCGAAGATTACAGTGTAGCTATTTTTTTCAGTATTCAATGCCATAATGCTTATGCTGTTTCCGTTTTTAATGAATCCACCTCATCTGAAGCTTTGGGATAAATGGTGGCCGTCTTAAATCGTCTCAATCTCTTCTTAATGTTACCCCTTACCACATAATGGTCTATGGTCGGTGCAAACACGTTCATCAACAGGATCGCCAAGAACACTCCTTCTGGATACCCTGGGTTGAACACACGGATCATGACCGACATGAAACCGATCAAGAATCCATAGATCCATTTACCCCTATTGGTCTGTGACCCCGTAACAGGATCCGTCGCCATGAAGACGATACCGAAAGCCAGTCCACCTACCAACAAATGTTGCCAGTAAGGGAAGCTCATCAAAGTGTAGAATTTGCTATAGGTTGGCAACCAGCCTGCATCCACAATGCCGTTAAAAATCAATCCCATTGCCAAGGAACCCAAGACCCCGCTCACAATGATCCTCCACGAGGCAATCTTGGAGAAAATCAGGAACAAAGCTCCCAACAAAATCAGGATTTTTGAAGTCTCACCAACCGATCCGGGAATAAATCCATAGAACATATCCGAAACAGAAAAGGAAAGATGCGAACTCCCTTGTGCCAAGGCTCCCAATACAGTCTCCCCTGAAATGGCATCGGTAGAACCCGCTTGGGTAAGTCCAGCTTTGGCCCCGTGCACCCAAACTTTGTCACCGCTCATCCAAGTTGGGTAGGCGAAGAACAAAAAGGCACGAATGGTCAATGCAGGGTTAAGGATATTCATCCCCGTACCCCCGAACACTTCTTTACCAATGATCACACCGAATGCTACGGCAATGGCCAACATCCAGAGTGGTGTATCCACAGGAATGATCAATGGCACCAACATACCGGTCACCAAATATCCTTCTTCCACTTCGTGACCTTTGATCACGGCGAACAAAAACTCGATACCCAGACCGATACCGTAGGATACGATCACCAAAGGTAAAATGGTGGTAAGTCCCACCAAGAAATTGCTCCAAGTCAAGAAATCATCAAAAAGGGAAAAGTTTTCCGGAAATCCGTTGATGGCGGAATATTGCTGATAACCAGCGTTGAACATACCGAAGATCAAACACGGCACCAACGCCAGGATCACGGTGTTCATCGTTCGCTTCAGGTCGTCCGCACCGCGAACGTGTGCCCCTGAATGTGTAGTTTCGTTCGGCGTATAAAGAAAGGTATGGAGTGCATTAAAGGCGGGAGCCATTTTTTTGCCCTCATACTTTTGTTTTAACTGATGTAATTTTTCTTTCATGCCCATATTATCCAAGTTCTTTTTGCAACAGATCCAATCCATCCCTGATGATCTGTTGGTGTGGTTGTTTTGAAATGCATATGAATTCCGTCAACGAGAAATCTTCAGGGGCCACTTCATAGAGACCCAATTGTTCCATCTCGTCCAAATCTTTCACCATACAAGCCTTGAGCAATTGAAGTGGGTAAATATCCATGGGGAATACCTCTTCATACTGACCTGTTACCACAAAAGCCCTGTGCTCACCATTGGTATTGGTGTCCAAATCGTACTTCTTCTTTGGTTGAAGCCAAGAGAAGGTCAACGCTCTAGTAGTAGAAATTTTATTGAAAACGGGTTTGTTCCATCCAAAAAACTCATAATCGTCCCCTTCTGGAATAGCCGTAACCGTATTATTGTAAAAACCAAGATAGCCCTCGGTACTGGTCTTGGAACCTGTAAGCACGTCGCCATTGATCAATCGGAACCTGTCCTCGCTCACACCACTGGCGTACAGGAAGGTAGATATTTCAGCACCGATCTTGGTGGTATAATATTTCGGCGCTTTGATCACGGAACCTGCCAAAGCAATGGTCCTTTCGGCATTGAACTTACCGGTAAGCAACAATTCGCCCAAAATGACCATATCCTGTGGAGAAATGGTCCAAACGACTTCACCCTTGTTCACGGGATCGATCTTATTGATCTGCGTTCCTACCAAACCTGCTGGGTGTGGTCCTGAAACCTTGTGCAGTTCAATTCCCTTCAAATCGGCGAAAGGAGATCGGCCTGAACTTCCAATGGAAACATGGATCTTACCAGGGGTCATTTTACCCAAAGCGGTAATGGCCGCCTGCAATTCCTGCTCCTTGCCTTTTAACACATAATCCACATCCGCGGCCAAAGGCGCAGTGGCATATGCTGAAATAAAAATGGCCTTCGGTGTGGCATCGGGATTGGCGATCACATCATAAGGCCGCTGTTTGATAAAAGGCCACCCACCGCTGTGCAGAAGGTAGTTTTTTATGGCAGCACCGTCCGCTGTGTCCAAATCCGGCACTTTATTGATCATGTAATCCTGCGTTTTATCCGCAAGGATCTTTAGGCTCAGAATTTTTCTCCTTGCCCCTCTTACAATTTCCACAAGCTCACCGCTCACAGGGGATACAAAGTGCATTTGCTCTTTGTTCTTGTTGTAAAAGAGGGGTTCTCCCGCTTTTACCTCTTCTCCTTGTTTCATCAACATTTTTGGAGTGATTCCATGGAAATCATCTAGGTTCAGGGCATACACGTTACTGGTAACGGCTTTGGAAGTAGTCTGTTCTGCTGCCCCGACGAGGTTGATGTTCAACCCCTTTCTAATCCGGATGTCTTTAGACATATTGTTGTAGACCTTTTGTTATCAAAATCGCTGGCAAATTTAGTACTTAAAGGATTCTTTTCATAATTATTATCCATAAAATTGGGATTATATCGACCTAAATTCGCTAGGCACACTTTTTGTTTACCTTTACCCAAAACAAATGCCCTAAATGTGTAATTTGATCAAACATTTGTTCCTGTGCTTTTTGACCGCAAGTGCCATTGCACAGGTACAGGAAGAGGTGAACCCTCCAGAAAACATCAAGACCATCATTTTTAAGGGACCAACGGAAGACCAATTTCCGGTGGTGCTCCTGGGTGAAAGCATGACCCTGGAGTTTGATGACATTACCGCCAAGGAACAGGATTACTATTATAAGATAGTGCATTGCAACTATGACTGGACCCCATCGCAATTATTGAAATCACAATACCTGTCCGGGGCGGACAACCAACGCATCATCGATTATGAGAACAGCTATACCACCCTACAGCCTTATTCCAACTACCGCTTGACAATCCCCAACGATAATGTTCGACTCAAGGTGAGCGGCAACTATGTCCTGGAAATTTATAATAGTTACGGAGAGATCCAATTCTCCAGAAGGTTTGTGGTGTACCGTGATGCCGTTACCGTGGGCGGTGTGGTAAAGCGCTCCCGTGACTTTAACTACCTCAACGAAAAGCAGGTGGTCCAATTTTCCATCAACACCAATGGTTTTCCTGTGGTGAACCCGAAAAATGAGGTAAAGGTGGCCATCCTTCAAAATTATTTTTGGCCTACGGCCTTGTATAATATCAAACCACAATTTACCATTGGCACCGAACTGGTATACAAATATGACAAGGAAACCAGTTTTTTTGGAGGCAACGAGTTTTTGAATTTTGACACCAAAGACCTGCGTTCGCCCACTTTTGCCATTTCCCGGATTGAAATGGGACAGGTCTATAACCATTATCTGTTTCCCAGTGAATATCGGTTTGATAAGCCTTATACGTATTTCCCTGACATCAATGGGGATTTTGTAGTGCGTACCCTCCAAGGGGACGATGTGTCCCGTGAGGCCGAATATTCCAAAGTGCATTTTAAGCTTCCCTACTCCAACCTCATTGGACTGGATCAAGTGTATGTGGTCGGCAAGTTCAACAACTACGCCCTCACGGATGAAAATAGGATGACCTTTAACCCTGACAGTGGAATGTTCGAAGTCACCTTATTGATGAAACAAGGATTCTACAACTACAAATATGTGGTGGAAAGGGACAATGGCGACATAGAACCCAACTTCGTGAGTGGTAATTTTCACTTTACCGAAAACAATTACCTGATCTTGGTATACTATCGGGATTTTGGCGACCTATATGATAGTATAATAGGTATAGGCTCCGTGAATTCCAGAACTATCAGCAATTGATTATATTTAGGCCCAAATCCTGGGAAGGTTATGGGGAAAAAAGATGGCTTGGTCAGTAAGGGCCGTTATCAACTTCAATTTAGGGGCGTTACATGTTTGAACTGCGGCCATCCGTTGGACATCAGTGATAAATACTGTCCCAACTGTTCACAGGCCAACAGCACCAAAAAATTGACACTTAAGGATTTTCTCGATGAATTCCTTTCCAGTGTCATGAACTATGACTCCAAACTTTTAAAGACCTTGTCGGCACTGATACTGCGTCCTGGGGCCATCACCAAGGACTACATTAATGGCAAAAGGGTTTCCTATACCAATCCGTTCCGGTTTTTGTTGAGCTTGGCCTTTGTTTACTTTTTGATGTTCACCTTCAACAACCAATTTTCAGATTTGGATAAGGCCGCCAAATCTTTTGATGGCAATATTACGGCAGGAGGTCCTGTTTCGTACAACATCAAGTCCGGAGACATACAAGTGGATAGTTTGAAGATGAAGCAGCAAGCCGAGGAGGTATTGCAATCCCTGGATTCCATCGATAAGAAGAATCCCGGATTGGCCCTTGGCCTCAAAAAATTCGATTCCATACGAAATGCCGACCCCGAAATAGCCCAATCATTGAGCATGTTGGACTCCCTTACCCATTTAAAAGACCAAAAACCCAAGGTGAACAAGGATTCCCTGATGGCGGCCAACCCAAAGATCTACTTTGACAGTATCAACAAAAAGTCGGGGATGGACGGGTTCTCCGACAAAGTCGATTTTTTTGTCCAAATGATCAAGAAAGACACCCTTTTCTCCTTTGAACAGGCCAGTGAAAAATATAACATCGAGGGAACCATGTCCAACAAAATGGCCTTCAATGCATCTAACAATTTTTTGACCATTATACAACGACCAAGTGCATTCATAAAGTCGACAATTTCCAAGCTACCCTTCGTGATATTCTTCTTTATGCCATTGTTCACCATCTTCATTTGGCTGGTGTACATCAGAAAAAAATATACCTACACCGATCATCTTATTTTTAGTTTCCACAATCAGTCCCTCTTGTTTATCTTGCTCATCCTTAGCTTGATCTTGGACACGATTTTCAACATCAGCACCGCATGGCTTTTTGTGACCATTTTCAGTGTTTATCTGTTCATGGCGATGAAAAAGTTTTATGGACAAGGAGTATTTAAAACAATTGTGAAATACATTTTTCTGAACACTATATTTACGATCTTGGCATTTTTTGCCGTACTCGTACTGTTTACAGGAAGTGTCTTTATCTATAACTAGCGTATGTTCACTCAAGTAACAAAAGGCATTAAGGTTTCCGTCCAGACCACTTTTGAAGGTACTTTCTTCAAAAATTACAAAATGCACTATGCCTTTGGCTACACCATAACCATTGAAAACCTGAGCAAGGATGCCGTACAATTGGTAGCAAGGCATTGGGATATTTTTGATGCCCTTAAGGATATCGAGACCATTGATGGTGAAGGGGTAATCGGCCGAAAACCGGTAATCAAGCCCGGCAAGTCCCATACCTACAGTTCGGGATGTCTTTTGGCCTCTCCCATTGGCGCCATGAAAGGGTATTACGAGATGGTGAACTTTACCACCTCCGAAGAATTTGAAGTGGAGATTCCCACTTTCAAATTTGCAGCCCCTTTTGCCATAAACTAGACCTCCATTCCTTTCTCAATCGCTTTTCCTTTTAGTACCTTTGTAGGAACTGTGTAATACTAATTTTTTAAAATTTTTAATCGATTATGGGAAAAGGATTTTTTCAAGTTCCAACGGCCATCAATGAGCCGGTAAAAAGCTATGCCCCGGGTTCACCGGAGCGCGAAGAAGTACTAAAACAATACAAGGAATTTTATAACGGAAATGTAGAGGTGCCCCTTTACATCGGCAGCAATGAGATCAAAACCGGGGCCACCAAACCAATGTCCCCTCCGCACGAGCACAAGCATGTTGTGGGCCATTACCACACTGCCGATAAAAAGCATGTGGAACAGGCCATTTCCAACTGTTTGGAATCCAGGAAAGCTTGGGCCAACCTCCCTTGGGAGCAACGTGCAGCGGTATTCTTGAAAGCAGCCGAACTGATTGCCGGTCCATACCGTGCCAAGATCAATGCGGCTACCATGATGTCGCAATCCAAGACCATCCATCAGGCGGAAATCGATGCTGCTTGCGAGTTGATTGATTTCCTAAGGTTCAATGTGGAGTTCATGTCCCAGATTTATGGGGAACAACCCGAATCCTCAGAAGGCATTTGGAACCGTGTAGAGTACCGTCCGTTGGAAGGCTTCATCTATGCCATCACCCCTTTTAACTTTACGGCAATTGCAGGGAACCTGCCAGCCAGTGCTGCTATGATGGGCAACGTGGTCGTTTGGAAACCCAGTGACAGCCAAGTATTTTCCGCAAAGGTCATTATGGATGTGTTCAAGGAAGCAGGTCTTCCCGATGGGGTCATCAACATGGTGATGGGAGACCCTGTCATGATTTCCGAAACGTTATTGGCCAGCCCTGATTTTGCGGGACTGCACTTTACAGGCTCCACCTATGTGTTCAAAGAACTTTGGAAACAAATCGGGAACAATATCCATTCCTATAAAACTTATCCAAGAATCGTTGGGGAAACCGGTGGGAAGGATTTTATCATCGCCCACCCATCAGCAAAACCAAAACAGGTGGCCACCGCTATTGTTAGGGGTGCTTTTGAGTTACAGGGACAAAAATGTAGTGCCGCTTCCCGTGTTTACCTTCCAAAATCCACTGCAAACGAAATATTGGATTTGGTGAAAGCGGATTTGGCATCCTTCAACAAACCAGGTTCCCCTGAGGATATGAGTAACTTCATTACGGCCGTGATCCATGAAGGTTCTTTCAACAAACTGGCTAAGTATATCGACCAGGCCAAAGCTGACAAGGATGCCGAGATTATTGCCGGGGGAGGTTATGACAAGTCCGTAGGGTATTTTGTGGAACCTACCGTTATTTTGACCACCAACCCAAAATATGAGACCATGTGTACCGAATTGTTCGGACCTGTGGTCACCGTCTACATTTATGAAGACAAGGATTGGAGCGACACTCTCAAGTTGGTCGATGGTACTTCCGAATATGCCTTGACCGGCGCCGTGCTGTCCACAGACCGCTATGCCATTGACGAAGCCACCAAGGCCCTTCAGGATTGTGCAGGGAACTTCTACATCAACGATAAACCCACCGGTGCCGTAGTAGGTCAACAACCTTTTGGAGGTGCCAGGGCATCAGGGACCAATGACAAAGCGGGCTCCGCACAAAACTTGTTACGTTGGGTTTCTCCCCGATTGATCAAGGAAACCTTTGTTTCCCCAGAAGATTATCGTTATCCATTTTTGGGATAATTTCGAAATACCTAATTTAAAGGCTGCCAATATTGGCAGCCTTTTTTATTTGATTTAAACATAAGAAACCATGCCCAGACCCTATATTTTGGCCGAAACCAATTGGAAGCACCTTAAAAACGAATCCTTTGATTTGGCAGTGCTCCCTTGGGGCGCCACAGAAGCCCATAACTATCATCTACCTTATGCAACGGATGTGATTGAAGCGACCCGGATTGCGGAAGAGTCAGCTCGATTGGCATGGGGACAGGGTTGCAAAGTAGTGATACTGCCCACTATTCCTTTTGGGGTCAATACAGGGCAATCGGACATCTATTTGGACATGAACCTGAATCCAAGCACCCAATTTGCCATTTTAAAGGACGTGTTGACCGTTTTGGAAAGACAGGGCGTGCATAAGTTCATGATATTGAACAGTCACGGAGGCAATAATTGGGAAGCACTGGTGCGGGAATTGGGACTGCTCTTCCCTAACATATTCCTTTGCGTGACCAATTGGTTCAAAATGGTGGAAAAAAAGCACATTTTTGAAAATCCAGGTGATCATGCCGATGAAATGGAGACCAGCCTTATCCTGCACTTAGCTCCTGAATTGGTATTGCCGAAGGAAGATTGGGGCGATGGAAAAGAATTCAAAAACAAGATCAAAGCCTTTTCCGAAGGGTGGGCCTGGACGGAGCGGCCATGGTCCAAGATCAGTGCCGATACCGGGGTAGGCGATCCATCCAAAGCAACTGCGGAGAAAGGAAAGCTGTTTTTTGATGCGGTTTGTGCAAAAATGGCAAAACTCTTCATGGATATTGCCCAAGCGGATACCAACGAACTTTACGAATAGGAATGAAACCCTCCACAAAGCACCGCGCTTTTTTCCTAATCCCCCCAGAAGTACAACTGCTTGACATTGCAGGTCCTGCACATTTGTTTTATGAGGCCAAGGAATATGGAGCCTCGTTGGAAACCCATTTCCTAAGCATGGAAAGCCATCTGGAGCAATTTTCAAGCGCCGGACTTTCCTTGGGCAACCTTGAACTTTTTTCCGATCATACCCTCGGTCCCGACGATCTTCTTTTTATTCCCGGACTTGAGTCACATTTGTTTTACAATGCAGGGATTACAGAGAAATATGTCGATTTTTTTGGTTGGTTAAAAAATCAATATACGAACCATGCAAAAATCTGCTCGGTCTGCACCGGGGCATATCTTGTGGCTCTGGCAGGGCTTTTGGACGGTAAAGAATGTACCACGCACTGGAAGTATCTCGAAGATTTTAAAACCAGGTTCCCCAAGGCCCATTTGCTATCGGACCGTTTGATCACACATGATGGCAACCTATATTCCAGCGCCGGGGTTTCTTCAGGAATTGATTTGGCACTTTATCTTTTGGAAGAATTGTTCGGAGCAGTGTTTGCATCAAAGATTGCCAAGGAAGTTGTCATTTATCTTCGCAGGACAGAAAACGACCCTCAACTCAGTGTTTTTCTTCAGTACAGGAACCATATCGACACAAGGATACATCAGGTTCAAGATTTACTGGCCCAAAATCTTGAGCAGAAAAACAATATTGAGGACTTGGCCGAAGCGGTTCATATGAGCCCCCGTAACCTTACCCGACTCTTCAAAAAGACCACTGGAATCACCATTGGTGAGTATTTGGACAGATTGCGGGTGGAAAGGGCCATTCAATTGCTCACGTCAGGTTCCAAAGTAAGCGCTGTGGCCACGGCATGTGGTCTCCAAAGCAGCAATCAACTGCGCTCCCTACTTAAAAAACACACCACTTCCCTCCCATCCGATTGGAAAGCATAATTGGCCCAATACTGCGGATGGTTGTCCTTTCGCCATGCTTTCCCCTAACGTACTTTTGAACATATCATCAGAAAATGAACAAGCTTTCCTATTTACTCGCCCTTTGTTTGACATCCTTACTTACTATGGCCCAAAACACTGAAACCCAAAACACGGTATACATCTGTCCTCCTTGTGGTAGCTCATGTGACGATGCCGAGCATTATGCTCCGGGGGTTTGCTCGCACTGCAACATGCCCCTTGTAAAAAAGGAAGATTCCAAGACCATCGCCTTTTATCTACAAAATGGGGTCGAAGTATTGGATTTTGCAGGCCCCATGGAGGTCTTCACCTATGCCGGGTACAAAGTCTTCACCGTCTCGGCGACACAGGAACCCATCAAATCGCAAGGGGTATTGCAAGTGGTGCCCGACTACAGCATCGAAAATGCCCCTAAAGCTGATATTTTGGCCTTTTTTGGAGGAAATTCCGGTGCAGCCTCGCAAAATAAAAATGTTATTGAGTGGGTACAGGGCCAAAAGGATGTACAATATCATTTTTCCGTATGTACGGGGGCTTTTGTTTTGGCGGAAGCCGGGGTGTTGGATGGCAAAACGGCCACCACCTTCCATAATGCCCTTGCCGATCTGGAGGCCAATTATCCGAAAGTGGACGTGCGTAAAAATGTTCGTTTTGTAGATAATGGCAACGTGATCACCACGGCCGGAATTTCAGCAGGAATCGATGGCGCATTGCATCTGGTGGCCAAACTCCAAGGGCTGAACGCGGCCAAACGTACGGCCTATTACATGGAGTATGACAACTGGAATTTGGGCAATGGGCTGATACTTTCAGATGATAATCCATATAATCAAACGGAACCAGCTTCTTTTTACACCGCATTTGAGGGCGCCTATGAACATCCAAGGAGTTCCCAAGTCCAATTGATTTATAATAGGAAAGAAGGAAACTTGGTGGTCGAAAACAAGGGATTGCAATCACCTGTGCTCCATATTGTTGATGATGTGTTCTCCGATGCAGGAAACGAGCCTGTTTTCTTCCATAGAGACCAATCTGGCAATGTTATCGGGTACTCCCTTACCAAAGAAGGGACATTGTACAAGAAATTATGACCCCTTTTCTCGGAAGCAGACCACAATAAAACCCACATTAATACTGTTCTAAAAACTACTAAACTTACTTTGGGAGAAGGTTAAAATGGGATTTTAAAGAGATACATCCTGAATCGTTCCATACTTTTTATGTAAATTTAACGTTAATTAATTGTTGCTTAAATGTAATCTATTTAGTTTTACATCATAAAATCAATTCGTTATGAGCGCAGGTATACATGTTTGGTGGAAAAAAATGGTTGAAAAATATAACCGTCTTTGGCAGTTCGGAAAGGATTATGCGCGTAAATGTCGATTGGTATACAAAAGAATGTACAGTATTTAAGTACGTTCTTTAAATTTCTGCGGCAAGTACACCACCTTCTTGGTCTCAAAAAATTCCTCCTCAAAATATTCCTTTAAGTCAAAAATTTGGACGGTGGTATAATCTTTCAACTCTTCTTCCAGGTCCCCACCTTTTAAATAAAGAATCCCATTTTTCCGTTCATGAGCGGAATCCTTTTTTACTTTGCCCTTGGTCCAATGTACAAAGGTAGGCATGGCGGCGACCGCCCTACTGACAATAAAATCAAATTGACCAGGGATTTCCTCAACACGGGAATGAATAGCCTTCACATTTTCAAGTTGTAACCCATCGATAACTTCTTGGACCACTTTAATCTTTTTACCGATGGCATCCACCAAGGTGAAATTGACGTTCGGAAACAAGATGGCCAACGGAATACCGGGAAACCCGCCTCCTGTTCCCACATCAAGAATATCAGCTCCTTCGTTAAAGGTCTGGATTTTTGCAATTCCGAGGGAATGAAGCACATGCCGTAGATAAAGTTCGTCGATATCCTTTCTGGAAACCACGTTGATCTTTTGGTTCCAATCTTGATAAAGCCCCTCCAAAGCCTTAAAATGGGCCACTTGGTCCTCGGTGAGCGTAGTAAAATATTTTTGGATGAGATCGGCAGTCATTCCCTCAAACTTATTTTTAGCAAAATTAATACTTTTAAAGACCTTAACACCGTTCTAACACAAGGCTTTTGATCTCATAGGATTAAAAAAGCTATTTTTGTAAAAACAATTATTTTATGAATACGAGTACCATCCGGTTTTCAAGAAAGGATTCTGCACAATTTTTTAGGACTTTGAACAAGCGTGTCAATGAATACTTCAACGAGAACAATCTCAAAAAAACCGGGAACTGGAAACTTCACTTGAAAACGATAGTGATGTTTGCCATTTTTCTGACCCCTTATTTTTTAATTTTAACCCTTCACCTTCCCTTTTGGGCCTATTTGTTGCTTTCCATCACCATGGGTGTGGGCATGGCCGGTGTGGGTATGAACGTGATGCACGATGGTAACCACGGGGCCTATTCCAACAAAAAGTGGGTGAACAAGATCATGGGTAGCAGCATTTATATTTTAGCTGGGAATGTCTATAACTGGCAAGTGCAGCACAACGTATTGCACCATACCTATACCAATATCCATGAGCATGATGAGGATATGGAAGCCGGAAGGATCTTGAGGTTTTCCAAACATGCAGAATGGCGCAAACATCATAGATTCCAACACTATTATTCCATTTTCCTATACGGGTTGCTCACTTTCAATTGGGCGCTTACTACAGATTTCCAACAGATGTACCGCTACATGAAGCGCAACCTCAGCTATGGAAAATTGCCAAACCCTGTCATGAACTGGAGTACCTTGGTCATCACCAAGGTCATTTATTTGACCGTTTGGATCATATTGCCCTTGATTTTTGCCAACATCGCTTGGTGGCAGGTATTGCTAGGTTTCTTCATCATGCACTACGTGGCCGGGGTAATCTTGAGCGTGGTTTTCCAATTGGCCCACATTGTGGACGATGCGGACCAACCTCTACCGGATGCCGAAGGAAACATGAAAAATACATGGGCCATCCACCAATTATTCACCACCGTGAACTTTGGCACGAAAAACAAGATCGTGAACTGGTTCACCGGAGGTTTGAATCATCAGGTAGAGCACCATATCTTCCCCAATATCAGTCATATACATTACACAAAAATTTCCAAAATTGTGAAACAGACTGCCAAGGAGTTCAATTTGCCCTACAACGAGTATAAAACTACCAGAAAAGCTATAATTTCGCACTTCAAACATTTGAAGGAACTGGGCAAAAACCCAGCACTTCAATACCAGTAAAATAGCATAATCGATGAGCAACCATTTATCTGACAGGATTAAGAACATGTCCACGTCAGCAACTTTGGCCATGGCTGCCAAAGCTCGTGAACTACGAAGTGAGGGAAAAGATATTATCGGCTTGAGCTTGGGGGAACCCGACTTCAACATCCCCGATTTTATTAAAGAGGCCGCCAAACAGGCCATTGATGAAAATTACAGCAGCTATACCCCTGTTGATGGGTATGCCGAGTTGAAAAAATCCATTTCTGGCAAGTTCAAACGAGATAATGGTTTGGATTATGGATTGAACCAGATCGTGGTGTCCACAGGGGCCAAACAATCGTTGTTCAATGTAGCGATGGTGGTCCTGAACCCAGGTGATGAGGTGATCCTACCAGCCCCATATTGGGTAAGTTACAGCGATATCGTAAAATTGGCAGAAGGTGTTCCCGTGGAAGTTCCCACCGGGATCGATACGGATTTTAAAATGACCCCGCAGCAATTGGAAGCGGCCATCACACCTAATACGCGTATGATGTGGTTCAGCTCTCCCTGTAACCCTAGCGGTTCCGTTTACAGTAAAGAAGAGTTGGAAGGTCTTGCCGAAGTTTTGAAAAAACATCCAGATATTTATGTGGTTTCCGATGAAATCTATGAGCATATCAACTTTGCAGGTGGCCATGTGAGCATTGCCGGAATTGAGGGGATGTACGATCGCACTGTTACCGTTAATGGTGTTTCAAAAGCTTTTGCTATGACCGGATGGCGTATTGGGTACATCGGTGCCCCGGAATGGATCGCCAAGGGATGTACCAAACTTCAAGGACAGGTGACCAGTGGCGCCAACTCCATTGCCCAACGTGCCGTTATCGCCGCGCTGGACGCTCCTTTGAGCAAAATCCAGTTCATGATCGATGAGTTCCACAAAAGAAGGGATTTGGTTTTGGATCTGCTGGGAGAAATCGAAGGATTTAAACTAAACGTACCGGAAGGTGCATTTTATGTATTCCCAGACATTTCATCCTTCTTCGGAAAAACGTTGAAAGGAGCCACTATTAACAGCGCAGAGGATTTTGCGTTGTATTTGTTGGAGCATGCCAATGTGGCCACCGTGACCGGAGAAGCCTTTGGTAACCCGAATTGCATCCGTATTTCCTACGCTGCATCCGAAAAAGAATTGAGGGAGGCTATTGCCCGTATCAAGGCCGTGGTTTAAAAAGTTTTTATGAGACCCTGAAACCAGTTCAGGGTGACGACTCGAAATTAATAGAATAAAAACCCAAAACCTCTTGTTGTGAAAACTTCAGGAGGTTTTTTCTTTTACGTCTTTTTCCAGAAGTAGGGTGTTAGGACAATCAAAACGGTGAACAACTCCAATCGACCTAAGAGCATCAAGAAACCGCACCACCATTTCCCCGCATCGGGCAAACTGTTGTAATTGCTGACAGGGTTCAAACTACCGAAGGCAGGACCCACGTTACCCAATGACGAGGCGGAACCTCCCACCGCAGAGACAAAATCCAATCCTAAAAACCCAAGCACCAAGGCGCCAATGATGAACAAAAGCATGTACAGTACAAAGAAAGCGATCACATTGTAGACAATATGTTCCGTAACCGTTTTTTGGTTATAACGAACAGGAATGATGGCATTGGGATGAAGGGTTCTTTTGAACTCCAAAATTCCGTTCTTGATAATCAAAATATGTCGCATCACCTTGATGCCCCCGGCCGTGGAGCCTGCAGAGCCTCCAAGGAACATCAGCCCGAAGAAGAAAACCGTTAAAAAATGGGTCCACCCGGTAAAATCCGCAGTAACGAATCCCGTGGTGGTAATCACTGTCAACACTTGGAACAAAGTGTGCCTAAACGCACTTTCTGCTTTCCCCCAAACCATGGGATGGAAATCAGAAACGGGCACATCGGCCTTAAAATAAACACCCAATGCGGCCAAAATGGAAAAAACGACCACAAAACCGAAGTAATATTTAAACTCTTCATCCTTCAATATCCGTTGTACCTTTCCAGTCAAGGCAAAATAACTGAGTACGAAGTTACTCCCTGCCAAAAACATGAATACAATCACGATATATTGGATAATCGGTTCGTTGTTCCAATAGGCCAGACTGGCATTTTTTGTGGAGAACCCTCCTGTGGACATAGTGGCCAAGGAATGGTTGATGGCATCAAAAAAGGACATCCCGGCAACGTTCAATAAAATGGTCTCCAACACCGTATACCCAAAATAGATGAACCAAAGGCGCTTTGCGGTATCGGTAATCCTAGGGTGAAGCTTGTCACCTCCTGGACCAGGTGCTTCCGCAGCAAACAGCTGCATGCCCCCAATCCCCAAAAGCGGCAATATGGCAATGGCCAACACAATGATCCCCATCCCTCCTATCCAATGGGTAAGGCTACGCCAGAGCAATATCCCTTTTGGCAAAGCCTCAATATCATCCAAAATAGACGCCCCTGTTGTGGTATAGCCCGATATGGTCTCAAAAAAAGCGTCGGTTATGTTTGGAATGGACCCGGAGAATAAATAAGGCAACATGCCTGAAATGGACATGATGATCCATCCAAAGGTCACCACGATGTAACCTTCCTTGCGTTTTACCTCCTTTTTATGACCTCTGGTGTAGAACATGGCCATAATCCCAAAAAGCATGGTCACAATGGCCGCCAACGAAATATCCAAGGTTGCACCATCTTTGTACATGGCACTGGCAAAGGCCGCTAAAAGCATGAAAGAACCGTTGCACAACAACAACAGCCCCATGATGTGGATGATGATTCGTATATTCAATCTCATTACAGGAACAGCTTTTCAATCTTCGGAATAGCTTTGGGCAGACAACATACCACAACCTTGTCCCCCTCTGTGATCCTGAAATCTCCCAATGCGATAATACCTTCACCGTTTCGGATGACACCGCCAATGCTCGCTTCCCTAGGGAAATTAAGCTCCCGAATGATCTCACCGTTCACCAAGGATGTGGCTTTCACCTCAAATTCCAGAATTTCGGCATTGAGGTTGTTCAAACGGGTCAGTGCCAAAACCTCCCCTTTTCGGATATACCTAAAAATGCTGTTCGCTGCGAGTAGTTTTTTATTGATGAGGGTATCTACCCCAATGGAATGTGACAATTGAAAATAGTCCATGTTCTCCACCAAGGCGATGGTCTTTTTTACTTTCTTGTTCTTGGCCACCAGACAGGACATGATATTGGTTTCTGAATTTCCTGTCACGGCAATAAAAGCATCCATGGAATCCAAACTTTCCTCATCCAACAGCTCCACATTTCTACCGTCCCCATTGATGACAAGCGCATGGGGCAGTTCGTCAGCTATATCAAAAGCCTTTTCCTTGCTCTTTTCAATCAATTTTACATTGAATTTTTTGCCACAGAGGTCGCGGGCCGTTTTAAACCCGACCTTACTGCCTCCTAAGATCATCACGTTCTTAATCTCTTGCTTTTGCATTCCCGTGAGCTTGTAAAGCTCTTCCACCCCTTTATCGGAAGTGATGAAATAGACCTGATCGCCTTCCTTAAAAACGGTATCCCCACGGGGAATCAAGGTATATTGGGTTCCCATGCGCTGCAAGGCGATGGGCATAAAATGAAGTTCAGGGAAAATACGGGCAGCCTCTTTTACCATTTTGCCCACAAAAGGAGCTGTTCTGGGAAGAATTACCCCGAACATGGTCAACAGACCTCCTTCAAACTCATAGGTGTCGTTAAAAGCGGACTGGTTCAGCATAAGTTGAATCTCCATGGCCGCCAATCGTTCCGGCGAGATTAGTTCATCTATTCCCAGCTCCTCGAACTTGATGGTTTCACGGTTGTCCATAAATTCGGTGTTCGAAATCCGAGCCATGGTTCTTTTACAGCCCAATTGCTTGGCCAATAAACAGAGGGTCAGGTTCGTAGTCTCCGAAGCCGTTACCCCAATCACAAGATCGGATCCATCCACTTGGGCATCGTTCAATACCTGTATGGAAGTAGCATCTCCTCGGAGTACCCGAATGTCCAAATGGTTATCGGCATAGGACAATTTTTCCTTGTCCGTATCGATCAACGTTATATCCTGGGATTCATACGACAATAGTTTTGCCAAATGAAACCCTACTTCACCAGCTCCAGCAATAATGATCTTCATTGAATAAAATAAGATGAGTTCCTAATTAAGTCCAATTGGTACGACACAAATGAATAATAGAATGGTAAACGCAGTCTAAGTGACATACTCTTAACTAAATACGGAATGTATTCCCCAGTTGCTGGGCAAAATTACACAAATATTTTTGTCTGCCTCCCATATGGGTAAGTTGTATATTTGCCACCAAATTGTAAAGATGTCTAAAAAAGTATTGCCCTACAAGGAATCGGAACTTGGAAAGAAGGAACAGGTAAAACAGATGTTCGATAACATTTCGGGCAGCTACGATGGTCTTAATAGGGTAATTTCTTTCGGTACCGATGTAAAATGGAGAAAACGCATTGTGGCCTTTTTAAAAGAACAACATCCCCAAAACATCTTGGATATTGCAACCGGAACCGGCGATCTGGCCATTGCCTTGTCACAAACGGGAGCGGAACAGATTGTAGGATTGGACCTGTCCCCTGGGATGCTGGAAGTAGGAAAGGAAAAAGTCTCCAAAAAAAATCTTCAGGATACCATTGAAATGGTCGTTGGTGATAGTGAAAACCTTCCTTTTGACGACAACACTTTTGATGCCGTGACTGTGGCCTTCGGTGTCCGTAATTTTGAAAATCTGGAAAAGGGGCTAGAGGAAATCCGAAGGGTATTGAAGCCTGGCGGTCACCTGCTCATCCTGGAAACCTCAGTACCGACCAAAACACCCGTCAAGCAAGGGTATCGCATCTACACCAAATACATCATGCCCACCATAGGTAAAATCTTTTCCAAGGACCGATCGGCCTATCAATATTTGAGTGAATCGGCATCAGTTTTTCCACATGGCAAGGCCTTCAACAATATTTTGGACAAAATTGGGTTTATAGGAATAGAGAACAAACCCCAGACATTGGGTGTAGCCACCATCTATGTCGCCACAAAGTAGATTAATGAAAAACATCCTCATCCTATTTGGGCTCTTGATATTGACAGGTCCAAAGTCCATTGCGCAATTTGGCAAAGAACCCATACTCAATCTTCAGAATGAGGACAAACGACTTTTGAACTGGGGCTATTACCTCGGTTTGAACCAATATGATTTTCAATTTGAATACAAAAATGATATTGGCAGGGATGTACTGGTGGACAAAAGTATTGGTTTTAATGTGGGGTTGATTGGGGAACTTCGAATCAATGAATTTTTGGATACCCGTTTTGAACCTGGTTTGCTCTATACGGCCCGAACCTTAGGCTTCCCTGGATTTACCACAGAGGCCGATGCCATCCGC
Source organism: Flagellimonas aequoris (assembly GCF_003584165.1). Lineage (GTDB taxonomy): Bacteria > Bacteroidota > Bacteroidia > Flavobacteriales > Flavobacteriaceae > Flagellimonas > Flagellimonas aequoris. The sequence continues at coordinate 61,188 of NZ_QXFJ01000031.1, read as the reverse complement.
GAAGTACGGTCCACTTATATTCGTTTTCCGTTATTGTTGAAAGCTAGTACCCGTAGGATCGGTAACTGGAAACCTTTTATTGAAGGTGGGGTCTATGCAGCGATCAACTTAGGCAGCAAGGAAGATAGTCTAGACGATAACAGCAGTGGCGAGTTCAGGATGAAGAAAAACGTGTATGGTTACGAACTGGGTTTCGGAATCGATTTTTATACCGAGTACTTCAAATTTACACCTTCCATAAGAGGAGTTTTTGCGTTGACCAACGAACTTGTTCCCGACAATGACCCCAACAGTCCCTGGACGGGTAACATCAATGCCATGCGGACAAGGGGTATTTTCATCAATTTCACTTTTGAGTAGATGGATTACCAGATTATTGGATGATTAGATATTTAGACGTCCAAGAATCCAAAAATCTGTAAATCTAAAAATCCAGAAATCTGATTACCTCCTAATTTCGTTTAGAAGAATCGCAGTAGCGGTAGCCACATTGAGGCTTTCAGCGGTTGGTTCACCAAATTGTGGGATAGAAATGCGCTCCGTGACCAAATCAGTGATTTCTTTGGAAATACCATTGGCCTCATTGCCCATGACCAATATTCCTTTGTCTGGCATTTTTTGGGCATAGATGGAAGTACCGTCCATAAACGTTCCAAAAACGGGCAACTCCAATTTTTTGATGTAAGTAGTCAAATCCGTGTAAATAATATTCACCCTGGCAATGGACCCCATGGTTGCTTGAAGAACTTTTGGGTTGTAGCAATCCACGGTATCCTCGGAACACACCAATTGTTTGATCCCGAACCAGTCGCACAATCTTATGATCGTTCCCAAATTACCCGGATCACGAACGGCATCCAATGCCACTATCCAATCATAGGTTTGATTCCGGTTCACTTCGGGCATATAAAAAACTCCCAAAACACCGTTAGGTTGTTTTAAACTGCTCATCTGTTTTAAATCTGCTGTGGAAATTTGGTCCACTTCACCAAATCCGCTTGAATCATATCCAGATGCCACAAAAATTTTGAAAGGCCTTAATCCCTCTCGCAGCAACTCTTTCACCAACTTTTCACCCTCAACCACAAAGAGTCCGTGTTGAGATCGGTACTTTTTTTGCTTTAGGCTTACAACTAGTTTAATTTGGTTTTTTGTAACCATCTAAATCGTGTATTTTTGGCGTCTATGAGGGGTTCTTTAAGTCTAATGTGCAACTGGGCAAAAATAGGATTATTGTTGCTTATGGTAAGCATTTCGGGTTGCAATACACTTAAAAAGGTGGGGGATGATGAATTGCTGCTCACCAAGAACACCATTTTTGTAGATGATGAAAAGGTCACCGATAGCGAGATCAAAGGCCTCATCGACCAAAAACCCAACAGCAGTGTACTGGGTTATCCCCTTCGGCTGAACCTCTACAACATGGCCAAGGAAAATCCGGATTCTTCTTTTCAGGATTGGCTACATAGAAAGGACAAGCGCGAAAAACGTCTCAACAACCTCCTATCAAAAAAACAAGTGAGCAGGTTACAGGAATCCTTCATCGTAAAAGGAGCCAGTGAGTTTTTAGAACGGGTCGGCGAACCTCCCGTGGTCATTGACACTTCACTGACCAATAAATCCTTGAATCGGATGGAGGCCTATTACAACAGTAAGGGGTACTTCAACAATGTGGGCGATTACGAAATTGTGGAAAGTTCCCGTAAAAAAAGGGCGCAGATAGCCTACAACATCACCCTGAACAAACCCTATATCATTGATACGGTCCAAAAAAACATTACCTCCCCAGAACTGGATTCCATTTACGATGTGGCCTCCAAACGCAGTTTCGTGAAAAAAGGCGAGCAGTTCGATCTTCAAAATTTTACGCTGGAGCGCGAACGATTGACCACTTTGTTCCGAAACTCCGGGGTATACAATTTTCAAGAGAGCTCCATCAACTATGATATCTTGAGGGACACTACCCTTTTGGCCGATGACCAATTGATGGAGGTACAACTCAACGTAAAAAAGTTCAGGAGTGCCACCGACAGTACCGATACTAACAGCACATATAGAGTGGCCCGGCATAAACAAGTGAATATTTATGCAGATTACGATATTAATGGTGATACCGATTCTCTAAAAACTTTGGAGTACGACAATTTTATCATCCATTACGCCAACAAACTGAGGTATAGCCCCAAAGCGCTCGCCGATGCCATATTTTTTGAAAAGGACAGTGTGTATCGGGATTTGGATCGCATCCGAACCTACAGACAGATCACCAACCTGAATACCTTTAAATATCCCAATATCGAATTTATCCCCGATTCCACCCAAACCGAATTGACTACCAATGTGTATTTGGCCGCCAAGAAGAAGTTTTCGCTGAACATGAACTTTGATGTGACGCATTCCAACATTCAACAGGTAGGAACCGCTTTCAGTACCTCCGTAATTACCCGAAACGTATTTGGCGGTGCCGAGACCTTGAACGTATCGGCCAGGGGATCCATCGGTCTTTTGAGTGATGCCTCCCTTTCCAATGAAACCTTTACTTCGGAGCTGGGAGGGGATGTCAACATTACTTTCCCAAGGATTTGGCTGCCCTTTAGCACGGAAAAAATAATTCCATATTACATGTTGCCCCAAAGTAGGTTGCTGGCCGGCACCAATTTTCAGAAGAACATTGGTTTGGATAAACAGTCGCTCAACTCTATTTTGTCGTACAACTGGACACCATCCGACAGGTTAAAGAACAACTTTGAGCTTTTGAACGTTGAATTTGTTCGAAACGTAAACCCGGACAACTTTTACAACGTATACCGGAATACTTTTTCGAATTTGGATGATATTGCCGATCAATTTCAGGATAATCCAGCATATGCCGATTATTTTAGAAGCGTAGACGATTCAACTGACCCACTCCGTTTGGATATACCCGAAGGTGCCAATAATTTTGTAAGGGATATTTTAAATGACTCTATACAGGTTAGTACAGAAGAATTTGACGAAGTGAACAGTATTGAGGAACGAAGAAGACGGTTGACGGAGAACAACCTTATCTTCGCGAGCAACTTTACCCATACCAAGAACAGCAAATCGGACATCAACGATAACGACTTTTACCAATACCGAATCAAAGTTGAAAGCGCGGGTGGTATGCTATCCCTAATAGCCAATGCAGTTCCGTATAACAAAAACGACAATGGACAATTGTTGGTTTTCGGGGTACCCTTTTCCCAATATGTGAAATCGGAATTAGACTATATCCGACATTGGGACATTGGTGGATCACAAGTGTTGGCTTTTAGAAGCTTTTTGGGGATGGCCGTCCCTTACGGAAACTCGAACAGTATTCCGTTCGTTAGGAGTTACTTTGCGGGGGGGTCTAACGACAACCGAGCGTGGAACGCTTATGAACTGGGACCCGGTAAAACGGACAATATCAATGACTTTAATGAAGCCAACCTAAAACTGGCCTTCAACTTGGAATATAGGTTTCCCATTGCCGGGGATGTAAAGGGCGCCCTTTTTGCCGACGCCGGTAACATTTGGAACGTATTTGACAATGAGAATAACCCCGATGCTATCTTCACAGGCTTTTCCTCCTTGGCCGATATTGCCTTGGGTACGGGACTCGGTCTACGGTATGACTTCACCTATTTTGTCTTCCGACTAGATGTAGGCTTCAAAACCTACAATCCTGCAAAAGTGGGATCAGATCGCTGGTTCAATGGCTATAACCTCGGAAACGCCGTCTTCAATATCGGGATCAATTATCCTTTCTAGAGCAAATATTTTATTACTTTTGTCCTCTATTTTAATTCGAAACCATCTATAACTATGTCCCACAATATCAAGCCGGGCGTTGCCACCGGCGATGAAGTACAAGCAATTTTTAAGCACGCAAAAGAAAACGGATATGCCCTTCCCGCAGTAAATGTGATCGGTTCGGACACCATCAATGCCGTAATGGAAACCGCAGCCACTTTGAACTCTCCAGTAATCATCCAATTCTCTAACGGAGGTGCACAGTTCAATGCGGGTAAAGGACTTTCCAACGAAGGACAGAAAGCCGCCATCCTTGGTGGTATTGCTGGAGCAAAACACATCCATCAATTGGCCGAGGCCTATGGTGCCACTGTAATTTTACATACCGACCACTGTGCCAAAAAACTGTTGCCTTGGATCGATGGCCTTTTAGATGCCAGCGAAGAACACTTCAAAGCCACGGGCAAACCATTGTTCAGCTCACACATGATCGACCTTTCCGAGGAACCCATCGAAGAGAACATTGAAATCTGCAAAGGATACTTGGAGCGCATGAGCAAAATGGGCATGACCTTGGAAATTGAATTGGGGATTACAGGTGGTGAAGAAGACGGTGTAGACAACTCCGATGTGGACGATTCCAAATTGTACACCCAACCTGAAGAGGTTGCCTATGCTTATGAAGAGCTTTCAAAAATAAGTCCTCGTTTTACCATTGCCGCCGCTTTCGGAAACGTGCACGGGGTATACAAACCAGGAAACGTAAAATTGACACCAAAGATCTTGAGAAACTCTCAAGAATACATTTCTGAGAAATATGGCGTGGAGCACAACCATATCGATTTTGTTTTCCATGGTGGATCAGGTTCCACTTTGGAAGAAATCAGGGAAGCTATTGGGTATGGTGTCATCAAAATGAATATTGACACCGACCTTCAATATGCCTTTTTGGAAGGTGTTAGGGATTATGTTCAAGGCAAATCAGCTTACCTTCAGGCTCAAATTGGGAATCCAGAAGGAGACGACCAACCCAACAAAAAATATTATGACCCAAGAGTTTGGCTTCGTGAAGGTGAAAAGACCTTTATTGCCCGTTTGAAAAAGGCTTTTGAGGACCTGAACAATGTAAACACCTTGTAAACCCTTCGTTTAACTTAAATTTGATTGCATGTCGTCTTGGTTTAAAAGAAAGGAAAAAGGAATACAGACCGCAACAGAGGAAAAAAAGGACACCCCCAAGGGGTTATGGTACAAATCCCCAACAGGTAAAATTGTAGAGTCCGAAGATCTTGCCAAAAATTTTTACGTAAGTCCGGAGGACGATTACCACGTTCGTATTGGCAGCAAGGAATATTTTGAGATTCTTTTTGATGACAACAAGTTCCGTGAACTGGATGCCAATATGACCTCCAAGGATCCTTTGAAATTTGTGGATACCAAAAAATATTCGGATCGTTTAAAAGCCGCTGAGCAAAAGACCGGTTTAAAAGATGCCGTAAGGTGCGCCGTTGGTAAGTCTATGGGGCAAGATCTTGTGGTCGCTTGTATGGATTTTGCCTTTATCGGAGGTTCCATGGGTAGTGTGGTAGGAGAAAAGATTTCGCGTGCCATTGATGTGGCCAAAAAGAAAAAGGTTCCTTTCCTGATGATTTCAAAATCAGGTGGTGCCCGTATGATGGAAGCCGCCCTGTCGTTAATGCAGTTGGCCAAAACCTCTGCCAAACTGGCCCAGCTGGCAGAAGCGCAGGTTCCTTACATATCCTTGTGTACCGACCCCACCACGGGTGGAACAACCGCTTCCTATGCCATGTTGGGGGATATCAACATTGCAGAACCAGGAGCATTGATCGGATTTGCAGGCCCCAGGGTCGTGAAGGACACCACAGGAAAAGACCTTCCGGAAGGTTTCCAGACCGCAGAATTTTTAAAGGAACATGGGTTTTTGGATTTCATTGCGCACCGCAGTGAGCTGAAAAAGAAAGTCAATCTTTATATTGACTTGATTACCAACCAGCCCATAAGAGCATAAAAAAAAGCCCCGAGTTCGGGGCTTTTCTTTTTCATAGCTAGTTCTTAAATCTGCGGAGGGAAATTTCTTCTTGTGTACCATCAGGATAAGTTAATGTTCCAATGGCGTCACAGGAACCATCACCAAAATCAAGACTTACGGTATTGCCCAATCGGGTAATATCCAAAACTCCGCTTACAATAAATCGGCAGGACATTTCCCTTCTCAATGGCGTGGTGATTTCCTTGATGAATTCATTTCCGGCCCTACTCACATACGTTCTTTTACCTGTGATCAAGAAAACATTGTCGCCCCAAAAACCGGTACCGAATCCTTCGATCCATTCCCTGGTACGGGTTCCTGTGAACGATGCCACATCACCATTGGGCCAAGTGGCCACAAAAGAGGCATTGGCAGTTCCCTGTGGATTTCCATTTTCATTGCTTCGTACCCTAACAATGCTCGATGCTCCTTCCACTGCCACGTCATTGAAGGTAAAGTTTTCCAAAATCAGCTCAATGGTGTTGGATGCCGCTTCCAAATCCAAAGCATAGCTTATATGGATGATTCCACTTAGGGTATTGCCATTGTGAAGCTCGCAACCTTCACCAAAATCCAAGGTAACATCTTTGGTGGTATCGGTGATAACCACGGTAACAGTGACACATTCTGGCAAATAATCGGAATGGTAATTCCCTTTGGACATGCTGGCAATTTCATCGGCGGCGTACAGGTCTTCGGCAATGGCAGACACTTCTTCGGAAATCATTTCCGTTTCATCACTGTACTTTAATTCCGTAGCGGAAATCACCTCGGTGGAAGACAGGTCTTCGGTATTGGCCGATTCATCACTACAGGAAGTGAAGGTCAAAAAAAGACCACCCATCAAAAAAGCGGCCATTCGGTTCAGATGCATTGATTTAGTTTTCTTTTTCATAACGATTGAATTTTAAAGGTTTGGCTCTTTGACTTCCCTCTTTTGAAAAGGTTTAATTTCTTGTTAAAATTCGTAGATTCAAAAAAAGGCTTATCTTTGCACGCTGATTGAAAGACAATCGATACATAAAAATCATTTAAATAATATTGGAATGTATTTAACAAAAGAAGTAAAGGCCGAGATTTTCAAAAAACACGGCGGCTCAGAAGGCAACACAGGTTCTACGGAAGGACAGATTGCTTTGTTCACACACCGTATCAACCATTTGACAGAACACCTTAAAAGGAACCACAAGGATTACAACACCGAGCGTTCCTTGGTTCGATTGGTAGGTAAAAGACGTAGTCTCTTGGATTACCTAAAAAATAAGGATATTGAAAAGTACCGTTCTTTGATCAAAGAATTAGGTATCAGAAAATAATAACAACGGGGAGGCTTTGGCTTCCCCTTTGTTTTAGTTGGACGGGCTCCAACGACAAGTCCCGATCAAGGTCGGGCAAACACAAAAAGCTTCATATAGTTTTTCATTGGTCAGTGCCGAGAGGCAAACACAACAACAACACAACCCGACCGCCCGGATGGCGGTAGACCAAATGTTTAACGACCCGTACCATTTACGGGTAAGACAATTTTTATGATTCCAAAAACTTTTAAAGAGGTCATTGACCTTGGTGACGGTAGGGAGATTTCCATCGAAACCGGAAAATTGGCTAAGCAGGCCCATGGTTCTGTAGTAGTCCAATCAGGCAAATGTATGTTGCTATGTACAGTTGTCTCCAATTATCAAGCTTCGGATGTGGACTTTTTGCCACTTACCGTTGATTATCGCGAAAAATTTGCCGCTGCTGGACGTTATCCAGGTGGATTCTTCAAACGTGAGGCCAGACCTAGCGATGGCGAGGTATTGACCATGCGCTTGGTGGACCGGGTATTGAGACCTTTGTTCCCGAAAGATTATCACTCCGAGACTCAGGTGATGATCCAATTGATGTCCCATGACGAAAACGTTATGCCCGACGCTATGGCGGGATTGGCTGCTTCTGCTGCCATTCAATTATCAGATTTGCCTTTTGAATGCCCCATCTCTGAAGTTAGAGTGGGTCGAGTTGATGGTGAATTGATCATCAATCCAACCATGGAACAACTTAAAAATTCCGACATCGATATGGTCATCGGAGCTTCCGAAGATTCTGTGATGATGGTGGAAGGTGAAATGGGTGAAATTTCCGAAGAGGAAATGGTGGAAGCCATCAAATTTGCCCATGAGGCCATTAAAGTACAATGTGCCGCTCAGGTAAAATTGGCCGAGGCTTTCGGTAAAAAAGAGACCAGGGAATACGAACCTGAGACTGAAGATGAAGAGCTTCAGAAAAAAATCCACGACATGGCCTATGATAAGGTATATGCCGTGGCCAAGGCCGGTTCTTCCAAAAAAGAGCGTAGTGAAGCTTTTGCCGCCATCAAAGAAGAGATCAAAGCCTCTTTTTCTGAAGAGGAATTGGAAGAGATCGGTGGATTGGTTTCCAAATACTACCACAAAGCCGAAAAAGAAGCCGTTCGTAACCTTACTTTGGAAGAAGGACTTCGTTTGGATGGTCGTAAGACTACCGATATTCGCCCTATCTGGTGTGAAATTGATTATTTGCCATCCGTTCACGGTTCTTCCATCTTTACCCGTGGGGAAACACAGGCGTTGGCAACCGTAACTTTAGGTACTTCAAGAGAGGCCAATCAAATTGACATGCCATCTTACGAAGGTGAAGAGACTTTCTATTTGCACTATAACTTCCCTCCTTTCTCCACTGGTGAAGCAAGGCCTATTCGTGGTACATCCCGTAGGGAAGTAGGACATGGAAACTTGGCACAACGTGCCCTTAAGGGCATGATTCCAGAAGATTGTCCTTATACCGTTCGTGTGGTTTCCGAAGTATTGGAATCCAACGGTTCCTCTTCCATGGCCACCGTTTGTGCCGGTACTATGGCCTTGATGGATGCCGGGGTACAGTTGAAAAAACCTGTTTCCGGTATTGCGATGGGATTGATCACCGATACCGAAACTGGCAAATATGCCGTGCTTTCCGATATCTTGGGAGATGAAGATCACTTGGGAGATATGGACTTTAAAGTAACCGGTACCGCCGATGGTATCACCGCTTGCCAAATGGACATCAAAGTAAAAGGATTGTCCTATGAAATCTTGGTAAAAGCTTTGATGCAGGCCAGGGATGGCAGAATGCACATCTTGGGCAAATTGGTAGAAACTATTGCCGAGCCAAGGCCAGAGGTGAAATCCTACGCCCCGAAAATCATTACCAGAATCATTCCTGGTGAGTTTATCGGCGCCCTTATCGGTAAGGGTGGTGAGGTTATCCAAGACCTTCAGAAAAAATCCAAGACCACCATTGTTATCAATGAGGATCCAGACACAGAAGAAGGGATCGTTGAAATTTTGGGTACTGACCAAAATGGTATCGACATGGTATTGAAGAAAATCGATTCCTTGTTGTTCAAACCAGAGGTTGGCAGTATATATGAAGTAAAGGTTATCAAGGTTTTGGATTTTGGTGCCGTAGTGGAATATATAGAAGCCCCAGGAAACGAGGTGTTGCTACACGTATCCGAATTGGCGTGGGAGCGAACAGAGAACGTAACCGATGTGGTGAACCTAGGCGACGTAATCGATGTGAAATATTTCGGTATCGATCCCAAGACCAAAAAGGAAAAAGTTTCCAGAAAGGCCTTGTTGCCCAAACCGGAAGGTTATAAGGAGAGACCTCCTAGAGATGACAGAGGTGGCGACCGAAGAGGTGGTGACCGAAGAGGTAACGATCGCAGAGGTGGTGATCGCGACAGAAAACCAAGACGTGACTAACACGATCTTTATAGATTAAAAAAGCCCCGGGATAAACTCGGGGCTTTGTTTTTAAAAAAAGTTTATCAAAATGTAACTTTTTATTTTTTTCTACGTATAACCTAATGAGCTTCGGTTCACAAACTTAATTTGAAGGGAGTATTTAGATGAGACAGTTAAAGATTACAAAACAGGTTACCAATAGGGAAACCGCTTCGTTGGACAAGTATCTACAGGAAATCGGTAAGGTGGATTTGATTACCGCCGATGAGGAAGTGGAGTTGGCACAGCGCATTAAAGCGGGCGACCAGGTAGCTCTGGAAAAATTGACAAAAGCCAACCTAAGGTTCGTCGTTTCCGTGGCCAAGCAGTACCAAAACCAAGGTTTGACCCTTCCCGATTTGATCAACGAAGGGAACTTGGGATTGATCAAGGCTGCCCAGCGTTTTGACGAAACCCGTGGTTTTAAATTTATTTCTTATGCTGTTTGGTGGATTCGTCAATCCATTCTTCAGGCATTGGCCGAACAATCCCGTATCGTGCGTTTGCCTTTGAACAAGATTGGTTCCATCAACAAGATCAACAAGACGTTTGCTTTCTTGGAGCAAGCACATGAGCGTACCCCATCTGCCGAGGAAATTGCCAAAGAATTGGACATGACCGTGGAAGATGTGAAGCAGTCCTTGAAAAACTCTGGCCGTCACGTATCCATGGATGCGCCTTTGATCGATGGTGAGGATTCCAACCTTTACGACGTATTGCGCAGTGGGGAATCCCCTAACCCGGACAGGGAACTTTTGCACGAATCACTTCGTACAGAAATTGAGCGTGCATTGGAAACGTTGACCCCACGTGAGGCAGATGTTATCAGACTTTATTTCGGTTTGGCCGGTCAGCATTCCATGACCTTGGAAGAGATCGGGGAAACCTTTGACCTGACTAGGGAAAGGGTTCGCCAAATCAAGGAGAAAGCAATCAGACGCTTGAAGCATACCTCCAGAAGTAAGATTTTAAAGACATATTTGGGTTAATTTGTAACTTTAACCCAAATTAATTACAGTTAAACTATCCTTAAATTTGATTTTTGGCAGGAAAGTTGTAATTTAGTAGATATAACAGTTTATCATGACTGTTCGTTTTTTGATTGATGAATAAACTCCGGCTGATTACCGGAGTTTTTTCATTTATATACCTAGGTCTGCAACAATATGTTCCTCTTGTCCTTCTGACCAGATTAAACACTTGTTATTGTACACATTTTCACCAATTCATTACCGGAAAGATCTATTCAAGAGGCAAACAACATGTATAAAAAACATTATTTTAAATAACATCGAATTCCTACACCAACTAACAGTATAGCATTATTCAGATTGCTATTAAGGTGATAGAACCCACTTATTGGAACGAACAACGAAAAAGAATCCGTTAGGTAAAAATCCATTTCAAAAGAAGCAAATCCACCATAGATCATCCCACTTTTGGGGATTTGGTATCCATAGACAACATCCGTTTCACCTTTGTTGATGTACTCATAACCCGTGGATGCCCCACCACCGAAATACATAAATAGACCTCTATTTGGGCGAGACAGGACAGTAGTAAAATATCCAAGGTTCAAAAGGTAATCCTCATAGGGAAACTCAACTGTTGCATCTGGTTGTTCATTTGAAAATACGGCAGTGATTGACAGATGCACATAATCTGCAGCGCTACGATAATTATTGACGCTAAAGCTTATGCCATAACCATTTGCCTTATAGCTTGGGGCCAATCCAAAGGAAAAATTACCTCTTTGCGATTGCACTTTTTGAATCGGCAAAACCAAAAGTACCCACAGAGCCAAGCGGTATAAATATTTCTTCTTCATTCTTATTTGGAGATTGGGTCACCAGATAAATGGAACAAAACATTAAATCGAAATGGAGAGCTTGGGTCAGGTGCTCTTGAGGTTGAAGTAAATCTTTGAACATATGAACTGAAACCGAACATGTTCAAGTCATGAACCAAATTAAACAAAAAATAGGACAAATGGGATTGCTTACACAAATATTCTGAAACAAGTATCTGTAATTTACATATTTGATAGGATGTTTTTTCAAAGGACAAGACCAATTTAATTGACATACCGCAGTGGATCCTTCCGAACAGATTGCCAGGATTTTTCATTTTACCCCAATCCAAACTTCACCCACATTTTCAATAAAGTTTTCCAATCCGTTTAATTTGTTAACTTTCTGGTATTCAAATGAGTTTATATCATGAAACGAATACCTCAACTTTTTTTCATTGCCTTCTTGGTCATAGAAATGGTTATGGCGCAAGAGGAAACCCCGTCCGTTATAACCGAAATATCCAAAAAACGATTGGATTCGACCCTTAAGAGCTTTGTGGACAACAGGGACGTAGCCGGAGTATCCGCACTCATCTATGAAAAAGGGGAAGAAGTTTATTACAATGCCTTTGGATATGCCGACCTAAAGAAACGAAAACCTATGGAGCGCAATACCTTGGTGCAGATCTACTCCATGACCAAGCCAATAACAGGAACTGCGTTGATGAGTTTGTACGAGAAGGGAAAGTTCAAGTTGGACGACCCATTGGAAAAATATGCACCAGAGTTTGCCAACATGCAGGTGTACAAAGGTGTCGATTCTACCGGAAAAATGATTCTGGAGCCTATCAAACGACCCGTTACCATCAGGGATATTACAAGGCATACAGGTGGTTTCACGACTAGAAATGATATTCCAAGATTGAGTACAGCCCTTCGCCTTGCAGACCCTTTTAACTGGGAAAACAATCTGGACCAAATGGCCGCAAGGTTGGGAAGGGTTCCTCTATGGTTTCAACCAGAAGAAAAATGGGAGTACGGTCCATCTGTTGATATACAGGCTTTTCTGGTGGAACGCATTTCTGGCCAACCCTATGCGGAATACCTGCAAGAGCATGTCCTGGGTCCCCTAAACATGAAGGAAACCCGATATTTTGTACCCAAATCTGACCAAAAAAGAATGTCGGCAACCTATTCCCATGATAATCTGGGTTTTCTGGACCAACAGGATGACCAGGAATCCCATGCATACAATTATGGAAAATGGAATTTTACACCGGGAGGATGGGGCCTTACCTCAACCTTGGACGATTACATGACATTTGCCCAGATGCTGGTGAATATGGGATCATTGGACGGTGTGAAAATTCTTGAACCCGAGACCGTGGAGCTGATGGCCACCAACCATTTGGATGAAAACATCAAAGATCGATCATGGCTGCCCAGCAAAGGACAGGTGGGATTTGGAATTGACTTTGCCGTCAGGTTAAGACCACCTGCCTCAACAAAGGAGAACAATGGGGTTGTCGGGGAGTTTTTCTGGGATGGGGCCGCAAGTACCCTCTTTTGGGTAGACCCCGTAAACAAGCTTACTGCTGTTTTCTTTGTTCAGATATTTCCCTTCAATGGAACTTTGCACAAAAAGTTCAGGGATGCCGTTTATGGACCGCTTTCTATGGAAAACACGGGAAATTAAGGTAAGCTACACTTCAAAAATGGGGTATTGATTTAACATTTCACTACCTTTGTACGGAACTATTTTGGTCCACTCATGAGCGAAAAAATCATAGCACCTTCCCTTCTGGCAGCAGACTTTGCCAATCTACAACATGATATTGAAATGGTGAACCAAAGTGAGGCCGATTGGTTTCATTTGGATATTATGGACGGGCTGTTCGTTCCCAATATTTCCTATGGAATGCCCATTGTGGAAGTTATTGCCAAACATGCAAAAAAACCTTTGGACACCCATTTAATGATCGTAGATCCCGACAGGTATATCAAAACCTTTGCAGATTTGGGGATCAACCATTTAACGGTACATTATGAGGCATGCCCCCATTTGCACCGCACTTTACAAGCGATAAAGGCCGAGGGGATGAAGGCAGGTGTGGCCCTCAATCCCCATACTTCCATCAATCTTTTGGAGGATACTATCCAAGATATAGACATTGTGTTGGTGATGAGCGTAAATCCAGGTTTTGGGGGACAATCCTTTATTGAAAATACCTACCAAAAGGTCACGGACCTTAAAAATTTGATCCAAAAGAGGAATTCCAAAGCTTTGATTGAAATTGACGGGGGCGTAAACGCGGACAATGCCAAGAAACTGGTGGACCTTGGTGCCGATGCCCTGGTTGCGGGCAGTTTTGTGTTCAAAAGTGAGAATCCAACGGAAACCATCAAACAATTAAAAGAAGAAATAGCGTAATGCAGGAATTTGATGTTGCCATTATTGGAGGTGGACCCATCGGAATAGCTTGTGGATTGGAAGCCAAAAAAAAGGGGTTGAGCTATATCATCATCGAGAAAGGGCCCATTGTGAATTCCCTTTTCAACTATCCGGTGAACATGCAATTTTTTTCCTCTTCCGAAAAATTGGAAATCGGTGAAATTCCTTTCATCAGCAAAGAAGCCAAGCCCAAACGCAACGAGGCCTTGGAGTATTACCGTAGGATTGTAACCTCCAACAATTTGAACATCCATCTGTTCGAGAGGGTTTTAGATGTTGAAAAGCAAGGAAGCATCTTTTTGGTAAAAACAAACAAGGAAGATTACCAAGCCAAAAATGTAGTAGTGGCCACTGGATTCTACGACCTTCCCAATAAAATGAACGTACCGGGTGAAGATTTGCCCAAGGTATCACATTATTATGACGATCCCCATTTTTATGCCAGTCAAAAGTTGGCCGTTATCGGTGCGAGCAATTCTGCCATTGATGCCGCTTTGGAATGTTGGCGCAAAGGTGCCGAGGTCACTTTGATCATCCGCGGTCCGGAAGTGGGCCAACGGGTAAAATATTGGGTGAGGCCGGATATCATCAACCGAATTGAGGAAGGCAGCATCAAAGCGTATTACCATGCAACGGTCAAGGAAATCACGCCATCCGAAATCATCATCAACACCCCGGAAGGCGAAGTGACCTTGGAAAACGACTTTGTTCTGGCCCTTACCGGCTATATGCCCAATTTCGAATTTTTGGAAAAGTTGGGCATTGAACTTTCAAAAGATGAGAAACGTCTTCCCTCCTATAACCCTGAAACCATGGAGACCAATATTCCGGGGCTTTTCTTGGCCGGTGTGATCTGCGGCGGCATGGAAACCCACAAATGGTTCATTGAAAACTCACGGATACATGCGCCTATCATTATGGAAACCATTCACCGTAGTGCACCTTAGATTATTACTGTTTTTTTTTGCTAATTTTAAGGTACTGGTGAATTTTAAAATACCAGTTAGCATATGAGGATAGCCTATAAAAAAAGACACTTGAACGTTAATCTCATCCTCGGTCTTGTTTGGGCCATTGCTTTCTTTGCACAACGATTCACAGAAGATAGCATGAAATGGACAGACTACTTTTGGTTGGTTCTTTCTTTGACCTATCTGGGAATCTATGTATATCAAAAACAATACAAATACATCCGCTTGGAAAAGGGCATCATCAAGATTTGTTCACCGTTTGGAAAGCAAATGGAGTTGGACAAGATTCAAAAGATCAAAAAATTTGCAGGCGATTATATCCTGAAAGGACAAAACAAGGAATTGACCATCAACACCCAAATTATTGATCCAAAGTCTTTGTTGGAATTGGATACCGCTTTGCAACAGTTGAATGTGGAATGGATGTAAAAATTATTTAAGATAAAAAAGATTCGAACATGACCTTTTACGATTTTGAAGCGGAACGATTGGACGGCACCATGGAATCCATGTCCATCTACAAGGGTAAGACCATTATTGTGGTGAACACCGCCAGCAAATGTGGATTGACCCCACAATATGAGGGATTGGAAAAACTTTATGAAACCTATAAAGACCAAGGATTGGTGATCTTGGGATTTCCGTGTAACCAATTTGGAGGCCAAGAACCCGGCACCGCAGATGAAATTCAGGAATTTTGCCAGTTAAATTATGGTGTGAGCTTCCCCATGTTTGCCAAAATAGAAGTGAATGGGAAGAATACCCATCCCATTTTCAAATACCTTAAATCAGAGTTGAGCGGGCTTTTGGGCAGTAATATCCAATGGAACTTTACCAAATTCGTATTGGATAAAAAGGGTGTTCCTGTAAAACGTTTTGCCCCTATCAGTACTCCAGAATCGATGGAAGATTATATTAAGGAGATTTTGTAACGGATATTTTCATCAGGTTACCCTTAACTGTGCCTGAAGCATTCCGTTTGCTTTCAACATAGCCCTACCATCCTTAAAACTTAGGTACGAATGTCCTTTTTGATGGTTGAGAATGCTCACTTCGTTCATCATACCCCAGTGTCGCGTAACTTCTCGCCAGGCCCAAAAAAGGGAATGCTTAGGGTCGTAAATATGGGTAGCCTCCGCTCCTGCCCCATTGATTTCAATCACACTGAATTTTTTTCCTTCAGACAGTTCTTCAAAGGTATTGTAAAGCACATCCAACCGACCATAATGAAAATCTTTCATCGGGCCACAAATGCCATTAATGGTCTTGACCAGATCTTCGCTGATGAGATGGCTGATGTCCACAAATTTGGCACCACGGGTGTGACTTCCGTAGGGAACCAAAACAAACTCCTCGCCATTGGCGATTACCTTGTTCAACCCATCCCCGAACTTTCTTTTTAGGGCCTTCAACTGTAAATGGCTTCTTGGGTTGCTTTTGATGAGTTCCATCAGTGTGCTTGAGCCATCGCCAACAACCGATAGAAACTCCTTGGAGACCACCCCCGTGATCTTCCCCTGCTCTTCATCCGGTTTGCGCACATAGAAAATACCCACTTCTTTCCTGTAAGGAATAAGCTCCTGCACCAAAAAATTAGAGGGGCTCCATGAAACATAGTTTCGAAACTCATCCTTGTTATAGATTTTTTCCACACCGAAAGCCTTCATACCGATATCGGGTTTTGCGATAAAGGGAAACCCAATATCCGAGTCCAATACCTTTTCCAATGCCCATTCCGGAGATTGGTCCTTGGGAATAAAAACCGTTTTGGGAATAAATTGTGGAGGAATCATCTTATAGATTTCCATTTTGGATTCCATGGCCATACCACCATTCTTCATGGCCGGATTGGCCGTATTGAAAAAGAAAAGGGAACGGGCCTTGAAGGAATAATATAACCAGACGGGAAACAAAGGGTAATATATCATCCAGAAGGGCCAATATTCCCAATTTGTAATCCTATGCCATATCAATTTTAGAGAATCCATGGATCTACAGTATCAGTTGACGGGAAGAAAAAGGAACCTCATACCTCTTATCGTTCAACAGATCCACATGACGCATCAAGGTTTCTTCCTCATCCAGAACCACTTGGGTAACACTGAATGTTTTCAGGCCAGTTTCCCGATCAATGATGAAACCGTTCTCAAAATCATCATGGTTGTTGGAATGAAAATTCAATACATCCTGTGGCTTGATCAAGGTATTCTCCTTCGTAAATCTGTCGAACAACCTAGCCCGATGTTCGATTACAGCATCCTGATAAAGGGTGGCAGAAGACCAAATATGGTTTTTGGACTTGTCCAATGGTCTGAAATATTTTTGATTGCCATCCCATCTAAACTCCAACAGCCTAGAGTTGAACAATACCAAAGTAAAAGGCTCTATCCGACAAAGATCCATCTGTTCCAGCATCTGTTCGGGTTTTTTGGAACTGATGACATCCAAAACAATGAGTCCACGGCTTTTGGCATAGTTTCCATTCGGCAAGTGCCCAACAAAAGCACCGTTCAGCAAAACGGCCACCACCCCTACTTCATTCACCGCAAACCACGTACCCCCTGCCCTGGGATCTTTAGGAAACAAGACCCTCATGGGTCCAACGGTCTCTTCCTTGGGTTCAAGGGACCTTGGCCGGGATATATGTTCATCCCTATTGGAGGTGACCAAATAGGTATCCCCCTGTGACATGAAGCTTACTGTGCACATGTCTCCCTGTATTGCATGGTAGACGGGGCCACTCCAAAAGATTCTGGAAGTTGTATACTGGTAAAATGTTCAACACCCACTTTGATGAGGGCATGATGATGAATGGTATGCTCCAGGTTGTACATCACTTCCCTAAAATAGTTGGAATCCAAACAAGTTTCGGAACCTGCCAGTTCATAACTGATCTTGATGGATTTATTGGGACGGTCCAATTGTGCCTGTATATATTCCAACTGTTTAATGGCGAAGGAAAGATCCTGTTCAATTTTCAGGTCACGCTCCCTACGGTCGTAAGAGACATCGGCCGTTTCGTAACCGTTCAACAAACAGAGGTATAGTTCAATAATATGGCGCGTATGCTGGCCAATTGTGGAATTGGAAAGTACACTACATGACTGTGAATAACAATCCTTTGGTAGTCCCTGCAGGACCTCTTTGAATTGCTCTAAGGTATCCAAGGAAGATTTGAACATGGTTATTGGATTTTGTATTTGGTTCGCTTTTTGATGAATAGGAACAAAAGATAGAAAGAAAATCCAAGGTACATACATCCCATTAAAAGATTCGTCATCCTATTGTATTGTCCGTAATTATTGAAAATATATTTTCCTGCAGTGATAAATACTCCCAGTGCCATCCAGGTACCTAGACCAATTCCAATTAAATAAAAGGTATAATGGGCTCCCTTGGATTTTAAGACACCCCTATTGTCCAGTATTTTGTTCCAAGAAAACCAAAATGGAAGCTGCAGGGGATTCAGAGCACTCAACAAGAGCCCTAAAACAAAGGTGGATTTGATCTGAGGTAAAATCGAAGCTTTTGAACTTGCCCCAGCAATATTCGATGAGTCCAAAAAACTGGATATGGAAAGGTACATCAGCAAAAGAATGCCCAAGGGCAGTAAAAGGCGCACAAACTGGTCCCCAAATTGTAACCTTTCATGGCCGTAAAGGGTAAGCCTAACCATAATGAGTTCCACAAGAACCACCGCCAGTGCAAACCAAAAGGCCGGCATTGATCCTTGTGCAGCGGAGATATCAAAGGCGGTTAGGTTCAAGGTTCCAAAAGGCAATGCCCCTAAGAAACTTATCAATAACCCAGATAAAAAAACCTTTGCGAATTGAACCATACCGGAATTATCCATGAAATATCCCTTCAAAACCAGTAATGGATTGAAGGTCACATACTTTTTTGACGTAAAATCTTCCAAAAAGTTACTAATTCTTGATTTTTTCCCAGTTTACATCTGCTTTGGCTTGCAGGTCATCAGGAGACTCCTTTAGCCAAAGATCCAGTGTATTGGTGTTCCCTGAATTATAGAACAGGTACAACTTGCCATCCCTGATCTCGAAGGTTTTGGGATTCACATTGACCTTCTTTCCGGAAACGGCCACGGCATATGCACAGTACCCACCATATTCAGGCAAATACGCTTTGGGATCCGCTTTGAATTTCATCAAATTGGTTGCGTTGGAAAACTTGTAGTTCACACCATCATACTGGGCAGTAAACTCTTTTTGGCCTTCCAAGGCCTTTCCGTCAAAATAGGAAACCACATCATACCCATTGGCTGCATAACCTTTTTTGGTATTGTAATCGATGCTTTGTGCATGGGTCAGGGCTCCTATCGCCAAGAAAAGAGCTAAAATCGTTTTTTTCGTTTTTTCCATTATCTCGTCATTACATTGAGTGGATATGGAAAATTTAGTCCCAAGAAGAAAGCGTTCCTTTCAAGTCATTTTGATTTTTTAATCCATTAATAAGGACATACAATCAAGGAAAAACTGTTTAATCCAAGTATATTCAAGGATTCAGGAACCATACCACACATCGAAATATTATGCAGAACACCTTTATTTATTCACCAAAACCCCAACATGTCCTTCCTTTAAGTTGAATTATCGAACGAACATCGTTTGACAAACCAGATGTTACTTTCCCAAAGGGTAACATCCAAATGCCTACTTGATGCGACTATCTATTTTATGGACGGCCAAATTATTTTTGCATGCCGTTATACTAATGCTACCAAAAGTAGCTTTGTCCACAACTCTCATATTGGATGACCAAACCGATGCCATTTCCCTTCGGCCCAACACCTCTATTTTTATGGCGGGAACCAAGGATTTCGATTTTGAGGATATCCGGAACAACAATAATCTATCTTTCATTCCACTTTCCAGCTTAAAAGAGAACATTGGTTTTTCCAATGAAAACTACTGGTTGAAATTTGAGATTGAGAACCCCTCATCCAAGTATGGGGAATATTACTTGGAAACCGCAAGACCTATTACCGATGTGGTGGACCTATTCATTATCGATAGCCATGGCAAGGTAAGTAAACAGACCAGCGGGGATAAAATGCCATTCAACAAAAAAACCGTTCATCATCGAAAATCCATTTTTGACCTCAAGCTGAGTCCACACCAAAAGGTAACCGCCTATATCCATATTAAGAGCGATGGAGAAGTGGTCATGTTCCCATTGCAGCTCTATAAAAAGGACCAATTTTTTGACCTCACCTATAAAGAGCAGGTTTTTTATGGCTTCTTTTATGGCATATTGGTACTGGCCTGTATCATCTATCTATTTTTCTTTTTCGCATTGAAGGATCAAGCATTCATTTACTATGGTCTATATGTGCTCTTTATCGCCTTGATGCAGTTTTCATTGGATGGTTTTTTTCATCAATACCTAACACCAAGCGGTGGTTGGCTTTCGGACAGGGCAGTTTTGCTGACGGCTTTTATTTCGTTGTTCTTTTTTGGAAGATATGGCGACAAGTTCTTGAACCTTAAAAAGAACAGCCCTGTTTTGCATCGTGCCGGTAACTTTTTGAGCATTTTAAACTTAGTAGGAACACTGCTCTTGTTCACCATTCCTGGAGGGTTTGCCTTTTGTTACCCTTTGGCCAATGTCATTGGCATATTGGTATTGATCCATATGATCAGTTCCCTAGTGGCGGTAAAGCAAAAAAAGGTCTCTGTGGACCCCTACTTTATCATCGGTATATCTTTTTTGGTATTTGGCTTCGTGATCTTTATACTCAACAACTTCAATACCATAGAAAACTCCTTCTTCACCAACAACGGGGCAAAATTTGGGATCGGGTTTGAAATTATTTTCCTGTCCATTTCCATGAGCAACAGGATCCGAGATCTTAGGATGGAGAATGAGAAGAACCAATTATTGGCACTCCAACGTGCAGAGGACATGAACGAAATAAAATCTTCGTTCCTTTCCAATATAAGCCATGAGCTTAGAACACCGTTGAATTTGATCATGGGAGTGGCCAGTGCCCTACAGCAGAACGATAAGGATGAAGATCTGGAAGAAAAGTGCAGGTTGATCCTGAGTTCTTCAAAGAATTTGTTGGGCAATATTGAGGATATTTTGGACTTTACCGTGATAGAAAAAGGGGATCACGAGCTGAAAGAGGTCTCGTTTGAATTGCCATCTACCCTTGCCAAGGTCATCGCGGCACAACAGAAAAAAGCCGAGGCCAAAAACCTGGAATTCAAGGTATCCATCCCTCATACCTTACCAAACCGTATTGTGGGCGACAAAGTAAAATTGGTCCAGATTCTTGACCACCTGTTGGACAATGCCATTAAATTCACCAATGAGGGCTATGTGGAAATAAACATTGCCACAAGTTATAACGGTTCCAATGGGGTAACCCTGGACTTTACCATCAAGGATTCAGGAATTGGGATTTCCAAAGAAAAAATGAGCACGATTTTCGAGTCCTTCACCAAAAAATCCTTTATGGATAAAAGAGAATATAGTGGTCTTGGTTTGGGATTGTACATTGTAAAGAATTATGTGGACCTCCAAGGAGGAACCATAGATATTGCAAACAACACCAACCAAGGAATCATCTGTAAGCTTGGCCTCACCTATCAAATTGATGAAGAAACTTTGGTCATGGACAAAGTACCTGCCCATACTGCTGAAGATTTTGATATGCAAGAAAGCCAAATCCTGCTGGTGGAGGACAATAAAATGAACCAGACCGTGGTAAAACTGCTGTTCAAGAAATGGGAGAACATGAACCTGACCATTGCCAACCACGGCAAAGAAGCCTTGGAAATCATGGAAAATAAATCCTTCGATTTGATTTTGATGGACTTACAAATGCCCGAAATGGACGGATTCGAAACAACCGGTATCATCCGCAGTGGAAAGGCCAATTGTCCGCCCCAAATCCCGATTATTGTTCTCACCGCGGACAATACCAGTAATACCCGCAAGGAAATATTCAGATTGGGTGCAAACGATCTTATGACCAAACCAGTGAACGGCCCATTGCTCCATACCAAAATAATTAAGAACATATCCTTAAAAACCAAGGTGGCCTGACCAATCAAAGCCGTTAATCGGATAAGTCAACATTCAGATAGGATCCATCCTTTTGGTTAAGAATAAAACAGCATTTTTTGTTCACGTAACTGGTGAAACATCCTTCTTCTTGCCCTTCATACACATACAAAAGGATATTCCCCTAACGCCCCAAATTCCGGAGCCAACCAACACAAAAAGAAGATTTGCCATGGTCAAAGGAATAGGCTCCCACATGTAATCAAAATACATATTTAACTGTTTCATAGGCACTTATGTAACTTAAGTTACACAACTTTATGCCCGAAACTGACAATTGTCATATTCGCCGATCCGCCCTTTGAGTACTTTTACCATAGTAAATCACACAATCTATATATCATGAAAAATTTGGTCATATTGGGCGCTGGAACAGCCGGAACGATGATGGCAAACCATTTGATAGGAAAGCTTCCAAAAGATGAATGGAAGATTACCATTGTAGATCAATATAAAACGCATTATTATCAACCGGGTTTTTTATTTCTTCCCTTTGATATTTATACGACCGATCAGGTCAAGAAAAAAGGATCCAAGTTCATTCCTAAGGATGCTCGTTACATTCAGGAAAAAATTGAATTGATCGTTCCTGAGGAGAATAAGGTCCAACTGGAAAAAGGCGAAGAACTTCCCTATGACATCCTCATCATTGCCACCGGAACCAAAATCGCTCCTGAGGAAGTAGAAGGAATGAAAGGCCCTGAATGGCACAAAAGCGTTTTCGATTTTTATACCTATGAAGGCGCAAAAGCCCTGCGTGACAAATTTAGGGAGTGGAAAGGCGGAAAACTGGTGGTCCATATCACCGAAATGCCCATCAAATGTCCCGTTGCCCCATTGGAATTTGCTTTCTTGGCCGATTCCTATTTCAAAAACAAAGGCATGCGGGATAAAGTGGACATCACCTTCGTGACCCCATTGGGAGGCGCCTTCACCAAGCCTAAAGCAACACAGGCACTTCACCACTTGTTGACCGATAAGGGCATCAAAGAAGTTACAGACTTCAACATTGAGCGTGTGGATTATGAGAACAATAAAATCATTGATTATGCAGAAACCGAAGTACCCTACGATATTTTGGTCACCGTTCCCACCAACATGGGCGATGCATTGATCGAACGTTCCGGTTTGGGGGATGACCTCAACTATGTGCCTACCAACAAGGCTACATTACAGACCGAGGCCCATGAAAATATTTTTGCCCTTGGTGATGCCACAAATCTACCAGCTTCCAAAGCAGGTTCCGTAGCCCACTTTGAAGCAGAGATATTGACCGAGAACATCTTGAGGTACATCAAAGGGGAACCTTTAAAAGAAGAGTTTGACGGACATGCAAACTGCTTTATCGAGACTGGTGATGGAAAAGCCCTTTTGATCGATTTCAACTACACACATGAGCCCGTTGAAGGCACGTTCCCATTCCCAGGTGTAGGCCCCTTGAACCTATTGAAAGAAAGCAGGATGAACCATATGGGAAAACTGGCCTTTAGATGGATTTATTGGAACATGCTCATCAAAGGCATCCATATCCCCTTCGTATCGGCAACCATGAGCGAAAAAGGAAAACATTTTGAAGAAACAGAAGCATAATATTTGTAAACCTAAATACTAAAGAAATGGACAAGACAATAGCACAAGCAACAGTTTCCGTGGACCAAGAAGGATATCTAACCGATTTTTCCCAATGGAACAAAGAAATTGGCACAGAGATAGCCAAAGAACAAGGCATTGAAATGACCGATAAGCATTGGGCGATAATCGATTATATCCAACAGAAGTTCAAAGAAGAAGAACCATTGTCCATCAGGGGAATCAAAAAAAGTGGTGTCATAGATATTAAGGAATTCTATGCACTGTTCCCAGGCGGACCCTTGAAAAAAGCAACAATGATTGCCGGTATTCCGAAACCAAAGAGCTGTATATAAGGCTTAAAAAATAAAAATTTAAACGCAAGGTCATGAGTGAAACAAAAGTCAAAAAAATGCTCTTTATCCTCTCCAAGGCCACCCTCGAAAATGTCTACGCGGCATTTGTGATGGCCAACGGGGCTCGAATGGAAGGCATTGAATCTGAGATATTCTTTACTTTCTTTGGATTGGAAGCCATTCAAAAGAAAAAACTGGAACATCTCCATGTGGCCACGGTAGGCAACCCTGCCATGCACATGCCCACCATGTTGGGCGGATTGCCAGGTGTTGAAGCATTCGCTTCCAACATGATGAAAAAAGAAATGGAAAAATTGGATATGCCACCTGTAGGCGAGTTTTTGGAAATCCTATCGGATTCGGGATGCAAGCTTTGGGCCTGTAAATTGGCGGTGGAAATGTTCCATTTGGAAAAAGAAGATCTTATTGATGAATTGGATGGTATCCTTACTATTGGCGATTTCTATAGTAGGGCCGATCAAGAAGGAACTCACTTGTTGTTCATCTGATCAAACACAAAAAAGATACCTTTTTCATATTTAACGGGAACTGGCCAAAAAGTGACCCTTCTGAAATAAAAAATCAGAATACACTTTTTGGTCAGTTTTTTATGTTTTGGATTTTCGAAGCCTTACGACAATAATTGCCTCACTTTTTCAAAGTCTTCATGATGGATTCCGTCCCTCTCCAGAATGTCAAAATCCTTCAGGATGATTTCTTGGTACGTCTTGCCTTCGTCATTGGTTTGGCCTTTTAATTCCTCATAAAGTGGCAAGGCCCTGTCCAATTGGTTTTGCAAAAGATAAATATGGGCCAAATTGCACTGCAGGGACCTTGGAGAGGATTGAAGGTTTGGTGCTTTTTTAATGGTGTCTTCCGCTTCATCGAACCGTTTTGACCTCAATAGGAGCCAAGCCAGATTGGCATGGGCCAGTGCAAGTTCGTTCCTTAATAGAATGTTATCAGGGTATAATTTGAATTTTCCCGTCAGGAGTTCCTTGACCTGTTGTTGAAAAACCAATTTTTCTTCGGGAACAATGGTGCTATCTATTTCTTCATTCAGTTCCTTGATTTTCCCAAAAACCAAATGCATGGTCAACGCCTCTTCATCAACAGTGTTGAAATATTCGGTATAGTGTTCACAATCGTTTTTCATGTTTTTAATGACGGGACGATCGTCGTTGTATGACCGTAAACGCATCTCAACATCGTTCAGCAATTCCAATGCCTTTGTTTTATAATCGAAATCCACTTTGGTTTCCAATTCAGCCTGATATAGTTCCACCAAATTCAATGCTGTGGCACAAAAATCTGGATCAAAATTTATGGGTTGTTCTGATGCCAATCGCCTACGTATTTCCAAAGCCTGACCAAAATAATCCATTGCAGGTTGAAGTTGCTTTATCTCAAAGTGGAAAAGCCCCAGGTTATGAAGTCCTGTGGCCAGATAATGGGTGTATTCCTGTGGTCTGGAATCAGCAAGGCCATTGTAGAGTTCAACGGCTTGCCCAATATAGGCGATCGCCTTTTCAAAATCCTTCATTTCGGCATGTACAATGCCCATACTGCTCAAAGTTGCCGCCACATAGGGTTGGAAAATATCGTAAGCTTTACCGGATAGTTCCTGGTACACTCGCAGGGCCCTATCATAATGCTCCAATGCCTTTTCAGGCTCGCCCATCGCATTGAAGGTAACCCCCAAATTATTGAGCACGGCGGCCAAATACGGTTGAAAAGACTCTTCTCCTTCACTAATCAACCCTTCAAACAGCGATAAAGCTTTCAGGTATTGCATCTTGGCATCGAACTCATAGAATTCCTCGGTATAAATGTTCCCCAACTGATAATGGGCACTGGCCCTTAATGAATGATACATGTCCTCGGGCAATCGCTCATAAAGTTTGATGGCTTCCTTGTAGTATTTTTTGGCAAAGTAGAAATCGTTCTTCTTGTTATATACCTCGGCCAATGCAAACTGGGTATTGGCCAGATGTGGTGCAACGGCTGTTTGTCCATTATCCATTAGAACAGTAAATATATCGGAGGCAGCTTTATAATTTTCGATCGCCTTTGCCGTATCCAATTGGGTATAAATGGCTGCCAAATTGTTCAACAAAGACGCTCTTTCTACTTGATTTTCTGCTTCGGGTCCATGATCGTACACTGCCAGGGCCTCTTCAAATGCGGTCAAGGCATCCTGAGGTTTTTTCATTTTTTGGTATAATCTGCCCAGCACGCTGTTCAGGTGGATTTTTTGTTGGTCATTGGTGGCCAGTTTCAGTGCTTCTTGGTAGTTGTCAATGGATTTTTCCCATTCATTTTCCTGTAAAAGCACGTTGGCATGTTGTATCTGTTCTTCAAATGAGAGGCTCATCTTCTTACTTTTTTTGTATTTCCTAAAACTCAGTGGGGACATCGCGAAACGTATTCGCGTTTTCCTTGCATAGGCCCACATATTCCAACCTGGGCATTTCATCAAATTCAATACCTGAAAAGAAAAACGTGGCCTTTTGCATATCCATCAACTCAAAATCTTGATCCTTCAGTTTTTTAATCAAGTATAGCAGGGCGGCTTCATCGGCATGTTCCACGGTGGAGAACACATATTCAACAAAGAACAGTTTTTCAATGGCGACACCGAACAATCCGCCTACTAATTTCCCATCTTTCCACGCCTCAACGGAATGGGCGTATCCTTTTTGGTGCAATTCCATGAACATACGGACCATCCGTTCTGCTAACCATCGGTTGTCCATCTGACCATCTATATTGTATACCCTCTGACAACCGCGGAGTACTTCCTCAAAATGGGAGTCGACTCGTATATCAAAATCTTTCAAAAGGGAATCCAGTCGGGATTGGGGCATTTCAAAAGCATTGGGTCTCAATACAATCCTTGGGTCTGGTGACCACCATTTGATATGTTTTAAAGGATAATGCCAATAATAAATACCACTGTTATAGGCCAACAACAATCGCTCTATGGACATGGTGCCCCCAACGGCCAACAGCCCATCTATATCCGCAAAGTATGCTGGTGGAAAAGAAATTTCATCATTTTTGAGCTCAAAATAGGGCACGGTATCAAAATTATGGATTGCTTTCCGGTGGATGGTCCAAATCATCCAATTCTCCCAATTGTGAAAGCACCTCAAAGGTTTTTTTTGCCTCTTCCTCATCCACAATACTGATGGCCGCCCCCACATGGACCATGACATAGTCATCGACCTTGGCCTCTGGGACCAAAGCTAGGCTCACTTCTTTTTTGATTCCCCCGAAGGAGACTTTCCCCATACGGAAGGTTTCATCAAGTTCCGAAGTGATTTCCAATAATTTTCCAGGTATCGCTAAACACATAACCGTTGTTTTAGTGGTCTTCGGGAACCAACTTCGCGTTGGTCTCCAACCATTCATACCATTGCTCCATACCAGTGCCTTTGGTGGCCGATACTTCAAAGAAGACCAAACCAGGGTTCACCTGACGTGCATTCTTTTTCAGCTCTTCAATATTGGTATCCAAATAAGGCGCTAGGTCAATTTTGTTGATGATGCAAATATCCGAGGTATGAAACATGTCCGGATATTTGATGGGTTTGTCATCACCCTCAGTGGTGCTCACGATGACCACCCTTTTGTGTTCGCCTAAATTGAACATGGAGGGGCATACCAAGTTGCCCACATTTTCGATCATCAATACGGAGTCATTGGCAATATTCAATTGTTTGACCGCGTCATGGATCATATCACTTTCCAAATGGCATCCTTTCCCTGTATTGATCTGCAATACGGGAACATCCAAAGCTGCAATTCGGTTGGCATCGTTCAAGGTTTGTTGATCGCCCTCTATCACATAGAAAGAAATTTTATCCTTCATATCCTTTAAGGTACGCTCCAATAGCGACGTTTTACCAGAGCCCGGCGAACTTACCAGATTAAGGGCAAAGATGCCTTTGGCATCAAAATACCCCCGGTTTCTGGCCGCCATGATCTCATTCTGTTGTAGAATGTCACGCTCCACCTCCAATACCGTTTTATGATGATGGTCATGATCATGATCGTGGTGATGGTGATGATGTCCATGATGATGGTCATGGGAGTGCTCATGGTCGTGATGGTGATGACCATGATCGTGGCCGTGGGAGTGACCGTGTGAATGGTGGTGGTGATCATGATCGTGGCCATGGGTTTCCTTACCAATGGCCGGTGCCAAAATTTTGGCTCCATTCTCTTCGCTTCCGCATCCGCAAGTACCGCACATATTTCAAGTTTTTTGATTTATACTACCTCTAGGGCTTTAACCCTCAACTCTTTACCTTGTATTATACCTTTAAAACTACTGCCACAATTTGGGCAGGAATCGTAAAAATGTTCAATTTCAAAAACCGTATCGCAATCCGCGCATTGGCCCAAACCTTCTTTTACATCAATTCTTCTTTCCGCGCTTTCGAGTACCGTATTCTTCACTGCCGCTGGCCATACAAAATCCAAGGATTCAAACTCCACACCTGCCAATTTGCCGATTTCCAACTCGATCAAGGTGACCTTTTTGGCCTTGGCCTTTTTGGTCTCATCCTCGGCAATCTTTACAATACCCATGGCTACCGACAGTTCATGCATGATATTTATTTAAGTCCTGAATAAGAGGCACATAAGACACAATATTATCCAAAATATAATTCCAACAACATGACTTTTGTCATATGAATCCCTGATTGTAATATCTACATTTAGTGCTAAATCCCTGAAAAATTAATATTTAGGTTTAAAATTTTGGGTCATGGCACTAGAAAAATCAGTAAAGGAAACCTATTACGAAAGCATCATCAAGCAGGGTTACAGCAGACGTGATTTCATGAAGTTCGCCACCTATATCGCAGCATATATGGGTTTGGAGACATCCATGATCGGTCAGGTAGCCAAATCCCTGGAAAACACGTTCCGAATCCCCGTGATTTGGGAACATTACCAAGAATGTACTTGTTGTAGTGAATCGTTCATCCGGTCCGACCACCCGATTGTTTCGGATATCATTCTGGATAAAATTTCACTGGACTATACATTGACCTTGATGGCCGCATCCGGCCATCAGGCTGAAGCCGCCAAACAGGCCACCATGGAAAAATACAAAGGGGAATACATCCTCTGCGTAGAAGGTTCCGTGCCTCTGGGCGATGATGGCAACTATTGTTGCATTGCGGGTAGGTCCGCAAAAGAACTTCTGATCGAAGCCGCCGAAGGGGCCAAAGCAATCATTGCCTGGGGCAGTTGCGCTTCCAACGGATGCGTACAAGCCGCTTACCCCAACCCAACGCAGGCCACCCCGATACATAAAATCATCAAGAACAAACCCATTATCCGGGTCCCCGGCTGTCCTCCCATTGGCGAGGTCATGGCAGGAATCATTGTTCACATGATCACTTTTGACCGATTGCCAGAGTTGGATGGTCTTGGTAGACCAAAAGCATTCTACTCCAAAAGGGTACACGACTCCTGCTACAGAAGACCCTACTACGACGCCGGTCTTTTTGCCGAAACCTTTGACGATCAAAATGCCAAAGATGGCTATTGTTTGTACAAAGTGGGATGTCGTGGTCCAATGACCTATAACTCTTGCGGTACCATCAAATGGAATAATGGCGTTAGCTATCCAATCCAATCAGGTCATGGATGCATTGGTTGTAGTGAAGAGAATTTTTGGGACAACGGACCTTTCTACGAAAGATTGACCGGTTTGGCCGGATTTGGCATTGAAAGTTCCGCCGACACTATTGGCAAAGTAGCCGCCGGGGTTGTAGCAGGTGGTTTAGCGGTGCATGCCGTTGCCGCCAATATATCTAAACGGAAAGAACTGAAAAGCAGGACTTCCCGTGGCATACAGAATGAAAAGAAACTAGAGTCTTAATAAGATCATCATGGCAAATAGAATTGTTGTTGACCCTATTACCAGGATTGAAGGGCACTTGCGAATAGAAGTAGAGGTGAAGGATGGTAAAATAACCGACGCCTATAGTTCAAGTCCCATGGTTCGGGGTCTGGAAAATATTGTAAAAGGAAGAGATCCCAGGGACGTTTGGGCATTTGTGCAACGCGCATGTGGCGTATGCACCACGGTGCACGCCTTGGCTTCCGTAAGGTCGGTTGAAGATGCCTTGGGCATAGAGATCCCACCAAATGCCGAAATGGTACGGAACATTATGGAAGGTGCCCTGTACATGCACGACCATACCGTACACTTTTACCATCTTCATGCCCTGGATTGGGTAGATGTGGTAAATGCACTGAAGGCAGATCCCGCTGAAACCTCCAAACTGGCACAGAGCATCTCCAGTTGGCCCAAGAGTTCTCCTGGTTATTTTTCCGATATCAAAAAAAGGGTCACAAGATTTGTGGAAAGTGGGCAACTGGGCATATTTGCAAACGGTTACTGGGGCCATCCCCAAATGAAATTGCCCCCTGAAGTCAACCTTTTGGCAGTTGCCCACTATCTGGAAGCCTTGGAGTGGCAGAAAGAAATCGTAAAGGTCCACACCATTTTTGGTGGTAAGAACCCCCACCCCAACTATCTGGTAGGCGGTATGGCCTGTGCCATCAATACGGAAAGTCCTGGAGGTATCAACGCTGAACGATTGGCCTATGTGGGAAGATTGCTCAAAGAAGGAAAACAGTTCATAGAACAGGTCTATATCCCAGATTTATTGGCCATTGCCTCCTTCTACAAAGATTGGGGAGCTATTGGCAAAGGATTTGGCAATTACATGGCTTATGGTGACTTCCCAACCAATGGCTATAGTGATATTTCCAGTTTTAAATTTCAGCAAGGTGTTATTTTGGATAGGGACCTATCCAAGGTATATGACGTAAATCACAGAAATGATGATATCGCTGAATTCATAAACAATTCTTGGTATGATGACTATGCTGAAGGTAAAGACCAAGGCAGACACCCATGGGATGGTGAGACCAACATCAACTATTCGGGCCCCAAACCTCCCTATGAAGAATTGGATGTCAGTCAGAAATACAGCTTTATCAAAACACCTCGTTGGCAGGGCAAACCTATGGAGGTAGGACCATTGGCCAGACTCTTGGTAGGGTATGCAAGGGGCAACAAGGAAATTCAGGAAGCAGTGAATGGTGCTTTGAGCCATTTGGACGTGCCTGTCGATGCTCTTTTCTCCACTTTGGGAAGAACAGCGGCCAGGGGTATAGAAACCCAATTGGTGGCCAATTGGACCATGGAGTTTTATGACACCTTGTTGTTGAACATCAAGAACGGGGATACCCGAATGGCCAATATGGCTAAATGGGAACCCGAGTCATGGCCAACAGAATGCAAAGGGGTAGGTTTTTCAGAAGCACCAAGGGGTGCCTTGGCCCACTGGATCAAAATCAAGGAAGGTAAGACCGAAAATTATCAATTGGTGGTTCCTTCTACTTGGAATGCCTCACCCAGAGATCCCAAAGGACAGCGTTCGGCCTATGAATCCACACTTTTGGACACCCCAGTGGCAGACCCTGAATTACCTTTGGAAATCATCAGGACCATCCACTCATTCGACCCCTGTATAGCCTGTGCAGTGCATCTATATGATGAGCACGGAAAGCATATTTCACAAGTACAAAACGTTTCGAGCTGCGAAATCTAGTAAATCATGAATCATGCAAACACGAAAATTTAGACGGGTATATGTTTGGGAGCTTCCGGTTCGGTTTTTCCATTGGATCAACGCGCTCTCCATTGTCATATTGGCCATAACAGGATTCATCATTGCCAATCCCCCGGCCATTTTGTCCAATAGGGAAGCAAGCGATATTTATTGGTTCGGCACAGTCCGCTTTATACATTTTGCCACGGCCTACGTATTCTTTTTCAATATGATACTGAGAATTTATTGGTCGTTCGTGGGTAACAGATTTTCCAGCTGGCGTGCCTTTTGGCCTTTCAATAAAAAAATGTGGCATAATTTCTTGCATGTGATTAAGGTGGATGTCCTTTTGGCCAATGAAAAAAAACCGGACATTAAGGATATCAGTATTGGGCATAATAGTGTGGCGGCCATATCCTATGTGATTTTGTTCCTTTTGGCATTGGTACAGGTGTTTACAGGGTTCGGACTGTATTCTTCCACCGCAAGCTGGTGGTTGCCCAAAATGTTCAGTTGGGTGGTACCCTTTTTAGGGGGTGATTTCATTGTAAGGACTATTCACCATACCACCACGTGGCTCTTTATATTGTTCACTTTGATTCATGTGTATTTGGTGTTCTACCACGACTGGCTCGAAGGAAGAGGCGAAGTTTCATCCATGTTCGGAGGCTATAAATTTGTCTGCGACGAAAGACTCAAACAATTGGTTGAAGATGAAGAAATAGAAGCTCCCGTGGATGAGGAAGCCATGGAAATTATAGAGTAATACCTACAACATGGAGCAATCAACAAATACCAAATCGGATTTGGCAAAAAAGCCTATTGCCATAAGCAGTGATGCCTTTTATTTTGAAAAAGATAAGTCTAGGTCCATTTTGGTATTGGGTGTTGGCAATTACTTGATGGGCGATGAAGGGGTCGGGGTCCATTTGATACAACACATGGATACGATGGAACTGCCAGACCATTTGGACATTTTGGATGGTGGAACGGGTGGATTTCTATTGTTGAACTGTTTTGAAAGCTATAACAAGATCATCTTTGTGGACGCCACCATGGATGGTCAACCAGAAGGAACCATTTCCCTCATCCGGCCCAAATTCGCCAGTGACTTTCCTTCGGCATTGAGTGTTCATGACGTGGGACTCAAGGATATGATCGAAGCGGTATACCTCATGGAAACCCAACCAGATTTGTATCTTTTCACCATATCCATAGAAAAAGTGGAACCCATGACCACAGAATTGGCACCAAAAGTAAAAACGGCTATTCCCGAGGCAATCGAACAAATTATGGACTTGGTGGATACCCTGCACCATCAAATTTCATAAGGTGTCCAAATCTTTCAAGATCATAGTGACCGGTCGCGTGCAAGGAGTTGGTTTTAGGCCCCATGTGTTCAACTTGGCTCAAAAATTTGGTTTGAAGGGTTCCGTATCCAATAATGAAGAAGGTGTAATCATTTATCTTTCTGGTGAATTCGAGAAAATCCAGCAATTTTATAAAACGCTCATACAGCAACCTCCAAAATTGGCCAAAATAAAGGACCATCATCTATCAGAAGTCACATACCGAGCATTTGATGGATTTTCCATTGTTCCGTCCCAAACCGGAGGAAAATTGAATTTACAGCTCACCCCCGATTTTGCTATTTGTGATACCTGCAAAGAAGAGATCACCGACCCGAACAACAGACGCTACCACTATCCCTTTACCACTTGCGTGAACTGCGGACCCCGCTGGGCCATTACCAACAAGTTCCCGTTTGAAAGGGACCATACCAATATGACTGTTTTTGAAATGTGTGATTCGTGTGCAACGGAATACCAAGATCCTTCGAACCGTAGGTTCCATTCCCAGACCAATTCCTGTTCCCATTGTGGTATTGAACTAAAATTGACCGATGCCAAAGGAGCTACTATTTCAGACGGGGATGTCATCCAAAAAACCGCAAGCTTTATCAAAAATGGAAACATTGTGGCCATCAAAAATACCAGCGGATATCTTTTGTGTTGTGATGCGACGAATCCTCTTGCCATTCAAAAACTACGTAAAAGAAAACGAAGACCTACCAAGCCTTTTGTTATTCTATATCCTTCCCTTTCATTATTGAAACAGCATTTGAAGGTCACCAAAATACAGGAAGAAACCTTGACCTCTCCGGAAAGTCCCATCGTGATCATTCCAAAAACCGATTTGAACGGAAACTTGGTTGTGGATGAATTGGCCCCCCAACTGAACCAATTGGGTATTATGCTCCCCTACTCTGGCATTTTGCACTTATTGGCCACCGAACTTGGAATCCCGATTGTGGCCACCAGTGGCAATATTCATGCATCGCCCATTATCAGTGATGCGGATATGGCCCACCAAGAATTGGCGGAAGTGGCCGATTATTTTTTGGACCATAATTTGGAAATCACTAATCCACAGGACGACTCCGTAGTCAAGTTTAGCAATCGTTTCCATGAAAAAGTCATTTTTAGACGATCTAGGGGGCTCAGTCCAAATTTTGATTCTGAAGTAAAGACGGACCAGAAAATATTGGCCATGGGCGGACACCTGAAAAGCACGTTGGCCTTTATCCCCAACGACTACCTATACATCAGTCAATATTTGGGAAACTTGGACCATTTTGATGTCTATGACCGCTACATGGATACCGCGGACAAGTTTACCAAACTGTTCCAGGTACTTCCCGAAGTTATCCTTGTGGATAAACATCCTACCTACAATAGCACCCTTCACGGTATGGAATTGGGAAAAAAATGGAATATCCCAGTAGCCTCCGTTCAACATCACAAGGCCCATTTTGCTTCGGTATTGGGTGAGCATGGACTCTTTGGGCAAAGCTCGCCTGTTTTGGGTGTCGTTTGGGATGGTACCGGTTACGGGGACGACGAACAGGTTTGGGGAGGCGAATTTTTCAAATACCATGATCAGTCCATGGAACGTGTCGGGCATTTTGAATATTTTGATTGGCTGGCCAGCGACAAGATGGCCAAGGAACCCCGGATATCTTTTTTCTCTTTGGCTGATGCAGCGATGAATGAAGAAATCCAGCAAAAATTTTCCAAAGAAGAAATTTCCATTTATCGTCATTTAAAGAAGAAAGAATTGCTCAAAACCTCTTCCGTAGGTCGACTTTTCGATGCCGTGGCATCCCTTTTGAACATTTGCGACTTCAACACCTATGAAGGCGAGGCAGCCATCTTGCTTGAAAATCAAATCCAACAATACTCATTGGAAAATTGTACTTGCTATATCAGTGAAATAAACGACGGAATAGTGCCCACCCATCTCCTTTTTGCAAAAATCCATCATGACTACAGAAGTGGAAGGGACAAACAAGAAATCATAGTTGACTTTCTCTTCACCTTGACCACCATGGTCATTAAAATGGCAGAACAACAGAATATCAAGGAAATTGCCATGAGCGGCGGCGTCTTTCAAAATACGGTTTTGGTTGATATGATCAAGGAACTGGCGGGAAGTGAATACAAACTCTATTTTAATCGTAACTTAAGTCCAAATGATGAAAATATCTCTTTTGGACAAGTGGCATACCATCAATATATAAAGCATTGACCAATGAAGTATTTGAGTGAGTATAGAAATCTGGAGGCCACCAAACGCTATTTGGAACTCATTGAAAAAACGGCCACCAAAACTTGGAACATCATGGAAATCTGTGGTGGGCAGACCCATGGATTGGTGAAGAACGGTATCATCAACCTGCTACCTGAAAACGTTCGGATGATCCACGGGCCTGGATGTCCCGTTTGTGTAACGCCCCTCAACCTAATTGACAAAGCGGTGGAACTTCTGGAAAACGGGGTCATAGTTTGCTCTTTTGGGGATATGGTCCGGGTACCTGGTAGCAAAAAGAGCCTTTTGGAGGCCAAGGCCAACGGTGGTGACCTTCGCATCCTCTATTCGCCATTGGAAGCCGTCAATATTGCCAAGCAAAATCCAGATAAAGAGGTCGTGTTTTTTGCTGTGGGATTTGAAACCACGGCACCTGCCAACGCACTTTCTGTTTTGCATGCCAAAAAGGAACAGGTGAAAAATTATTCCATATTGGTGTCCCACGTATTGGTGCCTCCTGCCATGGAAGGGATTTTGGGCGATGAGTTCTGTACCATCGATGCCTTTTTGGGGGCGGGGCATGTGTGTGCCATTATGGGAATGAAAGAATATTATCCTCTTGTAGAAAAATACAAAATCCCCATTGTGGTGACCGGATTTGAACCTTTAGATTTGGTTCAAGGTATTTATATGGCTTTGGTCCAATTGGAGAAAGGAGAACACAAGTTGGAAAATCAGTATGCACGGGTTGTACGGGAAGAGGGAAACTTGGAGGCCCTCAAAATCATTGCATCGGTTTTTGAGGTAGGTGACCGTGAATGGCGCGGCATTGGAACCATCCCCGACAGCGGTTATGTGCTGAAACCTAAATTCCGGGACTATGACGCGGAATCCAAGTTTGGGGTCAGCTCCATTACCACACCAGAAAACTCCGAGTGTATTGCCGGACAGATTCTAAAAGGTATTAAAAAACCGCATGAATGTCCACAATTTGGTAAGGCCTGCAATCCTTCCAACCCGTTGGGTGCGCCCATGGTTTCATCCGAAGGTGCCTGTGCCGCCTATTATCATTTTTCGAACCACTTAAACTAACAACGCCATGAACAAGATAGATTTAGGATACGACTCCATTAACCTCGGCCATGGCAGTGGTGGTTTGATGACCCGTGACCTGTTGGACAAGATTATTTTTGAAACGTTCAGCAATCCTTACCTCGATCAAAAACACGATGGTTCCATCATTCAAATGGATGGAAAAATCGCCATCTCCACCGACAGTTTTGTGGTTTCCCCCATCTTTTTTAAAGGAGGTAATATCGGAGATTTGGCGGTCAACGGCACAGTGAACGATGTGGCCATGTGCGGGGCCATCCCCGAGTTTTTATCGTTGGCCTTTATCGTGGAAGAAGGATTGGCCATTGGCGATTTCATCAAGATTGTGGAAACCATCAAAGAAACCGCCGACCGGAGCGGGGTCAAGATCATTACTGGTGACACCAAGGTGGTGGAACGTGGTAAAGGCGATAAGATTTTCATCAACACCACGGGATTTGGCAAGGTGCATCCCAAGGCGGACATCTCAGCCAAAAAAATTAAACCGGGCGACAAAATCATCATTAGTGGGCCCATTGCCCAGCATGGTATGGCCATCATGTCTCAAAGGGACGGTTTGGAATTTGAATCAAGCATAGAGAGCGATACCACCAACCTGAACTTCTTGGTAAGTAAACTTTTGGATTCCTTCGGCGACAAAATCCACTTGTTCCGAGATCCCACCAGAGGTGGTTTGGCCAGTGTCCTTTCTGAAATTGCCAGTGACATCCATATGGGAGTGAACATCACCGAGAGTGCATTACCCATAGATGACCAAGTGGCCGCTGCCTGCGAGATGCTAGGACTTGACCCCCTATTTGTGGCCAACGAAGGTATTTTTGTGTCCATCGTTGACCCGGAAATAGCATCTGAAATGATTGAATTGATGCAAAAGGATGACAAGGGAGAAAGAGCCATTTGTATTGGAGAAATTACAGAAGAACATCCGAACAAAGTGGTTATGCACAGTGTCATTGGGGGCAAGCGCATGGTAACCCCAATGATCGGGGAGCAATTGCCAAGGATTTGTTAGGTACTGAAAATCCAATAAATACCAATGACCAGGGCAAAAAGTCCGCCCGCAAAACGGATTCCATTGAAAAAAATATCGTTGTGGCCATTTTTTACCACTGAAGATACTTTCCCGATGACAAAGGCAAAAGTGATCATGGCCACCAATATTCCAATGGCAAAGCCGATGATATAGGCGAGGGAATCGGACTGTGTTTCAAAGCCCAAAACAGGCAGGAACAGCAAAAAATGGGAAATCCCGGCCAATCCGTGCAAAATTCCAATGGAAAATGAAGCAAAATTGTTTTGCTTTAATGCATCTGAATGTTGGTGATGGTGTGTAGGATTATGTTCGTGTTTGTGCTCATGGGAGTGGATGACAGGAGCATGTTCCGTATGCACATGTAAATGTTTATGGTGTCTTCGCTTTTTGAAAATCCGGTACAAGGACCAACAACCTATGCCTACCAACACCACACCCACCAATTGCTCACTGTATTGGGAAATCGTATCCACTGGAATGATTTCCTTGAAAATGGCAAACAATAACCCAATGGCAATCATGCCCACCAAGTGCCCAATACCCCAGAACAGCCCTATTTTCCAAGCCTTTCGTTTGGATTCGATGGCAAAGGGAGCGACCGCCGCCAAATGATCGGGACCAGCAATGACATGTAGCATGGAGGCTATTAAACCAGCGGTCAACGGAAAGGTTGTATCCATGTATTTTTTAGTGGAATTTACACCCTTAAATTTACGAAATTTTATATGGTTAAATATCAAAAAACGACTTCACACGACCTTCTCCAACGTCATTTTCAAAATATCATTTTGGCTATCTTTATTGAGTCAAAAATTGGTCAATTCCACATCGATATGCAACCAAACATTCCTTTGGTCCATCCAGAAATTATGAAACTGAGAAAGGAACTGCACACCTATCCTGAATTGTCCGGTCAAGAATATGAAACCGCAAAAAGGATATGGAAATTTGCAGAAAAGCATGCACATACAGCTCGAATTGAAACTTTTGGGAAAACTGCCATAGCTATCATTTATGAGTTTTCAAAAAAAGGGAAAACCATTGCCATCCGATGTGAATTGGATGCCTTGCCCATTGTAGAAGAAAACGAATTTCCACATAAATCTGCCAATACAGGGGTTTCCCATAAATGCGGGCATGACGGCCATATGGCCATGGTTTCCGGATTGGTTTTTTGGCTGGAAACACAACCTATCCAAAACGGTAAGGTCATCCTGCTCTTTCAACCTGCCGAAGAGACAGGCAAAGGAGCACAAATGTTGGTGCAGGATAAAAAATTTGAAGCCCTGGGCATCGATTACGTTTTCGCGCTCCATAACATTCCAAAGGAACCTATCAACAACATCATAATCACCCCAAAAGGATTTTCTGCGGAAGTAATAAGCGTTATCATAAAAACCAAGGGAAAAGAAGCCCATGCAGCCGAACCAGAAAACGGTATCAATCCAGCCTTGGCGATATCAAAAATCATTGGAGAAATGGCTCTCCTAAATCATACAGACCCTCATCTTGAGGATTTTGCCGTATTGACCCCTGTTCACCTACTGATGGGCGAAAAAGCTTATGGCATTTCCCCTTCAAATGCTGAATTACATTATACCATACGTACTTGGAACAGTACGCAAATGTCCGATTTGACTTCTAAAATTGAAGCATTGGTGGAACAAATCTGCCGATTGCACAAACTGGACTTTAACCTGGAATGGCTTGAATATTTCCCGGCAAGCATCAACGATACCGAATGCAGTGATCAAATCCATATGGCTGCCTTTGAAAACGGTTTGGAAATCGTACAAAAGAACCATCCATTTAAATTTGGGGAGGACTTTGGGTGGTACTCCAAAAAATACAAAACAGCCATGTTCGGGCTAGGCGCAGGAGTTGATTCCCCTGCCTTGCACCATGCCGATTATGACTTTCCTGACGAAATCATAGGTGCTGGAATCCAAATGTTCACATCTATTATCCAGAATATCTTGAAATAGGCTTATCTATTCCATCTGTCATTTTTCGAATTGCTCTAAGTCTACAAAATATCAGAAAATAAAAAAGCCCCACTTACAAATTCAAGTAACCTTGATTTGACGTGAAGCTTTTAATCTTTATGTGACCACGGCGGGACAGAATTCGAACTTTTTAAAGCAAGACATTGAAATTATTATCAATAAATCATTTCATATTAGAAGTACTTGATTTTAATTCATTAAGAGGTTTTGTGTCCAAAATAATGGAGATGTAAGGATTCCCCTAAGCCAATTTATGGAAAACATCCTTACCGGATCCTATGAATAAGGTACCGGAAAGGTCATCTAATATATCCTATGTAGGAGAAGGAAAAACCTTGCTTTCTGGCCCCTTCCAGGAATAAATACGCATTTCCATCCTTTGCCACATCACTTAGTCTATGGCTACTCCGTATCTGTAGTGATAATGTGTACTATAGTCAGAATTGGTGTCTACCAAAAATCCCGCATAACCCCGATAATGACATCCACGACACTCTTGGTATGAATATTCAGCAACAATGGGGTTTCCAAATAGTGCAATTGACTTAGGCACTTTGTAAAAATTTCCAACATCAATAAATGTAGATACCCCAATCTTTAGGACAGTTTCTCTACAAAACTAATATAATTATCAAGCCGCTCTTTTAAATAGATCAATGGGTCTTTCATAGTCAATGGACTGATGTCTTCTCTCATGGTTGTAATAATCAAAGTACTCTGCCAATAACAGATAAAGGTCCATACCGTCCCTTGGTGGGTTCAGGTATATCTTCTCGTATTTCACGTTTCTCCATAGCCTTTCGATAAAGGCATTGTCCGTGGCCCTTCCCTTACCGTCCATGCTCAGGCGTATTCCCTGGCCCAAAACATAGTTGGCGAACTCCTCGGCGGTGAACTGGCTCCCCTGGTCCGTATTGAGGATCTCAGGTGTCCCGTGCCCGCCTATTGCCTCTTCCAATGTTTCCCTGCACCATTGGGCATCCATGGAATTGGACACGCTCCAGTTCAGGACATAGCGGCTGTGCAGGTCGATGATGGCCACCAGATAGAGATATCCCTGTTGCATGGGGATATAGGTGATATCTGTGGCCCATACCTGGACTTACTACATTTGACTGGACATTGAGATAGGAGCATGTTGACTGTTTGAATTAACTTTGAAAACATGTCAAAACCAAAAAGAGAGTACACAACGGAGTCCGAGCAAAAGGCCGTCGAACTGAGCTATGCCAGGGGCAATGCCGCAGAGGTATGTAGGGAACTGGGGCTGAACCCCTCGGTATTGGGACGCTGGCGCAGGGAGGCCAAAAAATACGGGGAGAACAGTTTTCCCGGAAAGGGCAACCCCAAGCTTACCGAAGAACAAAGGGAGATAGCCGAGCTCAAGAAAAAACTGAGGGACGTGGAGATCGAGCGTGATATCCTAAAAAAGGCGATGGCCATCTTCTCCTAGGGCGACAGGAAAAATATAGGTTCATAAAACACCACAGGTTCAAATTTCCTGTCGGGAAGATGTGCAAAATGTTCAAGGTAAGCAAAAGTGGGTATTACAATTGGTTGGACCGGGGGCCTTCCAAAAGGTGGTCAGAGAACGAGGCCCTGACGGTGGCCATACGTGGTATTTTCAAGGACAGCTTCGGGAGTTACGGGGCTCCAAGGATCAGGGAGGAGCTCTTGAAAAGGGGATATCGGGCCTCAAGACCGAGGGTTGCCAGGATAATGAGGGCCAACAGGCTTTTCGCCAAAAGAAAGAGAAAGTCCGGGGCCACCACGGACAGCAAACACGATTATCCGATAGCGCCCAATATATTGGACCGGGACTTTACGGTACACAGGAGAAACCAGGTCTGGGTATCCGACATGACCTATATAAGGACCGGTGAGGGATGGATGTACCTAACGGTGATCATGGACCTGTTCCACAGAAAGGTCGTTGGGTGGTCTATGGGCAAGACCTTGGCCACTGCCGACACCATAATACCCGCTTGGAAGATGGCGGTAAGGTCGAACAATATCACGGACAGGCTTGTTTTCCATTCTGATAGGGGCTCACAATATGCCAGTTACGAGTTCACCGATATCCTTAAAGGATATGTACAATCAATGGGCAGAAAAGGGAATTGCTGGGACAATGCAGTGGCGGAATCTTTCTCCAAGAGCTTGAAGGTCGAATGGGTGTACCATCAAAACTATAACTTCAGGTCCGAAGCGGAACTATCTATATTCCAGTGGATAGGGACTTGGTACAATAGGAAGAGGATACACCCGACATTGCATTATAAAACCATAGGGGAATTTGAAAACGAAATGTATAACCAAAAATCAGCTGCATGACTCTTATCTCATTGTCCATTTTTTTGTTGCAAGTCCACTCGGCCAACTTAAAGAAAGGATGGACACATTGGAAAGAAGATATGTCGTGCTGAACGAGATCACAAAGTCCCAGTACGACCTTTTCATGCCGGAACTGAAAGCCGAACAAAGGGAACTGGAGATGAAATTGGA
Organism: Flagellimonas aequoris; assembly: GCF_003584165.1. GTDB lineage: Bacteria > Bacteroidota > Bacteroidia > Flavobacteriales > Flavobacteriaceae > Flagellimonas > Flagellimonas aequoris. Next base: position 19,474 of record NZ_QXFJ01000031.1, on the reverse strand, counting down.
AAATGGGGGAATAAATAGTTCGAACCTCAAAAAGTCCGTAAAATTGGCACTTGATTATGCCTGTAACCTACCATCACTGTGGAAGTTAGGGGATTTGGAAACCAAAAGGGCCATACAATATATGGTCTTCCCCGACGGGATTGGGTATGACTTCAAAAACAAGCGAGTTCGAACTTTTCGGGTCAATGAGATTTTTGGCGCAATCTCTTTGTTCACAGGGGATTTGAAGGGCAAAGGAAAAGGGGACTTCCACTCGATCTGTAGAAAATCCCCTTTAGTGACCCCCCAACGGGACAGAGTTCAAACTTTTTGAAGGAGGATATTGAAATTATTATCAATAAATCATTTCATATAAGGAGTGTGTAGATACCCAAAAATTAGGGCAGTAAGTTTAAGTAAGATCAACCATTATAAGATATGTAGGCTTCATCAATTCGGTCGTCCCAATCTAAAGAAACCGTTTTACATACTACGTCCCTCACCATTCCTGAAGTGTGAATTTGTCAAGACTTTTGGGTAATTGCTACTTTTTACTATTTAGAGCGAAACCTGTAGTTGTTATCACGTTGAAATTAAGATTTTGATATATAAGAATTATAAAAATCTTCCTGATATACTTTGCTTAAGGGGATTTCATGCTCCCTAATATATATGGTGTAATGGTCAAAAGAGTCTATGGCCGACTCATTGACAATATAGGATTTGCTCACACGCAAAAAATGTTTTTTCGGCAATTTTTCATGGATTGCTTTAAGGTTCAATGCCGTGATTACCTTATCCTTTGCCGTATGGACGACCACATAGTCCTTCAAGCCTTCTATAAAAAGGATTTTCTCATATTGAATCTTATAGTACCTACGCTCGGATTTGATGAATAGAAAGTCAGTCGACATTTCATTTCTTTTGGAACCACCCTCTTCAATTAGCTTATGAAAGGTGAAAGCCTTGTCCACGGCCTTTTCAAACTGGCTTCTTAGAATAGGTTTCAACAAATAGCCTATTGCATCGACAGCATAGCTATCAATCGCATACTCTTTGTAAGCTGTGGCAAAAATAACCATGGAATCCTCAATGGTCTTGGCAAATTCAAGACCATTTATGCCAGGCATTTCAATGTCCAGAAATATGAGGTCGACCGTATTACTGTTTAAAAATAATTTGGCCTGCGAGATATTTTTGAAGGCACCGAGTAACTTTAGATCATTGCGTGATGACACCATGTCGACCATTCCTTCCCGTGCCAAGGGCTCATCGTCTATTATGATACATTTCATAAAGGAAGTCTTAGATCTATAGAGTAGCTGGCCCTGCGGTCCTCGATAAGGAAAGTATATGTAGTGCCATATAGCAGATCCAACCTACGTTTTACATTTTGAAGGCCCAGACCTTCATTCTTTTTGACAGTGACCATATTTGGCTTTGTATTCCGGCATTTAAAAGTAATAAAACCGTTTTCCAAGTGAAAATCTATTTGTGCCTCGGAAGGCAAATCCGAATCGAGGCTATGTTTTATGGCATTTTCCACAAAAACCGATAAGATATGTGATGGGACCTTTTGATCATTTACCTCGGTCCCGGTCAGGTTGACCGCAAAGGTAAAATCATCCCGTCTTATTTTTTCAAGTTCCAAAAAGTCTCGGATAAATTTAATCTCTGACGAAAGCATGACCATCGGCCGATTCTTGTCATATAAATGGTGCCTTAGAAAATCCGATAGTTTAATGGTTACATAGGATGCCTTTTCAGGATCTTTTCCAATCAGGATATTCAAGTTGTTGAGCATATTGAAAAGAAAGTGTGGATTTATTTGATTTTTCAATGCCTGCAGTTCAACTTTGAGGGCCTTGTTTTCCAAGTCCACTATTTTCTCATTGTCCGATATCCATCGTTGAAAGAGCTTCAACGCAGTGGAACTAAGGATAAAAGGAAGCATCGTGGTCGCTACATTGAACAGTTGGGTAAAAAACCCGAATTGCCTTGAATCATGTATTGTTGGATCGGGTTCCAATATATGTTCAACAAATAACCTGATCACAAAAAACTCCAGACAAACACCTATCACCAAGGACAATAAATAGGTCACATAATATTTCTTATAAAGGATTCGAGGAATTAGGATGTACATGTTCACATAGAAAAACACCACTAGAATAAAATAGGTGAAGGACAGTAAATAATATTTGTCGGAAGAATCGAATTTATTATTCAAATCTCTTCCATCATAGTTTATAATCACAATAAACAGAAAAATCAAAATAGCGAGGTGCCGCAGCACCCTATATTTTTTTTCTGTCAAAAAGTTCAAAAAGAAATTATTGTTTCCTGTGTTCATCCCATATCTAGTCGGTGTTCCAATTTAGAGGTTTTTTATTATAGGCACTCAAAATTATACCAAAGGGGCAGAAAATTATACGAAATTGTTCAATTGGCGGATTTCGTCTAAAAAAAGTAGGGTTTGGTATAATAAAACAAAACGATTTTCCACATTGGTTAGGTTTGCCCCGTGAAAACGTAAAGTCCACCAATGGTTAAATTTATTCTTGTTTGTCTATTATTGGGTTTGTACGGGATGGCCCAAGCCCAAGACACCCTTTCGGTTACACCCGTATCTTTTTCAAAAAGTTTGGCGGAGAAATTTTCAGAAACACGGATACTGAACGTGGAGTATGGAAATTTTGGACCTTATGATTTTAAATCAAAATTGCTTGGTCAGGAATTGGGCCAAGAACGTTTGGAGGTTCAACAAAACGTTAAAACAAACATCAACATTCCGGTTCTCCAAAAACAAAAATGGCGATTCACCGTTTCGCAATTCTATCATTTTCAGAATGCAAGTGTCGAAAATTACGAACAGGGGGACGAAAAGTTGCACTACTTTAAATCAGCACTTAGTCTTACCTATTTTTCCAGTCTTTTTAAAAAGCCGGTTATCTACAACGCGAGCGTATTGGGCGATGCCAGCTCGGAGCATTTTGGTCGTTTGCAGGGTTTGGTGTCGGCGATAATGGTCTTAAAAAGAAGTAAAAAAGAAAGCTTGAACATTGGTCTATTGGGGCGCTTGGATCCAACGGCGCAAATTCCCGCATTTCCCATAGTTACATATACTAGGAGCATTTTTAACAATGCGTGGCGACTGGATGTAGTGCTGCCATCACGTCTTATGCTGCAGACACGGCTGACGCAAAACGGAAGGTTGTCCATCGGTAGCGAGTTTGAAACGTCAAACTTCTATATATACACGGGTGGGTTGGTGGACAATGCCAACGATTTTGAGTTCAGACAATTTGGGGTCAAGTCCGGCCTTGTATACGAACACCTGATTAAGGACAAGATTGTTCTCACGGGGAGATTGGGCGTTATGAACGTATTCCAATCTGGAATGACTGTAAAGGGAGAGACCTTCAAAGAGGACAACTTTGTTATGGAGTTTGAGCCAAAGCCCTCGGGTTACTTTAGCCTTGGAATTTCATTCAATCCTTTTTAAACGATAAACAATTTGATACAAAGCACATGATGATAAAACAGTCACCCATGAAACTTTTTGTTCTTTTTATTTTGGTTCCCTTCCTTGCTTTTTCCCAGAAGGAGGAACTATCATTGAAAGCTGCGATTACCTATGCACTCCAGCATAAGGCCGATGCAAAAAAGGCACAGTTGCAAATTGAAAATGCGGAGTACCAAATCCAGGAAACCAGATCCCAATTGTTACCACAGATTTCAGGTAATGGAAATCTCACCAATAATCCGCTGTTACAGCAAAGCGCATTGCCCGGGGATCTGGTCGGGCAGCCAGGGACGACCATTTTGGCCACCTTTGGCCAGGAATGGGGCTCTTCCATAGGAGCAAAACTTACCCAGAATATTTTTAACCAAGCCGTTTTTACAGGATTAAGGGCCGCTAAGACCACTCGGGAGTTTTACCAGATCAATGCACAACTCACCAATGAGGAACTCATTCAAAAAGTGGCCGAAAACTATTATAACGTTTATATGGAACGAGAAAAGCTTAATGTGGTGGACAGCAGCATTATCAACACAAGTAAAGTACGTGACGTGCTTCAAGGTCAGTTTGACAATGGTCTGGCCAAAAAAATCGATGTGGACCGATTGGAGGTGAAACTTTCCAATTTAAGGGCCCAACGCCAGCAAGCGATAAATGCATTGGAAACCCAAGAAAACACGCTGAAGTTTTTTATGGGCATGCCAATTGAAAGCAAGGTGTATTTACCGGAATCGGAATTTGAGATTTCGACCATGGTCCAAGAGGATGAAATCGTAAACGTTGAAAACCTTACGGAATATCGACTCATGGAAGCGGAGAAACAATTGCTGACCTTTCAAAAGAAATCCATTCAGGCCGAGTATTACCCTACGCTTTCCTTGGATGGAAACTATAGCTACCAAGGGCTAGGAAATGATTTTCCAATTTTTGCGGATACTGGGAGTGATGCCAACTGGTTTGAGGTCGCATCCATTGGGGTTTCGATGAAAATACCCATATTCACTGGGTTTTCAACACGATCCAGGGTAAGACAGGCAGATATCGAGATCCAGACGGCATCAGAAAACATAAAGGATGCCAAACTATCCCTTGAATTGGATTTTCAAAACGCCAAAAGCAAACTTACCAATAATGCCATTACCATAAACAACCAGCGGGAAAATGCCATTTTGGCGCAAAGAGTGTTGGATGATACCTCCAACAATTACTACAATGGCCTTGCCAGTTTGACAGATCTATTGGATGCGCAAAACTCCTTGATAGAATCACAGAACAACCTGAGCCAGGCCATACTGGAATATAAACTTGCATCCATTCAGCTTTTAAAGGCGAAAGGACAATTAAACCAACTTTTAGACTAGTTTCTTTAAATAATAGCATACCACCAAGTAAGGTATTGTGTCATCCAAGTGAAAACATATTAAAGTAAAACCGATGAAAAAGACTTCCAAGATTGTCGTTCCTACCCTTGTTATTGTCATTGTTTTTGTGGCAATAGCATTTATTTTGAACAGTAATAAGAAAAAAAATGAAGCGGAAACCGCCATTGTTTCAAAAATGAACAACAGCGTAAATGTCCAAGTGGACACCGTAAAGCTATCGGCTCTAAATGTGGAATACACAAATAATGGATTGTTCGAGCCTTTTCAGGAATTGGAATTTTCCGCTGAACAATCCGGACGTGTTTCCAAGGTGTATGTAGAGGAAGGGGATGAAGTGAGGGTGGGACAGCCGTTGGCCATTGTAAAAACGGATCAGCTTTCAGTGGAGCTCGAAAATGCCAAGGCAGCCTTTCGGAATGCCCAGTCCAACAATGAACGCTACCAAAATGCCTTTAAAACCGGAGGGGTGACCAAACAGCAAGTAGATCAGGCCGCATTGGACCTTCAAAATGCGAAGGCCCAACTGGACCGTGCCAGCATACAATATGGTGATGCCACCATAAAAGCTACAATCAATGGAATGGTCAACAAGCGAAGCGTTGAACCAGGAACCGTGGTAAGTCCTGGAACTGCTCTTTTTGAATTGGTGGATGTCTCTCGCTTAAAGCTCAAATCTACGCTCAACGAGATCAATGTGGCCCATTTAAATAAGGGGGACACTGTTGTCATTACGGCTAGTGCCATTCCTGGAAGACAATTTACCGGTGTAATTGGATTCATAGCACCGAAAGCGGACAGTTCGTTAAATTTTCCGGTTGAAGTAGAGGTTTTGAACACTGAAAATTTCCCCTTAAAGGCAGGAATGTATGGCTCAATGAGTTTTAAAAGTTCCCAAAGTGAAAAGCTTACGGTCAACCGTAAGGCTTTTGTGGGAAGCGTTAGCAATTACCAAGTGTTTGTAATCCAGCCCGATAGTACTGTTGTTTTAAGAAAGGTGATTCCAGGTTTGGTTTCGGAAAAGAATGTGGAGGTGATAAATGGATTGAAGAAAGGGGAATTGGTCGTGGTCAGTGGTCAAATAAACCTGGAGGATGGAACAAAAGTGAGATCGGTCAATTGATACCGTTAAAAATGACCCGCCTATCCAGTATTAAGGAAGAATGGATAGTACCTGAAGAATTTCTAATTTGAAAACATAATCTAGTGAAAATAGCAGAAATTTCCATTAAACGCCCCAGTATTGTCATAGTACTGTTTACCATCTTACTATTGGGGGGAGCATTTAGTTATATGCAATTGGGATACGATCTTATTCCGAAATTTACCATTAACGTGGTTTCTGTAACGACCGTTTATCCCGGGGCATCGCCAAGTGAAGTGGAGAATACCGTGACCCGAAAAATAGAGGACGCTGTCTCCTCCATGGAGAATATCAAAAAGCTGGAATCAAAATCGTATGAAGGAGTTTCCACTGTGACCATCACCCTTACAACCGAAGCCGATGTCAATTATTCCCTCAATGATGCACAACGTAAAATAAATGCCATTTTAAAAGACCTCCCTGAAGATACGGATCCTCCCTCATTGGCCAAATTTTCATTGAGTGACTTACCGGTAATATCCATGGGTGCCACGGCAAACATGGACGACAATGAATTTTACGATTTAATGGATAAAAAGATCCAGCCCGTATTGTCCAGGGTAAATGGAGTGGCGCAGGTCAATCTAATTGGTGGCCAGGAAAGGGAGATCCAAGTGGCCCTGAACCCTGATCTTATGGAAGCCTACGATATTTCTGTTCCCATGGTACGGCAAGCCATAACAGGCTCCAACCTTGATTTTCCGACAGGAAATATAAAAACAAGGGAACAAACAATGATCGTTCGGCTTTCGGGCAAGTTCAAAACGGTGGAGGAATTGCGAAAGCTGGTCGTTTCCTCAAAGGAGGGTATCCAAATACGATTGAACGATATTGCCGAGATTGAAGATTCACAAAAGGATATAGAAAAAATTTCAAGAATCAATCAGTCCAATTCCATTCTGGTCCAGGTCGTGAAGCAGTCGGATGCCAATGCCGTGGCGGTCAGCGAGGGTATACGTGCGGAATTGGCCAAATTGGAAACCGATTATTCAAACATTGACCTAAAACTTGATGTGGTGAGCGATTCCACCGAGTTTACCATAGCCGCAGCGGATTCCGTGATATTTGACCTTTTCCTAGCGGTTGTTCTCGTGGCATTCGTAATGCTCTTCTTTCTACACAGTATCCGAAACTCATTGATCGTAATGGTCTCCATTCCCGCTTCATTGATCGCTACTTTTATCGGTATTTATTTAATGGGATATACCCTCAACCTGATGAGTTTGTTGGCGTTGTCCCTTGTGGTGGGTATTTTGGTGGATGATGCCATCGTGGTTCTGGAAAACATATACCGACACATGGAGATGGGGAAAAATCGAGTACGCGCTTCCTATGAGGCTACCAAGGAGATCGGGTTTACCGTAACTGCCATTACCCTGGTCATTGTGGTGGTTTTCCTTCCCATAGCCATGAGCAGTGGACTGGTGACCGATATCATCGCGGAATTTTGTATGACGGTTATCATCGCCACCCTTCTTTCCCTTTTGTCATCTTTTACCATTGTACCTTGGTTGTCTTCTCGGTATGGGAAATTGGAACATATTACGGGAAAGAATATGTTCGGTAAGGTGATTTTGGGATTCGAAAGAGGGCTTAATAGGTTTACGGACAAGGTAACGGCCATCTTAAAGTGGTCGTTGACCCATAAAGTTAAGACATTGGCCATTGTTGCCATACTCTTTATAGCTTCGGTGGCCTTATTGCCCATGGGCTATGTGGGGACAGATTTCTTCCCAAAAGCGGACCGGGGCCAGTTTTTGGTGCAATTGGAACTGCCAAAAGATGCCACAGTGGAACGCACCAATATAGTGACACGTGAGGTGGAAGAATATCTGGGCAATAAAAAGGAGATTGTGAGCATGGTGACCACTGTTGGGCAAAGTAGTGACGGTGGTGCAGGTGCTACCCAGGCCACAGTGTACAAATCGGAGATAGACGTAAAACTGAACAATAAAGATGAGCGCGAGGACAATTCCTATGTCTATGCCGCAAAGATAAAAAGGGAACTGGAAAATCTATTGGTGGATGTGAAAGTAAAAACCGTCCCCGTAGGACTCATTGGGACTGCTGAAGCAGCACCCTTGGCATTGGTGATCACGGGTAATACATTGGATAGTGCGATAGTCTTTGCCGAAAATGCTGCGGACCAACTCAAAGAAATCAATGGTGCCACCGGCGTAAAGCTGTCCATAGAGACCGGAAATCCAGAAATCATGGTTGAAGTGGATCGTGATAAAATGGCATTGCTGGGTCTTTCCCTGCAAGAGGTGGGGGCCACAATGCAACTTGCCCTGAGCGGGAATGATGACACCAAGTTTCGGGAGGGTAGTTATGAATATGACATCAACATCCGTTTTGGTGATGTGAGCAGGTCCAATATCAACGATGTCCGAAACATCTCATTCATAAACGATAGGAACGAAGAGATTAAGCTCTATCAGTTTGCGACCGTAGCGGAAAGTTCAGGGCCGAGTGTACTGGAGCGTAGGGACAAAAGTGCCTCTGTCACGGTACAGGGACAAAGTGTGGGCCGTCCGACGGGAACCATAGCAACGAAGTGGGAGGAACAGTTTTCAAAACTGGAAAGACCCCAAAGTGTCAATTATACCTGGGGCGGCGATATGGAAAACCAAAGTGAGGGCTTTGGTAGTTTGGGCTTTGGACTATTGGCGGCCATCATTTTGGTGTATTTGGTGATGGTGGGCCTTTACGATAGTTTTGTACATCCATTTGTAGTGTTGTTTTCCATCCCACTTTCCTTTATCGGTGCCTTACTGGCCTTGGCACTCACCAATAACTCATTGAATGTATTTACCATTTTGGGAATCATTATGTTGATTGGTCTGGTATGTAAAAATGCCATTCTTTTAGTGGATTTCACCAACCAAAGAAAACAGGAGGGGGAGAACACCTTCAATGCATTGATACAGGCCAACCATGCGCGGTTACGCCCTATATTGATGACAACTGTGGCCATGGTCATAGGTATGGTACCCATAGCCCTGGCTTCAGGTGCGGCGGCCGAATTGAACAACGGTCTGGCTTGGGTGATCATAGGGGGCTTATTGAGTTCACTGTTCTTGACACTTATCATTGTTCCCGTGGTATATGCCATATTTGACAGTTTGATAGACCGATTCCATAAAAATAAAGAGAAGAAAACCATCGATGAGTTGATGGTGGAGGATTATGAACCGAATAAATTGAGCGACGATGGATTTAATCCAGAGCACACCTTATAATCCTATCTGATCCAACCTTTAATGTATACTTATGTTACATATTTCCCCAAAAATTGAAGAAGGAACGAACCATTGGTGGTTATTCCTCATTTCAGGATTACTATTGTTTATCATTGGTTTTTTTGCAGTGACCCATCCCATTGAAAGCTATTTGGCATTCTCCTTAGTTTTCGCGGCAATGATCTTTTTGGGCGGTGTCATCCGTTTGATGTTTGCCATAAGTAATAAGGCCATGTTGACAAGCTGGAAACGGATTTTGGCTTTCGCCGTTCTAGAAGCAATAATAGGACTAATGTTGCTCTTATATCCTGGATTATCCGGGATGATGCTTTTGTTGATCGTCGGTTTTTATATTATGCTATCGGGAGGTGCACTCATTCAATTGGGTATGCATCTTAACTCTTTTGGCAACAAAAGTTGGCACTGGATTTTGACAGGGGGTGTTTTGACAACTATATTTGGAATGCTTGTCGTTCTCAGTCCGATGGTGGGGATCACAACGGTTGTGGTTTGGATCGGATTTGGATTTTTTCTATTGGCCGTTTTTAATATCATTTTGGCCTTAAACCTCCGTCATTGATAAGGAAAATTGGACCGGATGACTTTTTGGGAATAGCCTGAAAATGGGCCAGATCTGTTGGTTTATTTGTTAGCCATACCTTGGGTCCTCGTTCTAAAATTGATAGTAGCTATGGAGTTTGGTCAAACAGAGTGGGTTTTAGGGGTTCAGTTGGCATACGTTGTCGGCATTATATCGATATGCCTGATCGTGATCTTCGATACGCGATCAGTCAGTAAAACCCTGGCTTATCTTCTCCTGGTGATTTTTGTTCCCATTGCCGGCGCCATTTTTTATTTCTCCTTTGGCATAAATTATAGGAAACGTAAAATTTACAGCAAAAAACTCATCGCTGATGGAATATTGGCCCAAGAAGCTAGTGAAAAACTGAAGGCGTCCAATCATAAATTATTCAGTTCTGGTAACTTGTCCATCGACCAAAATAGGGAAATGATCCAATTGCTTTCCAACAAAAAAGCAGGTGGAAATCCCATATTGCCAAACAATGAAGTGGAGATTTTGCTAAATGGGGAAGCGTTCTTTCCCTTGTTGATGGAAGAACTGAAAAAAGCAAAACACCACATCCATATTCAATATTACATCTATGAAAACGATACTATTGGAAACCAACTCAAAGACCTGCTCATACGAAAAGCATCGGAAGGCGTTGTTGTCCGGTTCATATATGATGATTTTGGAAGCAAGAACATTCGTGGGAACATAGTTAAGGAATTAAACCGTTCAGGCGTTCGGGCAGTCCCTTTCAACAAAATAAAACTCCTTTTTTTGGCCAATAGGCTAAACTACCGCAATCATAGGAAAATTGTGGTCATCGACGGCAAGGTGGCGTTTACAGGCGGTATCAACGTTTGTGATAAATATATCAACAATGGAAAAAACGACTTGTTTTGGAGAGATACCAATGTTGTGATAAAGGGACCGGCCATTTTTGGACTGCAACAAGTGTTTTTGTCCGATTGGAATTTTTGCAGCAAAGAAAATCTGGGGATTGACAGGGAACTGTTCCCGATCATCCCCAATAATGCACAGGCAAATGCAGCCGTACAAGTCGTTTCAAATGGCCCCGATTCTGATTTGCCCAACATTTTATATGCCATCATCCAAGCCATTCAATTGGCCAAGAGGGAAGTACTCATTACTACACCTTATTACATACCGGATGGAAGCTTGCAGCAATCCCTGATCATTGCTGCTTTGAGTGGTGTCGATGTGAAATTGCTCGTGCCCAAAAAAGGGGATTCAAAATTGGTAAATAGGGCGACACAGGCTTATTTTGATGAATTGCTGGAGGCAGGTGTCAAAATCTATTTGTATGAAAAGGGATTTGTGCATGCCAAAACATTTGTGACCGATCGAAGATTGGCATCCATAGGAACAGCGAACCTGGACTTGAGGAGCTTTGACCTCAATTTTGAAGTGAATGCCATCATTTATGACGAAAAAACAGCAATCAAGCTTGCCGAGAGCTTCGATGATGATCTATTGGTATCAGAAGAAATAACATCCGAAAATTGGAACAACAGGCCTAGATTGAGGAAGTTGACAGAACGCTTGGTACGGTTGATTTCCCCTTTTTTATGACTATAAAGTATGGGGCAATAGATTCCCATAGCTATTTTTGAACCCCCAAATAAGTATTCAATATGACCAAAGAAACTGAACCTACAAAAAGAACCAAACCTTGGAAAAAATGGCTCAAAACAACATTGATCGTTGTTTTTGGTCTGCTGTTGGTCCTTGTTTTGGCCATTTCATTACTTATCAATTTTGTGTTCACACCTGAAAAGCTAACGCCCGAACTGGTCAATATCATCAATCGGAATATAGATGGGGAGTTTTATAGCCAAAGCACCGAACTCACCTTTTTCTCATCCTTTCCAAATTTTGGGGTGGCCATAAAAGAAGGCAAACTCACATCTGCCGGGGACACCTTATTGCTGTTTGGTTCTTGCCATGCGGAATTCAATTTAAGAAAATTGCTGGCAAAGGAAATCATCGATATCAAAAGGGTCTCATTGGAGGAAGCATCCGTAAATGTGCACATTGACCAAAATGGCAAGCTGAATTGGGACATTTTATCAAAGGGGGAAGACACTGAAGAAGGCGGTGAATCGGAATTCAAAATAAACGAACTCCACATTAAAGGGCTCTATCTGGATAAAATAAAAATTGATTATGTCAATGAGACCACCAATGATGTGTTCAGTATAGATAATCTTTCCACTGCCTTTAAAATGAGTTATGACCAAGAGAGAATCGCCTGCCAATTGGATGCGGACATCCATAAAATAAAATTTGAAAAGGAAGGGTTTGTGCTGTTGGATAACACCAGGGCAGGAATCAACACAGAAATTGAGCTCTTACGAAAGGAGCACAAGCTCATTTTTACCAAAGGCGGCATTGTCATCAATGGAGTGGATTTGTTGGTCAATGGCTTTTTACAGCGGGACACCATTACCAACAAATTGGCCACGGATTTGGATCTTAGGCTAAAAGTACCCGATTTAAAATCGCTATTGGACCTGGTTCCTGAAAAGATTGTCCAAAAAGAAAAAATAGACGTCAAGGGCGAAGTGGATTTTGTGGCCATGGTCAAAGGATTTTATGGCAAAGAAGACTACCCACTTACAGAAGTCAGCGCCAGCATTCGCAACGGGAAATTTCAGTATGTGGATTATCCAGGTTCCATCAACCACATTGAAACGGATTTGAAAGCGAGACTCGATTTTAAGGATAAAACAAGTTCCCATTTTACCATTTCAAATCTCGATTTGAAGGGATTTGGAATTGCTTTGGATGGAAATTTAAATGTGGAAAACCTCATGTTGGATCCCGTTCTTAAAACGGCCTTAAAAGGTAATGTGGACATCACAAAACTCAATGAAGTGATTCCATTTAATCCGGAAATGACGGCCCAAGGCGTTGTGGATGTGGATATTGAAACATCTTTTAACGTCAATGGGATAAAGCAACAGGACATCAGTTCATTGCAATTGAAAGGAAGGGCAATCGTCAACGATATCAATATTGCCGTTCCAAAAGAAACATTGTCACTCAAAATAAAAGAACTTGATTTTGACAGTGCGTTCGAAAAACGTGAATTATTGACCGGACTGGTCAACATCGAGCAGTTGTTCTTGGAACGTACCGCAGACCGATATCTAAGTGCAGATAGTTTGACCATGGGTTTTAGGCTTGACAGAACGTTGCCAGAAAATTCAGAACTCACCGCAGACCTAAAAACGGGAACCATTGTCTTTCAAAGTGGAGCCGACAAGAAAGCATCTTTAAAGGGAGGTGATATATCGGTAATTCTCAAGAGCAATAGGACGGACAGGGCCAAAGCATCCTTAACATCCGATTTTAAGTTGGATAGTTTGGGTATTTATTTCCATAGACGCTTTGCTGGTATCAAAGGCGGAAAATATAAAATAAAATTACAGCGCGACAGTCAAAAAAAATGGACACCCAGGGGAGGTGTGCACTTCGATAAAATGGTGGGATACTCACCTACCATTGGAATGCCTTTGCGAATGGAAAATGCGACGCTTACCCTTAAGGAAAAATTACTGGAGCTTAGAAATACAAAAATAACCTTTGGCAAATCGGATGTGGTGCTTACGGGTTCCATCGACAATGTGGGAGGACTGTTATCCGAAGAATTCAAAGATGAAAAGGTCACGGCACGACTCAGTTTAAAATCAGGATTGATTGACGCCAATGAACTGATGGCAACCTTCAATAATGTATCCGAAAAAATGGAGAAAGGCAAAAAGGAGGAAGACGTGGCCACGCCCGAGGATATTTTAAATCAACCACCGCCCACGACCACGGAAGAAAAAAGAGTGGTGGAAATCCCAAAGAATATTGATTTTGAATTTGACAGTAATATCCGAAAACTCAAATTTGGGACAATGGGGATGGATGATATTCAGGGCAATTTTATTATAAAAGATGGTAAAGTGCAACTTTCCAACACGAAGATGAAAACCTTGGCAGCTGAATTGTCCACCAATCTGACGTACATTTATCTTACTGAAAAAGAGGCCGATGTGCATTTTGAATTAAACCTTGACAAGGTGGAAATGTCCCGTTTGTCTGAAATGCTTCCCGTGTTGGATTCACTGTTCCCTATGACAAAATCTTTTGAAGGTCTGGTAGATTTCAGAATTAAGGGTATAGCAAAACTGGATGAACGGATGGAACTAAAAACGCCATCGATCAAGGGAATTGCCGCCATACAAGCAAGTGACATCATGGTATTTGATAGTGAAACATTTCGCGAGCTTGCCAAAACATTCATGTTCAAGTCAAAAGAAAAAAACCCCATAGAATCTTTAAATGTTGAAATGATTATCAGCGACAGTAAATTGGAACTATTGCCGTCCTTTTTGGCCATAGACCGCTATGAACTGGCTGTAGGAGGCATTCAGAAAATGGATATGAGTTATGACTATCATATTTCCGTCCTCAAATCGCCCATTCCATTTAAAACTGGCGTCGATGTCACTGGAAATGACTTTGATGATTACAACATCAATCTGTCCAAAGCCAAATACAAATTTTATTTTACTGATAAAGCACGCTTACAGAAAAAGGCCGACAGTAGCGTGATCAAGAAAAAAGCGGCGGTCTTAAAATTCCTTGATTTTTAGTATTAGCAATATAGTTGATAATGACCAATCCCTTCTTGAAGGATGTCAAATTATGATTAGAATAGTATGGAATGTATTTTTTGATTTGTTTTATGTTCGACCGAAAGAAAAGGAATACAGCCCATACCTAAATTATTTGTAAATACATCAAAATCAACAACCGTTTCAGTAGAAGAAGCTGTAATTTTGATTTGACCATTGATTTACCTAAAAATATGGGAGAAATAATTGAAGTGTCATTTGATTTTGACGGTTCGGGCAACTTTCAAGAAAGATGTTTCTGGCATTTTATCAACTCAAATAAAACATACATTTAAATTCGAAGGAACTCATTTTGTTATTGTAAAAGTGACATCGCAAAGAAATGGTAATAATCAAACATCCTTTACTAGAATTCACAATTTTGATAAGAACAGAGTAATAGTTTTTTGATTGCTCCAATAATTTGGTGAGTCAGTTGCGGGAAGACCCAGTTAGCGAAGAAAGGACCATAGAGGTGATTGTATTCATTATGACTGGATGAGCCGGATGGTTGACACCACCGAAAACGGAAAATATGAGTCACCTCATGTTTGGTTTTAGTGATTTGAAAATTAAGTCTTTGTTTTAGTCTATTGGATGCTCAATTTTATCCGGCGTGGGTGGTTCACTTTCACCGGCTCATACAATAAAGGAGGCTATGTAGGTGACGGGGCGCCCTATTTTTATGATGGAAGGAAGTTTACAGTTTGGTAACTGTGGGCGGAATTGATTTTTTAGTACTTTACCATAGTGCTTTATCAAGCAACCAAATTGTGTCAACCTTACTCAAACCAAACCAATATGAAAATCTTTTTTGTCCACTTTGTTTTTCTGATGTCCGGTCTTTTGTCCTTCTCACAGGTCGCCGTTGAGATTCTTGAAGAGGAGACCGCGGACCATGTGGTGTTCAAGGCAAGGAATACCTTGGACGAACCTGTGGAGATCACCTTTGAACTCAGCGATGTCAGGGGACTGGAACACGATGGCCAGCCCATTGTAAAGCTCGTGGAGCCACAAAAGACCCTATTGGTTGCCGAGCTGAAAAAGAATGGAGGTCCCATAAGCTATGCATACGGTTACAACCAGGTCCTTATGCCCGCCAAGCTCTATGACCCCGAGGATTTCAAAAAGTTTGAACAGGGCATAGTGGTCTTTAGCAGGGATGGCTGTACGCGATGTGCCTATGCGACGGATTATCTAATGCAGAACAAGGTGGACTTTACCCTGCTCAATTTTACCCAACATCCTGAATATGGCGCCTATATGTGGGACAAGCTCAGGGAACAAGGGACCATTGGTAACCAGGTGGGGACTCCCGTGATCATGGTGAACGGTCGATTGAGCCATTCCCATGAGAACCTGAAACAGTTTGTCAAGACATTGAAACAATCCCCACAGGGCGGCAAATGACCCTGTTGGGATTCCATCCTATTTCCAAACTTATGATCTGATCACATGGATTTCAAGGGAGCTTTCATCGCTGCCTATGGGATTTCTATAGAGAGTATTGAGCACATTCCAAAAGTTATCATTGATCTCAAAATCACCAGTTATCCCAAAATCGCCATATCCATCAAAGTTGGAGCCTAGGCCCAAGGCATAGCCCAGTTTGTTGACGATCATTTCTATTTCGTCCTCGTCATCACTGAATTGGCACTCCATGGTATCCAAACGAACCAAAATGAGCCCATTGATGCGACCTGCAGCATCATAATAGCCTGTTTCGATGGTTTCACCTTGAATCATAAAGTAGCCACTTTCGGCACCTGACACAGTTGCCCCAATGGCATGGCCATCCTCATTGTAAAGGGGATCGGAGTATAGCCAAGTACAAATGGCGTTGCCGTCCCCATCTAACATCAATCGATCTTCTTCCAACAAAATGCCGACAACAACATCTTCATCATTAAAAATGTAAGGTGTGCCGTCCAGAACGCTGCCCACAACATTGCCTTCGCCGTCAAAGGCCTGTCCCAATACAGGGTAGTCATATCCAATGACATTTTCATCTTCATCATATTCAAGCTCAATATCCTCGTAGAAATACTCCTGTTCAAATTGGAACGATACACCGCCACAACCATAACTGTTGTCAAAAGAATAACCAAAAGGATCGGTTTCCTCTTCTGCGGCAAAAATTATACCCCGTTCAATGTTTTCATCAGCTGTGTTGGCGATACTGGTCCGATCGAAAAGGGTCAATCCCAATCTTTCCTCAATGAGGTCAAGTGATTCGGGAACCAATGGGAGTCCATTGATCTTTACCGGTATTGGGCCTTGGTTGCCGATATCCCATCTTTTTAGCTTACCATCGGTCAAACTGACCAAGTCGCACCCATTGTCATTATCGGGTACACTGTTCCAAGGGAATGCGTCCGAATTAAGGTTGGTGCTACGGAGATTGGTCAAGATACCTGAGTCATCCACTATGGGACCGCCGCTACCACCATTGTCGTCATCGCTTCCATTTTCATTGTCACCGCTGCTACTACAGGAGGCAAAAGAGAACAACAACACAGATAGAATCAGGATAGAATGCTTTTTTTTCATTGGTTTGGAGGATTTATGCTTTTAAAATTAGGTAAATCTATAAAGGCAATGGAGAAGAGCCATTAAGGAATTGTTTAAGTATTGTTATTTTTGAACACTGTATAAAAAAGCAGTGTACCACTTGGCAAATTCATCGATCACCTGTCTATTTATTGCAATATTGATATGCCAAGATCATTGCAACTGGTTGAACTGACAGTCATTTCAGCTTTATCGTTGGTTCATGGGAATGGATGAGCCGGATGGTTGAGACCACCGAAAACGGAAAATGTGAGCCATCCCATATTTGGTTTTAGTGATTTGAAAATCAAGTCTTTATGTTGATCTATTGTGTGCTCAATTTTATCCGGCGAAGGTGGTACACTATATCCGTTTTTAGCATTTTAGGGAAAAAGTTCAATAAAACGTTGGGTTAATTTAAGCTCGATTACTTTGTTAAAAAACAGCCTTTGGGTACGCACTATGGTTCTTGAAAAGCTTTGCTCAGTGAACAAGCCTTCAAATATTGTTATGGACGGTTTTCATTATGGGGTTTCGACAACCAAACTTTTGTTCCCTATTTTATCAAAGTCCGAACAGGAACATCCACGTGCATCTGGACATGTTCCAGACCCCAAAGATATTTTAAAAGTATTCGTTTCCAGTTGGTTTCTGCGGTTTCAGGATCGAGTTTCTAAAGATGGTGTTTGGTTTAAAATATCAACACTGGCACCCTTCGGGTGCTTTTTTGTGGATAGGGAGAAAGAAAAAAAGAGTGATATTTCTCCGTATCCCTTGTCTTAAAATCGAATAATCTCGATGTGTATCATAAAAGTGGGTGCAGGTACTACTGTCCAGGATCATTCCACCCACCTTTTGAAATTAGGATTACGGTGGTGTGGCCAGACACCCTATGTCTACTGACCTATAGTCGTAACTATTCCGCACATTGCAGACAAAAGAGACAATGCTATCCCTGTAGCAACGTCCCATGTTCCCCAATTCTGAATTATCCATTGATATATTGAAAGTCCACATGTCCAATTCAAAAACATCATTAGGATAGTACAACTGATTATAAATAAACAATTGTATATCTATAGGTTTGCACGATCGTACAAATGTACGATCACACAATTGTTTATTCATATATATGTTCATTTATCCATATACTAATGTGGACATACCTCTGTACAATGGAAATAAACATGGTCCTTTGCGAAATCCACCAAATGATCGAGTATACCAATCATCCAAACTGGACCAAGGGCACTGGTGTTTGGTCTGTCCATTACTTTACTGTCAACATTGCCCACTATGATATGGAACACCCTGCTCTTAGATGGGTCATATCTTAGGGTCCATGGTGCGTTAAAGGTTTTTGAGCTCTCTGATCGGCTGATTTTGACAATTCCGTGGGGCAAGTCTTTTTGTATCAGTATGCCAAGCCACGGTTTTGGACAACGAGCAATTTTCATGTACCATTTCATCCCATTTGTATTTTTCTCCCTCACCATTTTTGGTCCATACGGGCATTAAGATCGTCTCGGACGAAACAAACATGATGGCCCCATGGTCAATCTATTCCTCCATTTGGTAGATCAAAACTAAAACCAGCACATCGGACCAATATGGCAAAACCTTTTAGATGTTCTTGTATAAGCATTTCCTATCGATGGAAATCCCTTGGTCCGTTTTCTTTAGATTTCTGATCTTCCCTTCCGAAAACACTCCTCTGATTTACCGTACAAAAAGCTATGTACGTCAAAACCCTTGCAAATAATCCATAGGCCATAGGTTTGTGATATAGTTGATCGGAGGTCACGGAGCAAGTTGTGTTTTTGTAAACAAAAACTGCGCACTTCGTTTACAAGTGACCTTTTGAACAATACCAAATTCATGGAAAATGGCAAGACCTAGAAAGGACATATCAAAACAAAGGACGATTGTCATCGCCTTCAGGGTTTCACAAAGCGAATACTTGATCATTACCAAAAATGCGGAGACAATCGGATTGTCCACGGCCGAATATATCCGGAGAAAATGTACTGGAAAATCCCTGCCGACCAAAAAGGTAAATCCAATGGACCGGAAACTTTTTGTCGAGCTGAGCAGGGTGGGAAACAACCTGAACCAGCTTGCCAGGGTCTCGAACTCAGGTATCCGTGCCCCGTTCAGTATATCCAAACAATTGGGGGAGGTAAAAATGTTGTTGCAACAGCTCAAATCAAATATCTCGAACAATGATAGGTAAGATAACTATAGGAAAAGATTTCTATGGTGTTCTGGTCTACAATGAAAAAAAGGTAAACGGAGGAATAGGATATGTCATCGATTCCAATATAGAGCATTCCACAGCGGTAAACATGACACAGGAATTCAATTTGATCAGGCAATTGCGTCCGGGACTTGGGAATGCGGT
>NZ_QXFJ01000030.1 GCF_003584165.1 Flagellimonas aequoris | reverse complement strand
TGGAAACGCCGGACATAGTATACCACCCTCGCCGGGTTAAAGTGACCATAGCTGGCCGGACGAAAGTGACCCACCCCCGCCGGGCCAAAGTGACCCACCTTTAGATTAGATCTATCTGTAAAAAGTCTAAGTGCTTTTTTTGTTAAAAAGCACCATGGCGAACAAGCAGATAGACATGCGAAAAACAAAACTGATTTACAAACTGTACACCTCCGGTACGAGCAAGCGTGGGATAAGCCAACAATTGGGCATATCCCGTGTCACGGTCAGGAAGTACATCGAATTCTTCAGGCGGTACCGTTTTACCGCCTACGAAGTGGAGAAGATGACCCTAGAGGAACTCCACAACCTTTTTAAGGACGGGCAAAAGCGCAAGAGCCAACGTTTGCTGACCTTAAGGCAGTACTTTCCCTATTTTGACAAAGAGCTTCGCAAGACCGGGGTGACCAGACAATTGTTATGGGAAGAATATTATGCCAAGCACCCCGATGGCTTCAAGCTCTCACAGTTCAAGTATTGGTACGCCGAATGGCGCAAGGAGACCTCTCCGGTAATGCACATGGAGCACAAGGCCGGCGACAAGCTCTTTATAGACTTCACGGGAAAGAAACTCCATATTGTTGACAGGGACACCGGTGAACTGAAGGAACTGGAGGTGTTCGTGTGTATACTCGGTAGCAGCCAATACACTTATGTAGAGGCCTGTGCAAGCCAAAAACTGGAGGACTTCATCCGCTGCACCGAGAACGCACTATGGTTCTACGGCGGCGTACCAAAGGCCTTGGTGCCGGACAACCTTAAGTCGGCGGTTACCAAGAGCAGCCGTTACGAGCCCAAGGTCAACGAGGTGTTCGCCGACTTTGCCGAACACTACGAAACGGCAGTACTGCCCACACGTACCTATAGGCCAAGGGACAAGGCCATAGTGGAGAACGCCGTGAAGATAATCTACACCAGGGTGTTCGCCCCTTTACGGAACCAGGTCTTCCATAGCATGACCGATATCAACATCGCGATAAGGGAACTGTTGGAAAAACACAACGCAATGTCGTTCAGGGGAAGGGAATATTCCAGGTGTTCGCTTTTTATGGAGATCGAGAAGGACGAACTGATGCCGTTACCGGCGAAACGCTATGAGGTAAAACGCTATGCCCAGGCCACCGTACACAAGAACAGCCATGTTTATTTTGGGAAGGACAAGCAT
The DNA here is from genome assembly GCF_003584165.1 of Flagellimonas aequoris. Lineage (GTDB taxonomy): Bacteria > Bacteroidota > Bacteroidia > Flavobacteriales > Flavobacteriaceae > Flagellimonas > Flagellimonas aequoris. The sequence goes on along the minus strand of NZ_QXFJ01000030.1, from coordinate 909,017 downwards.
TATTACAGCGTGCCCTACAGGCATATAGGCAAACAGGTCAAGCTGGTCTATACCGACAGTATCGTCGAGATCTACCATAAGCACGAAAGGTTCGCCGTACATACAAGGAACAGGAAGAAATACGGCTATACCACCTTGGCCGACCATATGCCCTCGCACCATCGTTTCATAAGCGAGTGGAGCAGTGAAAAGTTCATCGATTGGGCAAGCGATATCGGCGGACACTGTAAAGGGTACATCATTGCCATCCTGGAGAAGAAGCAACACCCGGAACAATCCTATAAGTCCTGTCTGGGCGTGCTCCACCTTGCCAAAAAGTACGGAAGGGAACGTCTTGACGGTGCCTGTAGGCGTGCCGCGGAATATGGTGCGTACAATTACAATATGGTCGAGCGCATCCTGAAAAAGGGGTGGGACCAGATCGATGAAGGTATCGACGGGGACATGGAAATGCCCGAGCACAACAACATAAGGGGAGGAAAATACTACGAATAGGAACAATACTTAAAAACAGAACATATGAACGAAAAAACAATGCAATCGATGAAAGAAATGAGGCTCTATGGAATGCACAGGGCCTTCACCACAACAATGGAAACCGGCGGTCCGTCCACCGGTTACACCAACGATGAACTGATCGCCTATCTCGTCCAGAGCGAATGGGACGACCGTCACAACCGTAGGATAGAGCGATTGACCAAGTCCGCAAGGTTCAGGTATACGGCCGTCATGGAAGCTATAGACTACCGACCGTCGCGCCAACTGGACAAGAACCTGGTCCGGCGGCTCGGTTCCTGCGGGTTCATCCAAAAAAGGGAGAACATACTTATTACCGGTAGTACCGGCGTGGGCAAAAGTTACCTGGCATCGGCCATCGGCCACCAGGCCTGTTCCATGGGGTCAAAAACGATGTACTTCAATACTGCGAAGCTCTTTACCCTGCTCAAGACATCAAAGGCAGACGGTTCCTATCCAAAACAGATAAACAAACTTGAAAAACAGGACTTGCTCATCTTGGATGACTTCGGCCTTAAACCATTGGACAACATCAATAGGCATGCACTTATGGAGATCATCGAGGACAGGCACGGCAAAAAATCCACTATAATAGCATCACAATTGCCCGTATCAAAGTGGCACGACATTATCGGGGAGAAAACACTGGCCGATGCCATCCTCGACCGTTTGGTGCATACAGCCCACAGAATAGATATAAAAGGAGAATCAATGAGAAGAAAATTGAAAAATAAAAACTAAGTTTAACCCAAGGATAGATCAAATCTGGGCAGTCCATTTGCCATGGTCAGTTTCATCCGGCGAAGGTGGGTCAGTTTACCCGGCTTATCCATTTTTGGGTTGCTCCAAATTCAAGTAAGAAAGAAACTCTGTTATGTTATAAGTTTTGTCCAAAATTTTTTAGGCAAAATTATCCAGTTTAGTGCATCTGTCAATATAAGGATTTACGGATAAATTTTAACATTTTACGGTTTTTAATCACTTCCTCTTATCCCCAGCCGTCTTATCAAAAGCAATAAGGTTAAACAGTTCCCGCATCCGACTGCGAACACGGTTGCCATAACGTTCTTCCAATTCTTCAGCATTAAGATTGGTGGTAGCGTGGGTTTTTACTTTATGTTTGGTGGATAGATATAATTCGTATCGAGACAGAAGCACTTCGCCCATAACATTCAAATCCTTGCCATAGAAACGTCCAACAGGTTCAATACCTAAATCATCAAAACAGAAAAATTTCGTATTACCGTATTCTTCAATGGTTTTAAATCCTAAGTGGTTAAAGCTGAATGTTACGTTCCTACACGGAATCATTTCGTAAGGTCGTTGTAAGGGTACGATGTGCCTTAACAATTTCATCAGACTGGTCTTTCCGCAACCAACCGGTCCAGAAAGCAGAATACCTTTTTCGATATCTATTCCATAGCTCATACAGTTTTCCTTGTCCTTAATGAAATAGGAACAAAGCTTTAGCAATATATCTTTATCCTCATCGTAAATTCTAAATTTTTGCCCAAATAATAGTTTGCCCTTGGCATTCAGATAAATCAATATTTTCGGAAAGTCGTACACTACGCTTTTGCCATCAAATTTTCCTAGCGAATATTCTACGCCTCCTTCGGTTATTTTAGAGGGGTTGCCCATAGTCTTTGCTTTTAGTGGTTCGCAAGTTGTCCTTGATTTGGGACACTTGTTTTTTGTTTGATTTGTTTTTTTTATCAAATAATTCTGTTCTGTCCATCCAGTTTGTGGATAGAGCTCGCCAGTCTCGAATCGGTTCGCCATCGCCTGTTTGCCAATTTCGGTTGGCATAGTGCTTATAAAATTTTTCCGCTTCAACAGCATCAAAATTCTTTTCCTCAAAAAAATCGATGACGGCCTGACAGTCCCTTGGCTGTTTTATATAGTTTTCCTGTTTGGTTTTGTTTGTATTGGATACCAATGCTTGTCCACTGGTGGGACGGTGCGGGTTCACTGCCTGTCCATTTTTGGGATGGTGGTGTCCCCCAAGCGGTACACCTCTGGGATAGTACTGTTCCGCAAGCTGTTCCAATATGGGATTGTACTGTCCCACACCCGGTTCATCACCTTTCCCGATAATGGCCATCTTAACTTTGCTGCCCTTGTACGGATTGTTTGAGGGGAAGTAGGAAAGGTATTGCCAACCATCCAAGTCAACGATACAACTGTGATAGGTAGATTTTGAGCCAATCTTGGCCACGCGCATCAGCTCTCGACGGTTCACGTAGAATTCATCGGCAAAACGGTTGCTGTTCCATTCTTGGAACAATGCCATATACAGACTGATATGGGTCGGGTTTAGGCGGTCATCAAAATAGAACTTTTCAAAAGCCGCATTAAGGAGCTTTATTTAGTTCATTATTTAGGATTTTGAACCGTGTTGTACACGGTTGGCAGTCATTATGTTTTGTATTTCCTCGGCATCGTAGTAGATAATACCTCCAACTTTGGTGTAAGGCAAAGTACCATTGATGCGAAGGTTTTGTAATGTGCCTGGACTCACTTGAAGCAAATCCATAACCTCTGAAGATTTGAGGTATCTTTTGAGCTTACCAGTAGTTTGTTTGGATAATAGTTTTTTGATGTCATCGAGCAATTCTATTTTGAATTCCCGAAGGTCGTCTGTAGTAATAATACTTGTTGGCATAGTAAAACGTTTTTGAAGGAAAGAGACTGCCGCATTACTTTCAACTAATTTGACAGCCCCTGACCTGATTTGACTTTCGTTCTACAAAATTGACGGGCTTTGATGGATTTTATTCCATAGTACAACCGTTAATGTCCTTATATTTTTTTGCTTGTATTCCGGACGGTCATAGTCATAACCCTCAATGGTGCCTCCTGTGGTAAAAATTTTTATCATAACAAGTAGGTTTAAGTTGGGTTTCGTATTAATCCTGGCTAATTTATTGATGATTTTATTGCCATTTTGGAAAAGGCTATTTATTGCTGCTTGCCCAATATTGGTAATGGTGGTAATGCTACTAATTGAAAAAAACTTTGCCGAAAGTATAGTTTTAAGGAACTAAAATTAGACTCATAATAGTACTTATGAACGTTCAAACATTATAACACTATTGAAATTTTATGCTTAAAATGTTTTTTATATAATCAAAAGCGTCATTAATATCAATAAAAATATGCTCTTCAGAAATTAAGTCTGGGACAATATCAATAGAGACCAACATATCTTTAGGTTGTTCTTGTAAAGCCGTAAGTAATACTTGTATTCCTCTTTTTTCCAAATCTAACACTACATTTTCCAAAGCGTATAAACCCGATTGGTCAATGTATGGCACACGATCCATACGGATGATGAGTACCTTAATCTGTTTGGGAATGTTGGCAATTTCATCTTGAAAATGAGATGTAAAACCAAAAAACAATGGTCCATAAAGGTGCTTAATATAGACCTTGTCCTTGTAAGCTTCATAAAACTCAATTTCATCTTGCCAAGGTTTTTCTCCATCAAACCCAGCTATTGTTCCCACTTCCATCCCTTTTTCGCCAATATCACTGGCACGCTTCATAAATAACAATGATGCCAACAATAACCCTATACCTACAGCTTGTATCAAACTTCCAAAAGTTGTAATTAACAATACAATAATTAAAACGATAGCATCAGCTTTAGGAACTATCAATAGGTGCTTTAGGCCTTTTGTGTCTATAATTTTAAAGCCTATAGGTATTAATAAGCCAGCTAAGACACATAATGGAATATTGGCTGCAAGACTACCCAACCCCAGCAGTACACCTAACAAAAACAAACCGTGTACCGTACCCGAAAGTCTAGTGCGTCCACCAGCATTAATATTTACAACTGTGCCTTTGGTTGCTCCAGCCCCAGGAATTCCACCAATAAAAGCAGCAATAGAATTTCCTATGCCCTGTCCTATTAACTCTCTATTGCTATTATGTTTAGTTTTCGTCATGTTGTCAGCGATAACTGAGGTTAATAAAGAGTCAATTGATCCTAGAACCGCTAGAACAAGAGCATATTCGACTATTAAACTATAAGCACTTGAGTCAATTGAAGAAAAACCGTTGATTTGCAGTGAAGGTAAGCCTGATGGGATTTCACCAATAATTGGAACATCCCATTTTAAAAAATATCCTACTAACGAAGCTATGATAAGTGCCACCAGTGCACTAGGAATGCTTTTAGTGATATATGGAAACACATAATAAATTAAAACTGTTAAGGCACCTAATGCTAAAGCTTGCCAATTAAAATCGGTAAATAATCTTGGTAAATCCTGTATGACCAACCATGTTGATTTTGCAGAGCTTAAACCCGCAAAAGGAAATAACTGAAGAATGATTATAATTAACCCTACTCCACTCATAAAGCCAGAAACTACAGGATATGGAAAGTATTTTACATAACCTGCGATATTGATAAGTCCAAAAATTATTTGAAAAATTCCACCAAGAAGAAAAGTGATGACAATAATTGGCATAGCCGCTTCTAAGCTACCAGACAATTCTATAGCCGCAGCTACCAATGCCGCAGCTACCACTGTCATTGGACCTGTTGGTCCACTGGCTTGAGTAGCTGTACCTCCAAAAATAGCTGCAAAAATACCAACAGCAATCGCGCCATAAAGTCCTGCAATAGCACCCAAACCTGACTGTACTCCAAAAGCTAGCGCTAATGGCAACGCAACAACCCCAGCAACTAAACCTCCAGTTAAGTCGCCTTTTAAATATTTAAAATCGTAGAATTTTGAACCCATATTCTAGTTTTTTTCAATAATAGTTACATCTAAATGGCTGCGCGTATAGCTTAAAAATAGATAGTCAGTAAATTATTTTAGTTAAGTAGCAGCATTAAAATACAAAAGATTTAGTTTTGCTCTAAACTAAACTACATTTTTTAATTTATATAACTGGCGTTACGCACTAAAGTAGTAATTTTCGATTATGAATGTTAACAACCTTCTCGATCTTTACACGGACTATCTGTTGGTTGCCCCGAAATACAGTACGGCTATCGGCCTGTCCGCCATTACCGACAACCGTGCCGGCCACGACCGGATTACCTGGATGTGTTGTCGGGTGGTTCCATTGATTCGAAGACGTTGTGGCGGGAGGTCAAGCCGATGGTGCATGATATCCGCTCCCAAGAGGGCCTTCTAATAATCGACGACTCGATAGAGCCCAAGAAACACACCAGGGAGAATCCGATGATCACCTGGCACTACGACCATTGTAGCGGTAAGTGCGTCAAGGGGGTGAACTTTTTGAGCTCCTTCTATTACGGTCCCAGATACGAAATGGGCTTCCCCATAGGCGTTGAGTACGTGGTAAAGGATATCGAGTACAAAGACGGGAAGGGCAAGACCAAAAGAAAGAGCGGTGTGACCAAGAACGGGATGGTGCGCCGCATGGTAAGGCATGCCGATTTCAATGTCGGCCTTCAACGAATTGGCTGACAGTTGGTTCTCCTCGGCGGAGAACATGGAATGTATCACGGGGGAATGTGGTTCCGATTTCATCATGGCCATCAAATCCAACAGGGTAGTGCCCCTAGCGCGGACGACAAGGCACAGGGCAATTTCATAGGTGTCGAATCTTTAGAGCTAGAAGGGACTACCATGTCCGTTTACCTCAAACAGTACGATAGTCCCGTACTGATAGGTAAGCAAGTGTTCAAAAACGGGGACGGTAGTACGGGTACGCTCTATCTGGCCTCTAGCGATATGGACCTGGACTTTGCCCAACTTACTACGATCTATGAGAAACGATGGAAAATATTATTGGCCTCTCGACGATTCGGGCATGCTTGATATCCTTTTCTAATAAAGGGCAAAACAATATGTTTAACCAATATTTTTATTTATTTGCAACGGAATGCCTTATATATTTCTCAACAACAACAGCTGTTATAATTACCATATAAAACTGACCTGCCAACCCAACAAGAATGGCTGATTTTTGTGCAATGGGTATTGCTGGAACAATTTCACCATACCCTATGGTAAGTAAGGTAATAAAGGAATAATATAAAATACTATCTGTACGAAAGTTAAAATCATCACTTTCCATTAGTACACCCGTATATGCCCCTGGATAGGTTAACTCAATAGACATAAATAAAAAGAAAGCCAAGAACCCTAAAGAAATATAACCACTCACTAAACCCAGAATCACATTTTTGCTTACTCGTTTTGCTTGCCATACTTGTTTAATAATATTCCACGTTACAAACAAGTAAAAAACAAAATATATATACAGACGTAATAATATGTTATTCAGGTTCTCTGTTCTTGAAATCATATCAAAACCGAAGATTATTCCAGCAAGTATAAACAAACCAAGAAAAAACCTCATTAGTCTTTTTTGTTTAAGAATCATTAAGATTCCTGCAGCAATACTTAATAGGTATAAAAAAGGTAATAGTTTATACTCAAAAAAGCCAGATGGAAAAAAAAGCGAACCAAATAATATACTTAATTGCATAATTAAAAAAATCATAAAGCGATTTTTATACAATCTTTCAAGTATCATAGACTACAGAGTTGGTTTTACGTCTTAATCTTCTAACAATGCCTCGTTAAACTGATATTCTTTATAATTGACTTTAAACAATGTACTATACAGTATAGGGATGAACAATAAAGTTATCACTGTTCCAAATAATAAACCTACCATAATGCCAATAGCCATACCTTCCCACATTTCGCCTCCTGAAATATACAGTGGCACCAACCCAAGAACTGTAGTAAAAGTTGCCAGTAATATAGGTCTAAAACGTTGTAGACAGGCAGCTATAACAGCGTCTTGCTCTGTACGACCAAGATCATTTTGTTCGATTTCCATTCTATCAATCAGTACAATAGCATTATTGATAATAATACCTGCTAATGAGATTAAACCTAAAAAAGGCATAAAACCAAAGGGCTCTCTAAAAACCAATAAACCAGCAACAACACCTATAACACCTAAAGGAATGGTAAGTACTACCATAATCATTTTTCTAAAAGAATTAAATTGAATAATCAACAATAGTACTATTATAAACCCAGAAATAGGCAAATAACCAATAACAGAACCCATATTCTCTTCTGTTTGTTTGGCTTCACCACCAAATTCATAACTGTAACCTTCTGACCACTCTTGTTTTTGTTCTTCTAACCAAGGTGTTATCTTCTCAGTAATTTCTGTAGCATTTCCACCTGCCCTTAATTCCGATGTAACATTTACAGTTCTACGCAAATCTAAGCGCTTAACTATAGAGTATTGCCATTCGGGTACAATTGATGCAACCTGAAGAAGTGGTACACTTTTACCTGTGCCTTGCGAATAGACATTTAAAGTTTCTAATGAAGATAATGATTGTTGCTGATTGTTATCGGCACGCATTACAATTGGAATAGATTTATCATTTTCGCGATACTCTCCAGTATGAAAACCATCTAAAACAGTTATTAATGATGCTGCAATATCTTGACTGGTCACTCCTGCCGATTGGGCACGGTTTTGATCAATATTAACCAAAAACTTCTTACTCTTTGGTCCCCAATCGTCCTTAACATTTTTCGTACCAGAAATGCTAGATAATTTTATTTTTAGTGCTTCGGATATTTTAGACAACTTATCTGGGTTAGGCCCAGAAACTTTTATTTCTATTGGTACACCACCACCACTAGCGTCCAATGCACTAACTTTAATATCGGCATTGGGAAAATTATTAAACGTAAAATCATCTATTTGTTCAATAATACTGTTATTCTCATTAAAGGAAGATGTATTAACAAGAATATGTGCATAGTTTGAATTTGGTTCATCTGGCGAATACCCAAGGTCGTAGGAGTCTGGCCCTTCACCTATAAATGAAGACCAATTCAAAACACCTATTTTTCTTGAATCATTCACTTGAAGAGAATCTTGCATATATTTTTCAATTAACTGAACAACCTCAGCCGTACGTTCAATTTTATTGCCTTGTGGTAAATTGATATCAATAGTAATTAAATTACGATCACTATCAGGAAAAAAGATAAATGGTATTTTTGTAAATCCATATAGAGATACAAAAAACACAATAAAAATTCCAATGATAACTTTATACTTGTTTGACAATGCGATTAATATAAGGTCTTTATAATAAGTTTTTAAAGTGTTTATAACCTTGTCAATCAAAGTAGGCTTTTTTTCTGCTTTTGGCTTTACCTTCAAAAACAAATAGCAAAACATTGTTATAATAGTAAGAGCAATTATCCAAGAGGATAGTAGAGAAATACTAATAACAACAAAAATAGGACCTACAATATCCCCCATATTTGTTGGTGACAAATAGAAGGCTAAAAAGGCTGCCGATGTGGTAAGTGTGGAAATTAATAAAGGCATCCATAATTCAGAAAAAGCATCGACAGCTGCTTTTTTACGCTCAATACCCTGTTCCATTTTGACCATTATGGTTTCTGCCACTACAATTGCATTGTCGACGAGCATTCCTAAAGCCATAATTAAAGCAGCCAAGGTTACTTGGTTCAATCCAATATCCATAAGCCCCATTATCAAGAGGGTCATAATCATTACTATTGGTATTAAACTTGCAATAACAAACCCCGTTCGTATGCCTAGGAAAAAAAGCATTACTAAAAGTACAATCACAATTGATTGTATGAGATTGATTACAAAATCATTGACTTTAAAATCGATATACTTGTCCATAGAAGACACTCTGCTCAACTCTAAACCAACAGGTAAACGTTGTTGCCAAGATGCAATAACCTCATCGACTTCTTCACCTAATGCTATAATATTTGCGTTCTCTTTTAAATTGATATGCAGTGAGATTGCATCCTTACCATTGATTCTAACTTTCTGTGTAGGCGGGTCGATATAGCCTTTAGAAACGCTTGTAATATCTCCAAGCTTTATCAATTGTGCCCCATTGCCAATGGGAATAAGCATCTCCTTAATATCGTCAACCGAATTGAAGTTACCCGTAGGCTCAAGAATAATACGTTCGTCACCTAAATTTATTTGTCCTCCAGAACTCAAAATATTTGTTAATGAAATACTTTGTTGTAATTTCGAGGCTGTTAAATCATACTCTTTCAATTTAGTGTTATCAAACTCTACAAAAACGCGTTCATCTTGGATACCGCCTATTTCCACTTTTGCCGCATCAGATAATTTTATAAGTTCATCTTTTATATCATCGGCGTAATCTTTAAGTTCAGTATAACTATAACCGTCCGAGGTAAGTCCAAGAACTATACCGTACACATCTCCAACTCCGTCATCATCTAAGATAGGGTAAACACCTTCTGGCAGACCTTCAATCCCTTGCAACTTTCTTCGCAACCGATCCCAGACCGCTTGCATATTTTCTTCTTGTACTTCATCTTTTAATGTGACTTTTACTATAGATAAACCCGTTCTAGAAGTACTGGTAACCTCCTTAAGTTCAGGTAATTCTTGTGCTACTTTTTCTACTTTATCAGTTACAAGTTGTTCTACACGTTCTGGACCTGCACCTGGAAATTGTGAGACAACGGTAGCAACTCTAATCACATAGGGTGGCATGCTATCCCTTGACAAGCCTTGATACATTACAATACCCATTATTATAATGGTAACTAGAACCATAATGGATATTCGGTTCTTGTCAATAGAAAACTGTGTTAAATTCATGTGCTATTTTGTTGAAAATTATTAAAGCTTAACCTTTTGTCCGTCCAGTAGTGTTTGTAGACCAGCAGTAGCAATTTTTTGACCTGCTGACAACCCTGACTTAACTTCAAAACCTTCAGTTGTTAAGTTGCCAATCTCGATACGTTGCTTTTTTACAGAAGCGTTTGTTTTGTCGTCATTTACAACAAATACAAAACGCCCATTACTATCTTCTCCAACAGCATTTGCGGGAACAACTATTATGTTTGTGGCATTATTTGAACTTCCAAAATTAAAAGTTACATTAGCAGCCATTCCACTTTTTATCTCTTCAGAAGGATTCATTATCATTATTCTTACAGGGTATGTAGCAGTCCCTGCATCTACCGAAGGGGCCACTTCTGTAATTTTCCCTTTAAACTCTAGTTCTGGTAACGATGCAAATGAAATATCTACTTGGTTTCCATTTTTTATACCATTTATAATACTTTCTGGAACGCCTAAAGAAATTTCCATATCACTCCCTGCATTGAGTGTAGCTATATTTTGCCCAGCTCCAATGTTTGTGCCAGCCTCGACATTTACAGCAGCAATGACTCCATCTTCTGGGGCATATATGTATCCAAATTTGATTTGTTCTTGCTGAATTGAAACGCTTCTTTTTGCAGACTCAAAGCTCTCATTAGCAGTCTTATAAGAGTTTTTTGCAGCCTCGAAATCGCTTAACGATGCACTTCCCTTTTCAAACAAAGAACGTGTACGATTTAGGGCTAATTTTGTGGTATTCATTTGGGATTCAGCACTGTTTTTAGCGGCTACCGCATTTTCGTAATTCAAGCGCGCCTGAACATTGTCAAGTTTGGCTAACAATTGGTTTTTTCTTACTTTTTGTCCTAATTTAATATCAAGCTCTGTTACAACTCCAGAACTTCTAAAGCTTAAACCAATTATCTTCTCTGTTTGGGCCGTACCACTAAAGGTTCGTGTTTTGTCACCTCCCAAATAACCAACCTCTTGATATTTTACTGGACGCAGTTGTGGCTTAAGCTCTTTTTTTTCTTCAGAGCATGAGGCAAGTAGTATAACTGCAAGAGCGATTGTGAAACGTTGTATCATTTTATCCTGTTTTAGTAATATTTTTAATTTTTCGAATCTACATATTCGAAAAAACGTTTTTTAAAGTTTTCATTTTCAGCATCTGTGCTTAACAAAAAGTAAAACCCCAAATAACGTTCTAGTTGCAATGCGTTTAATAGAAAATTATAAACGGCATTGGTACTTGCTAGCTGAGCATTTAAATAGTTATTTTGGGCATCTATTAATTGAATAACAGTAACAGCTCCAGTACTGTATGATGTTTGCGTTAATTCCAAACCTTCTTGAGCGGCTTCTTCTGCTACTTTTGACAACTCGATGTTAGATATTTGATTAATCAAATTCAATACCCCATTTCTAATATTAGCCTCTATATTTAATTGTAGATTATTCTTACTTATATCTAATTGATCTTTCTGAATTAATGCGGTTTGCTTGTTAACGTTATTATTGTTTTGATTGAAAATTGGCAGGGAAATACTAGCTCCAATATTATAGTAACCATCAGGAAAACTACCAATGGACAAATCACTTCCAGCACCACTTCTATTAAAATTATAATTATATCCTCCTTGCACAGCTACAGTCGGTAAAAAACGTCCTGCCCCATAAAATTTAACCTGTCGTTCGGTTGCATTCAAATTATGGTCTAAAGCTTTTAATTCTGGTGCATTTTTCATAGCCTCTTCTACTAAAAAATCTGTGAAAAGTTCATGTAATTTTGGATTATCTAAGAGCTCAGTAAGCTCATCATATCTGCTCTGCTCAAACACACCTTTTCCTAATTCAACATTCTCAACATCAATCTTAGTATTTAAAGGGGTATTCGTTAATTGATTTATGGCTATAAAACCTTGCTCCAGCATATTGATGGCTTCTATCATCGCTTGCGTATTTTGTGCCATTTCACTTTTAAAACGCAACATATCAGATTTTCCAGATGCTCCAGCTTCAAAATTTTGTTTAGCAATTTGAAGGTTTCTTTTGGTTAAGTTTAAATTCCTTAATTGAATGTAAGCATTGGACTTAAGTATCAAGGTATTAAAATACACATTTGAAGCGTTAAAGATGGCATCAAGTTGCGTGCTGTTAAAATTCTCTTGTTGCGCTTTGAGTAATTCCTTTTGAATACCAATATTGGCATTCGCCTCTTCTGAGAAAACTGTTTGCCTTAATGTAACATTGCCATTTGTTGAGAATTCTGGATTTTGCCCAAAACTCAATTTCGCAATTTCTGGATCCACATGATTTCCTGTTATGTCGGCAGTAATGTTAGGTAAATAGTTGTTTTTAGCTGTTTTTAAGTCTTGCTCTGATAAATTAACATCTCTTTCGTTGGCCTCAAGTGATAAATTCTCATTGAGAACATCGTTTATAAGTTCAACAAGATTGTATTTCTTATCAGCAAAAGTGTTAATTAATGTGCCGACAAAATCAGTTGAATCAATTAAACTATACTTTATAGGCACATTTGTAGCATTAGCCGTATTGTAATTAATGGTTAATCTTTGAGGGTATTCAATGTAAACGGGTAATTCGGATAAATCTTTGCCACTTATGTAGGCTTCAACATTTAAGGCTACTCTTCTAAAGAATTGTTCAGCAGTGTCAGCATTTTGATTGGTTGCCAATAAACCATTTTGCACATCAATACTACTTGTGCTTGTAAACGATGGTATTTTTTCGGCAATGAGTGTTTTTGCCAAACTTTTTATTTCATCTGTACTTAAAAAAAACCCCCCTGCTAAATAAACAGCATCTATTCCTTGAAGTTGCGAAGTAATATCTGCTATTGTTTTATAGCCTATAAGCTTATAGGAAGCGTCCAAACCATTCAACTCCCTATCAAGAGTTTCTGTTAGAGGAATAACGCTCATAAGCTGTTCTTCCACTACAATACCAACATTTTTAAAACCTGTAAGGTCTTTCAATATAGATAAATCTTCTTTGAAAGATTGCGAATCTATTATATATGTGAAATTACTTATTCCAGATGTTGCTTTTGACAAATCAACATCCAACATATCTTGATTAACCGATCCAAATAAAATTGTGGGTTTTTTATATTCCTTTTGTTCATTAATAACTATATTATTCACTGCTCCATAAGCAAGAATAATATCAGTATTATTGTTGAGCAACCTTTGGTAATTTTGCTCTGCCTTTTGAAGGTTATAATTATTAACCAAATAGCTTTCATCAGGAAAACTTATAGTAGCATCTTCACCCACAACGGCTTGTATTTGGCTTTTAAGTTGTGTTAAAAGAGGCAGTAATTCCTCTGAACTTTCATCTACTAGTATTCCAATATTATAATTTCTATTTTGAGCGGTAAGCTGGCCAATACAGACTAATATAAACAGAAAAAATAGAGGTTTTTTTTTCATAAATAATTGATTATCTTCTTTGACAATTTTCATAAATTATAATTGCTCTAAAAATATTTATTGCATAATATATATTAAAAAAAACAAAAAAACTTGACTTAGGCGTTTAATTACTATTTTTTGATGAAGTCATTTAAACTTTTTTCTTGTTTTTCTTCTTGAATTTTTTCACTGCTCTTACCATGAATGCCAGATTGTTGAATCCTTTCCAGCTCTCGTTTGTCGTATCGAACCTGTTGAGCAGCGAACGGTTGCTGTCCATCCATGCATTGGTGCGCTCTATAGCAAATCTCTGGTCGTAGAGGCCCTTGTCAAAATATTCGTCCTTATCGCCGTCCCCGTTCCTTTTGTTGAAACATATGTTGGCGTTGATTCCTTTCAGGCCACATAACTTCCTCAGGTCCTCGGCATAGAAACCGACATCGGCGTTCAGGAAAAGGCCTTCGACCGATATGTCCGCTTCTTCCAGTGTTCCGTGACGACCTCGAACTGTACCTTGATGTCGTACAGGTCGTTATGGTTGCCCGCCACGGGCTCTGATATCGCCAATGGAATGCCCTGCCTGTCACTAAGGTACAGGGAATTGGTCGTTTTCAGCTTCTTCCTCCCTTGGTATTCCACGTCCTCGCCGCACTGTTTGGCAGGGGTATGGCTGCCGTCAAGATCTACGCTCGAAAGGTCGAGTTCGGCCCATGCCTGTCCAGAAGTTTTATCCAACAGTCCTTCCAGAACCCTGACCTGCACCATTTCTGAAAGTGGTTGTAAACGGACTGCCAACTAAAAGACCCCTTTCGAAAAGGGCCTTGACGGGCAACCGATCCCATTGGTCACGGGTCTTGAGCTTGTAAAGGAAGACGTTTACGATCTCGTACAACGGAACTTTCGGGGGAAACCCACGGGTTGTTCCAGGAATATATGCGACCATTTCGTTTTCTATCATATCTTTGTCGAGTACTTTGCACATAAAGGTTTGTTTTAGAGTTATTTATGTTTCACAACACAAATATCTGTAACCCTTTCTTTCGATCAAAAAAAGTTTAAATCACTTCGATTAATAATTTTTATCACTGCTAACTATCCTGTTTATAAGATTGTTAAATATTATACCTTTACTTTGAGAACGATTAATCTTAAAACAAAATTCATTAAAATACCGATTAGTGTTAAAATCACTCACCCAAGAACAAGTTGTTCTTGTCCATTATTTTATTTGATGTATCATTGTATGTATCAAGCGACATTTCCAGAAGTGGAGTTGATTAAGTGAGTAGATTTCAAGATTTAGTAATCGCTGAAAAAGAGTAGCATCTATATAAAAGGATTTCTGGTGGAGAGGTTTCATTCACCCAATAAGAATTCTGTCTTTCGTAGCTTAGAAAATAGATATTTTATGGTGCAAATAACTCTGAAATGTGAATCCATACTCCTACGGAAGTTGAAAACCCTCCGCCTTCAAGTCTGGCCGAGCGAGCACGCTACGCTGGCTCACACCCCACCGTCTTTGCGGCTTTGGATTTTCAACCTCCTCGGAACCGCTCATAAAAGCATGGAGGCCCAAAAAGGCGCTCCATGCATTTATCTTGCCAGCGCACAATTATTTTAACAATTTCTTGTTTAAAGAATGTAGGTTAATAACTTTAGTGCCGATATAGACACGTTGTCATGAAAATATCACATCTACTTTTATGTTGTCTTTCCACAGGATTTTTGCTTTCCTGTAGTAATGATGATGATTCCGTTTCTGATTCCGATAGGGGAAATGCCTTGTTGGGCCAATGGGAATACCAAGCGATAATGACCGACGGGGCCGTCGATGTCAATGGGGACGGAACAGTTAATATTGATTTATTCAATACCCAGGAAATACGCCAATGTATTAAAGATAACCTCACTTTTTTTACTGAAAGAGGAGAAGGGGAAAAAGGCGATTACAGCATTAACGATAATGGTCTAGCCTGCGAAGAAGATGGACAGTTCACCAATATTGAAGAGGACAGGTATGAATTAATAAACAATTCAATTATCCGGTTTGACGTTCGCAATGAAATGCGAATCATCAAAATGACCAAAAGCGAAATGACCATAGAAACCAACGATAATTTGGGCGATGAGGATGTGGTTGTTACCATCACCTACAGAAAAAACTGATTGGATTTATACCCGAATTACGTTACCTGTCGCTTTTTCACTCCATTGGCCATTAGTGTCGCGCACCCTGACTTCGTATCGTTGGTCTAAATACTTAAGACGACTTTCGCGTGGTTCCTCTTCCAATAAGAAATAGCGGTCTACACCAGTACCTTGCGCATCATCATAGTTGAACAATTCAGTATCCCATCTTCTGTCTTTGCGGTTGTATATCCGTATTTCCACCTGTTGAAGGGTCGCACCATTATATGCCTCGCTACAGTTGGTGTCAAAACAAGTATAGATTCTAACTTGATAATCACAACCGTTCAGACCGCCACAACTTATATTTCGTTTCTCGCCTTTGGCCGCTACCTGTGGTTTTTTGAACATGACAACCGATTCACTTACTGTTTGAGAAATGCCAGTTGAATTTTCAACCCTGAAGTTGATGGTAAAGTTTTCATTGGTCTCAGGAAAGAATTGCATCGGGGTTGAACCGTAGTTCAGAGGAACAATATCGCCCTCTCTATAAATTCTACTTTTAAAATAGATGTAGCCCGCACTTGCCCCCGTAAAAGTAAAGGTCATTTCATACGTTACATCGGGGTCATGACCAGATGTGGCATTCGTGACTGCGGTTATTGAAAATGGCTCATCCTCATATTTATCCTCTGAAGATTGACTGATATTGAAATCGAAGAATTCTTCGTACTTATCAAACTGAATGTTAACGTTGTCTGTTTTTTCTACGTTGGATGATGAACGCGCCGTGAATTCGACATTATGGCTTGATTCCGAGATGCCCGTATATGTTCCTTGGAACGAGCCGACCGGCACACTAAAGCTTTCTCCTGCTGCATAGGTAGTACCTTGGTATTCAAAACTACCATTACTCCCGCCGGAAGAGAAGTACATCACATAGGTGTCTCCGCCGATGCCCAATTCCGTGATATTGAAATTGATATCGACCTCATCGCCGGTAAAAGCATCAGATTGCGTGGCATTTGCCGTAAAATTGTAATTTTTTGGACTGACGTTTACTGAAATACTAACGGTTTTTTCCAATCCTGTATCGTTTTGGACATAAAATGTCATTGTAATGTTGCTTTCATCCGTCCCTTCCAAGCTCCAATTGAAATTACCTTTGGGTACATCATAAACATTTCCGGCACTGACTTCGATCCCATTTTCATTCTTAACCAAAGCATTACCGTTCATACTGTATCGCATTGTGTAATCAGAAGAACCAACACTTTCCGAAATATTGAAGTTCAGGGTAGTAATCTCGCCGACCGATATATCCGATTTTTGTGCACCGCCCGTAAACAGAAAATCTACTTGATTGTAACTAATAGCTGTATTTGCCGTATGGGTCACATTGGCTGATGATTCTACGCTGAGAACAATATCATGCTGTCCTGCTTCTGTACCTGTATAGACCACGTTATTAATGTTCGGCCCCAACTGAAATTTTTCCCCTGGGCCATATTCCGTGCCGTTTACCCTTAGCGAACTGTTTCTGCCCGATGAATAAAATGCCTCATACGAATCGTTGGTTCCTTCCGGAATTTCATCAATATCGATTATCACATTTACGGGAATATTTGCAAATTCCGAGGTTTTTGAAGGGGTCATGCTGACCGTGAAATCGTTCTGTTTGGTCTCCAAATCAATCAGAACCGGACCGACTTCTTGACCATAGTTGTCCGTGACAAGAAATGAAACCTGATGAGAGCCTAGGCTTTCCGGATGATAGAACAGCGAAAAATTACCAATTTCCACGGGGTACTCGGTGGAATTTTGAAGTGTATTGCCATTAATTCCGGAGATTCTTCCATTACCTTCGAGAATTTCATAGGAAATGGTGTATTCGATATTTTCGGTATTGCCGTTGGATTTAACGTTGAAATTGAACTGCGTACGTTCCTCAACGAAAACGGAATTGCTTTCCGAATTGCCGCTGAAAGTGAAAGGAATATTTGCCACCTCGATTTCAACACTATCCTGTTTTACCTGTCCATTGGAATCCCTAACATCAAAGTATATCTTACGCTTACCCAATTCTTTGCTAGTAAACGTATAATTGTAAGAGTTTGGAACTATGGTTCTAAATTGGCCCGGTTCCATGACCCCGCCATTGTGGTCCCTGACCGTTCCGCTACCTTCACTAGTCGAAGAAAAGGAATGGGATATTTCATATTCCACTTCCGAATCTTCATCTTGTGTTTTTAAATCGATGGCAATGGCCAAATTGGTATCCAATTCCACTTGGGTCGATGATGCCGTGGCATTGAGGATAAAGTCCAAATTCAGAACGTTCAATAACAATTCTTCCGTCAAAGTAGCGCCATCGGGAGCTTTGGCCGTTACGATAAGTTTGTGTTCCCCCAAATTTTCGGGCAGATATTCCAATTCAGAAATGCCTTTGGGCAGGATAAATGGTTTACCTGCATCAAAGACTTCGTTACCAAGATAAAGCTTCCCGGTTCCGTTTTCTATTTGGTAAACGACCTCGAAATCCCCTTTTTTGTCAGGATCTTCAGTTTCCTTATCCCTGAGTAATGTGACATTTACCGGATTTTTAGAATTGATGATAAATGCGTTGACCCCCTTGTTTAGCAGAAAGCTAAAGCTGGCGTACTTGGCATTATATAGAAGTTCCAGTTCCTTTTTTCTAGTATTGGTATCCCATGCCGAAAATCTGATTTTGTGCGCACCCGTATCGATGGCCACATAATTGTAGGCCCAATTTCGGTCGGTTATCTGCAAAGTGTCCCGCTCCCTTATAGTATCGCCTTCCATTGTTAAGAAATATCCCCTGCCTTTATCAGAGGAGAACTTCATAAAGTAATCGACCGTGGTAATTTCTTTATCCGGTACCAAAGAAAAGGTAGTCCGGGCATTTTCGAACACAAAGTTTTCATCGGGATGTTCTTCCGTAAAACTAAAGTCAAAATCATCCTTGATAACACCCTCAAAGTCTTTGCTACATGCCAATATCAGGACAAAAGTTGCCAAGATGGCAGCAATCGAAAATCGGGTCGGTCGGATAAAATTTTTCATTTTCAAAGTATTTAGAACAGGAAATATCTAAGGCCCAATCCGGCATAGGGATAGAATTGACCTACATCGCTATTTATATGGTAGTATTCGTTCGCTTTTATCAAAAGGGAAAAGTCGTTGCTGAGGGTTATTTCTCCTTCAATTCCGACGAAAACCCCATATATAAATTGACTTTTGGCATCCAGAATGGCACCATTGGACAAAAGACTATTTCCGTTATTGATGACCTCATAGCCGAAAATACCGCCGCCGCCAACATTGATGGCATATTTTTTAAAGTTCTTTTGCTCCCAAACTTTAATGAAATACCCTGGCTGTACTGTAAATATGTTGTAAGGAATATCGAAACTTCCTTTATCCTCCGCAATGGCTGCAAATACACTTAATTGTGCATATCGGTTTCGGTTCAAATGGTAATTATACGTCCCCATAATCCCGAAACCATCTTCGGCGTAACCCCCACTTAGCCCTACGGAAGATGCATAGTTGCCGCTTTGGGAGTAGGCCAAAGTTGAAATAAAAAGTGCTAGAATTATCGTATTGATTTTCATTTTAAAAGTGTATAGGGTTGTTGATAATTTCATGGCCTATCTTCAATGAAAGATTTCGATTTCCGGATTCTTCATCCAATTCAACGACCACCTCTTTCTTTTCATCCAAAGCAAACTTTTTAAAGACGATTACAAAGTGGTTTTCACTTTTACCCGAAACCGTTTTTGGTCGTTTGTAAACGAATACCGGTTCCAAAGGCATTTTTTGGTTGCTACTGCTATTTTTATAATTAGTGGCCAGTTGATGCTTAATGAAGTTGATGTCCAAGTCAAGCCCCTCTTTGTTCTCGATACGGTACTGAAAATAGAGTTCGTCCTCATTGTAATACACTCCCTTTAGCCAAAGGAAAACATTGTCCAGCCTTGAGAAATAACGACTAATCTTTGCCTTATCGAACTGCATATAATAGCATCGCAGACGGTAATATTCCATGGGGTCTTTCTCGTAGAGTTCTTTTGTAGCCCTGTCAATAGAATTTGTTGCCGAATCTTTGGTTGATATTGTGAGTTGTTCTTCTGGAATTTCTATCCGTTTTATTTTTGTTTCTGAACCTGGATCCGCAACGTCCAAACTAATTGACTTGGAATTACCATTGATATTGGTGATCGCCTTTTCGGGCTTGATGTACCACGTAAACTTCTTTGGTTTTTCCTTTAGTTTCAAAATAAAGTCATAAACGTTACCTGATTCGGTAATTACCGTATGGTTTGTGAAGTTTTCTTTTTCAGGTGCCAGCTCATCATAGTATAACTTTAAGATTCGCCCATGGAATTTACTTCCAGCGGCCTTTGGCAAATCCGCTATAAAACCAAAGTCGTTACCGATAATACTTTCCGAAATATTCTCGGGAAATATTAAAATGGTCTTGTACTTTTTGGAAACTTCCAAAGTATCGGTACAGTATTGTGCCGTACCCTTGCACATCATGGTTAAAGCCAATATGAAAAAAAACTGTTTTGCCATTTTTTATGCTTTTGGTACTAGAATTACACGATCCCCGTTGACCAGTAAAATCTTATCTCGTTCTTTGTATTTTTTCTTTTGGAAAAAATTGCCAAAAGACCTTACTAGATTACGGGCCAAGGGCGATTCTATCGATTCCCCCGCCGCTTCGGATAGTTCGTTTACACCTTCCCGTTCAATATTCGCCCTAAATTCCTGCATTAGTGCTCCTGCCCGCTCATTGTGAAGTCCTATCATTCCATCTTCTTTATCCATAGCTGTCAATGACATCTTTACATTGTCGATATTGGTTACTTCCAATATTATCCGTGAACCTTGTATGTTTGAGGTGGCATAAACAAAAGTGTTCTTTGGAAATCGCTTACCGTTGTAATAAGTATCCTCCATTAAAATCAATTTTACGCGATTACCAGGAAGAATGAACTGGTCGCGATAGATGGCTGCATCGAGGGAAATTGAATTGGCGGAAGGTTTATTTGAGGACGCTACGTAGGGTGCGGAATAATCCTGACTTCGGGAAAGGCGTTCGTCACGTGCTTCCATCATCAGTTTTCGATACTCCAACTTTTCCTTAAATTCAGTTCTAGGATCGGCAGTCGATTTTTGTGTTGAAGCAGGCATAATTTCTGCGGATTCCATCGATGGTTTATCATCGAATGAAAAAGCGTTCAGTTCTTCCAGAACCAGTTCCAAAGAATCATTTTTCCGTTTGGTCTCCACGATGTTTTTTAACGTGCCATTATTGCGTAATCGTTCCAAAGAATCCTCTTGCGATTTTTTGTAAAGCTCATTGGGTCGTTGGACTTTAAGTTCATTCTCTTGACCGGGAAGCTTGTTGTTATAACCGTCGTCCTCCGCCAATGGCCTGTTTTCTTCTCCGAAAGAACCTAGACTGTTCACAAGAAAGTATATCGTCAGGAGCACGACAATCGGAGCCGACAACGCAAATAATTTGTGCTGTCTTACCCATGTATTGAATGTTTCGCGGTCAAGTTTCATTGTAAATCATTGTTTTCTAGAACATGGAACCGGATAATCTTTAACCCGTTCAAATTATTAGGTGTTGATTTGGTCTCCAAGAGAAAACCGCTGGTCACTAGATTTCGATATTCCGTCTTTTCATTCTTGCGTATTTTTTGTTTTCCCATAAACCGAAAGGCAAAGGGGTAAGCGGAGTAGTCGATATATAGCGAATCTTGCTCCACTTCAATGGAATAGTCGCTTTTGGCGACATCCTCATAATAGTTTTGATCCAACAGGCGGTTGTACAGCCGCTTACCGGAATGGTCTATCATATAGAGTGCCTTGCCCTCTATATTCCTTTTAATAAATCGTAGGTCGGGTTCTAACGAAAAGAACAGTTCGTGGAAGTTTTTTACATGTCCTTCGCACAAAATATCGAGCGCACGTTTGGGGTCGTTTATGCGCACAGCGGCCAATTTTTGTCCGTTGTCAAGCAAATAAAAACGGTTTTTTGCGCTTTCGTTCGTTTTATATCCAAAGTAAATATTGAACAAAGTGCAACCTACCGTAAGAGCTAAAGATATATAAAGAACCCTGTTGCTATTAGCACGAATCTTGTTTAAATCGTTGAAAATGTGATAAGTATCGTTCATCTGTTTATGCGCAATCGTTAAAAATCCATATTTATCGTTAAGGTGTTTACTGTATCAATGTTCTTACTCCCTTTGTAGCCCCTCCCGTCTTGGCATCGACCGTAGTTTGTGCTGCTTTTTTGGTATAGTGTTTTGTACGCTCCTTTAAGTGACCTGCACTTACGTTCATTCCCTGAACAATGAAATTGGAGAGTACCGGTGCCTTGAAATACATAAAAACGTTCATGAAAATCAAAAGCCCGCTCGTGAGTACCAACCCCAAATCGGCTTCTCCGCCCTGAAGTATGGAACCGATCAGCTTGTCGAGAATGTTCAACATGAAATTGTCAATGAGGTACAGCATGGGGATCCATAAACAAACGCTCATGAACTTTTGTAGCCACGCCTTCCACATTCCCCCGAACACGGGAATGAACGAAAGCCCGATATTCAAAGGGCCGAAAATGATAAGAACGAAGAGGTAAATGACTGACATCGCTTTGATACCAATGAATACGACCGCCGATATGACCGATGCGACCATGACGACCACGGAGGTTATGGAACTGAGAACAAACGCCTGAAATGCTTCAGGATCTGCACTTAAAAGTACCCAAGACCAGGCATAATCGGAAGAGGACTTCACTTGTGCGACCAAGACCTTCATTTGCAATATGTCCCAAGAAATATCATTGCTCTTAAAGGAGTTGCCGATGCCCTGATAAAAATCAAGAATGGTCATTGTTACTACTTTGTAATTGAGCAATAAAACGGCCAAGGGAACCCATTTCAGGTATTCCAAAAAAACTGCTCTTGTTTGGGGGTTCACAAAGACCCTAAGCGCGAGCAATGCGATACCGATAAAGGCGAACTGCTGCCCAATATCAACAATCGCATCGGTCGCCTCGAACGCATCGGCAATGTACTGGTCGAACATATCGTTGACCGTTTCGCGTATTCCTTTTTCCGTGACCTGCATATTCCTGTTCTTATTCTTTGTTCATATTGATCAAGGACAACTTGGCCTCCCGAAAAGCGTTGATTTGCGAGAGTTTGTTATTGTAGGCGATCAAGCCGTCCAGAAGCTGTTCGAGTTTCGAGTTGATGCCGCTGACTTTTTTTAGGCGCTCTTCGGGAAGGATGATGGATTTGGTTTTGATAATCCCATTACATTGTTTGAACAGGTTTTTGGCCTCTAGAATCGCATTGGCCGTATAGCCTGCAAATTCCTGAATTTCATCCTGCTCTAGATGTTTCCATTTTTGGATGCTATTTTTAGAACTTCTGTAAGCTTCAAGAATCTTATCCTTTAAATCCATGGTCATGTTGACATCCGTCGATTTCATAACATAATCGGGCGAAGACTTCTTGGCATCGAGTTCTTCCTTCAGAATTTTTCTCGATTTTGAGGTCTCGTTGTTGTTCTTTTCCATCAGATTGATGAGTCGCCCCAAGTTCTTGTTGACAGCCTTTAATTGGATGTTTATGTTCATCAATTGGCTGTTGACCATACCAACGCTGGCATTGGTAGCGGCGTCCGTTACGGGTATTTGCGCCGCCATAATAAACGGAACAATCGTTACTAGGATAAATAGTCTTCTTTTCATTTGTTTTTGTTTTTAGGGGAATTTTCGTAGGCGTAGGCCTTTGCGGTAAGCTCCCAATTATTATGATTGTTAGTGTATAGTTTTTTGATCCTTGAGCTTTCCGTAGGATTGGTCTCGTAGATACATTTTTCTTCCACCGAGGTTTCCACGCCATATACTTTTACCCTGTCCATCCAACAAAAGGCTACCTCACGGAACTTCCGGCCTTCCGGAAGGTCTTTATTGATGGATAGGATGAGTTGCTTCTGTTTTTCTCCAAGACCCATGACGGACTGGATTCGGTCAAAAGACTGAGCGAAATCCCGCATATCCAAAAAGACCTTAATGTGGGAATTGACCACAATGGCGTTTTTGATAATCTCCGAGGAGGTAAAGTCATCCACCTTCTGTGAAATAAAAATGGGTTGGCCACCAAGTTTTCGCGCCATTCTCGATTGGCTGTTGAAATAATGTGCCAGTTCCGGTCTGACCAATGCCTTCCATGCCTCGTCTACCGCTAAGATTTTATTTATGGACAGTTTCGAGGGGTCGTGCATTTTCTTATTGAAAATTTCCATGACCATCAGCGCGATAATGGGAAATAACAGCTCGTTGTCTATAAGTTTACCCAACTTGAAGTACACCACCTTTTGGTCGCTAAGCCCTGTGATTCTATTATCCTCTTTGTTCAACAAATTCCCTCTGGGGCCATCGGAACGGTATTTTTCCAATAGGAAGAGAAAAACATTGGGATCGAACTTTTCCTTCGGAATTTTCTTGGCTTTTATCAAAGCCGAGACCTGCTTCTTACAGAATTCGAAAAAGGTATCGAACTTAAAATTTGAATCATCGTTCTCCCACATGGCACTATAGTAGCCTGAAACCAAAAGTTCAAGAACGGTATTCGTAACCTCAAGATCATTGCCATTGTCCGTACTCCCTGTAATCAATTTTAGCAGGGATACCAGATGTAGCAACTTACTTTCCGCCAAGGTCTGTTTCTCGGTGGTAGATCGGATAAAATCATGTTTGTCCAGTAAAAAGGGGTTGAAGGTAAACGGGCGAGCATCGTCATGTTGTAGAACGACCCCACCGAATACCTTCGTCAGTTTGTCGTAGGAGTTGCCATCCTCCATGATAACGGCCTCGCCGCCCTGCCGTAGTTCGGAAGCAATATAGTGATTGACATAGTAGGACTTACCACCTCCCGATCCGGAGGCGACAAGCATACCACGGTTAAATATCCAATCCTTTTTTTCGGGTTCCCGGTAGACACTTACCGACAAGGGTCGCCCTGAAATCCGATCCACCAATCGCATTCCATAAGCCGAATTCGTAGTATCCTTGTAGCCACCCTCAAAATAGAGTAGGGAGGAGGCCATGTCACTTGGCATGGGCATGTACATATCCGAGGAGATTCCTATGCTGTTTCCCGGAACCCCTGCAAAAAACAAGTTCTTTCGATCTATGGTATTCTGTTTTGCGTTTATTCTCAATTTTTTGAAGGCCGAGCCAACGGAATTTTCCATCTGTCTTTGATGGTCTTTTCCTTCATCAAAACCAAATACGTTCAAATGATAAAAGACCGTTTCCTTGTGGTTTTCAAGAACCTCTTTGGTGTACTCATAGATTTGATCGGCGAAAATGGTGTTACTATCATCCTTCTTTCCCGAACTGAACCGTTGAAAGCTCTTGGCTTTTCGTCGAAGGCTGGCCAAGGCTTTTTCTTGATTCGGGATATAGATGTATTGGTTGATAATATGTTCATGGGGTACCTTAAAGCCCAAAGAGAAAAGGTTACCGATGGGGAAGCGATTGTGCCGGGTCGTGAATTTGCCGTACAGTTCGTGGGTGCCGATATGGTCCTTGGTAAACTGGTCTAGGTTTTCGAGCGTGAAAAATTGGCCCTGTTTGTTCCCAATGTTGACGCGATTACCACAAAAGTCAATATCCTTCAAATTTTGGTTTTTTTCGGACAGTCCGAAATATTTGGCGTACAGTCCGTTTTCTGAAAACAGTTCGTCGTATTCCAATATGTTGGATTTGATAAGTCCGGTCGAATTGATCAAGTTGTTGACGCTCGCTACCTGGTTCTCGAAATCCGCCAATACATTTGTATCAATGAATTCTTTGGGGACCGTATGGTTTAGATAGAAATCCCTGTTCTTGTCCAAGAAACCGTTCGCCCGTTTAGAACTGTACTTGATATAATTTTTGGGCACGATACTGATATACAGGTAATGGGTTCCTACCTGATAAGGACGGTCTTCAAAATGGTGCTCGTTGGCCCGTTCCAAAAAATCGCCTTGCAAACGTTCCTTGATCGGACGATAATTTTCCTGAAGGAAAAAATCCTGTCTGTGGAGCAGCCGGTTCGGCCCCAGGACGGCGATAATATTAAAGAACAGTTCTTGAAGGAGTCCATATTCCGAGGCATCCAATGTGAATACTTCGGGAAGTTCCAATTGCAAAGGGATAGTCACACACCCCTTTTCTTTCGCGATCAAGGATTGCCTTTCATAACCGTAGATGGGGAACGCATCCCAAAGTGCTACCTGTTTTTCCATAGCAACAGATTTTCAAACGGATTGGAAACTTTGATTGTATCGGGCTTTTGGGAATCCGCCAGTTTTTTGACAAAGCCGTTAGCGCCATAGGTTCGGGAATAGAACAACAGTACAAGGAAGACGATTGCGATGACGATGGCCATCAATAGCAAGGCCCAGATCATCGGAATAAAGGTGGAAATTACCAGACCGAGCATGATGGCTGTCAGTACCAAATACAGACAATACATAATGTATTTAGCCTTGAGTCCTTTATATAGGACATCCTTTTGCAGCCCCTTTTGGATAGGGATATATTGATTCTTCATGCGACGGGAAATTTAGATGTTGGCAATTTCCTCGCCGATGGCGATCAGGGCAAAAAAGATGGCGATACCGATGACGGCCTTACCCAACTTATTGGCAAGATCGGTCTGCTGGTCGCGTATATAGAGATAGGCAAGCCCTGTTATGGCAATGGCGACACCGGCAATGATCTTGATAATGTCGACGATTTCACGGGATAAGGTCTTGGAATCGTTCTTAAAATCCTGTGCCTCCTGTAAGAGTTGTTCGAATTGCCCGTAGGAGCAAAGAGGAATGCAGATTAGAATCAGAACTAGGAGAAATAGTTCAGGTTTCGGAATCCGGCGGGTCTTCTTCCGCCGTATCCTTGTTGCGGATAACTTTGAGTTTTTCATGCTTTTTGCGAGTTAAGGAATTTGAATCATCATCTAATGAACCCTCTTTAAAAGCTTCCAGAAGCTTTGAAGTGTCTTCCACTTCGTCTATCTGGTCGAGTACAGCTCCTAAATCGGTCTGTTTATTATTTGATTTATTTACAAATTTATTATTTATATGCAAATAAGCAAATTTATCTGAATCTTTTTTCTTTGAAGTTCTTTTCTTTTTGAGCAGCACCCACGAAACGTAGCCATAATAGATAAGGGCCAAACCAATCAATATGTACCAATAGCTACTCATTTTTCTTTATTATTCCTGTTCGATAAGGTTTAGCAGTTTCCTGAACTTTTGCTGTATAAAATCTTCCAAAACCTTTCGCATCAAATCATTGCGATGGGTTTTGATCTCTAATTTATAGGATGCTCCCTGTGCCAATTTCTCATATTTGGCCATACACTCCCTACTAAGTGAGAGCACGAACGATTCCTTTCTGTCCCTGAAGCTTTCCGCTTTTAGGAACTGTTCGAACTTTTGTACAGCATATCCATTGCCTTCCGGTGCATTTTCACATTTTTGGGGTTTCGAATTCCCAATAGCCGTAGTTTCGTCCTTTTTCTTAACGGATTTTCGCTCAGAATGTTGTTTGTTCTCCAGCGTAGACTTGCTAGGCACCCGTTCGTTTTTCAACTCTTCCAGAACATCCACGGTTTTCTTGTTTTTCTCCGCCATTTTTTGAATAAGTCCTAGCGTATCAATTTTCCGTTGTTTTTTCATGATTCCACTTTTAACGCGTTAATTGGGCAACTTCCTTAAAAAAATGTTTGATATCCTTCTCGCCCAGTTCCTTATGTTGGGGAATGGGATAGAGGGTATTTCGGTACCGTTCCTTGTAAATGGTTTTGTCCTTGACTACACTTTCCATCATCGGTATGTCCGCTTCAAGGAATTGTTGGCGCAGCACCGCAAATTTGCTTTTCTTGACCAACTTGTATTTGTTGAAGAACAGGTGGATACTCTTTAACATCCGTTCCTCATTGTCCAGGAAATTGTTTTTCAGGGTAAAATAAAAATGGGAAGTGCTATCGATTTCCAGTTCGTCATGATCGAATGGTACAAAGACATGCTCCACATATAAAAGACCTTTGACCATTTCCACGTTCAAGCTTCCGGGAAGATCAAGTATAATATAATCCACCCTCCCGTAGTGCTTGACAATGGTATCCTGTAGGGTAGCAACCGTCACAGGTTCTATCGGATAAAGTTCTATGGATTGCCTTTCTTCTTCATCCAACGATTCCAATTCGCGCTGTCTTTTATTGTAAATGGAATATTGGGGATCGTCCAAATCCAATAGTACCACTTTTTTGCCCTTGGCATAAAAAAGGTCGGAGGCCAAAATGATGTTCAAGGTCGTTTTTCCGATACCTCCTTTTTCGCCGACGACACTAATAATCTTTGTTTCCATAATTCATTATTTAGTTCGTTCGATAATTATTTAAATGACGTATTGATCAATGCACTAATCAATGATTTATACACCTAAATAGTTATATAATTAATGATGAATATAGAGATATAAAATGTTAATATACAAGCATTTATGAATTATTTTCCAACATAAGGCCATATAAGACCATAAGGGTTTAAATGGGTACAGGGACTGAATCGATATGGTGTTACGGAAATTCTTTTCTATCTGAAAGGGAAGAAAACGAGATCGGAAACCGTGACTATTCCATACTACTTTTTAAGTGCGGGTAGCCTATTTGTTTGAAGAGATAAAATAGACCTTACTTCGGATAAACGTCAAAAGATACTATCGCCATGGAACGGTAAAAATCGATTAATCAATGCTCTCCCAAAGTTCCTGCGGAAGCCAAGGAAGCCTATCGGCACCCTTGGCACCCTCGCAACCACGCAAAAGCCCATGGGACGAAAAGGTCCCATGCACTTTTTTGGCCAATCACTATTTTTGACACTCAATTTACGGATTGAGACTTTTTTGGATTTTATATATACCAAAACAGCCGGCGGAAGTGCTACTAAATGACCGATTACGCTTTGAAAAGAAAATTAGAAGATGTCAAACAACTCCTTAAAAATTAGCATTGATGTATTTTATCCAAGATTCGATACACTTGTCGAAATACCAATTACTTAGCTAAAATAATAGCTTATATTAAAATTCATAGAATTTTGCAAGATTCGATACACTTGTCGAAATACCAATTACTTAGCTAAAATAATAGCTTATATTAAAATTCATAGAATTTTGCAAGATATGTTTTAAGTAACTTAAAACTACTACTTCTTACGAAGTGAAAAAACGCAAAAGCGAGTAAAATCGGCTCCGAAATGGCACAA
This sequence comes from Flagellimonas aequoris, assembly GCF_003584165.1. Taxonomy (GTDB): domain Bacteria; phylum Bacteroidota; class Bacteroidia; order Flavobacteriales; family Flavobacteriaceae; genus Flagellimonas; species Flagellimonas aequoris. The sequence goes on along the minus strand of NZ_QXFJ01000030.1, from coordinate 879,888 downwards.
AAAACAGGTAGAAAACCGTTAGGCAAAAACAAGAGGAAACATGATATCATGTTGCGCTTCAATGATAAGGAGCTAGGAATGGTCAAGAAAATTTTGGCATCCTATGATTTGGATTTTGAAAAGCGCGGTATTGCTGCACCATTTCTAAGACGCCTGATATTGGACAAAGAGGCGGTAGAAGAAAAAAAGCTACCTGATTTCTCGGCCAACCTGATCTATCAAATCAACAAAATAGGTATTAACATAAACCAATTGACGACAGTGGCACGGGCTAAAAACCTTAGAAGTCCGTCAGCCAAATTGGAAAGCGAAGTAGAAAGAGCGAACGAATTGTTGATGAAAATCATGGAGCTATTGAATGAAAAACTGCATAAATGATAGCCAAGATATTGTTTCGTGAAACTGTACATGGCGTGTTGAACTATGTATTCGGTAAGGAAGGAAGCATCATTTTAGGCTATCCGAACACCTGTTCGGAATTTGGGCTGTCGCCTGAATTTTTCGCGAACGTACTGCATTTTCAAGGCCAACGCCATGCTACCGAAAACAGGTATGTACATATCACGATCAACCTTCCCCATGGCGAACGGCTAGACGATGCCACTTTTTACCAACTGGGAAAGGATTATATGGCAGAGATGGGCTTGGGAAACCAACCCTTTTGTGTAGTCCTTCATGAGGATACAAAACATCAACATATACACCTTGTTTCAACGGTAGTTACCGAATCTGCCTCCCTGATCTCTATGTTCAATAGTTACCGGAGAAGTATGGCAACGCAAGCGTACCTTGAAAAACGCTATGGTCTTTCGCCATCGCCCCAAACCCGACAAAAACAGCACAGGGAACTTCCGATATACCGATTTCCGGAATTCCAGTTCAAGCCCGATGATTCAAATGGCACAAGGTTCTATATACAGGATGTAATGAACGGCCTCCTTCAAAAGCACAAGGTGCGCAGTTTTGCCGAACTAAAACAGTTGGCCAGACCCTACCACATCATCGTAAATACCATGACCCATGAGAGTGGAAGGGTAGGGGTAGCCTACGGAATCGATAACCAAAAAAAATATAAGACGCAATTTATAAACGGGTCGACCGTGCATCCGAAATTGAGCGGGCCGAAACTTGTGGCTATTTTTGAAAAGAATTCCAAATCGAAATTATTGGCGATGCACAAAAAGCGCTTGGAAAAGCAATGGATGACCACCTTAAAACTTTTTAAAAGCATTCGTCAGGAAGATCTACCGGATGTCCTGAAGTCATATCAAAACATAGACTGCGAATTATCGTACGGAAAGAATAGGCAATTGAACGAGCTAATCATTTATGACAAATCAGGTTATGTCTTCTTAGCCTCCGAGATTAGCTCCCAAATGGATTTTATCCATCACCCACAATTAGAGGACGATGTGAACGGTACAACCTGTTTGGACGAAAACGGGAAGCAATTTTTACTTGAAACCCGAAAGCTCATAAAAAATGCTTTTTACGAGGCCTATTTACAAGCCAACAAAAGTAATAGGTCGTTATCCGAGTTTGTAATAACTAAAAATCTGAGGGATTTGTTGCCTCATATCGCAGGCTCTGAACGCTATTCTTTCCTAAACCATTATATGAGCCAGGATAAGAATAAAAACCTATTGAAAGTTCTGAAAACCGAATTTGAGGGTACACGTAGGGAACTCCACAAAACCGAATCAAGAAAGGAAATGAAAACCTTGGAAGACAGAGTTTCACTATTCAAAAACGTGTTGGAAGCCAATGTGTTCGATGCTACCAAAAGCCTCTCATTTAATCTACTTCAGGGTTTGGGTCTCAAATATGTCGGGGATAAAGTTTTCTTTAGTAATTCCAAAGCCCATTCCGTTGAATTACTTATTGAGGATTACAAAATGCCAGAAGTCGGCTCATCCTATATATCCACGGGTAGTATCAACCAAAACGTGAAAGTTCTTGAAACGCTCACAGAAACCGGATCAAGTAAGCCATCGGATTTGAACGCGACTTCTTTCTTCCTTCCTTTATTGCTGCCCGAACTTTATGAATCGATGAACCCGGAATACCAAAAACAGTTTGAAGCACTCAGTTTAAGGGCATATCTCAGAATGGCCGAACAATTCAACTTACCTCTTGAAAAATCGCCCGTCGATTATATTAGGTTGTTCAATGCCAAAGGGTTTTATTTTGAGAAAAAAGTAGGGAAAATTTACCTACGCTCACTTTATTCAAAAAATGAAACCAATATACCGCTTTCTACGAAAACCCAGGCATATCTAAAATCCAGCACGGATTTGGATGCTGTCTTGACTGCTCAAATGGAGTCCGTCAACATATCAAACGAAAACGGTCAAATGAATCTTAAAAATTTATGGGTTTCGTATCTTATCGAAAGAGGCGTTTACGGCAGGGCAGCCTACATGATGGTCTATGAGGGTGTACGACCGAATTTACATCGTGAAGCACTGGAATATCATAAGAAGAACGGGTTGCGGGAAAAAATACACGCTGAGTCCCAACAAAAAATCAATACCCAACAGGCGACTATTTTACGCAAAAGTGTTTATTCGTTCAGTTCGCTTTTAAGCGGAAAATACAAGGAAGAGGTGTTTAACGGCTTTAGGGACGAGCTTACGGATTATACAAATAAAAAAGGTCTTTTTAGATAATTGGGTTGTGAACTTTAGTTTCGAAATCGACCTGAACGATCATCCCAAATTTTTCCAGTTCTAGAAATGGTTGTATCCTTACGGAGTATATTGCTTAGTTCCATCATGAGCGTTTTACCAACTCCCCTGACTCTTTTAAAATCATACAAAGTAATGTCTTCCAAATAATCGAAAGGGACTCTGGATGTATATCGGGTGTTCTTCAAAAGGATATTTTGCAATCTTAAAGAAACACCTTGCTTGGCCTGCAACCATTCCTTTATCGGTTTCTTTTGCGTCCTAAGAAGTTCACGGTCCCGATACATTTCAATAACATCGACCAGATGATCATGCAATTCGATGACCTCTGAATCATCCAAACACTGTATGAGCTTTTTTAAATCCATGTTGACTATACTATAATTTTAGGATAACCTGTTCCTTACACTTTGGTCGCTTTATAACCAATGCTCTTTCTGGGTTTTCTCTCCTGCACGATAAGGTCTTTAATCGCATCGAAGACCACCTTGAATTGTTGGTCGTATTTCCTTTCCATGGACAATATTTGTTTTTCCAACTCCTTGTTCGATTCGAGTAATCTTCTTAATTGGACAAAGGTTCTCATAATTGCGATATTGACATCCAATGCCTTTTGGCTTCGCAGCACACTTGAAATCATGGCGACCCCTTGTTCCGTAAAGGCCATCGGAGCAGCTCCGCCTAAAACCCTTTTATTTTGTATCACATTACGTGATACCAAATCATCGATCTCGCTTGGCTCAAGTTCGAACATGAAATCTTTCGGAAATCGGTCAAGATTTCGTTTGACCTGTTGCTTCAGAGACCTATTTTCCACCTCGTAAAGTTTTGCAAGATGAAAATCCAGAATAACTTTATGGCCTCTAAAATATTGTATGGTTTCGGCGATGTTTTCAGGTAATATCTGTGTCATTTTCTTATACTGTTCTGAGGTATCACAAATTGTGATACCTCAAATGGCTGTCCGTTTTTTTATATGTTTCAAATGTTTCATAAAGCACAATCTTGTTAGTCTATAGGTAACGGGCTCAAATGGGTCATTATGGGCTCAGAGCTTCTTTTTAAACTTCATCAAAGCCGAAACGATATCAGATTCCAATTCACGATATTCTTCCTGAACATCGGTCTGGTATACCACATTTTCGCCGACATTGTGCTTCATTATAAATTCGTTATCGGGCGAAAGGATCCAAGCGGGATTGTAGCCCAAGGTGTAATAGTACAGCACCATCTTGATGGAGGTATAGGAAAACGTCCCTCGTTCCACATTGACAAGAGTATAATAGTCTATACCGAAGCGCTCGGCCAGATTTTTTCGAGAAAATTCACTATCCCGTTTGTTTCCGGAATCTTTTTCGATCAGTTCATCGCGTATAAGGCGCAAACGTTCCCCGATGTAACTAAAATCCTCTGAAGAGGCCTTCATAATTTCATTTATATCTTTCATAATAGTATGTTATTGTGTTTGTTCATCTACCATTTCCGCGGGATAACTTGAATATAGATCGCCTAAATCCCCAATATTGGGGTTATCGACTACTTCTGTTTCTTTAACCGCCGAGACCCTTTCAAATGTAGGGATTTCATGTGCTTTCCTGAACGCATCCGCCAACTCCCTACTGGGACGTTTTTTATAATGTTTCATAAAATTTTGAGCGATCTCCTCTTCCTTTTCCAAGGATTCGCCGATCTGGTCGCCCGTTTTTGCTTTGTCGAATACAGTAAATTCCGGTTTTTTCCCCGTGCAAATTTCATATTCCTCGGTTACCAGATCGTCAATATCCTGAATGACTTTTAGGAAATTGGCATCAAGTATCCGTTCGATTTCCTTATTGACGAACATCCTGTCCACCAATGTTGCAAGGAAGAGTTTCAAGGTGTCCTCGGTTCCCTCCTTTTTATTAATATGCCCGTCCAATGCCTGCAAATGGTCGTACAATTTGAGTTCGCGTGCCAATTTGATGAACTGCACCCGTTTTATGCTGTTCGGATAGTGCTTTTCGGCAAATGCGTCGATATAGTACTTGTAGAAACCGAGATAGTCCAATTGATTACAATCAATTTTTTGGATGGTTGCATGAAAATCAAGAGTCTGCATTAATTTCAAACGATCCTTGACAAATTCGCTATGGTTCTTGCTCCTAAAATCGGCATGGTTCGGGATTTCATATTTTCCCTGAATCTTCTTTGAAGCCATGTTGGGCCTGAGCAGCCCAAAACATAATTTCTGTTCGATTGGATGTTCAAAGGTATCCGCCACGATGCCCCCGAAATGCCCTGTGGACATGCTTGTGATCTTACTTTTCGGCAGTAATTCGGAAAGTATCGTGCTGAAATTGACCGTGGTATCGTTATTGGAAACGGCCTTGCTCTTTTTTTCCTGATGGATACGCCCGAAAATATCGCTGATACGCCGAGCCGTTTCCCCTTTGGCAGCACCGCTGAACACATTGGAGCAGTTATCGAAAATGACCTCGGCCAGTTCCCTGCCGTAGTCCGCAATCAATTGGGTTATACTCTGAATACCAAGCACGGTGGCCACATAATGCGACCTTCCGGTATCGATAATTTTTCGTAATCCCATAATGAATACGGTGGGCAGTTCGTCCAAAATCAATCCCAAAGGCCTTCCGCCAGGTTTGTTGACCACCTGTAATATTTTGTTGATATAAAGACCTATTGGTGCAGCGTAGATTTCCGAGCGATCAGGATTGTTCTGGATACAGACGATCTTGGGTTTCTTTGGGTTATTGATGTCCAACCTAAAATCGTTGCCGGTCATGATATAGTAGATTTCCTTGTTGGCCAACATCGATAGGGATATCTGTGCACTTGCGGTCTGTCCCGCCAATTGCTGGCCCGCCTGTCGTTCCATGGCATCCTTAAAGGGAATCATCAGGCTGCGTACCTCTACCTCACGCATCATAATGGTCAATAAATATTCAATATTGACCGTGGAAAGGGTAATCACGTGGGGTAGGGTGCAGATGTTCTTGCCCGTTTCCTCCGATTTTTTCTTCAAGTACCATATCAGCCCAGAAACAAAACTAATGGCACTTTTAGAGAAGAAATCGCTGCGCTTGATCCAGTCCTTGTTCAGATTCTTCATGATGATGGTCGCGGCGTCTGCGGCATCGGTCTGGTTGCGCATCAAGTAGGGGTCGATGGGGTTGCAGCGATGCGATTTTTCGATATCGTCAAAGCTCAGGGTATAGAATTCGGGCAGTTCGATAAGTTCGTCTGACTTTGCGGCCATTAGTCTTTCCTTTTTTCGCATCCAATAGTTATAGGCGATTTTGCTCAGGGTATCGAACTTAAAATCATAGATCAGCAGCGTAAATCCCTTTTCTATAAACTGCTCGATGATTTCCTCGATCAAGGCAAAGGACTTGCCACTACCAGGTGTACCGATAATCAAGAGCGCGCGAAAGAGGTTTACGAAATTGATCCAACCCTTCCGTAGTTTTCCTTTATGACGGTATTCATAGGGTATGTTGACGGAGTATGGGGTGTCCACAAGTTTTTCGGTCTGCCGAAAGGTCTCGTTCTTGTCGTTGAACGGGTCGTCCTCGGCCTCGTTACCATAATCCATTACCTGAAAAAGGTGTACTGCGCCTGAGACCGCGAAAATGAACCCGAGTATGTACAAAACTGCGGAACACCAGAACAGCCCCAAGTTGGCCGGTGCCAAATAGCCCGTTAGCAATAGCAACAGAACACCTAGGCCGAAATATAGGAGGCCTGTAAGAAATGACTTCCCTTCCCTTTTTCTGGGATTGTAGAGCATGACCGCGCCCAAGATGCACATCAACAACAGCCCACGGCTGTGCAAGGGTCGTTGTAAGGCCTCAAAACGCAATAAAAAATGGTAGCCGATTTCAGAGAGTTTGGAATCCCATTGCTGGTATTGCAAAATAGGATAATAGGCCATAAACCCGATAAGGGTAAAGACAGCCACGGATAATAACATAGCCGAAAATGCGAGATTCTTGTCGTTCATGACGAAACCTTGGGAATTTGAAAGTTCGTTCCGGGATTATCGGAACATCCGCTCCTTCCATTGTTGGATCACCAAAGAGGAGGCGATAGGGATGGCGACCTCATTTTTTTCGATATGATCGATGGTCTCGTCCATTAAAAGGCCTGCCTGCTCATTGATGAACCGGGCATAGGTATCCGCTTTTTGCAAACGGTGCTTTAGTTCCATATCGTTTTCCTCGATAAGTGCGTCTAAAAGGGAAACGTAGTATTGATTGTCCTTTAATTCTTCGGATAATGGTTCCATGGTCTTCATGACAGAATGTTTTGTAAGTTATTGTTTTTTGAATTTGTTTTCGATGTTTCGTTGTCCCATTCGACAAGTTTTGCGGTACTTTTCTTAAAATGGGAGTGTATGGCAGAATATGGAATGGCATAGGTATAGCTCAAGCCAAAGTCGCATACCACACCATTTTTCTTTATGGATTTTACTAAACCTTGGTTAGTACCACCTTCAGGGCCTTTGGCCGTATGCAGTTCGATTTTATCCCCAACCGCGATAACATTTGGAACAACTGCGTCCATTTTTAGGTATGTTATGCTTTTGGAAGCGCGAAGGTCATCGTTCCAGTCTTTTCCCTGCGATTTGTGGAGGTTGGTCTGAAAAGGCAGATATAGCGCATTAACCGTATTCAGCAAGGTTTTGAACACGTTTTGCTTTTGTTCGATATGTGGAGTGTTGACTACTTCGTTAAGGGAGAACTCCAAAAGGATCTTGTCCGAGAACCCGACACAGCGTACAAGGTCAAAAACCAAATAGTCCTTTTCTATATCGGAAGTCAATTTTTCGTTTAGAATAGTCGTATGACGGGCCAATTGCCCCCTGACTTTTTCGCTATAATGAATGCCCATACTCACTTTGCCCGACCGAAATACGGTTTCTATATAGATGTTCGGATTGTACCGATTGATGACCGCAGTAAAGATCTTTAGGTCGAACTCATGGCCTTTGAGGTCGTTGTCCGTGATGGATATCAGTTCTGTTTTCTTGGTTTGCAGTATTGGTTCGATCAGTTGAACGAAGAAGTGCAATTTTTCTTGGTACACATTTCCCCCAAAGGACACGTAAAAATTATCGGGTTTTCCGTAAAGCTCGTGATAGGACAGCAGGTCGATACCACTTTCCCCGAATAGTATGCGAGCAGGTCGGTCAATAGGCTTGGAATGAAACAAAAAATGGTCTTTCCGGTTCAGTACCAATCGAAACTTTTTGATTTCATTGTCCTTTTTACTTCGGTAGGGTCTGTTGTAGAGGATGTAGTTTTTTGCGTTTCCTTCCAAATCGTATTTCGGAAAGGCAATATTGGCGATTTTTCCGCCATTGTCCCGAATGTGATAGGCGTTAAAAATTCGCCCCTTAAATGCTTCGGTGTTTAGCATTTTTCTGGAAATACTTCGCTGTACCCTCAAATATAGGGAATTCCGCAAGGGCACGATATTGTAGTTATCTTCCAAGGATTTCACAAAGGTGTTCGGTTTATTGGCCCGCAAAGCGGTATGTTCCAGGCCATAGGCTCTAGCGGCGATTTCCAGCCCCGCCTGCACGGCTTTATAAAAATTTTCGCTGCGTTGCATCAGGTATTTAAAGAACAGCCCTCTATCATAGGAGTCATTCCGGTTGAAATAGGTAACGGGATTTCTCTTCGTTTGCAGTACGATCCGATCTTCGTCATTTTGAAACTCCATGGAACCTGCACTTTTGCTTATGAGTTGATAACCTTTTTGGTGCAAGTACATGGGAAAATTGACCTCCTCGTTGATCTTGGCGATCAACCGTTTATAGTGTTCGGGATCATCGCTATAGTTCGGACTTTTCATGGGAAGGGTTTAAAATGGCCGACACGCCAAGCATATCGGCCTTTGCATTGAGTTAATTAAAAAAAGGAACTACAGGCTCATGGCGTTGCTAGGCTGTTTCTTTTTTTTTTCGCTGTCAAGGGTTGTCCCCGCTTTGACCTCCATATCCTTGAGTTTCGCCTTCTCCAAATCACTGTAGAGAAAACGTTGCCCTTTCGCACTCCATCTGACCATATAGGTCAAAGGCCCTTTTTTGGTCTTACGGATAGTGATTTTGACTTCTTCCCCTTTGTTCATGGTGTCGGCCTGCTCCTTGGTCAATTGTTGCCCGAGTACGTACATATTGGCGGAAACTGCCGGTTTTGTACGGATATCGTTCAGTCTTGGCTCATAGTAGGCCAGTTTTTGGAAGGTGTCCCCGTTCAAGGAAGTACCGGTAAATTGAATGGTTTGACCTTCTTTAACCATGGCATTGTATTCCTCCTTGGTAAATTGATATTGGTAGGCATTCGCATCTTCCAATTTGATCTGTTCGTTACGTCTGATCTGTACGTCCAATTTGGAACCAGTATTGGGATTATAGACCATTTGCACCATTTTGACAGAACTTTTCAACTGTCCATCACTGATATAGGTGGTCTTGATCAAACGCTCCTTGCCTTTCAAAAGGGATTCCTGAACATTATCGTCCAACTTTTGAAAACTGATATAGGCTCCTTCCAAACGCCTTTTTACGTCTTCCTTAGCAAATTGATGGTCCAAGTTTTCCCGGACCTGTATGTCCTCGTTTTTTCCACCTTCCTCGTTCATCTTGGGCATTGTAAAGGTTCTGCCATCATCGGTTTTGACCTTATAGGTGTCCTGATCCTTGGAAATGGCTTCGCCCTTAAACCAGACCTGGCTTACGTTGACGAAGACTTTTTCGATTTGTTTTTCTGCTTGTTTTTCCATTTTTGAGTGATTTTTAATTGTTACGAAATTTGAATTTGTTACTTTTGAGTACATAACTGCAAATCAGGAGTGATTTGTGAGTTACGGAATTTGAAGGAAAGAGGGCGGGAGCGTCCTTTTTCCATTTTATAGTGCGATTCTATACTCTTTCCACTGAACCTCCTTCCTTTTTTTGGTTTGGCTTTCTGCCAATTCCCATTCCGAATACCAATTGTGGGCTGTCGGTTTGAGGATTTCGATGGTCTTGTCCAAATAATTTTTATAGTACGACCAGACCAATAACCTTATGGCATTGGTCTCCAAAGGCAGGCGCACTTTGATCTGCTCCCCGTCCTTGGATACCATGATGCTATATCGGTTCAATCGGTTCTGGTCGATGATCTTATTGTATTTCAGAAAACTCTGGGCCAGTTCGGTATTGAACCGCCGCGTATGATCATAAAATCGGGAAAAGGATTTCTCGTTTCCCATTGGGAAATCGATTACCATATCCCTATCGGTCAAATGCAGTTTAAAATCCGAATCCTCCACATAGGATATAAAATGCAGGTCGCGTAAATACCCCTCCAGTTTTTTATAGCCTGTAAAGCTCAAAAAAAGCTTATCCACCTTGGTCAAACGCTGGATTTGAAAAAGAATTCGTGTCGTTTGGGCATTGATAGCCCCCAAAGCGAGATATACGACGTTTTTAAACTGGAATTTTCTATGGAACGCCAACGCCTCTTTAGGATCTTTAAAAAGGAACAGTCCATCGATTTTTTTGGGAATATTGGAATACCACAACGAATGTTTGATGGCCGATTCCTTATAAGGGAGCACCTCTTGCTCGGTATCCGTAAAATACCCACAGACCTCGTTCTGGATATTGAACAGTGGAAATAGGACTTCGTCTTCCTTATTTTTGAAGATGCGCCCCTCAAAAGGTGCCATATCGTCTAAATTTTTGTAGAGTCCATCGGTGTTTTTATCCAAGGGTAAGGCATAAGCAAGAAAATGGTTGAAATCTTTTGTTACTGTTTCAACGGTGCTTTCTGTATTGTCGCTAACCAATAAACTTTCTGTCCGTAACACCTCTCTATAATAGGTGTCCACTTTGTCCCAGAGCATTTCTTTGTCCATTCCCTCGGTTTTCGATACATGTTCGGTAATCAGATCCGAGGCCGATAGTTTTTCATCCGGGCGTTCTATTTTATAGTACAGATAGCCCTTTTCGGTGTTGAGGATAACGTATTGCGCGCCGTTACCTTTGTATAGATAATGTGTTCTTTCCCGTTGTACCGCTCGAAAGCCAAGATGCTTAAAAAGCTTCGGGAGGTCGATGCGATGGTCTTCTGTTAGCCAATTTTTTTTCATTTCTTGCTTATTTGCAAATAAATTATAAATTTGTAGATAAAGCAAATATATGAATTTTTTTGAATCTGCAAATTTATTAGGGAAAAAATTGCGAATAGTTGGACATTGCTATATCAGCGGTATGGGTCGAAAGGAACTGGCCCACTTGCTCTTTCTGATACTTCTTTGTCTTTTCTATGTCATCGGAAATGGTTTTGGTTTTTCGAATTCAAAACTTCGGGAAACAACCGTTGCCATGGAAAATTACGGGGAACGGCTAAAGGACAATTTTAAAACCGACCGCTTTGATAGTACCATTGTGGATAAGGAACGGGAACATTTGTTATTGGCCATTGAAGAACGGATTGCCAAGTACCTGTATCAAATTCCGGATTACTCCTATATAGCTACTTTGGAAACATATTTGACATACCGACCGGAACTCCTGCACCAGTTTCCCTCGTGTGTTCCCTTGGAAAAGGGCAATTATTCATTGTCAAGTAGGTATGGCATGCGTACCCATCCCATTTCCAAAAAAACGAAAACCCATTTTGGTATCGATCTGGCCGCTCCATCAGGCAAGCCTATATATGCATCGGCCGCGGGAACCGTGTCCGAGGTCATTTATTCAGAAAATGGTTATGGCATCCATATTATCATCAGGCACCGGTTCGGTTTTAAGACCCTCTACGGACATTTGGAAAAGGTATTGGTCGCCAAAGGACAGACTATTGACCAACATGAGCTTATAGCAACGGTTGGTAGTTCGGGTAGTTCCACGGGATTTCATCTGCATTACGAAGTTTGGAAGAATGAAGTCAAAATCGATCCAAGGCCATCCTTTAACCTAAAGAAAACCATCTATGCCGAAGTCATGGATATTAAACCCAATACTCATGGAAAATAAAATCCCAATTTGGAAAAGAGCTGCACGCTTTGCAAGGCGCTTCTACCATACTGTCAATAATTACAGGCAAATGTCGAAAGATATAGATTTTAGGGCCTTTGGTAAGCTGGAATATGACTCGATAACCACTGATGAAGTCAAAGACCTTAAAAAGCTCGATTATATCAAACGGCTAAACCTTGCCAAAAAGGGCTATATCGATGGAAACCTTAAAAAGCTATTGGCCCAAGGCAAGGAAAAAGAACTACTGGTAAACCACGACCATAAAATCGTTCCTATCGGGAATTTTAGGATTTTGGAAAGCGATTCGCTTTTGTGCGCGATAAAATTCGGGTTTCAGTTCAATACCCAAACCTTTTTTATGGCCAGCACTACCCACGGTAATATTCCTTTATGGAAAACCTACGACGGTCGAGGCTTGCGTCAATCGGTTTCGGCCTTACATCCGGTAGAAAAAAGTTCGCTTCGATTTGAGCATTCCTTTTATGGGGCCGACCGATTGCAAAACGAAAGAAAGGATAGCAGAAATATTGCGGCATTTTATAATGATGCCGTCCAACTGACCTTCCAAAGCAATCCCTATTTCAAGGAATCGATTTTACTACCAAGCGAGCAGGTGGTATCCGATCCCATACAATATGTAGGCAAACAGTTCCATCTTTCGGAATTCGAAGGAAAATACAATATCATGACCCTTACGGAAGCTACGGAGCGCTACTTGGTGTTTCAGTCCTTTCTGGAGACGGCACCAAAATCCGAATCCCTCTATTTCGGCATGCAGGAATTCAAGGAACGCTTTCTGGACAGCAAGATAGAACTCATAGCCTATCTAAAGCACGGTCTACAACTTGGTATCCATCAAGGCGTCCTTTATGTTCGACGCAAAGAGGAAGTTAACGGACATTCACGATTGCAATGGGAAACTTATAAAAAACTCATGCAATCCAAGGAAATTTCTGCCCAAGAAAGATTGTACCTCTCGAAAGAGGTCATTGTCAAAAAGAATTTTGTGGTCGAAAAAGAAGCCATTGTGCTAAAAAACAATGAAAGAACGGCGTTCCTCAAAAAGCACTACGGTACGGGGGAATGGCGTTTTGCGGAAGGCGAGAAAAATCAAGAGGACATGAACTTTAGACCCATTGTCGGTTCCGTACTGCGGCATATCGATCGGAATTACTCGCACTGTAAAAATTTTCCAATTGCCTTGGTAAAACTAAAAAATAATCTAGCAGTACAGACTGTGCAAATGAAACCTTCCTAAAATGGAAAATAAGTACAAAAAAATCGACGGACACGTTTTTAAAATGGCCATGGTAACAAAATCGTTCATTTACTATATCGGCGACAGCGAATGTGATGACAACGGAAGTGTGAGGATGTACGAAAAAGAAACGGGCCATTTGGTATCGGATAACTATATGGCAAATCGGGATATGCACCAAAACCTACTGTATTTCAATTACGAGTGGATTTGTGAAAGGCTCAGATACTCAAGAAAATGTATGGTGGAAGAATGCAAAATCAATCTTGCCCAAGAATATTACCATGAAAATGAAATAGAACACAATGGAATTCTTGGTTGGTCCGAGTTTGCCAAGCGCAAATTCAACGATGCCCTTTTAACAAATTTAGGTTTTACACTTTCAGAATATGATTTGCGGGAAGTCCGTAAACAAATTAATCCAGATAAAAATAAAGGTCTGACTATGTAGCATAAGCATCCAATCAAATTCCTTAACTCACTCACTCATGAAATACTCAAAGAAAAGGTACCTCGACCATTTGGTGAGGACCTTGGACGCCCTCCACGCGCCAGAATCGGATCCGCATCTATTTATTAACAACCTTGGTTTTGGCAATATTTACGACATCCTCAAGAATGAGGAATATCGATCCGTTTTTTTGGAACGGTTGGAACGTTATTTCGGGCAGGAATATGCCCCGACCGTGCTGGCAAGCTTGGAAAACAGTTCCCTCAATTCCTATTTTACACCTGTTCCCATTATACGGTCCATCGGTTCGTTCTTGAATGGATTGCAGGATTATAAACCAGAGACCGTTTTGGAACCGAGCGCGGGAAACGGGCTTTTCATTCGGGAATTATTGAAGAAGTTTCCTGCGGCACGATTCACCGCTTTTGAAAAGGAAATTCTGACCGCCCGTATTTTGGAACATAATTTTAAACCGAACACCAATGTTCAGATTTTTGGGGTCCCCTTTGAGAATATGGCACAGACCGATGCCGTTAGGAAGTATGACCTTGTGGTCAGCAACATTCCCTTTGGGGCGAGCAAGATTTTCGATACCGCGTTAAATGGCCATCCATTACAGGCCCGGATTTCCAAGAACATCCATTCCTATTTTGTGTACAAGGGATTGTCCTGTCTAAAGCCCGCTGGGGTTTCCGTTTTGATATGTACCAAGAATTTTTTGGACAAGGCCCAATATGCGCCCATTCGGAAGGACTTGATGGAAACCAATAATTTTTTGGGCGGTGTCCGCCTGCCCGATACGGCCTTTGCGCAGGAAAATACGGCCGTGGTCACCGATATTTTGGTATTTCAGAACAATCAGGGGATAGAAACAACTGCCGAACAGCAGAAGATCAATGAACTGTTTTCCGATACCGTTGAACACGCAGTGGGCCAGAACACGGTCCAGTTCAGTTCGTATTTCTCGATATACGGAGATCGGGTCCTGGGCGAAATAGCGGAAGGCGGAATGTACGACCAAACCGATTACACCGTGAGTAACGCGATCGATCTCGAAGGCCTGCAACTTGCCATTACCCACAAGTTGGGCGATTTTGGACTTGCCCATAAAACTAGGACAATTGAAAAAAAGCCGATTGAATTTAGCCCCAAGGAACCTCTGGCACCCATTCCGCAGTTGCGTTATAAAGGCATCCTAAAGGCCGGTAATCTGGTCATCAGGGAACAGAAAATCGCCAAAATCCTTGAAAACGGAGCGTTGGAAGTATTGACCGTCAAACCCAAGGAATTCGATATGCTTTCCAAGATATTGGCCTTGCGCGATACCTATCTCGAATTATTGGATACCGACAGGAGTAAGGGGCAACGGACTTTGGACAGCCTGAACTATCAATACGACCTGTTCGACTTTCAGTACGGGAAACTACACGACAAAGCGAACTACCCTTTTGTAACTTTGGACATTCAGGGACCGATGCTCCTGGCCTTGGAAAGACCCGAAAACGGCACTTTCTTAAAGGCCGATATTTTGGTCAATCCTTGGAGCGGGATGGCCAAAACCCCTGAAAAGCTGTCGTTGGAAGATGCCCTCTATTTTTCGTTGAACAAATACAACGGCATCGATGCGGATGTCTTGGCCCAAATGACCGGGGAAGCCAAGGAATCGCTCATCAAGGATGCCCTGGAACGGCAATTATTGTTTCTGAACCCGGAAGGGAAGAGGGTCGTATTGGCTCCAAAATTCCTTTTTTTATCGGGAACCATCTACGAAAAAATCAATTTTTACCGAAGGAACGATTTTGGCCCGTACCAATCCTATGTCGATAAGAATTACATCGACAGAGCCCTATTGGCCTTGGAAGGGGTAAAACCACCCATTACACCTTTTGAAGACCTTGATATCAAACTGCACGAACCGTGGTTTCCGTTGGAAATTACCCGGGCCTTTCTCTATGACACCTACCAGACCTTGGCGCACATTGCCTACAACGAGAGTACATCCAAATACATGGTCAAGATCGAGACCTACGAATATCAGGAGGTCAGAAAGTTCTATGTACGGAGCGAGAACCGGAGCTATTATTTTACAGATATTTTGGAAGGTGCCCTGAACTCAACCATTCCCTATATATCGAAAGGGCCAAAGGGGAACAAGAAAACGGATAAGGCTAGGATGCAGGAAATCCGGATCAAATTTGAAATCCTTTATAAGGATTTTCACAACTACATCATGGGGAAGCCCGATCTGAGGAAAGAACTGGAATTTATCTTTTACAGAATGTACGATGCCAAGGTACATCCCAAATATGATGGCAGCTATCTCAAATTCGAGGGGTTGCAACAGTTTACCCCATACCCCAGCCAAAAAGATACCGTGGCGGGCATCATCATCAACCAAGGGTTGTTGGTCAATAAAGAGGTGGGTTTCGGGAAGACCTTGGACATGGCCTTGGCCTCATACAAGTTAAAGGAACTCGACCTTTCGAAGAAAACCTTGGTTATCGGGCTGCGCTCCACGGTGGTGCAGTTGAGGAGCGAACTGCTCAATGCCTTTCCGAACATGAAATTATTGGTCGCCCATGACAAGGTGGTCAGCGGCCTCGCCAATCGCAATGCTTTTTTTGCCAAGATCGCAAGTACCGATTGCGATGTGGTATTGATGAGCCATGATACCTTTAAGTTCATTCCGCAGTCCCCAAAGGTCATCCACGACATCATCAGTGAGGAACTGGCGAACCTGGAACGCGACCTGAACGTCATCCATGAGGATAAGTATTCCATCAGCAAAAGGGTACTCAAAGGGCTACAGCAAAGGCGCGAGAATTTGAAGGCCACTTTAGACGAGGTGTATTTCCAGATGCAACAGAAACAGAGCGAGGTCATCAATTTTGACCAAATGGGCTTTGGGCACATCATGGTGGACGAATCCCATAAGTTCAAGAACCTCATGTACACCACGCGGCACAGTAGGGTTGCCGGGTTGAATACCAACAAGGGCTCGCAGCGCAGCAAAAACCTGTTGGTCGCCATTCGAACCCTGCAAAAGGCAAAAGAAAGGGATTTTCAGTCCACTTTTCTATCGGGTACGCCCATTTCCAATTCGATTACCGAGGTCTATGTACTGTTCAAATACCTTATTCCCCATCGCATGCAGGAGATGAACATTACCTCCTTTGACCAATGGGCACAGGTGTTCGCCAACAAATCCTATGAATTTGAACCTACCGTTTCGGGAGATTATAAGGTTCGCGAGCGTTTCCGTTCCTTCAAGAAAATGAAATTGTTGTCCTCCCTCTACAACGAGATTTCGATTATCGTCAACGGAACTACGCACCAAATCGATAGGCCAAGAATGCAGCTCGATGTCCATACGTTAAAACCTACTGCCGCCCAATTGGCGTATTTTGACAGGATAAAGGAGTTTCTGCAAAGAGGGGACAGTAGCTTGTTATACGGCGGAAAGGAATATACCGAGGAACAAAAAAGCGCCTTGTCGCTGATCGCGCTTCATCATATGCGAAATGCCTCCATCGATCCAAGATTGTTGAACCAGGAATTGGACGACCCCAGGGAGGCCAAATTGCGGACCATTGCCTCTGAAGTCTATAAAACGTATGTCGAAACCAATTCTTTTAAGGGCGCACAGGCCATTTTTTCTGATTTGGGGGTTCCCAAGGAGCATTTCAATATCTATGACGAGCTAAAGCGTATTCTGGTCGAAGAATATGGAGTTCCCAAAGAAGAAATAGTGTTCATCCATGATTTTAAGACCGATAGAAAACGCTTGGAATGCTTCAAAAGCGTAAACGAGGGTTCCTATCGCGTCATCATCGGCTCCACGGAAAAGTTGGGGACCGGAACCAATATCCAGCAACGTTTGGTACGGATACACCATGTGGATATTCCCTACCGGCCTACGGATATCGACCAACGCAACGGAAGGGGGGTACGCAAAGGGAACCTAGGTGCCAAGGAACATTTTGACAACAAAGTTGTGGTATCGTTTTATATCGTCGAGAACTGTACCGATGCCCTCATGCTCAACAATGTGAACATCAAAAAGAACTTTATCGAGCAATTGACCAATGGGACGATACAGTTCAACAGATTGGATATGGGGCCGGTCAACGATGAGGGCTCCATTGACTACAAAACCTTGTTGGCAGTAGCTAAAAACGACCCTTTGTATCTGGAAAAGGAAGAACTGGGCAAGCAATTGGACGAACTGAAACTCGAACGTGCCATTTTTAAAAAGAACCGTTTGGAAGCGCAGAACAATATCCATTTCTATGAGAACGAACTAATGAAAACGGACAAAAACATCGCCAATCTTCAAAACGATCTACCCTTATGGGAATCCCTCGCCGATAAAAGCATCTATTTTTTGAGTTTACTCAGAGTGTTAAAAATAGAAGGTTCGACAGAAACGCTGGTCATTGGAAAAAAACTCCAGCATCTTTTAGAATCCAAACGAAAAACGATCGGGGAGCATATCATAGTCTCCCTCTTGGATGCCGAACTGAGGCTCAAGGTCATCGATAACGATGAACATCGGTTGTTTGTCAAGACCCCGAATGCCAGCTACGTCCATGGTTCCCAGAAAATCGTGGCCAATGCCCTAAGTATTGCGGAATATATGCACAATGCCTTGGCCAAGATACCCAAGAACCTCAATATGCAGACGGAGCTGAAAGACGATTTCGGCAAGGCGGTAGCGGCCAATAGAAAGGTGTTGGAACTGGAATTCGACAAGTCGGAACAGTTGGAACAAATGGAAGAACGATTGGAAGAAATCAATCTTTCCTTAGAAGATAAATACGATGTTGAACCCGAGGAAAAAGAAGAAGAATCAACTTCACAAACGAAGTCCGTCCAAAAAGTCTCCCATACGCCAAACATCTCTTTATAGGTTTTTGGGCGTTGGCCGGGCTATCCGCTATATCGCCCTTGCGGACCCCAAGGTTTTGTAAGCCTTGAAAGAGCTCCGCTGTCGCTTTTCAAGGCAACGAACCCTAAGGAGGCCACTGCGGTCGATGTCGCTGCTATCCCTAACGCGTGCAAAATGACCGACAAAGGGATAGAGAATTATCTTTATATAAAATCTGAAGTAAAACAAAGAACGATAATAAAAACAAGCAAAGTAAGGCCCCAAAGAAATATATAAAGCCATCTACGTTTGTTTAGAAATATTAGTTCTGCTTTGAATTCTCTGTCATTATCCAGAAGCTTATCAACGTCATCCTTTACCAACAAGTCTAAAGCTCTTTTCTTTATATCCTCATACTTTTTGCCGATCCTATTTTCTTCTAAATTTAGGACCCAGTTCGAGAATATCATGAATATAAAAGAAATTACCAAAAGGCCTAGAGCCATTAAGGTTGTCTCTTTATTGAAAACGGAACTCAAGTCAGGCTGCCTATAAGTCTTGAAAACAAAGACTGACAGATAGAATGAAATAAAAACAAATATTGATTTTTGAAAATTATTAAAGAACCCTTCTAACGATTTATTAACCCTTTCAGAAACATACTCTAATTGGTTGTGCACTTTGTTTCTTATATCTACATATTTACCTATGTTTCCCTTGATATAGGTGTTATTTGCTGAAAGAATAGAGGCAAGAACGTCATTTTCAATATTTAAATCCTTATCAACCAAATACATAGAAAGAATATTTCTCGCTATACCTAATTTATCTTCTATCTTGTTTTTTTCGGAGTATATCCAATCGTAAATCCTTTGATAAATCTTTAGTGAACTAATATCCAAGCTTGAAAAATTCAAGCTATACCTGAATGTTTTGAAACCACTTATTTTAATTTTCATGGAGTTATCCGAAATCTCCGTGCTATCAAAAATGTAGACTATTAGGAAAACAAACCTTAGCTTGTCCATGAGAAGCAGAATTTTATCATCCAAGGGATTTCCAAATAAATTGAAGTCTTCCGGAGAATACTTAAATTCTGAATAGTTAGTAAAATTACATTGAGCACTCAGGTCAAAATTAATTCTCGATGTATTTTTTAATGTCTCATTAAATCCTAAAAAATGATTGGCGCAAGTAAATTTATTATCCGATTTGTAAAAAACGATGCCTTCTTGTCTAGTGTTAAAGTGTTTGAGAATATTTATTAAGTTTTCAGAGGAAAGGAATTCATTGAATTTATCCTCATTAAAAATGACAATTTGACTACTATTTTTGAAAATTTTCAGAACTACTGTAATTTCTTCTCCATCAATAAAATCCAAAAAGTCAATTTCCGAATAACTGTTTTGACTTATTGAGTAATTAAGTTCCTCAATCTCAAAAGTCCAGTCATAGCCAAATTTGGTAATTTCGCCATTAAACTCATTATACTTAGCTAAATCAAACTTACTATTCTCATTTAGATTGACCTCTGATAAAAATTCCCTCTCATAGGAAATGAAATTGTCAATCAAATGGATGTCCTTCTTTATATCAAACAATTTGTAAACAGCATCAATCATAATTTATTCAATAAATCTTCCAATTTATCATATCCATCCTCGGACTTAATACGAACGTACTTATTTCCGTTCTTTTGCTCCAAGTCGATCAGGTTTTTTAAATTTTCCACAAAATCATCAATATTGAGAAATAGATTACTTGCAAGTCTAATACTCGTTTTTTTTCGTTTATTGATTTTGTTTTTTGCGATATTAAATGTGGTGTCGAACAGGTTCTTTTCAGGCAATTTATTAATTGAGGCTAAAAGTCTGTCTTTTGGGAATTGTTTGTTCAGTGGAGTGTAGTTTTTAAAAACATCGTTTACCAAATCGGAAAAATTAAGTGTATCCCTATTTCTAAAATGACCTAGAAATGAATTTCTCAAAATCAAGTAATCCACATAATATTTCTTCCGATATCTCGTCAAACATTTATCTATTTCATTCAGTGAATTTTCAGTATTGTCATCATCCGTAATTATTGGCTCTAACTCCAAAAAATCATCCCACCAATATTTAGAGGAATTTTTATCGTGTACATAATTATGCTCTATTTGACCATTTGAGTTGTAATAGATTAAGATTGCTTTAAATAATTTTTTTCTTGTATTAAGGCCTCTTATATATTCAAAATTTACCTCATTCATTACTTCATCGTGCTCAACTTTGCAAATAATCGTTTTGTGAGTTCCATCGCTTTCAATAGAAAGATGAAGTAAGCTACCCTTTTGCATTTCAACATTCATTTTATTGACTTGTTCTTGCGCTTTACTTTCTTTTTCGAGCAGTCTCTTTGCATTGTTCAGGGCATATTTTTCACTCTCATTTCCAATTTCCTTTAAGGGATCAAGTGAATTTTTAACTTCGGTATCCCCATCTTTCCAATTATAAAACCGTCTATTGGGATTATCGAGGATGTCTTTAACCAAGGATTCGATATAGGTGTTTAAGTTTGCTGAATCTTCTATTACTTTTATTTCTGTAATTAAGCTATTTGCTACATCAATATGATGAAGAAAGATATTTTTTATTTCCATTTTGGTATTGTTGGTTAGTGGGTTAAGTTGTAAATATATCATTATTGTGCGGAATTATCGTACATATAAGCGTTGTGAAAAACTTATTACCTAGTTGGTGCATCTTACCCATCTTACCAAATAAACCTTAAAATCCGATGATTCTTAATTATTCGTCTTATTTGAGAAATAATGCTCTTAATATGCCATGCAATCTTAAATTTTGACTCCTACGATAGAAATCATCCTAGGTTTATTTTCGTTAAAAAAGTAGATGTTATTATTACTAGTAATCTTGCGCCCTATCGGGCGCTTTTTTTGTGGATAGGGGGAAAGAAGAAAAGGGTGGATTTTCGCCTGTTTTTCCGTGGATTCCAACGGGTATGGGTGTATCTTGAAGGTAGAAAACAACTAACAAGGAGAGGTCAAAATGCAGCTTCAGGCAAACGAAATCAAGGTCAGTTACCAAGGTAAAATCCAAGCCAAATATTGGCGCAAAATCAATTCGTCCGAGGATGCTGCTCAACTACTTTCTGCCCATTGGGATCAAGACACCATTGCGCTGCATGAATCCTTTAAAGTGGTACTTTTGAACAATGGCAACAAAGTAAAGGGTATTTATGAGGTATCCAAAGGAGGCATTACGGGGACTTTGGTCGACCTGCGAATTTTGTTCGCTGTCATACTTAAGACCGTCTCCGTGGGAATAATATTATGTCACAATCACCCTAGCGGAAAACTAAAGGCCAGCGAAGCCGACCGTAATTTGACCAAAAAGATACGGGATGCCGCCAAACTCTTCGACGTGCAAGTTTTGGATCACATTATTCTAGCGCCAGATGGTGGGTACTACAGTTTTGCAGATAATGGGATTTTGTGAATGGGTGGGCTTTACATTGTATGAATTCCTAATGCTTGGAAAAAACCTCATGCCGCTTTTCGGCGAAGTCAATTAAATCAGCGTAGTCTATTACTTCAAAATAAAGATTCAATTCAGGATTTACTTTATAGATATGAAGTGATTTTTTTCCTGATTTGGATGCGCATGACACGCCCAATTTGCAGGGTAGGGGATGTGCCTATTCCGACAAGCTGAACGAGCAATCGTTGTTTATCGATGATGTTTTGGTTGCCCATGCGGCCGATTGTCTGTTTCGGTTGTTGTACCATAAGCAAATTCAGAAACACGGGGCATTCGTGAATTTGGAATCGGGGAGGGTTAACCCGATTTTGGTGTGAATCTAATAAAGGAACTTCTGTACATTCGATATTTAATCCCTTTCTTCATCTATATTTTCTCCCAATTCAATGTGAATAGTGCTATCGTTGTTATTCCAGACCACTGCGATAACAATGGAGGCATCATCAAAAGAACATCGCTGCCCGCCATAAATCCATCTCTTGTATCTTTTTTTCAAGGTTTCGGTTTGCTCTACCTTTCTCTCTAAATGTTTATAATCTTGAGGGTCAATAAAGAGGCAATCTCCGATTCTAGGCACAAAGGGCATCTGAATCTCAAGTTGCACGGCCTTATCCATATAATCTTCAGCACATGGAAAGTGGACATAAATAGTGTACATCTCATTCATTTTCATAGGATTTTAATTCTTCTATTTCATTCATTCTAGAATGGAGTTGCTGCCAAACAAATTTTTGTTTGGAGATAATTGCGTGAACTTCTCCCTTTTCAAAATGTTCGGGGTTTTTGGAGACAATGTCTTTTCTCAATTCAAGAAAATCGTATATGGCCTTGACATCAGAGAATGTAAAGTTGTTCAGGTTTTTCATATTGGCGATGTGATTAATGGTAAAGTTGCAATATGCGTATTTTTTCAAGCAGGAGATGTATTCGTTGGAATTTATACCTATTACTTTCGATTTAGTTTTTTAAGCCTTGTTTGATACGATTGTAAATAATTTCGTTTGGACGTATCGCTTAGATAGGAAGCGTCTATTAGTTTTTCGACCTCTTCAGAATTCGACAGCAATTTCTCCAAAACCCCATCCAATTGGCCTTGGCCAATTTTTGCATGTTCGGCAAGCGAAAGAAATTGTTGCATAACCTTGCCTTTGGACAAGTTCTTAGGTAACAGGCCGTCATCTAACGCAAAATCGGAATCTTCTATATGCATTCGTGTATTGAGCAGGTCATAGGCAGGACTTAACCTGAAATCTCCCAATTCTGTTTCCAATAACGAGAAATTTTTAAAATGGGCATCCCCATTGGAAAAAAGATAATTGAAGACGAGTAGTCGGAAAAGTTTCGGTGCCTCCAATTGATAGGCAGGCAGGTACTTTTTCATAAGTTCGAACAACTCAAGATAACTGCCCGAATATTTATAGTGTTCCCCATGGGTCTGGGGAGTTCTTCCCGCCAGGGAAGCAAAATCCTCTTTGGCAAGTTTCCCACCGCCTTTCTTTACATCAAATCGCTTGGTAATGTAGGCTGGTGTGCCATCCTTAAAAAATATGAGCGCATTTTCGGCGGTCTCGATATCGAATACCTGTCGTGCGATCTGCATCGTCAAATGCTCATTGGCGGGCATCTGGTCAGGATTTTTACCCGCACCGGGAATTGGTTTTAATATATAGGTCCCTTGCTCCCCTTCGTTAATAAGCCGAAGTTTATTTTTCTCCAAAAGGACGGAAAATTTTTCCTGTACCCCGGAAATCGAAATCCTTTTTCGGTTCTCAACAAAGAGTTCATCCGTAGCTTCGTTGCTGGCCGGGGAATCGTAAGGCAATATATGGTTTACCTTTCTGCCATCAAATACCCTTCTCAAGCAGGTCGTGCTATAGGTCTCATACCCCTCTGCCAAAGTGCCGGGACAATATTTTATCATCGGTAAGCTCATATCGGTTGCTCAATTTTCTTTACGGTTATGGCACCGATCGTATCATAACGTGCCGTTGTCAGCAACAGGCCAAAGTAATCGTTTTGGTCTATCTTCATATGTCTGCACACTACCTGTTTGTTTGTTCCCTCTGGAAGCATATTATAAAAAAATGGGAACAGATGTTCCGAACGGTACTCCTGATCGGTTTTGGGCAACGTTAGGCTTATGGACGGCTTTCCCGAATCGCCAAGCCATTGGTCATGGTAGCGATACGAAAAGCTTCCATCGTCATACTGGGTAAGTATGCCCGCTTCTTCTCCCTTAAATAATATCTTGGCCCGCCTCATTCAATCGATCTAGAGTTTCTTTACTTTTAAGCATACCTCCATTCCCAATACATCCGCAATTCCATCCAAGGTTTCAAGGGTAGGGTTTGCCTGGCCACGCTCAATTTTATAGAGTGTATTAACGCTTACATCGGCGAGTTGGGCCAATTGTTGTTGGGTTACCCGTAGCGCTTTTCTACGTGCTTTAATGCTCTTGCCTATCTTCTTTTTTGACACTATAATGTGATTTAGGTGTAAAAATAGTTATAAAATTCAATACTTACAACAAAAATCACATTATAATGAGATAATAGAGTGAAATATGTGATAGAAAGAGTGAATAGGGATAAAAATCACATTATAATGTGATAATTGGATTTTTTTTTGAGTTTGGAACTAAAAAGCGTAGACTTTTCAATAGAGACGCTGCATTTCTATGTCCATCTAGATTCACTATTAGACTTTCATCACTTGAACTTTAAAAATTCATTTTCTAAGATAAAATCATTTTCGTCCAGTTTGTTCTCTGCTTGAAAAAAAGATTTTGCATAATGCTGATTAATAGGCCTAGATTGGTAATATTTGTTCAAGAAGTCTTCATATGAAATCCCTTCAGGAATACTGGACCGATCAAAATGATACCTCAAGTAGTCCGTAAAACTATCCTGAAGTTTGTGAAAACGAACTATTTCATAACCTTCTGGCGCAGATTTTAAATACTTACCCTTGCCACCTATCATGATATAATTATAGCCAAACTCTGTCAATAAAACCTTAAAAACTTCAAGTTGAAAAAAACTGAATTTAAGCCCACCTCCTCGCATCATTTCGGTTTTTATCAAATTCGTATACTTTCTCTTCTTTTTATTTATTTCATTATTCATAATTGGTAAATTCTATTTTTCATGTAACCTTTCTCTCAGGTGATCCATTCTCTGCTTAACAATTTCAACTAATTCTGGCATATCATAAATCAACCTACCCAATACCTTTAACTCCCCGTTTCTCTGAAGAAATGGAATGATTTCATCTTCAGGTAAATTGTCCGTCATGTAAAAATTGAATTCAAAGCCATCAATAAGAACACTCAAAATTGTTCGATTTTGGTATTTCCTCTCTAAGGGGGATAAAATGAATCCTTTCAACATCTTTCCCGGAGCTGTCATGATAGAATGAACCAAACACGGAAATTCAGCTGGGTCCAACGGTGTTTCGGTATAAATTGAATTTCTAAGTTGTTCTTTGATTTCTTCGCCATAATCTGGTGTGTAAATTGTTTCGGAAACCAAAAGTCTCCATAATAACGAATCCAAAAAGAGTTTCATCCGGTCATAATCAAATGCTTCAAATTCGTATAAAAATACTTTTCTCTCTCTGTCCATTGATTGATTAATCAATCGAGCCTCCCCTTGTTGATTTTTGCCATAAAGATTTTCATCGGCATACTTTTCATATAAACTAAGTTTAGATTCACATTCTCCACAGAGTAAATTCTCTCGCTGGCCCTTTTGCTGAATTCTACTTTTAGCTTCATTATCATCAATTCTTATTTCATAAAAGCGTTTAGGGTTTTTATCGTAAATTCCAGAATACATAAATTCAGGAATGATATGTGATTGCCTAAGTTGCCTATCTTTCAGACATAGTTTGCATATGGCCATAAATATGATTTTAAAGTTTAACCCAGTTTATTGCTTTTCCAAAACCCCTTTTTCCAAGCTTCTTTAAACTTGTCTCGATCCTCTGATTTGAAATAATATTCAATTTGCTCAGCTGGGTAAATATCATTGTGGGTCAGCAGTTTATATATTGGTTCAAGGGACAAAACCGACATGAATCCAAGTTCAGTTTCTTTATTATCCGAGGTCAACGACTCTACAATTAATCCTAAAATATGATTGTCTAAAAGACATAAGCCACCGCTAAATCCACCTCTTGGCATGGCAGATATGATATAATGAATATGTTTACCAACGTATTTTTTGATTATCGAGTTAATCTCAGCACTGGCCGCGAATAGTTTTGGCTCTTTTGAAAAAGGAATTGGTGGATAACCCAGGATGACGGTTTTTTTTAAAAGGTAATCGCTGTCATGAATCCAATTGTCCACATACAATCCTAGAAATGCCGTTTTGCAATCATTGGGTTTTGTAATTAGAGCTGCAACGTCTATAGAAGAATCGGGGTGATAATAAGGTCCTGCCAACATGGTAAGTTCTTGTGGGGCAACGGCTCGAAACCTACCTTCAACATTGTGTATGTACACGTTCCCATTATCATCAGGTACATTATAACTTTCTGTAGTTCCGATTTTTGTTATTTCGCAATTTTCGACTACATGACGAGCTGTAACTAAAATTCCATCGCCAATATGAAACGCTGACCCAATCCCAATGTCGCCATTGGGCTTAACTACTTCTATATAGGCCATGGCACCTCTAAACTTTTCGAATGTCTCTCTATCTGATGGAAGTTTATTGTCCGTGTCTTTCAATCTTAAAATGTTGTTTTTATATGATTTAATGCAGAAAAATGCCGCCTAAGTACCCTCTTTCAATATTGACAGTTTGTAATGGTTCCGTTAACCCGTAATTTATTAAATCTTGATGTTCTTCGGTTTCAAACAGAAAGCATTCTATGGCTTCATCACACTTTTTGTTATCCGATAAAAAGTCTTTTTGTTTTACGACATAAAACCGCTCTTGTTATTTAAGTCACAGACCTCATATAATGGATTCTCGTTATCAGGGGGAATAGTTGAATATTTTTCTCTTTGTCATGGTTGAAACTAATAGTCAATTACGATCTTTGATTTACTTAAAAAGTAGGATAAATTACACTTATATCTTACTATTTTCTCCTAAAATAAAATTTATATAGTTTTTCAAAAAAGAATCTACATAAAATGAATGAAGTAAATCAATTTCTTGACAATCTTTCCACAGGATTAGAAGGTCGAGACTTTTGGGTGCCATATCGTGATTTTTGTCAAAATATTGAAAAGGTGGAAATTACAAAGCTGATAGATTCACTACCAATTTTGTTGTCGAAAATCGAAAATGATTTTATGGCATCAGAATTTTATCAGGGAATTGATAATGCTTGTAGTAAGGATTTAAAATTTGGAAAGTCACTCTATGAATCAGTAAGTATAAATTCAAATGAGAAAATACAAGGTGTGCTGGCAAGAGTCGTTTCAGGGGTATTTAAGAAAGACTACAAATGGGCAACAAAAGAAGTACTTAAATTATTTGATGAAGCGACCTCAATAAAAAAAGCCCAAGGTATTGCATCCATCTATTATATGGATTTGTCCGAACCTAAGTTAGAGAGTTTTAACATTGAGGTGGATGGTAGATTTTCCGAGTTAATTGAGGATGAAAATACTTCGGTTAGAGTTTTAGCTGGTGTCGTAAGCTCTTGTGGTAATCAAAGAAAACATATTCCCAATGCGGATGCGCATATCCGAGCTCTTTTGTGCAAGGAAGAAAATGAGATTAAAGTTCAGCTATTGCATATATTGGATCATCAAATCGATATTGAATCTGAGAAGGATTTTTATAGCTTAATATTGGATGCTCTAGTATCAATGGATATTAAGCTTACTGGAGCTTACAATTCTCTCGCTTACTTACTTCAACTGAAGGTTAAAGATAACTTGTCCCTTGTAACCAAATTTTTGAATGCATGGGTTGGCTTTAGGACTGAAAACGCCAACAACACGAAGCTTCTTCAAACTGTTTTCGATGAAATCCACAATTTGAAACCCAAATATTTTCAGACCTTGGTTACCGAATGGCTCAATGACGATTCGATTAATTACCAATTAGCAATCTTCGGTATTTTGAGAGAATTGAGTTATAGAAATGTGTACACATTAGAACTAGACAAAAAACTTTTGAAAGATTATAGTCTTTATGACATCGAGTATGTTACAAGAAAAATAATTGGTTTTGTTTATGAAAAAGAGCTGTCAACTTCGTTGTTATTTTCAATTATCGAGGCCAAACATGACGATAAACCGACCGTAAACTTCATGAGCGATATTTTCGTTAACCATTTAATATTCAATTATTACTCAACTATAGATTTCTTAAATGAAAAGAAAAAGAGTGCTCCAACAAAGCTCAAGAAAATCATTAATCAGATAATTAAAGATGGGGAGAAGTATTATGATGCCTACTCAAAACTTGAAACCTTAAAAGAATTTAATCCATCTGAGGTTCGATTAAATTATATGAATAGGCTACAAAGCAAAAAATTCAGTAAATCATACGATGATAGTGAAAAAAGTGGCGGTTCATTTTCAAGTTTGTTTACTACATTACATTTTAGGAGCGGAAAGACTTCTTTCGCAAAATTCAAAGGGGAATACTCAGCCCATATGGAACCAAAGTTGATATCCCATAGTACCGAAATGCCAAGAGGAGAGTACATAGACCCCGTGAGTCAAGCTCAATTAAGATTGGAAAGTCAAGGTTTTAAACGAAGAAAATGAGGTTTGTTTTAAGTGAGTATATCACTCTTTTAAAGGAAGATGGAGAGCTCGATACTCTTATTGTCGATTTATTGATTGGAATGAAAATAATACCCATATCCATTCCGCAGAAAGGAAGACAGCATGGAGTTGATATAGCTGCTGTTGGCAAAGACCCAGAAGACCATAAAACCAAAGTGTTTCTTTTTGTAGTTAAACAAGGCAATCTAAACCGAACGAATTGGGATGGTAAGGTAAACTCAACCAGACCTTCCCTAAATGAAATCAAAGATGTTTATATTAACTCTTTACTTGAAAAAAAGTATAATAAACTACCAGTTAAAATAGTCGTTGCGACTAATGGCGAAATAGTACAGAATGTTCAGATTAATTGGAAGCAGTACATAGACTCGAATTCCAATAAAAAAAGAACCTATGATTTTTGGGGTACCACTAGAATTGCTTCAATGTTGGATACCTACCTTGATAATGAAAAATTGTTCCCTGCGGAATATCAATCTTTATTAAGAAAAACGCTTGCATTTTTAGATGTTCCGGATTATAATCTCTCGCATTTTTATGAATTGCTTGACCAAATATTGCGTAAAGATGCAAAGCAAAAACAGAAGATTCTTAAAAAACTCAGGCTGGTAAGGCTCTGTCTGAATATTTTGTTCAAATGGTCCCAAGATTTAAAGAACCTTAAGCCTGCCGTGTTAGCGAGTGAACGCTGTATTCTTCTTTGTTGGGATTGGATATTTAAAAATGGGCACCTTGAAAAAGCATATGTAAAGCAAGAGTTTTATATGTTCTACGGCTTAAAGAGAAGAATAGGAATTACTTTTTTCAATAAGGTGGTGCAACATTATCAAACAAAACACAGTATCTACAGATATTCAAAAAACTATCTTGAATATAGCTTAAATTCATGGGAGCATCTTGGAATACTTGCAACTATTGGCTTGGCGGAAATCCAAGAATTTCGATTTAAATATTGGGCTACAAAAGAAGAAGAATCGCAGAAATTTTATAAAAGTGCAGAATCCGTTTCGAATGCCCTTTCATCATTTGTTCACAGTAATCCACCGTTGAGTTATCCCGAATATGATGAGCATTGCATCGAAATTGCTCTGGCCTTGCAGCTCCTTTATTTTACGGGTAAAAAAGATGATGCATGTAATTGGATAAGAAGTATGGTTGTTGCCTTTCATAATAACTTTGTGATTTATAAACGTTTCCCTTTGTTTCGAACCAATTTTGACAAACTGGTTGACATCCATAATGGAGATATTGATTCGGAAATAGACTCTTCGACGATTTTGATAATATTGTTGGAGTATTCGGTTCTATTTGAAGATGAAGAATTATATAAAGAAATACGTTCATTAATAAATGATAATTTCCCAAAAGTAAACTTGCAGATTTGGTTCTGTACAGAGGATGTTGAAAGGTTTTTTTGTGCTAAAAACTACAGTCAAGGTGAAGGAACTTTAAAGCATTCAATTAACATATATGATGAAATTAAGGAGTATAAAAAAGAAATAACCGAAGAAGTAGATCTGTTTATTAAAGAAGACAAATTTGAATTTTACACGTCTGGGTTTCATCTAATTCCACATATATCCAGTAGGCACTTTCGTGGACAACCATTTCCGGTTTTTTGGAGATTACCAATAAAAAGAAATTTTGAAAGAAATGACGATAAGGAATAATTGATAAGAGCGATATTTCGGCCAATTTACTTGCCAAGCCTTATCGGTTTAAAGTTTATATTAGGTTGCTAATCATAGATAAGTCTAGTTTTAATGCAGACTTATCCTTTATATCAAATGAAAATTTCCAATCAAAATATCTAAAGCTCGCAAGATATAATTCCTTCTACAGAATAAAACCCCAGTTACACATCAGACCTAGACTAAAAAAATTGAGATATAAAACTAAAACTCTTTACAAATGCACCTTTCGTATAGAGTAAAATAGCCACTCATCATTATTTACATAAAGAATAACAATAATTGAGTCTTGAATTGACTCGTTAGTAATAGACAAGTAAAACACCAAAATGTTTTACCTATGTTTTACCTAACAAAAAAACCCAAGATTTTCATCTTGGGTTTTTTATCATCAAAAAGTAGCGAGAGGGGGACTTGAACCCCCGACCTCTGGGTTATGAATCCAACGCTCTAACCACCTGAGCTACCTCGCCATTTACTACAATATTTCAATTTTGTCCCCGGGTTATGAATCCGACGCTCTAACCAGCTGAGCTACCTCGCCATGGTTTTGTTAAGCGGGTGCAAATATATAGTTTAATTTTTGCTGAATCAAAATTCGGGATTAATTTATTATTTGACATTTATTTTTTTATCTTCCCAAACTATATCAAATGTTGAAAAGGATAAATTGAATGCTATAATGAATGATAAGGTTAAATTTGAAATGGAGTTCGTGATACACGCTTCGCCTCAGTTACTTTACCAATATATTTCCACCCCCTCAGGACTGTCAGAATGGTACGCCGATAATGTAAACTCACGCGGTGAAACCTTCACTTTTATTTGGAACGGTTCGGAGGAGAAGGCCAAAATGCTCAAACGCAAGAGTGAAGAGTTCGTAAAATTCGCCTGGACCGAAAATGAAGACGGTTCTTTTTTCGAAATGCGCATTATTGTGGATGAAATCACCAAGGATGTTTCTTTGTTCATCACGGATTTTGCCGAGGATGACGAGGTAGATGAGGCAAAAATGCTTTGGGAAAACCAAGTTTCCGATCTCAAACAGGTATTGGGCTCTAGATAGAACGATTGTAAAGGATGCCGTATATTTGGTCCCGATAAAATCGGGATTTTTTTATGATTAATTTCAACGGTACACTTTTTCCCCAGGAAAAGGAGATTTTGACAGCGGACAATAGGGGTCTAAAATATGGTGACGCCCTTTTTGAAACCCTTCGCTGTGTGAATGGAACCCTCTTTTTTTGGGAAGACCATTACTTTCGCTTGATGGCCTCCATGCGTATACTTAGGATGGAAATCCCCATGGAGTTTACGTTGGAGTTTTTGGAGGAGGAAATCAAAAAGACCATTTCCGTCAATGACCAGGATGCGGGAGCCGCTAGGGTAAGATTGACCGTTTTCCGAAAGGATGGAGGATTGTATACCCCTGCCACCAACGATGTTTCCTATGTGATAGAAACTTCTACCTTGGGGTCTCCCTTTTATCTTATGGATGATAGCCCTTACGAAGTAGAACTCTTCAAGGATTTTTACGTGAACAAGGATATGTTGTCCAACCTTAAAACCAGCAATAAGGCATTGCATGTGGTCGCCAGTGTATTCTCCAAAGAAAACGGTTATGCCAATTGTTTGTTGGTGAATACGGACAAGCAGGTAGTGGAGGCCATCAATGGTAATCTTTTTGTGGTCAAGGGAAATCAGATCAAAACCCCGCCTTTGTCAGATGGTTGTTTGGATGGGATTATTCGAAAAAAACTCATGGAAATCATATCCGCCAGTGAAGAATGGGAACTTTTGGAAGAATCCATTTCACCATTCGAACTCCAAAAAGCGGATGAGATGTTCATCACCAACAGCATACAGGGTATACAACCCATAAGCAAATACAGAAAAAAAGAATTTGGAAATACAGTGGCCAAAGGCCTAGTGGGAAAACTGAACGCAAAGGCCAGATTGGCCCAAACTAGTTAAGAGAGGGATTTTCAGGGGCATTGGACCACAAAAGATAGTCGCCTCCAAGTTCTACCATTTTTTCTTTCCAGAAGGCAATGGAAGATTTTTCAAGAATCCCGCTTTCGTATTCGTTCTGTACCACCACCCAGGATTTGGAAGAGAGTTCTTGATCCAGTTGTTGTGAGCCCCAACCCGAATATCCTAGGAAGAAGCGAATATCCTGTTCGGTAATGACCTCATTGTTGATGAGCTCAACGGTTTTTTCAAAATCGCCTCCCCAGAAAATACCATCGGATATTTCAACACTGTTTTCAATAAGGTTAGGTACTTTGTGGATGAAATAGAGGTTGTCCTGCTCCACAGGCCCTCCGTTGAAAACTTGAAAAGGGATTTTGATTTCGGTAACAAGATCACAGATGGTATAGTCCAGCGGTTTGTTCAGAATGAACCCCACGGACCCTTCATGGTTGTGTTCAGCCAGTAGCACCACGGACCTGTTGAAGGATACATCCCCGGTAAGCGAAGGTTCCGCAACAAGCAATTTCCCCTTTTCTGGTTGATGGCTCACCATTTTCATAGGATTCTTGTTTTTAAATTTAACATAATATACAATATTTCCAAAAAACCAAAACCCTATTAAATGAAAAAAGCACTCCCGAGGAAGTGCTTTCATATATTCTAAAAATAATTGATTAGTTTACTGCACCGCTCAATTCAGCACCTGCTTTGAACTTTACAACGTTCTTGGCAGCAATCTTGATGGTCTTACCAGTCTGAGGGTTTCTACCTTCTCTGGCACTTCTTTTGGAAACTGACCAAGAACCAAAACCTACCAAGGAAACCCTGTTTCCTTTTTTAAGTGATCCCTCTACATTTCCCAAGAAAGATTCCAATGCTTTTTTAGCTGCTGCCTTAGTGATGCCAGCATCAGCTGCCATAGCATCGATTAATTCTGTTTTGTTCATAATGGAATTAAATTAATTGTTGTTAAAATAATTTTAATGCTGAACAAATTTATACGGATTTGCCAGTAACGCAAGTAAAACCTAGGGAAATCGGGCTTTTTGTTGATAACTTCAAACGTTTGTTGATAAAGTCGGAAAAAAACGACAACATTTTGCCAGCCCACTCATAGCAAGGGATTAACGGAGGTAGACCCCTTCTTCAAGCTTCAACCCGTTCAAAACCTCGTTCACTTTCATTCGCCGTTTTCCGGGAAGTTGTAATTCCGTGAGTTGAATGAACCCATTTTTCACCGCCACTTTGATGGATTTTTTGTCGACTACCAGTGTTCCAACGTTATAGTTATGGTTCTCGCTTTCCATTTGGGTGGCGAATATTTTGATTTGTTCCTCTTTGTCCCCTTGGACCAAGGTAGTCCATGCACCAGGGTAGGGACTGAGGCCACGAATATGGTCGTAAATGGCCTTCATGGAATGGTTCCAGTCGATCTCGCAGGTTTCCTTATGTATTTTGGGTGCCGGTTTTAGATCCGCACTTTCTTGTTGGGCTTTAAGCTCCACGGAACCTTGCCCGATCAGTTTACAGGTTTCCACTACGAGCTTGGCTCCCGTTTCCATCAACCTATCATGTAGATCTCCAACATTGTCCTCTAACAAGATTTTTTCTTTTTGCTGAAGGATGATGTTTCCGGTGTCTATTTTTTCATCTATATAAAAGGTAGTGACCCCGGTTTCAGTCTCCCCGTTGATGATAGCCCAATTGATGGGGGCTGCCCCACGATATTGGGGAAGGAGGGAGGCATGGAGATTAAAAGTGCCATATTCGGGCATTTGCCAAACCTCTTTGGGCAACATTCTAAAGGCGACCACCACTTGAAGATTGGCTTTCAGGTCTTTGAGTTCCCTCCAAAAATTATCATCCTTAAGATTGGTGGGCTGTAAAACTTTTAGGTGATGTTCCACGGCGAATTGCTTTACGGCGGACTCCTGAACTTTTCGGCCCCTACCAGCAGGTCGATCCGGGGCAGTGATTACGCCGACCACTTCCAGGCCAGCTTCCAAAATATGTTTCAGACTTCCAACGGCAAAGTCGGGAGTTCCCATAAATACGATACGAAGCGCACTATTCTTTACTATACTCATTTCTGGAATTTATAGTGATTACTTCATCTTCAAGCAATCCCTGCAGTGTTTTTAAAAGTTCTTTTTCATCAGCACCCGTTGCTTTTTCCAGTTGTCTGGAGGTATGCGGGGCAAGGGTCAGGAGTTCCAAGATTTTTTCTCCCAAATTAAGATGGGAGGCCTTTTTGGAATTCTTGGTGCAAATATCGCACGTACCACATTTTTCAGCGGATTTTTCGCCAAAATAATGTAACAGATAAATGCTACGGCATATTTTGGTGTTGTCAATATAGCCCAACATGGCTGCCATATTGCTCTGTTTGATGTTGTTGAAATCCTTTATTTTTTTGGCAAAAGGGTTGATGGTATGGTCGTCTTCCCTGGGAACCAAAAAAGTAATTTCCAGATCACTGGTGCTGTTTTGGTATACCACAATACCATCTTCCAAAAGTTGAAGCAATATTTTTTTGAGTTTATTTTCGCTTTTCCCTGTCTTCTTGGATAGCAGATGAAGGTCTATTTTGGTATCATATTCGGTGATTCCACCATAGGTGCGTAGAATGGTCTGTATGATCGGGGCGGTAGTGCGGTTTCGGTCCAAATACTCAAAAATGCCTGCTTTGGAGGCCACGAATTTAAGGGTGTTCTTTTCCTTGAAATTTTCCGTGATCGTCAGTACCGAGTTTTGGTCCAGGGTACGCAGTGCATTGAAGGCCAAATTCGGTTCCAGTTCGTATCGCTTGCAAAATTCATTGAACTTGAAGGAGAGGGGTTCCTCTACCCATTCCCCGTACGAAATCTGGAAAAAATTGTTCAGTTTGGAATATATCTTTTTCACGAAAGCCACATCGGGCAAGGAGGAAAGGAATTGTTGTTCTGCCCGTTGTTTATCTTCCATGGATGTCAGCACCATGGCTGTTGAGGGTTGACCATCCCTTCCTGCCCTTCCTGCCTCTTGGTAATAACTTTCCAAACTATCCGGTATTTGATAATGGATCACTAAACGGACATCGGGTTTATCTACCCCCATGCCAAAAGCATTGGTGGCCACAATAATCCGGATTTCATCGTTCAACCAAAGGTTGAGTTTTTCCTCCTTCTCGGATTTGTTCATGCCCCCATGAAAATACGTGGCGGAAAATCCGCTTTCATTTAAAAACTTGGAAAGCGAAACGGACATTTTTCGGGAGCGGACATAGACAATGGTACTCCCAGAAATCTTGCCCACATATTTTTTAAGCTGAAAAAGCTTGTCCTCTGTGCGCTTTACCTTAAATATAAGATTGGAACGTGTAAAGGAATCCTTGAAGATTTGTGCGTTTTCCAATTTCAGGTTCTCAAGAATGTCTTCCACAACTCTAGGCGTGGCCGTTGCTGTCAGGGCTATCACAGGTATGTTGGGGATTAATTCCCTGAGGATGGAACAACTTAAATACGCAGGCCTGAAATCATTTCCCCATTGCGAAATACAGTGTGCCTCATCTATGGCGATAAGGTTCACATCCATTTCCTGTATGCGTTCCTGAACCAAGCTTTGCTGCAATCGTTCGGGCGACAGGTATAGAAATTTATAGTTGCCGTACAGGCAATTGTCCAAAAGATTGTTGAGTCCATCAAAAGGAATCCCCCCGGTAAGCGCAATGGCCTTGATTCCCTTTTTCTTTAATTGCGCTACCTGGTCTTGGATCAATGCCACTAAAGGTGATACCACAATACAGAGCCCTTCTTTTGCCAGGGCTGGCACCTGATAGCAAATGGATTTTCCACCACCGGTGGGCATCAATGCCAAAACATCCCGGCCCGAAAGAACGGTATCGATAATGGCTTGCTGGGAGCCCCTAAAATTGTGGTGTCCCCAGTATTCCTGTAAAATGCCTTTTATATCCTTTTGCACTAAATGGTATTAAGTGTTTCCAAAATAAAATCAATCCGCTTGTGGACTTCATCTTTTGGCACTTCAATGGGGTTATAGCCAAATTGGGTATAGGTGGCCATTAAGGCCAGATGTATTTTTTCTGCTTCTTCGAAGGTTTCCAATCTTTCATTGTCCGAAATATAGATTTCCTCCCAAGGAGGAACAATGAAAACCGAATCGTAGCGATGGATCTCGCAGTAGGCCATAAATTCATCATCATAGGCCTGTCCGAAGAAATCCATATAGGCCAAAACATCCGGGATGCCACGGTCAAAAAAACTGATGGGCACATCGGTTTTGAGCGATTGCTTGTAATGGGCTGTCCGGCCTTGCAGCAGGTCCATGTTGAACTGGTGTGCATCCTCTACAAAGACCAAGGGGTTGCTCACAAAAACACCTTCATTGCCCTCTTGCTTGGCCTTGGAGGTCATATCACGTATGATTTCATGGAAGCAATGGAATCCCTTGCTCTCCAACCCGTTCACGATTGAGGTCTTACCCGTTCCCGGAGCTCCGGTGATCACAACCTTGTTCTTGCCCAAACGTTTTATTTTAACGGTACAAAGTAATGAAATAGCCCCAAGGAAAAAAAATTGTCGGTTAAACCCTATATTTGTAAAAAATATGGGCATGGAGAAGGATAGCACGGATGAATTTTACGAAAGACTGAGGGAGCAACTTTTGGAGAATACCACTTGGCCTTCCGATTACCTGTATAAATTTATCGTTCCTACCGATGAGGAACGCATTGCACAGATCCATGACATTTTTGATAATACTGGAGCGGTCATCGAATCCAAAAAGTCCAAAAAAGGAACGTATACCAGCCTATCCATAACCGTGAACCTGAAAGACCCGGACGAGGTGATCTTGAAGTACAAGGAGGTGGCCATTGTGGAAGGTGTAATTTCCTTGTAGACGGCAGACTTTGCCATAATTTTATTATTTTGCGAACGTTATTGGATATACACTTCCCAAAATTAATTCTCTTAAACGTTTTAAATTGAATACAGTAGAAAACCTAGAATACAATACAGAGCGTCCGAAGCTTTTTATCCCAGAATATGGTCGTCATTTTCAAAAAATGGTAGATCATGCGGTATCCATTGCCGATCGTGAGGAACGTAACAAGGAAGCCAAGGCCATTATCAGCGTTATGGGCAATCTTCAGCCCCACTTGCGCGATGTGCCCGATTTTCAACATAAACTATGGGACCAGTTGTTCATTATGTCCGATTTTAAATTGGATGTGGATTCCCCGTTCCCCATTACGTCCAAAGAGATATTGCAACAACGTCCTGAGCCATTGAAATACCCGCAAAACCACCCAAAATATCGTTTTTACGGGAACAACATCAAGCGTATGATTGATGTTGCGGTAAAGTGGGAGAAAGGGGATATGCGTTCCGGCTTGGAATACGCCATTGCCAACCACATGAAAAAATGCTATTTGACGTGGAACAAGGATACGGTTGAGGATAAGGCCATATTTGAACATTTGAAAGAACTGAGCAACGGGGAGATTGATTTGGCAAGGGATGGCGAAAACTTGACCGAAAGCAACCAGTTTCTGAAAACCAGACAGGCCAAATCCAACAGAAACGGAACCAACAAAAAAGGTAACCAGAGAAACCGCAAGAAAAGATATTAAACGCCAAAGGAATACATGGGTACATTTCGAATAGAGGGTGGTCACCAGTTGCATGGTGAGATAACCCCCCAAGGAGCAAAGAACGAAGCACTACAGATTCTTTGCGCCGTATTGCTTTCCGAGGAAAAAATTACTATCAACAACATACCGGATATTGTCGACGTCAACAAATTGATTGCGCTGCTTGAAGATTTGGGCGTAAAGATTCAAAAGAAGGGCAAAGGTTCCTATACCTTTATTGCGGATGACGTGAACCTGGATTATTTACAGTCTTCCCAGTTCAAGGAAGATGGAAGGGCCTTGCGGGGATCCATTATGTTGGTAGGGCCACTTTTGGCAAGATTCGGAAAAGGATACATTCCCAAACCAGGAGGTGATAAAATTGGAAGAAGGCGTTTGGATACCCATTTTGAAGGTTTTATAAAATTGGGGGCCAAATTCAGATACAACAAAGAGGAGCATTTTTATGGTGTGGAGGCCGAAAAGTTGAAAGGTACCTACATGCTTTTGGACGAAGCCTCCGTGACAGGGACTGCCAATATTGTGATGGCCGCTGTGCTTGCCGAAGGTACTACCACGATTTACAATGCCGCTTGTGAGCCCTATTTGCAACAGTTATGCAAGATGCTAAACCGAATGGGGGCGAAGATTACTGGCATTGGTTCCAACTTATTGACCATTGAAGGTGTCGAAAAATTAGGAGGCACCGAACATACCATGCTGCCCGATATGATTGAAATCGGTTCTTGGATCGGACTGGCAGCCATGACCCGGAGCGAACTTACCATCAAAAATGTAAGTTGGAATGATTTGGGACAGATTCCCACCGTATTCGGAAAATTGGGAATTACCATTGAAAAAGAGGGTGACGACATCTTCATTCCCAAGCATGAGAAGGGTTATCAGATCCAGAATTTCATTGACGGATCTATTTTGACCATTGCTGATGCGCCTTGGCCAGGGTTGACACCAGATTTATTGAGCATCATCCTCGTGGTGGCTACTCAGGCTAGGGGAGAAGTGCTCATCCACCAGAAAATGTTCGAAAGCCGTTTGTTCTTTGTGGACAAATTAATCGACATGGGAGCCAAGATCATCCTTTGTGACCCGCACCGAGCTACCGTGATTGGGCATGATTTCAAATCGACCTTAAAGGCCACAACCATGGTGTCTCCGGATATTAGGGCCGGGGTTTCCTTGCTGATAGCGGCACTTTCGGCAAAAGGCACGTCAACCATCCATAATATTGAACAGATCGATCGTGGGTACGAAAACATCGACGAACGCTTGAGGGCCATTGGGGCCCAAATTGTTCGGGTTTAACTAGTTGGATTCCGTATATTGGGCAAAATTGTCCAAAATAGCCTGCCAGCCATTTTTCTGTAGCTCCAAGGAATTTTGATCTTCAGCATCGAAGATGATTTTCACATGAGTTGAATCGCCTTGGGGCTGAAAAAATATATGTACCTTCCTGTCGTCTCCAAGAACGTATCCAATTTTCTTCTGTTCTGATACTTCGGTGTAGGTTGCTTCAAAATCGAACCCAAAACTACCGTCCTTGGCCTCCATACGGGCCTTGTATTTGCCGCCAACTCGAAGGTCGTTTTCCGCATTGGGACAATGCCAAGAGGGATCGGCAAAATTCCATTGGGTAATATGTTCAGGTAAAGTATAGTAATCCCAAGCTTTTTCGGTCGGGGCAGCAACTAGGGTTTCAATGGTGATGGATTGCATACTGATAGTTTAATTTTCAAACAATTCATCCAAGCTGTTCAAGGCTATCGTGAATCCTTCCTTGAAGCCAAGTTCTATAATTTTTTCCAGATCTGCCAATGTTTCATACGATATGGTAATGTCCACAAGGGTAGTGTCCCCTTGATCTACAAAATCAACATTCCACTTGGATTGTGGAATTTCCGTATTAACGTTTCCTTCGCTATCGCAAAATCCATCCATATATTGGAAGTTGGTTTTGGGTGATATGGAAAGATAATCCGCAAGATCCCAATATTCCTCCCCGTTGGGTCCACACATAGCATAGAGCCTTCTTCCACCTACTTTAAAGTCCATGGACTTGGTCTTGGAGACAAATGGTTTTGGAGCCCACCATTGATCTAATATTTCGGGTTTGGTGAACGCATCCCAAACGAGATCTTGATGGGCGTTAAATTCTCGTTTGATCAAAATTTTGTTGTTCACTTTGTCAGCGGTGAATTTAAATAAAAGACTGGTTTTCATAGGGTTGTTTTTAAGTTTGACAGATAACGTTCAAGTTTATCAACATTTTCTTTCATGCCTTTGTCCGCTTTATGGGCTTTGATTATGGTCTGCAACATTTCTTCGCTATCGAACAAAGCGGACCAATTCATGATAGTAGTCTGTCCTATAGCTTCAAAATGAACCGTGGTAATAAAATGAGGGTTAAAATGTTCAAAGACAATTTTTTTGAAAGGAATGACCTCTTTATAAATACTGCGGTTGGGGTAGTTGGTCCCATCGGGTCCGTGCATGGTAAGCTTCCATTCGCCCCCTTCCTGTACATCCATTTTTTGAATGGTATTGGTAAAGCCATTTGGTCCCCACCATTGGGCAATATGTTCTGGAGTGGTCCAGACTTCCCAGACCAGCTCAATGGGTGCCTGCAGTGTTCTAGAGATGCTTAATGATCTACTTTCTGTTTTTCCCATTTTTGTTTTCGTTTTGAAGTTTGGCCAAATAGGCGTCGAGATTATCGAAGCGATTTTCCCATATTTTCTTGAACTGTTCCAACCAAAGATCAATTTCTTTCATTTTATCGACCTTAAGCTCGTAGATCATCTCACGACCTTGCTGTGTGGATGCCACCAGATCACATTCACCCAGAATTTGAAGGTGTTTGGATATGGTAGGCCGAGCCACATCAAAATTGGCGGCAATGGCACCTGCGGTCATGGTCTGTGAGGCCAGCAAAACCAATATGGCCCTACGGGTTGGGTCGGCTATGGCCTGGAAGGGATCACGTCTCAATTTCATCATGAAGGTATTTAAATTATGAAGCTATATGGCTACAAATATATATGTAGTTATTTGACTACGCAATTTTTTTTGGAAAAATTAAGTAAGGGAGTCCTTTTTAACTAATTCATAAATTGGGCAATACGATCCACAAGCCCCTCGATTAAGGGAAGATCAGGCAAGGAATATGTCGAAATGTTCGCGGTCCGGTCCAAGGGGGCAAGCTTTAGGATATGGTTCATGCCTTCAATCAGTTGCAATTGGGTTTTGGGATTAGCATCTGCAAGTGCTTGGGCATTGGAAGTATCCACTTGAATATCGGTGGTCCCCTGAACAATCAAAATAGGGATGTCCAACTCGGCCATCTCTTCCTTTGGGTCGTATTGGAACCACGAGATCATATAGGGCTGCACACTCGGACGGAAAAGGGAAAATAAGATAGGAGGCACGGAATCCACCTGTTGGCCCATTTCCAGTTGATCTAATATGGGGTTGGACAGTTCGGTCACAAATGCTGGTTGTGCCTTGAGTTGTTCTTTTAGGGCTTTGGCAGCAGGATCGGCAATCCCGGCAACTGAAATATATTGGGCCACTGCTGTGTTTTGGGATGCAAGCATACCAATTAAAGATCCTTCACTATGTCCCAACACGGCTACCTTTGAGAATCGGGTCTCTTGTGATAGAAGTTGAATCCAAGCTTTAGCATCATCCACAT
The DNA here is from genome assembly GCF_003584165.1 of Flagellimonas aequoris. GTDB lineage: Bacteria > Bacteroidota > Bacteroidia > Flavobacteriales > Flavobacteriaceae > Flagellimonas > Flagellimonas aequoris. The sequence continues at coordinate 838,292 of NZ_QXFJ01000030.1, read as the reverse complement.
AATTCTCGAAGCGTAGTTGATTTTCTGTGGGACCGGCATCCTTGCTTTCACCGATGCCTCTTTTATCATATCGGAGGGAAGCAATACCATATTCGGCCAAACCTTCCGCCAACATTTTTAGAGAATTATTTTTCATGATAGGATTGTTACCATCCCTATCGGTAGGCCCCGAGCCAGAAATGATCAGCACTACGGGAGGGTTTTCCGGAGTTAGGGGAAGGAGTAAGGTCCCTTCAATATTTCCTGTTTCTGTCTCCAAAGTAATAGCCTTTTCTTCCACCTGTGCGGTGATGGGTATTAGGCCCAATAAGAAAATGAACAGAACGAGGCGTATCTTCTCCATATAAAATTATTTCTTCACTAAAGAGCCATCAGGATACAGGGCAAAACGTCCTTTCTCCTTATCGTGTACATGGTCAGGATAAGGCCAGGGCCATCCACCAAATTGGGTAAGACGGTATTCTTCCATGGCTTGTTGGATTTCTTCCTCGGTATTCATCACAAACGGACCATATTTGGCCACTGGTTCGTTGATGGGTTTGCCTTGCAATAAAATGAAATGTGCATTTTTTGCCCCAATGGTAATATGCACATCTTGCAAAGGATCTAAGGCAATTCCAAATTTTGAATTTATGTTTTTTCCCTCTATTTGGATGGTATCACCCTCATAAAAATACAGGGTTCGGTTGACTTTTGAACCGACCTTTGGTAAGATGTATTCGGAATTTGCATCAACATGGATGTTCCATATGGCAACCTCATTGTTTGGATCTGCAGCCCAGGAATCCGGTGCAGGGGCAATGGCTTCGGTCGATTTATAGTTTCCGGCAACCACTTTGATCGTCGCTTTTCCTTCCGTCACTATGGGAACATCTTCGTTCCATAACATTTTAAAATGGGGCTCCACAAATTTGCTGGCCTTTGGAAGGTTCAACCAAATCTGAAAGAGCTCCAAGGGATTGTCGCCGTCATCGTTCAAAAGTGGGAACATTTCGGAATGCTGCACCCCTCTTCCAGCTGTCATCCATTGTACATCACCCTCACCAAACCTACCTGCCGCCCCAAGGGAATCGGAATGATCACAAAAACCCTTATTCACAATGGTTATTGTTTCGAATCCCCTGTGCGGATGGTACGGAAATCCTGGAATGGTCTGCCCGTGGTACATACGCCATTTTTCATAAGGATTGAAATCATTACCCAGACTTCTTCCTCCGAGCAACTCTGGATCTGGTCCCATTTCCCCGTTACCCTTTGGGTAATGGTCTAGATGGTATACACTAAATAGAAAAGGATCCTGGGTTTGCCAGGGCATACTTAATGGAAATGCTTGTAAAATGGGATTGCTCATCAGCTTAGTTTTTATTGTGGAAACAGTTGAAAAAGCCTGCGTTTTAGGCAGGCTTATATCAATTTAAAAAAATTATTTACCGGGGATTGGCGGTGGGCCATCGATCATGGCCTTATATTTTTCATCCCCTTTTCTGGTTTTGTATTCTTCTTTTACCTTATCTACCAATTTAGCATCTTTAAAAAGATCGAACATGGTCAAGCCCATGGCTTTGGCGGCATGCACCATTCCTTTATGGCCAATGCTCATCCCTCCGCAGGCTACAACGGCCCATGAGTGCCATGGTGTATCCTTGGGAGCAACGGTTACACCCAAATTGATGTTGGGCACGTTCCAGCTCACATCTCCCACATCGGTAGAGCCACCTCCAGGAAGTTCTTCGGTTTCTTTAAACTCATGTACTGCGCCGTCCATACCCACTTCAGGTTTTCCAGTGGCACGTTGAATGGCCTTTCCGTATTCCGTTTCCTCTTCTGTATAAGTAATGGGGCCCAATAGCTCCAAGTTATTCTGCATGATCTCTCCACCAGCTCGGTTCACCAAGGTTTCATAGATACCGGAGACCAAGGAAATCTTATAGTCCACATTGGCCATGATGGCTGCTCCTTCGGCCATGGCCTTTACCCTTTCATAGGTAGGGAGCATCACTTTACGCTTGGGATCGCGGACCCTTACCCATAAGCGGGCATAATCAGGGACTACGTTGACCACTTGCCCACCATCTTGAATGTGATAATGGATTCTGGAAGTGGGCCTAATATGTTCCCTATAATAATTGATTCCAGTGGTATAAAGTTCCAAGGCATCTGCTGCGCTGCGTCCATTCCAAGGGTCTGCGGAAGCGTGGGCAGCCTGTCCGTAGAATTCCACAATAAAGTCCACCAAAGACAGACCGCTTTGTACATCGGCTTCAATTTGGGCGGATGGGTGCCAGCTTACGTTCACATCAACATCATCCCAAAGACCAGCTTCCACCATCCAAACTTTACCGAAGAATTTCTCCTCCGCAGGCGTTCCGAAGAATTTGACGGTTCCTTTTATTTTTCCAGCTTCAATTTGTTCTTTGATGGCGATGGCAGCACCAAGGCTTGCTGCACCGAACATGTTGTGTCCGCAGCCATGACCAGGGGCACCTTCAATTCGAGGATCTTTTGTGGGGACTGAATTCTGTGATAGACCAGGAAGTGCATCAAATTCCCCCAACACACTGATTACCGGTTTGCCGGAACCGTAAGTGGCTATAAAAGCGGTTGGGATGTTGGCCACCCCACGGGTGACGGTCATACCATTTTTCTCGGCGTAATCAGCCAACAATTCGGCGGAAATGGACTCTTCAAAGGCGGTTTCGGCCAACGCCCAAATGGAGTCGCTCAATTGGATCAGGTTTTCCTTGTGTTTTTCGACAGAGGCAACGACCTCTTTTTTGTCTTTGGTCATCTTTTGGGCCGCCAAGTTGAGCGAAAGCAGTCCCAAAAGCAAAAGAGTTGTGGTTTTTTTCATTTTAAAGGTTTACAGTTAGTTAGAGATGCATGACCATTACCTTCCAGAAGAAAGGTTATCTGATCATTGCAAGTACTAAAATTACTGAAAAAGCTTTAACCCACAGCCTCTTTGTAGACTTTTAAGCAGCGTTCACGCGCCATCTTATGGTCGACTATCGGGGAAGGGTAGGTGAGTTCCTGGAGTTCAGGCACCCATTGATTGATGTATTCCCGTTCCTTGTCGAATTTTTCAACCTGGGTCATTGGGTTGAAAATCCTGAAATATGGAGCGGCATCCACACCACTACCGGCGGCCCATTGCCAATTTCCCACATTGCTGGCCATTTCATAATCCAACAGCTTTTCGGCAAAATACGCCTCGCCCCAGCGCCAATCGATCAGCAAATGTTTGCACAAAAAGCTCGCCACCAACATTCGTACCCGATTGTGCATATGTCCTGTTGCGTTTAGTTCACGCATTCCTGCATCGACAAGGACATAACCCGTCTGTCCGGATTTCCATCGCTCAAAATCCTCTTCATTGTTGCGCCATATGATGCGGTCGTATTTTGGTTTAAAGGCCTCATTCACGGTATGGGGATAATGCCAAAGGATCTGCATGAAAAACTCCCGCCAGATCAACTCGTTCCAAAAGGTTTCATTTTTTTCGGATATGGCCTTTTTTATCATTTTCCTAATGGATACCGTACCAAATCGTAAATGGGGTCCCAAATGTGAGGTTCCATATTCCTTTGCAGGATAATCTCTTGTTTCGGGATATTTTTGAATAAGTTCCGATGAAACTTTATAATCACGGACTTTGATTTCTGATGCTTCAAAACCGATGGTTTTTAACGAAAGCTTGGGCAGCGAGTTTGGTTTATACAATTTTTCGGGGAGTAGGGGGAGTGTGTCATAATTGACCAAGTGTATGGGAGGGTTGAAATTTTCCTTCCATTTTTTCATGTAAGGGGTGTAGACCACATAAGGGTTACCATCATCCTTTACCACCTCACTCTTTTCAAAGATGACTTGGTCCTTAAAAGTTTTAAAATCAATATCAATACGGGACAAAAAATCACTTATCTCTTTGTCCCTTTTTTTTGCATAGGGTTCGTAGTCATGGTTGGTGTATACCGCTTTTACATCAAATTCCTGGGTCAATTTTTGAAAAACAGTTTTTGGAGTGCCATGGAACTGTGCCAAACCACTTCCGTAATCGGAGGCCAACTTTTGGTGTAATTGCTGAAGCCTTTCTTGGATAAAGCCTACCCTGGCATCTTTTTCCGGCAGCTGCCCCAAGATTTCAGTATCAAAAATAAAAATTGGGAGTACGGGATGTCCGGATTTTAATGCCTGGTATAAACCGACATTGTCATCCAATCGTAAATCCCTTCTGAACCAAAAAACCGATACGGTATCCTTCATGAGTTCATGTTTAATGTGGAAATTCCCCCATCGACCCCGATTACCTGGCCGGTAATCCATGAATTTTCGAAATCCAAAAGGAAGAGGACAGCATTGGCCACATCGGAAACGCGTCCTACCTTTTTCAATGGATGTCTCTGTGCCATCATCTCCTTTTTCTTGTCATTGTTGAGTAAACGTTCGGAAAGTGGTGTATCTACCAGTGATGGTGCAATGACGTTCACCCGAAGTTTTGGGGCATACTCGGCCGCCAATGCCCTTGCAAAGCCTTCAATGGCTCCTTTTGCCGCCGAAATACTGGTATGAAATGGCATTCCAGTTGATACGGCCACTGTACTTAAAAACACTATACTGCCGCCTTCGACCATGTTTCCAATCACGGACTTCACTGTTTTGACCAATCCGAAGAAGTTGATTTCCATTTCGTTGCGAAAAGACTCTTCAGTCAGCATCTTAAATGGTTTAATGTTTATGCTGCCAGGACAATATACAAAGCCATGGATTTCTTCAGGAAGTGGTTTGTCCGATAGATTTTCCGATAGTGCATCGAAAGGAATGTGCGTTATATTGGTTTCAGATAGTCCGCCGATAGTCCTACTGGCAACGTAAACATGATTTTTTACGGACAATTTTGAAGCGATCTCCAGACCGATGCCATGTGACCCCCCAATAAGCAAGATATTTTTCATCATCCAATACTTTTAAGGGTCAATTCATTTTGCACACCATCAACCTTACCAAATAATTCCGCGAGTTTCCTCTCCCTAAAGGCAAAGATTTTCTGTAATTGTTTTTTTACTAAAAAAGGATGGGCCCATGATCCAATTATACCGAAAGGCAATTTATAGTCGATGAGGTCCTCCATTTCAACACCATAAGGGACTTCTTTTAAGAAATGTTTGTGATGCCAAAGGGCATACGGGCCAAAGCGCTGTTCGTCAACGAAGTATTCACCTTCTTTCACATGGGTAATTTCGGTGACCCACGTGGTGCTGACCATAGGAAAAGGTTTCACCGTATATTGAATGATCTGGCCAGGATACATGTTTTTGTCCGCGCCTGATAAAATGTCAAATCCCATGTGTTTTGGTGTAATGGCTTTCAGGTTTCTTGGATTGGATAGAAATTCCCAGGCTTCATTTTTAGAAATGGGCAATGCTTGCTTTGCAAGGAGTTGATAAAGTTTCATCCACTTGTTTTCACAAAGATAATATTGTTTAATTTATTTTAAAAAAGATTAAACAAAAAAATATACCTTTACATTAGAGAACGTCGGGTTTATCCGATTCATCGTTTTAAGGATTTCTTAACAAATAAGGGATTTCTTTATCTTTAGCTTTGTTCGACTAAACAATGTAAACACTATTTCCTATGAAAAAAATTTCACTTTTATTATTTATTGCAACATTAGCGGTATCTGTGCAGGCCCAGATACAGACCCCTGCTCCCAGTCCGTTTTCCAAGTTGGAGCAGAAAGTGGGCCTCACCGATGTAGTGGTGGAATATTCCAGACCATCGATGCGTGGAAGAAAGGTTTTTGGAGACCTTGTTCCCTTTGATGCCATTTGGAGGACAGGTGCCAATAAGAACACTACCATTTCCTTTAGTGATGATGTTGTGGTGGAAGGCAAAGCATTGAAAGCCGGTACCTACGCCATCTACACAAGACCTGGTGAAGCTGTATGGGAAGTTATTTTCTACACGGATACAGAGAACTGGGGAAATCCACAGGAATGGGATGCTTCAAAGGTAGCTGCAACCGTTAAGGTAGAGGCCTATCCTATTTCTGAAAATATCGAAACTTTTATGTTCACCATTGATGACCTTAACAACAATGGTGCAACTTTGGGCATTCTTTGGGAGAAAACCTATGTTGGGGTAAAATTTGTGGTACCTACTGTTGACAAGGCCATTCAGAGTATTACGGAGACCATGTCCAAAACAGAAGGTCTTACTGCCAATGATTATTTTGCTGCGGGTTCCTATTACTTCAGTGAAGGAATGAACATGGAGCAGGCCAAGGAATGGGTCGACAAAGCTGTAGAAATGGACGGAGGCAAAGCCTATTGGATGATGCGTACCCAATCGTTGATCTATGCCAAATTAGGGGATAAGAAAGGAGCCATCGAAGCTGCTAAAAGATCGTTGGCCGCGGCCCAGGCTGCTGGTAACCAAGATTATGTAAAAATGAACAAGGATTCCCTGAAAGAGTGGGCCGAAATGTAATGAAGCTTCTAAAGCATATTGTAAAAACCCACTTTTAAGTGGGTTTTTTATTTCTCTATCTCCTCTGGAGGGTTACCCAAAAAATTGTCGAAACCTTGCGTAATGGTAGCCAACAGAATCACCAATACACAGCCGAAGGCATTGAGCCACAGATAGGACATCCAATCCAGGTACCAACCAATAATGACGATGATTTGGGTCACGATGGCCGCGACAAAAACTGCATTTCCCTTTACGAACTTGAAGAAGAATGCAAGAAGGAAAATGCCCAATACATTCCCATAAAATATAGACCCGATAATATTGACCAATTGTATCAAATTGTCAAAAAGGTTGGCCACGTTGGCAATGCATATGGCCAGGATTCCCCATAACAACGTAAACCCTTTGGTTGCCATGAGGTAGTGTTTGGGGTCCCGTTCTTTTTTCAGGTTTCTCTTATACAGGTCGAGGGCGGTGATAGTGCCCAACGCGTTCAACTCCGATGCCGTGGATGACATGGCAGCGGATAGGATCACTGCCAATAACAATCCAATAAGTCCGACGGGCAAGTTGTTCAGGATAAAATGGATAAAGACATAGTCCTTATCATTGGTTTCTACCTCGGTATTGGCTTTGGTAATGAGCTCCTTTGCGGCATCCCTGCTTGCTTTTTCCTTTTCATTTATTTTGATGATATCTCGTTTGGCCTGTTCAATGGCGTTATATTCTTTCAGCTCTAAAGCACCGGAAAAGGCATGTTGGGCAATCTGCTTTTCCATTTCGATTTTTTTATGGTCTTCCTCCAGGGCTGTGTATTCATCAGCGTATTCTGAGGTCATCACAGCTTGTGTGGCCGCGGGGTTGAAATTTAGTGGCGAAGTATTGTATTGATAGAATACAAAAACCATGGCACCGACCAATAGGATGAAGAATTGCATCGGGATTTTGAAAATGCCATTAAAGACCAAGGCCAATTGACTTTCCCTTATTGATGTTCCCGAAAGATACCGTTGTACTTGACTTTGGTCTGTTCCGAAATAGGCGAGGGCCAAGAAGAATCCACCAGTGATACCACTCCAGAATGTATATCGGTTATTGGTGTCGAAGGTAAAGTCAAGAATATTGAGTTTGTTGTTGGCCCCAGCGATTTTCAATGCTTTATCAAAGGAAATATCGGTAGGCAATGCCCCTAGAATAAAGAAAAAGGCAAAGAACATGCCCATCATGATGATGAACATCTGTTGCTTTTGCGTAACACTGACCGCCTTGGTTCCCCCGGAAACGGTATAGATGATCACCAGTATCCCAATGATGACGTTCAGAGTACGAAGGTCCCATCCCAATACGGCGGAAAGAATAATGGATGGTGCAAAAATGGTGATACCCGCTGCAAGTCCGCGTTGCACCAAGAACAAGATGGCCGTAAGGGTTCGGGTTTTGAGATCGAAACGCCCTTCCAACATTTCGTAAGCGGTAAATACCTTTAATTTTTTATAAATAGGAATAAAGATCAAACAGATGACGATCATGGCCAAGGGCAGTCCAAAATAAAATTGCACAAACCCCATCCCATCATGGAATGCCTGACCGGGTGTGGAAAGAAAGGTGATCGCACTGGCTTGTGTGGCCATAACTGATAGGCCAATGGTCCACCATTTCACATTATCACCACCACGCACGTAATCATCAACATCCTTGCTGCCACGGGTTTTCCATACGCCGTAGGTTACTATGAACAATAGTGTACTGCCAAGAATGATCCAATCTAATAATGCCATTAAAATTTCTAGTTGTTTAGTAGCATGATGAAGTAAAAAATCAAAATATAAATGGCATTTAAAAGGACCACAATCGTGTATTCCTTTTTCCATTCCATTTTGGTATCCATATTATCCTTTGACATTACTTTCTTTTTTTACTTCACTTTTTCCAACGGACAGCATATTCGCAAAAAGCTTATAGGCCCCGGATACACCTGCGGGAAGTTCCCTGAAAAAGCTCAATCCGGTGTAAATATAATGACCTTCTCCGTACGGTGCCACCAAAAGGCTTCCTTCAGAGGGAGATTCCCCTTCGTCCCCCATGGAAATCACTGGGATAAACTCTGAACTCCAAGCCTTTGGAAAATAAAGTCCCCTTTCTTGTACCCATCCATCAAAATCACTTTTTTGGATGTTATTGGGGTAGTTCATCAAGGCATTCCCTGGCGCTACAATCTTTACCTCCGAGTTTTCATCGGTAACCCTATCATTGGATAAGGTAAGATCGTATGGAGCAATATTTTCAAACTGACTGGCCCATCTTCCTGCCGTATTATACTGCACAATCATAGTCCCCCCATTTTTTACATATTCAAAAAGTAGGGGTTGTTTGAATTTCAAGGCTTCCACCACGTTGTATGCCCTAATTCCAACTACAACAGCATCATATTTATCCAAAGAACCTTTTTGGATATCATTGGGGTCAATGATATGTACCTGATACCCAATTTGCTCCAAACTTTCCGGAACCATATCCCCAGCTCCCATAATATAGGCAATGTGTTCCCCGGATTTTTGAATATCCATTCGAACGACTTTGGCTTCGGATGGCAACAAAATGGATTGCCTTGGGATATGGTCGTAATTAATTTCCACAAGTTCCTTGCCATACTTCTTGTTTCCAATGGTAATTACGGGCGATATTTTTCCTTCGCTGTCCGTGTGGGGTGGTGTAACTTTAAAGGTAACCGTTACTTCTTGGCCTTTTTGTGGAATGTTGAAAGGAATATTGGCTGGGGTTACGGTCCATCCGGTCGGGTGATCCAAAGCAACTTTGCCCGCTACATCGTCTTTCCCGGCCCTAACCTTAACTTGAATATCCTTGGTGGCATCCGTGGCGAAGATCAGTACCTTTTCATCAATTTTTGAAGTGGCTTCGGGCAAAACAGCAAATGGCTCGTACAATTCTCCTTTATCGGGTTTGGAAAATCGGTGGACCACTGGTTTATCGAATGCGATATCAGTACCAGCAAGATTCAGTACAAATCGTGCCACGAAGGCGGCTGGTGTCTCTGGCTTACCTATCAAACTTTGGTCGTTTACCGTGTAAGTGCCCAACGTTCCTACTTCGTTCAACCAGTAGGGACTTGTGTAATTGGTATTTTCCGGAACGGTAAAACTGATTTCAAAATTCTTTTCCTCGTTATTGGACAATGCGGTATTGGGAGTCAATTTTGAAGAAGCCCCAATAATATCGATTTCTTTCAAAGTGATGTTCTGGGCACTTCGGTTTATGGTCTCTATGCGGATTTTGGCAGCACTACCGGGAGTTGTGGTGCCCGATTCGGAACTGGCTTCCAGATATAATCCGGCGCATTCCAAAATAAGATTTTTGAGTTCTTCGGATTTAAGGGTTCTCCAATGGTCATCCTCCACTTTTTGTAGTAATTGGTAGGCTTTCACCAAATCGGGAAGGTGTTTGGATGGATCCCTAAAATCAAAATTGTCCTGAACTTTGTATAAGATTTCCCCAACAGCCTCACCACCCTTAACACGTGACCAGGTAGTATTGATACCAGCAAAAAGATCATTGTTGGTAGGTTTGTCGCCCTTCAAAAATTCAACGTATTCATCAGAAGACCCGCGATCGGTCAATCTTCCAAAACCTTGACATAAATGCTGGCTGCGTGCCATAGCGGCAATCTCGTTGTTGGACAACCCCAAATCAGGATAATAAGCGCCCACATCCATTTTCACCAAATTGGACTTGTCCGCTTTCTCGAAATTTTCCTGACTGCCATAAAACCACCAAGAAGTATTGAAAAATACTCTTTTAGGTTGCCAAAGTGAAGTTGATTTCAATTGTTCGGGATAGGCTGAGGCATCATTGGCCAAATCAAAGGCTTCCATACTTAAAATGGCGGAAGAGGTATGGTGGCCATGTGTAGATCCCGGTGTACGATGGTCAAAACGGTTGATGATGACATCAGGTTTTATGTTCCGAATAGCCCAGACCATATCGCTCAACACCTTGTCCTTATCCCAAATTTTCAAGGTTTCATTGGGGTGTTTGGAAAAGCCAAAATCGTTGGCCCTGGTAAATCGTTGTTCCCCACCATCAATATTTCGTGCTGCCAAAAGTTCTTCGGTACGTAATACGCCTAAAAGCTCACGAAGCTCAGAACCGATCAAATTTTGTCCACCATCGCCACGCGTCATGGACAAGTACACGGTATGGGCATGTTCATGGTTGGATAGATAGGAGATCAGATTGGTATTCTCGTCATCTGGATGGGCCGCCACATACAGGGCGGTCCCCAAAAAATTCAATTTTTGAAGGTGGTGATAAATTTCCGAAGTAGTAGGTTTATCAGGTTTTTGGGCGAAGGAGTTAAAACTAATCAATAGGATAAACAGAAAATGGACCCAAAAGTGCTTCATGGTTGGTTTTTTAGTGGTTGAACCAAATATAGAAAGATAAAAAATAGGGTTTCGGCTATTTAGAACAGTTTTAACAGGGCACATACATTGCAAATAAAGGGGTTATGGATCTGAACTCATCGATAAAGTTAAATCATAGTTTTTATATCGTATAGAAATAAGAAAAATAACAATCACACTTAACTTTTTGTTATGCAAGCTAAAAGCGTAGTTTTGCAAAAAAAATTGAAGCATTAAAGCGATGGGAATGCAGCAGATAGAACTGATGGCACCAGCAGGCAACTTTGAATCGTTGCAAGCGGCATTGGACAATGGGGCGGATTCTGTTTATTTTGGGGTGGAGCAGTTGAACATGCGGGCAAGGGCATCCATTAATTTTACGTTGGACGATCTTCCTGAAATATCCAGAAGATGCAAGGAAAAAGGAGTGAGGACCTACCTCACTTTGAACACCATCATTTACGATCACGATCTTTCCATTGTTAAAACCTTGCTCAAAAAGGCAAAGGAGGCTGATCTTACTGCCATTATTGCCATGGATCAAGCAGTAATTGCTTCCGCAAGGGAACTCGGCTTGGAAGTGCATATTTCAACCCAAATTAATGTCACCAATATTGAGACAGTGAAGTTTTATGCCCTTTTTGCAGATACGATGGTATTGAGCAGGGAACTGAGCTTGAGACAGGTAAAGAAAATTACCGATCAAATTGAAAAGGAGCAAATAAAAGGCCCATCAGGACGTTTGGTTGAGATAGAGATTTTTGGCCACGGGGCCTTGTGTATGGCCGTTTCGGGCAAATGTTATATGAGCCTTCATTCCTATAATTCTTCGGCCAATAGAGGAGCCTGCAAGCAGAACTGCCGGAAAAAATATACGGTAATCGATCAAGAGACCGGTTTTGAAATGGAACTCGACAACGAGTACATCATGTCGCCTAAAGACCTTTGTACTATCGATTTTTTAGATCAAGTGGCCGATGCCGGTATCAAAGTATTGAAGATCGAAGGTAGGGGCAGGGCACCTGAATATGTGGCAAAGGTCATTGGCTGTTACCGTCAGGCCATTGATAGTCTGTACAATGGAACCTACGATAAAGAAAAGGTGATTACTTGGATGCAAGAACTGGAAAAGGTCTACAATCGTGGTTTTTGGAGTGGATACTATCTGGGACAGAAATTAGGAGAGTGGAGCAAAATTCCTGGCTCTTCGGCCACCCAGAAAAAAGTATACATCGGAAAAGGGGCACATTTCTTCCCCAAGACCAATATTGGGGAATTCAGCATTGAGGCCTATGATATTTCCATCGGCGATACCATCTTGATTACTGGCCCTACCACAGGAGCCAAAGAAATGAAGGTGACCCAAATGCTGGTGAACGATGCCCAAATCTCTACAGGAAAGAAGGGGGATTCCGTAACCATTCCTTTGGAATTCAGGATCAGGCCTTCCGATAAATTGTACAAAATCGTTGAAAATAAGGTAGAGGCCTAATGGTTGTAGTGACCTTGCAGCGCGAAAAGTGCATTGGGTGCAATTACTGTGTGGAAATGGCACCGGAGCAGTTTGCCATGTCCAAAAAAGACGGAAAATCCGTTTTGTTGCATGCCCAGAACAAGAAGGGGTTCCACACTATTAAATCGCACGACGACGATATTTTTGACAACTGCGAGCAAGCGGCAAAAGCCTGCCCGGTAAAGATTATTTCCGTAAAAAGTATTTGATCAAAGGCTCATCAGTGTCTCGTATACCAAATGGGTGGGTAAACCCACAACATTGGAGTAGGAACCTTGGATTTCTTCAATTCCGATCATCCCGATCCATTCCTGTATGCCATAGGCACCAGCTTTGTCAAAGGGTTCGAATTCTTCAATATAGTAGTTGATTTCGTCGTCAGTGAATTCCTTGAATTTCACCTTGGTAACGGCACTGACGGTTTTTTGGAAGTTCTTCGAAGTAAAACATACCGAGGTAATCACTTCATGCCAGTCCCCGGAAAGTGTCCTTATCATGGAAAATGCCTCTTTTTCATCGGCTGCTTTGGCCAAAGAGACTCCATTATGCCAAACCACCGTATCCGAGGTGATAACAACCTCGTTGGATTTTAACTCAGCTTTGAAGGGTTCGGCTTTCAATTGGGCCAGGTAATCTGATATTTCTTTGCCTTGAAGGTGTTCGGGATAAACTTCTTCCACTGATTTGGTCCGAACTTCAAATTCGAGCCCCAATTCTTCCAAGAACATTTTGCGTCTTGGGGATCCAGATCCCAGAATGATTTTGATTTCCATTAGTTTTTCCTTTAGCGGATTCTTAGTCATTCTTGGCGCTAAAATTATCGTTCCAATCCCCTCGAACTTTTAAAACTTGTTCTATAATGTCCCTGACACAACCATCGCCTCCATTTTTATGGGAAACATAATCAGAAATGGCCTTCACTTCTGGCACTGCATTTTGTGGGGAAGTCGCCAAGGCCACCATTTTCATCGGTGGGATATCCGGAAGGTCATCGCCCATATATACAACGCTTTGGGAATCTATGCTATAAATGTCGAGATACTCTTTCAAGGGTTCTTCCTTATGATGTGCACCCATGTAAAAATCGGTAACCCCTAAACCTTTAAGTCGTTCCTTTACACCAGGATTGGTGCCGCCAGTAATGATACAAATATTATATCCTTTTTGAATGGCTGTTTTAACCGCATAACCATCCTTTACACTCATTTTTCGCAGCAATTCCCCGTCAGAGGTAATCAGTACGGAGCCATCGGTAAAAACACCATCCACATCAAAAACAAAGGTGGTGATGTTGCTCAAAAGCTCTTTATAGTTTTTCTTCATAAACTTCTTTTATGGCATCGCTCAACTGTTGATACAGGGCGATGTGTTTTTCATTTTTCAATAGGTTCAGGTGATTTTGCATGCTCAACTGATCGTTCCGTCTTGCAGGGCCCGTTTGGGCATCACGCGGTGCAAAGGTCTGCACCTTTTCTGCAGTTTCCAAAATCAAGGGTTTCAAAAGGTCGAACGAAAGTCCTTCTTCCGAGCAGATTTCTTGACCCACACCATACAGATAATTGGTGAAGTTGCTCACGAAAACCGCTGCAAGATGCAATTTTTTTCGCCGGTCGGAATCGATTTCTTGAACGTTGGAAGAAATGGAATCTGCCAATTGTTTCAACACTTGAAGCGAGGATTCCTTGTTGGCTTCCACACAGATGGGAATGTTCTTGAAATCCAGTTCCCTGCCTTTGGTAAAGGACTGTAAAGGGTAGAAAACACCTTTGTTTTCGGGAACGAGAACATCCATATCCGTTGCCCCCGAAGTGTGCGCTACAATTCCTGATTTATTAGCCAAAGGTTTGGAAACTTCTAGAATCGCATCGTCCTTAACCGCAATCAAGTAAACATCGGCATCAAAAACATCATTAAAATCATTGGAGACGGCCGTATGATGGGAAAACCAGGATAAATCATTGAGATTTCTGCCTACTACCTGCACAATTTGGGCCCTATCCGATTGGGATATGGCCTGGAACAAATGTCTGGCAAGGTTTCCGGTACCCAGTAACAAAACGTTGAGCATGCCCAAAACTACAAATTTAGGATAGATGCATCATTCTCATAATTAACAAATCTGTGGGATTATTTATAGCCCTAAAAACGACAAAATGGTAAAAAGGCCGTATTTTTGCGAGCCGTAAGCATACTGAATTTCCATGATCGATTTTCTCAAAAAGACCCTTTTTTCCACAAGACTTATGGCCGTTCTATTTTTGGTTTTTGCAGCAGCAATGGCCATCGGTACCTTTGTGGAAAGCTCGTACAGCACTGAAACTGCCCGAATCTATATCTACAATACCACTTGGTTCGAGGCCATCATGGTCTTTTTTGTAATCAATTTTATAGGAAACATCTACAGGTACCAATTGTTGAATTGGAAAAAATGGGCGATACTGGTCCTGCACCTGTCTTGGATCTTAATTATTTTGGGCGCTTTTGTTACCCGTTATATCAGTTTTGAAGGTATGATGCCCATTCGGGAAGGGGCCACGGAAAATAGGTTTTATTCCGATAAGACGTTTTTGACCGCTTACGTGGATGGGGAGATCAATGGAGAGACCAAGCGTCGCATTTTGGAAGATGATATTTTAGTGACCCCCGAAGGAAAACGTTCTAGTTTACCATGGAAATCCGATTTTAACGGACAACCCTTTACTATTTCCTATGTGGATTTTATCCATGGAGCAGAAAAAGGTCTGATTCCCGATGAAAATGGCACCGAATACCTACAAATTGTGGAAGCCGGAAATGGGCAACGCCATGAACATTATTTGGAGAACGGCAAGATTGCCAGCATCCATAATGTGCTTTTTGCCTTGAACAACGAAACCGATGGGGCGGTAAACATTTTTTATTCGGAAGAAGGAGGATACCAGATCAAACCCCCTTTTGAAGGCAATTTTATGAGAATGGCGGATCAGTTTCAGGGAGAGGTGGTTCAGGACAGCCTTCAAACCCTACAACTGCGTTCGCTCTATAATATGGCCGGAATGCAATTTGTGATTCCGGAACCCTTGGTGAAGGGAACTTATGGTATTGTTAAGGTACCCGATGAAGAAATTACCAAGGTAACACAAGATGCTTTGATCGTTTCCATTTCCGCCAACGGTGAATCCAAAGAAGTAAAATTATTGGGAGGACAAGGAACTACCAACTTTTCGGACAAGATCAATGTAGGCGGATTGGATTTCTCCTTGAGTTATGGTTCCAAGGTTTATGAATTGCCTTTTTCCATTGAACTCAACGATTTTATTGCGGAGAAATATCCTGGGACCGAGGCCGGTTATGCTTCGTTTATGAGCCGTATTACGGTTCATGATGAGCGACCTTTCGATTATGACATTTATATGAACCATGTGTTGGACCATCATGGATATCGGTTTTTTCAGTCCAGTTTTGACCCAGATGAAAAAGGAACCGTTCTTTCTGTAAACCATGACGCTTGGGGTACATGGATTACCTATATTGGGTATTTTCTGCTTTACATAGGATTGATGGGCATCATGTTCTTTGGGGATACGCGCTTTAAAGACCTACAACAGATGTTGGAGAAAATCAAGGCTAAGAAAGCAGCTTTGGCCATAGCTTTTTTGTTGCTAGCTTTAACCGGAGCACATGCACAAGAAACCACGGATGAACATGGACACTCCACAATGCCGACCCAAGCACAGATTGATTCCGTACTTAAGGCCACAACCGTTGCCAAGGAGCATGCTGAAAAATTCGGGGCTTTGGTTATCCAAGATGGTGCCGGAAGAATGAAGCCTATACACACGTTTTCTTCTGAATTGTTAAGAAAGTTAAGTGGAAAGGACAAGTACAAGGATATGTCTGCCGATCAGGTTTTCCTCTCCATGATGCTGAATCCTGGGGTGTGGTATACCGTGGATTTGATTGAAGTGGGTAAATGGCAAAACGATAGCATCCGCAAGGTCATTGGCGTTCCGTCAGGTACTAAATATGTAAAAGCCACCGACTTTTTTGATGAAAAAGGAGCTTACAAACTTCGTTCTTATCTAGAGCAAGCCACCTCTACCACTAATCCTTCCAATTTTGAAAAGGACATCAAAAAGGTGGGTGAAAGGTTAAGCTTGTTGGATATGGCCCTTAGTGGAAATATGGTAAAAATATTCCCTCTGTTGAACGATGAGAACAACAAATGGGTATCCGCGGTGGAATATCGGAGTGGTAATTACCAAGTTCAAGACTCGTTGTATTCCAACTTTATTCGGAATGCCATTCCATTTTACCTGAATTCCTTGCAACAGTCTATCGTTACTGGAGATTACTCCCAACCGGACCGTATGTTGGAAGCCTTCAAACAGAACCAAAAGAATCATGGGGAGGAAGTCTTACCATCCGACAATAAGGTCAAGATCGAGATCATCTACAACAAACTAGATCTCTTCAACCGATTGTACAAATACTATGCAATGGTGGGGGTAATCCTGTTCTTGGTGCTCATGATCCAAATTTTCAAGGAGCGGAAAATTTTAAAAGCCTTCGCCTATCTTCTCAAAGGGACCATTATCCTGTTCTTTATCTGGCACACCATTGGTTTGGTGTTGCGTTGGTATATTTCGGGTCACGCGCCTTGGAGCGATGCCTATGAAAGCATTCTGTATGTCTCTTGGGCTACCATGGGCATTGGACTGGCTCTGGGTAGAAAAAGTGAGCTGACCATTGCAGCGAGTGCTTTTGTCACTTCCATGTTGCTTTGGATCGCCCATCAGAGTTGGGTAGATCCTGCAATTGCCAATCTGCAACCTGTTCTGGATAGTTATTGGTTGATGATCCACGTGGCCGTTATTGTGGGTAGCTATGGTCCGTTCACTGTGGGCATGATCCTTGGCGTAGTTTCTTTATTGCTGATGATTTTGACAACCGATAAGAACAAAAAGCGGATGGATCTCAATATCAAGGAACTTACCGTGATCAACGAATTGGCCCTGACCGCAGGTTTGGTTATGCTGACCATAGGTAACTTTTTGGGAGGACAATGGGCCAACGAAAGTTGGGGACGTTACTGGGGCTGGGATCCCAAGGAGACTTGGGCACTTATCTCCATCATGGTCTATGCCTTTGTGCTCCACATGCGGCTTGTGCCGGGTCTTAGGGGCAAATGGATTTACAATTTTGCCAGTGTCTTGGCTTTTTCCAGTATCATGATGACGTATTTTGGGGTGAACTTCTATTTGGTGGGACTCCATAGTTATGCCAGTGGAGAACAAGTAATTACGCCAAGTTTTGTTTGGTTCACGGTATTAGGGGTATTTATTTTGGGAGGCATCAGTTATTGGAGATATAAAGTGCACTACGCCAAATAATTAAGATTTTTCTTTTCCCTTTAAAAAAAAGTTGCATCTTTGCTTCATCATGAAGTTATAAGAATTATGTACGCTATAGATGTCACATTTGGCTTTACGCCAAAAAAGTAACCGAAACACTTTTCGGTACGGTTGACATTTCCACACATTTCTCACACATAATTCTTTTAAAATGACACATCAAAATACATTTTCATTCAAAAAATTGATTCAATATTTCTGGATTGCCGTATCCGGAAAAGAAACTGAATTTACCACCGGAAGCATCCGTAGGGCGATATTTATGCTCTCCATTCCCATGATCTTGGAAATGCTCATGGAATCCATTTTTGCTTTGGTAGACATTGCTTACGTTTCCAAAGTGAGTGTAAATGCTGTGGCCACAATTGGGCTTACGGAATCCGTGATTACTTTAGTATATGCCTTGGCCATCGGGTTGAGTATGGCGGCTACAGCAGTTGTAGCCCGAAGAATTGGCGAGAAAGACGTTCAAGGGGCCAGAGTTGCAGCAGTCCAGGCCATTAGTCTTGGAGTGTTGATTTCGGTAATCTTGGGAATAATAGGCATTGTGTTCGCCAAGGAAATTTTGGCCTTGATGGGAGGGGAACCCGATCTGATAGAGGAAGGTTTTGGCTATACCAAATTTATGATCGGAGGCAACATCACTGTGGTGCTCCTCTTTTTGATCAACGCTATTTTCCGTGGGGCTGGTAATGCTTCCATTGCCATGTGGGCCTTGGTATTGTCCAATGGACTCAACATTATTTTGGACCCCATGTTTATCTTTGGGTTTGGTCCCATTCCCGAATACGGTGTTATGGGAGCGGCCATAGCTACCAATATCGGTCGGGGGTCAGCAGTCCTTTTCCAATTAGGGATATTGTTCTTCGGATGGGGCAAGATCAAACTGGTTTTGTCTGACTTGGTCCTAAATTTCAAGGTGATGGTGAACCTGATCAAGGTTTCATTGGGAGGTATTGCACAGTTCTTGATTGGTACATCGAGTTGGATTTTTTTGATGCGGATCATGTCAGAATTTGGTAGCGAAGTTTTGGCAGGCTATACCATTGCTATCAGGGTGATGATGTTCACCTTGATGCCATCCTGGGGTATGAGCAACGCAGCAGCTACTTTGGTAGGACAGAATTTAGGTGCCAAACAACCCGATAGAGCAGAGGTATCCGTTTGGAAAACGGGCAAGTACAATGCCATTTTTATGGGAACGGTTTCATTGGTCTATCTCATCTTTGCCAAGGAAATTATCTCATGGTTCAACACTACGCCCGATGTGGTCAAAAATGGGTCACTCTGTCTGCAGGTCATAGCGGCCGGCTATATTTTCTATGCTTACGGTATGGTAGTGAGCCAAGCCTTTAATGGAGCTGGTGACACAAAGACTCCGACCAAGATCAATCTGATTTCGTTCTGGATGTTCCAACTCCCTTTGGCCTATGTGGCCGCATTGGTGTTGGAATGGGGTGCCATGGGTGTTTTTGTCGCGATTACTTTGGCAGAAGTGGTATTGGCCATTATTGCCATGGTATGGTTTAAAAAAGGAAACTGGAAGCAGGTGCAAGTATGATGGGTTTCGTATCTTTATCCTAAAGATTTTCCATCATGAATACTGATAAAAAAGGCATCAATACCATTTGCACCCATGAAGGTGAATTGGAGGACAAATTGTACAAAGGAGCCATATCGCCCCTGTACATGAGCACATCCTATGAATTTGATGATGTTGATATAAAGAGATATCCTAGATATTTCAATACACCGAACCAAGAGGCACTCTGTAAAAAATTGGCGGCCTTGGAACATGCCGAGGCCGCCCTGATTCTTGGTAGTGGTATGGCCGCTATCAGTACCGCTTTGTTGGCGTTCTTGCAAGCTGGTGACCACATTGTACTGCAACAGACCATTTATGGAGGGACATATCATTTTGCGGTGACCCAATTCCAAAAGTTCGGGATTTCATATTCTTTCACCGATGGTTGGGAACCTAAAGATTTTGAAAAGGAAATCAATCCCAATACCAAACTGATCTATATGGAAACGCCTTCCAACCCACTTCTGACCATTACTGATATAAAAGGAGTTTGTGAATTGGCAAAACGTAAGGGGATTGTTACCATGATCGACAATACGTTTGCAAGTCCCATCAACCAGACCCCGATAGACCTCGGGGTGGATGTGGTGCTGCACAGTGCCACAAAGTATATGGGAGGACATTCGGATATTTGCGCTGGGGTGGTCGTTTCATCAAAGGAAAATATGGAGAAAGTGTTCCAGACCGGGATTTGCTTTGGTGGCAGCTTGAGCGATTATACCGTTTGGCTGTTGGAACGCAGTGTGAAGACCATGGCATTACGGGTAAGGGCCCAAAATGAAAATGCCATGAAAATGGCTACATACTTGAGTCAGAATGAAGATGTGGCAGCTGTATACTATCCAGGCTTGGAAACCCATCCCGATCACGAACTGGCCAAATCCCAAATGCAAGGATTCGGAGGCATGCTGTCCTTTGAATTGCCAAATGTGGACCATGCACTTTTTTACAAGCATCTAAAATTGGTCAAACCTGTCATGAGTTTGGCAGGGGTGGAGAGTACCATGACTTCTCCTGTGACCACATCACACGCGTTGATGAGTCCTGAGGATAGGGAAAAACAAGGAATAAAGGATTCCCTGATACGTTTTTCATTGGGAATAGAAGAAACTGAAGACATCATAGCGGATATTGAACAGGCCATTGCCAAGGTAAAGGCCCTAACGGTTACCGCATAAGTAGCTTATGAAATTAGACATTTTAGTATTCGGGGCACACCCCGATGACGCAGAACTTGGAGCTGGTGCGACAATCGCCAAAGAAGTTTCCAAAGGAAAAAAAGTAGGAATTGTGGATTTGACCCGCGGGGAATTGGGAACCCGGGGATCGGCAGAAATCAGGGACAGGGAAGCGACAGCTTCTGCTAAAATCTTAGGGATTTCTGTACGGGAAAACATGGAATTCGCCGATGGTTTTTTTGTAAACGACAAAGAACATCAACTTGAGCTTATCAAAATGATAAGGCTGTACAGACCTGAAATTGTATTGTGCAATGCCGTGGATGATCGCCATATTGACCATGGGAAGGGGAGTAAACTGGTAAGCGATGCCTGTTTTTTGAGTGGTCTCGTCAAGATAGACACAAAAATGGACGGTGACGATGAGTGGCAGGAACCCTGGCGACCCAAAGTGGTTTATCATTACATCCAATGGAAAAACTTGGAACCTGATTTCGTGATGGATGTAACTGGATTTATCGATACCAAGATTGCAGCGATAAAAGCATATGGGTCACAATTTTACGACCCCAATAGTGACGAACCGGAAACCCCTATCAGTAGCAAGAATTTTATCGATAGCGTCATTTACCGAGCTAGGGATTTGGGCAGGATCGTTGGTGTGGAATATGCCGAGGGTTTTACCGTGGAGCGTTTTGCCGCCGTGGACAGTTTAGGCGATTTGATCTGATCAACTTGCCTTTTGATATCTTTTTTCGGCCATGGGAACGGTAAAGAAGAATGTGGTCCCCTTACGCGGAATACTTTCCACCCATATTTTACCCTTATTTTTCAGTACCATTTCCTTGCACAATGAAAGCCCGAGCCCGGTGCCTTTCTCGTTGTTGGTACCATAGGTGGTAACGTTGGTGGAATCTTTAAAGATTTTTTTCTGGATTTCCTCGTTCATGCCAATACCGGTGTCCCTAACGGAAACTTGCCACATATCCTTCTTTTCTTCTGCCTCTATGGTGATCAGACCATTATCAGGAGTAAACTTAATGGCATTGCTCAGTAAATTCCTCACTACAATGTCCATTTGGTTTTGATCGGCCCAAATCAATGGATTTTCTGGGAGTTGATTGATGAGTTTGATGGATTTACTCTTGGCCAGTTCGGACAACAATTGGATGTTGTTGGTCACGATTTTGTCCAAAGAAACCCGTTTAGGCTTGGTAACCACACCATTCAATTGGTTTTGCCCCCAGGATAATAAGTTGTTCAGGGTGAAGGAAATGTTTTCCACATCGGCCTTCAGTTTTGGTATAAAGGACAAAAATTCATCTTTGGTGATCTCACCATCGGTAAATAATTTCAACAGACCCTGAAGGGCACCGATAGGCCCCCTAAGATCATGACCAATGATGGAAAACAGTTTGGTCTTGGTCTTGTTTATCTCATGCAATTCGGTTTCCCTTTCGGTGACCGCCTGCGACTTTTCTTTAAGTTCTTTGTTCAGTTTCTTCTGAATGCCCTCGCTACGCCTGATCACAAAAGTGATGATACTGAGGATGAGCAGGATAATAACAGTAAAATAAATATAATTTCGCTGTTTGGCAAGAGCTTCGTCATTGGCTTCTATCAGTTCCTTTTTTTCCTGTTCGTAATGCAACTTGGTCTCCAATAAGGACAGACTTTGTTTGTTCTTGTCCCTGGACAGGGAATCGGAAAGTTTTTTAAAGGCCTCTAAATAGGATAGGGCATTGGTATCATCTCCGTTCTTTTTACTCAATTTATATAAGGTCTCCGAACAATCGATCTGTCCCTGTAAGGATTTTATCTTGGTGGAGAGTCCAAGACCTTCCTGTGCGTACACTAAGGAGAGGCTATCTTTTCCGAGTCCTAGGTACACTTTGGCCATACCGTTCATCAATTGGATCTTGATCCTATCATCTTCTATCTGATGCTTGAAAAGCATGTTGCTCTGATCGTACCAATAGAGGGCCCATTGGTATTTTTGCTGCTCCAGATATATGTCACCTTTCACTTCATAGGCATAGGCAAGCCAGTCGATTATTTTATGCTTTTCAAAGGTGTTGATGCTACGGTTGATATTGAACATGGCATTTTTAAAATCCTTTGCGTCCTTGTACAAAGAGGCCATGTTGCTTTGGGTTTCCGCATCCACGACTTCATCACCCAGTCTACGGTTTATTTTTTGTACTGTGTCATAGAACATCAAGGCATTCTTAAAATCCTTCTGTTCCGCATAAAGACTGGCAATGTTCTCGTTGAGGACCGATAACATTTGTTGCTGGTTAATTTGGCGTGCCAGATCAATTCCTTTAAGGTTAAGGTTTAATGCCTCCGCATAGTTCCCTTCAAAGCTATAGTTTTGCGCGAGGGTATTGATGATGGAAACCTCACATTCGATATCATCCATATCCTTGGCCAATTGAAGGGCCTCTTGGAACAGGGGCATGGCCTTTTTACGGTTTCCCTTGTTGTAATAGTAATCTGCCAATGCATCCAGTCCCTTCACTTTGCCATAATCGTAATCGATGGCCTCACTGTATTTTAGTACCCTGCTTGCAATGGAATAGATACTGTCACTGTCCAAATATCGATATGATTTGGCAAGCTTGATCAAGAGATTGATGTGTGTAGTATCCTTGGGATTGAACCTTTCAGTGGATTCCAACCGTTGCAACTTAAAGGACAAACTGTCCCTTTTGTTAGATTGTGCGGTAAGGGGTGCGGAAACGAGTAGGGCACAGCTGTACACCACTATCGAAACGAGTAAGCTTTTATACTTGGATATGAAGTTTTTTTCCGACAACAAAGGGTTGAAATAATTTGATGTAAAAATAACTTTCGGTTGCCCTTGCGGGAATAAATTGTTGTGAAACGTCAAAAATAGTGTGTTTGGTCTTGAAAAAAGTGTATTTCATCGATGATTTATACCATACATGGCACAACATGATTTTGAGCAGGTTACGAATGAGGATATGAAGGTCAAATACTGAATGAAAATTTTAATGTACGGAAGTCTTAAAATATTTTGGTTGAATCAATACAAAAAAGTATTTTTGCATCCGCTTTAAATGGTGGTTGTAGCTCAGTTGGTTAGAGCGCTGGATTGTGGTTCCAGAGGTCGCCGGTTCGAGCCCGGTCTTCCACCCTTAAGTAGACAAAAACCCAAGCTGTACAGCTTGGGTTTTTTATTTGCCCTGGTTTATTGATATGCCTTTATTTCTCCATTCGTCAATTGAAAATGGACATCCATCAATTCTAGTCATGAAGCCTATTGATTTAGGCTATTTTCCCTCGCAACTAGTAAAGTTTTTTCTCTCACCAATAAAGATAAGGCAACCTATTCATGGCCAAAAATGTTGTAAAGTTCTGTTTCATATGTATTTACGTGTTAAAGTCAGTAGCAGCAATACATCCAGAGAAAAAGGACTCATTATTAGAAAAATCCCCTTTGTCTGGCAAGACATCGATAAGATATTTTAAAGGGTTAGATCTTGATCATGCAAAAGTGCCATCTTCTTTCCCTAGGCCGATAAGCGAGTTCAATGAAACATATATGGGTAAGAATTTTGCTTTGGATTCAGTCGTCAATGAACAAATTTCCACTGCAAAAACGGTATTTGAAAGATTGGAATCGACCCAAAATTATGTGGATCTTGTCAATTCCAAAGATATTGCTGTTTTGCCAATCGGTGTAAAAAAGGAAATAGGAAACATGACCTATACTTTGGCCATAAGCAAAGCCAAGATTTTCCCAGAGTATACAGAGGTAACTGCTTTTGTCCATATAGGTATACCCCAATCCGATGTAAATGGGACTTCCATAAATCTCTTTTTTGGTTCAGATAATATAAGGATTTCCCATCAAGGTGGAATTTATGGTGATGCCAATTTGATTTTATTGGGAGATATCCCTATTCCCATCAATGGGGGCAATGCTTTGGTAGCCCTCAAGGGAGGTTTCGATATGAAGACGGGAAACGTTGAAAAGTCAACTTATGTTACAATTGACTGTGGTGGATTTAAGGAACTCGGTATTTCGGCGGACATATTATTCTCACGAAATCTATTGGAACCCGTTGATGCCAATTACTCGGTTATTTCAAATGCCGATGTCAAAGTGCAGGGACATTTCCAAACCATTGTGAGCGATTGGAACGATATATTGGTGGAAGTGGACCTTCCACCCTTTCAACTTACAAAATTAGGGAACTCGGATGGTATTGGAAAAGCAGGATTGGTGTTTGAGGTCAAAGATGCTGTTTTCGATTTTAGTGATATCAGGAATTCTTCCAACATGTATTTTCCAGATGGATACCAACAATATTTGATTTCTGGAAATGAACAATTATGGCGTGGAGTGTACCTCAAGGAATTCAATGTGGTACTCCCAAAACAGTTCAAAAAAAGAGGCAGTGAGGAACGGATAAAATTTCGGGCCTCCCATCTATTGATGGATGGTATGGGTGTATCTGGGAAATTCTCGGTAGATCATATTTTACCGATCCAAGAAGGAGAAGCTTCAAAGTGGCAATTCTCAGTAGATCATATTGAAGCCAGTTTACTGACGAACAACTTAGTAAGTGCGGGATTTAATGGATTGATAGTGTTGCCTTTAACAAAAGAAGTGGCCGTAAATTCTCAAGATAACGAACAAAATGGCACAAAAGGAAAAGTACTTTCGTATGAAGCTATAATAGACCCGGTCAATGAAGAATATTTACTCTCAGCTACAGCTGATAGCGAGCTTTCGTTTGATGTTTTTAAGGCAAAAGCCACATTGACACCGAACTCCTATGTGGAATTAAGGGTATCCGAAAACAAGTTCAGACCAAAGGCAGTCCTCCATGGAAGCTTGGAAATAAAAGGGAACAATTCTGAATCGAAAGATGGTAATCCAATCATGGATTTTAAGGGAATTACGTTCCAGAACCTTCAATTGCAGACCGAGATCCCCTATTTTCAAGTGGACTATCTTGGATACAATGGCGAGGTCAAGTTTGCTGATTTCCCCGTGACTATATCCGAAATATGCATTACCACAAACAATTCGGAAGCCTCTTTAACCTTTGGAGTCAATGTCAATTTGATGGAAAGTGGTTTTTCGGGTAGTACAAAACTTTCTATTGTAGGTGGGTTCAACGAGAATGAAGCGTTACATCGCTGGCGATTTAAAGGTATTGACATTGGCAGAATAGCTATTGAAGCGGACTTGGGAAGCATACAAATGCATGGTATGCTGGACATTAAGAATAATGACCCTATCTATGGAAACGGATTTTATGGGGAGCTGGGAGCCACTTTCAATGGAATCAGTGTTGATGCTTCGGCATGGTTTGGAAAAAAAGAGTTTCGATATTGGTTCGTAGATGCCTATGCAGACCTTTCCAAATCACCTACGAAGGTCTACATAGGCCCGGCGCAAGTAAATGGATTTGGCGGAGGTGCCTACTACAAGATGTCCAAACAAACTGGAACCTATTCGGCCATGGCACCTTCAGGCCAATCTTATGTCCCTAGTGCTAGCACAGGGTTAGGTTTTAGGGCACTCATAGGATTTGCACTTGCCAACGAAAATGCATTTAACGGCAAGGTCGGTTTTGAAATGGATTTTAACAACCACCTTGGGTTAAACCGTGTGCTGTTCTTTGGAGAGGGACACATTGTAAAAGCCCTTGATTATAAGTTCGGGGATAAGTTCAAACAGAAGTTGGCTGGCATGGAGCAAAAAATAAACTCATACGGCGAGAACAACGCGACCATGCAACAGTTAAAGGAGACCAATCTGGTCGATTACGGTAAAGTAAGCTTTCCTCAAGACGGACTCACTTTTGATGTGGGTATTGATGCCAATTTTGCAATGGAGATGGATTTCAGGAACAAGACTTTTCATGCTGAATTAGAAATCTATGTCAATACACCCGGAGGTTTTTTTAAAGGAGTAGGACCTAAGGGAAGGGCTGGTTGGGCAGTGTTTCACTCTGGCCCAGGGGAATGGTATCTCCATGTGGGAACCCCTGAAGACCGCATTGGCCTACAGTTGGGACTGGGTAGTTTCAATATAAAAAGTACATCTTATCTCATGATCGGTGATCACTTGGCAGGGAGCCCGCCACCGCCCGCCATTGTTGCTGAAATATTGGGGGTGGATGTGGCCCAATTGGATTATATGCGGGACTTGAATGCCCTAGGGGAAGGTAGGGGGCTAGCTTTTGGTTCCGATTTCAGTGTGGATACTGGGGACATGACCTTTCTGATTTTTTATGCAAGATTTCAGGCAGGTCTTGGGTTTGATATCATGATGCGAGATTATGGGGAAACCGCTTGCAAAGGAAGTGGGCAGATCGGAATTGATGGGTGGTATGCCAATGGTCAGGCATATGCCTATTTACAGGGAGAACTTGGCATCAAGATTAAGTTATTGTTCGTTCACAAAAAGATTCCCATTATCAAAGCTGGGGCTGCGGTTCTTTTACAGGCGAAACTACCCAATCCAGCATGGTTCAGGGGTTATTTGGGAGGATATTTCAATCTTTTGGGAGGATTGGTCAAGGGCAGGTTTAGATTTAAGGTTGAATTGGGAGAGGAATGTGAGATTGTTGGTGGGTCTCCATTGGGAGGTTTGAAAGTGATATCCGAAGTCAATCCGCAGGAAGGAACCGATGGAGTGGATGTTTTTACCGTGCCACAAGCCGTCTTCAACATGAAGATTAATGCCCCTTTTGAGCTTGAGGATGACGAAGGCATTAAAACCTATCGCATCCTGTTGGATGAATTCAGGGTCACCAAGGATGGAAATACCATCCAAGGAAATTTTGAATGGAATGAAAACAACGATGCGGTAAACTTTATATCCCACGATATTTTGCCCCCGAACGCTTCCCTTCAAACCAAGGTTACGGTCAGTTTCCAAGAGTGGAGAAACAATGGTTGGGTTACCCTTTCTCAAGACGGAAAGCCTGCCAAGGAAAGTGAAGAACGTCATTTCACCACGGGAGATGCCCCGGACTATATTCCACTTACGAATATTGTGTATTGCTACCCCGTAATCGATCAAAAGTATTTTTATCAGAAAGAGAGAAAATCCGGATACATTAAATTAGAAAGGGGACAACCCTATCTTTTTGAACCAGAAACGGATTGGATCCAGTTTGCGAGGTTTACATCGGAAAGTGAAGAGTTTCGAGTGAACAATATTTTTTACGACCAAAATGATAAAATGGCCCATTTTGATTTTCCAACCTTGGGAAACCAAAAGACCTATTCCTTCCAAATACTTAGTCAATCCCCCGAACAGGCCAGCTCCGGAAGTGTTGGTGAAAATTATGTGGCCCAAGATATGGGAGATGAAGGTACCAGTATAGAGGTTCGTAATCGTAAGATGGAGACCACGGCCCAAAAGGAAGCAGAGACAGAAATACTTGTCTATGAGTTTACCACAAGTGCTTTTGATACTTTTTCAGAAAAACTAAGAGCCAAAAATGCGACCGATTATTATTTGGACCCCATCTATTCCAATGTGCATGCGCTCCAAGTGGATGTGGCCCCTTCGGAACGGTTTAGCAAGGAAGAATTGTTGGGAAGTACATATACCGGGGACAATCCTATGATCATGGCTCAAGCTATTTTGAATGATTCCTACTATCATCAGAAGATCGATCCCTTGATTTATGAAGCTTATCCGTTGGAACCAGCGTTTACGGTAAATAGGGATGTTTCTCTTTTGGGATTGCCGCCTAAAAAGGGTATTGAGGTTTTGAGTTGGTATTGCACATATCTGGAATCAAGCCCGTCCTATTCCCTTTTGGATATTAGGTTGCCCTATCGCTACAACCTTCCTTTTTACTATAAGCAAGACTTTTTGGATATCCAGTATAAAGTGGTGAATGCCTATTTGAACAATCCCTCTGCAAACGCCTACAAGATCCAGCAATACGATTACATCATCAATGGCATTTTCCCTGCTATACAAAAAGGGGATTATAAGGTCATGTTCCAATATATCCTGCCGGGTAATATTAAAGGAACCTCCGAAATTTTCAAATACAATAACCCTTATTGATGATGGTCAAAGCATTAAAAGACATCCTATTTGGCAAGAAACTTTTGAACAGGCACTTTGCTCCATTACATTCGGTAGCTTGTTTTTGGTTATTGGCGATAAGCCTTTTTTTAGTTTCAAAAAGCCATGCACAACAAGATTCCTTGGAATTGGAGACTCCTCAAATCGTAGTGATGGCCCGGCCGCA
The DNA here is from genome assembly GCF_003584165.1 of Flagellimonas aequoris. GTDB lineage: Bacteria > Bacteroidota > Bacteroidia > Flavobacteriales > Flavobacteriaceae > Flagellimonas > Flagellimonas aequoris. Next base: position 809,473 of record NZ_QXFJ01000030.1, on the reverse strand, counting down.
GCAGAATGGCTCCATCATGCTACGCTGGGCTGTCACCACGGCTCTGGCGTGGAGAAAACTCAATCAGGATGGTTATGAGGTGAAAAGATATACCGTAACGCAAAACCAGACCACGTTACCCCGGCCTATTGAAAAATCCTTAGGTTTTTTTAAACCCCAGCCATTGGAAGAGTGGATGCCCCAAATCGAAACAAATGACAACGCTGCCGTTTTGGCCCAATCCATTTATGGTGAAAGTTTTGATGTGGAGGGAATGAACGAGTTGTCCAGTATCATAAATCTGGCCCAAGAACAAGAACAACGGTTTACATGGGGACTGTATGCCGCAGACCAAGATTTTGAAGTCGCGCAAATGGCAGGGCTGGGCTATGTGGACAATGAAGTGTACGCCAATGAGAAATATGTGTACAAAGTTTCTCCAGCGGCTCCCGATAATGTGCTTTCGATTCAGGAAGGAGGAGTTTTTATAGGTCTTAAAGACTATGAGGAACTGCCCAAGCCATTGGATTTGGCCGTGGTCTTTATGGATGGGAAGACTCTTTTGAGCTGGAATTATGCCACACACCATCAACTCTACAACAGTTACTACGTGGAACGTTCGGAAGATGGCATCAACTTTAAAAGTTTGAATGATTTGCCATTGACCAGTCTCAACCACAGTGAACGGACGGATCCCCAGCGCATGTTTTATACGGATTCCATCACCAATGGAAAAACTTATCATTATCGTATTAAAGCAAAAACGCCGTTTGGGGAATTCAGCCCATTTTCAGAGGTGGTTTCAGGAAAAGGCGAGAAGCTACTGGAATACGTCCCCCACATTACCAACAAACATTATTTGGATGAACGAAGTGTGCTGTTGGAATGGGAATTTTTGGAAGAGGGCAACGGGCACATTACAGGTTTTGAACTCAATAAAAGTAACAGGGCAGATGGCACCTACAAAACAGTAGTGAAAAATATTCCCCCTGAGGCAAGAAAGGTGCAGTATGATGGCCTGGATCCCACAAATTATATGACCATAACGGCAATAGGTAAAAATGGGGGAAGCCGCACCTCATTTCCGGCTTTGGTTCAACCTGTGGATTCTGTCCCCCCAAATAAACCCAAAGGGTTTAAAGGCAGCATAGATAGTTTGGGAGTGGTAACGTTGAATTGGGACCCAAACACCGAAAAGGATATCCTTGGCTATCGCATTTTTAAGGGTAATAATAAAAACGAGGAGTATTCCCAAATAACGGTTTCTCCACATCAGGGGACTACCTATTATGATAGTGTCTCGGTAAAAAGCTTGAATAATAAGGTGTACTATCAGCTCATTGCGGTAGACCAACGGTTCAATATGTCCGAACCCTCTGAGATTTTGGAAATCAAAAAGCCGGATTTTGTAAGACCCAACCAGCCTGTATTCAAGTCATACCATATCAAAGAAGGCAAGGTACACCTCACATGGGCCAAGAGTTCAAGTGAAGATGTAGTACAGCATCAACTCTATAGGAAAGAAAAGGACAGTGTTGGTTGGAGGTTGGTTCATACCCTAGAGGAGAGCTCGGGGCCATCGATTGCAAGCTGGGCAGATAGTGAAGTTGAGGAAAACCGCCAATACAGTTATACCCTAATTGCTGTGGATGATAGTGGTTTGGAATCCGATCCTTCACCCCCTTTGACCGTGGTACTCCCCAAGGCCACTTTATACCCTCCATTGGAAGGGGTTTATGGACTTGCTGATAGGGAGCATAATGCCATAGAACTTCACTGGAAGTCATACAAACTCGAAAACGCATCCAAGATTGTCATTTATAAAGGTCTTAAAGCGGGTTCCATGAACCTCTTAAAAGAAATCCCTGCGGATGCAACAGGCATCATAGATCGTAAAGTAAAGGTCAACAATGAATATACCTACTTGTTCAGAATGGTGTTTCAAGATGGGGGAGTAAGTGGGATTTCAACTTTGGATGTAAAATATTAATGGTTATGAAAAAAATTACTCTACTTCTACTTTTTGGTTTAATAGTCCAAGTTGGATTTTCACAATCTACTCTTTATGTTTTTTCTAAAAAGCCAGAAAACATTACTCCGGCAAATTGGTGTCAAATAGGTGATTATGAATATAAATATACTATTTCCCATGATATGGGAGTTTTTTCTATTCCCGAAGACCAAGTATTGGTAAGCGTTGATTATCTAGAAGGGTATAATGATGACCCAGAGAATAATTGTAATGGGCCTTGTGGTCAATTTGGTTGGTATTGTGATGCGCCAAGTGATTTAAAAGAAAAAACATTACATCCCTTTGAAATCCTTCAAATTGAATATGATGGTCCTGATATATTGGAATGTGGCACGGTTAATTGCTTGCCATTAGATTATTTCTCAATCCTGTTGCCTAACCTAGATCCAGGAGATACGGATAGATGTCTCAATCAACCACTTTTTGAACAATATGAAGATGGACAGAACCACAATGTGATAAACCTAACTTGGCAATACATCAACAAAAACAATGAGTGGGTTGATATACCTCAATTTAGGCATAGGTATCCATTAAATGTCAGTGTAGAAGAAATTTTTGGGGAGAATTATAAAACTTTCTTCGAAGGAAACCTGCAACTCACTTATACTGTTACCGCACCATTCACAGATGTTGTTTTGGCATCGGATCAGTACTTTACATTCTCCATCATTGGTTGTTCCCCAGGGTTGGATGAAATCATTACACATAAAACTTCTTGTCCCGGAAAAAACGACGGCAATTTCACTATCAATTTGGATAGGAACCTTTATGAAAATGAAAAATTATATGTTTCTCTATATGATGATGCCAATGATGCCTTGGTAAAGCAAATAGGGAACATCGCATCATTAGTCGACAATCAAAATGAAACCTTTGGCTATGTTTGGCCTAAAAACTTAGCGCAGGGAACTTACTACATAAAATACCAAACACGATTCGATGATGAGCAGGAACCTGACAATGATTCATGGAATAGTTTAATTCCATCCGATGTTTTTAAAGTAGAAGATCCAGACCCCATAACCTTCTCCCTCCAAAAACTCAACGATGTGTATTGCTATGGTGGAAGTGATGGTCGTATCAAAATCACAGCCCAAGGGGGAAATGTAAACAACTATCAATATCGTATCAATGGGGGTGACTGGAAAAATTTTGCCCAACAAAATAGCCATACCCTTGTAGGATTGTCTCCCGGTGACTACGAAATTGAGGTGCAACATGCCAGTGGTTGTATGGGAATACCCAATGGTGAAACCCAAATGGTCATTACTGAACCCGATGACCCCGTTGAGGTAGAACTGACAGCATTTCAAACACCCACGGCCTATGGCTTTACCAATGGAAGTATTACAGTCTTGGTGACGGGCGGCACCAAAGGATACACGTTTGAGTGGAAAGATGGGAACAATACGATTATCAATACCACCACTGCGGTAGATGTCCAAGAAGGTTATCAAATTACAGTAGAAAATATTCCGGCAGGGATTTATACGGTTACCGTGAAAGATTCCAAGTATGGATTGGCCACTCAAACCGAAGGTTGTACCCAGCTACTTGTCCACGAGTTGGCCGAGCCCCCACCCTTGGCGTTGAATGTGGAACAGACCATGTTCGTTTCCTGTAATAGTGCCAATACCTTCAATAACCCATCCAACGATGGTCAACTGACCGCAACCACCTCTGGAGGGGTTCCATTTGATCCATTGATCGATGGGCTCTACGCATATAAGTTTATTTGGAAAAAGAAGGATGCACAGAACAACTGGCAAGTATTACCCAATGAACATGGAAATGTATTGAACAATGTAGAGGCAGGGGAATACGCCGTGAATATTGAGGACGCTAACGGAATTACCATCGGAACTTATGTGGAAAATGTGTTGGAACAGGCAGAAGACCTTATCGTTCCTGTGGCGGAGCCAGATTTGTTGCAAGTCCAGATCGAAAAAACCGATGTAAGCTGTTTCAATGGAAATGATGGTACGGCCATTGCCCTTATTTCGGGAGGGACTGCCCCTTATGAGGTTTTTTGGTCTATGGGAGCCTTTACCGAGAGTGTGGAAAACTTGATTGCGGGAACTTATATCGTGTATGTAATGGATGCCTTGGGTTGTGAGATCAGTGGGCAGGTAACGATTGAGCAAGCGGGTGGATTGGACATTCAAATAACGGAGCAGAAAAATCCAACCTGTTACAGTGGTGACGATGGTAGCATAGCCGTTGAAGTAACAGGAGGAACCGCCCCATATATGTATCTGTGGGACAATGAAGAGACAACCGTATCCATTTCCGCTCTTACAGAGGGTTTGTATGCCTTGTTGGTTACCGATGCAGGTGGTTGCAAGGCCTATGTTGAAGTTGCTCTTGAATCACCTTCCCCCATTTTGGTGGATTTGGGCAAGGACAGGACACTGTGCAAGGGTCAGTTTCACGACATGGATATTACCATTGATGATCCCAATGCTATATATGAATGGACTTCCACCAACGGATTCCACAGTACATCACCAAATATTTCCGTAGCCGATGAAGGAACTTATACTGCAAAAGTTACCACAGGCCAAGGATGTATCGGGACCGACACCATTGAAATCTTGCGCAACAATGTGGATATGGATGCCGAATTCCTTATCACCTCACAGGTCTTTGCAACAGAGGAAGTAGTATTGGTAAACACGAGCAATCCCTTGGGGACTTCGGAAGATTGGATGTTTCCGGAAAATGCCATCATAGTGGAGAAAAGCCCAGGATTTATAGTGGTTCGTTTTGATGATCCAGGGGTGTATGAAGTCACTCTTCGAAACCATCAATATGATTGTTATGAAGATTACACAAAGAGTATTGTGGTGGCAGAGGCCAGACAATTGCCGGATGTAGGGGATGCAATTTCCCCTTTCATCAAAGAATTTAAGGTGTTTCCAAATCCTTCCACCGGTTCATTTACCGTTGCATTGTCCTTACAGGAAGAATCATCGGTATCATTGCGCCTGTTCGGTTTTGGTACCAATCAATTATTTGATGACCGACAGCTACAAGGAAATTCTGATTACGAAATTTCCTATTCGATGAATTTGGCATCAGGGGTCTATCTGCTCGTTTTGGAAACGGCCAAGGAGAATCAATTTAGAAAGATAGTGGTACTGTGATGGGGCATAAGGTTCGGTTCATGGTCTATCTTCTGTTTTTTTGGTGCGTAAGCTGTGCCAAGGAGGAAGCAGTGCCCGTTCAGGTAGATTTTTATGTAAAAGTGGAAAACCAAGACTATTCGGTTCCAGTTCTTATCAAGATCATCAATCAAACCCAAGACGCAGATACATACCATTGGACTTTTGAAGGTGGTTCGCCATCCATCTCAACCGATAAGAATCCGGGAATTATCCAGTATTCCAACGCTGGAGACTATACAATTCGCTTGCAAGCATCCAATAAAGATGGTAGTGAAGGTTCCAAAGAAATCAAGGTGACCACCGATGCGGATATTATAGCAGGCTTTAAAGCAATTGTTGTGGATGACCATTTCCCTCCCGTAATGGTTAACATTTTAAATACCACCGAAGGCGCGAAAAGCTTTCAGTGGACTTTTGAAGGAGGGGAACCTTCCCTATCCTTTGATCGTGAGCCTGGCGTCGTTGTTTTTGAAGAACCCGGAGATTATCGGGTAAGGATGGAAGCCAGTAATGGAAGGGAATCAAAAATTGTGGAACAAACGGTAAGTGTAGCTTCACATCTTTTGGCAGATTTTGATTTTGAACCTGTGTTTGAGGATGATGATCTGCAAGTTCCCGTTACCCTGATGTTGAAAAATAATAGTATCAGTGCAACCGAATACGAATGGACATTTGAAGGTGGCAACCCAACAACAAATAATGGGGAAGATCCACAAGTGGTATTCAATAATCACGGAACCTATTCTATACAACTCAAGGCCAATAATGGGAAAGCATCACAGACCATTTCGAAGCAGGTGACCTTGTTCCCCAATACCAATCTTAGAATATTCAGTAATGTTAGGCTGGGTATCAACACAGCACATAACACTAACTCGAATGGGGCATTTTTTTCAACGAAAACAAGGATGGTCTATTCAAAAGATGACCTTCCCAATTTAGATGGAAGCTTGGTCGATATTGCCTTTTTCGGTCTGAATGCTGATTTTACGTTCAACAAGTTCATATCGCCCGATGAGGTACAGGAATACACATTCGACGCTATCCCCAATGCAAACCATACAAAATTCATCAACCTTCAGGAATCTTGTAATTGTTCGGCTGCTTTGACCATGGATCAATTCGATGCCATGGAAGATGATACCCTCCTACAATCTTTGAACATTGAGGAAACCTTGGAAGGAACCCAAGACTTCGATGATGCGATGGTTCCAAGGATCATCCTTTTCAAAACATCCGATGGTCGCAAGGGAGCCATCAAGATCAAGGAGTTTATCCAAGCCGGGCTTGATTCCTATATCCTGGTCGATATTAAAGTACAGAAACAATGAACAATGGACAATCATCAATAAGCAATAACCAAATGTTTGACAATTACATTATAGTCATTCTGAACAAAGTGAAGAATCTCCTGTGGTCTGAAACTGAATGTAGGATGTACCTATCGTCTTTAAACAAACTATTCATTGTTTGTTGTTTATTGTTCATTTCGGTGGCCACCGCCCAAGTCTACCCAGTGCAGGTAACACCCCAATTGGTACCACCATACAGTTTCAGGCTTTCCGATTATAAGACAGCAACCAATGAAAAAATGATATTGAACCTACTGCTCACCGATGTACAGGAATCGGGGAGACAGGTCAGGTTAAAAATGTACATGGAAGGGCAGGGGCTCCACATACAGACCTTGGATTTTGTGGCGGGTGCTTCTCCCATTCTGTTGGACGGGGGCATCAACCTTCGGTTGACCAATCTGGAGCTACAGCCCTATTTTGAACTTACCAATTTGGTGGGAATCTCACCGGCACAGTACGGACAGCCCTTGCCCGAAGGAAAATATGACATCTGTTTTGAGGTGTACGATATGCTTTCTGGAAAGCGAATATCCAAAAAGAGCTGTGCCACGATGTTTCTCCTCCTGAACGATCCTCCTTTTCTGAATGTTCCCGGTCGAGGGGATCTGGTCACGGCACAGAATCCCCAAAACATCGTGTTCAATTGGACCCCTAGACATTTCAACGCACCATCGGTTCAGTATGAGTTTACCCTAAAAGAGTTGTGGGACACGGGCATAGACCCCCAGGCAGCCTTCATGGCAAGTCCACCATTGTACCAGACCACTACCTTTGCCACCACATTGTTGTATGGGCCGGCAGATATACAACTTTTGGAGGGAAAGACCTATGCATGGCAAGTAAGGGCCTTTACAGGTGACGGGGGCACGAGTACTTCCCTTTTCAGGAACAATGGTCAAAGTGAGGTCTACCATTTTACCTATACAGCCAATTGTTCGGCTCCCATGTACGTCCTTTCCGAGGCCAAAAACTCTAGAACGGTAAGGATCACATGGCAGAACGGCACCCATCTCCGTTATCAACTGCAATATCGAAAAAAGGGTTATGGGGAGAAGGATTGGTTCGAGTTTTGGACGCAGAACAGTGAAGTGACCATTCAGAATCTGGAAGCAGGGCAGACCTACGAGTTTAGGGTGGGGGGCGAGTGTACGCCCCAAGCAGGTCTCGCATACTCGGCAGTGCATGAGTTCACTATGCCCACCGAGGAGGAAATGGCCTATTACAACTGCGGTATGCCCCCCGAGGTGGAGATCGACAACCAAGATCCACTACCAAACTTGGAGGCCAATGAAGTCTTCACTGCAGGGGATTTTCCCATTACGGTGAAATGGGTTGACGACCATGGTGGTGGAAGGTTCTCGGGGTGGGGTTTTATGACCGTTCCCTATCTAGCGGATACCAAGATACGGGTGGAGTTCAAGAACATCAAGATCAATACCGACCATCAAATGGTGGAAGGAATGGTAGAAACCAGTTATGATGCCAACTGGTCTGGAATTGTGTATGTGGACGAATTCATCCAGGACATAAGTCATTTACTGACAGAACTTTTCTCCCAAAAGGAAGAGCTTCTGGAACAACTCTCGGATGCTGATGGTTTTGAGGAACAACAGGGCATCATCTCGCAAATTAATAACCTAGAGGTAACGATAGGTCAACAAATAGACCAAATTCCAAATAAGGAAAATCTACCACAAGAATTGCAGGATGAACTGGAAAGTTTAAAACAGGAGGGCAGCATCGTTTCCAGTTCTGAATTGACCCCACAGGAAATCGAGACTTTATCCAATGCAGATACCAAACGAAGGGAACGGATAAAGGAAATTGCCGCAATTGCAGAGGACGGGCTAAGGAATAAAGATTTTAAAATCGATTATTGCGATAGTATCGTAAAGTTTGACAAGCATAATGAAATTATCAAAGAATGCAACAAATTAAAATTGAGATACAAAAAAGAGGATTCTACAGCTACAAAAACAGTACAGATGAAATTAAGGGTTATTCCAAATGATGAAGCCAAAGACCTATTTTTTCCAAGTAAGGATAGTTGGAAGAGCGTGAAATATAATGAAGATTGGGAAGTGGATTTTGATTCAATCCCTTCGGGGGAGTATTTGGCAGAACTTAAGGTGAATGATACCATTTATAAACATGAGTTTAGAATGCAAAAAGAATGCACCAGTGGTTATTGTTGTGAGGTTTGTGGAAGGGATTTGACAGTAACATTGGCTAAATTAAAAAAGATATTTGAAGATTCTGAAAGTGAATATCTGACAACAAACACCGCAACTATTTTTACAAAAGCCTTAAAAGATGGTGGCTTTACAACCTGCAAACAGCACGCTCATTTCTTTTCTCAAATCATCTTAGAGTGTAATAATTTTAAGGACTTTGAGGAAGGGTATTGGTTCAAACTATTAAATATTTACGATACCTTTGGAAGACAAACGGGGAATGATACTCAAGAAACCATATATTCCCAATCTTTTTGGGATGATGAAAAGTATATCAATTATATAAGCTCAAATAAATGCCCCCACAGATATATTAAAAAACCGGAAGATACCACTTCAACAAAGTATAAAACATCTACTGATAAAATCACCAAATCTAGGGGTTCACTATCCATATCATTTCCAAAATCATTTTCAAAGAGCAAAGATTCAACGGCTGTCTATAACCTGAAAAGAATTAATTCCGAAGCGAACGGAGAAAACCTTTTTAACCTTGTTTATAAAAATAAAAACGGTAACAACAAAGATGGGGATGGATGGAAATACAAAGGTCGTGGCATTATACAACTAACAGGTCGCGAGAATTATAGAAACGCATCAACCAAAGCAAACGCAACTTATGGAACTATTTTTGATTGGGAAACAAATCCCGAGCAATTAGCTACCGATACCGAATCTATTATCTATTCTGCTACCTCTTGGTTCTTAAACAATTTTAAACCCATTTCCACTTTGGATAATATGATTTCATATCAGGTAACCAAAAAAGTCAACACTGCAAGTGATAAGAAAGAACAGAGAAAACAAAATTATGACAGACTTATCTCAGATATTAAACTATATAAATGTGATAAAAAATGAAAAAAATGATTTTAATGTTGATAATATTTTTTTGTTGTTCTTGCAATGCTCAGCAGAAGAAAGCTGTCAAAGAATGTTATAAAACATCCTGGGCCAAATGGATTGAAAATGAATTACCTGAATCAATCTGTGTCTCAAAAAACGAAATGATATATCATTTATTTGATGAATTTGATTTTAATAATGATGGATTAATTGATGTTGCCATTAAACTAGGAAATAAAGATAGAAAAAATGGTGACTTAAGAAAGTTATGCATCTACCAAAAAGTCAATGATAGTACGTTTACCAAGTTTAGAGAATTTGATAATATATACCCGTTATGGTTTGAGGATTACCATCCAGATGTTAAGGTTAATGACCCAAAACTTGATAGTATCAAAGAGTATTATGAAATGGGAGACCCTTTGAAAGATATTGATTTAGTAGATAACAAAATTATGCTGGTATTAAAGGAAGATGCTGTAACAGAATGCTTAATAACTTTTACTTATTCCAATGAAAAAAAAGATTGGCTCTTAACAACTTATGTTGAATATAATTTTCATAATAACACTAAGAACCCATATCCCACAGATAAGATAGGAACCTCAATCTCTGAGTTTTCGTATATAAAATATCTAAATGGGGAATACTAGATTATGAGAATATATATTATTGTAATTGTACTGTTGCTATCCTTGGTTTCATGCGCTCAAATTAATGGCAAGAACTACAACCAAAAACAAACGTTTGACAGAAAGATTACCGTTCCCATGCTAGCGCGAGCATCATGCTCGTGCCTAATATGATTAAAATAAATAAACTTGAATATGACATAATCCAAAGACCATATAGCGCAGCATAACCCCAAGTCAAGTCTTTGCCCAACAATGGAAACGAGGTTTTCTAACAACAAATGGACAAGGATAAAATTTAATCAATTAAAACATACTTATGCTACGTAAAAGTTATTTGATTGCACTGACATTTTGGTGCATTTGCAACATGCAGGCCCAAGAAAAAATTTGGGAGGTCAATTTAAAAGAATCCCTGTATAAAGTGGGTTGGATAGAACAATCCAATGATGGTCTGATCCTCGCTGCGGGAGCCAAGGGTTTTATGGCCTTAAACAACAATACAGGAAAAGTGGTCTGGCAAAATGAAGATCTTAAATCGGTAGATCGGAATTCTTTTCTGAACATCCCCCAATTGCCCATGTTCTATATCGAGTACAGTTCTTTATTGGGCAAGAGTAGGGGATTACTCATGAACTCCAGCAATGGCGACATCCTGTTCGATACGCAAGAGGAAGAGTACAGGATAAAAAACTTTTTGGTCATTCCAGAACAGGCCATGATCCTCTTTGAAATGATCAAGGACAAGACTAGGTATCTTATGAAATTTAGTTTGGAAACTTGGGAAAAGGAATGGATTGCCCCGGTAGGTGAAAACAAACTGGGTCTGTTGAAGAAAGTGCTCGGAAACCCCTCGTTCATAGACCATGAGCCCCAATTTGACCGACAGGGAAACATGATCATAGGCATAGGGGATGATATATATGTCTTGAACCCAAAGGATGGTAGCTTGGTATGGAACTATGAAGCCAAAAACAAGATCAAGGCATTGGTATATTCCCCAATCAACAACAACCTGTATCTGGGCGTCAAAAAATCCAACAGATTGGTCATATTCGACCCGGCAACAGGTGAGGATATTACACCAGGAAAATTGAAACTAAGAGGATACATGATCGACCTCGTAAAAGATGATGATTCGGACAATCTGATACTGTTGGAATCCGAAGGATTTAATCTCATAGATCCCAAAACCAACAACTTGCTTTGGAAGAAAAGCTTTAAAATAGATCCTTTAACAGAGGTTATTCCTAAAGGAAATGACTTTTATGCGATCGGCGCTGGTGAAAAACTGGGCTTAATGGCCAAAGTGGATGCAGAAGGCAAAAAAGTATGGGATGCCAAGATTAGGGGGTATGCATACTACAACAGCTTAACGGAAAAAGGGGTCATGTACATTTCCACGGAACGTGCAAACATTATAGACTACACTACTGGAAAGGATATATGGAAAAAGGATGTAAAGTTTCGTTCCATTCCTGCGGTCACCTATGATTGGCAAGAGGACAAGGTCATCATTTTTGAAGATGGCAAAGGCTATAAATTTGATTTGAGGACAGGGGACATTGATTTGTTTGCGGAAAATGTTGAACTGGAAAATGTTACCAAAAAAACACCTTTGGAAGCCGAGTATATTGAGAACACGGGCTATTTTTTATTCTCGGATCAACATGTGTCCCTACTGTCGAACAAAGGAAAATTGGTGTATACCGATTATTATAAGGAGCCCTCTTCAAACAATACGCTGTTTGCCCTTGGAAATTTAGCAGGTAATGCGCTTGGGGTGGATTTGGATATTGAGGGATCCATTGAGAATATCAACATGTTGACAGATTTGTCCAACGGAGTATACCGCCAGACTTTGGATCAAAATGGGGCAAGAGATGAAACATCCACAACATTCGGGCTTTATGTAGGTAGTGGCCAGGGCAATATGCAAACGGTTTTAGAAACCACACGCACCCGTTATTTTAATTCGAAACAAACCAACGACCACCAATTTATTGTTGCCAAGAACAGGAATGAATCCGCACCGACCGATCATGCCATCTATATGGTCAATAAGGCAACGGGGAAGATTGAAAAGGAAATCGGCCTTTTGGACAAGACGCCGAATTATCTTGTGGATGATATAGATAACAGGGTATTCATCAACGAAAATAATGAACTGTTGTCCTGTTATGGGTTTTAGAGGTTCATTACAGGCATAGGATTATTTTTTATTGGGACGGGCGAATGCCCGTCCCAATTGGCAAAAGACCAAATTCCTGTTAATCTGCTAAGTCGAATGATTCTTCACCTATTTGAAACAGAATAGCCCAATTCTTACTTAAAACTATAATCTATATAATGGTTTACCCCAAAGGAATTATACCTTGGTTTGTTTATTTTTTACTCTTTTCCATCCCATTAATGGCCCAAACAGTGGACTTGGAAACCTTGGGAAAGGGAAAGGCCTTTAAACTAGGAGGGGGAGTATCTGCCAACACCGTTTTTTATGATTCTGATCAAGAAATCGGGCGGCAACCGTTCACCTATTTTTTACAAGGTAATCTTAATATCATGTTCTATCAGTTCAGTATGCCTGTGAGTTATAGTTACTCCAACCAAGGGGAACAACTCAATTATAATCTACCCTTTAATTTCAATAGATTGAGCTTGCATCCCAAATACAAATGGATTCAGGGGCATATTGGGGATGGTTCCATGGGATTTTCCCCATATACCCTTAATGGGCATCAATTTACCGGAGGCGGTTTGGAACTGACACCCAATGGCCCATGGAAGGTAAGTACCATGGTAGGGCGACTGCTCAAGGCCACTGAAGAAGATGGTGAAGAGCGAACCATTCCTGCTTTCCGGCGCATGGGCTATGGATTGAAAGTGGGCTATGAAAAGGAGCGATATATTTTGGGCATGACAGGTTTTTATGCCAAGGATGAAATCAATTCCATTTTGGCCGTGCCCGACGATAAAGGTATCACCCCAAAAGAGAATATGGTACTGAGCTTTGAAGGTTGCTATAAAATCTTGGAAAATCTAAAGGTGGGCGCGGAATATGCTTCCACAGGAATCACGCAAGATCTACGTGCGGACGTATTGGATAATGGGAGGGGTAATATCACAGGTTTGTTTCTTAAGAATAGGGCATCGACCGAGTATTTCACCGCTATTAGGACAGGGTTGGATTATATATTTAATAAATCTAGCATTGGTTTGGCCTATGAACGGATAGATCCAGGTTACGAAACCTTGGGGGCCTATTACTTCAATAGTGATTTTGAGAATATTACCCTAAACAGTAGTACGATCTTGTTCAACAATAAAGTACACTTATCCTTCAACATAGGGTATCAGAGGGATGATTTGGAAAAACAAAAACAACAGGCGATCAAACGTACGGTGGGAGCTGTCAACATAGCCTACAATGCATCGGAAAGACTTGTGCTTTCAGGCTCGTATTCCAATTTCAGTACCTTTACCAATGCCAAAGTGAACCAATTTGACGTAATCAATGATGATGATCTATTGGATAATCCTGATGAACAATTGGACTATAAGCAACTTTCGCAGAATGCCAATATCAACATCAATTACATACTTTCCCAAAAGCAACGTTTACAGCAGAATTTGAACATCAACTATGCCTTGGCCGATGTGTCCAACGCCAAAGACGGGGTAGTACATATTGGGAATGCCTCCACTTTCCACAATGGAAATGTTTCGTATACTTTGGGATTTCCAGAAAAAGGAATGAACATTACAGCAGCTTTGAATGGAACCCTAAATACCATAGGTATGGAAGACTCAACCACCTGGGGGCCGACCTTGAACATTAACCACAAATTTTTTGAGAATACCTTGATCACCAATTTTGGGATTTCCCATAACACTAACAATTCGACTAACTCAAGTACCAAAATCACTAACCTAAGGGCCAATGCCTCGTATGAATGGAAAAAGAAACATAATTTCAATTTAAATCTGATTCAATTGTTAAGAAACCTATCTACAGGAGATTCCCATGAACTGACCATAACCTTTGGGCATAGCTATAGCTTTTGAGGTAAAATAAAAAAAGCCCTTATAAAATAAGGGCTTACTATTTTGTAATCGCTAAGATTTATTTAGATGCCTTGTCCACCACCAAACGATGGTCCAGGTTTGCAATTTCCCATGCCGTGTAAAAAATCAAACGGGCACGGTTTTCCATCAAATCATAATTGATTTTATCCGGTGTATCGCTAGGACGGTGGTAATCCGCGTGGGTACCGTTGAAATAGAAGATGATCGGGATGTTGTTCTTTGCAAAATTGTAATGGTCGCTCCTATAATAAAACCTATTGGGGTCGTTCTCGTCATTATAGGTGTAATCGAACTCAATGTTCGTGTACTTTTTGTTGATGGCCTCCGAAAGGTTGTGCAGCTCGGTGCTCAACTTGTCCGACCCGATCAAATAGAGGTAGTTTCTTGCGCCTTTGTAATTGGGGTCGATCCTTCCGATCATATCGATGTTCAGGTCCACTACGGTTTCGGATAACGGAACAATGGGATCAATATCGGTATAGTATCTGGAACCCAAAAGACCTTTTTCTTCCCCGGTCACATGTAAGAAAACAACGGAACGTTTTGGACCTTCCCCGGCATCGGCCGCTTTTTTGAAAGCTTGTGCAATTTCCAATAAGGAAACCGTACCCGAACCATCATCATCAGCGCCATTGTTGATTTCCCCATTTCCAGTGATACCAATATGGTCCAAGTGGGAAGAAATGATCACATACTCATCAGGTTTTTCGGTACCTTTAATAATGGCAGCCACGTTCTCAGAACTCAGCTTTTCATTGCCGCTGGTCACACTAAGGTTTAGGGTTACAGGAACAGAACTGGCCTTTGTGGCATCGGCTATATCACTTTTGATGGCCTTGGCTGCCTTTTCATCCAAAACGAACAACATATTATCATTGTGGTCCGCGGCCAACTCCATACGACCGCTGTCGTTGTTCTTCATATAATTGAAATAGCCTTTGTACCGGGCAAAATTCTGCTCATCCATGTACAAAACTCCTTTGGCGCCTTTTTCAACAGCAAGCTCGGATTTTTTACCCATCCCTTCAGACATGTTCCCCCAAGCAGATTTTTCAGAGGTTCCGGAAATCAAATAGGTTCCATCTGCGTTCATGGGTTCCCCAGCTTTGATGAGCACCAATTTTCCACTTACATCCACTCCGTTGTAATCGGAATAATCACCTTCCTCAACACCGTAGCCCACATAGATTACATTGTTGTAGGTCCCCTGTGCAGAAGAGAATGTAATTACATCTTCTCCCAAGGGAAAGTTAGTACCATTAATGGTAATATTTCCTTCAGGAACTTTGGAAACTTCCAAGGGAACTTCTTGAAAGTAGTCACCGTTTCCTTGGGCAGCGGCTATGCTATGCGATTTATAGAAAGCCTTGAGATATTCTACTGCTTTTTTCTGACCAGGCTTACCTGTTTCCCTTCCTTCGAACTCATCAGAGGCATAGGTGTAAAGGTGTTCTTTGAGATCATCTTGGGTTATGGTCTCCGCAAAGGGTACCGGGTCTCCTGCCGTTTTGGTCTTGGGCGCATCCGATGTCGTTTTTTGGGTCGAATTGCACGCCATCACAAAACCTAGGGCAAGTAGGGATAATTTTTTCATGTGTGGTTTGTTTTCAAAATTTCCCAAAAATAGGTAAAACATTGCTAAAGAAAAGATAACCTTCCCATTAACTTTTTCCTGCCCATTGCGTAAATTGGCTCCTTGTTTCAAATCAACATGCAACCATAAAAATCCAAGGACATGGGCAATACGAAAAGTGTAGTCGTAGTGGGGGGCGGTATCGTCGGACTTTCCACCGCTTATTATTTACAGAAGCAAGGGCATAAGGTAACCGTTTTGGACAAATCGGACATTTCTGCTGGGGCATCTTTTGTGAATGCAGGCTACCTTACCCCAAGCCATATTGTCTCGTTAGCTGCACCTGGAATGATTTCCAAAGGACTGAAGTACATGTTCAATTCGTCCAGTCCATTTTACATGAAGCCCAGACTCGATCCCGAATTCATCAAATGGGCCTGGTATTTCAAAAAATCATCCACCAAGGAAAAGGTGGAAAAAGCGATGCCCATCATTAGGGATATTAACCTTTTAAGTCGGGAGCTTTATGAGGACATCAAGACATCAGGGGATTTGGGCGATTTTCAGATTGGTGAACGGGGATTGTTGATGGTGTACCAAACCAATGAAGCCCGTGACCATGAAATGGAAGTTTTGGTCAAAGCGGCCGGATTGGGATTGGAGGGAAGAGAATTGTCCATGGGAGAGCTGAAAGCATTGGAACCCAATGTAGACTTTAATGCCAAAGGTGCCATTCTCTGGGAATGCGACAGGCATACCACACCGCCTCAGATCATGAAAAAAATGTTGGAACACCTTATCAAAAGTGGGGTTGAAATACATAAAAATGAAGAAGTCCTGAATATTATCACTTCCGGAGGTAAAGTCACCGAAATTAAAACGGACAAGGCCAGTTATAAACCTGACGAAGTGGTCTTTGCCGCTGGATCTTGGACCGGGAAAATCTCCAAAAAGTTGAACTTGAATCTGCCATTACAAGCTGGGAAAGGGTATCGAATCAACATGGATGCCCCAACAGGCATCACCATGCCCGCCATTTTAATGGAGAAAAAGATTGCCGTGACCCCCATGGAAGGGTTTACCCGTTTTGCGGGCACCATGGAGTTTTCAGGAATCAACCACATCATCCGAAAGGAAAGGGTAGAGGCCATTGCCCAAGGGGTGGAACAATACTACCAAGGACTGCAGGTACCTGAAAAGGACAAGGAAAGTGCGCAATGCGGCCTACGTCCCGTTTCTCCCGACGGGTTACCTTACATTGGAAGACCCAAGGCATTTGATAACCTCATTGTGGCCACAGGGCACGCCATGATGGGCTGGAGCTTGGGCCCCGCCACCGGTAAGTTGGTTACAGAACTGATTTCCAGTGATAAATTATCAATGGATATCACCCCTTTTTATCCAGAACGTAAGTTTTAGCCAATAATATTTTCTTTGGGTTAAATTGGGCATAGTGTGTGCTATAAATTTTTTAGTTGCCGTATTAAGAGCTAATTTTACAGTATGAAAAGACACTACACCACCCTTTTATTTTTCTCTTTTTTTCAAGTTTTTGGAGTATGGTCCCAAGATGTCCAAATTTTCAAGGTAGAAGACTTTGATCTAAAAGGGAAAGTGAAATCGTGTCTGGTGATCACAGATTATGGGCGTGAATTTTTCGAGTTCAACGAAGAGGGCATCCTTACAAAAACCATCACCCAATATAATGATTCCGACCAGGACATCACCGATTACAGGTATAGTAACGGGGAGTTGTTGGAAAAACGCATGGAGAGTTACAAGAACAATGTGTTGGACGAATCTACTTCCATGGCCAACTTTTATACCGTGGATACAGTACCCACACGTAAAGTGGTGGAAAAGATTATTTCATACGACAAACAGTTTTTGGAAAAGGAGGAATACCAATACAATGAGGAAGGAAAACTAGTGCGTATCATCTCTTCAAACGTTGATGGGGTAGATGAGACCGCTTTTGAGTATACTCCCTATAAGAATGAATTGACCATAAGTACCTTCACCAATGGTATTTTGGAAAAATCAGTGAGAACCTCAGAAAGAAAGGGTTCGAAGGGTACCCAAAAGGTAGTCTTGACCAAGGAATATTTGGATGGTGAACCCAATACCGCTGTGGAAGAGGTTTATGGTCCCGAAGGCAAATTGTTGACCCAAGAGGATTTTTTATATGATATTGGAGAGAAGGAGTTCGTTTCGCAAAAAAAACTGTTCTATCAATACAAAGAAGGGGTGTTGCAAAAAGTGATCACCAAGACCTTGAACACGGAAGCCGTGGACGAATATATCTTTCAATTTGATAGCCATACACCAAAGAACTGGGTAAAAAAGATTATAACCCCAGATAATACGTATACCACAAGGGTCATTAAATATTATCCCGAGGAAGAAACTCCTAAAGAGAAGATTGACCGTTAATCGGCGGATGTAGAATCAGAAGGCTCTAAAAGTAACTTTCGGATAATTTTTGGTTTAACCTCATGCCCCCCTTCAAAAATGATGGTTTCTGCGTGTCCTCCGAACAAAGTTTCAATTTTGGCGTGCTCGGCTACCAATCGGTCCGGGGTCAGAAACTCGTCCTTGTCCCCATAAATGATCTTGATTTTAGTGGTATCGAAATCCAGGAATGCAAAATCATCTGCGGTAAGCTCGTTTGGGATGCCTCCGGCGTAAAGCACCACCATGTTGCAAAATAATTTCTTTCGGACCAACCAGCGTGTCAAAACCGAAACGCCTTGGGAAAAGCCAAATAAATTAAGGTTCAGGTTGTTTGGTAGGTTTTCCTCTGCTAAAACGGCATCAATATAATTGATGACATTTTCAATTTCCGCAGCAGTATTTTCCTTGGTAAGCCAACTGGCACCCACATACTTATATTCGTTTTTCAAGTAATATTTGGAAGGAGCTTGGGGAACAATGACATAATTTTCATCAGAATCCAAACTTTCAAAATATTTGACAAAATAACGGCTCAGATAACCGATTCCATGAAAGACCAACCAAACATTTTGGGTCTTTGGGGTTATTTTATTGAGTGTTAAATACGTGTTTTCAGAGGTATAGGTAACCGACTTTTCAATATTGGGCATAATCACGGGGGTTGATTAGAAATTGCCAAAGCTTTATGTAATTTTACAAAAAATACAAGAATGAACGAGCACAAAGAGAAGATTTTGGCCGTTTGCAACGAAATCTGCAAAGGCACCTTGATGGAAACACTGGACATTACGTACATCGATGTAGGTGAAAATTTTCTCTTGGCCCGAATGCCCGTAACGCCAAAGGTCCATCAACCTGACGGGGTGCTCCATGGTGGGGCATCCGTAGCGCTGGCGGAAAGTGTGGGTAGTGCGGCATCTTATATTTTTTTGGATGGCAAGGAGTTTTTTGTCCGAGGGATTGAAATTGCGGCCAATCATGTGAAATCCATTAAGGAAGGCTATGTGTACGCAAGGGCTTCCATTCTCCATAAAGGCCGTACCACCCAACTTTGGGAAATAAAGATTACCAATGAGGAGGGCGACCTCATTTCCAACTGTAAATTGACTACCATTGCTTTACCCAGAAAATAAGGAACCTGAATACATTTTTAAAAGAATGGGTTTAGGCCTGGAAATAGGACTACCCTTTGTAGCATTCAGAAAACCCAATGCACAGCTGCTCACGGCTATTTTTCAGTCCAATGCCAATTTAAATACCACCAAAGATTTTGAAGACAGCGGTTTTGTTTTTGCACCTTTTTCACTTGAGGAAGGAGTGGTCCTTATCCAACCGGATGAAGTATTTCAAACCCATGCTCATTTTGAAAGTGAAGTAAGAAACAAAGAACTTGTCATTTCCGAAGATGGACAAAAAGAGCATATCCATCTTGTGGAAAAAGGCATACAGGCCATCCAGTCGGGTGAATTGAAAAAAGTGGTTCTTTCCAGAAAAATTGATCGGAAAATTTCAAAAAATCCAATCCAGATTCTCAAAGATTTGTTGGGGAATTACCCCAATGCTTTTTGCTATTTCTTCCACCATCCCAAAGTGGGTGCCTGGTGCGGGGCCACTCCGGAGACCTTGGTCAGGACCAAGGATGGACAACTGAAAACCATGTCCTTGGCCGCTACCTTGCCCTACGAGGAAAATAAACAGCCGCAATGGGGTGCAAAAGAAATCGAAGAACAGCAAATGGTATCGGACCATATCAAGGATTCCTTAGGCAACTTGATGGAAAACCTTATCATTGAAAAAGCTGAGTCCATCAGGGCAGGGAAACTCTGGCACTTAAGATCTGAGGTCAAGGGAGTACCACTCCCCAATACCAGTCTATCGGAAATCATCAACTCTTTACATCCCACCCCGGCCGTATGCGGCATACCTACCAAGGAAGCCCAGGATTTCATCTTACAAAACGAGAATTACCAGCGTACTTTTTACACGGGTTTTTTGGGGGAATTAAACCTTTGGGCACCAAAGGAGACCTCCCTGTTCGTGAATTTGAGGTGCATGGAACTTTTGGGCGATCATGCCACCATATTCGTAGGAGGGGGCATAACCGCTAGTTCTTTCCCGGAACAGGAATGGATTGAGACACAGAACAAAAGCAAAACCATGCTCGGCATCTTGTAATAAGTTGCTTCCATGCTATGGGAATATGTTTTTCAAATGTATTTTTGTGGTCCATGATGTACTCAGATATTCCCTCTGCACAGACCTTGGTGCTGTATTTCAAATCCAAGGGAGTTAAACATATTGTCATTTCGCCTGGATCTCGGAATGCTCCGTTGACCATCAGTTTTACCAAAAACCCATTTTTCAAATGCTATAGCGTTGTGGATGAGCGTTGTGCAGCATTTTTTGCACTGGGGATGGCCCAACAATTGCAGGAACCGGTGGCGGTGGTCTGTACCTCGGGGAGCGCCCTTTTAAATTACTACCCAGCTGTGGCCGAGGCATTCTATAGTGACATTCCTTTGATCGTGGTATCAGCAGACCGCCCTGGTTATCGAATCGATATAGGGGATGGACAGACCATTCGACAAGAAAACGTTTTGGACAGGCATATCGGTTATGCGGCCAATTTAAAGCAGGATATTTCGCATGCCACCGAGAAAGTTGCCGCCTATGGCCCAAACCTGTTGGAGGAAAGCCAGGAAGCCGTTCAGGCCTTTAATGAAAACGAAATAGGAAAAGCACTGCAAACAGCTTTTCATGAAAAAGCCCCTGTCCATATCAACATACCTTTTGAGGAACCTTTGTACGGAAGGATGGAATCCCCGTCAGTGACCATAGGGAAAAGCGCGATTTCGTTTCCACCCCCCCCTGAGATCCAAAATTGGGAAGAGCTGGCCAAAATATGGCATGAAAGTCCGCGCAAAATGGTCTTGGTTGGCGTAAATCATCCCGGAACCACGGATCAAACAGTTATGGATTTATTGGCCAAAGATGGGAATACCTTGGTATTTACGGAAACCACGTCCAATCTGCACCATCCTGATTTTTTCCTGAGCATCGACAGCATTATCGCTCCCATTGAAAAATCAACAAACGTGGATGAACTGTTCAAAAAGTTACAACCCGATTTGTTGGTAACTTTCGGCGGTTTGATCGTTTCCAAAAAAATCAAGGCCTTTCTCCGAAAATACAAGCCCAAACATCATTGGCATATAGATGAAAAGAAGGCCTATAATACTTTTTATTGCCTTTCGGAACATATAAAAACGAGCCCGAATGAGTTCTTCAAGGTGTTGGGATCTTCGCAAGATACAGTGAGCGAATACAAAACGTATTGGGAAGGGGTGAAAACCCAATATGAAGAAAAACGACAGGCCTACCTAAATCAGATTCCATTTTCTGATTTTACGGTTTTTGACAAAATCATGGAAAGCATACCCAAAGGGTATCAGGTGCATCTCGCCAATAGCTCCACAGTGCGTTATGCACAGCTATTCCCCATGCACGAGTCTCTTAAAGTCTTTTGCAACCGGGGTACCAGTGGTATCGATGGTAGCTCGTCCACGGCTGTCGGGGCATCGATACACAACCCAGAGCCTACACTGTTGATTACGGGGGACCTCAGTTTCTTCTACGATAGCAATGCACTTTGGAACAATCACATACGACCCGATTTCAGGATAATCCTTATCAACAATGGGGGAGGGGGAATTTTCAGGATCTTGCCGGGCAAGGAGGACACAGTAGAATTCGAGACCTTTTTTGAGACCCATCACGATCTTTCCGCCGAGCATTTGGCCAACATGTATGGGTTTGAATATTTCAAGGCAGAAAATGAAATGGAACTTATCGGAAACCTGCAACATCTTTATGATCCATCACAAAAACCAAGGATATTGGAGATTTTCACGCCTAGGGACCTGAACAATAAAATTTTGCTTGGCTACTTCGATTTCATATCTTAGGGGCTACGCTATAAATCATAAAAACACTGATCGATCATGAGCAAAAGAGACGAGTTAATTGAAAAGTACGCAGAGGATATCAAGTCCAAATTTGGGGAGACCCCTAATATGGATCTATTGACCAAGGTTGCCGTTGGACTTGGCCCTGCCATATATAACCTGGATGCTTCCAAAGTTTCTGGATCTGACGAAAAGGAACTGGAAACCGTAAAGAACAACTTCTTGATCAAAAAATTAGGGCTTGTGGATAGTCCTGCCTTAATGGAGGGCATCAACAAAGTCATTGCCAAATACGGACAATCTGAAAAAAACAAGCATAGGGCGGTCATCTACTATATGTTGGCCAAACATTTTGGAAAGGAATCCGTTTATAATTAAAATGGTTAACCGCTTAATAAAGCTGTCCATTACGGGCGGCTTTTTTTATACACACAATTTACATCTACCTTTGTGCCATGATAAAATTAGGGGATTACAATACGCTGAAAATTGTTAGGGCTACCAGTGTCGGTCTTTTTTTGGAAGATGAAGAGGGCACGGAAATTCTTTTGCCCAACAAGTATGTCCCAGAAGATTTTAAAATCGATACCGAAATGGAGGTGTTCTGTTACTTGGACAACAGCGAACGCCCCGTTGCCACTACCTTGAAGCCGTACATATTCCGAAATGGCTTTGCCTATTTGAAGGTAGCGGAGGTAAGTGCCTATGGTGCATTTTTAGAATGGGGATTGGAAAAACATCTTTTGGTTCCCTTTAGGGAACAGGCCCAGCGCATGGAGGAAGGGAAGAAATACATGGTATATTGCTACATGGATGAGGAGAGTATGAGGCTGACAGGATCCAGTAAATTGGATAAATTTCTTGTCAATGAAGGCGCCGACTACAAACCCAATACAGAGGTGGATCTTTTGGTATACCGAAAAACCCCCTTGGGCTGGGAGGTTATAGTGGACAACAAGTACAAAGGGCTTATTTTCGACAGCGATATCTTTAAACCCGTATCGGTTGGCAGTCAAATCAAGGGCTATGTCAAGAAAGTCAGGGACGATCATAAAATTGATATTTCCCTTCAGCCCATTGGGGCCAAAATGTTGGAGCCCACTGCCAAGATCATTTTTGATAAACTGCAACAGAACAATGGTTTTTTACCCTTGCATGACAAGTCTTCACCCGAAGAAATCCAGAGCCAACTCCATTTGAGCAAGAAGGCCTTTAAAAAAGGAGTAGGCATTCTTTACAGACAGCGCAAGATCACCATTCAAGAAGATGGCATTCGATTGTTGTGAAGATCAATTCCATCAATATGTTTTTTTTTTGGTAAGTGAGTTATTTCCATACCGTTGAGTTTTTTTCTTTAACTAAATATTTTACATTTGTAGGTATACGTACCAACTTATTGATTGTTATGTATTTGTCATAACATTTAACCCATAACCCCTTGACAATATGCCTTTTATTGAAGAAAGCGATTTGTTGGACCTTCATAAGGATATAGATAAGGCCCAGATTATCAACGAACGACTACTGGATCAGATAAAGTATAAGAATAAAGATTTGCGCAAATTGAAAGTGCAAAGGAACATTCTATTGGGTTTTGTGGGATTGTTCGTCATTGGAACGTTGGCCATCACTTCCTTTACTGCCGGACTCACTAGCAAACAATCCTTCGAAAACCAAAGCAACGTATTGGTCTCCATTGACAGTTTGGATGTGATCAAGGCAAGGATCGATAACCTAAAATCACAAAATGAGGAGTTGAGTTTGGTCAAGGAATTCTATTTGGCCAAGGAGTTTCTGAACAAGGAAAAAATTTATTCCGTTCAGGTCAAATCTTTTGTGGACAACAATGTGACCTTGGCATCCGAAGCTTTGACCAACACCCTTTTTGTAAAAACAAATCCCTTTTATGCCTACTCCCTGGGTAATTTTGAAACCTTGCAGGAAGCCCAATCCTTCAGAAAGCAATTGGTACAGATGGGCTTTAAGGATGCATTTGTGGCCTCATATCAAGACGGTAAAAGAGTTAAAATAGAAGATCCTTTTTAAGCTTGGGAAATATTAAGACCTGGATACAGGCCGCTCGATTAAGAACACTTCCACTTTCCTTGTCCGGAATTATTGTAGGTGCTGCCTTGGCCAGAAAACAAGGCTTTTTTGAACTTTCCATTTTTATATTGGCACTCCTTACTACTATAGGTTTTCAGGTGACCTCCAATTTTGCCAACGACTATGGCGATGGAGTAAAAGGCACCGACAATGAAGATCGAATTGGGCCAGCAAGGGCATTGCAAAGCGGTTTACTTACTAGGGCAACGCTAAAAAAAGGTATCATCATTTCTATTGCAATTTCCATGGCTTTGGCCTTGGTGTTGGTCTATCAAGCTTTTGGATGGGAAAACCTTCCTTACATTATCCTATTTACCGTACTTGGGGTGCTGAGCATTTGGGCGGCACTCAAGTATACCATGGGCTCTAATCCATATGGATATAAGGGTCTCGGTGATCTTTTCGTGTTTTTGTTCTTTGGATTGCTTGGCGTGTTGGGAAGCATGTTCTTATTCACAAAAAGGTTAGATGGGCCATCCATTTTACCCGCAGTGGCCATTGGACTGCTATGCGTAGGAGTGCTCAATCTCAATAATTTGAGGGATGTGGTTTCCGATAAAAAACATGGTAAGAATACCTTGGTAGTTAAAATGGGGTATGAAAATGGGAAACGGTACCATTTCTTTTTGATATCTATGGCGTTGTTGCTCTTTTTGGTCTACATCGTATGGGAAGGCATCCATTGGAGCCATTCCTTTTTTATGCTTGCCTTTGTGCCTCTATTGATCCACTTGAGAAAGGTGATGTTGACCCACGAGCCGGTGAAGCTGGATGGGGAACTGAAAAAGTTGGCATTGAGTACTTTCTTACTTGCCATACTCTTCTTCATAGCTGTAAATATTTTTTTGTAAATTTGATTAACAACCAGATAAACTTAAAGGAACTTGGAACATCCAATCAAAATTCTAATCGTAGAGGACAATGTCATCATTGCGGATGACATGCAATCGATGCTCGAGGAAATTGGGTATGAGATTGTGGATAATGTCATTGTATACGAACAAGCCGTAGAGGTATTGAAGAACAACCATGTTGATTTGGTGTTGATCGATATCATCTTGGCTTCGGACAAGACAGGTATCGACCTAGGAAAACATATCAGGGAGAATTATAACATTCCGTTCATATTCGTGACCTCCAACTCCGATAGGGCCACTGTGGAGAATGCCAAAACGGTGAAGCCTGATGGTTATTTGGTAAAACCTTTTGAGCAACAAGATCTTTACACCTCTATCGAGATTGCCCTTTCCAATTTTAGCTACGCCCGAAAGGAAAACAGTAAGGAGTTTGAGGAAGCAGGAGAAAGCTTCACATCCAACTCCGTACTGAAGGATTCCATCTTTGTGAAGAAGCAACACCTTTATTACAGGATACAGTTTAAGGACATCCAGTTCATCAAGGCGGACAATGTGTATTTGGAAGTGAACACCGCAGACAAGAAATTTTTGGTTCGTTCGCCGTTAAAGGATTATCTGGAAAAATTGCCACAGAATAAATTCTATAGGGCTCATAAGTCCTATATCGTGAATGTGGATCATATTGATGCCATCAATTCAAAGGATATTGTAATCAATAACAACTTGATTCCTATTTCCAAGGACTTTAAGGAATTCATTCTTTCGTCCATGAACAGCTAGGAAAGAAAAGACCGGACATTTATTTAAAATATATTCAGAGCACCCTTTAAGGGTGCTTTTTTTATACCACAACTATTTTTAAAGAAAAAGACCACAACTTTTATGGCGTTCACAACATAAATTTCAGCATCTACGAGCATGCCCATACTTTAGCAGTGTTAATAATTCAGAAAGTAATTTTTTCATTTTCATATAGTGTTCTCGTAAAAGGGTCTTGTTTAATCGGCAAGGCCTTTTTTGATTTTGATAGCCAAGTAAACCTTGGAGAATTCCATGAAGTGCACAAAACATCGATATAATACCACTTGACATACATCGATGTACTTTTCACAACAGAATACGGGGTTTTCACAACAATAGTGAACAAGTCTGTTGTATGGAATTTAATTTTGGGACTAAACTAACGTTCTTTATATACCCCATACTTGTTTTTCAGCTGATGGTTTTCGTCTCTGAAGTGATTTGTGTATTGGGGCTATAAAGGAAAAAAGGGCACAAATAATATGGGACTGCATCCTATGGATTGTGGTTGCTATATCAAGAAAATTAATGGGACGTTACGTAAGATTTTTATTCACCACATTATATTTCGTTTTTCTTTTTCATGCCTCGGCTCAAATCTCAACTGATGAGGAACGGAGTGTGTTAAAGGAATTCCAGGATTCCAACATGCCGTCCGGCAGGTTCGATGTTTTCTTCAACTCGGTAAACCGCTACAATACCAACTCCGCGTACGATTGGTTGGATACCATCAAAATATATCTGGCGAACGCCGAAAAAACCAACGATACCATAGCATCCAAACTCTATAGGGTCATGGAGGCGCAGGTGTACAACGATTTGGGGGAATATGACAAGAGTACGGCCCTGGCCAAGGAGTTGTACGAGTCAAAGGATTCTTTGGATACCGAATCCAAAAAGATTATCCTGGACGTTTTGGACGACAATTATGCCAACCTGCAGTTGTACGACAAGCAGATTGAAATCAGGAAGAAAAAACGCGAATTGGGTATTACGGACAACGTATCCTTTTACGATATCTACAGTAACCTTGGACTGTACACAAAGGCAAGGAACCAATATATCATGGAGGTAAAGCCGACCATCGCGGATAATGACTCCTATGGTCTGGCCAAATACCACAGCAAGGTTGGAAACTATCTCAGGTTGGACAATTCTGCCCCTACGGCCTTGAGTGAGTTAAAAAAGGCCAAAGCCTACTTGGATGTGTACCTCAATGACATTTCTACCCAAAAAAGCGAATCTGATATTTTTGAAAGTGATCTTCTTAAGGCCGAAATTGAAGGGAACATTGCCAAATGTCATGTAATGCTCGGGGAGTATGAGGAAGCATTGCCCTTATTGCAGAACAGCATCGAAGTCCTGAAGACATCACCCAAGAACAGTGACCAGAGCGAAGTAGTGGAGAACACCCTGTATTTGGCCGATGCCAATCTAAAAATGGAGCACTACACAGAAGCCAAAAAATACCTGGATGTTGAATTTGATCACATAACCGTTTTTCAGGTCATTAAACGAAACAGTTTGCTGGCTGCTTATTATGACAAGGTAGAAAACTTTAGGAACGCAGCCATATACTACAAACGAAATGAAAGAATAAAGGATTCCATGTCCCAAAAGCAATCTGCCCTCATAAAGCAGCAATTGGTGACCATTGTGGCCAACGAGGATCTGGAAAACTCCCAGCGGTTGATCGATGAACAGAAAAGGATAAACGAATTGGCTCGTAGTGAAATGAAGGCCAAGGATGAGCGCATCAACCTAGTTTTCATATCGCTGATATTCACTTTGTTGGGATTTGCCGGTTTGGTATATGCCTATTTGAAGAGTATCAAGAACCAACGATTGATTGCTGAGCAAAATCACATTATTGAGAATGCTTTGATTGAAAAGGATTCTCTTTTGAAGGAAATCCATCACAGGGTAAAGAACAACCTTCAAATGGTATCCAGCTTGCTCAGTCTCCAAACCAAAAATACGAGAAGCAAGGCTGCCATTGAAGCTTTGGAAGAAGGGAAGAGTAGGGTGAAGGCCATGGCCTTGATCCATCAAAAATTGTATCAGAACGATGACCTATCCGTCATCGAAATGCAGGGCTATATCGAAAGTTTGATCAACAGTGTACAGTCCGTTTACAAAAAAGGTGGGCACAACATTAGCATTACCATAGATGCCGAAGGAACCGAATTGGATATTGATAGGGCCATTCCATTTGGATTGATTTTGAACGAACTGGTTTCCAATTCATTCAAATATGCCTTCCCGGAGAATGATGAAAATGGAAAAATTTACATCCACCTTCGCAAAAATGGGGATCAAGGCTATTTTGAATATACCGATAATGGGGTGGGACTGCCCGAAGATACCGAGGAAAGAACCCATTCCTCCATGGGAATACGCCTGATCAACCGATTGGTGAACCAATTGCAGTCCAAGCTCAACATCGACAAGCAATCCGAGGGAGTCAGGTTTTGGTTCAACTTTAGTTGAATCATCTCACTTGGCTTTTGAGAACGACCTTGTGTAGCAGTTTGGGAAAAAATCGTTTTAAGTAAGCTCCGCTTACTTCTTTACCTCCAATGTACACTTCAAATTTTCCTTTTTCTATTGCGGAAACCATCTTTTTTGCTGCTAATTTTGGGGTAATCCCATTCTGTGTGGCCGTATCGTCCGTCTTCTGGGGAGAACCATCTGCCGTAAGTGCATTTTTGGCCACATTGGTCTGTACAAAGCCAGGGCACACTAAGGTCACTTGTATGCCATCTTTCTCATGTTCCATCCTCATCACATCAAAAAAACCATGAAGGGCGTGTTTAGCCCCACAATAGCCTGAACGATAAGGAGACCCAAATTTTCCCATCAAACTGGTGACGGTAACATAATGCCCGATCCCATTGGCCAAAAAATGGGGAAGGATTGCCTTGGACAAGGCCACGGTTCCCAAATAATCAATATCAATAAGTTGTTTGTAAACGTCCAAATCCGTGTCCTTGATCAACGAACGTTGACTGATTCCCGCATTGTTGACCAAGATATCGACCTTTCCATAAAATGAGATGGCCTTTTCCGAGATTTGGACCATTTGGTCATGATCCTTAAGGTCTATGGGCAATATCGAAATATTATCGGAACCTCCACAGGCTTCCTTCACCTTGATCAAATCCGCTTCTTTCCTTGATGATAGAATAAGGTTGCAAGGATATCGGCAAAGTTCCAAAGCCAAACTTTTTCCAATGCCGGATGAAGCCCCGGTTATCCAAATTGTTTTTCCTTTGATACTTGCCATAACTTCCCTTTTAGAGGCAAAATATAGTTAAATTTGAGGGCACAGGATGAAAGCGACCTATAAAAAGTACACCCTTATTTTTAAAGTTCCCAGTGGAACCTCGCGTGGCATATTGACACAGAAGGAAACCTATTTCCTGGTTTTGCACGGTGATCATGGTTTTGGGATAGGAGAGTGTGGCCTATTAAAGGGATTGAGCATTGACGATGTCCCCGAGTACGAGCAGAAATTGGCTTGGGTCTGTAGCCATATCCATTTAGGGAAAGAACGGTTATTGGAGGAATTGATGGAATTTCCTTCCATCCAGTTTGGTCTGGAGCAGGCATTGCTTTCCCTTTCATCCAATGATCCTTTTGAACTTTTCCCTTCAGACTTTACTCAAAAAGAAGCACCCATTCCCATTAATGGATTAATCTGGATGGGTGATGAAGCTTTTATGTTATCACAATTGCAGCAAAAATTAGAGGATGGGTTCAAGTGTATCAAAATGAAGATAGGCGCCATTGATTTTGAAAAGGAGATTGCCATATTAAAATCCATTCGCGAGAATTTTGGCCCAGAGGAAATAGAGCTGCGTGTCGACGCCAACGGGGCGTTTCCTCCTGATGAAGCCATGGCAAAATTGGAACGCTTGGCAGAATTTCAATTACATTCCATAGAACAGCCCATAAAACCCAAGCAGTGGGAAGAAATGGCAAGGCTATGTGAGCAAACCCCGCTACCCATAGCTTTGGATGAAGAATTGATCGGTGTTTTTTACGTAACGGAAAAAGAAAGATTACTACAAACCATAAGACCACAATATATTATATTAAAACCTAGTTTAGTGGGTGGTTTTGCAGGGTCCAAACAATGGATCAACTTGGCGGAAAAGTACAATATAGGTTGGTGGGTCACCAGCGCGCTGGAGAGCAATATTGGGTTGAATGCCATTGCACAATGGACCTACACATTACATCCCGCCATGCCACAGGGATTGGGCACGGGAAGTTTGTACACGAATAATTTTGAGAGTCCTTTGGAGGTTTTCCAAGGTAAAGTATGTTATAACCGATCTAGGGATTGGAACCGGGAAGAAATTGAGAAAATATGTACATAGAACAAGGATATAAAGGATTTAGCGAAGGATGGCGCTACGTGGTTGGGCTTTTGATCATCTTTTTTGGCTGGCAGATATTGGGGGGGATTCCACTTGTGGCTGCTCTCTTGCTCAAATCGGACTCCATGAACCTCCCCTCGGATTATGGGGCCATGGCCAATATTTTGGGGTTGAACCTGTTTTTCCTTTTGGTACTGCTCACCTTTGTCGCGGCCATGGGGAGCCTTTGGGTTGTGGTCCGGTTCCTGCACAAGCAATCTTTTACCAGCTTCACGACCTCCCGTAAAAAAGTGGACTGGAAACGTATTCTTTTTGCATTCGGACTTTGGGGCATTGTTTCATCGGTCATGGTTGTGCTGGATATTTATCTCTCTCCAGAAAACTATGTGTTCAATTTTGAACCCATGCCATTTTTTGTCCTCTTTGTGATCTCCATCATTTTTGTACCCATACAAACCAGTTTTGAGGAATATTTTACCAGAGGGTATCTTATGCAGGGTATTGGGATTGGCTCAAAGACCAGATGGTTGCCCTTTGTCATCAGTTCATCTCTTTTTGGGCTTCTGCATATCTTCAATCCGGAAGTTGAAAAATTGGGCTATGGAATTTTGGTATTTTATATAGGCACAGGGTTTTTTTTGGGCATCTTGACCTTGATGGACGAAGGGTTGGAGCTTCCACTTGGTTTTCATGCGGCCAACAACCTTTTCACAGCACTTTTGGTCACCGCAGACTGGACCGCTTTCCATACCAATTCCATTTACAAGGATGTTTCCGATCCTGTGTTGGGGTGGGATGTTCTGGTACCTGTTTTTGTATTCTATCCCATCCTCATCCTTATTTTTTCAAAGAAGTATGGTTGGAAAAACTGGAAGGAACGACTTTTTGGAAAAGTATTGACAAAGGAAGAATTTGTAGCCCTCACTGATGGAGATTCCGATTTGGCATAACATACACCCTGATTTCAAATTAAATAGGGTAACCTACGATTGGGATGATTTGTCCGAGATAGGATACAGCCTCGTGAAGGAGGGCAATGGCCATGAAATTCCAATGGGGGATTTTTTGTTGGATTGGATATCGAACAGACCCACTTTGGAAGTGTTTACCTCAGGTTCTACTGGGAAGCCCAAAAAAATTGTACTGCACAAGGAACATATGGTCAATTCCGCCTTGGCCACTGGGGAATATTTTAAGTTACGACCCAAACAATCTGCCCTTTTATGTTTGCCTTGCACAGGTATTGCAGGAAAAATGATGTTGGTACGAGCCATGGTCCTTGGTCTGCATTTGGATGAAGTGGAACCTACATCAACCCCTTTGTCCCACAATCAAAAACAGTACGATTTTACCGCGATGGTTCCGCTACAGGTCCAAAACTCCTTGGAGGATTTGTCACGAATCAAGACTTTGATCATTGGTGGAGCCCCAGTGGATGAAAAATTGCGCTCTGAGTTGCTTAAAATTCACTTGAAGGCCTATGAAACCTATGGTATGACGGAGACCATTACCCATATAGCAGTAAAAGAAATAGTTCCTAAACCAAGCCCTTATTTTGAAACCCTTCCCCATGTTACTTTGGCAACGGATGATAGGGGCTGTTTGGTAATCGAGGCTCCCAAAATATCCGAAGAGAAAGTTGTTACCAATGATCTGGTCGAATTGGTTAGTGAAACCCGATTTAAATGGCTAGGTCGGTATGATAGTGTAATCAATTCTGGCGGCATTAAATTGATGCCAGAAACCATTGAAGCCAAGTTAGCCCCTGTCATGAATTCGCGTTTTTTTGTCACGGACGTACCCGATCAGGCGTTGGGACAAAAACTGGTACTGGTCATTGAAGGGGAGCCTACACCAAAAGAAGCACTCCTTAAACAGATTAAATCCTTAAAGGATATCTCAAAATATGAAGTTCCCAAGGAGATTTACTTTGTAAAATCTTTTGTGGAAACCACGACGCAAAAAATTCACCGAGAAAAAACAGTACAGCAAATCTTATAATTTCAGTATTTTCATAAACCAAAAATCAACCATGCGAAAAACCATTAACCTAATTCTGCTTCTTCTTCCCTTTTTTGTGATGTCACAAGAGATCCTTTCAGAAAAAGAAAGGGCTCGGGTAGCGGATGAAATATTGGAGGAGCGATTCAACCATTTGCTGCCAAAACTGATGGACGATACAGGTTTGGATATGTGGGTCGTTATTTCCAGGGAATACAATGAGGACCCCGTGATCAGGACCATGCTACCTGCCACGTGGTTGAATGCCAGAAGGCGAACCATTCTTCTGTTTTATCGAAACAAGGAAAAAAACACGATCGATAAATTGGCAGTGGCCCGTTACAATGTGGGTAAGAGTATTATATCGGCCTGGGACAAGGAAAAGGAACCCGATCAGTGGAAACGTTTGATGGAACTGATAGCGGAACGAAATCCCCAAAAAATTGGACTCAATTTTTCCAAGGACCACAATATAGCCGATGGACTGGACAAAACGGATTATGATGAGTTTATGGCCAACCTTCCCAAGAAATTCCATTCTAGGGTAGGCTCTGCTGAACAACTGGCCGTACGTTGGATTGAAACCCGTACCCCTCGGGAAATGGCCATATTTGCCCAATTGACGGATATCACCCATAGCATTGTTGCGGAAGCTTTTTCGGAAAAAGTAATTACCCCTGGCATTACCACAACAGATGATGTGGTGTGGTGGATGCGCCAAAAGGTCACCGACCTTGGGTTGGAAACATGGTTCCATCCCACTGTGGATATCCAAAGAAACAATGAAGGATTGGTAAGTCACCTGACCGCATTTTCAGCAGGTGAAGCAGAAAAAGTGATCTTACCTGGGGATTTGTTGCATTGCGACTTTGGAATTACTTACCTACGACTCAATACAGACTGCCAAGAAATGGGCTATGTTTTATTGCCAGAAGAAAGAGATGCCCCTGAATTTTTGGTAAATGCTTTGAAAGATGGCAATCGCGTACAGGATTTCTTGACACAGAACATGATCAAAGGAAAGGTGGGCAATGCTATTTTGGCCAAGGCCTTACAAGATGCCAAAGAAGCCGGTCTTCGGCCATCCATTTATACCCATCCCTTGGGAACCTATGGCCACTCAGCCGGAACCACTATTGGCATGTGGGATGCACAGGGAGGTGTCATGAAAGATGATGGGGAAAACTATCCCCTAAACCCCAACACTGCCTATGCTATAGAGCTCAATGCTACCGTGAATATCCCCGAATGGAATCGTGATATCCGCATCATGCTCGAAGAACCTGGATTTTATGGGGAAGATGGGTTTAGATACGTGAATGGAAGGCAAACTAAAATGCTTCTCATTCCAAGACCAAAACCTCAATTGGGCAACTGATTTTTTGTAACTTAGGTAACCATCCAACAAAAAAGATATGAGGCTACCTATGATTCTTTGTATTCTACTCTGCTGCCTGTCCGTGAAAATGTATCCGCAGGCAGATCCTGGACAATTGTTTATTTGTTGGGACACCTCCCTTTCCATGATGGACAGGGACGTGGAAAAAGATTTCGAATTTTTGGGTAAGGCAATAGCGAACAAACCAGACCAGGAAATCGTCCTTTATTTATTCGGGACGGAAGTGGTAGAGGAAAGATATAGGGTACAAGGAGGCGATTGGTCAAGTCTAAAACAAAGACTGGAAAATCTTCCTTATGTCGGTGCGACAATTTATTCCAAGCTCAATGAAAGAATAGAGGGAAAGAAGGTGTATGTGTTCACCGATGGCAACACCCTTTTCAAGAGTGACAGGCTGTTGTTGGAGAAGGGCAGTATAATTGTGAACAGTGCCTTGGCAAGGAACGAGGATTTTCTCAAGCGGACAGCTTTGATCAATCGTGCTAGGTTGATGGATTACGCTTCCATATTGGATATTGGAAACCGGCAGAAAAATGCTAATGCCACAAGCAGTTTGGTAACGGGAAGGGTGTATATTGATAATGTGCCCTCTCCTCATGTGGCTATTGGAATCAAGGGAACGGACGAGTTCTATTATACCGATGCGGAAGGGAATTTTAGTATTCCCGCGGGCAGGAACGACAGTCTATACATACGCAGCGGTGAAAAGGGGGTGGTATTGGATTATGCCGTGTCCGATATGGACAACAACAAGATCTTCCTATCCTCCAAGGTTGTGGCCTTGGACGAAGTAGTGTTGGTAGAAGAGCGCAAGGAAAAATTGGTCACCAAGACCACGGCGTATGGGGATATTGACGAGAAGCGGGTAGGGGTGGCCATACAGACCATAGGGGAAGACGAGATCACGGATATCAACACCAATGTCTCCACGGTGGTACAGAACCGTTTTTCCGGTGTGGAAGTGAAATCCGCGGCTCCGGGCCAGGAACCGGAATTGGGATTGGTGAAAATGCGGACGGACTGGACCATGCTGGGCAACAATTACGGGCTTGTTGTTGTCAATGGGATTCCTATGGAACAATCTGGGTCCGGAGGTGCGGCAGTGGCACGCTTTAATTTCTTGGATCCCAATAGTATTGCCAGTATCACCGTCCTTAAGGGATTGGCTGCAACCAACAAGTATGGTGAAATAGGCCGCAACGGGGTGTTGCTCATCACCACCAAGACTGCCAAGGTGCCCACGGTGAACGAGGGCCAAGTGGAGGATAGGGCCCGGTTGAAGAACAACGTGTACGACAAGGAGGAGCGACTGGCAGCACCCGGGGATTCCCCCTTTTATAATCTGTTCGCACAGGCAGAAAACCTAGAGGAATCTTTTGTGACCTATCTTTCCCTACGGAGTCTGAACCTGGACAATACGAAGTTCTACCTGGACAGCTATGCGTTTTTTGCGGAAAGGGACAAGACAAGGGCCGCCAAAGTAATCACCGATCTATGGGAACTGCACCCTGATGATGGCCGTACCCTCAAGATGGTGGAGCTATGTCTGTCCCAATTGGGGAAAAATGAACTAGCGGCCCTTGTGAACGACCAAATTTTAGAACTGGACGGCAACAATATTATGGCCCAGTACAACAAGGCACATTATTTGGGTAATGGCTCACCTAAAGGGGAACTGGATGCCCTTATCGCCCTGCGCAACAGGGGACAGGGCTTTCAGAATTTGAGTACCTCCTTGATATCCAAGACCTTGGATAGGGACATCAAAAACCTGATTCATCAAAAAGGGGGACAGATGGATATGACCCAAGTGGACCCCAAATACCAAAACAATGTGATGTACGATGCACGCTTTGTCTTTGAGTGGAACAACCCGGAGGCGGAGTTTGAGATCCAGTTCGTGAACCCGCAGAACCGGTTCTTCAACTGGGAATATTCCAATGCCAAACCAGAAAGGATAAAACAGGGCATCGAGGAGGGCCTGACCATCGAGGAGTTCGAGTTTTACGGCCAAGAGGCGAAGGGCAATTGGGTGGTGAACGCCAAATTTTTGGAGAACCTATCGGAAACGGACACCCTGCCCTTGGTTTTGAAATGTCATCTCTACACGAACTTTGGCAAGCCGAACCAGAAGGAGGAACAGCTTGTGGTGTACTTTACCCAGCCGAACGAAAAGCGTAACATCAAGTCCCTGCATGTCAATTGAATGCCATTATTTAGTAACTTAAGCATGGAAATATTACGTTTCTTAAAAAAACTGCTATGAAAAAAATTGCTGCATTCTGTTCCTTTTTTCTATTCATGGCCATTTCCTTGGCCCAACAAAACCCAAAAAAGGTCTATGGTACCATTTCCGATGATTTTGGTCCCCTTAAAAATGTAAGTGTACAAATTGAAGGCACTGAAAAGGGTACGGTTTCGGATAGTGGTGGAAAGTATGAGATAAAAACCCAAAAAGGGGAGACTTTGGTGTATTCCCATGTGGGGATGAAAACGGTAAAGATAAAGGTAGAAGATGTGACCAGAGTCTTGAATGTGAAACTACCCCAAAAAATGGAAGAGTTGGACGAGGTTACTGTATCCAAAACCATTTTAAAAAGCCAAAAAGAACTGGAATTGGAATATGATACCAATCCCAATGTTATCAAAACGGCTTTTGGTTTTATGGACAAGAACACATCCAATTTTTCATTACGGATAATAGGTGAGGAAGAAGTGGACAAGGCCCCTAATCTTAATTTTTTGGTCAATGGAAGGTTTGCAGGGGTATACGCAAGTTGCAGACCGGATACAGATAAGTTCATTGTGGCCATGAGACCAACAAATAGCTTAACGCTTGCTGGCGATGCCATTTTTGATGTGGACGGGCAAATTTTGACCGAAGTGAATTGCAGCTGGCTCAATGGAAATGTGAAAAGGATTGCTTTTATACCTTCCTATGCCGCCCTTACACGATATGGGGCCATGGGAAAAGGCGGGGTAGTAATCATCAATACTAAAGCAGGAACAGTCACATCAAAAGAAAACGATGGCAAACCTTTTGATCGTGCCAAGCTCAGGAACAATTTTTATGACCAAAAGGCTTTGGGGACTGAAAAGGTAGCCAATAATGCCCCTCAATATGTAAAGGATCTTTATGCCAGTCCACAGAAATCCGATGCCATCGTTTTATACGAAAAGAATGCCAAGACCTATTCTGGTTCCTATTGGTTTACACTGGATAACTACCAATACTTTATGGAGCAATGGAACGATCAGGATTTTGCGGATAAAATCATTTCCGACCAAAAAAGTGCATTTGAAAACAATCCAGTGGCTCTAAAGGCATTGGCCTATAGCTATGAATCAGAAGGAAGATGGCAGAAGGCTCACGAAATTTACAAAGAGGTATACACCCTACGGCCAGAATATGCCCAGAGCTTTATTGACATGGCCAATAGCTACCGTAACTTAAAAAAACCGGAAGCGGCAGCTTCCCTGTATGCGAGACATTCCTATCTTTTGGATGAAGGATTATTACCTAGGGACACCGTTGACCTTGCCAAGATTATGGAACGTGAACTGGAAAACCTCTTCGCTTTGGACAATGGAACCCTCAAAATAAACAAAAGAAAAGCTTTGTTGGAAGAGGAGGGCATCAGTACAAGATTGGTTTTTGAATGGAACGATTCGGAGGCCGAATTTGACCTTCAATTTGTAAATCCCGAAAACCAATATTTTCAATGGAAACATACCATGGAAGATATGCCGGACAGAATCTATTCCGAAAAAGAACTGGGCTACTCCATGGCCGACTTTTTATTGGATGATAAACTTCCAGGGACATGGAGCATCAATGCAAATTATTTAGGAAACAAACAACTCACTCCCACCTATTTAAAAGTTACTGTTTATAGAAACTATGGGAGCAAGTTACAGAGTAAGGAGGTCAAAGTGTTCAAGCTGGGACTGACCGGCTACAACCAACACCTGTTCAATCTGAAGCTACCCTCTGTGGTGGCCCACAACTAAGCCATCGGATTTGTTCATGATGAGAATCTGTACATCCTTAATAATTATCTTTTGTTCCATTGGAACCCTTTTGGGACAAAATATCGTTAAGGGCCGCATTACCAGTGATGGCAAACCATTGCCCAGTGTTCATATTACCAATATTGCTTCTGGTACAATAACAGGCTCTGATGACAATGGTTTATATGTGATCCAGGCTCGGCCAAAGGAGGAATTGATGTTCACCTACCTTGGCATGGACACAATTTCAATTATTGTGGAGGATGTCACCCATATTCTGAATATTGAAATGTATCCCAAGGTGGAACAGTTGGATGAAGTCGTGGTTGAAAAGAAAATCAGTAGACAGAAAAAATTGGCCATGGATTATTTTACGGATTCTACAGTGGTCAATACTTCCTTCGGTTATATCAGTCCAGCTACAAGCGCCTATCATCTTAAGGTTATAGACGGCTCTGAATTCCATCCGGGATTGGATTTGTTGTCAGCCATTGCCAGTAGAAGGTCAGGTATAAATGTTGAAACATATTACCCGGATAAAGTACCCGTTCGCACCTTATTCATGACTAGAACTTTGGGGTCTTCATTGAAAAAAATACCAGTGCTCTACGAGGTTGATGGTATGATACATACCGATCCACCGAACTGGTTGGATGTTTCCATGGTACTTCGGGTTGGGATCATCCCAGGACTACAGGCCGTTTGGCGTTATGGCCATATTGCCAGCGGCGGGGTTGTGGTCATTAATACGGTCAATGGTGTGCATGGTTTACGGGAGGAGAACAGCAACAAGCATTATGACAGGGCAAGGCTACGCAACAATTTTGTGACTGGGAAGGTGATCTCCAATACAGAATTGAAGGAAGAATACCCTTCTTATTTAAAAATGATGGATGGCGCAACTAGTTTGGAAGAGACCCTTAGAATCTATACTGAATATGAAAAATTGTTCTCCAAGGTTCCCTATTTCTATTTGGATTGTTACAGGTTGATGTTTGAAAAATATGGTGGGAAAGAAGCCGATGAAATCTTGGATGAAAACGTTGTCCAGTTCCAAGAAAATCCTGTTTGGTTGAAGGTACTGGCCTATTTGTACGAGTCACAAAATCGGTTTGAAAAAGCACATGAGCTCTATAAACGCGTATATATGCTGCGTCCGGAATATGCCCAAAGCTTTGTAGATATGGCCAATAGTTATCGGAACTTGGGGTTAACGGAATCCGCCACTTCACTTTTTGCAAGGCATGCCTATTTGCAGGAGGAAGGTTTATTGCCAACGGATAGTCTGGATTTGTCCAAGATAGTGGGTCGGGAGCTTGATAATTTGTTTGCTATCGATAACAATGCTACCAAAATTAGGGAGCGAACCTTCAACTTGGAGGAGCAGGGAATAAGCACAAGATTGGTTTTTGAATGGAACGATTCCGAAGCGGAGTTCGACCTACAGTTTGTGAACCCAAACAATCAATATTTCAACTGGAAGCATACCATAGAGGACATGCCAGAGCGCATTCGTTCCGAAAAGAAGCTGGGCTATTCCATGGCCGACTTTCTCTTGGATGATGAACTGCCGGGAACCTGGAAAGTGAACGCTACGTATCATGGCAATAAGCAATTGACGCCTACTTACTTAAAGGCTACCATATACAGAAATTATGGAAGCAAGCTGCAAAGTAAGGAAATCAAAGTATTCAGATTGGGATTAAAAGGTGCCAACCAGTTTCTGTTCGACCTGGAATTACCTTCGCTAGTGGTTCGAAATTAATTCCATCAAACTTGAAGAACACCCAAGTTGAATTTCTTCTCAATCGGTGCATGATTGGCTGCCTCAATACCCATGGAAATCCATTTGCGGGTATCCAAAGGATCAATGATGGCGTCGGTCCAAAGTCGGGCTGCAGCGTAATATGGGGATATTTGATGGTCGTAACGCTGTTTAATCTTGTCAAAAAGTGCGGTTTCCTTTTCAGGGTCGAGAGGCTCTCCATTTTTTTCCAATGAGGCTTTCTCTATCTGAAGCAATACCTTGGCCGCTGAATTCCCGCTCATCACAGCAAGTTCCGCACTGGGCCATGCCACAATTAAACGTGGGTCATACGCTTTTCCACACATGGCATAATTACCGGCGCCGTAACTGTTCCCGATCACTATAGTGAATTTGGGCACAACGGAATTGCTCACGGCATTAACCATTTTTGCACCATCTTTTATGATGCCTCCATGCTCGCTCTTGCTTCCCACCATGAATCCCGTAACATCTTGAAGAAACACCAATGGAATTTTCTTTTGGTTGCAATTGGCAATAAAACGGGTGGCCTTGTCGGCAGAATCGGAATAGATTACGCCTCCAAACTGCATCTCTCCCTGTTTGGTTTTTACCACTTTTCGCTGATTGGCCACAATGCCTACGGCCCAGCCATCAATACGGGCATAACCGGTCAGAATGGTTTTGCCATAGCCCTCTTTGTACTGTTCAAATTCGGAATTGTCTACCAAGCGTTTGATGATTTCCAACATGTCGTACTGATCACTTCGGGATGAAGGCAAAAGTCCGTAAATATCCTCCGGATTGTCGATGGGTGACTTGGCCTCAGCTCTGTTGTACCCAGCTTTTTCAAAATCTCCAATCTTGTCCACTATGTTTTTGATTCTGTCCAAAGCATCTTTGTCATCCTTGGCTTTGTAATCGGTAACCCCACTGATTTCTGAATGGGTGGTAGCCCCACCGAGTGTTTCATTGTCTATGCTTTCTCCAATAGCGGCCTTTACCAGATAACTGCCCGCCAAAAAAATGCTTCCTGTTTTGTCAACGATCAGAGCTTCATCACTCATGATGGGCAAGTAGGCACCCCCGGCTACACAGCTACCCATCACTGCAGCAATTTGTGTGATTCCCATACTGCTCATGATGGCATTGTTCCTAAAAATACGACCAAAATGCTCCTTGTCTGGAAAGATCTCATCCTGCATGGGGAGGTATACCCCGGCACTGTCCACCAAGTAAATAATGGGCAATCTGTTTTCCATGGCTATTTCTTGGGCCCTCAAATTCTTTTTCCCGGTGATGGGAAACCAGGCCCCGGCCTTTACGGTGGCATCATTGGCGACCACTACACATTGTTTCCCCTTTACATAACCTATTTTCACTACCACACCACCCGAAGGGCAACCACCGTGCTCTGCATACATGCCCTCGCCAGCAAAGGCGCCTATTTCAATGGAAGCGGAATTATTGTCCAACAAATATTCAATGCGCTCCCTTGCCGTCATTTTACCTTGGGCATGGAGTTTTTCAATCCTTTTTTTGCCACCACCCAGTTTTACTTCTGCAAGTATTTTTCGTAACTCGGAGAGTTTTAGCTTATTATGGTCTTCGTTTTTATTGAAGGTAAGGTCCATTTTGTCCAAATTCGTTTAGTCGGCTAAAGATAAGGAGTTATAATCATTACTTTTGGGATATATGGATAGCAAAATCAAATGGGGCGTTGTAGGCCCGGGAAAAATAGCACGGAAATTTGCGTCGGACCTGAAACTGGTGAAAGATGCAGAACTCACAGGAGTGGGATCTAGAAATTTGCAAAGGGCACAGGAGTTTGCCAATGAATTTGAGGTGCCACATGTTTTTGGTACTTATGAAGAACTGTTTCAATCCCCTGAGGTAGACGTGCTGTATATTGCCACACCTCATAATTTTCATAAGGATTTGGCCATTAGGGCCATGGAAAATGGAAAACATGTGCTCTGCGAAAAACCGTTGGGGATAAGCAAGGCCGAGGTGGAGGAGATGGTGGCTGCCTCAAAACGGAATAATGTCTTTTTGATGGAAGCCATGTGGTCGCGATTTAATCCTACCATCCAAAAGGTAAAGCAAATGATCGATGATGGAGAGTTGGGCAAGCTTTGTTACCTGCATGCTGATTTTGCCTTCTATGCTTTGGATAGGGATGAAGGTTCCAGAATTTGGAATCTTGAACTAGCTTCCAGTTCATTATTGGATATTGGAATTTACCCCGTTTTTCTCGCATACTTGTTATTGGGGATGCCAGATAAAATTTTGGCTACCTCCAATTTCCACCCCAATGGAACGGAACTCCAGACCAGCATGATTTTTGACTACGACCAGGCGCAAGCGGTTTTGTACTCTGGCCTGACCAGTCGGTCTAGTATGATAGCCGAAGTTTCCTGTACTGAAGGAGAACTGCTATTGAACTCTAGATGGCATGAAGCGGATGGCTATAGACTGGTAAAAGAAGGGGAAGAACAAGAATTTCCCATGCCGTTGACTGGGATTGGTTACTACTATGAGATCTTGGAGGTCAACAAATGTCTCAAGGAAGAAAAGATAGAAAGTGACCTTTGGTCGCACCAAAACAGCTTAGATCTGTCCGAATTATTGGACACAATCCGTGAAAAATGCGGCATAACCTTTCCTTTTGAAACTTAATCCTAAGCTTTGCCTTTGCATTATTTCATTTTTTACGATATTTGAACCTCTTCAGAACTACAGACAATGGGAATGAACAAGAACACGGTGCTCGCATGGGCCACATGGATTATGATTTTTGTGGGAATAGGAATGATAGCACTTGGGGCATTCAAATACGACGAAGTGGCAGGATATGGTTTCGGGGCCGTGGGCATTGGTTTTTTTGCCGTGGCCTGGGTATTCAATGCACTTAAGGGTAGGGTGTAGGCTCAATTTTTCATAACATTTTAATTACAACCAAATGTCAGACGATAAAAAGGTCATTTTTTCAATGTCCGGGGTTACCAAGACCTATAAAACGGCTAATACCCCTGTGCTTAAAAATATTTATCTCAGTTTTTTCTACGGTGCCAAGATCGGTATTTTGGGTCTCAATGGTTCTGGTAAATCCACTTTGCTCAAAATCATTGCGGGGGTCGATAAAAACTATCAAGGAGATGTGGTTTTTTCCCCAGGATATACAGTGGGCTATTTGGAGCAGGAGCCACTTCTCGATGAGAACAAAACTGTACTGGAAGTTGTAAAGGAAGGGGTTGCGGAAACTGTTGCCATTCTGGATGAGTACAATAAGATCAATGATATGTTCGGTTTGCCCGAAGTGTATGAAGATCCGGATAAGATGCAAAAGCTGATGGACAAACAAGCGGCTTTGCAGGACAAAATCGATGCTACCAATGCTTGGGAACTGGACACCAAGCTGGAGATTGCCATGGATGCACTTCGTACTCCGGAATCGGACAAAAAAATTAGTGTGCTTTCCGGAGGGGAAAGAAGACGGGTGGCTTTGTGCCGTCTGTTGTTGCAGGAGCCCGATGTACTTTTGTTGGATGAACCTACCAACCACTTGGATGCAGAATCGGTTCATTGGTTGGAACACCACTTGGCACAATATAAAGGAACGGTAATTGCCGTGACCCACGACCGTTACTTCTTGGATAATGTTGCCGGTTGGATTCTGGAACTGGACAGGGGAGAGGGTATTCCATGGAAGGGGAACTATTCCAGTTGGTTGGATCAAAAGGCCAAGCGATTGGCCCAAGAGAGCAAACAGGCATCCAAAAGACAAAAGACTTTGGAGCGAGAGTTGGAATGGGTACGACAAGGTGCCAAAGGTCGTCAGGCCAAACAAAAGGCACGTTTAAAGAACTACGACAAGCTTCTCAGCCAAGATCAAAAACAGATAGAGGAAAATTTGGAGATCTACATCCCCAATGGTCCTCGTTTGGGAACCAACGTAATCGAGGCCAAAGGTGTCAGTAAGG
This sequence comes from Flagellimonas aequoris, assembly GCF_003584165.1. Lineage (GTDB taxonomy): Bacteria > Bacteroidota > Bacteroidia > Flavobacteriales > Flavobacteriaceae > Flagellimonas > Flagellimonas aequoris. The sequence goes on along the minus strand of NZ_QXFJ01000030.1, from coordinate 765,839 downwards.
CTTTTGGGGACAAATTGCTGTACGAAGGATTGAACTTCAACCTTCCGCAGGCGGGTATCGTTGGGATCATTGGACCTAACGGAGCTGGTAAGACCACCATTTTTAAAATGATCATGGGGGAGGAAACTCCTGACAAAGGTGAATTTGTGGTAGGAGAAACGGCTAAAATTGCTTATGTGGACCAAAGCCATTCCAACATCGATCCTGAAAAGACCATTTGGGAAAACTTCAGTGATGGACAGGAATTGGTGATGATGGGTGGCAAGCAGGTAAATTCTCGTGCCTATTTGAGCCGATTTAATTTCTCTGGAAGTGAGCAGAACAAGAAAGTAAACATGCTTTCGGGTGGTGAACGAAACCGGCTCCACCTGGCAATGACGCTAAAGGAAGAAGGCAACGTTTTACTTTTGGATGAGCCCACCAACGATTTGGATGTAAACACGCTCCGCGCTTTGGAAGAAGGTTTGGAAAACTTTGCAGGCTGTGCGGTAATAATTTCCCACGACAGATGGTTCTTGGATAGGATCTGTACCCACATTCTTGCTTTTGAAGGGGATTCGCAAGTCTATTTCTTTGAGGGATCCTTCTCGGATTATGAGGAAAACAAAAAGAAACGCTTGGGCGGTGATATCATGCCCAAGCGCATCAAGTATAAAAAATTGATAAGATAAGAAGAGGATTATTCTTCTCCACCGAGATTTTTGATTCCCTCTTCCAATATTTTCTTGGCCCTTTCCAAATAGGCTTTTTGATGGGCCGCCAAATTATTGGGGTCACCATTGTCTTGTGCAGGATTGGCTCCAATGGTCTTGGATAGTTCCACCAATTGGGAAATGGCACTTTCTGCGGAATGCAGTTTATCTTGGGCGTGTTTGTCAAAGATTTTGATCATTTCCAATTCCATGCTGTTCACGGATTCCGTGTCCTCTTGTTGTGGATGTGCCTCGTTTTCAAAAATGGCCGTATCGGTATCTTCCACAACGGTTTCGGTTGTTGAAATACCGATGGTACATTCATCAAGGAACGTGATCAACTCGGTGATCTGCCCCAGTGCTTTTTTGGTAAAGAACCTTCCTGCTTCCCAGTCTGCAGGTTCAATGGCCTTGTCCAAAGACTCCATGGCATCTATGGTTTTTTCGTCTGCTTTGGAGCAAACACATTCACCTTTGGAAGCTTTTGCCTTTTCCAGGGCTTCCCATGCCCTTTCGGCAAAGTACATCTGGTGTTCAAAATTGGTGGCGGACATCGCCTTTTTACAATGGTTGAGTGCGTAGGTCACTTTGGAATAAAAGGCATCACACTGGTTTGCGAAGGTAGTTTGAACGGCAAAAAATAATACCGCAACTACTAAAACATGGGATTTGGGGGCCATGGTCAAGTATTTGATTTGGTTAATAGTTTGTTATGCTAACGCCAAAAAGGCGGCATTATTATAATGAATCAAAAATCATCGTTGGGATACCAATCCAATTGGACTACCTTAATATTGGGGTCTCCTTCATTGACCAAGGCTTTGAACTTCGCTACATCACTAACATCGGGGCGGCCCCTATAGTGGTAAGGATACACCTCCTTGGGCTTGAATTCCAACACAGCATCGGCGGCACTTTCCTCGGTCATGGTATAAGGCAGGTTCATGCAAATAAAGGCTTTGTCAATGTTCTGCAATGCCCTCATTTCTGGAATATCTTCCGTATCCCCAGAAAAATAAATACGCTCTTGGCCAACGGTAAGCACATATCCGTTACCCCTTCCCTTGGTATGGAAATCAAGGGCTTCTTCACGAAGATTGTACATGGGAATGGCCTCAACGGTGATTCCGGAGAAATTTTTGGTATCCCCATTGTTCATTACAACGACAGGAGAACCAAAATCGGTTGGAATTTGGTCAGCTACTGCTTTTGGGGCCACCACGGTTGCTTTTACGGTATCCAACGCTTGTAGGGTCTCCAAACTAAAATGATCACCATGGATATCGGTAATCAAAATTAAAGTGGGTGATTTTTGCCCCGCAAAAGCCTCTTTGCCACCTACAGGGTCTATATAAACGGTATTTCCATCCCATTCCAAAACAGCGGTGGCATGTTCTATCGGAATAATGGTGGCTTCCTCGGGAACCTCCGTCTCCACTTCGGTGGCAACTTCTGTAGATGCTTCATTCTGAGGCTTGTTTTGTTTACAGGCAAAGAAGAGCATTAATGCTATTATGGGTATGATTCTTTTCATCATGGAATTTTTGAGTTCCACTAAAAATAAGGTTTCTCTAACATTATGATGATTTTTTTTACAAAAAATTTTGGTTAAATAATCCAAACTAGAATCTGAAGCGTATATAAACCAAACACGATTGATCAAAACATTTAAACGAGAATCAATTAAATCAAAAAGTTATGACTGAAACAAAAAGCAATAACAATGGATTGAAGGTAATTGCCGGGTTGTTGGGTGTAGTTCTTTTGGGAACCATTATCTATACCGTGAGCCTTTACCAAGACAAAAAGAAAACAACCGAAGCGCTTACCCAAGAAAAGGAATTGGTTGTTGAGGACTTGAACAACTTGAAATCCGAGTATGACAAGGCCATTTTGGAAAGCAACGCTACCAACGAAGAATTGGTTGCCGCTAGGGACAATATTGCAAAGTACATTGACTCTGTACAAGGGATGAAAGCTGATATTGCTTCTCTTTCTCGATACAGGAGACAAGTAAGCGTTCTTAAAGCTGAAAGGGAGAAGTTGTTGAAGCAAGTAGATTCCTTGACACAATCTAACAGCTTGTTGGCCATGCAAAGGGACAGCACGTTTGTTGAATTGGAAAAACAAACCGTTTTCAACGATTCTTTGATCGTTCAGAACACTCAATTGGCCGATGCCGTCGAAAGAGGTTCTGCCCTTAATCTTTCCACTATCAGTGTAGATGCTGTTAAAGAAAGAAGCAGCGGTAAATTGGTGTCCACTTCAAGAGCTAAAGCTACCGATAAACTTAAAGTTTGCTTTACCGTGGCTAGCAATACCATTGCCGAAGCTGGTGACAGGGAATTCTACATCGAAGTTTTGGGACCACAAGGAAACGTTCTTGGTGATGGCTTCAGCAAGTCAACCGAGGAAGGTGCTTCCATCACTTACAGCAAAGGAACCAATTTCTACTACGAAAATGATGCCTTGGATGTATGTGACTATGTGAACAAACCAGCCGATGATTACCAAAAAGGTAACTACATGGTAAATGTTTATGACAGCAAATTGAAATTGTTGGGTACTTCCAAGTTCGAGTTGAAATAATACACACTATCCATCATAAATAAAAGGCCCGTCCAAATTTGGACGGGCCTTTTTTATGCTTCAATATTTTTTGAAAAGCTATTTCAAACTGCCCACCATATCCTCTGGACGTACCCATGCATCATATTCTTCTGGGGTAACGTAACCAAGGTTAACGGCTTCCTCCCTTAATGTGGTACCATTTTTATGGGCCGTATTCGCAATTTCTGCTGCTTTATAGTATCCTATTTTGGTATTCAAGGCGGTAACAAGCATCAAAGAGTTGTTCAAAAGCGTCTTGATCACTTCGTGGTTCGGCTCAATACCCATGGCGCAATGTTCATCAAAACTTACGCAGGCATCGCCCAACAATTGGGCCGACTGTAAAATATTGGCAGCCATTACAGGCTTGAACACGTTAAGCTCATAATGTCCCTGGGTTCCACCTACACTAATGGCCACATCGTTGCCCATTACTTGGGCACAGACCATGGTCAAGGCTTCACACTGTGTTGGGTTCACCTTACCGGGCATAATGGAGCTACCGGGCTCGTTGGCAGGAATAATGATCTCCCCGATACCGGAACGTGGACCTGAGGCCATCATTCTAATATCATTCGCAATCTTGTTTAAGGAAACAGCTAATTGTTTCAATGCCCCGTGACTCTCCACAATGGCGTCATGTGCGGCCAAAGCTTCGAACTTATTTTCAGCCGTAACAAAAGGCTGGCCTGTGAACTTGGCAATGTATTTGGCTACAAGCACATCATACCCTTTTGGGGTGTTCAATCCAGTACCCACAGCGGTTCCACCTAAAGCCAGTTCTCCAAGATGGGCCAGGGTGTTTTTAAGGGCCTTGATGCCGTGCTCCAGTTGTGAAACATATCCGGAGAATTCCTGCCCCAAGGTTAGGGGAGTGGCATCCATTAGGTGGGTCCTGCCAATTTTCACAACATTCTTGAATTCTTTGGATTTTTTGTCCAACGTATTTTTGAGCCGCTCCACACCAGGGATGGTGACCTCCACAATTTTCTTGTAGGCCGCAATGTGCATTCCGGTCGGGAAGGTATCATTGGAAGATTGGCTTTTGTTCACATCATCATTGGGTTGGATGGTTTTTTCACCTTCCCCAATTTTTTTTCCGGCAATTTCATGCGCCCTGTTGGCAATTACTTCGTTCACGTTCATATTGCTTTGCGTGCCGGAGCCTGTTTGCCAGATTACCAATGGAAATTGGTCGTCGAGTTTCCCTTCCAGGATTTCCTCACAGACTTGTGCGATCAGGTCTCTTTTTTCTACACTGAGTACACCAAGCTCATGGTTGGCATAAGCGGCGGCCTTTTTCAGATAGGCAAATCCGTAGATGATGTCCATCGGCATGGAGGCAGGGGTGCCGATTTTAAAATTGTTTCTGGAGCGTTCTGTCTGTGCACCCCAATATTTGTCCGCGGGCACTTTCACCTCGCCCATGGTATCTTTTTCTATTCTGAAACTCATTGGAATATGATGATTTTGTTGTTCCACAAAGATAAACCATCATAGTATCATATGTAAAAGTCAACCGAATAATATTGTTTTTCAACTAAAATTGACATTGTAGTTTTTTTCTTTCATCTTTTATGTTTTAATTGGGCTTTGTATAAAACACCAACCATGAAAAACTTAACCATTTTAGCATTTTTGCTATGTATTTCCCATGTCTTCTCGCAAACAGATTCAACCGATACAGGTCTTGAATTGGACGAAGAAATCTATTTAAAAATTCTGGACAGCATCAATAATTCCTATACTTTCCAGAAAGGTAACATACAACTTGGGAATGATCTTGCCACACTACATGTGCCCGAAGGCTTTAAATATTTGGACGGCCAACAGAGCCAACACGTACTTACGGAACTTTGGGGCAATCCGCCATCCGAAACTTTAGGCATGTTGTTTCCCGAGGATATTTCCGTTTTGGGCGATGATTTTACCTATGCCATCGAAATCACCTACTCAGAAGAAGGTTATATTGATGATGACGATGCGGACGATATTGATTATGATGACCTTTTGGAAGATATGCAAGAGAGTGCCATCGAAGAAAACAAGGAGCGCAAAAAACAGGGGTATCCCACCGCGGATATTGTTGGATGGGCAGCTGAACCTTTTTATGACCACAATGCCAAAAAATTGCATTGGGCCAAGGAGATAAAATTTGAAGGGATGGATATGAACACCCTCAACTACAACATTAGGGTATTGGGCAGAAAAGGATATTTGAACCTGAACGCCATCAGCGATATGGATAAATTACATCTGGTACAGAACAACATAGACAGGGTCATATCCAGTGCCGAATTCAATCCGGGTAATCGTTATTCGGATTTTGATCCAGATTTTGACGAAGTGGCAGCTTACGGTATAGGCGGATTGATTGCAGGCAAAGTATTGGCCAAAGTAGGGTTCTTTGCTGCATTGCTCAAATTTTGGAAGATTATTGCCGTAGGTGTCGTAGCAGCTTTTGGTACTTTGAGGAAAAGACTTTTTGGCTCGAAAAACGCATAAAATTTAAAAGAGGCCTTGTTTAAAACTATTTTTTCATTGTATCTTTGCTACATCTAAAGGAAAAAAAAATGTTCGAATTTGACCAATATTTAGGTTTTCTAGCTTTTTTAACGATTTTGACAATAGGTTTTTGGTTGATGATTTTCTTGTTGACCTTCGTAGTACCTTATTGGTTGATCGGTAACCTTAGGGAATTGTACAAAGAAAAAAAGGAGGCCAGGCAAGCGGCCAGACTAGAAGAATAATAAAAGAAGCCAATTTGGCTTCTTTTTTGTTTTGAAAGATAGGGTGTTTTTATGGTGACAGCTCTTATACCTACCATAAAAGCATTTGAAAATAAATTAGTTTGCGTAAAACTATAGCATAAAAAAAGAAGCCATTTCGGCTTCTTTTTTTCTTTGGTATAGGTTGGTCAGTTGGTTTATCCTTCAAACTGTCTCTCTTCTTCGCCGTCCTCTTGTGGCCCTCTTCGGTTGTTTTTCTCCTTAGGTTGATTGAAACGATAGATAAAAGAAAGGTTTATTTGTCTTTTTCTCCATTGAAATTCACTATCCGAGGTAAAAGTAGGTGTTTCGGTAAAGGATCTTCTTTTTCTTGAATTGAACACATCGCTCACATTCAAGGAAACCGTGGCCTTATCCTTGAACACATCCTTGCTCATGGCCAGGTTCATGGAGAACATGCCTTTGGTATCACTTTGTGCCGTTTGTCGTGGACCCATGTAAAACGAATTGGCCTGAAGCTCAATTTTAGCAGGGAGGGTAAACTTGGAGCTCAATCTGGCAAACCAGCTTGAATTGGTGGTCCCATACTCAACCCCGTTGAACTCACCATCCGAAGTGAAGGTGAAAAAGTTAAAGCTACTGTTCAATCGCCACCATTTGGCTGGGCTGTAAATAACACCTGCTTCCGCTCCAATACGTTCGTTGGTGGATAGGTTGATGGGCAATGACCGTATGATCTGAATCCCATCTGAAGTTACTTGTCCCGTTTCTTCCCTAATGAATTCAAAAGACCTTGTTTCTTTTTGATAATAGATGGAAGAGGTAAGCGTCAATTTTTTCCATCTTTTCATATACCCAATATCATAGGCATTGGCATAGGCCGGATCTAAATCCGGATTCCCCTGAAAAACATTCGTTCTACTAGATCTGGAAGGAAAAGGATTGATAAACCAGCCGCGTGGCCTATTGATCCTTCGGTTGTACCCAACGGAAATGTTCTGTGTCTTGGAGAGTTCAAAGATAAGGTTGACGGTAGGGAAAAGTCCCAAATAATTCTTATCAAAATTAAGATCCACATCCTGTCCTATAATTTCCTGTAAGGCTTCGCTATCGATGTTGGCGTCCACATTTCCCTTCATTTGGGTATTTTCCAAACGAAGACCCAACAACACGGAGAACTTACCGTATTTGTTGCCGTATTGGGTATACAGGGCATTCACGTTTTCACGATAGGTAAATACATTGGTAAGATCGTAATTGGTCTCAAACTGTCCGGTATTCTGGTTTAGGGTATCCAATTGATAATCGTTTACCTCCTTCTCAAAATTCCCACGGTAACCGGCCTCAAACTGGGCATCACCCATGGGTAGCACATAATCTATTTGCGCCAAAAAGTCGTCCTGTTTCTGGTTATCGTAGATGTTTTCCAAGGCCAGAAGATCGTTGTTGGGAATGGTGTTGTTTTCCTGTATTCCCGTCAATCCATCTTCATTGTCATACGAATACTGAAGGTCGGCGGTCAATTTGTGGCCTTCATCATTGATATTGTTCGTGTAGTTCAAGGAAAACTGTCTACTATTTTCTTTTTGTGCTTGATCTTCGGTCCTTAAAGTTCTACTGTTTAAATCGCCATCCGTAAACCGTTGGTTGTCGTTTTCGGTCACATCGTTCTCATCTGACCATCTGTAGAAAAAGCTACCGGTAACAGAGGACTTATCAGTCAGGAAATACTCCATCCCAATATTGATATTGAATCCGTCATCGTTTCGGGTAATGTCCCTATCCTCGATGATTCTGTCAAAATCACTGGCATCGGAAAAATATCGGTTGTCGTTCAAACCACTTCCAGGAGATTCCCTATGAAAATAACCCAGGGTGTTGAAAATATTGAACTTTTCGGTCCTGATATTGAAATTGGTGGTCACCCTGGCATTGAAGGGCACACCGACCGTAGTGTTCACGGATCCGTTGATACCCAATGTTTTTTCTTTTTTGAGCACGATATTCAGGATACCTGCAGTTCCTTCGGCATCATATCGGGCCGATGGACTGGTGATCACTTCCACTTTTTCAATGGCATCCGCGGGCAATTGTTGCAAAATATCAGTAGAACCAAAACCGGCCAAGGCAGAAGGTTTACCATTGATCAAGATCCTAACGTTGTCATTGCCACGAAGGCTGATGGCACCTTCCACATCCACAGAAACAGAGGGGATGTTGTTCAGGGCATCGCTTACGTTTCCTCCGCTCGTGGTGATGTCCTTCCCAATATTGTAGATTTTTTTGTCCAGTCTGACTTCTACTGTGGTTCGTTCCCCCACAACCTCTACAGCTTCCAATTGTGCAACATCCGCTTCAAGGCGAATTGGGCCCAAATTTGTTGAGGAAGTATAGTTTTGTCCATTTAAGGAATAGGTTTTGAAAGAAAGAAACTCTACCCTGATATTATACTTGCCTGGGGCTGTTTCAATGGAAAATTCACCGGATGTATCCGTAATACCTCCTGTGACTTTGTCGGGATTGTCGGCATCCTGAAGGACAAAAGTTGCATACTCCAGGGGTTGACCAGACTCGGCATCAATAACTTTACCAGATATGGTTATGTTTTGCTCATTTTGCCTTACTTGTCCTTTGATTGTGGATAAGGTCAGTAACAGCAATGGGATAACAATCCTATGCATAGTTTAAATTTAGTGGGGCAAAAATGTGCGGAAAAAAAGTAGGGAAGAAATATTTGTCTCCCAACAACATGTTTGGGCCTGCGAATGACCTTAAAGAATTGTTAATCCTTTTTATTTTTCTTCTTTTTCTTGTTTTTGGTTTTGAAGCTGTTTTCCTGTAGTGTTATAAAAGCGTTATATTTTTCCTCTGGAAGGCCCATTTTCAACTCCTCCAGCATTTTGCTGTCGATTTTTTGGTACTCTTCCTTCATCTTAAGGGGCTCCAATTCCAGGATGTGGAGTTCAATTTTTTGTTGAACGGATTGTAATAGTGCAGTTCTTACGACAGCTTGTTCAAAGGGATCCAAACCCAACTCTTCGGAAATCGAGGGCATTTGCCCGTCGACGATTTCTTCGGCAGTCGGCGGGGTTTCATCCTTTTTGGATTCGGTAGGTCCGCCGTTGGGCACCATACTCTGCTGTCTCCCATAACGCCCACCATAAGGGGATCCATAACCGTATCCATATTGGGCGGCAACATCATTTACGGACAACAATCCCAAAACAAAGGATAAAACGATTAGGGTCTTTATGTTTTTCATATTTTAAAGATATGATTTAGTAACATGTATTACGAAAATTGAATGTTAAATTCCACTGGCAATCAATATTATAACAAGGTGTTGATTTTTTCTGGAGGCCTGCCAATGACCGCTTTTTTTCCAACCACTACGATGGGGCGTTCAATGAGTTTGGGATTCTTGGCCATGGCTTCCAAAATATCGTCATCGGATAGCTTTTTGCCCTTGAACTTTTCTTTCCAAATGGTTTCGTTTTGGCGAACCAAATCTATGGGGGCAATGCCCAAATACCCTAACAGGGTTTTAAGTTCTTCTTTGGTAGGTACATCCTCCAAATATTTGATGATTTCAAAATCCTTCCCGGAATTTTCCAGAATCTGCAATCCCTCCCTTGATTTCCCACACCGGGGGTTATGATATATTTTGATCATTTTTATTTTTTCAGACATCAGATGCCCGCATTTAAATTATTCTTCCTGCTTTTGGCCCATCATCATCAGGTAGGCCTTTAAAAAGGCATCAATATCCCCATCCATTACGGCATCCACGTTGCCAGTTTCTTCAGCGGTACGCACATCCTTCACCAATTTGTAGGGATGCATCACGTAGTTCCTGATCTGTGATCCCCACTCGATTTTCATCTTGGAAGATTCTATTTCAGCCCGTGCTTCTTGCTTTTTACGCAGTTCTATTTCATACAACTGTGATTTCAACATCTTCATGGCGGTTGCTCGGTTGTCGTGCTGTGAACGGGAATCGGAACAAGAAATTTGGATGCCCGTAGGTTTGTGGAACAACTGTACTTTGGTTTCCACCTTGTTTACGTTCTGTCCACCGGCGCCACTGGAACGGGCCGTGGTGATTTCAATGTCGGCGGGATTGATTTCGATTTCGATAGTATCATCAACCAAGGGATACACATAAACGGATGCAAAAGAAGTGTGCCTTTTGGCATTGCTGTCAAAAGGGGAGATGCGCACCAAACGGTGCACACCGTTTTCGCCTTTTAACCACCCAAAGGCATATTCACCCTCAATCTCCAAGGTTACAGTCTTTACACCGGCCACATCACCTTCCTGATAGTTGAGTTCCTTGACCTTGTATTTATGTTTCTCGGCCCACATCAAGTACATCCGCATCAACATGGAAGCCCAATCACAACTTTCGGTACCCCCGGCACCTGCGGTAATCTGGAGTACGGCCGTTAGTTCATCACCTTCATCCGAAAGCATGTTTTTGAACTCAAGGTTTTCAATAAGGTCGACAGCTTTTTTGTATTGCTGTTCCACTTCGGCCTCAGTGACCTCACCAGCTTGCTGGAACTCCATAAGCACCTCAAGGTCTCCGACCAAGGCCTCAGCCTCATTAAAGTCTTCTACCCATTTCTTTTTGGATTTAAGTGTCTGCATTTGAATTTGGGCTTCTTGTGGATTGTCCCAAAAACCGGGTTCGAGTGTTTTTTCCTCCTCGTTTTCTATTTCGATAAGTTTGGCATCGATGTCAAAGATACCTCCTTAACGCACCAAGGCGCTCAATAAGATCTTTCTGGTGATCTGTAGTTACCATGAATTGAATTTTGGGGCAAAAATAGGTTTCTTTCGGCAGATAAAATAATCTATTGTTGCTGCTGTTCTTCTGCAGTTTTTACGAGTACGGAATATTTGGTCTCGTTGTTTCCCAAGGTATAGACAACGCCTTTCAAAGGTGCACAATCGTTGTAATCCTTACCATGGCAAACCTTTATGTGGTTGTGGTTGGCCAAAAGGTTGTTCGTGGGGTCGAACCCTATCCAACCCACATTGGGAACAAAGGCCTCGGCCCAAGCATGCATTTGGGAATCCCCAAAAAAACCAATGCCCTGATGCAGGTATCCGGAGACATATCTACAGGGAATACCGTTGTGTTTGGCAATGGCACAGAACAGGTGGGTGAAATCTTGGCATACCCCATGTCTTTTTTCGATGATTTCCGCCAAAGGGGTATCCACATCGGTGACCCCAACTTTAAAATAAAGATGTCCGAATGCCCAATAATTTAGGTCCGTTAAATTCTCGAATACGGATTTATCGGAATCGAAAAGGAATATGTCCCTGTGTTGTTCGGGAAGGATGGTGAGTCTGGTTTTTCTCAAGTAGGGTTCATGGTCCACCTTGAAATCGAGACTGTTCAAAATCTCAATTTCATCATTTAAGTTTAAGGGTAGATCAAAATCAAAGGGGTTGATTTCTTTCTTTTTCAGTTTGAAATGTGCATTGAACTTGATATGGTCAATAACTCTTTTGGACCGCACCTGTACCGTTTTAAAACCCAATCCATTCTCTGAAACACTGTTCCGTTCCCCTAGATCGTTCTCAAAATGCCAGTAGGTGACCTCTTGGGTGTCGTTGTCCTCAGGAATCACCATGAACTGCCAAAAGGCCTCGCTCAGCCCTTTTTCATAGGAGTTCTGGGTATCATAATCTATTTCATATTCATAGAACATGTGAGCGCAATTCAATCCTGCCAAGTTAGTTAGTAGTTGAAGAATTCCTTCTCCATGTTCTCACTAATTTTGAACATTTTATTAAGGATCATATCCAAGTTGCCCTGAATGTCGTCCTGAATCTCCTCAATTTGTTTAAACTCGAACTCCGCCCTTATTTTTCCGACCATAAAGGCCGTGGAACTTTTCTCATATTCCACTTTTTTGTCCAGTTCCTGAATGTGTTTGTACACTTGGTTGATGCAGTTCATGAAGGAACGGGGGCATCTACCGTTAAGGATCAGAAACTCCATGGTAGAGGTGCTGTTGGGCGACTTTTTATACAATCGACGCATCATATCATAGCTTTCGGCGCATTTGAGTAAGGTGCTCCATTCAAAACTATTGCCAATGGTGTCTCCATAGCTTCCTTGAGCCATAAGGGCATCGTTGAATTTGGTATTGATGATGCGGGTTACCTGAATGGCCCGTTCAATGTTGACACCCAACATGATGATGGCATATACTTCATCATGTAAAAGCGTACCCCGTATCTTTCCTCTCAGTACAGCTGTCATTTCGGTGACGTTCACGGTGAAATCGTACAGATTCGTTTTCACAAATAATTCCCTGGAATAGTTCATCACAAAGTGATAGAACTTGTTCAAGCTTTCGTACAATTCCGTGGAAATCAAATCACGTGAGCTATTGGCGTTCTCCCTTGCGGTCTTAATGCTACTTATAATAGAAAAGTTTTTTTCGGGATTCAATCCAATATCATACAGCACGCTTTCCTCATCCAGTTCAAGGGAGTCGTCGTACACAGGGTCCCCGACCATAAACAACATGGACCGAAGCACAAATTGCCTGGATTGGGACAATTGGTTGGGCGCATCCAAAGAAGAAAAATAATTCACGTTCATAAAACGGGCCACGTGCTCGGCCCGTTCAATATACCTGCCCATCCAGAACAGGTTGTTGGCTACTCTTGCTAGCATAGTGTTCTTATTGTTTTAATACCCAAGTGTCCTTGGAACCCCCACCTTGGGAAGAATTCACGATCAGATTTCCTTCTTTCAATGCCACGCGGGTCAAACCGCCTTTCAATACAAATTGTTTGTCCTGGCCCAATACGGTATAAGTTCGAAGGTCAATATGCCTTTGTTCAAAAGATTCCTTGGCGTCTATATATGTAGGATGTACGGATAATGACATAATGGGCTGCGCCACAAATTTCCTTGGACTGGCCTTTAATTTGACCTTCACTTCCTCAATTTCTTCCTTGGTAAGTTTATTTCCAATGGAAATACCATAGCCCCCGGCTTCATCTACGGGTTTTATGACCAGTTCACTGATATGGTCCAATACATATTGTAGTTCATCAGGTCTGCTACAATGATAGGTATGGACATTTTTGAGGATGGGTTCCTCATCCAAATAATATTTAATGATATCCTGAACATAGGTATAAATGGCCTTATCGTCCGCAACACCGGTTCCTGGGGCATTTGCCAACGTCACATTTCCTTTTCGGTACGCGGCGAACAATCCGGGTACGCCCAAGGAAGAATCGGGATAAAACTCCATAGGATCAATGAACAAATCATCGATTCTTCGATATACCACATCCACCCGTACAGGACCTTGTGTGGTTTTCATGTAGACAAAATCGTTTTCCACAAAAAGGTCTCGACCTTCCACCAGTTCAACTCCCATGGCCTTGGCCAAGTAGGAATGCTCGTAATAGGCGGAATTGAACATGCCCGGTGTAATCACCACACAAACAGGGGAGTCCACACCAGGCGGTTTTACGCTTTCCAACAGGTTGAGCAAATTCTCGGCGTAATCGGTAACGGTGTGCGTTTTATAATGGTTGAACACGCCAAAAAGGGCACGTTTCAGGGCAGTTCGGTTACAGATTACATAACTGACCCCAGAAGGACATCGGATATTGTCTTCCAACACATAATAGTTGCCATCGGAATGTTTGATGATATCGGTACCGGAAATATGGTTGTAAATCCTGCTGGGCGGGTCCACATCCATCATCTGGTGCAGATAGTTGGGCGAGGAGCTCAAAAGTTCAATGGGCACAATTCCATCCTTTACTATTTTTTTATCATGATAAACGTCCCACAGAAAATGGTTCAGGGCCAAACTCCTTTGAATGGCACCTTTCTCAATGATTTCCCATTCTTTGGGGTCGATGATTCTGGGAAACAGGTCAAAAGGGAAAATTTTCTCCTGGCTTTGCTTGTCCCCGTACACTTGAAAAGTAATTCCTTGGTTAAAAAAGGAAGATTTTGCCTTGTTGTTCAAGGTAACATAATCATCAATGGACCTGGCCCCATAGAGGTCCAATAGCTTCTGGTACACTGATTTAACGTTTCCGTCCTTTCCAAAAACTTCATCGAACAGCCCGTCTTTCCGCACATAACTGGAAAAGATGGTTTTATTTGTATCTGGCCCCATATACTTTTTTTATTAAAATATGGATTTTCAATATTTTATGAAATAAACATTGTATAAAAATGAGGGGCTCAAACAAAGAAACAGATAAAAATCAACCTTAATTTTTAACAAATTAAGTTTTGTGCCCATCCCTTTTTAGATACCGTGTTTTTTAAAATGAATTCCATACTTTTAAGGTCTATTACAAACCAACTATGAAGAACTCAACTACCCTCATTGCATTGTTTTATTTTGTGTGCTCCGCTTTAGGTGCACAGACCTTTGAAAAGGCCAAGGATTTTCAAAAGTTCAGTGGCTATTTCAATTTTTTCTATGATGACAAGACTGACAAGATTTATCTGCAGGTCGACGATCTTGAAAAGGATTTTTTATACGTCTATTCCTTAAGTAGCGGGATAGGTAGCAACGATATTGGCCTAGATCGTGGACAATTGGGGAACGAGCAGGTGGTATTCTTCAAAAAAGCAGGAAATAAACTGTTATTGGTACAACCCAATTTAACCTTTAGGGCGATTACTGATAATGAACTGGAACGCAAGTCAGTCGAGCAGGCTTTTGCAAAATCCATTTTGCATGGATTTAAAATAGAGGAAGAGTCCAAAGGAAGCTACCTTATTGATTTTACAGATTTTTTGATGCGCGATGCCCATGGAGTGGCCAACAGACTGAAAAGGTCCAAACAAGGTTCCTATAGTGTGGACGCCAGCAAAAGTGCCCTGGCCTTTGAACGTACCAAGGCATTCCCAAAGAATGTGGAGTTTGATGTAACCCTTACCTTTAAAGGCAACCCGGAAGGTGCCTGGATTCGCTCCGTGACCCCGGACCCAAGCTTGGTTACTGTGGCCCAACACCATTCCCTTGTTGAGTTGCCCGACAATAAATATGAAAAAAGGGATTTTGACCCACGTAGCGGTTCCTATCCTTTTTCCTATTATGATTATGCTACTCCGGTTCAGGAACCTATTTTGAAGCAATTCATCAGAAGACATCGTTTGGAGAAGAAAAACCCAAGTGCTGCAGTGAGCGAAGCTGTGGAGCCTATTGTTTATTATTTGGATAATGGTACCCCAGAGCCCATTCGTTCCGCTTTGATGGAAGGGGGCAAATGGTGGAACCAAGCCTTTGAAGCCGCGGGATATAAAGATGCCTTCCAAATGAAAATATTGCCCGATGATGCCGATCCCCTTGATGTTCGGTACAATGTGGTGCAATGGGTGCACCGTTCCACTAGGGGATGGAGCTATGGTAGTAGTGTGACCGACCCACGTACGGGAGAAATCATTAAAGGTCACGTGAGTTTGGGAAGTCTACGGATTCGTCAGGATTTTATGATAGCTCAAGCTTTAATGAACAAACCGTTTGCGGAACGTGACGATAACTATCAACCCATGCTGGATCTGGCCTTGGCCAGGATCAGGCAGCTTTCTGCCCATGAAATTGGACACACCCTTGGATTTGCGCACAATTTTGCGGCAAGCACCGTGGACAGATCTTCGGTAATGGACTACCCACATCCACAATTTGAACTGGACGGGAACAACATCAGCTTCGCCAATGCATATGATACCGGTATAGGCGAGTGGGACAAGATGATCGTAGCCTATTCCTATTCCGATTTTCCAACGGGAACAAATGAAAAGCAAGCGTTGAACGCCATTTTGAAAAAAGCCCAAGATGAAGGATTGCGTTACATCTCCGATCAGGATGCCCGCCCAACAGGAGGGGCACACTTATTGGCCCATTTATGGGACAATGGAAAAAGTGCTAGTCAAGAATTGGAGAGCATGCTCGAAATCCGTAAAAAAGCCATCGATAATTTTTCCATAGACAACATTAGAAGTGGAGAAGCCTATTCTACTTTGGAAGATGTGTTTGTTCCCCTGTATTTTTTCCATAGGTACCAAGCCGAAGCAGTTTCCAAGATCATAGGTGGCTTGGATTATAACTATGCGGTTAAGGGAGGTGGCCAATTTGCCGTGAAACCCATCAATGCTGCTGTACAGGAGCAGGCCATGAAATCTATCCTCAAAACTTTGGATGCCGAAGTCATCGCCGTTCCTAAAGACAAGTTGGACCTTTTTCCGCCAAGGGCCATTGGGTTCAACAGAACAAGGGAATCGTTTAAGGGACGCACAGGGGTAAGCTTTGATGCCTTGTCAGTAGCCGAGACGGCCGCGGATATGACGCTTGGATTATTGTTGCATCCCGAGCGTGCTTCCCGCCTGATCCAACAAAAAAGTTTGGACAAAAATCAAATGGGACTCAAGGAAGTATTGGACGAAACCATCAAGGGCACTTTTGATCTTTCTCACAGGGATGATTATGAGGAGGAAGTACAGAACACGGTCAATTTTAGGGTGCTTTACCATATCATGAATTTGGCGGCCCATACCGATGTGCATCCACAGGTGAATGCCATTGCTTTGGAGGCCCTCAAGAATTTGAAGACACAATTGTTAGGCAATGGTAAGAATGCCATAGCAGCAGAAATGGTGCAGCGCATTGATGATTTTATGAAAGACCCTTCCAAATTTAAACTTATTGAGGTGCCACAAATTCCGGATGGTTCGCCCATTGGAATGGATTGCATGGACTAGTCTACATCAGCATGGAAATAAATTTAATCAGTGATACGGTCACCAGGCCCACTCCGGGCATGTTGGAGGCTATGATGAATGCCAAGGTGGGCGATGATGTTTTTAAAAACGATCCCACGGTAAATGCGTTGGAAGCAAAAGTAGCCGAGTATTTTGGTATGGAAGCGGCCCTATTTTTTCCAAGTGGGACCATGACTAACCAAACAGCAATCAAAATCCACACACAACCAGGGGACCAATTGATCTGTGACAAGTATGCGCATATCTACAATTATGAAGGGGGAGGTGTCAGCTTCAATAGTGGGGTTTCTTGTAAACTGGTAGATGGAAATAGAGGTATGATGACTGCGGAGCAGGTGGAAGCATCCATTAACCCGCCCGATTTTTACCACAGTCCGTTGACCACTTTGGTCTGTATTGAAAACACAACGAACAAAGGCGGTGGCGCTTGCTGGGATTTTACGGAGCTACAAAAAATTGGTAAAGTCTGTGAAGACCATAATCTCAAATACCACTTGGATGGTGCCCGATTATGGAATGCCTTGGTCAAGAAAGGGGAGGACCCAAAAGACTATGGTACGTTGTTCGATACGATCAGTGTATGTTTGAGCAAGGGCATGGGTTGCCCGGTAGGTTCGGTATTGGTAGGCAGTAAAGAACATATCGATAAAGCCCTACGCATTCGCAAGGTATTTGGTGGAGGTATGAGACAATCAGGATTTTTGGCTGCGGCCGGAATTTATGCCATGGACCACCATATTGAAAGATTGGCCGAGGACCATCAAAAAGCAGAAGAAATAGGGGAGGCGCTCGTTACCTTGGATTTCATCAAAAAAGTGGAGCCCATTGAAACCAATATCATCATTTTTGAAATTGATGAAATCAAAATGTCCTCTGCTACATTTTTGGAACAATTGAGCCAAAACCAAGTATCGATTATCGGAATGGGTCAGGGGAAATTGCGTATTGTCACCCATCTAGATTATACGGACGAGATGCACCAGCATTTCTTAAACATCCTGACAACCATAGGTTGAATTTGTCACTTTGAGCGTAGGGGAGAAGGATTACAAATTGGTCTCGACTGCGCTCGACCTGACATTTAAAGTTCAAGTATCATGCTCAAGTAGAAAACATCCAGTAATCCAGTAATCCAGTAATCTGAATACTTACAGCTAGCTACTTCATGAAGGAATCCAACCCCGGAATGTTGGGCATACCTTCCTTGGCCACAGCGGCCAATTCGGTTTCATTGATATTGGTGGCTTTTGCGATGGCTTTGTTCAGGGTAAGGATAAGGTAATCTTCCAGTTGTTCTTTATCGGCTAATAGTGAATCGTCAATGGATATGGATTTTATTTCGCGATTGGCGGTCAAGGTCACTTTCAACAATCCATCGACTGACTGCTCATCAACCAGAACCGTGTTCAAACGCGCTTTGGTCTCCTCCACTTTTTTCTGGGTTTCCTTCAATTTGCCCATCATTCCCATGATATCTCCAAACATAATTTCAATTTTAAAGGTGAGTAAGGTCAAAAGTAGTAAATTGGCTAAAACCTAAAACTGATGAAACTGACTATTTCTAGAATTCATATTCTGGTTTTATGCCTTATTTTTGCAAGCTCTTGCAAGAACAGTAAAGAAGAATCAATGAACATAGCCCCACCAGTGGCCCCCAAGCATCCAACCAAGTTGGAGAAGCACGGCGATGTACGGATCGATGATTATTATTGGATGAACAATAGGGAGGACCAGCAGGTTCTGGACTATTTGAACGCCGAAAACGAGTACTATCAAAAAATGACGGCACATACTGCCGCATTTCAGGAAGAACTTTATAAGGAAATGAAGGGCAGGATCAAAGAGGATGATTCCTCCGTGCCCTACAAACTGGATGGCTATTGGTACATCACCCGATATGAGGAAGGCAAGGAGTATCCTATCCATTCCCGAAAAAAGGAAAGTTTGGATGCCGACGAGGAATTGATGTTCGATTGCAACCAAATGGCCGAGGGGCATGAGTTTTTCAACCTAAGGGGGATTTCGGTGACTCCTGACAATACGTTGGCTGCTTTCGCTACGGATACCATTTCCAGACGTCAGTATAACATCCAATTCAAAAATCTGATAACAGGTGAAATTTACCCTGATGTCATTAATAACACCACAGGAAGTTCCGTTTGGGCCAGTGACGGCAAAACCTTGTTCTACACCAAAAAGGACCCTGTGACCCTGCGTTCAGACCGTATTTTCAAGCATGTACTAGGAACCCCTTCGGAAGATGATGTGTTGGTCTTTGAGGAACTGGATGATACCTACAACACCTTTGTGTACAAGACCAAATCCCGAAAATATATCGTAATCGGTTCTGGCAGTACCCTGACCACCGAATACCAAATTTTGAATGCCGATGACCCCAATGGGGAATTCAAGATATTTTCTCCACGCGAAAAGGGGGTGGAATATTCTATTTCGCATTATGATGGCAATTTTTATGTGTTGACCAATAAGGATGGGGCCACCAACTTTAAGTTGATGAAGACTGATGAGGAGCACACCACTTCCGATCATTGGAAGGAATTTATTCCCCACCGGGAAGAAGTTCTGTTGGAGGATATCGAAATCTTCAAGGATTACTACGTACTTTCTGAAAGGGAAAACGGTCTTAACCAAATGAAAATTTCAAGATGGGACGGCTCTGATAGTTATTACCTTCCTTTTGAAAGTGAAACCTATGTGGCAGGACCTTCCACTAATTTGGATTTTGATACCAAGGAACTCCGCTATTACTACAACGAAATGGGTGCGCCATATGCGATGATCGATTTCAACATGGAGACCAAGACCAAGAAGGTGTTGAAGGAACAAGAGGTATTGGGAGGCAAGTTCGATAAGAACAATTACAAGACCGAACGCCTTTGGGCCACGGCAAGGGACGGAAAGAAAGTGCCTATTTCTTTGGTATACAGAAAGGACACTCCGCTGGATGGCACTAGTCCATTATTACAATACGGATATGGATCTTATGGAGCTACCATTGACCCGTATTTTTCTTCGGTACGTTTGAGTTTGTTGGATCGTGGCTTTGTATATGCCATTGCCCACATTAGGGGAGGAGAGTATTTGGGCAGACCTTGGTATGAGGACGGAAAACTGTTGACCAAAAAGAATACGTTTACCGATTTCATCGATGTTTCCAAATTCCTGATTGAACAAAAATATACCAGCCCGGAACATTTGTATGCCATGGGAGGGTCTGCAGGTGGGCTTTTGATGGGGGCCGTCATCAACATGGCCCCGGAACTGTATCACGGTGTCATTGCTGCCGTACCTTTTGTGGATGTGGTGACCACCATGTTGGATGATACCATTCCTTTGACCACGGGAGAATATGACGAATGGGGCAATCCCAATGACAAGGAATACTATGATTATATCAAATCGTATTCCCCATATGACAATGTGGAGGCCAAGGCCTACCCGAACTTATATGTTTCCACTGGTTTGCACGATTCCCAGGTACAATATTGGGAGCCGGCCAAGTGGGTGGCTAAGTTGAGGGAGTATAAAACAGACGATAACCAGTTGTTTTTGGATACCAATATGGATGCCGGGCATGGCGGTGCATCCGGACGTTTCGAGGCTTTGAAGGAGACCGCCAAAGAGTATGCCTTTATTTTAGACCTTGAAGGAAAAGCCCTTTAAAAATAAAATATTACTTTTGCAGGGAACAATTTTCTTATCTTTAGAAAAATGTTCCCTACCTAATACCAGTTATGAAGAAACAGATAAATGCTTATAGCAGTATCCTAGACCTAATTGGAAGTACCCCCTTAGTCAAGCTTAACAAGATTACAGCCCCACTTACCGGAAACTTCTACGCCAAACTGGAAGCCTTCAATCCTGGGCATTCCTCAAAGGACAGAATTGCGATCCACATTATTGAGGAAGCCGAAAGAAAAGGTATCCTTCAACCAGGTAGTACCATTATAGAAACTACTTCTGGGAACACAGGTTTTAGTCTGGCCATGGTGAGCATTGTTAAAGGTTACAAATGTATTTTGGCCGTTAGCTCCAAATCCTCACCGGACAAGATTGATATGCTTCGCTCCATGGGAGCTAAGGTATATGTTTGCCCGGCACACGTAAGCGCAGACGATCCACGATCGTACTATGAAGTGGCCAAGCGCCTGCACAGTGAAACAGATAATTCCATCTACATCAACCAATACTTTAATGAACTGAACATTGATGCCCACTACAAGACCACAGGTCCTGAAATTTGGGAACAGACCAATGGCCAGATTACACATTTGGTTGCCTGTAGCGGAACCGGTGGTACCATTTCCGGTATTGCCCGCTATCTCAAAGAGCAGAATCCGAATGTAAAGGTTTTAGGTGTTGATGCCTATGGTTCCGTATTGAAAAAATACCACGAAACAGGTGAATTCGACCATAATGAGGTGTATCCCTACCGTATAGAAGGATTGGGTAAAAACCTGATTCCATCAGCTACTGACTTTAATAGCATTGACCGTTATATAAAGGTGACCGATGGTGAGAGTGCCCATATGGCCCGTAAATTGGCTCATACTGAAGGTATTTTTGCAGGGTACACTAGTGGTGCCGCCATGCAGGCCTTGTACCAATTGGATACCGAAGGTGAATTCACTGCCAACAGCAATGTAGTAGTGGTATTCCCCGATCACGGTTCACGTTATATGAGCAAGGTCTACAGCAATGAATGGATGGACAATCAAGGCTTTTTTGATATCCAAGATGCGGAAGTACCAGAAAAAATAGAATACATCAAGTAATGAATACTTCGCGATAATATTAAGGAACGGCAATGCAAAACATTGCCGTTTTTTTATGCTAAAAATTCGTTGTGCGAGCAACGTAAAAATATATACTTTTGCAATTGAATAAAATTTTAGGTAGATGAGAGATTTATTTGATAGAATCATTGAGAACAAGGGACCGTTGGGAAAATGGGCGTCACAAGCCGAAGGATATTTTGTATTCCCGAAATTGGAAGGACCCATTTCCAACCGCATGAAGTTCCAAGGAAAGGATGTCATAACGTGGAGTATCAATGACTATCTGGGTCTTGCAAATCGACCGGAAATTAAAAAAGTGGACGGTGAAGCCGCCACGGAACATGGAGCTGCTTACCCCATGGGTGCCCGTATGATGAGCGGACATACCGATTACCACGAACAATTGGAAAAAGAACTGGCTGCTTTTGTACACAAACAAGCGGCTTACCTATTGAACTTCGGGTACCAAGGGTTTATGTCCGTAATCGACGCCCTGGTTTCCAAAGATGATATTATTGTTTACGATGTGGATTGCCACGCCTGTATTATTGATGGGGTACGTTTGCACATGGGCAAGCGTTTCACCTTCAAACACAATGATCCAGAAAGTTTGGAGAAAAACTTGGAGCGTGCCACCAAAATGGCCAATGAGACCGGTGGTGGTATCCTTGTGATTTCCGAAGGGGTATTTGGTATGCGTGGGGAGCAAGGTATTCTGAAAGAAATTGTTGCCCTGAAGAAAAAATACAAGTTCAGGTTTTTGGTGGATGATGCGCACGGCTTTGGAACCTTGGGTAAAACCGGTGCCGGAGCAGGAGAGGAGCAAGGCGTTCAGGATGAAATCGATGTGTACTTGGCCACTTTTGCCAAATCCATGGCAGGTATAGGAGCTTTTGTAGCTGCTGATAAAGAGATTGTGGAGTATTTGAAATACAACCTGAGGTCTCAGATGTTCGCGAAATCCCTTCCCATGGTGTATGTGAAAGGAGCCTTGAAACGTTTGGATATGCTCCGTACCATGCCAGAATTGAAGGCAAAACTATGGGAAAACGTGAATGCTCTTCAAAACGGTCTTAAGGAGCGTGGTTTTGATATTGGAACCACTACCAGTTGCGTTACGCCTGTTTATTTGAATGGAAGTATTCCCGAGGCCATGGCCTTGGTAAAAGACCTTCGGGAGAATCATGGAATTTTCTGCTCCATTGTGGTATATCCGGTAATTCCAAAAGGATTGATCCTGTTGCGTTTGATACCGACGGCCACACATACGATGGAGGATATTTCAGAAACCTTGGATGCCTTTTCATCCATCCGTGAGCGTTTGGAAAATGGAACCTACAAGCGATTGTCCGCAGCGGTTTCTGCTGCGATGGGAGAATAATAAACTCTTAACAAAGACTAAAGGTTAGTTACAAGATACTTTGTTGCGCTGCAACGCATATTGGGTATTGCCTCTACGCCATCTTCCTTGTTTTACATCGTTGATGTTGAAAGGGTTTACATTGGATTGGCCATTGTAGTACAGTAAATAGACAGCGGGCTGTCCTTGATAAGAAACCAATTTCCAGTATCCAGAATTGCTTCCACGTGAAGCTCCATGCACGTTACCACCATAGTCACCTTCAACACTAAAAGAGCCATCATAATTTATGGTAAAGGTCCCATTGGAACAGAAATTTACATAGGTGATGGAACTGCCGGTGTTGTCATTGACATAGGAGGTTCTTTGGTAATACACCAATTGGCTACCGGAAACAATATTGTATACCTCTTGGTTGTTTAAATCTGGGTAAGGACTCTTCAAACCGTTTTGAGCCGATGGGGATTTGGCCTGCGGGGCATTCGAATTGCTGTTCTGACCGGTACCAGTCCCATAATCCACCATGTAAGGAGTGAGGTCGTAGCCGGCCAAATTATGTTCATCTGAATATTTATAGAACGTTTCATTATACCCGGTCGCTGCAAACAACATTTGTCTCTCACCTAATTGGGCGGTAAAATCAATGGGGCCGTTCAAGCCAAATATCTTGCCTGTCAAACGATTTGCAGATTGTTCGGCCCTAATGGCAAAACTTGCTCCAGCTGTTGCAAGCATACCGTGATATTCGTCACCCATTTGCTTAAATTGAATGGAAATTGAGCTATTGCTGTTCAAAAAGGTTCCTTCAATAGAGGGTGATTGGGAAAAAGTACAAAAGCTGGCAAAGAATGCCGCCAATAAAGTCAGTGTTTTCGTTTTCATAAGGTTGTTAATGGTGTTCTTAAATATCGTTTATATTTTGGACACCACAGTCGTTTCAATATGAAAAACAAAGAATGTTCAAGAAGTTGCCTGTATCCAACTTTTAACGATTTCCATCAATTCAGTTTTTCCTTTCCCAATATCATCCAGATTTTTAAAGGATGCGATGGCCCTGTCATTTCCCTTCCAAACAAGCAGTTTCGATCTTGAAGAAATCATAGGCGCTTTAGGTTGCTCCAGCTTTTTGGCCCCACGATGAAAAATCAATTGGATTTGTTTTGGGGGGTGGATTTTCATGGTAATCCTGTCAGCATCATCAATGCTGTAATTGGGGCCGTTCCACTTCACATTTTCAGTAAGCCTATCTTCAGCATTCAAAATCAATGTCCTAAGGTGTTCAATCTCGGTCCGTAACGGATGGTTGAGCCCATCTAGAAATTCTGTAACTTCTTGGTTCATATGGGTAGCGTTTGTTTAAATTTTCTTTTGGATTTGCCAATAATGACCAAAGGGGTCCCTGAACATGCCCTGTCGATATCCATAGTCATGATCTGTTGTGGGATTAATTAAGATAGCACCTGCCGAAATAGCTTTTTCCATCACTTGCTGCACATCGGGAACGAACAAACCGATTATCGTGGTGACACCCTTCGCACTTTTAGGTTCAAGGGAGTCTATTCCTCGCATGGTTTCATGTACGTGGAAAATGGCACCATCGAAATCCAATTCGGCCACATGGATACTGCCGTCATCATTCCGGAAACAAAAATGTTCAACCGCTCCCCATCTGGTATAAAAATCGATTTCGAATGTCCCATTTGGAATATGCAGTTCGGGAGCGAAGTGGGTCAATCTTTCATTCAGCATAAGTTTAGAAAAGATTGAAGGTTAAAAAGTACTTGTATCCGCCTTGGTTGATCATAATCCAGGCAGCTAATTTATCCGTCTCAGGGTCGAACAGTAATGAACCAAAAGGGTTTTCGGGTTCATCCTTTCTGTAATAAGCAAAAACGTTGGAATCTTTCGTATACATTTTTTTACCATCGATACTTTTTTTGGCCACTTTTTCGTCAAATGGCTCATAGATTTTATGATCTTTATAAAATCTAATGGGTTTTGCATCCAAATTTTCCAATCCAATGCTGTCCAAGGTTTTTCTGAAATACTGGAAGAGGTCATCAAAGGCTGCCAATCGCTTTATCTTTCTTTGTTGGACCGTATCGCTCAGGACATTGTCAAAATAGATATATTTCTGGAACAGCGTGTCTTTGGAAATTTCGGTTTCCTTCTTTTTATGGACATAATGGACCAACTCGGTAAGCTTTGTATATTGGGCCTTTTCACTTTCACTCCATTTTTCGGAATTTAGTTTTTGCCCAGAGCAGATGTAGGGTGCCAATAAAAGAAACCCGATTACTATTTTGCCTATTTGGGTTCTCATATAACGCATCGCTTCTAAGTTTATGGACTTACTAAAATTCAGAAAAAACTGCCATAAAACCAATAATAAACAGGTCAAATCAAATGAAGGTGCTTTCAGAATGCTCTATTTCAGAAAGGCTGATGTTTTTGGAGAGAAGGTTTTTAATTTTTCATCTTAAAAATCAAACTATCCAATTCCAAATATTTTTCCTTCATCAAGCTGAGCGCAAAAGCACAGCCGGCCGCGCTAAAAACCGAATAATCAAAAGCACCCTTGATTCCTGTTGAAAAAGTCATGGACATTGCGAACAATAACAGTAGCATACCGCTCAACTTGGCGAACAATTCCGTTTTAAATCCAATCAATAAGAAAATTGCAAAAACTATCTCGGCCACTGTAGCCAAAATTCCTAGGGCAGGTATGAACGATTGTGGCATCCATGGATTGATCAACCCGGTATAGGCAAGGAAATTTTCCCAATTGCCCCAAACGGATATTTCCGGGCTCCAAATTCCAAAGCGATCTGCGACGGCGGATAGAAAACTGCCAGCCAAAGCCAGGCGCAAAAAGAGTTTTACATATTTATTCTTCATGTTATAATCTTGTATTCAACTTATTCTGCTGCATCCTTGGGATTTGGAATGACTGGATTTTGATAAATGGGATCAAGGTCTTCGTCCTTTTTATGCGATACGTTGAGTGTATGCGTCAATTGCAACCAAAAAGCATTGGTATGGATGTATTGCCCGGCAGTGGAGGTGTTAAAAAATTGATTGTTCCAAGCAAGGGCCACGGACATCCATTTGTTGAACTGCACCGTAGGGGAGACCACAAACCGATTCTTGTCGAAAACATTATAGACAATTTCCTTTCCAGCATTGATCATCACCTCGTCACTGATACCCAAACTCAATTTAAAATCAGGGTTTTCCTTGGAAAGGGCCGTAATGGGAATACGCGTTGAGAGCGCGTACCGAAATCGAAGCGCAAAGGTGTTGTCCGATTGGATGCTCCCGTCCACAACAGGGTTATGAAAACGTTGCTCAAAACGAAAACGATGATTCAGCCCAAACTTTTTTTCAGGGTTGGCCCTGACCAGCAATTCCTCATACGGTCTGAATTCCGCAAGATAGGTTCCTCCGTCTCGTTTTAGCTCCGCATAGGTGAACCCACTACTCAAACGAACGGTCTTGTTCACGTTATATCCTGCTCCCACCCGACCAAAGAAAAGGGTGTACTTTTCAAAACTATCCCGCCATCTGGTTCCCGTGTTACCAAAGAGCATCCACTTTTCACTTGTGATAACGTTCAGATTGTACTGTACCCATTGTTCCCCTCGGTGGATGATTTCTTTTTCCTGGGCGTTATCTTGGTTAGGCCACAAGAGTATCAACAGGAGTAGCCCTATAACGGGCCACTTAATCTTCATGGAGACTAGTATTTTGGTTTGTTGGAGGTTGTGAGGTTGGCATTTGGTTGGTTATGTTGGGTTATAGATCTTTTCTATAGGTACGTCTTCTTTTATGGGTTACGGGATCAAAATGCTTCCACATTTGTCTAATGGCCACATTTTCTTCCAACTCAGGCGTACGAATGCAATTGACCACTCCTTTTTTCTTGAAGGTATGATGAAACTCGTTGAAAATGATAGAAGTGACCCCCTTGTTTTGATAGGATGGATGAATACCGATCAAATAAAAAATAACATCCTTGCTGTTCTTTTTGGCACTCAACAGATGAAAAATCCCTGTTGGAAAAAGTTTTCCATTGGCTTTTTGCAAGGCCTTGGAAAAAGATGGCATAACAATCGCGAAAGCCACCAGATTATCTTCGGAATCCACCACAAATTTGATGTATTCCGGATTGATGAAACTGATATACTTCTTTTTGAAATATTCTTTTTGGATGTCCGTTATCCGAACAAACGATGAAAGCTTGGCATAAGATTCGTTGAATAGGTCGAACATCTTATCCACCCACGGCATGATTTCGGAACTTTTCTGAAAGTTCATTTCCTTGAGGCCATAGCGCTGCTTGATCAACACATTGGCTTTCTCAAAAAGCTTGGGGTCCGCATTGGCCGCCAAAAACTTGTTCTCCAAATATTCTTTTTCCTTTACAAAACCGTGGTGTTCGTAATGTGATGGGTAATACGGATGATTATACCAGGTGATCATGGTGCCGATATGGTCAAACCCTTCAATAAGTACGCCTACTTTGTCCAGGTTCGAAAAGCCAACAGGCCCCTCCATATACTCCAGTTGATGTTGCAACCCGATTTCCTTGACCTTGTCCAAAAGAGCTTTGGAAACTTCCAGATCATCCTCAAAATCGAACCAGCCGAACCTCATTTTTTTCAACCCTTGGTCATTCACTTCCAACCAATTGATGATGGCGGCAATCCGCCCGACTACTTTGTTCTCTTTGTAAGCCAAAAAGAAGGTTGCTTCTGCATTTTGGAAAACGGGATTTTTCTCAGGGTCAAAGGACTCCATCTCGTCATTGATGATGGGAGGCACCCAATAAGGTGAACCTTTGTACAGGGAAAAGGGGAATTTTACAAAGGTTTTTAAATCTGATTTGGATTGAACCTGCTTTACGGTAACCATAGATCCTATTTAGAACCTCAATATTAGGAATATTACCTTCAGCAGAAAAATGATGGACACAAAACTTAGAAATCTATGTCATCTTTGTTCTTTTTCTTCTTCTTTTTTGAGTTTTTCTTATTGGCATTCTTCTTTATTGAACCATTCTGACCAGCTTTTTGATCATCTATGGGAATGAGTTGGTCTTTATGGAAGTCTAAACGGTATGAAAAGCCCAAAACCACAAATACACGCGAAGGGGAATCGTTAAAGCCAGAACCCATGTGAATGTCCGCCTGAAAATTGGGGCTGATCAAACGGGCCACACCGGTACGCAGAATAACATCGGAATAGCGGTCGCTGGAAATCCCCTGTCCTTCAAAGAAAACGCTCCAGCGGGGATCTCGAAAAGCGTGGCTAAGCGATAAGGCCACACGCCATTCCGGGAAATCGGTACCAATACGGTCGTATGCGATATTGGAAATCAATACAAACCTTGGGGACAATCTACTTTGCGTATTAATAGCTCCCCGGTAGGAAAGGCTCGGGTCACCTGGATAAAATGGATTGTCGTTGAATAAAAAGTTCGCTCCCGCGTACACCGATACGGCAGGAATCAAATTCTTCCATTGAAAAACATTATTGGCCCGCCAGCTATACAAATTGGGTTTGTTACGCTCAGGATTTTTGTAGGGGTCATAGACCAGATATTTCAAGCCCAAACGATTTCTGGAGAAATTGGTCAGTTTTCCTTCAATGTTGTAATCGGGATAGGTGATGTTTTGTTTGATGAAAGATCCTTCAAGATTGATTTCCAGTTCCTCAAAAAGCAATCCGTAGCGTAGCGCAAAATCGGTTCCGAAAATGTTCGAATCGGAGTTCAAGTCTGCATTGTCCTGCTGCTCGTACAGCAATCCAACCTCTACCTGGGCCACGTTTTTTCCCACGGCATAGGCACTTACGGCTCTTCCGGGTCTGTTGGAATTGATGACGTCTGTATACTGCGCACACAACAGGGCAGGGAACAGAACCAATACAAAAAGGCACTTTTTAAGCATGGAGAGATCCATATAACTGGTTTTTAATACTATTTTAAGATACGTTTGACCGTTTTCCGTTACTAACAGTGTAATTTTGATACAATAACTGAGGTTATATGGTTTTACTAAAAACGATTTTAATTGTCATATTAGTATACTACGCCCTGAAATTGCTCTGGACATGGTTGGCTCCCAGATTGCTCAATTATGCGGTGAAGAAGACCAGTGAGCGGTTTGGCCAACAATTTGGCGATAATCAAGGATACGGGAGAACACAGGAAAGGGAAGGGGAGACCTCCATATTTCAAAAGCCTCCCAGAAAGTCCAATCCGTCAAAAAAAGTTGGAGAATACATAGATTTTGAAGAAATTGACTAATATTTGTCTTTTCAAAACCTATCCATGAATCTTTCTCCAAAGGCCCTAATAACCCATATTTGTGTAATCGGACTGCTGATTCTTGTGTCATTGGTCTATTTTTATCCAGTGCTACAGGGCAAGGCCATTTTTCAATCGGATATTGCCTGGTACAAGGGCATGTCCAAGGAAAGGGACGATTACAAAGCGGCCACCGGAGAAGAATCGTATTGGACCAATAGTGCTTTTGGTGGGATGCCCACGTATCAGTTGGGGGCCAATTATCCCAATGATTATGTCAAGAAATTGGACCACCTGATTCGATTTTTACCTAGGCCAGCGGATTATCTTTTTCTATACTTACTGAGTTTTTACATTTTATTACTCTGCTTAAAAGTAGATTTTAGGCTGGCGGCCCTGGGGGCTCTTGCCTTTGGATTTTCTACCTATTTGATTATCATCTTGGGCGTTGGGCATAATGCGAAGGCCCATGCTTTGGGATATATCCCCATGGTCTTGGGTGGGATTGTTTTGGTTTTTAGAAAGAAATATATCCTTGGATTTATTTTGACGGCTTTGGCCATGGCGTTGGAAATCAGTGCCAACCATTACCAAATGACCTATTATTTTATGCTCTTGGTCTTGGTGATGGGCCTTGTGTATTTGGTGTATGCGATTAAGGAAAAGGAACTGAAACACTTTTTTGTCTCCGTTGGAATTTTGGCATTGGCTGTTGTACTCTCCATTGCAACGAACGCCACTAGTCTGATGGCTACCAAGGAATATGCCGATTGGAGTACCCGCGGTAAATCGGAGCTCACCATAAACCCAGATGGAAGCCCTAAAGAAGTAACCAATGGATTGGACAGGGAATACATCACCCAATACAGCTATGGTATCGCAGAGTCTTTGGATTTGTTTTCACCCAGGCTTTTTGGGGGATCGGGAGGAGAGGATTTGGGTAAGGATTCCAAGGCATACGAATACCTGACCAATCAAGGATTGCCTCCTAGCAAGGCATTGGAATTTTCCAGTAGTTTGCCTTTGTATTGGGGTGATCAACCCATTGTGGCGGGTCCGGCCTATGTTGGGGCCATCATTTTCTTTTTGTTCGTACTGGGTGTTATTTTGGTGAAAGGGAAGAAGAAATGGTGGTTGTTGATTGGTGCCATCTTGTCCCTGGTTTTATCCTGGGGTAGGAACTTTTCAGTGCTCACTGATTTTATGATCGATTACTTTCCATTATACAACAAATTCAGGGCAGTTTCTTCCATTCAAGTGGTATTGGAACTTTGTCTCCCTGTATTGGGAATATTAGGTTTGTGGGAGCTTTTCAAAGCTTCCGTGGATAAAAAGGAAAAACTCAATGCCTTAAAATGGAGCTTTTTCATCACCTTGGGATTGGGAGTTTTTATATTTCTGATCAAAGGCTTTTTCAGTTTTGAAGGCTTGCGAGACGAAGTATACCGTGGGTATTTCGGGGATGATGTCATGACCATGATCAAACGTGATCGCGAAGCTGTTTACGTAAACGATACCATACGTTCTTTGATTTATGTGGTTTTGGCCGCTGCAGCCCTATGGTTTTTCATCAAAGAAAAAATGGGAAAGAACCTATTGGTCTTGGCATTGGGTGCTTTGATTCTGTTCGATTTGGTGGGCGTGGATCTTCGTTATGTGAACGAGGACGATTTTGTGCGACAAAGAGAAGTGAACGAACCCTTTCAGGCGAGTAAAATTGACCAGTTGATTCAACAGGACGATTCCATTTTTAGGGTTTTTGACCCGGAAGAAGGAGTCAATGGTTCCAGAACATCCTATTTTCATAAATCGATAGGGGGGTACCATGCCGCCAAACCCCGTGCCCTGCAAGATCTGTTCGAGTATCACTTGTACCAGAACAACCTGCAGGTGTTGAACATGCTTAACGTAAAGTACATCATTCAAAAAGATGATGATGGCAGTAGTTTCCCAGCTATCAATCCAGATGCCAATGGCAATGCATGGTTTGTTGATCAATTGTTGCCCGTTTCCTCTGCTGATGAGGAGATTATGAAACTAAAGGATTTCAATTCCAAAAAACAGGCGGTGATTAATACCAAAACCTATCCTACCCAAACCAAGCTTCGTTTTGAAGTGGATTCATTGGCAAATATCGGTTTGGTGGAGTACCGTCCTGACTATCTTAAATACAAATCCTCAAATGCCAACGATGGATTCGCGGTCTTTTCCGAGATGTACTACCCATCTGGTTGGGATGCCTATATTGATGGTAAACCCGAACCTCATTTTAAAGTGGATTATGCCCTTCGTGGTTTGAAGGTCCCTGCCGGTACTCATGAAATCGAATTTAAGTTTGAACCGCAATTAATTGAAAAGGGTGGTCAGATTGCATTGGCCGCTAATATCTTATTAGGTTTGATCGTTGTTGGAGGAGCGGGTTACTCACTCTTTGGAAGAAAATCCAAGGATTCGTAATGCAAAAGATCTTGGTCATAGCATACTATTGGCCTCCTGCTGGGGGACCAGGGGTACAGCGATGGCTAAAGTTTGTAAAATACTTGCCTGAACTTGGTTATGAACCAGTGGTTTATGTCCCTGAAAATCCAAGTTATCCCATCACGGACCGTAATTTGGTAAAGGAGAGTCCCGCAACAATTCAAATCCTGAAACAACCAATCAAGGAACCCTATGGTTGGGCCGGACTGCTATCCAAAAAGAAAACCAAGACCATTAGTTCGGGAATCATTCAAGATAAAAATCCTTCTTTAGCGGAAAGGATACTTTTGTGGATACGCGGCAACTTTTTTATACCGGATGCCCGTAAAGGTTGGGTAAAACCCTCAATCCATTTTTTGGCCAAGGTTATTGCGGATGAAGGCATTCAGACCATTATTACCACGGGGCCCCCGCACAGTTTACATTTGATTGGATTGGGTCTGAAAAGGAAATATGATATTCATTGGATTGCTGATTTTAGAGATCCTTGGACCTCCATTGGATATCACAAAAAATTAAGGTTGACTCCGTGGGCCGCTAAAAGGCACAAATCGCTTGAAAAAGAAGTGTTGGTATCTGCGGATAAAATAGTAGTGACCAGTCAAACCACCCGGAAGGAATTTGAAGACATCACCCCAAAACCTATTAAAGTAATCACCAACGGATTTGATGAAAACCTTTCACCAAGGGAATTGGATCAGGATTTTACCATTTCACACTTAGGCTCGTTATTGACAGGTAGGAATCCCTTGGGGCTTTGGCAGGCTATAAAGGAGCTTATTGCTGAAAATGAAACTTTCCAAAAAGCATTGAAGATTAAATTGGCAGGTGTCATCAGTACTGAAGTCCAGAAAAGTTTACAATCTTTCGGTTTGGATACTTTTGTGCAACAATTGGGATATTTACCTCATGACCAAGTACTCGAAACCATGCAATCCTCCCAAGCATTGTTGCTACTTGAAATTGATTCGGAAGAGACTAAGGGCATCATCCCTGGTAAATTGTTCGAATACCTGAATGCAAAACGGCCCATTTTAGCCATTGGTCCAAAGGATTGGGAGGCAGGAAGCATGGTCGAGAAATCCAAAGCGGGCAAGTTCCTCCAACATTCCGATGTAGCGTTGCTAAAAACTGTACTTTTGGATTGGTTCAACCAATACCAAGAAGGAAAATTGGAGTGTCACTCCGTGGGAATTGAACAATATCACAGGAGGGCACTTACGGAATCCTTGGCAAAATTCATATAATGGGCGTTGTTCTCAAACAATCGGTACAAAATTTGGTGGTGACATACATGGGCTTCGTTTTTGGGGCCGTGAACACACTTTTTCTTTACACAAAAATATTACCCGCTGAATACTATGGCCTTGTGACCTTTATTCTGGCCTCTGGTGCCATTCTAATGCCTTTGATGGCCTTTGGGGTACAAAATACCTTGGTGAAATATTATAGTTTTTATTCCGATGATGAAAAGGATGGGTTCCTTACCCTGATGGTACTTGTGCCGCTGCTTGGAATCATCCCCGTGGCATTGATCGGACTTTTTTGGTATGACCCTTTGGGAGACTGGGTTTCCCAGGTCAACCCCATAATAAAGCACTATTTGTGGTATGTTTTTTTGGTGGGCCTTGCCATGGCCTACTTTGAAGTGTTCAATGCTTGGTGCAAGGTGCATATGAAATCGGTCTTTGGCAATTTTATGAAAGAAGTGTTTGCCCGAGTAGGGGTTTCCATACTATTACTCCTTTATTATTTTGAGGTGATTTCCCTTGATTTGTTTTTCAAGTGCTTGGTTGGTCTTTATTTGTTGCGTACCATTATTATCAAGATTTATGCATTTACCCTTAGGTATCCCAAATTGAACTTTCATTTCCCAGCAGGAACAAGGGAAATTCTTTCCTATTCGTTTTTGATCATTTTAGGAGGCTCGGCCGCTCTGATCCTATTGGAAATAGACAAAGTGATGCTCAACCAGTTCGTCAACATAGAAAATGTGGCCTATTACGGGGTTGCCGTTTATATTGCCACGGTGATCATAGTGCCTTCCAGGGCCATGCACCAGATTACCTATCCCTTGACGGCTGAGCTGTTGAATCTGGGGGATTCCGAAGGGTTGAAGAAATTATATCAAAGAAGTTCGCTGACCCTTTTTATTGCTTCTGGGATTTTATTCGTGTTGATCATATTGAACTTGAATGACCTGTATTTATTGATTCCAGAAAATTATAGGAGTGGTTTTACCATTGTGTTTTTGATTGGATTTGCCAAGGTGCTGGACTCTATTTTGGGCAATAACAATTCCATTCTTTTCAACTCCCAATACTATAAATCGGTATTGGTATTTGGGGTAGGGTTGGCCATTCTTACCATTGTGCTCAACTATTGGCTCATTCCTAAAATGGGGATGGAAGGTGCTGCCTTGGCCAGTTTTGTTTCCATTTTAATATTTAATATGGTCAAATTGGTTTTTGTGAAAATGAAATTTGACATATTGCCATTTACCCAAGCTACACTTAAGGTGTTGGCCACATTGGTATTGCTTTCCGTACTGTTCAATCTGTTTCAATTTCCGTTTCACCCTATCATCAACATAATTTTGAAATCTACTTTGATCATGGTGATGTACGTGGGTATTCTTTACCGCTTTGATATTTCGGAAGATGTAACGGGCATTCTATCCAAATGGTTGAAAAAAATACCCCGTAGCGGATAAATCCAACTACGGGGTAAACAACTAACCAACCTAAAAACTCTCTTTTATTCGTTGTGTCTGGAACTTCTTGTTGTAGAAGCTCTAGAGCTACTTTTCTTTGCTACGGTATTGGAGCTACGGTTTCCGTTACCATTGGAACTCCTTGCTACCGTTCTTTTGGATTCATTTCCCCTGCTCACTGTGGCCCTACTATTATTGCCTCTGGTTTCAGGCTTTTTGTAGGTACTTTTAGTGGTGCGGGTCACTGTTCTACTATCTGGAGTTGTTTTTACCGTCCGTTGGGTAACACTCCTACTGTTAGGCGTACGGGTAACACTTTTCTGTGAAATTTCCCTGCTGCTTCTAGCATTATTGTCAGCTCTTCTGTAATCGCTGTTCTTTACGGTCCTGGAAGTAGTGGCCTGTCTTTTTACCGTATTGTTGGAACGGGTCACGGCATTGCCTTTTCTATAGGAATTCTGCTCCACATATTTATTGCTTCTGCCATAATCCCCACTTCTACGAATACTGTTGTCACGTACGGTTACCCTTTTATCATTTCTATAGATGTTGTCCCTTCTATAGTGATTGTCATTGCGATACACTTTACCTACATGAGCATAGGCTCTTCTGGTGTTGTATCTGTAAGGGGCATAGTATGTATATCGTACGGGGCTGTAATACCTTCTATAAGGAGAGGTGTACACATTACAGAACCCGATGGCAGGTCTTGCAAAATACCTATGGAATGGTCTGTACACATAGTATCTGTTGTATACGTTGATATATCCGGTATAGTGGCTGAATACACCGCCATTGTAGTACACATGAAGACCACCGATTCTACGGACTCTACCATTATTGTACCAGATGTCTACACTACCAATTTGTGAAACTCTACCATAATAATCGTAGAATACAGGAATGTTCTCTACTTGGATCACGGCACCGTAATCGTCATATTGTACATAAGGGTTATAATCGTAACCGGAGTTGAAGGTAATCCCAACATTCCCTATCTGGGCACCTATGCCAACGTTCACGCGACTATCCATGTAGAAGTCGAACTCACCATCAGGATACACTGAAAAAGTAACCCCGTCTTCCACAAAAATGAAGGAGTTTCCATATCCACGGATGGTACTGGTGCTAACTGTATTTTCTATGGTTGCGGCCTGGATGTTCGGTAACCCAAGAGCAACTGCGGCTATTAAGAGTACTAACTTTTTCATACTACAAGGTTTTATGTTCTAGATGCAACTATTTGCATCCACCCTTATAGTATCAATCAGCGTGCCAAAAATTATAAAATATTGATAACCAATTAATTGATTCTTTAGATTTTGTCCTTAAGATATTTGGCCGTGAACGATTCCTTATGTTGAAGTAACTCTTCCGGGGTGCCTTCTGCCATCAATTGACCTCCTAATTCGCCACCCTCTGGGCCAAGGTCGATGATGTAATCCGCACATTTGATGAGTTCAATATTATGTTCGATCACGATGATGGAATGCCCTTTGTCAATAAGTTCATCGAACGATTTGAGCAGTTTTTTAATGTCATGGAAATGAAGTCCCGTTGTGGGTTCATCAAAGATGAACAAAGCCTTTTCTTTGGTATGGCCTTTTACCAGGAACGAAGCGAGCTTGATTCGCTGTGCTTCACCTCCGGAAAGGGTAGATGAGGACTGTCCCAACGTAACATACCCCAGTCCCACATCTTGTAGGGGCTGTAGTTTGGCCACAATCTTATCCTGTTTGTACATCTTGAAATGCTCTATGGCATCATCAATGGTCAGGTTTAGGATGTCATCAATGTTCTTGCCTTCAAACTGGACTTCAAGAATATCTTTTTTGAATCGCTTGCCATTGCAGACATCACATTCCAAATGCACATCGGCCATAAACTGCATTTCCACAGTAATTTCACCTTCGCCCTTACATTTTTCGCATCTACCCCCATCCACATTAAATGAAAAATGTTTGGCCTGATATCCACGCAGTTTGCTCAATTTTTGGGATGCAAACAAACTTCGTATATCGTCATAAGCCTTTATATAGGTAACCGGATTGGAACGGGATGAACGACCAATAGGGTTCTGGTCCACAAATTCAACGTGTTTGATGTGGGCATATTTCCCTTCCATGCTGGTGAACTGACCTGCCTTTTCCCCGTATCCACCAATTTCCTTTAAAATGGATGGATACAGTATTTTTTTGACCAAGGTGCTCTTGCCACTTCCCGATACACCTGTAACTACCGTCAACATATTCAAAGGAAAAATGACATCTATATTCTTGAGATTGTTCTCCCTTGCTCCCTTTATTTGGATGTAGTGCTTGGAATTCCTGCGTTCCTTCGGAACCGAAATTTCCATGGTGCCGTTGAGATAGGAAGCGGTAAGGGAATCTGACTTTAGGATGGCTTCCATATTACCGGTAGCTACTACGCGCCCACCCAAAGTACCGGCTTCAGGACCAATGTCGATGATTTCATCCGCCGCTTTCATGATGTCCTCGTCGTGTTCCACAACAATTACGGTATTGCCCAGGTTGCGAAGGGATTTCAATACTTCAATCAAATTCTCCGTATCCTTGGGATGCAGACCAATACTGGGTTCATCCAAAATATACATGGAACCTACCAGACTACTTCCCAAGCTCGTGGCCAGATTGATACGCTGGCTTTCCCCACCAGATAGCGTGTTGGATTTTCTATTTAGGGTGAGATAGCTGAGTCCTACTTTGTCCAAAAAATCCAGACGCGTGGTGATTTCTTTCAAAAGTCTGTTGGCAATAGCCGCATCATGTTCGGAAAGTTGTAATTCCTCAAAGAAGGGTATCAATCTACGGATGGGCAGCTCTATTAATTCAGATATGGATTTACCGCCTACCTTTACATAATTGGCCTCCACCCGAAGTCTTTTGCCCTTGCAAACGGTACATTTGGTTTTTCCACGGTATCGGGACAACATCACCCGGTTCTGAATTTTATAGCTCTTTTCCTCCAACTGTTCAAAGAACTTATGGATTCCGATAAAATGCTCATTGCCTTCCCAAACCAATTGTTTTTGTTCTTCGGAAAGTTCAAACCAGGGTTTATGAATGGGAAAATCGAATTTGTAAGCAGCGTTCACCAATTGGTCACGGTACCAGCCCATGCTTTCACCTCGCCACGGGAATACGGCATTTTCATAAACGGATAGGGCTGTGTTGGGAATCACCAAATCCTCGTCGATTCCAATCACATCCCCATAGCCTTCACATTTAGGACAAGCACCATAGGGATTGTTGAAACTGAACAGGTGCACATTGGGTTCCAGGAATTTAATGCCGTCCAATTCAAATTGGTTGCTGAAGGAGCGGATTTCCCCAGTTTCTAGATTCTCGATGGTGCACAGTCCCTTTCCTTCAAAAAAAGCATTGTCCACGGCATTGGCCAAGCGGTTAAGAAAATCCTCGTCCTCCTTTACTATGATACGATCTACCACAAGATCGAATTCCCTGCCAATATCTTTTGGGGCCTGATCTATTCGGATGACCTCTCCATTATATTTGATTCGGGCGTACCCTTGTTTGGAAAACAACTCCAGCGATTTGATGGGATCACGTTCTTCCTTGATGGTGATGGGAGCCAACAACAATAGTTTGGTGTCCACCTTTATACCTTTAATATAATCCATCACATCACTTACGGAATGTTTTTTTACCTCGTTCCCTGAAATGGGGGAAATGGTCTTTCCGATACGGGCATATAATAATTTAAGGTAGTCGTAAATCTCGGTGGTGGTCCCTACGGTAGATCTGGGGTTGGTAGAGTTCACTTTTTGCTCAATGGCAATGGCTGGCGCTATACCTTTAATATAATCTACCTTCGGCTTGTCAAGTTTTCCCAAAAACTGTCGGGCGTAGGAAGAAAGGCTTTCCACATAGCGTCTTTGGCCTTCGGCATACAAAGTATCAAAAGCCAAACTGGATTTTCCAGAGCCCGATAATCCAGTGATGACAACCAGTTTGTTCCTGGGTATCACCACATCTATATTTTTGAGGTTGTGCAACTTGGCACCTTTTATGATGATATTGTGCTTAGGATCAACGTTTGTAATGGCCGTCATTTGTTAAAATTAGGGTCTCAAAGATACGACTCCCCACACTTAATACGTATATTGCATCAGTTAACATATAAAAATTAGCAACTCACAACATAGTTTTTAGGTCGCCTACCTAAATATCTATATTTGAAGTGTAATTAAAATACTGATAGGCCTATACAGAAATAATTACTTTTTTAAGATTAAAAACTAAATACCTGAAGTCTTTCTTGGAAAGGAAGGACCATGATTTTAACCAAAAAAGTAATTTGTATGGAACTACAGATTAATGACTCGATTTTAGTAAAAAACTATATCTCTGGAGACGAAAAAGCTCTTGAGATTCTCATCAACCGACACAACCAAAGGATTTCCAGTTTTATTTATTCCAAAGTTTTGGACAGGGATGTGGCAGAGGACATCTTCCAAGATACCTTTATTAAGGTCATCAAAACCTTAAAAAGAGGCAACTATAGTGAAGAAGGTAAATTTTTGCCCTGGGTCATGCGGATCGCACACAACCTGATCATTGACCACTTTAGGAAAAACAAAAGGATGCCCAAGTTTGAGGGAAGTGATGACTTCAACATCTTCTCCGTGATCAAGGATGAGAAGTTGAACGTAGAAAAACAAATCATTAAAGATCAAATTGAAAGCGATCTTACACTTTTGATCGATGAATTGCCCGAAGACCAAAGAGAAGTCCTGATCATGCGTATCTACAAAGACATGAGCTTCAAGGAAATCTCCGAGAACACTGGGGTTAGCATCAATACCGCCTTGGGAAGAATGCGTTATGCCCTTATCAACCTCAGAAAAATTGTTGACCGT
Source organism: Flagellimonas aequoris (assembly GCF_003584165.1). Taxonomy (GTDB): domain Bacteria; phylum Bacteroidota; class Bacteroidia; order Flavobacteriales; family Flavobacteriaceae; genus Flagellimonas; species Flagellimonas aequoris. The sequence continues at coordinate 726,456 of NZ_QXFJ01000030.1, read as the reverse complement.
AAGAACATCGTTTTAACGAATTAATAATACAGTACGTCGAAGACTGCAATATTTCCAATCTAGCTGCGTTATCTAATTGAAACATTTATGCTAGAATATGGAAAACATTTACTCTGAAGAACAAAAATCCGTAAAAACGGTAAAGGCTAGCCAGAAGACTATTGATTTCTTGCTTAGCTATTCAAAATCGATTCATGTAGTTGACTACAAAAAACACCAGTTTGAAGTAACGTTAAATTAATCAATGTTCAAACTGACGAAAAGAGCCGCAATTAGCGGCTCTTTTTGTTTTTATGGTATTCGTCCAACACCGTTTTTCTGCCGATGGTCTTCGTGATGATGTCCTTTTCCAAGTTCCAACCCCTAGCCGGAGAGTATTCCCGTCCGTACCAAATAATCTGAAGATGTAACTTGTTCCAAAGTTCCATCGGGAATAATCTTTTGGCATCGCGCTCTGTTTGCACCACATTTTTGCCATTGCTGAAACCCCAACGGTACATCAGTCGGTGAATATGGGTATCCACTGGAAAGGCTGGGATCCCGAACGCCTGAGACACCACTACACTTGCTGTTTTATGTCCCACTCCAGGCAATTCTTCCAACAATTCGATTTCCTGGGGGACTTCGCCATTGTACTTTTCAATCAAAATTTGAGACAATCCAAAAATTCCTTTCGACTTCATAGGTGATAACCCGACCGGTTTGATGATTTCACGAATCTCCTCCACGGAAAGCTTTACCATATCATAAGGATTATCGGCACGTTCAAATAAAAGAGGGGTAATCTGGTTCACCCGAACATCGGTGCTTTGGGCAGATAATAGTACGGCAATCAATAGGGTATAGGGGTCTTTATGGTCAAGTGGTATGGGAATGGTCGGATAAATCTTCTCCAAAGTAGAAATGGTGAAGTCAACTTTTTCTTGTTTGGTCATTTTTGTTTAATTTTACACTTATAACATTAAACAATAATTTCAATTCAGAAGCTATGAACATGTTAAAAGTAGGGGATAAAGTACCTGATTTTTCAGCAAACGACCAAGATGGTAATACAATAAATCTTAAGGATTACAAGGGTAAATCCCTAGTGGTTTTCTTTTACCCCAAGGCGGATACCCCTGGCTGTACGGCAGAGGCATGCAACCTTCGGGATAACTATAAAGAATTGAAAGATAAAGGGTTTGAATTGCTTGGCGTAAGTGCCGATTCGGAGAAAAAACAGACCAATTTCAAGAAAAAATATAACTTTCCATTTCCATTATTGGCTGATGAAGACCACACGGTCATCAATACTTTTGGAGTATGGGGCCCTAAAAAATTTATGGGACGAGAATATGACGGTATCCACCGTACCACTTTTGTCATTAACAGCGATGGTGTTGTGGAAAAAGTCATTGACAAGGTGAAAACCAAGGATCACGCCGCACAATTGCTGGAAGCCTAAAAGTAAAAAGCGCCTTTAAGGCGCTTTTTTTATTCCTTTTCTTCCAGAACCTTTCTGGTGAAGAGATGTTTTTGTTTGATGATTTCGGCAATACCCTCTGGTAGTTCATCTTCCCAGCCTTCTTCATTGTTGATGATCTTTTTGAGTACATCACGAGAGAAGATGTGGAGTACTTCAGGGTCATAATCAATGATGTCCATCACTTTTCCATTGTACTTGAAGAACTTATAAAGCTCCTTCATCCTCGGATGCACCTTAACATTGTTGCTGGTAAGGATTTGTCCTGTATCTGGATCTTTCATAGGGTAGAGGTATACCTTCAAATCCTTGAAGAACAATTTTCCAAAGGCTTCCAAGATACCACCGCTTAGATGACGATAATATTTTTCATCGAATACATCCACCAAGTTGTTCACACCCATGGTGAGTCCGATCTTGGCCTTGGTGTAGTTATTGAAATATTCAACCAATTTGTAGTATTCCTGGAATTTGGAGATCAATACGGTATGGCCTAAGGAGCATAACAGTTCCGCACGGTCCATAAAATCCTGCTCATCAATTTCCCCTGCCACTTTTAGGTTGGAAAGGGTAATCTCGAACACCACAATGGTATTTTCATATTCCACGGTTTGCTCCCGAATGAATATGTCATAAGATTTTTTGAACATATCCATGTTCACCTTGGTAACAGGCCTAAAACTACCGCGAAGTGCCAGGATACTCTTCTTATATAGTACTGCGGCAGGAAGTAAATTGTTCCCGTCAGGGCCGAACATTACGGCATCAGTCATGTCGTTCTTGATCAACTGAAGGCTCATCAATCGGTTGTCCACTTCGGCAAAATTGGGTCCGGTGAAGTTCACCATATCAATTTCCAAGGTGTCCTTGTCAATATGGTCGTAAAGGTATTTCAGTAGTTTTTTGGGTCTGTCAAATTTGAAGAATGCCCCGTAGATCAGGTTCACTCCTAAAATCCCTAGGGTTTCTTGTTGCAATCGGGCCTCGTTCTGTTTGAATCGGATGTGGAGGACGATTTCGTCATATTCTTTTTGGTCTGGATCCAACTGAAAACGGATACCCACCCATCCATGGCCTTTGTATCGTTTAGAAAAATCGATGGTGGCCACCGTATTGGCATAGGTGAAGAACAAATAGTCCGGATTACTTTCCCTACCGATACGCTCTTCCACCAAACGCATTTCGTGGTCCAACATTTTCTTCAATCGAGATTGGGTCACATATCTACCATCCTCCTCAACACCATAAATGGCATCACTGAAGGATTTGTCATAGGCACTCATGGCTTTCGCAATGGTTCCCGATGCACCACCGGCCCTAAAAAAATGTCTGGCCGTTTCCTGCCCTGCCCCAATTTCGGCAAAGGTTCCATAAATATCAGGATTCAGGTTGATTCTGAGGGTCTTGGCCTTTATGGAAGGAATGTTTTCAAAGGCATTTTCTTTGCTAGGTACGGTAGGCATATCCGAATTTTTATTGAAGGACAAAGTTACACTCTTCATTCAATCTATTAAATAAATAAGTTATAATTTTGGATTTAATGGATGACAGGATGACCATTACTTTTTTAGGAACTGGAACCTCGCAGGGAATACCTGTAATTGGAAGCAATCATCCGGTATGCCTCAGTAAGGATACCAAGGATAAAAGGCTTCGGGTCTCCGTTTTGGTCTCTTGGGGCGATTATAATTTTGTGGTGGATTGCGGCCCGGATTTTAGGCAACAAATGTTGTTACATCCCATCGAAAAACTGGACGGCATCCTGTTCACCCATGAGCATGCCGATCATACTGCCGGTATTGATGATATTCGTCCCTTTTTCTTTCGGCAGGGGGATATTCCGATCTATGCGCACCAACGGGTCATCAATTCCCTAAAAAGACGTTTCGATTATATATTTGCCGATGAAAATCGATATCCTGGTGCCCCGGCCGTACAGGTTTTTGAAGTAACCAAGGATAAACCGATTCCATTGGGAGGACTGAACATAATCCCCATTGAAGCCTATCACAACCGGTTACAGGTTTTCGGATATCGCTTTGGGGAATTTGTCTATCTCACCGATATAAAGAAAGTGGAAGAAGAAGAAATCAAAAAAATAAAAGGAGCCAAAGTGTTAGTGGTGAACGCATTGCGCGAAGAACCCCATCATTCCCACTTTAATTTGGAAGAAGCCTTGGAATTTGCCGAAATAGCAGGTGCAGATGAAACTTACTTCACACACATCAGTCATTTATTGGGATTCCATGAAGAAGTGGAAAAACGATTACCACCCAACGTTCACTTAGCATACGATAACCTACAATTGAAAATTTAATTCCATGAAAAGTAGAATTTTTCTATACCTATTTGTCTTTACGGCTCTCTTGGTACTTTTCCAATACGTGACGGCCAACAACATGCAAAAAGCACTTAACTCCGATGTTTCCCGATTGCAGGAACAAACGGAAAAAATGGAGGATTCCATTAAAACACTCAACCTAAAAGTGTTGGACATGCAATATTTCACCTTGGAGAATAATGATGATGCCTTGGCGTACTATGACCATCTCAATTTGGACAATCCTTCCCGATACATTGAGGATAAATTGTTGGAAACCAATGAAAGGAAAGGAGATAATCCCTTGATTCCGTATGAGGGTATGGAAAGTGATTTTAAGATCAACAAGATCAAGGTGCTGAACCATAAATGGATCTTGGCCGACTTTTCCGATGGAAAATATTGGGGTGAACTGCTCATCAAATATGAACTGAAGGATGACCTAAGCGTGGACTTTACCATGTTGGACCATTTACTTTACGCTAGGAGTAATTAATCCTCACTGGTCATTCTGAGCGAAGCGAAGACTCTCAAAACTACCTCTCACGTCATTCTGAGTGAAACGAAGAATCTATTCAGTTTAATGTTGGTTGAGATTCTTCAAGGACCGTTGGCCTTTCAGAATGACAATAGGCACCAGGTTACTACAACTATGCAAAATGAAGAATCAGAAACATTTCCGAACGTCATTCTGAGCAAAGCGAAGAATCTAATCGGTTCTTAGGCTAATTAAGGGATTCTTCACTCCGTTCAGAATGGCAGCGTACTGTCATCAAAATCAAATGTGGTTTTCCAACCACTTTTTGAAGGAATAAAAGTTTTGTTGGGAAACCCCGTGACCAATCGGAAATTCTTCAAAAGTGTAGTCAATCCCCAATTTCTTCAACAATTCCGGGGCCTGTTGTGCCCATTCCAATGGGATTACCTGATCTACCTGTCCGTGCGAGGCATAGATATGGAGGTTGTCATGATCCTTTTCAGTATAATTGGCCGTCAAAATTCTTTCGTTGATATAACCGCTCAGGGCCACCACATTTTTAATCTTTTCCGGATAGGAAAGGGCCACGGCGTAACTTAAAATGGTTCCTTGGCTAAATCCCAAAAGCGTAATGTTTTTTTCATCAAGATTGTAGGCTTTAATGGCCTCATCGATAAAAGTCATAATCTTTTCACGGGATTCTTTGGCCTGTTCGTCATCACTCCATTTTCCGTATTCCGCATCAAAATTAATGGCATACCAAGCATGGCCAAAAGGTTCTAGATCATAAGGTGCTTTAACGGACAAGACCATCAATTCGCCTGGTAGCTCGGGAGCGAAGGAAAAAAGGTCTTCCTCATTGCTACCATAACCATGGAATAAAAAAATGGCCGGTTTCTTTTCAGATGTTGATGATGAGGGACGTAGGAGATATTCCAAAGATAGTGGGATGGGGGACATGGTATTCTTTTAAGGGATGAAGGTAAACCATTTTTGAAAATATTCACCTAGAACAGGCAACAGCTTCATCTTATCGTTCAGCACCTGCAAAAACCCAAAAATCCAAAGTACAAAATAGAAAATATAGATGGGCAACGCCAGATAAACGATTCCTGAATAGGTCAACAGAATGGCCAAAGCATGAAACAGCACGTGTATGCCAAATGCCTGTCGGGTGTGGAACCTAGCAAAAGCATTCTTGGGTTCCATATTCATGGTAATGGCGATCAAACAGCCCACTATGGTGATGTATGCCACTATGGCCGTGGTTTTTCCTGGATTGGTTTCATTCATTTTATGGTGATTTGGTCGTTATTGATCACACCGATGGCTTTTCCCTTTAGGGAAGAACCCAAAAACATACTGTTCTTGGAGGTAGAAAGTACATCTTCCAATCCAAAAGTATAACCCTCATCAGGATTAAAAAGGGCAAGGCAGGCCTTGGCTCCTTCTTTTAAAACAGGTTCTTCCAATCCAAAACGGGAACGGCCTTTGATCAAGATAGATATGGTTTCGTCCAGACCGAAAATGGTATTCAAACAACCAAATGTAGATTCCAATCCAATGGAACCGTCCATCGCATTGTCAAACTCCACACGCTTATGCTCAATATCCACGGGAATATGGTCAGAGGTTACAAAATCGATGGTTCCATCACTTACTCCTTTGATCAAGGCCTTGCAATCCGATTTTTCCCGAAGGGGAGGTGATACTTTATAATGGGTATCAAATCCTTGCAGGGATTCATCCGAAAGAAAAAGATTATGGACGGCCACACTGCAGCTTACATCCAACCCCTTCTTTTTGGCATTGGCAATCAGTTTTACCGATCCAGCTGTGGAAATGGTGGGAATATGCAGTTTACCACCCGTATATTCCAAAACGAATAGATCTCGTGATACTTGCAGTTCTTCGGCTAAAGCAGGAATTCCTTTCATACCCAAAATGGTCGAAATTTTTCCTTCGTGTGCCACACCGGTCCCTTTAATGTTGCCATCTTGGGGGAAGGAAAAAATCAATCCACCAAAATTTTGTGCGTACAGCAGTGCTATTTTTAATAGATTGGGATTGGCTACTTGCTTCTTGAAGTCGTAAAAGGCCACTGCCCCTGCGTTCTTCATATCGAAAAGTTCTGCCAGGTCGGTTCCATCCGCATTTTTGGTCAAGGTTCCCATAGGATGGATCACCGTTGCCTTGTTCAGTCCCCTTTCCTTTAAGAACACCACATCTGAGCTGGTATCAGGTACAGGATGGGTGCTAGGGTACAAAAGAATATCCGTAAAACCGCTTTTGCCAGCGACCATCAATCCATTGGAAATAGTCTCACGCTCTTCGTAACCAGGTTCACCAAAACTTACTCCTGAATCAAACCACCCTAAGGAAACATGCAGGTTCTTTTGATCTACAACCTTGGTATTGGAAGGCCCCTCCACAGAGGTTCCAATCTTTTCAATGACCCCGTTTTTAATCAGGATGTCCCGCTTTTTTAGGTGAAGTTCCTTGTTATCTGGGCATACAATTTTTGCAGACTTCAGCAGAATGTTCATGTAACGAATTTTTGAATGATAACCTCGGTGAGCGCCAAAAGCAACGCTAAAATAACAAACCATTTCCAATAAGCCGTAATGTTATTGTCCTGTTCCAATTGCCGGAACACGGATACCACGGAGTCTTGTATATTGGTTTGGGAAAAACTTTCCAAATCCATATAGCTGAGTTGGCTTTCAGCCCTTGGATAATTGAAACTGATATTTTGCAGGGCATTCCCATTTTCTGAAATGGTATAAATGCCGTCTTCTGTTGGATTTTGGTCAAAAGAAAGCCTTACCCGGTTGGGAAATGTTTGCTGAAGCGGAATAAATTCATACCCTTCCTTCGCAACAGATAAAATATCATCACTTCCCAAACGGGTCGCCACATCAATGGCACTCGGAACTCCTAAGGTGTGATAGAGTTCAGGGGCCTTCAAGCTCGAAATTGCCATATTGTAAAAGGTGGGTACGATCAATGGGGAATTCTTAAAATTGGAATTTTCCAGTTCCAAGGGCGTAGAAAAAATGTAAAGTCCATCCTTCCCCAATAAAAATGCATCACCACCTTCCAAAGCCAGTATGTTGGGCAAATTGGTCTGGACTTTAAAATATTCCTTTACCGAAGGATATTGAAAATTAGTTACTTGCTTTTCGAAAACATTCCTGTAAAGCGGATGATCAAAAGCAATGGTAGTCAGTTTGGTATTTGATGATACTTTTTCAGTAAAACGAATGTTGGAAAGGCTGGATAAAAAGGAATTATAGGAAGCCAAATCACTACTGATGGAAGGAATTACGATTAAAGTGCCCCCATTATTTTTAAAGGTGCGCAAAACATTTTGAAGGCTATTGGGAACGGCTTTCAAATTATCCAGGATTACAACATTTTGATCATCAAGTTTACTGTAATCCAATTGATTAAGTCTGTAATTTTGAAGATCAAATTCGTCCTCGGTGTAAAGTCGACTCAAATAATCATTATCGGATTCACTGATAGCCAACACCTTGATTTTTTCAGTTTCATTGATGTTGAAATAAAAGGTGTTATCGTATGCCAATCCATTGTCAACAAGGGTCAGCCTTCCGTTGATTTTTTTATTTCCCGGTATTGAAAACTCAACTCTAGCCTTTGCATTGGCACCAAATTTTGCAGCCGTTTTGGCAATCAGATTTTCATCATTATACAAGGAAAGGGGAAGGGCTTCCTCTGGGTTACCTCCCGATAAAAGCACTGTAAGCTTTGCTTGGTCCGAAAATCGGTCCGAAAGAAAAACAGAATCCATGGACACGTTTTGCGCCTCCCTGGGTCGCAATGGCACAAAATAGGAATGGTACATGCTATCCAATAGTGTATTACCGCCAGCCATTCTATCCTGAAAATCAGAAATCACCATCAGGTTTTTAACCGAGCTGTTCGATTTTGAAAACAGGGTATTTGCCTTGAGACCTATTTCATCGAGGGTCAACTGTTTGTAGGTATAGGGCAATGACAGTAGGTTGTTCTGGATATCCTTTATCTGGATGTTGGTAAACGTTTGGGTATTGGTGAAAAGGCTGAAAACCGACTCCTCATCTACATTTTTAATAAGGTCTTGGATGGCTTTTTCAAACAGTGCCAATCCATTGTCCTTGGCTTGCATGCTAAAGGAATCATCCAAATAGACTACGGTTTCCTTTTGTTGCAAGGCCGTTCCTGAAGAAACAAACGGCTGGGCAAAGGCCAAGATTAGAGCCACCAACAATAATAACCTCGTAAAAAGCAGCAGCCATTTCTTCAAGGAATTGCTTTTGCGCGACTCCGAAACCACTTTTTGTAGCATGGCCACATTGGTGAAGGGTGTCTTTTGGAATCTTCGTAATTGAAAAAGATGAATGAATAGGGGGATGATCAGAAGAAAAAGGGCCCAAAGAATTTCTGGATGTTTAAACTGCATTCCCGACTTAGATTGAACAAATATAGGCATTAAAATATTTGATCATTTCAAATAATGCTGTTAAGGGGGTAATAAAATAAAAGGTTTATGGTGGAAGGGTTAAAGGTGAAGGGGTTGTCAACAAAAGAAAAAATAATCCTCCATTGGCTTTTGACCGAGACCCTTCAAGTATTTCTTTATTTCTCTTTGTTCTTTGCTATTGGCAACAGTGATCATGCTTTGCGGGTTTTTCAATGTTTTCAAAACATCAAAATGCATCAGTTCTTCATGATAGATTTTTTTGCCAATTTTATTGGGATTATCACAGAGCCAAGTAAAATTGATTCCATGATGTTGTAGTCCCTTGGCAATTGCTTTTCCTTTAAAACCAGCTCCCCAAACGACTAGGGGACGATTGCCGTTGAAATTCAATTTTAAAAAGTAATGGAGTTTGATATCCAAAAAATAATTTTGGGCATAATGCTCATGGGTTCGTGAAGTCCGTGTATCGTAATCCCGCCAAAGATGCAGTATTTCATCGCATGGAATAATTCTTAATCCCCCTTCATAAAAACGAAAGGTGAGATCATAATCCTCAGGATAGCGCAAGGGTTCAAATCCACCACAACGTTCAAAATCTTCCCGGTGCACCATCCAGCATGGGGAAGGAATCACACATTCCTTGTAGATTTCATCAAAATTGGTCCCTTTGGATGTCAACCCGTTCAACCATTTCTCATATCGCTCGTAACCATTACTGATCCCACGGTCAGAGAAGTATTTCACCTGTCCCACAGCGACGTGTCCTTTGCCGGTTGCTATCAAATTATCGACCATTCGTTGCAACCTTTGCGGTTTCATGATATCGTCAGAATCCATCCGGGTGATGAAGGCTCCGCTACTTTTGGCATAGGCAGTCTGTAAGGCGGGGATAATCCCTTCCCCTTCATTTTTAAAGACTTTTATGCGAGAATCTTTGCTTGAATATTGACTCAAGACTTCAAAACTCTGGTCATTTGAATGATCATCAACCGCCAAAACTTCCCAATTGGAATAGGTTTGGCCTAGAATGGAATCCAAACACTCCGGTAAATAATGAGCAGTGTTCTTAAACGGGATGACGATGCTTACTTTGCCTTGTTGCATATTGCAAAGTAACTAATTCTTCAATCAAAGGGTATGAGGTCCGGGGCTACATATTCAGATTTGGCTTTGACATTTTTTAGCAAGTCAAACGCATAATGCTGGTCCAACAATTGTTTAAAGGATGTTTTGAGTCTTGGGAACTCCACAATAAAATCATCAAAAGTGGCAGATTTTGATTTTCTCATAAAATGGTGGACTGCTTTAACCGAAGCCACTGTCAAGGTTTTATGGAACTTGGTGTCGTCCCCATGCAATCGGTCGAACTCACGGATGCCTTTACAACATTTCTCTATGGCCGATTCCTCCCCAAAATTCTTCAAGTAGATATAGGCCAAACGTAAATGGGCTTCATGGCTGAACAGGGAAGGGGATAGGCTTCCCGTTTCAAAGGCTTCAATGAAACGGGAATCGTCCAAATCCCAATGGTGTTTAGGTGGGTTCATGCCCATGTTAGGTCTTGTGCAGGACATGGCTCATTCTTTATTGATATCCTTAAACCGTAGCATATCCCAAACCCTGTTCGATGCCCCAAGATAAAAACCAGCTTCATGTTCATACCCTTTGGGATTGTTGAAGGTGCCAAATAAGATATCGAACAAGGAAATATCAGAATAATTATAAGCGTGAATACCCTTAGCGTGGTGCACGGTATGGGCCTCGGGCCTTTGGATAAAATACCCCACCCAAACCGGAGTTTTGATATTGGCATGTTGAAATATGCTCAAAAATGTGGTGACGAGAATGAAAACCGTAGCTGCTTGAGGGGTAAAGCCAGCAATGACCACTAGGCATAGACTTCCCAACAAGGTAAAACCGATCATGTCCATTGGACTAAAGTAAAAGGCCCCATAACTGTCCATACGTTCGGCGCTATGGTGCATTTGATGGAAAATTTTCCAGAGGGTGTCATTCTTGTGCATGGCATAATGCCAAAGGTAAAGGGCAAATTCATAAATCATCACGGCGATAAAGGCACCCCATCCCGTTCCAAGTGCAGTCAAATCAAAGATTTGATAATCAACTAGATAATTGTCCCATATCAAGGGAAAATAGGTGGACAGATAAAAGAAAACAGCAAAGGAGGTAAGTCCCCTTAATTTCCAATTCTTTATTTTAGGTAGTTCCCTGGCCGGAAAGAGTCCCTCCCAAACCATCAATACGCCATACATGCCCAATAAAATTAAGGAGATTGGGTCTATCAACACATCCCAAGGATTAGGCAAACTTTTTAAAATCTCTAACATACTTTACGATTTTTTTAGGTTGTTTACCCCATAGGCATAAGTTTTAACCTTACAATGTAAGGGAGCAGGTAAGTTTCTTTAGAATGTCCATTCGTGGGGTATTTCCGGTTTGTAGCTGCAACAGGTTCCTGTTTTGATAGAGTTTGCTAGGTGTTTGACCAATAAAGGATGTATTTGTTCCAATTTTTTGATAGAATTCCTGATTCGCCAAGTCACTGCTGCCCTTGCTTTCTCCAAAGAAGAACCCGTTTTACGCGCTTTGTTGGACAACCCCATAACCTTACCGATATGCCCCATTAATTGTTCATATTCCTCTTTTAGTCTTTCTGCTTTTTCAATAAGCCCTATCTCTTCTGCATCGCTGATTTGCATTTTTAAGGATTTTATTTTGGATCTGTAATCCCTTAATGCTTTTTCATCAACAAGTGCTTCACCATCATTGTTTACGGAACTTCCCATAAGCTGCAGACAATGAAATTCTTCCTCAGGGTGTTCCAATAATTGTGCGATATCATGTAGTCCTTTGGAATCCTTTGCAGTTACCGATAGGCCTGAATAACTGAGTTCCCACAGTTCGCCATGATGAATAAAACTTCCCCCAGCAATATTTTTTTTCTTTGTCGAAACAATTTTCGGATTAGGTTTTGAACCATTGCCTAGCATAAACTCCCAAAAGGATTCCAGGTTGCTTTTATCTTTATAGGGGTTAACTTCCTTTTGCCATGCAACTGCTTCTTGGTTTGTAGCATCTTTACCCTGCTTGATATTTTTTCTAAATATCTTTAGATATTGCTCCCAATAACTCTTCATTTGGTCGTAGCGGGAAATATGGTAATATGCCGCAGATAAAAAAGCCGTGAAATCTGTCCAAATGGAAAGATTGGAAACCTTTTCACCTACCTCTATAGCTTTTTCAAACTCGCCTTTTTCAAAATAAACCAACATGCCTGCGGGTAGATAGGCTTCCGGATTCAAAGGGTTCAAGCTTCTGGCCTTATCATATAATTGTTCCGCTTCTTCCATATAACCAAGCCAAACCATACAATTGGAAATCAATACAAGGTTATCGGCATCGTTTGGATTCATCCTAAGGGATTTGCGTAGCAGATGTTCGGATTTTTCGTAATCCCCCAAATAAAGAAAAGTGCGACCGAGGACTGCCAAGGAAACATAATCGTTTTCATCCAATTCTATGGCTTTGAGGGCATAGTCATGGGCTCCTTTTTGACTTACATCCCAACGATCCCATAACTGACAACTCCATTCATTGAAGTACGATAATGAGAGTCCTGTATAAGCCCTGGCGAACATGGGATCAATCTTTAGGGCGGCCTCAAAATGTTCCCGTGCCTTAAGATCGCTTTCCAAGGTTCCTTTTTTGACCTCGTTCATTCCCAAGAGCCAATTTTCATATACCGCAAGGTCCACGGATTCCTTTTTATAGGAGTAGGAGAGCAGGTCGTGGTCTATTTGCTGTTGCAGTACATTTACCATTTGTTGGGTAATGGTATCCTGCATTTTTAGAACGGTTTCTAGGGTTTCATCATGATTACCGGCAAAAACAATCTTGTGGTCTCGGGTCCTGATGAGTTGCACCCCAATGCGGAATCCTTTATCCGTGGGTCGGAAGCTTCCGGTAATCAGGTAATCGGCACCCAATCTGGTCATAGACTCAGTATCGGAAGTATCTGAAATGTGCTGTGTGGAGTATTGGGAAATGACGGACAACCCAATGTACTTGGAAAAATTTATGATAAGGTCCTCGGTAAACCCTTTGATAATAGGGGAGATGGATTCAGAATCCCCTAAAATCTGAAAAGGTAAAACCGCAATGGTAGTTTCCTTATTGCCAATTAGTTCCACAATGAGATTGATTGATATCGCTAAGATACAAAAGTTAGCTTCGGATGACCATTAATCACTTGGTCTCCTGCTAAATCTATGGACTTCAAATAATTACGGACAAAAAAATATTGATGCTGTAAAGCGATACCACATCGGTGTCTCTTATTCCAAAACTTCATCAATGGCTTTCAAAACCAGTTTCTCCATAACGGAATAACCGGCTTTGGTCAAATGTACTTCATCCGTAGTCAAAGCTTTGGGCAGACCGTTTCGTTTATCGGCCATGGCTGCAAAATAATCCAGATACATGACCTCTTTCTCCTTTGCCATGGTCTTTAGCATAGCATTCAGCTTTGGAATTTTGATATTGGGTTGCAATCCGGGTCTCCAAGGATAATCATAGGCTGGCAACACGGAACAGACGATGGGATGGATGCCATTAGCTTTGGCCAGTTCTACCATACCCAAAATATTATCTCTTATTTCTTCAAGCGTCATGGGTCCGGTATTCCCCGCAATGTCATTGGTTCCGGCCAATATCACTACCACTTTAGGTTTAAGGTTGATGACGTCCTGTCTGAAGCGCAATAACATTTGAGGTGTGGTCTGTCCGCCGATACCGCGGTCAATGAAAGGATGGTCCTTAAAAAACTCAGGATGTGCCCCAATCCAACCTTCGGTAATGGAGTTACCCATAAAAACTACTCGGTTCTCATCTGAAGCAGGGGCAGGTAATTCGGTATTGGCTTTTTTATACTTTTCAAGGTTGGGCCAATCCTGTGCGGTACTTTTGAACGAGTTCGACAATCCAAATAAAAATGCCATGGCCCAAATGGTGGTTTGTGTTTTCAAAATGTTTGTTTTAGTTACTGTACAAAGTTCTAATTTACATAAAAAGTATTCAGATAAAGGACAGAATCGAATGAAAACCCATGTCAAAAAAAAGACAGGTCCTTGTGGACCTGCCTTTTTATATAGTTTTAATCGCCATTAATATTTAGCACTCTTACCGTTTGCTTGGGTTTTTAGAATGAAATTCCGGATATCTTCATTAGCCGTTTTCAAATCTTCGTGACGTAGGTACATCATGTGACCGGAACGATATCCTTTAAATTCGAAACGATCTTTCATACGCCCACTGGGATCCACTTGTGACATGGTATATTTGGCCGCAAAATAGGTACAGGCCCCATCATAATAACCGGATTGCACCAATACGTTCAAATAAGGGTTTTGTGCCATGGCCTGGCGAAGGTCGTCACGAACGTTATCGTTGCTATTATCCCAAGGATGCACGGGACCGAACATGTTGTATTTAATATCGGTCTTAAAGTTCAGCTCTTCCTGTAAATAATAGTTGATGGCAGGGGTAAAGCTGTGCAACCAAGACGTCAACTCGGGCGAATAATCAGGTCTGGTACCGGTTAAGACCTTGTCGATTCCCAAATAACGGCTATCCAAACGTCCGATGGTGTAACCGCCTTTTTCCCTCAATAACGCCTTCCAGAAAAATTGAGTGGGAACCACCAGGTTTTGATCCAAGATGTCCTGCACATCTATCCCAGAATAATAGGCCATTTTTTCGGCGATGGCCTTGCGTTCCGAATCCTGGATAAAGCCGCCCTTGGCAATGGCAGGCAATAATTGGTTGATGGTGAAATCTTCCACTTCAGGCAATACTTCCAAAAGATCTTGGTTCTGCAAAGCAGCAGGCAAGGCCTTATGGTGCCATGCAGTGGCGGCAAAATAGGGCAAGTTCAAGGCACTGGAAACAGGGTCATCATCACGGAAATTCCTGTAATCCGCAGGAGATACCATGATCACTCCGTTCAAGTACATCCACTGTTGGTTTTGCAATGCCAAAGAAAGTCCCATCACACGGGTACCTCCATAGCTTTCCCCAACGATGTATTTCGGGGATCTCCAACGGTTGTTGCGGGTCACGAAAGTATTCAACCATTCGGCCAAATATTTGGTATCGGCATTAATCCCGAAGAATTTTTTATGGTCCACTTCCTTTCCAGATTCGGGAATGGTACGGGAATAGCCAGTATTGGCTGGATTCACATATACAATATCGGTCACGTCCAAAACCGAATAAGGATTTTCTTTTACTCCATAAGGTTGAACCGGATAGCCTTCATCATCAATTTTAAGTACACGAGGACCCGTATAGGCCAAGTGCATCCAAACGGAACCTGAACCAGGTCCACCGTTGAAAGAGATCAGCAAAGGACGGGCTGCTCGGTCTTTTACATCATTTCGGGTGTAATAGGTGTAGTGCAAGGAAGCAATGGGTTTGCCAAGCTCGTCCCAAACCGGCTGGGTTCCCGTTACGGCGGTGTAATCCATTCGAGTGCCGTTGATGGTCACGGAATGTTGGGTAGTCACCGTGGTGTCAATCGGTAATTTTCTTTCTTGGGCAAATGTCAGGGTAATAGCAGAGCATAACGCTATGCTGAAAAGGTAAAGAGATTTCATATTATTTGGTTGAATTAGTCTAGTGAATAAATGTAAGGATTTTACAAGTTTGAAATCTGTTAAAGGAATCGTAAAACATAAAATTATAAAGGTTCATGCATTATGTGTATTTTTAGTACGGCACACTAAAAACGATTTCGATGAAAAATTTAACCAGAAGGGATTTCAATGGTTTAATGATCAAGGGGGCTGGGAGCGCCGCCCTAATGTCCGTTACTTCTTTGGCCTGTGCCATGGGAACCGATCAGGATAAAAAGAAACTGGGCATTGCCCTGGTAGGATTGGGGAGTTATAGCACCTACCAATTGGCCCCTGCACTTCAAGATACCCAGCATTGTTATTTGGCAGGAGTCGTGACTGGCACACCGCAAAAAGAAAAAGTTTGGGCAGATAAATACAACATTCCCAAAGCAAACATCTATAACTACCAAAATTTTGATGAAATCGCCAAGAACGACGCCATTGATGTGGTATATGTGGTGTTGCCCAATAGTATGCATGCCGAATTTTGTATCCGTGCCGCTAAAGCGGGAAAGCATGTTATCTGCGAAAAACCCATGGCCATAAGTGTAAAAGAGTGTGATGCCATCATCAATGCTTGCAAGGCGGCAGGGGTAAAATTGGGAATGGGATACCGGCTACATTCCGAACCCTATACGCAACAAGTAAAGCAATTTGTGAAGGAAAAAACCTTTGGCGATATCAAATTTGTGTCCGCTGAGGCCGCTTACAGGTCCACAGGCAATCCAGACCAATGGCGGTTGAACAAAAAACTTTCAGGTGGTGGAGCCTTGATGAACATGGGTGTTTATGCCGTGCAAAGTACCATTTATGGGACAGGGGAGAACCCCATTTCGGTTTCTGCACAGGAATTTAGCACACGCCCCGAATATTTCAAGAATACCGACGAGACCATCATGGCCCAATTGGAATTTCCGAGTGGTGCGGTGGCCAATATCTCCACTTCACATAATTTTAACGCAAACAGCATGTATGTCTCTGGCACGAATGGTTGGTTCCAACTACAACCGGCCAACAATTATGGACCGTTGAGTGGCAAAACTTCCAATGGGGATATCATCGAGTTTCCACATGAAAGCCAACAAAAATTACAAATGGATGATTTTGCCAAGCATGTGCTCATGGGAGAACCCAATAAGGCACCAGGAGAAATGGGCAAACGGGATATGATGATCGTTGAGGCCATTTATACGTCCATTGCCAAAGGAGGGCAGAAAATCAACTTGGATCTTGCCCCCGGCTTTGGTTTTGGGGGTGATTGAAATTTTTTGACCGTCCGGGTTTACGATAGTGATTTCAACACCTTTTCCAAATAGGTCAATGTTGCAGTAAATCCTTCCTTGAAGCCCATTTCGATCATCTGTTCCATTCGGGTAAGCGATTCATTGTGGATGGAAATGCTCACCGTGGTAACGCCGTTTTCCTCACTAAAGTTCAAATCCCAATTAGAGCCTGGTAATTGTGGGTTTTCATCTGCATCAGCAAACGCATTGAACATTTTAAAATTGGTTTTCGGGCTGATGGAAGTGTATTGTTGAAGCGACCAATGTTCCTGGCCCTCTGGACTTACCATGGCATAAAATCGTCTTCCGCCCACTTTAAACTCCATATGCTTGGTTACCGATTTCCAAGGCTGCGGCGCCCACCATTGATCTAGAATTTCTTGCTTGGTAAAGGCATCCCAAACCAGTGGGAGTTCTGTCTCAAATTCCTTGTCAATAAATACGGTTTGAATTGCTTTGTCTGCGGTAAAATTAAATAGCAAATGGTCTTTCATTTTGTTTGTTTTTTAATTGTGGATAATACATTTTCGAGTTGGTCAAATCGAGTTTCCCAAATTTTCCGGTATTGCTCCAGCCATGCATCAATCTCTTTCATCTTCTCTATTTTGAGGGAATAGAATATTTCCCTGCCCTGTTGTTCTTGGTGCACCAATTCACATTCGCTGAGAATGCGCAAGTGTTTTGAGATAGATTGACGGGAAGCATCGAAGTTTTCCGCAATGGCATTGGGAGTCATGGATTGCAAGGCAATTAGCGCAATAATAGCCCTTCTTGTGGGATCGGCAACGGCTTGAAAAACATCTCTTCTCATTTTTTCAATATGATTTATGAAACTGTTTGGTTGCAAATATATATGCAACTTTTCGGTTGCGCAAATTATTTCAAGATTTTTTCTAATCTATAATGCAGGTTCCTTATAGTTTTATGACTAAATCAACAAAAGCTTTATAGGCTGTTTTGTTTTTGCGGTGGAGTAGAAAATAGCAACCGAAAGCAAACAACAAATAGGCAAACAAAATTCGAGAATGGATTTGTGAGGTTTTTTAATGATTTTAGATCAATCGAATCCTAATTAAATAATTAAGCATTTAAGCCATCCTTCCTATAATAAACAACTAAATTCCACTGAAATTAGCTTTCTCAAATACAAGTCCGTTTAATTCTTGGCTGAACAAATATTCAACTTTCATTCCGCCAGAATTTACCAATTCCAAATTTCCTTTATTATAAATAGCTTGAAATGGAATAATATTAATAAAGAAAACCCCATTACGTATCCTTAACGATACAATTCTAATTAACATTATGTCACCACCCTTATCTTTAATTGTCTTAATTATCTCGTATTCATTGAGATATTTAATCTGAAAGTTTAAAATATTATCCGGAAGCTTATCAGTAAATAAATTTTCTTCTACATACAGAATTTGATTGTTTACTGAATTAGCATCAAATAGTTCACACATTTTTTTTAAAGAATGGAAATAAATATTTGTAGAATCTTTAGATTCAGTATTAAATGTTGACTGAGAAAATCCAATATTTATGCTAAAAGAGATTACGAAGACTAAAATGAATTTTTTCATAACTAAAAATTGATTATTCAATCATGTATTGTTTTTGTAGTCCCAATACATTCTTCTACAATATAGTTGATTTCCGTTTTCTTTTGAATGAAAAAAGGTTTTTAACTAAAACCGCTCAAACACCCCCAACCCAAATAAAGCAAAGTCATATTTCACGGGGTCTACGGGGTCTAATTTTCTAAGGTTTTTGTCCAGCTCGGCCAAGGCCTTGGCATCACTCTGTTTGCGCTTTAACAGTTTTAATTTACGGCCTACGTTACCTGTGTGCACATCCAACGGACAAGAAAGTTTACTGGGAGAAATGTTTTTCCATAAGCCAAAATCAACACCAGTGGAATTGTCACGTACCATCCACCGCAAAAACATATTGATACGCTTGGCCGCTGAACCTTTTAACGGATCGGAGACATGTTTGGTAGTACGGGTCTCATGGGGCAGTTCAAAGAAAATTTCCTTGAATTTGGAAATGGCCGGTTGCATGGAATCCTGTTCCTGGTAAGTAGTAAAAACACCCTCTAGGCCACCATGGTTGATATATAGGTTTTTCAGGCTGGTTACAAAGTAACCTAAGTCGATTCCATTAAAGGTGCGATGGACAAACGATGCCAATTTATCCAAGTCATTGGGGTTGTGGTCCATGACAAAATCATGGGGAGCATGGTCCATGAGGTCCATCAATTTAGAGGCATTGTTGATGATGCTTTTTCGGTTGCCCCATGCAATGGTAGAAGCCAAAAAAGCACTGATTTCGACATCCTCTTTTTTGGTAAAGCGATGGGGAATCTGCAGGGGGTCATCCTCTAAAAAACGGGGGTGGTTGTATTCCTCTACTTTTGCATCCAAAAACTCCTTTAACTCCGCTTTGGTCATGCTAGTTCTTGGCTACGATCAAACCATCTACCATGGTCAATTTACGGTCCGCCATATTGGCCAGTTCCAGGTTGTGGGTCACCAATACAAAGGTCTGGCCGAATTCGTCCCTGAGCTTGAAGAACAGTTTATGAAGGTTGTCCGCACTTTCGGAATCGAGGTTACCACTGGGTTCGTCCGCAAAAACCACGGCTGGACTGTTCATGAGGGATCGCGCCACGGCAACCCGTTGCTGTTCCCCACCCGAAAGCGCATTGGGTTTATGGTCATACCTATCTGCAAGTCCCAGAAAGTCTAAGAGTTCCTTCGCCCTTTTTTCGGCCTCGGATTTGGCCGTACCCCTAATGAAGGCAGGGATGCATACATTTTCCAAGGCTGTAAATTCAGGAAGCAATTGATGGAATTGGAAGATGAACCCGATATGTTCATTTCGGAATCGGGCCAAGCTTTTATCATTCAATTGGTTAATATCCGTATCATTGATGAACAAGGTACTTTCGCCTTTATTGGATGGGGTATCGAGGGTCCCAAGAATTTGCAACAAGGTGGTTTTTCCTGCACCGGAAGCGCCCACGATAGAAACGACTTCGCCTTTTTGGATTTCGAGATCAACCCCTTTCAAGACCTTTAGGTCTCCGTAACTTTTTTGAATGTTCGTGGCCTTAATCATAAAAATGGCTTCGTGTAATGAAAGTAATGAATCCTGTCAAAGCCACAAAGATGCAGGTTTTTAAATTAAGTTTCGGTCATTTGTGCGACTAATACCGAATGGAATTAGTTTAGGATTTAGAATGTGAAATCCTAAACTTTGTTTAACTTTGAATAATAATGGATAAACAAAATAATACTACATTGGAGACCGCCATCTTTGCTGGCGGTTGTTTTTGGTGTACCGAAGCGGTTTTTCAACGCTTGAAAGGGGTGGAATCCGTGGTGCCTGGGTATACAGGTGGCACCATTAAAAATCCTGCTTATCGTGAAATCTGTACGGGCAGGACCGGACATGCAGAGGCCATCAAGATTACGTTTGATCCTTCCCAAGTCTCGTATACCGAATTGCTGGAAGTATTTTTTGCCACGCATGACCCCACAACCCTTAACCGACAGGGGAACGATGTGGGCACCCAATATCGTAGTGAGATTTTCTGCACAAATCCTGAACAGAAGGAATTGGCGGAACAATTCATTGCCCTGTTGGAAAAAGAAGACATCTTTGCATCACCTATTGTTACGGCTATTTCTGAAGAAAAACCCTTTTATTTAGCAGAGGAGGAGCATCACAATTATTACAACGACCATCATCAACAACCGTATTGTCAGGTCATTATCGATCCAAAAATCAAAAAATTGAATACCTATTTTTCAAAAAAACTACAGCATGGCACCTTATAGAAATTTAGAGGAATACAACATCGAGATCACTAACGAGGTCAAGGATCATTTTGCCAAGATCGTGGGTGATATTGGGGAAGATGTGACCCGTGAAGGATTGGTCAAGACACCAGAGCGTGCCGCCAAAGCCATGTTGTTTCTTACCCAAGGTTATCAACAGGATGCTGAGGAAATTTTGAGGAGCGCCATGTTTGCCGAAAGTTATGACGATATGGTCATCATCAAAGACATAGAAATGTATTCGCTTTGCGAACACCATATGTTGCCTTTTTTTGGCAAGGCCCACATCGCCTACATTCCCAACGGACATATTGTGGGATTGAGCAAGATTCCGCGCATTGTGGATGTTTTTGCCCGTAGGTTACAGGTGCAGGAACGGTTGACACATGATATTTTGGAATGCATCAACAACACCTTGAAACCAAAAGGAGTTGCCGTGGTAATCGAAGCGGCCCACATGTGCATGATGATGCGCGGGGTACAGAAACAAAACTCTGTGACTACCACATCAGGTTTTAGGGGACAATTTGAAAAAATAGAGACCCGTAACGAGTTCCTGAAACTCATCAGTTCAGATTTATCCTAGTCGATTTCCACAATTCGGGGGGAATTCCTATTTTTCCTTTATGGGAGAAGAAAAAGACAAGAAGTACCGCAATCTCATTCTGGGATTGGTGTTTGATGGTATTGGGATGTTATCCTTTATCATTCCTGGTGTGGGTGAGTTTTCCGACGTAATCTGGGCTCCCATTGCCGGTTGGCTCATGACCCGTATGTACAAGGGCAGGGTAGGGCAGGCCGCTGGTTTGATCACCTTTACAGAAGAGTTGATTCCCGGTCTTGATATTATCCCTACGTTTACCTTGAAGTGGATCTACACCTATCTTTTGGCCAAAAAAAAGAACAACGACTGATGTTTCATCAATCGTTGCCCTTCTAATGATTCAGTTTAAAACTTTTACAGGGGAATACTCAAATTGAAAGCTACGTTGCGCCCAATGTTGGCAATTCCATCCGTTTTCAACCTAGATAGGTGCGAGATATAGTTTTTGTCGAATAGGTTGTTACCACTGATCTTGTATCCAATTTTGTGGTCAAAGATCTTGATATCTCCCCCAACACCAACATTGAACAAATTGTAACGCGGGGTCTTGGTCTCGAATACGGCCACTTTGTTCTGGTCAAAAAAAGTTTGAAGCGTTACGAATGCATAGCATCGGTATTGGGTGTCCTTTTTGTTCCATTCCACCCTGAAGGTATTGGTCCATTTATTAGCTGGCATCAAAGGTAGGTTGGTGTCATTTTCCAATTGACCGTAGACAATGTCATAACTGCTTTCCAGATGCAACCAATCTATAGGGTGTGGGTGAATGTGGAATCCAAATTCACCACCATACAAAGTAGCATTCTGTTGTTGAAAGATGTAGATGGGGTCCGTATCCCTAAACTCGCCTGTAGGCTGAAGGTAGATGTAATCGCTCACGCCATTGTAGAACCCATTGATGTAGGCTTCCACGTGTTTGTTCCCGTATTCAAGGGCGAGGTCTATCTGAAAATTCCGCTCACTCTTAAGATCGGGATTTCCTATTTCCACGCGGTTGGCCCCGCTATGTAGCCCATTGGAGGTCAATTCCGCCAAGTTGGGTGCTCTAAACCCAGATGCGAGGTTCAAACGGGCCAAAATATTATCGGTAACATCTACACGGTACCCCACAGCAGCATTAAAGCTGTTGAAATTACGGTCAATGGCAGCAATATAGGTTTCTTCACCTTGTACACCGCTTTCATCACCCTTTATGGCACGGACATCATACCGGAGTCCCCATTGAAAATCACTTTTAGTGAAATGGATGTGAGATGTGGCCAAAACCCCAAAATCATTGGTGGTAGCGTTTGGAATCAACACTTCTTCCCCAAAGTTTTCATTCTTTTGGCTCATTCCCTGGATTCCGAAAATAGTGGTTGTTTTGCCCCATTGCGGATTGTAGTGGATGTTGTAGTTGAAGGTACTCAACTCCATATGCAAGGAAGGTCCCTCTCCATGTTCCTCTTCCTCACCTTCTTCTTCATGATCATGCTCTTCCTCAAACTCTTTTCTGTCGTTAAAAATATAGCCAAAAGTAGCTTCAAGGCTTGATTTCTTGAAAAAGAAATTGTTCTTGGAACTCAGGATATGGGTGAAAATTTCCTGATAGGGTAACAATGGATCGCGATCATTGTTCTGTACACCTATCTCTTCTGGAATACCGAGCTTTGATAGATTGTAGTTATATCGCAGCTCCGTTTTGAATTTGGCGGCTTGATAGGCAAAACCTGTCTTGATATCCGATTCCTTGAACCTGGAATTGGTGACACTGGTGCCGTCCCCGGTTTCGTAGTCCGCATTGGAGGCAATGGCACCCCTTACCAAAAACTTGAATTTCTCGCCTGACGTCTTGAAACCAGCGTTGGTTCCATAGCCCAAGGTATTGGTAAAATAGTTCAGGTTTACATCCCCGGAAGTCTTACCTGCTAGTTCAAAATTTTCCGGATTTAAATAGAGGACGCCTCCCAAGGCGTCGGAGCCATATAGCAATGACGCGGGGCCTTTGATGACCTCGATACTGGAAATCCCGGCATCATTCAATCCAAGACCATGCTCACCACCAAATTGTTGGTTTTCCAAACGGACGCCTTGCGTGTATACCAAAACCCTATTGAAGCTCAATCCACGTATCACAGGCTTCCCAATACCTACACCGGTAGATACGGAGGATACCCCTGGTATCCGGGTGATGCCATCCGCTAAGGTCATGGCTCCTTCACTTTTAAGCTCGGCGATTGACTTTTGTTCTACTTTCATTACGTTTTCCCTTTCCAGTTTATGGAAGGGTGTGGAAAGGACCACTTCATCCATTTCTATGGCCGAGGGAACCATTTGATAATCGAACACATTATTTCCTGTCCCGATTTCAAAAGAAATGGAATAGGTTTCATATCCCAAGTAAGAAACCACCAATTTGTAATTGCCTTCCGGAAGGTTTTTTAGGGTGTAATTTCCATTCTCATCCGTAATGGTACCGTTTTGCAATTGTGGAAAGTAAATGGAAACCTGCTCTAGTGGAGCGCCACTATCAGAATCCGTGATGGTCCCCGTGAGGGTATTTTGTGAAAATATATATAGGGGGGACAATGCCCATAGCATTGCCAGATAAAATTGTTTCATTGTAAAAATTAAAAGGTTTGTAAATCTAGACGGCAGTAGATGTTACAACCCTTGGAGGACCTCGTAAGGCATGGTATTGTGCCTTGAAGGGTTTAAAGACAAAATGATAGGCCGTTTCATTGTGAACAATTTCCGGAATGTCTACCGGTACATAGGTAAAAGAAGAATTGAAGAATACCTTGGAGGCCAGGGTAAAATCATGAAAATCACAATGAAAGTTTGCACTGTGGATATGATTGGTCCCCTGTGCGAGACATTTTTGCTCTTGGGAATGCCCATATATGGCATGTGCCAACTTGACAACAGACGGCGTAAGAATCCCCAATGCAAGAACAAGGGAGAGATATGAGATCGCGCGTTTGTGGAGTTTGAAGGCCATTTCCAACAAATTTAAAGAAGACCTTTGCTCTTTCTGTGTTAATAAAACCTTAAACTATGGGGCAAGAAAGCCCAATCCCATGCGTTTGAGCATTTTTTTTTCAAAATTCCAGAAGAATTGGAACTGTCCAAAAAGCCATCCTATGGAAATCAATAAGACTTGATACAAGGGAAAAATGATAAGAATCCTGATGGTCCAATAAAGAACGTGATGTATGGTGCCCTTGCCCAGTCCGATCCATTCCACTAAGGGACCTGCCATTTTACCGGCCAAACTGCCCGTTATGGCAAAAACAATAAAAATGGTGATCATTTCCCATTTGTAGGTCACCTTCCATTTATTTTCCAACTTTTTAAAACACCATAAAAAGAGCCGGACCAACAAAAAGTATAAAAGCAAGGTCATACCAATGGTGAAAATCCATTCAAAATAGGTGTTGTTGAGCCCAAAAAGGTGTAATAACCTTCTAGCGATCATATAGGCGGCAAGCATGGTAAGCGTTACGCCAAGAACAGGAAAAATTAATTGCCAATTCTTCTGGATTTCCCAACGCTGTCTTATTCTTTGCATTGCCTTTGGTTGTCATGCAAAAATACGACATTAAATCCTTGGAATAAAGGGTCCCAAGCGTTGGTGATACTTTCTTTGAAAGTATATGAAATAATTGTAGAGTTTGTAGTTGACCTCATACCCATAATCGATATTGGGATCGTAGTTGATCTGCATTTCATATAGGTTTGGATTATACAAGTTGGGTTGCATTACCCTTTGGTTCCAATTCATGACCAAAATGGCGTTGCGGTTTTCAAGAAAACTTTGCGAATAATAACCTTCAGGCCTGGCAATGCTCAACAACCATGTGTTGAAGCCCGGTTCAATAATGATGATCTCATACTCTGTTTTTTCATCTTTGATTTCCACAGGTTCTTCTTCTTTGGAATCAAAAAGGGCCTGTTCCTCGCTGGAAATATCCAACGCTTGCTTTTGGGTAGTACAGGAGACGAGCATTAACAAAACAATCGTCATTAACGAATAATGTATCTTTATCTTTTTCTTTTTCATAATCTTAAGGTACAAAAAAAGCCGTTTGAAATTTCAAACGGCTTTGTTAAATAACGTTAAGTCGGTGTTTCTATTTGCCAAACAATCCGCCGAGGATTCCTCCCAGGCCACTTTTCTTTTGGCCCCCTCCGTTCAATACCATTCCGGCAAGATCGTCCATAATACTGCCATCACCATCGGAATCCAAAAAAGTTTCAATGAGGGATTGCTGTTTGGCCGCAGTTTTGTTACCGCCCATCAATCCACCTAAAAGTCCGTTGAGTCCATCAGGGCTGCTCACATTCTGTTGTCGTGTCTGCTTGCCCAAATATCCCAATAGGATAGGGGCGGCTATCTGTAAAATCTGGGCAATGGTACCTGCATCCATCCCCGATTTACTACTTAGGGCATTCTCGACCTGTGGCTGTTTTGATCCTAAAATATGACCTAAAATCCCGGCTCCGTCATCCATGGCGCTTTGGTCTACACCTCCACCAAAGAAACCTCCCAGATTATCCAAAATGCTTCCATCGTGTTTGGAACTGAGCGCGTTCATCAATCCTTGGGCACCACCTGGTGTGGAAGTGTTCTTTTTCATGGCTCCCATCAAAAGTGGCATGGCCATGCTCAAAACATCGGCAGTTTTGCTCTCGGATTGGCCTGTTTGTCCTGCGACCCCACTGACCAATTGTTTGCCCATGGGGCTATTCAGTAAATCCAATAATCCTGACATTTCGTTCGTGTTAAGGTTAGAAGAACAATGTACAAAAAAGTAGTCTTTACCATCCTCTTTTGGCCCTCAAAAACAAATTAATTTAGCAATTTGATAACCTGCTGGGCCAATTCCATTCCAATACGCTGCTGTGCTTCGATGGTCGATGCCCCGATGTGGGGTGTAAGGGATATTTTGGGGTTCATCAATATTTGGATTTCTGGATGGGGTTCCGATTCGTAAACATCCAATCCTGCAAAGGCAAGGTGATCATTATCCAAGGCTTCCACCAATGCCACTTCGTCCAAAATGCCACCACGGGAGGTATTGATGATTCCAGAACCCGGCTTCATCATTTCCAATTCTTTTTTGCCGATGACATAATCCTCTTGTGCGGGAACATGTAGGCTAACGAAATCGGATTGCTTCAACACACTTTTCAGATCTTGGGCCTCCAAAGAAAAAGACACGGATTGACCATCAAAAAAAGAAACCTCCAGATTAGCTTTATTGACATGATGATCGGTATAGATTACTTTCATCCCCAAAGCCAAGGCCATCTTGGCTGTTGCCTGTCCAATTCTTCCGAAACCAACAATACCCAATGTTTTTCCACGTAGTTCCAACCCACCTGCATAGCTTTTCTTGAGTGATTTGAAATGGCTCTCGCCTTCCAGTGGCATATTTCTATTGGAGTCTGGGAGGAAACGGACCGCACCGAACAAATGGGCAAAGACCAGTTCGGCAACGGATTCGGAAGAAGCCTCTGGGGTATTGATGATATGGATTCCCTTGGACTCAGCATGTTTCACATCGATATTGTCCATGCCAACACCGCCGCGACCGATCAATTTAAGGGGGGGGCAAGCATCAATGATTTCCTTGTTGACCTTGGTGGCACTGCGGACCAAAAGTCCGTTGATTTTATTTTCATTGATAAAGTTTGCCAACTGTTCTTGGGCAACATGTGTAAGGTTGACCTCAAATCCAGCTTTTTCAAGCAAAGCGATTCCTTCTTTTGCCAACCCGTCGTTGGCTAATATGACCTTCATTAATTTATAAGTTTTAAATTTTGAATGCTAAATGGTTTCTTGACTGGTCTTCACGATTTTGGTCAATATTTTAATGATCTGGTCGATTTCATCCAAATAAGATTCTGTTCCAATCTTTGTCAATTTACTTTCTTTGATCAATCTGAGCCAATAACGCGTTTCCCTTGCCTCTTTGGAAGCAATCGCCATTTTTGCGATGAAATCCCTTTTGGATTGACCTGCACCAGCTTCCACAAGATTGGCTCCAATACTGGTTGATGAACGAAGCAATTGATCAGCAAAGACAAACTCTTTATTTTCCTTCAAATCTTTAACCAATTTGATGATACTAAGAGAAAATTTAAAGGTCTTGTCCTCAATCAACACTTAAAACTTAGAATTGAACATTTAAAAAAACTTATCCTTTCTTTTCCAATTCACTCATGATATCGACCAAAACCCCAACACTTTCAATGGGAAGTGCATTGTACATGGAAGCCCTGTAACCACCAACGGATCTATGCCCGTTGATACCGCTGATGCCCGCTTCCTTACACATATTGTCAAATATATCCTTGAGTCCATCATCAGTAATATTGAACGTGGCATTCATCATGGAACGGTCTTCTTTGGCCGCAAAACCCGAGAATACAGGGTTCAGTTCAATTTCGGAATAGATCAAGTTGGCTTTCCGCTCGTTGATTTCCTCAATGGCTGGAATACCTCCCAAATCCTTCAACCACTGCATCGTAAGCATGGAAACATAGACCGCAAACACAGGGGGAGTATTGAACATACTATCCTTGCTTACATGCACGGCATAATCCAACATGGATGGGATTTTTCGGGATACCTTACCCAATACATCTTCCTTGACTACTACAAGAGTGGTTCCGGCAGGTCCCATATTCTTTTGGGCCCCGGCGTAGATCAGGTCAAATTTTGAGAAATCGAGCTGACGGGAAAAGATGTCGGAACTCATATCACAAACCAGGGGAACGTCCGTTTCAGGAAATTCTTTGATCTGTGTTCCATAGATGGTGTTGTTCGAGGTCAGGTGAAGGTAGTCCAAGTCGCTCGGCACCTTGTATCCCTTTGGGATATGGTCGAAATTATCTTCTTGGGATGAGGCCACTTCAACAATTTCACCGAATAAGCGAGCTTCCTTGATGGCTTTTTGACTCCAGGTACCCGTATTCACGTATCCTGCTTTTTTCTCCAAAAGATTATAGGCGGCCATTAAAAACTGCATGCTCGCACCACCCTGAAGAAAAATGGCCTGATAGCCTTTTCCTTCCAACCCCATCAATTCCAGTGCCAAGGAACGGGCCTTTTCAATGATGGCTACAAATTCCTTGCTACGGTGGGATATTTCGATTAGGGAAAGTCCGATTCCATCGAGGTCCATTACGGCCTCGGAAGCCTTTAACAAGACCTCTTTGGGCAAAATGCTGGGTCCTGCACTAAAATTGTGTTTTTTCATTTCCTTGGTTTACGGGATAAAGGTCTTAAAAATTCTTGGATCTGAAAATGGTTCTCAGGGTTCGATTTTTCTTAAAGTTGAAGCAGAAATTCCATAGTATCGACACCATCCGCATAATCGTCAAGTTGGGGTTTTTGTGTTTGGCCAAAACCAACATGTCCATCCCTATTTTGATTGGAAACCACACATTGGATTTGATCATTCAACGCTTCCAATTCCTTTTGAAGATTTTCTTCCGAACTATAATAGGAATAGAACAACACTGAAATTGGCGAGGAGAGGGACGACTCTTCTTTCAAGACCAGAAACTCATTGTCCAAAATCTTGAAATCGCTCATTAAGTATACCGCTTTGTTATAATCGTAATTGTTGGCGTACTTGTGCTGGTGGATGATATCCCCATAATTGAACATGGCCTTAAAGAAAGGTTCAAAATCATATCCTTCAGGAATATAGATTTTGGAAACATTGCGGCAACCCAATCCATAATACCTAAAAATATCTTCACCCAAGGCCACCAATTCTTCTTGGGTTTCTTTGCCTGTCAGGATAGCTGCCGAATTCCGGTTCTTTCGGATGATATGTGGTTTTTGGCCAAAATAATATTCGAAGTAACGTCCTGTATTATTGCTTCCAGTGGCAATGACAGCATCGAAGCCTTCCATTTTTCCATCCACGAAAGTGATGTACTCCTTTAATGACGGATATTGTTCGTCCAAAAATTTCACCAAATGCGGCAACAATCTTTTGTCATTGGAAGAAAGCTTGGCCAAAACCTTGTGTCCGGAAAAGATAACGCAGAGAAAATCATGAAAGCCTACCAAAGGTATATTCCCGGCCATGATGATGCCAATGGTTTTTGGATAATCCACAGTGCCCAGATCATATCCAGACAACCAATCTTCAAGATTTTCTTTGGTGAGCAAATGTCCCCATTCCCTTAAAGCGTGCAAAATATTCTCTTGGGTAAACCATCCGTTTTCCTGTTGTGCCCGAGCCACTATTTCCTTGAATTCAAGGTCAATGGAATCATCGTTTGCATAACATTTTTCGCAAAAATCCGTTAGGTATTTTCCAAGTTCGACAAAAGCTCCAATTCTTTGGTTATACGGTGTCATTAAATTTGTACACTAAATTACTAGGGTTTATTTTTGTCAAAAGTAAGCATGCTGAAAAGAATCAGCCCAAAAGGAAAAGAAAATTATGGCCATAATTATAACAGATGAATGCATAAACTGTGGTGCTTGCGAGCCAGAATGCCCCAATACCGCAATTTATGAAGGTGCAGATGAGTGGAGATACAGCGATGGGACATCGTTGACCGGAGATGTGGTTTTGCCAAGCGGCAAGGCCGTGAATGCGGATGATGTGCAGGATCCCGTAAGTGATGAAATCTATTATATCGTTCCAGATAAATGTACCGAGTGCAAAGGTTTTCATGAAGAACCCCAATGTGCCGCGGTTTGCCCGGTGGATTGTTGTGTCCCCGATGAGGACCATGTGGAAAGCGAAGATGTATTGTTGGGCAAGCAGCGTTTTATGCATCCCAACAACTAATCAATAAAATATCTTGTAATTTAGCCCGGACTTTAAATGGTTCGGGTTTTTTTATGGAAGAAAAGGAAAAAGAGTACAAAGGCATTTGGATGCAGGTGGGATGCATCCTCTCTTTGGTGGCCATTTTAGGAATCATAGCCCTGTTTATCATGGGCATCTACCTTTTGATTGGGAAATATTGATCCCTCAACCAAAACTTCAACTTATATTTGCAGCCTTAAATCAATGAACAGTCATCAATAATCAATGAATACAATAGTATTTCTGTGTTCTGAGATTTAATCCGAGTTCTAAAATATAACATCTATTATCTAGTCAATGAAAGCCGGTATTGTAGGATTGCCCAACGTAGGAAAATCAACTTTGTTCAATTGCCTTTCCAATGCAAAAGCACAAAGTGCCAACTTCCCTTTTTGTACCATTGAACCCAACATTGGTGTGGTGAACGTGCCCGACCAGCGATTGGAAAAATTGGAAGAGTTGGTAAATCCAGAGCGCGTGGTTCCTGCAACAGTAGAAATTGTGGATATTGCCGGATTGGTAAAAGGAGCTAGCAAGGGTGAAGGTTTGGGCAACCAGTTTTTGGGAAATATCCGTGAAACCGATGCCATTCTGCACGTTTTGAGGTGTTTTGACAATGACAATATTGTGCACGTGGATGGTTCCGTAAACCCAATTCGAGATAAGGAAACCATCGATATGGAACTCCAGTTGAAGGATTTGGAAAGTGTGGACAAAAAACTGGAAAAAGTTAAAAGAGCAGCCAAAACTGGAAACAAGGAAGCCCAAAAGGAAGAAGCCGTGCTCAATGCCGTTAAGCAAGGTTTGGAGTCCGGAACTTCGGTTCGCGCTATTCAGATCAGCGAGGAAGACCGTGCCGAATATGTAAGACCCATGCAACTGATCACCGATAAACCTGTGATGTACGTATGCAACGTGGACGAAGGTTCAGCCACAACGGGCAATGCTTATGTTGAAAAGGTAAAAGAAGCCGTAGCCAATGAAAATGCTGAGGTCATCTTTTTGGCCGTGGGTACCGAGGCAGACATCACTGAATTGGAAACCTATGAAGAGCGTCAAATGTTCTTGGAAGATTTGGGCCTTACTGAACCGGGTTCAGCTAAACTGATTCGCGGGGCTTACAAATTATTGGATCTAGAAACCTATTTTACTGCAGGGGTTAAAGAGGTTCGTGCTTGGACCATTCCCGTTGGGGCAACCGCTCCCCAGGCTGCAGGGGTGATCCATACCGACTTTGAAAAGGGATTTATCCGAGCAGAGGTGATTTCTTATGACGATTACATTAAATATGGCAGCGAATCCAAGGTAAAGGAAGCTGGCCGTATGCGTGTAGAAGGCAAGGAATATATCGTGAAAGACGGTGATATCATGCACTTTAGGTTTAATGTGTAAACACTGACCGTTGTAATTCTACCAGATTTTCTCCTTTTAATTTTTAGTTCAAGTTTAGTTTTGATGTATGTCGAACAAAAGCTTGGGAATCTTTTATGGTATTGTGGGGGTGATTCTATTTTCCTCCAAGGCGGTCATGGTCAAACTGGCCTATGAATACTATGTGGACACCTTGGATCTTCTTTTGTTCCGAATGCTTTTTTCGCTTCCGTTTTATCTTTTCATTCTCTTTTTGATTAGAAAGAAAAAACCATCAATCCAAATCAACCTAAAGGATTATGCATGGTTGTTCCTTTTCGGGTTTGTGGGCTACTATCTGGCCAGCTATTTCGATTTTTTGGGATTGAACTACATCAAGGCAGGTCTGGAACGGATCATTCTTTTTGTGTACCCCACCATTGTGGTTTTTCTGTCCTGGTTTTTCTTCAAACAAAGAATAACCAAAGTGCAATCTGTGGCCATTATCATCACTTACATTGGAGTGGTTATCACCTTTTGGAGCGAATTGGATATCACAGGCAATGGAGTATTGTGGGGTGGTTTTTTGGTGTTGTTGAGTGCCATTACCTATGCTTCATATTTGGTGGGTAGCGGCTGGTTGATTCCTAAATTCGGGATGTTGCGATTTACGTGTTATGCCATGATTGTTTCTACAACCTGTATCATGGTACATTACCTCATTGCCGGGAGCTGGCAGCTTTGGGAATATCCGCCGCCTGTTTATCTATATGGGTTCGCCATGGCCATTTTGGCCACTTTGATCCCATCTTTTCTGGTTTCGGCATCCATAGAACGATTAGGCGCTTCCAATTTTTCGATATTGGGGAGCTTGGGTCCAGTTTCCACAATTCTGTTGGCTTTTGTATTTTTGAATGAAAGATTGACATACTGGCAATTACTAGGAATGATGGTGGTGATTTTTGGGGTCACCTACCTCTCCATACAGCGAAAAAAGAGGGCTAAGGCGTGATGTATATTAACAATTGTACACTTTCATTGTTGATTACTTTCTTTGTCCGGCACTGTTATTTTTGCCCCTAAATTTTATATTAGCAAGGATTAACCCTTATAGATTAATGGCAGAAACCCAGTATACAGAGGATAATATTCGTTCCCTGGATTGGAAGGAGCATATTCGCATGCGTCCTGGAATGTACATTGGTAAATTAGGAGATGGCTCGTCCGCCGATGACGGTATCTACATACTGCTCAAGGAAGTCATCGATAACTGTATCGATGAATTTGTCATGGGTGCAGGCAAGACTATCGAAATTACCATAAAGGACAACATGGTGCATGTGCGCGACTACGGCCGAGGCATTCCATTGGGCAAGGTGGTCGATGTGGTTTCCAAGATGAACACCGGGGGTAAGTACGATACCCGTGCTTTCAAGAAATCGGTAGGGTTGAACGGTGTTGGTACCAAGGCCGTCAATGCCCTGTCCACTTTTTTTAAGGTGGAATCGAACAGGGATGGGCAATCCAAGTCGGCTGAGTTCAATATAGGAAACCTCGTCAACGAAGAACTTTTGGAAGAATCTTCAAGAAGAAGGGGGACCAAAATTAGTTTCACCCCGGACGATACCATATTCAAAAACTATAAATACCGAAATGAGTATGTGGAACGCATGCTCAAAAATTACGTCTACCTCAATCCCGGACTTACCATTATGTTCAATGGGGAGAAGTATCAGTCCGAAAACGGTTTGAAGGATCTGTTGGAAGACAACAACAATGAGGACGATTTTCTCTACCCGATCATCCACCTAAAAGGAGAGGACATTGAGGTGGCCATGACCCATAGTAAAACCCAGTACAGCGAAGAATACCATTCCTTTGTGAACGGGCAGCATACCACACAGGGAGGAACACACCAAGCTGCTTTTAGGGAGGCAGTGGTCAAGACCATCCGCGATTTTTACGGAAAAAACTACGATGCTTCCGATATACGGAAGTCCATTATTTCGGCCATATCCATTAAAGTGATGGAGCCTGTTTTTGAGAGTCAGACCAAAACCAAATTGGGTTCCACCGATATGGGTGGTAACCTGCCAACGGTACGCACCTATATCAACGATTTTTTAGGCACCTATTTGGATAACTATTTGCACAAAAATCCTCAGACCGCTGAGGCGTTGCAACGCAAAATTGTTCAGGCGGAACGAGAGCGCAAGGAACTGTCCGGTATTCGAAAACTGGCAAGGGAACGGGCCAAAAAGGCAAGCCTCCACAATAAAAAATTACGTGACTGCCGTATACATCTGCAGGACATGAAAAGTGACCGCAGGCTGGATAGCACCCTATTCATTACGGAGGGGGATTCCGCTTCCGGATCCATCACCAAATCCAGGGATGTGAACACCCAAGCCGTGTTCAGTCTTCGTGGAAAACCGTTGAACTCCTACGGAATGTCTAAAAAGATTGTATATGAGAACGAGGAGTTCAACCTGTTACAAGCGGCATTGAACATTGAGGAATCCATGGAAGATTTGCGCTACAACAATATCGTGATTGCCACGGATGCCGATGTTGACGGTATGCACATTCGTTTGCTGTTGATTACATTTTTCC
Source organism: Flagellimonas aequoris (assembly GCF_003584165.1). Classification (GTDB taxonomy): domain Bacteria; phylum Bacteroidota; class Bacteroidia; order Flavobacteriales; family Flavobacteriaceae; genus Flagellimonas; species Flagellimonas aequoris. Next base: position 692,492 of record NZ_QXFJ01000030.1, on the reverse strand, counting down.
TGCAGTTCTTCCCAGAGCTGATCAAGGAAAATCACCTTTACATTCTTCAAACTCCATTGTTCAGGGTGCGCAATAAAAAGGAAACCATTTATTGCTATAGTGAAGAGGAAAAACGTCAGGCCATTGAAAAACTGACAGGCAAACCGGAAATTACCCGATTCAAGGGATTGGGAGAAATTTCTCCGGACGAGTTTCAACATTTTATTGGAGACGATATACGCTTGGAACCTGTAATGCTGGACAAAGCGATGAGTATCGACAACCTGTTACAGTTTTACATGGGGAAAAATACGCCGGACAGACAGGAATTTATCATAAACAACCTTAAAGTCGAACTAGATCTAGTTGAGGAAAATCAACTGTGAACCAACTAAATGCTGCCCTTCTAAATGGAAGAGAACGAAGAACTGAATGATGAAGGTTTAGAAAACCATGAAGAGCCCCAAGATAGCCTGGTCAAGGTAACGGGGATGTACAAAGATTGGTTTTTGGATTATGCTTCCTACGTAATTTTGGAGCGAGCCGTACCTGCCATTGAAGACGGGTTTAAACCTGTGCAGCGTAGGATCATGCACGCGCTAAAGGAATTGGACGATGGACGTTACAACAAAGTGGCCAATGTAGTAGGGCACACCATGCAATACCACCCCCACGGAGATGCCAGTATTGCGGACGCCATGGTCCAAATTGGTCAAAAAGACCTTCTTATTGACACCCAAGGAAACTGGGGGAACATCCTGACCGGGGACGGTGCCGCGGCACCCCGATATATTGAGGCCAGACTTTCCAAGTTTGCACTGGAAGTGGTGTACAGTCCAAAAATCACCGAATGGCAACTTTCTTACGACGGTAGAAAAAAGGAACCCATCAATCTTCCGGTGAAATTTCCATTGTTATTGGCGCAGGGTGCCGAAGGGATTGCGGTTGGGCTTTCGACAAAAATATTACCGCACAATTTTGTGGAATTGATCGATGCCTCCATCAAGCATTTGAAAGGACAACGTTTTACGTTATATCCTGATTTCCCTACGGCTGGCATTATTGATGTGACCAATTATAACGATGGTTTGCGTGGCGGCAAGGTTCGGGTAAGGGCCAAAATCTCCACTTTGGACAAGAACACCTTGGTCATCACCGAAATACCCTACGGAACCAACACTTCTTCTTTAATCGATTCCATTCTCAAAGCCAATGAGAAAGGCAAGATCAAGATCAAGAAGATAGAGGACAATACCGCAGCTGAAGTGGAAATCCTGGTACACTTGCCCCCGGGCATTTCTCCGGACAAGACCATTGATGCCTTGTATGCTTTCACAGCTTGCGAATCCTCCATTTCTCCTTTGGGATGCATCATCGAGGATAACAAGCCTAATTTTATTGGAGTTAAAGAAATGCTTCAACGTTCCACGGACAATACTGTTGATCTACTGAAAGCTGAGTTGGAAATCCAACTTGACGAATTGGAGGAACAGTGGCACTTCGCTTCCTTGGAACGCATCTTTATTGAGAACAGGATCTATCGAGATATTGAGGAAGAAGAAACTTGGGAAGGGGTAATCGCTGCCATCGACAAGGGATTGAAGCCGCATACCCAACATTTGAAACGCGCTGTAACCGAAGAGGATATTGTTCGCTTGACCGAAATCCGAATCAAGCGTATTTCCAAATTCGATTTGGAAAAGGCCCAGCAATTTATTGAAGGCCTGGAAGAAAAGATTGCGCAGACCAAACACCATTTGGAGCATTTGGTGGAATATGCTATCGATTATTTCAAGGAGCTGAAGAAAAAATACGCAGCGGGAAGGGAACGCAAATCCGAAATCAAGATTTTCGATGATATTGAGGCCACCAAAGTGGTCATCCGCAACACAAAACTGTACGTCAATAGAGAGGAAGGTTTTATTGGCACCTCCCTAAAACGTGACGAGTATGTGACGGATTGTAGTGACATTGATGATATCATTGTTTTTACCCAAAAAGGCGAAATGATGGTCACCAAAGTCGACTCCAAAGTGTTTGTGGACAAGAACATCATCCATGTGGCCGTTTTCAAGAAAAAGGACAAACGCACCATCTATAATATGATCTACAAGGATGGCAAAGGAGGTCCAAGCTATGTGAAACGATTTAATGTGACCAGCATCACCCGTGACAAAATGTATCAATTGGCCGGAGAGAAAGCCTCTTCGGACGTATTGTATTTTTCGGCCAATCCCAATGGGGAAGCCGAAGTGGTAACGGTTATGCTTCGTCAGTCGGGCAGCATTAAAAAATTGAAATGGGACCTGGATTTTGCCGACGTGCTCATCAAGGGAAGGGCATCCAAAGGCAACCTTGTCACCAAATATCCGGTAAAGCGTATTGAACTCAAAGAAAAAGGCGTTTCCACCCTTAAACCCAGGAAAATTTGGTTCGATGATGTGGTTGGCCGCTTGAATGTGGATGGAAGAGGGGAGTTGCTCGGGGAATTCAAGGGGGACGATCTGTTACTGGTCATTGACCAAAAAGGCATTGTAAAGACGATTGTGCCCGATTTGCTCGCAAGGTTCAACGACGATATGATCGTTCTGGAAAAATGGAATCCGAACAAGCCGATTTCTGTAGTGCACTATGACGGTGAAAAAGACCGATATTTCCTTAAACGCTTTTTGGTGGAAAACCCCAACAAGGAGGAAGTGGTTATTTCCGAAAGTCCAAAATCCCATTTAGAACTCGTTTCCACAGATTGGAGACCCATGATTGAACTAGAATTTGTAAAACCACGCGGAAAGGACGCCAAACCCAATCAACAAGTCAATGTAGAAGAATTTATTGCGGTTAAGGGCATAAAGGCTTTGGGCAATCAACTGACGGCGGAAAAAATCAAGAACATCAATGTCTTGGACTCTTTACCCTATGAAGAGCCCGAAGAGACTAAAACTGAGGACATTGAGGTAGTAGATGAAGAAAGTATAGATGACGATGATACTGATATAGGGACAAAAGATGAAGGTTCCGATCAAACTTCTTTGTTTTGAGTCTTTTTCTGCCTATATTCTCGCCCAAGAGACACACCTAAACAAGATTGCTTAATACATCTATATGGATTTCACCAACCCGCTGGTCTACGGCGTACCAGTTTTTATTGCCTTTATCTTAGTAGAATTAACCTATAGTAAAACCCATGGGGACGACCACCTCTATAATTGGAAGGATTTGGCCGCCAGTGGTTTTATGGGGATTGGTTCGGCCATTTTGGGCCCATTGTTCAAAGTGGCATTCGCCATTGTACTATTTGAAGGTGTTTACGAACTTTGCAACCCCATGGTTGATGGGGTGCGCACCAATTTCTTGGGTTTCGAATCCTTTAGTTATGCTTGGTATGTTTGGATTCTGTGCCAATTGGCAGATGACTTTACCTATTACTGGTTCCATCGTGCCAATCATGAAATCCGCATTCTATGGGCAGCGCATATCGTTCACCATTCCTCCGACAATTATAATCTTGGGACCGCAGTAAGGAACGGTTGGTTTACCATTCTATACAAACCCTTTTTCTATGCATGGATGCCTGCCATTGGATTTCCACCAGAAATGGTGGTGGTGTGCCTGGGCATTGAAGCCCTTTGGCAATTTCAGCTGCATTCAGTGTATATCCCAAAATTGGGCTTTTTGGAAAAGTTCATGAACACCCACACCATGCACCAAGTGCACCACGCCCAAAACGTGGAATACTTGGATAAAAACCATGGAGGATTCTTGAACATTTTTGACAAAGTGTTCGGTACCTGGAAAGAACTTGATGATGATATCGATGTGAAATACGGTGTTATCCATTCCCCCGATTCCTATAATCCAGTGGTTATCTTGACTCACGAATTCAAGGATATCTGGAATGATGTGAAGAAGGTAAAGAAGTTCTCACACAAATTAATGTACATTTTTGGCCCACCGGGATGGAGCCATGATGGCAGTACCCTTACCGTAAAACAACAGCAACGACTTTGCGAAGAGCACAAAGAAACCAACCCGACACTGGCTTATCACAGGCCGAATTGAGTTGTTAATGTTCTTCAATAATTTCCTGACCTTCATTTGGTTGTGGATTTTTCCTAATCCTTAGATTTAAGAATTCCACCATCAGGGAGAAGGCTATGGCAAAATAAAGATACCCTTTTGGTATGGCACCTACCTCGTTGCCAAACACTACCAAATGGGAAAGGTGTGCGGACTCGGCGATCAGCATGAACCCAATCAATATCAAAAAGGACAACCCTAATACTTGAATGGAAGGATGGCGGTTGACAAACTCTCCAACGGGGTTGGCGAACAACATCATGATGACAACGGAAATTACAACAGCCGTAATCATTAAAATCAGAGCATCCGTTGGGTTTGGAGATATTCCATTGGTCATGCCAATGGCCGTCAGAATGGAATCAAAAGAGAACACAATATTGATCACGGTTATCTGAACAATGGCATTCATCAACGAAGAGGACCTAGATTTTTCAACTTCCCTCTCGTCATGACCACGATCTTCAATCTTCTCATGGATCTCCTTAGTACTCTTGTAAAGCAAGAACAATCCTCCGCCGAACAATATTACGGCCTGCCAGCTAATACCCCCGGTAACCCAAGATTCATTCAACACCAGAAAAGGCTTCTTCATTTTGGTGAGCCAGGTGATTCCAAACAACAGCAGGATTCGCATGACCATGGCCAAGACCAAACCGATATTGGTGGCCTTTCTTCTGTTTTTCTTTTCCAACTTGCCCGCAGCAATGGAAATGAAGATAATGTTGTCTATACCCAATACAATCTCCAAAAAAGTAAGGGTAAGCAGTGCCATCCAGGCATCGGGGCTAGAAAAGATATCAAACATGGTCAGTGTATTTTGTGTGCGGTTCCTTTAAATTTTCGTTTGTCGCCAATGGCGTTGTATTCAAAAGTATATGAAGAATCGGTCGTGGTCAATATTTTAATATGGATGGATTTTTCCTCGGCCATATTTTTAGGGTTCAAATTCTTGAGCACATATTCACAATCGTTGATCCATCGGATACTGGATGAATCCTTTTTTCCTTCAAATTCATCCACTTCCATTTTCAAAGTACGGTAAAAAACGGTCTTCTTTTCTTCTCCGTTAATGGTTGTGGTAAATGAGAATTTACCCGTTTTAAAATCACTGCAGTTTCGTTGGGGAGGTTGTTTACAGGCCATGAACAGCACAAAAAAGCTCCCATAAAGAAGATATTTTACCATGACAACAAAATAACGGAAAGTACTTGAAAGGGTCAATCATTTTTTGGATGGAATGATTCAAAAGTTCCGTCAGGATAGAATATCACGATTTTGAAGGGCTCCTTCTTCATTTCAATATTCCTTGTGACAGGCGATGGCAGTTCAGTTTGAATGGGCTGCGCGGGCTCGGTATCCACATCAAGATGTTTTGACGGACCAAGGGCAGGAGCATCGGGATCAGAAGGGAAATTTCCTTCCCCCTTTAAAAGCCAATATAGATTTACATCAGGGAAAGCATGTACCAATTTCATTACAAAATCCAAGCTGGGTTTATTCCTGCCGCTTAGTAGGTGGGAGATGCTGGAACGTTGCACACCAATCCTATCAGCAAAGGCCGATACGGTCAGGTTATGATAATCGATAACAGCCTGTATCCTAGAAACAATCTCTTCGTTCACAATTGTAAATTATAATATTTCAAAGTTAGTGCAAGTTATGGGAAATGCGACAAAATAACATCATTAAGCTTGATGATGTTTAAATTTTTAATTCAATACATATGAATTAATTCACTCATATGTAGTATGTTGTATAATAATTACTTTGTGCCTGTTACATTTGTGACCATAAGCCTAAACTGAGTTAAAGTCAGCATCATTTTTGATTTACACTTGTATCTCAATAACGGTTACAAATGTAAAATGAGGTATGTTTACTTTTGTATTCTCAAGTTGCATTTTACATGATTGATTATTCAGAATACAGGGAAGATTCCATATACGGGCGTTACATTACGATGGAAATACTCCAGGAAAATTGCTTTCCAAAACTTAAAGTGGATACCATTATCATTGGAAACTCCGTACAAGGGATTCCTATCCCGGCATTTACCATAGGTCAGGGAAAGCATAAAATTTTGATGTGGTCCCAAATGCACGGCAATGAATCCACGACCACCAAAGCGGTTTGGGATTTGGTCAATTTTATTCAGTCCCGGCATGAAATCGCGAAAATCATAAAGGAAGCCTGTACTCTTATGATCGTTCCCATGTTGAATCCAGATGGTGCAAAAGCGTATACTCGAGTAAATAGCAACCAAATTGATTTGAATAGGGACGCCAAAAATTTAAGCCAGCCTGAAAGTGTTGCCTTAAGAACACTGTTCCAAAAATTCGAACCTGATTTCTGTTTTAACTTACACGACCAACGTACCCTCTTTAGCGCAGGAAGCACCAACAAGCCGGCCACCGTGTCTTTTTTATCCCCTGCAAGTAATGACCAAAGGGACATTACACCTTCCCGTGAAAAAGCCATGAAATTGATCGGAGCCATGAATTCCCTTTTACAAAAACTGATTCCGGGACAGGTGGGAAGATACGATGATGGGTTTAACGACAATTGTGTGGGGGATACCTTCCAGATGCTGAAAGTGCCAACCGTGTTGTTTGAAGCAGGACACTACCCGAACGATTATGAAAGGGAAAAAACAAGGGAATTTATTTTTCTTGCCATGGTGGAAGCATTACGAACCATAGCAACGGATAAAATCTCCGATTTTACCATAAACGCTTATTTTGAGATTCCTGAGAACGAAAAATTGTTTTTCGATGTTTTGGTGAAGAACCCAAGAGTCATCAATAAAGAATATAAGGAAGGGGAGAAGATCGGTGTGCGTTATAAAGAGGTGTTGGAGGGCTCTAAAATCAATTTTGTCCCAGAGATTGCCGAAGTCGGAGAACTTGAAGGGTTTTACGCACACAAAATAATAGAAGATGCTGATATACTGGACCTTGACTTTAACACTTCCCACAAAGCGGTGATGGATTTGTTTTTGCCAATCAGCGAAAAATGAAGTATTTACACCGTGGTCTTGCGTTTTATTTAAAAAAGAACCATTTTTATTACGTAAATTTCCTTTTTTAACTAATTTAGCTGAAAATTTCAATGTAATGAGCAAAGTTAAGCTAGACGAAATAGACCACCAGATACTGGACATGTTGATCGACAACACCCGTACTCCCTTTACAGATATTGCCAAGAAGCTGTTGATTTCAGCAGGTACGGTGCATGTCCGTGTAAAGAAAATGGAGGAATCTGGTATCATAAAAGGTTCATCCCTTACCTTGGATTATGTTAAACTGGGCTATTCCTTTATAGCTTACGTGGGTATCTTTCTTGAGAAAACCCATCAGACCAAGTTTGTGTTGGAGCGACTGAACCAAATACCCTATGTGACCGTTGCGCACATCACAACAGGAAAGTTCAATATTTTCTGTAAAATCAGGGCCAAGGACACCACACATGCCAAAAACATCATCTTCAAAATAGACGATATTGATGGTATCAGCAGAACGGAAACCATGATTTCCTTGGAAGAGAGCATCAACGATAAAAAACGTTTGATGCACACCATCTTTAACGAGATGTAATTCATTTTAGATAGATGCTGGTTTCGGATTTATCAATTTCGGAATACAATCCTTTTTACCAAACCTATATCAATGCATTGGGCAATGTTGACCTGATGAATGAATTGGGACAGGGTAAAAAGGATTTTTTGTCCCTTATGGAACATCTTCCCGATGAAAAATTACACTTTGCCTATGCCGAGGACAAATGGTCCTTGGTGGAAGCATTGGTGCATATGATCGATACGGAGCGTATTTTCCAATACAGGGCCCTTCGTTTTGCAAGGAACGATAAAACCGACCTGCCAGGTTTTGAACAGGACAACTATGTTCCCAATTCCAATGCCGGGAGCAGGACCAAAAGTGACTTAGTGGAAGAGTACACTGCGGTAAGGGACTCCACCATAACACTCTTCAGGTCTTTTGATCAAGATATGTTGAAAAGGGTAGGGAAGGCAAACGGTTTTCCTATGAGCGTCAGGGCTCTAGGATTTATCATCAATGGCCATCAGGCGCACCACATCAGAATTATTAACGAGCGGTATTTGGTGTAATCAGAACAGACCTTCGTTGTCCGTATCGTCTGCTTCAAATTCAGGTGTCTCAAGAGCATCCACATTCGTTTCGGCCACTTCTTCTGGTTCTAGGTCCTTGTCCAATTCCCTCTCCATGGTTTCCTCAAAGCTCGAAATGAAATGGCTAAGACTATTACTGATCTTTACCAGGTAAATGGTATCCTCGGTACGCACTTCAACAGCTTCAATGATATCACCGTTCGGTTTTCTGAATGTAATGATGTCATCATCCCCATATCCATCTGGGTAAGAGTCGATTAAAACAGCCGCCACCTTGTGGTCCAACTTTTTGTAGTCAATCAATATCCGTTTCATAATGGTTAGTTATTAAAGTAATCCTAAGCTAGGATTTTTTGGAAATGACCAACGTAAAGAGTTGCCAACGCAAAAAAATAGTATATGTATCGCTTATTCTTTGTAGTATGAGAAAGCCTCTTCGAAAAGATTTTCCGGTACCTTGATGTCGGTTAGGGCAACACCAATGGATTGCAAAAGCACAAAGTTGATATTGCCGTGTGAATTCTTCTTATCGTATTTGAGCAGTTTTAGAATGGCATCCATATCGTTGGTATCAAAGTCCACCTTTTCAAAATGTTGCAAAAAGGTCTCTTTGATCTCGTTGAGGCATAGTTTTGACAATCCCGTAAGCTTGTGCGACAAGAAACCTTCCATGATCATCCCTATGGCAATGGCCTCCCCGTGCAACAATGTTTTTTTGTCATAGTTCTCTAAACAATAGGATTCTATGGCATGACCCAAGGTATGTCCAAAATTCAAGATTTTACGGAGTCCTTTTTCAGTGGGGTCCTGCATCACCACATCATTCTTGATAGCAATGGATTTCTGAATACTTGAAGCGACCTCGAAAATGTTTTCGCGCCGTAGGTCATCCCAGTACTCCTTGTCCTTGATGAGGCCGTGTTTCAGCATTTCGGCATAACCACTTTTAATTTGTCGGGGATCCAACGTTTTTAAGAATTCTGGAAAGATGAGGACCATTTGGGGTTGGTTGATTACCCCGATCTGGTTTTTCAGGGAACCCAGGTCAACCCCCGTTTTTCCTCCTATGGAGGCATCTACCATGGACAATAGGGTAGTGGGGATGTTGATAAAGTCGATCCCTCTTTTAAAGGTTGAGGCCACAAAGCCGCCAAGATCGGTAAGGACACCGCCTCCCAGATTGATCAAGAGGCTCTTTCGGTCACCATCAAAGTTGGAAAGCTGTTCCCAAACTTGCAGGCAGGTCTGTATGTTCTTGTTCTCTTCCCCCGGTTCAATTTCAAAAATGGAATCAATGGGTTCTTCAAACTTTTTTTCAAAGGCCGGCAGGCAATATTTTTTCGTGTTGGTATCAACCAATACGAAGGTTTTAGAATAATCATTTTTGGCAATATGCTGGTTCAGTGCGGCTTGTGCTAGCTCGTCAATATGAACGTCATAGGATTGTGCTTTGACCGATTCCATAATTCAAATTTCACTGCTAAATAAAGATTATTTTATGGATAAGGTTATGGATTCCGTACTTATATTTGAATCTTTAATTGGAACACAAATAATGCAACCTAATTTTGAGAATACCGCAATAGCTTTTGAGCTGAAATCCGACTCCCAACTGGAGCGCGCCTACTTTTTGTTCAAAATGATCGCCAGTGAACCTTTGGTCAGGATTGGTACCGCCGTGACCAATTTTGCCATCAAGGCCCATTTACCTGTTGATGGATTGATCAGGGCCACTGTTTTTGACCATTTTTGCGGGGGAGTGAATGAAGAAGACTGTCTGCCGATCATAGATAAAATGTACGAAAAAGGAGTCTGTTCCATTTTGGATTATTCCGCAGAGGGCAAGGAAGTGGATAATCAATTTGATTTTGCATTGCAGAAAACGCTGGAAATCTTGGATTTTGTCAAGGAAAAGGACGCTATCCCTTTTGCCGTATTCAAACCCACCGGTTTTGGACGCATGAAATTGTTCGAAAAAATGAGCATTGGTCTTGATTTGACCAGTGAAGAAACCGAGGCATGGGACAGGATCGTGAACCGATATGAAAAAGTCTGCAAAAAGGCCCATGATCTTGATGTGGCCTTATTGATCGACGCCGAGGAAAGTTGGATGCAGCAAGCTGCCGATGACCTTGCCTTGGAGATGATGCGCAAATACAACAAAGAAAAGGCCATTGTTTTCAATACGTTCCAGATGTACCGATGGGATAGACTGGATTACATTAAAAAATTACATGCCCTTGCCAATGAAGAAGGCTTTAAAGTAGGGGCCAAGGTGGTTCGCGGTGCCTATATGGAAAAGGAAAACGAACGTGCACAGGAAAAAGGATATAAAACCCCTATTTGCAATAATAAACAGGAAACCGATCAAAATTTCGATGCAGCCATCACCTACCTCATGGACCATTTGGACTGTTTCAATGTTTTTGCGGGAACCCATAACGAACAAAGCTGCCATAAGTTGATTGATGTAATGGAAAATAAAGGACTAGAACCCAATGATCCAAGGGTTTGGTTCGGGCAATTGTTCGGGATGAGCGATCATATCACCTACAACTTAACCGCCGCCGGATACAATGCAGTTAAATATGTACCCTACGGTCCGGTGAAGGATGTAATGCCCTATTTGATCAGAAGGGCAGAGGAGAACACGTCCGTAGCAGGGCAAACCTCTAGGGAACTGGCCTTGCTGCAAAAGGAACGGAAGCGTAGGAAGTTGGAGGATTAATCCAAAGTTTCTATATTTTCCACAACTATGGATTCTTTGCAATTTTTGATTTGAAGTACCAATGGTTTTCCATCCACTTCATGTGAAACCACATACGTTTTACAAGGTTCAGATTTGGTATCGCTCTTGCCAAAATCCACATCACCATCCGTCAAGAATTTTAAGATTAGCGTTGTGTCCCGGTAGGCTTCAGGCAATGCCTCTCCAAAAGTCAAAGATTTAGACCTCATGTTCTTGAGTACCCTACAGTTGGGCAGGTAGCAAAAATCGATGCCTTCCTCACCAGACTTTTTCTTTAAGAAGAAAACCAAGAATACCAATCCAATGGACAATCCTACCAAGTACCATCCCAATCGCTTTAAAAACTCCATCTACCCTAAAAAATAAGAAAATTAATGTCGTTATAACTCATCCCGAACCAATCACCAACCGATTTATTGGTCAAGATACCGTGGTACATATACAGTCCATTGCGTAGACCTTTATCGAACCGTAGGGAATGTTCCAAACCTCCCTCTTCACCAATTTTTAATAGATACGGAGTGAAGATATTGCTGATGGATACGGATGAAGTCCTGGGGTATCTGGAGGGAATATTGGGAACACAATAATGTGTAACCCCATATTTTTCAAACGTCGGTTTCGTATGCGTAGTGACCTCAGAAGTTTCAAAACAACCGCCCATATCGATACTCACATCGATGATCACCGCCCCCTTTTTCATGTGTTCCACCATGGTATTGGAAACCACCACAGGGGACCGGTCCTTGCCGCGGGTAGCACCAATGGCCACATCACAACGTTTTAGGGATTTAATCAGGTTTTTAGGTTGAATGGTGGAGGTATAAAGGGTTCGGTTCAAATTGGTCTGCAAACTCCTCAACTTACTGATGGAGTTATCAAACACTTTCACGTTGGCTCCTAACCCCAATGCCGAACGTGCGGCAAACTCACCCACGGTGCCCGCACCGATGATGACCACTTCCACAGGTGGAACCCCACTGATGTTGCCAAACATCAAACCGTTGCCTTTATTGGTGTTGGCCATCAATTCCGAGGCAATCAAAATCGAGGAAATCCCAGCAATCTCGCTCAAGGAACGAACAGCAGGATAATTGCCATCCTCATCCTTTATAAACTCAAATGCAATGGCAGTAAGCCGTTTTTTGGCAAGGGCCTCAATATATTCTTTCCGTTGTGTTTTGATCTGCAGGGCAGAAATGACAATGGTCTGTGGGTTGATGAAATCTATTTCGGTGAGGGTAGGGGGTTCTACCTTTAGTATAATGGGGCAGGAAAATATCTTTTTGGTATCCCGGGTGATTTCGGCCCCAGCATTGGTATATTCAATATCCGAAAAATTGGCGGCATCCCCTGCACCAGATTCTATCAACACACGGTGGCCATGTGCCGTAATAGCGTTCACGGCATCCGGCGTAAGACAAATTCGTTTTTCCTGATATTGGTTTTCTTTGGGAATGCCTATGTAGAGTTCCCCTTTTTGTTTGATGACCTCCAAGGTTTCTTCTTGGGGCAACAATTGCTGTTTGCTAAATGGGGAGGACGGTTGGTTCATATATGGCAAAAGTGTTCAACATTCCGAAATTGGTAATGGAACAAATTTACATTTTTTTCGAAAGGGTTTTTTGGCGTTCCTCCAATTTCTCCCTTTCCTTTCTCAACTCCTCTTTTTCCTTTAATATCTGCAGTTCGGTGTCCATGGCATCAAGATCGATCCCATGCACGTGTTTATCCACAAGTTTTATCCTAATGAAATACACCACAGGTATCACCACCATGGTAACCGCAATCACATACAAAATTTCATTTTCATCGATGCGATTGCTATTGGAATAGTTCAAAACAGTATACAGCTGAAAACTGTACATGGAAATTGGAATCAAAATGGCATGATACCACCAGTTCTTAGAGGTTACGAACCAAATGACCAATAGAAGCAATGGAACAACCTTACTCAAGTAAAAGTAAATTGCCGTGCTTACGTCTCCAAAGTTGTTTTCATTTACAGTGATTCCCAGTATGTTTAAAGTTGTAGCGTCTTGTGGTAAGTATTTATAGCTATAAAACATTATGGGAGATATCGCGATAAATAATGCAATAGCCCCTTCTATAATGAAACGCTTTCTTATCGTAGATTTTTTGCTCATCACTTTGTTAACTCAAAAAATCTGGGATTATTGTAAAAAAAAATCCCTTTTCGAAAAAAGGGATTCATACTTGTAGGATGAAAGTCTAATTAAACCTTAACGATTTTAGACTTTTCAATACTTACTGTTTGCTTCTTGTCAATAGATATTGTAGAAACAGCGGTCATTGCCAAAAAAGCAACAGCAAGTAATCCAAAAAAAACTTTTTTAGTGTTCATCGTAAAAGAGTTTTTGGTTAATAAATGAATTCATTCACAAGACAAATGTAGGAAAATATTTCAACTCTACCTACACTTCATCGATAAAATTGGTTTTTTAACGTAAAAACCGAACGGTTTATCGAATCGGACTTGCTTTGCAAAAGAATGAGTTCAAGATAGCGGGATCAATCGTTAAGAAATATTTAACTCGATTGAGCGTGTATTTTCATCGATAAAGTGCAATAAAACACTTACAGCGTCGTTAGGGAGCAGCGACTTGACTTTTTCCGGCCATTCTATAAAAAGCCATGCCTCCGAATTCAGGTAATCTTCAAAGCCAATATCCAAAGCTTCCATTTCATCGTTCAATCTGTAGAAATCAAAATGATAGGCCAATGGCTTCCCTTTTTTGTCATGATATTCATTGACCAAACCGAAAGTAGGGCTGTTGGCAATGTCTGCGGCACCCAGTTGATGTATCAATTGTTTTACCAGAGTGGTTTTGCCTGCACCCATTTCCCCGTACAAACAAATGGTCTTATTGGGAACGGAAGCCAACAAGGTTTTGGCCACTTCATCTATTCCCGATAACTGAAAGGTTGTTTTCAAGATGAACTATTTTGGCTCCAAAACTACAAAAGGAACAATCATTTCTTCCAAAGAAACCCCACCATGTTGGTACGTATTCCGATAATAACTTACATAGTGATTAAAGTTGTTGGGATATGCAAAGAACAGGTCGTTCTTGGCAAAAATGAAACTACTGCTCAGATTAATATTGGGTAAATGTATCTCTTGGGGATTCTTGGTGGCCAACACCTCTTTGTCCTCATAGGTTAGGCTGCGTCCTGTTTTGTACCGAAGGTTTAGACTGGTTTCCCGATCGCCGATCACTTTGGATGGCTGTTTTACATTGATGGTACCGTGATCTGTGGTCAATATCAATTTCATTCCCAAACTCTGCGCCTGTTGAATAATCTCCAACAAAGGGGAATTCTTGAACCAGCTCAACGTGAGCGATCGGTAGGCCTTGTCGTTGGAAGCAAGTTCCTTCACTACATCCATCTCAGTCTTGGAATGCGACAACATGTCCACAAAATTGTATACGACCACGGTAAGATCGTTCTCTTTTTGCGACCTAAAATTCTGGGCCAGCTGTTTCCCTTGTTTTAAGTTGTTGATCTTATGGTATTCCCATTTTAGGTTAAGTCCCAAACGTTTCAATTGTTCTCCCAAGAATTCGGCTTCAAAAAGGTTCTTGCCGCCTTCATCCGTATCGTTTTTCCACCAATTGGGATAGCGTTTTTCCATTTCCAAGGGCATCAATCCCGAAAAAAGGGCATTACGGGCATATTGGGTGGCGGTGGGCAAGATGCTATAATAGGAAGATTCGTTTTTCTTCTTGTAATGTATGGAAAGGGTCTCCTCAAAAGCCAGCCATTGATCATATCTTAGGTTATCTATGACCACCATCAAGGTCTTGTTGCCTTCCAACTCAGGTTGAACCTTATTTCTAAAAAGCGTATGGGACATGATGGGGGCATCCCCATCCTTGAACCAACTTTTGTAGTTCTTGTCCACAAACTTGCTGAATTGGGAATTGGCCTCCACCTTTTGGGATTCCAGTATCTCGAACATTCCAGAATCCTCTATCTGCTCCAATTGCAGCTCCCAATAGATCAGTTTTTTATAGAGTTCGGCCCATTCTTCATGGGTATTGATCATAGAAAGGTCCATGGCTATTTTACGAAACTCCTGCTGGTAGTTGGCGGTGGTCTTTTCCGAAACCAAACGGGAATTGTCCAAGCTTTTCTTCAGCGACAATAAAATTTGATTGGGGTTGACGGGTTTTATGAGATAGTCGGCGATCTTAGACCCAATGGCTTCATCCATAATGTACTCCTCCTCACTTTTGGTGATCATCACCACGGGAATGGAAGGTTCATATTTTTTTATCTCGTTGAGGGTCTCAAGACCCGAAAGTCCCGGCATGTTCTCATCCAAAAAAACAATGTCGAAAAAATTCCCCCTGATTTCTTCCAGCGCATCCTGGCCACTTTGACTGGTAACTACTTTGTAATTCTTACTTTCTAGAAAAAGTATGTGGGGTTTTAATAGGTCTATCTCATCATCGACCCAAAGAATTGTAATCTTGTTCATATAGTAGTTATCTTTGTGGCATTAAAACAAAAATCCTTGGTAAAAACCAATAAGCTTAACGTTTTTAACGATCCAATTTACGGTTTTATTGGAACTCCAAACGAACTAATTTTTAGGCTGATTTCCCATCCTTATTTCCAGAGGTTGAGGCGGGTATCCCAAATGGGCATGTCCTATATGGTGTACCCGGGAGCCCATCATACCAGGTTCCACCATGCTTTGGGAAGTATGCATTTGATGACCAAGGCCATTCAAGTACTCAAAGTTAAGGAGGTTGAGATAACCCCAGAGGAGGAAAATGGCCTACTCTGTACCATCTTGCTGCACGATATTGGCCATGGACCTTTTTCCCACGCCTTGGAAGGTTTTGTGGTGAAGGATTTGAGTCATGAAAAACTTTCCCTCCAGTTTATGATGGAATTGAACAAAGAGTTTGATGGACAGTTGGACGTAGCCATTTCAATCTTCAAGGGAGATTATCCTAAACCTTTTTTGAACCAACTGGTGTCCAGTCAATTGGATATGGACCGATTGGATTACTTAAAACGTGATAGTTTCTACTCCGGAGTGACCGAAGGCAACATCAATTCCGAACGGCTCATCTCCATGTTGAATGTGGTCGATGGTAATTTGGTGGTGGAAGAGAAAGGCATATATGCGGTGGAGAAATTCTTGATGGCCCGGAGATTTATGTACTGGCAGGTTTACCTTCATAAAACGGGACTGGTTGCGGAACAATTGTTGGTCCGCATTATGCAACGCGCCAGATTGTTATTGGCTCAAGGAACAATGTTACCAGCCAGTAAGCCTTTATTGTTTTTTTTGAAACAAAATGAACCCATATCGTTTGATAAAGAGATTCTTGAAACATTTGCCCAACTGGATGATGTGGATATTCTTGGCGCATTGAAAGGCTGGCGGTCTCACGAGGATTTTGTACTGTCCAAATTGTGTAGTATGATATTGGATCGCAGACTCTTGCACATCAAGATCAAAAAACAGCCCGTTGAACCACAAAAAATGAATGAAAAGTTGTCGGGAGTCATTCAAAAATACGATCTTTCAGCTGAAGAAGCCGCTAACTTTGTGTTTCAGGGCGAAATCTCGAACAAGGCCTACAATCAAAAACAGCAGGCCATATACATTCTTAAAAAGAATGGCAGGATTACGGACGTGCTCAAGGAATCTGACCAGCTAAGCCTGAAGGCACTTTCCAAAACAGTTACCAAATATTACAGCTGTTACCCTAAGGAAGCTGTTTAACAAATTTTGTTACTTTTGCACCAATGAAATTTACAGCTACCCAAATTGCCGGAATATTAGAGGGGGAAATTGAGGGGAATCCTCAAATCGCTGTCCATAAATTATCCAAGATCGAAGAAGGTGAAAAAGGTTCGTTGACCTTTTTGGCCAATCCAAAATATACAGCCTACATCTACTCTACAAAGGCCTCCATAACCATTGTGAACAAAGACTTTGTACCGGAACAGACCTTGTCCACCACATTGATCAAGGTAGAGGATGCCTATAAATCGTTTTCCAAACTATTGGCGTATTACAACCAGGTGAAGAATAATAAGGTAGGGGTTGAAAACCCTTCCTATATATCTGGAAGTGCTTCGTACGGGGAAGGATTCTATTTAGGAGCTTTTTCCTATTTGGGGGAAAATGTAAAGATCGGGGACAATGTAAAGATTTATCCCAATGTCTTTATCGGTGACAACGTGAACATCGGTAACGATGTGATTGTATTTGCCGGGGCCAAAATTTACTCGGAAACCATTATCGGGAACAATTGTGTAATCCATGGTGGCGCCATTATCGGTGCCGATGGGTTCGGGTTTACGCCCAATTCCAATGGGGAATATAGTAAGGTACCGCAAACCGGTAACGTAATCCTGGAGGACAACGTGGATGTTGGGGCAGGAACTACCATAGATCGTGCAACCTTAGGCTCTACCATATTAAGAAGAGGTGTCAAACTGGACAACCAAATTCAGATTGCCCATAATGTGGAAATTG
This sequence comes from Flagellimonas aequoris, assembly GCF_003584165.1. Classification (GTDB taxonomy): domain Bacteria; phylum Bacteroidota; class Bacteroidia; order Flavobacteriales; family Flavobacteriaceae; genus Flagellimonas; species Flagellimonas aequoris. The sequence goes on along the minus strand of NZ_QXFJ01000030.1, from coordinate 675,008 downwards.
GGGAACACACGGCCATCGCTGCGCAAACCGGCATTGCAGGTTCCACCAAAATTGGAAAAAATTGTCTTATCGGAGGTCAAGTGGGCATCGTTGGCCATATCACCATAGGGGATAGGGTCAGAATACAGGCCCAATCCGGTATTGGCAGGAACATTAAAAGCGACGAAGTCCTCCAAGGGTCGCCAGCTTTAAATTACGGGGACTTCAACAAATCATACGTACATTTCAAAAATTTGCCAAAACTGGTAAATCAAATCTCCAACATAGAAAAAAAGGTTGAAGGTGAGCAAAATAAGCAATAAGCAACGCACCATTGAAAAGAAAGTAACGCTACAGGGAGTAGGGTTGCACACGGGCGAAAATGTAACCATGAGTTTTTTGCCTGCAAAGGAAAATCACGGATACGCGTTCAAAAGAATAGATTTGGAGGGCGAACCCATTATAGAGGCCGATGCCAATTATGTGGTGAATACCCAACGGGGCACCAATTTGGAGAAGAACGGTGTCAAGATCCATACCTCTGAGCACGTTTTGGCTGCACTTGTCGGACTTGAGATCGACAATGTCCTCATAGAATTGGATGCTCCCGAACCTCCGATCATGGATGGCTCTTCCAAGTTTTTTGTAAAGGCTTTGGAAGAAGCAGGCATTGTGGAACAGGACCAAGAGCGTGAAGAATACATTGTAAAAGATGTTATTTCCTATAAAGATGAGACCACTGGAAGTGAAATCACCGTTATTCCAGCGGATCATTATCAAGTGACCACCATGGTCGATTTTGGAACAAAAGTGTTGGGCACCCAAAATGCCACTTTGGAGAAAATGTCCGATTTTAAGGAAGAAATAGCGGATGCGCGTACGTTCAGTTTTCTCCATGAACTGGAAATGTTGTTGGAACATGGTCTCATCAAAGGTGGTGACCTGAACAATGCCATTGTTTATGTGGACAAGGAAATTTCCGAGTCTACCATGAAAAAATTGGAAAAGGCTTTCAACAAGGAAAAACTTTCCGTGAAGCCCAATGGTATTTTGGATAACCTGACGCTACATTATCCCAATGAAGCGGCACGCCATAAGTTGTTGGATGTGATTGGAGATCTGGCCTTGGCGGGGACCCGTATAAGAGGTAAAGTGATTGCAAATAAACCAGGGCATTTTGTGAATACCCAATTTGCCAAAAAGCTTTCCAAAATCATCAAGATTGATAAGCGGAACAAAGTCCCCACCTACGATTTGAACCAAACGCCCTTGATGGATGTGACCCAAATCATGAAAATGCTGCCACACAGGTCTCCATTTTTATTGGTGGATAAAATTTTGGAACTGTCAGACACCCACGTGGTTGGGGTCAAAAACGTTACCATGAACGAGCCCTTTTTTGTAGGGCACTTTCCTGGAGCACCCGTAATGCCTGGAGTTCTTCAGGTAGAAGCAATGGCCCAAACAGGGGGAATCCTTGTGTTAAGCACCGTACCAGACCCAGAAAATTACTTGACCTTCTTCATGAAGATTGACAACGTAAAGTTCAAGCAGCAAGTGGTTCCAGGGGATACCTTAATTTTTAAGTGCGATTTGATTTCACCCATCAGAAGGGGAATCTGCCACATGCAAGCCTATGCTTACGCCAACGGAAGATTGGTCTCCGAAGCTGAACTGATGGCACAGATCGTTAAAACAAAAAACACAGATTCGTAAATGAACCAACCTTTAGCATATGTTCACCCAGGGGCCAAGATTGCCAAGAATGTGGTAATCGAACCCTTTACGACCATCCATAACAATGTCACCATTGGTGAAGGTACCTGGATTGGTTCCAACGTAACCATTATGGAAGGGGCCCGTATCGGAAAAAACTGTAACATTTTTCCAGGAGCTGTCATTTCCGCAATGCCCCAAGACCTAAAATATCAAGGCGAAGAAACTACCGTACAAATTGGAGACAATACGACCATACGGGAATGTGCCACCATCAACAAGGGTACGGCAGACCGCATGAAGACCGTGATCGGAAATAACTGTTTGATCATGGCTTATTGTCATATTGCCCATGACTGTGTCGTGGGAGATGGCTGTATTTTCAGCAATAATTCCACGTTGGCGGGCCATGTTACCATTGGCACCAATGTAGTCTTGGCGGGGATGGTGGCCGTACATCAATTTGTATCCATAGGAAACCACGCATTTGTAACGGGAGGTTCCTTGGTACGGAAAGATGTCCCCCCTTATGTTAAGGCAGCACGGGAGCCCCTATCTTATGTCGGTATCAATTCAATAGGATTGAGACGAAGAGGGTTCGATGCCGATAAGATCAGGGAAATCCAGAATGTTTACCGTATCCTGTACCAAAAAAATTACAATAACACACAAGCAGCATCCATTATAGAAGCAGAAATGGAGGCAACCCCAGAACGTGATGAGATTCTTCAATTCATCAGGGATTCGCAAAGGGGTATCATGAAAGGCTATTTTAGTTCAAATTAATTTTATGGCAAATACTTCTGATATTAGAAAAGGGTTGTGCATCCGATACAACCACGATATCTACAAGATTGTAGAGTTTCTTCATGTTAAACCAGGAAAAGGCCCAGCCTTTGTTCGTACCAAATTGAAAAGTGTGACCACAGGAAAGGTCTTGGACAATACTTTTTCTGCCGGACACAAGATTGAGGATGTGCGTGTTGAGACCCGTACCTATCAATATTTATATCCTGAGGGAGACACCTTCCATTTCATGAACACGGAGGATTACAACCAGATATCTTTACCAAAGGATAATTTGGACGCTCCCGATTTATTGAAGGAAGGAGAAGTGGTCACCATCATTTTCAACGCCGAGGACAACATGCCTCTTTCCGTGGAAATGCCTGCCAGCGTTATCTTGGAAGTGACCCATACGGAACCAGGGGTTAAGGGCAACACAGCCACCAATGCCACCAAACCTGCAACTGTGGAGACAGGTGCCCGAATCAACGTACCTCTTTTCATCAACGAAGGGGATAAGATTAAAATCGATACGGAAAAGGGAGCTTATTTGGAACGCGCTAAAGAGTAAGGAAAAATGAAATTTCCGAAAGCCCATACTTTAAAGGAGATTGCGGATATCATTGGTTCCGAATTTGTCGGCAGCGAGGTCTTCCCGGTTTTTGGCATGAACGAAATCCATGTAGTGGAAGAAGGCGATATTGTGTTCGTGGACCATCCCAAATATTACGACAAAGCCCTGAATTCCAAAGCCACCGTTGTACTCATCAACAAAAAGGTGGATTGCCCTGAAGGCAAGGCCTTGCTCATTTCGGACGACCCTTTTAGGGATTTCAATAAGCTGACAAAGCATTTCAAACCGTTTGTAAGTTCCAACAGTATCATTTCCGCCACTGCGGAAATAGGGGAGGGTACCATCATACAACCTGGAGTTTTCATTGGAAACCATGTGAAAATTGGAAAGAACTGCGTCATCCATCCACATGTTACCATTTATGATGGCTGCATTATCGGAGATAACGTGACCATTCATGCGAATACCGTACTGGGAGCAGATGCATTCTATTACAAAAATAGGCCCGAAGGGTTCGATAAATTGCTCTCGGGAGGTACCGTGATCATTGAAAACAATGTGGACATTGGTGCATCCTGTACCATAGATAGAGGAGTGACGGGAGCCACTACCATCAAGGAAGGTTCCAAATTGGACAACCAGATCCAGGTGGGGCATGACACGGTAATCGGCAAAAAATGCTTGATTGCTTCCCATACAGGGATAGCCGGTTGTGTGGTCATCGAAGATGAAGTGACCCTTTGGGGCCAAGTGGGGATTACCAGTGGTGCCACTATCGGTAAAAAAGCTATTATTCTGGCCCAAACGGGAGTGGCCAAATCCTTGGAAGGCGGCAAAACCTATTTTGGTAGTCCAGCTGAAGAAGCGCGTGAAAAACTAAAACAAATGGCATCGGTTAAGCAGATTCCAGAAATCCTGCAAAAACTGAAAAAGAATTAAAAAATCAATAGATAAAAACTTTAGTAAACCATATTTTTGCACCTATATTAAGTTAAACCTATGAGCGTCTTAGTAAACAAAGATTCAAAGATAATTGTACAAGGATTTACCGGTAGCGAAGGAACCTTCCATGCCGAGCAAATGATTGAATACGGAACCAATGTGGTTGGCGGGGTTACCCCGGGAAAAGGTGGCCAAGAGCACTTGGGGAAACCTGTTTTCAACACGGTGGAGGATGCCGTTAAGGAAGTTGGTGCCGACACCACAATTATTTTTGTACCGCCAGCGTTTGCTGCAGATGCCATTATGGAGGCTGCCAGTGCCGGAATCAAGGTGATCATTACCATCACCGAAGGTATTCCTGTGGCTGATATGGTAAAAGCTTACGATTACATTCAAGATAAAGACTGTACTTTGATCGGTCCAAACTGCCCTGGTGTCATCACCCCTGGAGAGGCCAAAGTAGGTATCATGCCTGGTTTCGTCTTCAAAAAAGGAAAAGTGGGGATTGTTTCCAAATCAGGAACCCTTACCTATGAGGCCGCTGATCAAGTAGTACGTCAAGGATTGGGAATCACAACGGCCATCGGTATTGGTGGGGATCCCATCATCGGAACCACAACCAAAAAAGCGGTGGAACTTTTGATCAACGACCCTGAAACTGAATGCGTGGTAATGATCGGTGAAATCGGTGGGCAATTGGAAGCCGAAGCAGCAAGATGGTACAAAGCAAGCGGTAGCAAAAAGCCTATTGTTGGGTTCATCGCCGGTGAAACTGCACCTGCAGGTCGTACCATGGGTCACGCCGGAGCTATTGTAGGAGGTAGCGATGATACTGCCCAGGCCAAGAAAAGAATCATGCGCGAATGTGGTATCCACGTAGTGGATTCCCCAGCTGAAATTGGCGCCAAAGTAAAAGAAGTGGCGGGATAACTGACCGTTAAATCTATTCTAAATCCCGTTTTTTAGCGGGATTTTTTTTCGTCTAAACCTAAAACAACAACTATATTTGGTGGATAACCATTCAAACACAATCATCTTATGAAACTTTTGGAAGGGAAAAATGTAATCATTACAGGAGCTAGTCGCGGAATTGGAAAAGGGATTGCCGAAGTATTTGGAAAACACGGGGCCAATGTGGCCTTCACTTATAGTTCCAGTGAAGCACCAGCTTTAGAGCTGGAAAAAGAGTTGACCAGCATGGGTGTAAAAGCCAAAGCTTACAAGAGCAATGCAGCCAGTTATGCAGACTCAGAAGAACTTGTGGCCCAAGTGTTGGAGGATTTTGACGGTAGAATCGATGTGTTGATTAACAATGCAGGTATCACCAAGGACAACCTTTTGATGCGTATGGGCGAAGAGGATTTTGATTCCGTGATCGAAATCAACCTGAAATCCGTTTTTAACATGACCAAAGCCGTACAGCGCACCATGTTGAAACAGCGTAAAGGTTCCATTATCAATATGAGTAGTGTGGTTGGGGTGAAGGGAAATGCCGGACAGACCAACTATGCTGCATCAAAGGCAGGGATGATCGGTTTCACCAAATCTGTGGCCCTTGAATTGGGATCTAGGAATATCCGTTGTAATGCCATCGCCCCTGGTTTCATAGAAACCGAAATGACCGATAAATTGGACGAAAAAACTGTACAAGGTTGGAGGGATGCCATTCCGTTGAAGCGTGGTGGATCTCCGGAAGATGTGGCCAACGCCTGTTTGTTCTTGGCTTCCGATCTTTCTGATTATGTTACCGGCCAGGTGTTGAACGTTGATGGTGGCATGCTAACATAGAATGGATGGAATTGCGCACGGTACTCCTTATTGTTCTTGCAGCGGTTGCCGCGCTCAGTCTAGTTTTTTATCAATACTTCTATAAAAACCCACGAAAAAAGGGTAATCTAAAATTCATATTGGCCGCAATGAGGTTCCTGACCTTATTCTGCGGCCTTTTGCTTCTGATCAATCCAAAGTTTGTCAACAACGACTATTATTTGGAAAAGACCAATCTGGTGCTATTGGTGGATGATTCCTCCTCTATGGAAGAAAGTACCTCAAAAGACAACCTTGCCGGAGTAGTGGAACAGATTCGTTCAAATCCACAACTGAACGATCGGTTTACCATGCATCAATATGCCTTTGGTTCCAATTTGGAGGCAACGGATTCCATTCGGTTTGATCAAAGCAACACCGATATTGCCAAGGCCCTTTCCACGGTAGATCAAATTTTTCTGAATGGCACTAATGCCGCGGTCCTTTTTTCGGATGGAAACCAAACCTTAGGAAGGGATTACGAATATCTCCATTTGAACCATCTGACCGTTGCCCCAGTTGTGGTAGGCGACACCACCCAGTATGAAGATTTGGCGGTCGGCTTGATCAATGTCAACAAATATGCTTTCCTAAAAAATAAGTTCCCAGTTGAAACGACCATTCTTTATCGGGGAGCTAGGCCAGTTTCCAGAACAGTTTCCATTTCCATCAATGGAAAAAGGGTGCATCAGGAGCAAGTCAACTTAAATGCAACAAAAAACAGCCAGACCTTGAACACCTTGATCGAGGCGGAAAGCGTGGGCATTAAAACCATTAAAGTTGAAGTGGGTACACTGGAAAATGAAAGGAACACTTCGAATAATTTCAAAGAATCGGCCATCGAGGTTATTGATGAACAAACCAATGTGGTGATTATTTCCGATATGCTGCACCCTGATATCGGGGCACTCAAAAAATCCATTGAAGCCAATGAGCAACGTTCCGTTTCTATAGTAAAACCAAGTGTTGCCACCAAGGGATTAGAAGATACCGATATTTTGATCTTGTACCAACCCACCCGAAGCTTTAGTGAAGTTTACGCCTTTATACAAAAAACTGGGCTCAATTATTTTACGATTACGGGTAGCAAAACGGATTGGAATTTTCTGAACCAAGCACAGGGTAGTTTTTCCAAGGATAACAACAATCAAACAGAAGATATTCTACCTGTTTTGAACAATGCGTTTGGCATTTTCAATTTGGGTGATTTTACGGTGGACAGCTTTCCACCACTTATCGGAAGTCTTGGGGAAATATCCATTTTGAAGGAATCATCTCCATTGATGTTCCAACAAATTCGAGGGGTTGATTTGGACAAGCCTTTGTTCACCATTATCACAGAAGGCAAGCAACGGGAAGCAGCGCTGTTTGGGGAAAATCTCTGGCGATGGAGGGCACAGGTGTATCGTAATGACCAAAGTTTTCAAAAGTTTGATGAATTTATGGGGAACCTTATGGTCTATTTGGGTTCCAACAATCAAAGGAGCAGGTTGGAACTGGACTATTCCCTAGTGTTCGACAATGCTGGTTTGGCAAAAATAAGGACTTCCTACTTTGATGAGAGTTACCAGTTCGATACCAATGCAAGAATCGTCATTAGAGTAGAGGGTAAGGAAAATCAATTGGTCCGCGAAGCTCCCATGTTATTAAAAGGATCTTATTTTGAAGTGGATCTAAGCGATTTGGCTTCTGGGGTATATGATTTCACGGTGACCGTTACAGGGGAAAACCTCAAGCGTTCTGGTAGTTTTAAAATTTTGGATTTCAATCCTGAGAAACAATTATCTTCAGCCAATTACCGGAAATTGGACCGATTGGCACAAAAAAACCAAGGAAAATTGTACTATTTTGATCAGGTTGATTCCCTCATTGAAGACTTGGCCACTTCAACACAATTTTTGCCCGTCCAAAAGAGCAGGCAGAATGTTGTATCTTTAATAGATTTCCGTATTTTACTTGGACTGATGGCCTTGACCTTGGCCTTGGAATGGTTCATCAGAAAATACAACGGATTAATTTAAAACCACATATATGGACAGATTACCAAAAATTGCCCTACCGGCAATAGCGGCTATCATTTTCTTGATCATTATCATTTCCAAATCAGCGGTGACCATCGGTTCCGGTGAGGCAGGTGTGCTTTATAAAACCTTTGGGGATGGCGTTGTAACTGACAAACCGCCATTGGGAGAAGGATTTCATTTGGTGGCTCCTTGGAACAGAGTGTTCGTCTATGAGGTGCGTCAACAAGAAAAACTGGAAAAAATGAACGTATTGTCCTCCAATGGATTGGATATTAAATTGGAAGCATCTGTTTGGTTTCAACCAAGCTATGATGAACTTGGAAAATTGCACAAGGAAAAAAGTGAACAATATATCGATCGTGTTTTACTGCCCGCCATCCGTTCTGCTGCCCGTAGTGTAGTGGGGCGCTATACGCCAGAACAATTATATTCCAGCAAGCGCGATGCCATTCAACAAGAAATATTTGAGGAAACCCAAAAGATAGTGGCCGACCAATACATTCAATTGAACGAAGTATTGGTAAGGGATGTAACCTTGCCTCCTACCATCAAAGATGCCATTGAACGCAAGTTGAAACAAGAACAGGAATCCCTTGAATATGAGTTTAGGTTAGTGACCGCACAAAAAGAAGCGGAACGCCAAAGAATAGAAGCTCAAGGTAAAGCGGATGCCAATAAAATTTTGAGTGCTTCCCTAACTGACAAAATTCTACAGGACAAGGGTATTGAAGCTACTTTAAAACTGGCTCAGTCCCCAAATGCCAAAGTAGTTGTAGTAGGATCGGGTGATGACGGACTCCCGCTAATTTTGGGAAATAACTAAATAACCCTTTTTTGATAAAAAAATATGTTCTACATTTGAACTGTAATGAGAAATAAGAACGTACATCACCACCATTTTTATACTTGCCCTCAAGCGAGATAGAAATGTATTGTTGTATATAAAATATATTCTAACCCGTTTGAGAAATCAAACGGGTTTTGTTTTTGTACCCATTTGGTTTTTCGAACAAAAAAGTTGAACACATGACAAAAATTCGGATTGCTGTACAAAAGAGCGGTCGTTTAAATGAAGACTCCCTTCAAATCCTCAAGGATTGTGGTATTTCCATCGATAATGGAAAAGACCAACTAAAGGCAACAGCCGCCAACTTTCCTTTGGAAGTTTTCTATCTGCGCAATGGGGACATCCCCCAATATTTAAGGGATGGGGTAGTGGATATTGCCATAATCGGCGATAATGTTTTGGTTGAAAAAGGGAAGGACATTGCTGTGGCCGAAAAATTGAATTTCTCCAAATGCCGAGTTTCTCTGGCTGTTCCAAAAGGAGTAAAGTATGATTCAGTAAAGGACTTTGAAGGAAAGAAAATTGCCACTTCCTATCCTAATACCGTCAATGAATACCTCAAATCCAAAGGCGTTACGGCCGACCTACACTTAATCAATGGATCGGTGGAAATTGCACCGAACATCGGCTTGGCATATGGTATCTGTGATATTGTGTCCAGTGGAAGCACTTTGTTCAAAAATAATTTGAAGGAAGTAGAAGTGATTTTAAAAAGTGAAGCGGTTTTGGCCGTTTCCCCAAAGATTTCCGAAGAACGAAGGAAAATCCTGAAGAAAATCCAATTCAGGATCCAATCGGTACTTCAGGCCCGCCAGAACAAATATATTTTGTTGAATGCCCCCAATGAAAAACTAGATCAGATCATTTCCATTTTGCCAGGGATGCGAAGCCCCACTGTTTTGCCTTTGGCGGAAGAAGGGTGGAGTTCTGTGCACTCCGTCATCAAAAGGGACACTTTTTGGGAAGTGATCGATGCCTTGAAACAAGCAGGAGCTGAGGGAATTTTGGTTTGTCCTATCGAAAAAATGGTAATGTAATCGGCAATGGAATCTCAATTTACCATAAAATGGATACCAACGGAAAATCTGAGTAGTATTCTTCCACTAGCCTATATTTTGAACAGGGAGACCATCCCCATGGATATATTGCAAACCCGTTTGAATGAAATGATACCCATGGGTTATCAATGCATCGGGGTGTATGACCAAGAAGAATTGATAGGTATTTGTGGAGTATGGATATTGAACAAATTATATTCCGGTAAACACGTGGAGCCTGATAATGTTATCATTTCACCTCAATATCAAGGAAAGGGTATAGGTGAACTAATGTTGAATTTTTTGGATGACTATGCCAAAGAGATGGGTTGCGACCGAGCCGAAGTGAATTGTTATGCCAAAAATGTAAGAGGAAAGAAATTCTGGGAGAATCAAGGATATGAAGCCTTGGGCATACACTTGATCAAAATATATTGAAATGAACAAGATTTATTATCCAAATAGACAGGATTGGCCAGAGATAGTCAAACGACCTACCCAAACGGTTGCCGACATAGAGCAAACAGTGGAGGCCATTTTTGAAGCGGTTCAAAAAGGAGGGGACTTGGCCATCAAAAAGTATACAGACCAGTTTGACCGGGTACAACTGGATTCTATTTTGGTAACAGACGAGGAAATTCAAACAGCGGCCGATTCGGTTTCAAGCGAATTAAAAAAAGCCATTTCCTTGGCAAAATCCAATATTGAAAAATTCCATGCCGCCCAGAAAACGGCCAAAGTGGAAATGGAAACGATGCCCGGGGTGTTGTGTTGGCAGGAAAAAAGGCCCATCCAAAAAGTGGGGCTTTACATTCCGGGAGGTACAGCTCCCTTATTCTCGACCATTTTAATGCTGGCTATTCCGGCAAAACTGGCGGGTTGTGAGGAAATTATTTTGTGCACGCCACCAGATAAAAAAGGTAACGTAAACCCGACCATTTTGTTCGCCGCTCAACTTTGTGGGGTAACCAAAATTTTCAAAGTAGGGGGTATTCAAGCTATTGCTGGGATGACCTTCGGCACGGAAACCATCCCCAATGTGTATAAAATATTCGGACCTGGGAACCAATTTGTTACGGTCGCCAAACAATTAGCAACAAAATATGGAGTTGCGATCGATATGCCCGCCGGGCCGAGCGAACTCCTAGTCGTCGCTGATGATTCTGCCAATCCTGCTTTTGTTGCCTCGGATTTGTTGAGTCAAGCAGAGCATGGGGTTGACAGTCAAGTGATCTTGGTTTCTACTTCCGAAAAATTGGTGGATGTTGTTGAAAAGGAAATCGAAGCTCAGATAAAAGTGTTGCCAAGAGTAGCCATTGCAGAGAAATCGATCCAAAACAGCAAACTGATCTTGATGAAAGACGATGAGTCGGCCATGGATTTGATCAATGAGTATGGCCCGGAACACTTTATCGTTTGTGTGGAAAATAAGGAGTTTTACCTTCAAAACATTCAAAATGCAGGTTCCGTCTTCATTGGCAACTATACTCCTGAAAGTGCCGGGGATTATGCTTCGGGAACAAATCATACCCTTCCCACAAACGGCTACGCCAAGCAGTATAGTGGCGTGAACCTGGACAGTTTCATGAAGAGCATGACCTTTCAAAAAATATCTAAAGAAGGAATGAAGACCATTGGCTCTTCCATTGAGTTGATGGCGGAAGCCGAAGGTTTGCAGGCACATAAAAATGCGGTAACGCTTCGATTGAAATATTTAAAATGAAGAAGTTGAACTACTATCTATACAACTTTATAGTGTATTTAATCACTCTTTTTGTAGTAGTAGACATTTTCATTCTTTTGGATTATTTATTAACAATAGTTGGAGTTATGGATAGAAAAATTGAAAACATTGATAGAGCTACTGTTTTATTTGGGTCAATTACTATCTGTTTGTATATAGTAGAATACATTTTAAGAAAATTAAAATGAAGTTCAATTTAAATGAAATAACAAGGAAATCTGTTGCGGTGTTAAAACCCTATTCTTCGGCTCGGGACGAATATGTTTCCGATGGGTCAACCATGATTTTTTTGGATGCCAATGAAAATCCCTTCGATAATGGGGTCAACCGATATCCCGATCCTTACCAAAGAAGCCTAAAGGCTCTTTTAGCAAAGCAGAAGGGCGTTTCCGAAGGAAATATGCTTTTAGGAAATGGTAGCGACGAGGTTTTGGATTTGATTTACAGAGCCTTTTGTGAACCCAATCAAGACAATGTGATCACTTTGCCGCCTACGTATGGCATGTATAAAGTACTGGCAGGAATCAATGCCGTGGAAAATAGGGAAGTTATGTTGACTACCGATTTTGAACCGGATGTCCCAGCGATTTTGGAAGCTGTGGATGAACAAACCAAACTGGTTTTCATATGCTCACCCAACAATCCCACTGGTAATTCTTTTAAAAAGGAAAGCATTGAGAAGCTTTTGGAATCCTTCAACGGATTGGTGGTCATTGATGAGGCGTATATCGATTTTTCAAATCAGGAAAGTTGGTTGAACAACTTGAAAAAATTTCCCAATCTGATCGTAACCCAAACCTTGTCCAAAGCCTATGGTTTGGCGGGAATCCGGTTAGGTGTTTGTTATGCTTCGGAAGCGATTATTTCCATTTTGAATAAGATAAAACCTCCTTATAATGTCAACCAATTGACCCAACAAAAAGCTTTGCAAAGGGTTTTGAATGAGGATGCCGTGCAACAGGAAGTCGTTCAAATTTTGGAGGAGCGTTCCAATTTGGAAAAGGCTTTACAAAACTTGGAATTCGTGGAAAAACTATATCCTTCAGACGCCAATTTTGTACTCGCCAAGGTTGATAATGCCGATAAGCGTTATCAGCAATTACTCGATAAACATGTGGTGGTGCGAAACCGCAGCACCCAACCACTATGTGAAAACACCTTAAGGTTTACAGTTGGGACACCAACCGAAAACAAAGCATTGATAGCCATTTTAAAGCAACTATAAACATGGGCAAAAAAGTATTATTCATTGATCGTGATGGAACCATTATCAAGGAAACCATTGATGAACAAATTGATTCTTTTGAAAAATTGATCTTCTATCCAAAGGCTTTCACCTATTTGGCGAAAATTGCGAAGGAATTGGATTATGAACTGGTGATGATAACCAATCAAGATGGTTTGGGAACCGACATTTTTCCCGAGAACACGTTTTGGCCCGTACATAATTTCATTGTCAACACATTTGAAGCTGAAGGAGTTGTTTTCGATAATGTCTTTATCGACAAAACTTTTGCGAAGGATAATGCCCCGACCCGAAAACCGGGAACCGGAATGCTCACATCCTATTTTTCGGAAGCGTATGATCTTGCCAACTCTTTTGTGATCGGTGACCGATTGACCGATGTGGAATTGGCCAAAAACCTAGGGGCCAAAGGCATCTATATCAATGATGAAACCCATTTGGGAACCGGAGAAATCACGGTTAAGAGAGAAGAGTTGGATTCCTATATTGCTTTAGAAAGCAACGATTGGGAAAAGATTTATGAGTTTTTGAAACTGGAAAATCGTGTTGCTGAAATCTTTAGAAAAACCAATGAAACGGATATCCAAATCAAGTTAAATCTGGATGGAACCGGTAAAAGTGACATCCAAACTGGATTGGCCTTTTTTGACCATATGTTGGACCAATTGGCCCGCCACGGACAAATGGATCTTACTATAAAGGTAGACGGTGATCTGGAAGTAGATGAACACCATACCATTGAGGATACCGCCATTGCTTTGGGCGAAGTGTTTTCCAAAGCTTTAGGTAACAAATTGGGCATTGAACGCTACGGGTTTTGTTTACCCATGGACGATTGTTTAGCTCAAGTAGCCATAGATTTTGGAGGAAGGAACTGGCTGGTTTGGGATGCCGAATTCAACAGGGAAAAAATTGGTGAAATGCCTACGGAGATGTTTTTACATTTCTTCAAATCGTTCTCTGATGGGGCCAAGGCTAATTTGAATATCAAGGCAGAAGGCACCAATGAGCATCATAAAATTGAAGCTATTTTCAAGGCATTTGCAAAATCCATCAAAATGGCGGTAAAACGGGATGTGGAAAAAATGGTTTTGCCATCAACAAAGGGAATGCTGTAATGAAAATAGTGATTATCGACTACGGTGCAGGAAACATTCAAAGCATCATCTTTGCCATGAAACGGTTGGGATATGATGCGGTGTTGTCCCATGATGCCACAGAAATCCAAGAAGCGGACAAGGTGATTTTCCCAGGTGTAGGAGAGGCCAGTTCAGCCATGGCAAAATTGAGAACCAGTGGATTGGATACCCTCATCCCGGAATTGGAGCAACCGGTTTTGGGAATCTGCCTAGGTATGCAGCTTATGTGCCATTCATCAGAAGAGGGCAATACACGTGGACTTGGTATTTTTGACCTCGATGTGAAGAAATTTTCGAATCAGGTGAAAGTGCCCCAAATCGGTTGGAACCAGATCACGGATTTAAAAACAGATTTGTTCAAGGGTATTCCCGATAAGTCCTACATCTATTTGGTACACAGTTTTTATGCCCCAAAGGGCAAGGAAACCATTGCTACTTCCGAATATGGATTGGAATACAGTGCTGCCCTGCAAAAGGATAATTTTTATGGGGTTCAGTTTCACCCAGAAAAGAGCAGTGACATTGGAAGTATAATTTTGAATAATTTCTTAACGGTTATCTAGATGGAATTCTATATTTCAGAGGACAAAGGTAAATTGGATGTTCCAAAGATTCACCAAGAAGTTACATCCACCTATTGGGGTGGTGGCAGGACCATAGATCAAACCTTGATGACCATTGACAAATGCATCTGTTTTGGTGTTTACGCCGATAAGGATGAACAAGTTGGTTTTGCCAGATTATTGACAGATTCCTTGATATTCGCCTACATTATGGATGTGGTGATCTTTGACCCGTATAAAGGCCGAGGATTGGGTAAAATGTTGGTGAAACATATCTTGGAACGACCCGATATTCTAACGGTTAAAACGGTAGCCTTAAAGACGAAGGATGCCCATAGTTTTTACGAAGCATTCGGTTTTAAAAGAGTTGGAAATTCAGAAATGTGGTTGGCCATTGACCGCGCCAAATATGATTAACGTATGAGATTGATTCCTGCCATAGACATCATTGAAGGGAAATGTGTCCGACTTTCCAAAGGAGATTACGGGACCAAAAAAGTATACAATGAAAATCCCGTGGAAGTTGCAAAACAATTTGAGGCACACGGCATTCAATACCTTCATTTAGTAGATCTGGATGGTGCAAAATCAAAGCACATCGTAAACCATAAGGTTTTGGAAAGCATTGCTTCCCAAACCAGCCTTAAAATCGATTTTGGCGGAGGTCTTAAGTCGAACGAAGACTTAAAAATTGCCTTTGAAAGTGGGGCTTCCCAAATTACCGGGGGAAGCATTGCTGTGAAGGATAAGGAAACTTTCTTGGGATGGTTAAAGGCTTATGGTCCAGAAAAAATCATTTTGGGAGCCGATGCCCATAACGAAAAGGTGGCCGTTTCAGGATGGCAGGAAGAATCTAAGCAAAATCTAGTACCTTTTATACAATCTTATCAAAAGGAAGGCATTCAGTATGTCATTTGTACCGATATCAGTAAAGATGGGATGTTACAAGGACCTTCTTTCGATTTATACAGAAAGATTCTGTCCCAAACCGCAACGGGATTGAAATTGATTGCCAGTGGAGGTATTTCCACCTTTGACGAACTCCCAAAACTGGCTGAAATTGGTTGTGAGGGCACCATTATTGGTAAGGCCATTTATGAAAATAGAATCAGTTTAAAACAATTGGAACAATATATTCTTGAAAATGGATAAGGAAAAAGAACTTCAGGATGAACTGACTTGGAACGTGGGCTATCGGATGAACGAAAGCCTTCGCATGATCAAAATTTGTTTGGACAAATTACCCGAAGACAAAATTTGGCAGAAACCGAACGAATCCAGCAACAGCATTGGAAATTTGATGCTGCATTTATGTGGAAATATCACTCAATACGGGATTGCTTCCATCAAAAATGAAGAGGACAATCGCAAACGAGACGAGGAATTTTCAGCAACCTCTGGATTTTCAAAAGAGGAATTGTTCAAAAAACTTAGTGATACCGTGGATAAGGCCAAACGAACCTTTTATGAGGCTCCGTTGCAGGAATTGCTCCGGAAACGTTCCGTTCAGGGGTTTAATTTTTCAGGGGTTGGGAACATTATCCATGTTACAGAGCACCTATCGTACCACACTGGACAGATTGCCCTTTGGACCAAACTTTTGGAAAATAAAGATTTGGGGTTTTATGATGGGGTAGACCTGAATGTGAAGAACGAATAACGTCATGCCGAACTTGTTTGGACATCATAAATGATGAATCAGAGTTTTGTTTACATATTGACCAACAAGTTCAGAACAACATTCTATATTGGAATCACTTCAGATCTGGCCAAAAGAATGGGGAACATAAAGAAGGAATTGCCTCAAAATTTACAGAGAAGTACAATGTTATTGATTTGGTGTACTTTGAAGTTTATTCTGATATTAATCAGGCTATTACAAGAGAAAAACAATTGAAAAACTGGCACCACGACTGGAAAGTTAACTTGATTAAAGAACAGAATCCAACATTAGAAGCACTGGACTATTAAAATGAGACCCTGAAACAAGTTCAGGGTGACGATTAAAATTCAAAGATGGTTTTCGAAGAAAACGTCATGCCGAACTTGTTTCGGCATCGCATAACATAAATTAAAATCAAACAAGATCCCTATATTATGCTAGGGTGACGACAAATTATGCTTACAAAACGAATCATACCCTGTTTGGATATCAAAAACGGACGCACTGTGAAAGGTGTCAATTTTGTGGATCTCCGCGATGCTGGTGATCCGGTAGAATTGGCTGCTATTTATGCTAAAGAAGGGGCGGACGAATTGGTCTTTTTGGATATTTCGGCCACCGAGGAAAAACGAAAGACCTTGGCGGAATTGGTCTATCACGTAGCGGAGACCATCAACATTCCATTTACGGTGGGCGGGGGCATTTCTTCGGTGGAGGATGTCGATATCTTGCTTAAGAACGGTGCCGATAAGGTGTCCATCAACTCCTCAGCGGTAAAAAGACCGGAACTCATCAACGAGTTGGTGGCCAAATTTGGTTCCCAATGTATTGTGGTCGCCATTGATGCCAAACAGATTGATGGTGTTTGGAAAGTACATTTGGTAGGCGGTAAAGTGCCAACTGAAATCAACTTGTTTGATTGGGCCAAAGAAGTAGAAGAAAGGGGAGCAGGGGAAATATTGTTCACCTCTATGGATCATGATGGAACCAAAAATGGGTTTGCCAACAAAGCTTTGGCACAATTGTCCGAATTGGTGAACATTCCCATCATTGCCTCAGGGGGTGCCGGAACCATTTCCCATTTTACCGATACCTTCATAGATGGGAAGGCTGATGCTGCCCTGGCGGCCAGTGTTTTTCATTTTAAGGAAATTGAAATACACAATTTAAAGAACGAACTAAGGGAAGAAGGGATCCCTGTTAGATTATAGTTGATGGTCACATCGAGCTGTCATCCTGAGCGCAGTCGAAGGAGCTATCGAGATTTAACAATCAAAAAACAATAAAGTATGAAAATAGATTTCGACAAAAACCCAGAAGGTCTTGTGCCTGCCATCATTCAAGATGCGAAGACCAAAACCGTATTGATGCTGGGCTATATGAACCAAGAAGCTTTTGACGTAACGCAAAAGAGTAGAAAGGTGACCTTTTTTAGTCGATCCAAGCAACGACTTTGGACCAAAGGTGAGGAAAGTGGAAACTTCCTGAATCTGGTCGATATAAAAGTAGATTGCGACAACGATACCCTTTTGGTTACTGTGAATCCCGCTGGGCCCACCTGTCACAAAGGAACCGATACCTGTTGGGCCGAAGAAAATGCACAGGCTTATGGCTTTCTGTCCACCTTGGAAAACATCATCGAATCCCGAAAAAATAATCAGGAAAATCCGGAAAGTTATGTGGCTTCATTATTCCGAAAAGGCATCAACAAAATAGCCCAAAAAGTAGGGGAGGAAGCCGTGGAAACCGTCATTGAGGCCAAAGACACCAATGATGACCTTTTCTTGAACGAGAGTGCCGACCTATTGTTCCACTATTTGATCTTGTTGCAGGCCAAGGGATACAAATTGGATGATATTGCCCAAGTCCTAGAAAGGAGGCACTAGTGTGAGACACTCATTGGTCGGCCCAATCATTTTGAAAATGGAATCGTAACCCACTGAAATGAAACCGGCAACCATTCTTCTTGGTCGTTTTTTGTAAAAACCTGATTGTTTTGGGTGTAAACCAGTTGGATTTCAATGGGTTCTCTTTTTACATTTTTCTTTTTCATCAGTCCAAATGTTTTTTGTAGCGATTACGGCCCATATTAAAAACACCCAGCTTGACCCCAATACCTCCGGAAAAACCATTGATCCTATCCACCGGGCTTTGCGCCAACTCTATTCTACTGGAGACTCTATACCTGAAACCAGCTTCCAATTGAACATATCTAGAAATGTTGAACAACACATTCATACCCGGTTCCAATACAAACACGGCATCAATATCATCGTCGTCCAAATCAACATTCTCATCATTCACCACAGCGTTATGATCCACGTAGCCCACACCACCGCCACCGATCAATATGGGAAAGGATAGGCTTACCCTGTTCTTGCCAAACAATATTGGTTCCAAATGCAGCCCTCCGTACACGGCAACAATATCATCGTTATTGTTGGTTCTCGGATTGAAGATGTTCTGTTCAGAATACAGTATGTTGGCCATAAAACCTACTTCAAACTGTCTGTTGGCCACGTAGGCCACCTTTAATCCTCCGATATAGGTATCCTCTCCCTCGATTTCGCCAAAGTAGGTGGATAACCCCAGATAGACACCGTGCACCACATTCTTTCGGTCATTGAATGTAATGTATTGGCCGTCATCATCTTGGGCGAACCCCATCATGCCAAGCAATAGGAAAAAAAGTAAGGAAGTTGTTTTTTGATTGTTCATTTTTATTGGTTTTCTGATTGATTTTGTTTTAAAGACAATGTATTTGGCAAAGGGTTGCATTTCGTGTTTTTTTAATTGTTTATGGTTACAATTCCCTTTTCCCCTTGTATGGAAATACTCCCTTTACGTTCCTTTCCATAAGTGGCATCAATTTTTCGAAGCCTGCGGCCTTTGTCCAACATTTCGGAGCTGACGTTCTCAAAAGATTTGGGCAAGCGCACCACACCTTGCTCCAAGGTTGCCGTAAAGCGGTGGGAGAAATTGGTAACCGTTAGGGTAATATCCGCAGATTCTTGTTGTATGCCTATTGCAGCAGATGGGTTTGTGATGGCAAACACTTGAAAATCCGCAATCTTCATATTCAAGTCAACATCACCCGTCAACCGTTCCAATTTGAATGTGGTGAATTCCAGGTTTCCAAATAGTGACCCTGCTTCGTTTATAGCGATATGGTCCTTGTTCGAATACACTTCCAAGGAATTCACCAAATTGATATGGATTTCCGTACCATCACTTCGCAAGCGTAGGTTTTTTGAATTTTCCATGTTCAATTCCCCTATTTTCAAGTCTATATCCGCATAGTTCAAATCCTTGGCGCGGACTTTCCCATATCTCAAAACAATATCTGCCTTGTTCAGATTTTCTCCGATCCACAAATCACCATGCTCGATCAAGGTATTAAGAGTACCCATACAATTCTCAATGACCACATCCCCAAAACGATTGGTGATCTTGAGCCCGGCTTTTACAGGAAGATAGACCTCATAATCTATTTGTACATGACTGCGATCAAAGTCAATGGGGTTGGCCTTATTTAAAATATCGGCAAACCATCCTGTATTTTTATTGGCGATTTCCGAAACAATGGAAATATAGCCATTACTGGTTTTGATCTTTGGGTTGATACGCTCCAACAAATCCTCTGCATTCTCCTTTTTACGATGGTTTACCGTAACCGAAATGTTCACCAGAACTTTGTTCTGGTCCCATCCTTTAAGCGTAATGTTCCCATATTTGTTCTCCAATTGAAACTCGCCCGAGTTCGTGAACGGGAAACTCTTCTCAATGGTTTTATATACCTTTTCCTGTGCCCTGGCAGAATGCACCGAAATCAGCAGCAAGGCCATCCATAGGACCTTTCTATAACGTGTATCCATAATCATCTTCATCCGGTTTTTTAGATTCGTTTAATTGGTGTAACAAATTCTCAATGAGCTCGATACGCTTCTTGTAGTTGCCCACAATGGCTTCCAGTACTTGCTCATTGTCAAGGTTTTTTTGCATTTCCTTCTTAAGGACTTCATATTCAGCGTCGAGTTCATCCATAAAGGACAGAAACTCTGCTTTGTTTTCTTCGGAAAGGGACTGGTTATTCTTTACCAACTGCACTTGGTAGGAGACCAAATCCTTGTAATACATATCTATTTCCATCAATTCTTTGGAGGCGTACTGTGTTTTGTTGGCATTGTTGTTCAACACCGCCAGTCCAAAAAACGAAGCAATGCCCAACAATAATAACACCGAAGCAGCCACGCGAAACACGGGTCTTTTCCAGAGAGGGATTACCTTGGATTTCTTCTGATGCAGTTCTTCTGAAATCTTGGCCCACATTTTGTCCTTGTCCGCCCTTCGTTCGTTGAATTGGGCTGCATGGTCCCTAATATGCTTTTCAAAATTGTCCATTACAGTTCATTGATGATTTCCAATAATTTTTTCTTGGCCCTGTGGTATTGTGATTTTGAAGTACTGGTAGAAATACCCAAAATCTCCCCAATTTCCACATGGTCATATCCTTCAATCAAATACAGATTGATGATTTCCCGGTAACCATCCGGGAGTAGGGCAATACCCTTCTTTACTTTGTTTATATCCGTGGCCTCAGCCTCCACAGGTTCGTCATCCGTCAAGTGGAACTCATGTGCTTCCATCGGTACCACGGGTATACGTTTGGCTTTTAGGTGATTGATGCTCTTATTGATGACAATTCGCTTCAACCATGAACCAAAACTACTTTCATACTTAAAGCTGTCCAGGTTTTTAAAGGCATCCACAAAGCTGTCCTGTACAATATCCTCCGCATCTTCTGCATTGCCCAAAAAGCGGAACCCCACGTTGTACATAGCATCCACATAGCAGGAATACAGCTCGTATTGTGAGTTGCTATTGCCGGCTTTGCATTGCTCCACTATGGCCTTATGCGTAAATCGGATGTCGGTTTCCAATGGTTTAGGTTGATGCCTTGTCTCTTGCTAAAGACAAACACAAAAGTAAAGGGTTGCACCATGAAGAAAAAAAACTTGTAAAAATCTATCGATTGTAAAATATGGAAAGAAAGATCCCATAAAAAAGCCCGTGTATGCAACCCTTCCTTTTTTGACCTGTCTATGATGGTGAAAATTTCAAGTACAACCATCAAAACATCAAAAAATGAACAGTAGATCACAATTGGACCCAGCAATCAAATGTACCGTTTGGTTGCTGTGGTTTTTCTTTTTGGGCTGTATCCTAGCCATAGGCCAGACCAGTCACACCATTAGTGGCACCATTACCGACAAAAGCAATGGGGAGACCCTATTCGGTGCTTCCGTGTTCTTGGACGGCACTACCATTGGTGGGGTCACCAATGAATATGGATTTTATTCCGTTACAGCACCGGAAGGCGAGTATGTGTTGAGCATTTCATACATGGGATATAGCGAAATCCGAATGAAGATCCATTTGGACCGCGACATTAAAAACGATGTGGAAATTTCCGAATTCTCGACCGAGCTTGATGAAGTGGTCGTCACCGCAGACGAACCGGAACGAGCCATATTGCGAAAACCTGAAATGAGCGTGGTGAAGATGAATATAGGTACCGTTAAACAAATGCCCGTGGTATTGGGGGAATTGGATGTGTTGAAATCCCTTCAAATGTTACCCGGCGTTACCAATAATGGAGAGGGTACTGGAGGGTTCCATGTAAGGGGCGGTGCGCAGGACCAGAACCTCGTGCTGCTAGACGAGGCCATTATTTATAACACTTCGCATATGTTTGGGTTCTTCTCGGTCTTCAATGCGGATGCCATTAAAGATATGAAACTCTACAAAGGAGGTATTCCGGCCAGCTTTGGGGGCAGGGTATCTTCCGTATTGGACATTAGACAAAAAGATGGGAACAGCAAAAACTTTGAACTGAACGGGGGTATCGGGGTTATTTCGAGCCGACTGACGGCAGAAGGGCCTATTTTTGGGGACAACGGTTCCTTTTTAGTCGCCGGTCGCCGGTCCTATGTTGATTTATTGCTCAAAGCCACAGGAGAAGAAAACAGCGTCAGTTTCTACGACCTGAACCTCAAGACCAATTACAGTATCAATCGTAACAACAAGCTTTTTTTGAGTGGTTATTTTGGCCGCGATGCCTTTAAACTGGGGAACGCTTTTGACAGTAGTTATGGGAATTCCACGGGTAATCTGCGTTGGAACCACATATTCAACGACCGGTTGTTTTCCAATCTTTCGGCCATCCTAAGTCGATATGACTACGATTTGGAATTTGCCCAGGAGGAATTTGATTGGGTGTCTTCCATTACCAATTATAACCTCAAGTATGACTTTAAATATTATTTAAGCGACGCCTTCAAATTGGATTTTGGCATCAACGGTATTTATTATGATTTCAATCCTGGGGAAGTAAGTCCCACCGCCGAAACATCACCCGTGAATCCGTTAAAACTGGACCAGAAAAAAGCCTTTGAAAGTGGGTTGTATCTAAGTGCGGAGCACAAACTCAGCCCTAAACTCACGGTACAGTACGGATTGCGATACAGTGCTTTCTCTCGATTGGGCGGACAACCCATCAACACCTACGCAAACGATCAGCCCGTGGTGTACAATCCTGAATTGGGCATTTATGAAAGGGGAGAAGCAACAGGGGAGACCCATTTCGCTAAAAGTGATGTTATCAAAAGCTTTGGTAATCTTGAACCCCGGGTTTCATTGGCTTACCTTCTGGATGAGGAATCGTCCCTAAAAGCAGGTTTTTCACGCACCGCACAGTACATCCATTTGTTGTCCAATACATCGTCTGCAACCCCCTTGGATGTTTGGACTCCCAGCGGCCCCTTTATCAAGCCCCAGTTGTCCAACCAATATGCGTTGGGGTACTTTCGCAATTTTACGGACAAGATGTATTCACTGGAAGTAGAGACTTACTATAAAACCGTGGACAATAGAATTGATTACATAGATGGCTCCGATCTGATCGGTCAAAATACCATTGAGACCGAAGTTTTGAATGGCGAAATGCGGGCCTACGGATTGGAACTCCTCCTTCGGAAGAATGAGGGCGACTTTACGGGATGGATTGCGTACACCCTTTCCAAATCGGAACAAAGGACCTTGGGGGGAACGGCTGGTGGGCCAGGCATCAACAATGGCAAGTGGTACAATACATCTTTTGATAGGACCCACGACATATCCGTATCGGGAGCCTATCGTTTGGACGACCAATGGAGTTTTGGGACCAATCTCGTTTTTCAAACGGGTAGACCTGTAACTTATCCCAATGGGCAATACGTATACGAAGATTTGTCCATAGCCAGTTATGCCCCCCGTAATTCCGATCGTTTGCCAGCTTACCATCGCTTGGATGTTTCGGTCAATTACAAACCAAGAAAATATCAGAACAAACGATTCAAAGGAGAATGGGTTCTCAGTATTTATAATCTGTACAGTAGAAAAAATGCGGCATCCATCTCCTTTGGACAAAACTTGGAAACCGGGGCCAACGAAGCCACCCGAACTGCCATTTTTGGCATTGTACCCTCATTGACCTACAACTTTAAATTTTAAATCATGAAAACATTGAAGAAAATCATATTGGCCATTATTATCATTGCTTTTGCCTCATGTGAAGATATAGTGGATGTTGAAGTCCAAGAAGGTCCAAAACGATTGGTAGTGGAGGCATCCTTGGATTGGGAAAAGGGAACCGAAGGAAATATTCAGACCATCCGCTTGCGCGAATCCACTCCATTTTTTAGTACCGATACCGACACTGGGGTCATAGGCGCCTCCGTAGTGGTAACGAATGATAGTAGTGGTGACAGCTATATTTTTGCCGATCAGGGCAATGGCGAGTACCTGACCACGAATTTTGAACCCGTTCTGGAACAGACATATTCCCTTAGGATCGAATACAATGGGGAGGTGTATACCGCAACCGAAACCATGACCCCCGTGACCGACATCACCCGTGTTTTTCAAGACCGGGAAGATGGATTTGACGACGAGGTATTGGAAGTCCACGTAGTGTTTACCGACCCTGAGGAAGAAGGGAACAACTACCTGTTAAAATTTCAGCGGGAAGGTGATCTGCTGCCTGATTTGGAAGAAGGGGAGGATGAATTCGTGAACGGTAACGAGATTGACTGGTGGTATGAAATTGAGAAGGATGAGGATACCCATACAGAACCTTTTAAACCCGGCGATGTAGTGAATATTGAAATGTATGGGATTTCAAGGGCCTATTACGATTATATCAAGATTTTGATCTCCCAATTGGGCGGTGTTGGTCTTTTTGAGTCTACCCCAGTAGCCGTAAAAGGCAACTGTATCAATACTACAAATCCTGATAACTATGCGTTTGGGTACTTCAGGTTAACACAGGTTGTAAAAACGAGTTACACCTTTGTAGAAGAATAGTTTAGGTTGGTTTGATGCCAAGCGTCGGGTTTCTAGGGCTCGGCGCTTTTCCTGTCCGTAGCGTTAAGTTTTTTCTAAAGCCCTAGCCATTACAGGGAAATGCCTTAATTTTATGTAATGGCTATGAACACAAGAAAAGGATTTCGTTTTACAAGGTACGAAGCTCCGGACCAAACCCCGTTTGAAAAACTCTTCGAGATTTTTCAAGAACTGATTACCCACACTTCGGGTGATGTAGAAGAAGCTTTGGACTGGCTCCGCGAACTGGACAAGGAATACGAACTTAGCGATGATGATTACACCATAGACGATTTTATAGAAGACCTGAAGGCCAAGGGTTACATCCGTGAAGAATTTGACATGGATGGCGAAAAGGGCGGCGATGATGGGGAAGAAGGCGATGAAAATCCGGCAGGTGGAGGCCTGTCCATGACGGCTAAGTTGGAACGCATGCTGCGTCAACGCGCCTTGGACCAAATCTTCGGTAAGATCAAACGGAGTGGCTCCGGCAACCATCGCACCGGAAAATCGGGTAGGGGAGACGAGCATACCGGAGAGTTTAGGGAATATCGTTTCGGGGATTCCTTGGAACATATTTCCATGACGGAAAGCTTGAAAAATGCCCAAGTCAACCACGGGTTGGACACTTTTTCCATGAGCGAAGAAGATTTGGTGGTGGAGGATACCCAGTACAAGGCGCAAATGAGCACCGTACTGATGATCGATATCAGCCATAGTATGATTTTGTATGGTGAAGACCGAATCACTCCGGCGAAGAAGGTAGCCATGGCATTGGCTGAATTGATAACTACCCGGTATCCCAAGGACACCTTGGATATTTTGGTTTTTGGGAACGATGCCTGGCCCATTCCCATCAAAGATTTGCCTTATTTAAGAGTAGGGCCCTACCATACCAATACCGTTGCCGGATTACTGTTGGCTATGGACATGCTTCGCAGAAAACGGAACACCAACAAGCAGATTTTCATGATCACGGACGGGAAGCCTTCCTGCATCCGACTTCCTGATGGAAACTATTATAAAAATAGTGTTGGACTTGACGAATATATTGTTGAGAAATGCTACACCATGGCACAACAGGCCAGAAAATTGCACATTCCCATCACCACTTTTATGATTGCCGAAGACCCTTACTTGATGAAGTTTGTGCAAGAATTTACCAAGGCAAACAAAGGCAAGGCTTTTTATACCGGTTTGAAGGGATTGGGTGAAATGATTTTTGAAGATTATGAACAAAACAGGAAAAGAAGAATTAAAGGATAAAGACCATATGAAATTGGATCATACCAAAATAAAGACACTAGGGGAATTAAAATCAGCTGGATACCAAAGCAAAAGCATCAAAGATGAGTTGCGTGAAAACCTCTTGGCCAAAATATCTAAAAAAGAAGAAG
Organism: Flagellimonas aequoris; assembly: GCF_003584165.1. Classification (GTDB taxonomy): domain Bacteria; phylum Bacteroidota; class Bacteroidia; order Flavobacteriales; family Flavobacteriaceae; genus Flagellimonas; species Flagellimonas aequoris. Next base: position 649,124 of record NZ_QXFJ01000030.1, on the reverse strand, counting down.
TATTTGAAGGGGTTTGGGGTTATGAAAATTCGGTAATCCCTGAATTGGAACGAGCGATTTTATCCCGACATAACATCAATCTATTGGGATTACGTGGACAAGCCAAGACCCGATTGGCCCGTTTGATGGTACAATTGTTGGACGAGTGGATGCCTGTTGTGGAAGGCTCCGAAATCCATGATGATCCGTTGAACCCCATTTCCCGATTTGCCATAGAGCTCATCAAGGAAAAAGGGGATAATACCCCAGTGGAGTGGATTCATCGGGATGAGCGCTTTTTTGAAAAACTGGCAACACCCGATGTTACCGTAGCCGATCTGATTGGAGATGTGGACCCCATCAAGGCGGCAAATCTTCGTCTTTCCTATGCAGATGATCGGGTAATCCATTTTGGGATGATCCCAAGAGCCAACCGGTGCATTTTTGTCATCAATGAGTTGCCCGATTTGCAAGCTCGGATTCAAGTGGCACTCTTCAACATCCTGCAGGAAGGGGATATCCAAATCCGTGGCTTTAAGTTGAGGCTGCACTTGGACATTCAATTTGTGTTTACGGCAAATCCCGAAGATTATACGAACAGGGGAAGTATCGTGACTCCTTTGAAGGACCGAATCGGTTCACAGATTCTTACGCATTATCCTGAAAGTGTGGAAATTGCCAAAAAAATCACCAAACAAGAGGCCCAATTGGACAACAGACAATCGGATATCATTTACGTGCCAGAAATCGCCATGGACCTTTTGGAACAAATCAGTTTTGAAGCCCGAAAAAGTGAATATGTGGATGCCAAAAGTGGCGTTAGTGCACGGATGAGCATTACCGCTTTTGAAAATTTGTTGAGCACGGCAGAACGTAGAGCTGTATTGGCCGGAGATTCTAAAACTTCTGTTCGTTTGAGTGATTTTATGGGAGTTATCCCATCCATCACCGGAAAAATAGAATTGGTATATGAAGGTGAGCAGGAGGGCGCAGGCTTTGTGGCCGAAACTTTGATCGAGGATGCCATCAAGTCGTTGTTTCCCAACTTTTTCCCAAAGATTGACAAACTACAGCGCAAGGAACAGGAAACCGAATACGACGAACTCGTCAATTGGTTTTTCGACAGTGAAGGCTTTGATCTTTTGGATGATGAAACCGAAACTTCCTATAAATCGAAACTCGACTCCATTGGCCCGCTCAATCAACTCATCAAACAATACCAACCCGAAATTTCCAAAGAGGACTCTTATTTTCTAAAGGAATTGTTGCTTTGGGGATTGGTGGTCCATAAAAAACTCAGCAAACACCGCTTTGAACAAGGATTTCAGTTCAAAGACCTGTATGGCAGCTATATCCGCGGATTATAGCCTTAGTTTTATTGCCAGATGTTAAGGTTGTCGTTGTAGTTTTCAAAGTTGTATATGCCCACATATCGCTTTCTGAGCCAAAAAGTGTAAATGGTCAGGATGGGCAATATGCTATAAAGCACCAAGGTAACTGTGGCAACAGGTTTAAAGGTGGCCGGAATCACATGCTCTCCATATTCCGTAATGGAATTGAGCACCGTCATACTGTCATAAATCTTGAACACGTACACAATCATGATAGCATAGAGCACATACTCAATGTTCCGCATTTTGGGATCCGGTAATTCTTCTTCAGAAATCTTGAACCAAACCACATACAGGTATAAAAAATGCACCATGGAAAGGATAGGAAATATATAATTGTCCGGTTTTAGAAAGTAGAACTTATTGGTATACACGCCATAGAAGCTCAATACAATCAAAACCAACAAAACGGCCATAGAAGCCAGTATGTTTCTTTTCCATGTGATGATTTTTGAAATTGTATTCATATCAAACTGTGATTTGGGAGTCTAATTTGATATAAAGAACGGAGTTTAAAATGATATTATTTCAAACAAATCGACAAACAGTGGGCAATGTTGGATAATCAGAAAAATCTGATATAAAACCCCAATTATTCGTCATTAAAACAGTTGGTTTGATTAATCGAACAGGTCCGAAGAAAGATATCGGTCACCTCGATCACAGACAATGGAAACAATGGTGCCACTGTCCAATAGTTCTGCTAATCTAAAAGCCACGGTAGCGGCGCCACCACTGCTCATACCGGCAAAAATTCCTTCCTCCTTGGCCAGTTTTTTGGACATTAGGGTAGCGTCCAATTCACTAACTTCCATGACCTTATCCACTTTTTTGGGATTAAAGATCTTGGGTAAGTATTCTTGGGGCCACTTTCGGATACCAGGTATTTTGGACTCATCGGTGGGTTGTACCCCAACAATCTGAACATTCGGGTTTTGCTCCTTCAAAAAGGTTGAAGTGCCCATAATGGTCCCCGTGGTTCCCATACTGGATACAAAATGGGTAATCTGCCCTTCGGTATCCCTCCAAATTTCCGGACCAGTGGTTTTGTAATGGGCTTTCCAGTTATCATCATTGGAAAACTGGTTCATCATGATGAATCCCTCATTCTTCACTTTGGATTCAGCATAATCCCGGGCTCCTTCAATACCCACATCGGCAGGAGTCAAGGTAACTTTCGCTCCATAGGCACGCATGGTCTGTACGCGCTCCTTCGTTGAATTTTCGGGCATTACCAATTCAATATCCAAACCGAAAAGACTTGCGATCATGGCTAGACCAATGCCTGTATTTCCGCTGGTGGCCTCTATCAATTTGGATGCCTTGGTAAAATCACCACGTTCCAAGCCACTCTTGATCATATTGTAGGCAGGACGATCCTTTACGCTTCCGCCAGGATTATTGCCTTCAAGCTTAAAAAGTACTTTGACGTTCGGATTGGGATTCAATACTTTGGACTCCACCAAAGGGGTGTTGCCAATAAGGTCTAGGATGCTTTTAGACATTTGGAGCTGTCTTTATTTTGATTTCAGGTGTGTGGAAAACTGTGGAATTTGGCGGCACCGAAGCGGTCACCCAGGCGTTACCACCGATGATGGAATTTTCACCAATAACGGTCTTGCCCCCCAAAATGGTGGCATTGGCGTAAATGGTAACATTGCTCATAATCGTGGGGTGCCTTTTGGTCTTTTCTAGATTTTTGGCCACATATAACGCCCCAAGCGTTACACCCTGATAAATTTTTACATTGTCGTGTATGATAGCGGTTTCGCCAATGACCACACCCGTAGCGTGATCGATAAAAAACGATTTCCCAATTTTGGCACCGGGGTTAATGTCCACACCCGTCTGTCTGTGCGCGTATTCCGTCATCAACCTTGGAATCAACGGCACATCCTGAACATAAAGTTCATGCGCCAATCGGTAAATGGCAATGGCATAAAAACCAGGGTAGGCCATGTAAATCTCCCGTATGGACAATGAAGCCGGGTCGCAATTGAGAATGGCCTCCGCATCCAGGTTTAATTTTTCCAAAATCCCTGGAAGTTCGGAAACATAGTCGTTCCATAATTGTGTGCTGGGGCGTTCCAATTCCCAACAAGCCATATCGATCAACCCGTTAAACTTGTTTTCCAACAGCTCCAGATTCACCGCAACCGGGGTATTGGCATCAAATAAGGTATAAAAAAGTGTATCCGTAAAATCTTCTGTTTCTTGCTTCAATCTGAAATCCAGATAGGGCAACTTCTTGTGCCTGTTCAGCTCTGAGATAATTTTTTCCTTGTCCATACTACTTTTATTGTCTTAAAATTAGACAAATCCTTACCATACCCTATTGGAAAAGGCTAACTTTAGTTTAAAAATAACATATTATCGGTATATGGCGGCCCACAACACGATTTCCAAAGAAGTATTTGATTTTTTAAAGCAACTTGAAAAGAATAACAATAAAGAGTGGTTTGAAGCGAACAAGAAGATTTTCAAAAAGCATGAAACGGCCGTGAAGGGGTTTTATGAAGCGGTAAAAGACAAGCTGAACCATCACGACGAAATCGAAAAAATGAAAATGTTCCGCATTTATCGGGATGTGCGCTTCTCCAAAGACAAAACCCCGTACAAGACCCACTTTGGAGGATCTTTTTCCCGATTGGGCAGTCATTTGAGAGGAGGGTATTATCTTCATTTAAAACCGGGCGGGTCTTTTTTGGCTACCGGATTTTGGGACCCGAACAAAGAGGACCTTTTCCGTATACGCAAAGAACTGGAAATGGATGCTTCCGAATTTAGGGAGGTCATCGGACAAAAATCCTTGAAATCCATTTGGGGCGACCTAAAGGGTGATACCGTAAAAACGGCCCCAAAAGGTTTTGATAGGGAACATCCTGACATTGACCTGATCAAGCACAAACAATATGTATTTGTCAGGGACCTGACCGACAAGGAAGTGCTTTCCGATTCTTTTTTGGAGGAAGTGGACCAATCGTATCGCGCCATAAGGCCTTATTTTGATCTTATGAGCGACGTCCTTACCACCAACCTGAACGGGGAATCAATCCTGTAACAGAGCCTGATGGTCCAACAACAGGACCTGATCTTTCAACCGTTCGATGACCATGTTCATCATCCGCTTGTTAAGGGCGGATGAATTGGAAATATACTCTTGGTACTCTTCCACCGTAAACTGGCCAATGACCATTCCCTTTAGGGAATTCCTGAACTTGATGTCCTTTTGGATGGCCCCTTCTATGAACTGCAGTTTTTTGTCAAGGGAAAGGTCGTGGAATGCCCCCTTGTGTTTAGCGATGTAGTTCTTGAAAGCTTCTACCAATAAAAAGTTCTGGAGCTTGATGACGGGCCGCAAGGTTTGGTTCTGGAAACGTTCATCAAAACCCATTGCGTTGTTGAAATGTGATTGTGGAATGTCTGGACGGATGTCCAAAAGACTCTTGGATCGTGAATCCATGGCTGTAAGTTTTATTAAAGTTACATATTCAAAAACCGTACAATTTTTGGGGCGGCAATAGTTTTTAACGATGTTATGAACAGGCTTTTATTAATTCATATCTTTAAAATCTCAAATTATAAAGTGCATGAAATTCGGCAAAGTAGACCATCCCGAACGTATTGATTTTACCATCCCGAAGGACCATCCGGATACGCCTGTGGTCCTTTCCAAATATGGGTCTGGAGGGAAAACCAATGTATATGTGGGCTGTGCCAAATGGAACCGTCAGGACCTTAAGAATTTTTACCCAAGGGGCACCAAGGCTTAACTGTCTGTTGGTAAACTTCTATATATCTTCCCAGCAAATTTTTTATTTATCGTCGTCTTGAAGCGCACGATAAAACAAATAATTATGCTAGGAATCTACATTAGAAAATCAGTTGACCACGACAAACAGAAGTCCCTCAGGGAGCAGGAACTCCTTGGAATAGAACTTGCTGAAAGGCTTGGTTCAAGCTATGAAATCTACAATGAGGGGATTGTATCAGGAGCCGATATTTCGGCGGAAAGGCCCAAGTTCAAGGAAATGATCTCCGACATCGAAAAGGGCAAGCTCAAAGGAATATTCATTTGGGAAACCTCTAGGGCCGCACGGAACACAAAAAGCTGGCTTGTCTTTGCCGACATGTTGAAGGACAACAAGGTCGTGCTATATGACAATGGTATGAACATAGACCTTTCCGACCCCCAGACTTACATGTTCTATACCCAAAAGGCCGCTTTTGACGAGTTCTACGCAAAACTTACCTCTCAGAAGATCAAGACCGTACTGAAGCGTAATGCAAAGAACGGAATGGTTCAGGGGCGACCACCAATAGGATATAGAAAAGGGGAGAACGGCAAGGTCGAGATCGATCCAGAGCAGTCAAAGCTCATCAAAAGGATCTATAAGGACTCGTTGAACGGGAAGGGAACCAAAGTAATTGCCAACGAGCTTTCCGAAGAGGGCATCCCCACCCAGAGAAACAAAAAGTTCTGGGCCTCCAACACTGTGTTGGACATCATCAAGAACCCATACTATAAAGGTGTAAGGATTCAGGGCGGGGTGGAGTACGAGGTACCCGCAATATTCGATGAGATTTATTGGCAGAAGGTAAACGACAACCTTAAGAAGAACAGGATCTTTTCTGGCAGGGGAGTCGACCACAAATATCTATTGAACAAGGGTATGATCGTATGCGGTGTATGCGGCAAGAACTATTTCGGAAGGAAGAACAGCAACACAAAATGGGCCTACTATCTATGTGCCAGCAGAAAATCAAGGTTGGAGGATTGCCGAAACAGGGCCTTGAACCTAGAGGTTTTCGAGAACTTTGTCTGGGACAATTTCTTCAGGAACGGCGAAATGTACCAAAGGGTCAAGGAAGCCTTTAAAAAGGGCGGCAGTGAAGAAAGGTCAAAAGCAAATGCCCTAAAGCTTAAAGAGAACCAAAAATCCATCAAAAACATCAAGAAGAAGATCACCAGCAACTACCAGAACCTGATCGAGGAGCTAGTGGATAAGGAAAACTATATCTCTACAAAGAACAGCTTGGAATCCAAGCTACAGATGGAAATGGAGCTACAGGAGGCCCTTGAAATGGAACAGCAATTGCTGAATGACGAAAAACGCTTCCTCACCGAGATCAAGAAGGACATCCCCTTGCCAAAGGAATGGATGGGCGACAGCAATGACCAATACTATAGGCAGTACAATGAAAGGCTTTGGAGGGACAGTCTGGCAAATGCCGAGCTGAAGAGCAACAAACAAATAATCGACAGCTCGATCCCATTTTCAGAGAAGAAGGAAATCATCGGCAAGTACATCAAACAGATAAAGGTGACATATGACCACGCCAGAAAGTTCTTCCTAATAGAAGTGGCCTTCAACATCCCCATACCCAATGAGACCTATATCATCAACGACCTACAGGACTTTGCGGGTAACACGGCAACAAAGACCATATTCCCGATAAAGGAAATGATTGACTACAGCCCATATCCATCGGGACAGAACATATTGAAGAAGTACCATAAGTTCAGAAAGAAGTTCGAGGCGGTCACTGGTGGGCCAAAGATCCATTATGATGTTTTCAGGGGTTAATTGCTTGGAACATAAGTAGTTTTTAGGCATCTTAGTAATCTCAAAACAATACAGATATGGGGTTTAATTGGACATGTCCTTACTGTGGAACAAAAACCACAGTTAATACTGATAAACATAAAAAGGTAGAGGATCTATTTACCATTAATAATGCCGAGGGTAATAGAAAATTTTATCATGAATGGATTGTTTGTCCAAATGATGAGTGTGGAAGAATAAATCTAAGGGCTGAGTTATTTGATACGTCTCTCAATATAAATACAGGTCGGTGGGTATTAGGAGAAAAGTTAAAAGAATGGAACTTATTGCCAAATTCCTTTGCAAAATCCTTTCCAGATTATATCCCCAAACCACTTATAGATGACTATGAAGAGGCGTGTGCAATACTAGAACTAAGTCCAAAGGCTTCGGCAACATTGTCCAGAAGATGCTTGCAAGGAATTATTAGAGATTTCTGGAAGATCAAAAAGGGGAGGTTGGTAGATGAGATAAATGCGCTGGAAGATAAAATTGACCCTATAACTTGGAAATCAATAGATGCGGTAAGGAAGGTCGGTAATATCGGAGCACACATGGAGAAGGACATCAACCTAATTATAGAAGTAGATCCCAAAGAAGCAAAACTCTTGATAGAACTGATAGAAATGTTATTTGAGGAATGGTATATACACCGTCATGAGAGGGAACTGAAGCTGAAGGCAATATCAGCCATTGCAGAGGATAAGGACAACCAGAAAAAGGGAGATAATACAGACCAAGCCACATGAAAAACTGATAATCGGGCGGCTAAACCTTAAAAGCTTTTCAATGACAACCCCTAACCATAAGTGAAGAGACACTACACAAGGATAATATTTGAATACAAGGGAAAGTACTACAAGTACATGAACTTCTCCATAAGCAATACAGAGGGGGACAATTCTTTCTACTTCCATTTTTACAGCGATGCCTAAGAACCAGTCCGAATCCCAAATACCCCGTTACAGGAGAGGGGGGACGGCAAAATAGACTTCAACGACTATCAGATTTCGGAATTCAAACGTGACCACCTATCACACCACCACAGCGGGGCCATACACTCCAAGGACAAAAAGGGCAATAAACTGGTCGATGGCAATAAGGGAATCAATTTCGATGAAATAGAGGTTTCAAGGCTGGTAATGGTATGCGCACCAGTTCAGATCGACAAACTCCCCATCCACAACAAGATCGACAAGAGCAAGGACATAGTAATATCTTTAAAGGATGATGTCCAACCCTTCACCCTCCACTTTGACGTATACAGGAAATCAAAATCAGAAGAACTGGACATTTCCAACCCAAACCTCTCATTTGGGGGATATATAATGACAGAGATGGACAGCAAGGACTTTGGTCTAAGGATCTATGGGCAGAAAGTGCTAGGGGAACCATTCTGGCCCCCGTTTAACTTGATCCTCAATAGGATAGGGGAATAGCGATCAGTACTTTGATTCAAAGTTAGTGGGGGATTTGATAAAGGTAGAGGCCCCATCCCGATCTCTCTAACGCACACACGGGAGGAAATCCCCTACAAATTCATTATATTGCCAGTGTCATCGTTTGAAAACTGGTAATTTACAATTTGATGACTGCCCTCTAGGTCATACTTAGGGGGCTTTTTTATGATCCTCAACCAAATCAGGTTTTTGTTGCATTATCCTCATCCCGAATCGATAAAACCACGGGATTTTGCCCGTGCCTTGTCAATGAAACAGCCATTTCTTTGAGTATCTTTCAATGACCAATTGTACTGGTGCTATAACATTTATTATGTAAAGTAGAAACTTAAACCACTGGTTATCAATAGTAAGTGAATGGAGGGGGAGGGCCAATGTGAACGTATGATGTTAAAATCGGGGATCTGGTTACAGATTGGAAGGTGGAGGATGGGTATTTTGGGGTATTCTAAAACAGTACTATTGCACCTCTAAAACAGACAACCATAGAATATATGCCTAGGGCTATGGGGAAGTAAATATCAATTGTTTTTATCAGCCGTTCACTTGATTTAAAATGGTGCCTCATATCCTTCTTGACCTTTTCCTCTATTTCCTTTTTTAAGTTTTCTTTGTCAGGATTATTCCCATATCCAAACCAATCATCGAGTTCCTTGTTGATTCGCTTCTTGTATATCTTGGGAAGCTCATCTTTCCAGAACTTGATAATGAACGAAATCCAAAAATAAAACACAATACATCCCAACAACTTTGATATTATTGATACTTTCCCTGATGTTGCAAAAGTAAATCCGAAAAAGGAAACGCAACCCGTACTGTACTCAATCATGTATGAAATCGCAATACCGATAACGGAGGTAATCAACAAGCTCTTACGGAGTTGCTTTACCGTTTCAAAGTCCAAGTTGTCCAAAGGGGTTGACATGTTCTTATTATCTAGTTATTGAATTTATTGATGTTGGGTGGACAATGGGCATTTACTCATACCTTAGAAACAGCTTACCCATTGTTTGCCATTACTATTAAAACTCAACGCTGCCCACTTGATATTTCCCTTCTTGTATTCGTTGTACTCAGCATCAAATACATCGGCCAATTCCCTTGCTTCTTGGAACTTATCAAACTCCACGAAACTACATCTACGAGGTTTTAGATAATGGCCTGACAAACCACCTGCCTTATCCTTTTCTTCATCATAGCCTTTAGACCAGTCAATCCATTGATGCCGAATGGGACATCTCTTATCTTCCTTCAAAATCAAAGTGTGGTTAAAGTAATCAGGGCTAAAATCAGACCAATCGTTTAAGCCAATATGCCTAGGTGGAATAATAATAAACTTGTTCATAATGGTGGCGTACTTGGTACTCTATCTCATTCTCAATTCGATTATCCTGTCAGGCTCCCTATAATTACCCATTTTAATGAACTTTGAGCAAGAGCCAGTAGCACCCCTAGTATCTGCCAACGTTACCGTATAGTTCAACTTTTCGACAAGCTTACCTTCATAGAAGAACAGGGCTAGGAATTCATCTGAATTGAATCCAGTTCTACAATAGTGCCATTCCTCAACATTCTGTTTGAAGTCGCTCTTGGCAGGTGCGCCCATAATGTTTTCTACCTCTGCCTTGGTCATCCCTGAAGATAGTTTATAAGATACCTTCAGGTTCTGCTGCACTCCACAACAGACAAAACATAGACAGGCCAATAGGGTAATAGTTTGTTTCATAATTGGATTTTAGCTTTACCAAAGGGTCATTCATTTTATCGGGGGAGGTCATAAATATATGATAATTGGTCATAAATAGCTACAGTAACCAACCACTGTATGGAACTTTTCCCACAATCTGTAAAATGGATTATCTTGCTGAATAATAAAAAGTTAATTCAATGGAAGGATTGGAAAGAGCTAAGTTGCAAAATGAGATATTAAAATTCATTATATCCAAAAGGATGATTTATGATACAAATGAATTGTATAAGACTATAAATAACGACTTAAAATCTAAAGCGCATTTTAAGGAATTGGTTGAAGAAATGCTTGTTATTGCACCAAAATACATTGATGAGTCAAGTGCTAGAGGTATTGGTGGTTCAATTTTTATTAGTTCCAATGAATTTACCCAAGAATTTCTTGATGACGGTGGATTTGTGACACTTTACAAACATAAACAAGCTAGGATTCATGAGTTGAATATTAAGCAGCAGGAAGAAGTTAAAGATATTGTAACTCAAAGAAAAAAGAACAGGTATGAAGCGAGGCTTGCAAAATGGCAAGTATATACTTTTTGGCCCTTGTTCTTACTGGGCATTTTTGGTGGCGGATACTCCATATACCAGATATTTACTCCTAAAGAATATGTGACCAAGGAACAGATGGATGAAAAGTTTGATAAGGAAAGGGATTCCCTCCAAAACGTATTGGAGTCATTGAAAACAACCAAAGACACCATAAAATGAACAGGTACATAAAGGCAATGGAAATAGGTCTGGCTCATGAAAAGGAGGGGATAAGCTATTTTGAATTATTGAATCAAATTGAGGCTCAATTAGGATATGAGTTTAGCCTAGGCGCAGAGAGTTCCTTTTTTGAATGGTTTATTGACAACTTCAGCAGTGGCATAGGCAAACTAAATATGAGCCATTTCAAGAGGGATATTTTGCGCTATTTGGAGGACAAGGAAATCAATGATATAGATCCTGAATTTGGAAAATATAAAGCCCTGATGGCAATTCTTAATAAACCTTATAGGTTAGACGGACACGCTGCAAAACAATATCTCGATTACCAAGAATTGGTTGAATCCAGACAGATGGCCCAAGATGCCCGTGAAGCTTCCAGAGAGGCAAATCGGAAAGCATCTAAATCGATAAGACTTGCCGTTTGGGCCATTGTGGTCAGTGCAGCCGTTGGTTTGTTCAGTATCATAATTGATTTGGTTGCTTTCAGCAAATCCCCCGTACCACCTTATGATGTCAAGATCATGGAGGACAAAACCAGAACTCAGCAATTGGAAAAAGAGAACGGTCAGCTGAAGGAAGAGCTTTACAGGGCCGAAATGATGTTGGAAACCCAAGTATCTGATTCTATTTCAAATTAATCCATTCTTTCAATGGAGTGGATGTCTTTCAATTTTATGGGCAAATCAAGCCTTCCCTTTCCCTCCAACTTGACGGTGAAAAGTATCTCATGTAAATCCTGCAAGTCAGTTGAAAGCTCCTCTATTTGTTGAATGTCATTTTTAGAGGATTGGATAATGCCTTGGATACTTTCGCCGTCCACTTTTTCCAAAGTGACCATTTCATCGATAAAGATCTTGATGAATTTTACTCCCATATCCAAATATAGCTGATTTTCCTGTCAGCTAATTTTCTTGATAGCATAGGTAACGATACCCCATATAAACAACTCCGATCCCTCGTCAAGTTCGATAGTCCTGTTACCCACCAACAATACCTTATCAGCTTTCTTCACCACACGCTTCACGGTGAACTCACTGTCCACATAGCACACTGCAACACATCCGTCAAAAGGTTCTATGCTACGGTCAACTATTAGCAGGTCGCCGTCAGAGATTCCGTCCTGTTCCATTGAATGCCCGTTGGCCCTGACAAAGAACGTGGCCTCCCTGTCCCTGATGAAATGTTCATCGAGTGAGATCCGCATTTCGGTGAAGTCCTCCGCTGGGGAGGGGAAGCCGCAGTTGATGTTAGGAAGTAGCTTTAATGATGTCATCTATTCTTGTGGTGTAATTGGGCGATAGGTGGTTTCGGTTCATCTTCCATTTCCTTTCCAGATCCATACCGCCGAAGCGCACTAGGTCATACCCGTTCATAAGGTTCAACCTGTCAATGGCCTTCATCAGCGGCCCCTGTCTATGGTCTATTGGCCTGAAAATGTTCAGCTGTCTCCCTGTGTCTGGTGTCAGGCCCATGACCATTATCCCAGCCCTTTTGTAGTGGTGGCCCTTTCTGAATATCCTTTCCAGACCGACAAGGGAAGCCTTGGTCAGGTGTATGGTGGAATTGGTGGGGTAGGAGAGCCTTACCGAAATACTGCCATGGTATTGGGGCAGATCCTCCCTGAACTGGTTGGAACTGATGAAGACTTGGATAAGCTCGCAATTGCTTTTCTGGTTCCTGAGCTTGCGCCCGCACACAGAGGCAAACGTACTGATACGCTCCTGTAGATCACCAAGCTCCGTGTACATCGTATCGAAGGAACGGGTGCATGCAATGGCCTTTTTGTTTTCGGGCTGTTCCAGTGCCAATGTCTCCAATCCCTCCAAGTCACGTTTGAGCCTCAGGCCGACCACGCTCATCCTTTCCATGACAAATTCATTGGGTAGGTTGGTGAAGTCCAAAGCGTTCTTTACATTGTTGGATTGGAGCATTTTGCCGTACTGCCTTCCTATGCCCCAGACATCATCGATTTGGAGCCATTTCAGGGCCTTTTGCCGCTTGCCCTCATCTTCCATCACATAAACACCTTTGGTTTGCACGGGGAACTTCTTTGCGATCTTGTTGGAGACCTTCGCCAGTGCCTTGGTAGGGGCCATACCGATGCTGATCGGGATCCCCGTAGACCGTTCCACGGTTCTCTTGATCTCTGATCCGTAACTGTGGAGGTCGTACCTGTGGAAACCGTTGAACTTAAGGAATGCCTCATCAATCGAATAGACCTCGATTTCGGGCGTGAACCTCGCAAGTATCGACATCACCCTAGATGACATGTCACCATAGAGTGCGTAGTTGGAGGAAAGCACCTTGACATTGTATTGTTTAAAAAGCTTTTTGAAATGGAAATATGGTGCGCCCATTGCCACTCCGATTGCCTTGGCCTCGTTAGATCTGGCTATGACACACCCGTCATTGTTGGAGAGAACCACTACTGGTCTACCATTGAGCGAGGGGTCGAAAACCCTCTCACAGGAAGCATAGAAATTGTTGCAATCGATAAGTGCGTACATATATTTGGATATAATCCCAAAATTAGGATATATTCCATAAAAAATTCAATTTTGTTAACTAATTTGTTGATAACATGCCATTTTTTTGGACTAAAAGGATAGGTCACAAATTTATATTGCGATGTAACGATAAACTAAAAGTCATGCAAACAGTAAATATTCTAAAGATAATAGCGTCCATTTTATTTGTTGCGGCTGGAATTATCATGATGATAGCTGAGGTTTTGGAGAATGCTTCATCAAAATAGGCCAGCTTGCTCATTCAGTTCTGGGTAGTCCACCCTGTCAATCGCAAGGTGGTTATTTGAATCCACGTCCCTCTTGTAAATGTCCCTTGACACAGAGTATGCCTCTATTGGCTTGGTCGTAAAACCTTCCTTCATCAAATCCTTCAGGTGTGGCTCATGTATGTCATCCAGCCAGTCATCCTCCAAGTTTGACTGCAGGATCAGCGGCTGCCGCTTCTTCACGTTGTGGATCTTCCCAAACTGCTCGTTGGCATTCATCGTTATGATGGTACAGGTGAGGCTACCGTCATCCAGTTCTGAATATAGCCCAGCGAAACAAAAGATTGAATCATCGAAGTAGCGGCAGAAGTAAGGGTAGGAAACGTTCTTGACCTTATGAGGCTCGTGGAAGCCATCAGCGAGGATCAGACAGCGTTTGTCGTAAATTGAGTGCTTGTATGTGTTTGAGGTGAAGATCGTCTCGCTCTTGGCGTTTAACGTGTTGTATTTGGCATAAAAACCCTTTGGGTCATCGGATGCGAACGGCGGAACGTATCCCCATGTTGCTGGGTACAATTTGTTCTGCTCATCCTGCTTCACTATCCAAAGGTTTGGATGGGCAAAGCCATTGGCACGGAAGAAAGGTTTGAACTCAATGTGGAACTGGATCTCCGTGGCCCTGACCATTTCAATGACCCGCTTTTCCTTTCTTAGTGAGGTTGAGAAGCACATAAATCAAATATATGGAATATCTCAACAGATGTAAAATTGTGTCAGCATTGTGTTCTATAATGAAATTACCGTAAATAAATTTGTTTTTTTCATTAAAAATTAGTACTTTTGCACTTCTTCAAAGAATAAGCGCAAGAGCGAGGGTTGGTTGTCCCTGCCAGAAAGACCACCTTATAACAGGTAACACATCCAATTAAGGTCAACTAAGAATCCAAGTCCAGCTAAATGGGCTTCACTCTATCCGATTACTTATAAGGTATAAAGGGTCGGAATGTGGTGGGTATGTAGTTCCCAATCTAACATAGGGAATGAGGTTAAATCCACGGAAAAAAGAAGCTTGCCATAAGATCTGTCTAGTGGGTATTTAGCTAACCCACCTTAACCGCACTGGTAGAGTGTATGGAACGGGACAATTGCCGCAAGGTGAGATAAACGATTCAGGTGAAAGCAAGTGAGTAAAAGGGAGGAGGTGCGATATAATTCAAGTTGGAAGGTAAGATAGCCGAAGCGGAAGCGATTTACGAAGATGAAAGCTTAGGTGTTCCCGAAAAAGGAGATTTATTGACCACTGCCCGTCTTTCGGGACTAAATTCTTCGTGAGCAGCGGTTTGACCGCAAAACTTTGGGGGTGTCCCTAGGGGCTTTCTGTATCCATCCCTTACATATTTTATATTGCCTCAATTTCGTTAAGGTTTTTAAGCTTATATGCTCAGGCATTCGCCTTCGCCCTTGTATTATACCACATAAATTAGATTTCGGTATTTAAGCTATTTAATTAGCTCAATTTATAACCTAATAGCGAATTCTTGCTTACACTTATTAGAAATTAAGCTGTTCAAGCTTTTAGTGGGAATTGATTTTAATTTTAGTCCGTAGTGGGTCTTATAGTTAGAAGTTTTTTCTTGCGTACACTGCAGACCCTTTAAAATATTAATCAAAAATCGTAAGAATCCGTTTGTGTTCTCAGAAAATCTACACATGTAAAATGTGGTGGGGTAGGGGAAAAACGAGACAAGAGGGTGGGGGTTTTTTATAGGGTACCCTTTACTCTGGGGAAAAACATAAAAGAGGTGATTTTGTAATACGATAATAATGCCCAGCAAAATTAAGGCTTAAAATTACCTCAAAACACACTCCATATAGATACCTTTTGAAATAGGAATAGAAACAGGTTGAAGAAAAATCAACATTAAATATTTCATAATTGACATTAAATATTCTTTAATCCCAGTAATCAATCCTTTGATCGAAATAAGTTCCAATTGTTTGGATCACATCTTTCAAAATCTATTATTGCGGTAAAATATTATAGCATGGAACAATTGATAAAATTAAAGGTTAAAGAAGAGTCCTCCACTGGTGAACAGGCAAAAAGAATAGTTGATAGCTTTATAATGTCCTGCATTGAGTTAAATTCAAAGATATTGGAACCAATGGTCAATGAAGACCAGCTTTTTGACGACAAGGATAAATATCGATTTTTAGCCTTTCTAAAAGCTCAATTCGACTCCGCAAGGAAAAAGGGGCTTAAAAAGATGGTCGTTAAAAATGGATACTGCGAGCTGTGCTTGAGGGGTTGCTCAACGTATGAGTTTTACGGAACAAAATCAACTCCCAGATTTGCCTATTTAATCGAAATCGTTAACGGAGAAGTCAAGAACATTTTCAACTGCAATGCGAGTTCAGGTTGGGGTCAAATATAATAGTACCTAGTCACATAAGAGGGCGATATTAAATGACCAAAAATACACGCTAAGATAAGCTCTTAAAGGCTTCCAAGGCTAAAATTGAGAAAAGTAATCCTTGCAGCTCTTTCCAAGGTATTGGTATTTGATAAGATTTTTGTTATTTTCAAGAGCTCTCCCCCATCTCAATCACACGATAAGTGTGGAATGAAATAATAAAAACCAACCAAATTCTTCAAACGATGGGTAGAGCCATTTTTATTTTTCTTCTTTTAATCATCACATTTAGTTGTAGCAAAGACAATAAATCATCAACTGAGCCTGATAATCCCACTCAACAGAATCCTGATAATACAGACGGCGATAATTCTGGCGGTAACAACGATAATATTATACCTCAAGGACTAATTGAGGTTACTCTAAATGTAACTCTTCCTGAAAGCTCAGCTGTATCTGAGGAGGATTTATTGGTCTCCTCTTTGTTTGATGATGGACAAATTGTTGTGAATGGTGAATCTAAGATTGAGGTTTTGGAAGGTAATGTTTACGAGTTGTCATTTGCCGAGGATAGCTCTGGGAATATCGTACTTCTCAATTATTTTGATTCTTCTAACACTACCAATACTGAGTTAAACGCTAATACCACCGCTGTTTCCCTTTTAATGCTACAACCTTGGGTCGCAGATTTAACACCTATTGCGAAGGCAGAATTAATTACTCTGATAAAAACGATGCCTGAATTCGCCGCTTTAGAAAATGCTATAGAAAATTCATTGAAAAGTGATGCAAATCTATTGCAAAATACCTCCGTGATTGGAAGTCTAAATGTATTGGTTGAAAAGCTTTTTGCTGATTTAGAAAGTAAGAAAGAATCAAAGTATGATGAGCAGATTGACCCATTATCCCTTTCTGCAGAGAACAGTACAATTACAGTTGTGAATAGTAGTTCAATGGCCTATGGAGTCAAAATTAATAATGGTAGCACAAAAACCTTAGATGGGGTCGACAAACGACTATTTACAATCGCTTCAGGATTACTTTATTCAGCGGCAACAGGAAATGAAGCGGTAGAACTTCCAAAAGTTTCTGAATCTAATTTAGATGACGGATTTTATGAAATAAATGCTGGTAATGGTCTTAGTTTTCAAGGGTCTTCTGCGGGAGAGGCTGTAAAAAGCAGGAATGTAGCTAAACTAACCTTAAATATCCTCGGGACAATATCTGGAATTGGGGAACTAATATCCGAGGAAGACGATTGTTATCAAGCTCTTGGAGGTTATGTTATTAATATTTCGGGAGAAGTTTTATCTAGCGCATCAACCTCAGAATTAGTCACGGGATTAATTGATGTTTTAAGAGTGAATTCTGAAGGAACGATTAACGTTTTAAAGAACTGTGCTGGTGAGTTAATCTCTATTAAAAGCCTGAATGTTCAAAAATTGCTTACATTTTTTAACAGACTTAATATAGCTGTCGGAGCTTTTGATACTGGGGTTTTGGTAAAAGACTGGGTATTAAATGAATCAGAAATTGAGTTCTGTACCGATAAAATCAATGGGGTCTTTCAAAAGTGCAAGCCATTTAGAGTTACTGGTGAACTTTCTTACGGGAAAATACCATTGGGCATTGGGGTACAAAGCATTTTGACTTTACAGAACAGAAGTACTGAAGATATTTCTATTACGAACATCAACTTCCCCAATCAATCTTTCTCGGTATCTCCAAACCTCTCGAATTTGGAAATAAAATCAGGTGAATCTATTGAAGTTGAAGTGCGTTATAATCCCACTGTTTTAGCTGAACAGCTTACTGGCAACTTGAGTATTGAAACAAGTCTGCCAACTGAGGGCACCTTTCAGTTTCCTGTCTCTGGAGAAGTTATCAACCCTCTTGAATTTGAAAGTGAGTTAGTTTTTGGGAATACGGTTTTGAATACTGCAGAATCAAAGAGCTTAACGATTAGTAATGTTTCTGATTATTCAGTTGATTTATATGCCTCTGAAACTCCAGCGGAAGGTTTCTCCTATTCTTGGAGTGATTTATCCATTCCATCCATGGGAGATGTTACTTTGGACTTTACCTTTAATCCCGTATCCTCCAAGATTTATGACACTTCCATTGTTTTGAATAATGAATCTACACAGGAGAATACCAACATAGAGTTAATTGGAACTGGAATAGGTTCCGTGCTAGATCTTTTCATTGAAGGCGACAGTTATGATTTTGGACAAGTAGAGGTCAATACGACCACAACAAAGGTCTTATCCATTACTAACCGTTCAACCGAACCTGTAATCATCACAGAGATAGGTGATACAAATGTATTTGAAGTGGATCGGTCTAACTTTACAATTCAGCCAGAAGCTACTGAGCAGGTAGTAATTACTTTCTACCCTACTGAGGATATCACTTATAATGAAACCATTCCTATAATCACCGATGCAGTGCAGAATTTGGTCATATCGCTTAGTGGGGATGGTACGGCTAATGCAGATATTCTGTCGGGAACCCCAGAATATTGTCCTCTGGACTATGCCAATCCAGATAGAGTTTCATGTGTGGGTAATTCTGAGTACTATGTGATAGATAATGGATATCGCACTAATTCATGTTACAGGTATTGGCTTTTTACCGAAGACGGAAAAGTCATCATGAATAATCCAAATTTCACTACTACTGAATCAGGTTACACAAAAAACGGTAATTCATTACAATTCAATTTGACTTATACTATATCCAACACTTATGAGAATTATAATACTTTTAGTTCATATACCTATAGATTTACTGGTGAACTAGATGGAAATGGATCATTTAATGGTATAATGACACATACCGTTTATTATGAGATTGATTGGATAACAGGAGTTCTTGCGGACACTCTTCAAAATTGTTCTGGAACATCGACGTGGCCAGCTAGTGTTCAATTTTAAGTCGATTGGTTAAAAATCAATGTTCTTTTTTCAAGTCTAAGGTCTGTGACAATTTTTTTGAAATCAGGAATCAACCAACCTACAATTTCAGGTTTTTCCCCAGAGAAACTATAAATTGGTTCAGCCCATTCCCTCCAAGTTAGAAGGTATTCCTTTGTGCATCCAATTGTCTCTATAATCTGGTCGTCCGTATGGTCTTTGATCAAAACTTGAACCTCTGGGTGTTTCAAGAAAAAGTTGACCCTTTTATGGGCTTCATTGTCAATCTCAATTTTTTGTACGTCCGTCAACGGTATTCTTTTTGCCAAATTCATGATCCTAATTTTTTCAGTCCCCATCATTTTGTTTGGGGCAATTTAATATTTCATTTAACGTACCGCACTTATTATTATTGGAACAAACTACGACCAATGGTAAATCTTTGATTACGGAATATTTGTTTTATTTTAAGTGTATAATTCAACATTATGAAATTCGGAAAGGTTGATAGACCAGAACTTATTGACTTCACACTACCACCAGACCACCCCGATACACATCCATTATTGATAAAAGCTTCAAACAATAGTCCGCTGGATGTCAGGGTAGGACTCCCTAAATGGACTTTACCAACAACAAGTTTAACAAAGGATGAATTGCAATACTACTCATCCCAGTTCAATTGCATAGAACTCAATGCCACATTTTATCGCATCTTTCCTTCGGATACCTATGAAAAATGGTACGACAAAACCCCGGAAGGTTTTAAGTTTTTCCCAAAAATGACAAACGAGGTGAGCCACCTTCGTCGATTGAACGAACAGGTATATCCCGTAGTCGACCGTTATTTGGAAGTGACCTCACTCCTCAAAGAAAAATTGGGGACCATCTTTTTGCAGATGCACAACAACTTTGACCCTAAAAATTGGGATAGGGTGGTGCGGTTTGTGGAATATTGGCCCAAGGAGTTTCCCTTGGCCATGGAATTTCGCCATACGGATTGGTTCAATGATGAAACCGTTGCCCAAGAGCTGTATCATTTGCTGGAAGAAAATCAAATCGCCAATGTACTGGTGGATACGGCAGGCAGAAGGGACCTTATGCACATGCGGTTGACCAATAACGAGGCTTTTGTCCGATATGTGGGTGCCAACCACCCATCCGATTATCCGCGACTGCAGGATTGGGTAAACCGATTGTCTACATGGACAACACAGGGATTAGGAAACATCCATTTTTTTGTGCACCAGAATCTTGAACTGGAATCACCTTTGTTGTCCGCCCATTTGATCAAGCAATTGAACCCTGCCTTGGGTTCCGATCTTCACATTCCGGCAACTTTGAACGGACCACAGAAGGGTCTTTTCGATTAAAGCCCAAATTTTCATGGATTTAAAAATCCTTCTACTTCAAAATTACAGAGTCCGTAGTGCTTGGTAATGAATTGTTTGAAATTGATAATTACACAAAATTAGTAGGGTAGTAGTGAAACAATCTACTGGGTATTGAAGTAACTTTGCCCTGTATTTTAAAAAGTTTCAATATGCGATTTCATACACGAAAATGGGTAAAACCAGAAGATTTGAACGCCAATGGAACACTGTTTGGCGGAAAGGTCCTTGCCTGGATCGATGAGGAGGCTGTCCTGTACAGCATCATTCAGTTGGAGAACAAGAAAGTTGTTACAAAATATATGTCCGAAATCAATTTTATGAGCACCGCCATTGAAGGCGATATCATCGAAATTGGTATAGATGTCATCAAATTCGGGGTCACCTCCATTTCCCTCAATTGTGAGGTAAGAAATAAGATGACCCACGAAAGTATTGTTACCGTGGACAATATCATCATGGTCAACCTTGATGATAAGGGCAATCCCAAGGCCCACGGTAAAACAAAAATTGAGTACGTTAAGGACCGTTTGGCCAAAAAGGAAAAGGAGGAAAACGCCTAGTTCAACGTTTTGGCAATAGCCTGGACTTCATCCAATACCCTTAGAAGATTGCCTCCCCAAATTTTGGCGATTTCTTCTTCGGTATAGCCACGTTTTACCAGTTCCAAGGTTACGTTAAAGGTTTCGGAAGCATCCGACCAGCCTTCAATGCCACCACCTCCATCAAAATCGGAGCTGATGCCTACATGGTCTATTCCCATTATTTTCACCATATGGTCTATGTGATCCACGAAATCGGAAACATTCACCGCTGGTGGGGCATTGGGGTCTTTTTTGGCAAGCTCTTCGGCAATGCCCATAACTTTTTGATAGTTTTCAAAAAAGGTTTCACGTTGTTCAGGGGTCAAACTTCTGAATTGGGACCTTTCGTACCATTCAATACCCAAAGAATCGGCCACCTTTTTATTGATTCCATTAAGATATTCGGAACGGGCCTCGCTTTTTTCCGCGTTTACATAGGAACCCAAGGCAACGGCCTGTACCACACCACCATTCTTCATCATCATCAACAGTTGCTCATCATCCAAGTTACGACTATGATCACACAATGCTCTTGCCGAGGAGTGTGATGCGATGATGGGAGCTTTGGAAAGCTCTATCATTTGTACCATGGCTTCCCTTGATGGGTGGGAAATATCGATCATGATCCCCACACGGTTCAATTCTGCAATGGCCTGTTTGCCCAAATCACTTAGACCATGGTACAGCCAAACACTGTCCCTTTCCCCTGTATTGGAGTCACTGAACTGGCTGTGTCCATTATGGGCCAAGGACATGTAACGGGCACCCATTTTTTGGTATTCCTCTATTTTGGAGAGATCCTCGCCGATGGGATAGGCGTTTTCCACACCGATCATAGCAACTTTTCTTCCTGATGCGGCTATTTTCCTTACATCATCCGAGGTAAGGGCCAACCCGATCTGATCGGGCGCAATCTCCTCGCAAAGTCTATGGATGGCATCAAATTTGGCCATGGCATTTTCCGACGCCTTGGCATAACCCTCGGTAGTGAGGGTATCCTGTCCGGTATACACAATAAACCAGGCGACATCCAAACCGCCTTCTTTCATTTTGGGCAGGTTTACTTGTGTATCCAAGTTTTGGGTGTAGTTGATACTGTCGGTAAAATTGGTCACGTTGATGTCGTCATGGGTATCAATAGTGATGACAGAATCATGGATCCTGTGTGCCAATTCTTCCAAAGTTTCGGTCTTTTTGGGTTCTTTTTCTCCGCAAGAAATAAATAGGAGAATGCTACAGATGAGGTAAATATGTTTCATTGGTCGGTTTTTATACATACAAATAAAGCAATTTGACAACAAAAACCGAATCCTACGGAACAATAAATTGTAATCCCTCTTTTTATTGGACATTTTTAGTGAATTAACAATTATTGCATACTAAAATTGGGAACACGGGAATTACTCAACTATCTTGAAAAACTGGAAATAGGACTAAGTTCCTTCTCTTATGAGGAACTGGGCGTTGTAGAGGCAGGGGAACTTAAAAAATCGTTCGAGGTCTTCAAGCACGGACTCGAAGACAAAGTATTTGGTGTATCGGAACTGAAGCAACTGGAGAACATCTACAAAAGAGTGGGCATCTTGGAACCCACTGGAAAAAAATCCGATGCCACAAAACCCAATAATCATCTTTTACAATTGTTGGATGCTTTGGAGAATACCCCTCTGAACAAAAAACAACAGGATCTGACGGATACGTTGAGAATAGCGATCCAAGAACTGATCCATCCAAAAAAACATACCTCCGAAACTATGCCTACGAACTTTCAATATATTGAGAAAAGCCTTGTATCAGGCTATTCTGAACACAAGATCAACCTGAAACCGGTCCTTGAGGACTGTATGGGTCGCATGGAACTCTTGGAGGAAATGGTACGGATGTT
The DNA here is from genome assembly GCF_003584165.1 of Flagellimonas aequoris. GTDB lineage: Bacteria > Bacteroidota > Bacteroidia > Flavobacteriales > Flavobacteriaceae > Flagellimonas > Flagellimonas aequoris. The sequence goes on along the minus strand of NZ_QXFJ01000030.1, from coordinate 626,305 downwards.
CAAGCAAAATGTACTGGAATTCATTGGAAGTGCCAAAGTACACCTGATGAACGAGGATTTCACTGCCTTAGAATTGGCCTGCCAAAAAATAGGCCCCAACCTTAAGATGATGAAAACCTTTGATCTGCTGGAAACCGTACAGCAGATGGCCCTGTTGAGCAAAACCGATAACGATGCCAAACACCTGGCCTTTCTTTACGAACAATTTGTGACCGAATACCCTGTGGTGCAAGAGCAGGTGGATTTTGAAATGGAACTTTTCAGAACGATGTAAAAAACCAATACCGTGACAAACGCCGAACTACCAGCATACCTACAGAGCATATTTTATCCTTTGTTTCAACATGCCAAGGACTTGGAATGCAGATTGATGCTGTTGGACCAAATGTTGGAGGTAGGGGACAAGAAAGAGATTCCTTTCTTGGCGGAATTGGAGACACACGAGAACCCTAAAATCAGCAACAAGGCGTTCGAGATCAAAACAGCCTTGCAAAACAAACTTGGAGTAATAACGCCAAGCGAAAGGAGTAGGTTGCCGATGAAACTATGTTTCATTTATGATGAATTCAACATAAGACCGAGCAAGAAAGATCCTGATCTGGACTTTGAGGTGGCCTTGGATATTTTGGATACTGATTGACATGCTCATTTCACAACTTATGGTAAGAATTTCACCACAAAAAATTGTATTGACATAATCTTTCGAATAGATTCACGTTATAGGAAATACCCAAACAACAAAACCCCGAAATTACAATGTTATACGACACCTACGGAGAAGAATATTTGGCATTTCTACAGGAACTGAACGAAATCCTAAGCTTGAATGAACTTGCCGAACTTGATTACCTATAGTTGACCAAAACCCCAAATTTTGTTTCGATGAAAAATTTTAACCAAGAAAACACAGCGTACTTAAACTTTATTCAAGATTTGAACGAAATGCTTACAGATTTTGATATCAACCTGTTGAGTCACCCATAATTAGTGTTTAAGTGAATATCATGGAAAAGGGGATGTAAAAACATCCCCTTTTCCATTTTCAGTATTTATCCCAAATAGGATTTCAGGATCTTGCTTTTTGAGGTATGGCGCAACTTTCTGATGGCCTTCTCCCTGATCTGCCGTACACGTTCCCGCGTAAGGTCAAAAGTGCTTCCAATCTCTTCCAAGGTCATGGAGGGCTGGTTGCCGATACCATAATACAGTCTTACCACATCGGCTTCCCTTGGGGACAAAGTATCCAAGGCCCGGTTGATTTCCGTGTAGAGGGATTGGTGCATCAGTCCTTTATCGGGTTTTGGGGAGTCCCCAGCTCTGAGCACGTCATATAAATTAGAGGTTTCTCCTTCTTTTAAAGGTGCATCCATGGAAACATGTCTTCCCGTGTTCCGAAGCGATTGTTTAACCTCGGTGACCGTCATGTCCAATTCTTTGGCGATTTCCTCTGGGGATGGTGGCCGCTCATGCGCTTGTTCCAAATAGGAAAAGGTCTTTTTTATTTTGTTGATGGACCCTATTTTGTTCAAGGGTAGACGAACAACCCTTGATTGTTCCGCCAATGCTTGAAGAATGGATTGCCTGATCCACCACACCGCATAGGAGATGAACTTGAATCCCCTGGTCTCATCAAAACGTTTGGCCGCTTTTACCAGACCTACATTGCCCTCATTGATCAAATCGGGCAGTTTAAGCCCTTGGTTCTGGTACTGCTTGGCCACCGAGACCACAAACCTAAGGTTGGCATTAGTGAGCTTTTCCAAAGCAGCTTGGTCACCGGCCCTGATCTTTTGCGCGAGTTCCACTTCCTCCTGAGCCGTGATCAAATCAATTTTACTGATGTCCTGAAGATACTTGTCAAGGGATTTGGATTCGCGATTGGTGACCTGCTTGATGATTTTTAACTGCCTCATTCGATAAATGGTTTCATGGTGTTACAAGCTTTCATTATACGTTTTTACGGGTAGAATTCCAAGTGGAAAATGTTATTCTTATCAAAATGTTATGAGTCAAAATGCATAATCCATAAAAAATTCTGTTAAACTCCAATTGTTGATAGTATCTTGATAGAAAACCATGCGCACCTCTTCCCACAAGCCCAAAAAACTCCTAATTTTGTAGGGTTTTTTAATTTGAAACCCATAACCATTTTCTTTTGGAGGTAAACAGAAAAAATCACAAGAAAACCCTATACGATTACCAGCAAGAAGATCTTAGAAAGATCTTTAAGCATTTGGACGACCTACCACAGGGTACCAATATCTTGTACCAATTGCCGACAGGAGGGGGAAAAACCGTCGTGTTTTCCGAGATTACCCGTAGGTTCATCAACCAGACAGGGAAAAAGGTTATGGTCCTGACGCACCGCATAGAGCTGAGCAAACAGACCTCGGATATGCTTCACGGATTCGGGGTGCCCAACAAAGTCATCAACAGTGAGGTGAAAGAACTGTACGACCAAGATGACTATATGTGTTTTGTGGCCATGGTGGAAACCTTGAACAACCGATTGCAGGAAGAAAAGGTAAGCATAAAGAACATAGGGCTGGTCATTATCGATGAGGCCCATTACAACTCGTTCCGTAAGTTGTTCAAATATTTTGAACACGCCACTATCCTGGGAGTAACGGCCACGCCATTGAGTTCCAACATTAAACTTCCCATGAAGGATCATTATAAGCACCTGATCATTGGGGAGTCCATAAAATCGTTGATAGATAAACAGTTTTTGGCCAAGGCCAACCTGTATAACTATGATGTTAGCCTCAAGACCCTAAAATTGGGAATCCATGGGGACTACACGGTAAAATCTTCGGATGAGTTTTATGGCAACCACAGCATGTTGGGCAAACTATTGTCCGCTTATGAGGAAATTGCGAGGGGAACCAAAACGTTGATCTTCAACAATGGTATCAATACGTCTTTGTACGTGTATGAAACCTTCAAAAAGGCCGGGTACAATATCCGGCACTTGGACAATAAGAACACGGCCACCGAACGAAGGGATATCTTGGATTGGTTCGCCGAGACACCCGACGCTATTCTTACCTCGGTAAGTATCCTGACCACTGGTTTTGACGAACCTTCTGTAAAATCCATTATCCTGAATCGAGCGACCAGATCGCTTACCCTATATTTTCAAATGATCGGCCGGGGCTCTAGGATCATTCCCGGAAAAGATGAATTCAACGTCATCGATATGGGAAACAACCTTGCCCGTTTTGGCCCTTGGGATGCTGCCGTGGATTGGCAGGAGATTTTCCATTTCCCAGATTTTTATTTGGAGAACATCAAAAATGATGAGGAAATTGAACGAGACTTTGTGTATGAAATGCCCGAAGAACTCAAAGCCAAGTTCAGCAAATCGGACAACATTACCTTTGATGTCAAGGAAGAGTACAAAAAGATATTCGCCGAAGGAAAAAAATCCAAGCTGGTCTTGGAACTTAGCATAGAACAACATGCCCAGATTTGTGTGGAAAACAGTGAGGATGTGTTTGATGCCCGGATCTTGGCCAAGGAACTCAAAGAAGAGATTGCCTATAGGGTTAAGCAATATTCCTATTGCATCATGAACAACACCAAAAACTACAAAGAGTGGTTGGAAGAGGATTACGAACGTAAGCTGCGCTCCAGTATTTCCAAGAAATTTGCCATGCGGATGTAATTTGAATTGCTGGCTGGTTGGATTATTAGATCACGGGATTGTTCACTGTTGATTGTTAATGGTTGGATTTTGTTTCCTGAGTCTTGATTCCCCTAAGTTGACTTGAATATGACCAAAAAGCTTTTAGTGATCGGCCATGTGTGGCCAGAACCCAACACCACAGCCGCCGGAGGGAGAATGCTCCAACTGTTGGAAGCTTTTTTGAGCTTTGGTTACCAAGTATCCTTCGCTTGCACTGCAAGCAAAACTGAGTATAGCAAGAGCCTTTCTGAGATAGGAGTAAAGGAGGAATTCATTCAACTCAATCATCCCAGTTTCGATGCTTTTATTGAAAATTTGAATCCGGATTTGGTTCTTTTTGACCGTTTTATGGTGGAAGAACAATTTGGTTGGCGGGTGGTCGAATTTGCCCCTCAAGCCATTCGGATATTGAACACAGAGGATTTGCATTCCTTGCGAAAGGCTAGGGAAGAGGCAATAAAAGATGAAGTGGAATTCAATATAGGGCAATGGAAAACCCATCCTTTGACCTTGAGGGAAGTTGCCAGTATCTATCGTTGCGATGTATCGTTGATGGTTTCCACTTTTGAGATGGGAATTTTGCAGGAGCAACTTCAAGTACCCCAAGGCTTGCTGTTACATTTACCACTGATGCTGGAAGTACCAACGGCCAAAAACATAAAAGAATGGCCCAGTTTTGATGAAAGACAGCATTTTATCACAGTGGGCAATGGTAAACATGCCCCAAATGTAGACGCTATCAAAATCTTGAAAAAAGAAATCTGGCCCCTCATCCGAAACCAGTTACCCAATGCCGAAATCCATATCTATGGGGCTTACTTGCCTCAAATGATACAGGAAATGCATGCACCGAAACAAGGGTTCCATATTAAAGATTGGGTGGAAAACCTTGATGAAGCCTTGCAGAACTCCAGAGTTTTATTAGCCCCCATACAGTTTGGTGCCGGTATCAAAGGAAAATTACTGGAAGCCATGAAAAATGGAACCCCCAGTGTTACCACATCTATTGGTGCAGAAGGAATGCATGGGGATTTGCCTTGGAACGGCGCCATTTCAGATGAATGGGACACTTTTGCCCATGCAGTCGTGGAGCTCTATCAGCAAAGGAAACTTTGGGAACAAGCTCAGCACAATGGAATCAACTTACTCCACACATATTTTGATAAGGAAAAACTTCATGATCGTCTAGCTCGATCAATAGTGAAAATAGGTGAAAATTTGGATGCACATCGGGAGCAAAACTTTATAGGGAGGCTATTGCAGCACCAAACCTTGAACAGTACCAAATACATGGCCAAATGGATCGAGGCCAAAAACGGGCATCAAGGCTGATTCCTGGCTACCTTTCTTCCAGATAGGCGGCAACTTCCTTATGCCCATCCCGTTTCACAATGCTAAGGGCCGTATCGCCATTATCCATTTTCAGGTCGATATCGGCACCCTGTTGCACCAATAATTTTACGAGTTCCAAATTCCCCCGATGCGCCGCAGAGTGCAAGGCCGTAACATTTTGCATTTGCGGGGCATTGATGTCTGCACCTTTTGCAATCAGCAATTGACACAACTCAACATTTTCCTTGGCCACAGCGGCATGTAACGCATTTACCTTGGAAGGATTGGTCGCATGAAGATTTGGGTCCGCACCTTGTTCAAGCAACCATTTGGCAATTTCTATTTGATCAAAAAAGGCAGCCAAGGAGACCGGTGTAAAACCATCGTTGGAATATTGGTTTATAAAGCTTGGGGTATTATGGAGCAATTCTTTAACCCGTTCCACTTTCCCACAGACAATGGCTTCATGAAACGCAAATGTTTTCTTGAGGGTTTTTGCCGTTTCAAAAACATCTGGCATACCACTATAAGCAATCATCAGCAGTCCTGATGTCCCGCTTTCATCCTGTTGACCCAAAACCTCGGGGGTTTCTTTGATCAAGTTCAGGATTTTGTCCGTTTCTTTATTCTTGATGAATTCCTTAAGATTTGCAATCATTTGTTAACTATTAATATTGAGCGAAATTCTTTTTTTGACTCTTACGTTCCATCAATATTTTTTGATTCTCTTTCACGATATGGGGACTGTTTACTATTGGATTCTTTTTTAATCTATTTATTAATGTGTTTGTAAAGATTCTTCACCAGACTCAGAATGATCATGTTGACAATTACCAACTGCTCATTGTACATTGGTTATTGTTCATTTCACTGATCAAGATTCGGCACCAGAGAAGGGTCATAGGTTGCTCCCTTGGCCACCTGAACCATGGTAATCCGTACCTTGGTAGGAAAGAACTTTTCAAAATCTTCCCGCTTGTGGGCATGCCCTTGCCCGCCACTGTCATCCTTGATGACCAAATCCATCTGTTTGATGCCTTCCGACCAAATAATGGATTCATTTTCCCAGAATTCCGTCATCGGGACATCTTTTTCATAAACCCCTTCATCCAAATAAAGATCCGTGGAAGTACAGCCATACCCATTACCCTGGCCATGGTTGGGAATATAGCAAAGTGTCCATTTTGTTGGTTCCTTGCCCGGTGGTTTTTCCAAAACATGGATACGGATGTGCACTGTCCCGTTCCTAAAATCCACAGGAGATGTCCAATCCGTGGGAATATCCGGGTTTAACTTATCCCCAGTTACATAATAATGTGATTTACTTGGTGTGGAAGTGTCTGCGTCATGCTTGGTATAGGTGTACTCTACATCAAAAAGTACAAATTGATTTTGTGGCGACTGCGACCAGAATAGCATCGGTGATAAAAAAGTTACCACTAAAACGAGCCTCTTCATGTTATCAATCTTTTGTGTATCCCGGTCCACGCACCACTTGCCCTGGAAATTCCCCGGTATGCTCGCCATCTTTCAATACTTGGGTACCGTTGACAAATACATGGACCATCCCTTCGGCATATTGATGGGGGTTTTCAAAAGTTGCCTTGTCGATGATGGTTTCCGGATCGAACAACACCACATCAGCATAATTGCCCGTGGCCAAACTTCCCCGTTTTTTGATTTTCAAGTTGGTCGCCGGTAATTGTGAAAGCTTATGGACCGCCTCCTCCAAGGAAATCACCTTTTCCTCACGCACATATTTACCCAACAGACGGGCCACATTGCCATAGCTTCTTGGGTGGGTACTGGATTTGAGAAAAACCCCTTCCGTGGCTAGAGAACCCGCATCGGAGCCAAAACTCATCCATGGGAGGGCAATCTGTTTTTTCACATTGTCCTCGGACATTAGAAAATAAATCGTGCCCACACGACTGCCATCCTGTACCACAAGGTCCATGGCCGTTTCTTCTGGGGAAGTCCCCCGTAATTCGGCCACTTCCTTCAAGGTTTTACCTGTATACTGTTTAAGCGTATCATTTTTGAATCCGACCAGCAATATTTTGCTGGGGTCTCCAGCCGCTTGCATCAAGCTTTCCCACTCATCCGTGGGGGTCATCATTTCTTCCTTGACTTTCTTTCGAATAGCGGGGTCCTGCAAACGCTCCGCCCATTGGTCATATCCACCTTCCTGAACCCACGGGGGCATGGCGGCATCCAAGCCTGTTGCCCCAGCCACGTAATTGTACATATCGGCCGTAATGTGAAGCCCAGCCGCCCGGGCTGAATCTACCTTGGCCACCACATCGTCATATTTATCCCAATTATCCTTCCCGCTCTCTTTTAAATGATAGATTTCTGCTCGTATACCCGCTTCATGGGCAATACGAATCAGTTCATCCAAACTTTCCAATAACCGCGACCCTTCACTCCGCATATGACTGATGTACATGCCGTCATACTCTGCTACCACTTTACAAAGTTCTATGAGTTCCTCGGTGCTGGAATAAAAGGCCGGTGCATAGATCAGTGAAGATCCCACACCCAAGGCACCTTCTTCCATGGCCTGTTTTACCATCAATTTCATGGAATCCAGTTCCTGTGGAGTAGGGGCCCGGTCTTCATAACCTACCTTGTTGATCCTTAATGTTGTTGCACCCACAAAAGAAGCCACGTTGGGTGTAACCCCTTTATGGGTCAAATATTCCAGATATTCGTTCAGGGTGTTCCAAGTGATATCAAATTTGATGTCGCCTTGGCTTTCCTGTTCTTGTTTCTTCATCTTTTCGTTAAGGGGACCCATGGACCACCCTTCGCCAAAAACTTCAAGGGTTACGCCTTGTTTAATATCACCCATGGACCTTCCATCCTCTATAAGGGATTCTGTGGCCCAACTCAGCATATTGATGAAGCCTGGGGCGACCACTAGGCCAGAGGCATCCACTTCAACATTACCGGTAGCTTTTTCCAGGTTGCCAATGGCTGCAATGGTGTCGGCATTGATACCCACATCGCCCATAAAAGAAGATCCACCGGAACCATCCACGATGCGGCCGTTTTTTATAAGTACATCAAAATTTTGGGGTTTGCTACAACTACCCATAAGAAGCATGGCAAGAAGGAAAGTGGTCAGTGTTGGTTTCATAACTCGGTTATTTGGTGAGAGATAACCAAGTTAATCCTTTTTTGTTTAAGGGCAAGTGACCATTTTATTTCCTCAGCTGTTCCAATCGGTCAATGGCATTTTGGTTCTGCGGATTTAAATCCAGGGACTTTTTAAAGCTAGTGACCGCCTTGTCTTTCTCTCCCAAAAATAAATAGGCCTCTGCCAAACTATCATAAAGGTTGCTTGAATTTGGATAAAGGGCCGTTGCCAATAAAAACACATTGATTCCGTGGGCAGATGTTTTTGGGTTGAACACCAACTGTAACCCAAGATTGTTGAGTTTCCCTTCTGGCAATTCCAAGGTGGGATGTTCTTTCAATAGCGATTCGTAAAGCGCGTTCAGATTGCCATAGTTTTGTTCCGCAGCCAATTCATTAAAATCATTGAAACCAAATCCTTTTTCTTTTGGTTCTTTGGCTTGATAATCCAGTATATCCTTTGCTATTCCATTTTGGGAAGGATCGTTGTTTAAAAATTTAAGGGCTTTCGGGTCATTTTTCAAAAATGCATCCAAAAAATTCAACGAATACTGGGATACCAACCTATAGGATTCCATGATCTCGGGATCACTTTTATCCTGTCTTTCATCCCTTGATTGAAACAAGACCCCCAAGGTACTGAAATAGGAATGCGTCATGTTGTGGAACTTCAATTGATAGGCCTTGCTATTGGTGAGACTATCGTAAAATTCAAACTTGGTGTTGAGTTCCGGGTCTATCTTATCTTCAGCCATAACCTGCTCTGGAATGTTCTTTTGGGCCATATGGATGAAAGGAACATCCACCTTATCCATATTAAAGAAAGGGGATTTTTTCAACGTGTCATATTGATATTTTATACTTCCATCCAAACTGACAATGGCCATGATGTTCTCATTTCTCATTTGTGACAAAACGTTGGACAGCCCTCCAAAGCTAAAACCCATGGTAGCCATATGGTCCGTTTCCACATAAGGCAATTTTTGGACTTCTTTGATCAGAAACTCAATATCCCTAGCCTGTGTTTCCAAGTCTTTTGGGGTGCCTCCCTCAAAAAATCGATTCTCAGTACCTCTACTTGGACTAGAAATCACCACATAGCCGTGACTGGCCAGATATTCGCACAAAGCAAAATTTTCTATGGATGACGCTTGATAACTCGGGGCATAAACGACCACTGGAAATGTACCCTCAGCCGGCTTTATCCCATATTGCGCAGTTGTCTGTTCTTTTAAATGGCTTTGATTCGCGAAATTATTTGGATAATAAAACCAATTCAATATTTGGTCATTTGGCAAGTATTCCCATTCCTCTTCTTCTTTAAGGATTTCCATGTAATCCAATACGTTCATTGGCTCAGTGTAATCCAAAGCTTTACCTGATGGATACCAAATACTTATTGGGATGGGCCTTGGAATACTTTTGTTGTTCCAGTCATAAATTCTCTTATATGTTCTGGTACTGTCGGAGGTTAGGTAGTGTTTAAATCCTACGTGGAAGTCTCCACTTTCTAAATCAATTTTCTTTAAAGAAGTCTGCGCTAAAACCAGGCTAGTCTGGACCAATACTAAAATAGAAAGTACTACTAATCGTCTCATTTTATGGTGTTACCCACAAAAGATAAAAAAAACCACGACTTGTTACAGGTAGTAAGCCATTTTATTAAGATTTCTGTTCGTTCAAGCAACGATGCGTCCAGTTAGTCCCAAACAAATTTCCAGGTTTGATCTGGTTGGCGCTTCCAAACGGTATGAAAAACTCCTGTGTTTTGCATTTCGGCACCCGTGGAATCTTTGTAGGTCAATTGATATTTTCCATACGTATAACCCAAATCCCCGGACGAGGAAACATCCACAAAATCGGGCGCCCATGAAAGCTTAAAGTTTGATGAAGAAGTTTGATGGGAAAAATAAGTCTTCAGACCATCTTTCCCTTTCACCAATTTGTTGTTGCGCATCATGACCACATCATTGGCACAATAGGTTTCAAAAGCTTTTGCAACACCTTCTTTTTGTGCCATATTGGAAAAAGCTTTTTCCGTATCCCGGATTTCTTGTTTCCAAGTCTCCAGTTTTGATTTTTTAGTAGGAGTATTGCAACCAAGCCACAGCAAGACAATCAATCCAATACAAACCCTCTTTATATCCATAGGAAATCAAGATTTTTATTTACATGCTGCTACACTCAGGTCGTACAGTTTTTTGATCTGTTCCTTTTGAAGATAGTTTTTCTGGATGTGTTCCCTTCCTTCAAGTCCCATAGCCTTGGCCTGAATGGGATCCTCGCAAAGTTGCATCATAAAATTGGCCATGGCATCTGCATCGGTTTCCTTCACTAAAAATCCTGTCCGCCCATGCACCACTGCATCTTTAATGCCTCCGTGTTCCGTGCTCACAATGGGCAATCCCGATGCTCCAGCTTCCATAATACTGACCGGAGTTCCTTCCATATCACCATTTGGGGCGGTAATGGAATGTTGCACAAAAGCCAATGCTTCACCCATGAGTTCGGCAATTTGGGATTGGTCCAAAATTCCAGTGAAAGTCACAGCATTTTCAAGACCTAATTCGGCTACTTTTGCTTCACATTCATCAAATAAGCCCGTTTTTTTACCCACCATGGTAAGAGTGGCATCTGGGAATTTCTGGTAGACCTTGCTAAAGGCATCAATGGTATACAATGGCCCCTTTTTAGCTGCAAATCTTCCTACGGCCAAGAATTTTTGCTCTTGTGCCGGTTGTTCAGTGGGTTTGAATTTATCCGTATCCACTCCACAAGGTACCACCTGTATTTTTTCGGCAGGGGCACCAAGTTCAGTCAATTTGGCCGCCATGTCATTTGACACCACTATAATGGACGCGGCATAGCCGAACAGCTTTTGATACTTCCCTCTATATTTTCCAAGAAGTTTTTGGTCCGTGGCGTCATGACCATGAAAAATGACCAGCAGCGGAATGTCCAAAGCCTTGCAAACAGGAACCATATGGGCAGCACACATACCATAATTGGCCAAGACCACATTAATTTGATTCTTTTTCAGGAACTTCTTCATACCGTAATTACTGAAGAAATTATTTCGACCAACCAAAAGTTTAACCGCTTTATGGGCCACCCAAAAGGGTTTAGGACTCAGTAATTTCCCGCTTTCTTCCCGTTCAGGATATCTTCCACCATACACCGTGAACACCTCTGCCAATTTGGAAAATCCAGCGATTTGGTCACGAATAAAGGTTTCGGAGTAGGCATGCTTTTCGGAACGGGTAATACAGATTCTCATCTAAGGATTTTTACAATGGTACAATGTAACCAATTAGGGCGAAAACGCTACAATGGTATCTGCTGACTCAAGCAGTGCAAGGTGCCAAATCCCCAAATGAGGTCGATGGCACTGATCCCGATCACTTCCCTATCAGGGAACACATCCACTAGCATGTTCAAGGCCTCCCGATCCCTTGAGTCGTTAAAAGTAGGAACCAGAACAGCTTTGTTCAAAATGAGGAAATTGGCGTAACTGGCAGGGAGTACCACTCCATCAAAATCGATTCGCTTGGGCATGGGAAGGGTAACAATTTTTGGCTTGGCACCATCTTCTAAAACCGCACTTTCCAAACGTTTCAAATTCTCTTGTAGGACCGCATAATTGGCATCCTTCTTATCGGATTCCACAACCGTAACAATGGTGTTTTCATTGACAAATCGTGCCAAATCATCAATATGTCCATGCGTATCGTCGCCTTTGATGCCATCTCCCAACCAGATGGTATGGGTAACCCCAAGGTATTCTTTAAAAATGGCTTCATAATCGGCCTTACTAAAACCAGGATTGCGCACTTGTATCTTTGGGTCCAACAGGCATTCTTCCGAAGTAATCAAGGTGCCCTTACCGTTCACGTCAATGGCTCCTCCTTCCAATACCACGGGTTTGCCCTTGTATTTGACTTGTTCCAAAGGAATTTTTAGCGATTGTGACACTTTTTCGGGAACGTGCCGATCCAATTTATAATTGGAATATTTGGCCCATCCATTAAAATTGAAGTTGAGGGCCTTTCTTTCCTTACCATTTTTCACAATGATAGGGCCAGAGTCGCGCATCCAGCTTCGGTTGGTCTTGTGAATGATGAAGGAAACCTTATCTACATTTACATGGGCGGTTTGAAGGAGATCGAGCACTTTGTTTTTGAGTTCCTCGGAAGCCACTACCAAAAACACCTCTTCAAAAGTGGCTACCTTTTTAATGAACTCTACAAAAGCCCATTGAATGGCACCGTATTTACCGGGCCAGTCGTTTCCATTGTGGGGGAAACACAGTAAAATGCCCTGTTGTTTTTCCCATTCCGCGGGAAATCGCCACGCAGTTTTAGCCATATCAGTCGATTGCCCTTTTGGTTATTTCTCCGTACATATCAATCCTTCTATCACGAAGGAAAGGCCAGTTTTGGCGCACATTTTCCTGAAGGTCCAGATCCACTTCGGCCATCAATATTTCTTCTTGGTCATGGGAAGCTTGTGCCAGAATTTCCCCTTGCGGCCCACAAATAAAGGAGGAGCCCCAAAATTCGATTCCAGCGGTATCTGGCAGGTACTTTTCCAATCCGATACGGTTGGCAGCGGCCACATAAACTCCATTGGCCACGGCATGACCTTTCATGACATTCATCCAAGCACCGTGTTGCTTTTCACCGTATTCTTCTTTCTCCTGTGGATGCCATCCAATGGCAGTAGGGTAGAAGAGTACCTCGGCACCTTGCAGGGCAGTCAATCGGGCTGCTTCAGGATACCATTGGTCCCAACAGATCAAGGTACCCACCTTTCCCTTTTTGGTTGGGATAGTCTTGAAGCCAAGATCCCCAGGGGTGAAATAAAATTTTTCATAGAAGTGGGGGTCGTCCGGAATGTGCATCTTACGGTACAATCCCGCTTCGGAACCATCAGAATCTATAATGTAGGCGCTGTTGTGATACACACCCGCCATGCGTTTTTCAAAAAAGGGAACAATGATCACCACACCGAGTTCCTTGGCCAAAGCACTGAACGCTTCAAAAGAGGTGCTGTACAGCGGTTCCGCAAAAGCGAAATTCTCCGTATCCTCACTTTGACAGAAATAGTGGCTACTGTACAACTCTGGCAACGAAATGATCTCCGCGCCTTTGGCTGCTGCCTTTTTAACCCACTCCACACATTTTTTTAAATTGTTTTCAGGGGTATTGTTCAGGTTTAATTGGATTACCGAAACGGTATATTTATTTTTTCCCATGTGTAATGATCAACTGTTCTCAAAAATCAAGGTAAAGATAATTGTATTGTTTTCAAAAAGGGTCATTTTTTGTCATATGGGATATAATTCTCCCATTCCCAAGGGGTATAAATGTCGGCCATGGCCACTTCTAGGAGTTCCTTGAAAATGCTGTTGCCATTTTCAGAGTTGGTCATGATCATGATGCCTTTCCCCGCTTCTGGAAACAATACGGAGTGATGTACAAAACCACTGCCGTGCCCTTCCTTGAATACTGCCTTTCCGTATGGTGTTTCAAAATAACCCCAGCCCAAACCATATCCTAGATGGATGGAATCGTATTTTTCGGTAACAATTATGGCCCCTTCACTGAATTGTTTTTCGGTACGAATACTGATATGGGGGGTGAAAATCTCGTTATAAGATGCCTCGCTGATGATTTTTTCATGGAGCACTGCGGTCAAAAATTTGGTGTAATCCTCGGCAGTGGTTTCCAAAGTACCACCAGCGCGCGGTTCATTATCCTTGTCCTTTTTCAACGCTTCGCCCTTTTCATTATGGCCCACTGCATAATCCTTATCAAATCTGGGTTTCCATTCGTAAGCAGAATTTTTCATGCCGAGTGGGTCAAAAACAATTTCCTTTGCCAATTGATCCAATCCTTTACCTGTCAACTTTTCCAAAACTACCTGCAGGTAAATAAACCCTTCACCACTATAGCCAAATTGAGCACCCGGGGTACCATGGACCCTCAGTTTGTAATCGGGTTCGAACCATCTGTAATTTTTGAAACCAGTGGTATGATCCAAGCACATACGAGCCGTAATCTTATGGTAAAGAGAGTCTTCCTTTAAACTGGAAAAATCATCATGCCAGCGGGTCTTAGGCTCATATTCGTATATTTTTTTGGGCAGATAGGATTCCAGAGGTGTATCTAAGTCAATAATTCCATCTTCTACCAATTTCATCACCAAGACCCCAAAAACTGCTTTACTGAACGAGGCTCCATAAATATTGGTGGAATCTGTCAACGGGTATTTTTTCGGAAAATCCTTATATCCAAAAGTATGTTGGTAAATGGGTTCATTATCATTGAAAATAGAAACGGCCATTCCGGTAATCTTGGCATCGGCCATCAGTTGGTCTATTTTATGGCTGACAGAATCCTTGGTAATCAAAGAGCCATCCAACCTTTCAATAGTTTCTACCTTTTGTCCTGTACAGCTTGCCAAAAGCGAGATTCCGATAAGAAAGCACAATGCCTTGGGCACATTTTTCTTCTTCAATTTTAAAAAGGGAATGGACAAAGGATAATAGCACTTGTCCTTTTGCAGTACATAAATGATGTTGAAAATGACAATGCCCACACAAATGGGTACAATGGAAATAAAGAGGATGAACCCAAAAAGGTCCACGGTCATTAAGCTTATGAAGGACAGGACCGCTAACAGCAATGCCGTGATCTGAAAGTTGATCACCTTAATGCCGTGCTCATTATAGATAGGGTTGTCGTCCTTTTTGTGGATCCAGAGAAAAAGGGGTGCAAGCACATTGAGTAATGGAATAAAAATGCCCAAAAGGGGAGTAGCATGAATAAGCAGTAACCATTTTTTCTTCAGGGTCTCTTCCCTTGGGTCATCCAAAGGCAGTAAATCGCTAACCTCGACTTCCAAAGCGGCCGCCAAAAGTTTAACCGTGTTCAGATGGGGGGAAACTTCTTCATTCTCGATGCGTTGAATGGTGCGTACGGTTACATTGGTCCGTCCGGAAAGCTCTTCTTGGGAATATCCTTTGATTTTCCTCTGATACCTAAGACGCTCTCCAATTGATGTGTTGTTCATGATTTTTTTGTTTTGATTCTAGGACAAATGTATCTCGGGAACCTTGTCAAGAACACGACATTTGGATGTCACCTTTATGTCAATACCAGTAAAATCAATAGTTTGAAGCATATTTCAATTCAAAACACGAATGTGACCATGAACTTAGGATTATATTGTCACAATACCTAGATTGAAGAGAAAAACCTCATCCCAATTTTATAAAAACAAAAAAACTCCATCAATTTTAGTTGATGGAGCTCTTATATTTCTGCTTATGTGATTTCTTTAGAACATAAATCCAAGTCCCGCAGAAAACACGGAATTATGGACGTCCACATCCTCGACCATTTCCGAGAATCCGTAGGAATATCTACCCTGAATGAAGAATCCAGATGGAAATTTGTACTCAACGCCTGCCGCTCCTTGAAAATCAAAGTCGTTCACGGAATCGGTATCGAAACTCCCCGAATCCTCATTGGGATCAAAATCAAATTCTTCATTTACCTTAAAACCAAACTGTGGTCCGGCATGAATGTTCAAACCATCGGCAATGTAAAATTTCAGCAACAGTGGAACTTGAATGTAATCCACCTTGAATTGTGCATTATCAACATCAAATCCCTGACCGGAATAATATACCTCTGGTTGCAACGATACATGATCGGACAAGGGTGCTTCCGCCAACAAACCTAAATAAAAGGAAGTCCTGGAGTCAGGGCTGTCGTAGTCATCGCCGGCCACTGTGGCAAAGTTGGCACCTCCTCTAACACCCAATTGTACATTGTTGGAATTCTGGGCAAAACTGGTCGCCCCGATAAATAGAATTGCTATAATTAAAATACTTTTTTTCATCACGTTAAAATTTAGGGTTTAAATCTGTGACGAAATTAGAAGAGGAGAACGGGGCAGCTTGATTCAAATCCTAAAAATGTTGACGCAAAAAGTAAATCCCTGATTCGGGAAACCCATGTTAATCAGAGGTCTTTTGCCTTTCTTGTCCTGGACGAACACCCACAACCAACAACCACAAGCAAATTCCTATTTCCCCAATACTACCGGGTCTTGTAATAAATTTGGATAGAAGGCTCCCTCTGTATCCCTCGAAAAGAAAATTTCCCAAAAAATTCACGAGATAGCCAAAGCAACCGAACATGAGCAGACCTCCCAATATTTTAGGAAGGAAACCTGATCTATATACCAAATATCCGAATGGGAACAACCACAATCCCCAGAATATGGATACTACCCTTAGGCCACTATTGTACGAATAAAAGAGATACATGACTTGCTCCTGCACTTGAGCCAAATCCATTCCATTTGGTCCTTTAGCTTTTTCAACGAGCGTTAGAATAGTAAATTGGTCAATAATATTCGTCAAGGAAATGGGAACGCTTACCACCACCAAGGCAACCATGGCCAGGGCATAGTTTTTATTTACGGAATTCAGCAATCGATAGAGCACTTAGAGCAAGAGCAAAAAGGCAATATAACAAACGATTCCTGTGAGTATCCAATACTTGAAGAGCATCAAGTTGTCCGTAATATTCTGAAAGGTAGCAACAGCATCTTGTTTTACTAAAAAATTGGAAGGCAGTATACCCAAATTGAATATGCCTGTTACCACTACAATCAAATAAATAAGACCTGCAATGCGTGCAATACGAACTTCTTCTTTCATCTATATCTGTTTATTTATGGTTTGAAGAACTTCTCCTAAAAATGTTACATCGATTAGGTCAATAAATCATAAAAAGATTAAGGCAGTCCTTGGGACCGCCTCAGCTTTTCATGAGTGAGGATGATCATCCATACACTTCCTCTAAAAATGCCTTTATGGACTTTGTTGGCCGACCCAACACTATTTCTAGGTCTTGGGTTTGCTGTGCAAACTCTCCATTGGCAATTCCCAGACTGAACATAGAAAGCAATTCAATGATTTCCGTTGGCAGTTGATAAGAAGCCATGGTTTGTTTGAACTCGTTAATTTCCGGGGAAACATAGGCAATGGGCTCCTTAACTATTTCAGACAAAATTTTGGAAACATCTTCAAAACTTGTCTCCTCACTACCGTTAAACTCGAGGATTCTATTTTCGTATTCAGCGGCATTTGCCAAAATATTGGCTTCGGCTTCGGCAAAATCCGCTCTTGGAACAAAATTGGTCTTCCCGTTGGAAGTCGGCAGATAGATGGTCTTGGATTGCAATAATTGTGACCGTTCTCCCAAGAACATCGGGATTACTTCCCCATATAGATTGTGTCTCAGGATCGTGTATTTCAACCCGGATTCCAATATCCAATTCTCTGTTTTCACATGTGCGTCCACCACTACGTGTAAAGGTGCATCTTTGGACACATCTTTGCGAACCGTGCTGGTATAGAGGATATGTTTTACTCCAGCTTTCTGGGCAGCATCCACAACATTTTTATGTTGGGGTACTCGCTTGTTTATATCACTTGCAGATACAAAATATAGGACATCAATGCCCTTGAAGGCTTTTTCAAGGCTTTCGTAATTGTCATAATCTCCCGATCGGAGCTCAAAACCTTGTGTTTCTAATTCTTTGGCCTTATCACTTTCTACGTTCCTGACCAATACCGCAATATCACCGGCAGGTACCTTACCTTTTAAAAAAGAAGCTGTGGTGCCTCCCAAGCCGCCTGTGGCCCCAGTAATCAATATTTTTTTCATCTTATTAATTTATAATAGTTATTTACTTACTTTTGGTAAGTCAAAGATAAAGAGTAAGTGCAGCACAAACTAGAGCGTACATTTCAGTAACCCACTTACCTAAGGGTAACCTTAACTGAAAATCAATTTATTATGGAGAAAATTGTTGTTAAAAACTATGCAGATGAAGAAAATTGTCCTGTGAGGAATGTTCTGGACAGATTTGGCGATAAATGGTCCATGTTGGTCATCATGCTTTTAGGTGATATGGAGGTTCTTCGATTTAACGAACTCCATAAATACATTGATTCCATTTCGCAGAAAATGCTAGCGGTAACTTTAAAGAAACTGGAAGCGGATAATCTCATAAATAGGACCATGTTCCCCGAAATTCCCCCACGTGTTGAATATAGTTTGACTGAGCGTGGAAAAAGTCTATTGCCCTTACTTCTCAACCTAGTGCAATGGGCCAATAAAAATATGGGGGAAATAACCCAATCCAGATTGGAAAGGGGTACAAAATAAACTTATTGCTTTCTCTCTAACTTTTAAAAAAGAGGGAACCGCTCTTGTTTCATTCCTTGTTCTTTGGCCATTTATAGGCGTTTATAACAATTATAGCGGTCAGAATGCTTTCCAAAATGGCCAAGAAAACATAGAACATGTGCCAATCCGAATAGGAAGTTAAGGCAATGAGCAACATGAGTGCCGTGTAAAATGTTCCTAATAATAGGTTCAAAAATCGATTGGCAGCAGGTTTCAAAAAAACAGACAAACAGACCATCAATGCGGGAATGGCCAAAAGGAGGGAGGCCATCAACAATTTAAAGGGATTGTCCAACATATTATTCCCTCCGATCAAACCCTCCACTTTTCCAGGCACATAAAGTTGAAAGTAATCCCCATAGATATAGCAGAACATCACAGCGGACCAGAGCAATGCCAGTTTGATCTTCACATTAACTTTGAAATCTTGGTATTGGTTGGGCTGTTTCATAGAAAACCAGTGTTAGCTATCGATTAGAAGATTCAGGTTCAAATTTGTTACTGTCTATTTCTTTTTTCCCAAAAAGCGGACCACGGAACCTTTACCGATGTGTCCATACCCTTCGTTAAGTTCAATGACCGTTTCCTTTAGTTCCAAAATCTCATACCCCTCAAATTCGGAAAGAATCTCTTCGGTAGAGAACAAAGAACCCAAATCCCTTGGTCCACCTACACTTTCATTTTTAAGTTGATACTCCACATGGGTCTTGCTGAAGGCTTCAAAAATGAGAATCCCTCCCTTTTTTAAATAGGTGCTCAAAAGTTGGTGATACCCCTTTCTTATTTGTGGTGGAAAATGGGCATAGATCAAAGCGATGGCATCAAATTGTTCCTCTTGATACCCGAGCGTTTGCAGTTCTCCAATTTGATAATCGATGCCAACCTGGTTTTGATCGGCCAGTTTCAGTGCCTTTTTTCGGCCTTCGATGCTAATATCGAAAGCGGAAACGTTCCAACCCAACTTCGCTGCATAAACGGCATTACGTCCTTCTCCTTCTGCGGGAAATAGAATATTTCCTGGGGTAAGTCCTACTAATTTTTCCTTTAGATATTCATTGGGTCGGGTGCCATAGGCATATTCTTCTTTTCCAAATCTTGTGTCCCATTTTTTAAGCCAATCGCTCTCCATAATCCTAAATTTTTGATACGTAAATTTACGGAGATACCCTCGAACATGTGGTTGCAAAATCAATCCAGTGTGACATTGGTATCTTCAACTTCGTTGCCGGCTATGGATTTCCCTTCTAAAAAAGCCATCACCGCTTCCTTAAAGGCATCTGGAGCGAACAAAGCAATAAAATGGGGGGCATTCCTTACGGTTACAAACTCAATGGAACCTTTGTCCGATAATTTTTCTACGTGTCTTTTGGCTCCTTCCCAATGTGTTTTGGGATCCAAGGAACCATCAATGATCAATGTCGGAGGCATTTTCTCGGGAACACCTGCAAAATAGGCATCGTGATCATAGGTAGGCATTGTGTTTTCGGCTATCAACTTGGGCAAAGGGCTCGTAAAAAGTAGGCCTTTGGATTCCTCTACCACTTCACTCTTTTTTAATTGAGGTCTTGGATTATTCTCAGATGCGGTGATCACTTGGGCAAGAGGGATGGAATTGGAAGAAGTACTATACTTTTCCCCATAATCCCTATAAAATGCTGTAATTTCTGCTATGGCACTGTTCAACGGACCAACTTCATCTTTGGAAAGTGATTGTATGATTTCTGGAATTTTTCTTCTGACCGTTGGTAAGTCCAGCATCATCCCAAACAAAATTGATATGTCCTGCTTTGGTAGGTTTTGGGCAAAAGCGTCATCTGCTTTGGAGCGATTGATAATCGTTTTCAACTGTTCGGATAGGGAAGGGGAGTCCTTTCCTGTTTTTCTATCGTAATATTCCAATACTTCTTGCCCAACACTATGGGTCACAAACGAACGATGGCTCAAATCATATTCCATGTCATCTTGAAGGGGGACAAGGGAATCCAAGAATACCCCATCGAGTTCCAAAGGACCCAATTGCAACAACCGTAGCACCAATTGTGTACCATACGAAACCCCATAAACGTAACGCTTGCCTTCACCACTTAATTCATTGATCAAATAATCCAAGTCTTTGGCCGCATTGGTTATGGAAAACGCCTTCACGTATTCTTGATGACTGAACATATACCCAAAACATGAACCCCATTCCTCGCCAACCAGTGCAACTCCACCAACAGATTCCACCGATTCTTCTTTTGGGCAGATTTTTCCAGAAAGTCCTGTTCCCCTGTGATCGGGCACAAAAATGTCAAAATCGGGAAACAGTTCCGCAAACTGATACACGAGTGGGTAAAGGCTGGCACCTGATTCCCCAGGACCGCCAGCCACCAACCAAATAGAACCTTTCCTCTCTTTTTGTGCCGGGAATTTTCGAACGAACAATTCAATGGTTTCATCCATATCCGTTCCATATGCCAATGGCACATTGAGTGTGGCGCAAAGCGAATTTTGCAATTCGGGTGTATTGTTGTGGTCTTCACAAACTGAAAACTGTGCTTTCCCATGCATCAAAATGAAAAGGAAAGCGAGAACCGATAATTTTTTCTTCATCAAATCAATATTAATCCTTTTGGGCCTCCTTCACCGGTCGGGCAAAGTTTCCATGGACTGGGTCAGTGATCGACCTATAAACTTACACTCTGTGGATTCTTGTTGGGGACCATTCTAAAAATATAATACGTGAATCCCATGGCCAACACAACATGGACGATACTATTGGGGATAATCCCTGAAATCTCGGTGATAGTACCTTTTGCAAAGGCCAGGACCTCAACGGTCAACAATCCCAATTGAATAAGGACATTGCCCAAGAACAACACAAACAAAGTAGGCGAGGACGGGTGTTTTCGAATCAAGAAATTAATGACTCCCAACACAATGAGCAAAATGCCCACTTCGGTCATCCAGACCTTGACCCCATCGTCAGGAAACACTCCTTTGCTTACCAGCAGTAGGGATGGGAAAAAAGTGGCCGTTACCCCGACCATGAGGGCAATCATTGAGGCTATGGTCAAAAAAGTCTGTCTTTTCATGTAAAATGTCTTTATGTTTAGGCAAAGCTCATCAAAGACCTTTTAAAAGCACTTGATGTGAAATCAACTATTTTGAAAAAAGCTAGGCAATTTTAGCCCTCGGGCTTGCGTAAGATTTTCGAATCCGGCTCAAATGTTCCGGGGTGATGTTGAGGTAAGAAGCCACCATTTTTAAAGGCACGCGTTGAATGACCTTCTTGGCGTGCTCCATGAGGTACCGATAGTTTTCCCCAGCGGATTGGTTGCTCTTCCTTGTCATGGACTCGTAAAGTTCAATATAGCGGCATTCCACAACGATCCTGCCTAATCTCTCAAAGGATTTGTATTTGTTGAACATGAGGTACAGGGCACTCCTGGGAATCAATAACAGGTCTGTATCCTCCAAGGCCTGATAGTTGTTAAAACACGGTTTTTGGGAAATAAAGCTGTAGTCGTCGTAGAACAGATCGGAATCGAAATAGAAGTTGTTCGTCAACTCGTTACCATGGGCCATGGAAAAACTCCGAACCGCTCCATTAATAATAAAGACCAAATGTTTACACACCTCTCCATTTTCCCATATCATCTCATTTTTAGCGATACTCTTTTCTATGAAAAAATGTTCAAATTCTTCCCAGACCTCATTTTCCAGGGAAGAATAAGTACTCAGGGCAGTTCTAAGCAATTGTCCGTTTTTGTTCATTTTTTGACCGTTATGTCAGTAAAAATCTGACTTTGACCAAAAAACAATGTCATTAATATCTGCAGAGTGGCTTTAAAATTGCCTCAAGTGGACAAATGGAAAGGTGAAACGTTTATCCGTAAACCAATACGCGTCTTCGTGAAAAACACATTAGGATTTCTTCTTGCCAAAAATCAGTTTTAGCAATAAAAAGCCCAGAAAAAATCCAACAATAAAAATGAGTGTGGTATTCATGATTGATGATGTTTAGATTTTAAAAATAATGATAATTCTTAAAAACCAATATGTTACACGGAACAATCTCCCTTATTTAGGCGAGATTTACATGGAACAAATAGCCCACGAATGCCGTAAGTCCCATGGCAACGGTTCCCCAAAAACTTATCCGGAGTATGGCCTTCATTATGTTTGAACCCCCTGTTTTGGCTGCGACCACACCCAATAATATCAAGAACAAAAGCGCAAAACCATAAAGGGAATATTCCATGGCCGGCAAAGGTGCCAATATAGTGACCAGAAGCGGAAGAAAACCACCCAGACTAAAAGCTGCGCCAGATGCCAAGGCTGCCTGTATCGGTTTGGCATGACTGATCTCATTCAGGCCCAATTCATCCCGAACATGTGCTCCCAAGGCATCTTTCTCGGTCAATTCCTTAGCCACCAAAAGTGCGGTTTCCTTTTTCAAACCACGGCTTTCATAAATTTGGGTCAATCGTTGCAATTCAATCTCGGGCATATCTTCCAGTTCCTGCTTTTCCCTTTCAATATCGGCATGTTCAATATCGGTCTGGGAACTTACCGAAACATATTCCCCAGCTGCCATGGACAGGGCGCCCGCGACCAAACCTGCCACAGTGGCCAAAATGATAGGAGGTCTACCATCACTGGCGGTGGCCACCCCAATAGCAAGACTCGCAGTGGACAAAATACCATCATTGGCACCAAGCACGGCGGCTCTGAGCCAATTACTTCTGTTAATGTAATGGGGAGCGAGATATGCTTCCAGTTCTTCCTTATGGTCTGGCATGGCTATACTTTTTAATCTGCGGTAACTAAGTTCGAAGATCGGTGCAACAAAAACAACAGCCTAAAAAAATAAAGATGTGTTGAATTTCTTAGCGTGATATTATTTAGGGAAGATTCCCGATCTATCTTGCTTTCCAATGGCTCCCTTTGCCCTGTAAAACTGCAATGAATCCCCTTTAGGGGAACGAATTAGTGTGTTCGCTTCCCAACTGTACCCAAAACCGCCACCTGTGCTGCTCATCATGGACCAATGCATTTGATAGTAGGGAAACATTCCCTCTTTTTCTTGATGATATGCCTGAAAATCCTTTGGGATTTCGATGCGGTATTGTACGGTGCGATATTCTTCGAACATTTCCTTGCCCAACACTTTCCCAACAACAAAGAGCTTATCAGTGTCTAAATTTCTCAAAATGAACTGGTCGGAAGAATCAATCTGGAATCCATATTCCGAACGGTAGAGTGTACAATAAAGTTTGTCTATATCGACGCTTCTGACCAAACCCAGTTTGTAGCTGCCCCTCTTGAATTGTGGCTCAAATTCCATAGCATATTTGGATACGCTGATCCTGATTTCCCTAAAGGGAATCTTGTCGGTTTTGATCAAAAAATACCTGTCCGGGTTAATTTTACGCGAAAGCACCAAATAGAAAAGCAGGCCCAAAACCATTATAATCCCAAAAGCAATCCACATTTTTTTGAAGCGTGACATTTGGGAAAGATACTTCTAAATATTGCGCAGTTTTAAATGCAATTGATGGATAGTAACCATGATCTTGTGGATGGCAGCAATTAGAATACCTTCAGATTAAAATGGAAGCATTCCAGGTCATTCTATTTGTTGTTTAATTTTTCTTATCAAAATTTCAGTTTGCTTTTCCATGGGTTCATAAAAAGCCCTGTTCAGATTAATGGAAGCAACGATAAAGAGAAAAAGATTGCTCTCGAATTCGGGGTTGGTCAAGAAATTGAAATCATTGTTCGGGAATCTGCTTGGGGTGGCATCGAGGAGAGCATCATCAATGATGTCCAAATGCCTCCTAAAATTGGCATACTTGATAAAATATTCCTGACTAATGTCCCTTCTTTCCACCACGTATTTCTCTTGATTGTGAACCAGTTCCAATTGTGAAAGCCACTCGGAGATGGACTTTCTCAAATCCTGATCCGTAATCAAGGACAATTTCCCTGAATTGTTGATTTCATTCATGGTCCCTAGATTCGGGACAAATCTCGGTTCAAATTTAAATGCGCCGACCATGTGCATGGATAGGTCCTTTTCATTTAATGTTGGCAATGATGGTCCTGTAAAATCTCCAATTTTAATGGCAGTTTCATAAATTCTTTGATTAGCCAAACGGGTACTGTCCAAAATTTTTAGGTTTGATTCGAACTCCTCCAAAAGGGCCTTCAACAATTGATGCTCAATTGCTTTGTTTTTCTTGATATCGTTCCAATTGTTGATCTGAAGGGCGATCAAAATCCCGATGACCACAAGAACAATTTCGCCGATGGCATATTTCAGATACTTTCCTGTCTTGTTTTCAAAAAGCAGATTCTGCCTTATTCTTCTGAAGAATTTTATCATGGTTGTAAGGTTGGTCAACAAGTACCTCATTACTAAGGACTCTTTTGAGGTTTGACTTGTATATCTCTAAGTTCGTCGAAAAAATCACTTGTCAACAGACATACACCATCACCTTTTCAACCTATTTTTCAACAATATCAATTTCTGTATCAATCCGTTACCTTTTACTCATAATACAAAAACTCTATGATACAGATTTTCCGTTATTTTGTAGTCCAACAATACAATACCTATGGAATCACCCAACTGGCAGACCGCCATGGAATTTGAGGATATCACTTATAAAAAATGTAACGGGGTTGCCCGCATCGCCTTTAACCGTCCTGATGTGCGCAATGCGTTTCGACCTAAAACCACCAGCGAACTGTATAAAGCTTTTTATGATGCGCAGGAAGACACATCCATTGGTGTGGTGTTACTCTCCGGGGAAGGCCCTTCCTCCAAAGATGGCAAATGGGCGTTCTGCAGTGGAGGGGACCAAAAGGCTCGTGGTCATAAGGGCTATGTAGGTGAGGATGGTTATCATCGATTAAATATTTTGGAGGTGCAACGTCTTATCCGTTTTATGCCCAAAGTAGTGATTGCCGTGGTTCCCGGTTGGGCTGTTGGGGGAGGGCACAGTCTGCATGTGGTCTGTGATATGACGTTGGCCAGTAAGGAACATGCCATTTTTAAACAGACCGATGCCGATGTCACCAGTTTTGATGGGGGATATGGATCGGCATACCTCGCCAAAATGGTGGGACAGAAAAAGGCCCGTGAAATCTTCTTTTTAGGACGAAACTACTCCGCACAGGAAGCGTTTGACATGGGCATGGTAAATGCCGTGATACCCCACGATGAATTGGAGGATACCGCTTACCAATGGGCCCAGGAAATATTAGCCAAGTCACCAACTTCCATCAAAATGCTGAAATTTGCCATGAACCTCACCGACGATGGCATGGTGGGTCAGCAGGTGTTTGCAGGGGAAGCTACCCGTTTGGCCTACATGACGGACGAAGCCATTGAAGGTAGGAATGCATTTTTGGAAAAGCGCAAGCCTGATTTTGGTAAGGACAAGTGGATTCCGTAGTACAATTTCCAATGAGCAGTGGTCAGCAATCAATTAAAAGTAATAATTGTACATTGTTTATTGTCAACTGCTTATTGAATAAAGATTCTTCACTTCGCTCAGAATGACAGCGGTAATAATCGATGTCATTCGCGAAATTCGTGTCCAACAGAAAGGTATAAAACCAAAAAGAGCCCTGCCACTTGGGTCAAGACTCTTTTACGAGAACACTATATGAAAATGAAAAAATTACTTTCTTAATTAATTACATGGTAAAAGTAGTTTGCGTGTTCCCGTAAATGAAATTATTGTTGTGAAGTAACCGGTAGTTGTGGTAATCCCATGCTTTTGTGAAATCCACCCCTCTTTTTCCCATAAAATCCATCCTTAAGAGGTTCTTCACATCGCTCAGAATGACAGCGGTAATAATTGGTGTCATTCGTGAAATTCGTGTCCAACAGAAATGTACTGTGGAAGGATGGGATTCTTCCTTTCACTCAGAATGACCAGAAGTATCCATGATTAATGTCATTCGTGAAATTCGTGTCCAACAGAAATGTACTGTGGAAGGATGGGATTCTTCCCTTCACTCAGAATGACCAGAAGTATCAATAATTGCTGTCATTCGTGAAATTCGTGTCCAACAGAAACGTATAAAACCAAAAAGAGCCTTGCCACTTGGGTCAAGACTCTTTTACGAGAACACTATATGAAAATGAAAAAATTACTTTTCTAATTAATTACATGGTAAATGTACCACCAGTGTTCCCGTAAATGAAATTATTGTTGTGAAGTGTCCCTTTGTTGTGGTTTGGTCCCAATTTTAAGGTATCTACTCGATTTACGGTAGCGCTTTTACGATGTTCGACAATACACTGTTCACATCAAAATCGGGTTCTTCGGCCAATCCGGTACGTACCACCACCAAATCCTTGGACGGAATCATGAACACATATTGTCCTTGATAACCATTACAGGAAAACAGATCTTTGGGTACATCGGGATACTTACCTTCGGCATTGAGCCAAAAATGGGCCCCATAGGTACCATCGGAATGAACTGTGGGAGTGGTGATGTAATCCACCCATTCAGGATCAAAGAGTTGTTCCCCTTTCCAGTTTCCCTTGTTTAGGTACAATTGTCCAAAACGGGCCCAGTCTCGGGTACTGGCCCAAGCATAAGAAGAACCTACATAGTTGCCGGCGATATCAGCCTCCAAAACCATGGAGTACATGCCGATTTTATCGACCAATGCAGCGTAGGGGAAGTCCAAATATTCCTGATGGCTTCTGAACTGTTGCCGAAGAATTCCTGACAATAGGTTGGTGGTCCCGGAGGAATAGTTCCAAATTTCAGTAGGTTTTGCAATGGCTTCTTTTCCTTTCTGGGCCACGGTCATGTCGCTATCCAAAAAAAGCATCCGGGTGACATCCGAGATACCCGAATAATCTTCATCCCAAGCAAGCCCACTTTGCATACGGAGCAGATGGTTCAACGTGATGTCCTTCCGTTCATCATCTTTCCATTCCGCAATGGGTGCGGGCCAATCCACATTCAATTTACCTTGATGCTGTAAAACCCCAAAACAGGTGGCCAGGACACTCTTGGTCATCGACCATCCTAATATAGGGGTGTTCTGGTCAAATCCATCCACATATTTCTCCGCTAAAATCTGCCCTTTATACAATATCAAAAAGGTTCGGGTCTTTTGGGTTTCCGGATTGGCAAACGCTATGGCAAGGGCTTTGTTGATCTGATCCATGTCCACATCTGGAAAAATGGAATCCAACGGAGCTGCCTGACCATAGGGATAAGGAATGGTATCCGAAGGTTGATTGCGTTGAGGTCGGATGGTAAGTTTGGAAGGGTCATATTCATCATTGATGAGCACGGCACCCAAACCATCCCGGTACACTGCTGTTCTTTTCATCAACCCATACACGGTGGAAGATGCGGATTGTTCACTTTCATCCACTTCGGTAACGGCCAGTTCCACCAAAGGGACATTGTTGTCGATTTGGTTCATGGAGGCTGCTGACCGATGGGCCACAAAAACTCCGGAGGCCACATTTTTGGCCGCATAGCCAGAAATAATGTTCAATTTGGGGTAATTCAGGTAGACTACCACTCCTATGACGATGACAAGGAGTAGTAAAACACGCTTAAGTAGTTTCATGGTTATGGTATGTATTTGTAACTTTCTGCTTTTAAAGATAAGCATTTAGCCCATGTCAAACATCGGATTGATCATAGAGGAACGAAGCAGGGATATTGGCGATTTTTTAGTCGGCCGCCTTATCCCGTTCCGTAAAAAAAGAATGATAGGCCCTTTCATTTTTATCGATCATATGGGGCCAACCCAATTAGGGCCTTCCAAATACATGGATGTAGACCAACACCCCCATACGGGACTTTCTACCTTGACCTTTATGTTGGAAGGTGAAATCATCCATGAAGATAGTTTGGGTACCCACCAAAGAATCAGTCCCGGTTCGGTCAATTGGATGACCGCAGGAAAAGGGGTTACCCATTCCGAGCGCACCCCGAAAGACCTACGCAACGGAAAAGTTTTTACAGCCCATGGGTATCAGATTTGGGTAGCATTGCCCAAAGCACTCGAGGATATGGACCCCGAATTTCACCATATTGACGGAAAAGACCTTCCTCAATGGGAAGATGGCAATACCCAGTTCAAACTGGTGGCAGGGGAGGGATACGGGAAAAAGTCACCCGTACCGGTTCATTCCTCGTTATTCATAGTAGAAGTTATCAATCAGGAAGCTTATGCCCTCAATGTAAATGGAATGTTGAAGGGGGAAATCGGCATCTGTATCGTGGAAGGCGGTATTGAAGCCTGCGGGGAAACGGTGGAAAAGGGAAATATATTGGTCTCCAAAGTGGAGGATACCTGCAACATCAATTTGAAACCCAATACCCATTTATTGTTGTTCGGAGGTGAGCCGTTTCCTGAGGAACGTTATATTTATTGGAATTTTGTTTCCTCGGACCAAGAGAAACTGGAATGGGCCAAAAAAGCATGGGCCGAAAAATTATTCCCCATGATGGAAAATGACCAAACCTATGTACCCTTACCGGGTTAAATAAATGAATGTATGTTGTTAAGGTCAAATCGATACCTGTATTGAAGAAACTACTACTCATTATTGTTTTTTTGGCATCTTGCTCTAAAAAAGAGGAAGTCAAACCTACCAAAAAATATGATTGGATAGGGCATGAGGTCACGGCCTCGGCCTACAATTCGGTGCATTGGCAAACGGATAGCATCAGTCCTTCCATAGCAGCATGGGGAGACACCCTTAAACCGGGCATGAAAAGCATAGCGGTTTCCCGGGACCTGATAAAATTGGGATTGGCACACAATACCATGGTGAAAATCGATACCTTTCCGGATACTTTCTATGTTTTGGACAAGATGCACTACAAATGGCGCAATCGGATAGACATTTACATGGGGAAAGATATTAAAAAGGCCAGGGAATGGGGCAGAAAAAAAATCATGATCTGTTATGCCGTTCCCTTGGATACCACATTAAGTACTATTGAATGAAAAAGTTTGGAATTATTGCAATACTGGCCTTTATGATGGCCTGCTCCACCCAAAAAAAGATTGTGGACATCCCCATCATCTTTGATGATCAGCGTATAGAGCTGACCAAGGAATATATGGCCCAACGCTATGGTCTTGAAAATGACTCTACACAGATTATTCCTAAAATGGTCGTACTCCACTGGACGTCCATCCCATCTTTAAAAAAATCTTTTGCGGCCTTTAACCGATCCACCCTGCCCAATTGGAGGCCTGATTTGGTAAACGTAAGTGGACTCAATGTATCTTCCCATTTTTTGGTGGACCAGGACGGGACCATTTACCGCTTGATGCCCGAAACCACTATGGCCCGCCACACCATCGGTTTGAACCATTGTGCCATTGGCATCGAAAACGTAGGGGGAACCGAAGGACTTCCATTGACCAAGAAGCAATTGAAGGCCAATATTTTTCTGGTCAAATATTTGGCGTCAAAATATGATATCGAATATGTCATCGGCCATCAAGAATACACTTTATTCGAAGGACACCCTCTTTGGCTGGAGGTGGACGATGGATACCGGACTACCAAAACAGATCCAGGGATGGATTTCGTGGAAAAAGTCCGCAGAGCGACCAAAAAATTGAATTTTAAACCCGTTCCAACAAAATAACATGATGATCAAGAAACTTTTGCCTTTGGCAATTTCATTATTGTCCCTTACCATCACGGCCCAAGATGCCCTAACTTCCAAATTGTATGAAACCTATGAAAAGTACAAGGAGCCTTCTTTGGAGAAAAGGCGTATCAAACATAACGACCTAAAGCCTCTGATTGAACAACTGAAGTCCAATCCTAAATTTGAGGTGCAAAAGGTGGGCGAATCTATTGAAGGTCGTGACCTGAATTTGATCAGTATTGGTTCGGGTAGCGAGAATATTTTTCTTTGGTCACAGATGCATGGGGATGAGCCAACGGCGACCCAAGCCATTTTTGATATTTTCCACTTTTTGGACTCCCCGGATTTCAAGGAGGAGAAAGAAGTCATCCTTTCTAAATTAAAACTACACTTTTTGCCCATGTTGAATCCTGATGGGGCAGAGGTGTTCCAACGAAGGAATGCCTTGGGTGTAGACATCAATAGGGATGCGCTGAGATTGCAATCTCCTGAAGGACAGACCTTAAAGAGACTTCGCGACAGCTTGGATGCTTCCTTTGGTTTCAACTTACACGACCAAAGTAGATACTACAATGCGGAACGCACCGAGAAACCTGCTACCATTTCGTATTTGGCTACCGCCTTCAATTACGAAAAGGATATTAACGACGTTAGGGCAAAGGCCATGAAAGTCATTGTTTTCATGAACAAAATCATCCAAAATTATGCTCCCGGTCAAGTGGGTCGCTATAGTGATGATTTTGAACCGCGTGCTTTTGGGGACAATATCGCCAAATGGGGGACAAGTCTTATTTTGATTGAATCCGGAGGATATCCCGATGATCGTGAAAAGCAGGAAATACGAAAATTGAACTACGTTTCCATCCTGTCTGCACTTTATACGATTGCCACAAAAAGTTATGAGAACATTCCAACGGAGGATTATGAGAAAATACCAAAGAACGACCGCATGTTGTTCGACCTAAAGATTACCAATGCCACCTATGGGCTTTTGGGCAAGGATTATATCCTGGACTTGGGCATCATGCAATATGAAATAGACAAAAAAGGTCATAATGATTTTTACTACCGAAGTTCGGTAAGCGACCAGGGAGATTTGAGCACTTATTACGCATACGAGACCTTTGATGCAACTGGATACAAAATCATACCACCAAAGGTGGTGTCCATGGAAACTGCTTCAAGTCCTTTGGAGCTTTTGCGTCAAGGCATTGCCTATGTTAAGGGCAAATTGCCTGAAGAAGGGGCCTATGTAGAGATGCCTCTATTCAAAGTCAGTGAAGCTTTTGAGCTAGGAGATTTTAATCTGCAGCCCGGAGTGAACCCAACCTTCTTTTTGGAAAAAAACGGAAAGTTGACCCATGCCGTGATCAACGGTTTCCTAATCGACCTGAATAAACCTTTAGAGAATCAAGAAACCGGAAACGGACTCATTTATCGTTAATAGCCATAATGAAAGGTCAAGTCGGAACCATGGCTCAACAAAAGGGCCAACATGATCAACAAAATGCCAACGATAACCCCGAATAGAATCAGTACGGCACTTTTATAACCATAAGAAAGAGGTCCAATGGCACTGTTTTGAATAATTTCCTTTACCACATCCATAGCGAATCTTTTTGAGGTTGAACTTCAGTTATTGGTAGGATGTCAGTAGTTGTTTGTATAAGTAAAACAACTATTGGGCCAAAAACCCTATTTTTTTGACCGTTTTGGAAGAGAATTGTATATCTTTCTTTATCAAATTGACTACACAATGAAGAAACTTATTGTATTTGCTTTTTTATCCGTTTTGGTAACTAAAACGGTATCGGCCCAAGAAACCACAGATCTTTTCAATGGAAAGGATTTGACCGGATGGGTAGTTCATGGGGAAGAAAAATGGTATGTTGAAAACGGTGAGCTTATCTGTGAGAGCGGACCCAAAGCCGAGTACGGGTATTTGTCCACCAAGGATTTTTACAAGAATTTTGAGTTGACCCTTGAATTCAAGCAGGAAGCCAATGGAAATAGCGGGGTTTTCATCCGTTCCACCTTTGAAGGCAACATCGTTAGCGGTTGGCAAGTTGAGGTTGCCCCACCGGGATTACATACAGGGGGTATTTATGAATCCTATGGCCGTGGCTGGTTGATCCTGCCTGAACCTGAAAAGGAAAAAGTGCTTAAAATGGGAGAGTGGAACACCATGAAGATTCGGGTGAACGGACCTGACGTAATCACTTGGCTCAATGGAGTTGAAATGGTACACCTTACCGATGAGAAAATTGGGGAAGGTGTAGGTGCCATTGCCCTTCAGATACATGACGGTGGCGGCATCAAGGTAAAATGGAGAAACATTAAGATCAAACCTGCCGAGGTGCAGTAAAAATAAAAGCCCGATTTTATCGGGCTTTTTTATGCTTGTTTGTTGTTGTAAACTATTCTTTACGTGGGGTCACCACAAAGCTTCTGTATTCAATGGGACCGTGATCCCCCTGGATCATAAATGGCCCCGGTTCACCTTCTTTGCTATCTATGGCCCCTCCAGTAATACCCGGAATGGTTGCATCGCAAATCACTGTTTTACCATTAAGGGTTACGGTTACCCTTCTCCCGATCAAGGTAATGTCATACGTCTGCCATTCACCAGCTGGTTTGGAGGCATTCTCATTGGGCTCCAAAAATCCGTAAACCCCACCGAGGTAAATATCCATTGGTTCCAGGCCTTCACTATCCACAATCTGCACCTCATAACGACCACGAAGGTAGATACCACTGTTGCTTCCCTGTGGGTAGCGGAACTCCACATGCAATTTAAAATCCTTGAACTTTTGATCGGTAACCAAGTTGGATCCAGACTCTGGACTGGTCAACACGCCATCATTGATCACCCATTGGTTCTTTTCTCCATCCACATGCCAACCGGTCAAATCCTTTCCATTAAAAACATTGATGGGCTTGTCCCATTTGGGGTTTTCGGTATAGGCCAATTCAGGTGCCTTCACACCGGTCCAATGCATAACGGAGCCATCGGTGAAGATCATGGTACCTTTCAGTTTGCCATCGGTCAGTTCACCATGAAAGATCATGTCACTTCCCTTGGGCTCCCATTGGTTGGGAATGCTAAAAGTGAATTTATTATCGCCGTATGTCTTCACTTCTGAAATGGGCCTGGCACTACCAAAGGCGAATACAAAGCGACCCAATAATGTTGCCGTACCGGAATGTCTGATTTCCAGCCACGATGGGGAGGTTTTGCCCATAAAGTCCATTTCCAAGTCCCATCTTCCTTCCAAAGGACTGATATGCTGTGCATAGGTATTGAATGCGGCCCCAAAAATGAAGCACAAAAAGAGAATGCGAAAAGATTTTTTTCGGAATGTCATGTTTGTTCAGTTTTATTGAAGTCCAAGATAAGGATTTATCCAAAAAACATCCCTGCATTTACGTATTCAATTTTACTCACATCCGCCCGTAAAACCTTTGGCGTTGAATTTGGTCTGTACAGCACCCTTAAGACCACCATGGCTCAACCGAATGACCAGATTGCTCTCGCCACTGCCATCGCGTTTGGGTGTGCAATACTCGAACAGGTAAAAACTGTTGGCCTGCTCGGCAACCCGTTCCGAAATTTCATTGAAGGTGAGCTCCAATTCTTCCTTATTGGCCGCAAAGACACTGGCCGTCTTACCGATTTCGGACAATACTTCGGTATCTATTTCCGCCCCAAGTCCGATGGTGAAATAAGAAATGTTCCTACTGGCTTCATCCACGGCCTTCAGCGCATCGGATTCTTTGTAACGGCTTGCCTGATCGGTACCATCCGTAAATAGGACCACGGAAGAGGCACCGATTGCGTTGGAGTTGGCCTTCAACAAATCTTCAGCTATTTTGGTGGATTTGATCACCGCGCCATACAGATCTGTACTGGGGTCGTTGCTGATATCCGCCGTAATCCCGTCCACGGCAGCCGTTAGCTCGGTAGCCGAAGAGGATAGGGCGTTGAGCAAATGCAGTTCGTCCTCTCCATCAAACCAATAAATGGCCATTTTAAACGATGGGGTTTCCGGGGAGGGCATTACGTTGTTGATGAAACTGGTGGAAGCTGCCTTCAATTCATCCAAACTGCTTTCCAGAACACTGTTGCTCAAATCCAACACCAATAAGGTATTGTTATTGAACACCTGTGAATTTGGTGAAATCCTTGCTTGGGATTCGGAAGGGGATATCAAATTAAAGCAATCGTCATTCCTTCCTTGTTCATAAATGGTGAACTCATCAGCAGTGAGACCCGAAATGGGATTCCCCAAAAGATCGGAAACCTTAAAAAGAATGGAGACCTTTCCGGGTAGGGTAGTGAATTCGTCCTGTATGGAGAGTAACAACTCATTTTCACCAAAACCAAGGCAATCATCCGGTTCTTCACCAAGCCCCAATTCGCTGTTGTTGATGTCGAAACGGACATCATCATCCGAATTGCCACACGAGAAAATAACAAGGGTCAAAGAAACTAGGAAGAAATATCGAAATACGTTTTTCATTTTCAAAAAAAGTTAAGGTTCTGCATGCAAAACGCACAAATTGCCCGAAAAGTATTTTGGGCCGCTGGAATTGATTTAAAGAAAAGTTAAAAAAATACGGTCGTTGTTAAAATAGTAACCGTCTGTGCAATTTTTAATAATTTCACCCGCCAAGGGGATGCGTTCCCTGTCCAAACTACATACCAACCTAGCTGACCAAAATCAAAGACAGACTTTTATTTTAATTAGGTTGATATTATGACGATACTTTTGTACGGAACCGCCAAAGAAATCGTGGGCAGCCCCACGTTGTCCGTTCCCACATCCAGCATAACCGGAAAGAAATTACCCAATACCGTTGGGGAATTGAAGGCTTTTTTGGCCAATACCTATCCTGAACTTAAAAAACTGACCGCAATGGCCGTGGCCGTGAACCACAATTATGCGAAGGACCACGAAATCATCAACTCCTACGATGAGGTGGCCTTGATTCCTCCTCCGGAGCGGGTATGGATGTAATCCTTTCGTAATAATCGGCTTCCTGTACTTATCTTTAAGGAATGGGAGCACAGGTTCCAAATACTTTATACGGCTTGGTCCTTGATGGGGGCAAAAGTTCCCGCATGGGTTTCGAGAAAGGTCAGATCATGTACCATGGCCAACCGCAACGGGATTATGTGATGCAACTTTTGGAGCAGGTTTGCGATGCGGTTTTTCTCGGTATCCGCAAAGCACAGGTCTTGGAAGCAAGGAATTTTTCTGTCATTGAGGATGAGGATCAATACCAGGGACCCCTCAACAGTATTTTAAGTGCCCACCATCAATACCCGAATGTAGCTTGGCTGGTACTTGCCTGTGATCTTCCCTTCGTGGACCTTTCGGCCCTTGAAAAATTGGTCAATGAAAGGGATACGAGCAAAATCGCCACGGCATATGCCCACCATAACGGACACGTTCCGGAACCCTTGTTCGCCATTTGGGAACCGATGAGCCTTGAATCGGTAAAAGCATATGTAAAAAGAACCCAGAAAAGTTCCCCACGCGATTTTTTAATGGAATCGGATATCAAATTGGTCCATCCAGAAGATGACATCATCTTGTACAATGCCAACAACCAGACCGATTTTGAATGGGTCAAGCAAAAGTTAAACTCAAAAGGGGAGTAGGCTTATTTTTTGGTCATGGTCTTTTTGGAATCCAAGTCCAAAACTTCCAAATCTTGGAAAATACCACAGGAAACTTGTTTTTTGACCAACGATTGGGATTTTTTGCGTTTCGAAAGGGCTTCGATTTCCTTGTTCAAGAATTGCATGGCAAAGTATTTTAACCGAAAACGAAATTACACTTATTTTATTTTGATTGTCAACAGATTAACCTTTTTTAACGTCCATTTGGGCCTCCATTAACTCCAAGATGGCCATCCAGTTCATTTTTAAGATCAGTGCGGCGGTGGGAACATTGTCTTCCTCAATTGCTTCAACAATAGACCGCGTCTGACGTACCAAATTTTGAATAAAATAAGGTTCTTTGATTAGGTGATGCTCGTAAAATGATAGTCGGAGCTTAAGATCTTCCAAAACCTGCAGCAATACCATATTTTGGCAACCTTGCACCAATAAGCTATGGAATTGTAGATGTAATTGGAGTCCATCCTCAGGATTCGTGGTGTCTTCCATGGTCTGCTGAACCTTTTTTAGGATTTCCACGGTTTCCTTTTTGAATGGTGACGCTTCCAAGGCCATGACCTCCAATTGGGCAATGGTTCCAATGATATCCTTGGCTTCTTCCTTGCTTAACGAGGCCACTACAAAACCGCGGTTGGGTATCGCCTTGATGACCCTGGCATGTTCCAATTGGCTCAAAGCTTCTCGAATAGGGGTAACGCTGATTCCTGTGGCCCGTGAAAGGGCCGCCAAATTGATGGTCTTGCCAATCCCCAGGCGTCCTTCCCGTATTTGAAGAAGAAGATGTTCCTTGATCTTGTCCCTGAGTGCTGAATTATTGGCCATGCCCTTAAATTACAAATCGTATACGATTTAACGGAATCAAATTGCCGTTATTATCCTATATTTAAACATAGTTTAATACCAATGCAATGAAAAAATGGTTATTCGGCACCCTGATTGTAGTCTTCTTCATAAGTTGCAAGACAGATGCCCCGATCAAGACCGAGCCGGTCAGCTTTTATGATACCCAACTGTTTAAGGACGTGCAGATGTCCGCCATTTTTGAAGACTCCAAAACCTTTGTGGACCTGGTACCCAAAAAGGATATAGCAGCACTTGAAGAAGAATACCTTCAAAACAAAGATAATCAAGGATTTAGCCTTAAGGATTTTGTACTGGAAAACTTTGAGGACAAGTCCATGAGGGGGCTTCAATTTGAACTGGATACCACCCAAAACATGTACACCCACATTTCGCATATGTGGGACAAGCTGAAAAGAAGTCCGGACAGTGTCATCTCCCATTCCACCCGAATTGCTTTGCCCTATAACTACATTGTTCCCGGTGGACGTTTTCAGGAAATCTATTATTGGGACAGTTACTTCACCATGGAAGGACTATTGGTGGACGAACAGCAGGAAGTGGCCCAAAGCATGGTGGACAATTTTGCTTTTTTGATCGATTCCATAGGATTTATACCAAACGGTACGAGGGATTACTATAAAACCCGTTCCCAACCGCCTTATTTTGCGTTAATGGTCGATGCCATTGCGAGAAAGGACCAACAACTCCTTGTAAAATACCTTCCGGAAATGACCAAGGAATACAACTATTGGATGGAAGGCGCAAGGGCAGGGGACAGCATTGACCCAGAAAAAAGGGTAGTCAACCTGAACGGTGGCATCACCCTTAACCGTTATTGGGATGCCGGCAACACGCCAAGACCGGAATCCTACAAAGAGGATTTTTTACTGGCCAGTTCCTTGCCATCAGATTCGTTGAAACAATTATTGTACAAAAACCTTCGGTCCGCTGCGGCATCGGGGTGGGATTTTAGCTCCCGTTGGTTTGGCGAGGAAGGAGGGCTCGGCTCTACCGAAATCCTTTCCATCTTGCCCGTGGATTTAAACTCCCTGCTTTATTTCATGGAAAAGACCCTGGCCAAGGCCAATGGATTGAAAGGGGATAAATCCGCCCAAAATCATTTTCAAGAGCTTGCTGAAACCAGAAAAAAAGCAATTCAGGAATATTTCTGGAACGCGGAAGATGGCTATTTCCACGATTTCAATTTTGAGAAAGGAGCCATGACTCCTTCGCCAACTTTGGCAGGAGTGTCCCCCTTGTTTTTTGGTATTGCCACGGATGAACAGGCAGAAAACGTGAAAGATGTGCTCATGTCCACTTTTTTAAAGGATGGGGGATTGGTCACTACGCTGGACCACTCCGGTCAGCAATGGGATGCCCCAAATGGCTGGGCACCGTTACAATGGTTGGCTGTTAACGGACTGTTGAACTACGGTTATGTGGACGAGGCCAAGGAAATCATGACAAGGTGGCTCACCTTAAACGAAAAGGTGTATGCCAATACCGGAAAAATGATGGAAAAATACAATGTGGAAGACCTTTCCCTACTTTCGGGAGGAGGGGAGTACCCCACACAGGATGGTTTCGGTTGGACCAATGGCGTGGCCCTTGGGTTCAAACAACTATTGGAAGACCTCGGACGTCCAAATTAAAACTATTGTCTTTTAACATAGACGTAGGATTTGATCCCCGGCAGATCTTCCCCTTCAGTTTTGGTGATGCGGTCATTGCTAAACTGTAGAGTGCCCAGTAGGGTACTTCCCTGAAACGCTATTTGCACCCCGTCACTGGCCCAGGCACCGGTGCCCAAACTGCTTCCTTCACAATCGACATAATATTGGTTGTTGGTAATGCTGGTCACCGTAAAATTGGTCTGTTCAAACTGCCAGGTCATGTTTTCACGGATGATCAACGTACCCGAAATGCAATCGGCCTCATCCATCAAATTGGTAGAGGAGGACCCATCTCCATCCACATCCACAGCGGCACTTACATTTACTTCTTGCAAATCGTATGTTCCATAAATATCCACCTCCGTAGTTGTTGAACCACCGTCGTCATCACTACAGGAAAGAAAAAGGGAAATGAAAACTGTGAGCAGGAAGAAAATTTTATGGGCCTTCATGGGGAAATCGATTTTAAATGATTGGGAAAGATACCACTATTCGCCGAAAATTGGATTGAGGGGCACGGCATTTTATCGATCTATGGATTCTGGGCACACTAAACCCGCCCAACCTCCGTTTAACCACCATACACACTTAACTGAAGTAACATGAACAGACTTACACAAAAATTTTATGCTGTCGCCCTTTTGGGAATGGCCCTTTTGGGTTTTCAATCCTGTAGCGAAGATGGCATGCCAAGCGAAGACGAAAAACTGTCCCAAGCAGAACTACAGACCATTTTGACCACCGATGAGGTGGCCGGGGTTGCCGATAACGCCTTGGCAGAAATTTATGCCGGAAGTACCGCAAAGATATCCACAGCAAAGATCAGTGATTGCTATACCGCTGAATTCACCGAAACCGGTTTTGTGGCCACTTTTAACAATTGTGTGCTCAATGGTACCGACAATATCAACGGAACCGTGACGGTAACCTACGAAGCCGGAACGGAAACTGCATCGTTCACCGCTACTTATGTGGACTTTTATGTGGGCACCATCAAAATAAACGGTACCCGTACCTATGTAGTGAATACCAGTGTGGAGCAGTCCACCGTTTCCTTTACCGTGACCAGCGACATGTCCATCGAAATGGAAGATGGCAGCGTGATCAGCGAAGCGGGTGAAAAAACATTTGGTATCACCTTTGGTGAAGACCTTGCGAGCACCGTGTTCAGCTTGTCCGGTCACTGGACCGTGGAAGCCGATGGCAATGTATATGCTGTGGAAACCTTGGAAGACCTTCAAGGCAGTGCCGCCTGTGACTATTTGACCTCAGGGGTGATGGTGGTCTCCAAAAACGGACTGGCCGTAACCATTGATTTTGGCGACGGGGAGTGCGATGATGTAGCCACATTGATCTATCCTAACGGAGCGAGCGAAGAAATATCCTTATAATCATTTTTGGAAAGATATGAAAAAGGCACCGAGTTTATCGGTGCTTTTTTTTATGCTATCTCCTTGGGAAGGTTTGGCTATATTTAGGGAAACAATTGGAATATGATCAAGCAGTTGGTACAGGACCAGAATGATTTTTTTGCAACACGAAAAACCCACGAGGTTTCGTTCCGAAAGCACTACCTAAAGCTTCTGTACCAAGAAATTACAGATAGGGAGGATGCCATTTGCGATGCCCTTTATGCCGATTTTAGGAAACCCCGCTTTGAAAGTCTGGCCACCGAGACCCAATTTGCCCTGGCCGAATTGAAATATGCCATCAAACACGTGAAACATTGGAGCCAACCGAAGCGGGTAACCTCGTCCTTGACCAATTTTCCATCGAGGGAGTGGATCCAATCCGAGCCTTTTGGTAAGGTATTGATCATCGCCCCGTGGAACTATCCGTTCATGCTGGTGATCTCCCCATTGATAGGGGCCTTGGCGGCGGGCAATACAGCCGTAATAAAGCCTTCGGAACTGAGTCCCAATACTTCAAAGATTATTGCGGAAATCATAAAAAAAGTATTCCCACCCGAATATGTGGCCGTTGTGGAAGGGGGAGTGGAGGTATCCACCGAACTTTTGGCAGAAAAATGGGACTACATCTTCTTTACGGGAAGTACGCAGGTAGGCAAGATCGTGTATAAAAGTGCAGCGGAACATTTGACGCCCGTGACCTTGGAACTTAGTGGCAAGAATCCCTGTGTAGTAGATGAAACGGCCCAGATAAAACTGGCCGCAAAGCGAATTACCTGGGGGAAATTCCTGAACGCAGGGCAGACTTGTATCGCCCCGGATTA
Organism: Flagellimonas aequoris; assembly: GCF_003584165.1. Taxonomy (GTDB): domain Bacteria; phylum Bacteroidota; class Bacteroidia; order Flavobacteriales; family Flavobacteriaceae; genus Flagellimonas; species Flagellimonas aequoris. The sequence goes on along the minus strand of NZ_QXFJ01000030.1, from coordinate 585,787 downwards.
TATCTTGGTGCATGAGTCCAAGAAAGAAGCCTTGGTGCAGGCCTTGAAGGATAAAATCACTGAATTTTATGGTGAAAAAATTGAGGAATCGCCTGATTTTGCAAGGATTACCACGGCAAAGCATTATTCTGGACTTAAAGCAAAGCTTGAAGGGCAAAACATTCTTTTTGGAGGACATTGGACCGATGACACCCAATACATAGCACCCACATTGGTAGAGAATCCGGGTATGGACAGTGCCTTGATGGCCGGAGAGATTTTTGGACCCATTTTACCGATTATTCCTTATACAACAGAGAACGAAATGCATGACATCATCACACGTTATGGAAAACCCTTGGCGTTTTATGTGTTTAGCAATAACAATAACTTCCAGAAACGGATGATGGCACAATATCCATTTGGCGGTGGAACCATTAACGATACGGTCATCCATATCAGTAACAAAAAATTACCGTTTGGCGGTGTGGGCAGTTCCGGGATCGGTGGGTATCACGGAAGATTCAGTTTTGATTTGTTCTCGCACAAAAAATCCATTGTAAAGCGAGGTACCTGGTTGGATGTCCCGATTCGTTATGCACCGTATAAGATTCCATTACGATGGGCCAAACGTATCAAACATTTGTTTTAAATGAGTATTGGCGGGAAGGAGTTTGAAATATTCTATTTTACATAATGTAGATTATAGTACAAGATATGACTGGTAAGTAAAGGGAGGTTTTTAAGTAAAAACCTTGATTTATTAACCAAGAACGCAATTGTATCAATTGAAAGGTTTTATGACTGCGTTCTATTTTATTCTTGTAAAATGATTCGCCAATTTAAACAAATTGAAGCAAATCAACCTCGCACACTTACAAAGATTAAAAAGAAACATGAGCTAAAGCAATTATTGACTTTGGACCATGTAAAAACTATGCGTGATACGCCATTAGTTTTAGGCACATTCCAACGACACGCAAGAAAATTTTATGTTACCCAGCTTTTGGGCAATTCTTTAACGTTACGCCATCCTTACACAGATTCAAATGGTCGGTACATCAAAACAGTTGTACTGGATTTTTCAACTTTCGTAAAGGATGGTTATGTACATGTACGGCCGTTTAAGCCTTCAAAAGAAAATTCATACGGAAATACCGAAGGATTTTGCTATGCCTTAAAAGCCAAAACGCATAAGGATTTATACAGGAAGCTTTTTAAACACAACCTACTGTAAAATCTTATGGAAAAGCGAATTGGTGAGGCTTGCGCTAAGTGCATGCACGGACAAACCATGTCCGACCCGAAATATATTTACTGCTCCTTTTGGCTTGAAGTTGTACATAAACTTCATTCCTGTATTGCTTATGAAAATGAGCAAGATTCCTTTTATCAATCCCTCAATCCTTACGTCCGTGTAAAGTATCGGCGAATGTTCAAAGATGATTTTACCGAAGTTTTAAAATGTCGTTTGGATCCTGGAGAATTTAAACAAGGTTTGGAATCACACCAAAGACATGTTGAACGAACCAACGGGGCTTTCTGATCATGACAATTTCCCAAGGCCTTGTAAAAGTAGTTTTTGGCAGCAAAGAAAATGGTGCTACACACTTTGTTTGGCATAGGATTTCTAGGCGCAAATGGTCATCACTTGAACGATATTATGGTTCTCTCTCCAATTTCTATTACGCTAAAGTTTATTCCTATAAGCGATTAGGAAAAAGAAAGGGCTACCCTATTGAACAAATTGGCTACATCCATTGGGATAAAGATGGAATCCTGACCACCACGATATTTTAACTACTGCCGAAAGCGAATGCGAACCACCCGCGTTTAACAGCGTAGCGATGCAAAAACAAGTTTTTAAACCCAAAATTTTAACCAATAACACTATGAAAACAATTAAAAACCAGTCTGTTAACGTCCCCGATAGGTATAACGGGGACTTACTCGACACGAGTTATGCGCTCAACATTGATTATCTGATTTTGAACCTCTCGGGCAATCCAGTTACTGACACCCAAAACGGTTTAACTATAGATGTTGCCGACTACGGCACCAAAGTCTTTGAAAAGCGTGCAAAACTTACCTATCAAGGTGAAGCCTTTGCCACCATGACATTTAAACCAAGGAGTACCGTAATCGATGAGAATTTGGTGCAAATGCAGCTCGAAAACCATTTGTTCTACACCTCTACCCCTTCCCAATTACGCCAAAAGGTCTCAGAAGTCATTGATATTTTGGGGCTTGACTTTTCAGGCATAAATCGGCTCGATATAGCCCTCGATTTCAGTCAGGAACAACACGACATTCCAAATTTGTTGAGGGGTGTTTTCAATGGGGAGTTTTTAATCTCTGGCCGTGAAAAGGATGTGAACGTGTACACCAAGACCAAAAAGGGATTGATTGAGTTTACTGGTGTCCAAATTGGCAAACGTTCCTCTAGCCGTTTTTGCAGGATTTACAATAAATCCCGTGAATTGCAAACAGGGTCTTTAAAGCCTTATATAACGACCCATTGGGATGCCTTGGGGCTATCAGGTGAAATTTGGCGTTATGAATATCAGTTAAGTAACAAATACTTATCTGAACAGGATAATCTTTCCTTAGATGTTCTCTTTAGCAAAAACTTCATTTTTAACCTGTTGGAAAAAGCAAGGGCAAACCATTTTGAAGTAAAAGAAAATACCGGTAAATCCGAGGTGAACAAAGAACGAACCCATCAATTTATCGATTTTGAAAAAGTTGGCCGCGCAATAGGTTTGATTACCGGAATCATTGGAAAAATAAAACGTACTATCAAAGAGACTTTTATAGGGCAACAACGTATGGTAAAAGGGTTGCTCCGCTCCTACTTCTCCTCTAACCATGATATTCGTTTTCTGCTTCCCATAAGAAGGATTCTGGATGATTTCGACCTCCTGGAATGGTACAACTCCAAATTTAGTCTATACGTGGCTGAATTTCGGGACAAGGAAAAGATAAAGCTGATAGACCTTTATCGTTATGAATTGGATTTTAACCTTGAATGTTAAGTTATGAAGGTTACTAAGAAAATGTTTTCGGTTTATTTGGGCATTAATCCAAGTAAAATAAAGCCTTATTATGATGATTATGTTAAGGATTTAGGGCTAAAAAGAAATTATTTATTGATTTCGGATGTTGCTCGGTTAGATGGTGTTACAATAAGGTATGTTTCTGAAATTATGGGAGTTAAACTGTCTTGTAATTGTGATTTTATACCTAAACTTAAATCATAGTCATTTTATCAATATTTCGTTTATATCATTTTTGTTGTAGATACAGTTTACACTGTCTTTTAATCTTCTGAAAAATATGTAGTCTTTTGTTTGTCCTATGAATATTAGATTTTCATCTGTTACAATGGGGTCATGTTCTTTCTTCAGTTCAACATAAACTGCATATTTACCATAGCCTTCCAGTACATTATTAGCTTTGTCAAGCTTTTGATATGAGTCAAGTAATTCCATTATCATAATTATACTAAAGACCAACAATAGTGATTTATTTATCTTATTTGTGTTTTTGGATATTTCGATTAAGGATTTCACTACAAATAAGGGGACCCATATTAGTAGTAGGTAATATACAAAGCTATTCTTTGCTATTCCTGTCTTGAAATCATTTACAAATGCCAAATAAAAAAAACCTGCAATTGGTCCCAATATGACAACTATAGCTACAATAGTTTCTATTAATTCATAGATAAATAGCAATATTTTTTTATTTTTTGAATTTAAATGTTCACGGAATTTGACAACATAATTGATGAATTTAAAAGGTCCAAATTCAAAACCAAGCATTATTTGCGGCATAATCATTATGAAGTAAATCAACAGCCCTATTGTTAGTGCTGCCCCTGATGGTATAAATATGAAAATTAGTTCTTGTACTGAGAGATAATCTAAAATGTCAATATCGAATTTTTGATAATATATGTTTTCACTGAAATATCCAAAGCATACAAGGAATATGTAAATTACAGGAAGATAATCCTTAATGGTTCTTATTGTGGAATTTGGCATTAAATCTTGGGTTCGTTTAACTATTATAAAAATAACGGTTTAATCCCTTTCTTGTTTTTATTTCTTCCTTTTTATACCAAAAATTACCGTTTCAAAATCCTATACTCCCCTACTCTATATGTTTGTGTTGTAATTCGTTGCAAACAAAAATTTTAAAACAATACAAACATGAAGTTAGCAAGTGCAGTCGCAGCAAATACCTTGACGTTTGAGGTTACTGAACCAAGTCAAGGGCTCATTTTTGGGAATGGTCTTCCTCTTGGCACAAAAATCAAAGTGGATTTGGTTACGACCAATTCCAATGATGTAAACCGTATTCCTGAAATGAATATTGCAGACCTTTTCGACCTTAATAGGTACTTGGGTTGGGATAATGTCATTTCTTATGATGCTACCAATTCGGTGTACAAAAACTCTCCTTTGGTCATCTTTTCCGCAAGTGGTGTGCTTGTATTCGATGATGATACAAAATACAAGGTAACCCTAAGCAATTTGGGTGGTGCAACCTTTGATGTGTTCAATTTGGACAACTCTCGTCTTGGGATTCCTGTAATCATTAAAAAGGCAGAGGTAAAAGCAACACAGGCCGAAAAATCCGAAAACTATGGAGACATTGATTTCCTTTTGTTCAACGGTGGCCACGTCCCAACCAAAATCACGCATTTGGTTTCCGATGGTATGGGTACGGATGGAAAACCCAAGTTTAGGAAAGTGGAAATCTCATTGGAGCAAATGGAAGCTTTTAGGCAGGCATTTGAAATGAGCCAATTTGAAACAGTAGCCGAAGAATATAGTAATGGGGTCGTAAAAGTTGGTTATCCTTTGGAACAGCTTGAAACCATTACACTCCACCATGACACGTCTTTAAATGAGGATATGACTTACCTAACGGTGGATTTCAGATAAAAAATTGAGTTGGTTGAGCATTTAATGGAAAGCCCTTGTATCGTTAAGGGATTACAGGGGCTTTTAAAAAATCAAGTGAGATTATGATAGGAATATTGCCACTTACAACAACATTGTTGCCCATTTTGGGGGGTTCTACCCAACCTACTAAATCACCTACAGGAACTACCACAACAACAAGTGGTGGCAGTATGGTGGGGATGGTTGGTGCGATTACTTCCGTTACCAGTTTAGTTGGTAAAATTTTGGATGGAAAAGTAATCAGTAAAACCATTGGGCAAGCTTTAAAAGACGGCTTTAACTGTTGGGGTGCGACTTGGACACCATCTAGAGCCGAAGAGGAGTTGCCAACATGGATTTCCAAAGTGGCTGAATTATTTAAATCCTCTTTGAATGTTCAAAGGAGTGGGCTTGAAAATTCAATAAACACATTCTTTAGGACATTTTGGGGCAAAGTGGCATCTGATTATGATGCCAAAAAAACTTTGGAAAACTGGATTGGATGGCGTTATGATTCGGCCAAAGATTGTACGCTTAAAGGGTTAATTGTTCTTGAAAAGGGTATTGATGCCTATTTGACAGAATTGGAGAGTACAACAAAACAGATTTGCAATGAAGTAAACTGTGATGTTACCATTTCCAAGAAAACCATTACCCTATATCGAACAGAAGCAGGGGGAAAAGCTGTTAAAGTGCCTTATACCAAAAGTGTTCCTCAAATTAAGGTTACTGTTCGCCCTGACGTCGTAGAGACTGTAAAAGAAACTCTTGGGGGTACTGTGGGAAGTTCTTCAGGCGCAACAACTTCTACAAAAACCACATCTAACCCATTTGGGGGTGCTAATCCTTTCGGTACTACAACTTCAAAAACTTCAGATACAAAAACTTTACAAGTAATGGGTGGTATTGGTCTTGGTTTGGCTGCTCTCGTTGGCTTGTTCATGAAAACTGGTAATTCATATAGTAAATCAAAATCTAGAAAACTTTATAGGTAATGGAAAAGGTAAAAGAAATCTTTATGAAGCCTCTTTTTTGGGGCATTACAGTAGGTCATTTGGTCATTATGGCGCTTGGCATTACTGTGAGTGTAATCTATGTCAAAAAATTCTCTAAATAGTTAGATCATGGGTTGGAACAACAACAATAACTGGAACGGAAATCGAGGCGGAAATTGGAATGGAAATCGTGGTGGTAACTGGAATGGAAACCGTGGTGGAAATTGGAACGGCAATGGAGGGAACATGCAACCACCACCTAAAAGAAGTGGTGCAAAGTATTCAACTATTAAAACAGGAAAGTTTAAGGGTGCCACCATTGTAAACGCTTGGAACAAATCGAAAGGTAAAGGCTTGATAACTGCTAAAGTTGCTCCTTATAAGGATTCTAAAGAGTATACCGCCAAATCTACTGGCAATGTATTCATCACCATGATTGCGGAAGTGTTTTATCACAATTCAGGTCAAAAGATGCTCATTCCTTGTAGTATGAACAAAGACACCAAAGTGATTGTGCTTAGTGATATTGGAATGACCATTACCCCAAATGGCCATGGAGTAACCTCTGGTGGAAAAAGGGTAACAGGCTATTTCGGAAAATTCACTAGGTAATGATTAGTAAGATTCTAAAGGCTCTTTCCTATGGGAAGAAAATAGAAAAATACGCTCTTTCAATCCAAGTTGTTGCAAAGGCCTTAAAGCAAATGCATGATGGTCTTAGCGAGATTTGGGAAGCAGAATTAACTGTTTCAGTGGATGGTGAGGGCGTGGCTTCTGCCTCTAAAAAGGAAAACGATTAAAGGATGTTCAATAAAGAAAATAAAGGGTTTTGGCTTGTGATGGCTTTCATGTGCCTCCCATTTGTAATATGGTTCATCTTTCCGGACATACTCGAACCAAAGAAAAACTGATACTTGGTGTATTGGTTTTTATGATCCTGGCAATTTTTAGAATTATGAAGTTTTTTGCTCTAAACGGTACTGGAAAAATAAGGCTCTGTGATGCTTGGGGCTGTGGACATTTCAACGCTCCAAGGGGCGACCACAAACATAAAGGGATTGATTTTGATATTCCTTTTGGCAGTGTTGTTTATGCTCCTTTTCCCTGTAAGGTTGTTCGGTTGGGTTTCCCCTACTCCGATGATACAAGTTATCGGCTTGTTGAAATCCAAGGTACTGGCAACTACTCTGATTATAAGGCCAAAATTATGTACGTGAAGGATTTACCCTCTGTTGGGGAAACTTTTAAAGAAGGTCAAAAATTGTGCATTGCTGATGACATTACAAAAAGATACAGCTCGACCATGACAAATCATGTTCATTTTGAACTGTATGCTAAAGATGAATTGTTGAACCCTGAACCATTTTTTAAGGTATGAAAAATAAGTGGATGATAGTGATTGGAATAGTGGTGACTACCTTGGTTGGTGTTGCTTTATGGTTTTCCAAAAAGGAAAAAAAGCCCTGTTCTTGTATGGATGTGCAAAGTTCTTTGCAGTCTAAATCCAATAGAATAGCCAGTACAGGTAATGGGGAAATTTTAGACACTATGAAGGCAATGCTGCTCAACAAAGGAACTAAAGAAAATGTCTGCGGATGTTAGCAAAGGTCAAAGAGGTATGGCTAAAGAACCCAACAATGGTTTTGGTTAGTGTTGCTGTGTTTCTAGTAGTGCTAATGTTCGTTTGGGGGTGGATTAAAAAGGGGATTTCTTATGCGGTTGATTCTGTTAAGGGAGTGGCCTCTACCTTAAGTTCGGATGAAGCAAAATCTATTTCTGCTACCATTTTTGCAGAAGTAAATAGCATTATGACCGACGAGGATAAAATCGTTGAACTTATTAGGGATTTGACGCTTTCAGATTATTATAAGGTACAGGCTGCATTTGGTATTCACCCCTACTCTTCCACCTTTGACAATTTTGATTCCTTAACTGGTACGGATAGCAATTTAACCCAAGTATTAAATCAAACTCTAAGTAGTAATGATAAAGAAAAAATCAAAAACTCGGCTCCTTGGCTACCAATTAGTTAAATGGATATTGTTCATACCAAGCCTTATTGGTTTATTGGTCTACTCCTTGGGTATTTTATTTGAAGTTTTGAACATCAAAGCAACTAAGGTTGAACATACGAAAGAGGATGTAAAGAATGCCCGTAGGTGGTTTATTTATTTGTCCTTACCATTTTTTGATGAGGATTATTTTTTGAGCATGTGGCATAAACTTGCGCATGAAGAATTAAAAATGATGGTCGAAGTCTATGGCAATAGGCCATTTAACAAATGGTTAAAAATCTATTTTCCATTTTCTGCTAAATATGGGGCTTTGGATGCTTACAACCTAAAAACAGGTAACTCTTTAATGTTTGTGGAATGAAGCTTTGGGAAGTAAACATTATTTCATTGTTTTCCTTGGGAAGTTTGATGGTCCATTTGGAAAAGGGCTTAACGGTAGTCTTGTTGGTTACCACAATTGCATTGAATGTGAAGAAATTTTTAGATAAAAAGAAATGATTGGAGATATACTATCCATTTTTAGGGGGCTTCTTGGGAACAAGGATTTTATTGATTTGTTCAAAGGGAAAGAAGCCAAATTAAGGGAGTTTGAAATTGCATTGATTCAGGAAATGCAAAGGGCAAATATTCATCAGATTGAACTCAATAAAATTGAGGCAAGCAATAAGAATTTGTTTGTTAGTGGATGGCGTCCTTTCATTGGTTGGGTGTGTGGTTCCGCACTAGCCTACCATTTCATTTTTAGGGATTTTATCACTTGGATTTTTGATGTGGCCGGATTAAATGTGGCTCCCCTACCCTCAATTGAATTGGGGCAATTGATTAGCATTCTACTCGCCATGCTGGGGATGAGTGGTTATAGAACATATGAAAAAATTAAAAAGGTCTGATCATGATAGATTTTTCTTGTTGTGAAGTAAATAAGGCGGTTAAGGATTTATATTCAGATAATGAAGTGATTTCTATAAAACCGATTTTAAAACCAATAAATGATTCCTTTGCGAACAAACTGGAAACAGTATATTATGGTAAGTTTTCCAATCCAAAGGATGGGCAATTAGTGCTTTATAATGGCAATGAGGTAGGGCAAGCAGATTACATTCTCTTTAATAAGGTTATCAATCCTGCATATGATTTTTTCCAAGGTTACGAGGTAACATTGAAAAACGCTTTACTTGAAAGTAGTTTGATTATAAACTTTGTTCCCCATGAAAGTTATGGGCCATCAGTTGATGGGCATTTGCTTATGCTTTATAACTCTCCTTATATGGAAAGTTTTGAGATGATTTCTAATGGCTACAAAATGCCGTTCGATTTTGCCAAAGCAGGTTTTTCCTTAATTGACGAAGTGCATGAAACCATTTTCTTAGGGTTAAATGGAGCCGACCCAATTAAGGAATTAAACATTGTTCCAGCAGATTTTCTCTATGATGGGAACGTATGGAAAATTGAGGTGATGCTATATGATGTAGATTAAATTTACACCATTGCAGCTATCATTTGTTTTCTGTTTCTCTTACTCGTTTGATATAACCTGCATTTTTGCCAATAAAATAGCCAAGGAAAAAGATTCCTAAAACAGGAAGTAAAATGAGAATAAATTGCCAGGGGCCGATCATTGCTAAAGTCATAAGATTTGGGTTTTAAGATTTTGGGAGTGCAATTAAAAGAAAAAAAAGGGGTTAATTGAAATAAAAGTGAATAAAATACTAAAGTCAATTATTGGTTTTTTAATTTTTTAACCATTGTTTGAAATGTTGAGTAACATTCAACCATTATTGTTTCATGGTCTTCTTCAGGAGTAAATATTAGCCATTTTGTCGGATCATCATTATGTCTCAAAGTAAATTTTTGTCGATGTAAATGGTCATATTCAACTTGAATACCAATAAATGTTAATGCGCTTGTATACTTTCGTTCTTTTGAAATATGTGATTTTTTATAATCTAATGCTCTGTGAGCAGTTTCTACCATTCCAATTTTTATTAACTCTAATATTTTTGGTGTCATTTTCTCGGGTTCTATACCAAAAGTAGTTTTGAGGAATTTGGAAATAAGGAAATAGTAAAATTGCCTTAATCTATTAAGATATGCTACAGTTTCATGTATTCTATTAGTTAAAAACTTATCCTCACTACAATCAATATAATTTTGATAGTGATAGTCAAGTGCTTCAATCATTTTGAGTGCTCCAAGAATTTCAACTGCATTTTTATTTTCTTCGAAATCAGTCTTGTTTCTAGCTACTAGTGAATAAATTCGCAAGGATATTGGATTAATTTCCTCTAATTCCTTGTCAGGGTATCTATCTTTTACAGTCCATTGATTAAAGCCATGCATAATGTTTATTTTATAAAATGGAAATGTTGTAATTGTAAATTTAAATTTTGCTATTATAAAATTCTTTTTGGAAAGAAAAGATTATATTCGTAATCACTTACCTGTCATTCTCCTGTACCCTTCGTAGATTATAGTGCAAACGCTATCGTTCAGTAAATTGCGTATAGCTGTGCTATTTGATATAAAATCAGTTCTGATGCTTTAGCGTCATAACGACAACGATTTTATGTCAAAGCAATTTGCTTTAAACATTCGTCTCTTTATTTCCAGTTCACCATTTCGCCGTCAAAACAAATCAGCCACTGGCTAATTTATTTTACTACGTATTTGCACCTATAATTTGTCGCTATGTAAAATAGCCACTCGGCCAACAGCACATTGCTTTCATAAAAAGTAAATGCCCAAGCATTTATTTTTATACGCAATTCTCAGCCACTTGGCCAGCGCTATTAAAAGCTCAGCTTTTCGTATTTGTTGAAACCTTTGGTTTTAATTACGAATTTGGAAAAGAAAAATTTCAGGGGAATCTCGTCAGCTTGTCGCAAAAGCTTAAAATTTAGCGGAGCATAAATTTCTAAGCACTTGCTAACATCCTGCTAAAAAGGAACTTCGCTAGCTTTTACTCTTTAAGTGCTCTATTCTTTCTTCCTCTCTTTCCTTTAAGTACCACCATTCAGTATTATCTTTCTTTCTAGTTATTTTTACAGCACCAACCTCGTGAAGAAGTTGTCTTATTTCGTCCTCAGTGTAACCACCAATATTTTGTTTAAGAGCTTTCATAGAACGATCTATGAACTTTTTGTGCCAAAGTAAATCAGTTAATATTGATTTGACAGTTTCCTTACTTTGATTTTCTAATCGGAACATTTCAAAATTATGTTGGAATTGTCTCTTTTGAAGACCATAATTTATCCAGCCCGTTAACAGTCCTCCAACAACCACTCCTATTAAAGCCCAAATTGCATCACTCATGTCTTAGAATTTTATGTTAATTCCTTTTTATCTTTTTTCTTGATAAAAAAGAAACAAAAAATCAAGGCTGCAGAAAACTTTGGAAACAATGTACGGCTCAATCGCTATATTTTAGAAAACATCTTAACCCATCAAGATTACTTCGAACTAACTTTAAAAATTTTTATTATTAAGAATATGTATTTCTAACCCTCTAAAATATCGCCGCTCATTTCTCCTATTGTTTTAGCCAAAGTTTTCTGAGGCCATTTCGCCAACGCTTCATCCGATAAAAAATAAATATCTATTTTACATTTTAATCTCTTCTAATTGAGCTCATATTAATGGCATTATCTAAATTGTCTTTTTGTGTAGCGTTTGCAACGGTTCGTAAATATTCACGATTATTACTATTTACATAAGTAACTGAGGCTCCTATTTGCCAATTAGGATATCCCCAAGTAATTGTTTTAATAGTATTTCTTTGTTTTATTAAGTTGATAGCTACTGACTCAGTAGTTTTGACACCATACTGAAATGAATTATCATCATTAACCATATGCAATAACACGTGAGTAATATTATCATTACTATCTTTCCACACACCTGATATGAAATAGTTTGCTAATTTTGCCATTTTTTTATTAAGTTTTTGTTCAGAAATTAAAGTTAGATATATAGGACAATAATTTTTTACGGAAATCCTCAATCTAATATATTATTGAAATTAAGGCTATAATCAACTCCTTCCTTCCGGTTAGTTTTGGCAATTAATTCTAAATTCTGATTTCAAAAACTCGAGGCAATCATTTTGTAGAAACTAATAACTCCCTTATATCCACGTCCAAGATTTCAGCAATCTTCTTTAAATCTTTTAAATGTGGCTGGGATTTGTTATTGCAGATAGCTGTTATAGAAGTTGTACTTTTTCCAAGTTCCTCTGCAAGCCAAACCTGAGATTTTCCTTGAATTACCAATACTTCTTTTATCCTGTTAATTCTATCAGTCATAATACTATTTAGATACTACAAGATATAATCCAAACTTGTTAAAATATAACTTGAACTTTCATTTATATAATAAAGACTTTGTTCTTTAAATATTTTCATGTAAGTTTATCTTAACTTTGTTTAAGTTTTATTTATATAAATAAAAGACAAAGTTTATCCTTAATTGTTGATAACTTTATATAGTAGCTCAATGACTCCCAACGAAATTAACCTACATCCCCTACTCTCCTACTTTGAAGAATGCCATGAGGGAAATTTACTTTCCTTTACCCAATGGTTGGACAAGGCCATTTATATGTTCCACTACCTCCCAACAGATACTTTTTCAGAAACGGATCGTCAAAATGTTTGTCATGTGCTCATGGAATTAAAAGAAGCTGTTTTAAAAATCCATGTTGAGCAACATAATTGTGCTTAATACCCATTCCACACCCATTACCTCCTCCACTCCCCTTCTACCTCGCTCAGGACAGGCTCCGACAACAAATTAAGGATGTGGCCATACCTGCTTAGGTTTCGTATAGTCATTGGAGACTTCATAAAAAGCTTCCGTCAACGTATCCCCGGTTATGGTGACCATGGCAAAACCATTGAGTACCCTTAGCTTTTGTACTTCATCCGTTGGGTAGGGCATTTGTGTGCAGGCATAATAGTCAACCGTACAATCTGTTCCGTGGCTGGCCTTCTTCAGATAGGACCCGTCACCAAAGGGTATGGAAGCATGCCCGCAACATCGCATTTTATGGGTGGCCGTATGGCTCCCAACGTTATAGAACGATAGATTGTCCCTATACACGATACCGTTGTGCACATGGCCCCAGTACCAAGCATCGGGCAAGTGTTGGTCCATGGCCCCCACCACTTGGTTCCACAGGGTTTCATTGGGAGTTGGACCGTCTTTGGCCACTTCTATTCCATTGTGGTGGGTCAACAGAAATATTTTTTTGCCGGTCCTATATGCTGAACCCAAATAACCCAACTGCTCTTCCCCACCTTCGGAATTGCACAGGGACCCCTTCATGTACAGCATGCTATCGTCATAATAGGCGGAGTCCAGCCCCACAAATATCCAACCCCCAATGGCCAATTGAAAACAACTGCTACCCTGTTGTTGGTGGAACATGGGGTCTTGCAGGCTTGTTCCCAGTAATCCGTTGGCACCATCATACATCTCGTGATTGCTGTTCATGGTGTAGACCCTACCCTTATAACTATTGGGAAGCAGGTCCAAAAGGTGTTTCCTTTCTTCTTTGGAAGTGCCGGCGTAGTACACATCACCCAAATGAATGATATAATCGGGGTTCCGTGAAAGCACTCCATCGATCACCAACTGGGCCGGACACTTGCCCTTTCCCCCGTCCTGCCAAACCCCGGTCCCCCAATCTCCGATGATGGCCACAGTGGCCGTGGAAGGTATCTCTGGATGCTGGGCCGGTTGCGGTGGTGGAACAAAACCGTGTTTCTTGTGCGGAAATATTTTGTAGTAAAAGTAATAGACCATGACGAGCATCCAACGGAAATCCAACTGACAAAATCGTGAAACGGCATATAAGGTCCCATCACCTGATACCCAGCCCGCCAGATTGGCGTTTGCTTCCAACATCTCGGGAGTGATGGTAGATGGAGGTAAATGAAATGCGGTCCGCAACAAAGGGGTAAGATGTCCCTCATCAATAAGATGGTTCAAGTGATACAACGCCAGTACATTTTCCATGTCATGGTCATACTCCTGATTTTGAAGGTTTCCTGAATGCGCATATTGTTCACAAGACTTTAGATAATCCCAAAAGGCATTCCCTGATGTCTGGGCCGCAAGGGTCAAGGGCCCTTCGGATTGTGCTTTTTCAAGTTTCTGGTTAATGTCATCCAATTGCTCCTGCAAGTCGGATGTAATGTTGTAAGTGGCCATATCGATTGTTTTAGAAAAGTTTTTCGAACTATCCAGGGGGTCTTGATATATCGGGGAGTTTTCTCTGGACTGTTTGGGGGAAGAAATAAAAACACGTCCAACCCTTAAATGTAGGCATTCCTATTGGATTTCCATTGGGTAAAAACTACCTAGTTTTTAGGGTTTTACCACAATTTGATACGATTTTTCACTCCCCAGCCACAAGAACGGGGTTTTATAAAATGAGGATGGTTGGTATAGTGATCGGCAGCATTGCATTATCCAACACAAGGAAACAATAAGATTACATTTGAAGTGACCCTAAACACATTGGATACCCGCATCAGGCAACGGTCTGTAGGTGTAGTATTGCAGCACTTCCTCCAAGGCCATTTTCAACGCCTTGTTCACAGGTATCATTTTGGTGCCCAGTTGATAATCTATCTGGTTCAGTTGCATGTAATACTCCGTGAAGACGGGAACGTACAACCCTTTGGTAATGGCTTCGGAAACCGTTTTGTATTGCTCGGCCTGTCCTTCGCGGATGATCTTACAGGTGGCCAGGCGTAAACTGCCATATTTATCGCGGGTAGCCCCAAAACCGAACAATCGGCAGATGAGACCCCGGTACGCATAGCTGCCACAATGGCCTTGATCCAAAGCGGAAAGCGGCTTGAACAAAAAGCAATTGGGGTTCGGGTTGCCGTTCAACGTATCCAAAGTGGTTTCCGCCTCACCTGCCAAAAACAAGTGAAAGGCCCAGGGTAAAAATTCCAAGGGGGAGGCTTCTATATGGGGATAGTTACAACATTTTCCACAGCCTGAAACACAGCCCAATCCGGATGCTTTCTGAAATTGGGCACTCTCTTTTTCCAATTGTCCGAAGAGGTTCTCAACCATACGGACCTTCTGCTCTAATGTCAAAAATTTTTTCCCGAAGGTATCGCTATTTTTGACACGTCATCAGAAATTCTTTTTGAAAAATTTGAGGGGCAAAAAAGCCCCTATTTCCCATGCTTCACGTTTTAAAACTGTTTTGAGAATTGCCTTGGGACCATACAAAGAGTCAATGGTTCTGGTAAAGGTACTTTTTAGGGATATCCTTGCCATCGTCCGAACTCATGGTCCAGATCATATTGGCTATCCACCATCTACCATCGGAATAAACCAATTGATAGCTCCCCACCCCTTTTCCTTTTTCATTTTCGGAATCAACCCCTTCAAAACTCTGGATGATTTGGGCAATGCCATTGTATTCTTCCATAATTTCCCCCGTGGCCTCTTCATGATATCCGAGCGTATAATATTCATCGGTAAGGGTAACCAGAAAATCATTCAAGTCCATGGTCTCATGCATGAAACTACCATCTTCTTCACCCACAACAGTAAAGTGTGCCGTGGGAAGAAACAAGGTCCTAAAATAGGCGGTATCGATTTTCTGTCCCGGTACAACGGAGATTACACGCTGTGTTTCCTTGGTCAACTCATTGGCATCCTGAAAAACGCTCTTATCCTGCGCATGACAGAACATGCACATGAACAGTACCGTGAGGGTTAGATATGTCTTTTTTACTACCAAATCTTGATACGTTCCTCTTCTGATTTAAAATTTTGATCCCCTGGTTGCAGGTTAAAGGTTTCATAGAATGGTGTGAAGTTCATCAACGGGCCGTTCACCCTCCAAATAGCTGGGGAATGGGGATTGGTGTTCACATAATTGCGCATAAACTCATCCCGGACCTTTACCCTCCAAATCCTGGCGATGGACATAAAGAAGCGTTCATCAGGGGTGTAGCCACCTATTCTTACCGTATCCTGGCCTTGTTGGGTCAATTTGAAAGCATCATAGGCGATGGCAATACCCCCATTATCCGCTGTATTTTCGCCAATAGTCAGGGCGCCCTTCACATGTACACTATCCAAAACGGTAAACGTGCTGTAGCGATCGATCAATTGTTGGGTCTTTGCCTTGAATTTGGCCAAATCATCCTCGGTCCACCAGTTTTTCAGGTTGCCATCCTTATCATACTGTGAACCGTTATCGTCAAAAGCATGGGTCAATTCGTGCCCGATCACCATCCCGATGCCACCATAGTTCACAGCGTCGTCCGCCTCCTTATCAAAATAGGGAAACTGTAGGATTCCCGCAGGGAACACGATCTCATTGGAAGATGCCCGGTAATAGGCCGTAACGGTAGAAGGTGTAGTCCCCCACTCTTCTTTGTTCGGGGCCTTGTTCAGGTCCTTCATGCGGTATTCGTAGGCGTTTTTTTGTAGGGTCACCACATTCTCAAAATAGGTGTCCCGGTCAATGGTCACATCATACTCCCTCCAAACATCGGGATAGCCTACCTTTTTGGTGATGGCATATAGTTTTTCCTTGGCCTTGGCCTTGGTGCTGTCGCTCATCCAATCGAGCTGCGACATACGGTTCTCAAAAGCTTTTTGCAGATTGTTCACCAAATCAGAGACCCGTTTTTTGTCCTCCTCGTCAAAATAACGCTTCACGTACAACTGGCCTAGAGCAAAGCCCAACATACGATCCACCTGTTGTACCATCAACTGGGCACGCGGCTGTTGTTCCGATTGGCCCAAAAGCACCTTGTTGTATTCAAACACCGCTTTTTCAAAAGGGGTACTCAAAAAATTGGCATAATTGTCCAACGTATGGGCCATAAGGTAGGTCTTCCAGTCATCCAACGCGGTTGAAGCCAACATCTCGTCCAATTTGGCGTAATAAGCGGGTTGTTGTACATCCACGGAATCGGCTTCCAACTTTAGGGTGGTCAACATATCGGCCCACCCAATATGGGCATTGTCAGTGGACATATCCGCCACGGAAAACTTATTGTAATTGGCCTTGATGTTCCTTCTTTCGATTCGGGTCTTATGCGATTCGGCCAACTGTTTTTCCATTTCGTAGACAGTCTCTGCCTTTTCGGTACCGTTCTTATGGTCGGTAAGCTCAAACAAGGTAGCGATGTACTTTTTGTAAGCATTTTGAATACCTACGGTTGCCGAATCCGTTTTAAAATAATAATCCCTGTCAGGAAGTCCCAATCCGGATTGGCTCACATGCAAAATATTGATGCTACTGTTTTTATTGTCGGGCGCTACACGAAGTGCAATGATGGAATTATTGCCCGTTTCCATTGCCTCGGTCACAAAATCCATCACTCCTTTTGCATCCGTAATGGCATTGATGCGCTCCAGAATAGGCTTTAAAGGCTCATATCCCCTTTGGTTGATCTGGGCCGTATCCATTCCCGAAGCGTAAAAATCGCCTACCTTCTGCTCCACCGTTCCGGCTTCGTGCTCGGTAGCGGAAACTTCTTCCAATATATTTTGAAGCAATTTCTTCTGTGGGATGTTCAAAAAACTATAGGATCCCACTCCTACCTGATCCTCGGCAATTGGAATGGAATCGTACCAAACCTTGTTCACGCGCATAAAGAAATTATCGCCGGGTTTGATGGATTCGGTAATGCCCGTATAGGCTATTTTAGGGGATTCCGTTGGTTTTTCTTCCTTCTTACAGGAGGTGAAGGCAATGGCCAAAATGGCCAGGGGTAACATTTTTTTCATCGGTTGGGTTATTTCTACGAATATACCGATTAATGAAACCCATGATTCCCACCGAAATCTTAAAAAAGAATTAAAAAAAAACCGAAGGATCCAGGTTAGACTCTCCGGTTTATATTTTTCAGCCTCAATATGAAATCATTTATGCCAAGCCCGAAATCAGGTTCAAGGCACGGTCGATTTCATCCTTGGAATTGTAAATATGCACGGAATGTCGAAGCATTTTAGCCCCTACGGAACGGGGTTGCAATCGTTCCTTCTCCCAAAGATACTTTTGAAGGTCGGGTCCCGACATGCCTTCTACCCCGTATGTAGTGATTCCCGCAGCCAGTTCTTCATTGGTGGACGAATAGATGGTCACGTGTTTCATTTCCTTGAGGCCATCACGAAGGTGCATGCCCAATTCCTTGATCCTACCGATCCAAACATCGTGGCCAATGGTGTTGAAGAAGTCCACGGCGGCATCGTAGCCCGCCATAAGCCCAGCATTGCCCGTTCCGTTTTGCATCAAACGGAAACCGTGATCGTCCTGATTGTCCCAATTGTAGCTGGCAATAGTGGACCAGATGCCGCCCACCACATCTTTATTGATATACAACAAACCGCTGCCCGCTGGGGCCAATAACCATTTGTGCAAACTGGAATAATAGGCATCACAACCGATATCCTTCACATCCACCTTCACGTGTCCCACGCACTGCGCTCCGTCCAAAATGGTGAAAATACCATGTTTTTTGGCCTCGGCACAGATTTGTTTTACGGGCATCACCGTTCCAAATCCGGATATGATGTGCGGTACGGCAATGACTTTCGTTTTTGGGGTCACCTCTTTAAAAATGGCATCCACAATGGCCTGTGGGTCATTGGCGGGTTCGGGCATGGTGGCCTGTTTGTACACACAGCCTTTGCGTTTGGCCAGCAATTGCCAAGCCCCAAATCCACCGCCGTGTTCCTGATTGGTGTTGAGAAGCTCATCCCCTTTTTTCAGAACGAGGCCCATGCCCACGTAGTTCATACCAAAGGTGGCATTTTGGGTCAAGGAGATTTCCTTAAAATCACAGTTGACTATTTTCGCCAATTTGGTGCGCAGTTCTTCATATGGGAAATACCCTGTCAACAGTTCAGGCCCTGAACCATCCTTATAATCCACCGTTGCGGCTTCCACATTCCAGTGCATCATGTGGTCGAACATTTTGTCCAGCACATAACCCGATGTAGGGCCCATGGTACCATTATTGAAATAGGTCTGTCCTTCTTTCAAGGGAAATTGTTTACGGACCATCTTCCAGTAGTCGTCGTCCTTGTTGGCAACATACTTTAAGGAATCGATGGACCAATCTTTTTTAGGATCGAAGGACAACAAGGGCAAGGACATCATGGCCGCGGCCCCCTGTTTCAAGAATTTTCTGCGTTGAGACATGTTGGTTGGATTTAGTGGTTTAGGGTAAAAGTAATTGTTTATTGATCATTGCACATTGTTCATTGATTACCGATCATGAAACCCGATGCCCATCAAAATCTTCGGGACACATTTTTCGATACGGTCTTCACGGGTCTTGGATTGTTTCGCACCGGAAAAATGGAGCAAGTATCCTTTTCGTCTACCCGGGGTCAAGCTTTCAAAGGCTTCCTTCAGCTCAGGGTCCGCATCCAATCTGTCTTGGAACTCTTCCGGCACCTCATATTCCGAAACATCCTTGCGCTTCACCTTTAGCCCCGCTTTTTCCACTTCCATGGCCTCAAAGATGTATTGGCGTAAAATCTCCAGCTTCTCCTTCACCTGGTCCACTTGGGTGAATTTCACCACCCGACCGGATTGGGTATTCTCTCCCGGCTTTTCCAAAATTTGGTAGGGATCCTGCAACAAGGCGCCCTTAAAAAAACTGATCCAGCAATACTCCTTAAAAGCGGCCAGCATCATAAAATTGCGCCCGTTGTAGGTGTAACAGGGCACGCCCCATTTCCGTTCTTCGGTAACCCCGCATTCCAATAAAAGGGTTCGGAGTAATTTCATTTCGCCCTGCCATTGGTGTACCTTACAATCTGGGGTGCCGACCAAAGAGCATCTTCCGCAGCCTATTTCAAAATATTCGTCTACCGCTGGGTTTGCATTCATATAGGATGGCTTTGCGTTTTTCTATCCGATGGTCTAAAATACCAAGAAATTAGTGTCAATCCCAATAATAAACCAGGTCCAAAGTAACTTATACCTTCATCCCCGACCATCGCATGGGAAAATAGTGCACCCGTCATGGTAAAGAAAAATCCTGCATAGGCCCATTCCTTCAATATCGGGAGCCTGGGCATCAGCACTGCAACAACGCCCAATAGTTTCCAAATGCCAATTAGCGTGAGGAAATACAACGGGTATCCCAAATGTTGCATCATGGTGGTTTCCTCTTCCAAATGCATCAATTGCACAATTCCTGTGGAAGTCATGCCCAAGGCCAGCCAGAGTGTGGCCACCCAATACATGATTTTGTTTCGTTTTGTCATTTCTATTTGTTTAAAGTGATGATTTTCATTTCAAACGGCCAACCACATCCTGCAAGCGGTTATGGGCCATATTGATGCCTTGGGCAAATGGCAATTTTAGCATGCTATCACGATCGTCCACCGATTTATAGACCACATGCATCGTCAATGTACTTTTGTAATCGTCCAAAGCCTCAAACTCCAAATACTCCAACTGAATGGGAAATGGGGTATTCTCCATCTCAAAGGTCCGTGTGATCCGTTGGTTCGGCACCACTTCGTGTATGGTTCCATTGAAACGGTGTTTGTTGCCCATGAGGTCCGTGGTCTCGAACAGATAACTACCATGGTTGCGGTTTTCCAGTTTTAAGACTTGGGTGCCCATCCATTGCGATACAATTTCGGGGTCTTCATAGGCCATAAAGAGCATATCCACAGGAAGGTCAAATTCCCTTGTGATCCAAATTTCTTGTTTGCCGTCCTCGGCCTTGATCTTTGTCTTTCGTTCCATAATACTACTTGTTCATTCTTTTTTTCATCACCTGTTCCAAAGTGTTGAACCTATCGTCCCACATATTGCGAAACGGTTCAATGAAATCGGCAATCTCTTTAAATTTTTGTGGGTTGAAATGATAATAGATCTCCCTCCCCTGCTGCTCTTGCCCCAACAGTTCACATTCCGTTAAAATTTGAATGTGTTTGGAAATCGTTTGTCGGGAAGAATCAAATTCTGCCGCTATGGCACCAGGAGTCATGGCGTTTGCCGCCACCAAGGTGATGATCGCCCTTCTCGTGGGATCCGCTATCGCTTGAAAAACATCTCTACGCAATTCCATTTTATGCAGCTATTTGACTGCAAATATACATGCAGTCATGTAACTGCGCAATTTTTAAGCAAAAAAGATGGGATTTTTATGAAATATGGAATTATGTTGAATTTAATGCAATTCTAAATGTCGATTTGCTTCACAAAACACAACAGATCCCTTAAATTTAAGAGCTAATTCAAAACAATGAAAAATAAATTACTTCCCTTATTGCTGTTAGTGGGTACCCTTACCGTATCTGCCCAGGAAACTGTCCTTGGGTTCAGCAAAAAGGCCTCCGATGAAGAACTCAAACTAGAGGCCGCATTCGAAAAAGAACTTACTGCCTCCAATTTGGACGACTGGATGAAGCTGATGGCCGCCGAGCCACACTGGGTCGGTACCGCCTATGGCGAACAGAACGTGAAGTGGATGGAAAAGCAATTCAAATCGTGGGGGTACGATACCCGTATCGATACCTACCAAGTGCTTTTCCCCTACCCTAAAGTGCGCGTATTGGAGCTTACTGCCCCAACTAGGTATTCCGCTTCGTTAAAGGCGATTCCTGTGGAGGGTGACCCGTATACCGAGCAGGGCGATAAATTGTTGCCCAGCTACAACGCCTTCTCCACCGATGGCGATGTGGAGGCCGACCTGGTTTTCGTGAACTATGGGATTCCCAGCGATTATGAGGAACTGGAAAAATTGGGCATCGATGTAAAAGGAAAAATCGTCATCGCTAAATACCAAGGTTCCTGGAGGGGTATCAAACCGAAATTGGCCGCCGAAAAAGGCGCCATTGGTTGTATCATCTACTCCGACCCGATGGATGATGGTTATTTCCAAGGCGATGTGTACCCCAAAGGTCCCTTCAAGAACAAAACCGGTGTACAGCGTGGTTCCGTGATGGACATGCCGCTTTATCCCGGAGACGTATTGACCCCAGGTTATGCTGCCACCAAGGATGCCAAGCGTTTGGATAGAAAAGATGCCCCTACCATCACCAAGATTCCGGTGTTGCCTATTTCGTATGAAGATGCACAACCGTTGTTGGAAGCATTGGAAGGTCCCGTGGCTCCCGAAAAATGGAGAGGTGGACTGCCCATTACCTATCATATTGGCCCTGGCCCCGCCAAAGTACATTTGAAACTGGAGTTTGACTGGCAGTTGAAACCTGCCCATAACTTGATCGCTACCCTAAAAGGTTCCGAATTCCCCGATCAATGGGTAGTGCGTGGTAACCACCACGATGCCTGGGTGCACGGTGCCAGCGATCCCATAAGTGGTATGGTCGCCTTGATGGAAGAGGCCCGCGTAGTGGCCAAATTGGCCAAGCAGGGCAACAAGCCCAAACGTACCCTCGTGTACTGTGCGTGGGATGCCGAGGAACCAGGACTTATCGGCTCCACGGAATGGGTAGAGGACCATATGGGCGAATTGAAACAAAAGGCCGTGGCCTACGTCAATACCGATGGGAACAGCCGTGGGTATTTGGGTGTTGGGGGATCCCACTCCCTACAGGCCATGGTTACCCAAGTGGCCAATACTGTAACCGATCCCCAGAAAGGGGTTTCCGTAGCGGAGCGCAGAATGGC
Source organism: Flagellimonas aequoris (assembly GCF_003584165.1). Classification (GTDB taxonomy): domain Bacteria; phylum Bacteroidota; class Bacteroidia; order Flavobacteriales; family Flavobacteriaceae; genus Flagellimonas; species Flagellimonas aequoris. The sequence goes on along the minus strand of NZ_QXFJ01000030.1, from coordinate 563,199 downwards.
CGCCAACTCCATGCGGGGTGGCGACAGCTCATTTAAATTGTCCGCCCTGGGTTCGGGTTCCGATTACACCCCCTTTATACAACATACGGGTATTGCCTCGTTGAACCTTGGCTTTGGTGGCGAAGGTTCCGGTGGGGAATACCATACCATTTACGATACCTATACCCACTATACCCGCTTTAAGGACCCCGGTTTCCAATATGGGGTGGCTTTGGCCAATACCGCCGGTCGCATTGTGCTCCGTATGGCAAACGCCGAGGTCTTGCCGTTTGAACTGACCCAATGGCACAGCACCGTGAACGGTTATTTGGGAGAAGTGATGAAGACATTGGAAGACATGCGCTCCGATGTGGAAAAACATAACAAACTGGTAAAAAAGGATGCCTATCAATTGGTGATGGATCCCAAAAAACCGGTTGCCCCTGCCAAAATGGAGGCCGAAATCCCCTATCTGGACTTTTCGCCCCTGCAAAACGCAATGGCAGATTTGAAAACGAGTATCGATACCTTTTCCAAGGTAGACCTGACCCAATTGCCCGCCGCCAAAAAGGCACAGCTCAACAAGGAGTTGATGGGTATGGAGCAGGTATTGCTACAGGATAAGGGTCTGCCCCGAAGGGACTGGTTCAAGCACCAGATCTATGCCCCCGGATTTTACACGGGCTATGGGGTAAAAACACTTCCAGGCGTGCGCGAGGCCATTGAACAGAAAGAATGGAAAGAAGCACAGGAACAGATCGGGGTTTTGGCCACCACCCTGAAGAGCTTTGATGCCGAAGTACAAAAACTGATTGGGATCGCCGAGTAAACATGGCCAGGGAACTGCAAATATGTAAAGGGAGACCATATGGTCTCCCTTTTTTGTGCAATTTTGTAACAATCAAAGTGAATGGTTCTCTTTGGTGTAAACCCTTTCCATGTCACATCTAAAATTTTTTCAAATACTTCTCTGTGCCCTATTCTGCAGTTTAGGGCAAGCCCAGCAGGTTTCCCAAGAACAATTGGACACTTTTTTGAACACCTTGGCCCAACAGGACAAGTTTATGGGAACCCTACAAGTATCCCGAAACGGACAAAAAATCTATGGCACACAGTACGGTTTTGCCAACTTGGAAACCAAAGTTCCGGCAACGGAAAACACCTTATACCGGGTAGGTTCCATATCCAAAACCTTTACCGCCGTTCTTATACTAAAAGCTATGGAAGAAGGCAAACTCTCCCTGTCCCAAGCCTTGGATGCCTATTTTCCCTCTATTCCGAACGCGGAAAAGATTACCGTGGCGCACATGCTGAACCATCACAGTGGTATCCATAATTTTACGAACGGCCCCGGTTTTATGGAATGGCGCACCCAACCCAAGACGGAGCAAGAAATGGTACAGATCATAGCGGCGGGAGGGAGCGATTTTGCACCCGGTACCCAAGCCGCCTATAGCAATTCCAATTACGTATTGCTGTCGTACCTTTTGCAACAGGTGTACCAACAGCCCTACGCTCTTATTTTACAGGAAAAGATTTTGACCCCTTTGCATCTGCAACACACCCAATTTGGGGATACAACCCTTCCCGAGGAGAAAAAGACCCGCTCCTACACCTACCAAATAAGTTGGCAGCCCGTGGCCGATACCCATTACACCATTCCCATGGGAGCTGGGGGTATTTTGATGTCCGCCCCGGATTTAGTGAAATTTATAGAAGCACTCTTTCAAGGAAAACTGCTGTCCAAAACCTCCTTGGAAACCATGTTGACGCAAACGGATGGCTATGGCATGGGTATTTTTGAAGCGGAACTTTTTCATAAAAAGGCCTATACCCATGATGGCAAGATCGATGGTTTTAATGCATTCTATTATTATTTCCCTGAGGAAAAGACGACCTATGCCCTACTCTCCAATGCCGAAAACTACGATTTGGGCCAAGTGAACCAAGCCGTATTGGCCTATACTTTTGGCGAGCCTTTTGATCTGCCCACCTTACCTACCTATACCGTAACCAAGGAAGACCTTGCCCCCTATCTTGGAGTGTATGGCAGCACGGAAAGCAGTTTGGTGATCAAGGTGACGCATGAAGGCAACCACCTCTTGGCCCAACCCGAAGGGCAACAGATCTACCCCATGGATGCCGTGGCCAAAGACCAGTTTAAACATTATAAATCCGGGGTAACCTTGGAGTTTGACCCTAGCCAAGGCAGTATGACCATGAAGCAGGGCACTCAAAACATCCATTTTACAAAGCGGTGATTGTTTAGGGCATCTGCACCTTCTCTATAAAAATATCCGCAGTATCATTTACATTGCGGTATAACGTCTCTTTTTTCAATCCACTGGAAATGCTTATTACCTCTCCCCTAAAATTTTCAAAAAGGATCTGTGGATAACCAAGGGTTTCCGCTTTGGTAATGCCCAATGTATTTCGGTCAAAAATAATGGCCTCTTTTTTATGTGGGCTGTCATCATCAATGTTCCAATTGTAATCGTTGTCCGTTCCGAAAATTTTGGTGCCGTCAACACTCATGCCGGTTGGAAAATTCGGTTTTTCAAAAGAGCTGAGATTCTGGAAAGTAGTACTGGAATACAATCTGTTCGGTTCGGTATCCACCAATAAATCCATAGATGCATTGTACAACAATTGCTCCGTTTTATATTGGTTGTTGTTCCTGAATTGGATATTGACCGACTGGCTTCCGATAAAGTTTCCATTGGCATCCAGATCGAATACAAAACTGGTAGCTTCGTTGTAGTGCCCCAAAATAATCTGTCCATTCTTTAGAATTATGAACTCGTATCTTCCACTCCCTTGATGCTCCACAAAATGCGGAGTAGTATCGATCAAGGACATATTGGCATTGTCCCGCTGCAAGGTGAAAATGTCGTCTCCATCCGAAATCACCCAGATATCCCGAAGAGAATCATAATTGAAATCTTGTATACTGAAAACACCTTCGGGATCCACCGCATATTTAAACTGCATGGTGGTAGCATCGTAAAAATGGAGCTCCACCCCTTGATGCACCACCAATTCTTTTCCATTGGGAGAAACAATCAATTTAATGGGAACATTCGTGTCCGATGGGGGACTAATATCGGCTACGGCTTCCGTTTGCTGAGTATCGTAATTAACACGGAGCATCGTATAGGGTTGCAACCCTTCCCCACTCTCCTGCCCCCAGAAATAGACCACGGGTTCCGAGGGATCAATGGCATAAAATTTTATCTGCTTTAAGGATAGAATTTGCGGTCGTTTAAAGGGGACTTGCCAAAAAGTGGTCACATCGGTGCTATATTCAGAGTAGTTGCCGAACAGGGTGTGTACCCTAATATGGTAAAACGGATTTTCAAAATAAGGTGGATTGTCGTCCACCCATTCAGTGGTCTCCCTGTCCGTGATGGTGGCCACCGGGATGTCCTGATACCCATAACCACTACCTCCTTCATGATTGCGGACAATAATCTCATAGTGCGAAAAATAAGGGGATTCCGAAGCGGCCCAACTCAATGAAATGGTGTTGCCCGCTACCGTGGGCTCATTTAAGTTCACGGGGTCTATGCGTAGGTAAAAAGGATCAAAGGTTTCTAAATAACTTTCTCCCAGTAACCCTTGGTCTGTATATATCCTTAAGAAATAGCACAGATTGTTGCTTATGGGCGGTGTCAGATCAAAATACTCTGTTTTGTCCACATCGGTAATGGTGGCCACCAGTTCCGCATTGGCCTTGGAACAGTTGTCGCCTTGGCTGCGGTAGATCTCATATTTTTCAAACGTGTGGAACCCATCATAGGGCTGCCACGTATACCCGATCAATTTGTAATTGTAATCGGTATCATAATACCTAAAGGATTGGGTATAAAAGTCGTTTTCGTTGGGCGTATAGCGTTTGGCAATGAGCACCACTACATCGAGGGCTCCGTCCTCGTCAATGTCCACACGGGCCTTGAACTGCAGTTCGTTGGCCGAAAGTTTGATGATTACCAGATCATCCGTACTGCCCGAAAGCGTGCGCAGGGTAACCACCCCTTTGTTCAACTCCCATTGGAATTGGTTACTGACGGTTTCACAACCTGAATTGGTGTATAGGTATTCCTGATAGGCCCCGTTGTCCCGGTATACAAAAAAATCGCGGCCGCAGTCCGTGTAATTAATGGGTATCGGCACCCGGGTGCCCTCGTACTCGGCCTCAAAAATGGCCCAGTAGCCCAATAAATCGGCACTACTGGCATTGGCAACGGCACCCCAATAAAAATTATCGGGATCGGCGGGATCGTCATCCTTGGAACAACCCAAGGCAATAAACATCACAAAAATACACCACGCACGAAGGGAGAACTTGGGTAAGCCCATACTTTGAGATTGAACGGTTAGCGATTTAAAGAAACCACTTTTTGTGGGAAAAATGAAACATTGATCACATATTTTGGACCAACGGCATTTTTGCTTTTCTCAAAAGCATGGATTACCTTTCCCAGACCCAAAATTTACAAACACCTACCATGAACATACGGCTTACCAAAGAACAGAAGATCAAAGTGCTCAACTCTACGGACATATATGCGATCATGCAGCAGGTATTGCTGCGCGAAAACAAGATACGCCGTAACCAAGAGCATTTTTGGGTGGTGGGCCTTAACCACAACAACAAGATCCTGTTCGTGGAGCTTATTGGCCTGGGGGCCAGCAACCGGGTAAATGCCGACCCGCCCGACGTGTTTAGGATGGCGATCTACAAACTGGCCAGCAAGCTGATCTTGGTGCACAACCACCCCAGCGGCTCGCACGAGGTTACCGATGCCGACATTACCTTTACCGACCACATGCTAAAAGTGGGAAAACTGATCAAGGTGGAAGTACTGGACCACTTGGTGATCACCGAAACCCATTACACCAGTTTTGCCGACCAAGGGGTAATGGACCAACTCAAAAAAAGTGGCTTGTTTGAGATCATGGGTCCCGAAAAGCAGGAGTTGGAACAGTTTAAAATCGATACCGAGAAAAAGCGGGCGAAAAAAGAGAACTCCCTTGAAATTGCCAAAAAGATGAAGAAGGACGGTCTAGATGATGAGACCATTAAAAAGTATACGGGGTTGAGTTTAAAGGTGATTGGGGGGATTTGATTTAAAATCCGAAGTCTTGTTCTTCCTCGCACCAAATAATTCTCCCCTTCTTTATCCAAAAATGGCTTTCACAACCATCTTTTTTCCAAATTGAAGGCCACAAAGTAGGTCTGGAAAACAAATCAATTTTTAATTTCCAGTATGGAGAGTGGCTTTTCATCAAGGATAGGTTAATTACCTCATCACATCCGCAAGGACACTTGAAGTGAGCCCATTTATTATATCCTCTACCTCCTATAATAGTCAACTCATCCTTCTTATATTGATATTGTCTGTTAGCTTGATATAACTTATAAATATAGAAATCACTCCTAAAAACCTTTGATAAAAGCTTATTCGCAAATTTTGGTTTTTTAAAAAGCATCGGTCTCAATTAACATTATCCATAAAGGGTTTAATATCTCCTCTTCCCCAATAATTCTCTGAGTCACAAATTGGACAGCCTTCACGTTTTTTACCACCGGGCTTTCTATCCATACCTTTATCAAAAAATCTAGTCAGCGTAGATTGTGCCCCTTCCTTTTTAAACCCAATAATTCGATTTAGAAACTCATTTACGGATACATTACTTATCTCAGAAGTAAATGTAATGACCGCAGGATTGGGAATGTCTATACCTTTAATATATCCTTGATCCTTCTCTTTAAAATACCCTTTGGGATCAGATCTTTTTAAATCTTCTTCTCTTGCTAAAGTTGGATCTACCGTCATGCGACATAATAAGCACACATTACCGCATTGCACCACATTCATTCTACCTTGAATACTTTTAAATCCTACTAAATCAGATTCATCTGGATCAATCATTATGCCCATATCAAAAACTGGAGTTAAGTAAAAATGAGCAAATCTATTGAGAAACATTCTGCCACTGTGATCATCAGTACAACCAAAAATGATGTCACAACTTTTTATAGCAGTCCTGCACTCCTGAGAACCAACCCAATTCTTAATAGCCCTCACCCGTGTTCCTATTCCCGCATCGGTTATAAAGCTTTTCAACATTTCAACCTTCGCTCTTCCTGCATCTGCATCAGCGGCACTAGCTCCATAAAGACGGCTTAAATTTGTCCTCTCAACTATGTCATCATCGACTAAAAGTAATTTCCCAACCCCAAGTCTTGACAACAAGTGAGCTGTTGATGAACCAGTTGCCCCACAACCTATTACTCCAATTGTCAATTTGGACAAATCTTTTGACAATCCACTCCCAAATGCCAATTCTTGACGATGGAAAATATCTTTGGTAGCTATTACCTTTTTATCGGGATAATGAAATTGAAATTTTTCACCTAAAACCCTTATCAAAGATAGTTTTTCTGACTTAAGGTTATATGTCCACACTCGCCCAAAAATATTCCCGTCAGGAGTTATCACTAGACTTGCATGAGGCCTGCCCTCACCATTTCTGTTAAAAATCCCCTTAAACAAGGAAGGCTCATTATCATTGTCAATCTCAGAGTATTCCAAACAATTATTTGGATGGTTATGAACAACACAAATTGCAAGGTTTTCCTCTTTACAGATTTTCATTGCCTTTCTAAATGTTTTTGTATCCCAAAATACGTGGGTTTTAGAATGACCAATGATTTCATTTTCAGGAATTGGAACAACCCTATAAGATAAAAACCTTTCTTCTTCTCCTCCGTCCCACAAATCATTTTCGACACTAGAACGACCACATAGGACAATTGCAGGTCTTTCTAAACCATCCTTTTGAATTATTAGGCTTCTTAATTCTTCATAATGTCTTTCAGATAATGTAAGTGTATATTTCATCCTTTTTTCAATGCGGCGTTTACTTTTTGTAAGTGCGAACTAATACCATCTATACCTGGTCTCCAATCATTACCCACATTTGAGTGCCTTGACCATTGCTGCCAAGATTTTTCATCAAAACTAAACCTCCCACCCGTAGCAGGAGGGTCAACATTTGTATTAGAAAATTTTAGATGCGGATAACAAAAAAACATGTCTGGAGGAGTGTCATTGTACCCATTTGGTATTTTGACTAATAGGTTTACCGTTTCAACATTGTACTTGCCTTCCGGTAAGGAATATTCCTCAATAATGAGGCATTTTACTTTACCTTCAATTACTTCCCGATATTTGAAGCCCTTTTCCGCAAGATATTCTCTGTCTTTTTGTGGCAAAAATGATTCCTGCTCTACACAATTATTCAAAGTATTCATTATAAATCCTATCCATTATTTGTGTTCGGCTTGGCTGAGTAGAACCTCTCACGGCCAGGTTTTGACAAATCCACCTCTCCCTCAATTAATTCATCATCTCCTGGGCCTTTCACTTCCAAGTAAACCGAATAATCAGATGGCACTTTTCCAACTTCCCTTAACTTTGCCTCAGTCACAATAGGAGTTTCACTTTCACCATGCACTCCATCAATTGTGTACTTAAATTTTTCTTTTTTCTTTTCCATAATTTTCTGTTTTAATATTAAAAAATAATTTAAAGTCTCACTCCTAATACCTAAAAGCGTGACAATGGAAAAAATCTGGAAAGAGTAGGACTATATGGAAGGAAATACCCCATTAATATTCATCCAATCCAAGGAATTCAGAATCTCAGTTTCTGAAAATTGAATTTTGGACTCAGAAAACTTATAAAAATTTTCAATCAATGTCTTATTGTTTATTAACTGATTATTTTCGTTTATTTCAAGTAAGCAATAATATATAGTGGCTTTTAATTCAACCTCTCGGGTTGCCATCTTCCTAAAAAGCTCAATGATAGTTTCTATACCATCATTCATTTCTCCGAAATACCTTTTGTAATAAGCTTTATATTTTTCAAAATTATCCGATGGATAATAAACTGGCTTGACATAACCCCCACTTTGTTTATATTCAATTTCATACCATTTTTGTTTCTTGAATTCTTGATTGATAGAATGCATAAACTTATTATCGAAAGGACCCGCAGTGAATTTTAAATATCTATCTTGAAGATTCATATGACAAGCATGTTCACATAGATAAACCAATTTCTGAAATTTAACTCTTCCAAAAGTTGGTTCTTCTTTTAGCTTGTTTACAATTTCGGCAGCTAACACAGCTCTTTTAAAATATACAATTGACTTTTGTCTAGAAATATTCTTGTCGTGTTCCTTCAAGGCTTCAACTTCCTCAATCTCTTGTTCATTTTGGGGAGTTAGGTAACCCGCTAACATGAGTCCTTTTTCAAAATCCTCAATAGTAAAAGAATTCTTTTTCTTATTGGTTGATTTCATCTAAGGCAAGTTTAATTTTATTTACTGCTCTCTCTCTAATTTTTCGAATTGTAGCTTTTTTAACTCCAAGTCGTTGTGCAAGTTTTTCGTTCACATGATCAGGTAAATACTTTTGACTTCTTTTATACTCCAAATCGGTTAAAACAACCTCTTTTTCTTTTGCACTTAGTTTTCCTAAAATTTTTATGGAAAGGTCTCTTGTGGTTGCAAGTTTTTCAGGATTAATTGCATTGGCTGTTCCAATCAAATCATCAAAATAAGAATTTATCTCTACTTCTTCGCTCTTTTGTGAATTGTGATGGTCATAAAAAAGGTTGATTAAGAATCTATATAGCCAACCTAGAATGGCTTTCTTTCATCTTTGGCATTTTTAAGCTTTGTTTTGTCAAAAGACTTATACTTTTTGACACGCTCAAAAACTTCATGGGCTATTTGCCGGCCAATGTGTAGGTCTATGTTTCTAGATTTACATTTTTTTTGACATTCATCAAAAACATCATCATAAAATCTATTTACAAATTCGTTATAGGATTCATTGCAATTCTCATTACAAATACGTTCAAGCAAACTAATATTATCCAATCCCTTAACTTCTAAAGAAACTTGACTCTTTCTAATTGACATACTATGAAGCGTGACAAAATCGCTTAGTTTTTACAAAAATTTTCAGGGGATTTCTAAAAGTAAACAAATTAATAAGAATATAACTACGGAATTCCGTAAGGTATTTGAAACAAATATTATTTAAAAACAAAAAGCCCTAAAGGGCTTTCTTATACTATCCAATACCTCCAAAAAATATTCGCTCCCTACAACGCCACTAGGGCCTGCACCCGCTCCAACAACTCTTTGGCCATGGCCGGGTCCAACCCGTAATCCTGTAAGCTGTCCACAGGGTTTTTAAAGCTCAGTTGGGTGGTATTAGCATCCACCTCTTGCAGTACCAGTTTTAAGGGAATGTCGTTGATCGCCAAAGGGTCGCCCGCCATGATCTGGGCAATGTATTGGGGTTCAAAAAAGAGCAATTGCCGCAAGGGCGGTATGCTGATCCCGTGCTTGGCCACAATGGCCTGGGTATCGATCTCGTGCAGCAGCAAAAAACCGTGGTCGGTGATCCGTTGTTTCAGGGTGTCGTACACCTGCCCAAAGGGCAGCGGTAGCAGTCGGTGTTCCACATGGACTTTCATAGGCAAGGGGTTTAGGCCATGGCGGAGCGGGCAAAGCCCACAGTTTCGCGGTAGGTAGTGGGGGAGATTTCGGCGTTGTTCTTAAAAAAGCGGCTAAAGTAATGCTCATCGTCGTACCCCAGGTCGTAGGCAATCTCCTTTACGCTTTTGTTGGTGAGGTACAGCTCGCGCTTGGCCTCTATAATGATCCGCTCGCTGATCAGGTGGGTCATGGTCTTGTTAAAATGGTTCTTGGTGATCTTGGCCAGCGCCTTGGGGCTTATGTTCAGCAGGTCCGCATACTCCCCGGCGGAGTGCTTGGTGCGGTAGTGGGTCTCGATCAGGTTTTTCAGTTTTTGGAGGATAAAGGGCTCCTTTTCATCGGATAGGCCTTCCAGCACTTCGGGCTGTTGCTTGGTCTTGGCGCGGGAAGTGGTGATCAAAAAGATCTTGAGGTAGGAGACCAACAGCTCGTACTGGGCCATTTCGGCCTTCTGCACCTCTAGGCGCATCTGTTGCAACACCAACTCCAGCTCGTTGCGGATGTCGTCCGTTACGCGGAGCATGGGCGGCGCATAAATGTTGTTGAAGAGCACCCCGTTGCAGGCCACCTGTTCGTGGTGCTTGTGGATGCAGAAAAAATCGGGATGGAAATGCAACACCACCCCTTCCAACGGTTCGTCCTCGGTGATCGTGAAGGGTTGGTAGGGCGTCATGGCGAACAGGGTATCGGGCGTAAAGGCATATTTCGAAAAATCCACCTGGGCGGTGCCCCTCCCCTTTTTGATCCAGATCAGGGAGTAGTAGTTGTGGCGGTTGGTATCGCAAAACTGGCAGCTGTCCTCAAAATGGGAAAGTTTAAAGGCCAGGTTGCCCGTTTGTTCGTCAATAAGGGTGTTGGTGTTGTAGAGGTCCATATCAATGTTCAATTAGCAATTAGCAATGTTCAATAAACCATGATCAATGATCAGTTGTCAATCATAACGAAATGTCACTTCGAGCGCAGTCGAGAAGTCATCAAGGTCAGCAATTAAAATGAGGTCTCGGCTTGAGTTTGTCTTAAGTGTAGTCGGGTCTCTTTTTTACATATTTGAGTTTAATCACTTCTCGACTGCGCTCGAAGTGACAACTCCTGCTACTCCAATTGATCACGGACAATCCACTGCTACAATCGGCGTTCGTTGGCCGCAATGGGCAGGTCGTTGATGCTGGCATAACGCTTTTGCATCAACCCGTGCTCATTGAACTCCCAGTTCTCGTTCCCATACGCCCGGAACCATTGCCCTTGGGCATTTTGGTACTCGTATTCAAAACGTACCGCTATACGATGGTCGGTAAAGGCCCAAAGTTCCTTACGCAGTTTATAGTTTTTTTCCTTTTGCCATTTGTCCGTCAAAAAGGCAACCACGGCTTCCCTACCGTTCACAAACTGGGAACGGTTGCGCCATTCGGTGTCCACGGTGTAGGCCTTGCTCACCTTGTCAGGGTCTTGGCTGTTCCAGGCATCTTCCGCCAATTGCACTTTTTCGCGGGCCGTTGCTTCGGTAAAGGGAGGTAACGGAAATTTTTTCTCTATGGCCATTTGCTTCTATTTTTTAGGTTGAAAAAAGGGCAGGCCCCATGGCAGGACCCACCCCGGCTAATTAAAACTACTTACTGTTTTTTACCTTGGGCCATTTGGCATGCGCCGCCTTTTTAAGCTCCGTGGTGCGTTGTGCCCAATCTTCGTACGTGTTGAAGATCTCCCCATTGAAGGGCCCATTGAAGAAGAGGTACAATTTTCCGTCGATCACCGTATAGGTTTCCGGGTTGATGGGAAATTTGGTGTCCTTGGCCGCCACACCCCATGCACAATAGCCATCAAATTGGGGCAAATAGTTGCTGGGCGCCTTGGTGAAGGCATCGCGGTTGGCCTTGCTGGCAAAGTAATAGGTGGCCCCATCGTGCTTGGCCATATAACTTTTGTTTCCTTTTTGGGCCGCTCCGGAGAAATAGGCCACTACATCGTACCCGCCAATGGCAAGTCCGTTCTGGTCAACGGGGTCTATCTGCGCCTGGGCACCGATCATGGTGAACAAGGCTACCCCTAAAAGAAAAATGGATTTCATGGTTTTCATCTGTTATGGATTTTATGATTAGAAAAAATGAACACTAAACGGTTTCGGCTTCCACTACCGGAAAATCGATGGCCGTATTGGCGGTGTTGTTGAAATAGTTGGTAAAAATGTTCAAGGCCACATTCGCCACGATCTCACCCACGGCACCATCGGTATAGCCTGCATTTTTTACGGTCTCCACGTCGTCTGCAGATACCCTACCCCTTTTTTCCACCAAGGTCTTGGCGAACGTAAGGGCGGCAGCAATCTTGGGATCTTTGTTACGACCTTCGCGGGCCATATGCAGGGTGTCGGTATCGATGCTTACCAATTTTTCCCCGATAAAGGAATGGGCAGACAAACAATAGTTGCAAGAGTTGGACTCGGCCACGGCCAAGGCGATCAATTCGCCCAAACGGCCACCAAGGGTTCCTTTGCCCAAGGCATCGCTCAAGTTCAAATAGCCTTCCAATACGGCAGATGAGTTGCCCATGGTACGCATCATGTTCGGCACCATGCCCAATTTGCCTTGGATGCCCTCAAAAAGTTCTTTGGATCTTCCGGTTGCGTCTTTGGGATCCAATGCTTGTAAACGTGTCATAGTTTTTGTTTTTAAATGATTGTCATTATTGACGTTACAAAGGTGCGGTGGCCGTGGTTGGGATAAAATGGACAGATGTCACTTGTTCTTGGACAATTTTCCCTTTAGGGACAAAAAATGGGTTCAGATGAATGACCTATCGTACCAAAATGACATCAATGCAAACCCATGATCCCTCAATCCAAAACCTGTTTTCGTCAATTACATATGCAACATTATTACGTATGGGTTAGCTTCGTCAAAAAATAAAGAAAATGACCACACTTGAAACGATAAACCTCTTACAGAAAATTTGTTTGGTCGCCGCAGGCGTTATCCTCTACCTCGCCGGATGGCTACACGGTGCCCACTGGGGAAAAAGAAATCGGATCTAACACAATACGGGACCACTCAGGGCGTTTTCAATCTTGTCCCAACCAACCAAAACCTACTTGAGCCATCTTTACACAAGACCCCCTTATTAGACGCATTCTGGTCCTCTGCCAGAACCAACACTACATTATTGCCGTGAGTGAACTCTGGAACGGTGCCCTGCAATACGCCTGCTGGCACAAGCCCAAAACACTCTTGGAAGAATCGAGCCTGATCGTTACTGGTGGTTCTACCCACGTTTCCCGAAAAAAAGACAAAACGGAATACCTTTTTAGGCACAAGGGCTGGGTCTTTTCCTTAGAAAAGATCGTCCCTCCGGGCACCATGGCCTTTCCCTTGATCTTTTTGGAGGTCACTGACCAAGAGCAAAAAAAAAGTACCTGGAAAATGGAGGAAATGCCATTGCCCAAGTACTTAGGTAATTTTTTATGAGGGCGTTTTATCCCTTGTAGGTCACGCGGTAAATGGCGTCGCCCACATCGTCGGAAATCAACAATGATCCATCTTTAAGGAACAACAGGTCCACGGGCCTGCCAAAGGCTTCTTGTGATTCTTCGTCCAACCAACCATCGATAAAAGGTTCATAGCCTACGGCTTGGTTACCGTCCAACTTCACCAAGGAAACCCTGTACCCCACTTTTGAGGAACGGTTCCAAGAACCGTGTTCAGCAATAAAGGCATAGCTTTTATAACTTTCGGGGAACATATTGCCCGTATCGAACTTTACGCCAAGGGCCGCCACGTGCGCACCCAAAGGCTGTACCGGAGGCACAAAATCTGAACAGGGACGCTGCGACCCAAAATCAGGGTCTGGAACGGTGCCCCCATGGCAGAATGGAAAACCAAAATGCTGGCCCACTTCGGTCAAGCGGTTAAGCTCGCCCGGAGGGGTATCGTCGCCCATCATATCCCTATTGTTGTCGGTAAACCATAGTTCGCCTGTTTCAGGATGCCAGGTAAACCCAACGGTGTTTCGGATGCCATGGGCAATGATCTCACGGTTGCTGCCATCGGGATCCATACGGGTGATGGACGCAAAGCGTTGGTCCACCGAAGTACTATCGCAAATGTTGCAGGGCGCTCCCACAGGTACATATAACTTGTCGTCCGGTCCAAAGGCAATGTATTTCCAACCGTGGTGGAAATTGCCCGGATAATCGTCATAGATCAATTCGGGTTCCTGAGGGTTGTCCAATTGCTGCTCAATGTTTTGGTATTTGAAGAGTCGGCTCACCGCGGCCACATACAAGGCACCATCTTTGAAGGCTACCCCGTTTGGCTGCTCCAGATCTTTGGCGATCACGTAAGTCTTATCGGCCTTGTAATCCCCATTGGTATCCTTTACGGCATAGACCACGCCCTCGTTACGTGTTCCTACGAACAGGGTGCCATCATCGCCCATGGCCATAGAACGTGCGCCGTCCAGACCTTCGGCATAAACCTCGATTTTAAAGCCTTCCGGCAAGTGTAAACGATCTAGGGGCAAGCTGGTTTCGGATGATACCGTTTCTTCAGCTTCGGTGCTTTCTTCCTTCCCTTCTTCCTTTTTTCCATTGCAGGAAAGTACGGCTAGGGAAAGCGCACAAATGGTTATTGACTTAAAGTTCAAATCGTAAATTTTCATGTTGCAGTTTTAGGTCTTTTGGTTTTTGATTCCCTAAAGCTAAAACAAAATGGTGGAAATGTGGAAAACAAGCGAGGGTACTTTTGTGATTATCCTTCTCTTTTTCCTCGTAGGGGGACAGATTGCCCTGGTACCATATGTTGGTGCGGTGGCTACTGGACATGGCGATCCGTGCCGAACGGTTGGGAAACAATTGGGCCACTACCTGATAGGCCTCCGTACCTTCGTTCACCTTGAATTTGAGGACATATCCCGTTCCCTTGGTCGCCGGTTCCATGGAATATTCCTTTGGAATACCCTTGAACTTTATCCCCACTTGCTTGGGATCGTAATAGCCTCCCATGCGGCGTTCCCCAAAATAGGGAAGGTCTGCCTTGACGCTATCGCCTACCATACGCAGATAACCGCCCGTACCCGCAATATCGATACGGCTGGCGGTACTACCCTGGGGCAATAGGCCCGCATTGGCAATACTGTTCAGACTTTGACTGGCCATAGGTTGTGCCCAAGTGGCCCTTATTTCGAAATGCTTATCCGTGACCATTTGGTCCAACGCGGCCAACTCCTCCGGGGTTGCTTTGTACGTGGACGAGCATGCGGCAGCAAACACGATGGCCACTAGTGCTATGGATTTGAATAGTGTTTTCATAGGATTCAAAATTGACCCTATAAATTACAAAATCTTGAATTGATTACCGAGACAAATAACGCCGTGTTAACGTTTGAACCGTTCAAAAATGGCCAACGTTTTCTTGGTGTTGATGAAATAGACCCCTGTCAACAAAACAGTGGCCGCAAATATGGATTGTACCGTAATCTGTTCATCCAAAAAATACCAACCGAGTAGCAAGGCCACGATAGGGTTCACATAAGTGGAAGTCGCTACTTTTTCAGGGGAAACCGCTTTCAACAAGTAATTGAAGGAGGTAAAGGCGACGATACTGCCAAAAACCACCAAGAGGATCATGGACCACTGTACTTTACCGCTCCAATCCAAAGGAGAAGACCATTCCTCGCCAAAAGCCAAGCTCATGAGAGCTAACGTAAGTCCGGCCGTGAACATTTGATATCCAGTGTTCACGAAATAGTTCGTTGGCAAATCGGCACGGGCCACAAAAAGGCTTCCGTAGGCCCAACTCAACATACAAAAGAAGATCATGATCATTCCCGTGATGGATTCTTCCTGGGCTATGATCTGTTTTTGGCTCACCAACAAATAAATCCCGATAATCCCCAAAATGACCCCGATAACGGACATGGGTTGAATCTTTTTGCCTTGCAGTATCCGCATCAACAACAAAATGATGAGCGGCTGGGCGGAGATTTCGAGGGCAGCAAACCCGCTGTCCACATAACGAAGGGCCCAAACCACTACCCCGTTCCCAAAACTGAGAAAAAAGACACCTGCCAATATGGTGTTGAGCAATTGCTTTTTGGAAATCGCGAGGGGAATCTTCATGAACTTGGCCAAAATGAAGATCAAAAGTCCGGCCGTGGTAAACCGACAGGAAGCCAACATGAAAGGTTCCAGTTCCAGAACCGCAATCTTGTTCAGTAGATACGTGGATCCCCAGATAACGTAGATGGCAAAAAAGGCTAAAATGACCAGCGCGGAGTTCGAGGATCTTCCCATTCCAAGACAAGTTGTTTGCCCTGCAATATTACGGATGTTTAAAAGAGTACAAAACAGATGACCAGCTACTTTTACAACAAAATAAAAGCAATCTGTAACGGGTGGTCAACTACTAAAAGGTCTTGCCCATATTCAGGAGATAGGCCGCAAAATCGCTTTCCAGTTTTTTAAACCTTCCCAATTGTTCCTTTACTTCCATTTCCAACACTTCACTAACGCCTTCTTTCTGTTTTTGGATAAGATCCACGATTTCTTTTTGATGTCTTGAAAATATCTTGAAACCGTTCTTGAGCGCGTTGAACTTTTCAAAGTCCGAAGGACATTTGGGCTCATAGGTGTAGGAGCACAATTTTTTGGAAAGTCGTTGTATGGTAGTATTGTTCCTTTCCATGCGAACCAATAGTTCCTGTTTGGTGTGGATACTATCTTCTACAATATGGTCCATGACTTTGCTCTGTTTTTGGGGATTAGATACTTAACGACCATTAAGTTAGGTAATATCCTACAGAGTTGTTTCTTAATTAACTTTCATTTAATGGTTTAATTAACAATGATCAACAAAAAAGCCCGATGCCATTTGGCATCGGGCCCGAATATTAAGGTATTGTAAACCAGACCTAGTTTTCGGTCTTTTCGTAAGCTTCCTGCTTCAACTCATCACTGGCGATGATGGCCAACTCCACACGTCTGTTTTGGGCCTTGCCCGCCGCGGTTTCGTTACTGGCGATGGGCTGATCTTCACCATACCATTTGGTGGTAAACCTTCCACTGGAGATTCCTTTGCCCACCAAATAAGCGGTAACGGCCTGCGCCCTGCGCTGGGATAGTCCCAAATTGTACTCCGCTGCTCCGTCACTATCGGTATGGCCTTCCACCAAAATATTGGTTTTTGGGTATTCTTTGAAGATACCGGCCAATTTGTCCAAAGTAGTGGCAGAGGTTCCTTTGATATCGGATTTGTTGGTATCAAAATACACCCCGTTCTCGCCGCTGAAGGTCACATTGATCCCTTCACCTACACGCTGCACTTCTGCACCTGGGATTTCTTCCTCGATACGTTCGGCCTGTCTGTCCATACGGTTACCGATATAGCCTCCGGCAGCGCCACCCACTACAGCACCAATAATAGCGCCAAGGGCAGTGTTCCCTTTTCCGACATTGTTACCGATGACTCCCCCAATGACAGCGCCACTACCGGCACCGATGGCAGCTCCTTTTTGGGTGTTGTTGGCATTTTTGATCGCATCACAGCTCAGGATCAGGCTCAAGGCCAAAACGGCTGTGGTTCCTTTCAATAATATCTTTTTCATGTAGTTATTTTTTTGAGAATTCGTAAACAATGGTAACGGGTTGCCCGTCTACCGTAACGTTGGACTTCAGGGTCATGTTTTGGGGCGTTAGGCTCACAATGTTCAAACGATAGCCATAACCGCCGGAAATGTCCTTGCGGTTTTCATCGATGAACTTAAACTGCAATTGGCTGCTGTAGTTTTGCGATGGCTCCACGACCGACCATCTGAAAAAGCGATCGCCTCCTTGACACAAGGTACTTTGGCGGATGGTATACCGACCTGTACTGTTGTTGTCCCTGAAGAACCACTCACTGTCCTCGAAGCAGATGTCCTCTGCATCGTTAAAAATGACGGATTTGAAATTACCGGAATTGTTTTCGTAGTGTACGTTGTCCAGGTTCCAGGTACCACTAAGAAGGTTTCTTTGGTCCCTTGCGCTTTTGGACACGGAACATGATGAGAGGAAAATTCCCATCACTGCTAATAGTAGAAATGACTTTTTGATCATAAGAATTAAGTTAATGTTCAATAAAAGATACGAAATGGGGCGTAAATATAGTTGTTATAAAAATCAAAAAATGATGAATTCATTCTTTTTCAATAGGCGTAAAGTTCCAACAAAACTTGTTCAAAACGCTTTTTGGGAAGATAATTTTCTTCCAAAGCCTTGGCAAAGGGAACCGGAGTCTCCAAACTTCCGACCCGTTTGACAGGAGCGTCCAGATAAGGGAAACATTCCTCCATCACCATAGCGGAAATATCGCTGGCGATGCCTCCGAACAAGGTGTCTTCCTGTAAAATAATGAGCTTTCCTGTTTTCTTGACCGAAGCAAAAACCGCTTCGATATCCAGAGGTTGAAGGGTACGTAAATCTAAAAGATCGGCTTCAATTTCCGGATTTTTGTCCAATATTTCCGAGGCCCAGTGCACCCCCGCACCGTAGGTCACAACAGTGATGGACTTCCCTTCCCGTAACACATTGGCCTTACCAAAGGGCAGCGTGTAATAATCGGTCGGCACATCACCATAGACGCTTCGGTACAATCCCTTATGTTCAAAAAACAAAACAGGATTGGGATCATTGATGGCCGTGTTCAACAATCCTTTGGCATCATAAGGAGAGGAAGGGTACACCACTTTGAGTCCAGGGGTTTTGGTAAACCAGGCCTCATTGGTCTGGGAATGAAAGGGTCCGGCCCCTACTCCGCCCCCGCAGGGCATGCGTACCACAACATCCGCTTTTTCATTCCAACGGTAATGCACCTTGGCCAAATAGTTCACAATGGGGTTGAATCCAGAGCTTACAAAATCGGCAAACTGCATTTCCACCACGGCTTTCATCCCGTTGATGGAAAGACCCATGGCCGCAGAAACGATTCCCGATTCACAAATGGGGGTATTCCGAACCCGGCTCTTGCCAAACTTGGGTACGAACCCTTCAGTAATCTTGAAGACCCCACCATAATCCGCAATGTCCTGCCCCATGATGATGAGCTCGTTATGCCGGTACATGGATTGCTCCAATCCTTCGGATATGGCATCCACAAAGCGAATGTTCTTTACTTCAGAATTAGTATTTATTTCTTGATAATCAAACTCTTGGTATACCTCATTTAATTCCTTGGTTTCATTGAATGAAACCGGGGATTCTTCAAAAGCCAACTCCAAATTCACATTGATTTCTTCAGAAATACTGGCTTTCAATTGCTCAATTTTCTCGAAAGTGAGCACTCCCTTATCCAACAAAAAAGCCTCGTAATTGGCAATCGGGTCTTTCTTGCCCCACTCCTTCATCAACTTTTCCGGAACGTATTTGGTACCACTGGCTTCTTCGTGGCCGCGCATGCGAAACGTCTTGAATTCCACCAAAACAGGTCTCGGCCTCCTTCGTATGGCTTTGCAAAGCTCATCGATTTTGGAATAGACCTCCAAGATGTTGTTGCCATCGATCACACGGGATTCCATACCATACCCCTTGGCACGATCGGCCAAGGTTTCGCAATTGTACTGTTCATTGGTCGGCGTTGACAATCCATAACCATTGTTCTCAATACAAAATAGTACAGGAAGGTTCCAGACAGAGGCCACGTTCAAGGCTTCGTGGAAATCCCCTTCACTAGTAGCGCCTTCACCGGTAAAAACTGCTGTCACACGCTTTTTCCTTCGGAGCATGTCCGCCAGGGCAATACCATCGGCCACCCCCAACTGGGGACCTAAATGGGAAATCATCCCCACAATCTTGTATTCCTGGGTACCAAAATGGAAACTGCGGTCCCTACCCTGGGTAAAACCACTCTGTTTCCCTTGCCATTGTGCAAAAAGTCGGTTTAGGGGAATGTTACGGGAAGTGAAGACACCCAGATTTCGGTGCATGGGCAAAATGTACTCACTTTCCTTCAAAGCCTGGGTGACCCCAACCGAAATGGCTTCCTGTCCAATACCACTGAACCACTTGGAAATCTTGCCCTGCCGTAGCAGGATCAGCATTTTTTCCTCTATCATCCTAGGCTTTAACATCCCAGTATACAAATCCAGCAGCCTTTGCTCTTCTAGGTCGCCAATATGATATCTCATAGACAAAAATTCAACAGGATAAAAGTAGTAAAAAGGGTTCCATCTTCCTTCAAATTTCTAAAACGTTCGGCATTATTCCTTACTTTTGACATTATTCCAAAAATGACGACATGAGTGCCATACCTAGTGTAAACCTTGAGGATTTTGTCTCAGGGGACCCAGCCAGAAAGGAAAAATTTGTCAAAGAAATCGGTGCCGCTTTCGAGGATATCGGATTCGTGGCCCTGAGCGGTCATTTTTTGTCCGACGAATTGGTGGATAACCTCTATGCAGAGATCAAAGCGTTCTTCCAATTACCGCAAGAGGTGAAGGACAAATATGAAATAGAGGGTATTGGGGGCCAAAGAGGCTACACCTCTTTTGGGAAGGAACATGCCAAGGGCAAAAAGGAAGGTGACCTGAAAGAGTTTTGGCATTTCGGCCAATATGTGGAGGACAATCCACGGTTGGAAAAGGAATATCCGGCCAATGTGATGGTAGATGAACTTCCAGATTTCAACAAGGTTGGAAAGGAAACCTATAAAATGCTGGAAAAGACCGCAAAATACGTGTTAAGGGCCCTGGCCATTCATTTGGGTCTGGAAGAAACCTATTTTGACGAGTACATCAAAAACGGAAACTCCATTTTAAGGCCCATCCACTACCCTCCCATCACCACGGAACCCAAAAATGCCGTTCGTGCAGCAGCACATGGCGATATTAACCTGATCACCCTGCTCATGGGCGCCCATGGCAAGGGATTGCAGGTACAGAACCACGAAGGGGAATGGGTGGATGCCATTGCCAGACCCGACCAATTGATGATCAATGTGGGAGACATGCTTTCCCGATTGTCCAACAATAAATTGAAATCGACCATACACCAGGTAGTGAATCCACCTAGGGAGTTGTGGGGTACGTCACGCTATTCCATTCCGTTCTTCATGCACCCCATAAGCGAGATGCCCCTGAACTGTTTGGAAAACTGTATCGATGCCGAACACCCCAAAGGGTTTGAGGACACCACGGCAGGCGAATACCTGCACGAACGATTGATCGAACTGGGCTTGATAAAAAAATAAGGATATGGACTTGAAGGACCAACTCAAGAATCTATTCCCAGATCATGTGCCCGAGGAAACCCCCGAACAGGAAAGCAATAAACCTTCCTATTGGCTGCAGGACGACCCCATTATTTGCAAATATGAAAAGCGAAAGGGGAAACCAGTAACCATTTTGGAGGGGTACAATGGAGCTGACAGTGACTTCAAGAAACTGGCCAAAGACCTAAAATCATATTTGGGCGTGGGTGGCAGTTTTAAAAAGGAGACCATCATTATCCAGGGCGATTACCGTGGCAAAATCATGGACTTTCTAAAGGAAAATGGGTTTTCCGTAAAAAGGGTCGGTGGATAATCTGAATTTTGAACAGGGTGTTACCATTTCTTACCCTTTGTTAAAAAAGAACTATTGACTATCAATGTTTTGTGAAAAAATTTTTGTGTTCATCGTTTAAGTCTTACTTTTATTCTTCCTAACCAACGAAAACTAAGCTGAAAATGAAATCACTGTTGCACATCACCAACGGGGACAGCTTCACGTCTAGACTAGAGTCTCTAGAAGTGAAAGGAGACATTATTACCTGGCGGGAAATGCTATGCGAAGGCAAGACCCTTTGTGCCGTAGGAAGCGAGTCATTCTGGAAGACCCGGTTCGAATTCCTAAACAAAAACTACAAGATCACCAAGTCGTGGTTTGTGGAAAAAACACTGAAAGAGTATCGCTCCCTTTGCAATCACAAGCAGCAAGACCATATTGTGTTATGGTTTGAATACGATCTTTTTTGCCAGATCAACATGCTTGCCGTACTCAGTTGGTTGAAGACCCACAGGAGACATGCAGAAATTTCTTTGGTTTGCAGTGGCAAAGAAGATGATTCTGAGAAATTATATGGCCTTAATGAGTTGAGCGATGAAAAATTGCTTCAACTCTATGAAAACAGGACCATTCTTTCCCAAGACGATATTGAATATGCCGATTATATTTGGCAACTGTACTGCAGTGACAACCCCATCCGATTGGAAAACCAGATTGCCAACAACGATTTTCAGTTTGAATACCTATCCGATGCCCTCAAAACACATTTGAAACGCTTCCCGACCATCAAAAATGGTTTAAACGACCTGGAAAACCATGTGCTGCAGGTGGCCGCAGAAATGAAACCAAAATCCAAAGCGGAATTGATGGGTGAATTGATTACCCATCAAGGCTACTACGGCTTTGGCGATACACAATACGAAAGAATCGTTACTACCCTGAAGCCTCTTTTCAATTCCTTCAGCCCTGTCAAATTGACAAAAAAGGGCATGGAAGTACTGAAACAAGAAACTAATTACTATTCGCAAATACGTGATAATCAAATGTATTTAGGTGGTTCCTTAAAGTATAACTTCCTATACAACACGGAAACAAACCGCATCTTAAAACTCTAGTGAATGGCCTCTTTGGGCAGCTCAGAACTTATTCTGAACCCTGATGGCAGCATTTACCATCTCAACCTCCTACCTCAGGATATTTCCCCTATCATCATTACTGTTGGTGATCCTGGACGCGTTTCACAGGTGTCCCAACACTTTGATTCCATCGAAATCCAAAAGACCAAAAGGGAATTTGTGACCCATACCGGGCATTATGGTGGAAAACGGATAACCGTGCTTTCCACAGGTATCGGAACGGACAATATCGATATTGTTTTCAATGAGTTGGACGCCTTGGCCAACATCGATTTTCAAACCAGGAAGATAAAAGACCAAAAAGCGCAATTGAATATTATACGGATTGGTACTTCGGGATCTATCCAGACCGATATCCCGGTTGACTCCTTTTTGATGAGCAGTTCCGGTATTGGATTTGATGGCCTTTTGCACTTTTATGAGTCTGGACACGTAAGAAACCATGCGTTGGAAAAATCACTCAATGATTATTTGGGTTGGGACAGGCATAACATCCACCCTTATGTGGCGGATGCCGACCCAGATTTGATTGATATTTTCTCTTCAAATCGTATACGATTTGGTATAACAGGAACAAATTCAGGTTTTTATGGTCCTCAGGGAAGGTCGCTTCGCTTGCAGACCAAGATTCCCGATTTCAATGAAAAATTGGCATCGTTTTCTTATCAAGACCAACGTATTACGAACCTTGAAATGGAGACAGCCGCCATGTACGGACTTGCCAAAATGCTTGGACACCGCTCTATTTCCCTCAACGTGATATTGGCCAACCGACCTAACAAGGAATTTTCCAAACAAGGTAGGCAGTCCATAGATGCATTGATCCAGTACACTCTGGAAAAAATAGCACAAAGTCAACTGGTATAATTTTTCAAAGGTTATTTTATAAAAAATACCGATTGGAATCCATATTTTAGACAACACCTAGTATCACCTACATGAAAAAAGTAAAAATTATTGGAGTTCCCGAACATTTCAACCTTCCTTGGCACCTTGCCATGGAAGATGGCGCCTTTGAAGACCGTGGCATCCAACTGGATTGGACCGATGTACCCGAAGGCACCGGAAAAATGGCCCAAATGCTTCAGAACGGGGAAACCGATCTAGCCATTATCTTGACCGAGGGTATGGTCAAAAGCATTTCACAGGGCAATCCCAGTAAGATTGCGCAAGTCTTTGTAGCCTCCCCCTTGCTTTGGGGCATCCATGTAGCCGCTAGTAGCACAAGAAAATCGATCAAGGATATTGAGAATGACAAAGTGGCGATAAGCCGCTTGGGGAGTGGCAGTCACCTCATGGCCTATATCAATGCGCAAAACCAAGGCTGGGGCACTGAAAAACTCCAGTTTGAGATCATCAATAATCTAGATGGTGCCGTGGAAAACTTGACTTCGGGTTCCAATGCCTATTTCATGTGGGAACACTTCACTACCAAACCTTTGGTAGACCAGGGTATATTCAAAAGAGTGGGCGATTGCCCTACCCCATGGCCGTGTTTTGTGATTGCCGCCACCAATGCATTTCTCGAATCCCATTCAGGATTGTTGCGACATATTCTAGAGGTCATCAATACCTACACAGAAGAGTTCAAACAGATTCCGAGCATAGATAGAACCTTGGCCAATCGATATGAACAGAAATTGGAAGACATTCAGGAATGGCTTTCGAAAACTACTTGGGGCCAAGAACAACTGGCCACGGAAACCCTGAACGAAGTCCAGAAAAGGCTGTTCGACCTTAATTTGATAGCACAAATCAAGGACGCATCAGAATTTCTTTGGGATTAAAGTGGCTTCGACTATGCTCAGCCAACTTTGTTTTCTTTTTCAAAAGAATCCAACAATCCAAATATCCAAACCAACTACCAGTCAATGGGCTGTTTCCCCATGCGGTTCAATAAAGCATTGGTCTTGCTAAAGTGATTGTTACCGAACCAAAGCCCCCTATTGGCACTTAGGGGTGATGGATGCCCTGAAGTTAGGATATGGTGTTTCGATTTATCGATCAAAGCTGCCTTCTTTTTGGCAAAACCGCCCCATAGAAGAAAAACAACCCCTTCCAACTCGGCAGATACTGTTTTGATCACAGCATCCGTGAAAGTTTCCCAGCCTTTGTTCTGGTGGCTTCCCGCTTGATGGGCCCGTACGGTCAGGGTGGCATTCAACAATAGCACGCCCTGATCGGCCCAACGTTCCAAATTACCACTGGCAGGATAGGGCTTTTCAACATCCGTTTTGATTTCCTTGAAAATATTGACCAAGGAAGGTGGGTGCGGAATCCCGTCCTTCACCGAAAAACAAAGGCCGTTGGCCTGCCCAGGGCCATGATATGGATCTTGACCGATGATGACCACTTTGGTTTCTTGGAAAGGACAATGATCAAAAGCGGAAAAAATATCCTTACCCTTTGGGTAACAGGTGCTTTGCTGATATTCCTGCTTTACAAATTGGGCCAATTGTTGAAAATAAGGTTTTTCGAACTCTGGTTTTAAGTGTGCTTTCCAGCTAGGTTCTATATTCACGTCCATAGCCGATTACTTCTTTTTGGTCAATTTGTAGATCAGATAAGCAATCCCCGCCACAAAGTGGAGCAAAATAATACCGGCAATCACATAGATCAATGTGTGGTCGTTCTTCATATAATTTATTTTAGAAGCGAAACAGGAATTCTCAAATG
The DNA here is from genome assembly GCF_003584165.1 of Flagellimonas aequoris. Lineage (GTDB taxonomy): Bacteria > Bacteroidota > Bacteroidia > Flavobacteriales > Flavobacteriaceae > Flagellimonas > Flagellimonas aequoris. The sequence continues at coordinate 538,318 of NZ_QXFJ01000030.1, read as the reverse complement.
TAAGCATTGCCTGCCGTTTTGCATGACCACTTCATACAAAATCCTATCTTTGCGCTGCTAGTGAAAAAAGATGCATAACATTCACCCAAAAACACTTCAAGACCTCGAGTTTCCGACGGTATTACAACAGATTTCCGCCCGGTGCAATACCGAACTGGGCAAGGAACAGGCTTTGGATATTGTCCCCATCCCAAACAGGGAGGATTTATTGGAGCGTTTGGGCCAAACTTCCGAATACTTGGCATCGTTTTCCAACGACAACCGTATTCCCAATCACGGATTCGACCAAATCAACCCCGAATTGGGGCTTTTAAAGATTGAGAACAGCACACTGGAGATCACTGGTTTTCGAAAAATTGGAAGCATCTGCAAAACGGTCACCATCCACCAGAAGTTTTTGAAAAAATTCAAGGAGTACTATCCCTTGCTGTTCCAAAAGTCTGAAGTACTGGAGTACAACACCGAGATTCCGGAAGCCATTGATATCGTCATTGATAAATTTGGGGAAATCAAGGACAACGCTTCTGACGAACTAAGACACATCCGAAGCCAAATCAACGAAGTTCGGGGCAAGATCAACCAAAGTTTTGGGGCCGCCTTGGGGCGTTACCAATCCTTGGATTTTTTGGATGAGATTCGGGAGTCCGTGGTAGAAAACCGTCGGGTTCTGGCTGTTAAGGCCATGCACCGCAAAAAGGTAAAGGGTACCGTGATGGGCACTTCCAAAACAGGAAGCATCGTGTACATTGTGCCGGAAACCACCTTGGCCTATGCCCGGGAACTCAACAACCTCGAATTTGAAGAAAAGGAGGAAATCCAACGTATCCTCAACCAACTCACTGATCAAATCCGACCCTTTGCCATTTTACTCAAGGAATATCAGGCATATTTGACGGATATTGATATCACCGCTGCCAAGGCCAAATATGCCAATGAGATGAACGGGGTGCTTCCGGAAATCAACGAGACTAGGGAATTGTATCTCCGAGAGGCCTATCATCCCCTGCTCTATCTTTCCAACAAGCGAAAGCTGGAAAAGACCTGGCCGCAGACCATTAAACTACATCCGGAGAACCGAATCATCGTTATTTCCGGGCCTAATGCCGGGGGAAAAAGCATCACTTTAAAGACCATTGGCCTATTGCAGGTGATGCTTCAAAGTGGCATGTTGATTCCCGTGCACGAGCGTAGTTCCGTGTGTTTGTTCGATAAAATCCTGACGGATATTGGAGATAATCAATCCATTGAAAATCATTTAAGTACATACAGTTATCGACTCAAGAACATGAACCACTTCTTAAAGAAGTGCAATAACGAAACCTTGTTCTTGATCGATGAGTTCGGTACGGGTAGTGACCCTGAATTGGGAGGCGCCTTGGCCGAAGCTTTTTTGGAAGTCTTCTACGAACGGGAAGCCTACGGTGTCATCACCACCCACTATGCCAATTTGAAGGCACTGGCAAATGAATTGCCCCACGCCACAAACGCCAATATGCTGTTCAATTCCAAAACCCTGGAACCCACTTTTCAATTGGTTTTGGGTGAAGCGGGGAGCTCCTTTACATTTGAGGTGGCCCAAAAAAACGGCATCCCCTACTCTTTAATCAACAAAGCCAAAAAGAAGATTGAACGGGGTAAGGTCCGTTTCGACGCCACCATTGCCAAACTGCAAAAAGAACGTAGCAAAATGGTGCAAACGGGAACCCGACTCCAGGAAGAGGAAACCAAGGCCCGGGAAGAGGCAGATCGATTGGAACAACTCAACTCCAAGATAAAGACCAAATTGGAGAGTTACCAAGAACTATACGACCACAACCAACGGATGATCCAATTGGGCAATAAAGTCAATACGATTGCGGAACAATATTTCATTGACCACAAAAAACGCCCTCTGATTTCGGAATTGCTGCGAATCGTGGAAACCGAGAACAGTAAACGCAAAAAGACCTCGGCCAAAAAAGCCAAGGAAAAGCAGAATCAGCAAAAACAAGTGGCCCAAGAACTGGAACAGGAAATCAAACAGGTTCGAGTAGAGAAAATCGTCAAAAAGAAAAAGGAAGTTCAAGCCGAAAAGAACAAACCCCGTCCCGTGTTCAAAATTGGCGACCGCGTCCGTTTGATGGACGGTAAAGCGGTGGGCAGCATAGATACCCTTGAAAAAGGGAAGGCTGTGGTCAATTATGGTATGTTCACCACCAATGTGAGTGTGGACCAATTGGAGCTGGTGGAGGCCAAAAAATAAACCCAAACGTCATTTCAAAATGAGGGGTACGATGACCCATGCGAAATCTCCCTGTGATTAGTGCTATTTTTTTGCCAATTATAACCCATCGAAGACCAACGGATCATATCATTCATGAATTTTCACATTATCCTTGTGAAATGAACAACATTCTCATTATTATTTTTTTACCTTGTTGTCCAAACTTCTATGACAATCACGTAAAAAGATGAAAGAAAAAGCATCCTCCACAACTAGACGAAACTTCATTAAAAACACCGCAATGGCCTCTAGCATTTTTATTGTGCCACGCCATGTACTCGGTGGCCCTGGTTATTTGGCCCCTAGTGACCGCCTGCATTTGGCGGCCATTGGAGCGGGCGGTAAAGGTGCCAGTGATATTGCAAATGCCTCGGTGGACGGCCGTGAACGCGTAGTGGCGCTTTGCGATGTCGATTTTTCCGGTTCTGCCAAAAGGTCGGTGGAACGTTTCCCAAAAGCCAAACTGTTCAATGATTATCGTGAAATGCTGGATAAGATGAAAGGCATTGATGCCGTCACCATCAGTACACCAGATCATGTGCACGGTCCAGCTGCTGCCTATGCCATGGGACTGGGCAAACACGTATATGTGCAAAAACCTTTGACCCACAATATTCGTGAAGCACGTATCTTGACCCAAATGGCAAGAGACAAACAAGTTGTGACCCAGATGGGGAACCAAGGGGGATCTAACCCACTTCTGGGCATGGTCCAAAAATGGGTAGACTCTGGATCATTGGGAAAAATCACCAAAGTGGAAATTTGGACCAATAGGCCCGTTTGGCCACAAGGATATGCCATGCCCGAGCCAGACCCGGCTAGTAAACCAGCGGACCTGGATTGGAACCTGTGGTTGGGGCCAGCACCCATGAAGCCCTATACGCCCAACCTTCACCCGTTCAACTGGAGAGGATGGTGGGATTACGGTACCGGTGCCTTGGGAGATGTAGGTTGTCACTTGGTGGACATTCCTTATCGAACCTTGAAATTGGGCTATCCTACTTCTGCTGAATGTAGTGTGGGTACGGTGTTCTCCCAAATGTGGACCCCGGATTACCATCCAGAAGGTTGTCCTGCATCTTCCTTCATCACCCTAAGTTATGAAGCCACGGACAAAACAGGATCTCCATTGATCATGACTTGGAGCGATGGTGGTATACGTCCTTCTCACCCCGAAATTATTCCCGCCGACAGTGATATAGGAGGCCCCGGTAGTTATAATGGGGTATTGATCCATGGTGAAAACGGTGTCATTTCCACCAACATCAATGACAGTTCTCCGTTGACACCCAAATTATATTTGAACGATGGTACCACTGAATTCGGTCCCGAAGTAGAAGAGATGCCTGAACCGGAATACGGGCACCAGCGCAAATGGGTGGATGCCTGTAAAGCAGGATTTGGAAGTGAGGAACACCTAGGGCTTACCTCCTCTTTCGATTATGCAGGACCTATGACAGAAACGGTTTTGATGGGCAACTTGGCCATCCGTAGTTATATGTTACGCAAAGAAAACCCAGAAGGTCAGATGGAATTTTATGGAAGAAGAAAACTGATTTGGGATGGCGACAACATGAAGATCACCAACTTTGAAGATGCCAACCAGTTTGTTACCCGTACCTATCGAGAAGGTTGGGAAGTATAACCTTACACCACATAACATAAAAACAAAAAGCCGCTTTTAGCGGCTTTTTTTATCGGTTTTAGGGTCCTAATGTTGACAAACCTTCATAATTACTGCAGCATTCCTTTGAATTGCAAAAAAAATCCTTGAACTTATAATCACTCGATAATAGGGACAACATTTTTTTTGAACCGATAAAATCAAAGGTATCCATGAATCAATTTTTGCAAGAATGGGGCAAGGCGGCTTATACGAGTTTGGGTTTCTTTTGGATGGCCATATGGGCTTTTGCACTGGGCTATTTGGTAAGCTCCATGATCCAAGTGTTCATCACCGAAAAAAGGATGCAACGGGTAATAGGAGACAAAGGGGGGAAAAGCATTTTGCTGGGCACTTTTTTTGGTTTCATAAGCAGTTCCTGCAGTTTTTCGGCACTTGCCACCTCAAAATCATTATTTAAAAAAGGGGCCAGTTTTGTTTCCTCCATTGCATTTTTACTGGCATCCACCAATCTGGTCATTGAGCTTGGAATCATCATTTCCATCTTTTTGGGATGGCAGTTTGTGGTCGGGGAATATGTGGGCGGAATTTTGCTCATTCTATCCAGCTGGGCACTCATCCGAATCATCAATCCAAAGAAATTGATCCAAAGTGCAAAAAAAAGACTTGATGCATCGGGTGATGAGGATATGGACAAAGTGTCGTTCAGCGAAAAGATCACTTCATATGAGCAATGGGCCAAGGTGGGCAAGCAATATGGCATGGAATGGAAAATGGTATGGAAAGATGTTACGGTAGGGTTTACCATTGCGGGCATTGTTGCCACTTTTGTACCCGATTCCTTTTTTCAAACCCTGTTTATCAATACCGGACAAGGTGAGCAGTCGTTTGGTTTTTTCACACTGCTGGAACATGTTATCGTTGGTCCCGTTGCTGCATTTTTAACCTTCATTGGTTCCATGGGCAACATTCCGCTGGCCGCTTTGCTGTACGGCAAAGGAGTAAGTTTTGCTGGGGTTATGGCCTTTATTTTCAGTGACCTGGTCGTTTTTCCCGTATTGCGCATCAATGCCAAATATTACGGCTGGAAAATGTCTCTTTTTATCCTTTTCTTGCTGCTCACTTCATTGGTGGCCGCATCACTTTTGTTGCATTATGGTTTTGATTTCTTCAATCTGATTCCACAGGGAACGGACAAGGGAATTACAGAAAAAGAACACTTTTCCGTGAATTACACTTTTTTCCTGAACCTGGCTTTTATTGTCCTATCCGGTCTGATGCTGTACTTCGGCTTTTTTAAATGGAAAAATGTAAAGCACCATAAGGAAATGGCACCCAAAAGCCCGTTACTGGAAAAAATATTGAAATGGGCAGCCTTGGTTTGCTACATATGGTTGGCCATTGGCATGATTTTAAAGTTTACGGTATAAGATAAATGAAATGGGCGTCCAATAAATACAAGTGCTGCAAAAGTTAGCCCCAATTTGTTCAAAGATTCAGATTCCCATCTTTCCGGGAATAAAAACAGCCGGCATCAAATGGTTGAACCCCACTTGAGCGGCCGACTGCTTCATTATAGTTCATGATAAATTCTTATTTGATGCGTACCATTTTAAAGTGTGCCGTGATTCCCACATTGAAACTCAAGGTGTATTCCACCTCATCGTTCATCTTCAAATCATCCAACTTTACCGTCCCGGTATGGGAACCCAAATTGGCATTTCCAAGCAGACCATTGTAATCGAAAAGGGTACCATAGTATTCCACATAGTCTATTGCCATATTGGGTCTGTAGGGTTTAAAAGTATACGATTGACCAACGGTATAGGTCTTATCATTTTTTACATCCACAAAATTTGAAGTATCCCTACTCCATGTGGTGCCATCATCTATTCCATTATCATTAGCATCCAAATACCGATTGAAAAAGAAACTGGGATTGGACAAGGATATGGACCTGGGCAGTTTTCTGAATACGCTGTGATATTATCCGACCTTTTTTAGGTTGATTCTTGAAACAAAAACACTGTATTAAAACACTACATAAGGATTACTCCCTTTGGTGTTTATCGTCCAATGATTTTTTTCCGGTGCGCTTTACCCCAGTCCGTCAAATTATTGATAATGGTCTGCAACGTTTTCCCATGCTCTGTAAGTTGATATTGTACGGTAACGGGTTGTGTATCCAGAACAATCCGCTTGATCAACTGGTTTATTTCAAGTTCTTTTAATTCCTTGCTCAACATTTTGTTGGAGATACCCTTAACATCATTCAAAATATCGGAAAATCTCCTCTTGTTATAATAACAGATGGAAGAGATAATGGATATTTTCCATTTGCCACTCAGCACATCCATGGCATCTTGAACGGCCATCATTTCTTTTTTATGCATATCTGCACGGACTTCTTTACATTCCATACCACTTCTTGTTACCAATAGGTTACTTCGTTACTCGGGAGTTACAGTTACTTTTTGTAACAAAGTTACTAAAATAAATCTATCGGTTCTACCTTTGCGGCTCAAACAAATAATCATTAATATGAGTTTTACAGACAAAAATGTAGTGATCACTGGAGGAAGTACCGGTATTGGATTGGCTACAGCAAAAGCCTTTATAGAAAATGGTGCGAATGTGCTCATCACGGGCAGAAGTTCAGCCAACCTTACGAAAGCAGCGGAGGAAATCGACAGTCAAAAACTACAAACCGTAGTTTCGGACACCTCAACTTTAACCGGCATTTCAGCTTTGGAAAAAGCAGTGGCGGAAAGTGGACACCAAATAGACGTGCTTTTCCTAAATGCGGGCATAGCAGTATTTGCACCCATCGGGCAAGTAACGGAAGAAGACTTTGATGCGCAATTCAATACAAACGTAAAAGGTTCATTCTTTACGTTGCAAAAATTGCTTCCACATTTGGCGGATGGTTCAACCGTACTGTTCACCTCGTCAACCGTGGCAACAGCCACAAACTCAGGCGCCAGTATCTATTCTGCCACCAAAGGGGCATTGAACAAAATTGCCCAAATTGCCGCCAATGAATTGGCAGAAAGACAGATCAGGGTGAACATTGTCAGTCCTGGACCAACAGAAACACCTGGATTTGACAAGGCGACACAAGGCAGCGCCAAAGACTTTTTTGCCGCAGCCACAGCTTTGCAACGAATGGGAAAACCCGAGGAGATTGCAAAAGCGGTCTTGTTCCTGGCTTCCGACAATGCAAGTTTTATTACAGGAACAGAATTGTTGGCCGACGGTGGTTACATCAATTACGCATTAAAATAACCTGAAGCAATCGTCATTCTGAAAAAGAAAAACCACAGATGTTTTGTACATCCGTGGTTTTCCAATCTTATAACAAACCACCGGATACGGTAATTCTCTCTCCAGTGACCCACCCTGCATCTTCCGAGGCTAGAAAAACAGCTACCTTAGCAATATCTTCTGGCTGTCCAATACGCCCCAATGGTGTAAGGGGAACCATTTGTTTTTCTACCTCACCGCCAATAATTCCCATTTCATGGTTTCCTTCAGTATTCGTAATCCCGGGGGCAATAACGTTCACTCGTATTCTTTTAGATCCCAGCTCCTTTGCTAATACTTTGGTGGCATTATCTATACCGGCTTTAGCTGCGGAATATACCATAAAACCTGGTACGGGGTTTTGACTTACCGTAGAACTGAGGTTGATAATACTCCCACCACTTTCCCCGAAGGCTTTTACTGCCTCTTGAATACTCAATATAGGCCCCATAAGATGTGTGTTCACCTGTAGGTGAAAGCTGCTCTCCGTAATTTCATCCAATAGCTCCGTTCTGAAAACCCCAGCGTTATTGACCAAAACATCCAATTTCCCAAAAGTACTTTTTGTCTCTTCAAAGAGTCTTTTGATGTCCTCAAATTTCGATATGTCCGCTTGCACGGCAATGGCCGTACCTCCATCTTGGGAAATCTCACGGACTACATTATCAGCATTTTCCTTACTTGAGGCGTAATTGACCACAACCTTTGCCCCTTCCTTTGCGAATGCTTTTGCAATTCCTGCCCCTATCCCTTTTGATGAGCCAGTGACAATAGCGACTTTGTTTTTCAACTTCAATTCCATCTTTATTTGCTTTTTAATGAGGAGCAAAACTAGAATGTATATATCTTTGTGTCAAGTATATACTTTTTAGTAATATACCTACTAAAAAGTATGTATTGTTGATTATCAGTTAAATAAAATATGTTAAAATGCAGAAAAAAAGAAAAGAGTGTCCAGAAGTTGCTACTTGTTCTGTTGATTATGCTTTTAGGCGAATAGGTGGGAAATACAAAGGCCGAATTTTATGGTACTTGCATGAACATTCCATTTTACGTTATGGGGAATTGGGAAGAACCTTACCCGACATTACAACTAAAATGTTGACACAGACCCTACGCGAATTGGAAATCGATAATTTGATCAACCGAAAAGTGTACCACGAAGTGCCGCCAAAAGTGGAATATTCACTAACTGAGGTCGGCGAGGAACTTATTCCTTTTATCACCCACCTTAAAGAATGGGGGGACAAGCAGCTTGAAAGGGAGCAGATGAAGAATTGATTTCTCTGTCCACCAAATTCATGAGAGATTTCCTTTTTCCTTTTTGGTTAGTTTGAAATGTCCTTTTTCCCAATATTCTATGTTCCCTTGTAACATTTTCGGTTATGGGAAGTCTCCAAGGAAAGCATATACAAAATGAAATCAATCAAAATCCTATTACTTTTCACTACACTTTTACTAATCAACAGTTGCAAAAATCAACCGCAGCCACTTGGTGCCACTATCACCTTTAAAGAGGAAGAAAGTTCATTCACCTCAGAACAGAAAGAGTTGATCCAAGAGATCATCACCAACTCAGAAGTTGAAATCAGGGCACTACTCCCCCAACTTCCGGACAGCATTACGGTGACCGTTGAAATTGTGGATTGGAACCTTGATGTGGTTGGTGGGGTTACCGGGCGCACCGAAACCAATTCCCCTCCCTTCGTGGCCATTCAAATTTCGGAGAAATACCCAGGTGGTGTTACCGCAGCGTCACAAACCGCATTGAAGCATACTATTTTTCATGAGTTCCACCATTTATCCCGAGGTTGGGCCATTCAGGATAACAGGTATGGTCCCGGTATACCCATTGCCGCGGTGAACGAAGGACTGGCCGTGGTGTTTTCAGAAGAATATACCCATCAGTCCATGAAAGCGGACAGCCCACCAGAAGCCGCAGTTGCAGAGCAATGGATGAAGGAAATCCTGGCGCTGCCTATAGATGCCAACTATCAACATTGGATGTTCGAGCATCCGGACGGAAGGCAATCCATAGGATACCGAACCGGAAATTACATCATCAGAAAGGCCATGGCCAATTCAGGTAAAAATGTTCTTGAATTAAGCAAGAATACTCCCGATGAGATATGGAACCTAGTAGGACATCAGCAATAAACCTTTCCTTCCACTCAATAGCTTTCTATCCAAAGCGCAGTATCTTTGCAATAAAATGAGATGCTGCGCTTTCGCGGGAACAATGATATGGAAGAAAACAAAAAAATTATCCTCTTCGACGGGGTCTGTAACCTCTGCAATGGCAGTGTACAATTTGTAATCAAACGGGACAAAAAAGACGTCTTTCGCTATGCGGCGATACAGAGCGAGGTGGGAGAGCAATTGATTACTGAACGCCATATTGATACCAATCAGGTCGATTCCATTATTCTGATTGAACCGGGAGTAGCCTATTTTACCAAATCGGATGCCGCACTGGAAATTGCAGGAGAATTGGGTGGCTTGTGGAAATTGACCTCCATTTTTAAATGGATCCCAAAATCCATCAGGGATGTCATTTATGATTTTGTGGCCCGTAACCGCTACAAATGGTTTGGCAAACAAGAATCGTGCATGATTCCCACCCCCGAACTAAAGGCCAAGTTTTTGGGCTGACTCACCGGAACTCCCACTTCCCTAACCCGCCTGACCATTTCACACTATTCCTGATTTTTTGGGTGACTGTCCAGTTATAGGTTTGAGCAACATTTAAATCCAATCCTATGAAAAATACAGCTATTCTCTTTGTATTGGCCCCTTTTTTCCTTTTTGCCAACGAATCAAAAATACCTTCCAAGATTAAAGAGGTTACGGTATACCTCAGCGGTGCCCAAATTACCCGAACCGCTACCTGTTCACTCCAAGAGGGCTCCAATGAGGTAGTTTTTACTGGACTTTCCCACAAAATTGATGAGAGCAGCATCCAGATTTCAGGATTGGGTCCCGTTTCCATCCTTTCCCTAGTGTACAACATCAACTATTTGGAGAAATCCGAAAGCAATCCCAAGGTAAAGGAATGGGAAAACGAAATCATCCGGTTGGAACATGAAATCGCCATGTTGAAAAATACCATTGCCGGTCTCGAGGAAGAAGAAAAAGTCATCACCTCCAACCGATTGGTCAATGGGGACCGACAAGTATTGGACCTGGACCGCATGAAACAGATCGGGGCCTATTACCGGGAACGCACCACGGCCATCAAAAATGAGATCTTCAAGACCAACCTTACCATCAACAAACTAAAATTGGAAGTAGGCGACCTACAACACCAACTCGCCGAAGTGAACAACGCCCCGGAAGTGCCCCAAGGCGAAATCACCATCACTTTTGACGCCCCTATTGCCACCAACTTGAACGCCACGCTCACCTACTTGGTCAGGGACGCGGGATGGGTGCCCAATTACGATATCAAGTCAACCGGATTGAATGCACCCTTGAATTTGGCCTATAAGGCCAATGTGTACCAAAAAACAGGTCAGGACTGGAACAACGTGCATATGGTGCTATCCACAGGCAACCCCAATTACAATATTGCCAAGCCCAACTTGGAGGCCAAGTATCTCAACTTTGTATCCTCCTATCAAAAGCGATATGCACCCTCCGTGAAGAAAAAAGGATATGCCTTTAACCCGAATGTCAAAAAAGTAGTGGGCACCATTACCGACGAAAGTGGACAGCCTCTTCCCGGTGTCGACATCATCATTAAAGGTACCAATAAGGGAACCCAATCCGATTTTGACGGCAATTATACCATCGATGTGGCACAGGGCCAAGAGTTGGTCTACTCTTATATCGGCATGCACCAACAGGAACTGCCCATCTACTCCTCTATTATGAATGTTAGTTTGGAAGAAGATATACAGACATTGGACGAAGTGGTGGTCATGAGTTACGGTAGTACATCAAAAGCATTATCGGGTAGAGTTGCCGGAGTACAAGTAAGAAGAACAGGTTCTGTTACCATACCCACCGAAGTACAAGAACCCTTATACATCATCGACGGTATTCCAGTGGATGGATTTTCTGAAGGTGATCTGGACGAAAACGAGATTCAGGATATAGAAGTAGTGAAGGGAGCCAATGCAACAGCCATTTATGGTAGCAAGGGTGTAAATGGGGTCGTAGTGATCACCACTAAAAAGAGCCACACTATGGAAGGGGCCACCAAAACAGAGTTTGCCATCAAAAAGGCTTACACCATCAATTCCGACGGGGATATTACAGCCATAGAGATCAATACCTTTAAAATGAATGCCGATTACGAATATTTTGCAGCGCCCATCCTCAACGAAAATGTATTCTTGACCGCCCGTTTCACCGATTGGGAGAAACACCAATTGTTGCCTGGGGAAGCCAACGTTTATTTTGAGGGCACCTATGCCGGTAAAACGGTCATCGATCCCTATACCACCAAAAAAGAAATGATCCTTTCCTTGGGCATAGACAATAATGTGACGGTCACTCGGCAACAGGAACGTGACTTCAAAAGCAAATCCTTCGCAGGAAGCAATAGGATTTTGGATCGCACCTACACTTTGGAAATCAAGAACAACAAAAATGTTCCGATCCGCCTAAAACTCATGGACCGAATTCCCGTTTCCCAAAACAAGGAAATCAAAGTGGACGATATTGTCACCAACAATGCGGATTACGATGACAAAAAAGGATTGTTGACTTGGAATTTGGAGCTAACCTCACAGCAATCCCAGAAAGAAAGCTTTTCTTTCAGGTAAAATATCCGAAAGGCAGGTATATTTCCCTATAAAGCAAAGAGAAAGGGCCGAATCATCGGCCCTTTCTCATTTTAAATTGTTCAGGATAAAATCCAAGGTCTTGTTGGTGTTCAATTTGGTGTTGAACGAGTAGCTTTGATGGGTAATGGGTTGTGCCAATCCCATACCTCTGAGGTATTTGATGGTTTCCTCATGATCCAAGGACACTTTTCCGGTAAGCATGTTGTCCATGCTCTCCTCTTTTTGATAGCGCTTATAAATCTTGCGCAATCCGCTCAAATACAATCGGTCCTTAGTGAAACCACCTCCCCGGTGTGCCCTGAGCGTTATGGTGAACGCCTCATCCCGGTTCAGCTTGTACTGCCCATGGATCAGATCAAAGGTATCGGCAAAAGAATAGCCTTTGATCAAACTGTCCGCTGCCAAAACACGATAGGCCAGTTCCTTCAAACGCTTTAACGTAAGGGCTCCACCCATATATTCACTGAACACGGCCAAACCTTCCTGTGTCTCCACATTTTTGGGCAGTCCGTTGGAAAAAATCTTCAAAGGTTGCAACAAACCGTTATAAGTGGTCACCAAGTGCACCCCGATCTCATGGTTGGCAAGCGTCAACAACTGGTTCTTACTGAACTTGTTGTTCTTTTTGATCAACAGGGATTGGGAGCTGTTACTCACCATGGCCTCTGCTGCGATGTGTGTGGAAAACTTAATGTTCAACGGAAAATCGTACTGTTTTACAAAGTCCACAAAATAGGCCTGTGCCTCTTCTGCAGTAAACACTTTTTCCATATCCGAAGCCACGGGTTCGTCCGCAAAATGAAGAATGAACCGTGCGTTCTGAACATCCTTTTCCGTAGGGGTCCCATATACTCGAAGGGAATTGTAATAAAAGTTCTTACCCTTGCCGATGGTCTCGATACACTGCACCATGTTGGAATAGTAATAGATGACCTCTTGGTACAGTTTTCGGATGCGTTCATCATCAATGCGTTCCAACCGTTGCGAAAAGAACAACCGATGTAACTTGTAAGGATCAAACTTTAGCTTGGGATATTTAAACTCAGGCTCCGCAGTATATTTTGAAGCAAAGAAACGATGCTTCTCCTTTTCAATATTGATGGGGTTGATGTAACTCAACAATTCAATCTTACTGACCAACCGGTCTAGATTGGCATCAATTTCGAACAAATCGGCATATTCCTTGGCCAATTCCTGTTTTTCCTTTTCCCCGATCATACATTTTCTATTTCGAATGCACGTACCATTTTTGGAACCATGATCTTAAACTGCTCCTCTACCGAACGCACCACTTCCGGAAAGATGATGCCTGTATGCTCATCGCAGTAAACCTTGGAAATTTCCGTCGCCAAAACTAAGGTATTATCGAAATTCCTGGTGATATATTTTAAAAAATATCCATTGCCCTGAAAGGTATCATTGATCTTGGCCGTAGTCTGCATCTCAATGGGCAAAACCATGTTCTCCAATCTTTCCCGCCACTGCTCTACCAATGCTCCAAATCGGTTATTATTGATGTTGATGGTACCCAAATTCCAAACGGGCACTTCCCTATCCCATCGTTTCCAATTATAACTGTGCATATCAAAAACCAAGATCTTTGGGTATTTGGATTCCAATTTTTCGATCAAGACCTTCACCACTCTATAAAAATTAAGGTGTTTGTTCAGACTGATCTGTTTTTCCTTTTCCAGTAGCGGTTCTTTCCAAAGCTCCTTGCCCCATGCATCTTTGTAAACGGCCGTTTCTGGTGGGCGGTTAAGATCATACTCGAACCGGCTATCACAACCTGCAATGACAATGGGATGGGATTGCACCATGGCCTTGGTACATGGGTCCTCCTCATACCAACGTTCGTATTGGGTATGGGTACAATTGTCCCAAAGGGATTTTCGAAACTGGTGACCATCGTGAACGGCACCGCACACATAGGGAACGTAATCCTCAACTTTGAGGGTAAAGGAATAATCTTCGGCTACCGCTTCAAAACTTTCCTCATTTTGGATCTTTAGGAGTATTTCGTCTATGGAACATCTATGCATTTTCTACTTCGTTACGCAATCTTGACCTGCGGTCAAATGCCTTTAACTTGTCCAACACCTTACTTTCGATAAAATCGATGACCTTAGTCTGAATCTTGGTCTTGTACACTTTGTTCATATAGGTAATGCCACCCGGAGACATCACATTCACTTCTACCAACTTGCCGCCGATTACGTCTATACCCACAAAATAGAGACCATCCTTTACCAGTTTAGGTCCAATCTGCTTGCACAGGGCCTTTTCCTGTTTTGTCATGGTATGTTTGGCCACAGAGCCTCCAGCCGAAACATTAGATCGGTGGTCATCGTTTCCAGGGATGCGCCGCATGGCGCCAATAGGTTCACCATTCAATATCAAAATACGCACATCGCCTTGATCCGCACCTTCAATGTATTCTTGAAGTATGACGTAGTTGGAAGTTCCATCTGAGTTGGTTACATAAAAGTCCAACAACGAATTGATGTTGGACATGGCCGTCTTCTCGATCAAGATGACACCTGAACCACCGTACCCGTTCAAAGGCTTCAAGATCATCTTATCTGCAGGAGAATTCCTGATCTGTTGGATCAAATATTTCTTATTCTTGGACACATGGGTGGCCGGAATAATATTGCTATGGGAATCCCCAAAAGCGGCCGTATATAATTTGTTATTTGCTTCGCGAAGTCCTTGGAGCGAATTGACAATGAACACATCATCTTTTACGGAATCCAAAAAATTGAGCATCAACGGGTCCAACGGAGGATTGGCACGCATAAAGATGACATCAAAGCCAGCCAAAGGAAGCATTTCTTCACGGGTTGTGGCCTGTTTGTAAAAGGTCTTTTGACTGCTGGACACTTTATCCATCCGATTAATCACAGTACAAAAGGCACTGGTAACACTGTTTCTTATCGTTAGATTGGCCGGGGTACAAAGGGCCACCCCATGGTTTCTTTTCACACATTCATGAATCAAAGCCAAAGAAGTATCATTCTCCGGATTGATCTCATCCCATGGGTACATTAAAAAACAGATGTTCATGATGCTCTTGTTTTTAGCTCGGTTCGTTCTTATGGTAATTGTCGTCCCAGTGTTTCACCTTGGGTTCTCCCAATTTTCCTACGGATTTGGCCACTACCATGGAGACCGTGGCATCTCCCGTAACGTTCACGACCGTACGGCACATATCCAAAGGCCTGTCCACAGCAAAAATAAGGGCCAATCCAGCTTCTGGAATCCCCGCTTGTGCCAAAACGATCACCAACATAACCATTCCGGCACCTGGTACCGCGGCACTACCTATGGAGGCCAAAGTGGCCGTCACAATAATCCCCAACTGGGCGGATAGACTCAAATCCATACCAAATGCCTGCGCAATAAAGACCGCTGCAACCGCTTGGTACAAACTGGTTCCATCCATATTAATTGTGGCACCAATCGGAAGCACAAAACTGGTCACTTCTTCCTCTACTCCCAAATGCTCTTCTACCCTTTCCATGGTCACGGGCAGTGTCGCTGCACTGGAACTGGTCGAGAAAGCCAGTAATTGGGCCGGCGACATGCCTTTTAAGAAAAATGATGGGGTTTTCTTGGTAAAGATCCAAACAATCAAAAGGTATATACCGATCATCAGTACCAAACCAAGGACCACACAGAAAGCATACCAAGCCAAAGCCTTGAAAAGGTCCATACTTGGTGATTCGACCACCAAAGCAGCCAACAAAGCAAAAACGCCATAGGGTGCGGCCAACATAATAATATCGATGAGCTTTAGTATCACTTCATTGAACCCATCAAAGAATTTTTTGACCGGTGTGGCCTGTTCTTCAGGTATCAAAATAAGTCCGATGCCAAAAAATATGGCGAAGAAAATCACTTGGAGCATGTTGCCGTTATCGCTCGCCGCCTTGAAAATATTGCTGGGAACCAAATCCTCCAATGCCTGTAACGGTCCGGCTTCTTTTTGTTTATCTGCTTTGGATTTGATGGAATCCGCATCGCCCTTGTAATTTTCCACCAATTCGTTTCGGGTATCCTCAGTGATGGAGTTCCCTGGCTTCACAACGTTCACCACCATCAAACCAATGGATACGGCAATTACCGTGGTAATGATATAAATACCTATGGTCCTACCCCCCATTTTGGATAGCTTAGAAATGTCCTTTAAATCTGAAACCCCTTTGATAAGGGACGCCAAAATCAAGGGAACGGCAATAAGTTTTAGAGAATTGATGAAAATGTTTCCAAAAGGTTTGATCCAATCGGCCACCAATTTGGGGCCCCATTCAAATTGAACCATTAATAGCGCAAACAATACACCCATGACCATACCAATAAGGATACGCCAGTGCAATTCCAATTTCTTCATAAGATGGTTTTAATGGCAGTAAGATACTTTTTTGCTTGGAAACCACCTAACGCCCTCTTAGATTTTATTGGTGCGCGCCAAAAGGGTAAAGTCCGCCAAGACCAGTGCTGCCATGGCCTCCACGATGGGGACAGCTCTCGGCACCACACAGGGATCATGTCTTCCCTTACCTTGGGTGGTCACTTTTTCACCTTCCTTGTTGATGGTGTCATATGCCTGCAAAACGGTGGCCACAGGTTTGAAGGCCACATTGAAGTAGATGTCCATGCCGTTGCTGATTCCTCCCTGAACTCCCCCACTTCGGTTGGTCTGGGTGGTGCCATCGGAATTGTAGGCATCGTTGTGTTGACTACCCTTCATGGCCACCCCGGCAAAGCCACTGCCATATTCAAAACCTTTTACAGCATTGATGGACAACATGGCCTCGCCCAAACGGGCATGGAGCTTATCAAAAACCGGTTCTCCTAGACCGATTGGTACATTTTGGATCACACAGGTGACCACCCCACCAATGGTATCCCCTTCTTTTTTAATGGCCTTGATGTAGTCTTCCATCTTTTGGGCCATTTCGGTATCCGGGCAACGGACCGCATTGGACTCGATATTGGAGAAATCGAGCTCTTGATAGGGTTTATCCAATTTGAGTTCCCCTACTTGGGAAACAAAGGCGTTGATCTTCACATTACCCAAAAACTGTTTGGCAATGGCACCCGCCACTACCCTACTTGCCGTTTCACGGGCAGAACTACGCCCGCCTCCGCGATAATCCCGAAACCCATACTTTTGATCATACACATAATCGGCATGGGATGGCCGATACGAGTCCTTGATATGCGAGTAATCGTGTGATTTCTGATTGGTATTATGAATGGCAAAACCAATCGGTGTTCCTGTAGTTTTACCTTCAAACAGTCCCGAGTAAAATTCCACGGTATCCGGTTCCTTGCGTTGGGTAACAATGGCAGACTGTCCCGGTTTTCTTCGGTCCAAATCCTTTTGGATCAGTTCAAGGTCCAGTTCCAATCCGGCAGGACAACCATCGATGACGCCCCCTAGGGCTTTCCCGTGCGATTCACCAAAGGTGGTGAGCCTAAAAAGCTGTCCAAAAGAATTTCCTGCCATTCGGTATAAAAATAAAAGATACCCCCAAAGGTAGATGTTATAAATCGAATTGAAAAACCCCTCACCCACTTAATGTTATTGTAACATATTGAGATTGCGGATGATGATTATTTAACAATAATGTCATGTATTAATGATTTGAAATTGATTTTCAATTTATTCCTACCAGTTTATTTTGCAATTAAACCCTATACGATTGAAAAAAAGGAAGATAGAATTGGCGGTAATTTCCGATGTCCACCTTGGGACTTACGGTTGTCACGCCGACGAACTGATTGCCTATCTGAATAGCATACAGCCCAAAAAGCTGATTTTAAATGGGGATATCATTGATATTTGGCAATTCAGCAAACGGTATTTCCCTCCATCCCACTTGAAGGTGTTGCGCAAGATCATTGGCATGGCCTCCAAAGGTACCGAAGTCTACTATATCACTGGAAATCACGACGAAATGCTCCGTAAGTTCAGTGATACTTCAATGGGTAATTTCAAGATCATGAACAAGTTGGTGTTGAACCTGGATGGCAAAAAAGCCTGGATCTTTCATGGTGATGTGTTCGATGTTTCCATCCAAAATGCCAAATGGTTGGCCAAACTTGGTGGATACGGATATGACCTGCTCATCGTAATCAACAGTTTTGTAAACTGGTGTTTGGTGAAAATGGGCCGAGAAAAATATTCCTTATCCAAGCGCATTAAGAACAGTGTGAAAAGTGCGGTGAAGTACATCAACAACTTTGAAAAAACCGCAGCCGAACTGGCTATAGAAAATGAATACGACTACGTGATCTGTGGACACATACACCAACCCAAAAAAGAAGTGTATGAGAGCAAGAACGGTAGTTGCATCTATCTAAATTCCGGGGACTGGGTAGAAAACCTCACTGCCTTGGAATATTCCTTTAAACGCTGGAAAATATACCACTACAACCATGACAGGCTTTCTCCCTTCTTTGTGGACGAAGACCTGAAGGAAATGGACATGAACGAACTCATTGCCTCCATTACCGACAAAGATGTGGAAATCGAGGACATGACCGAAGACTTGTTCAATGAGGAAGATGAAAAGGTAAACCCCAAAAGTCTAGATGACCAAGGCCTTTCTCAGGATTGAGACCGGATGTTGGGCTTCCCTTTTGGTGCCATCCTTAATCTGATGTCTACAACTGGTTCCATTGGCCGCAATGATCACTTCTTGCCCACTCTTGTTGATGGCCGGAAACAATTTTAGATTCCCCACTTTCATACTGGTTTCATAATGTTCCTTTTCGTACCCGAATGAGCCCGCCATTCCGCAACAACCTGATGCAATGATGGAAACTTTGTAGTTTTTGGGCAGATTCAATACATCAAAGGTCACTTTTTGGTTGCTCAACGCCTTTTGATGGCAGTGATTATGTATTTTGATGGTTCGTTCTTCATCCGTAAAACTATCTGAAGTAATGTGCCCGGAAGCAATCTCGGAAGCCAAAAACTCTTCAATCAGGAAAGATTTGCCCGTCAGCTTGTCCAACTGTTCCTTATCATCATGCAAACGTTGGTATTCATCCCTAAAGGAAAGGATGGCGGAAGGCTCCAGTCCCACAATCACCACATCATCATCAAGAAATGGCTTTAGTTTTTCCATATTCTTGGATACCAATTTCTTTGCTTGTTTCAGAAAGCCTTTGGATAAATAGGTCCTTCCACTTTCCGCATAAAAAAGTTGTACATCATACCCCAACCTACAGAGCAATTCTATGGCATCCTTGCCCACTTCTATATCCAGGTATTTGACGAACTCGTCCAAGTAGAGCACCACCCTTTTTTTGGAAAGGTCTGTCCGTTTAGCACGATACTCTTGTAAATGCTTTTCAAAATTGAAACGGTGCACACGGGGTAAATGGCGCTCCGGAGCCACTCCTGAAGCCTTTTTTAGAAGTCCACCAAAGGATTTTGATTCATAAATGGCGTTGGTGAGCGAAGAAAACTTACTGCCCAAGGCATTCAACTGGGTATTGTAGGCGAACAATTTGCTGCGCAATGGATATCCGTTCGCTTCTTGATAATGATATAGAAACTCTGCTTTCAACGTAGCGATGTCCACATTGCTGGGACATTCACTGGCGCAGGCCTTACAGCTCAGACACAGGTCGAAAGCATCCTTCACCTCACTATGGTCAAACCGATTGGTTTTTTCTGAATTCGTTAAAAACTCACGCAATGTATTGGCCCTTCCCCTAGTAGTATCCTTTTCATTTTTGGTGGCCTGATAACTCGGACACATGCCCCCGCTCATGTTATGGCTTTTTCGGCAATCTCCGCTTCCATTGCACTTTTCGGTCGCTCTCAAAATTCCTTCACTATCCGAAAAGTCCATTAAGGTCTTGATCTTCGGTTCCTCTCGGTCGATTTCATACCTCAGGGACTCGTCCATGGGGAAAGCGTCCACAATTTTACCCGGATTGAAAATCAGGTTCGGGTCGAAAAGGGATTTCACCCGTTTCAACAATTCGTAATTGCTGTCCCCAATCATCAAGGGAATAAATTCGGCCCTCACGATACCATCACCATGCTCCCCACTGAAACTACCATGGTATTTTTTGGTCAATTTGGCCACATCCGTGGTAATGGAACGGAACAATGCCACATCCTCGGACTTTTTCAGGTTGAGAATGGGCCTTAAATGCAACTCTCCGGCTCCTGCGTGGGCGTAGTACACGGCATCCTGCTCATATTCCTTCATGATCTGGGAGAACTCTCCGATAAAATCCTTCAAATCTTCCAGGGCCACTGCGGTATCTTCGATACAGGCCACGGCCTTCCGGTCCCCGACCATATTGCCGAGTAGACCCAATCCTGCTTTTCGCAACTCCACGGCCTTGTTGATATCGTCTCCATATAAAACCGGACTGGCATAGCTCAAACCAGAACGTTCAATGGTCTCTAGCAATCCTTTCAGTTGTATTTGCAGGTCATCTTCGGAATGTGCCTTTACTTCAAGCATCAAAATTCCCGCGGGATCCCCTTCCACAAAAAAACGGTTGACCAGCTGTGCCCTGTTGTTTTTGGTGCAATCCAAGATTACCTTGTCCATCATCTCGCAAGTATGCAGACTGTGCCGCATCACAGGAGCCACATCGCTCAAACAGTCCTCCAACGTTTTGTAGTGGGTGGCCACCATGGCAGAAAACGCAGGGGGCAAATCATCCAATTGTAGGGTGATTTCTGTAGTAAAGGCCAAGGTGCCCTCACTGCCCGATAATAATTTACACAGGTTAAAATCGGCCTCGTAATCCCCGAACAAGTTGTTATTGAGCAGCTCGTCTACCGCATAACCCGTGTTTCTTCTGTGAATACTAGGTTTTGGAAACTCTTTTCGAATGGTTTCCTGGGTCTCCGGATTGGAAAGCTCTTCAAAGAGTGTAGTGTATATTTTAGCTTCAAGTGAATCTCCTTGTTTCTTTTGTTCAAATTCTTCCTTGGAAATGGATGTAAAGAAAGCTTCATTTCCATCTGCCAAAATACAGTTCATGGAAACCACCTTGTCCCTCGTAACCCCATATTGTATGGAAGTGGTTCCCGAGGAATTGTTTCCGACCATCCCTCCGATCATACATCTATTCGAGGTAGAAGTGTTAGGTCCAAAAAATAAACCGAAAGGTTTTAAATATAGATTCAGCTCATCACGCACCACACCCGGCTGCACCGTGATTTGCTTTTTATCCTTGTCCAGACTTAGAATATTGGTAAACTCCCGGCTCACATCCACTACCAGTCCATCCCCAACGCATTGTCCTGCCAAGGAAGTTCCCGCTGTCCTTGGAATAAGCCCTACTTTATTTTCGTTGGCAAAGTGGATCAGTTTCTTGATGTCTTCTTTATTCTTGGGATAGCATACCCCCAACGGTAATTTGCGATATACCGATGCATCGGTGGCGTACAGTGCCCTGCTCAGATCATCCACCAGCAGCTCGCCCGCAAGACTTTCCGCTAGGTGGTTTAACAAATTTTTATTCAATTTGGAATACTTTTTGGGAACTAAAATGGTTTTTGAAACGTAAATCTATGACAAAACTATCTCTAATTTTTAACTTAAAAGAGAAACACATGAAGATTACCACATTATTTGCAGCGCTTTTTTTGTTTGTAACAGCAAGCCTGAGTGCACAGGAAATTTCAGAACATGCCCTTGGTCTCCGATTGGGAGACAGTGATGGCTTTGGAGCAGAGATTTCATACCAAAAATCCATAGGGAGTTCCAATCGTGCCGAGTTTGATCTCGGCTGGCGCGATAGCCGCGATTTTGATGCCTTCAAATTGACCGGTGTGTACCAATGGGTGCGTCCTTTGGACGGAAACTTTAACTGGTACTACGGCGTAGGTGGTGGATTGGGAAGTGTTGATTTCGATTACCCAGAACCCGTAAACGATGACAATGATGGTCTATTCGTGTTCGCGGCAGGCGATATCGGTGTGGAATACAACTTTGATATCCCCTTGTTGATATCGTTGGATTTTAGACCGGAAATAGGTCTGATAGGCTATGACGGTTTCGATAATGATTTTGATTTTGACATTGCCCTGGGCATCAGATACCAATTCTAAATAAAGATCTAAAAGATGGTAACCCTTGGTCCTTAGTAGGCCAAGGGTTTTTTTATGCCATAAGGAATGAATACCTTAGCACCTTAAATAATGTGAAATGAAAAAAATCTTTGCCATAGTACTTGGCGTTTTAGTATTGGCATCATGTAGTTCAAAATCTGATGGATATACGGTCAGTGGAACCATATCCGGTGAACCGGATAATGGGCTTAAAGTCTTCCTGAAGACCACAGATTCCCTTAATCAATTGATCGATGTGGACACCACCACCGTTGAAAATGGAGTCTTCGCATTTGCAGGCACCCAGTCAGAACCCAAATTGCATTACATTTTTGTAGATCAGGTTCGCGGTAATGTCCCTGTAGTTTTGGAAAACGGGGATATTGAAGTGGAATTCCAAAAAGATAGTATCGGCTTTGCCAAAATAAAGGGAACCGAACAAAATGACATGTTCATGGATTTCTTGACGGAATCCAGAAAATTGTCCGAAAGGGCCATGTCCATGCAAAATGATATGCGCACGGCTGCCCAACAGCAGGATACGGCCACCGTTACTGCACTTCGTGAAGAGTTCATTGAGTTTCAGGAAGAAGCCAAAAACTTCAATGTAAATTACGCAAAGAACAACCCAAACGCTTTGATTTCCGTATTGATCGTAGGGAATCTTTTGACAACCAAGGCGCTTCCTGTGAATGAGGTAAAAGAAATATTCGAAAACCTTACGCCGGAAATAAAGGCCACCGAGCCTGGAAAAAAGATTCAAGAGCAGTTGGATAAAATGAAATCCACCGAAGTAGGTGATGTAGCCCCTGATTTTTCCGCCCCAACTCCTAATGGTGATCTTTTGGCCTTAAGCGACGTTACGGGCAAATCCAAATTGACCTTGGTCGATTTTTGGGCCGCTTGGTGTCAACCTTGCCGTAAAGAGAACCCTAATATTGTCTCTGTTTACAACAAATACCATGATAAAGGTTTCAATGTCATAGGAGTTTCTTTGGACACCCAAGCCGAGGCTTGGAAAGATGCCATCGAATCTGACGGGTTGGCCTGGAACCATATTTCTAACTTACAGAGGTTCAACGACCCGATTGCCCAAATGTATAATATCAACGCTATACCGGCCGCTTTTTTGTTGGATGAAAAAGGCGTTATCGTAGCTCGTGACCTTAGAGGACCTGAACTTGAAGAAAAAGTAGCCCAGATGCTCAACTAAGCACAGAAAACATATTTTACAAAAAAGCTCGGGCAAGTCCCGAGCTTTTTCATTTATATCTTACCCAATTTTTCGAGCACGAACAAAATGATGATGGGTATCGCCAATAATACCACAATCAATGTATCTGTCACTAATAATTCCGGTTTGAACAGCAATGTAGTGGCGAATCCGCCAATGGCGCCGCCAAAGTGGGCCGTGTGACCAATATTTCCCAATCGGCTTTTCATTCCGTAAATGGAATAGAGCAAATACGCAATTCCCAAAACATAGGCCGGTAAGGGAATCGGAATGAACATGATTCCCAATTGCATATCCGGGTTCAGCAAAATAGCGGCATATAAAATTCCCGTAACGGCACCACTGGCCCCCACGGCACTGTAATAGGGTTCGTCCTTATGGAAGAAAAGGGCTAAAAGGCTACCCCCTATCAAGCTCACGAAATAGATGATCAGGAATTTTACTGGACCAAACCAACTGATGACCACATCGGCAAAAAAGTATAGGGTGAACATATTAAAAAACAGGTGGGAAATGTCCACGTGCAAAAATCCCGAAGTGACCATGCGTTCCTTTTGCCCGGCTTGTATTCCATTGATGAGGAACTTGTATCTGTCAAAAAATCCCGAATCACTGAATCCTCTGAGGGATACGAGTACGTTGGCTGCCATGATGGCGATAGTGGCTATGTGCAAATTGACCATTGCGTAAGTTTGGTTTCAAATATAGCTATATTTGCACACAAGAAAAGTGCATGCAACTGCTAGTTTATATCCTTGCTTATCCCCTGCTCTGGTTGGTGTCCCGACTTCCGTTCAAAGTCATCTATTTTTTGTCGGACGGCATCTATGTATTGTTGTACCGTGTGGTGGGGTATCGTAAAAAAGTGGTTCGCAATAACTTGGCCCTTGTTTTTCCGAATAAATCAGAAGAAGAAAGACTTATCATTGAGAAAAAATTCTATCGCCATATGTGCGATATGTTCATGGAAATGATCAAGACCATGGGTATTTCTGAAAAAGAATTGCAAAAAAGGTTCACCTTTACCAATCTTGAAGTTTTACATCAACTGGAAGCACAGAACAAAAGTATTATGCTCATGTTTCCACACTATGCCAGTTGGGAATGGGCCATAGCCTTGGACAGGCATATTCAATCTAAAGGATATGGCATCTATCAAAAAATCGGGAACAAATACTTCGACAAATTGATTCGGGACATCCGACAAAAGTATGGTACCACGTTGATCACCACCAAGGAAACTCGTGAACTGGTGGCCAAAAACAAAAAGGACGACATCTTAAGTATGTACGGTATCTTGAGTGACCAGTCTCCCATGGTTAAAAAAGCATTGTTGTGGACGCCGTTCATGGGCATCAATGTGCCTGCACACACGGGAGCCGAAATGCTCTGTAGAAAATTGGACCTTCCTGCAGTATACCTGAAGGTATCGAAGTTGAAAAGGGGGCATTACCAAGGTACTTTTTCTGTTTTGACAGAACATCCTAAGGAATTGGAGGAATTTGACCTTACCAAGGCCTTCCTGAAAAAAGTAGAAGAATCCATCCAAGAAGCACCAGAGTATTATTTCTGGACACACAAACGCTGGAAACATAAGGACAAAGCCCCAAGAGTATTCAATAATGATATGATCGAGCGATTGGCGGATTGATCTCCCAATTCTTTCCTAAACAAAATGGTTCGTTCCAAAGACTTTTATAATATTGATGCTTATCAATCCATGAAGTCATGAAACACTCCTTAGTATTGCTGTTTTTCTTTTGTCTTAGTATTTGCCTTGCACAAGAAAGTCCCATAAAAGTCTCGGATGATGTTTTGGAATCCATCAAAAATGATGTTTGGGTCCCGTTCATGGAGGCATATGATCAACTGGATTCCCAAAAAATTAAGTCCATTCACACCAAGGATATTGTTCGGCATATCGTTAATCAAAATAAGATTGAAACAGGGGGGGATTACCTTGAAAATTTTGGTGGTTTTTTAGCATCTGTAAAAGATCAGGGCAATAAATTGGGAATCGTCTTTGCTATTCTGAACACGGCCATCAACGAAACGGAAGATGTTGCCATCCAATCAGGTTATTACCAGTTGAGTTCCCAAAATGAAGGCGACACATCACTCATCATACGGGGATATGGACATTTTAATGTTGGCTTACGAAAAGAAAACGGCACGTGGAAAATCTGGATGGATTCCGATAAACACACCGACATTTCCGAAAATGATTTCAACAAGTGCGAAATTATTTATAAGCTTTAACTCAATCCCGCTACTTCCTTGATTTCCAAAATAATCCTATCCGCAAGGGCATCGGCTTCCTTTTGGGATTTTGCTTCAGTGTAAATGCGGATAATGGGTTCCGTATTGGATTTTCTCAAATGCACCCAATTTTCAGGAAAGTCGATTTTTACCCCATCAATGGTTGAAACTTCCTCATCCTTATATTTATGGTGCATGGCTTCTAGCAAGGCATCCACATTCAATTCGGGGGTGAGTTCAATTTTCTTTTTACTCATGAAATAGCTTGGATAGCTAGCCCGTAGTTCCGCAACGGTTCCTCCCCTTTCTGCCATCAACATCAAAAACAAGGCAGTGCCCACCAAAGCATCCCTACCATAATGGCTTTCAGGATAAATGATTCCACCATTGCCCTCGCCACCGATGATGGCATTGTTGGCCTTCATTTTGGTCACCACATTGACTTCTCCCACAGCTGCGGCTTCATACGTTCCGCTATGTTTTTGGGTAATATCCCTCAAGGCCCTTGATGATGATAAATTGGAAACGGTATTTCCTTTGGTCTTGCCCAAAACATAATCGGCACAGGCCACCAACGTATATTCCTCCCCGAACATTTCCCCATCATTACTGATAAAAGCCAATCGGTCTACATCGGGATCGACGACGATTCCAAAATCGGCCTCTTCCTCTACCACTTTTTTACAGATATCCCCCAAATGTTCTTTCAACGGTTCTGGGTTATGTGGAAAATGTCCATTGGGTTCACAATACAATTTCACCACTTCCACACCCAATTCTTGAAGCAATTTCGGGATGGCAATGCCCCCCGTAGAATTCACTCCGTCCACAACTACCTTAAAACCAGCTTTTTTGATGGTTTCAGCATCTACCAAGGGTAACTCCAATACTTCATCAATATGGATATCAATATAAGAGTCATTCTTGATAATTTCTCCCAAATCATCCACTTCGGCAAACTCAAAATCCTCTTTTTCAGCCAATTCCAAAATTTTGGCACCTTGTTCGGCATCCAAGAACTCGCCGCGCTCGTTCAACAGCTTCAGGGCGTTCCATTGTTTGGGGTTATGACTGGCCGTTAAAATGATACCCCCATCCGCTTTTTCCAAAGGAACGGCAATTTCAACGGTCGGGGTGGTGGACAATCCCAAATCAATGACATCGATACCCAATCCAACTAAGGTAGAAACCACCAAATTTTGGATCATTTCACCCGAAAGTCGGGCATCCCGTCCAATGACGACCGTCAATTTCTCTTTTTTGGAATAATCCTTCAACCAAGAGCCATAAGCGGCTGCAAACTTAACGGCATCCAACGGTGTCAGGTTGTCATTGGTCTTACCTCCTATGGTTCCTCGTATTCCAGAAATTGATTTGATCAGTGTCATAATTGTTAAAAAAGTTTGTGCAAATATAAATGGCTATGCCGTAACCCATGTTTTGAATTTGTAAATTTCGACATAAAAGTTTTTTGCCCCGATGAATTTCTTGGCCCACATCTATTTGTCTTTCGATGACAAGGAAATTACCTTGGGCAATTTTTTTGCCGACCATATCCGAGGCAACAAGTACAAACATTTCCCGGAGAAAATCCAGAAAGGTATTTTGCTCCACCGTGAAATAGACACCTTTACCGATGCGCATCCCATTGCCAGACAGAGCAGTAAGCGACTTCATAAAAACTATAGCCACTACAGCCGGGTGATCGTGGATATTTTCTACGACCACTTTCTGGCCAAGAATTGGACCGACTATTCCGAGGTTCCCTTGGACGAGTATGTAGAAAACTTTTATGACCTTTTGGAGGACAATTACGAAGTGCTACCCTTGGCCACCAAGCGGATGATGCCTTATATGATTACTGATAATTGGTTGCTCAACTATGCCAATTTAACGGGTATTGACCGAGTACTGAATGGCATGAACCGCCGTACCCAGAACAAATCCAAGATGAATTTTGCCATTTTGGACCTTGAAGAGCATTACGCTGATTTTGAAAACGAATTCACCGCTTTTTTTGAAGAATTGATTACCTTTTCCCGACAAAAATTTATTTCCTTATGCGAAGACTGATACTCCTGCTTCCCCTTATCTTTTTCATCAACTGCAAACAACAACCTGCCACCCCCACAGGACTAGTCGCCGAAAAGGCGATGGTGGTCTCGGCCCGTGAAGAAGCCTCCAAGATTGGGGTGGAGATCATGGAAAAGGGAGGGAATGTTTTTGATGCCATGGTGGCCACTGAACTGGCCTTGGCCGTTGCCTATCCCTTCGCGGGGAATCTGGGTGGCGGTGGATTCATGGTCTATCGCAAAAACAATGGCGAAGTTGGAGGTATCGATTATCGTGAAAAAGCTCCTCTTGCGGCCCATAAGGATATGTACTTAGACTCTCTCGGCAATGTAATCCTCGGGATGAGCACTACTGGCGGCACCTCCGCGGGAGTACCCGGAACGGTTGCCGGTGTGATGGCTGTACACAAAAAATTTGGCACACTTCCATTATCCGAAATCATGAAACCTATCATCGCCTTGGCCAAACGTGGCGTTGTGGTCACCGAAAAACAGGCCAAGCGACTGGAAGGTTATCGGGAAAGTTTTGTTAAAGCAAACAACGACAGCACCAAATTTGCTGGACCCTTCAAGGCGGGTGATACCATTAAATATCCTGAGCTTGCCAAAACTTTGGAAGTCATCATGGAAAAAGGCCGTGATGGATTTTACAAAGGTGAAGTGGCCCAAAAATTGGCCGCCTTCGTACAGGAAAAAGGAGGGTTCATCACCGAGGAAGACCTTGCAAAATATGAGGCCAAATGGAGGGATCCCATTGAATTTGACTACAAGGACATTCACGTAATTTCCATGAGTCCTCCCAGTAGTGGTGGCGTCACCATCAACCAGATTTTCAAGATGATGGAGCCTTACAAAGTATCCAAATTTGGACATAATTCGGCCAAGACCATTCAATTGTTCACGGAAGCCTCCCGTCGTGCCTATGCCGACCGGAATTACTTTTTGGGAGACCCCGACTTTGTCGACATTCCCTACGATATGCTTCTAAGCGATGATTATTTAAAGGAACGGATGGCCAATTTCTCTTTTGATAAAGCCACGCTGTCTTCAGAGGTAAGTCATGGAGAAGTGGAAATCATCGAAAGTTCCGAAACCACCCACTACTCCATTGTGGACAGTGAAGGCAACGCCATCTCGGCCACCACCACACTCAATGGCGGTTATGGTTCCAAGTTGTACTGTGATGAGCTCGGCTTCTTTTTGAACAACGAAATGGACGATTTTAGCTCAAAACCAGGAGTGCCCAACATGTTTGGATTGATTGGTGCCGAGGCCAACAGCATCGCTCCCGAAAAGCGGATGTTGAGCAGCATGACCCCCACAATTGTGGAAAAAGATGGCAAACTGTACATGGTTGTCGGGACCCCTGGTGGTTCCACGATCATTACCGCAGTGGCCCAGACCATCCTCAATGTGTACGAATTCAATTTGAGCATGCAAGAGGCGGTCAATGCGCCCAGGTTCCATCACCAATGGTTGCCGGACATGATCATTTTTGAGCCAGAAGGTTTTTCCGAGGAATTGATCAACGAGTTAAAATCCAAGGGATACATCATCAACGAGGAACGTACTCCCATCATCGGAAAAGTGGATGCCATCCGAGTGCTGCCTGGTGGAAAACTGGAAGGTGGGGCAGACAAGCGAGGTGATGACAAAGCGGTTGGATTTTAGTTTCTATTAGATGCAGTTTGATGTTGTTGTGCTGACGGATCGCAGGTATGTGGCCCCAGAAAAACGTACACCTTATGTGGAAAACCTACTCCTCGAAGACCGATTAGTGCTGGAAGCCTTGCAAGAACAGGGATTGAAAGTAATTCGAAAATCTTGGGACGATGTGAATTTTGACTGGTCCAGCACCAAATTGGCCTTGTTCCGAACTACATGGGATTATTTTGATCGATATGAAGAATTTTCAAAGTGGTTCCAATCCGCAAGTCAAAAGACCCAATTCGTCAATTCTAAAAAATTGATTGATTGGAACATTGACAAGCATTACCTGAAAGATCTTTCCGATGCAGGCGTGACCATTCCCAAGACCTTTTTTGTGGAAAAAGGTACACAAGCAACTTTAAAAGAGGCTTTTACGGAAGCTATTGACCGTTTTGGATTTAGTAAAGATACTTTCGTTGTAAAACCTTGTGTTTCAGGCGCAGCCCGACACACCTACAAAATCAAAAAGGAAGATATTTCCAATCACGAAGCAGTCTTTCAACAATTGATTTCCGAAGAGGCCATGATGTTGCAAGAGTTTCAGGATAACATTGTTTCCGAAGGGGAAATTTCGATGATGTTGTTCAATGGGGAATTTACCCATGCCGTGCTTAAAATTGCCAAACCAGGGGATTTTCGGGTGCAGGATGATTTTGGGGGCAGTGTACATGAATACCACCCTTCAGAAGATCAGATTGCGTTTGCCCAAAAAGTGGTGAATGCCGCTCCGGAAATTCCGGTGTATGCTAGAGTGGATCTTTTTAAGGATAATAACGGGAATTGGGCCTTGGCGGAATTGGAAATCTTTGAACCTGAACTCTGGTTTCGGCGCAATCCGGAAGCGGCCAATACCTTGGCCAAGGCCATCAAAACTCGATTCTTCGGGTAATAAAGGAGTTTATTTGGCAATCTGTCGTTTGAGTTCCTCCATAGATTGTTGCAACTGCTTTAACAAACCGGTTTCAGTGGTCGCATCAATATTGAAAGTGAGTTTGCTGCTCACTTCCCAGATTTCCTGAATTTGGAAAGGTTTGATTTCGTAAGGCGGATAAATCTCATTCAAGGATACCAACGTAATGTTGTTGGAGTTGGGTTTTCTTTCGATTTTTTTCACCATAACGGAATCTTGGAGAACCACCACATACATTTTGTTGGGACTTACATGATCAATATGCTCAATGGCACGGGCCAACACCCAATCATTGGGCCTTAAATTAGGCAACATACTATCCCCCTCCACTTGAAATCCCCGATACGTTGCGTTACGGAATTCTGGAATGGGCAAATCAAAAGCAGGAAGTTGTCGGTACCAACTGGTATCGGAAATGTTTTGGGGATAGCCCGCGGCAGCCTTGGCATTCACGAGGACCATGTTGTCATTATCGGAATTGTCAATGGTCACCACTTTAGGGATTACACTGGTCTTGGACGTATCCAAATGTTTTTGGTCGCTTTCCCCGAACAACCACAACGGATTGATCTTGAATTGTTTTAAAAGTTCGGAGACCACTTTTCCGGAAAGTTTGGTCCTACCCCGTTCAATATCGGCGGTGGTATTCTTCACACCCAACAAGTCGGCAAATTCCGTTTGGGTATAGCCCAACTCACGTCGGATATCTGTAAAGCGTTTTAGTGTCAGTTCATTTTCCACAACCCAAATATATACAATTTGGATTATTTCCAAAACTTTTTATGGATTATTTCCATTTATTGGATTATTTCCATATTTTTGATTGGAATATTTCCAAGTTATGGACTTTGATAGAGTACGAGAAAAATTGAACATACTGGCCGATGCCGCCAAATATGATGTTTCCTGCGCCAGTAGTGGAAGCGACCGAACCAACAAAACAAAGGGGTTGGGTAATGCTTCCAAAATGGGCATTTGCCATAGCTACACCGAGGATGGACGTTGTATTTCCCTGTTGAAAATCCTGTTGACCAACCATTGCATTTATGACTGTGCGTATTGTGTTACCCGCAAGAGCAATGATATCCAAAGGGCCGCCTTTAAGATTCAGGAAGTGGTGGATTTGACCATCAACTTCTATCGCAGAAATTATATTGAAGGTTTGTTTTTGAGTTCCGGCATTTTTAAAAATGCGGATTACACCATGGAGCGCTTGGTGGCCGTAGCCAAGAAGTTGCGTGAAGAGGAAAATTTCAATGGGTACATTCATTTAAAATCCATTCCAGGGGCGAGTGATGAACTCATGTACGAAGCCGGATTATACGCAGACCGACTTTCGGTGAACATTGAGGTACCCACCATATCTGGATTGAAACTATTGGCCCCCGACAAAAAGCACGAAGATTTTACCAAACCCATGCTGAAGGTGAAAAATGAAATTGTTCGGTATCAAGCGGAACGAAAAATCATCAAGAGCACGCCAAAATATGCCCCGGCCGGACAAAGCACGCAAATGATCGTGGGGGCTTCTGGGGAAACGGACAAGGATATCATGTACTCAGCCACCTATTACTACAAAACCTATCAAATGAAACGGGTATATTATTCCGGTTATGTGCCCATTGCGGATGATGCGCGGTTGCCAGCCATTGGCTCGCAGGTGCCCATGTTGCGGGAAAACCGATTGTACCAGACCGATTGGTTGTTGCGCTTTTATGGTTTTGCCGTAAACGAAATCTTGAACCATGAGCATCCCAACCTGGACATGGAGGTGGACCCCAAACTTTCATGGGCATTGCGCAACCTACACCATTTTCCGGTGGATGTGAACACAGCAGACAAACGCCTCTTGGCCCGTATTCCGGGAATAGGAATGCAATCCGTTCAAAAAATCATGGACGCCCGAAAATTTAGAAGATTGAACTGGGACCATCTCAAGAAAATCGGGGTGGCCCTCAACCGTGCCCAATATTTTATGGTGTGCGATTCCCGTCATTGGGAGCGTCGCGACCTGGATGCGGAGAAAATCAAGGGGATGATCTTGCAGACTTCGTCCGGCCAGTTTCGGAACCAATACAGTACGCAATTATCATTGTTCAATTGACAGTGCTCAATGAACAATTAGCAATGAACAACTGTGTCATTTCGAACGAATGTGAGAAATCTAGATTTCTCAGTCGCGAACTCCTTCGAAATGACATCAAAAACTAAAACACAAGCGTTATGAATGCTTCAACGACCTTAATTTACGACAGCAGCTTCAACGGTTTTCTCACGGCCGTATTTGTTGCTTTTGATGAAAAGATTTCTGTGGCCGACATCCAAAAGAATGGCCGTTGCCAAAATGGGCTTTTTTCTGAAACGGAGACCATTTTTACCCATGTGGAAAAGGCCAAACGCGTTTGGAATGGCATCCGAAACAAGAGCCACAACGCCATTTCCAATGTGTACTTTGCTTTTTTGAGCGAGACCGAAGGTGTGGAAATGCTGCTTTTTGATTACATCCAAAAATTGATGCGGACCCAAAACGGCAAGTATCTGGATTATTCGGATAGTACCGTTTTGCACATCAGTCAATTGGCTCGAAAGGTGGGGCGTGAAAAACACCGTATGGAAGCTTTTGTGCGGTTTCAGTTGACCAAGGACAACATCTATTTTGCCAACATTGAACCTGATTTTGACGTGCTGCCCCTTATTTCCAAGCATTTTCGGGATCGCTACGCAGACCAGCAATGGCTGATTTATGATGTAAAGCGCAAATATGGCATCTATTACAATCTGGATCATGTGGAAATGGTGTCCCTCAACCTAAAGGACATCCACCACAACAAGATCCATAAAAGCGATGCCTTTGTCAATGGGGAATACGAATACCAGACCTTGTGGAACGATTATTTTAAAAGTACGGGCATTCTATCCCGGATCAACCCCAAATTGCATACGCAACATGTACCCAAACGCTATTGGAAGTATTTGAGTGAGAAAAAGGAGGCGGTTTAGAAATTCCATATGCATTAAAAAACACAAATCATTCTTTGTAGGAAAAAAGGCATTTTTATTATTATTGTAATGAGCATTCCCCAAATAACACTACAACAACCATTTAATTATGAATGAATTTGGGGGTAATTGGACTGATGCAAAAATTGAAATATTGGTTGAGTATGCAAAAGCATACTTAACTATAATGAATAAATATGCTGATAGATTTGGCTGGAATCTTCTCTATTTTGATGGTTTTGCGGGAAGTGGATCCATAACAAAAGGAAATGATGAGAATAAAAAAGTAATTCTTGGCGCTGCAAAGCGTATTTTAGAAATAGATGAACCTCGTTCCTTTGATGAATACTACTTCGTGGAAAAGGACACCCATAATGCCCAAGAATTAAAAAGTTCAATCTCTTCAACAAATAAAAAAGTTTATGTTGTTAATGAAGATTGTAATGCTAAAATCCATTCCATGGGTCAGTTTTTAAAATCTTCGAAAGGAAAGAATCGTAAAGTTTTGGCCTATATTGATCCATGTGGCATGCAATTAAATTGGAATTCTCTTACTTCTTTAAAAGAATCAAATGTGGATGCATGGATATTGGTTCCGACCGGAATGGGTGTTAATAGGCTGCTAAAAAAAGATGGTAAAATTTCTGAGGCCTGGATTGAAAAACTGGAAACTTTTCTTGGTATGAGTAGGACAGATATTTTGAGTAATTTCTATAATCAAAGTGAAGTGATTACCCTATTTGGTGAAGAAAAAGTTACAACGAAAACAGAAAAGGCAGTTGAGAAATCAGCGGAAATATATAAGAATAGGTTAAATGAGTTATTTAAACATGTAACCGAACCATATATGTTGAAGAATAGTTCGAATTCCATAATGTTTCATTTCTTTATGGTTTCAAACAATAGAAACGCAGTGAAAATTGCAAATCAAATAATAAATAAGTACAATAATTAATATATGGCCCAATCAAGTATCGAATGGACAGAAATGACATGGAACCCAACAACTGGTTGCACTAAAATCAGTCAGGGTTGTAAGTTCTGCTATGCTGAAGTAATGTCCAAAAGGCTTCAAGCCATGGGAATAGAAAAATATAAGGATAATTTTAAAGTGCGGATCCATGAATCGGAATTGAGTACTCCGTACTCATGGAAAAAACCAAAAATGGTTTTTGTAAACTCGATGAGCGATTTGTTCCACCCAGAAGTTCCTTTTTTCTTTATCCAAAAGGTTTTTGAAGTCATGAACGATAATCAACAACACATTTTTCAAGTTTTAACTAAAAGACATGACCGATTGTTGGAGTTACATGATAAACTCAATTGGACTCCAAATATATGGATGGGAGTGTCTGTTGAAAATCAAGAAGTTGAGTATCGCATTGATTATCTCAGAAAAACCAATGCGAAGGTTAAATTTCTATCCCTAGAACCCTTAATTGGACCTCTTCCTAATTTAAATCTCAAAGAGATTAGCTGGGTAATCGTTGGAGGCGAAAGCGGTAGGAAACCCAGGCCCATTAAAGTTGAATGGGTAAAAGACATAAAAAACCAATGTGAAAAAGTAAATGTTGCTTTCTTTTTCAAACAATGGGGCGGCACAAATAAGAAAAAAAGTGGTCGTTTACTTAACGGTCGAACATATGACCAAATGCCAAACTACAGGTTAATCGCTTAGCTACTTACTTTTCTCCCCCACAAAATAATCGCTCTTGCTTTTAAAAAGTACATTAAAACTGGTCAAGCTGCCATAAATACGGGTAATGTATTGCTGTAGGTCAATTTTTTCCTGGTCGTCCAGATTATTGCTGCTGTTGATTTTTTGTTCCATCACACGGATACGGTCGCGCACCATCACGATCTTATGAAAAAAAGTTTCTATGGGCATTTCCTTGTTCTGGGTGGCATCCCCGGGGTCCAAAATCAGTTTACCGCCTTTCCATTTATCCGCAATCGCCACTTTTTCGTGGGTATCGCTCCATTTTTCCAAAATCTGCACCAAGGAACGCTCAATATCAAAAAAGCTCACGGAATCCACCTCATCTTCTACCCCTTCGATGACTTCAAATTCGGAGTCCAAATCAATGGTCTCCAATCCGTTTTCCAAAAAAGTGACCCAATAATGCTTTGATGATACGTTCGTTACCACGCCTTTACCATATTCGGGGTGGTCAATACGGGAGCCGATGCCCAATAGTTTCATAAATCTGGTTTTTATCGCCCGTAAATTTAGAATTTTTACAACTTTACCCTACATTCGTTCATGCTTTTATAAGCCATCTTACATGGAACCACAAAAATTAAGGGTAAAACTCGGAGAGTTGGCCTCTACATCCATCAGTGGTAACGACATCAGTTCTTCTTGTCTGTACGTATCCGCATTGGCGGTGTTGCATGCCGGTCAATATGCTTGGATTTCCCTATTGATCGTAGGGGTTGTTCTATTTCTGTTCAGAAAAATTTATGGTGAAGTGGTAGGTGCCCTTCCCATGAACGGTGGCGCCTACAACGCCCTCTTGAACACCACAAGCAAAGGAATGGCGTCCTTGGCCGCTTCTTTAACGTTGTTGTCCTATATGGCCACCGCAGTGATTTCCGCCAATGAAGCCATGGCTTATCTGGGTACCTTGGTGCCCCAACTGCCCATTATTTTGGCCACCATTGGACTATTGGCCATTTTTATGGGATTGGTAATCATCGGGATTGGGGAATCCTCCAAAGTAGCCATTGCTATTTTCATCTTCCACTTGTCGTCGTTGATCTTATTGTCCTCATTTGCCGGAATGTACCTTTTTGAACACGGCCTAAAAGTATTCACGGACAACAATGCCTTGCCCGTAAAACATGGGGCGCTCCCCATGGCCCTATTCTTTGGTTTTTCTGCTGCGATGTTGGGTATCAGTGGGTTCGAAAGTTCTGCTAACTTTGTGGAGGAGCAGAAAAAAGGCGTTTTCCCAAAGACCTTGCGCAATATGTGGATCGTGGTGACCATTTTCAACCCATTGATCGCGTTCCTGGCCCTGGCGGTGTTACCCATTTCTGAGATAGAACACAACCGCGAAGCGTTGCTCTCCATAATGGGGAACCAAGTTAGCGGATCCTGGTTGTCCACTTTGGTTTCCGTGGATGCAGTGTTGGTGCTCAGTGGTGCGGTGCTTACTTCCTTTGTGGGTGTTTCGGGGCTTGTGGAACGGATTACCTTGGACCGCATTCTCCCCCCATTTCTTTTAAAACGAAACAAAAAAGGAAGCACCTATCGGATTGCCATTTTCTTTTTCTTGCTGTGTGTCTCCATATTATTGATCACGGAAGGGAATCTAGAAGCCTTGGCCGGGGTTTACACCATTGCCTTTTTGTCCGTAATGGCCTTATTCGGTATCGGGAATATTTTGTTGAAGGTGAGGCGAAAGAATCTGCCACGTCCTGAACGTTCCGGATGGTTGTCTTTGTTGGTAGCCATTGTAGCGGTTATTGTGGCTTTAGCAGGGAACATTATCCTTAACCCGGATTATCTGGCGGTATTCATGGAATATTTTGTCCCTACCATTGCTGTGGTCATGGTAATGTTGAACCGAACAGCTCTGCTCAAATTGCTTCTGCGCCTGATCCGATATTTTTTGGACCCCATCAACCGCTTTCTGGTACGGTCTTACAAAGGCATCAACCAGACCATCAACAGGATCAACGACCAGGAATTCGTGTATTTCACAAAAAAAGATGATGTGGCCTTGTTGAACAAGGTGTTATTGTACATCCGCAACAACGAGCACACCCGAAAACTGAAGATCGTGTCCGTTTTCCCCGAAGGGGAAGAGGCCACCAAAAGTTTTGTGTCCGACCTTGATGTGCTGGACAGGGAATACCCTGAAATCAAGATAGAATACATCCAATTGCATGGGAAATTCACACCACAATTGATCAAAAAACTATCAGTGGAATGGAACATCCCCATCAATTTCATGTTTATCGGAAGTCCCAGCGATAAGTTCCCCTATCCATTGCAGGAACTGGGGGGCGTACGTTTAATCATTTGATGGGAAAAGCAGCTATTTAGACGCTTTCTATAAACTAATAACGAAAAGCAAACCTCCTTCTTTTTTACGTGCCAAATCGCTACTTTTGAAGCTTTGCTATGATTTATGGTCAACTACGAAGAACATATTGAGGTCAAGGGGGCCCGGGTCCACAACCTGAAAAATATCGATGTCACCATTCCGCGTGAAAAACTCGTAGTGATCACCGGACTTTCGGGTAGTGGAAAATCATCGTTGGCGTTCGACACCATCTATGCAGAAGGCCAACGACGCTACATTGAAACTTTTTCTGCC
This sequence comes from Flagellimonas aequoris, assembly GCF_003584165.1. GTDB lineage: Bacteria > Bacteroidota > Bacteroidia > Flavobacteriales > Flavobacteriaceae > Flagellimonas > Flagellimonas aequoris. The sequence goes on along the minus strand of NZ_QXFJ01000030.1, from coordinate 500,723 downwards.
TACGCCCGACAATTTTTAGGTGGACTGGAAAGACCCGATGTGGACAAGATCGATGGACTCTCCCCCGTGATTGCCATTGAACAGAAAACCACCTCCAAATCTCCACGATCCACTGTGGGCACCATAACAGAGGTATACGATTTTCTGCGTCTGTTATTTGCCCGTGCTGGGGACGCGTACAGCTACAACACAGGAGAAAAGATGGTAAGTTATAGCGATGAGCAGATCAAGGATTTGATCATCTCCTCGTACCTGGATAAGAAAATCAATGTATTGGCCCCGGTGATCAAATCCAGAAAGGGGCATTATCGCGAGCTTTTTGAGCAAATTGCTAAGCAAGGTTTTGTGAAAGTGAGGGTCGACGGTGAGATCATGGACATCACCAAGGGTATGAAAGTGGACCGTTACAAGACCCACGATATTGAAATTGTCATCGACCGTTTAAAAGTTTCCGATACCGAGGATTTCCATAAACGCCTGGCTGAAACGATCAATACGGCCATGTACAGTGGTGAAAACGTATTGATGGTTTTGGAGGAAGGGGAAACCGTCCCACGATATTTCAGTAGGGATTTGATGTGTCCTTCCACGGGCATCTCCTATCCTACTCCAGAACCGAACACTTTTTCATTCAACTCCCCAAAAGGCATGTGCCCCGAGTGCAGCGGATTGGGGCATGTGTACGAAGTGAACGAGCAAAAAATCATTCCCAACAGAAAACTATCCATAAAAGCCGGAGGATTGGCCCCATTGGGCGAATACAAAAAATCTTGGGCCTTCAAGCAGCTCGAAACCATTGCACAGCGGTATAATTTTGACCTTTCGGATGCCATTGAAAAGATTCCTGCAGAAGCCATGGACGTTATTTTGAACGGCGGTAAGGAAAGCTTTGAGGTCGACTCCAAATCTTTGGGAGTCAAACGACAATATAAAATTGATTACGAGGGCATTTCCAACTTCATCCGAACCCAGTTTGAAGAAGCCAATTCCACTTCCATAAAACGATGGGCCAAGGATTATATGGATAAAGTGGACTGTCCAAGCTGCCATGGTGCCAGACTAAGGCAGGAGTCCCTTTATTTTAAAATCGGGGAAAAGAACATTGCCGAGTTGGCCCATATGGACATCACCGAATTGGCCGAGTTCTTCCAAAAATTAGAGGACACATTGGAAGGCGATCAAAAAATCATAGCCGAGGAAATCATTAAGGAAATTAAGGCACGCATTGGGTTTCTATTGGATGTAGGATTGGATTATCTGTCGTTGGGCAGAAGTTCCAAATCCCTATCCGGGGGTGAGGCCCAGCGCATCCGATTAGCGACCCAGATAGGTTCACAATTGGTCGGGGTACTTTATATTTTGGATGAACCGAGTATTGGTTTGCATCAGCGAGACAATGAACGCTTGATCCACTCTTTGGAATCGCTTCGAGATATTGGCAACTCCGTAATTGTGGTGGAACACGATCGGGATATGATCGAACGTGCCGACCACGTCATTGATATAGGTCCAAGAGCGGGAAAACATGGTGGAGAAATCATTTCCGAAGGCAGTCCGCAAGAATTAAAAGACCATCATACCTTGACCGCGCAATACATTACCGGAGAACTGGAAATCCCTGTTCCAAGTGAAAGAAGAAAAGGAACCGGCAAAAAAATTGTGCTTTCGGGATGTACAGGCAATAATTTGAAAGATGTAACGGTGGAGTTCCCTTTAGGAAAACTTATCGGGGTTACGGGTGTATCGGGAAGTGGCAAATCCACTTTGGTGAACGAGACCCTCTACCCCATCATGAACGCGCACTACTTCAACGGGGTCAAAAAACCCATGCCTTATAAAAAAATAAAAGGATTGGAACATATCGACAAGGTCATCGACATCAACCAATCCCCTATCGGAAGAACACCTCGATCCAACCCAGCCACCTACACAGGCGTTTTTAGTGAGATCCGCACGTTATTTGCCAAAACTACCGAAGCCACCATTCGAGGCTATAAACCGGGACGGTTTAGCTTCAACGTGGCCGGAGGACGATGCGAAACCTGCCAAGGAGGCGGTCTTAAAGTCATCGAGATGAACTTTTTACCGGATGTGTATGTAGAATGCGAGACTTGCAACGGCAAGCGTTTCAACCGGGAAACCTTGGAAATCCGATATAAGGGCAAATCCATTGCCGATGTGCTGGAAATGACCATCAACGAAGCAGTCGATTTCTTCGAAAACATTCCCAAAATCCACCGTAAATTGAAAACAATAAAAGATGTGGGATTGGGTTATATATCATTGGGGCAACAGTCCACTACCCTTTCCGGGGGCGAGGCGCAACGGGTAAAATTGGCCACTGAGCTATCCAAGCGCGATACCGGAAATACATTTTACATCCTCGACGAACCGACTACCGGGCTGCACTTTGAAGATATCAGGGTGTTGATGGAAGTGCTCGACCAATTAGTGGACAAAGGCAACACCATTTTGGTGATCGAACACAATATGGATGTGATCAAAATGGTGGACCATATCATCGATATTGGATACGAGGGAGGCCGAGGGGGTGGTATGGTCGTGGCCACAGGCACTCCAGAGGAAGTGGCCAAGGACAAAAAAAGCTACACGGCCAAGTTTTTGAAAAAAGAACTGGAGAACACTAAACAAAAGATTGCACGGGCAGTTTAAAAAGATATCATTATGCAAATGCGAAAAGAGCAGCATTCCAAAGGCTGGAACGAGATAAAGACCAATGATTCCTGGGCCATTTTCAAGATTATGGGCGAATTCGTAAATGGATTCGAAAAAATGAGCGTCATCGGCCCATGTGTTTCCATATTTGGATCGGCGCGGGTAAGACCGGGCAACAAGTATTATGACCTGGCGGTAAACATCTCTAAACGGATTTCCGAAGCCGGGTATGGAATCATCACTGGCGGTGGCCCCGGAATCATGGAAGCCGGGAACCGGGGTGCCAATCTCGCAGGAGGAACATCAGTGGGGTTGAACATCGACCTTCCGTTCGAGCAACACGACAATCCCTACATCGATGATGACAAAAGCTTGGACTTCGACTATTTCTTTGTCCGAAAAGTCATGTTCGTGAAATATTCACAAGGGTTTGTGGTCATGCCGGGAGGTTTTGGCACCTTGGATGAACTTTTTGAGGCGATTACCTTGATCCAAACCCACAAAATCCACACGTTTCCCATTATTTTGGTGGGCACGGATTTTTGGAAGGGCTTGATCGATTGGATCAAGAATACCATGCTTGAGGCCGGGAATATCAGTCCTAGGGATTTGGATCTGATTAAACTGGTGGATACCGAAGATGAAGTGGTAGAAATCATAGACGCCTTTTATAAGGGCCGAACCCTAAGTCCGAACTTTTAATCCTTCCCATGTTGAAGAGCCATCGAGTCCATTTGCGGTTTGCTTTGCTCCTTTCCCTTTTGTGCGCCTCACTTTGGGGGCAGCATAAAAATGAAATCGTGGCAACCCTTGATGGGCCGAGTAATCAGATCAGGATCCGGCAGAAGTTCACCTATGTGAACCATTCCACCAGTGGACTCTCTTCCCTTTATTTCAACGATTGGAACCATGCCTATTCCAACAAGAATACGGCTTTGGCCAAACGTTTTGCGGAAGAATTTAATCGCGGGCTCCATTTGGCCAAGGACCGTGAAAGGGGGCATACAACCATTATGTCCATCGTGGACCAGAACTATACAGGGTTGAATTGGGAAAGGGTTGGCAACCGTGATTTAATTGCCATTACCCTAAACGACATCTTGCGCCCTGGGGAATCGGTGGAACTGTTCCTGACCTACACGATCAAATTGCCCAATGCGAAGTTTACTGCATATGGTGCCGTGGACGGTGGCGGATACAACCTTAAGGACTGGTACCTATCCCCTGCTGTTTTTGATGGGTATTGGCGCCTTTATGACAACAAAGGCCTTGATGACCTTTACACCGATGTTACCGAAACTTCTATCAATTTTACATTTCCGGAACACCTCTTTTTAGCTTCCAATTTCAGGCATTCCACTGTTTCCAATTTCCCAGGGGGACAGCATACCCAATTGTTTGGAAACCAAAGAAAAAACTGTGAGATCATCCTTTCGCCCCAAAAAACTTTCACAAAGCACGTTACCAAGGCACTAACGGTCACCACGGATATAGAATCGAACAAATATGATGAGATATCGCAAGGGATTTCCATCAACAAGGTGGCCGACTTTTTAGAAGAAAATTTGGGGAAATACCCGCATGAAAATTTATTGGTCAGCGAGTTTGATTACAACAAATCTCCATTGTATGGAATCGGACAGCTGCCTTCCTTCATACGGCCCTATGAGGAGCAGTTCCAGTTTGAAATGAAATTCCTGAAAACGGCCGTTCGCAGTTATTTAAAGGAAACCCTTTACCTGGATCCACGCCAAGAGCGATGGGTAAACGATGCCATAGGATATTACCTTATGATCCACTATGTGGAAGATTATTATCCCGACCAAAAATTGGCCGGTAAGCTCTCTAAAATATGGGGCATTAAGAATTTCCATTTCGCCCAAATGGACTTTAATGAACAGTATGCCCTTTTCAGTATGGTTTCAGTGCGAAAAAACATCGACCAGGCACTGACTACCAGTAATGATTCCTTGATCAAGTTCAACGAAAAAATTGCTAACGGTTACAAGGCCGGATTGGGCATGTCCTATCTCTCCAACTATCTTGGGGAACACCAAGTGGATAGCAGCATTATCGATTTTTATAAAAACTTCAAGCTGAGGCAACATGTTTCTGCCCTGGATTTTGAAAGCACGATCAAGGCGCATGCGAAAAAGGACATCGATTGGTTTTTTGATGAATATGTCTCCACGGACAAGAAAATTGATTTCAAGATCAAAAAAATTGAAAAGACCGATGACTCTATTTCCTTAACAATAAAGAACAAACGGGGCACCAATGTTCCCATATCCCTTTTTGGGCTGCAGAAAGACTCCGTCATTTCGCACTACTGGTTCACGGGCATTGATTCCACCAAGACCGTGACCCTCCCCAGGAACGGCGAAGACCGAATGGTGCTCAATTACGATCAAAAGATACCGGAATTTAACCAACGGGATAACTGGAAGACCTTGAACGGTTTTCTATCCAGCAACAAGAAGCTGAAATTCCAATTTTTCAAGGACACCGAAGATCCTTATTACAATCAAATTTTCTATGTGCCCATTGTAAACTTCAATATTTATGATGGTATCACCCCCGGTTTGCGACTCTACAACAAAACGTTCTTGGAGCGGCAGTTTTTATATGATATTTCACCAACCTACTCCTTTTTGGAGCACACCTTGGTAGGAAAAGCGGGGTTCAGGTATCGGAAATACCATAAGAAAACGGGATTGTACGTTACTGATTTTTCTTTTTCCGGTTCCACATCGCATTTTCAGGAAAATTCCCGTTTCTCTACCTTAACCCCCGCCGTGACTTTTGGCTGGCGGCCAAATGATCTATTGTCCAACAGAAGGCAATATTTGATGTTCCGTTACCGAAATGTCTTCCGAAACGTTGATCCTACCCTTGAAAACCAAATTGACACAGATCCCAACTATGGGGTGATGAATGCCCGTTTCACGGACGTGGACAACAATATCCTGAATTACCTTTCTTGGTCTTTGGATGCCCAACATTCCAATGATTTTTCCAAGCTGGCCTTTGAAATGGAGTATCGAAAACTCTTTCAGAGCAACAGACAGTTGAACCTACGCTTCTACGCCGGTAAATTTTTAAGGAACAATACGGCATCCGACTTTTTCAGCTTTGCATTGGACCGACCCACGGATTATATGTTCGACCTGGCCTATTTGGGAAGATCGGAAAGTTCCGGATTGTATAGCCAACAGATCATTATCGCCGAAGGCGGTTTCAAATCCAAATTGGAAAACCCATTCGCCAACGATTGGATCGCCACTACCAATGCAAGCGCCAACATCTGGAGGTGGGTGGAAGCTTATGGGGATATCGGCTTTCTTAAAAGCAAGGGAAGCGACGCCCGTTTTGTATATGATTCGGGGATACGGTTAAATTTGGTAACCGATTATTTTGAGCTGTACTTTCCTGTCTATTCCAATCGGGGGTGGGAAATTGGCCAGGACGATTATGGCCAACGCATTCGTTTTATTGTCACTATAAGCCCCAAGACCCTTATTGGTCTATTTACCCGAAAATGGTTTTAATTTGATGATTTCACAAAACCAAAGTTTTAAAACGATGTTTTTTTGATGAATTTGTTTTAAAAACCATGTAACATTATCAAATTGTTATTTTATTAACGTGTGGTGTTATTGCTGATTTGATTGTATTTTAGTAATTTCGCAGAAATCGACATTAGCCCATGAAACCCGACCCGAGTACCAGCAACGATATTTCCTTTGACGATTTTAAATCGCAGATCCTTCAGGATTATGAAATAGCCGTTACCAGTAGGGAATGTAGTTTGTTGGGCAGGCGCGAAGTACTCTCCGGAAAGGCCAAATTTGGCATTTTTGGCGATGGCAAGGAACTCCCACAACTGGCCATGGCCCGGGCATTCCAAGATGGGGATTTCAGAAGTGGTTACTATCGGGACCAGACCTTTATGATGGCCTTGGGTTATTTGAGTCCCAAGGAGTTTTTCCATGGACTTTATGCCACTACCGATATCAATAAAGATCCCATGAGTGCCGGTAGACAAATGGGAGGTCACTTTGTGACCCACAGTCTGAACGAGGATGGTACGTGGAAAGATCTCACCAAACAAAAAAATAGCAGTGCGGATATTTCTTGCACGGCAGGACAAATGCCACGCCTAGTGGGCTTGGCACAAGCCTCAAAAATATATCGAAACGTAAAGGAAATAGACCAGACCAATTTTTCCAACAATGGAAATGAAGTGGCTTGGGGCACCATCGGTAACGCAAGTACCAGCGAAGGTCATTTTTTTGAAGCCGTAAACGCTGCCGGGGTCATGCAGATCCCTATGGTTATTTGCATCTGGGACGATGATTACGGTATTTCCGTTCCTTCCGAGTATCATACCACAAAGGGCAATATCTCCGAAGCGTTGAGTGGCTTGCAACGCGATGAGGAACACAAGGGATATGAAATCCTGAAAGTGAAGGGATGGGACTATACCGCTTTGATACATGCTTTTGAGAATGCTTCAGATATTGCACGGGAAGAACATGTTCCCGTGATGATCCATGTGACGGAACTTACCCAGCCGCAAGGACACTCCACCTCCGGTTCCCATGAGCGCTATAAATCTGCGGAAAGACTTGAATGGGAAAGGGAACACGATTGCAACAAACAATTTAGGGAATGGATTCTGGAAAATGGCATTTGTTCCGAAGAGGACCTGAAAAAGCTAGATCGCGAGATCAAGCACAAAGTCCGCACGGCCAAAAAGGAAGCGTGGTCCGAGTTCCTTCAACCCCACTTGGAAGCCAAAAAACAACTGGTCCAGTTATTGGATCAAGTCGCTGCAAAAAGTCCGAATAGGGCATTCATCACCAAAATAAAGAACGACCTTATAGCCATTGAAGAGCCCCTGAAAAAGGATTTGGCATCCAAATCCAGACATGCACTTCGGTATCTACTGGGGGAAAACGGCCCGGAAAAGAACCAATTGCAACAATGGGTTGCCAACTTTTTGGACACCAATGAACCCAAATACAGTTCTCACCTGTACAGTGAACTGGGCAACAAGGCCACTAATATTGCAGCCGTGCCTCCCACCTACCCCAACAATACCGAAGAAGTGGACGGGCGCATCATCCTTCGGGACAATTTTGATGCCCTCTTTGAAAAATATCCCGAAGCTTTGGTTTTTGGGGAAGATACTGGTAATATCGGGGATGTGAACCAAGGGCTTGAAGGGCTACAGAAAAAATTCGGCAAATTCAGAGTTTCCGACACAGGTATCCGGGAGACTACCATTATTGGCCAAGGGATTGGAATGGCACTTCGCGGGCTCCGCCCTATTGCAGAGATCCAATATTTGGATTACATCCTGTATGCCATTCAAACATTGAGCGATGATCTTGCTACCTTGATGTACCGAACCGTAGGCAAACAAAAGGCCCCATTGATCGTACGCACTAGAGGGCATCGACTGGAAGGCATTTGGCATTCAGGATCTCCCATGGGTGGATTGATCCATCTGCTTCGGGGCATGTACATTCTTGCCCCTAGGAACATGACACAGGCAGCCGGTTTTTACAATACCCTGTTGAAGAGCGATGAACCTGCATTGATCATAGAAAGCCTTAATGGTTATCGTTTAAAAGAGAAATTACCTTCCAATCTGGGCGATTTCTGCACCCCCATTGGTAAGGTAGAGACCCTGAAGGAAGGTACCGATATCACCTTGCTTTCGTATGGTTCCACACTACGGATTGTTGAAAAAGTGGCCCAAGAACTTCTTGAAGTAGGCATTGATGCCGAAGTTATAGATGCCCAATCGCTGTTACCTTTTGACTTGGAGCACGATGTGGTCAAAAGCCTCCAAAAGACGAACAGACTATTGGTAATAGATGAGGATGTTCCTGGAGGATGTTCGGCTTACTTGTTACAGGAAATAGTGGAAAAACAAGAAGGTTACAAATATTTGGACAGCGCTCCCCAAACGTTGACCTCCAAGGCACATCGACCCGCATATGCGACAGATGGGGATTATTTTTCCAAACCGAATGCCGAGGACATTTTTGAGAAAATCTATGAAATCATGCATGAAGTAGACCCAAAATCCTTCCCTCCGTTAAGATGAATTTGTGGAGATGCATCAATCGAAAAGCTCTTTTCGTGAAGTAATGTTGCATTTTTTGAAACATTATTAATATTTTCACGTCAACTAAATCCCCCATGAATGAAAAATAACACACTTATACACCTTGGACTGGCATTGTTGAGAATTATTCCTTCCGCGTTCATGCTGACCCACGGTTATCCCAAACTTATGAACTTGATCAATGGCAATACCGAATTTGCCAATCCTTTCGGTATAGGCCAAGCACCAACCTTATTTTTGGCCGTGGTGGGTGAATTTATCTGTCCTCTTTTGATGATTATTGGGTTTAAGACCCGTTGGGCAGCTATACCGACCGCCATCACCATGTTTGTGGCCGGTTTTATCATCCATGGAGCGGATCCTTTCGGCAGAAAGGAAATGGCCCTTCTTTATCTGGCTATTTTTGTAGTAATCATGCTTTTAGGTCCCGGCAAATACAGTGTGGACAAAAAATAATCACACGATTTGCACCAATAGTTCCTTAAGTAGATCAGCTTGAGCCATATTGTTGGCCCCTACCCCTTTGCTTTTAAGGTCTAAGTCCCTAAGATTGGAAATAATACCGCTTACTCTTTTCATGGGATAGTTTTTCGCAGCCACGGTAAACTCGCTTACAAAATACGGGTTGACTCCCAACACTTTAGCTACGTTGCCCGGGGAGTGATCACTCAATCCATGGTATTGTAGCAACTGTGTAAAAAAAGTATTCAATAGGGTGATGGTAACCACAAAAGGATTGTCTTTTGGATTTTGCGCAAAGTAATCGATAATACGCGAGGCTTTCTTCACATCGCGTTCACCAATGGCCTTCTTCAGTTCAAAATTGTTGAAGTCCTTGCTTATTCCGATATGCTCTTCGATAATACTTGCGGTAATTTCAGTGCTTTGAGGCACTACTAACGAAAGCTTATCCAACTCATTACTTATTTTGCTGAGGTCCGTGCCCAAAAACTCCACCAAAAGCACACAGGATTTAGGGGAGATTTTATATCCCTTTCCACTCAAAGTCCTACGGATCCAATCCGCTACCTGGTTTTCATACAGTTTGTTGCTTTCAAAAAGTTCCCCGGATTTTTGGATGGCCTTGTACAGCTTTTTCCTTTTGTCCAGCTTTTTATACTTATAGCAAATAACCAAGATAGTTGTCGGTTGGGGATTTTCAGCATAAGAGATTAGGTTCTCTATGGTTCTTGAAAGGTGTTGGGCTTCTTTCACGATCACCACTTGGTGTTCCGCCATCATAGGAAAGCGTTTGGCATTGGCCACCACATCTTCCACAGTGGTATCCTTTCCATAGAGCACCATTTGGTTAAACCCCTTTTCATCCTCGGTAAGGACGTTTTCAGCAATATATTGGGAGATTTTATCAATGTAATAGGGCTCTTCCCCCATTAAAAAATAAATAGGCTTGGGATTTCCCTTATTGATTTCCGCCACAATTTCCTTTACTCTTTCCATTCCAAAAAAAATCGTCAATTTTGTCCAATGCAGCCATTGAACTTTCCCAAATATTCGTTTCGAATCAAAAATAGCCAAAATAGACAGTACATTTTTGATGGTATCCGTAAAAAATTTGTGGTACTGCAACCTGAAGAATGGGTACGGCAGCACCTGCTTCATTTTTTGATTTTCACTAAGAATTTCCCCAAAAGCATGGTCAATGTGGAAAAACAATTAACGGTCAATTCCCTGAAAAAACGCTACGATGTAGTTGTTTTCAATCCAGATGGATCCATTTTTCTCTTGGTGGAATGCAAGGCACCCGAAATCAAGATAGACCAAAGTACCTTTGATCAGATTGCTCGCTACAATTACCAACTGAAGGCCAATTATCTTTTGGTGACCAACGGTTTGGAACATTATTGTTGCGAAATGGATCATGAGCATGAAAAATATAGGTTTTTGGAGGATATTCCTGATTTTAGCCGTTAATTTGCCTCCGTTTTGAAAATCGCCGTAGTCATACTCAATTGGAATGGGGAAGCCCTTTTGGAGCGGTTCCTCCCTTCGGTCATGGAGCATTCCAAAGGAGCGGATATTTATGTGGTGGACAATGCCAGCACCGATGGTTCCTTGGATTTTTTAAAACAACACTATCCATCCATTGGTGTGGTGCAAAATGATGTCAACGGTGGTTTTGCCAAAGGCTACAACGATGGATTAAAACACATTGAAGCCGACCTGTTCTGCCTTTTGAACTCCGATGTAGAAGTGACTGAAAATTGGCTGGGACCTATCATCAAGGCCTTTGATGAAATTCCGGAAGCGGCCATCATACAACCCAAAATATTGGACCTGAAACAAAAGGACCATTTTGAATATGCCGGTGCAGCAGGTGGTTTTATTGATATGTTGGGATACCCTTTTTGCAGAGGGCGCATTTTTCAATCCATTGAAAAGGACGAAGGGCAGTACGATGACATCAAAGAAGTATTTTGGGCTACTGGGGCGTGCATGTTCATCAAAAGCGAGGTGTTTCGATCGTTGAACGGTTTTGATGAGGACTATTTTGCCCATCAGGAAGAAATCGATCTCTGTTGGCGGGCCAAAAATGCCGGGCATAAGGTGTTTTATGTGGGGCAAAGCAGTGTGTACCATTTGGGAGGTTCCACCCTATCGAACATGAATCCCAAGAAAACCTTCCTCAATTTTAGGAATTCCCTGTTTTCCATCACCAAAAATCTTCCCCGGAAAAAAGCTTGGCCCATTGTCCTTATCCGATTGCTATTGGATGGCATTGCGGCACTCCGTTTCGTTTTTCAATTGAAATTCGACCATTGCTTTGCCATTCTCAAGGCACATTTGAGTTTTTATGCTAACTTTAGCAAAATGTACAAAAAACGGGAAAAAGCTAATTTTTTATTAAAGTACTACCCGGTGACATCCATAGTTTGGTCTTACTTCGTACATCATATAAAGAATTTTAACATTTTAGTAAAAGATTAACGAAGCCGAAATATAGGACCCTTGGTTTTTCTATAATTTTGGTGTAGTTTTTTTACATTGATTAATCTAACAATCCTTAAATTATACTCTGAACTATGAAAAAAGTTTTTCTAGGAACATTGGCAATGTCAGTTCTTTTAACGTCTTGTGTATCGCAGAAGAAATATGCAGAACTGGAGGCCAAACAAAAAGAAACCCAAGATTTATTGAACTCTGCAACCGTTAAACTGAACGATTGTTTGGAAGACAAAGCCACTGCAGATTCCAAATTGAAAACCCTCGAAGACCAAAATGCCTTTTTGAAAGCCAACAACCAAGAGCTTATCAACAACATGGGCAATTTGACCACCCTTACCACCAAAGGTGCTGAAAACCTTGAAAAATCCTTGGAAAGTCTTCGTGAAAAAGACCTTACCATCAGAAAACTTCAAGATGCCGTTACCCGTAGGGATTCAGTTAACCTTGCTTTGGTACAAAGCTTGAAAGGTGTGCTTGGAAACCTGGATGACGAGGACATCGAAGTAAGTGTTGAAAAAGGTGTGGTATTCGTTTCCATCTCTGACAAATTGTTGTTCAGAAGTGGAAGCTACAACGTAACAAATGCTGCCAAAGAGGTGTTGGGCAAAGTAGCCAAAGTGGTGAACAACAAACCTGACTTCGAATTTATGGTGGAAGGACATACTGACAACGTACCTTACAGAAGCGGAGTGCTTTTGGATAACTGGGACTTGAGTGCTAAAAGAGCAACAGCTGTTGTGAGGATCCTACAAAATGATTTTGGTGTAGATCCTGCCAGAATGACCGCTGCCGGACGTAGCTACTACGTACCACTTGTGAGCAACGACACTTCTGCCAACAGGGCCAAAAACAGAAGGACCCGTATCGTGGTGCTTCCAAAAATCGATCAGTTTTATAACATGATTGAAGAGGGCATGAAAGATCCTGCCATTGGCGGTACCGGTAAATAAGAATATCGGTTCAATGAAAAATAAGAAGCGGCCTGTTTAGGCCGCTTTTTTTATTTTATAAAATATCAAGACTCCCCTTTCCTTCCCGCACCACAACAGGTTCTCCTTCTGACAGATCAATGACCGTGGAGGCCACATTATCGCCATATCCCCCATCGATGACCACGTCGACCAAGTTCTGCCATTTTTCATAAATGAGTTCTGGGTCCGTGGTGTATTCCAGGATATCATCGTCATCACGAATGGAAGTGGAAACAATTGGGTTGCCCAATTCTGCCACCAAGGCTCTGGCAATATTGTTGTCGGGCACCCTAATACCCACCGTTTTCTTTTTCTTGAAATCCTTTGGAAGGTTATTGTTTCCCGGCAAGATAAAGGTATAGGGGCCTGGAAGGGTACGTTTCAATATCTTGAAAGTGGATGAATCTATTTGCCGAACATAATCCGATAAATTACTCAAATCTGCGCAAACAAAGGACCAGTTCGCCTTTTCCAACTTAACCCCCTTAATTCTGGCCAAACGTTCCAATGCCTTGGTATTGGTAATATCACACCCCAAACCGTATACGGTGTCCGTAGGGTAAATAACCAATCCACCCTTTCTGAGCACGTTCACCACCTTCTCCACCTGCCGGGGATTCGGGTTCTCTTCATAAAGTTTAATTAACTCTGCCATCTTCTTGATCAAAGGATAGATAAATACTTTCCAACAAGCCAAGTTACTAAAGAATAAGATGACATCTAAGCAAACGGGGGCAATTCAATTGATATATGTTCCAATCGGAATAATGCACATCCATAATTTACAGTGAAATCAACCAAATAGAAACTTACGATGGCGAAACCATTTACCTCCTCTAAGGAAATGATAGCATCTATCAAAACAGGTTTTATCGCTTGAATGCCTATCGCCTCAAGAACGGCTATCTTGAAGAGACCCCCGCATTCCCTAACAATGAATCTTCCATTGCCATCAATAGTTTGTTAGACTCTTCCAAAATGGGACCACCTTCCCATTTCAAAATAGAGATGAACGGTTTAAGGATTATGTTCCATGACCAGTTGGATACTTCCAATGTTGAAAACATCCTTGCATTCGACGGTAAAAAATACGTTCCGGAAAAAGAGCATCGCTGAATTTGGGCCAATACCAAATTTATATTACGGTTTCAGATAAAAACCCAAATCGTCCAGAACAACAATCCCCAACGAATCCTTATCAAACACAAGTTTAATACTCTTTAGCTTGTCCAAATGAAGACTGTCATTCTGCGCCTTAAACAATGAAAGGGGCAGGTAACAGCTTTTTAATTGGATTTCCGAATCCTGCCCTATCATCTCCTTGTCCAAAAACTTGAACTTGGTAAACTTGGATTTAATGGTTTTGGGCAGATTGTTCGTCGCACCTAAATCTACGGTAGCAGTCCTTTCCAAACTATCAATAAGCACAACACTAAAATTAAAACCATGGTCAGGAGCCTCTTCCTTTTTCTCCTTATCAGATTTGTTCTTCAATTCGGCAAAATTGCCCAATGCCAAAGAAAGCGCCAGGGTGTCAGCAGTCTCAAAATTCTTGAGCGAATCCGGTAGAATGATAGTGTAGCTCGCTATGGAATCGGCAATGGACTTCTTCCCATAACGCCAACCCAACACCAGAGCATTATTTTGCTGACTTCCACCATCCCGAGACTTTAATTGCTCTTCTCTCCAAACCTTGAAATTTTTAGCTTGGATCTGAATTCCATCTTTGGATGAGGCTACATCCATATCCTCTTCAAAATCCACCAATATCTTTTTGGAAGTATCCTCATATTGGGATAAATAATCTTCTTTGGGCAACCATTCCCTTGCCAGTTCCGAATTCTTGAAAATGGGGACATAGGCTTTGTTCCCCTTCAAAACAGCTTCTACAAAGGCACTTGCATACACCTTGGCCACTTGCCGTTGTTCCTTGCCTGTAACCAAAGGTTTCAAATTCAACAACCATTCCATGGGAGCCCCAAAGTCAGATCGACCCCATGTGGAATTGAACTGGCCATGATTGGCGTGGTTCATATACAGACCTGCTTTGAAGCCATTAAATCCTTCCGAGAATTTTAATCGATGGTAGGGTCGCATACCCCAAAAACTGGTTTCATCGGAATCCCAAGCCCCTTGAAGGGACAGATAGTTGATGTTCTCCAAGTCCATTTCCCTATCATATCGGTAATCCGTAGGGGCAATGGTGACCACCCCTTTTATCCCGAAACCGAAATCAAACTCTTCCTTGGCATCGTCCGGAAATCGGCTCAGTTTATTGAAAGCCGCAGCAATGGAAACCGCTTCTCCACCTCGGGAATGACCGATCAAAACAATGTTGTCCATATCTACTTTACCCTTCAGCTCGGCATTGCCTCCCTTGTTCCATTGTTCCCACTGCTCCAAATGTTTGAGCAACAACCAGCCACGTACCGGCATTTCCTTTCCCCTAAAATCCCCTGACCAGTGTGCGTTGACAAAGTTTTCATCCACAGAAACCACAATGGCACCCCTACTTGCCAAAAGTTCACCCAAATAAGCGTACCCTGCATCGGAATAATCGATCATGCTGTGGTTGCCATGCACCACCAGTACCAAAGGGAAGGGTCCTTCACCCATGGGCATGTAAACCCTTCCATTCAGAGGGAATTCTTTTACCCCAAATCCCCAGAACTTTTCGCGCCACTTTTTCTTTTTCCCCTTCCAATCCGGAAGCAACAAAGAAGCATCCACAGAAGGTGTCTTTATTTTTACCCCTTCGGCATATTCGGGCCGTTTTTGGTCCGTTCCACTGCCGTAAGTAAAGGTTTCTACCTCATAAGCACCTGTAGAGGAAGGATTGTCCAATCCCTTTTCGGCCAACGTGGTCACTGCTACTTCGGATTCTTGCCCTTCGGTTTCTTTACTGAAAGGATCCCCATCCAACGTTGAAAAGCCATATGCACCGACCGCAGCTAAAACCAAAGCCCCAATTATCATTACGGCACCCCACTTGACACTGGTCTTCGCAAGGATTTTCCATATTCCCCAGATCAACAACCCGCAACAGATCAATCCGAAAACAGCAAGGGCATAAAATAAAGAAGCAGGCCACCGAAAGGCATACATCCGCATAAGGTACAGGGCTACAAAGCCGGTTAAAAGTGTAGCATAGACCGAAGCTGGAATCTTCCCTAGAAAGGGTATTAGTTTGGAAAAAATAATCCTTAATAGGAACAAGAGCAGTGTTCCAATGAGCAGCCCTATCAACATGGTGACCCAAGCGGGATATCCGATTTCAAAATAATATCCGGAAATCCCGAAAAGAAGCAATAACAAAAGGGCTACGGAAAGAAATAAGGGTTGGGCAAACAGTTTTTTCATGAGGTTGGTCAGTTGGTTTAAATACAAAGTAGCTTTGAATTTAAACAATTTTTATCACCTCCTGATAGAACGAATACCATTTTGGGACATTGACAACACAACCGAGCGTTGATCAACAGAAAAACGTAGAAATACCCTGATATTTATTTTATGCGTTATCCAGCACTTCCAATTTGGCGAAACGCAGGAGCAGTTTTTTGATGCCTCCATTATCAAAATGGATTTCTGCCTTTCTATCGTTTCCGGCACCTTCAATGCTGAGCACCTTTCCCCTACCAAACCGGGTATGGTTTACCAGGGCACCCACCACCAAGCCTGGGTCTACTGTATTGGTGTTTTCCACAGGGGAACCTAAATCTGGTTTTAACTTTCTCAGCTTTCTGAGCTGGTTCTCATTGGGACCTTGAACACTTGGGGGAGTCCCATTAATGGGTTTAATTTGGCGTAGCTTGCTCTTGTCCACCTCTCCAAAGATATCGGCATTGATCATGGACTTGTATCGATACCCGTCATTGACGGGCACTAGGTTGTCCACGTACTTTTCATCAATCTCCTCCAAAAATCTACTAGGCTCGGCATCAATAAGTTTTCCCCATCGATATCGATTTTGGGTATAGGTGAGATAGGCCTGCTTTTCTGCCCGGGTCAAAGCTACATAGAACAACCTGCGCTCTTCTTCCAGTTCGCTGCGGGTATTCATGCTCATGGCTGATGGAAAGAGATCTTCTTCCATGCCCACTACATACACGAATGGAAACTCCAGTCCCTTGGCCAGGTGAATGGTCATGAGGGCCACACGGTCATCATCCCCTACCTCTTTGTCCATATCGGTGGCCAAGGCCACATCTTCCAAAAACTCGGTAAGACTTCCTGTGGCATCGGCCAATTCTTTCTGACCTTCCACAAAATCCTTGATTCCGTTTAAAAGTTCCTCGATGTTCTCCATACGGGCAATCCCTTCGGGGGTACCATCTTTTTTGAACTCGAGCAACAATCCGGTCTTTTTGGCCACATGTTCCGCTAGCGTGAAAGCATCGGAACCTTCGTTCATGATCTGGAAACTCTTGATCATGGTCACAAAATCTTCCAACTTTCGTTTGGTGCCTGCATTGATGTTCAAGTTGAGCTTGTCCAGATGTTCCATCACCTCAAAAATGGAACGACCGTAATGGTTGGCGGCCACAATCAACTTGTCAATAGTGCTCTGCCCGATCCCCCGTGCCGGAAAATTGATGATACGCTTCAGCGCCTCCTCATCTTTTGGGTTGATGACCATTCTTAAATAGGCCAATACATCCTTGATTTCCTTTCTTTGATAGAAGGAAAGTCCGCCATAGATACGATAGGGAATATCGCGTTTGCGCAGAGCGTCCTCAATGGCCCTGGACTGGGAATTGGTACGGTATAAGACTGCAAAATCCCCATTCTGCATTTGGTGTTGCATCTTGTTCTCAAAAATGGAACCTGCCACATACCTGCCTTCCTCTGCATCGGTCGGGCTGCGGTGTATTTTGATCAAACCCCCATCGTCATTGGAGGTCCAGACGTTTTTCTCTAGCTGGTTTTTATTGTTAGCGATGATGGAATTTGCGGCGTTCACGATATTCTTGGTCGAACGATAGTTCTGCTCCAAACGATACACGGCCACATCATCATAATCCCTTTGAAAATTGAGGATATTGCTGATGTTCGCCCCACGGAAGGAATAGATACTCTGGGCATCGTCCCCTACAACACAGATGTTCTGATAACGGTCGCTCAACGCCTTTACAATCAAATACTGGGAATGGTTGGTATCTTGGTACTCATCCACCAAAATGTATCGGAATCTATCCTGATACTTCATCAAAACCTCTGGGAAACGCGTCAAAAGTTCATTGGTACGCAATAACAGATCATCAAAATCCATGGCACCTGCCTTAAAACAGCGGTCCACATAATTTTGATAGATCTCGCCCATTCGGGGTCGCTTTGCCATAGCATCCGCCTCCACCAATTCCGGATTCTGGAAGTATGCCTTTACCGTGATCAAGCTGTTTTTATAAGATGAGATACGGCTCTGGATCTGTTTGTATTTGTAGATGTCCTTGTCGAGCCCCATCTCCTTGATGATCGAAGCGATCAATCGTTGGGAATCCTGGGTGTCGTAAATGGTGAAGTTGCTAGGGAAACCAAGTTTGTCCCCATCAAAACGGAGCAATTTCGCAAATACGGAGTGAAAGGTCCCCATCCAAAGGTTTTTGGCTTCCGAGTTCCCAACAATCGTGGCAATCCGCTTCTTCATTTCACGCGCCGCCTTGTTGGTAAAGGTCAGGGCCAGAATGTTAAAGGAGTCCACTCCCTGTTCCATCAAATGGGCAATACGGTAGGTCAGTACCCGGGTCTTGCCCGAGCCCGCTCCGGCAATTACCATCAATGGACCATCCTTGTGCAGTACAGGGGCACGTTGCGCATCGTTCAATTCATCCAAAAAAGTACTCAAAAGGTCTGCTCTTTAAAAAGTAGGGGTGAAATTAGCCAATAATGGAGACCTGCTAAAATCATAGTTTCAATTTTTATAAACACTGGCATCGGAAATCAATACATTTTTAAATATATTTAAGCCCTCAACTTATATCGCTGATGAATTTTCACCATTCTCCTCTATTCCTCTTATTTCTTTTTTGTTTTTTAGGAATTTCACAAGAAAAAAGTACGGGTCCCGTTATTGCCGATTACGGCCCTGTTTTCAAAATTGAAAACCCCGATTTTAAAACGGATATGTCCCAGGAGTTCAAGGTTGTTTTTGATGTAATGGACAGCCCAGAATCGCATACCGAGCTCAACAAAAAGCTGGAGACGGCCGCCCGTTTCCTTAACTTACATGCACAAGCTGGCATTCCTGTTTCACAACTTAAAGTGGCCGTCATCGTGCACAATGCGGCTTCCAAGGACATTACCCATGATGAAGCCTACAAGACCCGTTTTGGAGTGCCCAATCCAAATTCAGGCATGGTCCAAGCCCTGCTAGATGCCGGAGTGGAAATCATATACTGTGGTCAGTCCTCTATGGCAAGAAATTTCCCCAAGGAAGATTTGATTTCAGGGGTAAAGATTGCCCTGTCCGCTATGACTGCCAACATCCAATTGCAAAACCAAGGATACCGTCCTATTAAATTATAACCAACATGATGAAGTACGTTTTAACGCTTGCTCTGTTTTCTGCAAGCTTATCGATTTATGCCCAGCACGGGTTGGAAAAAGACATTGCCGCCGTTGAATCCAAAGTGATTGAATGGAGACGTGACATACATGAACATCCTGAACTTAGTAACAGGGAATTTAAAACAGCAGAGAAAATTGCAGAACATTTAAAATCCCTTGGGATTGAGGTCCAGACCGGCGTTGCCCATACCGGTGTGGTCGGGTTGTTGAAAGGTAAGAAACCAGGAAAAGTGGTCGCCCTTCGTGCCGATATCGATGCTTTACCCGTTACCGAGCGTAACGACCTCCCCTTCAAGTCCAATGTTACATCGGAATACTTGGGTCAGGAAGTTGGGGTAATGCATGCCTGTGGACACGACACCCATATTGCCATTTTGATGGGGGTGGCCGAAGTGCTTGCCAAGAACACGGATAAAATACGAGGGACAGTGAAGTTCATCTTCCAACCTGCTGAGGAAGGTGCGCCTCCAGGGGAAGAAGGTGGTGCCGAGCTGATGGTAAAAGAAGGTGTACTGGACAACCCGAAAGTGGATGCCATTTACGGACTACATATCGGTTCCTATCTTCCTGTGGGGCAAATTGCCTATAAACCAGGGGGCGCCTTGGCCGCTGCACAGCGCTTTGTAGTGACCATCAAAGGAAAACAAACCCATGGTTCCGCTCCTTGGGGTGGAATCGACCCTATTTATGTGGCTTCCAAAATTGTGGATGGCTACCAGTCCATCATCAGTCGTGAGTTGGAATTGACCAAAGAAGCTGCCGTCATTACCGTGGGTAAGATCAGTGGTGGTGTCCGAAACAATATCATCCCCGAAAGTGCCGAACTTATTGGGACCATCCGAACGTTGGACTATGACATGCAAAAACAGGTGAATGATCGAATGAAGGAAATGGCAGCAGACATTGCCAAAGCCTACCGGGCCGAAGCAACTGTGGAAATCGCCAAAGGCGTGCCGATCACCTACAACGATGTGGACCTGACCGAAAAATCCCTACCAAGCCTGCAACAAGTGGCCGGGGCGGAAAACGTCCATTTGATCAAGGCCATCACCGGAGCCGAGGATTTTTCATTCTATCAGGAAAAAATACCTGGGTTCTTTTTCATCTTGGGAGGAAAAGATCCTAAATCTGGGCCAGATGAGTATTTTCCACATCATACCCCCGATTTCAAAATTGATGATAGCGGGCTCTTACTCGGTGTAAAAGCCATGACCGAAATTGCTTTGGATTATTTGGATAGAAGCAAATAATCTTTGCTAATCCTATAAATCAATCCCCGATGTCCTCCATAATTTGGAATTTGGACATCGGGGTTTGATATTTGTAAGCACACCTGAAACTAAAAATATGGAAGCATTTCTTGATTTCTTGGGCGATATCCCTTGGTGGACCTGGATTCTCATCTTTCTTTTGATCGTTGCCATCCGAGATATCTTTTTTCAAAAAGCGCACACCATCAGTCATAATTTTCCCATTGTGGGACATTTGCGGTACTGGCTGGAAAGCATCGGCCCGGAAATGCGCCAGTATTTTGTGGCCAATAACCGAGAGGAACTTCCTTTTAACCGAATTGAACGAAGTTGGATCTACGCTTCTGCCAAAAAGGAAAACAACTATGAGGGATTCGGGACCGATCGTGACATTTACAAGCACCAGCACATTTTTGTAAAAAACGCGATGATCGGGTATCAGGTTCCCGAAAACCATCCCAACATCAAAGATCCTTATTTTATCCCTTGCGCCAAGGTGATGGGTGCTTACAACAAACGGAAGAAGCCCTATCGTCCTGCCTCGGTGATCAATGTTTCGGCCATGAGTTTTGGGTCCTTGTCCGCTGCGGCCATTGAATCGTTGAACAAAGGGGTGGAAAAATGCCACGCCTACCACAACACGGGTGAAGGCGGACTGTCGCCCTATCACAAGCAAGGCGGTGATGTTATTTTTCATTTTGGGACCGGATATTTTGGTGTACGCAGCAAGGATGGAAATCTCTCCATGGAAAAATTGAAGATTTTGGTGGATGAAAATCCCTGCATCAAAGCGGTGGAAATCAAATTGTCGCAAGGAGCCAAACCTGGTAAAGGTGGTGTGCTCCCTGGGTCAAAGATTACCCATGAACTGGCAGAGATACGAGGTGTGGAAGTAGGAAAGGATGTCATCTCCCCTCCTACTCACAAAGCTTTCAAAAATATTCCTGAACTCATGGAACTCATCGAATCTATTGCGCACGAAACCGGGCTTCCCGTAGGAATCAAGGGAGCAGTTGGCAAGGTAGATCAATGGGAGGAACTGGCCGATTTAATGATCAAAACAGGCAAGGGCCCGGATTTTATCACCATTGATGGCGGTGAAGGGGGCACTGGTGCGGCACCACCCAGTTTTGCGGACCACGTATCCCTTCCGTGGACCTATGGATTCTCGTCAGTATACAAGCTCTTCTTAGATCGGGGATTAACGGAACGTATTGTCTTCATCGGAAGTGGCAAATTAGGTTTTCCCGCAAAAGCGGCCATGGCCTTTGCCATGGGTGCGGATTGTATCAACGTGGCCAGGGAGGCCATGATGAGCATCGGTTGTATACAGGCCCAGGTATGCCATACGAACAGATGCCCCTCTGGAGTAGCTACACAGAACAAGTGGCTGCAGAACGGTATCAACGTTCCCTTGAAATCCGATAGGCTGGCACAATATTTCAAGACTTTCCGTAAAGAATTTTTGGAGATTACCCATGCCGCAGGGTATGAGCATCCATGCCAATTTCATATGGAAGATATACAAGTGAATGTGGATGATGACTATCTTAGCAGTAATTTGCGTTCGGTCTACAAGTACCAAAAAGAGAAAGTGGATTTTGACTCTATGCAAAAACTTTATGATTGCGTTCACTTGGGTGGACAACCATCTTTGGAAAAAACATTATAATTTAGCCCCTAATATTTTTAACGAACAAATACTACTTATGAAAAGATATTTACCCTTTATATTGTTCCTAGTCCTTGCAGGTACTGCCAGTGCACAAAAGAAAAGCGAACTCATTGCTGAAATTGAAAGCTTAAAAACCAAGATTTCAGATGTGGAACAGGAACTGGCCAAAGCCAAACGTGAAATATCTTCCGCCAATGCCAAGGCTGAAACCTTGGACACGGAAAATGCAGGGCTTCGGGATGCCAACGCCACCCTATTGAGCAATTTGAGCAATTTCTCGGAACTTTCGAAACAGAATTCTGATAACGTGAACAAAGCCATGGCTGCACTGGCCAGAAAGGAAAAGCAGTTGAGCGGCATCAACGATATGATCTCTGCCAACGATTCCACCGCCATTGTTTCTTTGACGCGGATCAAACAAACCTTGGGCGAAAATGCCAATGTGGGCGTTGCCGAGGGAACCATTTCCATTTCCAGCAGCTTGAACAACCTTTTTGGTTCGGATACCTCTTCTGAATTGACCGAGGAAGGAAAAGCCTGGTTGGCCAATGTGGCGAAAGTGATCAAGGCCAATCCCAATTTTAAAACCGAAGTGGAAGGGTTGAACATGACAGGAGAATTCGGACCTACCTTTGATCAAGCTGCCGCCGTGGCCAAAGAACTGGTCGGAATATTGGAGATTCCTGCAAACCGCATCGGCATCTCTGCCAAGGATGGCAATTTTAAGGAAGGTATCAATATAAAATTGCAGCCCGATTACAAAGGTTTTTATGCCACGGCCAAGGAAAGTGCCAAAGCGACCCGATAACATTAACATCTCCGTGAAACATACTTTTTAGGATTTTGGTTCGTTCTTGGTAGTGTAAAATCAAAACAAAAACCAAACTATCCTATGAATGGAGATCAAATCCTTCAGCTATTTGCCTATTTAATGCCTGCGGTGGTAACCGGAGCGGTTGCCTTTTACTTTTTTAGACTGCATACCCGTAATGAAGATGGCAGACGTCGTTTTCTATTGCACAAGGATTCCCAAAAGGAAACGCTGCCCGTTCGTTTGCAAGCCTATGAGCGTATGGCCCTTTTCCTGGAACGTATTGCCTTGAACAGTCTAGTGGTAAGGGTCGCACCGAAAACCAAAAGCAAGAGCGACTATGAAAACCTGCTCATCAAACAGATAGAAACGGAATTTGAGCACAACCTGTCCCAACAGATCTATATGACGGATGAATGCTGGAACATCATCAAAACGGCTAAAAATGCCACCATCCAGATTATCCGTAGTGCCGGGATGAGCCAAACCGATTCCCCTGACAAGTTGAGGGAAGATATCCTGAACCAAACCATGGAAAAACAATCCCCTTCGCAGACCGCATTGGCGTTTGTAAAAAAAGAGGTGAGCGAACTTTGGGACTAGTTTATTCCTGTACTTCAGGATTGATGGGGCTGGTTTCCTCGTTCTTATTTTTGGCATATAGATAACCACGTTTCCACCACATGGTCATTCGTTCCTTATTGAAAATCAATGAATTGGTCGTCAATACAGTGGGTGTGTAATAAAAATTGATGATGGCATCCTTTTGGTTGGCCACCAATTTCCCGATACGGACATTTTGATTTTCAATCCTGTCCAACATAAAACTGAAGATGGTGGTGATCAAGTCGAAAGGGTTTTTGGTGGACATACGGTTCAAATGGTTCACTTCGGTGTGGAGCACCACTACATCGACTTCAGTAGCACCTCGTTGTAGAGCTTCCTCAATCGGTACCAAGCTACCTAATCCCCCATCGGCATATTCGCAACCATCTTTTTTGACCAAGCTCATAAAGGGTGTGTAATTGGAGGAAATCCAAATCCAATCGCAAAACTCATCATAGGTGCAATCGTTGATGGACTTATACTCTACCTGGTTCAGGGAAAGGTTGGAAACCGTGACCACTACATCCATGTCTCCTTCCTTCAATTCTTCAAATTCTTCCATGGTGATGGAATCCCGTATCAATTTTCTAAGATTCTCGCTTTCCCCGAAGGTCTTTTTACCTCGGATGAAGTTTTTGACCACGTTCCAGTGGTTGATGGCAATAATCTCGACCCCATGCTTTTTCTTGATGATGAAGGGGCAATTGTTAAAAATGCTGTCCTGGTCTACCGAGGAATAAATTTCCTTGATCTTATCCAGTTTGTTCAGTGCCAGATGGGAAATCAAAAGACTTCCTGTTGAGGTACCCACAAAAAGATCATACTTGTGTTTGGCCTCCTGGATCAGAAATTGGGCCACCCCGCCTGCAAAAGCTCCTTTACTGCCCCCACCAGAAATGACCAATGCCCTCATTCACCCAAAGTTTTGTCCAAATATTGCTTTTCTTCTTGATTTAGCAAAGGATATATGGACTTTACCCTTGCCAAACCGCCTTCTTGCTTTAAAATTTCATTCAAAATATTACGTGCCGATTTTTTAAAATGCCAAACATGGTGGCTACAGGCCTCGATTAAATTTTTGAGCGACTCATCATTGAACCCGCCAATACTCTTTAAATATTCAAAAGCCATTAACCGTGTTTCAAAATGATATTCCGCCCCGGTATAATTGCTCAACTCCTCTAAATAGGCTGGTTTTAAATCGGAACGGTATTCAGGGGTCACGAGGGCCAACGTTAACCATAACAATCGAATATTTTTGTTGGGAAACCCAATGACAGACTGCGTTTTATCAAGATAACGGCCCCTGCCCTCGGGAAAATCAGACCAAAGTTTGTACAAGGCTGATTCTACCGTGGTGTAGCTCGCATCGGTCAACAATTTTTCTGCTGAACTTTGCAATTCTTTAGGGATTTTGTCCAGCGATAAAATGACAGCTTGCCGCACTTTTAAATCACCTTCCTTCAATACCTTATCCAAAAATACTGGCGACAGGTTCTTGCCATAATCCAAAATAAGGTTTTGTTTCAGTTGGGATGAAGTGAAGGAGTCCCAAGCGTTTGTCAATATCGTTTCAGTTTCGGTAGGACTGTTATCTATTTCGTTTTTAATCTCAAAATACCGTTTGATGGAAGCATTTTTCTCCATCAAAAAGGTTTGCACACTTTCAAACGGAAAATCAGAATCGTGTAACCAAGTGGATTCAAAATCGGAAAGTCCCATGCCGGAAACAGTCTCCATCTCGGCCATAAAATCGGGAATGGTCACATTTTGGTAAGCGTGTTTTTTCAGGTAATTCTGGATTCCTTTCTTAAAGTTGACTTCTCCCAACATATCCTGAAGCATCACCAAGGCCCAAGCTCCCTTCTCATAAAAGGTCAAACTTCCGGCGCCTGAATTCCTTAAAGCTTCTCCTTGATCATCCTCCGAAAAATTCTCCAAGGCGTTGGCGGTTTCCAACAAATGCCAATAAAAATAATCATCTCCGAAAATGTCCTTTTCCGCCAAATAGGCATAAAACGTGGCAAAACCTTCATGCAACCAATGGTGCTCGCTGCTGGTTTCGGTAACAAGGTCCCCAAACCATTGATGGGCCAGTTCATGGGCATTCACATTCACGTAGTTTTTATCCACAAAGGCTGTTGAATCAATTACATATTGGTTGGAAAAAATGGTGCAGGTAGTGTTTTCCATACCCGCATACAGAAAATCCTGAACAGGGACTTGTTTGTAATTCTGCCAAGGATAAGGAACCCCGATTTCCTTCTCCAAAAAATCAAAAATATGTTTGGTGTAGCGATAGGTGGGCTCTACTTTTAAGCTGTCCTTGGGTTCGTAATACAGTTCAATGGGCACTCCGGATGAAGATTTGAGCTCTTTTTTATCAAAATCCCCAATGGCAAAACCGACTAGATAACCGCTCATGGGTTTTTGCATGTCAAACTTCCATTGTCTTGAATATTCAGCTATCGAGTCAACTGATTTCAATTTCCCATTAGAAATAACCGAAAAGCCCATATCAGCAATGATTCTAATATCAAACTCAATTTTGTCCGTCATATCATCTAAACTGGGCAACCAATGACTGGTATATTTTCCTTGCCCTTGGGTCCAAACTTGATCAATTATTGTCCAGTCTCCCTCCAAAACAGCTTCTTTAGCAGAAAGAAAACTTGATATTATTGGTATTGTTGGTGACTCTATATTTTTTCCTTGAATGAAATATACTGTTTGCTTGGGAATTGTCTTATAACTCAATTTAACTAAATGAGTACTTCCCTTTTTAAAACTATTTTTCAGGACGATTTTTTTATTTGTGTTCTCAAAAGGAACATCTCTGCCATCGAGAAGCACAGTAGAAAAATCCATGTCATGTGCATCCAAAAAGACGGTGTTAACATTATCAAGAACCTTAAATTCATAGATGACCGAGCCTTGAATCATTTTATCTTCCAATATAGGCTCCACAAAAACTTCTGCATGGATAAAATCCACCTTGTCCTGAACCTGGGCGTTCAAGAGGTGCACAAATAGGAGAAAAATAAGAATCGGGTTCAGCTTCATACGATCATCCCATCAAAAGTCCTTCCAAATTACATATTTTAGTTCGATGAATCCCAATTTTCTACAAACTCCCATTGCCTATCTCAAAGGAGTCGGTCCCAACCGGGCCGATATCCTAAAGGCCGAACTGGGTATAGAAACCTATCGGGACCTGCTCCATCTCTTCCCCAATCGCTATTTGGACCGCACCAGTTATTACAAGATCAACCAATTGCAGCCCAGCGGTGCCGATGTGCAGGTGGTTGGAAAGATCATCCATCTAAAAATGGTGGAACAAAAACGGGGCAAACGTTTGGTGGCCACTTTTGTGGACGATACGGGGCAAATGGAACTGGTTTGGTTCCGCGGGCACAAATGGATCAAGGATAGCATAAAAATCAATGAACCTTACGTGGTGTTCGGTCGGGTTTCCCAATACGGAAGTACTTTTTCCATGCCCCACCCCGAAATGGAACTCTTGGTTCAGCATCAACAAGGATTGAAAATTGCCATGCAGCCCATCTACCCTTCCACAGAAAAATTGAGTGCGAAGGGCATCACCAATCGGGTCGTTTCCAAAATGGTGCAACAACTCTTTTTGGAGTCGAGAGGATTGTTCCCAGAGTCCTTGTCCCCCAATATTTTGGATGAACTTCGGTTGATTTCCAAAACGGAAGCCTTGTTGAACATCCATTTTCCTAAAAATCAAGAGCTATTGGCGCGAGCACAGTTCCGATTAAAATTTGAGGAGTTGTTTTTTGTGCAGATGCAATTGATTTCAAAGAAAATGCTGCGCAAACAAAAGATCAAGGGTCTCCCTTTTGAAAATGTGGGCGAAAATTTCACCACGTTTTTTGAAAACCACCTTCCGTTTGAACTTACCGAAGCCCAAAAACGTGTCATCAAGGAAATTCGAAACGATTTGGGCAGCAATGCACAGATGAACCGCTTGTTGCAGGGCGATGTGGGGTCCGGGAAGACCATCGTGGCCTTGATGTGTATGCTTTTGGCCATCGATAACGGATTCCAAGCCTGCTTGATGGCACCCACGGAAATCTTGGCCACCCAACATTACAATGGACTCAAGGAACTTTTGGTGAATATGGATATCAAGATTGCCTTGTTGACGGGTTCCACTAAAAAATCGGAACGGACCTTATTGCACAACCAATTGGAAAACGGGAACCTGAACATTTTAGTGGGTACCCATGCCGTTTTGGAGGATAAGGTCCAGTTCAAAAACCTAGGGTTGGCCATTGTGGATGAACAACATCGGTTTGGTGTGGCTCAAAGGTCGAAGCTATGGCATAAAAATGATACTCCTCCCCACATTTTGGTGATGACGGCAACACCGATTCCAAGAACACTGGCCATGAGTCTGTATGGGGATTTGGATGTTTCCCTGATCGACGAGCTTCCACCTGGTCGTAAGCCTGTGACCACGGTCCATCGCTTTGATAACAATCGATTAAAAGTTTTTGGGTTTCTCAAGGATGAAATCAAAAAAGGAAGACAGGTGTATATTGTGTATCCGTTAATCCAAGAATCGGAAGCCATGGATTACAAAGATTTGATGGACGGATATGAGAGCATCGCCAGGGATTTTCCACAACCGGAGTATCAGATTTCCATTGTGCACGGCCAGATGAAACCAGCGGACAAGGATTATGAAATGGAACGCTTCGTAAAAGGTGAAACCCAAATTATGGTGGCCACAACGGTAATAGAGGTTGGGGTGAACGTCCCCAATGCCTCGGTAATGATCATTGAAAGTGCCGAACGTTTTGGGCTTTCCCAATTGCACCAGCTTCGTGGACGTGTAGGCCGCGGTGCCGAGCAGAGTTTTTGTATTTTGATGACGGGCCACAAATTGTCAGAAGATGCCAAAACCCGTTTGCAGACGATGACCAGTACCAACGATGGGTTTGAAATTGCCGAGGTGGACCTAAAACTACGTGGACCAGGTGATTTGATGGGTACCCAACAAAGTGGATTGTTGGCCTTGAAGATTGCCGACATTGTAAAGGACAACCAAATTTTACAGACCGCTCGGTATCATGCCATGCAATTGCTGAAAAACGACCCCAGATTGGAAAAAGAGGAAAATGCTCCCGTCCTTCGGGCATTTACCAAGATGATGGCCAACAAGACCATCTGGAATTATATTAGTTGAAAAAGCCCAGATTCACTGGGCTTCCCTTCTTTCCTTTAAATTCAATTGATATCCTCGCCTTGTTCCAGTTTTGGAAGATAGGAAGCAATCGCATTCCGATTGGCCTGATCCGGTGCCCTTCCTTCTGCAATTTTCAAATGCTTTAAAGCCGTTTTATAATTACCAACCGCTGAATACCCTCTTGCCAACCCAAAGTCCACAGGCCAGGTTCCCTTGTGCTTTTTGGCATTCCATTTAAAAACTTCAAGTGCTGCATCCTTCCTGCCTTGGGCTATAAGTTGTCTCCCGTAGGCATGCACTTCAAAAACAGTTCCAAGGGGCAAGGCCTCATCCATGATTGCCTTTGCTTCCATGGATTTCCCCTGTTTTTCCAAAATCCGGGATTTTATACTCAGATTGCTGAAATTCTTTTCACTAAAGAACTGTCCTTCAATGGCAGCGTTGATCCATCCAAGAGCTTCATCTAAATCACCTCCATTATTGAGCGAATAGTTGGCCGCTTGTTCCCAACTCGCACGATTGAATCCTGGTGAAGTCTGTAATTGTTGCCTGATTTCTGCCAAAACATTGTTGACCACATCAGTTTCAATCCTGAACGGAATCTGTTTTTTCTCCCATTTTAAGGAAGCTACGGTGGAGTTCGGCAGCACATCATCAAATGAATAGGTCAACTGTTCCACAAATGGGATTTCCTGCGTCTTGACATCTACACGCAGGGCATCTTCTGTAGGATCGTAGAAGAAACTTCCCCAAGCACCATGGTTTTTAGAAAAGATGATAGTAGCTCTATCATCCTCATAAACAATCATATGCAAACCATATTCCCCAGCCGGAAGGTTCTTGCCTTCAATACTGACATCGTGCGTGGTTTTGAATATGGTGTTTTCATTGGCTCCGGCTCTCCAAGGAGATTCGGTAGCCGTTCCAAAACCCAAATTGTTCATTCCAAAGGGAACAAGCGATCCCCATACTTTTCTGCCATTCACACTGGGTCGGGAGTATTCCAGGGTCAAATCAGTATTTCCTATTCTTTGGGATACTTGGGCTTTTTGACTGCTTTGTGGTAAAAAATCGAATTGAGCTGAAGTCGTTTTGCACAGCAAAAGCGAGACGACCAGAAGAGTTGTCTTCAGTGTGTTGTAATTTTTCATCATTGTTCGTTTTTGATTTAGTTGTTCCTAGTTTTTTGATATTTCCTCCCAATGTATAAAGCTTATGGCTACTCCCGCGTTAGAGCTTTGTTAAAAACTTCCTATGCTTTTAAAATTCAATGGGTTATTTTAAACTTTATGTTATTCTTTCATTCCATGGTTAATTTGTTGGATTATGGTAATGTCCTTTAAATTTGATGTTGAACATCGTAATTTTACCCTGTTCCGTTAAACACATTTTCATTCAAATTTTAACTTTGTAAGCTTACATAATTTGATTGTTACCATGAGCAAAACACTTTTTGATAAAGTATGGGATTCCCATGTAGTTCAGCATATTGATAATGGTCCGGATGTACTGTTCATTGACAGGCATTTGGTCCACGAGGTTACCAGTCCCGTGGCTTTTCTCGGGTTGAAGAACCGAGGCATTAAAGTATTGTACCCAGAGCGCACTTTTGCCACTGCGGATCACAACACGCCAACCAGAAACCAACATTTGCCCGTTCAAGATCCATTGTCCGCCAACCAATTGAAGGCTTTGGAGGAGAATGCAACGGCACACAATATCCCTTATTGGGGTCTTGGACATAAGAAAAATGGTATTGTACACGTGATCGGTCCAGAGAATGGCATCACCGTTCCGGGAGCAACGATTGTATGTGGAGATTCCCACACTTCAACACACGGTGCATTTGGTGCAATCGCTTTTGGGATTGGGACCAGCGAGGTGGAAATGGTATTGTCTACCCAATGCATCATGCAACCAAAACCCAAGAAAATGCGCATCAGCATCAACGGGAGCCTGAACAAGGCCGTAACCCCGAAAGATGTAGCATTGTTCATCATTTCCAAGTTGACCACTTCTGGGGCAACAGGTTATTTTGTGGAGTATGCAGGTGATGTGTTCAAGAACATGTCCATGGAAGGTAGAATGACGGTTTGTAATCTTAGTATCGAAATGGGTGCCCGTGGCGGTATGATCGCTCCGGATGAGAAAACCTTTGACTACATCAAAGACCGTGAATACACCCCAAAAGGTGCCGATTGGGACAAGGCCATGGAATACTGGAAAACCCTATACTCCGACAGCGATGCTGTATTTGACAAGGAATTGACCTTCGCTGCCAGCGAAATTGAACCCATGATCACCTATGGTACCAACCCTGGTATGGGTATGGGCATCAAAAATGACATTCCATTGGCTGAAGCCGTTGAAGGCGGCGTGGCCACCTATAAAAAATCATTGGAATATATGGCATTCCATGAAGGGGATGCCATGATCGGCAAACCTATCGACTTTGTATTTTTGGGAAGTTGCACCAATGGTAGGATCGAAGATTTCAGGGCTTTTGCCTCCATAGTAAAAGGAAGGAAAAAAGCGGATAACGTAACGGCTTGGTTGGTTCCAGGATCACATCAAGTTGAAGAAGCCATCAAGGAAGAAGGTATTTTGGATATTTTGCAAGATGCTGGTTTTGAACTACGTGAACCGGGTTGTTCTGCCTGTTTGGCCATGAACGACGATAAAATCCCTGCCGGAAAATACGCGGTGAGTACATCCAACCGAAACTTTGAGGGAAGACAAGGACCAGGTGCTAGAACTTTGTTGGCCAGTCCATTGGTTGCTGCTGCTGCTGCTGTAACCGGAAAAGTCACCGACCCAAGGGAACTCATGGAAGAAGTATACGCGTAACAATAAACAATGTACAATCAACAATAATCAATTAACATTTTACAATTTGATCATTTGAAGTTGATAATTGGTCATTGCTAATTGTTAATTGAAGAATTGATAACTGATAATTGAAAGAAAAATGGCATACGATAAATTCAGCATATTAAAAAGTTCAGCGGTACCCATGCCGATAGAAAATGTGGATACCGATCAGATTATCCCGGCCCGTTTCCTAAAAGCAACGGAAAGAAAAGGTTTTGGCGACAACCTGTTTCGCGATTGGCGCTACAACTCCGATGGCTCTCCTAAGGAGCATTTTGTATTGAACAACCCCATTTACGGTGGAAAAATTCTAGTAGGTGGTAAAAACTTCGGTTCCGGGTCTTCACGCGAGCATGCCGCTTGGGCAGTATACGATTACGGATTCCGATGTGTGGTTTCCAGCTTTTTTGCCGATATCTTCAGGAATAACTGTTTGAACATCGGGGTATTGCCCGTACAGGTAAGTCCTGAATTTTTGGACAAAATCTTCAAGGCCATCGAAGCGGACCCCAAAACCGAATTGGAAGTGAACCTGCCCGAACAGACCATTACCATTTTGGCTACTGGAGAAAAGGAAAGCTTCGACATTAACGATTACAAAAAAGGCAATATGCTCAATGGGTTCGACGACATCGATTACCTTTTGAACATCAAGGAAGGTATCCAAACCTTTGCCGAGAACACACCACTTTAATCTGACCTTCAGAACAAGGCACGAGAATGAAAACACGCACCGTTGAAATCATGGACACCACCCTTCGGGATGGTGAACAAACCTCTGGGGTATCCTTTTCCGCTTCGGAAAAGCTCACCTTGGCCAAACTCCTTTTGGAAGAACTCAAGGTTGACCGTATCGAAGTAGCTTCTGCACGCGTATCTGAAGGAGAAATGAAAGCGGTACAGAGCATCACGGAGTGGGCCAAATCTGAAGGATTGTTGTCCAAAGTGGAAGTATTGACGTTTGTGGATGGTGGTGTGTCTTTAAAGTGGATGCAGGAAGCAGGCGCCAAGGTACAGAACTTGTTGACCAAGGGATCCCTGAACCACTTAACCCACCAGCTCAAAAAAACTCCGGAACAACATTTCAACGAAATAGCGGAAGTCATTTCTAAAGGAAAAGCATTGGGCATCGATACTAATGTGTATTTAGAAGATTGGAGCAATGGCATGCGCAACTCCAAGGAGTACGTGATGCAATTCCTTGATTTTTTGACGAAGCAACCGATTAAACGTGTTTTGTTGCCCGATACCCTTGGTGTGTTGACACCGGCAGAAACAGGGGCATTTTTCAAGGAAATCATTGAACGCTATCCAAACACCCATTTTGATTTTCACGGACATAATGATTACGACCTGAGTGTGGCCAATGTTATGGAAGCCTTAAAATCGGGAGCTAATGGTTTACACCTTACCGTAAATGGAATGGGGGAACGTGCAGGAAACGCTCCATTGGCAAGTGTGGTTGCTGTAGTGAATGATTTTTTACCTGAAATCACCATTGGAGTAAAAGAATCCTCACTTTACAAAGTGAGTAAATTGGTATCCGCGTTTACCGGTTTTGGCATTCCTGACAATAAACCGATTGTGGGTGACAATGTTTTTACTCAAACTGCTGGCATACACGCAGATGGAGACAGCAAAAAGAATCTTTACTTTAATGATTTATTGCCTGAACGTTTCGGCAGGAAGCGTAAATATGCCTTAGGCAAAACCTCTGGGAAAGCGAACATACAAAAGAATTTACAGGAACTTGGATTGACCTTGAACGATGACGAACTGAAAAAGGTCACCGAACGCATCATCGAACTTGGGGACAAGAAAGAACGCGTCACCAAAGACGACCTTCCCTATATCATTTCCGATGTTCTGGACAGCAACCTACACCAACAAAAGGTATTCGTGAAATCGTACGTGCTCACCCACTCCAAGGGATTGAAACCCTCCACTACCCTTTCCATCGAGATTGAAGGAAAAGTGTACGAGGAAAGTTCCCAAGGTGATGGACAGTTTGATGCCTTCATCAACGCTTTGAAAAAAGTCTACAAAAAAGAAAACAGGGAATTGCCCAAGTTGGTGGACTATGCCGTTCGGATTCCCCCTGGCAGTACTTCCGATGCCCTTTGCGAAACCATAATCACTTGGCAGACCAAGGACAAAGATTTTACGACCCGTGGATTGGATTCCGACCAAACGGTATCGGCAATTAAGGCCACCGAAAAAATGCTCAACCTTGTTTAAGAATATTGATAATTGTTTATTGAAAACCGATAATTGAACAAATGAAACTAAACATAGCCCTTTTGGCCGGGGATGGAATTGGCCCGGAAGTAATTGACCAAGCCGTAAAAGTATCAGATGCCGTAGCTAAAAAATTCGGACATGAAATCGAGTGGACCCCTGCCTTAACTGGGGCGGCGGCCATTGATGCCGTTGGAGAACCCTACCCAGATAGCACCCATAATATTTGCGTAGCTGCCGATGCAGTGCTTTTTGGTGCTATTGGCCACCCGCGGTTCGACAACGACCCATCCGCCAAAGTAAGGCCCGAACAAGGCTTGTTGAAAATGCGCCAGAAATTAGGACTTTTCGCCAATGTGCGACCCACCTTCACCTTTCCATCCTTGATTGATAAGTCGCCATTGAAAAAGGAACGTATCGAGGGTACTGATTTGGTGTTTTTGCGCGAATTGACCGGAGGTATTTACTTTGGAAAAAGAGGTCGAGAAGATAATGACAATACCGCATACGATACCTGCACCTACACCCGTGAAGAAGTAGAGCGTTTAGCACGCAAAGGTTTTGAAATGGCCATGCAACGTTCCAAAAAACTATGTTGTGTGGATAAAGCAAACGTGTTGGAAACTTCCCGTTTGTGGAGGGAAACGGTGCAAAAATTGGAAAAGGAATATCCTGAAGTCCAGGTTTCCTATGAATTTGTGGATGCCGTTGCCATGCGATTGGTGCAATGGCCAAGTTCCTATGATGTTTTGATCACCGAAAACCTTTTTGGCGACATCTTGACCGATGAGGCTTCTGTTATTTCCGGTTCCATGGGATTGATGCCATCCGCTTCTTTGGGTGAAAAGACATCCTTGTTCGAGCCCATCCACGGATCTTATCCACAGGCCGCTGGAAAAGACATCGCAAATCCCTTGGCGACTGTGCTTTCTGCGGCGATGATGTTCGAGACTGCGTTTGGATTGAAGGATGAAGCCGAAGCAATCCGCGAGGTGGTCAACAAGTCATTGGCCGAAGGTGTTGTTACCGAGGATTTGGCCGATGGTGGAAAAGCCTATAAAACCAGTGAAGTGGGAGATTGGTTGGCTAAAAATATTTAATCGACCCAACAGAAAGACCAAAAAAAGCCCCGACAAATCGGGGCTTTTTTATTTATAGCTTAATCGTATTTACAAAATATAATCAGTACTCAAGAAGTTACTCACCTTCGCCTCCAACAATTGTTCAATGGTTTGGTTGTTCAGTTCATTATCCTTGAATGCCACAAATGTTCGAATGGAGAATGACCTTAGTGCATCATGCACACTCAATGTGGATTGCGCAGAGTCCTTTCTTCCGGTGAACGGATACACGTCCGGTCCACGTTGACAGGAACTGTTCAGGTTTACCCTGCATACCAAGTTGGCCAAGGCATCGATCAATGGGGAAAGTGTATACACATCCTTCCCGAACAAGCTGACTTGTTGACCATAGTTGGATTCTGCCATGTCATCCAATGGCTCTTCAATGTCCTTGAAAGAAAGCACGGGAATTATCGGACCGAACTGCTCCTCTTCGTATACCCGCATGTCCTTGGTCACGGGATATACCACAGCCGGCCATATGTAATTATCGAAATGCTTCCCTCCTTTTTTGTTCAGCACTTTGGCACCTTTCGCTTTCGCATCGTCCAACAATTCTTGGATATATGCCGGCTTATCTGGCTCTGGCAGCGGAGTCAAGTTGACACCATCATCCCATGGGTTACCAAATTTCAGGGCATCCACCCTTTCCGAGAATCGTTTTAAAAATTCATCCTTGATATCTTCATGCACATACACCACTTTAAGGGCAGTACAACGCTGTCCATTAAAAGACAAGGTTCCGGTGATACACTCATTGATGGTGAGGTCCAAATCTGCATCCGGCAATACGATGGCGGGGTTTTTGGCTTCCAATCCCAACACTAATCTGAGCCTATTGCTTTTTGGGTGTTGGTCCTGCAATGCATTTGCCGATTTACTATTGCCGATCAACGCCAACACATCTACCTTGCCCGTTTTCATTATTGGCGCTGCTACGGCCCTTCCACGACCAAATAGAATATTGACCACTCCTTTCGGGAAACTGCTCTGAAAAGCCTCCAAAAGAGGTGTGATGAGCAATACGCCATGCTTTGCTGGCTTAAATATGGTGGTATTCCCCATGATGATGGCGGGAATCAACAAAGCGAAGGTCTCGTTCAATGGATAGTTGTAAGGACCCAAGCACAGCACTACTCCCAAAGGACCCCTTCGGATGTGAGCGTAAACGCCATCGTGCTTATCGAATTTGGCACAACCACGATCCAATTGCTTGTACTCCTCAATAGTGTCATAAATATACTCAACGGTACGATCAAATTCCTTATAAGAGTCCGGTTTGGATTTACCGATTTCCCACATGAGGAGTTTCACTACTTCCTCACGCTTTTTCTCCATTTTCTTCACAAAGGCCTCCATGCACATGATGCGATCTTTGACTTTCATAGTGGGCCATACGCCCTGCCCCCTGTCATAAGCGGCCAATGCGGCATCCAAAGCCTCCATGGCCTCAGGCTCCCCCATGTCGGGAATGCTTCCCAAAGGTGTAGGAGCATATTCTTTGGTGGATGAAATGGTAGAGATTACCTGACTGGTTGCCCCGTCCCATTTTCGAAGTTCACCATTTACCAAATAGGTTTTTTGGTGTATTTCTTCCGTAATCTGAAAAGCTTCAGGAATCACGTTTTTAGTTGTTGACATAGTGTTGTTGTTTATAGAATTAGTGTTCATGAAAATGGTCGCCCATCCTTCACAAAGCTAACATAAAAACTGAAGGAAAACAGCTCATTTCCATTGGTTTTACAACGAAATCGATTTAGAAAACAAGATACCGGATCGTTGTGAAAATCAGACCAAATACTGAAAAAGATCGGGCTTATCGTTCAAGTAGTCCCCAAAAAAATGTCTGGTTTTCATCCGTTGGATCAAGGGCTCCAGATCGTCCGAAGATTTTAGTTCAATCCCCACGACTGCCGGAGCATTTTCCCTGCTCGACTTTTTGGAGTATTCAAAATGGGTGATATCGTCGTTGGGACCCAAGATCTCAGCCACAAATTCTTTAAGCGCGCCTGGTCTTTGTGGAAAGCGAACGATGAAATAATGTTTCAAGTTGGCAAAGAGCAAAGCACGCTCCTTGATTTCGGCCGTTCTGGTAATATCGTTGTTGCTACCGCTCACAATGCAGACCACATTTTTCCCTTTGATTTCCTCGGCAAAATCATCCAACACCGCAATGGTTAAAGCACCTGCAGGTTCCACCACAATGGCATCACGATTGTACAAATCCAAAATGGTTTGGCATACTTTGCCTTCTGCCACCAAAACCATTTCACTTAAACAATCACTACAAATAGGATGCGTTAACCTCCCCACTTTCTGTACTGCTGCCCCATCGATAAACTTATCGATTTCTTTCAGTTCGGTCAACCCTCCCGTTTCTATCGAACTTTTCATGGAAGGAGCTCCCAAGGGCTCCACCCCTATGATTTTTGTGGATGGTGACAAGGCCTTGAAAGCGCCACACAACCCGGAAGCCAGGCCACCTCCTCCTACTGGCACAAAAAGATAATCAATGGGTTCTTGCGATTGTTGTAGAATTTCCAATCCTACGGTACCCTGTCCTTCAATGATTTTCTCATCATCAAAAGGATGCACAAAGGTTTTGCTGTATTGATTGCAGTACAATTGGGCCGCTTTATTGGCATCGTCGAACGTATCACCTTCCAAAATCACTTCCACCCATTCCCCACCGAACATTTTGGTCTGGTCTATTTTCTGTTTTGGGGTAACTACGGGCATAAAAATGGTCCCCTTCACCTCCAAATGGCTACAGGCAAAAGCAACACCTTGTGCATGGTTGCCGGCACTGGCACAGACCACACCTCGCTCTAACTGGGTTTTGGAAAGGGATGCGATTTTATTAAAAGCGCCTCTGATCTTATAGCTGCGGACCCGCTGAAGGTCTTCGCGCTTTAAAAGAATATTGGCCCCATATTTTTTGGAATAGCGGATACTTTGCTGCAAAGGGGTTTGCTCCACTACTTGGGAGATGGTCTCTGCTGCTTGTTGAATGTCCGCCAATTGCGGAAAGTATGTCTCCACGGTTTCGTTGTTCATGGGGCCAATATGCTTGCTTGGATTATATTGGCTTCATTGCGGTCATGGATGCACGCAATCTGGCACCCACAACTTCAACATTGTGTGTTCTGATAGCTTTGTTGACCTTGATCAATTTAATATTGTCCACGCCATTGTCCTTGCCTTCACCGAAATGTTTTCCGATCACATCGGTATCAATTTTCTTCATGAAGTCGGTCAAAAGTGGTTTACAGGCATGGTCGAACAAATAACAACCATACTCAGCGGTATCGGAAATAACACGGTTCATCTCGAACAATTTCTTTCTGGCGATGGTATTGGCAATCAGCGGCGTTTCATGCAAAGATTCGTAGTAGGCAGACTCACCGATGATTCCGGATTCGGTCATGGTCTCAAAAGCCAATTCCACACCGGATTTTACCATGGCCACCATCAACACACCATTGTCGTAATATTCCTGTTCAGAAATGGATACATCTCCGGCAGGCGTTTTTTCGAAGGCTGTTTCTCCGGTTTCGGCTCTCCAATCCAAAAGGTTTTTATCGCCGTTGGCCCAATCTTCCATCATGGTTTTGGAGAAATGCCCGCTCATGATATCATCCATGTGTTTTTGGAACAACGGACGCATGATCACCTTCAATTCTTCGGCCAAATCAAAAGCCTTGATCTTGGCAGGGTTGGACAAACGGTCCATCATATTGGTGATACCCCCTTGCTTTAAACCTTCGGTAATGGTTTCCCATCCGTACTGGATCAACTTGGAAGCATATCCCTTATCTATTCCTTTTTCCACCATTTTGTTGAAGGAAAGAATGGAACCGGTCTGCAACAAACCACAAAGAATGGTCTGCTCACCCATCAGATCCGATTTTACTTCGGCCACGAAGGAAGATTCCAAAACCCCAGCCTTGTCTCCACCAGTAGCGGCAGCATAGGCCTTGGCCTGCTCCAACCCTTTTCCTTCTGGATCGTTTTCAGGATGCACGGCGATCAAGGTAGGTACACCGAAACCTCTTTTGTATTCCTCCCGAACCTCGGAACCCGGACTTTTTGGTGCCACCATGATCACGGTAATATCTTCACGCACCTGCATGCCTTCTTCCACAATGTTGAATCCGTGGGAATAGGACAAGGTCGATCCTTTTTTCATCAATGGCATTACGGCACCTACCACTTTGGTGTGTTGCTTATCCGGAGTAAGGTTGATGACCAAATCGGCCGTTGGGATCAATTCCTCATAGGTACCCACAACAAAGTTGTTCTCTGTTGCATTTTTATACGACTGCCTTTTTTCCTTTATAGCAGCTTCCCTGAGGGTATAGGATACATCCAACCCGGAATCACGCATGTTGAGACCTTGGTTCAACCCTTGGGCCCCACAACCTATGATCACAATTTTCTTTCCTTTTAAAGCCGAAACACCATCAGCAAATTCGCTGGGGTCCATAAACCTACATTTTCCCAGTTGGGTCAATTGCTCACGAAGCGATAGTGTGTTAAAGTAATTTGCCATTTTTGTTATTTGATTTTATGCTATTTAGTTTTCTTGAAATTCTGTCAATAGTTCGGAAATCGGCATGGCCGCTTTGGTCACCGCGATACGGCCCGAACGGACAAACTGCATGATTCCGTAAGGCTCCAGGGCATCGTGCATCTCATCGATTTCGTGTCTGCGTCCCGTTTTGGCCAGCACGAAGAACTCACGGCTCACCGTCACAATTTGGGAGTTGCTTTCTTTGATGATGTTCTGGATCTGACGTTCATCGAACAGCAAATGGGATGCAATCTTGAACAAGGCAGATTCCTGATAAATAATATCGTCATCGGTATGATAGAACGCTTTGATCACTTCTACCTGTTTCTCAATTTGCTGAACGATCTTACGCGTCCAATCCTCTGTGGTGTTTACGACAATCGTAAATTTTGACACATGTTCTATTTCTGATTTAGAGACATTTAAACCTTCTATATTGATGTGTCTCTTTAGGAATATGCCTGATATTCTGTTCAGTAATCCCACATTATTTTCGGAATACACCGATATGGTATACCATTGTTTTTCCATAGTGTTTATATTGTATCTTAATCAAACTGCGATAATAGAATTCGCCTTTTCGGCAGATTACTAAAGCAATTCGACAAAATCTTCTTATTGCTTGTATTTACTTTAATCTGATGTCTGCTACTGAGGCACCTGTGGGAATCATAGGGAATACATTGTCCTCTTTTTCCACTTTGACCTCCAAAAAGTAAGGGTCTTTGGAAGCTATCATTTCTTCTACTGCATCCTTCAATTCGGATCGTTTTACCACCCTTCTGGATTTGATGTGATATCCTTCTGCGATCTTTACAAAATCAGGATTGGTCATTACGGTGGACGCATATCTACTTTCGAAGAACAGTTCCTGCCACTGGCGCACCATTCCCAAGTGATCGTTGTTGAGCACCACGATTTTAACCGGTACGTTGTGTTGGAAAATCACACCCAATTCTTGAATGGTCATTTGGTACCCTCCATCCCCGATAATGGCAACCACTTCGCGGTCCATGGCGCCCATTTTGGCCCCAATAGCTGCAGGAAGACCGAAGCCCATGGTCCCCAATCCACCAGAAGTGATGTTACTCTTGGATTGTGTGAACTTGGCATATCTGCAGGCAATCATTTGGTGTTGGCCTACATCGGAAACAATTACAGCATTGTTGCCTGTGGCCATGTTGATTTGTTCCATGACCTCACCCATGGTCAATCCTTCCTTGGTGGGGTGGATATCTTTTTGGATAACGGTCTCAAATTCAATTTGATGTTTTTTATCAAATTCAGCAAGCCACTCCTTGTGCTCGCTCTTATTGATCAACGGCAATAACATGCCCAAGGTTTCCTTGGCGTTGCCCAAAACCGCAACATCGACCTTAACATTCTTGTTGACCTCAGCGGGATCAATTTCAAAATGAATGATTTTTGCTTGTTTAGCATAAGTCGCCAAATTACCTGTAACTCGATCGTCAAATCGCATTCCGATAGCGATGAGCACATCACATTCGTTGGTCAAAACATTGGGTCCGTAATTACCGTGCATCCCCACCATTCCCACGTTCAAGGGATGGTCCGTTTCCATAGCGGAAAGACCCAAAATAGTCCAAGCAGCGGGAATTCCTCCTTTTTCAACCAAGGCCTTCAATTCGGCCTCGGCTTCACCCAAAATCACCCCTTGACCAAAAATAATGTAAGGTCTTTTCGCATTGTTGATGAGTTCAGCAGCTTTTTCAATGGCTGAAGAATCGGGTTCCGGAACCGGCTTGTAACTTCTAACCCCGGTGCATTTTTCGTATTTGAAATCCAGTTCATCAAACTGGGCATTTTTGGTGATATCTACCAAAACCGGACCTGGTCTTCCCGATCTTGCAATGTAAAATGCCTTGGCCATGATCTCTGGGATTTCTTCAACTCGGGTAATCTGATAGTTCCATTTGGTCACTGGGGTGGAAATACCCACAATATCCGTTTCTTGGAACGCATCGGACCCTAAAAGACTTCTGGTCACCTGACCAGTGATGCATACTATTGGGGTTGAATCAATTTGAGCATCCGCAATCCCTGTCACCAAATTGGTGGCTCCAGGCCCGGAAGTGGCCATCGCCACACCTACTTTACCCGTAACCCTGGCATAGCCCTGTGCAGCGTGCGCGGCGCCTTGCTCATGTCGGGTAAGAATGTGCGTCAGCTTGTCCTGAAACTTATACAATTCATCATAAACAGGCATAATGGCCCCACCGGGATAACCATAGATCAAATCCACCCCTTCGGCCAACAAACAATGGATGAGGGCCTCTGCACCCGTGATGCGCATGGTGGTTTCCTGCTTTTTCTCCTTCTTTTCCGCTTTCAATGTTTC
The DNA here is from genome assembly GCF_003584165.1 of Flagellimonas aequoris. Taxonomy (GTDB): domain Bacteria; phylum Bacteroidota; class Bacteroidia; order Flavobacteriales; family Flavobacteriaceae; genus Flagellimonas; species Flagellimonas aequoris. The sequence continues at coordinate 458,690 of NZ_QXFJ01000030.1, read as the reverse complement.
CATAAGCTTATATTTTTCGGGGAAATCCCCTTTTACTTTTTATTCAATTTGAATGGTTAGAACGTATCGGTTACACAACCTTTGGATGCCGAAGAAACCATTTTGGCGTATTTGTACAAACTGCCCGATTTCACCTTTAACTCCGGTTGCACCCAAGCCTTTCTTCGCTGTTCCAATTCTTCATCAGAAATATTGATGTTGATGGTGTTCTTGACCGCATCGATGGTAATCTCATCACCATCTTTCACCAAGGCGATACCACCACCCACTTGAGCTTCTGGGGAAACGTGACCTACCACGAAACCGTGTGATCCGCCTGAGAATCGTCCATCCGTAATCAGGGCGACATCTTTACCCAATCCGGCACCCATGATGGCCGATGTAGGCTTTAACATTTCGGGCATGCCGGGAGCACCTTTGGGTCCTTCATATCGAATGACCACCACATCGCCTTTTTTGACCTTTCCAGTATGGATACCTTCGTTCACTTCAATTTCACCGTTGAAAACTCTTGCAGTTCCCGTGAAACTCAATCCTTCCTTGCCCGTAATCTTGGCTACGGCACCTTCGGTTGCCAAATTGCCATACAGAATCCGGATATGCCCTGTTTCCTTGATAGGCTGTTCCAAAGGCTTGATAATGTCCTGGCCTTCTTCCAAATCGGGAACATCCAATAGGTTTTCTGCGAGAGTTCTACCGGTAACCGTCATACAATCTCCGTGGAGCATGCCTTTCTTCAACATGTATTTCAAGACGGCTGGCACTCCTCCAATTTTATGAAGGTCTTCCATCAAATATTTTCCACTGGGCTTTAAATCGGCCAACAATGGTGTCGATTCGCTAATACGTGTAATGTCTTCCAAAGTAAAATCTACTTCCGCGGCATGGGCAATGGCCATAAAATGCAATACGGCGTTTGTAGAGCCTCCCAAAACCGTTACCAACCTAAAGGCATTTTCCAACGCTTTTTTGGTCACGATGTCCTTGGGTTTTAAATCCATTTCCAATAGGTTCAGAATGGCTTCCCCGGCAGATTCGCAATCAGCACCTTTAGCAGAATTCACCGCTGGAATGGATGAATTAAAGGGCAATGACATTCCCATCGCCTCAATGGCAGAAGCCATGGTATTGGCCGTATACATTCCTCCACAAGCTCCCGCACCGGGACATGCCTTGTGGATCACCGCCTTGAATTCGGTCTCATCAATGGTTCCCGCCACTTTTTGACCGTAGGCCTCAAAGGCGGAAATGATATCCAATTTCTTATTGTTATGGCAACCTGGGGCTATGGTGCCACCGTATACCAAAATAGAAGGTCTGTTGAGCCTTAATTGGGCCATAAGGGCACCAGGCATATTCTTGTCACAGCCCACCACGGTCACCAAGCCATCATAGTACATGGCCTGCATCACGGTTTCGATGGAATCAGCGATAATATCCCTGGATGCCAAGGAGTATCGCATTCCCGGGGTTCCGTTGGAAATCCCGTCACTCACGCCAATGGTATTAAAGATGAGTCCCACCATATTGGAAGACTCCACTCCTTTTTTAACCTCCTTGGCCAATCCGTTCAGGTGCATGTTACAGGGGTTTCCCTCATAACCTGTACTGGCTATTCCAATAAATGGTTTTTTTAGATCATCATCATTGAGCCCTAACGCGTGCAACATGGCCTGGGCGGCCGGTAGCGTTGGGTCTTGGGTCACACTTTTACTAAACTTGTTCAGTTCCATTGTCAAATTTCATTCAAATACAGAATTCCGCTGAATTTATACAGTCAATCAAAGATAGATGTTTAAAAAGCCTTAGATTTTTAACAGTTTCGGCCTATTTAAATCCATTTGAAACATAAAATATACAAAACTCTGTTTTTCAGTTATTTACATCAATTCAAAATCCAATATTCAATTATTTTCTTTATAAAGAAAAAGGGCCTGTATCTAAATGGATACAGGCCCTTTTTTGTCAATAGCAAGTCTGTATCATTCCAGATTTGGAATAATGATGACCACGCCGTTGACCAGGTTATTTCTTTTCATGCTTCAATGTTACAAAAAAATATGTTGGATTCCAGCAGAAAAAACAACTAAAGTAATTTAAAGGTGAACTTGTCCCCGTGTTTCTTTTGGGCCAAAGTACAAATGGATTCTTCGGAAAGTTGCAGTATTCTGGGGTAGCCTCCCGTGGTCTGGCCATCCTTCATCAGAATGATCAAACGTCCTGCCGGTGTCAATTGTATGGTTCCAGGCAAGGTTCCGGACGTCAGCATGGAATGGGCATGTCCCTCGATCAGTTCGGATAACTGATAGGCCATTCTGTTGTTTTCTTTGGATATCGTGAAGGTTTTGGTGAATATTGCGGATAGTTGGGCGTCTGATAGTAGTTCAAATTCCGGTCCTTTGTACACTTCCAGATAATCCTTTAGAAAATGATCATCAATTTTTACTTCGGAAATAAGGGGTTTAAAAGAAATGTTCTTGGTGAATAGGACTTCATCCCCATCCTTGAGTCTTTTTGTTTTGGTCACGGGCACAAACTGGGAACGGCTACCTAAGACTTTCTCGGTCTGAAAACCGCTCTTGATGGCCAAATACGCCCGAAAACCGTTCTCTAATTTTCCATAGGACAAAATATCACCTTTGGACACCTGTACTACCTGATAGTTTTCAATGGGTTTGTTATTCAAGGTCGCAGAGATATGGGCTCCGGAAAGACAGATAAAAGTAGGCTCATCAAATTGCAAGGTAGGCCCGGTCATGGTGATTTCCATAACCGCTGCATTGGGGTCGTTCCCCAACAAAAGATTGGCCTTTTTTACAGAATCCACATCCATGGCACCAGAAACGGGCACACCGATATCACGATAACCATATCTGCCAAGGTCTTGAATGGTCGCAAAAAATCCTGATTTGAGCACCTTAAGCATGTAGCACCACTTTTTCGGGTTTATAAATACCTACTTCGGCCTCTATTTTATGGAGTTCGTATTCGGCTTTGGATATTTTATGGAATTGGATCTTGTCCCCCACTTTTACAAAACAAGGTTCCTTTAAACTGGGGTTGAACAAAGGAACGGGGCAGTTGCCGATGATATTCCACCCCCCTGGGGATTCCTGGGGATAAATGCCCGTTTGTTTCCCTGCCAAACCAACCGAGCCCTTGGCAACTTGCAAACGTGGTTCCGATCGTCTGGGGATTTCCAGAGACTTTGGAAGACCTCCCAAATACATAAACCCGGGTAAAAAACCTATGCCATATACCACATATTGGTGAGACGTATGTTGTTGGATGAGTTCCTCAACGGACAAGTTTAAGGTTTTGGAAACTTCTTGTATGTCTATTCCAAATTCCAAATCGTAACAAACCGGGATGGTCCAAAGGTGTTGTACCCTACTAGAAGTGCTTTTAGCCTGTTCGGCATGGCAGTCCAGAATCATTTTTTGGGTTTCCTCAAAATCCAGATGGTCGTTGTTATAGACCATGGTCAAGGAATTATAGGCTACGGACATTTCCCAACCTGGAATTTTGAGCGCCTTGAAGGCTTCCATAAAATCGAGGATATCGGCCAAGATAGACTCTTTTACCTCACTGGGCCATTCTACTAAAACGGCCCGCTCTCCAAAGGGTTTGATGCTGATGGGGTAACTTTTCACTTTTGTATTTGCACCTGATGTTTGGGTAATTCCCGTGAAAGATACATTAATATTTCCAATGCCGAAGCGGTATCGCCATGCACGCAAAGGGTGTTCGCTTCAATTTTATGGAATTCGCCGGAAACCGTCTTCACTTTTGCATCTTTTATAACAGGTAGCACATGAAGCAGAACTTCTTTCGGCTCTTGAATCAATGCATCTTTATTTTTTCTGGACACTAGACTTAGGTCTTCATTATAATTTCTATCGGCAAAAGCCTCATACCATATCTTAAAACCCATTTCCGCAGCCATATTCGCAACCAAGGAACCACATGGCACATACAGAATTGCATTTTGCCTATATGCTGAAATGGCTTCCAAATACATTTTTGCCAACTCCCCATCTTTCGCGGTTTGATTGTACAATGCCCCATGTGCCTTTATATGGTGAAGGATGGCTTTTTTTCGGCCCAGAATGCCTTCGAATGTTTGGAGCTGATCTCTGATACTTTGTATCAGCACCTCATTTGGAATATCCATGACTTCCCTACCAAAATTCTCTTTATCGGGATATGATGGATGTGCTCCTATCTTAACACGATGTTGAAGAGCTAAATCCACCACTTCGGACATGCTCTCCTCGTTTCCTGCATGACCACCACAGGCAATATTACACGAACTGATATAGGGAAAAATTTCGGTTTCATTGCCGATTCCTTCCCCTACATCACAGTTGATATCGATCGCAAATTGTTTCATCTAAAGGGTCCCCATGACTTTTAAGATACTTTTCGTTCCCAAGAAGATGGCAAAAGCCACTATGGCCATTCCCAAAACATTCTGTAAAAGGGTGTTTCTGTTTTCTCCCATAACCGCTTTTTTGTTCACTACCCACAATAACAAAAGTGCCATTACCGGCAACAAAACACCATTGGCCACCTGAGCAAATTGGATGACTTGGATGGGCTTGATGTCAAAAGACAAAAATATTATCCCACAGAGTAAGACAAATGCCCAAGTGAATTTGAATCTTTTATCCTGCATGCCCCCTTCCCATCCAAAACAACTACTGGCCACATAAGCGGCCGCCAAAGGAGCCGTAATGGCAGAGGTTACTCCAGCCGCCAAAAGCCCGATGGCCATGAAATAGAGTGCCATTTTACCGAAAAGGGGCTCCAATCCTTTAGCCATATCCATGGCATTGTTCATGTCGGAAATTGGGGCGGCGGAAGCGGTGATCAAAATGGCCATGGACACCAATCCACCTAAAGCGATGGAAATGATGGTGTCCCATTTCACGACTTTCAGATCACTTTGTGACTTCCATTTTTCACGCACTAAGGATGCATGCAAGAACAAGTTATAGGGTACCACGGTAGTGCCTACCAAGGCCACCACGGTCAACAGGCTGTCTTGCGGGAATGACGGTACAAACATCCCTTCCAAAATACGGGATAGGGAAGGTTTGGTCATCAAAGCACAAATGATGAAGCTCACTCCCATTAAAGCAACCAAGCCCACAAAAATTCTTTCCAATACTTTATAATTGCTGAACCACAGCAAGCAGAAAATGGCAATACCAATCAGGGCAGGAAAAAAAGGCCTCATTTGGGGGTTGGGGAAAATCTGTTCCAGACCCAATGTGGCCCCTCCAATGTTTCCTCCTTCATATGCCGCATTACCTATCAAAATGGCTCCCAATACCACGGCAAGGACAGCATTACGGACCCATGGTGTCCGCAATTGTTCTCGGACCACATCGACCAAGCCTTTCTGGGTCACCAATCCTATTCTTCCTGCCATTCCCTGTAGTACAATCGTAGCAATAATGGATATCAACAGGGCCCAGATCAGGGCGTATCCGAATCGTGCTCCGGCCAACGTACACATGGCTATGGTTCCCGGTCCTACAAAGGCTGCTGCGACCAGCACCCCGGGTCCTATTTTTTTCAACATAAATGGGTTGGTTTAGGGTGTTGAATTTAACAGGATATTAGGACAAACCATGTATTTCATCCAAAAAAATGCATTTCGTCTAAAAGTGGGGTGTTTTACATCGACTTTTTATACGATTTTAAAAATGGCGAAGTTATAATAGTCCCAAATCGAACTTTGACCTTAAACTTGGCAAATACTTATGACATGTAAGGATTGTGATAAGAGTATTGATTCCCATCAGTACAAGACTTCTATGGAGTCTTTGGGAATCCACTTGTGCGACCGTCATTCACGGCTCATTAAAAAAGTAATTCTAGATAACAACACTCCATTGGAGGCCATCCACCTCTTTTACGCCTTGAAGGAAGCCGGAGCCCATCCCATGTTGGAATGGTGGGACGGCAAACGATCCGTTGACATCGCCATTTCCCGTGTAAAGCTCAATATTGAGATAGACAAGGATTATAACATGATTACCCATGAACAGGCCATCAACGACCTAGAAGATGCCATGCATTCGTTCAAAAATGGGTTCACCACGATCCGGATCCCCCATTTGGCCATCAAATACTATTTAGAGGAAACCGTTCAGAACATATTGGGCATCATCTCAGGACTCAAAGCGAACATCAAGGCCATCTAATTGCAGAATTCTACCTTGTTGTTCTTTTTGGTTTCCTTGTACTCCAAAATACTGATACTAACCGGGTCTTCCCCTATGTTTTCCAAATCGTTGACATAGTCTTTGCCCCTGTTTTCAAAGTATTCGGTATCGCCTGGATTCAGTTTGAACATATCAATTTTCCCGTTCCCATAGCGAGTTATCACCAAACCTCCTGTTGGGCATACCCAACCATAGTTGGTATTGTGTCTTCTAAAAGGAATCCGCTCTCCCGGAGCTAGATACAGATCCCATAGTTTAACACTTTCATTTTCAAACACCAGTCTATTGCTTAAAGACTCTGTTATTTCTTGATGCAGCAACTCATCGATCTTCTCCTGTTCCCATGGGTCAAAGTTGCCCACTGGGTTCAATTCCACACATTGCATTCCAATAAAATTTCAAAAAAGAGCGGCAAATGTATATCATAACAATCTCAATACCAGATCAGTGTAATCATTTAACGTATTTTTTACACTTGTAAGCCTTAAAGGGGTTTCAATTACCAATTTGAACAGGAAAGCCTTAAAATTTTGGGGTTTTCAAAAACAAACCTAGATATGGGCTTCCGTTTGACTTTTTTATCTAATTTGTCGCCAAGTGTATCATCTTCAGAAGAATTCGACACACTTTTCAATTTGAATCCAACTAAACCATCTCAAGAATGAAAAAATTCCTTTTCGTGCTCCTAAGCCTTATCATCGTATTGGCCGCCGTCTTAACTTTTAACACCCTTTCCCTTACCTCCAAACAAGTCGCACCTGACCCCTTGCAAAAAATGGAGTTTCCTGCAAATGCATATCAGCATCTATCCAAAGCTGTGCAGTTCGAAACCATTTCTTATAGTGAAGATGCTATTCCCGATTCCACGGCATTCAATGGTTTCCACCAGTTTTTGCAGGAGACCTATCCATTAATCCATGAAAAACTTACATTAGAAAAAATCAGTGATTACAGCTTACTTTTTAAATGGGAAGGTTCGGATACATCAAAAAAGCCCATCATCCTCATGTCCCACCAAGATGTGGTCCCCGTGGACCAGCCAACCCTTTCCGATTGGGAGGCCCCACCATTTGCCGGGAAAATCACCGATACCCATATCATTGGCAGGGGCACTTTGGATGATAAAAGTTCCTTGATGGCCTTGATGGAATCCATTGAAACATTGCTAAAGGAATCCTTCACCCCTTCCCAGACCATTTATTTGGCCTTCGGACATGATGAGGAACTTGGTGGCTCTAACGGAGCACAAAAGATTGCCGCCTATCTTAAGGAAAAAGGAATCCATGCGGCCATGACTTTGGACGAAGGTGGACTTTTGGCCGAGAACATGGTCCCTGGGTTCGATAAGACCATTGCCATGCTGAATTTGGCGGAAAAAGGGTATGCTTCCTTTAACCTGATCGTGGAAACCAAGGGTGGTCACAGTTCCTCCCCTCCAAAGGACAACACTTTGGGGATGTTGGCACAGGCCATCGTGGATTTGGAGAACAATCAACTGCCCTATAAACTGGTCAAGCCCATTGATTACCAATTTGAATATATGGGAGCCGAAATGCCTTTTTTCAAAAAAATGGCGTTTGCCAATCCCTGGCTTTTTAAAGGACCGGTCCTAAAGGCTTTGAATGCGCATACCACAACGGCCCCCACCATTGTGGAAGGAGGCGTAAAGGACAATGTGATCCCGACGGTGGGCAAGGCCACCATCAATTTTAGAATTTTGCCCGGGGAAACCATAGCTTCTGTGAAGGAACATATTGAGAAAACCGTTGGGGACAAAGTAAAAGTGGAACTGGCAGGATTTGCCGTAGATCCCTCACCAGTGTCAGGAATAGATTCCGAAGCATTCAAAACGTTGGAAAAAACCATTCGTTCCGTATTTCCAGATGTGGTAGTCGTGCCCGGTTTGATTGGCGGTGGCACCGATGCCCGCTATTTTTATGGGGTTTCTGACGATGTGTACCGTTTTTATCCCATCCGCATCAGTCCAGAGAGTTTTTCCCGTTTTCATGGCATTGATGAAAAAATCAGCAAGGAAAATTACAGGGAGATGGTCGAGTTTTCATATCAAATGATCAAAAAATTCAATTGAGCCTTTAACCCAGCCAACCTTCCCTGTCCAAGCTCCGGTATTGGATGGCTTCGGAGATATGATTTTCATTTAAATGCCCTTGACCTTCCAGATCGGCAATGGTTCGGGCCACCTTTAATATTCGATCATAGGCCCTTGCGGAAAGGTTCAAGCGTTGCATCGCACTTTTTAAAAGCGCCTTTGAGGATGCATCCAGCTTACAGAATTCCCTGATGTGCTTGGTATTCATCTGGGCATTGTAATGCAGGTCCTTGATGTCTTCGAACCTTTTGGTCTGAAGATCCCGAGCGGCTTCTACCCGCTTTCGAATTGCCACACTGCTTTCCCCTTTCCTATCATCGGATAGTTTTTCAAAGGGAACCGGGGTCACTTCAATATGGATGTCGATACGATCCAACAAAGGCCCGGATATCTTCCCCAAATACCGTTGCATCTCGGCCGGTGAAGAAGTGACCGGAGCATCTGGATCATTAAAATATCCTCCCGGACTGGGATTCATACTGGCCACCAACATGAAACTGCTCGGATAGGTCACCGTATATTGCGCCCTTGCAATGGTCACCTCCCGGTCTTCCATGGGTTGGCGCATCACCTCCAAAACCCTGCGTTCAAATTCGGGGAGTTCATCCAAAAACAATACACCGTTGTGTGAAAGGGAAATCTCACCAGGTTGTGGATAGCCGCCCCCTCCTACCAAGGCAGCGCTACTGATGGTATGGTGTGGACTTCGGAACGGTCTTTGGCTCATCAATCCCTTGTTCTTCACCTTGCCCACCACACTATGGATTTTGGTGGTTTCCAAAGCTTCATGCAAGGTCATGGGAGGTAAAATGGAAGGCAATCGTTTGGCCAACATGGTCTTTCCCGCCCCCGGTGGACCTATCAAAATGATATTGTGACCTCCGGCCGCTGCAATCTCCATACAGCGTTTAATACTTTCCTGCCCCTTTACATCGGCAAAATCGAATTCGGGTAAATCCAAGTGATCATAAAATTCTTGGCGCGTATTCACGATGGTTTCTTCCAAGGGAATACCTTGATCAAAAAAGGCAATGACTTCTTTGATGTTTTCCACACCATACACTTGCAGTCCGTCCACAATGGCCGCTTCTTTGGCATTTTCTTTTGGAAGGATGAATCCCTTGAATCCTTCATGCTCTGCCTTTATGGCAATGGGCAACGCTCCCTTAATGGACTGCAAACTGCCATCCAGCGAAAGTTCCCCCATAATGAGATAATTGTGTATGTCCTCGGACTTTATCTGTTCTGAAGCGGCCAATATGCCCAAGGCCAAGGTAAGGTCATATGCAGAACCTTCTTTTCTCAAATCGGCTGGCGCCATATTGATGGTAATCTTTTTGCCGGGAATTCGGTACCCATTGTTCTGCAAGGCTGCCGCTATGCGGAAATTACTCTCTTTGATGGCGTTGTCCGGAAGTCCGACCAGATGATACCCTACCCCTTTATCTATGTTGACCTCTACCACAATAGTGGTCGCCTCAATGCCAAAAACGGCACTGCCATACACTTTTATAAGCATTCAGAAAATTCTTGAAGATTGCGTCCCCAAAAATTAACTTTTACAGATTGGTTTAGGTGGTCAGATTGACGAATGCCCCATTTTGGATTGACACAAGTGCTTTCCGAATTTGTGGAGGGATTACTTTTTGGTAAAGGTAAGTACGGATTCCGCCGTTTCCTGAATTTCCTGTTTGTTCATCATCATCTTTCGGAACTTACCCTGCACATACATTTCAGCTTGATCTTTGTAATGCTTGCTGAACGGATTTCCCGATTGGCCCGTGGGCAAAATGCTGATGCTGTTTTCCACATCTGAAAAATCCACGATTCGGCGTGTGGATGGCCCTGAACTTACTTTGTAATAGCCTGTGCTATCATACGGAAAGGAGAGGTTGTTGATGACTTCGCGGGTGCCTTCCACAGGAAATGGGCCCACATTGAAATATTTTCGTAACGACTCCACTTTTCCAAAAGGATGCTGGTGTTCCAAGGTATGTACTTTGTCCCAGGTCCATTGGCTTGGATCTGGTCCCAAATCTTTTACCAAGGATTGCCAAGCATCCGCAAAGGACTTCATGACGATATCCTTTCGGGTTTCCACTACATCTTTAGTATTTACGTTGTCCCACCATTTTCCATTTTCCATTTTGGCTCCCCAAGCAATCTGCCGTTTAAAAAGGTGGGTGCCCAAAAACTCGTTGAACATCTCGGTGCCCAATTCGTCCTCCATCGTATTTTTTACCATAAAATACTCACAGCGATGAAACAACGTAGGGCTTGTACTGTTCAAGGTGTACTCCCCATTCCAATTTTTAAGGGAATCGACCAGAACCAATTGTTCCGTGGACAAATGGGATACATCGAACAGCTTGATCAACTCGGTTACCAGATCGGTATTTACGGGTGAGGTAACGTCCAAGATCATTTCGGAAAAGGATTCCTTATCCCAATCATCTTTGGCATCCAACAACTGTACAATCCTTTTGGCCCTGTTCTCTGGCAAATAATAACCAGGATACAACATTCCTGCGATGGAATCAGGTTGGTTGTTCGCGGAATAGACATAATGCCAAGGCGGATTCACGGCACTTGGGTTTTCTGAAAAGTCGAGGTAGCGTATGGGTTCATCCTTGCCCGAAGTACCATCCAAAATAAATTTGGTGGAGACACTATCCGGCATCTGGTATAATTTGGCGGTGGCCCACCAACCCACATTGCCTTTGGCATCACCATACATTACATTGAGCCCGGGAGCATGAATCTTGGGAAGGGCACTCTGGAATTCCTCCAAATTGGTGGCATGGCTCAACCCGTACAAGGCATCCAAAACTTCGTTCTTGGGCTTGGTATATATCCACGACATGGCAATGGGCCGTTCCCCTGAAATTTGGTCGGCAATATCATTCATGATAGGCCCATGTTGCGATTTTTTAAAGGTAAAGGAGACATCCTCCCCATCTTTTACCTTGATGGTCTTCGTGACATATTCGAATGGCTTCCAGCCCTCTACTGTTTTGTATTGGGTTGAATCTGCTGGATTGGCCTCTTCGTAGTAGAAATCGATATCATCGTTCTCGAACATGGTCAACCCATAGGCCAGATTTCTATCGTGGCCTAACAAAGGAAAGGGAACCCCTGCCAAATGATAGCCATACTTTTCGTAGGTCGGGGTAACCACATGGGCTTCATACCAAACCGAAGGTTGGGCAAACCCGATATGCGGGTCGTTGGCAAAAATAACCTTACCATTCTTGGTCTTCTCGGGGGAAACTACCCAACTGTTGCTTCCTTCAAAAAGAGGAACAGGCAGATTCTCCAGTGCCGCCGTAACACTTGCTGTGATATCGGTTCCCAAGGAATCGGTCTTTATCCCATGATAATTTTTTATCCACACGGTCGAAGTGTCGGAATCGATGGCAAGGTCTTTCATATATTCGTCCCCCAACTTATCCCGCATACTGGTGAGCAAAGGGTCTGTTTTGTGGGCCATCGCAAAACTAAAGGCCATATATCCTACAGCATTGTATACATCTTCTATGGAAAAAGGTTCCTTATCAATGCCTGTCAGATAAAATTCTATAGGGGTCGGGCCATTTTTGATAAAGTCGTTGATGCCATCCAGATAGGCTTGGGCCATTATTGCTGTCTCACTATTCTTGTCCAAGTTGGCAACCGTTTGTGCAGACTGGTCATCAATGCCCAGGGAAAGAAAAAATTTATCCGTCTTTACAAAATCCTTTCCGAAAACCTCTGCAATCCTACCCTTGGCCACCCTTCGCAACAGTTCCATTTGCCAAAGCCTGTCCTGCGCATGCACATAACCCAATGCCTTTAGTGCATCTACTTCATTTTCTGCATAAATATGGGGGATTCCATAAGGGTCGAAATACACATTGACTTCACCTTCAATGCCGTCCAATGTTTTTTTGCCGCTATAATCAGGTTTAAGGGAATTAATAAAAATGGCAATGGCAATCACCAAAAGCAGAAGTAGTCCCGCAAGGATCAGAAGTACTTTTTTAATCTTTTTCACGAAGTTGTGGTTACGTCAATTAGTCACTCTAAGGTATAACTAATTTCCAACTCCCGTGAAAAATATTCATTATTTGTTAATGGAGAGTTGATGCTTTTCCAAACCGGATTTCAACCATTTTTGATAGGTTTCCACATCCACGTATTGCACCGCATCGTTCAGGATTTCCAGATCTGGGGTCATCAACACGTAATAAGGTTGTGATGCGGCGTTGAAATTCACCGTCTGGAAAGTACCCCATTTTTGCCCAATGTTCTCAATGGATTTGATTCGTCCGGAATCAAATTTGAAATCGAATTTTTCCCCTTCGGGAAGCTCCTTTCTATCATCTACATAAAGCGAGATCAATACGTATTCATCCTTAAGGATGGGATACACGCTGGCATCGCTCCAAACATTCTCTTCCATCTTTCTGCAATTGACGCAGGCCCAACCAGTAAAATCGAGTAGAATGGGCTTGTTCACCTCTTTGGCATAAGCTACACCTTCCTCAAAATCCTTGAAACAATCCAATCCCAACGGGCAATCGCTCTCGGTTTCCACCACGCTGTAAAAACTTGGTGGAGGGAACCCGCTCAACAATTTCAAATCGGTGACATGGAACAGCCCAAGAACCAAATAGACAGAGAAGGCAAAACTTAAAAGCCCTACCATCTTTCTTGCAGGTGAAAGGTTTTTTCTGGGACCATCATGTGGGAAGCGGAACACCCCAAAGAGATAAAGGGTCATCAAAATAAACAACACTACCCAAACCCCAATAAAGATCTCCCTTTTGAAGACGCCCCAATTGCCTACCAAATCCGCATTGGACAAAAATTTGAAGGCCAAGGCCAGTTCCAAAAAGCCCAACACCACTTTCACGGTGGTCATCCAACCGCCTGATTTTGGCAAGGAATGCAACCAGGCAGGGAACATGGCAAACAGTGCAAAAGGCAAGGCCAAGGCCAACCCGAATCCGACCATACCCATGGTCAAGTTGGTGGCCACATTACCTTCGGCCAAAGTGGTACTGCCCAAAAGCCCCCCCAAAATGGGGCCCGTGCAGGAAAACGATACAATAGCCAAGGTCAACGCCATAAAAAAGATGCCCAATCCCCCTCCTACTTTGGATGAAGCGGAATCCATCTTATTGGCCCAGGAACTTGGCAGGGTGAGTTCGTAATACCCAAAGAATGAAAAGGCAAAGAACACAAAAATGACAAAGAAGAACACGTTGAGCCAAATGTTGGTGGCGATGGTGTTCAAAATCTGCGAGTCCACCGAATTGAATAGGTGAAAGGGCAAACTCAGCAAGAAATAAATCAAAACGATAAAAAATCCATACAAAACCGCATTACCGATTCCCTTGGATTTGTTCTGCGACTGTTTGGTGAAAAACGATACCGTCAATGGAATCATCGGGAATACACAAGGGGTCAACAAGGCAATCAAACCTCCCAAAAAGCCAAGCCCGAAAATCATCCAAAGGTTTGATTTGCCTTCAGAATCCACCAAACCACCCTGATTGAGCAGTTCTTTGTTCTTCAAATCCAGTTTGAGCGATTCGCCAAGGGCCACACTTCGGTCATCTAAGGTTTTGGTGTCGCCTACAAAGGCACTTCCATCCAACGAAATCTCAAAAACCTCATCTTTTGGAATACAGACTTCCTTGCAAATCTGATAAAACAAATTGACGGAAATCTGCCTCACATCCGGTTTTAGGAGCTTTATTTTTTGGGTGAATATGGCCTCTTTTTTAAAGAAGGTCTCTTCCACCTCGAACACGTCACTATACTCCTTTATCGTTTCACTTTCCTCAGTGCTGCCTACCAGTTCATAGTCCTCGCCCGCTTTTTCAAAGGTGAATTCGCTAGGCAAGGAACCACCTTCGGCGGTATACTGCGAATATACATGCCAACCGTCCATGATCTTGCCTTTAAAGACCAATTCGTATTCTGTGTCCGATAATTTGTGTACTTCATGGCTCCAAACTGCGGGATTGGCATCCGTTTGTGCAAACAGGGTTAGATTGATGAAGAATAAACCTAAAAAAACTTTCAATACTCTCATGAAATCCATGTAATCTTTACTATTTGTCGGGTCGAATCATCAACCCTAAATCGTTCATCGGCCCTTTTGCCCACTACCCAAACAATTTCATTGTCCGAGCACAACAACCATTGCTTTTCCTTGGAAACGACATCTATCTTCTCATCCTTGAAAAACTTGGACAACTTTTTCTTGCCTTTCATCCCGAAGGGATAAAAATAGTCGCCTTTCTCCCAATTTCTTAACACCAAGGGGAAGTTTAACTTATCCTTATCCAAAAATATGGCATTGGTTAATGGTTTCGTCACACTGTCCATCTTTTCCATGGTCAATTTAATGGGTTGTTCGAGCATGGTGTCCTTATCAAAGACAGGGAAATGGTCATTTACCCTAGTTTTTAATTCGGAAAGAATCAAACAATCGCGATCTTTGACCAATCTATGGGTATTGGAAAGCACTTCCTTGCCGCTCATGGAGGTCAATAGTCCATGGACCGCTTCCCAATCGGAAAAGCCGAACCCATGGAACAAACCGTAGAGATAGGCTTCCAAGGGCTGTATCTTTTGCAAATCGGCCACATTGACCTTGATTGTACCATCAACTTTTTGGAACAATCTGTTTTTGACCTCTTCCAAATGATTGTTGACCAAGTCACTGGTCTGATGCAGATACGATTGGGTCTGGATAAAATTCTGGACAAATGTTGGATGCAATTCCTTCAACTTGGGAACAATCCCATGCCTGATTTTATTCCGAAGGTATTTGGATTCCGAATTACTGCTATCTTCCCGCCATTGAATGTTTTGTTCTTCAGCATAGGCAGCAATCTCTTCTCGAGTGAAAATCAACAAAGGCCGCACTACTTTTTCGTTCTGCTCCGGAATCCCCAAAAGTCCTTCCAAACCGGTACCCCGGGAAAGATTGATGAGAAAAGTCTCCAAGTCATCATCCAGGTGATGGGCCGTCAGCAAATAAGCAAAGTCCTTTCCCCTCAAAAGGTCGTTAAACCATTGATAACGCAACTCCCTGGCCGCCATCTGCATCGACCCCCGATAATCCTTTACATATTCCAAGGTGTTGAATGCTTCCACCAGTACCTCCACATCCAATGTCTCAGCCAAGTTTCGTACAAATACCTCATCCCCATCGCTATCGGCTCCACGCAATTTAAAATTGCAATGGACCAACGCGATGTCCAAACCTGCTGACTTACACAAATGCGCCAACACCACACTGTCCACCCCGCCACTACAGGCCAGCAACAGCTTTTTTCCTTTTAGGAAAGGGAATTTGGCATCGATTTGGTTTTTGAATTTGGACAACATGTCGCAAAATTACGAATAAACCTCAGCCTTTTTCCAATACTTTGCGCATGGCCTTGGCTTTCAACAAACATTCTTGGTATTCCTTTTCGGATTCCGATTTTGAGGTGATGGCACTGCCCACGGAAAAGGAAACATATTTGTTCGCTTCATTGTACAAAATGCTTCGGATGACCACGTTGAAATCAAAATCACCATTGGGAGCAAAATAGCCTACGGCCCCACTGTAGAGTCCACGTTTTGTCTCTTCCAAATTTTCGATGATCTGCATGGCAGATATCTTTGGCGCCCCTGTCATACTGCCCATGGGAAAGGTTTCCTGGATCAATTCCACTGGGTTTTTATCCATGGAAACCATTGAAACGATGGTTGAGATCATCTGATGCACTTGTTTGTAAGCGTACACTTTGCAGAGTTCTTCCACCTGTACACTTCCCTTTATGGCACTTTTGGAGAGATCATTACGGACCAAATCGGCAATCATGATGTTTTCCGCCCTTTCTTTTTCATCCAGCGCCAAGTCGTTTTTAAGTTTCAG
Source organism: Flagellimonas aequoris (assembly GCF_003584165.1). Taxonomy (GTDB): domain Bacteria; phylum Bacteroidota; class Bacteroidia; order Flavobacteriales; family Flavobacteriaceae; genus Flagellimonas; species Flagellimonas aequoris. The sequence continues at coordinate 442,423 of NZ_QXFJ01000030.1, read as the reverse complement.
GTCTTCTGTTTTGGTCTTTCCGCGAGGAGCGGTTCCCTTTATGGGTTGGGAAATGACCTTTTGCCCCATTTTTTTGAGATAACGTTCCGGGGAGGCGCACATCAAATACCGTTCTTTTAACTTCATGAAAACTGCGAACGGCGGCTCGGAGATGGTGTTTAGTTTTTGATAGACCATTATGGGGTCGATGGTAATATTTTCCGCATAAAATTCCTGACAAAAATTGGCCTCATAAATGTCCCCTCTGTGGATGTGCTCCAAAAACCGGTTCGCTTTATCAAAATAAGCGTCTTTGTGAATTCGCATTTTAATTTTCACAGGCGGGCCATCGGGTTTTGAAGACTGATCTGAATGAATGGAAGCAACAATTTGCTCAGAATCCGATTCAATTTCATTGCTGTAATCGTCCAAGTATTTAAAATGAAGCTCATCATCCTTCAAAATGATGATTTTTTGGGGCTGGAAAAAATATAGTGATGGAAAACCCAGGCCATCCGCATTTTCAGAGGCCAAATCCTCCAATTCATTCTTCAGGTCATAGGAAAAATAACCAAATAGCCAATCCTTGGTTGTGTCCAGATAAGAACTGACCATATCAAATGTTGTACACTTTCGTTCCTCTCCAATGGCCAGACAAGCTTCAAAAGAGGAATATTGATCGTGATGCCCATTACTGTCCAACCAAACCACCTGCTCAAAGGGTTTGGACCATTGCAGCAAAGCATTTTTGGTCCCGGAAATAGATTTGACCTGAAAAGCGCGATGGGTCCGCAAGGCGAGCTATTTTAAGGATTCCAAAAAAGTCTCCAATGCGGCTTGGTGTTCAGATTTTAAAGTGGCATCCAAAATACCATCATCTGAAAAATTCTCATAAAAAGAAGGTAGTGAAAAAGTCGTGATCACTTCCCCGCCGAAACGTGGCAATAGATTTTCAATCACGGTCAGTGAACCTTTGGCACCTCTTTTTCCTCCGGAGGTGGACATGAGTAAAACCTTGGTGCCTTCCAAAAAATTCCGATCCAAGCGAGACAACCAATCCAATACATTTTTAAAATACGCCGAGGGATTCCCATTGTGTTCATTGACGGACAGAATCAGGCCTTCACATTTTTGGATATCGTTCTTCAATTCTACCAATGCATTGGAATATCCTTTTTGTTTTTCCAAGTCCTCACTGAACATGGGAAAAGGGTAATTGGCCATGTTTAATACCTGAACCTCATGTTCTTGCACCAAGGAAATGGTAAGTTTTACCAATCTAAAATTAATAGAAGTGGAAGAATTGCTTCCAGCAAATGCCAATATTGCAGCCATACCCGAAAATCGTTGATTGTTTCGCTAAAATACCCCAATTGCGGATCAGAAGCGAGTATTTTGCATATTTTTGACCCGCGAAGCATCCAAACCTACTGCTAAACAAGTATATAGGGTAACAGTTGACCGAATGACAGCCAAGAACAACAGGTTATTTTTTATTGATGCCATGCGCGCATGGGCCATTTTGATGATGCTGCAAGGGCATTTCATCGATGGACTACTTGACCCTATTTTTAGGGATACTACAAATCCCGTATACAATATTTGGCTGTATTTCAGGGGAATAACCGCTCCGGTCTTCTTTACCGTTTCCGGTTTTATTTTTACTTTTTTGCTCATCAGGGTACCCCAAAAAGGCATGGACAACCCTAGGGTTGCCAAAGGTGTGCGCCGTGGTTTACAACTATTGCTCATTGGGTATTTGCTCCGATTGAACCTTTTTGGTTTGTTCAAAGGGCAATTGTACAATTCCTTTTATTTAGTTGATGTGCTCCATTGCATCGGCCTTTCCATATTGGGCGTCATTGGTGTATATCTGCTCACTATCAACAAAAAAAAGTATGTTTTTTCGTCGGTACTGATAGGGATTACCCTATTGCTTTTTCTTTTTGAGCCCATCTATAAACAATGGACGTTCTCGTTCTTACCTGATTTGGTCGCCAACTATTTCACCAAAGCCAATGGATCGGTGTTCACCATCATTCCTTGGTTTGGGTATACGGCCTTAGGAGCCTTTATCTCGGTTTTGTTCACAAGATATAGGGAATCCAAATATTTGTTTCCTGCCGCCATCTCCATAGCAATAACAGTAGGTTATCTGTTGATCTACCAATCCTCCAGAATGTTCGATGGCCTTTACAATGCAACAGGATTGGAATTGTTCAAAATGATTTTGGCCAACAATTATCTCTTCATTCGTTTAGGGAACGTATTCATCGTATTTGCGGTGTTTATGGTACTTCGCCAATTCATGACCAACAAAACCGTTTTGAATATTGGCGCCAGTACCCTTTCCATCTACGTGATCCACTTTATCATCCTGTATGGAAGTTTCACAGGTTTGGGCCTTTACCGTTTCTTTAACCATTCCCTGGCCCCTCAGGTGGCTATCCCTGGAGCATTGGCCTTTATGACGGTCTGTACCTTTTTGGCATTGAAATACAACCAATACGAAGCAAAAATCAAATCACAGATCAGTTTGGGGTTTGCTACTGCAGTATCCCAACTCATGGATTTCAAGGAAGCCTCCGTCCCTGTTATCCGCGAACTTTCCATCAGGGGAAGGCTTGTATTGAGAAGGTTTTTGCGTACCGTCCGCGGATAGATTCCACAAAAAAAGCATCCAGTCCGAAAACTGAATGCTTCGTATTATTTCATTTCTTTTAAATCTTAGATATGCAACGCCCTATCATCCGTTGCTGCCAATGCTGCTTCTTTTACAGCTTCTGCAAACGTTGGGTGGGCATGGCTCATCCGTGAAATATCCTCGGCTGAAGCCCTAAACTCCATGGCGGTAACACCTTCAGTGATCAAATCCGCACAACGAGCACCGATCATGTGGACTCCCAATACTTCATCGGTCTTTTTGTCCGCCAAGATTTTCACGAAGCCATCCAAATCCATACTGGCCCGGGATCTACCCAAGGCACGCATAGGGAATTGACCCACTTTGTACTCTACTCCTTCTTCCTTCAATTGCTCTTCGGTTTTACCCACGGCGGCAACTTCCGGCCAAGTATAGACCACTCCAGGAATCAGGTTATAATCGATATGTGGTTTTTGACCTGCCAACAGTTCGGCGACCAAGGTTCCTTCTTCTTCCGCTTTATGAGCCAACATGGCACCTTTGATTACATCACCAATAGCGTAAATGTTGGAAACGTTGGTCTGCAAGTGAGCGTTCACTTCCACTCTACCCCTGTCGTCCATTTTTACACCGGCCGCTTCAAGGTTCAATCCATCCGTGTAAGGTCTTCTTCCCACACAAACCAAGCAATAATCACCGGTCATGGTCACTTCATTGCCTTTTTTATCATCAGCTTTTACGATGACCTCATCTCCTTTACGCTCCACTGATTTCACTTTGTGCGAAAGGTTGAACTGCACCTTTTGCTTCTTCATCACCTTGGTAAGCTCTTTGGAAAGCGCACCGTCCATTCCGGGAATGATACGGTCCATGTATTCAACCACCGTAACTTCGGCACCAAGGCGTTTGTACACCTGGCCCAACTCCAGACCAATGACCCCGCCCCCGATTACGATCAGGTGCTTGGGTACTTCTTTTAGTTTCAAGGCCTCCGTAGAAGTGATGATCCGTTCCTTATCAATTTTAATAAAAGGAAGGGTAGATGGTTTTGATCCCGTGGCAATGATGATGTGCTTCGCCTCAATGGTCTCTTGCCCGTCCTCTTTGGCTATGTTGATGTGCGTGGCATCTTTAAAGCTACCAACGCCATGATATACATCGATTTTGTTCTTGTCCATCAAAAAGTCGATACCCTTGGTGGTCTGATCCACCACTCCTTGTTTGCGGGCAATCATTTGTGCCAAATTCACCTTGATCTCACCAGGAATATCGATTCCGTGCTCCTCAAAATGTTTTACGGCATCCTCGTAATGGTGGGATGAGTCCAAAAGGGCTTTGGATGGAATACAACCCACGTTGAGACATGTTCCGCCCAAAGTGGCGTATTTTTCGATTATCGCAGTTTTCATTCCCAATTGGGCACATCGAATGGCCGCTACATAGCCTCCAGGTCCGGAGCCGATGATAGCTACATCATATTGATTCATATTGAATGATTTGTAAGGATATTTTTGTAACTGATCTGTTCATAAAAAACAGTTGTAAAAATACGAATGTTTTTCGGGATCGTCCCATCAATTGATTCTGAAATACATCAATTTCGCTGATATGACAAATACATAATCCCCTGTTAAATATGAACGGAAGGAGTGTTTTTCACTTCATTGATCACAAAGGAACTCTGGGTGTTACCAATATTATTGATGGCCGTGAGTTTGGTGATCATGAACTCGCGATAACTCTTCATGTCCTCCACATTGATTTTCAGAATATAGTCGTAATCACCACCCACGTGGAAACATTCCGACACTTCTTCCAGCTTTAGAATCTCGCGTTCAAAGCGTAAAACGTTCTCCTTGGTATGCTGTACCAATCGAATATGGCACAACACGGTAAAGTCCCGATTGACCTTGGACTTGTCCAACAGCGCAACATAACCGGTAATGACACCGGTTCTCTCCAAGCGACGAATCCGTTCGTACACTGCGGTTTTGGATAATTGCAGTGCATCTGCATATTGTTTTGTGGTCTTTTTGCAGTCCTCCTGCAGCAAAGCCACCAATTGTTTGTCCAAAGCATCCAATTCCATCATGAAGATTTTTCTATTGAAACCAATATATAACATCAAAATTAGAACAATATTCTATTATTTATAAAATAATAGTTCTATTTCCTATAAAGAGGATTAATAATTGACTTTTACTCTATATCTGAATAGATTTACAAAAAATCGTATATCATGGACTATAAAGCTGCAGAACGTATTCAAGACCTACAATATTTTGGTGAATTTGGCGGGGTAAATCCTTCCATATCAGATTCATCCACCTATACCTTCTTGACCGCGAAGACGATGTTCGACACCTTTGAGGGAAATACAGAAGGATGCTACCTGTACAGCAGGCACTCCTCCCCTTCCAATCTATATTTGGGAGAGGCCATGGCCCAATTGGAAGGCACCGAGTCTGCCAATGTATTTGCCAGTGGCATGGGCGCTATCAGCGCCGTGATCATGCAATTGTGTGATAGCGGAGACCATATTGTATGCAGCAGAACCATATACGGGGGTACTTATGCCTTCTTGAAGAATTTCTTGAAAAAGTTCAACATAACCACCTCATTTTTGGACATTACGGATTTGGATGTCGTTGCCAACGCCATCACTCCAAAAACCAAAATGATCTATTGTGAAGCCATCAGTAATCCGTTGTTGGAAGTGGCCGACATTGCTTCCCTGTCCAAATTGGCCAAAAAACATAACATCCCCTTGGTAGTGGATAATACCTTTTCCCCTTTGAACATTGGCGCGGCCCAGTTGGGTGCGGATATTGTGGTGCACAGTCTTACCAAGTTCATCAATGGAAGCAGCGACTGTGTGGCCGGGGCCGTATGCGGCACAAAAGATTTTTGTCTTGGCCTAAAGGATGTGAATAATGGTGCAGGTATGTTGTTTGGAAGTACTTTGGACAGTCTTCGGGCGGCATCCATCCTAAAAAATATGCGTACCCTACATATCCGCATCAAAAAACACAGTGAAAATGCCCACTATTTGGCGAAACAATTCGAAAGGGACGGTTTAAAAGTGGTGTACCCCGGACTGGAAAGTCATCCCGGCCATGAATTGATGAAAACACAAATGAACCACGAATACGGCTTTGGCGGCATGTTGACGCTGGATGTTGGCTCGTTGGACCAAGCCAATGCCTTGATGGAACTCATGCAAAAAGAAAAACTGGGGTATTTAGCGGTAAGTCTGGGTTTTTATAAAACACTTTTCAGTGCTTCGGGAACATCTACCTCTTCGGAAATCCCCGAAGAAGAACAAAAGCAATTGGGTCTTTCCCAAGGACTTATCCGTTTTTCTATCGGCCTGGACAACGATATCCACAAAACCTATCTTTCCATGCGCAACTGTATGGAAACTTTGGGAATCCTTTCGCCAGATACCGCTTTGGTGTAATCGTATCACGATCCCGTTTGCAGAACAAGGGGCAAAGTTGTAATATTACCTCTTAACAAACTCAGACCACATGGCTAATCCAGAGGAAAAACCACATTTTAGGGAAGACGAACATATTGTTGAGAACAAGAATCTAAGCATTACCGAAGCGCTCATCCCCGTATTTGCCTTGGTGGGCATGTTGGCTTACAATGTTTTTGTCTTTGGGGATGATGCCCTGAGTGGCTCCAATCAGTTTATCCTATTAATGGGAGGTGCTGTAGCGGCCATTGTCGGTTTCTTTAACAAGGTCTCCTATCAACAAATGATCGACGAAGTCGCCGAAAATGTGCGGTCCACCACGGGAGCCCTGCTTATCCTTCTCATGGTTGGAGCACTTTCCGGAACTTGGTTGGTGAGTGGTATCATTCCTGCCATGATCTATTACGGACTTCAGATTTTGAACCCAACCATATTTTTAGCGGCCTGTGTGATCATTTGTTCCATTATTTCGGTGGCCACAGGAAGTAGTTGGACCACTTCTGCCACGGTAGGTATTGCCTTGGTGGGTATTGGGGATGCCTTGGGTATTCCTTTAGGAATGACGGCTGGAGCCGTGCTTTCCGGAGCTTATTTTGGAGACAAGATGTCTCCCTTGAGCGACACCACCAATTTGGCCCCTGCCATGGCCGGAGGGGATTTGTTCTCCCACATTCGCTATATGACCTTGACCACTACCCCTACCATCATCATTACCTTGGTATTCTTCATCATCATGGGCTTTACCATTGATACTTCTGGGGTTGCGGATACCGGTTCCATTTTAACGAACATCAGCAAAACCTTCAACATTAATGGATGGCTGTTTTTGGTACCTATCGCCGTAATCATCTTGATTGTGAAAAAGGCTCCTCCTTTGATGGCCTTGTTGATCGGTACACTCTTGGGTGGACTTTTTGCTCTTATCTTTCAACCGGGTATTGTGGCCCAGATTGGCGGAAGTACCCAATTGACTTTCGAAACCGCTTATAAAGGCATTTTGAATGCCATCACCGTTGATACCAATATTGCCACGGATGACCCCGCGTTGAACGACCTATTTTCTTCAGGAGGCATGTCAGGAATGCTAGGGACCATTTGGCTCATTGTGTGCGCCATGGTTTTTGGAGGCATCATGGACGGTATCGGGGCCTTGGAACGCATCACCGAATCCTTGTTAAAAATGGCCAAGACTACTTTTGGCCTGTTTGCGAGCACCGTTGGAAGCTGTTTGGCCCTCAATGTTACGGCATCCGACCAATATTTGGCCATTGTGGTTCCTGGTAAAATGTTTTCCAAAGCATATAAGGAACGTGGATTGGCCCCTGAGAACCTTAGCCGTTCTTTGGAAGATTCCGGTACCGTGACATCGGTTTTGGTGCCCTGGAACACTTGTGGCGCTTATCACAGTGGGGTTTTGGGTGTCAGCGTTGCGGAATATGGCATTTTTGCCGTTTTCAATTGGTTGAGCCCCATCATGACCCTATTGTTCGCGGCTTTCAAAATAAAGATCAAGCAGCTTACGACCAGCGTTTCGTAACAAGGCTTTCATTCTTTAATTTTTTCTAAAATCATGCGAAGGGGTTGCCCCTTTCAGCATTAATCTTTTTACCTTCACACCAAAATAAAAATCTTTTATAATGGCTTCAATCACATTGGGCGGAAGTCCCGCCAATACTATTGGGAATCTCCCTGAAATTGGTTCAATAGCACCTGATTTCACCTTGACAAAATTAGACCTATCCGAAGCTTCCCTAGCGGATTTTAAAGGACAAAAACTGGTTTTGAACATTTTCCCGAGTGTCGATACGGGAACTTGTGCCCAATCGGTTCGTCATTTCAACAAAGATGCATCCGAATTGGAAAACACCAAGGTGCTTTGTATTTCCAAAGACCTTCCCTTTGCACAAAAAAGATTTTGTGGCGCCGAAGGGATTGAAAATGTGGTCATGTTGTCGGATTTCAAAACAGGGAAATTCGGTAACGATTACGGTTTGACATTTTCCGATAGCGTATTCAAAAATTTGTTGTCCCGCTGCGTAGTGGTGCTGGACAAAAATGGAAAAGTCGTGTATACGGAACAAGTGGCCGAAACTGCAGACGAACCCAATTACCAAGCAGCACTCGACGCACTGAAGAATGCCTAAGGAATCTCTCTTCATGAATAGAATTCGCGGTGTGGGATATGCCCTAAAGGGCATGTTCCTGCTGTTGCGTACCGAAAGCAGCATACAGATCCAGTTTTGTATTGCTGTTATCATGACCGTCGCAGGATTCTATTTTAAGATTTCAAATACGGAATGGATATTTCAGTTGCTCGCCATTGGCATGGTCATGGGCATTGAGGCATTGAACACGGCCATTGAAAAGGTATCCGACTACATTCAACCCGAAAAAGACCCTAAAATCGGATTTATAAAAGATATTTCTGCCGGGGCCGTTATGATAGTGTCCATCATTGCAAGCATCATTGGGCTCATCATTTATGTACCCAAATTCATGTAGCAGCATCCAAGGACAATTGTAGCATCGTAAATTTGTAACTTAGCCCCGCATTAAACAGGATTAATGGCAAAAAAAAGAACAAAATCAAAATCAAAATCTACTACTGCCAAAAAGAAGGTGTCTTTTAAGCCCTCAAAGCAGAACAAGATCATCTTTGGTAGTCTTTTGATCGTTCTCAGCATCGCACTTTTTTTCTCTTTCATGTCCTTTTATTTTACATGGCAGGAAGACCAGAGCATGCTGTCTGAATTTGCCAACCGCAATGCACAGGCCAGCAACCTTTTGAACAAATTCGGGGCCAGTGTCAGCCATTTTTTCATGTATCAAGGGTTTGGATTGGCATCGTTTGCCTTCCCTTTCCTTTTGGCCATCACAGGATTGTATCTCTTCTTGGGACTCGATGGCAAAGGACTTGTTGGAAAATGGGTCTGGGGACTTACAGGGATTATTTGGATTTCGGTTGCCTTGGGCTTTTTTGCTGCGGACCTTCCCCTTTTAGGAGGATTGATCGGATACGAGGTCAATGATTTTCTTCAGGATTATACTGGCAAGATCGGGGTGTTCCTCATCTTGATTTTTGTGTTGATGGTCATTTTGGTACGCCTGTTCAATTTCACCCCAGAGGGCTTTGCCAACTTCTTCCGTTCCCAAAAACAAAAGATTAAATCAGATTTTGAAGAGCCTATAGCCAATCACGTTGATAATGAAGAAGATGAAGAGAGCGGCATTGAGCTCAATTTGAATGACAAAGCCCAGGAAAAAATCGATACCTATACCCACAAAAAAGACATTCCCCCGCTTAAAAGTGAGGCTGGCTTGGATGTAAACCTGCCCGAAGAGGAAGAGGAATCAGACATCGATTTGACCGTTGAAGAAACGAAGGAAGAAGAGGAAAGTGAGGTAAAGGCCGCCAAACTGGTAAAGGATTTTGGTGAGTTCGACCCCAAATTGGAGCTAGGTAATTACAAGTTCCCTCCTATCGATTTGTTGGATGCACATGGTGCCTCAGGAGGCATTACCATCAACCAAGAAGAACTGGAGGAAAACAAGAACCGTATCGTCAGCACCCTCAAAAACTATAAAATTGGCATCGCCCAGATCAAGGCGACCATTGGCCCGACGGTGACCCTTTACGAAATTGTTCCTGAAGCAGGTATCCGAATTTCCAAGATCAAAAACCTGGAGGATGATATTGCCCTTTCGTTGGCGGCATTGGGCATCCGTATCATTGCCCCTATTCCCGGAAAAGGAACGGTGGGTATCGAGGTGCCAAATAAAAACGCTACCGTCGTTTCCATGCGGTCCGTGATTGCCTCCAACAAATTTCAAAAAGCTGAAATGGAACTTCCAGTTGCCTTTGGCAAGACCATCAGCAACGAGACCTTTGTGGTAGATCTGGCCAAAATGCCGCACTTGCTCATGGCTGGGGCCACTGGTCAGGGTAAATCCGTTGGTCTTAACGCCGTCATCACTTCTTTGCTCTATAAAAAGCACCCTGCAGAGGTGAAGTTCATCTTTGTGGACCCCAAGAAAGTGGAACTGACGCTATACAATAAGATTGAACGCCATTTCTTGGCCAAACTTCCGGATTCGGATGAGGCCATCATCACCGACACTACCAAGGTAATCAACACCCTGAACTCGCTCTGTATTGAAATGGACAATCGCTATGAGCTTCTGAAAGTGGCCATGGTACGAAATATCAAAGAATATAATGCCAAGTTCAAAGCCAGGAAATTGAATCCCAACGACGGACACAAATTCCTGCCTTACATTGTTTTGGTCATTGACGAGTTTGCAGACCTTATCATGACAGCTGGTAAGGAGGTGGAAACACCCATTGCCAGATTGGCACAGTTGGCCAGGGCCATCGGCATCCACTTGATCATTGCCACACAACGACCTTCGGTCAATGTGATCACAGGTATCATCAAGGCCAACTTCCCTGCCCGAATTGCCTTTAGGGTGACCTCTAAAATTGATTCCCGTACCATTTTGGATGCCCAGGGAGCCGATCAGCTCATCGGGCGCGGAGATATGTTGTACACCCAGGGCAATGATATGACACGTTTGCAGTGTGCCTTTGTAGATACCCCCGAAGTGGCCAAGATTACAGATTATATCGGGTCGCAACGTGCGTATCCCGAAGCCCACATGTTGCCCGAATATGTTGGGGAAGATTCTGGCACAAGTATTGATTATGATATTTCGGAAAGGGATGCCATGTTCCGCGAGGCCGCAGAAGTCATTGTAACGGCACAGCAAGGTTCCGCCTCCCTGATCCAACGCAAATTGAAATTAGGCTATAATAGGGCCGGTAGGATCATCGACCAGTTGGAAGCCGCTGGAATTGTGGGCCCCTTTGAAGGGAGCAAGGCAAGACAGGTATTGATCCCGGACATTTATTCTTTGGAACAACATTTGGAAAATGAAACAAAATAAGACCATGATCAAAAAATATATTCTTTTTATCGCATTATCCACCGTCGGACTTTTTTCATACGGACAGAATGCCGATAAGGCTAAGGCACTTTTGGATGATGTATACAACAAAGTGAAGTCCTACGACAATATTTATATTGAATTCCAGTCCTCATTGGAAAACACCGAGGCCAACCTAAAACAGGAAACCAACGGCAATGTAACCTTGAGCGGGGAAAAATATGTGTTGAATTACCTTGGCGCTGAACAATTGTATGATGGTAAAAAAGTGTACACCATTGTGCCTGAAAATGAGGAAGTGACCATCGAGGATGTGAACGAGGAAGAGGACAACGTGAGCCCTTCAAAAATGTTGACTTTTTACAAAACAGGCCACAACTACAAATGGGACATCCTCCAAAATGTGGGGGGCAGAAAAATCCAATATGTGAAGCTCACCCCCATCGATTCCAATTCAGAGATCAAATCCGTTTTGCTCGGTATCGATACAGAAACCAAACACATCTACAAATTGATCCAAACGGGCAACAATGGCACCAAGACCACCATTACCGTTAATTCTTTCAAAACCAATCAACCACTTTCAAGCACTCTGTTTACCTTTAACGAGAAAAAATACGAGGATAAAGGGTATTATATTACAAGAAACTAGGCATTGAAAATACTAGACCAGTATATATTAAGGAGATTCCTTTATAATTTCTTAAGTTCCTTTTTCATCTTGATCGTCATATTCATTTTTCAGGGAATATGGCTGTTCATCGATGATTTGGCCGGGAAAGGTCTGGGTATTGTAATCATCGCCAAGTTCATTTTTTATTTTATACCTACCTTGATTGATAAGGTATTACCGTTGACGGTTTTGCTTTCTTCCATCCTCACTTTCGGAACTTTTGCCGAAAACTACGAGTTTGCCGCTATGAAGGCTTCGGGGATTTCACTGCAGAGAGGCATGCGTAGCCTTATCGTATTTGTGCTCTTTTTGGGCGTGGTCACTTTTTTCTTCGCGAACAATGTGATTCCCAAATCGGAGCAGAAAATGTTCAACCTTAGGCGAAACATTGCCAAGGTAAAACCTGCTGCCGCAATTACCGAAGGGGTTTTCAGTGATTTTGAGGGTACTGGGCAAGGTATGAACATTAAAGTGGACCGAAAACATGGGGAACAGGATCGTTTTTTGGAGAATGTCATCATCCACAAAAAAAACAATCAAAATATCAATACCACAGTAATCAAGGCCAAATCTGGGGAGTTGATCAGCAGCGAAGAGTCCGACATTATCCAATTGGTGCTCAAAGATGGGAATTACTATGAAGAACTGACTCCGAAAGATGCCAAGGAACGTCGGAAACAACCCTTTGCCAAGTCGGATTTCGAAACGTATACCATCAACATCGATATTTCCGAACTAAACGATCAAGATCTGGAAGAAGATCAGAACATTACCACCAACAAAATGAAGAATGTGAGCCGGTTGATCAAGGATATCGACTCACTGCGCGAGAACAACCTGGAAAAAGTAGAAGCGTTTTCCAAGAACATTGTGAACCGTATGGGAGCCTTCCCAGTGATTGTCAAAAAGGACAGTGTTGAAGAAAAGTCAGAACCAGAACTCATCATTTCGGGCAAGGACAAAAAAGTGAAAAAGGATTCCATCAGAACCATCGATGATTTATTGAATAGCATGCAAACTTTTGAACAGTTGCAGGTAATCAAAAAAGCAAAAAATGACGTGTCGGGTATCCTAAGCACCGTAATTGCCAAAAAGGATGAACTCCAGACCAGATATAAATTCTACAATAGCCATATATTGTCCCTTCACCAAAAATATGCCTTGGCACTATCCTGTATCATCCTGTTCTTTGTTGGAGCGCCTTTGGGGGCCATTATCCGAAAAGGCGGACTTGGATTGCCTATGGTAATAGCCATTGTCTTATTTTTGACCTATTATTTTATTGGTGTTTTTGCGGGCAATTATGCCAAGGAAGGGAACATACACCCTGCCCTTGGCGCTTGGCTTTCCACGTTGATCATGATGCCCTTGGGCATATCGTTGACCAAAAGGGCCACTGCCGATAAAGGACTGTTCGGGTTTGGAAGTATTTTAGACCGTTTAACATCAATATTTAAAAGGAAGAAAAAAGATTCTGAGGAATGATGCCCATCAAAGACAAAAAAATACAACTGAATGCCATAGAGGAAGCCATTGCCGATATTCGTGAGGGCAAGGTCATTATTGTGGTGGATGATGAAAACCGGGAAAATGAAGGGGACTTTATTGCCGCTGCAGAAAAGGTCACCCCAGAAATGATCAATTTTATGGCCATGCATGGCCGTGGACTTATATGTGCCCCATTGACAGAAGACAGGTGCGAAGAGCTCGGTTTGAACATGATGGTCCAGAACAATACGGTTCTGCACCAGACCCAGTTTACCGTGTCCGTAGATTTATTGGGATATGGTTGTACTACCGGGATTTCGGTACATGACCGGGCCAAGACCATTCAAGCCTTGGTGAACAAGGAAACCAAGCCCCATGAACTGGGAAAACCAGGACATATTTTTCCCTTACGCGCCAAGAACGGCGGTGTTTTGCGAAGAACAGGCCATACCGAAGCCGCCATTGACCTGGCCAGATTGGCCGGTTTGGAGCCTGCTGGGATTTTGGTGGAAATTTTGAACGAAGACGGTACCATGGCCCGTTTGCCCCAATTGATGGAGGTAGCCAAAAAATTTGACCTAAAAATCATCTCCATCGAGGATTTGATTGCCTATCGCATGGAGCACGATAGCCTTATTGAGTTAAAGGAAACCTTTACCATCCAAACCAGATTTGGCGAGTTCAGATTAAGGGCCTACCAACAAACCACCAATGATCAGGTTCACATTGCCCTTTTAAAGGGTAACTGGAAAAGTGGGGAGCCCGTTTTGACCCGTATCAATTCAACCTTGGTCAACAACGACATATTGGGTACGTTGACCAACAATCCCGATGAAGCCTTGCAACGCATGTTCCACGCTTTAAATAATGAGGAAAAAAGTGCGATGATCTTTATCAACCAAGGGAATCAATCCATGAACCTGTTGAATAGGTTGTCCGAATTTAAAAAACTACAGGCCGAGGGTGTAACCAATGCACCAAAAATTGAGATGGACAGCAAGGATTTTGGTATCGGGGCACAGATACTGCATGACCTGAACATTTCCAAGATTCGTCTGTTGAGCAACTCTGCGCACACCCGCCGTGTGGGTATGGTGGGATATGGTCTGGAAATTGTGGAATATGTGAATTATTGATGAGATGCTCCGCTCAGCATGACAGGCAATTCCGTTTGATTAAAAATAGGGATTCATTGGGATGCTTCACTTTGTTCAGCATGACAAAACCAACCCAAATTGAAAATTGTTAATCGCTTATTGTCAATTGAAAAGTGTGTCTTGAACTACAGAAACCATTTTCAAAGCTCTCTCCTCCATTTCTTTTTCAGACCAGCTTAATTTAATCAGACAGGAGATGGTCCTTCCCATCCAATGATCAGAGGCGGAAAAATCACTATTGCTATAATAAGGAAGTGCCTTTTTCACCTCTTCTGGTAAACTGCCCAAAGATTTGAGTTGGGTCAAGTGATCCCATTTTTTATAATAGTGCCAATTGTTGGTGTACCAATAAAAGCAACCATCCACCCCATTTTCCCCGAGGGCTTTGTGTGCCTTTTTTGCCAATTCTTCCGTTGGAAGAAAGAAACTGAGGAACGAATAGTTCTCCTCCCCTCCTTCTGGAACAGACCTGAAAACCACTTCTGGAATTTGGGCCAAAGCTTCCCGCAAAATGGTATAGTTCCCTTTTTGGATGGAAAGAAACTCCTCCAAACGGTAAAGTTGTGCCAAGCCCACCGCTGCATTCATTTCAGATATCCTAAAATTGTACCCCAAGAAAGGATGTTGTTCCGCTCCCCTGTCATTACCTATATGGTCATGGCCGTGATCGGAATATTTATGGGCATTTTCGTAATACGTTTCATTATTGGTGATAATCGCACCTCCCTCGCCACAGGTAATGGTCTTCACATAATCGAAAGAAAAACAGCCGAGGTCGCCATAGCTTCCCAAAGGTTTCCCTTGATAGCTTCCCCCGATGGCCTGACAAGCGTCTTCCAAAAGTAGTAGGTCGTGTCTATCACAAATCTCCTTCAATGCTTTCAAATTGGCCATGGAACCGCACATATGTACGGGCATAATCACTTTGGTTCGTGGACCGATGGCTTTTTCCACAGCAACGGGATCAAGGGTCAGGGTATCATCAATATCCACAAGCACAGGGACAGCTCCCAACGCCAAAATAGACTCGAAACTGGCCACAAAGGTAAAAGTGGGCATGATGACCTCATCCCCTGCTCCAATTCCCGCGCTGGCCAAGGCCACTGTTAAAGCTGCGGTACCACTGCTCACCAAATGCACATGTTGGGCCTGCATACGCTTGGCAAGGGCGGCCTCCAATTCCTTGGCCTTCCAATGTCCGTTGCGCATACCATCGAATCCGTAGCGCATCAACACCCCTGAATCCAATACATCCTGTACTTCTTTCCGTTCCTTATCCCCAAAAAGTTCAAATCCTGGCATTCTTTTATTTTCCTATTTTAATTCAACTTAAAAAAACCACAGCTTTATGGCCATAATCACTACGGCAACAACGAGAAAAGTCTTGATGAACCCATCTCCTCGTTTTACCGAGAAGCGACTGGCCACCCATGCACCCGATCCATTGCCTATGGCCAAAATTAAACCGATTTTCCAATTGACCTTATCGTGAAATGCAAATACGGCCAATGCCGCCAACATATAAATAAATACTACGGTGACCTTGGTGGCATTGGACCTTACCAGGTTCATCCGGTTGACGTAATGTGTGAACAGCATCATCAAAAATCCAAGGCCAGCATTGATAAAACCTCCATAGATACCAAAACCAAAAAAAACAATCAGGCTGATCCATAAATATTTCCCGGTGAGGCGTTCCTGCATATCCTCCAATCTCATCTTGGGCTTAAAAATGATGATGAGCACCACAGCCAACATGACCATCGCCAATATCCGATTAAAGGTTTCCCCATTGATATCCACCGCTATCCAAGCCCCAAGAATAGACCCCAAAAAGGCAGAAATCCCCAAATACACATTAAAGGGAAAGGTGGAAATGCCCTTGCTCTTAAAGCCGGCCGTGGCCATGGCCGTTTGGATGACAATGGCCACCCTATTGGTTCCATTGGCCACTGCAGCTGGAAGTCCCAAAAAAATGAGCGTAGGTAGTGAAAGCAACGAGCCACCACCAGCCACTGTGTTGATAAATCCCACCGCAAAACCTACTGCAACCAGGAGCAAATAATGGTACCATTCTAGCATAAAACAAAAGTATGACCAATGTCTTGAACTCGCACTTTGAAATTTGGAAACTTTGACAAGTTTTTAAATTATCAATTTTATGTGATTTTGAAAGATATTAATTGAATATTCATCAAAAAAATAGTTATTAAATTATCATAATCATAATTTTACTATTTTTGGTTGAATCAAAAATCAATCACATGAAAAAAATCACATTATTCACATTAGCCGTATTTTTTGGATTATCCTTTGCCCAGGCGCAAGGAGATTTCAAAGCTGGAATCCATGCCGGTCTTCCCATTGGGGATGCCGGGGATTTAGCGACTTTTTCCATTGCAGTGGATCTTGGGTATCTATTTGACCTTTCCGACCAGTTCCAAGCGGGACCAACGGTTGGTTATTCCCATTCTTTTGGAGATAACATAGATACGGGTATTGGTACCATTGAAATTGATGATATTCAATTTATTCCAATCGGTGGAGCTGGACGTTTCCATGTTTCCGATGAATTTTCCCTTGGGCTGGACCTCGGCTATGCCTTGGGTGTGAACGATGGTAATGATGGGGGGTTCTACTACTCTCCAAGAGCAGCCTATTCGTTAAGTGATAAAGTTGATCTGGTATTGGCTTACCGTGGAATCTCAGAAAATGGAGGTTCTTGGGATATAATTTCCATCGGTTTGGAATTTGGTTTCGACTAGAATAAGCCTAATCAAAGATACAATCCGGTAAGGCCTTAAGGCTTACCGGATTTTCTTTTTATAAAAACTGCTTTTGGGATAACAAAAAGCTTTATATATTTGCACCCGCTTAGGAGGAATGGCAGAGTGGTCGAATGCGGCAGTCTTGAAAACTGTTGAGGGTCACACCTCCGGGGGTTCGAATCCCTCTTCCTCCGCAAAAGCAATTGAAAAGCCCCTTTTTTAGGGGCTTTTTTAATTTGGCTTACTCCCCTGTTGACTTGGTCATCCCTTTCAGATTTGAGTTAACCCCGTTTTATTCCTATTTTGGGTGTATCGAAGTGTATTTTAGGTTTTTAAATACAAGTTGTATGTCATTTTAAAAACTTCAAGCAAATGAAAAAATCCAAAGAAAATGGTGAGTATTATCATTGGGGGAGAATTGTAGTGGATGGCATTTGGTGAAATCTAAAAGTTTAAGCGTAATTGAGGAAATGATGCCGCGATAAACTCAAGAGAAAAGCACTATCATAGTAACTCCCAACAATTTTTCAGAATTTTAAGCGGAAAAGCAACTTTCGAAATGGAAAATGAAATAATAGAAGTGGAAACTGGAAACGGAATCCATATTCTGCCTAAAACAAAACATCGAATTCGGAATGACCAATCAGAGAATTTGGAATTCATCGTAATTTCGGAACCGACAACACATGGAGACAGATTTGACGTATTGGATGAATAAAAAACGCCTCACAACAATCACAGTGATTTGTAAAAATTACACTCAAATATCTTAGCATTATTGATCCATGAAATACTTCTCCGTAAATCTATATATAAAAATGCTTAATTGTGCCATAGCGGAAGGTATGTCCGAAAAAGATTTTATGGATTTATCAACACCAATTAACGCTCTAGATGATTTGCAAGTCGTTTCTGCAGAAGAGTTTTTATCCTTACATGAATTACTAGCTGATAAACTTGGACGTGGTTTTGCGGTAAGAGTAGGCCAAAAAATGATAATCGAAGATTATGGTGTTTTAGGACTTTCTTGGCGCACTTGTTCTAGAATAGGTGAGATTTTTGAACGTAGCAAACGCTACTTCAAACTATTATCCAATACATTTTTATGGCAAATCCAAAAAGAAGGAGCTGTATCTCATATTATCCTCAACAGGGAAACTTATAGAAGAGGTATGGAATTATCAACCGAGGCCAGTTTATCTGCAACAGTGGTCGTATTGCAAGCCATGTCCGAAAAAGAGATTTCTCCCATTCAGGTAAGTTTCAAACATAAAAAGCCGAAAGATCTTACTAGCCATAAAAATGCTTTTAAGTGTCCTATCTTTTTTGAACAATCACGGTACTCGATAAGCTATAAAACAGAAGATCTTAATTTACGTACAGCCAAGGCCGATGCCAGTATCAACAATTATCTACTTCAACAAGTTGAGGAGAAAACAAAAGGTATAAAAATTCCAGAGAACAAGTTCGTTCATAATGTTGAGGTACTCATAACGGATGCTCTTCCAACAGGGATTCCAAGTATTCATCATATTAGTGATCTTATGGCCATGAGCAATAGAACACTAACACGAAGACTCTCTGAAGCTGGTGTTACCTATCGTGATCTGGTCAAAAAAACTCAAGAAAGCATCGCGAAAGAAATGCTACGTAAAAACACTGAGAGTATAGGTGAAATAGCTTTTTTAACAGGATTTTCCGAGCAAAGCGCTTTTAATCGTGCATTTAAAAAATGGACTGACCTTACCCCTTCAGAATTCCGAAAAAGCATTTAAAATTTCTTTTTGGCGTAAAATGTCAAAATGTTGACTTCAAGTGTCAAAAATCTCATTTGGTCCTTAAGCACCTTTGTATCGTCATACTATTAAATCGGTATAATGATGACAACAGGAGTAACGCTTGTAAACATAATTTTCTTGGGCTTTTAGTTGGTTCAACAGATGCGGATGAACAATTGACGCAAATAACGAACCAATTAAAGTACATGCATTCAGAAGCGCCATAAAAAATCCCAAAGAGAATGCATTTCAAGTCTTGAACAACAAAAATCATAAATCAAAAAACGAACAATCATGAAACAATTAAGAGTCGTTGGTATTGGCACAATTATCTGGATTATCGGGGTGAGCCTGTATACGTTATCCTCTTATATCCAAATTTTAAAAGATCCAGAGTTACAAGCCAATATTATCCTATCCATAGGTATACTACCCCCAGTTTGGTTTGGGTCAAAACTATATTACCGAAAAAATAGCACCACCAAAGGTTATTGGATAGGATTAGCCTTCTTTTCAATCGCAACAATTTTGGATGCATTAATTACAGTACCCATTTTGATTGTACCCAACGGAGGAACGTATCACAGTTTCTTCACTACAATAGGTTTTTGGCTCATTGGAATAGAAATTGTCACAACAGCAACCTTGTATTGGTACACCTCCGTTTTTGGTAAAAGGAACACAACAGAAATTTATAAAAATTAAACTCAAAAGGCTTCACTTTTTGGAACATAGTTAATATCAATCTTTAAACGAACAAACATGAAAACAGAAAACATTTTGGTCATCGGAGGAACTGGAAAAACCGGACGCCGCGTAGCAGAAAGTTTAACACAATCTGGATACAACGTGCGGATTGTTGGCAGAAAAACAAACCCCGCTTTTGATTGGGAAAATCCTAGTACCTACGATATTGCTTTAAAAGACATGGATAGGGCATATATCGTCTATTATCCTGATTTGGCTGTTCCAGGCTCAAGAGATGCCATAACAACACTCACAGAAAAAGCTTTGGCGGCAGGATTAGAAAAAGTGGTATTGCTCTCCGGAAAAGGTGAAACTGAAGCCGAAGCTTGTGAAGGCATCGTAGCAAATTCAGGCCTAAACTACACATTGGTAAGAGCTTCTTGGTTTAATCAAAATTTCAGTGAAGGTGCCTTTTTAGAGTTTATACTCAATGGCACTGTAGCGCTACCTATGCCCGAGGCTAAAATTCCATTTGTAGATGTTGACGATATCGCAGATGTAGTTTCTAAAGTTATAGTAGATGATACTTATAATGGACAAACCATAACCGTTACTGGTCCTCAAAAAAGAACCTTCAAAGAAGTCGTTGATCTTATGGCAGAGGCTTCCAATAAACAGATTCAATTTGTGCCTATTTCCATTGACGAATTTAAGGACGGAATGAGAAAGGCCGGACTACCAGACTCGCATGTATGGTTATTTGGTTATTTATTCCAAGAAGTGTTAGGAAATTCAGACAACCAAGAAATCTCTGATGATGTTGCCAAAGTATTAGGTAGACCTGCTAGAGATTTTGAAAGTTTTGCTTTAGAAACTGCAGCAAGCGGAATTTGGAAGTAGACCTAAAAAAGCAATTAAAATGATGCTTAAAAAAATAATGATATCCCTGGTCATTCTCTTATACGCCGGGGCAGTTCCTCTTTTAGAAATCAGCAATACCCATATGTTTAATCCCAATTGGACACCTCATGTCAGAATTCATGAAGTATGGCAACTGAGCACCAATACTGCTATTGGCATTCTGTGTCTATGGTTGGTCTGGGTCAAAAAAGAATTCAAGTTAAGTACGCTGTTAAGTCTGCTTGTTATTGGTGGATTTTTAATAGCTTATTTATTACAGGACTTGTATGGTGGTTCCATGAAGTATTTGGATGGAAGCGAAAAAACAATTTTAAATCTAAATATAGGCATTGTCGGATTTGGACTGGGCTTTATTTTATTGGTGATAGTCCATTTTTATGGCTCAAGTGATAACAACAAAGTATCTACATAATAGAAAAATATTTAAAATAACTATGAACCATTGGGTTGCAATGGTTTGTTTTTTAATAAAAAAGAAAGTGAGAACAACTTTTAAATTTATAGCAGTTATACTACTTGTTTTATACGTTGGAACTACATCTGCTCAAAACAGTGATGGACAAATCAACATCCATCACATAGCAAATAAAATCGATAGCCTTTTAAGTAATTATAGTGAGAAGGAACCTGGCGTTGCTATTGGTCTTATAAAGAACAATCAATTGATATATGAAAAGTACTTTGGATTGGCCAATCTTGACTATGGGATACCTATTCATAAAGCGACTTCTTTTCATGTGGCTTCAGTTTCAAAACAGTTTACCGCATTTGCAATTCTTTTACTAGAAGATGAAGGCAAACTGTCTTTGGAGAATGATATTAGAATCTATCTTCCTGAGATGTACAAATTTGAGCATAAAATAACCATTAGCCATTTGCTAAATCACACAAGTGGACTGAAAGATAAGTATAACCTATTACGCCTCTCCGGCTGGACGCTAGATGATGTCATTACCAATGAACAGGTCTTGGAGATTATTTTTAATCAAGAGACCTTAAATTTCAAACCCAACGAAAAACATATGTATAGCAATGCCAACTATGCACTATTGGCAGAGATCGTAGCTAGAATATCGAAGATGTCCTTTGCAGAATTTACGCATAAGCGCATTTTTGAACCTCTACAGATGTATGATTCTAAATTTGTAGATCAAAAAGGACAGGTTATTAAAAACAAGAGTCTTTCCTATCATAAAGTCGATTCAATTTATGTTGAAGATTTATTTAATAACTTCAGTGTTGGAGCTACCAATCTTAACACGACAATTACAGATTTGAGTAAATGGGCCATTAATTATGACACAAAAAAAGTAGGTAGTGAAGTTATCTTTAATAAAATGCAAACCTTACAGCATTTGAATAATGGAGAAACCTATGGTTATGCAAATGGTTTGTTCATCAATACCTATAAGGGGTTCAAACGTATAGAACACAGTGGCCAAGATGCTAGTTACCAAGCCTATTTGGCAACTTTTCCAGAATTGAACTTCAGTGTGATTTTCACAAATACGAATGGCGAAATCAATGGTGCTAAAATGGTTTATGATATCATGGATATTTATTTAGAACAATATACTACCGATGAAACGACCAAAAACCCATCCGTGAAGAAATTGACACATCAAAAACCAATATCAAAAATACCTGCTGAATTAATGCTTTATGAGGGCCATTATTGGGATGAAGGTGATCGATATTCGAGAGAAATAAAAGTAGAAAATGATACGTTACGATTCATCACAAAGAATGGCAATACTGCTTTGGTTCCCGTTGGCGAACATTCCTTTGAAATGAATATTGATAACTATGTTGGTATCTCTTTTGTAAACAACCAGATGATTATCACACTAGATGATGGTTATCGGATTTACTCTGAAAAATATAGCCCAGCAAATTACAATGCAACTACACTTGAAGAATTCACTGGGAGATATTACAGTTCCGAATTAAATGCCTATTACTCGTTTTATATTAAAGAAAATAAGTTGGTAGCAAAACACACAAGACTGGGTGATTTCAAATTAAAAGCTATTAAAAATGACTATTTCATCGGCAATAAAGGATCTTTTCTAAAAGTGGTTTTCGTAAGAAACTCGTTTAATGACGTCATAGGGTTTGAGGTATCCAGCAGTAGGGCGAAAAATGTTGTGTTCTTAAAAATTAAATAGTAATTAAAAAAATGAAAAGGGTTAACATTCCATTACTATTATTGATCTTTCTTTATTTTTCTTGTACCAAAGAAACGCAATCCAATTTAGCGCTGTTAGATGCCAACCTTCCTTCGGATACCCCATTGGTTTTTGGGAAAGGGGTTATTTCGACTGATGGCTATGAGTTCGCAATAACATTCAGTCCAGAAATGGATGAAATATTTTTTACGCGAAGAAAATTGGGAGAGGATAATAAAATTTATACGATGCATTTGATTGATGGTAAATGGTCAAACCCAGAATCTGCATTCTTTACGGCAACTGAGGGATGGGACTTCGAACCTCATGTCAGCCCCAAAGGAGATAGGCTATATTTTGGGAGTATAAGACCACTGAACGACACTATTGGGTCAACAGGATTACACCAATGGTATAGTAAAAAAGAAGCAAATGGTTGGAGTACACCAATACCATTGGAGAAGCCATTTGTGGATAGGCCCATAACAATGTACCTGACATCCTCAGAAAATGGTAATTTATACTTCACTACAGGAAATAAAGGAGACAAACCGGAAGATTGGGTCATTTATAACTCGGTCAAGGAAGATGGTCAATATAAAAGCATTAAAAGAATGGGAAAGGAAATTAATACTTCTGGGAAATGGATAGCCCATTCATACATTGCTCCGGACGAAAGCTACATGATTTATGATTTCAAGAGCAATTTAGGATATGGAGAAAGTGATTTATATATCAGCTTTAATAAAAATGGTGTATGGACAGAGCCTCATAATCTGGGGGCGAAAATAAATACAGATCAAACGGAAATGGCCGCAAGTGTGTCGCCCGATGGTAAGTATTTGTTTTTCCATAGAGGAGATGAAAATGACGGTAATATTTATTGGATTGATTTTAGGTGCGTAAAAGAAAGCATAAAGAAGTACATTAACAAAGACTAACACCTGTTGTAGTTATGAAGTTCAAAAAAGCAAGAGCCAAGGACGTGCCTGCCATTGTTGAAATGATAGCGGACGACCCCTTGGGCAGTAAACGGGAAAACTATACCATTCCGTTGCCCAAATCCTATTATGACGCCTTTGAGCAAATTGATTCTGACAAAAACCAAGAACTGACTTTGGTTGAAAACGAAGCTGGACAAATCATTGCTGTTTTTCAAATGACATTTATTCCATATTTAACATACCAAGGAGGTATTCGAGCACAAATTGAAGGAGTTCGTGTACGTAAGGATCATCGAGGGCTTGGCATTGGAAAAACCATATTTATATGGGCCATACAGAGAGCAAAGGAACGTAACGCCCATTTATTGCAGTTGACCACTGACAAAAAACGTCCCGATGCCATTAGTTTTTATGAATCCCTTGGGTTCAAGGCCACACACCAAGGCATGAAAATGCATTTTTAACACATTAAAAAATAGTCGTCAACCACTTATAGAAAAAATTCAAGCCGACCTCTATCCACTTGCTGAAAAAATGCCAAAAATTAAAAACAACGGAATGCCAAAATTTGAATTTAAACTTGAAAATCACGTCGGAAAAGCCATTACGCATCGACTTGAGCATATGGACTTGAGTTCTTTTCAGGCAATTGCTGAATGGGACAAAAACAGAAACCAATAAATTTGCTAAAGATATTCTCGGAATTATTGACCTTGAGGAATCTGAATTGAATAGATATGCTGAATTTATAACGGAAAAAGTAAAAGAAAAAACTTGCTACAACAATGGCTATAATTCATTGTCCCCTCCTGCCTTGAACTAAATTCCCTACTTTTAAGAAAACAAATAATCGAAATGAATGCTTTCGTAATGCGGCTCTGGCTCGCTGGAAAATAGCACCGGCCCGCGCCGTCGCTCACCGGCCGCCAGCCACAACGAAATCATAGCCAGAACGTTGGCAAACATTTGACAAAACTGAACGATGAAAATTAAATTTAACGAAAACGAGAAATCAATTGAAATTAAAGACGGACTAAAAACGCAGTATTTATTAATGAATATATCATTGATTTTTACCTTAATTAACTCTGTCCTTTTTCCTGTATTTGTTTTGGATAAAAAACAATTGGAATGGATGGGATTTATATGGATAATTCTTGGAATATTTTCAATCGTGATATTGATTTATCAATTACTAAAAAAAACTGCATCTGAAAAACTGAATTTATCTGACATAAGCTCACTAACCGAAAAGCAAGTTTTTGGTCGAAAAAGGTTTAGCTTGAAATTGAAAAACGGGAAATTGAGAGACTTAATGGAAATGAAAAATGAATCTGATATTAAAGAAACAAAAGAATTGTTTAAAAACATCGGAATAGAAACGAATTGATTAAAAAACGATTTGCCAACAATGTATAACCGCAATTACGGCGGATTCGACTACGTCCGAATCCACCCGGAATTGCTAACGTCTGTGCTAAACCGAAAATAAACGCTAATAAACCGTAACTGACGGTTATGCGAGACCATTTAAACAACACAGTATAAACTGCCCATGAAAAGATACATTTCAATCGTAGTAATCATTCTAACTCTTTGTGTTTCCTGCAAAAACAAAACCAACTCAATCGGCACAGAGAACTCTTTGAAAAACAGACTTGAATCATACATTGTCGAGTGTAATAAAAACGGACTTTCAGCAAGTGTTTTAGTCGCCAAAGATGGGGAGATACTCTACTCTGGTGGCGTTGGACTAAGAAACAAAACTGAGAAACTCCCTGTAACTGAAGAAACCATTTTCACAATAGGTTCATTGACAAAACAGTTTACAGCAACCGCTATTCTAAAATTACAGGAAGAAGATAAATTATCGGTAAACGATTCTATTTCCAAATTTTTTGAAAATGTGCCGAAAAACAAACAAAATATTACGATTCATCAACTACTGACCCACACATCAGGAATAGTGGGAAATCTGGGTTACGGAGTGGATTTCGTTCCCATCTCAAAAGAGAAGTTTTTAAGCGAAGTCTATAATTCACCATTAGATTTTAAACCAGGAAAACAATTTAGTTATTCCAATGTGGGTTACAGTATTTTAGCTATGATAATTGAAAAAGTTGCGCAAACAGATTATGAAACCTATTTGCAGGAAAATCTTTTTCAAAAAGCAGGGATGAAACATACAGGTTACCTTTCCCCCAAATGGGATACCACTCAAATGGCCCACGGTTATAAATGTGGGGAAGATTGGGGAACTCACCTTATGAAATGGCAAGCAGATTCAAATCAAATCTCGTGGCATTTAAAAGGAAACGGGGGAATACTTTCCAATCCTTCTGATCTTTATAAATGGTACCTTGCTTTAAAAGAAAATAAAATTATTTCCAAAAAATCATTTGAGCAACTCACTTTTCCACACGTAAAAGAAAATGAATCAGGAGATTCACACTATGCATATGGATGGACCATAATGAATAGTGATAGAAATACGAAAATGATTGCGCACAACGGCTCAAATGGTGTTTTTTATGCAGATTTCATGCAGCTACCTGCAGAAAATACGGTAATCATATATATGACCAACGAATTAAGATACGACACTCAAATTGTAGCATGGGAAATAGAACAAATCCTTTTTAGTGAAGACTACACACCCATTGTACCCAAAATGAATAGTATAAAACATGCAAGTACCGATATTGCAAATAAACAACTTGAAATCATACATCAGTTTGTAAAACTAATTTTGACCGAAGATGAGAACATTGATGATTTCGTCAACAAACATGTCGCCAGTAAAGAAAGAGAACGAAGATTCAAAATGTGGATGAAGGACATGCAGAAAGAGTTTTTGGGATATCGACTGAACCATATTTTAGAATATGGAGATATGAGCTACGATATTGTTTTGGAATCGAAAGATGGAAAAGTTGTTGATTTAACCCCATGTTTTGACCTGCAATTCAATGAAAGTGATCAAATTGTTGCTTTCGGATGGTAAATAAAAAACAGTCCATAGCAAGTACAAAAGCAATAACCGAGACCCTTGTGCTTTATTATAACCGACCATTGACCAATGATAAAATTCTTTAGAAAAATTAGACTAGATCTGCTTTCAGAGGGCAAAACCGGAAAGTACCTGAAATATGCTTTTGGTGAAATCATCCTAGTTATGATTGGTATTCTATTGGCACTTCAAGTCAACAACTGGAATCAAAACCGGATTGAACAAAAGGAAGAAAAGGAGGTAATTGCTAAACTTCACAAAGACTTCAAAGAAAATAAAAAGATCTTGAAAGATTTTTTAGTTGAAGTCAATAATCAAATGAATGCACAAGAAACTTTAATGCAATTAATCGGAGCTTCAAAGGAAGAACTGTACAAACATAATTTAGACAGTATATTTTATGTTTCTTTCGGATATAGCGAAATAGCTTTTGCCGATAATACAATTGAAAATATTATACAGAGTGGTAAGTTAAACCTTTTAAAAGATCAAAAAATAACGGACTTACTATATAAATGGAACACGCTATCTGAAATTAGAAAAACAAGATTGACAAAATTGGATAATTGGTCAAATAACGAGCTGATACCCTATCTGTTGCCTAAAATATCCTTTAAACAAATGGATATGGCAAGTACTTATCCTTGGGCTGGAATTTCTAAGGTAAAACCAGATTACTACCCTTTGTTTCAAGAAATCACGTTCGAAAATTATTTAGATAATAATCTTTGGTACTATCAACAAGTTATGGAACGCTGTCAAGAAACTGACATAATCATCGATAAAATAATTGAAGCCACTAAACCAAGCGTAAAATGACAAATAACGAAAGTACAACAATGTATAACCGCAATTAATCGCTAATTTAACCCATGACTGACGGTTATTCGGGTCGCTGTAAACCATTAAAATGAAATATATTTTCTTATCTGTATTTCTCGCGGGCTACATTTCGGTAGCAGGTCAGAACTTGGATTGTGATAAATTCAAAACTGGGTCTTTCACCATGGAAGACCCCAAAACAGGAATAAATTACATTTCAAGAAATGATTTAACCCAAATTGAGTATGTGCCTGACCTTGGAGTGAAAGTGGAATTAAACGTTAAATGGGTCGATAATTGTACTCTTGAACTCACTTTAAAAGATATACTTGAAAACCCCAATAATTTTCCAATTGGGGAATTCACTCTAATTTCCGAAATAATTGAAACCGGACAGGACTTTTACATTATGGAATCTAAAGTAGCGGATATGGATTTGAAAATGGTCAGGAAGTTCGTTGTCGAAAAATAAAACGATTTACAACACTGCCCATAATTCATTGTGGATTTGTGCCACACCAAAATAAAAGTATTAATCAACGGCTGATTTCTAAGAGGAATCATAGCCGAGACCGTTGGCTGTAATTAAAAAAATGACAACCAGAAAAATCATTGTAGTACTATTTATAGTATTGGCCTCAACTTATCTAATAGGTCAAAATGGGAGTGATAATCAAAGAGTTAAAACAGTCCTATTCAAAATAACTGGCCAGAACTCCAATAAGACATCATTCCTTTTCGGAACCCATCACGCTTTTGGGAAATCATTTTTTGACTCCCTGGCTAACGCTAACGAAGCTTTGGAGTCCTGCGATCTATTGATAAAAGAAAACCTGGACATTCCAGGAAGAACTGCTCAGGATATTATTAATCAAAGGACAACAAAAACCAATTGGAGCAAATATTTAAGCAAAAATGACCTGGGTTTCATTAAAAACCTTTTCGCTACAAGTCCTACTGATTACAACAAGATGTCGCCAACCGAGATGTATGTTTTTCTAAACAGACATTTCAAACAACAGGTATGCTTAAACAAAGGCGTCAGCGATACCTCTCTTTCATTGGATGACTATATAGGCTCCAGGGCAACTGAACAACATATAGAACTCTATGGGCTTGAAACAATCGAAGAGCAAATAGTGCTAATTAATAAGGATGTTGAGGAAATGCCACCAAGAAACCATAAAAGGAGACTTGCCAATATTATTGATAAAATTAGTACCGGAAATTCAAATTACTGCGAAGAAATTGATTGGTATTCCAATATGGAAATAGACTTGAAAAACAATGAGCCCTGCAGAAACTCTCTTATGTTGACCGACAGAAACAATAGATGGATGAGTGTTATTAGGGAAAAACTGGAATCAAATAACTGCTTTATTGCTGTTGGATTAAGTCATTTAATGTATGAATGCGGATTAATAAACCAATTAGAGAAGCTAGGATATACCATTACTCCAATAGAAGAAGTAAAATAAAACTACCGCCAACAATGTATAAACAGCATTAAAATTGCCGTTTACACTAGAACGTTATGCACAATTTTGATAGTGCGTATCGTACATAATTAGAATGACATTATGAAAATGAAACAGACAAAACGAATACTTAGGATCATATTTATTATGGCAAGCATAAGCTCCTTATATTTCGTCCCATGGATTTTGGTAAGAGCATGGATAATGCCGTTGCCGGATACGGTCCAAGAGCAGCTCAATGAAGGAGTTGATTATGGATTTGATGGGATGATCGTTTATGTGGACGAAGCGGGAAAACCACCCGAGTTTTATGCCGCAGGCTGGCATGACCGAAAAAAGAAAATACCTGCCTACCCGCAAGCCCTGTTCAAAATTGCAAGTATCACAAAGCTGTATATCGCTGTTGCTACCACAAAATTGGTTAAAGAAGGACGTTTGTCATTGGATAAAACACTTGCCGAATACTTTCCGGAACTTGCGGGAAGAATTGAAAATTCAGACAAGATAACCTTGAGAATGATGGTACAGCACAAGAGTGGCATTCCCAATTTTGTAGACCATCCTGATTATTGGACAAAACCTCCCAAAAACAGACAAGAAACGCTTGAATACGCCCTGGATCTGCCTGCCGTCTTTGAACCAGGTGAAGATTATGGTTATTCAAATACCAATTATATGTTGATAGAGGACCTTATCGATAAAACATTGGGCTATCCACACCAGCAATATATCAAGGAGAAAATATTGATCCCACTTGGGCTGAAACACACTTTCGGTTCACTTAATGAAGTGAACATGGACGATGTAATGAGTGGTTATTATGTTGGTCTTGAAACCGATTTCAAGTATGAAAACACAGGCTTAATGTTGGCTACCGCAGAAGATGTGGGTATATTCTTGCGGGCGTTAAACGATGGTTCGGTGTTTAATGAAGGGGAACGGGACATTTATTCTTCAATTTATGTTTATGAACATACAGGGCTACTCCCCGGCTACCAGAGCATTGCAAAATACCACAAGGACACGGACATGGTTGTTATCCAATTCGATAATACCACTAATTTTGATGGGTATGACTGGAATTTAGCGGAGATCATTTATAGCCGAATTGTCAAAATATTAAAGAACAAGAACAGCATATAACCATTTTTATAGAAATAGGCGCAGTGGTCAAACAAAGGGTCGTAGCCCACTTCAAAATCATTACGGCCTAATACGTTTGAAGCACAAAATCGCCTCCTTTGCCTATACCAAAAGAAAACCAATCGGGTGTCGCGTTTAGCAATGAATTGGTCAAAGAGTTCAAGGAACATAATATTTATGTTTTGGGGACACCAATGTACAATTGGTCAATTCCGAGCGGACTAAAATCATACATTGACCAACTTATGAGAATAAACGAAACTTGGAAATTCCGTTCGGGCAAGCCAGATGGAGATTATGTTGGAATCCTTGAAAATAAAAAAATGTTCATTCTGTCAAGTCGTGGTGACACGGGTTATGGAGAAAACGAAAAAAACGAACATATGAATTTCCAAACGACCTACTTGAAATTCGTTTTCGGGATCATGGGAATAAAGGACGTTTCCATAATCTCATTGGACAATGAAGAGTTTGGTGGGGAAATATTTGAGAATTCCAAAAAGGAAATCTACCAAAGGATCGGACAGATGTAAAAACTATTGCAACCA
The DNA here is from genome assembly GCF_003584165.1 of Flagellimonas aequoris. Classification (GTDB taxonomy): domain Bacteria; phylum Bacteroidota; class Bacteroidia; order Flavobacteriales; family Flavobacteriaceae; genus Flagellimonas; species Flagellimonas aequoris. Next base: position 411,790 of record NZ_QXFJ01000030.1, on the reverse strand, counting down.
TTCCCGCAGAGAATGTGCCAAAACGAAAGTTTCTGCTTTTTGCCAGATTTATGTTTGGTGGCACAAGTAAGCGGATACAATTTGCTACTGTTCATTTACGAAACCGCTGACTGCTTGAGCATGTAAGTTCTTGAAGTAATGGTAAACTGTTTGTCCTTTGCCCTATCCATTGAAGCTGCTTGGGCAAAAATCCTACAGCCTTGTTCATTATCTCAATTAATACACATCCCATCCTCCCCCACATTTACAGTTCAAATTCCCCTATTCCCTCTTAATACTACAACGCTGTAGTGTTAAACTTTTAAAGTTTTTAAATTTAAACAAACGTTTAATTTAAACAATTGTTTAGTTTTGTCCCGTTTTTAAGCTTAGACCATTACTTATGGACTTTAATGAGAAACAGATTCAAATCCTAAAAGTGGCCGAAAAGCTCTTTGCCGAAATAGGTTTTGATGGCACCTCGGTTCGGCATATTGCCAAGGAGGCAGACGTAAACGTGGCCATGATCTCCTATTATTTTGGCTCCAAGGAAAAGTTGCTCGAGGCCCTTTTGTTGTATCGCGTAGCAGACTTCAAAATGGAACTGGAAACCGTAATGGTCCAGAATCTGCCCCATGTCGAAAAGCTGGACGCACTGGTTTCCTTGATGGTCAACCGCATCCACCGAAACCGTCGCACGCATAAAATCATCAATTACGAGTACACGAACACTTGTAGACAAATCGACTTTGATGCCTATGTGGAACAAAAACGGGATAGCCTTGGCATAATCGAGGCTTTCGTGAAAGATGGACAGAACAAAGGCGTATTCAAGACTGATGTCCATACCAAACTTTTAGGGGCCACGGTCATTGGAACCTACTTTCAGGTCTACAACAACAAACCCTTTTATAAAAAACTCCTTGAGTTGGATTCTGATGAGGCTTTTGAAAACTACATGCTCACCTCCCTCACCCAGCACATTCAACAAACCATAAAATCATTGCTGCTAAATGAAAAATAAAGTATCCCTCCTTGTGCTATTGTGCTTCATGTCGATAGTGTATGCACAAGCCCAAAACACCCAACAACTCACCTTGCAAGAAGCCGTGGAACTGGCATTGCAAAACAGTGATGGGGCCAAGGCGTCGGAAGCTAGGCTGAATGTCGCCGAAAGCGAATTGAACGTTACCAAAAACCTGCAATATCCCGACTTGAAACTATCCGGGCAGTATATGTACCTGACCAATGCCGATGTCAACCTAAAATTGGCCACAGGTTCCAGTGATGGCGAGGGAGACAGTGGTTCTTCCCCCAAGGTCAACCAACTTTTGTTGGGACAGGCGAGTGCTAGTATGCCCTTGTTTTCTGGGTTTAAGCTGAAGAACACCGTTAAATCGTCCGAGCATTTGTACCAAGCGGCCTCATTCAATGCCAAGAACGATAATGAGACCATTGCGTTGAATGTGATCCAGAAATACATCAACCTGTACAAATCGCGACAAGCGGTGACCCTTATCGAGGAAAACCTGAAAAGTGCCCAACAACGAGTCAAGGATTTTTCCGCTATGGAACAAAATGGGCTTTTAGCTCGAAACGACCTCCTGAAGGCACAACTGCAGGAAAGCAATGTGGAAGTATCCTTGGAGGAAGCCAAAAAGAATGCCAGTATCTTAAATTACGAACTGGCCACTTTATTAAAATTGCCGGAAGAAACGAACATTGAAACAGCAACCACCGAGTTTGGGCTGGTAAGTTCCCCCACTGTTTCAATTGGGACCGACCGTTTTGATCTAGAGGCGTTAAAGTATCAAAAAGAAGCCGCAGATGACCAGGTAAAAGTGGCCCAAAGCAAATACTACCCCTCGTTGTCCCTATCCGGCGGATACATAGCCCTGGACCTTCAAAATGCCATCACAGTGACCAATGCCATGAATGTTGGCGTGGGAGTATCATATAATCTTTCGGACCTGTTTAAAGCCAAAAGCGATATCAAATTGGCAAAGTACAAAGCCGAGGAACTTCGCTATAATCTAGATGCCTTTACGGATAAAGTCAAGGTTCAGGTGGAGAATGCCAACCAGGAATACGAACTGGCGCTAAAAACCCATAACATGTACCTAAAATCCGAAGAGCAGGCCGAAGAAAACTACCGAATTGTAAAGGATAAATATGATAATGGTCTTGCCGACACCAACGACCTATTGGACGCCGATGTGCAGCAATTGCAGGCCCGCATCCAATTGGCATATGCCGAAGCCAACATCACCCAAAGTTATTATGAGTTGTTAACGGCAAAAGGACAATTAACGAACACATTACAAAACTAATCCCATGTCAGATAAAATGGAACCCAAGAAAAAAACCAATAAAAGATTTGTCGTGATCACCACTGCCCTTATTTTGATGGGTGGCACGTACGGCGTATACAAATTTGTCCATTCCTTGGCCCATGAGGATACGGACGATGCCCAAGTGGAGGCCCATATGAGCCCCGTGATTCCCCATGTTGGCGGCTACGTGAGCATGGTCAATGTAAAGGATAATCAAATCGTTAAAAAGGGAGATACACTTTTCATCATCGACAACCGTGACTATTTGGTAGAATTGGAACAGGCCAAAGCACAACTGGCCGCTGCCGAAAGTGGATTGGTCGTTTCACAGGCCAGTATCGGTTCTTACCAAGCCAATGCAGCCGCGGTTTCTGCCCAGGTAGGTTCGGCCACCCAAACCCTTGAAAGCGCCAAAACCAAATTATGGAGAGCCGAAAACGACTTTAAACGTTACGAGAACCTGTACGCCAACCATTCCATCACCACACAGCAATACGAACAGGCCCTTGCCGCCAAACAGGAAGCTGAAAACAATTTGCGCGCGTTGGAAAATCAGAAACAAGCCACCACTAGCCAACGGAATGCGGCCACTTCGCAGACGGAAATTTCAAAGAAACAAGTTTCGGTTGCCGAAGCCAACGTACAAAGCGCACAGGCTAAATTGGACGCTGCACAACTTAATGTGGACTATACCATTGTAACGGCTGCCATTGACGGCCAGCTCTCCAATGTGGATCTTCAGGAGGGGCAATTTGTCCAGCCCGGCCAATCGTTGTTCTACATCGTCAATACGGATGAAACTTGGGTGGTTGCCAATTTTAAGGAGACCCAATTGTCCAAAATGCAACCGGGGCAAAAAGTGACCATTAAGGCAGATGCCTACCCCAGTGAGTCCTTTGAAGGAATCGTTACCACTTTCTCCCCTGCCACTGGTGCACGTTTTTCACTATTGCCGCCGGACAATGCCACTGGAAACTTTGTGAAGACCATTCAACGTCTTCCCGTAAAAATTGATTTTACAGATAACAACGACGCACAGGCCTTGCACAAACTACGCGCAGGGATGAACGTTGAAGTAGATGTGCATTTAAAGTAATCGCATGAGCGACCAAGATAGTTTAGTAGAATACGGTTTTAGGAGGGTCATCATTACCATCACGGCCATTTTATGTGCCTTGTTGGAAATTGTGGACACCACCATCGTAAACGTGGCGCTCAACGACATGAAAGGTAGCTTGGGGGCCACACTAACGGATGTGGCCTGGGTAATCACTGCCTACGCCATTGCCAACGTGATCATTATCCCCATGACCAGTTGGTTGTCCAAGCAATTTGGCCGACAAAGGTATTTTGCCACTTCCATTATCATCTTTACCGTGGCTTCCTTTTTATGTGGAAATGCCGATAATATTTGGGAATTAGTTGCCTTCAGGTTTATACAAGGTTTAGGTGGTGGTGCCTTGTTGGTAACGGCACAAACCATCATTACCGAAAGTTATCCCATGGCCAAACGTGGAATGGCCCAGGCTATTTACGGTATGGGCGTGATCGTGGGACCCACTTTGGGGCCTCCATTGGGAGGATACATTGTGGACAATTTCTCATGGCCCTACATCTTTTACATCAACATTCCCATTGGGATCATAGCTGCCTTTTTGACGGTGATGTTCGTGAAAAGTCCCAAATATGGCGACAAGCTCAAAGCCAATCAAGTGGATTGGATCGGTATCTTTTTGCTGACGGTTTTTATTGGTTCTTTGCAATTTGTGTTGGAACATGGCCAACAGGATGACTGGTTTGCCGATTCACTCATCACTACTTTAAGTGCGGTCTCGGTATTTGGCTTTATCCTGTTTATCTGGAGGGAGCTGACCTACGAACACCCCATTGTAAATCTCGGTGTATTGAAAGACAGCAACCTGCGTATTGGTACCATCATGACTTTCATTCTAGGATTTGGTCTGTACGGGTCCACTTTTATCATCCCAATCTACACGCAATCGGTACTCGGCTTTACCGCAACGGATGCCGGGTTACTGCTGATTCCAAGTTCCATCACCACAGGATTGATGATGCCCATAATCGGAAGGGCCATACAGGCTGGGGTACCTCAGAAATATATGGTGACCGCTGGTTTTGCCATCTTCTTTGTGTACAGTTTATGGATGTATTTGGTGATGACGCCGGACACAGGTGTTGAACATTTCTTTTGGCCCTTGGTAGCCCGTGGTATCGGGTTAGGTTTGTTGTTCGTGCCCATTACTACCTTATCGCTATCCACACTCATGGGAAAAGATATTGGTGACGGTGCCGCTTTTACAGGAATGACACGACAATTGGGAGGATCTTTCGGAATTGCCATCATTACCACCATGATTGCACGGTTCCATCAGCAACACCGTGTAGATTTGATTCCCAACCTCAGTGCTATCGACACCCAGGTGCAGCAACGCGTGCATGCCCTGCAACAAATGTTCATCAGCAAGGGATTTGCTGCCAACGAAGCCCTGGACAAGGCCTACCAAATGCTTGAACTTTCGGTGGGCAAGCAGGCCACGGTACTTTCTTACATGGATATCTTTATTGGGCTCGGTGTGCTATTCCTTCTCTGTATACCCTTCGTTTTACTTATCAAGAAAGGCGCTGGCAATTTAAAGGCCGCTTCAGCTGCCCATTAGTACAAAAGCTATAAAATAATGAAGCCCCTAAATTAGGGGCTTTGCTTTTCTGAGATGGCACCACACACTTACCTGATTATGCTCCATAGGCATCCCTCTTGTATTTCACCATGTAATCAAAAGGCGTCATTTCGGTATACTTTTTAAAGACCTCCCTAAAGGCCTTGGGATCGGAATAACCGGCATCGAACATAACTTCGTTCACCGTCTTTCGTCCTTTTTCAAATTCCTTTTTGGCCGCTTCTATCTTTACTCGTTGATGATATTCCAACACCGTATTGGAAGTAGCCTTTTTAAATCTACGTTCAAAAGTCCTACGGTTCAGGGCCACTGCGTTGCTCAACTCCTCCACCGATATTTTGTCCGTGTAGTTTTGCTCGATCAATTCCTGGGCCTTTAGAACGGATTCATCCTGATGCTCCTTTTGCCCCTTAAAAATCATGAACGGGGATTGACTGTTACGATCAATATCGATCATGAAACCTTTGGCGGCCAAAATCGCAACTTCCCTTCCTGCGAACTTCTCGATCAAATAAATAATGAGATTGGTGAATGCATAGGCTCCCCCGCTAGTATAGATACCCCCTGCGTCGGTTACAATACGCTCATCAGTCAGGATCACATCCGGGAAGAGTTCCCTAAACATGGGGGCCGACTGCCAATGGGTAGAACATGGTTTTCCATCCAATAGTCCCGTGGAGGCCAAGAAAAAAGAAGATATACATAGACTGGCTATTTCCGCTCCTTCGTTGTAACGATCATGGAGCCAAGGAATAAAAGGCCGGTTATCTTCCAAGGATTGTGCATAGCTTTCGTGGATGGCCGGAATAATGATCAAATCAGTCTTTGGGACTTCATCGATGGTCAGTTGATGGTGAACCGAGAACAAACCTTTGTGTGTCCCTGCCCTATCGTCCAACCCAACCAAATGGATATCGAACAAATGTTCACTCCCCGATTGCTCCAAAAATTCGTTTACCCAGGACAGCATTTGGTATGTTCCCGCAACATTTACCACGCTGATGGTGCCTTGGGGCACCAATATGGACACATGTTTCATCTATTCCAAATTAAAGAGTGAAAAGATATGAAATGCAGGTGTCGCAATCAACCCCTTGGAATGTCGCAATGGCACAGTCAAAGATTCAACAAACACCAATACCTTGCCTATCAGTTATTTAATGTTCATCCAGAAGAGGCGAAATCTGTTGGAGGAATAACAGCAATGTATCACACATATGGTCCAAGACAATTCAAATACGAGCAAACCTAACCTGATAGAAATCTTCAAGACAAATGTGGAGGATGAATCCACAGCGAATCGCACGGTCAATGCCCTGCATGAGAATTTTAAAAATGTGAGTGCCAATTTCGACCTTGAAGACTGTGATCGCATCCTTCGGGTAGAAAGTATGGACGGCAACATCATGCTGAAGGAAATCTTGCATTTCCTGACCAGTCTAAACCTTAAGGTTGAACTGATCATGGACTAACCGTGATAATCTATATCCAACAACCGATTGACCATGAAACAAAGTATACAATATCAATAAAACCCTTAAATTCTATACCCATGAAAAATGAAAATCCCGTGGTTTGGTTTGAAATTTATGTAGATGACATCAACCGCGCCAAAAAGTTCTACGAAGCTGTTTTTGAGTATGAGTTCAAAGAATTGCCCATGCCGGAATCCGCAGCGGATATGGAAATGTACTTCTTCCCGAGCGATATGCATTCAGAAAACCGGGCCTCCGGGGCATTGGTGAAAATGCAAGGCGTGACACCAGGGAACAACAGTACCCTTGTCTATTTTATGAGTAAGGATTGTGGCATGGAAGCCTCTAGGGTCGAGGCAGCCGGCGGCTCCATCTTCAAACCAAAGACCTCCATAGGTGAATATGGCTTTATTGTTTTGGCCATCGACACCGAGGGTAATATGTTCGGAATCCATTCTATGAACTAGACTTGCCAGATAGGTATTTTAAGAATTTTACTTCCCATGGTCTGTTCATTTTTAGCGGTCAAAAATATTTGCTGTGAAATAATCCATGAGAATTGCCCAAACATTGGGCTGATTTGATAAGTTTGAGGAATAACCACTCCAAACTATATAATTCTCTATATGGTTGCACTGCAGCGATTGGAAACCGTTATCGATTTTGACCCGAAACGGGTCAAAAAATATCTATTCATATGGTGCAACCATGGAAAGATCGTTATTGAAGTGGACGATAAAATCCTTACGGTTTCCAAAAACCAAGTTCTGACCATCACCTCCGGACAGTATCACCGTTTTAAGAGCACTAAGAATGCCAAAGGTTATGTGCTCAGTTTTACTTTGGACTATATGTGCAAAACGGAAAAGGATATCGAGCTGATTTTTCAGAACAGTCTGTTTTGTCATTTTGACTATAATGAAATCATCTCCATTGTCAACCCTTCCGATATGGAACGGGAACTTCATAAAATTGAGCAGGAACTTGTTGAAAAACCATTTCAATACCTAGAATCGATTCATTCCCGGATAGAATTGCTGCTTTTTGAAACCAATCGTTCCAAAATTGCCAACGGTGGAGAAATCTGGAAACCCGATGCCTTGTTCCTGAGGTTTTTGGAGTTCGTTCGCAACAACTTCAACAAAAACCATTCATTAAAAGAAATAGCGGCACAACTACAGACCACCGAGCTAAAGCTCAACGAATTGGCCAAACAACATGCGGGCAAAACGGCACAAAACGTTATCTATGGGCTTTTAATCTCCGAAGCCCAGCGGATTTTACAGTACGAGGACAAACGTATGAAGGAGGTGGCATTTGTCTTGGGGTTTCAGGATCCTTACTATTTTTCAAAATTCTTTAAGAACCACACAGGGATGTCCCCTACTGATTATGTAAAAAACATCCAAACATAAATTGTACATCCAAAACACAGGATTTTCCATTTTCTAACCAAACTGCACTATCGAAATTTGTCCCATAATGTAAAATCCATAGCAATGAACATTAGAGACTACATAACCAAAAGTGAGCAGATATCCTGGCAACCTCTCATCGAAAAGGAAATCCACTATCACGGTGTTTTTGTGAAATCCCTTCATTTTGACAAGGCCACAGACCGCTCAACAGCCATTTTATTGAAATTTGAGGCTGGGGCTTCCTACCCTTATCATGTGCACCCAGCAGGGGAAGAAATCTTGGTGCTGGAAGGAAGTTGTGAAATTCATCATGAAACCCTTTCACAAGGGGATTATCTCTATACCCCACCCACAGGCAAACACGCTGTCAAGTCAAAAAAGGGCTGCATTTTGTTTTTGTCCATTCCCGAAGAGGTTATATTGATTCAGGAAGACAAATAATAGTATACATGAACCGGAGAACAACCAAACCTGTGGTTTTGTTGGTAGACTAAAATCCCCCCTCGGGGATTTTTTAGTGTCTTGCCATATAGTCATCAACAAGGTGAACCAAATCGTCCCCATGCAAGTTTTTGGCCAATACCATGCCATTGGCATCCAATAAAAAGTTTGCCGGAATGGTCATGATCCGGAGGGAATCCATCAATGGGTTTTGGTCCCCTTCCACGTGGGAGGCATGCAGCCATCTGTAGGCTCCGTCTTTGTCTATGGCATTTTCCCAAGCTTGTTGGCTGCTCTCCAGACCATAGGCCAAAATCTGAAATCCGTCTTCATGGTATTTTTCCCAAAGGGGTACCAGTACATTGCGATTTTCAAGTCGACATGGAGCGCACCAAGAGGCCCAAACATCCAAAAGGAGTAGTTTTTTGCCATCAACCACTTCTTTAAACATGCTTTTAGACCCGTCGTTCATGGGAAATTGGAGATTGGGGATTTGGTCCCCTATCAAGATGGGTAGTTTATCCGTATCGGCTGATGCAGCCAATTCTTTCACCCAAGGATGTTCAGGATTTTTTGTTTTCCACTGTTGACTTTGCCCCACCAAAAATTCAGGAATGCGTTCGTAATTTCCTTCTGGACTTACCCAACGGATGGCCATCAGGGCAGGAAACAGTTGCTGTGTGGTATCCGCAAACTGCATCAATGAAGACTGATAGGTATGATGGTTTTTTTCTCGTTCTAACAATTGCTCATCCCCTTCCTGTTGCTCAAGGGATTGCTGGTATTGTGTAAATGCATCTTTCTTTATGTCTCGTAGTTGCATAAAAGCAGCATTCACGCTTGAAGGGTTTTCCACGGTGGCCGAAGCTTGGAATCGATTTATGGCGGCTTTCATGACAATCTGTTCGCCAGGTGTCCAAACCAGTGGGAAATAATTGTCCGTTTCCGGATTTTCATTCTCCAATCTATTGGAATACCGTTCCTCTTCTTTTTGAACGACCACCTCAAACAAAGTGGCATCCTTGTTCTTCACTTGCTTTCCAAATTGGAAACGCCCGTTGGAATCCACCTTTGAAGAGTCCAACAATTTCCCCGTAAAACTTTGTCCCAATGCACCAAAACCTTCTGGCTGAACCAAATACACCATCGGTTTCCATTCCTGTCCTTCGGTCATATCCAAAGTACCGGAAATCATAGGGGCATTGGAACAACCTTGCAATAGGAATAAAAAAATACAAGCACAGTACACTAGGTATTTCATGGAAGCAAAAATAAGGAAATGGCATCTTTAATCTTCACCAAAATTGGGGAGAACCAAGAGGGGCACATCGGTCTTGAAACTTACTTTTTTGACCACGGGTTCCTGGGTAAGTTTTCCAAAAAAATCATGTGAATATTTGGTGAGCACGATGAGATCTGCATTCTGGTCCTTCGCGAAGGTGATGATGGCCTCCGTCACTGTTGTTTCGATAACTACTCGGTGAAAGGAAACAGAAAATCCCTCGAACCGCTTTTTGAGAATTTCCTTGTTCTCCTGTTGGTTTTCCGACATGATAAATTCTTGGGCCACATGGAAAATCTTCACTTGGGGGTTCCATAGCTCGAAGAGTTTCAATAGATATTCCAATGCACCTTTTGGAAAAAAGTGGGTGAAATCCGTAGGAAAAACAACGGATTTAAGATTTTGAAAATCAAATGATTGAGGTACCACCAACATGGTACAGTCCTTAATATGCATTAAAACCTTGACCGTATTGCTCCCCAAGAAAACTTCCTTGGCTCCTGTTGCCCCTTGGGTGCCCATCACGATGGTATCGATATCGTATTTTGGAATAAGTTCACGAATGGTATGTGGTAGATCCCCTGCCATGGATATGGTCTTAAAATGGTGTTTGGGGTTAGTGTTATGTTCTTCCATGTAGGTCTTGGCCTTGTGGAGTTCATTCTCCACAGCCGTGGCCATGGATTGATAGACCATACCTGCCCGGGCACTACTCTTTTGGCCCGAGATATTACGCATTTTGGGTTCATGGACATGCAACAGATAAAACTTGCATTCCTGTTCTGCAAAAAGCTTGGTTCCCGTGAAAACGGCATTCCAAGCATTTTCGGAAAAATCGATGGGACAGAGTATATTTTTCATGGCAATTTATTTGGGGAGTTCTGAAGTGTCCGGCAGTACCAAAAATGGAACTTGACAATGATAGCCAACTACATCCACGTGGTGTTTCAGCAAAAGCTGCTCCAAGAACGTGTGTTTCCTGTTCATCATGGCCACCAAACCAATATTATTTTTGTCAATATAGGAATGAACAATATTGGGCATGTATTCCCCAGTGCTATCCCTAAAGATAACATCAGGAAGGGTTTTGAATATATCTTTTAGGTGCTCTTTGCTATCTTTCTGTAAATCAGTTAAATTATAATCTTCAAGAGCATGCACTACATGCAACGTGGCCTTGAACCTTTTGACGGTATCCACCAAAGGTTTCAATTCATTGGGTTTGTACTTGGTCTCATACCCCGTGGGCATTAGCATGTTCTTTATTTCCTTGTACTCATATGTTTGGGGAACGGCCAAGACAGGTACTACAGCCTTACGGATGACATGTACGGTGTTTGATCCCAGAAAAAACTCCTTCGCCCCTGATGCCCCTTGGGTTCCCATGACCACCATGTCCAGTTTTTTTCTTTCGGAAATATCATGGACCTCATCGGGCAAGGTGTTGAACGAAGACAAAATTTCAAAAGTGTGGTTGGGATTGTTGTACTGTTCTTCGATGCGTTTCAGTGTGTTTTCCAATCCTTCCAGTGAAATATCCACCCCAACATCGGGAATCGCGCTCATGGCGGGACCACCCATGAGATAATCAACCCTATAAAAAGCTGGTGTATAGGTATTCAGTATGTAAAACGTGCATTTTTCTTCCTTAAAAAAATGCAGTGCGTACTCGATAGCGTTCCATGCATCCTTTGAAAAATCGGTGGGCAACAATATGCGTTTCATGGCCTTGGTATTTAAATTCAGGGTAATGTTCCAAATCAACCCTTAGAGAAATTAAATGTAGATACACCAAGATGATTGGGAAATGATATTGGTCAATCGGAAAGACTTTTGGAGTTTGGGAGGAATGCCAGCAAGGCATTGAAACTGGGTTGCCCGTCCTTGCCACACGGGCAACCCAACTCGTCAGGAACACGGGATTTTAAGCTACAACTTCTTCTTTTTTGTTGCGTTCCTTGACAATGCGTTCAATAAGGTCGGGCACTTTTTCAAAGGCAGCTGCCAAACCGTGTGTTTTTCCGGCTTCCAAGAAGGAGATTTCATCCCCTTTGGTAACCAAAAATCCGATGGGTTGGATTCCGATTCCCGCACCGGCACCGGCACCTTCGCCTTTACGCTCTTTTCCTTCAATTCCTTCGCCTCCTCCGGAGCCGAAGCCCATACCCACCTTGATCACTGGAACACATTTGAATTCTCCCAACTCAAATGGTTCGCCAATGATGGTCTCGGTCTTTGCTTCTGACTTAATAAAGTCTGTGACCTTGCTCAATAATTCTTCAAAATGTAAATCCATGGCCTTTTATTTTACTGTTAAACAATTGATCTTATCATCCTGATGGGCCTGTTACGTACATCCATCAGTAATCGGTTCCTATCTTGGAAATTGATGTGGAAATTGCCCACAAACTGGTTAAGAAGTACAAAAAGAGGATACATTTTGGCATTTGCTACGTAGTCCCCCGTATCCATTTCCACTACAAACCTTCTTATCTCGAAAGTTTTTATGAGACGGGCAATTTTCCTGAACTTCAACCTCTTTTTTGGCCTGGTTTTTTGCCTTACAACGTTTTCCTTTGGTTTTGGTGGTTTGGTGATGGGATAAAAACTGCGTTCAAAAAAGAGTATCCGCATTCGCACTCGTACTATTTCCTTTTCGTCTGGCTCTAAGTCAACCTTCGCAAGTCCCTTCACCCTTACAAAATACCTTGATGTGTCCGTATCGATATAAATTTGAATCGGGACAAAGAGCAACCCGAGGATGAGCAGCACAACGAACAATATTACAGCAGTCAGTATCATTCGCCTTTTTGTTGCAAAGGAAATATGGTTAGGTTAAACTTGCAATGATCTATGTCATTGACGGCCAATAAATTCAAAGAAAAATAAAAAATTCTTCCCCTGTACCGCACCATCGTTCCCTTACTGACTTAACTCATGTTTCAAATTGTATTTTTATTGGTACTTTGATGGTCCTATCATGAAACATGCAATGAAGTATTTTTTATCAATCTGTATCATTGTCCTGATGTTTTTCTCCTGTGGTGAGAAAAAAGAAAAAATATATCCCGAGAAGATGCCGCTGACGGAATCTGTTTATGCCTCGGCCACGGTTCAGCCTGATAGTCTGTACCAAGCCTATTCCATCGTGATGGGTATTTTGGACAAAAACTGGGTGGAAGAAGGCGATAAAGTGGCCAAAGGCGACCGAATTCTCCAAATTACCAATACCTCTCCCGAATTGAATATGGAAAATGCCAAGTTGGCCCTGCAATTGGCCCGTGAAAACTACAGTGGCCGTGCGGCGGTCCTCAGCAGCATCAAGGATGAAATACAAGCTGCCGAACTCAAGTTGAAAAACGATTCCATCAATTATTTTCGCCAAAAGAACCTATGGGACCAGAACATTGGTTCCAAAGTGGAATACGACACCCGAAAACTTTCCTATGAGCTTTCCCAAAACAACCTGAACCTCCTCAAAAAGAAATACTCTCAAACAAAAAACGAACTGGAAACCCAATTGAGGCAGGCGGAGAACAATTACCAAACCTCACTGACCACAACCAACGACTTTACCATTACCAGTAAGATCAATGGAACGGTATATGCCCTCTATAAAAACCCTGGTGAAATCGTGAATACCGTAGAACCTGTTGCAGCCGTTGGTCGCAGCGATAAATTTATTGTGGAACTCTTGGTGGATGAGGTGGATATTGTCAAGCTGAAAATCGGACAAAAGGTATTAATCACCTTGGACTCCTATAATTCCGAGGTATTTGAGGCCACATTGGACAAAATATATCCCAGAAAGGACGACCGCTCCCAAACCTTCAAGGTGGAGGCGCTTTTTACGGACCCTCCAGCCACCTTGTATCCCGGTCTATCGGGTGAAGGGAACATCATCATAGCTGAAAAGGAAGAGACCCTTACCATTCCCAAGGAATACCTTATCAATGGGTCCAAAGTTTTAACGGACAACGGGGAAATCGAAGTCACCATTGGGCTACAAAATTTGGAAAGCGTGGAGATTTTGGGCGGCATCGATGAAAAAACGGCCATTTACAAACCGGAACCATGACCAATTGGAGCGTGATATTGGGCATTGCCAAGACCCATCTGTTGACCAAGATGAAATCCACCGTGACCGCCACACTCGGGGTTACCTTTGGGATTGGGGCCTATATTACCTTGGTGAGTTTTATGACGGGACTCAATGGTATGCTAGATGATTTGGTATTGAACCAAACGCCGCACATCCATATGTATAATGAAATAAGGCCTTCCGAAAACCAGCCGATTTCGCTCTACTCCGATTTTAAGGATGCCTTCAATATGGTCCATTCCATAAAACCGAAGCAAAACCAAAAGAAAATACACAATGCCCTTCCCATTTTGGACTACCTCAAGAAAAATCCCAATGTAAAAGGAGCCACACCGCAGTTAAGAGCCCAGATTTTTTACCTATCGGGTTCCATTGAGTTGGGAGGCAATCTGGTGGGTGTGGATATTATGGAAGAAGTGCGCTTGTCCAACATCCAGGATAATATTGTGGAAGGGACCCCCGAAGCGCTTAACAATAATGACAACGGCATTCTTTTGGGGGCGGGACTGGCCGAAAAAATGTCCCTGTCCGTTGGGGACCGAGTCCAAATAAGCACCGTTGCCGGTGATATTTTTCCGTTAAAGATCGTGGGCATCTACCAAAGCGGTATAGCCGACATTGACAATGTACAGAGCTTTGCCAACCTCAACACCGTTCAACGCATTTTGGGCGAAGCAGAAAATTATGTCACCGACATCAACATTAAATTAGTGGATATTGCACAAGCCGAACCCATGGCCCGCCGTTTGGAAAAACAATTCAACATTAAGGCCATAGACATCAACGAGGCCAACGCCCAGTTTGAAACAGGTTCCAACATCAGAAACCTGATCACCTATGCCGTATCGATAACTCTTTTGATCGTGGCCGGATTTGGCATTTACAATATTTTGAACATGCTTATCTACGAAAAGATGAAGGATATTGCCATTTTAAAGGCGACCGGTTTCTCAGGCAGGGATGTACAATATGTTTTCATGGGGCAGGCCATGATCATTGGGCTTATTGGTGGCGTTTTGGGATTGCTCATCGGATTTGTACTTTCCCGGCTCATAGACCACGCTCCTTTTGAAACGGAGGCCCTACCCACCATCACTACGTATCCCGTAAATTATAACCCTACTTACTACTTCATCGGTATCACCTTTGCCTTGCTATCCACTTTTGTGGCCGGATATCTGCCATCAAACAGAGCCAAGAAAATTGACCCCGTAGAAATCATAAGAGGAACTTAGCTGAACCATGAATTTTGTACTAGAAGCCAAAAATATCAACAAACACTTCCGCAAACCCAAGGACTTCCATGTTCTAAAGAATGTTTCGTTTGGGGTGAAGGTCGGTGAATTTGCCTCCATCATGGGAAAATCCGGGTCTGGAAAATCTACGTTGTTGTATATCCTTTCCACCATGGACACGGACTACACGGGTGAGCTTTTCCTCAACAACGAATTGGTAACGGGAAAGACCCATCAGCAATTATCACGGATCCGGAACAAGAACATCGGCTTTGTGTTCCAGTTCCATTACCTGTTATCAGAGTTCAGTGTGTTGGAAAACGTAATGCTCCCGGCCAAAAAGCTTGGGGAAAAGTCGAATCAGGAAATTGAACGCGATGCACACCAAAAGCTCGAAATGCTCCACATCGGCCATTTAGCGCACCAAAGGGCCTCAAGGATATCAGGTGGGGAAAAACAACGGGTGGCCATTGCCCGTGCCTTGATCAACGACCCTACCATTTTGATGGGTGATGAACCTACTGGAAACTTGGACAGTCATAACTCGGAGAATGTGTTCAACATCTTCAAAAATCTGAAGGAACAACAAGGGTTGTCCCTATTGGTCGTTACCCATGATGAGGATTTTGCCAAACGCACAGACCGCATCATACAAATGGAGGACGGCATCATACTGAACCCATAAAGCCAGCTTCCCTTTCACTCTTTTTGATTATTGGCTTTCTTCTGTTCCTTCTCCAATTTTCTAAAATAGCCCCGGGTAAGGAAGTTGTGCTTTAGGGCTTCCATATTTTCATTGAATTTTTCGGTCCCCTCTTCAATATTCTGCATGGTTTTCATCAAATGATTGGCCATTGCCGTATCCGTGGCCACCATACGCAGCATGCCCTCCCCTTTGTTGATGTCCTCTACAACGGCATTCAGGTTTTGGGTCATCCTGTTGATCTCAACACTGGAGGTTTCCAAATTCTGGATGATATTCTTGAGCTTTGTGGCCGATATACTGTCCGACAACAGCACTCCCGCGATACTTTCATCACTTCTGGTGCCTTCAATGGCTTTCTGGAGTTCATCCAAGGTGGTATTGACCTTGTTGCTGCTATATTTCAGGTTGGTAATGGTCGCCTTCAAATCGTCCGCCATTTGGGTGTCGTTGAGCAATCGTCCCAAGGTTCCCTTTCCTTCTACCAAGGATTGGGTCACTTTTAAGAGATCGGAAGTCAACAAAGCGGCATTCTCATTGGTCACATTTAGGGTATTCAACATATCCTGGGAGGCAATCCTGCTATAGGATACCAGTTGGTCGCCCTGCTGTACCGAAGGAGCCTCACCTACTCCCGGTACAATGTTGACCAACATGCTGCCCACCAAACCATCGGAACCTATGGTGGCTATGGCATTGTTCTTTATGTGACTGCGCATTTTTTCCTCCATTTTCATGTAGACGTAAATGGTGGTATCGTTCATCATCTCTATTTTGTCCACAGTACCAATGTTGATTCCCGAAAAACGCACATTGTTTCCCACTTGAAGCCCGTTTACGTTCCTGAACACGGCATTCACCGTAAAGTTTTTGACGAACATGTTCTGCCTGTTCCCGATGAGATAGGATGCCACCAAGATCAACACGGTGCCCAGCACCACGAAGATGCCCAGTTTTAGATTCTGTATGGAAGTTTTGTTCGCCATATCATTTTTTAAAAAAAGCGTTCACATTAGGGTCTTGCGAGGTTACCAGTTCCGCATAGGTCCCCTCTGCGTAATTTGTTCCATCCACCAACAAGATCATCCGTTCGGAAATTACCCGGGCACAATCCACATCATGTGTAATGATCAATGCAGACGTACCATATTTCTTCTGAATGCTCCGCATGAGTTCTATAATTTCTTTGGAGGTTATAGGGTCGAGACCACTGGTGGGCTCGTCATACAATATCAATTTTGGTTTCAGGATGATGGCCCTGGCCAAAGCCACCCGTCTTTTCATTCCTCCGGAGAGTTCCGAGGGCATCAAATCCATGGTATGGGCCAATCCCACATTCTCGAGCGCTTCCCTTACCAAAGGTAAGGTGTCGGTGATTCCTTCGAATTTCTTACGATGTCGGCGCATGGGAAATTCTAAGTTTTCCCGTACCGTCATAGAATCGTAAAGGGCACTGCCCTGAAAAAGAAACCCTATATCAGAACGGAGTTCGTCCAAGGCGATTTGATCCAAATTGTTGATATCCTTGCCCAAAACCTCTACATAACCGCTATCGGGGGACATCAAACCAACCAAGCATTTGATCATGACCGATTTTCCAGAACCAGATTTTCCCATGACTACCAGGTTTTCCCCTTTCCGTAGTTCCATATTGAATCCTTTCAGAACCTGGTTGTCGCCAAAGCTCTTGCATAGGTCCTTGATCTTGATGACCACTTCCCCACTCGCTTCTGTTACTCCTGCCACTATTTTTTCCTTGGTTTCCATCTACAATTCATAAAAAATATCCGAAACGAACACCGCGATAAAATCCACTACAAACAACAGCAACGACGCCATCACCACTGCCGTATTGGCCGCAATGCCCACACCTGCCGTTCCTCGACCTGTTTTGTACCCTTTGTAACAACCGGTGAGACCAATGACAAAACCAAAAAAGAAGGACTTTATGGTCGCCGGAATCAAATCCCCATAGGAAAGGGCTTCAAAAACCTTGTTAAAATACAACCGAAACGAAACATTTCCCTTAAAATATTCTACTAAGGAGGAACCGTACAATGCGATCAAATCCCCAAAAATGACCAATAACGGTAACATGAGGGTTGCTGCCAAAATTCGGGTCACCACCAAATATTTAAAGGGATTGGTCCCAGAAACTTCCATGGCATCTATCTGTTCGGTCACCTTCATGGAACCCAATTCGGCACCAAACCCGGAGGCGATACGTCCGGAACAGATCAGAGCGGTGATGACCGGACCGATTTCCCTAACGATGGAAATGCCGACCATGTTGGGCATCCAAGACACCGCCCCGAACTCGATAAGGGTAGGCCGGGTCTGTAGGGTCAGTACCAAACCAATGATGAAGCCCGTGGTAACGACCAACAACAACGATCGGTTCCCGACCTGGTAACATTGTCTCAACAGTTCCTTGAATTCAAATGGGGGTTTTACGGCCTGTTTAAAAAAGCGGGCCGCGAAATAGGCCAAATCTCCTATTTCCATAAAGAATTGCTTGGTCCTATTGACCATGTTGAACTTTATCTCCATAAACACGGCTAAATGGGTTTGTAGCCTATTCAAGAATTAAATAAAACTACCTCAAACCATAACATTTCGGAATGACATAGATCATTTACTCGAAATGGGCCATTGCACTACCTTGTAATACTAAATTGTTTCGCCATGAAAAGGACTATTTTTTATTCGATCTTGATGTTCGCTTTATTGGGGTTACAGGCGTGTGGTCCCGTTATTGTCTCGCACCGATTGGCAGACCCGCCACCTCCTTGGTTTTACCCTCACAGGGTTGAAGCGGTACGATATGTTTTCTTCCCTGAAATAAGCATTTATTATGACCTATCCACAAGGACCTATGTTTACTTGGACGGTGGGGTCTGGGTACGACGTCGGGAACTTCCCAATCAATATCGGGCCACTGACCTGAACAGATATCGGTATGAAAGGGTGCACAATTATTACGATGACAACATCCAACGCTATCACCAAGAAAACAACGCCAACAGGGGACGCAGTAACAAAACTGTTACCCGCAGAAGCAATTAGATTTGTTCCCTAAAGCAAAAAATGACCAGTGTCCTGTTAAAACATGGGGCATTGATTGTACTTTTACAGGATACAAATTTTTAAGATATGCTCAATTCAGAGAGAATAGGAAATGAATTTTACCAGAACCTCGGGAAACTTTTTTATGCCGTGGCTATGTCAGATAACACTGTACGTCCCGCTGAGATTGAAAGGGTACGAAAGTATGTTCGGCAATATTGGTTGGATGTGGACCCCGTGGAAGATGAGTTCCAAACCGATGCCGCATACCAGATAGAAACAGTTTTTGATTGGTTGGACGAAGAGGAAAAAGACGGAACGGAGTATTTTGAAGAGTTCAAGGATTTTTACAAGGACCATCCCGAAAAGTTTACCCAGGAGTTGAAAGCCCTGATTTTGGAAACTGCGGAATCCATTGCAAGTTCCTTTGCAGGCAAGAACAGGTCTGAAATGATGGTTCTGATGAAACTCGAACATCTCTTTGCCCTTTGATATGTCCTTAGCCGAGTACATAGACCATACCTATCTAAAACCCACGGCTACTGTGGCTGATATCAAGCAGTTGTGTAACGAGGCCAAAACCTATGGTTTTTATGCGGTATGTGTGAACGGTTGCCATGTTTCCCTGGCCAAAGAGGAGTTGAAGAATTCCAAGGTAAAACTTGCCGCCGTTATCGGGTTTCCTCTGGGGGCCATGTCCACCGAAGCCAAGGTATTCGAAGCCAAGGACTGTGTGGAACAAGGCGCGGATGAAATTGACATGGTCATCAATATAGGATGGCTGAAATCCAAGATGTACGAAGCTGTAAGAAATGAAATCCAAGCCATTAAATTGGCCATTGGTGATAAAATTTTGAAGATAATCTTGGAAACCTGCTATCTCACTGATGAAGAGAAGGAAATGGCCTGTTCCCTCTCCGTGGAGGCTGGTGCCGACTTTGTAAAGACTTCCACTGGATTTGGTAGTGGCGGTGCCACTTTTGAAGATGTGATCTTGATGAAAAGAATGGTCGGTGACAAGGCAAAGATTAAGGCTTCAGGCGGCATCAAGGATAAAGAGACCGCATTAAAATATATAGAACTGGGTGTTTCCCGCATCGGAACCTCTTCCGGGCCCACACTATTGAAATAAACCATTCGCATGAGCATACACATAGAAGCCAAAAAAGGAGAAATCGCAGAAACCGTATTGATGCCCGGGGATCCCCTACGGGCCAAATGGATTGCCGAAACTTTTTTGGACGACCCTGTTTGCTATAATAGGATTCGTGGTATGTTGGGCTACACAGGCACATATAAGGGCCACAGGGTTTCCGTACAGGGAAGCGGTATGGGCATGCCTTCATCCATGATCTACTTTCACGAACTCATCAAGGATTATGGCGTAAAAAACATCATTCGGGTGGGATCGGCCGGGTCGTACCAAGAAGATGTAAAAGTGAACGATGTGGTCTTGGCCATGGCGGCTTCTACCACCTCTGGCATGAACAATTCCCGGTTTCTCAACTCGGATTATTCCCCCACTGCCGATTTTGAACTGTTCCAAAAAGCGGTAAATTATGCCAAGGAACACAACATCCCCGTAAAGGCGGGCAACATCCTTTCCTCGGACGAATTCTATGGGGACGACCCCGAGGAATACAAGCTTTGGGCCCAGTACGGTATTCTTTGTGTGGAGATGGAAACGGCAGGACTTTATACCGTTGCTGCAAAATATAATATAAAGGCCCTCACCGTTCTCACCATTTCAGATTCCTTGGTGACCGGGGAACGGTTATCTGCCAAAGCCCGAGAAAACTCGTTCACGGATATGGTGGAAATTGCCTTGGCGGCGGCCATTTCGTAAAAGATCAGTCCCGTCTAGCAGTTGGCACTTCTATTTAACTGACAGGCCTGTAGCACTTGGTTGGCCTTGCTGCCATCCCTATAAACAGTTATACCCTTTAGTCCATATTCCCAGGCAGTGCGGTAAATTTCAGAGATGGTATCCGTATCTGTTTCATGGCTTAAATTGATGGTCTTGGATACAGCATTGTCCGTGTATTTCTGGAAGGCCCTTTGGTGCTGTAAATGGTATTGCCAAGGTATCTCAAGACTGGTTTCGAAGAGCTTTCTGACTTCTGATGGCAAAGTGACCAGATGTTGGATGCTTCCAGAGGATAACACTTCATTTTTTAAACTTTCATTCCAAAATCCCAACTTTTTCATCTTCGAAACAAATACTGGATTGATCTCCAACTGGGTCTCGTTTTCCAAGATACCCACCCGCTTGTATGCCAAGGCATACAAAGGTTCGATGGAATAGGATGTATCGGCAATCACCGAAATACTGCCTGTAGGCGCAATACTATTACAAGTGGCATTCCTCAGAGGAGTCTTGGGACTGAAAATACTTTCTTCCCAATTGGGAAACGCTCCCCATTCCTTTGCTAACGCTTCTGAGGTTTCGTAGCTTTTTGCCTGAATGAACCGCATAATTTTTTCTCCCAACTCCACAGCCTTGTCCGAAGCATAGGGTATGTCCAAAATGGCCAACAATTCTGCCCACCCCATAAGGCCCAGACCCACTTTTCGGTTGTTCTTGGTCACGGTTTCTATTTGGGAAAGCAGATAATGGTTGACTGAAATGACATTATCCAAAAATCGCATGGAAACTTGAACACAATGTTCCAATGTCTTCCAATCCACCTGCCATATACCATTCTCATGTTTGACCATTTTTGAAAGGTTCAACGATCCCAGATTACAGCTTTCGTATTCAAACAAGGGAACTTCACCACAAGGGTTGGTGCTTTGTATTTTACCAAGTTTGGGTAAAGGGTTATGTTTGTTGATGGTGTCCAAAAAAATCAACCCAGGATCCCCTGTGGCCCATGCCTGCGAAATGATCAAATCCCACAGTTCTTTGGCCCTTATGGTCTTGGTAATTTTGTTGTTCCTTGGGTTGATCAAATTCCAAGTATCATCATTTTGCACCGCCCTCATGAAACTATCCAAAATCCCAACGGAAAGATTGAAATTTTGAAGTTCGTCCCCTTTTGATTTTGCCGTGATGAAAGCTTCGATATCGGGATGGTCTACATTCAAAATACCCATATTCGCCCCTCTTCTCTTGCCACCTTGCCTTACCTGTTCGGTTGCTGTATCGTATACTTTGATAAACGCCAAAGGACCTGAAGAAGTTCCACCCGACGCTGAGACACGGTCACCTTGAGGACGAAGTTTGGAAAAGTTATACCCCGTTCCCCCTCCACTCTGATGAATCAATGCCATATCCTTCAACGTGGAAAAAATACCTTCCAAACTATCTTCCACCGGTAACACAAAACAGGCGCTCAACTGTCCGTTTGGCGGTCCGGCGTTCATCAAAGTGGGCGAATTGGGCAAAAAATAGAGATGGGCCATCAAATCATAGAAACGATTTTCCCATGCGGCCTTATCCTCTTCAACACTCGCGATATGTTTGGCCACCCGCTTAAACAATTGTTCCGGGGATTCCACAATCCTTCCTTCGGTATTTTTTAGGAAATACCTTGCTTCGAGCAACTGAATGGCGTTGGCAGAAAGTTTCATATACCCCAAATTATTTATTCCATAAAAATACTGTTAGGTGATGCTGTATACTATGATCTAGGTCAGTGCCCCACTTGTGTTTTTAAACATCCTGGTATCATTATTTGCCTTTCCAGGACCATCCTATTTCCCTATCTTTAACCATTAAGTCTAAAGCAGAAGCCATGCGAATCATTTCTTGGAACGTGAACGGTGTGAGGGCCGTTGTAAAAAAGGATTTTTTTGAAAACATCAAAAATCTGGAACCCGATATTCTTTGCTTGCAAGAGACCAAAGCACAGGAACATGAAGTGGAAAACGAGCTTTCCGTTATGGGGAATTATGTTTCCTATTTTAACTCTGCCGAAAGAAAAGGATATTCCGGGACTGCTCTGCTGAGCAAACAAAAACCATTGTCCATCAACAATGACATGGGTGTTCCGGAGCACGATACCGAAGGAAGGATCCAATGTGCGGAATACGACAACTTTTATCTGGTGAATGTATACGTACCCAATTCTGGGCAGCAACTGGATCGTTTGGATTATCGAAAGACATGGGATGCGGATTTTCTGGCCTACTTGAAAGATTTAGAGACCAAAAAACCTGTTATCGTTTGTGGGGATTTTAATGTGGCACATCGACCTATTGATCTAAAAAACGATAAATCCAACTACAACAAAACAGCGGGGTATACCCAAATTGAAATCGATGGAATGGACAATTTTTTGAATTCAGGTTTTGTGGATTCTTTCCGACAGCTGCACCCAGATGAGGAAGCCTACACATATTGGAGCTACCGTTTTAAGGCTAGGGAGCGCAATGTGGGGTGGCGCATCGATTATTTTTTGGTGAGTCCCAATCTTATGGAAAAAGTGAAATCCGTTGAAATATTTCCGAATGTGCTGGGCTCGGACCACTGCCCCATCGCATTGGACATCGAACTATAACATCAAATGAAAAAGCCCCCAAATTTGGGGGCTTTCTTGTGTTGGTCGGTTATTTTCCGTTATCTCATAATTTGATTGATGCGCCAATTCCAATCATGGAAGTGGTCATGTCATAAGACACTGCGCTTCCCGGAATGGCACCATAAGGTGGGTACGCTTGTGCAAATTGAGGGTTCAACAATGGACCTGAGGTAGATCCTCCACTGGAACCATAATGGTAAAGGGCATCCATGGTGAACTTATCACTGAACTCGTAGCTAAATCCCACTTGAAAAGCATTTTTGATGATAGCGGTCGCGGGAATATTAAAAAAGGCCACATCGCTATCGATAGGGTTGGAACTATAGGTATACCCTACCCGTATCGGAAACTTGTTGATACCCTTGTACTGCAAACCAGCGGAAACGATATTGATGTTCTTCCAGCCAAATCCCTGTACGGAGGCTGTTTCTGTCCATCCAACGGAAGAAAAACCATCGGTGTTTTCGTAATCCACGATCCTGTAATCCAAGGCCAAATCAATAAAGCCCAAGGAATAGCCCAAACCAAAGGATAAAATGGCAGGGTAATCCATATTGAAGGAGTTGGTTCCTGTGGTACCGTCCAAATAGGTGTTGTCCAAATCAAAATCCCCGAAATATTGGGTGGTTTTATAGGAAACCCCTGCTTTAATGCCCGAAGGGGAATTGTAAAAAAGACCCACTTGACCACCAAATCCAATGGCTGAAGCCTTGTCTGTAGAAGGATACCCAGCTTGTGTGGGGTTGGCCGTTGGGTTGGGCATCAATTCCAATGCCGCATAATCAATGGTAGGTTGAATACCGAAAGAAAACTCATCGGTCAATTCATAGGCCCATGCCAATCCAATTTGGAGCAGCATGTAATCTGATTCCACCCGTCCAAAACCACCCATGCTCTGTGGCATGTTGATGGGGTTGGAAGTGCTTTCCGGAAAAGTTACCCCAAAACCACTGATCCCGAAAATGGAAGCACCAAAAGTGTGCTTGCTCTCTGGCTTGCCCCAAACCATAGCCAATGCAGGCATTGGGGAAACACCACGATCATCCTCGGTGGTTCCGCTGAAGAAATTTCCGGTGGGTTGTCCCTCACCATCAAATTCAGGAACGGTAGAACTCAGTTCAGGAGAAGAAAAGAACAACCCAACATCCAGTTTTAGGATAGTGTCGTCAAAGGTCGAAATGGTCGCAGGGTTCCAATGGAGCGCTCCAGAAATATCCAGTGGTTGTGCAGTGGCTGCTCCACCCATGGACATATTCACCGAACCCACACCTTGCATGATGTGTCCTGCTTGCGAAAACATTGCTGTTGTACAGAGGTAGGCGCACATCAAAAAAAAGAGATTTTTCATTTGTACAGATTTTTAGACAGTAAATGACTTTTTTCACCTGTAATGGTAGTGTGAACAAGCATCAGTTGCTGTAAAGTTGATACTGGTCACAAACCTACGGACTAGACGGTCAAAATAGTATGATAAATGTCACGATAGCCCGCATTATTGACCTAAAAGTGACGGCGTTAACATTGACGGATTTTTACGACTATAATGTCAAATGAACAAACACCATCATCATGAAATCAAAATCCATCCTTGATATGGCCCTTAGAATTGTACCTGCGGTCATCTTGTTACAAACCCTTTATTTTAAATTTTCCGGAGCACCGGAATCCATCCATATCTTTGAAACCTTGGGACTGGAACCCGTAGGCAGGATCGGGCTTGGGGTCGTGGAACTGATTGTGGCGATTCTCATCCTCGTACCCAGAACTACATGGCTTGGAGCCATCTTGGGAGTAGGCATCATGAGCGGCGCGCTGTTTTCCCATATCACAAAGCTTGGTGTCGTGGTCCAAAATGATGGAGGCACCTTATTCACATTAGCGCTCGTTACCTTTATTTTTTGTGTCATATTGGTATGGAAGAATCGAAAACAAATCCCGTTTGTCAACAAATAACAAAAGGACAAAACATCTTGAATCACAGGGGTATATGAAGAAATGATGCAAATGCTCCGTATATTGGCCACATGGTCACTCTATCACATGCTTGGAACAAACTTTTCCCTGCCTTATGGCCAATGTGTGTTTGTGCCTTCTTTCTGTTGACTTTTGGTCATTCACAAACGGATACTACCCGAATCATCAACTACACGGACAAGATCATTTTAAAGGCCAATGTAGATACCAGGTCCGATGTTATCTTGTACAAAAACAGGGAAGATGGCTCCCGTCTTCATTTATTGCCCAACAACAGGTACCGGTTGTTCTTGTCGTTGGACTACGAGTTCATCGGGGTTAGCATAGGTGTGGTGCCCAAATTTCTCGGCGCCAATTCGGACGAGGATTTGAAGGGAACATCTTCCTTTACCGATTATCGTTTTCGTTTTTTTCTTGGCAAATGGGTGCAAAGCCTTACCTACAGCAACGTCAAAGGGTATTATGTAAGGAATACTAGGGATTTTGTGCCAGATTGGACCAAGGGGACGAACCCTTACCTCCAATTTGAGGGTTTGGGCAATACCCTTTATGGTATGTCCACTTCGTATGTCTTCAATCCTGATTTTTCATATAGGAACATCGTATACCAAAACGAATGGCAGCGTAAAAGCAGTGGAAGTCTTGTGGCTTCATTGTATTACGATTATACCCTTTTCAGGTTGAAGGAGGAAAGTGTCGATGCCGTTGAAAAGTTCTTCAACGTTCGTTTGGCCCCTTCCTATTATTATACGTTTGTATTGCACGACAACTGGTTCCTATCCGGAAACATTTCCCCTTCATTGGGCATCAAGACCTCGAGATATGAAATCCGGACCGATACTCCTCCCGAAGTGGAAAAGAACACCTACTTTACCAAGAATTTGGCAGGGGGCATCAACTTGGGCTTTAGCTCGGAAAAGGTCATATTCGGTATCAACCTCAATTTCAGTGCGGATTGGTACAACGAGGATGATGCCTCCAACGTTGAAACGGACCAATTCTACGGCTTGCTTTACTTTGGGTATCGTTTTGAACCACCCAAAGGCATTAAAAAGCTGTTCCATTCCAAAGATTGACGTTCCCAAAACCCTTATTTTTGGTATTCCAACTCATTCCTATGATCACAGAAATTCTGACCACCATTCTTTTCCTTATCGCCGTAATCGACCCTCTTGGATCGGTACCTGTGTATTTGGAGGCCACCAAACAGTTTAGTGAGCGACATAAGAAAAAGGTAGCCATCAGGGCTTCCATTGTTGCGTTTGCCATCTTGCTCTTCTTCATTCTGGTAGGACAGGTGATTTTGGAGGGCATGGATGTTACCTTGGATGCTTTCCAGATATCCGGTGGGGTCATTCTGTTTCTTTTTGCCTTGACGATGATCTTCGGGGAAGGAAAACCACAATCCGAAAAACACCACATTACGGATTATAAACATGTCACCATATTTCCTATGGCCATTCCATCCATTGCATCACCCGGGGCCATTATGGCAGTAGTGCTCTTGACCGACAATCATATTTATTCCATACAGCAGCAGGCCATAACCACTTTTCTGGTATTGGTGGTGATAGCCATAACCATGACGATTCTCTTGGCCGCAAATGTGGTGCAGAAACGCATCGGCGAATATGGCATTACCGTTATCAGCAAGGTCATGGGATTGATCTTGGCTTCTTATGCCGTCCAAAGCATCCTTAGTGGGTTAAGGGACTTCTTTGTTATTTTAAAGTAATGAAAATCAATCTTTTTGATTTGCAGAGCCACTGATGAACGACCAAAAATTCCGTTAAACAGTACCATCGATGCTTTTCATTTGAAAAAACGGTAAAAAATATTCGATAAACTGCACTTTTTAATCGTTAAAATTAAAAACCTATGAAAAATTCATAAGTATTCCCTTGAATTCTTTTTGATCTTTGTCATGTATTAACCCCCAAATCAATACATCATGACACGTTCAATCTTATACAGCCTACTTGTTACAGGAATGATTTTTGCAAGCCAAACCACTTTTGGCCAAATGGCAAAAGAAATGCTAACCGACAATATGGAAGGTGGAGTATCCTCGGTAGATGGTTATGTCCCATCCATGTCCATCACAAAAGATGGTAAAACAGCCTACTTCAGCAAAGCTTCGTACCAAAAACCACTTTACGGTGTTTTCTCCAAGAAAGAATTGGTACATGAAATTTACCGAGCTGAAAAAGTCAATGGTGAATGGACCAACATTACCAAAATGGATGTGTGTCCCAACCACTATTCAGCAAAACATCCAACGGTTTCAGAGGATGGAAAAAGATTGTTCTTCGCTTCCAACATGAAAGGAAGCTATGGAAAATATGACATCTACGTGGCCGATATTAAGGCCGATGGTAGCTTGGGTGTATCCAAAAACCTGGGACCCAAAGTGAATACCAAGGAAGATGAGTTGTATCCCAGCATTTACAATGGTACATTATTGTTCTTCGCTTCCGAAGGTAGGGAAGGATATGGAGGTCTTGACCTTTACGCCACCCAAGTGGTACAGAACACATTGACCCCATCCGTAAACCTAGGTGGCCATATCAACAGCAAGAGCGATGAGTATGCCATCCAACTGAGTCCAGAGAAGAAATTAGGGTTGGTCGTGTCCAACAGAGGTTTCAACAACACCATTTCACAATATACCGTAGCCTACGGACGTTCCAATAAGCAAGATGGGTACAACGATGTTGCGGAAAGTGATGCCGGTCTCCAAACCGTAATGAACACAAGTTCCGAGTACGCAACCACATCGTACGAGGACCAACAATAAACTGAATAACTTACTACACGGAATCGGTCAACTACCTGAAGTGTCATAATGAAGCTGTTTCACTTAGCCGAGAATCGAAACACTCATGACCATGATAAGAAAGACAGGGGGAACTGACAGTCTATCATAGAAAGCGGGTTGTATTATTTCAATCTGACCGATTTTACCAAGAATAGGGTGCTGATGGGACGGCACCCTATTTTTTTATTTACACCACTACGTATCAATAGGTTACATGTATTTTATCGGACAAAATGCACGTTATAACGATATTTCATAAGTGCAGTTGAACGAAAAACACTACAAAAAATTCTATTGCATTCTAAAAAATTCTAATTTGACTCTTGAAATAATACAATCCCAAATCTATTAGTCATGAAGAAAAACTACAACACTCGGAAAAAAGGCATCCCAAAGTCCCATTTGGAATAGCTTTCCAACGAGGTAAACCCTACCTCGACTAAACCCAATTTTTGATCCAATCCCAAAGGGATTGTACCTGGTTTGAATTTTTAAGCCCTGGTATTTCCATAGCGCAAGTTTCTGTTTGACAAAACTTTGTGCCCCATTGGTTTTATCAAAACTTAATCCGTTCAAACTGCGGAAAGGACTCCATTTGTCCTATGTTAACCTTTAAAGTTTAAAAAATGTAAAAGAATTAATCCCCCAAATCTTTCTTATCATGAAAACTAACACAGTAAAAATTGCCATCATCGACAATGATGAAGCACTGGACCCCATCTACAGGCTTTATTTTAACGATGATGTAACCTACGAGCTGCATGGAATCTACAAATCGGTGCATGAACTGCTGTCCAATTTTGGTCGCTCCATACCGGACGTGATCCTTTGCGAGGCCCAATTGAACAGTATTACCGGCATTGACGGACTGGAGTATTTCCACAAAAAGAACGAAGACCTCAAGGTCTTGATGATGAGTAAAAAGAACGACTTTAAGCTCATTAAGGAAGCCTTTAAAAAAGGGGCGTGCGGTTACCTCATCAAACCATTGACCAAAGAGCGATTGTTCCATGCGCTCGATGCATTGGGACAGCATGGTGTGGCCTTGGAACTGGACGTGGCGAAGAAAATCATCAGCTCGTTCCAGACCAAATCCTTTGATTCCTTCTCACGAAAGGAGAACCAGATCATTGAACTGCTTACCCAAGGATTCACCTATAAAATGATCGCCGATCGACTTTGCGTGACACCCAGTGCCGTAAATTTTCACATCCAGAACATTTACGTCAAACTGAATGTGAACTCCAAATCGGAAGCTTTGCAAAAGTTAAAGGAAATGGAGATTCGCCAACTCAATGCGGCCTAGGCCCAAAAAATGTTATCACAGAAAAAGCGGGGGGCGGGCCCCCGCTTTTTAATTTATGATACTCGCCATCCCAATCTTTCCATCCAGCGATATGGTACTCGCTTCAATCTTGATACCAGAATTATCGGAAGGCAGAGGGATCGTTATGGTCGCCTCCCCATTTTCATCGGTTTCCAGTTGTGGGTTCCAATACAGCAAATTGATTTTTTCCCCCTTTCTTCGGGAAAGGCTTTCCTTGTATTCATTAAAATCGAGAGCGGTGGTGTACCCTTCAAAGGTCAATTGGCCTTCCTTCCTTGGAATATATTCCAACTCGTTCCCTTTCCGGGTGTAAATGATAAAAACACCTCCAGAAGCCCTGCTTCCAAAAATGGATGCTTCTGGTCCTTTCAACAATTCTATTCTTTCAACATCCCTGTCACTGACCAGGGTCATAATTTCAACAAGAGCACTTTGGGAACTGGTACCCATCTGCGTTCCGGTCCCTTCTTGGGACAATGGAAAGCCATCCACGACCCATAAAATGGGTCCTACTGCTCCCAATACACTCGCCTTTGGGTTTAATGTTTCCACACCACTTACTATAACCCCGGGAAGTTCCGCAAGTAGCTGAAGTAAGCTTTTGGGTTTTTCAAAATCCTGATATTTTATTCGGTTTGGAGGCAAATTGATACCATACAAGGACGGGGTATATTTTTTCCTTTCAACGCTTTTTCCCTCTACTTCCACTTCTCCCAGTTCAATGATTTTTTCCGATTTATCAATATAGAAAGGTTCCGAAACAACGGTTGGTTTACCTTCTTCTACTTGTTTCGGGTTTTCCGCCACATAGGGCATTAAAACCTTTTTTTTCTGTTTCATCATGGGTATGGGCACAATCTTTACCAATCTGGATTTCACATCATCGCCTTTCGTCCTGGATATTAAGGTGGCCTCCCCTTCTATCTGGATATCGTCTAATTTCAATAGTCCCTGCCCATCCGTTTCAACCTCCCCGATCCAAACATCTTTATCATTTGAGGCTACCACTTGTATCGTGGTATTTCTCAATAGCGTATTGTTCAAATCAAAAGCATGTCCCATAATCTCCAATCCCTTCTGAAATGAAAATTTGATATCGCTGGTCATGTCTTCTTCCTTGGAAAGGGTCCCAAACTCATTGGCAGATGACAAAAGGTCCAAATCTTTTAAAAATGTTTTTTTTCTGTAGGTCGACACTTTGCTTTCGTCCAAGATTTCAGAGAAAGTGTACAAACTGCTTTGTTCCACACTATTTTCATCCAAACTCTTTTCGGTTTCCAAATGATGTCGATTGACACTTACGGCAAGCTGTGATTTTATAGGTGTATTGGTATGGTCGGTCACCTTTATTTTGTATGTTTTTTGATTGGTATCGGCACCTGAGCCAACAGGTTTTATGTCTATATGAAGTCTAGCCCCGTCTATCCAGATAGGTCTGTCTGCCAATTCCGAACCAAGGTTGTCCACCAATTTTAAAGTAAAGACACCATGCGGAAAATTGGCCTTGGAAAGTTCCACATCCAAAATTTTGTCATTGTGGAAATTCAATTTCTTTTCAAAATAGGTTATTCCCCCGGACGTTCCTATCAGCCTCAATTCAGATTTTGGGGCATTGTCCGATGCAGTGATCCGGATTTTGGCATTGTTTTCATCCAGATTGTTCACATGTAAAAGATATCCCTCTGTTTCTGCCATCGGAATGGGGAAAAGCGTTCCATCTTCCAATTCCAATTGATAAGTACTATCCTTCATCGGTTTAAAAATGGCAGTGCCCAGACCTGAAGAGTAAAAGGAAACATGGGCCACCTCTTGCTTGTTTTCATCCAGTATTCTTCCTCTTTGAACCATTTTTAGGTTCTGGTCCAAAGGGAATTTGATGATGACCCTATTCTCATGACCATTTAAAAGTGTTCCACCTTCGGGCATGATGGACACCTTGAAAACAGCGTTTGTTATTTCTTTCCCGTTTGTTAAGTCTCCTATCCGAATTTTCTCCTTTGCAACGAAATCAGGACCATAATTCTGCGACCAACGGGTGTATGCCTTGACCGCATAGCTGCCGGACTTCATATTTTTAGGGAGTTCCAATTGCCCTTGAACCATGCCATCTACTATTTTATGGAATTGCCGTTTCAGCAACGTTCCATTGTCATCCAACAATTCCACATTCAACACCGCACTTTTGCTATATCGCTTGGGTTGTTTCTCTGTGGTAAGATATGCCTTGAAAAAAAGAGGTTCGTCGGCATCAATATGTTCATTGGCAATCTGGAGCATCACACGCTCCGGCCATAATGCCAGGGAATCCCTGAAATTGTCCTGAAAGTCAAAGGACAGCCTGCTCCAATACGGTTTGTTATGATTAAAATCCAAGCTTTGGGCAAGGCCCACGGTAATGCAAAAAAAGAAAATAATAAACGTAGAAAGTAACCCTCGAACTTTGTTTTTCATGATTTTAGTGTTTAGTCAATCACAGGCACCTTACATCATATGGGGGAGGGAATTTGAGGTGCTCCTATGTGCTATGCTTAAATATACAAAAAATTGCTTTGCTATTTTCACTTACACCTTTTATGGGATAGTCCTGACCTGAACACTTTTGGAATAAAAAAAGCCCCGACTCAAATCGGGGCTTTTCTGTTGTTGATTATAACTGAATGTGTATTATTTCACTTCTTCGAAGTCAACGTCTTCCACATTGTCGCCTTCAGTGGCTCCACCACTGGCAGCGCTATCTGCACCTGCAGAAGTGTCGGCTCCGTTCGCCTGAGCTGCGTCGGCTTGTGCCTTGTACATTTCCTCGGAAGCTACTTTCCAAGCTTCGTTGATCTTGTTCAAAGCCGGCTCGATCACTACAAGGTCCTTACCTTCATAAGCCTTCTTCAATTCTTCCAAAGCATCTTCAATTGGCTTTTTCTTGTCGGCTGACAATTTATCACCAAACTCCTTCAACTGCTTTTCGGTCTGGAAAATCATACCGTCGGCCTCGTTCAACTTATCGGCAGTTTCCTTCGCTTTCTTATCCGCTTCGGCATTGGCCTCGGCTTCGGCCTTCATCTTTTTGATTTCTTCCTCGGTCAAACCTGAAGAAGCCTCGATTCGGATATCCTGGGTCTTGTTCGTGGCTTTGTCCGTTGCGGAAACCTTGATGATACCGTTGGCATCAATATCGAAGGTCACTTCAATTTGAGGGGTACCTCTTGGTGCTGGTGGAATACCGTCCAAGTGGAACCTTCCGATGGTTTTGTTGTCCCCTGCCATAGGTCTTTCCCCTTGTAGCACGTGGATTTCTACCGAAGGTTGATTGTCCGCCGCTGTGGAGAACACTTGTGACTTCTTGGTCGGAATGGTCGTGTTGGACTCAATTAATTTGGTCATTACACCACCCATGGTCTCGATACCCAAGGATAGAGGCGTAACATCCAATAGCAATACATCCTTCACATCTCCGGTCAATACACCCCCTTGGATAGCGGCACCAATGGCCACCACCTCATCTGGATTCACTCCTTTGGATGGTTTTTTACCGAAGAATTTTTCAACGGCTTCCTGTACCGCAGGGATACGGGTAGAACCACCTACCAAGATGATCTCATCTATATCGCTTTTTGAAAGTCCTGCAGATTTCAATGCCGTCTCACAAGGAGCGATGGTTCTTTTTACCAAATCCTCGATCAATTGCTCAAACTTGGCCCTGGTCAACGTTCTCACCAAGTGTTTTGGTCCAGAAGCTGTTGCCGTCACGTAAGGCAAGTTGATCTCTGTCTGTGCAGAAGAGGACAATTCGATTTTGGCTTTCTCGGCAGCTTCACGCAATCTTTGAAGGGCCATGGGGTCTTTTCTAAGATCCATGTCCTCATCTTTCTTGAACTCTTCGGCCAACCAATCAATGATTTTTTGGTCCACGTCGTCACCACCCAAGTGAGTGTCACCGTCTGTGGCCAAAACCTCGAATACACCATCACCCAATTCCAAAATGGAAACGTCATGCGTACCACCACCAAAGTCGAACACTACAAT
This sequence comes from Flagellimonas aequoris, assembly GCF_003584165.1. GTDB lineage: Bacteria > Bacteroidota > Bacteroidia > Flavobacteriales > Flavobacteriaceae > Flagellimonas > Flagellimonas aequoris. Next base: position 378,395 of record NZ_QXFJ01000030.1, on the reverse strand, counting down.
CTTTTGGTCTTTGTCCTTTTTGTCCAGACCGTAGGCCAAAGAGGCTGCGGTTGGCTCATTAATGATACGTTCCACGGTAAGCCCGGCAATTTCACCGGCTTCTTTGGTGGCCTGTCTTTGGGAGTCGTTAAAGTAAGCAGGAACGGTGATTACCGCCCTGGTCACATCTTGTCCCAAGTAGTCCTCGGCAGTCTTCTTCATTTTTTGAAGGATCATGGCCGAAAGTTCTTGTGGGGTATACAAACGACCATCGATATCCACCCTTGGGGTATCGTTATCGCCTTTTACCACTTTGTATGGAACCCTTTCCGCTTCCTTTTGTGATTCTGAGTATTTGTTACCCATGAACCGCTTAATGGAATAAATCGTTTTGTGTGGATTGGTTACCGCTTGTCTTTTAGCTGGGTCTCCCACTTTGATCTCCCCGCCTTCAACAAAGGCAATCATGGATGGGGTTGTACGTTTACCTTCGGCATTTGGAATCACCACTGGTTCGTTCCCCTCCATTACAGAGACACAGGAGTTGGTCGTACCCAAGTCTATACCTATAATTTTGCTCATTGTATCTAAGTTATATCTGTTTAAAATTCTTTTTGTCTTCGGACATGAAATGTCAATGATCATGCCACGGGCGATAATCTGACAAGGTGTCAGCTAATTGAGGATATTTTTCTGGAACGCCCTTAATCCAGCACCGTTTGATCAAAAATCAAAATGAAGCCTTTCCCAATTCGAAATTCTCAATTTTTTAGGTGCAAGATGTTATATTTGGAGACATAAATTGAACCAATGGAATGTATCAGTGTGTTTGACATGCTCAAGATTGGGGTTGGCCCTTCCAGCTCACATACCCTAGGCCCATGGCGTGCCGCGGAACGGTGGATAGCCGAGTTGGAGGAGGATGGTGTTTTTGACCAAGTACAGTCCGTTTCGGTTTCCCTTTACGGGTCGCTTTCACTCACAGGCAAAGGGCATGCCACCGATATTGCCGTGGCCATGGGCCTATTGGGAGCCGATCCGGTGACGGTACCCATTGACAGTATTTCAGGAAGTATTGACAGCATAAAAGACCAAGGCAAGATACTTTTTGGTGAAAAACGGGAAGTTCCGTTTGATTATACCCAGGATATTTCCTTCAAAAAAGAATTTTTACCTTTTCATGCCAACGGAATTCGCTTCACCGCTCAACTCTCGAATGGGGAGATTTCAGAAGAAACCTATTATTCCATTGGTGGTGGGTTTGTGGTGAAAGAGGAACTCATCCATTCCAAAGAGAACAAGGAGACCTTCAAAACCTTTCCTTATCCTATTAAAACAGGGAACGAACTGCTCCATTTCTGTGAGACGGAGAAGAAATCCATTTCAGAAATTGTCATGGAAAACGAGCTGTCCTTGAGAACAGCAACGGAAATTGATGAAGGCCTACAAAGCATATGGAACACCATGCTGGAGTGCATGTACGTGGGCTGTCATACCGAAGGCATACTCCCAGGCGGACTCAACGTAAGACGACGCGCCTATGACCTACACCAAAAGCTGAAAGGGACAGTCCCCTACTCCAATCCACAGGAATGGCTTGAGGGTATTCGGGATACCGAGGTGAAATTCCGCCAGATCATCAAATGGGTCAGTTGTTTTGCCCTGAGTGTGAATGAGGTGAATGCATCATTGGGCAGGGTGGTCACCGCTCCCACCAATGGAAGTGCAGGGGTCATCCCAGCCGTGCTGATGTACTATATGGTTATCGAAAACCACGACGCCAACTTTGATGATGTCAAGCAGTTTCTACTAGTGGCCAGTGAAGTGGGCAGTATTTTCAAGAAAGGGGCCACCATATCCGCTGCCATGGGTGGTTGTCAGGCAGAAATTGGGGTTTCATCGGCCATGGCCGCAGCAGGATTGACCGAACTCATGGGTGGTACCCCTGAACAGGTATTGATGGCCGCCGAGATTGCCATGGAACACCATCTTGGGCTTACCTGCGACCCTATTGGCGGATTGGTGCAGGTGCCTTGTATTGAACGCAATGCCATGGGTGCCATAAAGGCCATCAATGCTGCGGAATTGGCATTAGACACCGACCCCAAGGACGCCAAAGTACCTCTGGATAAAGTGGTGAACACTATGTGGGAAACTGCAAAGGATATGAGTTCCAAATACAAGGAAACCTCCGAAGGAGGTCTTGCTGTTGGGGTATTTTTGAGTGACTGTTAATCCAAACACCCTTCTTTTCCCCTAGTGTCTATCAGATACACAATTTTCCACTCCCCATCAAAATCCACCAATTGAAAGGAGTCAATACCACAGTGGCTAAAGGTATCGTTCAACCAAAATTCATACCCCACCCAAGCATTGGCCATGGTTCGGTCAATTTGAATGGAAAAGGAAGTCAATTTCTCCTCAAACTTCACACTATCAGGAATGCTGACAATAGATTTCAGGAATTTGGAAAACTCCTCGTTTTTGAACAATGTTTTTCCTTCCTGATTTTTACCTGTAGTCTGCAGCACCACATGATTGGCAACCGTTGATTTAATGATGGTGGAATCCTGTTTATGGAAACCATCAAAAAAGGTTTCGATCACCCCTCTGATTTTGTCTTTGGTCGCTTCCTCGGATGGATTTGAACCTTGCGCATTGACAGCAATGGCTAAAAGAAACAGTATCAGTACGCTGAGTAGTTTTCTCATCTCTTTAGTTTTTTGATTGAAGCCCAAATTAAACAAATCTGCTTACATTTAGCTGGTAAATAAAGAAGATAATGTCTGTTGCAAAAAAAGAATACAAAAGGGTCACGGTAAAGTCTTTGGTAGAAATGAAACAAACCGGGGAAAAAATTTCCATGTTGACCTCCTACGACTATTCCATGGCAAAAATTGTGGATGCCGCCAATGTGGACGCCATTTTGGTGGGTGATTCGGCCAGTAATGTCATGGCAGGCCATGAAACTACTTTGCCCATTACCCTCGATCAAATGATATACCACGCTTCTTCGGTGGTACGTGCCGCCAAAAGAGCACTGGTGGTCGTGGATATCCCCTTTGGGAGTTACCAAGGTGATTCCAAAGAGGCTTTACGCTCGGCTATCAGGATCATGAAGGAGAGTGGTGCCCATGCCGTGAAGGTCGAAGGTGGTGCAGAAATCAAGATTTCCATCAGCCGGATTCTCGAAGCAGGTATTCCCGTGATGGGACATTTGGGGCTTACACCGCAATCTATCTACAAATTTGGAACCTACACCGTAAGAGCCAAGGAAGAGGAAGAAGCTGACAAATTGAAGGAGGATGCCAAATTGCTGGAGGAACTAGGTTGCTTTGCCATTGTTCTTGAAAAAATTCCAGCCAAATTGGCCAAGGAAGTAGCGGAAAGTGTTTCCATTCCTGTAATTGGAATTGGTGCTGGAGGCGGAGTCGATGGACAGGTTTTGGTGGTCCACGACATGTTGGGCATGACCCATGAGTTCCACCCAAGGTTCCTCAGAAGATATTTGAATCTTTACGATGAAATGAGTGCCGCCATTTCCCAATATGTGGATGATGTGAAATCCAAGGATTTTCCCAACGAGGAAGAATCATACTAGACTATTGGACAATTGGATAGTTTGATTATTGGAAAATCAATAAAAAGATAACATAATAATTTCAGCCTCCTTAGATCAACAGATATGCATCGATTTAAAGAGCTGACCACATGGAAGCTGAGCAAGGAATTTTGCTCAGATATTTATGAGGTCACCACTTCATTTCCTGAAACCGAAAAATTTGGAATCATCAATCAGTTAAGACGGGCCTCTGTTTCTGTTCCATCCAATATTGCAGAAGGTTGTTCCAGAAAATCAAACAAAGATTTCTCAAGGTTTTTGGAAATTGCAATAGGCTCCATGTATGAATTGGAAACACAACTTCTAATTTCAAATGACCTGGGATTTGTCTCAAAAGAAAAAACACAGGAACTCATCGAAAAACTGAATGGGATTATCAAAATGACCTCAAAGTTCAAATCAACCCTAGCGTGAAATCTAACAAACCCGAAATCCAACAATCCAACAGTCCAAAAATCTTAAGATCTGACAAATCCAACCTCCAAGTACTTTTTGAGGACAACCATCTTATTGTCATCAATAAAAGGGTTGGCGATATTGTACAAGGCGATAAAACAGGGGACGCGCCTTTGAGCGATGTAGTCAAGGAATACCTCAAGGAAAAATATAACAAGCCTGGCAATGTGTACTTGGGTGTGGTCCATCGGTTGGACCGACCTACTTCTGGACTTGTTGTTTTTGCAAAGACCTCCAAAGCGCTTCCAAGACTCAACAAACTTTTTTCCGAAGGAAAGACCAAAAAAACGTATTGGGCCTTAGTGAAAAATCCACCCGAAAAGGAAAGCGATACGCTAATCCATTGGATGGTGCGCAACCCAAAGCAGAACAAATCCTATGCCCATCCTAAGGAAGTACCGAACAGTAAAAAAGCCATCCTCGACTACAGGTTGATCCAAAAGCTGGATACTTACTATTTGTTGGAAATAGATTTAAAAACTGGAAGGCACCACCAAATTAGGGCCCAATTGGCCGCCATCGGATGCTGGATCAAAGGCGATCTTAAATACGGTGCGGACCGAAGCAACCAAGACGGTGGTATACATTTACACGCCAGAAGCTTGGAATTGGAACATCCCGTTACCAAGGAAAACATCAAATTTGTGGCACCGCCACCAAAAGATCCGCTTTGGGATGCCTGTACTACCGGGTAAGGGCCATGGCCTTTTCCCGAATAATTTGCCCCACGGGCTTGTTCTCCAAATGACTTTCCAGCCAAGAAAGGATATCCAGATACAGAAAAGCCCTCTTTTCATAGGGGTGATTCTCGTATTTCTTCAACTCGTTGTACAGCTTTTGGAACTCGTTCCTGAGGTCCGTTGGGTAGATGTCCCCAAGGTTTCTCAAGAATTTAATCATTTCCTTTTGAACAGCATGTAAGTCGTTCATTTTCAACAAAAACTTATAGGTACTTTTAAGCTGTACTTCCAAATGATAGTCCATACCTGCCTCATAATGTGCAACCAAGCTCAACACCCGGGCGAAGCACATCAAATCCTCCCGCATTTTTAGATTCTTGTTGGAAATGATCTTTTTCAGATAGACAATACAGTTCTTGTTGTCACCATTACCGAAGTACAGACAGGCAATTTTATAATAGAGTAACATGATGTGATGCTCATCTATCCTTTCCTTGTGTTTTTTGATTCCGTATTCAATGATATTCACCAAATAGAGTCCCTTGTCAAAGGTCCCTTCCAAAAAATGAAGGTTCAATTTATTGGTGTTGATGTACAAGAATGCCAAGGAAGCAATGTTGTCGTTTTGTGGAAAATTGGGATCCTCCACTTGTTCCTCCAACCGTTCCAAGGTTTCCCTGAACTGGGAAGCATATTTTACAAAAAAGAGGGACTCCAATAAATAATGGTTCCCTTTCAAATAGAACACGGGGTTCAAGGGAATCATCCCTTTATTGTCATTGAAGAGATCCACCCATTTACTGGCATATTTGTACGCTGACAAAAAGTCCTGGGTCAAAAGACTGTACCACAAATAGGCTTTGTACAACCATAGTTTCTCCCGGAACCCCAGACTATCGATATCGTAATTGGGCAAATGTGCCTCAAAATAATTCTTTACTATCTTAAGATCCTCGTCACTCCGTACATATCCTACCTTCAACATCATACTGTACAGTTGAAGGGAAAGGTTGGACAATTTACTGGTCATGACATTATGGGCACTGAGTTCCTTGGCCTGTACCGCCAGTTCATCTGCCCGGTCTGGGATGCTTCGGGTAATATATTGGGTCTCGATTACCTTTTCGAGCTCCACAATTTCGTAGGCCACATTTTTTTCCTCGTTTTCTATGGCAAAACTTTTGGCCTTGTCCAAAATCTTCAAGCTTTGCTTGTAGAGTCCTTTCTGGTATAGTATGGTGGCAAAATCCAATTGCTCCCTGATCTGGATTCGAACATTTTGGTTCACTGGGTTCAACCTCAAGCTTACCAAAATTTGCTTGTAAAGGTGTGCTTTCAGGTTTGAAAGTTGTGCTTTTTTAACAATGCCGCTTTCCAAAATTTGGCGTTCATCATACCTCCGCATCTTGTCCAACAGATTAAAAAGGGCCAAAAACTTTGCATCCGTATTGACCCCCAATCGGCCAACATAGAGTTTAAATTGGCGCTTTTCCGATTTGGAAAGCGATTTTATCAACACGAACAACGCGTCCTTATGGGCATTTGTCATCGTAAAAAAATCAATTTAAAATATTGTAATTCAGCAAATTAAACTACTCAGTGTGTGATTTAACGTTGTAACAAACATCAGCCTACTTTTCATCTTCGCCCTACCTTCTCTATTTTCGTATGTCTTAGAAAAACAGATTGGAATAATGGGTAAAGATAAGGTACAAATTTTTGATACAACGCTAAGAGATGGAGAACAAGTTCCGGGTTGCAAATTGGACACGGAACAAAAATTGGTCATCGCTGAACGGTTAGATCAACTAGGGGTTGATGTGATCGAGGCCGGCTTTCCCATTTCATCCCCGGGCGACTTCAAATCTGTACATGAAATTGCCAAATTGGTCAAGAATGCAACGGTTTGCGGGTTGACCCGTGCCGTTAAAAAAGATATCGAAGTGGCCGCCGAGGCCATCAAAATTGCTAAAAAGCCAAGAATACACACCGGTATCGGAACTTCCGATTCCCACATCAAGTTCAAATTCAACTCCACTAGGGAACAAATCATAGAAAGAGCCGTTGAGGCCGTAGCCTACGCAAAGACCTTTGTTGAGGATGTGGAATTTTATGCAGAGGACGCAGGCCGTACCGACAATGAATATTTGGCCCAAGTTTGTGAAGCGGTCATCAAAGCTGGTGCTACCGTATTGAATATCCCGGACACCACTGGATATTGCCTTCCAGAGGAGTATGGTGCCAAAATGAAATATCTAAAGGAAAACGTAAAGGGCATCGACAAGGCCATTCTTTCTTGCCATTGCCATAACGACCTAGGTCTTGCCACCGCAAACTCCATCGCCGGGGTGATCAATGGGGCAAGACAGATTGAGTGCACCATCAACGGTATCGGGGAACGTGCAGGGAACACTTCATTGGAGGAAGTGGTCATGATTTTGAGACAACACCCCTACCTGAACCTGGACACCAATATCAACAGTAAACTGTTGTGGGATACCAGCCAAATGGTTTCCCAAAAAATGGGAATGCCAGTGCAACCCAATAAGGCCATTGTGGGATCCAATGCCTTTGCCCACAGTTCAGGGATCCACCAAGATGGGGTGATCAAGCAGCGGGAAACCTATGAAATCATCGATCCGAAAGATGTTGGGGTAAGCGAATCCTCCATTGTTCTGACCGCCAGAAGTGGACGTGCCGCCTTGGCCTATCGTGCCAAAAAGGTAGGCTACGAGCTCACCAAACTGCAATTGGATGTGGTCTATGAAAACTTCCTTAAATATGCTGACCGCAAAAAGGAAATCTTGGACAACGACATCCATGAGATTGTGGAAACCAGCAATATCAGTATTCAGAACATTGCCTAAACCACGGTTATGAACCTAAAGATTGCCTTGCTCCCTGGAGATGGAATTGGCCCGGAAGTGTTGGCCCAGGCAGTCAAATGCTTGCAGGCCGTAGAGGAAACCTTTAACCATACCTTTGCATACAAGGAAGCTCCCGTTGGAGCCATTGCCATAGACAAAAAAGGCACTCCCCTGCCCGAAAGCACCCTCAAACTCTGTCACGAAGCCGATGCCATTTTGTTCGGTGCCATTGGTGACCCCAAATATGATAACGATCCCGATGCCAAGGTACGACCCGAACAAGGGTTGTTACAATTACGGAAAGAACTTGGCCTATTTGCCAATATCCGACCTGTACTTTCACATCCTACCCTATTAAACAAATCCCCGCTCAAAAAGGAAATCATATCCGGGACGGATTTTGTAATCTATCGAGAGCTTACTGGTGGCATTTATTTTGGGGAGAAAAAATTGAACGAAGCAGGCACTGTTGCTTCCGACCTTTGCGAATACTCCGAAGAGGAAATCAGCCGTGTGGCCCATTTGGCCTTTAAGGCCGCAAAAGGAAGAAAAAAGAAACTTACTTTGGTGGACAAGGCCAACGTGCTGGAATCTTCAAGGCTTTGGAGGAAAGTGGTGACCCGAATCGGGGAAAGTTATCCTGAAGTTACCTTGGATTATCTGTTTGTGGACAATGCAGCCATGCAGATTATTTTGAACCCGACCCAGTTTGATGTGATCTTGACCGAAAATATGTTCGGCGACATCCTTTCCGATGAGGGAAGTGTCATCAGCGGTTCCATTGGATTATTGGCCTCTGCCTCTGTTGGGGATGAAAATGCCCTATTTGAACCCATCCACGGATCATACCCACAAGCCAAGGGCAAGGACATTGCCAACCCTATTGCCTCCATTCTATCCGCGGCCATGCTCTTGGAACATTTTGGATTACATGAAGAAGCCATGGCGGTAAAAAAGGCGGTGGACAAATCCCTTAAAAAAGGAATCGTAACTTCAGATTTAAAGTCCAAAAGTCAATACGGGACCAACCAAGTGGGTGATTTTATCGCGCATAACATTGTGGATATTGAGGACAACTTCAATATGAACGATGAGAACATAGACCTCGGCAAATCTACCATTATATAGCCACCACTTTTTCCCCTGTCAGTTTTTCCAAAGTTTCATCGAACTGTTGCTTGAACTGTTCAAATTTTTCGCCTGTGGCTGGGCCATTGAACCCTGTATGTATTTTTTGGACCTCCCCATTCCTGTCAATATAGATAGTTGTAGGGTACGATAAAATATGGTTGAGCATCGGCAATTTTTCGTTTGCCTTTTGTTTGTTGGAAGTGCCATACTGGGCCAACAATATCGGATAGGTCACTTCTTCGCGTTCTTTTAACCGCTTAATGCCCTCAAAAGCTTTTTCCTCTGTTTTGGCATACTCAAAGGCCAGACCAATAAATTGGACATCCAGATTGGGGTTGTTCTTTAAAAAGTCCACATAAAAACGAGTCTCATCCAAGCAATTGGTGCACCAGGTTCCCATAATCTGAATAAGTACCGCCTTATCCTTGAAACGAGGATCGGAAAGGCTCACCATTTTACCCGTTTCATCCGGGAAGGCGAAATCCAATTTATCGTAACCTTCCCGTAGAAAGGTGAGATTGTCCGAATCGGGAAGGTCAAAGGCTTCGTTACGGGCGCCCAAAAATTCCTGTACACTATGCCTACCTGAATAAAACTTACCATCCAAAGTACTGTCGGTAACCTGAGCCAAGAATAGGAACACGTGAGAACCATCAAAAGCGGAAAGTTTTAGGCTATCTCCAGAAACCACCCCTTCAAGATAGCGGTAATCCCCGGTATTGGTCCTAAAGGTACCCTTGACTGTGTTGCCATTTTGCATGAAGATGCCCTTGGCAGGGTATTCCCCATCGGTATTCACGTTGAAATAGGTTTCCCATATTCCTGAAATATTCACTGCTGCGTCCTGCTGTACCGCAAAACGATCATGTTCTCCATAAATAGCTCTAAACGGTACCCTACGTTCTTTGCTCTCCTCAATAAATTCCCCAGTAATCTCGTTTTTCGAAAAGGTCCCGGAAATGTGTCCTTCAAAAATGGGCATCCTAATGTTGATGGAATCACCTTCAAAGTTGAACTCGTCCACCACAACTTCTTCCTCCGCATTGTACATTTTCATGATGTAGTTTCCCTCCCCATCTTTGGACAAAGTGAAATTAAAAGGCAATGACTTTCCTTCGGAGACTCCCATTTCTCCCCTCCAGTCGCCCAATGTCAATTCCTTTTTCACCTCCTTCTTACAGGAGGTAATCAACAGTGCCACAATCAATAACAACGGCCAATTCCTTCTCATATAATGAAAGATTTTTCTTAAAAGTAGCAAAACCAATCGATAACATATCAAACCAAACGGTATACGGTCGTTATTTACGTTGAATCTGTTCCCCTATTGTTTTATATTTGTCCACTCTAAAATTGGGGTATGAAGATTTCTTACAACTGGTTGAAGCAATTTTTGCATATTGATTGGGACTCGCAAAAAACAGGCGAACTTTTAACAGATTTGGGCCTGGAAGTTGAGGGTATATCCAATTTCGAATCAGTGAAAGGCAGTTTAAAGGGTATTGTAGTAGGACATGTGCTTACTTGCGTGCAGCATCCGAACGCAGACCGACTCAAATTGACCACTGTGGACATTGGTCAAGAAACCCCGTTACAGATTGTCTGTGGTGCCCCCAATGTGGCGGCCGGACAAAAAGTGCCCGTGGCCACCATTGGCACTACCCTTTACACCAAAGAAGGTGAAGCTTGGGTTATCAAAAAGGGAAAGATTCGCGGAGAGGAAAGTCAAGGGATGATCTGCGCCGAGGATGAAATTGGGTTGGGCAACAGTCACGATGGCATCATGATCCTCAATGAAGAACTAAAACCAGGTACCCCTTGCTCCAAAATTTTTGATGTAGAGGATGATGAGGTGTTCGAAATAGGACTTACCCCCAACCGTGCCGATGCCATGAGCCATTTTGGCGTGGCGCGCGACCTGAAGGCGGGATTGGAACAGAAAGAGATACAAAAAGAGCTGGTCACCCCATCGACCAGTAACTTTTCCATTGATAATCGGTCCCTGAAGATTGATGTAGAGGTAAAGGACAGCCAGTTGGCGCCAAGATATTGTGGGGTGACCATCAGCAACCTTATTGTTCAAGATTCCCCAGATTGGTTAAAAAACCGATTGAAGGCCATTGGCCTATCCCCCATCAACAATGTGGTGGATGTGACCAACTATGTGCTCCATGACCTGGGCCAACCTTTGCACGCTTTTGATGCCTCCAAAATCAAAGGCAATAAAATAGAAGTGAAAACACTGCCCTCCGGAACCAAGTTCAAGACCCTGGACGGTGTGGAAAGGGAACTACATTCGGATGACCTAATGATCTGTGACTCCGAAAAACCCATGTGTATCGCAGGTGTTTTTGGTGGAATCAACTCTGGGGTTACGGAAAATACCTCGGCCATATTTTTGGAAAGTGCCTATTTTGACCCCATTGCCATTCGAAAAACGGCCAAAAGACACGGACTCAATACCGATGCCTCTTTCCGTTTTGAGCGGGGCATCGACATCAACATGACGGAATATGCGTTAAAACGCGCTGCGTTGTTGATCAGAGAAATTGCCGGAGGCTACATCAGTTCAGAAATTGTGGACCTGTATCCTAAAAAACCACAGGAAAGACACGTTTTTTTGACTTTTGATAAAATATTCAACCTAATCGGACAGGAGATTCCCAAGGATAAGATCAAATCCATTTTGTCTTCCTTGGAAATCCGCATCAACAACGTTACGGAATCCGGCCTTGGATTGACTATTCCCACTTACCGTGTGGATGTTACCCGTGAGGTGGACGTCATCGAGGAAATTCTAAGGGTATATGGCTACAACAATATCGATTTCAAGGAAAAACTGAACGCTTCTATAGCCAAGACCTCTAGGTTTGAGAACCACAGGATCCAGGACATTATCGGCGATACTTTGGCCGCCAAAGGCTTTTATGAGATCATGACCAACAGCTTGGTTTCTTCGGATACTATTTCTTCCGAGGAAGATAGCACTGTTGTGCAAATGTTGAATCCCCTGAGTTCGGACCTATCCGTGATGAGGACCTCCATGCTATATTCCGGCCTTCAGACTGTGGGATACAATCACAATAGGCAGAAAACGGATCTTAAGCTTTTTGAATTTGGCAAAACCTATCATAAGGTGGATGGTGGTCACCAAGAAAAACGTCATTTGGCGCTCTACATTTCAGGCGAGCGCAAGCAGGATTCTTGGGCCGCATCATCCAAAAAAACCGATTTCTTTTATGTAAAAGGAGTTGTAGAGACCGTATTTGAGCGTTTGGGTATTAAAGATGTAGAGGCGCAACCCTTGCATGCAACCCATTTATCCGAAGGACTATGTCTTGTTAAAAACAAAGCAATATTGGCTTCCTTTGGATTGGTCTCCAAAAAAGAACTGAAAAAGTTCGACCTGAAACAGGAGGTTTTTTATGCCGATTTTGATTGGGATACCATTTTGGAATCCATTACTACTCAAAATGTGACTTTCAAAGAGATTCCAAAATTCCCCGAAGTAACCCGGGATTTTGCCCTTTTGTTGGATGAATCCGTAAGTTTTCAAAAGGTTTATGACATGGCCTGGAAGACAGAGAAAAAACTCCTTAAAAAGGTCAATCTGTTTGATGTATACACAGGAAAAAACCTTCCCAAAGGGAAAAAGTCGTATGCGGTGAGCTTTACGTTGTTGGATGAGGAAAAAACCCTTACCGATAAGCAAATCGATAAGATTATGGGCAAACTCTTGGCCCAGTATCAAAAAGAGTTGGGAGCGGAACTTCGTTGATTACATTTGGGTAGGTAGGATCACACTGTCAATTTCGTGAACCACATCGTCCTTGTTCAAATTAAGGTCGGCAGCTGTAATGCGTGCCGTATTGCCCATGGGATCCGTGAGGACAATATCGTAACCATCCATGTGGGCCATTAATTTTTTACCCTGGACCGTGGTAAAGCTCGCTTTGCCATTACCCCTACACATAGCCCTTAAAATGCGGCTTGCCGTCAATTGCCCTGCCACGATGTGATAGGTAAGCAAGGATTTCAGTTCACTTTTGTCCTTGGCGTTGATGAGTTGGGCTATCTTTTCGCTTGAAAATCTTTCAAAAGCGGCATCGGAAGGAGCAAAAATGGTGAACGGTCCAGATTTATCGAGCAAATCTTCCAATTGTGTGGCCTTAACGGCCGCCAAAAGAATCTTGTGATTGCTGGCTTCTTCGGAATTAAAATCTAGGGATTTGGATGTGTTTTGGGCAAAAGTGGAGATGGTAAAGACCATACAGATGCCGAGTAGGATTTTGGTTATGGGGGCTTTCATTAGTGTTCTGACGATTTGGGACTTTCCTTTTTTAAAGTATGGTTATACGATTAAATACCAAAAACGTCGATAAGTTACATCATTTTAACGAATTACGTGGCAGTTTTTCGGTACGGGATTTCATTTAACAAAATCTTAACATATTGAATTTTATGACATGTGTCATATTCGAGATTTCAATTGCTTAACTTTGAGAACATTGCTAAGAAAATTGATATGATGCTCCGAAGTACCGACATTGAACGTAAACTCCAACAAACCAAGGGAAAACAAAAAAGCGAAGCCGAAATCTTGGCCGATGTTCAGGAAATTTTAAGGCAGGATACCTTGAAAGAGGAAAAAATCAACCGACAACTGAACACAAAGAACACCGCAAATACCAATGCTTTCGAATTTGACCTTTTGGAGACCGACAAAATCTTCCACATTGATCAAATCAAGGAAATCTGTATCGATTACCGATTACGATTTTTGAACAGCTCTTACTTTAAAGGAGAGATTCCGCAAGAGGCTATTTCCAAAATAAAGCATCTGGAAAGTATCCACAACACGGAACTCAAAGGATTCAAGATCATGGCCCCTTCCAAGCTGTTCAAACTGGAAGACAAGGACGACCCCTTATTGTTTGCACCCATCGGCAACGATTATTTTTATTTGGTGCACAAATGGGGCAATGACCTTCATCCACTACGAAAATTGCTGGTATGGCCCTTCAAGAATATCGGAAACTTGGTGGTGTTGGTCCTAATGATCAGCTATTTGGTGACCTTAATGGTGCCAGATGGTCTTTTTTCAAAGAAAAACACTACGGCAGAGTTCTGGATCATTTACTTTTTTATGTTCAAATGCATTGCATCCGTGGTAATCTATTACGGATTTGCCTTGGGGAAAAACTTTAACCCCGCCATTTGGAACAGCAAGTATTTCAATGCCTAGGCCGTAACGGCATACATTTTTTCGCGCTGCTCCCTAATGGTTTTGTCGGACATGTAATCATCAAAGGTCAAGTAACGATCAATGGTACCCTTGGGGGTAAGTTCAATGATCCTATTGGCGACAGTATGGACGAATTCGTGGTCATGAGTGGTCAATAGTACCGTTCCCTTAAAGTTTTTCAGGGAGTTGTTGAAGGCCGTGATACTCTCCAGGTCCAAGTGGTTGGTAGGTTCGTCCAGCAAAAGCACATTGGCACGGATCATCATCATACGGCTTAGCATACAACGCACTTTTTCTCCTCCGGACAAAACCGTACACTTTTTAAGTGCCTCTTCCCCGCTGAACAACATTTTACCCAAGAATCCCCTGATGTACACTTCTTCCCTTTCCTCTTCGGTCTTGGCCCATTGACGGAGCCAATCCACCAAATTGATGTTGTCTTTAAAAAAGTCTGAATTGTCTGCTGGCAAATAGGATTGAGTAGTGGTCACCCCCCATTGATAGTTGCCACTGGTGGCCTTCGTTTTCCCAGAAATGATATCGTAAAAAGCCGTAGTGGCTCTAGAGTCTTTTGATAGAATGGCCACCTTGTCCCCTTTTGCCAAGTTGATGTTCACATCCTGAAACAGCAAATCCCCATCATCAGAGGTGGCAGAAAGTTTTTCAACGTTCAATATCTGATCGCCCGCTTCACGCTCCCTTTCAAAAATGATGGCCGGGTATCTTCTGCTCGACGGTTTGATATCCTCCACCTTCAATTTATCCAACATTTTTTTACGCGATGTGGCCTGTTTGCTCTTGGCTACGTTGGCACTGAAACGCATGATAAACTCTTGGAGTTCCTTGGCCTTTTCCTCGGCCTTTTTGTTCTGTTGGGCACGTTGGCGGGCCGCCAATTGGCTACTCTCGTACCAGAACGAATAGTTTCCGGAATACAGATTGATCTTACCAAAGTCGATATCCGCAATGTTGGTACAGACCGCATCCAAAAAGTGCCTGTCGTGGGACACTACGATCACCGTATTTTCATAGTTGCCCAAAAAGTTTTCCAACCAGTTGATGGTCTCATAATCCAGGTCGTTGGTAGGCTCATCCATGATCAATACATCCGGGTTTCCGAAAAGGGCCTGTGCCAAAAGCACCCTCACCTTTAATTTGGAATCCATGTCCGCCATGGTGGTATAGTGCAGGTCTTCGGTAATGCCCAAATTAGACAGGAGTGCGGCGGCATCACTGTCCGCGTTCCAGCCATTCATTTCTTCGAACTGCACCTGAAGTTCCCCTATCTTCTCGGCATTTTCATCTGTATAGTCCGCATAAAGTGCATCTATCTCCTTTTTGATCTTGAACAGGGGTTTGTTACCCATCACCACGGATTCCAACACCGAAAACTCATCATAAGCGTTGTGGTTCTGTTCCAATATGGACATCCTCTTGCCCGGCTCCAAATGCACATGTCCCGAGGTAGGGTCGATCTGTCCCGAAAGAATCTTAAGAAATGTTGATTTTCCGGCACCGTTGGCGCCAATGATCCCGTAACAGTTACCATGGGTGAAGGTTACGTTCACTTCATCGAACAATACTCTTTTGCCAAACTGTACGGATAAATTGGATACTGATAACATGCAACTATGTAATTTTTGTGCAAAAGTAGCTAAAACGAATCCTTATTTCTAACATAAACCAAGTTAATTGAACGGCTTAAATGAACACATTAACAACATTTAACGACCCCTTAACAGCGTCGACCCACCCGTATTGCTATTTTTGGTAGCCTAATGGAAGGTTCCCTGCATATGGTAAAATTTTTACTCGGCCTCACCTTACTATTCATTTTCTCTTGTTCCGACAAAACAGAACAACAATCCACTGTATTTTTTGGGGGTGAAATCGTAAATCCTACTAGTGACTATGTGGTACTTTACCACAACGACACTTATGTGGACTCCGTGAAGCTGGATGATAATAACCGCTTTGCATTCCATCTTGACGGTATTGACGAAGGCCTGTACCATTTTGACCACACACCGGAACTTCAATACGTGTACCTTCAACAGGGCGATAGTCTGTTGGCCCGTTTGAATACGGTAGAGTTCGACGAATCCTTGGTGTATTCCGGCAAAGGGAGTGAAATCAACAACTTTTTGATCGAGATGTTCCTGAGCAACGAAAAGGACGAACCCCTGATTCAGGATTTCTATCCTTTGGACCCCAATGAATTCAGTGATAAAATGGATTCCTTACGGGACATTAAATTGGAACATTTACACCAATTTGCCACTGACAACCAATTGTCTGACCGCGTATTGGATATGGCCAAGGCATCCATAGATTACAGTATCTATATCACTAAGGAAAAATATCCATTTTATCATAAGAAAAAGACCGGGGAAGTGGCCTTTCATGATCTACCTGCTTCTTTTTATGATTTCAGAAAGACCATAAATCTAGACAATAAGGACTTTACCTATTTCAAGCCCTACTTTGATTATATGAAGTGGCACTTTGGGAATTTGGCCTATATGACCTGTTTGGAAAACTGTGCCGACGAAGGGCAGCCCGTCAGCGATCGTTTGCACCTGAACAAACATAAGCTGACGCTTGTGGACAGCATCGTGAAACAGCAAAACCTCAGGGATATTCTATTTCGTAACATTGCCATTGACTATCTATTGAAGGAACACAACCCCAGCGAGGAATGTCGTTTGTTCATCGATAAATTCAGATCACTTTCCTCCAACGAGGAACATAAGGAAGAAATCGACTTACTCTACAAAAGCATCAAAAACCTTCAGCCTAACACTACGCTTCCTAATTTGGCACTGAAAGATGCGGACAACAACGAAATTTCCCTCAAAGAGTTGGCCAATAGCAAAAAGAATACGGTATTTTATTTTTGGACCGCTTCCCAAAAGAAACATTTTAGAAATGTGAACCAGCACATTACCGAACTGGAAAAAAAATATCCCCGTTACAATTTTGTGGGTATCAACCTAAGGACCAGTTACCCCCAATGGAAAATGCTGATGGATGAGTACCACTTGGACAAGAACAAACAATTTTATGGGGAAAACTTCAAGGAAATCCAAATGGCCATGATCATTGACGGTCTCAACAAATGTGTGATTGCCAAGGATACCGTAGTCATAGATGGTTTTGCCGACCTCTTTAAATCCTTATAAATAAAAAACCCTGAATTTTCATCCAGGGCTATTTCAATGTATCTTAAGTTTCTTTTAGGGATTTCCTTTTTTATAATCTTCCAAAAACTTGGCCAACCCAATATCGGTAAGCGGGTGTTTCAATAGGCCTTCGATGGAGGACAATGGACCTGTCATGACGTCTGCCCCTATCTTGGCACAATCGATCACGTGCATGGTATGGCGAATGGATGCGGCCAATATCTGCGTTTCAAAATCGTAGTTGTCATAGATCAAGCGAATCTCGGAAATCAGGTTAAGTCCATCGGTGGAAATATCATCCAACCTTCCCAAAAACGGGGAAACGTAGGTAGCTCCCGCCTTGGCGGCCAATAAGGCCTGCCCTGGGGAGAACACCAACGTACAATTGGTACGGATTCCCTTGTCCGAGAAATATTTCAGGGCCTTTACCCCATCCTTGATCATCGGTATTTTCACCACGATCTGCTCGTGAAGGTCGGCAAGCTCCTCCCCTTCCCTGATCATCCCCTCCAAATCGGTGGCGACCACTTCAGCAGAAACATCGCCTTCCACAATGTTGCAGATGTGCACGTAGTGTTTTAGAATATTGTCTTTTCCTGTAATGCCTTCCTTGGCCATTAGGGATGGATTGGTGGTTACCCCATCAAGCACACCCAATGCCTGGGCTTCCTTAATCTGGTCAAGATTTGCGGTATCAATAAAAAATTTCATCAGTAACTGTTTATGATTTGTATTAAAGAAGTATAAAGCTACAATTTATAATGGTTGATCAATAGCTTTTCGTAGACTTTATCGGGCAATATGCTCTTGAGTTTCAAGGAGAACTTTTGCATAAATGCTCCAACGGGGTTGTGTACTTTGGGCTTATCCTGCTGGATGATCTTATACACCGCTTTTGCCACCTGAATTGGGTCCCCGGCACTGTCCACATCGGCATCTATGGCGTTCAGGGTCTGAGCATATTTATCTTCATAGGCCGAGCCATCCAGAACAGGCGCATGATATCTTCCAGCGGCAATATTGGTGGCGAAATCCCCCGGTGCTATATTGGTGACCGTCACTCCAAAATCTTTGACTTCCATGC
Source organism: Flagellimonas aequoris (assembly GCF_003584165.1). Taxonomy (GTDB): domain Bacteria; phylum Bacteroidota; class Bacteroidia; order Flavobacteriales; family Flavobacteriaceae; genus Flagellimonas; species Flagellimonas aequoris. The sequence goes on along the minus strand of NZ_QXFJ01000030.1, from coordinate 360,149 downwards.
GTAAGGCCTCGGTAATCAGACCCAAAGCACCTTTGGTGGCCGAGTAAAATCCACGATAGGGCAAGCCCATATATCCGGCAATTGATGTGATATTGATGATAGTACCCCCACCCTGCTTGCGCATTTGTGGTAATACAGCCTTCATCATGTGTACGGGACCGTGGAAATTGGTATCAAAAACATTCAAGATCTCTTCATGTGGGGTTTCCTCGATAGGCCCCGTGATACCTACTCCAGCGTTATTGATCAATACGTCCAAACGACCTTCTTTGGAGATGACCTGCTTCACGGCGTTTTGGACACTATCAGTATCCTTTACGTCCAATTGGACCAACTCAAAGGCGTCAAAATCGGGGTAGTTTTGGGGATTACGTGCAGTACCGTATACTTTGCATCCCTTGGCTGATAAAAAGGTTCCGATGGATTTTCCGATGCCGGATGAACCTCCTGTGATCAGTACAACTTTATTTTCCATGATTGCTTAAATTCTGGAAACAAAAAACGGCAAGCTACCTACATCGCACCGCTACGACCGTATACCCTTGCTGCGTTCCCACCCTGGGGGATTCTACAGGAGCTGGTCGTGTAGGACTTGCCGAGTGCAAATATACGACCTTTTAAATTTGTCGCAATCCCAATTCATTCTTAATTTCGAAGTTCTAGGAATAGATCGCATGAAACATGAACGGAACATTATGGTGAAACTTTTTTCTTTAACGGGGGTACTACTCTTCTTTTTGGCCTGCGGAGGCAATTCGGACCCTTCCAAACTCTTTTCCATTCAATTGGAAAACAAGACCCTACATCAAAATGAACAGGTTGGCGTCGCCTTAAAAAACAAGAAAGGACTCGAAATTTCCAACCTTCATTATTATATGGATGGACAGGAGCTACCTGTTGAAAATGGAAAAATCACTTTGAATCTTCCCACCCTGGGAAATAAAAAATTGATCGCCAAATTTGATTTGGATGATCAATCTGTGGAAGTTGAAGAAGATTTGAGGCTTTTGGCCGCTTCCGCCCCAGAAGTGTACACCTATGAAATCATCAATACCTATCCGCACGACACCAAGGCCTATACCCAGGGCTTGGAGTTTCATGATGGCATGCTCTATGAAAGCACTGGCAAAAAGGGAGCATCAACAGTAAGAAAGGTGAATTTTGAAACAGGTGAGGTGCTACAAAAAATAGATCTGGACAACTCCATGTTCGGCGAGGGCATCACCTTGATGAACAATAAACTGTATCAACTTACCTGGCAAAGTGGAATGGGCTTTGTGTACGACGCCACCAACCTTGAAAAAATCAAAAGCTTTACCTATGGTAAAAGCAGGGAAGGCTGGGGCCTTTGCAACGATGGCAAAAAAATATTCAAAAGTGATGGTACCGAAAAAATCTGGTTCCTTGACCCAGAGACCTTGGAAGAAACAGGGCATGTGGAGACCGTAACCAACAAGTCCATCTTCAATATGGCCAACGAGCTGGAATATGTGGATGGAAAAATCTACGCCAACGTGTATCAAAAAGAAAGTATGATGATCATCGATGCCACTTCCGGCGCCATTGAGGGGGTCATCAATTTTGGAGGTTTAAAAAGTCAGGTGAAGAAGGGTGCTGAATGGGATGACACCAATTCTGTTCTGAACGGGGTAGCCTATCACCCGGAAAGAGAGACTTTCTTTGTAACCGGCAAAAACTGGGACAAGCTTTTTGAGGTCCATATCCTTAAAAAGAATTGATGAAGGCCTTTTCCGAAGTTTTTGAAGTAGTGCAGGATGACCTTGACGACCTGAACCATGTGAACAACATCCGATATGTGGAATGGATCCAGGCCATCTCCAAAAAACATTGGGAAAAAGAGACCACGGAGGACATGAGAAAAGAAATGATCTGGGTGGTTCGGAACCATAACATCTCATACCACAAATCTGCCCTGTTGGGCGACACCATTCAGGTAAACACCTACATAGAGGGCAACAAAGGCCCCATCTCTACCAGGATTGTGGAAATCAAGAAGAAAGACACCAATGAACTCTTGGTGAAGGGCATTACCGAATGGTGCCTTTTGGATGCCACCACCTTTAGACCAAAACGGGTTCCGGAACGTGTTCAGGCCTTGTTTGCATAATCATATCCTGAATCCCTACTACCCCCTCACTTGATCGGATTTTTAAGTTTGGTTCGTAATGTTTTATGCAGTTCGTCGAATTTCATCTTATTGATTCGTCTTTAAGGTCCCAAAAATTAGGAAAATACGGTCTCAAATCGTAAACTAGTAGGAAACCTAAATAACAACCCACTTAAAAACCGACCAAACCTTATGCGAAAAATCTACAAATTCAGGCACCGCAGACCCAACTTCCAAAGCTTTGAAGGTTAAGATCTTCATTCCGAGCACCACACAAAAATAGCTTGTTGCAAACCGACCATTTCGTTACGATTACGCATCCATTAACGAAATTTTAAGGAAAACTGTAGGAAAATCAATCAAATTAGAGAGAAACCCATAGTTTTTTTAAGGGAAAACTGCAATGAGATTTTTGTGGGCGTTAGTAACTTGCAATCAGCATTTTGCACATGGAATATACCTACAACATCATTGACTCGAACGCTACTTCCAAGCTACAGTTACAGCTCTATTTGGAAGAGTATGAAGATTTGACCTGTACCGGGGTGGCCACCAGTGCCGCGGAAGGATTGGACTCCATATTAAAGCACACGCCGGACCTTGTGCTGGTCAATTTAGGGGAAGATGGGATGGAGTATTTTCAAATGGTGACCGAATTGAACCAATACATGCAAACGCTACCTATTATTATAGGTTACTCCACTACCAAAAAATATGCATATAATGCCATAAAGAGCGGTTTCTTTGATTATTGGATCCTCCCCCACAACGAATTTGACGTAAGAAAGACCATTTTACGTCTTAGGAAGAAACATCCAAAGGATGATATTCCCTCCACCATTTGCCTTAAGTCCTATAATGATTATAGGTATTTGGACACCAAAAACATTCTTTATCTAAAATCCGACAACAATACCACGGACTTTTACATGAGGGATGGTAATGTCATCAGCGCTTTCAAGACCTTAAAATCGTTTGAGGACAAACTTCCCGAAGGATTCATCAGAATCCACCAAAGCTATATTTTGAACAGCAGGTATGTTTCACGGATCAATTATGGCAAATCCATTTGCACCTTGAGCCATGACCGCGAAGAGGAGCTCCCCTTCTCCAAGACCTATAAGGACAAAATAGACACCTTAAAGGAAATGCTCTCCAAAACGGCCGTAAAGGCACTCAATTAGCAAAATTCTAGCAGAATACCGCAAAATTCTAACAGATTTCCATATTTCACTAAAGTCATAAGGGTTGGGGCAATATCCGTATTGTGCTTAAATATCTTAGCCTCATAAACCAATTTTAACACCCCTAAAACCTAACATTATGAGAAAAGTAGTAAGCATTTTGGCCCTGGCATTATTGACCGTTGGATTCTATTCCTGTGAAGCCGATACCGATGTGCAGGACACCGAAGCAACTTTTAAACAATTAAAAGTAGACCAGAGTGCAACGGATGGAGATGAGACTGTTGCTGAAGGCAGAGAAGGCAGTAATTAATCTATCATGCGAAGAGTTATAAAAATCCTCCTAAATATGTTCATTTTAGGTCTGCTTCTTTTTAATAATAACGATGATAAAAAAGTTTCAAGCAAGAATTCTTCGAACTATATGACAATTAATGCATTTGATTTTACCGAGTCTAATCTCCCCAAAGAAAGAGTTAAGCTAGGCATCCAGAAGCAGACTCTGTTGCGATTAGAACAAAGCATTAGTGAACAACGAGATTTATAAACAACTTTGCACAATATCACAGCCCCTTTCCTTTAATGGTTTGGGGCTTTTTTGTTACCTTGGATATATTAACACTATTCGTTTTTGAAATTTAAATCCTTAATACTGTCGTTACTCCTGTTTTGGGGTTGTACCTATGAGGCAAAAAAAGGTACATCTGCATCAAATCCTGATTTGGATTCGATTCAAGAATGGATTAAAATCGCCCGAAACGGAAAAGAATTAACTTTAAGCGACAGAAAATTCTATCTAACGAAGGCGCAAAATGCTGCCAACCAATTATCTAATGACACTAATCGGATAGAAAAATTGTCTGATGTTTCTTTAGTGTACAGAACTTTGAAAGACTCTCTCAACTTTAGACAGACCAATACAGAGATCTTAAAAATGGCTGAAAATGTCAAGTTATTTAACGTTTTAGGTAATTCACATTGGGATTTGGCCTTCTTTTTTGAATCATATGCAGTGTTAGACAGTGCGTTTTACCATTACAAAAAGGCATTGAATAGTTTTGAAAGACTCCCTGCTGATGAATCGCTCCAGTCAAAGGGGATAATGTTGTATAACATGGGAAGGATTCAGGATTCTTATAAAGATTATTTAGGAGCTGAGATAAGCATTACCTCCGCTTTAAAAATTTTTGATGAACTTGGCGATGATTTAAGGATTCACAATTGTTACAATGTCCTGGGTGTTATTGCCAATGGTATAGGTGATAGCCAAAAATCACTGGAATACTACAAAAAAGCTGGTGAGTATTTGAATACTTCAGGTTCTTCCAATAATCGTCTAAGCTGGATAAACCAAAATAATATAGCCAGTGCTTTTTTGAATATGGAGAATTATCCAAAGGCAAAGGAATCATATCAAGAACTTATAACTGACGAAGAATTTAAGGACAAGGACCCTGAGCTCTATACCAAATCAATATCAGGTCTCGCTTATTCCATATTCAAATCTGGCGGTAACCAAGATAAAGTAGAAAGTCTACTGCAAGAGGCTATTGAAATTAACAATAGTAACGAGCAACTCTATGAGATGGCACGCCCCAAACAATACTATGCCGAACTTCTGGCCTCTAAGGGAGATACATCACAAGCCATCCAACTAGCCCAAGAATCGTATGCCATTGCCAAGGAAACCTATAACAATGACCGTTCCTTGGAAGCACTGATGTTGTTGACCAAATTGGACCCTGCGAATGGTTCCACCTATGCTGATGATTATTACAAACTCAATGAAACCATCAAAGAAGAGGAGCGTACCAAAAGGGATAAATTCGCCCGTATTCGCATGGAAACGGATGAAATAATCGAAAAAAATGAAATCCTGACCCAGGAAAAACAAGTATGGGTCGGTGCCGCCTTTGCGTTAATTCTTTTCGGTACCGCATTTTTGATCATCGTTACCCTTTACATCAACAACAACCGGCTCAAGTTCAGGCAAAAACAGCAGGAGAGCAACCAAGAAATCTACAACCTGATGCTTTCCCAGCAGGGCAAGTTTGAAGAAGGCAAGCAACTGGAACAAAAGCGTATTTCCGAAGAACTCCACGACGGTATTTTGGGTGAAATGCTGGGCATACGTCTCATCTTGAGTGGTTTGAACGAACGCGAAGACCCGGCATCCATTGCCCAACGTGCGGAACTCATTGAAAAATTACGGGAGGTAGAGGAAGAGATCAGGACCATTTCCCATGAGCTCAACAATGCCTCTTATGAAAAATTTCATAATTTTATTGTATCGTTGGAAGACTTGATCGATGGTATCCAAAACTCTTCCGGCATATCATGTTCCTTTACATTTGATGATAAGGTAAGTTGGGACAATTTGTTGGGCGATATTAAGATCAACGCCTACAGGATCGTCCAAGAAGCCCTTAAAAACTGCGTAAAACACGCTAAAAGTCAGTATGTTGATATTTCCTTCGAATCCTTCGGGAAAAACTTGAAGTTGACCATTGTGGATGACGGTGTCGGTTTTGACGTGAACAAGGGAAAACGTGGAATAGGGTTGCGCAACATTATTTCACGATCTAAAAAAATACATGCCAAGTTGGACATTGACAGTAAAAAAGGAAAAGGAACCACGATAATAGTGACCATTCCCGCCACATACATAGATTCCGACGTGGCGGAACGTAAAGAAGTATTGAACACCTAAATCTTGCAACAAAAGAACCAAATGGAAACGCTTAGAATATTAGCCATAGATGACCACGAGATGACCATGCTCGGCTACAAGTTCATACTTGAGGGCATTGAACTAGAGGGTCACCATATTATTGTGGATACGGCCACCACCTACGACGCCGGAAAAAAACTCATTGAAGATTCCGTACACTCGTTCAAATACGATATCCTCTTTTTGGACGTGCAGTTGTTCGCACCCAACGAAGAACAACCGTATACCGGGGAGGATCTGGGAATCCTGGCTCGAAAAATAGTACCGGAAAGCAAGATCGTATTCATGTCTTCTTTTAGTGACAACTACAGGATCAACAGTATTTTAAAGTCCGTAGATCCAGATGGCTATTTGGTAAAGACAGACATAGACCCAAGAACTTTGGAAGATGCCGTAAAAACCATCATATCCAACCCTCCCTACTACTCTTCCAAGGCACTTTCTGCCATTCGCAAGAAAATGGCCAATGATATAGAACTGGATGAGAAGGACAAACAAATTTTGTTCCACCTCTCCAAGGGTACCAAGAACAAGGATCTCGAAAAATATATCAGACTCTCGCCTTCCTCCATTGAAAACAGAAAACGACATTTAAAAACCCTCTTCGGCACCGAAAATGAGAACGATTTGGCCTTGATTCTAGCTGCAAAAAATAGAGGCTTTATCTAGCCTTAATAGCGACAAGTACCCACTTAAGCCAATTTTGGCAATTGTTTTTGGACTTTCACTGAGCTAAAATCCTTACAATTAAGGAAAACCCATAGAATTTTTAAGGATTTTCTGCAATCCCATCAAAAAGATTCATCCTAATTTTAAGGTGAAGAGAAAATTACAACCCACAAAAACATGTCGTTCCCAAAAAAAGCTAACACCAATTATCGCAATAGCGGCGCAAAAGTCTTTGAGGCCGCCAATGGACTGGACGATTTCCTTAAAACCTTGGAAAAGGATTTTTTTGCAACGGCCAAAGTCCAATGTAAATTCAACAATCTTGAGAACAGGGCCGATTTGATCATCGACCTATATCTCAACTTTGGGTTAATGGATTGTCTTAGACATTTTAACAATGGAGACTGGGGAGGTTTGGCCTTTTCCGAGGAAAGCCAGTCCAATATGTCGTCTTCTGTAGAAAAGGCGCTTGAAAAATTGAACGCCTTGAACAGTCATTCCCTTGATATTATGGAGCTTTCCCTTCATTTTAGGGAAACCTCTATCATTATCTCGAGATTATACGAACAAAGCATCCCTAAACAATTGGGACTCATCATATCCAGTATTGGGGAGCATTTTGTATACTTCACCAAGGGATTGACCGAAATGCCGTATGAGATTTTCGTGCCCGTTTTTGAAGATACCACGTTGGATCACTCCCAATCCAAAATCGGCCAATGCGGATATCTGGATTATTGGGGGCTATATTTTGAGGACCAGGCCCAACACCAAGTGATGATCTATTCCCTAAAAAGCAAGAAACTGGAAAAAGAGGATTTGTTCCTCTTCGAATAAAGAAAAGTACTTACAAGTAAATACTAAGCACTGAACAAAGGTCGCGATTTCATCAAATCGTTGACCTTTTGTTTTATCTGTCCTATTTTCTTTTCGTTTTCGGGGTCCATGATCACCTCATCGATAAATCCGACAATGGTCTCCATATCCGCTTCCTTCAGTCCCCTTGTGGTAATGGCCGGGGTACCGAAACGTATACCCGAAGTAATGAAAGGTGATTGGGTATCGAAAGGCACCATATTCTTGTTGGCCGTAATCGCGGCATGCTCCAAGGCCTTTTCCGCATCTTTTCCGGTAATGTTCTTATTTCTTAAGTCGATAAGCATCATATGGTTGTCCGTACCACCTGAAATTACTTTGTAATCAAGTGACATGAATGCCTTGGCCATGGCTGCCGCATTTTTCTTCACTTGAATCATATAGTGTAGGAAGTCATCTGAAAGCGCTTCACCAAAAGCTACAGCTTTTGCAGCAATGATATGCTCCAACGGGCCACCCTGGTTCCCTGGGAAAACGGCAAGGTCCAAAAGGGCAGACATTTTTCTTAACTCTCCGCTTTTTAGTTTGATACCAAATGGATTATCAAAGTTCTCACCCATCAAGATCAAACCGCCACGAGGACCTCGCAGGGTCTTGTGTGTAGTGGTGGTCACAATATGACAATGAGGTATGGGGTCGTTCAGGATGCCTTTGGCAATAAGTCCCGCAGGGTGCGAAATATCTGCAACCAAAATGGCTCCGACACTATCGGCAATCTCACGGAAACGTTTAAAATCCATGTCCCTGGAATAGGCAGAAGCACCCGCAATAATCAATTTCGGTTTTTCCTTATCGGCAACTTCTTGGATCTTGTCATAGTTCAAGGTTCCAGTTTCTTCATCCACACCATAAAACACAGGATTGTACAACTTACCGGAAAAATTCACGGGGGATCCGTGGGTCAAGTGACCACCATGGGATAGGTCAAAGCCTAAAATAGTATCGCCAGGTTGCAAACAGGCATGGTACACCGAAGCATTTGCCTGAGATCCCGAGTGGGGCTGGACGTTGGCATACACGGCACCGAACAATTCCTTGGCCCGGTCAATGGCCAGTTGTTCCACCTGATCCACAACCTCACAACCACCATAATAGCGTTTTCCAGGATAGCCTTCGGCATATTTATTGGTCAATACGGAACCTGCCGCTTCCATTACCTGTGGACTGGTAAAATTTTCCGAAGCTATCAGTTCTATACCTTCAATCTGTCTCTCCCTTTCTTGTGCTATCAAATCAAAAATCGCTTGGTCTCGTTGCATTGCCTATTGTTTTTAATAAGCGGTAAAATTACAAATTGAAAGGGGATTACATCCTAAAAAATGCGCAATGACCATCAAATTTATCAAACGGCAATTAACAATTTTCAACTTTTTGAAGATTGCCTCAAAACACTCATTTTTAAGCTTTTCACCGAAAATATACTACCGTTCATCCTTTTTCGTTTATAAGATGTGGTTTTTTGGCACAGCTCTTGAACCCGCCTAAATAACCAATAAAATCGACGACCATGAAAAAAGTTCTACTCTTAACCGCAATTATTGTTCTTGCCGCCTGTGGAGGTGTCAAGAAAACACAAGAGGCCTTAAATACCGGAAACTATGTTACCGCCATGAACAAGGCCATTAAAAATTTGTCGGAAAACAAGACCAAAAAAGGTAATCAGGAATACATCACCCTTTTGGAAGAAGCCTTTGCCAAACATGCCGAAAGGGAGCAGCAAGAAATCGCTTTCTTGCAAAATGATGGCAATCCTGCCAATTTGGAAAACATCTATAACAGGTATTTGCAGTTGAAGCAAATCCAAGAAAGGATCAAACCTCTGCTTCCACTTCATATCAATGATGAAGGTAGAAATGCCAAATTCAATTTTGTGAACTACGACAACAAAATCTTGGCCACCAAGGATGACCTTTCAGAGCATCTTTACGAAAATGCCTCCAGCTTATTGGCCAATGCCAAATACAAGGCAGATTTTCGGGCCGCGTACGATGATTTGAAATACCTACAGGAAATCAATCCTGGGTATAAGGAAACCGTTGCCAAAATGGACGAAGCCTATAACAAGGGATTGGAATATGTCCGAGTGGATATTGCCAACCAAACCGAGCAGATCATTCCAGAACGCTTGGAAAGTGAGCTTTTGGATTTTAATGCTTTCGGCATTGACAATTTCTGGTTGCAATACCACACCAACCCATTGGCCAATGTAAAATATGATTATGCCATGAACCTGGATTTCATGGAAATCAATGTCTCTCCTGAGCGTGTAAACGAAACCCAAATCATCAAAGAGAAACAAATCAAGGATGGCTGGGAATATCTGTTGGATACCAATGGAAACGTAGTAAAGGACAGTTTAGGAAACAAGATCAAGGTAGACAAAATGCGTACCGTTACGTGTAAATTCTTCCAGTTCACCCAAACCAAAAGTGCCCAAATTGGGGCTAAGGTTCGGTTCACCGATTTGAACAGCGGACAGGAAATAAACGCCTACCCCCTATCCAGTCAATTTGTGTTCGAGCATGTATTTGCCAATTACCAAGGGGATAAAAGAGCTTTGGAAGATGACCTTTTGGTCTTTCTAAATGCCAGGGAGGTTCCCTTTCCATCCAACGAACAAATGGTATATGATGCCGGAGAAGACCTCAAGGCGAGACTGAAGGGCATTGTCTCAAAATATCAATTCAATTAATTCAATTTTGGAATAGTGTCACATCGAGCGCAGTCGAGATGAGAAAAAAGTTCTCGACTGCGCTCGAACCGACATTTTCTCGATTTTCTCGTCTCTACAAATATTTTGAAAAGTCAATATCTGCTATCGCCCCGTGCGAAGTATGAAATGTCACTTCCCCATTCTTAACGACCAACAACTGTGGGGATTCGTGCCTTACCCCAAACTTTTGGGCAATTTCATTGGAAATGTCCCTGTGGTGCTGAATGGTCAAAAAATACAGGTCACAATCCGTATCCAAATCATACGATTGGGTAAACATGCTCAACACCATACTACTGATCCCACACGTACTGGAGTGTTTGTAAATTACCTGAGTTTTATCCTTTGATTTCCGTGAAATTGCATCCAATTGCGCGAATTCCTCCAATTCTATCCAAGGTAACTGCTTTTTCTCACGCCCTTGTTTTTCCTTCTTTCCAAAGACACTGTCAAATATTCCCATACTGCAAATTTAGTTCATAGGTCGCAGTACTTCCAAAAGCTTACACCTGACGAAATGTCCTTTATTTTCAATATTCTTCGGACATTTTGACTGTAATGTGTTGCTGGTAGGATTCTTGTCATTACAGAGAAAAACAACGACTATGAACTTTAATAATTTTACGATAAAATCACAGGAAGCCATTCAACGGGCCCAGCAATTGGCCAAAGAATTAGGGCATCAACAAATTGAAAACGAACACCTGTTCAAAGCCATTGCGGAAGTGGATGAAAACGTGCTTCCCTTTATTTTGAAAAAATTGAACGTGAACGTAAACCTACTCAACCAAATCTTGGATAAGGAACTTCAAAGTTTTGCCAAGGTTTCTGGAGGAGAGATCATGTTGTCAAGAGAAGCGGGCAAGACCGTGAACGAAGCCAGTATCATTGCCAAGAACATGGGTGATGAATTCGTTTCCTTAGAGCATTTGTTATTGGCCATCTTCAAATCAAAAAGCAAGGTCTCCCAAATCCTCAAAGATCAAGGCGTAACCGAAAAAGATTTGACGGCCGCCATCCAAGAATTGCGCAAAGGTGGCAAGGTGACCTCACAAAGTGCCGAGGAAACTTATAACTCTCTGGACAAATACGCCAAGAACCTGAACCAATTGGCTGATAGTGGCAAATTGGACCCCGTCATCGGAAGGGACGAGGAAATCAGAAGGGTTCTTCAGATTTTGTCCAGACGGACCAAGAACAACCCCATGTTGGTGGGTGAACCCGGTGTGGGTAAGACCGCCATCGCGGAAGGGTTGGCACACCGAATTGTACAGGGCGACGTTCCTGAAAACCTAAAGGACAAGATCATTTACTCCCTGGATATGGGCGCCTTGATCGCTGGAGCCAAATACAAAGGAGAATTTGAGGAGCGTCTCAAAGCTGTAATCAAAGAAGTAACCTCATCGGATGGCAATATTGTGTTGTTTATTGATGAGATCCATACCTTGGTAGGTGCTGGGGGTGGACAAGGTGCCATGGATGCCGCAAACATCCTCAAACCCGCCTTGGCAAGAGGCGAACTCCGTGCCATTGGTGCCACTACTTTGGACGAATACCAAAAATACTTTGAGAAAGACAAAGCATTGGAGCGTAGGTTCCAAAAGGTCATGGTGGACGAGCCCGATACCGAAAGTGCCATTTCCATCCTTAGGGGTATCAAAGAAAAATATGAGGCACACCACAAGGTTCGCATCAAAGACGAGGCAGTGATTGGTGCCGTGGAATTGTCACAACGCTATATCACCAACCGTTTCTTGCCCGATAAGGCCATCGACCTTATGGACGAAGCCGCTTCCAAACTTCGGATGGAAATCAACTCCAAACCAGAAGAATTGGATGTATTGGACAGAAAGATCATGCAGTTGGAGATTGAGATCGAGGCCATCAAAAGGGAAAACGACAAGGCCAAATTACAGACCTTGAACTTAGACTTGGCCAATCTCAAAGAAGAACGAAACGAGATCTTTGCCAAATGGGAAAGTGAAAAAACGGTGGTGGACAATATCCAAAAGACCAAGGAAGATATTGAAAACTTCAAACTGGAAGCCGAACGCGCCGAACGTAACGGAGACTATGGTAAAGTGGCCGAGTTACGATATGGCAAGATCAAAGAGGCCCAAGAAAAGCTGGACAAATTGGAAGATGAGCTTGCTAAACAGCAAACCGCAGGCACTTTGATCAAAGAAGAGGTAACCTATGAAGATATTGCCGAAGTGGTTGCCAAATGGACCGGAATCCCCGTGACCAAAATGATGCAGAGCGAGCGTGAAAAATTATTGAAGTTGGAAGATGTGCTCCATCAACGGGTGGTCGGTCAGGATGAAGCCATTACAGCCGTTTCCGATGCCATCCGAAGAAGTCGTGCCGGTCTACAGGACGAGAAGAAACCTATTGGTTCCTTCCTTTTCTTGGGAACGACCGGTGTGGGTAAAACGGAATTGGCCAAAACCTTGGCCGCCTATCTGTTCGATGATGAAAATGCCATCACCCGAATCGACATGAGCGAGTACCAAGAACGCCACTCCGTGAGCCGTTTGGTCGGTGCACCTCCAGGATATGTGGGTTATGACGAAGGAGGTCAGTTGACCGAGGCCGTGAGAAGGAAACCCTATTCCGTGGTCTTGTTGGACGAGATAGAAAAGGCGCACCCCGATACCTTCAACATTCTCCTCCAGGTGTTGGATGAAGGTAGGTTGACCGATAACAAGGGGCGCTTGGCCGATTTCAAAAACTCCATCATCATCATGACCAGTAACATGGGAAGCGATATCATTCAGGAGAAATTTGAAAATGCCATCGATTTGGAAAGTGCTTCGGAAGCCGCTCGAGTGGAAGTTTTGGGATTGTTACGTAAAACCATCCGACCCGAGTTCTTGAACCGAATTGACGACATCATCATGTTCGCCCCATTGAACAAAAAGGACATCAAGGATATTGTGGGACTTCAGCTGAACAGCTTGAAGAAAATGTTGGCCAAACAGCACATCACTTTGGATGCCACCCAAGAAGCCATCAACTATTTGGCAGAAAAAGGGTACGATCCCCAATATGGAGCAAGGCCAGTTAAACGATTGATTCAGAAAGAGGTGCTTAACAACCTATCCAAGGAATTGTTGGCAGGCAAGATCCAATCGGACAGTATTGTGTTATTGGATTCGTTCGATGACGAACTGGTGTTCAGAAATCAGGATGAGTTGATTCAGAAATAATTAATTACATACACTACAAGGCGAAACCTTCCCTAAGCGATTGGGGAAGGTTTTTGTTTACTATCAATCCAAATTTGTTGGATATCAAAATCGGACTAGGTCTTTACATTTAAATCCTTATTTTAGCTAGCGACACATATTTTAGCTACAAACACTCCAACCCTATGCCACTCGTTATTGCCGTTCTCGGGATCTTCCTTTTGTTCATACTGATTGCCAAGTTTAAACTGAATGCCTTTCTATCCTTCATCATCGTATGTCTTTTCGTTGGGATTTTTCAGGGCATGGAACTGGGAAACCTGGTGCTGTCCATTCAACGGGGAATTGGCAATACCTTGGGCTTTTTGGTATTGATTCTTGGACTTGGGGCCATGTTGGGCAAATTGGTTGCAGATAGTGGCGCTGCACAACGGATAACCACCCAATTGGTGGCCAAATTTGGATTGAAACACGTACAGTGGGCCATGGTCATCACTGGTTTCATTGTCGGAATCCCCATGTTCTATTCCGTCGGATTTGTGATTTTGATTCCCTTAGTGTTTACCGTAGCATATTCCACGGGACTTCCTTTATTGTACGTCGGGTTGCCCATGCTTACCTCATTATCGGTGACCCATGGCTACCTTCCGCCCCACCCCGCACCCACCGCCATTGCGGCCATGTTCAATGCGGATATTGGAAAAACCTTGCTGTACGGGCTTTTCATTGCTATTCCCGCCATCATTGTGGCTGGACCTTTGTTTGCGCGTACCATCAAAAAGGTGGAGGCAAAACCACTCAAGGAGTTTTATAACCCGAACAGCGTTCCGGAAGAAGAGCTGCCATCTACCTTCATCAGTATTTTTACTGCCCTATCGCCCATCCTTTTGATTGGGATAGCTATTGCGGCGGAACATTTTATGGAGGAAAGTTTGCTTCGAAGTGTCCTAACGTTCATCGGAAATCCTGTGATTGCCTTACTGATTTCCGTACTATTGGCGATTTATACCTTAGGGATTGCCAAAGGGAAGGAAATGTCCAAAATCATGGAGTCCTTAACTTCCTCCGTTACTGGCATCACCATGATCTTATTGATCATTGCCGGTGCAGGGGCTTTGAAAGAAGTGTTGATAGACAGCCATGTGAGCGATTATATTGCCGACAGTTTGAAAGGCTCCAGCATTTCCCCCTTAATTTTAGCTTGGCTTATCGCTACGGCCATCAGGGTCAGTGTTGGTTCTGCCACCGTTGCAGGATTGACCGCCGCGGGAATTGTGTTGCCCTTGGCTTCAAGTACAGGTGTCAGTGCAGAATTAATGGTTTTGGCCATTGGTTCCGGAAGCTTGATGCTTTCCCATGTAAACGACACCGGATTTTGGATGTTCAAGGAATACTTCAACCTTACGGTAAAGGAAACCCTATCTACGTGGACGGTCATGGAAACCCTTGTGGGCATCATGGGCCTCATTGGGGTTTTGGTTTTAAATACAATCATTTAATTAGACATATGCAAAGTTTGCCTACCAAACGATTAGAGGAATTGAACATTCAACTTCCTCCCGCTCCACCACCTGCAGGGGTGTACAAACCAATATTGGTTGTGGATAATTTTTTATACATATCAGGCCAAGGGCCTATAAATATGGATGGCTCCAAGGTGGTTGGCCGCGCCGGGGACGACCTGGACAAGGATCAAGCAAAATTGGCCGCCCGTCAAGTGGGTCTGACCATGCTATCTACCATTTCCACTCATTTTGGGAGTCTGGATAAAATCAAACGAGTGGTAAAAGTGCTAGGGATGGTAAACTGTACCCCTGATTTTGGTAATCAGCCCTATGTGATCAATGGCTTTAGCGAGTTGATGGCCGATGTCTTTGGGGAAGATAACGGTATCGGGGTTCGTAGTGCCGTAGGCATGATGCTCCCTGGTAATATTGCCGTGGAAATCGAGGCCATGTTCGAACTTCATTCATAAGCCCCCTATCATGTTCATTTTTGATGCCCATTTGGACCTTTCCATGAACGCCATGGAGTGGAATCGGGATTTGACACTTACTGTACCAGAAATCAGGGAACGTGAAGCAGGAAAGACCGACAAGCCTGACCGTGGCAAGAATATGGTTTCGCTGCCAGCCATGCGAAAAGGGAACATCGGTCTTTGCGTAGCGACGCAAATAGCCCGCTATGTAAAAAAAGAGAATCGCCTACCCGGCTGGCATTCCCAGCATCAGGCTTGGGCACAGACCCAAGGACAATTGGCGTGGTACAAATCCATGGAAAAGGCCGGTGAAATGGTTCAGATTCGAAATTTGAACGACATGGAAAAACACTTGGCCTTATGGCAAACTGACCAACCCAACAAACCAATCGGTTATATTCTAAGTCTGGAAGGTGCCGACTCTATTGTGGATATGGGATATTTGGAACGATCCTATGAAAGTGGGTTACGAGCCATCGGTCCAGCGCATTACGGGCCCGGAGTTTATGCCTATGGTACCGATTCCATTGGTGGTATTGGAGTGAAGGGAAAGGAACTTTTGAAAAAAATTGAGGAACTCAACCTGATTCTGGATGCCACCCATCTGTGCGACATGAGCTTTTGGGAAGCTATGAAAGTATATAACGGTCCTGTTTGGGCCAGTCATAACAATTGCCGGAAGCTTGTGGATCACAACAGACAGTTTTCAGATGAACAAATCAAGGAACTGATCCAAAGAAAAGCCGTAATCGGCATCGTATTGGATGCTTGGATGATGGTCCCCAATTGGGTCCGCGGTAAATCGACCCCACAGGACATGGGCGTCACTCTGGAAATCATGGTCGACAACATTGACCACATCTGTCAATTGGCAGGCAATACGAACCATGTAGGTATCGGTACCGACTTGGATGGTGGCTATGGATTGGAACAGAGTCCTGCGGACATGGATACCATTGCAGACCTTCAAAAGGTTCCAAATCTTTTGAAACAACGAGGTTACAGCCCATCTGACATTGAAAAGATCATGAACCTAAATTTTATCAACTTTTTAAAAAGGGTTTGGGCTTGAACTAGGCTCAGTTTAGTTTCAAATCAAAACCAACCTGGTTGCTTTAGAGGGAAAACTCTGTTAAAATGAAGGCATTTATTAACTTACATACCAAACAGTATCCGTTTTTTTATATCTTAGTTTCACCCTAAACCAACCTTTTCCTCCATGACCAAGAAAGCAGAGCGAACCACCGCTTATATCATTGAGACTGTTGCCCCTATTTTCAACAAACACGGTTATGTGGGGACCAGTATGAGCGATCTTACAGAGGCCACTGGCCTTACCAAAGGTGCTATCTATGGTAATTTTGAGAACAAGGAAGCCCTTGCCCTTTCTGCCTTTGAGCACAATCGGAATCTCCTGTTGTCTGCCATCGATGCCAAATTGAGTGAAGATGATGGCGCTATGGACAAACTGTTCACCCTGATTCAATTTTATAAGCAATATGATGTGTTTACCTTGCCTATGGGTGGATGCCCCATCCTGAATGTGGGAGTGGATGCACAGGGGAACAATACCCTTTTGTCGGCAGCAGTAAGGGAAACCATTAAAGATATTGAAGGTAAAATTGCCTTGGTTCTGGAGAACGGAGCCAAAAGTGATGAACTGCACTTATCTGTCCCTCCACTTCAATTTGCAAAACAATTGTTCACTATGATTCTGGGTGCAATTGCCATGAGCACCATGACCCGTGATCGGAAATATTTAATCAACACACTGACCTATTTGGAACATTTGGTCAAAAAGGAAATCAAAAAATAAGGCCTGTTTTACTTCACAAGAAACATCAAAGTTCTCTTCCCATACAAAGTGCCGCATACGAGAAAATAAAAATTAAACGTTACTTTTAGATCAGCTAAACAAAAACTCGGGAACTTTAGATCTGTACTATGCGAACCATCAAACCATTGATTGCCATTGCAATTTTAATCATTGGAAGTATCAGTTGCAAAAAAGATACGAAAAATGTAGAACCTGTAATCTCCACTTTCTATTTTATCCGTCATGCGGAAAAAGACAGGACAGATCCGGAAAATCCCGATCCAGAGCTTAATCAGGATGGTTTGGACCGTGCCATAAGATGGGCCGAAGTATTCGATGCCATTCCCATTGACGCCATCTATTCCACCAATTACGAGCGCACCTCGATGACGGCTGCACCTACTTCGGTGAAACAAAATGTAGATGTGCAGTACTACGACCCCAAATCCGTAGATGTGGAGGAATTCAAACTAGTGAATGAAGGAAAAAATGTGCTTGTGGTCGGGCACAGCAACACGATTCCTGATTTTGTGAACAAAATGATCGGTCTTGATAAATATGAACAAATGGACGACGATGACAATAGCAGTTTGTTTATCGTTCGTATCATCGATGGGGTGTCCACCGACTTCCGATTAAAAATGGATTGACCTAGTCTACTTGAATATCCGTCAATTCAACTTTGGATAACAATTCCAGTTCCCCTTTATCAAAAAGTTGTCCAATTTCCAAAATATCAGAACCTTCGGATTTGGGCTTATAATTCTCGTAATCCACAAAACGGATACCGTTCACATACCGTTCGTTATAGGCTTTTCTGAAACGTTGCCCCCCTCCATTTACATGAAAGTCATAGGCTAGGTAATCAACCTTAAAGCTTTCTATATCAAACCAATACAGGTAGGTGTCATCAAAATCATCACCTCCGCCCTGTTGGTCAAAAGTTACTTTGACCTTATAATATTCTTTACTACCAATGGCCTCTTTACCCAATAATTCCTTGTTCACGGCGCCATCGTTCAACCCGTAGGGCAATCGGGCAAAATAGTGCACGGAGTTCACGGAGTTCGCATATCGTACAGCCATACTATCAGGGACGGAAACAAGGGAATCGTTCACATACCTTTCAAAATCATTGCCATTTTTCACATCGCGAATGATTACAGAATCCAAATCAGAAACACGGTCCAAAACAATTTTTCCGTTTTCATTCTTGGAATGATACGTTTTATCCCGAAACGCAAAGCCTGTGCTATGGGTTTTGTAAAGCTCCCCTCCACTCACTTCAATGGATTTATCCACAATCTCTTGGGCAGTTAAAGGTTTTGGTGCATTTTCTTTGCACGAAACAAATAGGATAAGAAAAGTAGCCGTAAAAAGATATTTCATGGTTTTGGTTTTGTTCATAATCGTAAAATCTAGCATAACATTACAATTTTCTTGACTAAGAGTTTATACTTTTGCACACGATGCAGCAAAATATCAACATAAAAAACAAAAGGGCCCGGTTTGATTACGAAATCCTCGACACCTACACGGCTGGCATCGTGTTGGGTGGAACGGAAATCAAATCGATTCGCTTGGGCAAGGCCAACCTATCCCAAAGTTTTTGCGAATTTAACGATAAGGGAGAACTTTTTGTGGTGAACATGCAGGTAGATGAATACAGCCACGGAAGTTACTACAACCACAAACCCAAAGCCGAACGCAAATTGTTGCTCAACAAAAGGGAGTTGAAAAAACTTCGTAAAGAGGTGACCACTTCAGGACTTACGATCATCCCTTTGAACCTTTTCATCAACGATAGGGGTTTGGCCAAGGTGAACATCGGTCTGGCAAAGGGTAAAAAACTGTACGACAAAAGGGACACCATTAAAGATCGCGATACCAAACGCAATCTGGACCGCGTGAAAAAAAGTTTCAACAACTAGTTTTTGTCCTCCAATAACGGAACGAACCTAAAGGCCCCCAATTCCCGCTTTTCAAATTCCTTTTCGGATTTACGTACGAACAAGGTCATCACCTGTTCGTCCTCCCCAACGGGAATCACCAATCTACCTCCAACCTTTAGTTGGGACATCAAGGCTTTTGGCACCTCAGGAGCGCCCGCCGTTACAATAATCCCATCGAACGGGGCATCTTCGGGCAATCCTTTATAGCCATCCCCAAATATCATTTTTTTAGGTCGATAGCCCATTTTGGTAAAAAACAGTTTGGTTTTTTTGAAAAGTTCCTGTTGTCTTTCAATGGTGTATACCCTAGCCTTCAAATGGAGTAAAACTGCCGTTTGATAACCGCTTCCGGTTCCAATTTCGAGAATTTTGTCGTTAGGTTTTACTTGAAGGAGCTCTGTCTGGAAAGCCACGGTATAAGGCTGGGAAATGGTTTGATCTGCACCAATGGGGAAGGCCTTGTCCTGGTAGGCATGGTCCTCAAAACCACTGTCCAAGAACAAATGTCTTGGAATGGTTTTTATGGCCTCTAAAACCTTCTTGTCGGTTATCCCCTTGGCCTCAACAATTTCGGCCAATTTATTGCGCATTCCCCTATGCTTGAGCGTATCCTTCATGTTCGTTGGTCTGGTCTACGAATTTAACAAGTTCTCCAAAAAATACCTTTAGTTACTTTCTAATTTTTGAGGCAAAGTGCCATCATATCCGTATTTTTGACAAAATTGGATACTATGCTTAAAGTTGGTGTTCTGGGTGCAGGACATTTAGGAAAAATTCACCTTAGACTCTTAAACCAATCAGGAAAATATGAGCTCGTGGGGTTCTACGATCCTGATGAGATCAATGCAAAAAAGGTGGCGGCCGAATTCGGATATACCTATTTTGAAAACATCAACACCTTGATTGACGCCGTGGACGTGGTCGATATTGTGACCCCTACCCTTTCCCATTACGAATGTGCCAAAAAGTCCATTCAGAAAGGAAAACACCTCTTTATAGAAAAGCCCATAACCAATACGTTGGAAGAAGCCCAGGAACTTTTGGATCTTTCCCGAAAACACGGAGTAAAGGGACAGGTTGGTCATGTGGAACGTTTCAATCCGGCATTTTTGGCGGTAAAGGACAAGATTGAGAACCCTATGTTCATCGAAACCCACCGCTTGGCGGAATTCAACCCCAGAGGGACAGATGTTCCCGTGGTGCTCGACCTTATGATCCACGATATAGATGTGATCCTTAGCGTTGTTCCATCCGAAGTAAAGCAGATCAATGCCAGTGGGGTATCCGTAATCAGCAACTCCCCTGATATTGCCAATGCCAGAATCGAGTTCGAGAACGGCTGCGTGGCCAATCTTACCTCAAGCCGTATTTCCTTGAAAAACATGCGCAAATCGCGTTTCTTTCAAAAGGACGCCTATATTTCCGTTGACTTTTTGGAGAAAAAAGTAGAAGTGGTAAAAATGAAGGATGCTCCCGAAAAACCAGGGGATTTTGACATGATCCTTCAAAATGCGGAAGGTGTGAAAAAGCAGATCTACTTCGAAAATCCTGAAATTGATGTGAACAATGCCATTCTGGATGAGCTTGAAACCTTTGCCGATGCCA
This sequence comes from Flagellimonas aequoris, assembly GCF_003584165.1. Taxonomy (GTDB): domain Bacteria; phylum Bacteroidota; class Bacteroidia; order Flavobacteriales; family Flavobacteriaceae; genus Flagellimonas; species Flagellimonas aequoris. The sequence goes on along the minus strand of NZ_QXFJ01000030.1, from coordinate 339,309 downwards.
TCAACAACGATACTACCCCAGTTGTTACCTTGGAACAAGGAACCAATGCGTTGCGGGTCGCCCTACAGATCATCGAATCCTTTAATCAGTAACATACTGTCAGTTCAGTCTTAGTCTTGGACGATCAAAACATAATAACATTTCCATGAAAAAAATAGCGGTAATAGGTGCAGGGACCATGGGCAACGGTATCGCCCACGTTTTTGCGCAAAATGACTTCAGTATAAATCTTATCGATATTTCTCAGGCTTCCTTAGACAGAGGATTGGCAACCATTGCCAATAATCTGGATCGCATGGTGGCCAAGGAATCCATCAGTGAAAAAGACAAAGCGACCACTTTAGCTAATATTTCAACCTTTACCCACATTATGGATGGTGTTTCGGAAGCGGACCTTGTGGTAGAGGCCGCCACCGAAAATCTGGATATCAAACTCAAAATATTCAAAGATTTGGATGAAATGTGTAAGCCACAGACCATTTTGGCCAGTAACACTTCCTCCATTTCGATCACGCAGATCGCTTCTGTGACTCAACGGCCGGACAAGGTCATCGGTATGCACTTCATGAACCCTGTGCCCATCATGAAATTGGTGGAAATCATACGCGGTTACAGCACTTCGGACGAGGTGACCAAAACCATTATGGAACTTTCCGAAAAATTGGGCAAAACCCCAACCGAGGTAAATGATTACCCTGGTTTTGTGGCCAATCGCATCTTGATGCCGATGATCAACGAAGCCATTGAAACCCTTTACAACAGAGTGGCCGGCGTGACCGAAATAGACACCGTAATGAAGCTTGGCATGGCCCACCCCATGGGACCGTTACAATTGGCCGATTTTATTGGTTTGGATGTTTGCCTTTCCATATTGAACGTCATGTACGATGGTTTCAAAAATCCTAAATATGCCCCTTGCCCCTTGCTGGTGAACATGGTGATGGCCGGTAAATTGGGTGTGAAATCCGGGGAAGGGTTTTACGATTATTCCGAATCCAAGAAAGCGGAAAAGGTTTCGACCCAGTTTATTTAAACATCTAACAATTTAAATCTCTTGCATTTAAAAACTTCCATATTAAGTTTAGCCGTCATTCCGACAGAGCAATGCGACGAGGAATCTCAAGCCGAATAAATTGAAATGAGATTTCTCACTTTGTTCGAAATGACATGAGATTCTTATATGTTAAAAAATAACAGCAATAAATTGTTGGATAATCATCTAAACCAAATGAAAATTTCATGGCCATAGTAAAACCCTTCAAGGCCATCCGCCCTACCAAGGACAAGGCCTTTTTTGTGGCATCCCGATCATATGAGGAATACGGTCCGGAAGAATTGCAGGCAGTGCTGCAATTCAATCCGTTTTCGTTCCTTCATATCATCAATCCCGGATTTAAATTTGAAAAGCATATCACGGGAAGAGAGCGTTTTCACTTGGTCCGGAACCGTTATCTTGAATTTTTGGAGGAAAATGTCTTCCTGAAGGATAAGGAAGCGAGTTTTTACCTTTACCAGATTGAAAAAGGTGACTTTAAAAGTCTTGGTTTTTTCTGTGCCTGTAGCGTGGAGGATTATCGGAACAATATCATCAAAAAGCATGAGGATACCATCCACCATCGAGAAGAATTGTTCGCGGATTATCTCTATTCCGTAGGATTTAATGCGGAGCCCGTTTTGATGACCTATCCGGACAACCCCGTCGTGGATGAAATCTTTCAGAAAAAAATCCAACGGGAACCCGAGTACGATTTTACCACCACGGACAAGGTCAACCACAAACTCTGGAAAATTTCTTACCCCGAAGGGATTGAAAAACTCCAAAATGCTTTTAATGGGTTGGATGCCCTTTATATTGCTGATGGGCACCACAGAAGTGCTTCAAGCCATTTGTTGGCACAACAACTTCAAAATGAAAATCCTGAACATACTGGAACCGAGCCTTACAATTATTTCATGGCATATTTGATTCCTGAGTCGCAAATCAAAATTTACGAATTCAACCGGATGGTGAAGGATTTGAACGGTTTAACCAAAGAAGAGTTCCTGATTAAGTTGGACGGGCATTTCAGGATAGAGAAACGGGAAGATGGGCTTTACAAACCTTCCAAAAAGCACGAATTCAGCATGTACCTGGAAGGTGAGTTTTATTTACTTCATCTTCGGATGACCAACTACGCCTTTACCGATGCTTTGAGTCAATTGGACACCCAAATCCTGTACAAGACCATATTGGAGCCTATTTTGAACATTACCGACCTTCGAAACGACAAGCGGATTGCCTATGGTTATGGAAAACACAACCTCGTCCAAATGAAAGATCGGATAGACAGGGGTGAATTTGTTGTCGGGTTCAGTTTGTCCCCCACAACAGTGGACGAGATCAAGGCCATTGCGGATGCAGGGTTGACCATGCCGCCCAAAAGCACCTATATTGAGCCAAAACTTCGTAGTGGTCTCACAATTTACGAACTTTGATTTTTGAAGCTCAACAACATTCAAAACCACAACATGTCAATCAAGGACAACTTACAGCACATTAAATCGACTATTCCTGAACATGTAACCTTGGTCGCCGTTTCCAAAACCAAGCCGAAGGAGGCCCTTTTGGAAGCTTACGAAGCTGGCCAACGGGTGTTTGGGGAGAACAAGGTCCAAGAAATGGTGGAGAAATGGGAAGTTCTGCCCAAGGACATCGAATGGCACATGATCGGACACTTGCAGCGCAACAAAGTGAAATACATGGCCGAATTTGTATCGCTGATTCATGGTGTGGACAGTCTAAAATTATTGACGGAAATTGATAAGCAGGCAAAAAAACATAGGCGCGTGATTCCCTGTCTGCTGCAAATGCATATTGCCGAGGAGGACACCAAATTTGGGTTGGACGAACCAGAATTGAACGAACTGATAAGTTCCGAGGAATTCAAGAAAATGGAAAACATCAAAGTTATGGGATTGATGGGCATGGCCACTTTCACTACGGACGAGGACCAAATCCGAAAGGAGTTTGCGCATCTCAAATCCATTTTTGAAAATTTGAAACAAAAACTGCCAAGCATTTCTATACTTTCCATGGGGATGAGCGGGGATTACAACATCGCCACTGAAGAAGGCAGTACTATGGTGCGCATTGGAAGTAGTATATTTGGATCTAGGAACTATTCGTAAAACATTCAAGGATTTTCATGTACGCCATACTGGATATTGAAAGCACGGGAGGAAAATACAATGAAGAAGGCATTATGGAAATTGCCATCCACCGTTTTGATGGTCATCAGGTAGTGGATCAATTTATCTGCTTGATCAATCCTGAGCGGGAAATCCAGCCTTTTGTATCCAAACTAACCGGTATCAACAATAAAATGTTGCGCTCCGCCCCCAAGTTCCACGAAGTAGCCAAACGTATTGTGGAAATCACTGAAGGGACCGTTATTGTAGCACACAACGCCCAGTTCGACTATAGGATTCTCAGGACCGAATTCAGACGATTGGGGTATAATTATCAACGTAAGACACTTTGCACTGTTGATCTTTCCAAGCAATTGATCCCTGATGCGGAGTCGCACAGTTTGGGCAAGCTGGCCCGATCTTTGGGAATTCCCATGAGCGATAGACATCGCGCCAACGGGGATGCCTTGGCCACATTGAAATTGTTCAAATTGTTGCTGAACAAAGACACGGATAAAAAAATCATGACCGAGGTCATACGGGAAGAGACCCATGGCGAACTATCACCCAATCAATTGGACATGGTGTTCAAACTTCCATCCGAAACTGGTGTCTATTACATGCACGACAAGGACGGGGACATCATTTTCCTGGGTAAGACCAAGGACATCAAAAGTCGTGTGAACCAACATTTTACCAATATTGGCAAGTTGGCACGAAAGCTTCAAAAAGAGACCAAAAAGGTTTCTTATGAACCCACTGGGAGCGAATTGATAGCCATATTGAAGGCTTACCTAGAACAAAAGAAAAATAATCCCAAATACAACCAAGTCACCAAAAAGAAATTATTCTCGCACACTGTGGACTTTAGCCAGAACGGTACGGAGCACATCATTTTGGAGGTGGAGAGCAGCAGAATGATCAAAAATAAAGCCATTGCTTTTAATGGAATCACTGCTGCCCGGAGTTTTCTGGGTAAGATCCAGACGGAATTCGAACTGTGCCCCTGCTCCCTGGATCTGGATGCTATTTGCATGCAACAGGACGATGCGGAAACCAATGTGGCCGATTGCAATGACAAAGTACTCACCGCTTATGAAAAGTACAGCATTCAAGGCAAAGATATAGCTCTTTTGGATCGAGGCAGGGTCACTGGGGAACGAAGTTTCATTCTGATCAAAAGCGGTAAACTTCAAGGGTTTGGATATGTGGAACTCAACCACCAAATCAATAATATTCATATCTTGGAATCCATCATGACACCGATGCCGAGCGATGACAATACCACATTCATCATAGAATCCTATCTAAGAAAAAACAATAGACTAAAAACTATTCCTCTAACCACACAAACTTGAAAGAGTACAAAGCACAGCCCAAATGGAAAAGCAAACTTCATGAGGTGATCTATGAAGCGGACACTCCTGCGGGAAAGCTTTTTGATATCTTTCTTTTTGTACTGATCATTTTTAGTGTGATACTAGTGATGCTGGAAAGCATCAAAGGATTTGATGAAAAACACCACGCCACCTTATTTACCCTAGAGTGGATTATTACCATTTTATTTTCCCTAGAATACATTGCCCGCCTGATCAGCATCAAAAAACCATGGAAATACGCGCTGAGTTTTTATGGAATCATTGATTTTCTTTCCACTATCCCACTCTACCTGTCCTACATTTTGGCGGGATCACAGGTTTTATTGGCCGTTCGGGCTTTCCGGTTACTACGGATTTTCAGGATATTGAAATTGGTGAAGTTTATCGGGGAGGCCTCGCAACTGCAGGCCGCCTTAAAAGCGAGCAGGACCAAGATCGTGGTTTTCATTTATGTTGTCCTCATCCTTTCCGTAATCCTTGGGACCCTTATGTATATTGTGGAGGGGGATGAAGCTGGATTTACCAGTATACCCCGAAGCATCTATTGGACCATTGTTACCCTCACTACGGTTGGTTATGGGGACATAGCCCCACAAAGTAATTTAGGGCAGTTCCTGGCTACCGTGATCATGATATTGGGTTATGGTATTATTGCGGTACCGACCGGTATTGTCACTGCGGAATTTACTAGGAGCAAGAAAGATGGAGTAAAGGACGATGAAGGACATATGGTGCATGTGAACACCCAAGCCTGCCCCAATTGTTCCGCGGAAGGCCATAGGGATGATGCCACCCACTGTTATAATTGCGGACACCCACTATGAGCTCAAAAGTCTTATTAACGGTTGTTGGGCCCACAGCCATTGGAAAAACCGCTTTGGGTATTTTGCTGGCCCAACATTATAAAACGGAAATCATCTCCGCGGATTCGCGCCAGTTCTTCAAGGAAATGGAAATCGGGACCGCTGTGCCATCAAAAGAAGAACTTCAGGCCGTTCCCCATCATTTTATTCAACACAAAAGCATATTCGACCCCTACTCCGTTGGCGATTTCGAAAAAGAAGCTATTTCATTTTTGGAAGAACTTTTTAAAAACCATGACATTGCCGTTATGGTTGGGGGCAGTGGGCTATATGTGGATGCCGTGGTCTCCGGTTTGGATGAATTCCCCGAGGTTGACCCGATGATTCGCGAGAACCTCAACCAACGTCTAGAGGAAGAGGGACTGGAATCCCTTCAAAACGAACTTAAAATCCATGATCCTGAATACTACAAAATTGTAGATCTGGAAAATTCCCATCGCCTCATCAGGGCGCTTGAGGTCTCCATTGCGGCCAAGAAACCTTATTCCTCGTTTCTTGACCAACAGAAGCCCAAAAGATCGTTCAAGACTCTTTACATTGGCTTGGATGCCCCTCGAGAGGTGATTTATTCCCGAATAAATGACCGTGTGGACCTGATGATGGAATACGGTCTATTGGAAGAAGCCAAAAAATTACATGCCCACAAACATCTGAATGCATTGCAAACGGTTGGCTACAAAGAACTTTTTGAATATCTTGACGGCCATTGTCCACTGGAACATGCCATTTCTGAAATCAAAAAGAATACCAGACGGTTTGCAAAACGCCAACTGACCTGGTTGCGGAAGAATGAAAGCATTTTGTGGATACCCTATAATCTTGAACCTGATAAAATGATTGAACTGATCAACAACCGACTTAAATCCATGGACCATGCCCAACGGTAAGAATGTTTTGGTGGTCATGGGGGTGAGCGGTTGCGGTAAAACCGAAATAGGAAAATTACTTGCCAAGGAATTGGGACGTCCCTTTTTTGATGGAGATAATTTCCATCCCAAGGAGAACATTAAAAAAATGAGTTCCGGCCAACCTTTGGACGATGAAGACCGAAGGGGATGGCTCATTAAACTGAACCAACTCGCCTTGGAGCACCGACATACTGGTGCCATCATTGCTTGCTCGGCCCTCAAAAAGAATTATAGAAGCCTTTTGCGCGCCGGTATGGGCAACTGCATGGCCTTTGTTTATTTGGAAGGGTCCTTTGATTTGATCCTATCGAGATTACAGCAAAGAAAGGGGCATTTTATGCCACCCAACTTATTGCAATCCCAGTTCGATGCCTTGGAGCCCCCCACCAAGGAAATCAAAGTTTCCGTAGAGGATAAACCTGCAAAGATTGTGAAAGAGGTCCTAAAACAACTAAATAACGGCCGTGCCTAACGGAATTATTTCACTGAAGAACATAAAAAAGCCACCTAAAGGTGGCTTTTTTACTTTTATGATTCATGATATGATCATTGGTTTTCTGCCTTGACCACCAATCTGAATCCTTCCCCGTGAATGTTCAGGATTTCCACGGAATCGTCTCTTTTCAAATACTTTCTCAATTTGGCAATATACACATCCATACTTCTGGAAGTGAAGTAGTTATCATCTCTCCAGATTTTGGTCAGTGCCAATTCCCTTGGCATCAAATCATTTTCGTGCAACGCCAACAAACGCAATAGTTCATTCTCTTTTGGAGAAAGTTTTATAGGTTCCTCGTCATTGAACTTAAGGAAGCGTAGCTTGGAGTTCAAATGGAAATGACCTATTTGGAACTCAAACTGCTTGCTATCGGCCAAGGAACCGGTTGCCTTTCTTTGTAGGATGGCCTTCAATTTCATCAACAACACTTCGGAATCAAAAGGTTTGTTGAGGTAATCATCGGCTCCTGCCTTATATCCTTTCAAAACATCTTCTTTCATAGTCTTGGCGGTAAGGAAAATAATCGGAACGTTCTCGTTCTTCTCGCGGATTTCCTTTGCAAGGGTAAACCCATCCTTATAAGGCATCATGACATCCAAGATACAGACATCGAAGTTGTCCTTTTTGAACTTTTCAAATCCTTCCATTCCGTTTTTGGCCAAAACCACATCAAAATCGTTCATGGCCAAATAGTCCTTGAGCACAATCCCAAAATTGGGGTCGTCCTCCACCAGTAGTATCTTCTTTCTTTCTGTTTCCATAGTTTGTTTTTAAATTAAAGGGAGCTTTATGAAGAAGGTACTTCCTTTACCTTTTTCGCTTTCCGCATAAACCTCTCCTTGATGATCATCAATAATTCGTTTTACGTAGGCCAATCCCAATCCGTGGCCTTTTACATTATGAACGTCTCCGGTATGTTCCCGGTAAAATTTTTCGAACACTTTTTTCAGTACCGCCTTACTCATGCCGGCTCCTTGATCCTGAATCTTTATAATGATGTTGTTTTTCACCACTTCGGTGAATACATCTATTTTCGGGGGTTCGGGTGAATATTTTATGGCATTGTCCAAAATATTCACCACCACATTGGTCATGTGCATGTCGTTGGCCAATACGTCGGACCTTTCGGCATCTAAATGGGCATTCACATAGCCTCCCCTGTCCTGCACGATCAACTCCACGTGGGCAATGGCATCACCTATTATATCGTGGATATCCACCCTATCTTTACTGATATCCAACTGGTTTTTCTCCAGTTTCGATATCCTTAAAACATTTTCTACCTGGGCATGCATACGTTTATTCTCGTCCCGAATCATTCCCAGATACCGCAATACTTTTTCCTTATCTTCAATGGACTTTGGATTACGGATGGCCTCTACCGCCAGGTTTATTGTGGCAATGGGAGTCTTGAATTCGTGTGTCATGTTGTTGATAAAATCCGATTTGATCTCGGAAATCTGCTTCTGCCTTATCAACTGATAAATGGCACTGGAATAGGCCAGCATAATGATCAAAATGAACATCAAGGACAAAAAGGCCATACCCATGATCGACCTGAAAATGTACTTTTTCATGGTCGGGAAGGTCAACAACAATGAAAAATTGCTCTGTCCCTCGCTGTCTTTAAAAATTGGGGCCCTATACATTTTAGTCCCTGTGAACTTGAACTTGTTGGACCTGATCTTAGTGGGATAGCCTTGGCTATACACCCCATACTCATAGTCAATATCAATGTTCCTGTTCTGGAGTTCCTGGCTCAAGAGCAGTTCCAATTCTTGTTTGGAGACCCGTTTATGGATCGGAGTGGTCTTGGCATATTCCCTGAGCACATCTTCCATAGCGGCCCGCTCCACACTGTTCAGGTTACCAATTTTCTCGTAACGTTGCAATGGTGTAAGTCCATAGCTCTTTCCATCGAGACCGGTTTCTTCTTTGTAAATGGCCTTGGTACGCTTACTCGTATAATTTTTGAGCGTAGTGGTATCTTCCCCGTCTGTGTTATCAAAGAACGTAGATGTTATGTTGTAGTCTTCCTCAAGTATTCCGTGGGAATAAAAAAGAATCTCATCGGAGTTCAAATCCCGATCTACAAACAGAAATTTTCTGAACTGTGTGCTTGAGGGCTCACCAAGCGTATCCACCTGAGAAGCAATACGGTCGGATAGCTCCTTCATCTCCATCATCTCCACCCTATTAGCCACTTTGTCCAATATGTCCGTGACCGTCCTTGAAAATTGTTCTTCTTTGTCGTTTATGGATGTCCTGATCCAATAAACCTGAACGAAAATTATCCCGATCAGGGATAAGCTCATGAGAATGACTAGAAGAACGAATAGCTTCTTGTTCATTGCGTCAAAATTAAAAATTTAACATTTAGGCCTTTTACCGTTTAACCTAACCTTAACAAAAATGTTAAAATTTAGCGGCAAGGGCCAACAGTTTGGCGTGAAGTTGTTTAACCTTGTTCCTGGTAGTTTTCAAATCGATGTTCTCTATACGAAAATGGGCCAAACCAGCCTTTTCATCATCTGTCATTTGATTTCGCATGCGGTCCAAAACCGCTTCCCTATCCACACCATCCCTTGCCATTACACGATGGGCACGCGCCTCCATCGGGGCAGTCACCAAGATGGTTTTATCATACTTGTCCTGGGCATTGTTTTCAAAGATCAGTGCTGTCTCCTGGATCACGTATGGAGTGGATTGACCAGCTGCCCATTCCAAAAAATGTTCCCTTACCGCAGGATGCACAATGGCATTCAGCTTTTGTAGCAATGCAGCATCCTTGAAAACTTTATCGGCAATAAACTTTCGGTTCAAATTCCCTTCATCGTCATAAATCTCTTCTCCAAAAAGCTGAATAAGACCATCTCTGACCTTCGGAGAAGTCACCATCAACACCTTGGCCTCGTGATCGGAATCATACACGGGCACCCCGAGTTTCCTGAACATTTTGGCCACCGTGCTTTTTCCACTGCCAATACCTCCTGTGAGCCCCACGATCATCATTGCTGTTCCAAAACAAAGTTCACACTGTTTTCCTGCAGCCTTACATCGTACACATTTTCAGGACGTTTTGAAATGACCAGAAAAAGAGTGTTGTTAGAGCCTTTCGATTTTCCATAATCGGCCTCAACATTAAAATCGGAAGCCGAAATATTCTTTAGACGGTCGATACTGGCCTTGCAGAGTACCGTTACGGAACTTGGGAAGGTCTTCACTTGATATCCGTCCGGAATATTGAGAACCTGTACGGGGACGTCGAATACCTTTTCTGAAAACTTGGCCACCTTTCCTGAAACCGATACCCTGGCATCGGAAAACACGCTATTTTCCAGCCCTTTTGGAAAAACTAGCGATGCCTCCCTTTCAAAGCTATCCGAAACGTTGACCAAGCGAATAGGAGCTGTCATGATTTCCTTGATGGTGTCTATTTCACTACCGGGCCCCTTCACCGTCACCGAGTCCGGAACCATAATCACCTTTCCGTCCAAAATGTAGTTCTGTTCCAATTGCAGGTCCATATTCGGCACAATCGGTATTTTCTTGCTTGCTACTTGATAGAGGTCCAATACCAATTGGTTTTTGTCCACGTCCAACAATGAAATGTTTTGGGACAATTGCTGGTCTATCTGCTTTCTTAAATTGTCTTCCGATAGCACATACCTTCCATTCTGATAGCTGGCTTGGGACACATTGATGTCTATCCGTTTTTTGAAAAAATTGTAGTACAAAAATTGAAAACCACTAGTCCTCAGCTTCACTTCCAAGTTATCGTCAGAGTTCTTGCCCAATAATAAAGTGTCAGGTAAATTCCTGTAGTTCAGCACAAAATCGGACCTTGACTCGTAGGTTTCGGAAAGATTGCTGATGAACCAAGCGGAAAAAGAGCACAACAAGAAGAGTGAAAATATTTTCACCTTCTTTTGGTTGAGACCTTGCAATACTTTTTTGAACACTTTTACCTTTTCTTGAAAAACAGTTTGGGAAACAGCTCTTCTGGATCCTTGTTACTAAAATTAAGCAACATTGTGGACTTGAAAAAACCAATTCCATATCCCGTGAATTGGATGATAGTCGCATAAAGTGCCCATAACGCCACTTTTATATTTCCTTCTCGAAGTAAAGCGTCCAAAAACAGTACCATAAAATATATCCCGTACAGAACAATTGGGATTACAAATCCGAAAATGGACATGATCAAGGCGACCACCAAACCGATCATAAAGAGTGTCGGGAACCAATAGGTCAACCTTGCGGTGCCCGGATGCCATTTGTTCAAGATGGGGCGTACCATCCCAAATTTGTTCACTTGGATGTAAAACTTGTTCCAATCTATCCGTCGTTTGTGGTACACATAGGCCTTTGGGAACAATCTGGTCTCGAAACCGGCCTTCCAAATGCGAAAGGTAAGGTCAGGGTCTTCCCCTGGGTGGATTCTTCCAAAACCACCCGCTTTTTGAAAAGCTTCCTTGGAAATCCCCATATTGAAGCTCCGGGGTTGGAACTTGCCCACAGATTTTTTCCCACCACGTATCCCACCTGTAGTGAAAAAGGATGTCATCACATAGTTGATGGCCTTCTGTACCAAAGTGAAGGAAGCATCCGCCGCATCAGGACCTCCAAAACAATGCATAAATTTCGCTTTCAGTTCTTTATCAACTTCAGAAAGGTATTGTTTTGGTAAGATGCAGTCAGAATCCAAAATGATAAAATAATTTCCCTTGGCCTTTTGCATTCCAAAGTTCCTAGAGTCACCGGGGCCGGAATTCTCCTTGAAATAATAGGATATCTGCAGTCCTCCTTTAAAGGTCTCCACTATGTCCTCAGAGCTCTCCGAAGAGCCATCCTCCACGATCACCACCTCAAAATCCTTTTCAAAATCCTGTTGTGTAAGACTTTGCAACAATTCCCGAACCTCTTCGGGCCTGTTGTACACCGGAACCACTATGGAAAAAAATACATCCATATGAAATAGAAAAGCCATCCCTAAAAAGGATGGCTTCCCAGACTATCTTTATTGTTTACTTTGAAAATTCATCGATTACCTCTTGGCTCACCCCAGTGTTGGAGAACCCTCCATCATGGAACAGGTTCTGCATGGTCACTTTTTTGGTCAGGTCCGAGAAAAGTGAAACCGTGTAATTGGCACAGTCATCAGCCGTGGCGTTGCCCAAAGGAGACATTTTTTCGGCATAGTTGATGAAACCATCAAATCCCTTTACTCCTTGCCCCGCAGTGGTTGGGGTCGGGGATTGGGAAATGGTGTTCACCCGTACTTTTTTCTCCTTTCCAAAGAAATACCCAAAACTCCTGGCCACAGACTCCAAATACGCCTTGTTATCGGCCATATCATTGTAATCAGGAAAGGTCCTTTGTGCGGCCATATAAGTAAGGGCTACAATACTGCCCCATTCGCTCATGGCATCAGATTTATAAAGCGTCTGCATCACTTTATGGAAGGAAAGTGCGGACACATCCCAGCCTTTTGCAGTAAAATCGTAATTCTCATCGGTGTAGGCCCTACCCTTTCTCACGTTTACGGACATTCCAATGGAATGAAGGACAAAGTCCAACTTACCACCCAAAATCTCCATGGATTGCTCCACAAGGTTCTTCAAATCTTCTTCGCTGGTGGCATCGGCGGGAATGATTTCGGAATTGGTCTTACTTGCCAAATCTTTGATCTGGCCCATACGCATGGCTATCGGAGCATTGGTCAGTACAAACGTACCACCTTCCTCATGAACGCGTTCTGCCGTTTTCCATGCAATGGAATTTTCATCCAAAGCCCCAAAAATGATTCCTTTTTTACCTTTTAAGAGATTGTATGCCATATTTTCTATCAATTGTTGATTGCAGGACAAAGATATTTAAACTATTTCGAATGTTAATCATCCCTAGCAGTATAGATTCAGAAGATATTGACCTGGTCTGCAGTCGGGTCATTCTGAGCGCAGCGAAGGATTGCTTTCCTACTTACCGACACGAATTGCACAAATTGCTCGAAGGGACTCATATAGCGACCAAGACCTCTTCAATTGGCTCAATCCCATTTTTACTTTACTATGGGTCATTCTGAGCGTAGCGAAGAATCCTAAACACAATAGATTTCTCCATCAACGCCATGCGTTTCATTTCGAAATAACAAGTTTCCTTAAAGAATCACTATTTACTGCAAAAGCTCACGGGCGTGGGCCAAAGCCGATTCGGAAAGGGATTTACCGCCCAGCATCTCCGCTAATTCCCTTATACGCTCCTCTGAACTGAGTTGTTTGATGTGGGTGCTGGTTCCTGAAGCACTTTCTTCCTTGTAAACCTTGTATTGGTATTGTCCTTTGGAGGCCACTTGGGGCAAATGCGTAATGGAAAACACTTGCATGGTACTGCTCATTTGCTGCATGATTTCCCCCATTCGGTTCGATATCTCACCAGAAACCCCGGTATCGATCTCATCGAACATCATAGTGGGCAAGTTTTCGTATTGTGCCAATATGGATTTGATAATCAACATAATACGCGACAACTCCCCTCCTGATGCCACTTTTTTGAGTTCCCCATAGTTGGAACCTTTGTTGGCGGCAAATAGAAATAGTAAATCATCCTTTCCATTGGTTTTGAAGGAGTTGGATAGATTTACTTCAATCTTAAAACTAGCTGAAGGCATCCCCAATGTAGCTAGATTTTCTTCCAGCATTCCCTTCAGTTTTGGAATGACCGCTTTACGGGCTTGATGAATTTTTCCGGCACCGGCATCGACCTTGGCGGTCATTTGTAAGACCTCTTTTTTCTTTTGTTGGATTTTGGACTCGATGTTGGCCACGGCCTCAACCTTGACCGCAAGTTCCTCTCGTATGGTTATCAAATCCGCAACAGAGTCAGTATGATGTTTTTTCTGAAGGTCATACAATTGTTGCAGTTGACCGTTTACCACTTCCAAGCGTTCCGGATTCGCTTCAACAGAATCCTTCATCTGCTCAATCTCAGAGGCTACATCGTCCATTTCAATGAGTACCGATTGAATCCGATCACTCAAAGTCTTGTATGCAGGACCATATTCCGAAAGACTTTGAAAAGCACGTTTTAAGTCCGTCAATCTCCCCAAAAGCCCCAATTGTTCATCATTCATCAATTGATACCCAGCGGACAATTGCTCCATAATCTGCTCCACATTGCTCAACTGTTCATACTCTGCCTCCAATGCTTCCTGCATGCCTTCCTTCAACTTGGCAGCTTCCAATTCCTCCAATAAAAAACTGTTGTAATCATGTTCTTTATCTGCGTTGGACTGAAAAGTCTCCAACTCCTGAAGTTCTTTGGAGGCTTTCCGTAATTGGGATAACTGCTGCTGATACGCTTCAAGGTTTTCAGCATTATTGGCCAAGGCATCCACCACCTTCATCTGAAAATCGTTTTCCGTAAGCCTAAGGGTCTGGTGTTGCGAATGCACATCCACTAACTGCTCCCCCAATTCCTTCAACACATCCAAAGTTACTGGGGAATCGTTCACAAAAGCCCTGGATTTGCCACTGGGCAGGATTTCCCTGCGCAGAATGGTCTTATCCTCATAGTCCAGGTCGTTATCGCTAAAGAATTGCTGTAGCTGATATTTTGAAATGTCGAATTCCGCCTCGATCACGCATTTTTGCTCCTCATTTTTGAGGGATGAAAGATCGGCGCGCTTCCCCAAAACCAAGGAAAGACCACCTAAAAGGATGGATTTCCCCGCTCCAGTTTCACCTGTAATAGTAGTAAAACCGTTGGTGAATGCAACGCTCACATCATCAATCAGTGCATAATTTTGAATGGAAAGATTTGCCAGCAATTCTGAAGATTTTACCGTAAAGATAAATCTCTTTTGTAGAAATGCACTAGTAATTTATCTCATTCCACGTTGTGGAATAAAATGGGGCCACCTTGTTCAGGGTTTCCTTGAGTTTGACGATGTCTATCTTTGGACCATCGGAGAAGATATTCTGTATTTCCTCGGATTTGGCATCGAAAAAAGTCTGGATCAAGAAGGCATTGGGCCTACGCTTGATCAAGGTCTCGAACAAACGGAGACTCCCTGCAATGATCTGTTTGCCTGTGCTATTGTTGTCAGCCAGTAAATCCAACCCTTTTCGATGATAGTTATACATAGCCACACGATATTCCCGAAACGAATTGCTCAAGAGGTTATCAATCAGTTCAAATCGGCTACGCGTCCCAGTCTCTTGGCTCCAACCACTGTAGTTGGAACTTTGGGCTTGGGTAACGATACTTTGGGCCGTCCGGTAAAAATCATTGCCGCCTTCCAGAGAAAACGTATCCGCATCCAACCCCAAGATTACATACACATAATAGGAAACCACTGCAACCAAGTTGGAGTCGAATGAATTTGGGTTGTATACCAAAGGTTGAAACTCTTGGTATTGAAAATTGAAGGCGTCGTCCTTATAATTGAAAACAGGACTTTCGTAAGTGGTGTTGAAAACAGGACGTGTGGACTGTATTTGGATGTTGGCCTCAAACCGGTCCGATTCATACTGGGTCACAGTAATGAACATCCGCGCATTCACCTTTTCATTCTCCCGATAGACGCGATTGGTCCACTTGTTCTTATTGACAAAGTCATTTAAAGAACGTTCCAAAGTCCTGAAAATCTGCTGGTTGGTCTGACCTACCTGATCAGAGTTCACGGTAATAGTGCAATTCAGTTCCTGGGCGGGAACCACCGGTGCAATGGCAAGAAAAAAAATGAAAATCAGTACGTTACGCATGGATTCTGGAGATGATTTCGTCCCAAATATCCGAGGCCACTTCGGGCTTCGTCTTCAAACCAAACGTTTTAATCTCCAAATTCTTATCAATGAAGGTGATTTTATTGGTAGTACCCCCAAAACCTGCCCCATCATCTTTCAGTGAATTGAGTACAATGGCATCCAAATGTTTCCGTTGGAGCTTGTCTTTGGCGTTTTCCAACTCGTTTTGGGTCTCCAAGGCAAATCCCACCAAAAACTGGTGTTTTTTGCTTTCTCCCAAGGACAAAAGGATGTCAGGATTGCGTTCCAGTTCTAAATGCATATTCCCTTCCTTCTTCTTGATTTTTTCACTGGCCACATGCTTGGGTCGATAATCTGCCACAGCTGCTGCACAAATGGCAACGTCCATATCCGGATATACCTTATGACAGGCTTCGTACATTTCTCGGGCAGATGTAACCCGAACCAACGTTATTCCAGAATGCTCAATGGACAAATGTGTAGGTCCCGAAACCAAAATTACCTGAGCACCCAGATTGGCGGCTTTTTTAGCCAATTCAAAGCCCATGGCACCCGTGGATTTGTTTCCCAAAAAACGAACGGGATCAATGGCTTCGTGGGTTGGTCCTGCCGTGATGAGCACCTTTTTTCCGCTCAAGGGAAGTCCTTCAGCTAGATGTTTTTCAATAAACTTGATAATATTTTCGGGTTCGGCCATACGCCCTTCCCCATGCAAACCACTGGCGAGTTCCCCTGATTCAGCAGGAATCATCACATTGCCATAGGATTCCAGTTTGGTTATGGAGTTTTTTGTGGATGGATGCTTGTACATGTCCAAATCCATGGCCGGAGCAAAGTAGACCGGGCATTTAGCGGATAGATAGGTAGCGAGTAATAGATTGTCGCATACCCCATTTGCCATTTTAGATAAGGTATTGGCCGTAGCGGGAGCAACCAACATGATATCGGCCCACAGACCTAACTCCACATGATTGTTCCATGAAAGGGAGCCGTCCTCCTCGTTTACAAAATCCAACAAAACGGGATTTTTGGAGAGGGTGGACAACGTTAGGGGAGATACAAAAGAGCTGGCGCTCTGGGTCATCACTACTTTGACCTGAGCGCCAGCTTTTATCAATAACCTTACAAGAAACGTGGTCTTGTACGCGGCAATTCCCCCGGAAATACCCAAAAGGATTTTTTTACCGCCAAGCATCTCTTAGGCGTCTTTCTCTGTGTTTCTGTAATAGATTTTGTCTTCCAACCACTCTTGTACAGCCAAGGCGTGTGGTTTTGGCAATTTTTCGTAGAACTTGGAAACCTCAATCTGTTCCTTGTTCTCAAAAACTTCTTCCAAACTGTCGCTATAGGTAGCGAACTCCTCCAATTTCTCCAACAATTCCTTCTTGATCTCGGAATTGATCTGAATGGCACGTTTGGCCGTAATGGAGATGGCTTCGTAGATGTTCCCCGTCTTGGCATCAAATTCGTTCCTGTTCAAGGTAACTGTGGAAACCGGGGCTTTTGTATTTTTCAAATCTTGCATATGCAACTGTTTAAAAACTTTTATTTGGAAATGGTGTATGCGCTCAATTCATCTTGAATTTTCTCGGCAAGTTTATCGGCATCATCCTTAAACTTTGACTCGGGAAAATATTTCATCAAATTGTTGTAGGAACCCATCGCATCTTGCAAACGTTCCTGCTTTTTATCGAAGGTACTGTAAAAGGCCAGGTTGGCCGCCGCTTCAATGCGGTAATACAAGGCTTCTTCCCTATAGATGGAACCGGGATTGTCCGACACGAAATTGTCGAAGGCCTTGATTGCTGAAATCAATCTTGGTAGGTCCCAAGCTCCAATTTTGTTGTACTGTTTGGCAATCTCCAACTGTTTTTTCTCCTTCTTTGTGGTCAATTCCTTGGCCATGGTATTGGCCTCATCAAAATACTCTGATTCCGGGTAATTGTTGATGAAAGTCTGCAGTTTGGCCAGAGCCTTATCCGTATCCGTTTGATCTAAAGAATAACGAGGGGAAAGCATGTAATAGCTCTTCGCTCCCAAAAAAGTAGCTTCTTGGATTTTGTCGCTCCTTGGGTAGGATTTTACAAAACGTTCAAACTGATAGCCAGATAGATAGTAGTCCTCTGTCTTGAAATACGAATCGGCAAAGAAGAACATCACCCGCTCACCTTGGGGCTTGCCCACATATTTTGGCGCAATCTGTTCGAACAAACGAACGGCCCTTTTATAATCGCCTTCATTGTACAACTTCTCGGCCATATCGTACTTGGGCCCAACATCGGTGTTCTTGAGTACCTTTTGGTACTCACTACAGGATGTTAGAAGAATGGCTGCGAAGCAAAGAAGAAGTATTGACCTCATTTTCAAAAACATTTTGCAAAATTAGTGATAATGAACGGATTTAAAAAAAGAATTTACCGCTCCCAAATGTAACGGGCAAAATGTGGTTCCCACAAGGTTTTGGGCAACTTTTAACGAATTTTAAACATGTGCGGTATCCAAAGACTTCAAGAATGAACCGATTTTGTTCTTCAATGGAACGCTCGCTTCTACCAAAGGTAAGCGCACTGACGAACCGGCCAACCCCAAATTTTCAAAAACACTTTTGATTCCCGCAGGGTTACCTTCCTCAAAAATAAGATTCATGATCGGCGACAGGCCATGATGAATCTTGTAGGCATCTTCGGAATCTCCCTCAAGCCCTAAATGGATCATCTTGGAGATTTGTGAGGGCAGTCCTTGTCCCAAAACAGAGATGACCCCAGCCCCGCCAGCCAAAACGGTGGGCAAAGCGGTGATGTCATCACCGGAGATGACCATAAAATGCTCCGGTTTGTTCTTGATGATCTTATCGATTTGGACCATATCCCCACAAGCCTCTTTAATGGCCACAATATTGGGAACCTCTTTGGCCAACCTTAAGGTTGTCTCTGCTAACATGTTGCTTCCTGTCCTTGAGGGCACATTATATAAGATGATAGGTTTTGGCGATGCTTCCGCCAGAGCCTTGAAGTGACGGAAGATACCCTCTTGGGTCGGCTTGTTGTAATAAGGAGATACGGAAAGTACCGCTTCGAACTCGCTTAGGTCCGTGGTCTTCAATTCATCCACAAGGGCCATGGTGTTGTTACCACCAATACCCAATACGAGCGGCAACCGGCCTGCATTGGCACGGACCACTACATCTACTACCAATTGTTTTTCAATCTTGGACAAAGTTGCGGATTCCGCTGTAGTGCCCAGCACTACCAAATAATCCAAACCACCTTGAACACAGTGCTCCACAATGCGTTCCAGTGCAGCCACATCCACCGAAAGGTCGTCCTTGAAAGGGGTGACCAGAGCAACTCCCGCACCTAACAATTGTTCCATCATATTTCGTTTAATACCTTCAAATATTTTTTCAATTCACTCTTGAAGAGTTTAAAATCCTTCAAGGGTGTGTTCAGGATCAAATCATTGACTTTTGAATCTTGGGAGCCCAATCCTACCTTTAGCCTTGCCGGGGTCTTCACGGACAGCAGCTTCATCATCAGATTGTCCTCATCGTAATAATTGATGAGCATATCGTACTCCCTGCCCAAAAATTCCAGAACATAACCATTTTCAATCTGGCCCTTCCATCCTAGGTCCCTATCGGAGAACATTTGGATGGCATATGGGGAGTTCTTGTCGTACTCCCGCTTGTAACCAATAATCTTTATGGCATTCGGCCTTAAAGAAAACTCCTCTATCAATTCATAAAAGGCCTCCGCATTGGCGAAATGATCCACATCAACGATACAACCAATACTAGTAATCCCTTTTTCTCGGGCCAAGGGCAAAGAAGGCTTTTCCATTTCCTCCTTTAAATATTTAAGCCCCGATTTAACCTTAAATTTGTCCTGGAGTCCCTTTATAAACATATTTTTGTGCATTTTTACAAAGGTAATTAATCTACCAAGACGACTTAACAAAGATACGTACGTGAATGATTTAAAATTCAAACAATTTGTTACGATTGTAACTTTTTGTTTTTTGGCGGCCTGCAAAAATGATACGGGCAAACTCAGTGAAATACATGGGGAACAATTGCCGATAAATGCCTCGATCGAGGAAACCGATTCCATCTCCAGCTTTGTTGAACCCTACCGGAACCGGATAAACCAAGTGTTGGATAGCACATTGGCCTATGCCCCAAAATCCTTGTTGTTGGATGATGGAAAACGCAATACTTCCATGGGGAATTTAATGGCCGATATTGTTTTTTCCGAAACGGCGCCCATTTTTAAATCAAGGACCGGAAAGGATCTGGATTTTGTGGTATTGAATTATGGGGGGGTTCGTTCCATTATTTCCGCAGGGAATGTTACGGCACGCAACGCGTATGAGGTCATGCCGTTCGAAAACTATATTGAAGTGGTGGAACTCAATGGTTCCGCCGTAAGAAAATTGATCAATTTTCTGGCCAAGGCCTCTCGCAGGCATCCCATTTCGGGCATCCAGATCATAACGGACAAAGATCAGTCCCTAGAATCCGTGAACATTCAGGGCAAACCTTTTGATGAAAGTCGAAATTATTACGTGGCCACTTCCGATTATTTGGTACAGGGCGGAGCCAGTATCGGTTTTTTTGATGATGTGGTTTCCGTTACCGATACGGATTACCTGCTTCGCAATGCCATCATCGATTATTTTAAGAAAGTGGACACCGTACAAGCCGTGGTCGATGACCGCTTTATACAATTGGACAAATGAAAAGAAGGGACTTTATCACCAACTCAGCAGCCGCTTCTGCCTTAATAGGCATAGGAGGACTCAGCTTGAATTCTTGCTCCAATCTGGGCAAAAAACATATCACCATTTTGCATACCAACGATGTGCACAGTCACATTGACCCATTTCCAAAAAACCATTCCAGTTATCCGGACATGGGAGGCGTGGCCCGAAGGGCAACATTGGTACAGCAAATCCGAAACGAAAACCCGAATACCCTCCTTTTTGATGCTGGGGATATTTTTCAGGGCACCCCCTACTTCAATTTTTATGGAGGTGAACTGGAATTCAAATTGATGAGCAAGTTGAAATATGATGCTTCTACCATTGGCAATCATGATTTTGACAATGGAATAGATGGCCTTTTGGCGCAAATGCCTTATGCCACTTTTGAAATGATCTCTGCCAATTACGATTTTTCCAACACGGTAATGGACGGCTATGTAAAGCCGTACAAGACCTATATGGTTGATGGTGTGAAGATTGGGGTATATGGACTTGGTATTGAACTCGATGGGTTGGTGACCCAAAAATTATACAAAGAGACCCAGTATCTCAATCCATATGAGATTGCTTTGGACATGGAACGAAAATTAAAGGAAGACGAACAATGTGACCTGGTCATCTGTCTTTCCCATTTGGGTTATGATTACGAAAATCCTGAAAGACCCATGGATACCCAATTGGCACAACGCACCTACCACACCAACTTGATCATTGGGGGCCACACCCATACCTTTTTGGATAAGCCGGATGTACGCACCAATCAAAATGGGGATTCCGTACTCGTAAACCAGGTGGGCTGCTACGGGATTAATTTGGGCCGTATCGACTTTTATTTTGATGCGGATAAAAAGGCTGCGGCAAACGGGGTAAGTATCGTTGTATAGTCAAACTGTAACAGAACCTCCATTCGGTTGTCTTTTAAGCAATTAATTTCTTTTATTTCAATCGAAAAATGTACACTTACGTTAAAAAATCCTTGCTTTTAGGACTTGCCCTTCTTCCCATTCTTGCTTTTTCGCAATCTGAGCAAGTATTCAATGAAATCCGATTTTATGAACCTTTGGTTACGGTTCAGGAAAAATTGGAGGAGATTTCCCAAACTGTCGAACTTATAGCTCCAGAAGAAACCTCCTTCCCATTGGCCAAATTGAAAGAGGCACATCTTATTGTTTCCAATATCGAAACCAAAGCGGGTAAGATCAACAAAGCAGTTTTCACATTCTCTGACGATAAATTGACCAATATTGAGGCCCAGGGAAATGCCGTTAAGGCATTGATGGAGTCAGAGCAGGATTCACTTGGTACTTATATGGATTATTTGGTCAACTTTAAGAAAGGTATGCTGGGTAAAGCTGGGAGCGATAGGGTATGGATACTTTCTGAAGAAGCCCTACACATTAACCTCTTTGCATGGGAAAATCCCTATTTAAATTCCGTCCATAGTTCAGTTCCCAAGTACAGCGCTTCTGCCCAAATTCCAGATTTCTTGCAAATGGGTGCAGATCTTGAAGTGCTTCGTCCATTACTTGAGACCAACAGTGATATAGTTTATGAAGAAAAATTAGACGGGTCAGACCCCAACGCTCAAATACAGTTAAATTGTTTTGGTGTTGAATATGCAGGGTTCCCAAGAAAGGTAGAGGCGCGTTTTGGTGATAACAAATTGAACATGGTCTGGATTTTAACAGGAAAAGGCGACGAAGACCGACTCCTAAAGAAATTGACCGAAATTTACGGCGAACCTGTTTTTAGAAACGAGGCTTGGGAAATATTTAATGATTGGACCATTGGTCTGAGAAAGGATAAACCAGAAGTGCTGATCATGACCAAAACACTGGGTCAATTCTATAAAAAAGAATATTTTAAACAATGAAGGGACATCTTGGGTATTCGAATTTTAAAAGCACTTTTCATTAGGAAGGGGCTTTTATGCGAAAATGCTTGCTTATACCCGGTTAAATGGTTCTACACTAAAATCATTGACAACGAATAGTAGTTCTCTTAACCTGTTTATAGATTATTCTCCACCAAAACCCTCAACTCTTCACTCGAACTGTAATCAGGAAAAGGCCTGTTCGCATTATTATACCAATACTGGGCATTCCACCTATCCCCTTCTTTTCTGTGCAAATAAGCGTGGATCCAACTCCCCATGGGAGAATGGATATCCTGTGCAATATCATGGGAGGATTCCCAATCCCCTTTGGCATCGTACCACAACGCCTGTAGGGGCAATGACCAATTATCAGGTGGTGATTGCCCTTTCAGGGATTCTTGAAACTCCTCATAGTTTTTTGGTATCATGCCTCCAGTTTTTTCAAAAATTCCTGTTCTGAAATAATGGGCACACCCAAACTCTCCGCTTTGGTCTTTTTACTCGGGCCCATATTATCACCAGCTACCACAAAACTTGTCTTGGACGAAATGGACGAAGCCACTTTCCCACCATTATCCTCGATCAATTTCTTTAGCTCATCCCTACTTAGGGTCTCAAAAACCCCAGACACCACAAAGATTTGTCCCTTCAGTTTGTCCGTTTGGTTTTCCAACTGTTCTTCAGACAATGAAAACTGCAATCCGTAGGATTTTAATCTGCTGATGATCTCCAAATTAGTGGGTTCCGAGAAAAAAGAGATGACACTCTCCGCAATCCGATCTCCGATTTCGTCCACAGCGACCAATTCTTCTTTGGATGCCGCCATTAAAGCATCGATATTTTTATAGGCCTTGGCCAGTTTTTTGGCCACCGTTTCGCCCACATATCGAATTCCCAATGCAAACAATACCCGTTCAAATGGGATGGCTTTGGATGCCTCCACCCCATTGACCAAATTCTCCGCTGATTTCTCTGCCATGCGTTCCAAAGGAACCACTTGTTCCTTGGTCAAGGTATACAGGTCTGCATAATTGGCGATGAGTCCTTCCTTAAAAAGTAGCTCCACCGTTTCACTTCCCATTCCTTCAATATCCATGGCCTTCCTTGAAATAAAATGCTGGATGCGACCCGTAATCTGCGTTGGACAACTTGTATCGTTTGGGCAGAAATGCTGGGCTTCCCCCTCTTTCCGAATCAGTTCGGTACCACATTCGGGACAATGCGTGATGTATTCGGTGGGTTTGGAATCCGCAGGTCGTTTCGTGAAATCCACTCCAACGATCTTGGGGATGATCTCCCCTCCTTTTTCCACAAAAACCGTGTCCCCTTCGCGGACATCCAGTTTTGCGATTTGGTCCGCATTATGTAAGGAGGCCCGTTTCACTGTAGTCCCTGCCAACAATACAGGTTCCAGATTGGCAACGGGTGTTATGGCTCCCGTACGGCCCACTTGATAGGTAATCTTATCCAAAATGGTAGTAGCCTGCTCCGCCTGAAATTTATATGCCATCGCCCATCTTGGGGATTTAGCGGTATAGCCAAGCTCTTCTTGTTGCTGTATACTGTTGACCTTTACCACCACACCATCGGTCTCGAAGGGCATGCTATGCCTATGCGAATCCCAATAATCCGCAAACTGCATCACCTCTTCGGTGGATTTGCAGAGTTTGGCAACTGTTGGCACTTTAAAACCCCATGTCCTTGCCTTTTCCAACATTTCAAATTGGGATGAAATACCCAAATTGTTCCCCACAATACTATATAAAAGACATTCCAAAGGTCGTTGCGCCACCAATGCACTATCCTGAAGCTTTAAACTACCTGATGCGGTGTTCCTTGGGTTCATGTAAGGGTCTTCCCCTGCCTCGATACGCTCTTGGTTCATTTTGGCAAACCCTTCGAGGGTCAAGATAATCTCTCCCCTGATATCGAATTTGGGTGGATAGTCACCCTTTAATTGTAACGGAACGGACCGTATGGTCTTGATGTTCGTGGTCACATCATCCCCCTGGAAACCGTCACCACGGGTAACGGCACGCATCAATTTTCCGTCCTCATAGGTAAGACTGATGGAGGCTCCATCGTATTTCAACTCACAGGTAAATTCCACGGGTACATCCCCCAATATGCGTTGGATGCGCTTTTCCCAATCTTCCAGATCTTCCTTGGAATAGGAATTTTCCAAGGAGTACATGCGGTGCTCGTGGACTACGGTCTCAAAATTCTTGGTGATCATTCCCCCGACCCGCAACGTTGGCGAAGTGGGATCATAAAATTCAGGATGTTCCTCTTCCAATTTTTGAAGCTCTTTGAGCTTCATATCAAACTCGTAATCGGTTATGGATGGTTGATCCAGAACATAGTATTTGTAATTGTGTTCCTGAAGTTCATCCCGAAGGGATGCTATCTTTTCTTTGATACTGGCCATGTATTATGTCTGTTCTTTTTTTATCCATTTTGGTGTATGCACCGGTTGATAGGACTTCATTTGTTCCAAAAGTCCGGCACATGAATCATCCACCAAGAGCATGTTGCGGTTTTCTGGCCTGAGCAGTCCTTTTGATACCATAGTGTCCAAAAAGGCCAGCAATTCATCAAAAAAACCATTCACGTTCAAAATTCCCATAGGTTGTTGGTGCAGTCCAAGTTGGCTCCAGGTAACCACTTCAAACAATTCTTCCAAGGTGCCAAATCCACCAGGAAGGGCAATGATACCATCCGAAAGTTCGTGCATTTTCATTTTTCGCTCATGCATGTTATCCACTATGATCAACTCCGTGATCCCTTCATGAAAAATCTCCTTGGATTTCAGAAAATCGGGGATTACCCCAATAACCTTACCGTTATGATCCAATGCTCCATTGGCCACCTGACCCATGAGTCCAACTTTGGCTCCGCCATATACCAAGGTCAAGTTTTGTTGCGCCAAGTTTTTGCCCAATTCATAGGCCATGGAAACAATATGACTGTCATTACCCTCGCTACTACCACAAAAAACCGAGATACTCTTCATTCAAATACGTTTACCTTTTAACATCCTATCGTTGCCGAAAATGTCCTTGCGCAGTTCAATTTCCGAAAAATTATGGGCTTTCAAAACACTCTTGGTCTCTTCACCCAAATATTGGTTGATTTCGAGATACAGACTTCCCTTCTTTAACAAATGTCTTTTGGAAAATTGGACGATGGCCCTATAGAAGACCAACGCATCATCATCTGGGACGAAAAGGGCCAGATTTGGTTCGTATTCCTTTACGTTTTTATTCATTTCCGATTTTTCCAAATCCCTGACATAGGGCGGGTTGGAAACGATGATGTCAAATTGTTGTTCAAGATCAAGTCCGGGATCCAAAATACTTTGATGAAGGAATTCAACATCAACCTGATTGGTTTTTGCATTTTCTTGGGCCACTTTTAAGGCTTCTTTGGAAACATCCAAAGCATACACTTTGGCATTGGGAAGATGTTTGGCCAAGGCAATGGCAATACAGCCGCTTCCGGTTCCGATATCCAAGATGGTTAAGGGTGAAGGGCGAAGGTTCGAGTTCTCTCCTTTTTCGTCATCTGATTTCCTATCTCTGACATCTGATATCAGTTCTCTGATTTCTGACCTCTGATTATTCGCATCCTCCAAAACCCATTGTACCAGTTCCTCAGTTTCAGGTCTTGGGATCAACACATTTTCGTTCACCTTGAGTTCCAACTCCATGAAATGGGCAACACCTAAAATATATTGAAGAGGTCTCTCCTTTTTTAATTGGACCAGGGCATCAAACAGCGGTTGCTCCTCTTCTTTGGTCAAAACGATGTTGGGTTTAATGGCCAGAATGAACCGTTCCATTTTCAGGTAATGCTCAATACAGCTATAAAAGAAGGAATCGATTTCTTCCTTTGGATAAATCTTTCCCAAGTCATTATGGAATATGTTTTTGATATCCCTTAGCAGCATTACAGTTCTTTAAGCATCCACACGGGACATGAATAATGCCCTGTATTTCCCAAAGGGGCATCGATATAATCGAAACCGTTCTTCTTGTAGAGTTTTTGGGCGGCTTCCATGTAGGGCATGGTTTCTATATAGCACTGTTCAAAACCAAATTCCTTGGCTTTCTCCAAACAAATGGAGATCATCTTTGCCCCTATCCCCTTGCCTCTGGCTTCTTCCAAAAAATACATCTTTTGGAGTTCACATACATTGCCGTCATAATTTTGAAGTTGGGCCACTCCCGCACACCCAATGATCTTACCATTCTCCTCCACAACAAAATACGCTGCCCGTGGCACATCGTAAGTCGCATACATGTCGTCCAAGGCCTTATCCGCATAAGCGGTACCCACTTTGGGCACCCCCATATCTTCAAAAACCTTCCGTATTACCTTGGCCACTTGTTCATTGTCTTCAGGCCTAATTTCCCGAATCGTTGCATTTCCCATAATGCCGTTTAATATGCTATTTTTGCTGGGTGAATATACACCAAAAATATATCCTCAGGTGCATGGAACTGGGCAAAAAGGGACTTGGGACCACAGCTCCGAATCCCATGGTGGGGTGTGTCATTGTACATGATGAAGAAATCATCGCCGAAGGCTTCACCAGTCCTTATGGAGGTCCACATGCCGAGGTGAATGCCATCAACTCCGTGAAGGACAAAAGCTTGTTGAGAGATGCCACACTCTACGTAACCTTGGAGCCTTGCTCCCATTACGGAAAAACGCCTCCCTGTGCCGATTTGATCACACACCATAAAATTCCTGAAGTATATATTGGACTAAAGGACCCCCATGACAAGGTAGCCGGAATGGGCATCAAAAAACTGGAAGATGCCGGCTGTAAGGTCACCGTTGGCATTCTTGAAGCCGAATGTAGGGAACACCACAAACGGTTTTTGACGTTTCAGGAAAAGAAAAGACCCTACATCATATTAAAATGGGCCGAAACCCAAGATGGCTTTATGGCCCCTGACAAAACACAAAGAAATTCCAACCCGGAACCTTATTGGATCACCAATGCATATTCCAGGCAGCTGGTGCATCAATGGCGCAGTGAGGAACAAGCGATTTTGGTTGGAACGAATACGGTTTTGGAAGATAATCCCGAACTGAACACCAGGGATTGGGCTGGTAAAAATCCCATCCGAATAGTTTTGGACAAAGACTTAAAAATCGGCACCGATTTCCATGTTTTGGACAAATCCATAAAGACTATGGTATTGACCCAGGAAAAGGATACATCAAAATATATAGATGGAATCGATTACGAAATAATGGATTATTCCAGACCCATCGCTTCCCAAATCTGCAATCACTTACACAAACATTCCATTACGAGCCTTATTGTGGAAGGAGGTGCAAAGACCCTTCAATCGTTTTTGGATGAAGGACTTTGGGATGAAGCCAGGGTGTTTGTGGGGTCAAACCGGTTTGAAAGCGGTGTATCCGCTCCAAAATTCAAAGGAACCTTGAAAAGCACTCAAAACATATTGTCGGACCTATTATCCATCTACACCCATGATTAAGAACATTATCCTTGATTTTGGCGATGTGCTCATTAACCTTGATAAACCTGCCACGGCCCGAGCCATGTTACCCTATGGGTTTTCTGGTATTACTCCTTCACTGGACCAATTGTTCAAAGACTATGAAAAGGGATTATTGGCATCTTCCGAGTTTTTGGATGAGGTTTCCACCCATTTTCCTGATGCCAACCGAGAATATTTGATCCAAGCCTGGAATGCCATCCTTTTGGATTTTCCCGAAGAACGTTTACAGTTCTTGGAGCATCTTTCCTCGGAAAATCAGTATAAACTT
This sequence comes from Flagellimonas aequoris, assembly GCF_003584165.1. Lineage (GTDB taxonomy): Bacteria > Bacteroidota > Bacteroidia > Flavobacteriales > Flavobacteriaceae > Flagellimonas > Flagellimonas aequoris. Next base: position 311,279 of record NZ_QXFJ01000030.1, on the reverse strand, counting down.
TTCCTATTGAGCAATACCAATGACTTACATATGGAAAGTGTACGGCAACAAATTGGGATGGAACGTTATAACCGTTTCAAGAACTCCTTCGATGTTTTTTATCTGTCGTACGAAATGGGCATGCGAAAACCGGATGAAGAGATTTTTCAATTTGTATTGGACCAAAACCATTTGATGGCCGAAGAAACATTCTTTGTGGACGATGTTCGGGAAAACACGGATGCAGCAGCCCGTTTGGGCATCCGTGTGTGGAACCTGCAAGTAGGCCAAGAAGATATCACCCAACTTAAATCACGCTTATAAATGTTAGATCTGGCCCTGAGTGTCCTGAGTTCCACTTGGATTTTTGTGGTTTTCAAATTATACGATGTGTACAAGGTTCAGACCTTGGTTGCCATCATCATCAACTATATCACAGCTTGTACAGTGGGATTCCTTTTATATGAGGGCCCAGTTAGCGCAACCGAAATTTTAAATACGTCTTGGGCTTGGGGACCCTTGGCCATGGGCGTTCTATTCATTACCATTTTTAACCTGATGGCCAAAACAGCACAAACTTCAGGGGTGTCGGTTGCTTCCGTAGCGACTAAAATGTCGTTGGTAATTCCTGTCATCATTGGACTCCTATTTTATGGAGAACATTTGACATTATTGCAGATCCTTGGTATTTTATTGGCATTGGCAGCAGTTTATTTTGCATCCTTGAAAGAAAAGGGAATCACCATAAACCGAAAAGACTTGATTTTGCCTATACTGGTATTTTTAGGCTCCGGTGCCATTGATGCAAGCATCAAATATTTTGAGGAAAAACACTTGACCGACCAAGAAATCCCCATCTTCTCCTCCATGGTGTTTGGTTGTGCTGCTCTATCGGGTCTTATATATATAGGAATAGGAAGCAAGAAACAAAACCTGAGAATCAATTTTAAGAATGTCCTGGGCGGTGTGGCCTTAGGAATTCCGAATTATTTTTCAATATACTTTCTCATACGGGCCTTACGCAACAATATCTGGAGCAGTGCCGCGGTATTCACATTAAATAATGTGGCCATCGTTATGCTTTCTACCCTTTTGGGCATTTTGTTGTTCAAGGAGCGGTTGAGCATCAAAAATTGGGGCGGGGTGATATTGGCCATTATCAGTATAGTATTGGTAGCTTTGTTCTGATGGAAAACTCCGATGCATACAAAACTGTTGAACAGACTTCACCGGAAATCCTGTACAAGGACAAAAAGAGTAAGTTCTATGCCACAGTACATCCCATACGCTCGGAGGAAGAAGTAAAACCCATTGTAGAAGAGCTTCGGAAGAAATACCATACCGCCAACCATGTGTGCTACGCTTGGCAACTCGGGGCTCAAAACCCTTCCTATAGAGCGAATGATGATGGGGAACCCAACAATTCAGCAGGCATGCCCATTTATGGGCAGATCCAATCTTATGATGTAACCAATGTATTGATTACCGTTACCCGAATTTTCGGCGGCACCAAATTGGGTGTCGGAGGGTTGATACAAGCCTACCGTACGGCCGCCCAAATGGCATTGGACAGTGCAAAAATTGTGGAAAAGACCGTGGAAATCCAATTCAGACTTCGATTCGGGTATCCGGAAATGGACAAGGTGATGCGTGCCATCAAACAGAAGAACCTTAACATCGTCTCCCAAAAAATGGATATGAAATGTGAATTGATTATTTCAGTAAGGATGAGTGAAGCCGAAACCACCCAACAACTTTTCGATGAAATGCACGATATTGAAATTGAGACATTGGGTTAATCTTCCAATCGCTCCAAAATATAGTCCGGGCATTTGATAGGTCTACCCGTTTTTTTATCCATAAAGGCCAAAATGGTATGGGCCGTGGCCAAAAGATCACCCTCCTCATTGAACACTTTATAATCAAACTCGATCTTCACCAAGGGCTTGGATTTCAGTTGGGTCTCCACTGTAAGTAGATCATCATAAAGGGCAGATTTTTTATAATCGATATGTAAGGAAATTACTGGCAGCATAATCCCACCGTCCTCCATACTTTTATAGGTGACTCCCAGGGCTCGTAACCACTCCACCCTACCCATTTCCAGATATTGGGCATAATTGCCGTGATAAACCACTCCCATTTGGTCAGTTTCTGCGTATCTGACCCGAAAAGAATATGAATTTAGGCCCATTTTTAAATGAAAAATTATATATTTAGAGGCTTGCTTTTTGCGGGGGTAACATGCGAAAAAAAAACAAGACATTCAATGACAAATTGATTTTTTTTTTAAAAGAATTGTTCACATATTTGTCGCATCCAATAAGCATCTTGCTACCCCTTAGATGTTTAATCTTAAGTATTAAAGCTAACCATTAAAACAAGGAAAAACTTCATGAGTGTTACTGCTAATTCCGTATGGAACAACTGTTTGGCTTTTATCCAGGATAATATCCAACCGCAGGCATTCAAAACATGGTTTGAACCTATCAAACCCATCAAGTTGACCGATAAAGCACTCAGCATTCAAGTGCCCAGCAAGTTTTTTTACGAGTGGTTGGAGGAGCATTATGTGAAGCTTTTGAAGGTAGCCTTGACCCGTGAACTGGGAGCCAATGCAAAGTTGATCTACATCATTAAGATGGAGAACAAATATGGCAACAAGGAACCCTTTACGGAACAGATTCCAAGTTCCAACCGAACCTCCGTTGGACCACAGGAATTGGATGTCCCCATCACCTCCAAAAGTCCCGAACTGAAAAACCCTTTTGTAATTCCTGGGATCAGGAATATCAAAATAGAGTCCCAGCTCAATCCGAATTACAATTTTGACAATTTCTTGGAAGGAGATTCCAACCGTTTGGCAAGATCGGCCGGAATGGCCGTGGCCAACAAGCCGGGAGGTACCTCTTTCAACCCCCTATTGGTCTTTGGTGGTGTTGGATTAGGGAAGACCCACTTGGCCCATGCCATTGGCGTGGAGATCAAGGACAAATACCCGGAAAAAACGGTACTTTATATCTCTGCGGAGAAATTCACCCAACAGTATATTGAGTCGGTAAAGAAGAACACCCGTAACGATTTTATCCACTTTTACCAGTTGATAGACATACTGATCATTGACGATGTACAGTTCCTATCCGGTAAATCAGGTACCCAGGATGTGTTTTTCCACATCTTTAACCATTTGCACCAAAACGGCAAGCAGGTGATCTTGACTTCGGACAAGGCCCCTGTGGACATGCAGGATATTGAACAGCGTCTCTTGTCCCGATTTAAATGGGGACTTTCAGCCGAATTACAAAGTCCTGATTACGAGACACGCGTCTCCATCCTTAAAAACAAACTGTACAGGGACGGTGTTGAGATGCCCGACGATATCATCGATCACGTGGCCAGGAACATCAAAACGAATATCCGTGAGTTGGAAGGTGCCATCATTTCCTTGATCGCACAATCCTCTTTCAACAAGAGGGAAGTAACCTTGGAACTCGCCCAACAAGTGGTAGAGAAGTTCGTCAAGAATACCAAGCGTGAGGTTTCCATTGATTACATCCAAAAAGTGGTTTCGGATTACTTTGAAATGGATGTGGCCACCCTTCAATCCAAGACCCGTAAACGTCATATTGTTCAGGCAAGGCAATTGGCCATGTTCTTTGCCAAAAAATTCACGAAAGCCTCCTTGGCCAGTATCGGTTCCCAAATTGGAAAACGTGATCATGCCACGGTATTGCATGCCTGCAAAACAGTGGACAACCTGGCCGAAACCGATAAACAGTTCCGCAAATACATTGACGACCTGAGCAAAAAGTTCAGTTAGGAACCAATCCCCCTTTTTTATGAAAACCAAAGTCTTGATGGTCTGCTTGGGAAACATATGCAGATCACCCTTGGCCGAAGGCATTTTACAATCCAAGGTGGATCCGGATACGGTTTTTGTCGATTCCGCCGGAACTGCAGGTTACCATGTGGGCAATCCCCCAGATTCCCGGTCCATTGCCGTAGCCAAAAAATATGGGTTGAATATCAGTCGTCAAAAATGTCGACGCTTTTCAGCAATAGACTTTTTGGAATTCGACCTCATCTATGTGATGGACCGAAACAACTTTTCCAATGTGGCCAGTTTGGCGACCACAGTACAGGAAGCAAGTAAAATAAAGCTTTTGTTAGATGAAGTGGATTTGGGCATACGGGAAGTCCCGGACCCCTATTATGGTGGTGAAGATGGGTTTGAAAAAGTCTATCAAATGATCGATAAGGCTTGTGAGGCCATCGCAAAAAAACTAAATTGAACCTATGGAAGAGGTAAAGCCAGGTCTGGTAGTAGGCAAAGTGTATTTGATTCCCACCACATTAGGGGACAATGCTCCTTTGGAGGTTTTACCTATCTCCGTTAAGGGAACCATAGAGCGGATTGACCATTATATTGTTGAAAATGAGAAGACTGCAAGACGTTTTATCAAAAGGGTAAGCCCCAGTAAACCTCAGCCCAATCTTAAACTACAGCCCCTGAACAAATACACCAATCCTGCGGAAATACCTTCATATCTGGATCCGTGCATCCATGGTTTCGATATTGGGGTGCTTTCCGAAGCAGGGTGTCCCGGGATTGCCGATCCCGGCTCTGAAGTGGTAAGGGTGGCCCATGGGAAAAGAATTCAGGTGGTTCCTTTGGTCGGACCTTCCTCCATATTGATGGCCATGATGTCCAGTGGAATGAACGGGCAGAACTTTGCTTTCAATGGCTACCTCCCTATCGATCTTGCGGAGCGTAAAAATATGGTCAAGCAGCTTGAAAAACTCTCCAAAGAAAAAGGGCAGACACAAATATTCATGGAAACCCCGTACCGCAACAATAAATTATTGAAAGACCTCCTCAAAATATTACATAAGACCACCCGACTGTGCATAGCGTGCGACATTACACTCCCTACGGAATTTATACAGACCAAAAGCGTGCATGAGTGGGGAGAGATCGAACTGGACCTTGATAAAAGGCCTACTATTTATATCCTACAAGCATAAAAAAAGGCCCGGAACTTTTGTTCTGGGCCTTTTACTTTTTTGGGACATCTGTTAAACTTTGGCATTTTTCTTCTGCTCAATGTTCGAAATATCGTAACCCGAAAACTTTTTCATGTAATACGAGATACTACTTCCGTAAGCGTCCGTTACATCCTCTTTGCCATAAGAGCGCAAGTATTTCTTTACGTTTCCGGCCCCGGCCAAATGCGCCGCTGCCAAAATACCTGATTCGGTAACTTCTATCCCTCCTATCCTTTTTCCCGTAAATCGTTTGATATCCCTACGCAATATCCACTTGTTACGGGCAATATTGGTCGCAAAAGCTTTTTCTTGAAGCTCAGGGCTATCCAAAAAGGTATCCATGTTGTAGATGCCCATAAGGTTAAGGGTACTACTTCCAAATTGATACTTTCCTAAATATCCCAATGTATTTACAACGTGATATCTTCCTTGAGATTCCTTAAAGGCCAGTGCCTCTTTAAAGCCATTGTAGGCTTTACCCAAAAAAGGAGGGGTTACTTCATCAACATCTAGACCCGCGATGGAATCCAGTGGTGCAAAGATTTCAGACCCGTTCTCTACCTTCAACGAATCGGGAACCGTAAAATCCCCTTTTTTCATTATGGTGTACGAACCAAAACTGGTCAAAACTACGATCATGGCAAGATGTAGAGCAAAACCTATCCATCTTTTCATATAGTTCCTATTTAAGATTTCCAGACCATGGTCCAGAAATAAAATTTCGGCCGGCAAATATAGGGGGAGACTTTTTTTTAACAGTTATAAAGCTCATAAGATTTTCTTAAATGAGCCTTAAAATCCGTTAAAGCGCTGAAAATTAACGTCAAGGAGTATTATCTGAGCACTTTTTGCTCATTCAGCCATCGGGTGTACTGTACTTTATTTCGGTTGTGTTGCTCCAAGCTCTTGGCGAACATATGGTACCCGAAGTTGGAAACATCGGCTACAAAATAGAGATAATCGTGTTTTTCGGGATTCAAAACTGCATCAATGGAAGAGATATCCGGCATGGTAATCGGACCGGGTGGAATACCTACATACTTATAGGTATTATAAGGGGAGTCCATTTCAAGATCACGGTACAACACCCGTTTGATAATGGTATCGTAATTGCCCGTTTCCTTTTTAATGGCATAAATAACGGTAGGGTCGGCTTGAAGGAACATTCCTTTTTTAATACGATTGAGGTAAACGCCCGCCACACGGGGACGCTCATCCGATTTAACGGTTTCCTTCTGAACAATGGCCGCCAAGGCGATTACCTGATTTGGGGTGAGACCCAGTTTTTTGGCCTTGGCCAATCGCTCCTCGTTCCAGAAGCGCTCATACTCCTTCAACATACGGTCCCTAAAACTTTCGGCATTGGTGTTCCAAAAAAATTCATAGGTATTGGGCAGGTACATGCCCAATTTGGAATCCTCATCAAAATGGGAAGCATTCAAAAAACCCGGATCGTTGAAAGCCTGCAACAACGATACACTATCAGCCTCAATTTGGCCAGAAATCCTTCCCGCCATGGCTGCAAGTGATTCTTGATTGTTGAAAGTCACTTGAACGGGAATATTGTTACTACGCAGGTTATTGATGATCTCGTTGTTGTTCATTCCCTTTTTTAAGGCATATTTTCCTGGTTTGATGTTGGTAATATACCCTTTACGTTGTGCTACGGCCTCAAAAGTCGATAGGTCTTTGAGCAAGGGTTGCAAGGATGCCTTTACATCGGTAAACGTAGCATCTGTAGGGATATAGACAAAAGCTTCCTCATTATTGAACTGGGTATTAGGGCTAAAAATGGCACTGTAAATTTGATATGCGATGAACCCGCAGATCAATAACCCTAAAATGGCGGTTGCCCAAAGTACTTTTTTAAGATACATCCGAATTTATCTTTTGAAACATGATTTCATTTTTGAACCCAGAACTGGTCCTGATCCATTCTTTTTTGACGCCGATTCTTTCAAACCCTATTTTTTCGAATAGGTGGATACTGGATTGGTTGTCCTCTAAAATATTGGCATAAAGTTGGTGCAGGTCCAATACGGAAAAGGCATAGTTGCAAAGCAACGAAAGTGCCTCTGCCCCCACTCCCTTGTTTCGATCTTCTGGATTGGCAATCACGATACCGATACCTGCCCTTCGGTTTTTTGGGTCGAAATCGAACAGATCTATCAACCCAATACATTCCCCGTCCGCATCACAGATGCACAAACGCAGTTGTTTTACTTCATAGATATCCCTGTGGGCATTTTCCAAATAGAGTTGCAACACCTTTTTGGAATACGGTTTCAGGGTTCCGCTGATTTCCCAAATGGAGGTATCGTTTTCCAGTTGGTATAGAAAATCCAAATCGGACGGTTCCAAAGCCCGTAATACCAAATTGTCCCCTTTTAGCTTCAACATTCAATTTCTCCTTTATACACTTGTATGGCAGGGCCTTTCAAAAAAATATTGGTATATCCCCCATTGTGTTGTTCAAAACTGATGGTCAAATCACCGCCCAAGGTATGGATATGAACTTGATTTGCCTTGGTCTTTCCACCCGTATACATGGCAAGGGCCACAGCGGTAACTCCGGTTCCGCAAGAGAACGTTTCCCCTTCCACCCCTCTTTCATATGTTCGCACTTGAAAGGTATCGGCATCCTGCTGCTCCACAAAGTTGATATTGCTCCCCGCTTGCCCGTAAAGTCCGTAGCGCAGTTTCTTTCCTTCTTTCTGCACATCAAAATGACCCAAGTCGTTCACCAATTGTACATGGTGGGGCGAGCCGGTATCCAAAAAACTATAGGCCGATTTTTCATGGACTTCATTCACATCTACCATTTTCAGGTTCACGATATCGCCTTCAACCTCTGCATAATGCAATCCATCCACGGCATTGAAGGTGGTTTCCTTTTCCACAATACCCAAATAATGGGCAAAGGCCACCAAACACCTTCCACCGTTTCCGCACATACTACCCTCTTCTCCATCGGCATTGTAATACACCATTCTAAAATCGGTCACATCGTCTTTTTCCAAAAGGATGAGCCCATCTGCACCAATGCCAAAACGGCGGTCACAAAGCTGTGCCACCAACTTGGTATCGTCTTTGGGAAACTTGCCCTCACGATTGTCCAAAATCACAAAATCGTTGCCGGTTCCTTGGTATTTAAAAAACTGTAGTTTCATCATTTGCTACAAAGGAACAAATTTAGGGCATTTTTTAAGGATTTTTTTGGAGTTAAAACAGCGTTAAACAAACAAATCAAAAAATGTATTTCCTTTAATTTTGTTAGAGCTAAATGTTAAATAATTATCGAATTATGAAGAGAATAGCCAGTTTGTTCCTAGTGTCCCTTTTTGCAGGGGCCATTACCTTAGGGGCGTACAAAATGTTTTTCGAAAAAGAAAACTACAAATGGGTAGCAACGACCCAGGAAAACCCGATAATCAATACAAGCAACATACCGACCTCGCCGAAAGGGGCCGGAATCAATGAAGTGGATTTTACCCTGGCAGCTGAAAAAACCGTGAATTCCGTAGTACACGTGAAAAACCTGACCATAAGCAAGGGGCCAACCAGCCTTTCGGATTTCTTTTATGGTTTTGAACGCCAACAGGTGCCCCAAGTGGGAACCGGATCGGGAGTAATCATCTCCCCTGATGGCTATATCGTGACCAATAACCATGTCATAGCAAACGCCAGTCAATTACAGGTTACCTTGAACAATAATAAGGAGTATGAGGCAAAAGTAATCGGCGCCGATGCGGATTACGATATTGCACTGCTCAAAATAGATACCGAGGAATCGCTGCCCTATTTGGCCTTTGGCGATTCTGACAACGCGAAGATCGGCGAATGGGTATTGGCCGTGGGCAATCCTTTTAATTTGACATCGACCGTAACTGCAGGTATTGTTAGTGCTAAAGCGCGTTCACTTTCCCCTCAGCGTTCCCAATCCTTTATTCAAACCGATGCTGCGGTGAACCCTGGCAACAGTGGGGGTGCCCTTGTGAACACTAATGGAGACCTTATCGGAATCAATACGGCCATTACGTCACAAACCGGGTCTTATGTGGGCTATGCCTTTGCCGTTCCCAGCAATATTGCCAAGAAAGTGGTGGAAGACATTATGGAATTTGGTAACGTACAAAAAGGGCTTTTGGGCATTAAGGGTGGAGACCTTAACCCGGAGGCCGCTACCGAAATGGGCATTGACGATCTTGAAGGCGTGTACATTTCAGAAGTGACCGATGAATCCGGTGCCGCAAATGCCGGGCTATTAAAAGGCGATATCATCAAGCAGGTGGACAACATTTCCATTCACAAGTTCTCCGAGCTATCAGGATATCTTTCCTCTAAAAGACCAGGTGATGTAGTTCAGGTCATGGTGGAACGGGATGGAAAAAATATCACTAAAAATGTTACCCTTACCAAACAGTCCAGCATCTTGTTACCCACTACTGGATTCACCGTAAAAAATCTTTCCAAAGAGGACAAAAAGAAGTTCGGGGTATCCAAGGGTGTGAAGATAACCGACGTACCCGAAGCCTACGGTAGATATGGTCTTGAAAACAAGATCATCGTTGAAGTGGATGGCAACGAAGTGAACAACATTGAGGATGCCAAAAAGTATTTTGGTGAAATCTCCAGATATGGAAGGACCAGCTTTACCATGATCAATGAGAATGGCGAAAAAGAGCACATGATCCTACAATAAAACGTGTGGAAAAAACACTCAAGAGCACCTGTAAAAAGGTGTTTTTTTTATATTCAATTTCTTTTACGAAAACGATTGAAATATCTAATTTAGCCGAAATTTCAACCTGATCAGCGTAGTAACAATCCATGAGCGACATTAAAAATTACGAGAAAGAACTTGCCTTTCAGGCAGATAGAAGAAAAGCCACCACAGAATTCATCAAAATCATCAGCGATCTATGGTATGACAAGGCCATAGAGGTAGTGCTTTTCAAGAACCAGATCATTGATAAAAACGTCAGCGACATCATCAACCTTCATGAATATGCGGGGGAGTTCGTGCAGAAACCCATTTCCATTTTTGATTCGGTGGAAATATTAAGGGCCATCAACGACATCAATCTGCCCCCTGCCAAATTAGACATTGGCAAATTGACCTACGAATACCACTCCGATGAAAACAACGACCTGAACGTAAAGGCATTTGTCATTGATAAATTAAAGGATGCACAGACCACCAAGGCCATTAAGCCCAAAGATGTGGTCCTGTATGGGTTTGGAAGGATTGGCAGACTTGTGGCCAGGGAACTAATGGCCAAAACCGGTAGGGGTAGTCAACTACGGTTAAGGGCCGTTGTGGTGCGGGACCAATTGACCCCTGAAATGTTGGAAAAAAGAGCAGCGTTGCTCAAGACCGACTCCGTACACGGACAATTTACGGGTACGGTGGATGTGGATGCCAAAAATCAGGCCTTGATCATAAACGGGACCACGGTCAAATTCATCAGTGCAAACAAACCAGAGGACATTGATTATACCAAACACGGTATATATAATGCCTTGATTATAGACAATACAGGAGCTTTCCGAGACCAAAAATCCCTTGAGCGCCATCTGGAAGCCAATGGAGCAGGAAAAGTTTTGCTCACCGCCCCGGGCAAGGAAGTACCAAACATCGTACACGGTGTAAACCATAAAAACTTTGACCCCGACAAAGTCAAAATCTATTCTGCGGCATCATGCACCACAAATGCCATCACTCCTATTTTAAAGGTCATCGAGGATTCCTTGGGCATTAAAAAAGGACATTTGGAAACCATTCATGCCTACACCAACGACCAAAACTTGGTGGACAACATGCACAGCAAATACCGAAGGGGCCGTGCCGCTGCCCTGAACATGGTCATCACCGAAACAGGTGCGGGAGAAGCGGTTGCCAAGGCCTTGCCTTCCCTAAAGGGAAAACTAACCTCGAATGCCATCAGGGTTCCCGTGCCCAACGGTTCCTTGGCCATCCTTCATTTGGAGGTCAAGAACAAAACATCCAATGAAGGCATCAATACCATTTTAAAAAAATATGCCCTGGAAGGTGACCTTGTGGAACAGATAAAGTATTCGTTGAGCAATGAATTGGTTTCTTCGGACATTGTAGGAACCTCTGCCCCATCCATTTATGACAGCAAGGCAACCATCGTTTCCGCAGATGGAAAAAGCGTTGTCCTATATATATGGTACGATAATGAATATGGGTATTCACACCAAGTTGTACGGCTTGCGAAATATATCGCCAAGGTTAGGCGTTATACGTATTATTAAGATCGGGTAGCCCGGAAGGAACCTTCCACTAATCAGGTTTTTCTTTTGATTTTTGGTTTATTGGTGTACTTTCGCCTTACCCTTAATCTAAATTTTACGAGAATCTATTTGACCATGAAGCATTTACGAACACTTTTAGTACTAGCACTACTTATCCCTGTTTTAAGTTTACAAGCACAGGAAGACAATTCCTCAGAGTCCACGGACACCACCCTAAAAGGGCAGTTTGAGGACTTGGAACGAGTATCCACCAATTACAAATCTACCAATGGGGTGGCCTACGAGGTCATCAAATTATCGAGTCTCAACGAAATCAAAAGGAATATTTTTGATACCATCGGTACGGCCAACAAAACCATCAAGGACCTTTCAGGTACCATTACGGCCAACAATGCGGAGATCGAGGACCTGAACAATAAACTACAGGATACTACCAACAAGCTCAACAACGTTACCGAGGAAAAGGACAGCATTTCCTTTTTCGGGGCTTTGATCAGCAAGGGAGCCTATAACCTCATCCTATGGTCCATCATCTTTGGGCTTTTGCTGTTGCTACTGTTCTTCATTTACCGATTCAGGAACAGTAATTTTTTGACGCAGCAGGCCAAATCTGCCTTGGCGGAACTGGAAGAGGAATATGAAACCCACCGCAGACGTGCCTTGGAACGCGAGCAAAAGATAAGCCGCCAATTACAGGACGAATTGAACAAGCAGAAAAAATCATAAATTATGGCTTCCTTCGGGAAGCCTTTTTTATGGTTCGATGTTGTTGCAGCTTTCCTTACTTTTGGGGCGAAATAAAATTCAGGAACCATGTCCATGCGGATTGACATCATCACAGTGCTCCCCGAACTTTTGAAAAGTCCTTTTGAAGCTTCGATATTGAAGCGGGCCATTGAAAAGGATTTGGTCGAAATCCATATGCACAATTTAAGAGATTACGCCACCGGGAACTATCGCCAGATCGATGATTACCAGTTTGGTGGTGGAGCCGGCATGGTAATGATGGTGGAACCCATTGATAAATGCATCTCCCAATTGCAAGCTGAACGGGAATACGATGAAATCATCTACATGACCCCAGATGGCACTACCCTGAACCAAAGGATAGCAAACGAACTTTCCCTAAAAGGCAACATAATCATCCTATGTGGACATTACAAAGGTGTGGACCAAAGGGTCAGGGATATGTTCGTGACGCGAGAAATTTCAGTTGGGGACTATGTGCTTTCGGGAGGCGAACTGGCCGCTGCCATTTTGTGTGATGCGGTAATCCGCCTCATTCCCGGTGTTTTGAACGATGAGACCTCTGCCCTCACGGATTCATTCCAGGACAATCTTCTGGCTCCCCCAGTGTATACCAGACCTGCGGAATATAAGGGAAGGGAGGTTCCCAAAATCCTATTGAGCGGAAACCTGCCCGAAATTGAAAAGTGGCGGGAACAACAGGCCTTGGAACGTACCCAAAAAAGAAGGCCCGACCTCTTGGAATAGAAATTCCTTTCAAAAAATACAAAACACCTTGCTATTTCTAAATATTGCATTACTTTTGCAATCTCAAAATCAACCTCTGACGAAATACGTGAAAGTTGGTTCTGGTAAACGCTAAAAAAACAAACAATGGAATCCTTAATAAAATTTGTTGAAGACGAATTTGTTCCAAAAAAAGAATTTCCAAAATTTTCATCAGGTGATACCATCACCGTGTATTATGAAATCAAGGAAGGTGAAAAAACACGTACCCAGTTCTTCAAAGGAGTTGTGATCCAACGAAGGGGAAGCGGTGCCACCGAAACCTTCACCATTCGTAAAATGTCCGGTACCGTTGGGGTAGAAAGGATTTTCCCTATCAACATGCCAGCCTTGCAACGAATCGAAGTAAACAAAAGAGGTAAAGTACGTAGATCCAGAATCTTCTACTTTAGAGGTCTTACCGGTAAAAAGGCCCGTATTAAAGAAGTTAGGGGCTAATCCACCAGTTCCGAAATGTAAAAAGCACCCAAAAATGGGTGCTTTTTTTATGAACAATTGTTAATAACCTCGGTTCATACTTTGTTGATTTTAAATCCATTACAAAATTTGTTTTTCCCATTCTTTGTCCTACTTTAGTCAAAGAAATATGAAAGTGATACCATCACGGACATGTTTCAAATTTTAAAGTTGACGTTCTTTAAAAGCTGGTATTTCCCTTTTAATTGGTAACACTACTGATCACAAAAGGAATTTCAAATTGGAACAGGATTTCGGTCAGGTTCAAGGAGAAATAGTAAATTTTATGTGCGAATGGGAAGGCAATTTCCTGTTTTGATAAAGTTTAGGAAAACATCAGTAAACTTTGTAACACGGAGCCCGATCGCAAGATGGGTTAACCGGGCAAAGAAAACGTTGAAGGGACATAAGATGCAATCTCAGGATTGCGGTTTTGTAGCAACACAGGACAAATCTTTTGCTCCCATCCTGAAAGCCATATCTGTGTGAAAACAAAGATATGGCTTTTGTTTTTTTGTTATAATCCTCGCCTATCGCCTATATTTAGCCATTCCATAGGTACCGCACCGTACATAAATTGTATATTTGCACCGCTCAAACATAACACATATAAATGGCTAAAATTTTTTACACCAAAACAGACGAGGCCCCTGCCTTGGCCACTCTATCTTTCCTACCCATTGTTAAATCCTTTACCGAAACCGCCAATATCGCCATAGAGACCAAAGACATCTCATTGGCCGCAAGGATTGCCGCTGTGTTTCCGGAATACCTAAAGGACGACCAAAAGGTTTCCGATGATCTGGCCATTTTGGGAGAACTTGCCAAAGCCCCTGAAGCCAACATCATAAAATTGCCCAATATCAGTGCTTCCATCCCTCAGTTGAAGGAAGCCATTGAAGAGTTACAGAAAAAAGGGTATAATCTTCCTGATTACCCGGATGAGGCCAAATCTGATGAGGAAAAAACCATAAAAGCCAAATACGACAAAGTAAAAGGTAGTGCCGTAAACCCGGTGTTAAGGGAGGGCAATTCGGATCGTAGGGCTCCAAAGGCCGTAAAAAATTATGCCAAGGCACATCCCCATTCCATGGGAGCCTGGTCATCCGATTCAAAGACCCATGTCGCCACCATGAGCCATGGCGACTTCAAATCCAACGAAAAATCGCTTACCACGACCGAAGCCTGCGATATCCGTATCGATTTGGTGGACAACAAGGGTGGTGTTACGGTTTTGAAAGACAAGATTTCCCTGCAAAAAGGAGAGATCATTGACGCCACGGTGATGAGCAAAAAGGCGTTGGTGGAATTCTTCACCAAGGAAATCGAAGACGCCCGTAAAAACCATTTGTTGCTTTCGCTACACTTCAAAGCGACCATGATGAAGGTTTCCGACCCTATCATCTTCGGACATGCTTTGAAAGTATATTTCGCAGAGCTTTTTAAAAATTACGGGGATACTTTCGAAAAATTAGGGATCAATCCAAACAATGGTCTTGAAACCCTTTTGGACAAGATAGGACAACTACCCGAAGACCAACATAACGAAATAAAGGCCGCCATTGCCAAGAGCATCGAGAACGGCCCTGACTTGGCCATGGTGAATTCCGATAAAGGCATTACCAACCTACATGTCCCCAGTGATGTGATCATTGATGCCTCCATGCCGGCCATGATCCGTAATTCGGGAAAAATGTGGGACAAAAACGGAGAACTTCAAGATACCAAAGCCATCATCCCTGATAGCAGCTATGCTGGAGTTTATCAGGCCACCATCGATTTCTGTAAAGAAAATGGTGCGTTTGACCCCACGACTATGGGTACCGTTCCCAATGTGGGCCTAATGGCACAAAAAGCAGAAGAGTACGGTTCCCACGACAAGACTTTTGAGATTTCAACGGCAGGCACCGTAAAAGTGGTGAACATGGCAACCGGCGAAACCTTGATCCAACACCATGTGGAAGAAGGTGATATTTGGAGAATGTGTCAAGTAAAGGATGCTCCTGTGCAAGACTGGGTGAAATTGGCGGTTTCCCGTGCAAGGGCCACCGATACCCCAGCCGTATTTTGGTTGGATGATGAAAGGGCCCATGATGTGGAACTGATCAAAAAAGTGAATGTTTACTTGAAGGATTACGATACCAAAGGATTGGATATCCGAATCCTTTCACCCACAGAGGCTACGAAATTCACCCTAAAACGCATGAAAGAAGGCAAGGATACCATTTCGGTTTCCGGAAACGTGTTAAGGGACTACTTGACCGACCTTTTCCCTATTTTAGAAGTGGGTACCAGTGCCAAAATGCTTTCCATTGTTCCCTTGATGAATGGCGGTGGATTGTTTGAAACAGGTGCGGGCGGTTCTGCACCGAAACACGTGGAGCAATTCTTGGAAGAAGGTCACTTGCGTTGGGATTCCCTTGGGGAGTTCTTGGCTTTGGCCGTTTCTTTGGAGTTCTTCAGTGAAAAGAACAACAACAAAAAAGCGCAGGTTTTAGCCGATGCCTTGGATAAGGCTACGGAAGAGTTCTTGAACAACGACAAATCCCCTTCCAGAAAAGTCAATGAAATAGATACTAGGGGAAGCCATTTTTATTTGACACTCTATTGGGCCGAGCAATTGGCAACCCAGAACGACGATGCGGAACTAAAAGCCATATTCACTAAGGTGCATAAGGAGTTGTCCACCAACGAAGCCAAAATTGCCCAAGAATTGATTGATGCCCAAGGGTCGCCTGTTAATATTGGAGGGTATTATCTTCCCGACGCTGATATGGCCTCAAAAGCGATGCGTCCCAGCGCAACATTGAACAAAATCTTGGATTCGATAGCCAAATAGGCTCCAGAAATATAGATTTACTACTGATGAATGGGTGCAACTTCTTTCAATAGGATTGCACCCATTTTTTGTTCCCATGTTCTGTTAAAAAAGTAGGAAGTATCCAAATTGATTTTCTCTTAAGCACCTGAATTTGTACTTTTAGAAAAACCAATCAAATGCCCAGACACCATCTTGCATTTTTGCTGGCCCTGTTTGGGCATTTTTTTGTGCTTCAGGCCCAACAAAAATTCACCTTGAGCGGCACCGTTTCAGAGGCCGTAAGCAATGAGAGTTTAATCGGGGTGACCATTGCCGTACAGGAACTGAAAACAGGTACAACAACGAACGAATATGGGTTCTACTCCATCACCCTGCCCAAAGGAGAATATCGTATCACCGTATCTTATTTAGGATTTCAAGAGATTTCCGAAACGATCAGTTTAACCCGTGACCTTAAAAAAGATTTCAACCTTGTTGAAAAAGCTGAGGAATTGGAGGAAGTGGTAGTAACCGATGATGTGGAGCGGCTCGATATTCGAAAACCCCAAATGAGCGTGAACACTCTTGCCGCTCAGACCATTAAACAAATCCCTGTGGTGCTTGGAGAAGCAGATGTAATCAAATCACTGTTACTGCTCCCCGGGGTCACCAGTGCAGGCGAAGCTTCTTCAGGGTTTAACGTAAGGGGCGGTGCCGCGGATCAGAACCTTATTTTATTGGATGAGGCCACCGTGTTCAACTCTTCCCATTTATTTGGATTCTTTTCGGTTTTCAACCCTGATGCCATCAAAGATGTAAAACTGTTCAAAGGAGGTATTCCGGCGCGGTATGGCGGACGGGTATCCTCCGTATTGGAAATATTTCAAAAGGAAGGGAATAGCAAGGATTTCAAAGTAAGTGGTGGTATCGGCGCCGTGGCCAGTAGATTGCTTTTGGAGGGACCCATTCAAAAGGATAGAACCGCCTTTTTGGTTGGCGGCCGAGCTTCGTATGCCCACCTCTTCCTCCCCTTATTCGATGTGAACAACAAAGCCTATTTTTACGACCTGAACACCAAGATCAACCATAAGATCAACGAAAACAATAGCATTTTTCTTTCCGGATATTTTGGCCGAGATCTTTTTAGCATCAACGAAAAATTCATCAATACCTATGGGAACGCGGTGGGAAACTTCAGGTGGAATCATTTGTTTTCCGATAGACTGTTTTCCAATCTTTCCTTGATCTATTCGGATTACTATTATGGCCTAGAGCTTGATTTTGTGGGATTTGAATGGGATTCGGGCATCCAAAACTTTAATCTCAAGTACGATTTGAAGCATTACCTCAATGATAAGTTGCAACTGAATTATGGCATCAACAATACCTATTACGTTTTCAATCCAGGGAAAATCAAGCCCAACAGTCCCGATTCAGGCATTGTTGAGGAGCAGCTCACAAAAAAATATGCCAACGAAAACGCCGTCTATATCGATATGGAGCATACCATCTCCGAGAACTTGAGCATCGAATACGGTCTCAGGGTAAGCCAGTTCAATCGATTAGGACAGGACGAGTTCTACGTATATCAAAACGATAATCCTGTGGAATTTGATCCCTTTACCTTGGTGTATCGCGAAGCGGAACCCATTGATACCATTAATCCTGGCAAAGGCGGTACCCTTAAAAAGTTTTTGAACCTGGAGCCCCGGGTGGCCGTCTCCTACAGTTTCAACGACAAAAATTCGGTAAAGGCAAGCTACACGCGGTTGGCGCAATACCTCCATCTACTTTCCAACACGAGCTCCCCTACTCCTTTGGATGTTTGGACACCCAGCGGCCCCTTCGTGAAACCCCAACTGCTGGACCAATATGCAATGGGATATTTTAGGAACATAAAAAATGGGGACTTTACTTTTGAAACCGAAGCCTTTTACAAAGAGATCCAAAACAGGATCGATTATATAGACGGTGCCAACCTGATTGCCAACAACGCCATAGAACAGGTCATCCTGAATGGTGAGGCACGGGCCTATGGGCTTGAATTCCTGATCAGAAAGAACACCGGGAAGTTGAAAGGCTGGTTGGCCTATACCCTCTCCCGATCGGAGCAAAGAACCCCGGGAAGGGACCTAGACTTCGATACTGGACGCTCCAACCTCGAAACAGGTATCAATTTAGGAGAATGGTACAGTACACCCTACGATAAGACCCATGATCTTGCCCTTTATGGCAGTTATGATTTGAATGAGAAATGGAATTTCAATGCCAATTTTATCTTTCAAACGGGGCAACCCACCAATTATCCCATAGGTCAGTTTGAGTTTGAAGGGGTTACCGTTCCCTACTATGGCGAAAGAAACAAGGAACGATTGCCCAACTACCATAGATTGGATATCTCGGCCATATTGACCCCAAAGCGTAATACAAGGAAAAAAGTACAGTCTCAATGGGTTTTCAGCATCTATAATGTGTACAACAGAAAGAATACAGCTTCCATCAATTTTAGGGAAAATGAGGATACGGGCAGGAACGAGGCGCTACGCACCTCCATTTTTGGCATTATCCCATCCATAACCTACAACTTTAAATTTTAGCGTTATGAAAAAAGAAATCATCTACCTATTGGCCTTGATCCTATGTGTTTCCTGTGAGGATGTCATCAATGTTGACCTGCCGGATACAGAACCTAAACTGATCGTTGAAGGACTTTTACGGGTCGATAAAAACGAAGAGTTCATCAATGTGGAAATCAAAATGAAGGAGACCAGCAGCTATTTTGATGAAAACCAACCGGTACAGGTGGAAAGCGCTGTGATTACTTACGGTAGACCCCTGAACGATGGGCTTTTTGAGACCTTGGCCTTCTCCTCTTTGGCCGAAAAGGAACCGGGAACAGGCATCTATATTCCAGACCCTGATTACTCCTCCGATCAGCGCATAAGGACATCAGCGGCTCAACCAGGTGTTGTCTTTGTTTTGGAAGTCACCTACCAAGGAAAATACTACTATGCGCAGACCGAATATGCCCCCACCGTACCCTTGGACAATTTGGAACAAGGCGATGGTACCCTTTTTGAGGATGATGACACCGAAATGATCGTCACTTTTACCGATGACCCAGAAGAAAACAACTTTTATGTATTCGATTTTGATTTTGGGGAATTTTTGACGGTAGAAGACCAATTTTTTCAAGGACAGCAGTTCTCGTTTTCGTATTTCTATAATGATAGCCTGAATCCAGGTCAGGAAGTTACCGTAAGCATACTGGGAGCCACTGAGGAGTTTTACAACTATATGGACCTTATTTTGGAACAGACTACAGATACCGGAGGTGTTTTTCAGACTCCCATTGCCACGGTACGGGGCAATGTGTTTGACGTGACCGGTTTGGACAATATCAACATTTATGACAATGTGGAACGGCCCAATGACTATGCCCTGGGCTATTTTGCCGTGGTACAGGAATATTCCCAGACCATCACCATTCAATAGGTTATAGAATCACATATAGAAGTAAGACCATTAGAATACCAACAAGTCCCTGCATCAGGGTTCCCATGGTATGTCCGCGAAGTGCCGTCTTTACATTCATATTTGAAAATTGGGATACTACCCAAAAATAACTATCGTTGATGTGGGACACCGTCATGGCACCCGCCCCAACGGCTAGAACCGTCAATGCCTTATCCGTAATGCCCAATAATCCAAATGTTTCCAAGAGAGGGGCAATAATCGCCGATGTGGTGATGATGGCCACGGTTGAGGATCCTTGGGCAGTTTTCAGGATAGCGGCAATGACAAAAGCGATCAACAATCCGCCCATTCCTGTGCTGGATTCCAAGTTGATGAGGGAAGCAATATCTATTGTCCTTAAAATACCACCAAACGCGCCACCGGCCCCCGTGATCAATACAATCGACCCCGCTTGTTTGAATGCCTCGGCTACCCAACCTTCCTTCTCCTTGGACGGTACTTTCCTACCCAGAGAAAAAGCAAAAAACACCCCGATCAACAAGGCAATTACAGGACTTCCGAAAAAGTCCAAAATCTTGAACACCCAACCGTTACCCAAAGGGTAAGTAGGATAATTGACAACGGATTTTAAGGCAATCAATATGATGGGTGCCAATAATGGCATGAAAGCTTGTATAGGTTTGATGCCATAGTTGGTTTCTTCGGTTTTTTCTTTAACTGCCAAGACCTCATCATCTTCTTTTAAGGATTTACCGATATACCTCGCCCAAAAATAACCCGCCAAAGAAACTGGAATCGATACCAACAATCCCAGGAGCAAGACCAATCCCAAATCCGCCTCCAATATGGCTGCAGCAGCCAAAGGGCCTGGGGTTGGGGGCACAAAAACATGTGCAGAATACAGCCCTGTGGCCAAAGCAATGGCAAAAACCAAGGTAGGTATCCCCGTTTTTTTACTGATGGCCTTGTTCAATGAAGAAAGGATGATGAACCCCGAGTCGCAGAAAACGGGGATGGAAATGACATATCCGGCAAGGTTAATGGCCAGTGGTGATCGTTTTAACCCTATCCATTTTAAAATACTATTGGCCAATACCTGTGTGCTACCCGTTTTCTCGAGATAAATCCCAATAACGGTTCCAAAGGCAATCACCAAACCGATTCCTGAAAGTGTCTTGCCAAAACCGTCCCCAATGGTAGTCATGATATCTTGGGGGGGAAGTCCTAACAAAAAACCCGATACCACAGCCGCAATGGTGAGCGAGAATATCGGGTGCATCTTAAACTTTACAGTGGCCAAAATGATAAAGAGGACAACCGCTGCCAGAACTAGTATTTCCATCGTTAATTTTTGTGCATTACCCTCTAAATATAAGTTAATATTCCTACTTTGGTCCCATGAGGCGCACGGACAAGGAACTTTTGGTCAAAGGGATAAAATCATTTGGTTTTACAGTATTGGCCATGTTCATGGGGCCTTTTTTAATTTACGAGGCCTTTAAAAACGAAGATCATTTCCTTTATATCCCTGTGCTGATACTGGGTATTTTATGTGCCGGGTTGGCCATTTATCTGGGCTTTCGTTCCGTAAGTATTGTGATGGATGCCATTTTTGGCAAAAAGACCAAAAACTAGTTTTTAGAGGCAGTGGGCTTACTTTTCCACTTATTGGTCAACTGGGCGTAATCGTAGTCCAAAACCGATTTTTGCCGTACCAATTGATTCGCTGAAAAGGCACGCTGCAGGATGTCCTCTATCAAATAATCCTCATGGACTTGTTCGGGCCGAAATTCCTCTTTTAAACTGATTTTGAACATACTGGCAGTGGTATTGTACCAAAAGGCGCGCCACCCGCTCCGCAATTCCTTCACCAAATCAAAAGCGGTCTCCCCAGTTTGTCTGTGTATCAATTTCACCAAAATCTGTCCTTCGGTTCGTGTCAATTTTTTAAGCTCTCCCGAAAATTCCTCCTCGATGTACTTTTGGACCTTTTTGGTGTATTTTTTTTGATGGCGTTTCTTAGTGATATGTTGCAAACTATCGTTCAGTTCCACCAAACGCTCAGCGGCCATTTTTGCATACGGGTATACTTTCAGGGTCTTTCTGCGAAGGATCAAATACCGAAGACGTTCATTCTTGTCGGCAAATTCCAACTTGCCAAAAATGTAGACTTCATCCAGTTCAATGGAACTCAATAAAATGGAATCCCCTTCGAACCGAACGTAGTAATCCTCCGCGGTATCCTTCGGAAACAAAATAGAATCCCTTTCGGTCTCTTGCGAAAATCCAAGGGACCAAATCATAAGGAAGACACCTAAAATAGCACTACGAAACATGCGGTTCATTTGTCAAAAGTCCTGCCAAAATTACATATAAAGGTATGATTTGGCTATTAAATAAAAGTGAATATTCTTATGTTTGTGTACTAAATCAGACGTATGGCATCAGCAAAGATCATCAATAAAAAGTCCCTAGAATTTCTAGAAAAATACTTGAACAACCCATCACCTACCGGTTATGAATGGGAGGGCCAAAAAATTTGGATGGACTACCTAAAACCCTATGTGGACGAATTTATCACGGATACCTACGGTACTGCGGTAGCCGTCATCAATCCAAAGGCGAAATACAAGGTTGTCATTGAGGGACATTCCGATGAAATTTCCTGGTACGTCAATTATATCACCGATAATGGACTGCTTTACGTTATTCGTAATGGAGGAAGTGACCACCAGATAGCACCATCCAAATGGGTGGACATCCATACTAAAAATGGGGTAGTGAAAGGAGTTTTTGGATGGCCGGCCATCCATACCCGTGACCGTGCCAAGGAGGAGCCGCCAAAATTGGAGAACATCTTTATCGACATCGGTGCTAAAGACAAGGCTGAAGTGGAAAAAATGGGTGTACATGTAGGCTGTGTGATCACCTACCCTGATCAATTCCAGATTTTGAACAAGGACAAGTTTGTTTGTCGTGCCTTGGACAACCGTGTTGGCGGATTCATGATTGCCGAAGTGGCCCGATTACTGCACGAGAACAAGCAAAAACTGCCTTTTGGACTCTATGTGACCAATTCTGTACAAGAAGAAATTGGACTTCGCGGTGCCGAGATGATTACGCAGACCATCAAACCAAACGTTGCCATCGTGACGGATGTTTGCCACGACACTACCACCCCTATGATCGACAAAAAGAAAGAAGGCGAGACCATGATTGGTTCAGGACCCGTGGTTTCCTATGCTCCTGCGGTACAGAACAAGTTAAGGGAACGCATCATTGAAACGGCCGAAACAAAAAAAATACCATTCCAACGATTGGCCGCATCCCGATTTACCGGAACGGACACCGACGCCTTTGCCTACAGTAACGGTGGTGTAGCCTCAGCTTTGATTTCCCTTCCCTTGCGCTATATGCATACCACTGTGGAAACGGTACACAAGGACGACGTGGAAAATGTGA
The DNA here is from genome assembly GCF_003584165.1 of Flagellimonas aequoris. Taxonomy (GTDB): domain Bacteria; phylum Bacteroidota; class Bacteroidia; order Flavobacteriales; family Flavobacteriaceae; genus Flagellimonas; species Flagellimonas aequoris. The sequence continues at coordinate 288,247 of NZ_QXFJ01000030.1, read as the reverse complement.
TTCGCCTGATCTATGAAACCTTGTTGACCATAAAAGAGGGAGAAACGTTCAGCTATTTTGATTAACCAATGGTCATTCTGAGCGTAGCGAAGAATCCGATGATAGATTAGATTCTTCAGTCGCAAAGCTCCTTCAGAATGACATTTTTGAGCTGTTTTATAACGTGAATTGTCAGTTCGAGTGAAATGCTGAAAGTATTTTGTATCGAGAACAATTTTCCTCTACTCGGAATCTAATTCTCGATACAATTTTTCTTTATTTCATTCTGAAAAATCACTCGAATTGACAGGTTGGCCTGTTCATTTAAAACATTTTACCTCCCCTCCATATGACAATTTCTTATCTTTAGGGGTATGGATGAATATGTAGACATTTTGGACGAACAGGGCAACCCAACGGGACAGTCCTGTTTAAAATCCGAAGCGCATCGAAAAGGTCTACTCCATCCCACCATCCATGTTTGGCTGTACACCAAGGATGGTCGGGTACTGATCCAACAACGGGGAAAACACAAAGACACCCACCCTTTGTTGTGGGACGTCTCGGTAGCTGGGCATGTAGCTGCTGGTGAAAACATTTCCTTGGCTGCGGTACGCGAAGTGAAAGAGGAAGTGGGACTTCACATTACCCAAAAGGATTTGGAACCCATCGGAACTTTTAAAGCTGTCCATAAAATATCCGAAGATTTTATTGATGCCGAACTCCACCATATTTTCCTGTGTGAATTGAAGGTTCCGCTTGGTGCATTGACCAAACAAGACAGCGAGGTGGATGACCTAGCATTGATTCCATTGTTCAAGTTTGCCGAGGAAACTTGGGGGCTGGCCAATGTTGCCAAGTATGTGCCCCATGGCCCAACCTATTACAAAACCATCGTAAAGGAAATCAAAAGTCGGATTTGATGGCTTCGGCAAATTGTTTGGCAGCATCCAAGTCGTACGATTTTTGGTCGCCCGTTTTCATATTCTTGACCACGAATTTCCCTTCTGCAAGTTCCTGCTCCCCCAATAGAATCACATAGGGGACATTTCTTTTATCGGCATATTTGAACTGTTTTTGCACTTTGGCATCAGACGGGTATAAATCAGCACGAAGGCCAGCTTTTCTTAAGGTTGATACCAACTTCAAGGAAGCCAGTCCCTCACCTTTACCGAAATTGAGGCAAAGCACATCCAACGAAGTATCCAAACTATCTGGAAACAGGTCCAATTCTTCCAATACGAGATAAATACGGTCCAAACCGAAAGAAATGCCCACACCACTTACATTTGGCAGGCCGAAAATGCCGGTTAGGTCGTCATAACGGCCACCACCACCTATGGAACCCATGCTCACGCCTTCAGGGGCAGCAACCTCAAAAATGGCACCAGTATAGTAGTTTAGACCCCTTGCAAGGGTCACATCCAATAGTAAATGACTGGATTGAAGTCCTATCATGTCCACCGTAGAAATAATTTCCTCCAATTCGGAAACACCCCTCATACCCACTTCTGAATTGGCAAGCAAGGTTTTGAGTTGCTCCAATTGTTCCGAGGCAGAGCCTGACATTTCAAACAACGGTTGAGCCTTGGCAATAGCCGTTTCGGAAATGCCCTTTCCCATCATTTCGGCCTTCACCTTCTCCTCTCCTATCTTGTCCAATTTATCGAGAGCCACGGTAAAATCGACCAACAAATGCTTGGCCCCGATCACTTCGGCAATGCCTGAAAGAATTTTTCTGTTATTGATTTTAATGGTACAGCCTTTCAATCCCAAATCGGTGAACACGGCATCGTACAACTGCACAAATTCCACTTCTTGCAACAACGAATCGGCACCTACCACATCGGCATCGCATTGGTAAAATTCACGGAAACGTCCTTTTTGGGGCCTATCGGCACGCCAAACGGGTTGGATTTGGTAGCGCTTGAAAGGAAAATCAATTTCATTCTGATGCATGACCACGTAACGGGCAAAGGGCACGGTAAGGTCATAGCGCAAGGCTTTTTCAGAAATTTTTTGGGTAAGTGATGCTGAATTTTTGGAGCTGTAGGTCACATCATCCACCTTGGAAATAAAATCCCCAGAATTCAAGATCTTAAAGATCAAGCGGTCCCCTTCATCCCCATACTTGCCCATGAGCGTCTCCGAATTTTCAAAGGAAGGTGTCTCGATAGGCTGAAAACCGTAGGTTTCAAAATGCTTTTTTATGGTCTGGATGATATAGATACGCTTGGACACCTCAGCGGGTGAAAAATCACGGGTTCCCTTGGGAATGGATGGTTTCTGTGCCATGTAATTTCAAATTCTCGTGCAAATATACGGTTTTGGGTAAAGGATCAAGGGCATGGGTATGAAAGGTTAAGGGATTCTTCAGTCGCTTCGCTCCATTGGAATGATATTTTTATATGCTAATGAATAGCATCCTTTCCCAAAAACCATTTACCCTAAACCCCTGAATCATTCCATAATCTGATCGAACCACTTATACAAATCTCCTTTGGTGATTACTGCTCCTTGCTTGATCAATTCGAACTTGTCCACGTTTTTATCTTCCCCGTAGGCTTTGGACGCGGTTAGGTATTCCACAAAATCCGATTGAAAGTTACGCTTGAACCAATCAAAACCGACTTTGGTCCGTAGGTCTATTTCAGGATTCATCACCTTTACGGAAAGAAGCTTCATCTCTTTATCCGTCAGATGAAACAGGTGCATGTGCCGTTCCGAGATATTTTCCAAATATTCCACTTTGGAAAGTACGCCTTCCCAGATCAAATCGCTGAACACATCGATTTCCTCCTCGGCGACTTCGGGCTTTTCGGTCTTAAGTGTTATCCATTCTTCGGCGGTTATGGATTGTGTTGCCAAAAAGTTGATGAACTCCGGGTGCAGTTCCTCCAATTGTTCTTTAGAAAGTCTTTTGTATTTCATGGTGCAAAAATAATCCGTCTTGTTGTCTTCGAAAAATCCATATAAAAAAAGGGCTATGCGAACATAGCCCTCTTTATTTCCAAATACTTATTACAGTATGTTACTTCGCTTCAGCAACAACCTCAAAAGGGAATTCTACTACAACTTCCCTGTGAAGTCTGATCACCGCTTCGTAAGGTCCCACTCGTTTGATCGCTCCACCTTTAATATTGATGAACTTTCGCTCGATTTGGTGTCCTTCTTTGTCCAAAGCCTCTGCCAAATCAATGTTGGTCACAGATCCGAACAATTTATCGCCCGCACCAGCCTTGGCAGCGATACGGATTTCCAATTGTTTTAGGGCTTCGGCAATCTTGTTGGCCTCATCAACGATTTTCTTCTCTTTGTGGGCTCTTTGCTTAAGGTTCTCGGCCAAAACTTTTTTGGCTGATGGAGTGGCCAATGTGGCCAAACCTTGTGGGATCAGGTAGTTTCTGCCGTAACCGTTCTTTACGGAAACGATATCATCCTTAAATCCCAAATCCTGTACATCTTCTCTTAGAATAAGTTCCATTCTTCGGTATTTTTTATTTCAACATATCGCCAACGTACGGCATTAACGCAATGTGACGGGCACGCTTAACGGCCTGGGCCACTTTTCTCTGGTATTTCAAGGAAGTACCGGTAAGTCTGCGAGGAAGCAATTTTCCTTGCTCGTTCACCAACTTCATCAAGAAATCAGGATCTTTGTAATCGATGTACTTGATACCTGATTTTTTGAACCTACAATACTTCTTTTGCTTGTTGGTCTCAATGTTCAGCGGGGTCAAATATCTGATTTCCCCGTCTTTTTTTGCTTTTGCTTGTTGTTCAATAGATGCCATAACCTATGCCTTTGCTTTTAATTTGGTTCTACGTTTTTCTGCCCAAGCAATTGCATGCTTGTCCAACTTAACGGTCAAAAAACGCATAACGCGCTCATCTCTCCTGAATTCCACCTCGTAAGGACCGATGGCCTCACCAGGGGCTGTGAATTCGAACAAGTGGTAAAAACCACTTTTCTTGTGCTGAATGGGATAGGCCAATTTCTTAAGTCCCCAATCTTCCTTGGAGACCATTTTGGCACCATTGTTAATCAAAAAATCCTCAAATTTCTTGACTGTTTCCTCTATCTGTGTTTCAGACAGAACGGGATTCAAAATGAAAACAGTTTCGTAATGGTTCATTATTATATATTTTAAAGGAGCGCAAAAGTAGTAATATTTATTTCGCCCTGCAAGAAAAGCGAAAAAACTTCGTTTAAAGTACAAGAGTTATTAACAATGACAAACCCAATAAACCTAAATAACGTATATGGCAATATACACAACAAAATAGACCATGTTTACATCTTTTGTTGCTCTTAACCGTCATTTTTGTGTAATTTGCCGATGATTTAAAACCCTACAAATCACCCCATTCTATGAAATTAAAAAGTATAATTGTAGACGATTCTTCCATGCAGCGGATGGCCGTTGCTAAATTGGTCAACAATCATCCACATCTTGCTTTGGTTGCTGAATACAGCAACGCCATTGAAGCCAAAAATGGCCTGAAAAACCACGAAGTCGACCTTATTTTCCTCGATGTAGAAATGCCTATCATTAGTGGTTTTGACCTTTTAGAGGCCCTAGAGAACCCACCACAGGTTATTTTGATCACAGGAAAACCTGATTATGCACTTAAAGCTTTTGACTACGACGTAACCGATTACCTTCACAAACCCATTACCCTGGCCCGTTTTGAAGCCTCTGTAAAAAGAGCCGTTGCCAAATTTGAGCAAATGAACAGGGTGGATGAGGACGAAGAGCACATCTTTGTGAAAAGCAACCTTAAAAAACGAAAGGTTATATTAAACGACATTAAATGGATCGAAGCGTTGGGAGATTACATCAAATTGGTGACCGATGAGGCCAATATCGTAATCCTCTCCACCATGAAGTCTTTCGAAAAGCAGTTGCCTGCCGAAAAATTCCTTCGTATCCACAAGTCTTATATTGTGAATCTGGAGAAGATAGAAAAATTCAACAGTAAAAATGTTGAAGTTGGGGGAAGACAGATTCCATTGAGCCGAAACAAGAAAACCGAGCTGGCTGAAGCACTTGCCAACGTATAATTATATGTGGTCCACATTGTAGACCAGTCTTACACTTTTATACTTGGAAATAGCATTAAAAGATCGTTCGATTCTTTTAATGCTATTTTTTGTTTGTGCCAAGGGGTATTCACGAGGTATCTTGATGAGGACGTTCTTTAAATAATCCCTACGGATGCGGGCCACGGGTGGATATTCAGGTCCCAGTACCGGAATCTTGAGCACATTTCGCAACGAACTGGCCAACCAATCCGAAGCCTCGTTCAATTTATTGAAATCCCTATCCTTTAAGGTAATCTTGATGATGCGCACCAAAGGTGGATATTTAAACTGCTCCCTTTCGTACAACTGCTCGGTGAACATTTTTTCGTAATCATTGGTAGTGACCTGTTGCAAGATCTGGTGGTATGGATTATAACTCTGTATCAACACCTTGCCACGTTTTTGGGTACGCCCTGCCCTACCTGCCACTTGGGTCAGCATTTGAAAACTGCGTTCATGGGCACGATAATCTGGAAAATTGAGCATGGTGTCCGCATTCATGATGCCCACCAAACTTACATTCCTAAAGTCGAGACCTTTCGTCACCATTTGGGTACCTACCAAAATGTCCATTTCTTGGTTTTCAAAAGCAGAAATGATCTTTTCATAGGCATATTTGCCCCTGGTGGTATCCAAGTCCATGCGCCCGACAGCCGCTTTGGTGAAAAGTTGTCCCAATTCTTCCTGAATCTGTTCCGTACCAAACCCTTTCTTGTCCAAAGTGGCATTACCACAGGCCAAACACGCTTGCTGTAACGCCATATGGTATCCACAGTAATGACAACGTAGCTGATTCCGATGCTGATGATACGTAAGGCTCACATCGCAATTGGGACACTGGGCCACATGACCACAAGTGGTACACTCCACTACAGGCGCAAACCCCCTTCGGTTTTGGAAAAGGATTACCTGTTCCCCTTCTTCCAAGGCCTCCGCAATGGCATTGATCAAAATTTCGGAAAAATGCCCCTTCATTCGTTTCTTTCGGGTAGCTTCTTTAATATCCACCAAATTGATATCAGGCATCAATACGTTTCCGAATCGATAAGGAATGGCGGCATACCCGTATTTTCCCGATTTGGCATTGTACATGCTCTCTATGCTCGGGGTGGCAGACCCCAAAACGGTATCGGAACTGTGGAGCGAAGCCAAAACAATGGCCGCATCGCGGGCATGATACCTTGGAGCCGGGTCAAATTGCTTAAAGGAGCTCTCATGCTCCTCGTCCACCACCACCAAACCAAGGTTGGAATATGGCAAAAACAACGAGGATCGGGCACCGATGACAATCTGGGCCTTTTCGGCATTGTGCAATACATTGTTCCACACCTCCACCCTTTCATGAATACTATATTTGGAATGGTATACCGAAACCTTGTTCCCAAAATAATGTTGTAACCTATTGATCAATTGGGAGGTCAACGCGATTTCGGGCAGTAGATATAACGCCTGCTTGCCTTCATCAAGACACTGTTGTATCAATTTTACGTACACTTCAGTCTTTCCTGATGAAGTGACCCCGTGTAACAGTACCGGTTTCTTGTCTTCAAAGGAGTCTTGAATGCCATCCAATGCCTTGGACTGATATTCGTTCAAAGCAATATTCCGGGATTCCTCTGAGGCATCACCATGCTCTACCCTATCCTTTCTGATGTGGTATTCTTCCAGTACCCCTTTGTCGATCAAAGCTTTGATCACCGCCTTGGAGCTGCCACTTTCCTTTTCCAAGTCATCTATCGGTATCGGTTTTTTGTTTTTGGCCTGAATCTGAAAAAGGGTCAACACCACTTGGCTTTGCTTGGGGGCTCGGGAGAGTTCGTTCAACAAGGCTTCCAATTGCCCATCATCACCATATGTGTCCGAAAGTTTTACATAGCGCACCATTTTGGGTTTGTACTGCTCGTAGAGCTCTTCTTTTTGAAGCACCACCCCTTTCTGTACCAGTCTATTAACAAGGGACAATACATTCTTCTTGTCCACAATGTCGCTGATTTCACCTATTTGCAGATGCGATTGGTGTTGAAGGGCCTCAAAGACCAGAAATTCGTCATCCTGAAGGTCCATTTCATCCACTTGGACCTCTTTGTTCAACAAGACCAGAGTCTCACTTTCCAACATGAAGGCACTGGGTAGGGCGCTTCGGATCACTTCTCCCAAAGTACACATATAGTACTCGGCTATCCATTCCCAATGTTTTAGTTGAAATTCATTGACCAAGGGGATTTCATCCAAAATCTGGTAGATTTCCTTGGGTTCGTAGGCAATGGGGGCTTCACGGTGCACCCTGTAAGCAAGCGCGGTATATATTTTGGATTTGCCGAAAGGTACTCCAATCCTCATCCCTTTTTTTATAAAATCAGCTTCTTGTGGTGTGATCTTATAGGTAAAAAGTCTTTCCAAGGGAATGGGCAGTACAACATCCAAAAAAAAGTCCATACACTATCCTAGTTATGCCAAGCTTGCATTTTTTAATCTTCACCGAGTTCCTGGGGCTGCTCTTCCAGTTTTTTAGCTTTCTCTTCTTGCTTTCTTCGATGACTTCGCCCTAAAGAATTCAAGGTGGCATTCAGTTCAAATCCCAAGAGTAGAATATTGGAATTCAACCAAATATAGACCATCAAAATCAATAAACCTCCCAAGGCGCCATACAGTTCGTTGTAGCGGGCAAATTTTTCCACATAGATTCCGAACAGATAAGAAGTCAACAAAAAAAGTAAGGTGGTCATCAGGGCACCTGCAGAAAAAAACCGTGCTTTTCGACCTTCCGCCGTACCAAAATAATACAGAATGGCAGTAGTAAGATAGGAAAGACACAGGAAGAACAAGATTTTAGCCACTTGTATTCCGACGGAATCACCTTTTGCCACATCATACCCCAATTTTTTGCCCAAATACTCACTGGTGTATTCCACAATATAAAATTCAAAATAAACAAAGGCCACAGCACCAATAATCAGGAGAATGGACAGAAGAAGTCCCACCATTAAAGCATAGGCATATTGACGGAAAAAATTACGCGTCAGCTCCACATGGTACGAATTCTCAAAACCACCAAAAATGGCATTCACCCCGTTGGCCACCAAAAAAATGGACAAAATGAAGGCAGAGGACAATAACCCGCCTTGCTTCTGATCTTTTATCTGCTGGTAAATGTCCCCAAAATATTCACCAGTGGCAGAAGGAAGAAAAGATTCCAAAAAGTCAAGAAATTGGTGGTCAAAATTTGCATTGCCTACACTCACGTACGGAATGATGAAGGGAATCAGGGTCACTAGAAAAATCAAAAGTGGGAATAAAGCCAAAAAGATACTGAAGGCAATGGAACTGGCCCTTGTGGAAACCGCTCCCCTGACAATTCCCATGAGGTACATTTCGATAAGGTCATAAAAGGAAAGCCCTTCAAAAGCTTTGAGCTTTATTTTTTTCAACAACCGAACTGCCCAGTTGAGAATGGGTATTTTTTCCAATTGCGCTTCAATAGCTTCGGACATCTACACGGCTTTTAAACTTAGATCCATATTATAAACGGAATGCGTCAAGGCCCCTGACGAAATGTAATTCACCCCACATTCGGCATACGTTCGAATGGTTTCCTCATTGATTCCCCCAGAGGATTCGGTCTGGCATTGGTCCCCGATCCTTCTGACTGCCTCTCGTGTATCATCGTAATCAAAATTATCCAATAGAATCCGATGTACTCCCGGGGACTTCAAAATTTCGTCAACTTCATCCAGATTCCTAGCCTCTACAATGATCTTTAGGTCTTTTCCTTTTTCTTGAAGATACTCCTGTGTTTTTTGTATGGCCTTGGTAATCCCTCCTGCAAAATCGATATGATTATCCTTCAGCATGATCATGTCGTACAGGGCAAATCGATGGTTTTCCCCTCCCCCGATTTTTACGGCCCATTTTTCCAAAGCCCTAATGCCAGGAGTTGTCTTTCGGGTATCGAGAATCTTGGTGTCGGTGCCATCCAAAAGGGAAACAAAATCCTGGGTCTTCGTGGCAATGGCACTCATCCGTTGCATGGCATTGAGCACCAATCGCTCTGCCTTAAGTATGCTTTGGGAACTCCCTTCCACATAAAAAACCACGTCGCCATATTTCACCGGACTGCCATCTTGCAGCAACACTTCCATTTTTAAATTGGGGTCGATGTATTGGAACACCATTCGGGCAAAATCTACCCCTGCAATGATTCCCTCATCCTTCACCAATAGTTTTGCCTTACCGGTCGCCATGACCGGAATACAGGCCAATGAGCTATGGTCACCATCGCCCACATCTTCACGGACGGCATTGGCAATGATCAAATCAAGTTCTTTTTGAAATTGTTCTTCGGATATCATTTCCTTGGGGTTTCAACGAAAATAGTAAAAACATTGCTCCTTGGCCACGTAGTTACTGGGTTATTTGAATTTACCTCAATGTCAGAATTCAATTGACAAAAATGGCAAATTAAGTGTCTGGACTTAGGATATTGTAAACTAGATATTTGACGAATAGTAAATGAATCAAACTTAATTTAAAAAAGAAATTATACCTATTACAGCCATGGATTGACATTAGTGGGTCATTCCCTAGTGCCTCCTCATCAAATCAAATAGTCCATCCGTCAGATCATACACCCAATTTCCTTGAAAACGTCCCAAATTGCAGTGTTAATTAAAAAATCTGATTATGAAAAACATCATGAAGAAATTTGCTGTCGTACTACTTGCCTTTGCTTTTGTCTGGTCATGTAGCAAGGACGATAGCCCAACCCCGGCCAAGAACACAGTACCCGTAATCGCGGCTCAATCCTTTTCAGTCGCTGCAGACATCCTAGATACCCAAACCATTGGTACCGTGGTGGCTTCGGATGCTGATAAAGATGCCTTGACTTTCAGTATCAAAACCAATGATAATGCGCTTTTTGCCATTACCACCAGTGGCGTCTTAAGTTTAGCTGCTGGAAAGTCACTGGCAACAGAACCCAAAGCACAGTATATCATCACTGTGGAAGTAACGGATGGTGAAGATGCTGCCACGGCATCTATTACTATAAATGTAGCGCACAATGCCGTCCCGATTATTGCCGACCAGGATTTCTCAGTTTCTGAGGACATATCTGACGAAGAAATTATTGGCACTGTTGAGGCCACCGATGCGGACAATGATGATCTTACTTTTGAAATTACTGTCAATGATAATGACCTCTTTGAGATTTCCACATCCGGGGAACTATCGTTGGCTACTGGCAAAAATCTTGATTATGAAACCTCTGAAAAACACAGTATCACGGTAAGTGTCAGTGATGGAAAAGCTAGCTCGGAGGCCACAGTTATCATTACCGTAGCAGATGTGGACGAGACTTTGGCAGGTGACCCTAATTCCTTTGTCACCACTTGGAAGACCGAAACCAACAATGAGGAAATTGTCATTACCACAGACATCGTCTTAACTTATGATTATATCATTGATTGGGGAGATGGCACCGTAGAAACTATAACTTCAAGTGTGGGTGCTTCTCATATTTATGCCAATGCTGGAGAGCATAAAGTTGCCATACAAGGTATGTTTCCACACATAAAAATGTTTGAACAAATCGAAATGGGGCCTAAATTGGTGTCCATTGATCAATGGGGCAATATCCAATGGTCCAGTATGAGTGGTGCATTTGGAGATTGCGAAAACATGGTCCTAAAGGCATCGGATACCCCAGACCTATCCCAAGTAAATGATATGAGTTATATGTTTGCGAATGCTACTTCTTTTAACCAGGATATCAGTAATTGGGATACCTCAAATGTGGTGGACATGTCCTATATGTTTTCTCAAGCAACTTCCTTCAACCAGGATATTGGCAATTGGGATATAAGTAAAGTTACCCATACTGCTTATATGTTCTCCGAGGCTTCTTCCTTCAACCAAAATATTGGCAATTGGGATACCTCAAATGTAGTGGACATGTCCTATATGTTTTCTCAAGCAACTTCCTTCAACCAGGATATTGGCAATTGGGATATAAGCAAAGTTACCACTATTGCTTATATGTTCTTCGGGGCTTCTTCCTTTAATCAAAATTTGGGCAATTGGGATACAAGCAACGTGACTACCATGCATGGTACCTTTGCCAACGCAACCTCCTTCAACCAGGATGTTGGCAATTGGGATATAAGTAAAGTTACCTCTATTGCTTATATGTTCTTCGGGGCTTCTTCCTTTAATCAAAATTTGGGCAATTGGGTCATTAAAAACATAACCAATATGGATGGTATGTTCAATAATTCAGGGATGAGTAGCTCCAAATATAGTGCAACATTAATTGGCTGGGGCAATCAAGGTAATGTATTCATTCCAAATGGCATTACTTTGGGAGCTGTAGGAATTAGTTTTTGTAACGATTCAGATACCGATTATTTTAGAAATACCGTCTTAATTTCAGAGAATGGTTGGACCATTAATGATACTGGTGGTGCCGTAATGTGCTTTTAATTTCACATTATCTCTTAAAGCATTTCATTTTACTTTGAACCACCGGAAGACTTCAGCCTTCCGGTGGTTTTTTTATGGGCTTAGGAAACTGGTGCCCTTAGTTAAGTGGCTCAGATTGCTATTTAAGTGAATTACCCTGTGCAGACATCCGACTTAAAGATTTATTTTTGGGCATGCAGATAACTTTGATCGCCATAGGGAAAACGGATAGGGCTGAGTTGGAAGAACTTATATCGATATATGCCAAACGGCTCCAGCACTATATCAAGTTTGAATTTCGGATCATCCCCGATATCAAAAACAGTAAAAATCTTTCCGAAGCCCAACAAAAAGAGAAGGAAGGCGAACTGATTTTGGCCCAATTGCAACCTACCGACACCCTCATCTTACTGGATGAAAAGGGCAAGCAATATACTTCCATGGATTTTGCCGATTTCCTTCAGAAGAAAATGAACAGTGGTATCAAAAACTTGGTCTTGGTCATTGGTGGACCTTATGGCTTCAGTGAAACGGTCTATTCCAAATGTTCAGGAAAAATCAGTTTGTCCAAAATGACCTTTTCACACCAAATGGTTCGGTTGTTCCTAATCGAACAAGTTTACCGTGGATTTACCATTTTACGGAACGAACCGTATCACCATCAGTAATCCATAAGTTCAAGAATCAAAAGACAAGAATCAAGAGTCAAAACGTCTTTGTTCCTGCATCCTAAAGCGAAGCGGTCCTGAATCGATTAATAAAGTACCCTAAACTTGATAGTGTTTTCCACATTCTTCAACTCCTTCACCACCTCTTTGTCGTACTCACGATCCAAATCCGTGATCACATAACCCACCTCTGGGTCGGTAGAAAGGTACTGTCCGGTAATATTGAGACCATATTTGGCCAACACCTCGTTGATCTTGGCCATAATGCCCGGTACATTTTTATGGATATGCAAAAAGCGATGCGCCTTGTTCTGCTTGGGTAACCGTATATTGGGAAAATTCACGGAATCCACAGTGGTTCCCGAATTGATATAATCCATGATCTTGTTGGGCACAAACTCCGCAATGTCGCGTTGCGCTTCCTCGGTACTACCACCAATATGTGGGGTAAGGATCACGTTGGGCAAACCTTGCAATGGGGTTTCGAACGGTCCGTTGCTTGCTGGCTCCACAGGATATACATCCACTGCTGCGCCACCCAATTTTCCGCTCTTCAATGCTGCGGCAAGGGCATCGATATCCACCACAAATCCTCGGGATAGGTTGATGAGCATAGCGCCATCCTTCATTTGGTTGATCTCTCGTTCCCCAATAAAGTTTTTGTTGGCCTTATTATCGTCCACATGCAGGGTCACTACATCGGAAACGGACAAAAGGTCTTCCAAACTGTTGCATTTAACGGCATTGCCCAAAGCCAACTGGTCGGCCACATCATAATAATAGACACGCATACCGATAGCCTCGGCCAAAACGGACATCTGTTTTCCGATATTGCCATAGCCCACAATACCTAAATTCTTGCCTCTAACCTCCCTAGAGTTGGAAGCGGTTTTGTTCCACTCCCCATTGTGAATTTCACTGCTACGGGTAAAAATGTTCCGCATGAGCATGATGATGTGCCCCACGGCAAGCTCCACTACGGAACGGGTGTTGCTATACGGTGCATTGAACACCACTACTCCTTTTTTTCTGCTGTAATCAAGGTCAATCTGTGTGGTACCGATACAGAAAGCACCGATGACCATCAACTTATTGGCAGCATCAAGTACCTTTTTGGTCACTTGGGTCTTAGATCGGATGCCCAACACATGTACGCCTTTCAAGCGCTCTATAAGTTCGTCCTCGGAGAGGCTATGCTTTACCAATTCCACGGAAAAACCTTCCTCCGATAGGTTCTGGAAAGCAGCAGGGTGGACATTTTCAAGTAAAAGGATCTTGATTCTATTCTTTGGGTATGACAGGTTTCTTGGCAAATCGTTCACAAATAAAAATTCATCTAGGTTAGGTGCCACGTGATCGGCATTGCTTGCCGCTTTTTCACGGTGCACGTTTTCAGTATAGGCAAAAAACTTATGGGCGATACCGGCCTCGCGCATCACATAATCGCTATAGCCGTCGCCGATGACCTGGACCTCTCCATCGAGATCCAATTTCTTCAAACATTCAATCTTTCCGTTGTGGGCCGCCAATACATTGGTTTCATCAAAACCGATGATATTCCCTTCTTCATCAAACTTGAAGGTATTGGCATATACCCTATCGGACGGGATGTTGTATTCTTCAACAATAGGATCGATAAACTCCTTGAACCCGCAGGAAATCACATAGATATCTTCGGAATACTCATGGAAAAATTCCTTATTGGATGCTATGGAACGGGAAATTTTTTGACGAAGTTCGGCCACCAGGTTTTGAAGGTCCGCCTTATTGGCATTCAACAATCGGATCCTACGCTCCAAGGACTCGGTAAAGGAAATATCCCCATCGATCCCCAGATTGGTTATCTTTTGGATTTCCTTCACGATTTCTTCCCTTTTGGGGTTTCCCTGCAAGGTCATTTCGGCCAAGACATCCAAGGCCTCTACCCTGGTCAAGGTACTATCAAAATCGAAAACATATTTTCGTCCCGCTTCCACCATGAATCGCTTCAAAAAAAATTAAAGTGTAAAATTACATATTAATTCATTCCTTGTAATCGCATCTTTTTAAAAACCTTACAGAATTGTGGATAAATCAAAAAACGCTTTCAATTTGTTTTAAATAGCACCCGAAATCGGATTTTCTACAAGTTTTCAAATCAGAACCAGCGCCTTGTCAATTTGCAAAAGATACGGTATTCCTTTCCGAATTTTTCTTCCAAAACCTCCTCTTCATACTTGATCTGAAAACGGTTTATGTAAGACACAAAACCTGCGGCCAAAAGGGTATTGAACGCATTTCCCAATTTCAATCCAAATGCCAGTAAAATAAGGAGCAGCCCCAAATACATAGGGTTACGGGTGTAGTTGAAAACACCTCTGGTTATCAGTTTGGAAGTTTTTTGCGGATGTAAGGGATCAGTGGTAGTCCTGGTGATGATAAACTGCGCCACGGCCACAATCCCGATAAGAAATCCAAGGCCGAACAGAAACCACGCCAGCTCGTTCCTACCGAAAAAATCAAAGTCACCAACGGGTAAAAATTTGGCCAGGACGTACATCAAAGCTCCAAAAATCAACATCACCAACGCAGGTGGAATCCGTAGTCTCATACAAATGGGTTGATGGGCGAAATTACTACTTTTGAACCTCAATCGAATCCTTTTCTATTTTGAAACTTGTTTTTGCTACCCACAACGACCATAAATTAAAGGAAGTACAGCAACTCCTTCCCAACTCCATCGAACTTTTGTCCTTACACGATATCGGCTGTTTTGATGAAATTCCCGAAACTGGCGCGACTTTGGAAGAAAACGCGAAAATCAAAGCCGATTTTGTAACCCAAACCTATGGTTTCAATTGTTTTTCGGATGACACCGGGCTGTTGATCGATGCTTTGGACGGCAGACCTGGCGTATTCTCGGCCCGCTACGCAGGAGAAGGCAAAAATGCCCAGGACAATATGGTCAAAGTCTTGAAGGAAATGAAAGACCAAACCGACCGAAACGCCCATTTTAAAACCGTTATCCATTTAAATTGGAACGGTGAACCCTATGTTTTCGAAGGGATTGTGGAAGGTGAAATTACCCATACTCAATATGGGGAAGGCGGTTTCGGATACGACCCCATCTTCAAGCCGTTGGGGTACGACAGCACTTTTGGGGAACTTCCGCCCGAAACTAAAAATGTCATCAGTCACAGGGGCAAGGCCGTAGAGAAATTGGTTGCCTTCTTAAAAAACTTGTCCTCATAGATCCCACTGATCAGAATTAGTGTACCTTTGCCGCTTTATTAACGCCGCCGGTATGGGCAAGGTGTTGCGATGGGCCAACGGGATATACTAAAATCGCTCTATGCAACACAACATATTTGCGATCAAAGGTATATACCATTATGACAAAATTTGAAACCTTGGGGTTGGACCAACCCCTATTGGATGCTATTTCCGACCTAGGATTTGAAACCCCATCAGAAGTACAGGAAAAAGCCATTCCCATTTTATTGGAGCAAGACACCGATTTGGTGGCCTTGGCACAAACAGGAACAGGAAAGACCGCAGCTTTCGGTTTTCCAATGATCCAAAAAATCAATGTGGAGAGTAGGACCACACAGGGATTGATTCTTTCCCCTACCCGTGAGCTCTGTCTTCAGATCACCAACGAACTCAAACTTTACTCCAAATACATAAAGGGATTGAACGTAGTGGCCATTTATGGCGGTGCGAGCATTACCGAACAGGCCAGTCAGATCAGAAGAGGGGCACAGATCGTTGTAGCCACCCCAGGTCGTATGAAAGATATGATCGGTCGTGGTATGGTCGATATTTCCAAAATTGATTATTGTGTACTCGACGAAGCCGATGAAATGTTGAACATGGGCTTCTATGAGGATATCAAGGATATTTTGTCCAATACTCCCGAAGAGAAGCTTACTTGGCTTTTTTCGGCCACTATGCCGAAAGAAGTGGCCTCCATTGCCAAAAAATTCATGGTTCAACCGGTTGAGATTACCGTTGGGACCAAGAATGCTGGAGCAGCCACTGTCCAACATGAATATTACACCGTGGGTGGAAGAGATCGTTACTCCGCTCTTAAACGTTTGGCCGATGCCAACCCCGGGATTTTTTCCGTAGTTTTCTGCCGTACCAAACGCGACACCCAAAAAGTAGCCGAGAAATTGATCGAGGACGGTTATAACGCCGGTGCCTTGCATGGTGACCTAAGCCAAAACCAAAGGGATTTGGTGATGAACGCCTTCAGAAAAAAACAGGTACAGATGTTGGTGGCCACCGATGTGGCGGCCCGTGGTATCGATGTGGATGACGTGACCCACGTGATCAACTACCAATTGCCAGACGAGATCGAAACCTATACCCACCGAAGCGGTAGAACCGGAAGGGCCGGAAAATCTGGGATTTCCATGGTTATTGTTACCCGTTCAGAGGTGAGAAAGATACGTGCCATAGAAGGCAAGATCAAGCAAGAGTTCATCCAGAAACAGATTCCTTCGGGCATCGAAATCTGTGAGATCCAATTGTATCACTTGGCCAACAAGATCAAGGAAACCAAGGTCAATAAAGAAATCGACAACTACCTACCGGCCATTTATGATGTATTGGAAGGTATCGATCGCGACGAGTTGATCAAAAAAATGGTGTCCGTGGAGTTCACTCAGTTTTACAATTACTACAGCAAGACCAAAGACTTGAACACTACTGAAGGTGGTAGGGAAAGTCGAGGTGGTGAAGATTTCTCCAGGGAAGACCTTCCATCCGAAGGATCGGTGCGCTACTTCATCAACATTGGGGAGCGCGATGGGTATGATTGGATGTCGTTGAAGGATTTTCTTCGGGATACCCTCAACTTGGAAAAGGAGGACATCTACAATGTGGATACGAAGGACAGTTTTTCCTTTTTCAATACGGATGCGCAACTGACCGAATTCATCATCCAAACCTTTACGGACTTTAAGGTCGATGGAAGGTTCATCAACGTTGAAGTATCCACCAAGCCAGGTGGTGGCGGTGGAAAAGGTGGTGGAAGAAAGCGCAGCAGTAGAAAAGGTGGCGGCGGCTTCAAAGGAGGTAGCGGCCGAAAAGGCGACAAGAACAAGTCCTTCAAGAGTGGTAAAAAGGGAAATTTCAGTAAAAAAGGCGGTAAAAAGAGACCTGGTTTTTATTAGTTAATTCTATATTAAATGATATCCGGATCCTGTTTATTTTTCTTTGTTTAGTACATTTATACCTACAAAGATTGCATGAGAAGAATTCTACTTACATTTTTCTCCTTGATTTCTCTTCTGGGCTTTTCCCAAAATGAGGATGAAAATCAGGAAGTTAAAGAGATAACGGCCACGGTAGTGAATGCTCAGACGGATTTTCCTTTGGAAAGTGTTCACGTCATCAACCTAAACTTGGTAAAAGGGACCATTACGGACCAAAATGGAAAGTTTACGATCCCAGCCGCCGTGAACGATACGCTTTACCTCTCCTATCTCGGTTTCAAGACCCAAAAAATCAGGGTTACCAACGACATGTTCAAGTTTGGCGACACCAAAATTGCCTTGACCGAACTGGCATATGCCTTGGAAGAAGTCATCGTTAGACCCTATCAACTCACGGGATACCTGGAAATAGATGTAAAGAACCTGCCTATCAACAATTCACAGCAATATAGCATTTCAGGATTGCCCACCAGTTACGAGGCGGGCAGTAAAAACCCCAGTGCGGTGACCAAGGTTTTGGGAGCCATCCTCAATCCGGCCGACCTTTTACGGAACCTATTCGGAAAGAAACCGCGGCAGATGCGCAAACTCAGACAGATCAAGGAAGACGATAACATCCGTGATTTGCTCGCTTCCAAATTCGACAGGGAAACCCTCATGGAGCTGCTCCAATTGGAAAAAGTGGACATTGAGGACATCCTGAACAACTGCAATTATTCAAAGTCGTTTATCAGTACAGCGAACGACCTGCAGATCTTGGATGCCATTTCCAGTTGTTATGAGGAATATAAAGTGTTGAACAGAAAACAGTAAATCATGGTTTAGGGTATTGGGACAGGTCTGCCTTGCTATAAATAAATTTTCGAATTCCATATTCATTTTATAGCTTTAGACAAAATCCCAATTCATGAAAAAACTACTTGTCGTCATGTCGATTCTTCCCCTTTTTATAGGCTGCAAGGAAGTTGAAAAACAACCGCAGACCACAGCACAGGTAGTTCAAGAAAAACAGGAGAAAAAGGAAGTCCCTTTCGTTTGGGAAGGTGCCAACGTATACTTCCTGCTTACCGACCGTTTCAACAATGGCAACCCTGAAAATGATGTAAATTTTGACCGCACCAAGGAAACCGGGGTTCTAAGGGGATTTGAAGGCGGTGATATGCAGGGTATCATCCAAAAAATTGAAGAAGGTTATTTTACCGATTTGGGCATCAATGCCATTTGGCTCACGCCCATTGTGGAGCAAATTCACGGTTCCACGGATGAGGGAACAGGCAATACTTATGGGTACCATGGTTATTGGACCAAGGATTGGACGGCCATTGACCCCAACTTCGGCACCAAAAAAGATTTGGAAAAGCTGGTAAAAACTGCCCATGCAAAGGGCATACGCATCCTTTTGGATGTGGTATTGAACCATACCGGACCCGTCACCGATAAGGACCCTGTTTGGCCCGATGATTGGGTGCGCACAGGTCCCCCTTGCGAATTCACTACTTACGAAAACACCACCGAGTGTACCTTGGTGGCCAACTTACCTGATATCCTTACCGAATCCGATGAACCCGTGGAGCTGCCCGATGCCCTTTTGGCCAAATGGAAGGACGAAGGAAGGCTGAGCAAGGAACTGGATGAACTGAACCTCTTTTTTGAGCGTACAGGCTATCCCAGGGCGCCCCGTTATTATATCATCAAATGGTTGACGGATTACATCAACGATTATGGGGTGGACGGCTTTCGGGTGGATACCGTGAAACACGTAAACGAAAACGCATGGCAAGACCTGCACAAAGAAGCTGTCTATGCGTTTGAGATGTGGAAGAAAAAACATCAGGATAGAATTTTGGACGAAAACCCCTTCTACATGGTAGGGGAAGTCTACAACTATGGGATTTCCGGAGGGCGCGACTATGATTTTGGGGACAGAAAGGTAGACTTCTTCAGTTATGGTTTCAAAAGTCTTATCAATTTTGAATTGAAGACCGATGCCAACAACGACTATGAAACCATTTTTTCTAAATACAGTAACCTCTTAAACACCAAGTTGAAGGGCAAGAGTGTGCTCAACTACCTTTCGTCTCATGATGACGGGGGACCTTTTGACCGAGAAAGAAAACAGCCTTACCGGGCTGCCAACGTGCTATTGTTGACCCCTGGTGCTTCACAAATCTATTACGGGGATGAAACCTCACGCCCTTTGATCGTTGAGGGTGCACAAGGTGATGCCAACCTGCGTTCTTTCATGAACTGGAAGGATTTGGACTCTGTTCCCAACATTCAGAAAATACACAAACACTGGCAAAAACTGGGTCAGTTCCGCAGGAACCACCCCGCCATAGGTGCCGGTAAGCACAAACGCTTGGCAAAATCACCCTATGTGTTCTCCCGAACCTACGTGGAAGGCGAATATAAGGACAAAGTCGTGGTTGGACTGGACTTGCCCAAGGGCAAAAAATCGCTTTGGGTAAAAGGGTTCTTTGGTGATGGCACTAAGTTATACGATACCTATTCCGAAACCGAGGTCATGGTCTCCAATGGCAAGGTTATACTGGAAAACGACTTCGACACCGCATTATTGGAACTGGTGGAACAATAAGATTCAACCTATTTTTCCAAAGCCTCTTTTAGATTGGCAAGTCCTTCTTCAAAATCCTTGCCCACTGCCTTATCCATGTTCATGAACAACATCATAATGCTCATGGGGAATTTGTTCTTCCCGGAAAATCCCCAGACTACCTTGGTAGTATCCTTGTCCACCTCTTCTGTAACCAAATAGCAGTCAGAAGTGGATTCCCATGGTTTTAAAAAGCGAAGTTCGGACTCTACCCGTTCCCCTTCTACAATTTTGGTGATTTCCTGCTCCCCTTCCCCAACTTGTTTATTGCCCTTCCAATGGTTGGTGGCGCCGACTTCACCATCGGTTCCCGTAAAGGTTTGCACCATATTAGGGTCCTTTTTGGCCCATGGACTCCAAACATCTTGATTTTTCAGGGATTTGAGGTAAGTGAAAACTTCCGTTTTCGGTTTGGCAATTATGACCGAACGAGAAACATCATAGGTTTTTGGGGCCACAGCCGCCAAGATGAGGACGAGCACCACAAGGCCCAAGAGAATATACAGGAACAACATAACGCTAATGGATTGGTTTACAGTTAAAAATACAAAAAATCCTTAGTCGGCATAATATCTTTTGATGATGCCTTTTACATGTTGGATGGATTTTTGGGTCCAGTTCATCCGTTTCTCTAAAATCTCGGTTTCGGTCAGTCGCCAATCCAATTGGGAGGCCCTCACTTTATGCGCCACATCCTGTATAATGATGGCCGCCGCCACGGACACGTTCAAACTTTCGGAAAAGCCTACCATGGGAATTTTGAGGCAGGCATCGGCTTGCCGCATCACAACTTCACTCAACCCCTCCTTTTCAGTACCAAAAAATAGGGCCGACTTCTTCTCGGGGAAAAAATCGGGCAAAAGGGTGGAATCCTCATGGGGTGTAGTAGCGATGATCTGGTAACCTTGTTGCTTTAAGGTGGTGATACAATCCGAAGTATTCCGGTATTTGTGCACATCCACCCATTTTTCGGCCCCCATGGCAATGTTCTTGTCCAGCTTTTTGGCAAAACGGTCCTCCACCACATGCACTTCCTGTACCCCGAACACATCACAACTACGGATGATGGCGCTGGTATTATGCATTTGGAAAACATCCTCTATAGCAACGGTAATGTGCTTGGTACGGAGTTGCAACACCTCCAAAAAGCGCTGTTTGCGCTCCTCGGTAAGGTAACCCTCCAAATAGTCCAACAATTCCAAATCTACCATGAGAGCAAGATAGAAAAATTTGGAAATGGATATTCAGACTACTTAAAATGGAAAAAGAAACCGATTTTATGGTAATTTGGATGAAGCTTGTAAATGCTTTATCAATAGAAAAATAATTTTAGCATCAATATATAACCCACAGTAATGTTATTGAAAATCGCCAAATATTTCTCAGTAATCTTCCTTTTATCGAGTTGTGGAAATCATAATAAAGAACTTAAAAAATATGGGTGGTTTAAGTTGAATAAAAATGATAGTTTAAATGTTTTATTACAAATATCAGATTTTGATAATTATGGAAAACTTCTATACCGACTTAAAGATATCACCTGTCATGATAGCATTCCAATAATTGTTCTCGAAACGAAAAAGAAAATTCGTCATATCTACCCAATTGAATATTGTGAAGTACCAATGTTTGATCCTAAAACTAGAAACACATTTTACATTGACGAGGATAGCATTTATAAAAATGAACGACAAGTTCAATCTGTCAACTTAACTTCATTGTTGAAGGAGAACTATGAAAATATGGGAACAAAAGCTGATTTTGCAGATAGTCCTGATAAGGTTTTATTCATATTTGAAATATCTAAAAACAAAGGAATGAATGGAATTCAAAAACATTTAGAACTAATTACAAAATCATATGACTCTTTAGAAACAAAAAACGATTTGAAAATTCTTTTTTGGAGAAAAATTGATATTGTACCTGAATTTGAAAATGGAGAATTACGTTTTAAAAATGTGGAATAAAATGATAATGACGTCATTCTCGGAACTAAATAACAGTAGATTCCCCAGAGCCTAAAGTCTCCGATTCAAGAATCATTTTAATTAAATTAAAACAACCTCCCTCCTTGTCGCAATCACACCGCATAGGAAGTACTGAAAATCATATATTTACCTTTACAAACTAGACAAACACCACTAAATCCACGCACATGAAATCCAAGTTCGCATTTATCCTTCCGCTCTTCCTCCTAGTGACCCTACTAAGCTGTAAAACGGGCCAGCTTCCCTCAACTCTTTCCAAAGGCATGTACAAAGTGACCATTTTGTACCCGAACGGAGAGGACAAAACCTTCGATATGGACTATTACGAGCAAAAGCATATGCCCATGGTAGCCCAATTTATTGGGGATAATCTAAAGTTTTATGAAATAGACAAAGTCATCTCTGGCAGGACACCTAACGATCAGCCACCCCATTTGGCCGTAGGCTATTTTTATGTGAGCAACATTGCGGAATACAACCAAGCCATAGGGGCAAACATCGATGCCATTGTGAGCGACTTTAAAAATTACACGAACATACAACCCGTGGTTCAGATCAGTGAGATACAGCAGGTGGTCTATCAGAAATAAACAGCTCAATTAGTCTTGCCTGGCAGCAATTTGGCAATGGCCGTCAGCCATCCTTTTGCTATCTTTAGAAACACAAACCATAGCCATGCAAAAACAATACGCGCTCTTTATTTGTTTCTTGATTTCAATGGGTATTGCAGCACAGGAAACCCAAACCGATTCCCTTTCGGTACCAGAACCAAAATCCTTTGTCAGTAACCACCAAATCACCAATGGTGGCAAATTGATCAAGTACACGGCCATTGCTTCCGAAACCTATCTGAAAAACGAAAAAGGGGAACCTGTGGCCTCCATCTGGTCCACAGCCTATGTGCAACAAGGTGTGGAGGATACCACCAAACGGCCAGTGGCCTTTGTATTCAATGGTGGACCCGGGTCGGCTTCCGTGTGGTTGCAAATGGGCATGTTCGGTCCGCAATTGGTAAAAACAGACTCCGATGCCACCAAAGATGATGGCGCTGCCCCCTACTCTTTGGTTCCCAACACCCATGGCATCATGGACCTGACCGACTTGGTCTTTATCGACCCCGTAGGCACTGGCTATAGCAAAGTCATCGGGAAGGGTAAGGAAAAGGATTTTTGGGGACTGACCCAAGATGCAAACTCAGTGGCGCAGTTCATACGGCAATGGGTCACCGAAAACAAGCGTTGGATGTCCCCCAAATACATCATCGGCGAAAGTTTTGGCACCACTAGGGCCGCTGGAGTGGCAAATGCCTTGGAAGGCGATGGGCAGGACATGGCCTTGAACGGTCTGATCCTGATTTCCCAAGCCTTGGACTACGCGGGTTCTACTTCCGAACATGACAACATCACCTCCTATCTGACCTATTTGCCCAGTATGGCTGCTACGGCGTGGTACCATAAAAAAGCCGGTCAGGGCAAATCCCTCGAGGCCTTTGTCGAAGAATGTCGAAATTTCACGTACAATACCTATGCCCCGGCCCTGTACAAAGGCTCCTTGTTGACCGATACTGAAAAGAATAAAATCGCGGAGCAGCTTAGTCAGTTTATGGGGTTGGACAAAGCTTATATTTTAAAATCGGACCTAAGGGTGTTGGTACCCCGATTCCAAAAGCAACTCCTTGCGGATAAGGGCCTTGCCGTGGGCCGCTTGGACGGTCGCTTTATGGGTGACGAAGTGGACAAGCTTTCGGATGGACCCCACTTAGGCGATCCGGCCAGCTACCAAATCGGTTCGGCCTATACCGCTGGGCTTAACCATTATTACGCCTCCACGTTGAAGGTAGACATGGACAGGCCTTATTTGACAGGAAACGATGGTATTTACGGCAAATGGGACTGGAAACCTGTGCCCGAGGGACACGGTTGGGAACCTTCCTATGTGAACGTGACCCGAAAACTAAGTGAAACCATGCGAAGAAACACCGAAATGAAAGTGATGGTCGCCTGTGGTTATTACGACCTCATCTGTCCTTTTTTTGATGCTGAATACACTTTTTCCAGAAATGGCATCGAACGGGAAAAGGTTCAACTGTTCTATTACGAAGCAGGTCATATGATGTACACCCATGAACCTGATTTGGTGAAATTGGCTAATGATATTCGGGTATTTCTAGCAAATTGATGTCCAAAAAAACTTCAAAGTAAAATGTCCAAACCAAAAATAGTAGTCCTTACCGGAGCCGGAATGAGTGCTGAAAGTGGATTAAAAACCTTTCGCGATGCCAATGGCCTTTGGGAGGGACATGATGTCATGGAAGTGGCCTCTCCCCAAGGTTTTGCACGAAACCCGGAATTGGTCTTGGAGTTCTATAATCAAAGACGACGACAACTGTTGGAGGTCAGCCCCAACGAAGGCCATTTGGCCTTGGCAAAACTGGAGCAACAGTTTGATGTGAGCATCGTGACCCAAAATGTGGACAACCTGCACGAACAGGCAGGCAGTTCCCATGTGGTGCATCTGCACGGCGAACTCTTTAAAGTACGGAGCATTTGGGACGAAAACCATGTGTTGGAATGGAAAAAGGACCTTGTTTTGGGTGATCTGGACCCCAATGGGCACCAACTACGCCCCCATATTGTATGGTTCGGGGAAATGGTCCCTATGTTGGAAACGGCAGCGGAAATCACCCAGCAGGCCGATGTTTTGATCATCATTGGCACCTCCATGCAGGTGTATCCGGCGGCCAGTCTGATTCATTATGTGGACCACCAAACCCCTATCTATTTTGTAGATCCCAAACCTACGGTTCGGGCGTCGGATTTCGGGAAGCTTACCATCATCCAAAAAACAGCGGTCGAGGGCGTTCCTCCCCTTGTGGAAGCGCTTTTCAATACTTGGCCCTAGCCGCATCCGCCCAAGAAACCAAGGCACTGATCTGAGCTTCGGTCAATCGCGCATCGCCGTGGGTCCAAGTGTATTCTTTTAAAGGCATTCCACCCTTTTTCACCTCTTCCACCACCTCTTCCAATTTGTGGTCCTTCTTTTTATCGGTATAGTTTTCCCAATCTGAAAAATTCAAATGTTCTTTTCCTTCTTTCACATGGCCGGCCAACCAATAGGAAACCGGAGCGATGTTGTTGTACCATGGGTATTCGGTGTTGGCGCTGTGGCAATCATAACAGGCCGATTGCAAAATTTCCTTCACCTCGGTATTGGGTTGGGTCTCGGCTTCAAAAGCGGCCACATAATCGCCTTCAGCCTGGTTTTTTTCCGGCCTGTAAAATTGCATTCCAACAAAGATGACCAATAATGCAATTGCTATTTTTTTTACTATTTTCATCGTTCAAGGGTTTCCGTAAATATACGTTTTTGTGACAGAAAAAGAACTGCATATCGCGATGACTTCCGGGAGACTTTCCAAGGCCCAAGTGGATATCCTTGTGGACCAAATGTTGCACTTTCCAGAGCTTGCCCTGCAACTCCTCAATGAAGTATTGTTAGAGGACAAAGAAGGGACTTTCAATGCCAGTTGGACCTTTGACAACCTCATGCGCAAAAAACTGGAATATCTTTTACCTTTTTTCGGGACTTTTGTGGATAGTCTTTCCCGCTTAAAGACAGAATCCTGCATCCGCCCATTGGCCCATGTGTGTGAAATGGTCTGTGTTGCCTATTTCAAAAAGAAAGACCCTGCCTTTGTAAAGAATATCACCGATGAACAGTTGGAGCAAATGATGACCTGTTGTTTCGATTGGCTCATCAGCCCAATGAATATGGCACCCAAGGTCTTTTCCATGACCAGCTTATATTATTTGGGGATGAAATTTTCATGGGTGCACCCCGAATTGAAACAAGTATTGCTGGACACCTACCCTACGGGAACGACCGGCTATCAAAACCGGGCCAAAAAAACGCTGGATAAGTTGGCCAAATTGGGGGTCTAAACCCTATAGTTTAAGTATCTTTGATGCTTTCAAAATTTTCGTGACCATGTCGTTGACCCAATTGAATGCCATTTCGCCCATTGACGGTAGATATCGAAGCAAGACCGAGGCCCTTCAGCACTATTTTTCCGAGGAGGCCCTGATCAAATATCGCGTTCAGGTAGAGATCGAATATTTCATTGCCCTTTGCGAGATTCCCTTACCCCAATTGGCAGATTTCAATACGGCATTGTTCCCCGAACTTCAAAAGATTTATAAGGATTTTTCTACTGAGGACGCGCAGTCCATCAAGGAAATTGAAAAGACCACCAATCACGATGTGAAGGCCGTGGAATATTTCATCAAGCAAAAGTTTGATGCGTTGGGCCTGCAAAAGCACAAGGAGTTCATCCACTTTGGATTGACTTCCCAAGATATCAACAACACCGCCATTCCACTTTCCATCAAGGAAGCCATGAATGAGGTTTACGTACCCGCTTATTTTGAGGTATTTGAAAAATTGAAGGAATTGGCAAAGGAATGGGAAAACATCCCCATGTTGGCCAGGACCCACGGTCAACCGGCCTCCCCAACCCGTTTGGGCAAGGAAATTGAGGTATTCGTGGAACGTTTCAAGGAGCAGTTCAATGTATTGAACGACATCCCGAGTGCTGCCAAGTTTGGGGGTGCCACCGGAAATTACAATGCCCACAAAGTTGCCTATCCAAACAACGACTGGAAGGCATTTGGCCAAAAATTTGTGCAGGAAAAATTGGGATTGTACCACTCCTTCCCCACTACCCAAATCGAGCATTACGACCACATGGCCGCCCTTTTCGATTGCCTGAAACGCATCAACACCATCTTGATCGATTTGGATCGTGATTTTTGGACCTATATCTCCATGGATTATTTTAAGCAAAAAATCAAAAAGGGGGAAGTAGGATCATCGGCCATGCCACACAAGGTGAACCCCATTGATTTTGAGAACTCCGAAGGGAATTTGGGACTGGCCAATGCCATTTTTGAACACTTGTCCGCCAAATTGCCCATTTCCCGCTTGCAGCGTGACCTAACCGATAGTACCGTTTTACGAAATGTAGGTGTTCCATTCGCCCACACCTTGGTCGGATTTCAATCCACGTTAAAAGGATTGAACAAACTGGTTTTGAACCAAGACAAGTTTGAAAAGGATTTGGAGGACAACTGGGCCGTGGTGGCCGAGGCCATCCAGACGATTTTGCGCAGGGAAGGCTATCCGAACCCGTATGAAGCCCTAAAGGGCTTGACCCGCACCAACGAAAAGATTACCCAAAAGTCCATTGCGGATTTTATTGATACTCTGGAGGTTTCGGAGGCCATCAAAGCGGAACTGAAACACATAACCCCAGCGAATTATACTGGGGTGTAATGAGTGTTTTTCGAAAAATCTTATTCACTTTTGGATTCTTTTTTCTCTTTAGTGGTTCACTTTTAAAAATACTTCACTGGGAATTTGGCCCCATTAATGGCGCTTTATTGATTGCTTTTGGATACCTTTTTCTTTTTGCAGGAATAGTTCTTTACATATGGCGGAAACTCAAAAACTAACCCTAGAGAATTATACCGGGTTTAGATTTAATTTTAAAAGTAAATTCTAAGCATTTTTGTGAATTTCCACTTGGTGCGGATATGGAATCTCGATACCTGCGGCATCCAAAGCCAACTTGCAATTTTCATAAGTAGAAAAGTACACATCCCAATAATCTTCGGGTTTACAAAAGGGGCGTACGGCAAAATTCACGGAACTATCCGCCAATTCCATCACATTGACCGACGGCGCAGGATCTTGCAACACTTTTGGATTGGAAGTCAATACATTCAACAGCACTTCCTTGGTCTTTTTGATATCCTCTCCATAGCCGACCCCGATTACGGTATCGACCCGCATTCTACCCTCTGCCGTGTAGTTGATGATATTTCCGTTTGCCATCGCTCCATTGGGCACAATGGCGAGTTTATTCTGTGGGGTAACCAGTTTGGTGGTAAAAATTTCCACCTCCTTGACCACACCCAGCACGCCTTGGGCCTCTATCAAATCCCCTATCTGGTAAGGTTTGAAAATCATCAAGAGAACTCCTCCCGCAAAGTTGGACAAAGAGCCCTGAAGGGCCAAACCTACCGCCAAACCGGCAGCAGCGATAACGGCGGCAAACGTGGTGACATCTACCCCCAATCGCGATATTACTACGATGATCAGGAATACCTTGAGCGCCCAAGAGAATAGATTCAATAAGAAACGCTGTAGGGATTCGTCGTACTTGCTCTTGGACATTACCTTTCGGGTGCCCTTGACCACTCTTTTGATGACCCACATACCCACAAGATAAATGAGCAGGGCTGTAATGAGTTTAGGTCCAAATTCCTTGGCCAGTTCCAGGCCATAATTGATCCATTCTTCTGCTTTTTCCATGGTGTCTGATTTTTTGTTAGTGTTCTAGTGATGAGACACTAAGTTAAGAAAGTAAGTCACCATTGGGGTTGCGAAATGTTCAATAAAAAAGAAAGGGCAACCCTTGTTGCCCTTCCTAAAATTTATGATGATTGGTCTTAGCCTTTCAAAAATGCACCGATCTCACCTAATCCTTCTCCTTTGTAATCGGACTTTTGGATGGCCTGCATCAACTGCATGATGTGGGCCGGATTCATGTTCTTGCCCAGTACGCGTACCAATGCAAAGCCTTTATCATTGCTGTCGCCATAAATGATGACCTCATCAATGGCATCTTCCTCACCCAAATATTTGATTACGCCTTTCCCATACTTGGAATTGATTTTCATGAGCTCCACAAATTCATCCCCTTTCAGGATTTCCTTTACTTTTTTCTTCTCCATTTCATATTCGGCCTCGTTGTCGGTGTTCTTTTTAAAGGCCAACAAATTGAACTTGCGTAGGGATTCCACAGCTTCCTTTTGGGTAGGCGTCAAATCCACCCCTTCCATTTTAAGGATACTGGCCGGAACGTCTATGGATAAGAAACTGGGGTTCTCGGAATTGTCCACATAATACTCCTGCAAACTCTGTTGCGAAGAGCAGGAAGCCAAAAGGACGGCTCCCATCACTGCGATACTTTTTAAAATACTTTTCATTTCTATGCTTTTTTGATTGATGTAAAAACAGCAAAATCAGCTGACAGTAATTAGTTGCGGATTATTGCTTTTTGTTACAATATACAACCCATTACTGCCAACCGATCGTGTTCTTAGTTATCCTTGCCCGCTTTGTTCAACTCTTCGGGCAGGTTCATCTTCTTGGTCAACGAATTGATCTTGTTCAAATCGATATCACCGGTAAGGGACAGGATCACAGTCTCAAATTTACGCCCATCGGCTTCCACATCCTTTATTCCGGTAACAAACATCAATAGTTCGCTTACGTGATCATCATCCCTACCTTGCTTGATGTAAAACTTCACATTGGCATCCTTGTCCTTTATCCGCATCAACTCTTCCAGTTTGGAGGAACCCAAGTAACTGTTCACCGCGGATTTCATGTCGGCACCGATGTTTTTGTTATCGGTGGTAAATACCTTCAAGCTCTTCAGGCTACTGGCAATGTCCATAAAATCCCTGGCCTCTGGGTCATCTACTTCTACATCGATTTTCGCCAATAGGTTGAACATGCTCTTGTTCACTACCACGGAGGTCACTTCGTCCATGTCCTCGAACTTGTCAAATAAGGATTGTGAAAATCCGGCAAGTGGTAGTACGGTCATCAATAGGATTAAAATATGCTTTCTCATCTTTTTCGTTTTTTAATTGTTGTTGTAAATTTTCTCTCTTGCTGCTTCAAACTCTTTCAGATAGGCCACTTTTTCTGTTCCCCGGCCAAAATTCTCCGCCAAGAGCTCAAATGCTTTTTTGGTTTCCTGGTAGGCATACTCCGCCTCTTTTCTTTCTTGGTATTGTTTACCAAAATAGATGCCAAAGGTCAAAACTACTGCCGCTGCAACGGATAGCCACTTGTAATAGTTTACTCTAGGTTTTAATGGAACCTGCTTGGTGTACCTTTCTTCCTTGGCGATGGAAAAGTAGTTGAACATGGGCCTGTACTGCTCCAAGTGCGGTGCTACGCTGTCCTGTGCGAAATACTCCCTGAGTTTTCTTTCTTCGTCCACAGTGCTAGTGGCCTCGAAATACTTTTCCAATATTTTTTCTATGTTACCCAATTCCATAGCTATGTTTTTTTGTTAATTCATCCCTAACTGTCTTTCTTGCCCTGGACAGTGCCACACGCACCGCCGTAGGTTTCATGTCGAGCAGATCACAGATCTCCTCGAACTCGTATTGCTCCACATCGCGCAGTTGCAATACCATTTTTTGTTGTTCGGGCAGGTCTTCCATGATGCGCTCCATCCAGCCAATGCTGTCCTCGGCTTCCAATTGCCGCTGAAGCGACACATTTTCATCCGTGTAATTACTGTGCACCAATTTCAGGTTACCCGCTTGTTTGGACTTTAATCGGTCCAAACAAAAGTTTTTGGTCATGGTCATGGCAAAGGCCTCAACATTTTTGTACTCTCCCATCGACTCATTTTTTGACCAAAGCTTCAACAAAATTTCTTGTGTAGCGTCTTCCGCTTCCTCCCTGGACACCAGCAGGCGCTTGGCCATTCGGTAAAGCTTGTCCTTGAAGGGCATCACCACGTTTAAAAATTCTGTTTGTTTCATTTGGTTGTCTTAGTTGTTTCAGGCTTTCTTATCGCCCTACATTATCACGACGACACATATCGAAATTTGTTACAAAAAATTTGCAATCTCCTTAGATGTACCTATTTTGCAGAGCAAATGTATCCCGTTATACGGGGATTCCATTAAGTTTCTTCCAGTGCTTCTGACGCTAAATGGAACGATAGTTGTGGGATTTTAATTAAAAATAGGCTATGAAAAAGTATCTTTTATTGTTTTTGGGATTTTCTGTGGTGCTACTATCGTGTAGTAAAGACGATAATAACATTAAAAATGGAGAAACCCCAAACCCCGATTCCACCGATGTAACCGTACAAAACTTTATGTGGCAAGCCCTGAACCTTTGGTATTTTTGGCAGGCTGATGTTAACGATTTGGCGGATGATAGGTTCTCGACCGACGCGCAATACACCGAATTTCTGCAAACCTATGACGACCCTGAAAGTTTTTACTATGATATTTTGCTTTATGGGGATGACCGTTTCAGTTTCTTGAACGAGGATTATTCCGAATTGGTAAGCAACCTTTCCGGTGTTTCCAAAAGCAATGGTCTAGAGTTTGGTTTAGTTAAATTTTCGGACAGTAACGACGTTTTTGGGTATGTGCAGTATATCGTAGCCAACTCGGATGCCTCTACCAAAGACATAAAAAGAGGAGACTTGTTCCTTAAGGTTGATGGTACCCAACTCACTGTGGACAACTACTACGACCTGCTTTTTGGTGACAATGACAGTTATACGCTGGGTATGGCCTACATCAGTGGGAATACCATTTATGAAGATACCACCAGAGAGGTTACCTTGACCAAAATTGAAAACCAAGTGGAAGACCCTATATTGATAGCGGAAACTTTGGACGTTGGTGGCACCAAAGTGGCTTATTTGATGTACAATAGATTTCTTAGCAACTTCAATGAGGATCTAAATGAGGTATTCCTAAAATTTAAAAATGATGGTGCCACGGAACTTGTGCTGGATATGCGTTACAATCCAGGGGGGTCCGTAAACACTTCCCGTTTATTGGCCAGCATGATCTATGATACCGATACGGACAAGGTTTACATCAAACAGCGTTGGAACGATAAAATACAAGCCCAATTGACTGACGATTATTTAACGGACTACTTTGCCAGCACCACTGGTGTCAGCCCAATCAACACATTGAATTTGAGCAGGGTATTTGTTTTGGCCACCAATGGTTCAGCATCTGCCAGTGAGTTGGTGATGAACGGTCTTGCCCCTTATATCGATGTAATCCATATTGGAGAGACCACACGAGGAAAAAATGAGTTTTCCATTACATTGGTGGATGACCCCGGGAATTCCTTTATATATTCCAGCGATAGGGAAGACAAAATCAATACCGACAATAGCTGGGGATTACAACCTTTGGTTGGCCGTAACCAAAATGCAGATGGTTTTTATGATTATACCAGTGGACTGGTACCTGATATTGAACTAGAAGAAGATTTGACAAATTTAGGTACCCTAGGAAATGTGGATGAGCCGCTATTGAAAAGAGCTCTTCAAGAAATTTCAGGAACTTCTGCAAAAGGAGATTTTACGGTACAAATGGCCGCCAAGTCATTTACATCTTCCAGGGTACAGACCGCGGTGAAAGACAACATGTATCTGGACAAACCATTGCCCACTGATTTAACCATACAATAAAGAAAAGCGGCCCAAGGGCCGCTTTTTATTTCTATAGGTTCAAGTTCATCCCTATCCGGAAATTCCTTCCCCTTGTCGTATAACCTATAATTTCGGTAAACTCTTCGTTCAATATATTTTCTGCATTGATGAAGATATTCAGCCTATTGGGAATCAATTCATGGCCAATGTACAAATTCACCAAGGAGAAGGCGTCCAAAGGCACATCGGTAAAAGTACTGAAGTCGGTATCGAACCTTTTCCCAGTATATGCATAGGTCAGGGAAAAATCGGTGGCTTGCCCCAACTCGTAGCCAACGGAAAGATTGGCCTTGTGCCTAGGAATTCGAATGGCATTGTCGCCTTTCCGTTCGGTAAAGGTATAGTTGGCGTTTACGTTCAAGGATGTAATGGGTAGCCAAATAGCCTCTACCTCTACCCCATTGGCATTGATCTCATCCGCTAAGTTGATGCTGGTATAATTGATATCATATCCAATGGTGTTTTTCTCATTGCGGTCAAAATATACCGTACTGAACCTGAGTTTGTTGCTCAGTTTGACTTCTAAACCACCTTCTATGGTCCTATTTTCTTCAGGCTCCAAATCCGGATTGCCGCCAAAGGCGCCGAACAATTGTGTCAGGTTGGGAGTGATATAGGAAGTGGCATACGACCCCAGCAATTTTACATAACCATCCCGGGTAGGGAATACAAACGAGGGATTCACATTGTACACCAAATGGTTTCCGTATTCAGAATGATGATTCAAGCGACCGCCGGCATTCAGGTTTAGTCCAAAATTGGAAACATAGACCACATTGGCATAGGGATCTACAATGGTAAATTGGGCATTCTCTACAAAAACCGCTTCGTCATTAATGCAGTTTACCCCTAAAATGGTATGCCACTGTTTTCCGAGGGTATATTTGTTGTAAAGATCCAAAACCCAGTTTTTCCCTTCCGTAGTACTTTCGCCATAGGTGTCCTTGGAGTTGGTTTCATAATCGGTGTAAGCGGCATTCAAATGAAGGGAGCCCTTTCCATAGGTTAGTTTGGAGGAAATCCCTGCCCTTTGTTGCTCGCTCTTGCCCAAATTCGGCGCATCGGCATTGGAAGCATCATATTCATTGCTGAACTTCGTTTGGTTGCCAAATACAGCAATCTCAAAATCCTTCGAAAACTGATAGCCCAATCGCAGATTGGTACTGTAATGCGAGAAAATGTCCTCCTCGTTTTCCGGTGTAACCGCTGCGGACAAGCCACTTTTATATCGGTTTGAAAAATCGACGGCATACTTGAACTTGTTCAATGTGCCGTTCACATTGACGGCGTTGCTGATGCTTCCCAGATCATAGTTTTGATCTTCAGCGGTTTGATTGGTCCCAATACTGGTTTGAAAGTTGCCCACAATCTTTTCTTTGGAACTTTTTTTCGTGGTGATGTTGATCACCGCCGTGGCGGCATTGGTTCCATAGAGTGTACTCGCTGCTCCTTTGATGATCTCAATGGATTCAATGTTCGAGGGGGAAAGCAACCGAAGATCATATTCCTGCGAGAAAGAAGATGGGTCGGACACCCGGACCCCATCAATAATGATCAACACTTGCCTGCCTCGACCTCCTCTGGCATACACACCAAGCACATCACCATCTCGACCGCGACTACCCGTAATCTCGATACCGCTTTTGGTGTTGATGATCTCCGCAACCGTTTTGCCTTGGTTGCGTTCCAACTCTTGGGCCGTGATCTTGATCACCGTTTTCCCAGAGTTTTCCCTTTTCAGTTCAAATTTTGAATCGCTTACCACCACTTCATCGAGCTGGTGCACTTTTAGGGAATCTTGCTGTACGTTTTGCGCAAAAAGTCCCTTACCCGCCAATACGACGGCCAATAACCAAAAATGATTTTTTTTCATTTCGTTTACGTGAATAAACGGGAGAATAGTATGGTTTCCATACGTAAACTTTTATCCCGAAAGTTTAACATTGTTTGTTTGAATTTGGCAGGTCTCCTGGCTCGTTTTATGTTACCTCACCTTCCCATTCGATCACCGAACAGTGGTTTTGAAGAAAGCAACATCCCCAAAGGGGTGCCAAAGCAATTTTGGCATGGACTTACAGTTGCGGGAACAGCTCCGGATTTACACCGGATTCCCTTTTAATCATACAAGAATCAATCCCTGTATGAACCTAAATTCGGCACGAAAATAATGATTCTGTTTAATCTTTTTTGGCAAAAGTTAAATAATCTTACTTTTGGAGCTATGGTAAAATCAATTCGTCCATTGGTTCTATTTTGCGGTTGCCTGCTTACACTTTTTTGGGGGTGTGGGGAGAAAAAACATGCGGAAATAGTACAAAAGGATTCCGTGGGATCAGCCATAAAATACGCCAGTGGCTTTATCATCGAAAAAAAGCAGGACTATACCGTATTGGAGGTTACTTCTCCTTGGCCTGGAGCGGAAACGCATTTCAAATATGCCTTGGTTCCCAAGGAAAAATTGGCATCCATGACCTTTCCCAAGGATGCCTATGATGCCATCGTGGGTACCCCGGTCGAAAACATAGTGCTTACCTCCACCACTCACATTGCCCCACTTGAAGCATTGGGGGAGCTCAAAACACTAGTTGGCTTTCCAGATACCGACTATATATCCTCTTCAGCAGCTAGAAAACTAGTAGATGAAGGTCAAATTAAGGATTTGGGCATGAACGAGGCCATCAATACCGAAATGGTGTTATTGCTCCATCCTGATTTGATCATTGGGTTCAGCATCAACGAGGACAACAATTCATATGATATCATTAAACGGGCTGGAATACCTGTGATCTACAATGGTGATTGGGTAGAACAGACACCGTTGGGCAAGGCGGAATGGATCAAGTTTTTTGCTCCTTTTTTTCAGAAGGAAGTTGTAGCGGACAGCATTTTCAAAGAGATTGAAACTTCGTATTTGGAAGCCGTGAAACTGGCCAAAACAGCCAAAAACAAACCTTCGGTCTTAACCGGAGGACTCTATAAAGATGTCTGGTACGTGGCAGGTGGAAAAAGTTGGATGGCCCAATTTCTCGAAGATGCCAATTCCGATTATTTGTGGGCCGACACCTCTGAAACTGGAAGCATCGGACTAAGCCTTGAATCGGTTCTGGAAAAGGCCCAGAATGCTGATTTCTGGTTCAATCCATCGGCAGAAACTTCTTATACGAATTTGGAAAACGCAAATCCCCACCATAGGAAATTTGCGGCCTTCACCAATAAAAAAATCTACTCCAATGCCATGGAAAAGGGTGCCAAAGGAGGGCTGATTTTTTACGAACAGGCTCCGCAAAGGCCTGATATTGTCCTAAAAGATTTTATTGCCATTCTACATCCCGAATTACTTCCGGACCACGAACTCCGCTTTATCAAACCCCTGGAATAAATGCAGCGTCCAAGATCATATCGCATTTTCTTTATCCTGATCGGTCTGGCATTGTTATGCTCTTGGGTCTTGAACTTGGGTTCGGGATCGGTCCACATTCCTTTTGGGGATACCGTATCCATTCTTTTTGGGGGCGAACCCCAAGTAGAATCATGGGGTTACATCGTTTGGAATTACCGATTACCAAAATCCTTTACTGCTATTTTGGTCGGAGGTGGTTTGTCGTTGAGTGGTTTGTTGATGCAGACCTTGTTTCGAAACCCATTGGCGGGACCTTTTGTTTTGGGCATCAGCTCCGGGGCCAGTTTGGGGGCCGCCCTCTTGCTCATGGGTGTCACTATGGTTACGGGAATGGCTTCGTTTTCCTTTTTAGGTGATGTTTCCTTGGCATTGGCCGCTAGCATTGGCAGTTTTTTGGTGCTTTCCGTGGTGATGATCGTAGCCCAGCGGGTGAAAGATACCATGGCCCTTTTGATCATTGGGTTGATGTTTGGCAGTATTACCTCTTCCATAGTCAGTGTACTGGCCTATTTTTCAAGTGCCGAAAGCTTGCAAAGGTTTATCTTTTGGTCGTTTGGAAGTGTAGGTAACCTCACCCCTAACCAGATTTTTTTGTTGACAGGCATTGTGATAATCGGCCTTTTGCTCAGTATGCTTTCCTTAAAACCCTTGAACGCTTTTCTTCTGGGCGAACATTATGCCCAAAGCCTCGGTGTTTCACTGAAAAAATCAAGATTGATCATTATTATTGCGACAGGACTGTTAGCTGGTGGCATCACGGCCTTTGCCGGCCCGATCGCATTTGTGGGATTAGCAGTGCCTCACCTTACCCGGCAAATCTTTGACACCATGGAACACAAGGTATTGATTCCTGCCGTATTTCTTTATGGCGCTATTTTGATGCTTTTGTGCGATACCTTGGCGCAATGGCCCAATTCGGCCAGCGTGTTGCCCATCAATGCCATAACCTCCTTGGTCGGGGCACCAGTGGTCATTTGGTTGTTGGTCAGAAAACGTAAAATGTTGTTCTGATGGAAAAAGGGATTCAAAAAAATCTTTCAGCACACAACCTTGCCATCGGTTATGGAAAAAACGTGGTGGTCGAGCATATCAATTTTTCCCTTAAACTAGGTACCCTTTGTGCCATAGTGGGTGTGAACGGCATTGGCAAGTCAACCTTGTTGCGTACTATGGGAAGATTCCAACCTAAACTATCAGGAAACATCACACTACATGATAAGGAATTGGACCAATACTCCCCGTTGGAACTCTCCAAAAACCTCAGTGTGGTTTTGACGGAGCAACCTGCCTCCAAAAACCTGACGGTGCTTGAACTCATCGCTTTGGGAAGACAGCCCTACACCAATTGGCTGGGTACCTTGTCTCCCGAAGACGAAAAACATGTCCAAATCGCTTTGAATGCCTTTTTGTTGAACGACCTCAAACATCGGAAGTGCCACGAGTTGAGCGATGGCCAATTACAACGCGTACTGATTGCCCGGGCTATGGCACAGGATACACCCCTTATTTTATTGGATGAGCCCACCACTCATCTGGATCTGTACCACAAGGTGCAGATTTTGAAAATGTTGCAACAATTGGCGCACGACCAACAAAAAACCATTGTTTTCACCACCCATGAGATAGAGCTGGCCATTCAACTGTGCGACAACATCTTGATTTTGGATGGCAAGGAAAACCCCTTTGGAGATCCCTGTGAACTGATCGAGCAAAAGCACTTCGAAAAACTCTTCCCTTCGGAAATGGTTCAGTTTGATGCCAAGACCGGTTCGTTCAAGATATCGAAGTAATTATTGATACGGAGTGTTGGATTATTAGATTTTGGATTATTAGACACATTGACCCATTACCCTCTTTTAATCATAGTATTATTCCACTCCCCTTTGTCATTCTGAAGGAGCAAAGCGACTGAAGAATCTCTTCATGGCTTAATCATTTAATTTTACCTCTAACCTAACACCTATTATCTCTTGATCGTCCATTTTGTGGATTTCTGCCTTTGATGAAATGACATTTTAATTTTGTAATCCATTATCTTTATCCATTAGAAACTATAGCATGAGCGCTGAATTAATCTATGTCATTGTTGGGGTCATCACTTTGGTCATCGGCCTTTTTGTGGGTATGTATATCCAAAAGCTGAAGACCAAATCTACCGAAAGTGTTTGGGAGGAGAGGGAGCAGCAACTCAATAACACCATAAAGTCCCTTAATGATAAACTGCTGCTCGGTGATGAGGAAAAAAAGGAACTCCAACGGGAAAAGGAACAACAGGGCAACCAATTGGTGCGGTTTCAGGCCGAAATGGAACACTTGCAACGCATTAACGGGGAGCAGAAAGAAGAAGTAGAAAAGCTTCAGGAAAAATTCACCAAAGAGTTCGAGAATCTGGCCAATAAGATTTTGGATGAAAAAAGCACCAAATTCACGGAACAGAACCAAAAAAACATCAAACTCATTTTAAGTCCATTACAGGAAAAAATACAGCTTTTTGAAAAGAAGGTAGAAGAAAACCAGAAGGAGAACATCAGCATACATTCGGCATTGCGGGAACAACTGTTGAACCTGCAGAGCCAAAATTTAAAAATCACCCAAGAAGCGGAGAACCTGACCAAAGCCTTGAAAGGTGACAGTAAAATGCAAGGGAATTGGGGGGAATTGGTCTTGGAACGCGTTTTGGAAAAGTCTGGTCTTGAAAAAGATAGAGAATACAGCATACAGCAAAACTTCACTAGGGAAGATGGTAGCAGGGTCATGCCCGATGTCATCATCCACCTGCCCGATGGAAAGAAAATGGTGGTGGATTCCAAGGTATCGCTTACCGATTACGAACGATTTGTGAACGCCACGGAAGAGGACAAACCCAAATTCCTGAAAGACCATATCAATTCACTTCGTAGGCATGTAGAGCAATTATCAGCCAAAAAATATGAGGACCTCTACGAAATGGAAAGTCCCGATTTTGTGTTGATGTTCGTTCCCATAGAACCTGCTTTCGCCATTGCCGTAAATGAGGACAACTCCCTCTACAACAAGGCATTTGAGCAGAATATCGTCATTGTTACCCCATCTACTTTATTGGCGACCCTTCGAACTATAGATACCATGTGGAGCAATGAAAAGCAACAACGGAATGCCATGGAAATAGCAAGACAGGCTGGGGCGCTATACGATAAGTTCGTTGGTTTTATGGGTGATTTGACCCAAGTGGGCAAAAAGATGGACGATGCCAAAGGGGAATATAAAAACGCCATGAACAAATTGTTCGATGGCCGTGGAAACATCATCACAAGTATTGAAAAGCTTCGCACCATGGGGGCCAAGGCCAAAAAAATATTGCCAGAACCCATCTTGAAGCGTGCTGAAGACGACGATTTGGAAGAACTTAACCAGTAAACACACCATGAAAAAATTCCTGACCATCCTCATTGCCGTTATTGTGCTCGGTGTTGGGGCCTATTTTGCCTTCATTTACTATGTGCCCTATAGTGTGGGGTATCGCTCCGGGGAACTCATCAAGTTCAGTCGTAAAGGGGTAGTGGTCAAAACCTGGGAAGGCCAAATCAGCCAAGGGCTATCGGGTACCAATGTGTTTTCCTTTTCGGTAGAGGACAAGGAGGAGGACATCATTGAAAAATTGAAGGAATACCAAGGCCAGTACATCAAAGTAACCTATAAAGAACGCTACGCCACTTTTTTTTGGTTGGGCGATACCAAGTATTTTATCACCGAAGTAGCCGTTGAAAAATCCCCGCTTTTTAGAAATTGAACATACACCCCTAGCCCCTCTTTTTAGAGGGGAAAAGTGCTTCCCTCCTAATAAGGAGGGATTGAGGGAGGTGTAGCTTCAAACTTTTCAATGTAATCCTCAATCACCAATAGTACATTTTCCATGTCATGCAATACTTGATTATCTGAAAACCGAAGTACATGGATTCCCAGTTCATTCAATCGCTTTGTCTTTGCCACATCTTTCTCCCACACCTCCAGAATCCCATGGGAATATCCATCAACTTCAATGGCAAGTCGTAATTTGTTACAGAAGAAATCCACAATATATTCATCAATTGGCTTTTGTCGATGAAAATCATAACCATGCATTTGGTCACGCTTCAACTTTTGCCATAAAATCACTTCCGCTTTAGTGGCATTCTGCCTTAATTGCCTTGCAAGTTCCTTTAGCTTTGGGTTATATTTGATAACCATTCCAAATCTCCATTATTCCTTTTCTGAAGGGATTAAATTCCAAAAAATATGAAAAAATTCAAATCGTCCAAAGAAAGTAGGGTCTCCATTACCGAGTTGATGCTCCCCTCCCATTCCAATTTTGGTGGCAAGGTGCATGGAGGACACATCCTAAACCTTATGGATCAAATTGCTTTTGCCTGCGCCTCCAAACATTCCCAAAGCTATTGCGTAACGGCTTCGGTAAACCGAGTGGATTTCCTCAATCCCATTGAGGTAGGGGAACTGGTCACCCTAAAGGCCTCCATCAACTATACAGGGAAGACATCCATGGTGGTCGGTGTGCGGGTAGAATCCGAAAATGTGACCACCGGGGTTGTAAAACACTGCAATTCTTCCTATTTCACCATGGTGGCCAAGGGAAAGGATGGTAAAAATAAGGTTGTTCCTGGTTTGATCCTAAAGACCAAACAAGACATACGGCGATTTGCTCGGAGCAAGGAACGCAAACAGTCCGCTTTTAATAGGGACAACAAATACGAGTCGACCAACTTTAAGGTAAACGACTTTTTGGATTTTTTGGATGGCGAAAACGCTATGATGGATCTTGATTGAGTTTTGCTGCTGCTTCCTCGTCCAAGAACCAAATCAACCTTCCTGATTTTGGGTTGACCAACGATGCTGGGTAAACATCCGAACCTTCGGTCTTTTCAATGACAGCCTCCACTTTTTCCGCTTTGGAAGCACCTGTGACCAAAAATGCCACCTCCTTGGCCGTGTTGATCACTTTTCCGTTGATGGATACCCTTTTTTGGCCCGAATCCGGATGGGTAGCCACCACACAATGGTCCGCAGCGTTCCAAAGTTCGATCTCATGGGGGAAAATGGATGCGGTATGCCCATCATCACCCATACCCAAGATCACCAAATCGAACTGGGGAATGCCATCCACACGATTCAAATCGATTTCCAAGAGATTGGCATAACGCATGGCCTCACCATTGGGGTCCCTTTCTCCCAAAATACGGTTGATGTTTTCATGGGGGACATCAATCTTGGAAAACAAGTGTTCCACCGTCATTTTGTAGTTACTCTCGGCGTCTGTGGGAGGTACACAGCGTTCATCGCCCCAATAAAAATGCACTTTGCCCCAGTCCACTTGATCGGCAAAGTTTTCGGCCAGCACATCGAACACGATCTTTGGGGTACTGCCACCGGAAAGGGCTACATGGAACTCATCACGCCCTGCTGCTTGCTCTACAAAATAGGCTGAAAACTGTACCGCAACTTCATTTTTATCTTTATAAATTTTGATGCCCATCTCCTTCTTACTTTTTGTTTTCAATAACCCAGCTGTTCATTGCTCATTGATAATTGTTTATTGCTAATTGTTCATTGAAAACTGAAATCAGCAAATCACACAATATCCGGGATCATCCGCCAAATTCTCCCCTGGGTTGCGCCAAAATCCTTTTCCATCGAATAGATCATCCGCATTTTCAGGGCCCCAAACCCCAGCAGCATAACCGTACATCCGTACATCTTTTCCCTTCTGCCAATAATTCAAAATGGGGTCCACAAATTCCCAAGCCGCCTCTACCTCATCTGCGCGGGCATACAAGGTGGCATCACCCTGCATGGCATCCAACAAAAGGCGTTCGTAGGCTTCCATGACATACGTTTCGGCAAGACTGGAATAATAAAAGTCCAGATTGGCCCTTTCCACTTTAAACCCTTGTCCAGGGACTTTTACTCCGAACTTGATCAAAATCCCTTCATCGGGTTGTATTCTGATAATGAGTTTGTTATCCTTACTGTGCATACTGGGCTCCTTGAAGATTTGGTGGTGGGGTTCCTTAAAATGGATGACTACTTCCGTAACCTTCGTGGGCATCCGCTTTGCGGTACGCACATAGAAAGGCACCCCATGCCAACGCCAATTATCTACATAAAACTTGATGGCGGCATAGGTTTCCGTAGTCGAATTGGGATCCACATCATCTTCCTCCCGATACCCCTTCACCTTTTTACCGTTCACTACGGACTCCACATATTGGGCCCTGATGGTATTCTCAAAAAGGGTTTTATCATCCTTCATCACTCGTAACGATTTTAAGGCCTTCACCTTTTCGTTCCGGATTTCCTCCGCTTCTGCCCCAATGGGCGGTTCCATGACCACTAAGGAAACAATCTGCAACAAATGGTTCTGGAACATGTCCCGCAACGCACCCGATTTGTCGTAATAGCCCCCGCGTTTTTCTACCCCCACACTTTCGGCATTCGTGATTTCCACATGTTGGATGTAGTTCCGGTTCCAAAGCGGTTCAAAAATGCTATTGGCAAACCGGGTCACCAAAAGGTTCTGCACCGTTTCCTTGCCCAAATAATGATCAATTCGGTATATCTGCGGCTCTGTAAAGTATTGGTGGAGTCCCTTGTTCAGGTTCTTTGCCGTTTCCGAGCTGTAGCCAAATGGTTTTTCCACAATCAAACGCTTCCAACCATTGTTCTGTGTGTTCATCCCGGCTTCCGCTAAATTATGGGCAATGGTCTCATAAAGTGTGGGGGGCGTGGAAAGGTAGTAAATGATGTTGCCCGTGGTATCGTGTGCTGCTTTCAACTCCTCTACCCGCTTGCGCAGACTCTTATAATCCGTATCATAGCTTTTCCCAAGGTCTTCATAGTAAAGCTTATCCGCAAATCCTTTTATCTCCTCTTTCCCAAGATTCTTCATTCTCTCCTTCAGATAATCACTTTCGTAAACCACTCGGTCACGGAAGGATTCATCAGACAAATTGCTTCGGCTTACGCCCAAAACCGCAAAATTTTTGGGTAAATGATTGGCTAGATATAGATTGAACAGTGCCGGAATCAGTTTTCGTGCAGTCAAATCTCCCGATGCCCCAAAAATTACGAGCATCTGGTTTTCGGTCTTCTTCATAGTGTTTTTGGTTTCTGGCTGATTGAATCCAATGCAAGCTCCATGGTTTCCCCAATGAAGCCGTTTATTTTTTGAGCATAACGAATATAAGGTTTATTTTAGGTTCATAATTCAAGAAAGGGCAACCTTAGGGTTGTCTTAACAACAGAAGAAGATAAAAACACAAGATGGCAGATACGTATGATTTTGGCCTTGTGGGCCTTGGGGTAATGGGACGCAATTTTATTTTAAATGTGGCCGATAATGGTTTTACCGCCTTTGGGAACGATTTGGATGATGAAAAAGTGGGCGCATTGATCAAAGAAGGGGGTGATATGGGCAAAGTGAACGCTTCTACCGATGTAAAAACCTTCGTAGATGCCCTGACCACTCCCCGAAAAATCATGTTATTGGTGCCGGCCGGAAAAGTGGTGGACATCGTCATTGAAAGTTTGTTGCCCCACTTGGACAAAGATGACATCATCATCGATGGTGGCAACTCCTTTTTTACGGATACCGATAGACGTGAGGCCTATTTGAAGGAAAAGGGCATCAATTTCTTCGGTGCCGGGGTTTCCGGAGGTGCCAAGGGAGCACGAAGAGGTCCAAGCATCATGCCTGGCGGCTCTCGGGAGGCGTATCAACACGTAAAACCCATTTTTGAGGCGGTTTCCGCCAAATATAAAGGCGAGCCT
The DNA here is from genome assembly GCF_003584165.1 of Flagellimonas aequoris. Classification (GTDB taxonomy): domain Bacteria; phylum Bacteroidota; class Bacteroidia; order Flavobacteriales; family Flavobacteriaceae; genus Flagellimonas; species Flagellimonas aequoris. The sequence goes on along the minus strand of NZ_QXFJ01000030.1, from coordinate 244,716 downwards.
TGTGTGGCCTATCTAGGTCCGAAATCAGCTGGAAACTATGTGAAAATGGTCCACAACGGTATTGAATACGGGTTGATGCAGCTTACTTCGGAAATCTATGACCTCTTGAAAAAAGCAGGCGGACTTTCCAATGAAGAACTGCACCAAACTTTTGCCCAATGGAACAAAGGTCGATTGCAATCCTTTTTGGTGGAGATCACTTCTGAAATTTTTGAGCAAAAAGACGATTTGGGTGATGGTGAATTGGTGGACAAGATCTTGGACAAGGCCAAACAAAAAGGAACTGGAAAATGGACCTCGCAAAACGCCATGGATCTTGGTATCCCTGTACCAACCATCGATGTGGCCGTTAGCATGCGGGAACTTTCGGCCTTGAAGGAAGAACGTGTAAAAGCGGATGCCCTTTACGATCGTCCAACCCCATCAGCAGTGGACAAAGCTGAATTTATCTCCAAAGCGGAACGGGCATTATACTTTGCCTTTATCATTACCTATGCACAGGGCATGCACCAATTGGCCGATGCCTCCAAAGAGTACGGCTACGAACTGGAACTAGGTGAAATTGCCAAGATCTGGAGGGCAGGTTGCATCATTCGCGCCGCTTTGTTGGCGGACATTACCGACGCCTATCAAGCCAATGAAAAACTGGAAAACCTATTGCTCTCCCCTTTCTTTGTGGAAAAGGTGAAAGAAACCGTGGGAGCCGCTCGGGAAATGACCGCCTATGGTGCAATAAACGGTATTCCTTTAGCGGGACTCTCCAATGCCCTCACCTATTTTGATGCCTATACCAGTAGTAGATTACCGCTGAACTTGATCCAGGCCCAACGTGATTATTTTGGCTCGCATACCTATGAGCGTGTAGACCGTGAGGGAATTTTCCATACGGAGTGGGAGGACAATTAATCATCAATTATCAATACTTACAATGAACAAAATCTTTTTCTCAATAGCCTTCACCTTATGCTTAACCTTTGGTTTCGCTCAAAAAGCTCCCTATGTTATCTACAACGCCAAGAGCAAAAAGGTATCGTATGAAAAAATGTTGAAGAAGTTGGAGCAAAAGGATATGGTCCTCTTCGGGGAACTGCACAACAACCCCATTGCGCATTGGCTACAGTACGAGCTCACTTCCGACCTATATACCAAAAAACCCCTCATTCTCGGCGCTGAAATGGTAGAGGCCGACAATCAGGATGAACTGGATGCTTATTTGGCGGGCACCATCGATTACAAGGCTTTGGATTCCACCGCCCGACTTTGGAACAACCACAAAACGGACTATGCCCCTTTGGTGGACTTCGCGAAGGACAAAAAATTGGTCTTTGTGGCCTCCAATGTGCCCCGTCGTTACGCAAGCATGGTGTACAAAGGTGGATTTGAAGCCCTGGACACCCTATCCGCCCAAGAAAAGGCATGGATCGCTCCCCTACCCATTGCCTTTGATCCCGAATTGCCCGGATACCAGAATATCCTCAAAATGATGGGCGACCACGGCAGTCCCACCTTGGTGATGGCACAGGCCATCAAAGATGCCACCATGGCACACTTTATCCTAAAAAACTACAAGGAAGGAAGTCTGCTCCTCCATTACAACGGCGCCTACCATTCCAACGACTATGAAGGCATTCTTTGGTATCTGAAAAAAGACCAACCTGATTTGCAGTACGGGACCATTTCTACCGTGATGCAGGACGATGTGCAACACCTGGAAGACGAAAACAAGGGTATTGCGGACTTCATCATTTGTGTGGACAACAATATGACCACAACGTATTAGATTGGAATTACTTGTTATCCAACACCTTTTTAGGGGATAAATTCCTTATTTTTAAGGGTGGTACACTCACGCTCGCAACCCGTCTTCAATATATTCGGTTGGCAATGCGGAATCACACTGTAATGAACCTAAATGGAACTGATTGAAAGTGTAAAAAATTGGTTTTCGGATTACCCTGTAGCATCAAATATCATCAGATATTTGGTTTGGGTTGCCTTGGTATTTTTCCTCATTGCATGGATAAGACGTTGGATGAAGAAAAATCTCCATGATAATGCCATCAAATACAAAGTACAGAAGGCTATTCAGATAATCGGTTACCTATTTATCATCCTGATCACCATTTCTTACTTCACCGGAAGCATTCAGGATTTTGGACTTGCCATTGGTCTGCTTACAGCAGGCATCACCATAACACTCCAAGAACTGATCTTAAGTATTGCAGGGTCGTTCTATATCTTTTTTGTGCGCGTCTACAAACCCGGTGATCGTATTGAGCTTAATGGAATCAAAGGGGATGTCATCGATATTGATAGCATGTACACCACCATGATGGAAATTGGCGAATGGGTTTCCAGTGATAATTACAGCGGACGCATTGTGAAATTGAGCAATGCCTTTGTTTTTAAAGGCCCTGTGTATAACTATTCCCTCGATTTTCCATTTGTTTGGGATGAATTCAATATGCCCATCCGGTATGAGTCCGACATAGAACTGGCCAAAGAAATTATTATCTCGGCGGCACAGGAAATACTGTCGGAATACGTAAAAAACTCCATTGCGGGTTGGAAAGATGTGGTAAACAAGTACTATATTGAAGATGCCCAAGTGGAACCCACCCTCGCCATCACCATGAGCGACAATTGGATTCAATTCAACTTAAGGTATATTGTGGATTATAAAAAGAGACGGATCACCAAACATCTGCTCTTTGAGGAGATTGGAAAAAGAATCCGGGAGACCAATGGAAAGGTGACATGGGCTTCGGCCACGTTCGAAATTGTCAAGATACCAACACTCAATATCAATGAAACAAAGCATACATCCGATAACCCATAAACTATTCACTAATGCAAAAGACATGGCAAAAGTCTTTTGTGATGCTAACACATCAAAATCCAACCCTATGAAAAAAATACTCTTTACCCTGCTTCTCTTGGTGGCCATAAACCCTTTAGGGTTTGGGCAAGTGCAATCCAACTTGGAACTGTTGGACATCTTCAACATGGAGTTTGTCTCCGACCCACAGATTTCCCCTGATGGTTCCAAGATCATCTATGTGCGCAACTTTAAGGACGTGATGACGGACCGCAACCTTTCCAACCTTTGGATCGTAAATTTCGACGGTTCCAACAACCGTCCGTTGACCACGGGAAACCACAACGATTTCTCGCCCAAATGGTCGCACGATGGCAAAAAGATTGTCTTCAAATCCAATATGGCCGACGACAAGATGAAGCTATACCTCATGTGGTTGGATACCAAGGAAACCATGGCCTTGACCAACACCCCACAATCCCCTGGGCAAGTGTCCTGGTCGTATGATGACAACTATTTGGCCTTCAATATGTTTGTGCCTGCCGAGGAAAAATCCATCATTAAACTACCCGCCAAACCCGAAGGTGCCAAATGGAACGCCCCTCCCAAATACATCGATAAAATCAACTATCGAGGTGATGGCCAGGGGTATCTTAAGGGCGGAAACATGCAATTGTTCACATTGCCCATCAGTGGCGGGACCCCAAAGCAGCTTACATTCACCGAATTCGACCACGGGGGACCCACTTGGGCCAAAGACAATGCCCATCTGTACTTCAGTGCCAATTTTCATAAGGAAGAGGAGTTTGAACCTGCCGATAGTGAAATTTACCAAATCAGTGTAAACGATGGGGAAATCAAGGAATTGACCAGTCGCTACGGGCCTGATGCAAATCCAGTGCTATCCCCCGATGGCAGCAAAATTGCTTATGTAGGTTTTGATGACCGTTACCAAGGGTATCAGTTGACCCAGTTATATGTAATGAATGCCGATGGTTCCAATTCCCAATTGATTTCCAAGGATTTTGACCGCGATGTGGAGGACATGGTGTGGAACAATAAAGGCACCGGCCTGTACTTCATTTATACCGATAAGGGAATGGGGAAACTGGCATCCATCAGCCTTTCTGGAAAGGTGGACGACATCACCGACGGTTTGGGCGGACTCTCCTTGGGACGCCCCTACAACGCGGCCAGCTTTTCGGCATCTAACAACAATAAATTTGCTTATACCGTTGGGGATACCAGCCATCCTTCCGATTTGGGAGTATCCGACACTAAAGGCAGTAAGCGTCTCACTGCCTTGAACGACGACCTTTTTTCCTTTAGGAAATTGGGCAAAGTGGAAGAAATTTGGTGGGAGTCCTCCTATGACCAACGCAAAATCCAAGGTTGGGTGGTTACGCCTCCCGATTTTGACCCTTCCAAAAAATACCCAATGATCTTGGAAATCCACGGAGGACCGTTCACCAGCTATGGTTCGGTCTATTCGGCAGAGATACAGGCCTATGCCGCGGCCGGTTATGTGGTACTCTACTCCAATCCGCGCGGAAGCACCAGTTATGGCGAGGAGTTCGGCAACCTGATCCACCACGATTACCCGAACCATGATTATGACGACCTTATGTCCGGTGTGGATGCCGTACTCGCCAAAGGTTTTGTGGACAAGGACAATCTATTTGTGACCGGTGGTAGCGGCGGCGGTGTGCTTACGGCTTGGATCGTGGGTAAAACGGACCGTTTTAGGGCTGCAGTGGTGGCCAAGCCCGTGATCAACTGGTACAGCTTTGTACTCTATGCGGACGGCATCCAATTTTTCTCCAAATACTGGTTTGGCAAAAAACCTTGGGAAGACCCCGAAAACTATATGCGTCGTTCTCCGTTGACCTACGCGGGCAATGTGACCACTCCTACCATGTTGATGACCGGTGAGGATGATTACCGTACCCCCATTGCAGAATCGGAGCAGTTCTATGCCGCGTTAAAACTCCAGAATGTGGAGACCGCCATGGTACGTATTCCCAATTCCGGGCATGGTATTGCCAACAAACCTAGCAACTTGATTGCCAAGATTGCCAGCGTGTTGGCTTGGTTTGAGAAGTATAAAAAATAACCCAGACTACAGATTGAAACCAATTCAAAATCAGTGGTTATGAACTTTTCAAAACTTGTTCCGAATATCTTTTATGTTGATATAAAGGATGGTTTAAAATTATTCGTAGAGGTTTTACAGTTTCAAATTGAACATAATGACCTTTCTGCAAAGAACCCTTTTTGTGTGGTGGCAAAGGATGGTCTACGTGTCAATCTATTTGAAGACGAAAAGTTAGCCAAGGAACATCATCCTGAATTTAGATTGGTCACCAACGACATAGAAAACGTTTTTGAAGAAATATCCAATTTGTTTCCCGAATATCTGCACCCTAACTTGAAAACGGTAACCAAGCGCCCATGGGGTGCCAAGGAGTTTGCTATTATGGACAATCAATTGGGGATTATTTTCCAAGAATGGTAAACCTTAAAAACTTTGAAGTGCGGAAAACAATAACACATAAATCAAACTACACAATATGAAAATCAAATTCTTAACCCTTTTTATGTTGATTTTGGCCGGATGTAATACTTCGACCAAGGAAGCACCCAAAAATGAAACCGAAATGGAAAAACCAACCTCCCATTTACGCCATGTGGTCCTGTTCCAGTTTAAGGATACCTCAACACCCAAAGATGTTGCTGCCGTGGAAGCCGCCTTTGGCGAATTGCCTTCCAAAATTTCAGAAATCAAGGGGTTTGAATGGGGCCTGAACAATAGTCCCGAAAATCTGAACAAGGGGTTGACCCATTGTTTTTTTCTGACTTTTGATAGTGAAAAGGACCGGGACACCTACCTCACCCATCCTGCCCATGTGGCGTTCGGAGACGTGGCAGGACCCCATATCCAAGATGTGGTGGTCGTGGATTATTGGACGAAATAAACTTGTTGGGAAACCACTCGTAAAAGTCTAAAATTAAAAACCCGATTTACAAATGTAAATCGGGTTTTCGCTTTGGGTAAATCAATAGCCAAGGTAGTAGGCCAAACCATTGATTTGGGGTCCTTAATTCCAGCCGCCGCCCAAGGCCCGGTACATGTTTACCTGGGCAAGCATCTGGTCTTTTTTGGTCTCCACAAGCTCCATTTTGGATTCCAACGCCTCCCGTTGTGCCAAAAGCACCTCGATATATTCCACCCTTGCGGATTGGAACAAACGAGTGGAAAGGTCAATGGATTCCGTCAGGGCCTGAACTTGACCGTCTTTCAATTCATAGCTCTTTTTCAGATTGTCGATGTTGGACAACTGATTGGCCACCTCGATATAGGCATTCAAAATGGCCTTTTCGTATTCATAAACCGCTTGCAACTGTCTATCCGTAGCATTCAAATACTGCGCCTTGATCGCATTTCTGTTGATCAAAGGTGCCACCATATCCCCCATCACCGAATACAGAACGGATTCTGGTGTGGTGGTCAGGTATTTGGTATCGAATGCCTCTAGACCCAAGCCTGCCTTAATGGTAAACTGGGGATAAAAACTGGCCTTGGCCGCTTTGGTATCCAATTTGGCGGCTGCCAATTCCAACTCCGCCTGACGTACATCAGGACGGTTTTGAAGCAATTGGGAAGGAATTCCCACATACAGATGATCAATAGGAGTATCAATAAAGTCGTCCGAAGTCCGATTGATATGCTGTGGCGACCTACCGATCAAGAAATTAAGTCGGTTTTCAACCTCCACAATCTCCTGTTGGATATCGTACTTATGGCTTTGGTTCTTCAATACCTCAGCTTGGAAACGCTGCACGGCCAACTCTGTGGCGCGAGCCGCTTGCTTCTGCAGTTTCACCATTTTGAGGGCGTTCTGCTGGATTTCCAAGTTTTGGTCGATGATGGCCAATTGGTTGTCCAAAGCCATCAACTCATAGTAGGAATCCGCAATCTCCGCAACCAAGCTGGTAACCATGAAGTTCTTCCCTTCCACACTGGAAAGGTATTCGAACACGGCCGCCTTTTTCTCATTGCGAAGTTTCTTCCATACATCCAACTCCCAAGTAGCGAATGCCCCTAGGCCGTAATTGGTCAAGGGTTCAGGAAACTCCTCCCCTTCCTTGATCTCAAGGTTCTTTTCTACGGCTCCATTACGGGTATACTCGCCTACTTTTTCCACTTCGGCACCAGCCTGAAAGTTTACAAAAGGCAAATACTCCCCAGTCTTGGCCCTGATCATGTTCTTGGACATATCCACCCGTTGCAACATAATGTTCAACTCCTGGTTCTTGACCAAGGCAGTATCGATCAGCGCAATTAGGTTGGGGTCTTTGAAAAACTCCTTCCACTGCACCAACCCCGTGTTTACGGTATCAGTGGGCTGGTTTTGGTACTGTTCGGGAACCGATGTGTTCTCGTCCCGTATCTCGCGGGTAGGCACACAAGAATATAGGGCCATTGTTGCGAGAATGCCGATCAAAATTGATTTTCTATTCTTCTTCATTGCTCCCTTTTTTCTTTTTGTTTCCATTTCTTGTGGTCATTTTTTTCAACAGTTTGTTTACCTCGCGTAAACGGGCACGCAGCCTACTTTCGGTATCATTATCCTTGAACAATTCCTCGGAAATAGGTTCGTCATGTTCATCCCTGATAAGGCTTTTCCCTTCAGCCATTTTGGCAAAGATGAAATACAGTCCAGGAATCAACAATACTCCAAAGATGGTACCGATAAGCATCCCCCCAAGGGCAGAACCTCCAATAGTACGGTTACCGATGGCCCCTGCACCTGTGGCTACCACCAATGGTATCAAACCGGCAATAAAGGCAAAAGAGGTCATCAAAATCGGACGGAACCGCTGTTTGGAACCTTCGATGGCCGCCTCTAGGATCGTGGCACCTTCACGGTGCTTCTGCACGGCAAATTCCACGATCAATACCGCGTTTTTACCCAGGAGTCCCACCAGCATGATCATCCCGATTTGTGCATACACGTCATTGGACAATCCCATGACCTTCAACAGGAAGAAAGATCCAAAAACCCCAACAGGCAATGAAAGGATTACGGCCAATGGCAAAAGGAAACTTTCATACTGTGCAGCCAATACCAAGTACACGAAAATCAATACCACCATGAAAATGTAGATGGATTCGTTACCGCGTTGGGCCTCATCATAGGATAATCCTTCCCAAGCAATGTCATAACCCCTAGGCAATGTCTTCTCAGCCACATCCTTAATCGCCTTAATGGCATCACCACTGGTAAACCCAGCTGCAGGAAGCCCTCTAATGGCCGCAGAGTTGTACAGGTTGTAACGGGTAATCTCGTTAGGTCCCAGTTTTTTCTCCATGGTCATAAAGGCGGAATAAGGAACCATTTCCCCTTCTTCGTTCTTAACAAACAGTTTTTCAAGGTCTGATGGCAACCCACGATATTCTGGGGCTGCTTGGGTGTACACCTTGAAGAATCGACCAAAGCGGATAAAACCTTGCTCATAGGTACTACCGATAAGGATGTTCAAATTTTCCATGGCTTTTCCTATGGAAACGCCTTTTTGCATAGCCACTTTATTGTTGATCTTCAATTCATATTGAGGATAATTGGCAGCAAAGAAGGTAAACAAACCTGTCAACTCCTTACGCTCGCGCAATGCATCCATAAAATTGTTGTTGACACGCTCGAATTCGTGGTAGTCGGTACCGTTGGTCTTATCCAGCAAACGCATGGAGAAACCACCGGATGAACCAAAGCCAGGAACGGCCGGGGGCTCGAAGTATTCTATGACCGCCCCTAGGTCTTTGGTTTCTTCTTCCAGTTCTTCCATGATCTCGTGAACGGAATGTTCCCTTTGCGACCATGGTTTTAAGTTGATCAAACAGGTACCTGCGTTGGAACCCCTACCTTCGGTCATGATCTCATAACCGGCCAAGGATGAAACGGATTCCACACCTTCGGTCTCTTCACAAATTTTCTGAAGTTTTCTGGCCACCTCATTGGTACGCTCCAAAGTAGCACCAGGAGGTGTCTGGATGATCGCGTAGATCATCCCTTGGTCCTCGTTCGGGATAAATCCGGCCGGCAATACCTGATTGGTAAAAAAGATACCGGCACAGAAAGCCAACAAAAGGCCAAATGTCACCACTCTTCGGTTTACGATCTTGTTCAAGACACCGACATACCTTCCCGTAAGTTTTTCAAACTTCCCATTAAACCAATCAATAAAGCGGTTGACAGGTGATTTTCTTCTGGCTTGACCATGGGTATTCTTTAACATCATGGCGCAGAGTACCGGAGTCAATGTAAGGGCCACAATGGCCGAAATCACAATAGATCCCGCCATGGTGATGGAGAACTGTCGGTAGAATACCCCAACCGGTCCTGTCATGAACGAAATGGGGATAAACACCGAGGTCATTACCAAGGTAATCGCAATGATCGCACCACCAATCTCTCCCAATACTTCATAGGATGCCTTGTACGGTGTTAGGTTTTCCTCGTGCATCTTCACGTGGACCGCCTCCACCACCACAATGGCGTTATCCACCACAATACCTATGGCCAATACCAAAGCGAAGAGGGTAATCAGGTTGATGGACAGACCGAACATCTGCATCACAAAGAAGGCTCCGATCAAGGAAACGGGTACCGCGATGATCGGAATCAATGTGGATCGCCAATCCCCCAAGAACAGGAACACCACAATGGCCACCAAGATAAAGGCATCCCGTAGGGTATGTAACACTTGCTCAATGGAGGCATCCAAGAAGTTGGAAACGTCATAACTGATCTTGTAGTCGATTCCCGGGGGCATTTCGGCCTCTAGTTCGTTCAATTTCTCCTTAACGGCCTTGATCACATCACTACCGTTACTTCCAAAGGTCTGTTTCAATACAATGGAAGCGGACGGTTTACCGTCGAGGTTGGAATAAATATCGAAGAACTCACTACCGAGTTCCACATCGGCCAAATCGCCCAACTTCAAGATTTCTCCTTCCTCATTGGCCTTGATGATAATGTCCTTGTATTGTTCAGGCTCACTATATCGATCTTGATAAACCAACACATATTCCAGGGATTGGGCCTTTTTACCCGAACTTCTCCCCAAACGGCCTGGTCTTGCCAAAATACTTTGGTCTTCCATGGCCTCTAGGACCTCTTCCGCCGAAACGTTATAGGCCCGCATACGGTCCGGTTTCAACCAAACCCGCATGGCGAACTTACGGCTACCCAAAATCTTGGCACTGGCGATACCGTTGATCCTTTGGATTTCAGGTATCATTTTGGTGTACGCATAGTTGTACAGGAACTTTTCATCATTGTTCTTGGAATCACTGTACAAGTTCACGTACATCAACATACTGGGCTGTACGGGGGTGATGATCACCCCTTCCCTTTGCACCAAATCCGGTAAAAGGGGCATTACCTGGTCTACCCGGGTCTTTACCCGTACCACGGCCTGGTTGGGGTCGGTCCCCGGTTCAAAGATTACGCGAAGGGTTCCCTCACCCGCACTGGTGGCATCGGAAGCGATATAACGCATGCCCTGTACCCCGTTGATGGAGGTTTCCAAAGGAATCAGGGTCGATTTTACCAATACATCGGCACTTGCACCAGGATAGGCAATGAAAATGTTCACTGTTGTAGGGGCAATTTGCGGGAACTGCGATATGGGCAGCTGTTTTATGGCCAGCATCCCTACAAAGACAATGATGACCGAGATCACGATTGCCAATACGGGCCTGTGTATAAACTTTTTAAACATATTGTCTGGAGATTTTGGGATTGTTACTCAGTGTACAATTCTAGATTGGCCAGTATGGCTTCAGGCTTTTCGAATTCGTAATGAATTTTTTCGCCGTTTCTTACCATACGAATGCCTTCCAACAATACTTTGTCATCTTCGGACAATCCCTTTTCCACTACAAAAAGATGGGGAAGTTCGGCCCCAACAACAATTTCTCGCTGTTGCACCTTATCATCCTTATCAAGTACAAAGACATATTTTTTGTCCAAAACCTCAAAAGTGGCTTTCTGTGGGATCAACATGGCATTTTTCAAAGGAACCGTCATCAAAACGCTTCCGGTTTCCCCGTGGCGCAAAATACCATCTGGATTAGGGAACGTGGCACGGAAGGCGATGTTCCCTGTTTGGTTGTTGAACTCTCCCTCGATGGTCTCCACTATCCCGGGTTGATTGAACTTTTTGTTGTTGGCCATCAAAAGCTCCACTTTTTGTTTACTGCCCTTGTTGGCACTGGTAATGTAATCCAAGTACTCTGACTCGGGAACATTGAAGTAGACCCACATTTTGCTGTTGTCGGACAGGGTGGTCAACAATTCGCCTTCATCCAAAAGGCTACCTTCCCTTGCTTCCAAATGGTCCATAATGCCATCAAATGGGGCACGGATATCGGTAAAGCCCAAGTGGGTCTCCGCTAAGGAGACCTCTGCCTTGGCCCGGTCAAATTCTGCTTTGGCCATGGCAAGTTCGTTGGCAGACACTACATTGCCATCGGCCAACAACTGGGTGTTTTTATATTGGATTTCCGCAACCTCTGCCTCAGCTTTGGCCTTTTGAAGATCGGCTTGGTACACGTTGGGCATAATGTAGAACATTTTCTGTCCCTTGGTCACCGATTGTCCCTCATCCACATAAATGTGTTGCAGGTATCCTTTTTCCAAGGCTCTTAGCTCAATATGCCTTATGGAATGGATCAGACATACATAATCCTTGGTGATCGACGTATCCTTTCGAATGGGACTGGAAACGAGGTATTTGGTTTCGTCCTTGTTTTCATGTTTTTTGGATTCGCAACTTGTACTGTAGCAAAGCAATGCGAACAAGCCAATGAAGATGGGAATTCTCCTCATAGTTTTAAATGGTTTAAAATGGTTTTTGAAAATGATTAAGGGAAGTCCTAATCCGTTAACATGGACCTGCCCCTGGTTATTGATATTTACTCAAAGTGATGTGAGAGAATGGCAACATCATAATAATGAGCCATTCTGGAAAGAAAATTCTAAATCCGGAATACCTGGAACCTAATGTATCGCTTAAGCGGTGTGGAAATCGGACTAGGTGATAGATCACCAAGGTCTGTATCAGGTTTACGGATAAATTGCCCCGATTGTGAGGCATAAAAAAAGGCAGTCAAATAACTGCCATACTCTAAATCCAAATCATGTGAGGCTGCTTCCTCTTCCCTTTCTTCTTGCTCTTCAACTTCTGTTTCGGTGCAATGCTTTTTTTCAGGGCCATATTGAAGCAATCCAACCGAGTCAATATTCTCAAGATTTTGACCGGCTTCTAGGTAACAGGCGTTTTCTTCATCAATACTGTTCTGCGAATCCGCATACAAATTGATGAACCCTCCCAATAAAAGGATGCAAAGGGGAAATAAATAGCGCCTGAATGCCTTTTTCATTTGGGCAACAAAACTAGCTCACGCAGACAATTCCAACAAATACTGGTTGTTAATAAAGGTTAAAATTGGCAAGTGTATTTATATTTTTATTGATACGGTTGAAGTTAACCCCTAAAAATTCATTAAGTGCAAAATTACATCATAGGTTTTAACAAAAATTTATCCAATTTCCTCCTATCCCGAAGAATCCTCTGAATTTTAGTAGCTTTTATGAATGGCTATTGGCAATTTTCCAGCTCATTCAATAGGATTTGATGTATTTTGTAAGATAACCCAACACCCTATCAGGTTTTACGAGTCCATGAAAAAATCCAGTGCACATCCTTTTTTTGACCATCTGAATCAATTTGTAACGATTTCGGAAAAAGAATTCGAAATCATCCGCTCCTATTTTGAAACACAAAATCAGAAGAAAAAACAGCTATTGATGAAAGCCAATAGTCCTTGTGACCAGATCTATTTTGTGTTGAAAGGCTGCGTACACATGTATTTTCTTACCGAAAAAGGCACGGAACGTACGGTTCAATTTGCTCTGGAAAATTGGTGGATCACAGACTTTTTGGCTTTTCAGAAGCAAACCAACACCCATTTTTTCATCCAAGCGATAGAGAACACCGTTGTTCTTTCCGTTCGGTATGGGGAATATGAAAGATTGCTCCATGATTTCCCACAATTGGAACGGTATTTCAGGATCATATTCCAAATTGCCTATGGTTCTTCCATCATGAAAATGAAATACCTGTTCGACTTTTCCAAAGAGGAGATCTATTTTCACTTTACCGAGCATTTTCCAGAGTTCGCCCAACGTGTACCCCAATATCTGATTGCCTCCTTTCTGGGCCTGACCCCAGAATATGTGAGTGAAATCCGCGCCAAAAAGCGTTCTTAAACCAGTTTAAGTATTTGGGAACCCCACCCATCTACCTTAGCATCAAAATTTAAAAACAAAACGATGGAACAACGAATCCAAATTGATGCAACGGAACCAAAAGCCTTGAGGGCTATGCTCGGACTTGAGGGCTACATGCAAAAAAGTGATCTGAACAAATTGCATTATGAACTGATCAAAATACGGGCCTCCCAAATCAATGGCTGTGCATTCTGTTTGAATATGCACACCAAGGATGCCCTTGCCTTGGGTGAAGAGGCCAAACGAATTTTCTTGTTGGATGCTTGGTCGGACACTGAACTTTATTCCGAAGAGGAACAGATCATACTCAAAATTACCGAGGAGGTCACTTTGATCCATAAAGATGGATTGACAAAGGAAACGTACGAAAAAGGGTTGAGAATATTTGGTGAACATTACTTGGCCCAAATCATTATGGCGGTAATTACCATCAATGCATGGAACCGGATTGCCATAAGTACCCTAAAACCAGTTGAGGACTAGGAAAATTAAAATCAGTATGCAACAAGGGCCTTTATGGGCCCTTTTGTTTTAGGGATAATGAGACTTTAAACGATGATATTAAAAATGTATCTTCGTCGGTGCACAAACCACGTAGCCCTATCAAACCATGAAAAATCCGGTAACCCTATTGCTTTTCTTAGCTGTTTTTTCCTTTTCTTCCTGCATCAAGTCCAAAGGCAAAAATGGTAATAAGGAACCCAAAATGGAGGATTTCCATACGGTAACGGTCAACGAAGAATACCAAATAAGCCTTCCAAAATTCATGAAAGGCACCACAGGGCTCAACGAAGAAGCATCACTTCAATACCAAAACCTTTTTAAGGAAGCCTATACCATCATTATTGATGAGCCCAAGCAAGATTTTGTGGATGTTTATAAGGAATTGGATCAATACAACGAGGGCATTACACTGTTGCAGAATTATAGGAAAATCCAGCTTCAAGCCTTTACCAGCACCATTCAGGTGAGCCATCAATCCGAGGTAAAGCCCATGACCATACATGGATTGGATGCCGAATCGGTAGAAATCGATGGCCATGTGGAAGGCATCGATGAGGAAATATCCTATTTTCTAACCTTTGTTGAAGGCACGGAAAATATCTACATGATTATGGCTTGGACCTTAAAAAGTAAAAAAGAAGAGCATCAAAAAACCTTTGAAACGATTGCCCAATCTTTTGAATTGCTGGATCAGGCAGCCGCTGCAAAGGTTTAATTCAAGTTTAATCTATTTGCTCAAGTACATCTTTCTTCTTGAGTACAGGTTGTAGAACTCGTCGTCCTTCAAACTCTCAATGAACAGAATGCTCTCGCCGGTGCTCTTCATCTCGGGGCCCAAGTTTTTGTTTACATTGGGGAACTTGTTAAAGGAGAACACAGGCTGCTTGATGGCATAACCCTCCAATTTTGGATTGAACACAAAGTCCTTCACCTTTTTCTCTCCCAACATTACTTTGGTGGCGTAGTTTACATACGGTTCGCCATAAGCTTTGGCAATAAAGGGAACGGTACGTGAGGCCCTTGGATTTGCTTCGATGATATACACAATATCATCCTTGATGGCGAACTGGATATTGATTAGTCCAACCGTATTCAAGGCCAAGGCAATCTTCTTGGTGTGATCCTTGATCTGTTGCAACACAAATTCTCCCAAGTTGAAAGGTGGCAATGTGGCATTGGAATCCCCTGAGTGGATCCCACAAGGCTCTATATGCTCCATGATACCGATGATGTACACATCCTCACCATCGCAAATGGCATCGGCTTCCGCCTCAATGGCGCCATCCAGATAATGGTCTAGAAGCAGTTTATTGTTGGGGATACTCTTCAACAAAGACACCACATGGGATTCCAGTTCTTCTTTGTTGATCACGATCTTCATACCCTGTCCACCCAATACATATGACGGTCTTACCAAAAGAGGAAAATTCAATTGATCCGCCAAATCCATGGCCTCATCTGCGGTTTCCGCTACACCAAATCTTGGGTATGGAATGTTGTTGTCCTTCAAAAGTGTGGAGAAACTTCCCCTATCCTCGGCCAAATCCAAGGAATGGAAACTGGTTCCGATAATATTGATTCCATATTTATCCAGTTTCTCGGCCAATTTCAGCGCTGTTTGTCCTCCCAACTGTACAATGACCCCTTCAGGCTTTTCATGAAGGATGATATCGTAGATGTGTTCCCAGAATACAGGTTCAAAATACAACTTGTCAGCAGTGTCGAAATCCGTGGAAACGGTTTCGGGGTTGCAGTTGATCATAATGGTCTCATAACCACATTCGGCAGCGGCCAAAACCCCGTGCACGCAACAGTAATCAAACTCGATTCCCTGCCCGATTCGATTGGGTCCAGAGCCCAGTACCACCACTTTTTTCTTATCGGTCACCTCACTGTCGTTGGCCACATAACGTTTGCCATCCGGAGTTTCAATCTCTTCTTCAAAGGTGGAATAGTAATACGGCGTAACGGCCTTAAACTCTGCCGCACAGGTATCTACCAGTTTATATACTCTGTTGATTCCCAAATCCATACGTTTGGAGTGTACTTCGCTTTCGTAACAATCCAACATGTGGGCAATCTGACGGTCAGCAAACCCTTTTTGTTTGGCCTCTAGCAGCAAATCTTTGGGAAGGCTCTCAATAGTATATTTTGAAACTTCCAATTCCAGATAATGCAGTTCTTCATATTGCTTCAAGAACCACATATCAATTTTGGTGATGTCATGGATTCTCTTCAATGGTATACCCAATTGAATGGCGTCATAGATTACGAAAACCCTGTCCCAGCTGGGTACACGAAGTTTTTCAATGATGGTGTCGTAATCTTTATAACCTTTTCCATCGGCGCCCAATCCATTTCGCTTGATCTCTAAGGATTGCGTGGCTTTGTGCAGGGCTTCCTGAAACGATCGACCTATACCCATCACCTCCCCTACGGATTTCATTTGTAGTCCCAACGTCCTGTCAGATCCTTCGAACTTATCAAAATTCCAACGGGGTATTTTTACGATCACATAGTCCAACGTAGGCTCGAACAAAGCAGAAGTGGACTTGGTAATCTGGTTGTCCAATTCATCCAACGTATAGCCGATGGCCAACTTGGCGGCAATCTTTGCAATAGGGTAACCGGTTGCTTTGGAGGCCAAGGCAGACGAACGGGAAACCCTTGGGTTGATCTCGATGGCGATGATATCCTCTTTTTCATCCGGACTCACGGCGAACTGCACGTTACACCCCCCGGCAAAATCCCCAATACTGCGCATCATATGGATGGCCATGTCCCTCATTCTTTGGAAAGTCCTATCTGAAAGGGTCATGGCAGGGGCCACAGTAATGGAATCTCCGGTGTGGATACCCATCGGGTCCATATTCTCAATGGTACAGATGATCACCACGTTGTCGTTCTTGTCGCGCAATAGCTCCAACTCATACTCTTTCCAGCCCATCAGGGCCTTGTCGATCATGACCTCGTGAATGGGCGATACTTCCAGGCCGTGACTTAGCATATCATCAAAATCCTCTGGATCATAAACAATACCTGCCCCAGCGCCTCCCAAAGTAAAGGAAGCACGGATGACCAAGGGGAATCCAAACTCCTGGGCAATTTCTTTTCCTTTTAGGAAAGAAGTGGCCGAAGCCTGAGGGGGCATACCTATCCCGATTTTCAACATGAGTTCCCTGAATTTCTCACGGTCCTCGGTAATGTTGATGGCATCAATGTCCACACCTATGATCTCTACCCCAAAATCTGCCCAAATGCCTTTTTCATCGGCTTCGATGCAAAGGTTCAAGGCCGTTTGTCCTCCCATGGTCGGTAAAACGGCATCGATATTCGGGTGTTTCTTTAAAATTTCCACGATGGATTTAGTGGTCAGCGGTTTCAGGTACACGTGGTCCGCCATGGAGGGGTCGGTCATGATCGTAGCGGGGTTGCTATTGATCAAGATGGTCTCAATACCATCTTCTCGAAGCGACCTAAGCGCTTGGGAACCAGAATAATCGAACTCACATGCCTGACCAATGATGATAGGGCCAGAACCAATAATCAAAATGGAATTTAAATCTTTTCTTTTGGGCATTCTAGTTGGTGTTTCTCGTTATTTGCTTTTACGTCAAAAAAAAGGTGTTACCTAGAAAAGTAACACCTTTAATTTAAATTTTGAAAACTATCATTATTTTTTATGTCTTGGCTCAGAGGAAACAGTTAATCTCTTTCTTCCTTTGGCTCTTCTTCTCGCAAGAACTTTTCTACCATTGGCAGTCGCCATGCGCTCCCTAAAACCATGCTTGTTTCTTCTCTTCCTTTTTGACGGCTGATACGTTCTTTTCATTACGGAACTCTTTTATGGATTTTGTTGATTGGGAAAATTGTCCTTCCCGAAAAATTCTGGGCGCAAATATACAAAGACTTTTTACTTTGGCAAGCCCAAAAGGAAAATATTTAAATTAGTTTTTAGTACTTTTGCCACCTCTTAACCCAAGGAAAAATCTCCGGAGATATGTTCAATAAAAATATCAAGCTCGTTATCGCAGGTCTTATCATTGCCTATGCCGTTTACCAATTTGTGGAAGGCAACATTGGCAATGGCATTGCCCTGATCTTGCTGTCCCTTGTCTTTATCTTTCTTTATTTTAGGAACGAGTTCATTCTATTGGCATTCTTAAGAATGAGGAAACAAGACTTGGAAGGCACCCAAAAATGGCTTGATAAGATCAAGAACCCCGGAGCTGCCCTGATCAAGAAACAACAGGGGTACTTTAACTACCTACACGGGATCATCTACTCCCAGAAAAACTTGACCCAGGCGGAAAAATACTTTAAAAAGGCATTGCAGTTTGGATTGACCATGGATTACGATGTGGCTATGGCCAAATTGAGCTTGGCGGGTATTGCCATGCAAAAGCGCAGAAAGCGCGAAGCCACCCAGTTGTTGCAAGAAGCCAAAAAGTTGGACAAGAACAACATGCTGACCGAGCAGATCAAGATGATGCAGCAGCAGATGAAGAAGATTTAGGGGTCTTTCCCAATTGGATATTGTAATTTAGTTGGTATTTCAGTTGTAGTTAGGAATGCTAATTTCCTATCTACATATAAGGCATTAATTGTTTTTGATTGCACATAAAGCTTATTAAAACAAATCATACCTTAGAAGCTAGATACAATTAAAATTGATATGGGTGAGAATAAAAAAGTAACAAAGGAAAAAGCAAAAACTTCAGATAATCAATGGGATTTCCTTTTAGAGCAATTCCAAAAAGAAAGCGATAGAGCAGCTGTAATCTTAGTAGTTTCAATAATAGATGAGAATTTACAAACTTTATTGAAAACTTATTTAGTCCCAACACCCTCATCTAGTGATTCTTTATTTGACAGTGCAACAAGCCCATTGTCAAATTTTAGTTCAAAAATTGATATGGCCTTCAGAATAGGATTAATATCAGGTAAATTTGCTCGTGATTTACATATTGTAAGGAAAATCAGAAATTCCTTTGCGCATGATATCTATGGATGCAATTTTGAAAATGGATCGGTGATTTCCCGTATAAGGGAATTAGAAAACTCGTTTCACAATACCATACTAGAGGCCATGGAAGGCATTGAAAGAAATGATGATTTATTGGAGGGAATTAGGGGGAAGTTTATTTTTATGACATCAATGATGGTGTGGGAACTTACTGATTTAATTGAAAACACCAATGAATTAAGAGAACATGTCCACGAGAGATTTTATAATCCCTTGAAAAAGGAAACAAAAACATCAATTAAATAATTTTACAATTTATACAATTCAACAAGTACCCGTATTACTTTATATTTTTCTCCTTAACTTAATATGTACTACCCCCTCAACCTTAACGGAGTTCCTATCCATCCCTTATTTGGTGATTTCCTAAAAGGAAAACCGCACATCTTTGATTTTTCCTCAAACAATCCAAAAGTTTTAGAATACAACCTTTTTGATTTTAAGGAGTTCAATGACATGATTTTTGAGGAACTGGATGCCTCTTCCCACCAATGGGGCATCGGTAAATACATGGAAGAACGCAAAACCTTTCTGAGAAACTGCACCAATATTATTGAAGAAAAACGGTATTATCATCTCGGTTTGGACATTGTTGTGCCATACAACACTCCGATGTTTTCACCTTTGGATGCCGAGGTCTATAAAACGGGGAAAGAAACTACCGTTGGTAATTATGGGGGCTACATCATTCTAAAACATGACATCAATGATGTGGTGTTTTATTCGTTCTACGGTCACTTGAAAACACCGCATTTGTTCAATTTAGGTGACAAGATCAAAGCTGGACAAGCGTTTGCGCACATAGGGCAAGAAAGTGATAGTGGTGGTTGGTTTTGCCACGTACATTTGCAAATTTTAACCCAAGAAGCTATCGATGCCGGATATACGGATTGGGGCTATATCTCACCAGAACTTCTACCAAAGGTAGAACTGTATTTCCCTTCGCCTTATTTTCTGTTCAAATATTAAAACCCTATTTCCCCACATTCCCAACACGGTAATACCCCTTGTTCGGAATCTCTATCACATATTTTTTATGGGAAGCATTGTTTAAATGGGGCTCACGCAACCAAGGGTTGTGGCGTTTCAACACTTTATAATTGATCTCATAAAGCTCGGCAAAATCGGCCCAGCTGGTCACTGCCGTGTCCACTTCTACGGTAAAGGTGGGCACCTTCTCGTACATATCCTTTTGTTCGAGCTCAAAACCATATTTCTCCGGATGGGAAATAATTTCCTTGATGGCCATGATCCGGAACACGTAACGTCCAGTTTCTTGCCCCAATAACAGATCGTAGTAGTCATCCACTTGTTGGATGCCCATGTATTTTTGGATTCCTGCCGGTCCTGCGTTATAGGCCGCAGCGGTCAAGGTCCAACTACCGAAACGTTCCTTCCACTTTTTGATATAATCACAGGCCACTTGAGTGGCTTTTTCAATATGGAAGCGTTCATCCACATTGTCGTTCACCTCAAGTCCATATTCCCTGCCTGTACCTTTCATAATCTGCCAAAAACCGGTCGCCCCTGCTGGTGAAACCACATTTTCAAGGCCACTTTCGGCAACGGCCAAGTACTTAAAGTCATCCGGGATGCCGTTCTTTTTCAAAATGGGCTCTATGATCGGGAAATATTTATTAGCACGCTTCATCAACAAAAGGGCATTGGACTGCCAATAGGTGTTCACCAAAAACTCACGATCCACTCGCTCCATGATCTCGGGATCATCCAATGGAACTGCCTCCCCTGCAAAATTGAGGTCTTCTGGAATTTCAATGGCGCTGATCTGGTAACCATCCGCCACACTTTTATCGGTTTCATCATCTTTCTGCACCTGCTGATCTTGGGCTTTCTCTTCCGTAGGTTCTGACTGAACCGCAAAAATCAAGGTGCTTACCACCGCAATTAGTCCTATAAATGCCAATATGTTCTTGATGTGTTTCATAGCCGATTTTTTAAAAAGTACCCTAAAGATACTATTATATAGACGAAATTATTGCAAAATAATTGTAGGCAGGTGTTCATTGAACCATTTTGCCCGATGAATGATCATCGTGTGCGTTCCGTTCTTTACCGGAATACAGTCCTTCATGTTGTTTATCGGAAAAACCGAGTCCTTCTCCCCATGAATGTGTACTACATTGGTAGGTGTTTCCTCCTGATTCCAATTGACGATCTGATCTATGGACCAATCAATATAATGTTTGTCCCGAACGGATAGATATTGTTCGTATAAATGCAACCGCTTGGTCACAGTTTCCCCAAAGGCATACTTGGCCAACAGTTCCACATTGTTCACCAAACCCGTGGGCAGTAGTTTGTGCACCTTGGTGTACTTGGCAAAGAGCATTTTTTTAGGTAGTTCGTGCTTGTTTGTTACGGCGGACACCACAATGACCTTTTGTACGGGCATACATTTGGCCATTTCCTGTACCAGCATCCCTCCGAAGGAAACCCCCAACAAAACCGGATTGGGGTGTGCAATCTTATCGCACATCTTTTGGGCATAATCGTGAAGACTCATCCCTTTTTCGGGAACAAACCATTCCAGGGTATGTGTCTCAAAGGTATCGGTAGGAAGATGGATGCCATCGAATATGGAAGGGTTGGCCGCCATTCCTGGCATCAGGTACACATGGATTTTGTTATCGGGCATATCACACCAAATATCGATAAGCCCTAGGAAATTAGCAATATTTTGACTAAATTTGTACCCCTTTTGCAGTTAACCCCACCTAACGGATTATTTTATTTAATGGGGATCACCAAAATCATCGCTTTGATGGTTTTACAGAGTCATTAACAAAACAGTACTATATGACACAAATGGAAATCAATGACAATAGTTTCCTGCGCCAGTTTGAAACTAGGGTCAATGGGCATTTAGCCAAAATCGAGTACTCTTCACAAGAGCGCAAAGTATTCCTGACCAAGCTGGTTATTCCAGAAGAAATTGAGCAAGAAGGCTTTAGGGAAGAATTCATCAAAGCCGTGCTTCACGAAATCCAAGAGAAAAACCTAAGAGTGGTACCAACCAGCCCTCAAATAGCAGGTTTCTTGAGAAAGAACAGACAGTATAAGGAAATGTTGCCTGTTGGCATCCGTATCTGACACCAACACAACACCCTAAAAATCAAAACCTCTCACAACCGGGAGGTTTTTTTATGCCATAACGTTTTCAGGAACAAATTCGAAACGTACCAAACCATCCTCGTCAATGGAAATCAATTCCACTTGGTGCAACGTATTCACCAACTCGGGGTTCCAAGGAGCCTTTACCTTTACATAGTTTTCGGTAAATCCATGAATGTAGCCCAATTTGTTCTCCCCTTCGAAAAGAACAGTCCTTAAACTGCCCAACTGGCTCTCATAAAAAGCCCTCCTTTTTTTGGCGGATAGCCCACGAAGCATCTTGCTGCGCTTGTTGCGTACGTTCTTGGGAACCACGTCACCCATTTCAGCCGCTACCGTATTGTCCCGTTCCGAATAGGTGAACACATGCAGATAGGAAATGTCCAATTCGTTGAGGAAATGATAGGTTTCGAGAAAATGCTCATCGGTCTCCCCAGGAAACCCTACGATCACATCCACCCCGATGCAGGCATGAGGCATCGCTTTTTTGATGCGCTTTACCCGATCCACGTACAGGTTGGTCAAGTACCTACGTCGCATTTTCTTTAAAATCTCGTCGCTGCCACTTTGTAACGGCACGTGGAAGTGGGGTACAAAGGAATTGCTCTGCGACACAAAATCAATGGTCTCGTTTTTTAACAGGTTCGGCTCTATGGACGAAATCCGCAAACGGTGAATGCCTTCCACGGTATCCAACGCTTTTACCAGATCCAAAAAGGTATGCTCATGGCGTTTGTTGCCAAATTCACCCTTGCCGTAATCCCCAATATTGACCCCTGTCAACACAATTTCCTTGATATCCTTTGATGCAATTTCTTTGGCATTGTGCAACACATTTTCCAAGGTATCGCTACGCGAAATACCACGGGCCAAAGGAATGGTACAATAGGTGCACTTGTAATCGCATCCGTCCTGAACTTTCAAAAAAGCACGGGTACGGTCGCCAATGGCATAACTGCCCACATAAAAATCGGCTTCCTCGATCTCACAGGAATGTACTTCACCTTTGTCATTCTTGGTCAAATCGTTCAGGTAATCCGTAATCTTGAACTTTTCGGTAGCACCCAAAACCAAATCCACCCCGTCCACAGCGGCGAGTTCCTCTGGTTTCAGCTGGGCATAACACCCCACCGCGGCCACAAAGGCTTCAGGATTGCTTTTTTGGGCCTGTTTTACAATGGCCTTGAAACGTTTATCCGCATTCTCGGTCACCGAACAGGTATTGATCACATACACATCCGCTTTTTCAGAAAAGTCCACACGCTCAAAGTCCTCCTTCTCAAAACTCCTTGCAATCGTGGAAGTTTCGGAAAAGTTGAGCTTACAGCCGAGGGTGTAAAAAGCGACCTTTTTGTTCATATGCGTTTTGCGTTTCAGGGCCGCAAAGATAGTGATTTGTTGGAAGTTATAAGAACAGCTTAACTATAGAAAAATCAAACTGTATTTGGTAAAACAACAGGACGTACATCCCCACTACTCCAACAAATGACCGTTTGAACAAAGTACATTCAGACGTTTGAACAAACCTGTCAGCTGTTTTCCCCTCTAGTTTTGCTCCATAAAACAAATCAAAATGGAACAGAACAATTATCAAGGCGCCTTGCAAAATCCCATTGGTTCGGGATTCAACGCGGCATCAACAACAAACGAAGTGATCCAGGGAATCGACCTTTCCGACAAAATTGCCATCGTGACCGGAGGCAACACGGGTATCGGCCTGGAAACCACCAAAACGTTGGCAAATGCAGGGGCGACCGTAATCGTTCCGGCAAGGGATATCAAAAAAGCTAAGACCAACCTACAAGGAATGGCCAATGTAGAAGTAGAAGCCATGGACTTGATGGATCCCGAATCCATCGATGCCTTTGCTGAAAAATTCCTGACATCAGACAGACCGTTACATTTGCTCATCAACAATGCGGGGATTATGTGGGTGCCTTTGCGAAGGGACGAACGCGGCATGGAATCCCAATTGGCAACCAACTACTTGGCACAGTTTCAACTCACCGCCAGACTATGGCCCTCTCTTAAAATAGCAAATGGTGCACGAGTGGTCAATGTCTCTTCATACGGCCACCAATTTGCCCCCTTCAACTTTGATGACCCCAATTTTTTAAACAGGGATTATGAGACTTTGCAGGCGTACGGACAGTCAAAAACCGCGGTGAATCTATTTTCGCTTGAATTGGATAATAGGGCCAAGACCCACAACGTCCGGGCCTATTCGTTACATCCCGGATCTATTGGAGGAACAGAATTGGCTAGGGAAGCATCGCTGGAACTGTTCCAACAAATGGGTTTTTGTGATGCCGAAGGCAATATTCTGCCCGAAGTGGCCGCATCCTTAAAAACCATTCCCCAAGGAGCGGCCACAACGGTATGGTGTGCCACAAGTCCCATGCTCCACAACTTGGGAGGGGTGTATTGCGAGGATGTGGAAATAGCAACCCTGACAACCGAATCCTCAACATCCAATGGGGTCAACCCATATTCTTTGGACCAAACGTTTGCCAAACAACTGTGGGATTTGAGCGAAGAACTCATCGGGATACAATTTCCCATCCATTGATATTGCTACCTTTACACTGCACAGGCATATGGACTATCAATTAAAATACATAACACCCGATATCAAGCTTTCTTCCTACGAGGACAAGCTGTTCAAAACGGAAGTGGTGTTTGACCACCATATGCTTGTGTGGTTCATTTCGGGGGAAACAAAGATCATACAGGCAGATGAAAGCCATGTGTTCAGGCAAGGGGACATCTTCCTGATTCCCAGAAACCAACTGGCCACCATCATCAATTATCCCAAGGACGGCCTTCCCCATAAATCGGTGGTGATGCACCTTTCCACGGACAGGTTGAGGGACTTTTATGCCAAACTGGATGTGAAACCGAAGGTGGTATCGACACCCAAAATCGTCCGTTTTGGGAACCATCCCTTATTGAAAAGTTGCCTAGCCTCCTTGATTCCCTATTTTGATATGCAAGAGGAAGCATTTCCAGAAAACATCGCTTCCTTGAAGATTACCGAGGCCATTTCCATCCTTAGAACATTGGATATGGGCATCGACGATGTTTTGGCCAATTTTGAGGAACCCCACAAAATAGACCTGGCCACTTTTATGGAACGGAATTTCATGTTCAACATGCCACTGGAAAAGTTCAGTTATTTGACTGGCAGGAGCTTGACCACTTTTAAACGGGATTTCCATAAGGTTTTCCATACCACCCCGCAACGGTGGCTTACCCAAAAACGTTTGGAACTGGCCCATTACCAATTGTCCAAAAACAATCGGAAGCCCGTTGAAGTCTACCTTGAAACGGGTTTTGAAAACCTGTCGCATTTTTCGTTTGCCTTTAAAAGACATTTTGGGTACACCCCTACCACATTGGCCGAAGGAGGACGCTGACCGTCACAATACATGATGTCGACCCTATTTTTGCTTAGCTTTGTGGCTATCTCGTCCTACGAAAGCCCAAGACTGTGCAGGAACTCTTCAAAATATTCAGGTTTACGGAAACGGATGCCAAGGCCCTTGAAAGCCAGAGCATAAAACCGCACATCCACGATTTTGAGGAATTGATCATTGGGGTCGAAGGCAAAATTTCCCATTTCATCGATTTTGATGATGAAACGGTCTATGCCCCGTTCGTAAGCTTTGTGACCCAAGGCAAACCCCACCTGCTCCAGCCACAGTTGCATGAAGGGAAATGCGACCTTTGGGTCATCCGGTTCCGAAGCGAGTTCATGTCGGAGACCATCTTTAACCTGTATAACTACTTTCATAACAGGGCCAACATCACCTTGCCCACCAATCGCTGTTTTGGGAGGCTCACTTCCCTTTGCGAGATGATGCACGATGAGGTAAACAGACCCCATCCCAACCTATCCATCATCAAACAATTGCTCACCACTTTGCTCACCATGGTGTACAATGAAAAGCCCGAGGACCCGGAACAGGAATCGAGCAATGCGCATTCCCAGACCTACGCCAATTTTTTGCGCATTTTGGAGGAAAACTTCCGAAGACCCGAAAAAATATCCTTCTACGCCGAAAAACTGTTCATGAGTGAGCGCAACCTCAACCTCATCTGTCAGGAAGTGATGCAGCAAAGTGTTGGCGAAATCATTGAGACCCGAAAATTGACCGAAGCCAAAAACCTGCTCATCAACACCAACAAGACTGTTGCCGAAATCGGTTTTGAACTGGGCTACAATGAAAAGGCCTACTTCTCCAAAGTCTTCAAACGTAAGACCGGCCAGACCCCTTCCGACTTCCGAAACGAGATGAAACAGCTCATTTCCAAATAGTACAACCCTTCTTCCAAATGGTATTACCCCCTGCTCCCTTTCTTGCGGGATCTTTGTACCATCATTAAAACCATAAAAAGTAAAACAATGTCAACAACCATTTGGAATTTAGACCCAACCCATAGCGAATTGACCTTTAAGGTAAAGCACCTGATGATCTCCAACGTGAAGGGATCGTTCACCAAGTTCAATGCGAAAATCGAAGGAGACGATTTTGAAACCTCCAAAATTACCGCAACAGTGGATGCCACTTCCGTTTTCACCAACAATACCGATAGGGACGGACACTTGAAGAGTGCCGATTTCTTCGAAGTGGAAACCTATCCCGAATTGAAATTTGAGAGCACTAGCATCACCAAAACGGATGATGGGGAATATACCCTGATCGGGGATTTGACCATCAAAGGCATTACCAAATCCGTGGAGCTCGATGTAGAGTTCGGGGGATTCATGAAAGACCCATATGGCAACGAAAAAGCCGGGTTCTCCTTTGAAGGAAAGATCAATCGCAAGGATTTCGGTCTTAACTGGAATGCCGCCTTGGAAACCGGTGGTGTTTTGGTAAGCGATGAAGTGAAAATTGCCGCCGAGGTTCAATTTGTAAAGGCCTAGGCGCAAATATGATGTACCAGTTGCCCGGATTCCGAAAGGGTCCGGGCTTTTTAAAGTTCCCTTCATGAACAGAAAGGAGTTTATCAAAATCTTGGGAATTGTACCTTTAACCACTACCATGAACAATTTAAGCACATTACGGTCGCTCGATCAGAGCCTTCCTCTTTCCGAAAAAATGCCTGTCCTCTTTTTGGGACACGGTAGCCCTATGAACGCCATCGAGGAAAACGAATTTGTATCCTCCTTTCGTAAATTGGGTAAGGAAGTGGCCAAGCCCAAGGTCATCCTTTGTGTTTCGGCCCATTGGGAAACCCGTGGCACCAAGGTGACGGCCATGCAGCATCCGCCCACGATCCATGATTTTGGCGGGTTTCCGCAAGCGTTGTTCGACGTGCAATATCCCGCACCCGGCAGTCCTGAAATGGCGCAGGAAACCAAGGACATCATCACCAAGACCCAAGTGGAACTGGACCATCACTGGGGATTGGACCATGGGGCCTGGAGCGTGATCAAGCACATGTATCCTGATGCCGATGTACCCGTGATCCAATTGAGTTTGGACTATACCAAAGACCCACAATACCACTATGAGCTCGCCCAACAATTGGAGTGCCTTCGACATAAAGGGGTATTGATCGTGGGCAGCGGCAACGTGGTGCACAACCTGCGTCGCGTAGCATGGCAAAAGTTGAACGATACCTATGCCTGGGATTGGGCCCAAGAAGCCAATGACAAGATGAGAGGTTTCATTTTGGACGACAATCACGATGCCCTTATCCACTATCACAAGCAAGGAAACAGTTTTGCGATGTCCATTCCCACCCCGGAGCACTATTTGCCCCTACTGTACACCCTCGCCTTGAAGGACAAAAAAGAGGAAGTGGAACTTTTCAATGACAAAACTGTAGGCGGATCTATTAGCATGATGTCCCTTCGGATTGCGTAATGAATAATTAAAAAAATTAAAAGCAAGGTCCGGTAATCCTTTCGCCTCGGAATATTACCGTCTTTACTTTGATTGATGATGGAAACCCCAGTTGCCAACGTACCAGTGGCGCTGGGGTTTTTTGTGGCCCAATAACAGACAGAACACGGAATATCTTAACAGCTCTATCACCCAAAATAGATTGGAAATCGTTACCTTGAAACCTTTAAAAAACCAACTTTATGAAACTTCGATTACTGATTTTTGGCCTGATTTTGTTGACAGGCCTTTCTTGTAAAAAAGAAACCGTTTCATCCCTGGCCAACTACCAAGGCGATGAAAGCTATACCGTGATCATCGGTGAAAACAAGGTGGGGTACCTCAAGACAAACACTGCCGGGGACACCATCAACATTGATTACGATTTTAAGAACAATGGCCGTGGCCCGACGATGAAGGAAACCATCGTGTTGAATCCCGAAGGCTATCCCATCGATTGGAAAATCACCGGGAACACTACTTTTGGCAACGCCGTGGACGAACATTTTTCTTTGGAAGGTGAAAATGCCTCCTGGACGGATGCCACTGGAACCGGCTCCGCCACCGTTACCTCGCCACGATTGTACGTAAACCAATTTGGAAGTCCCTACTCCGCAGTTTTGGCCGCACGCTTGCTTTTGGATGCCCCAGAGAACACTTTGCCCGTGTTGCCCGCCGGAAACCTAAAACTGACCAAGATGGAAGACCTTCTCATCCCCAAATTTTCTGGGGACGGGGAATTGGCTTTGACCACTTATGCCCTATCCGGTGCCGACCTGAACCCTTCCTATTTTATTCTGGATGGTGACCAACGCTTTTTTGCGGCCATTACCCCCAGGTTCATCATGATTCGCGAGGGGTATGAAAATGTGGAAAAAGACATGAGGGAACTCGCCGAAAACTATTCCACCCATCGGTATGAGACCCTGCAAACCGAATACGCCCACAACTACGACAAAAAGGTGCGCATCCAAAACGTGCATGTGTTCGATAGCAAAAATATGACCGTTTCCGACCCTGTTTCTGTGGTGGTGGATGGCGATAAGATCGCTGCCATTGAAGCGGCCGATGCCTCTGGCGACAACGAAGTGGTGATTGCCGGCAATGGCGGTACCTTGGTACCCGGACTATACGAAATGCATGCCCACTCCGGCGACAACGGTGCCTTGTTGAACGTATTGGCGGGGGTGACCTCTTTCCGCGATATGGGGAACGACACCGAAGTACTGTCCAACCTTATCGATAAAATCGAAAAAGGCGTGTTGGCCGGACCCCGTATTACCCGTTTGGGCTTTATCGAGGGAAAAAGTCCCTTCAACAGCAACAACGGCATTCTGGTGGAAACCAAGGAGCAGGCCTTGGCCGCAGTGGACACCTATGACAGCCTTGGCTTTTACGGCATCAAACTCTATAACAGCATGAACGGGGATTGGGCCCCGGACATCGTGAAAAAAGCCCATGACAAAGGCCTGTTCGTTACCGGGCACGTCCCCGCATTTTCCAATGCGAACGCCATGTTACGGGCCGGGTATGATGAAATGACCCACATCAACCAGACCATGTTGGGTTGGGTCTTGGAGCCTGAGGAAGATACCCGTACCCTCCTCCGATTGACGGCCATGAAACGTTTTCCTGGATTGGACCTCAACAGTCCCAAAGTACAGGAGACCATGGACCTCTTCGTGAACAACAAAACGGCCATTGATCCCACCTTGGCCATCCATGAAAAATTGATGCTTTCCCGCAACGGGGAAGTGGCCCCAGGTTCCGAGGATTATATCGACCATATGCCTCCCAATGCCCAACGTGGACTGAAAGTGGCCATGGCCCAGATTGCCGATGCCGAGGAGGACAAAGCCTATCGCGAAGCCTACGATAAAATTGTGGAGACCATCAAAATGATGAAGGACAAGGGCATCTTTATCGTGGCCGGAACCGATTTGGGCGGTGCCTTTAACCTGCACCGCGAACTGGAACTCTACGTGGACCAATTGGGCTTCACCAATGGTGAGATCCTAAAACGTGCCACCTACGATATGGCCCAATACCTAGGGCAGGATGACTTGGGAACCTTGGAACCAGGCAAACTGGCCGACTTTTTCTTGGTGCCCGGCAATCCCGTGGAGGACATCAAGGCGATCAAGACCATTGAAATGGTGAGTAAGGGCGGTACATTCTACTACCCCACCGAGGTATATCCTGAATTTGGCATTACCCCTTTTACCGAAAAACCCGAAGTAAAGGAATAACGTCTTCAAACCAACCCATAAAAGCCAGTAGCTGTTGTTGCTGGCTTTTTTTATCCCCTAAATTCATAAAAATCATATATTTAGGGAAACCAACCTCGCGTGATCCGATTCTTTCGTACCATTAGGCAACGATTACTTGCCCAAAATAGGTTCACCAAATACCTCGTTTATGCTACGGGGGAAATTGTACTGGTGGTCATCGGGATCTTGATCGCGTTGCAGATCAATAATTGGAACGAGGAGCGAAAACGAAAGGAAAACTACCAAGCCACCATTGAGCAGATTTACAATGGTCTGGAATTGGAAACCCAACAATTAAACTTTAATATAGCGGGATTGTACCTGCAACAACGGTATGCGGATAGCCTCTACAACTTTTCGGATTCCCTGCGGTTGGAACAAATCCCCGGACTTCTTTTTTACTTGGAATCCGAACCTCGGGCCTTTACTACATCCATAGGATTTCACATTCAAAATATGGTGGTGAACCCAAAGGACAAGAATGAAAACTTGTTGGCAAGGAACCTGACCAATTACCTGTCCCTGGCTTCTTCAGATGTATCCACCAATGACAAACCCATTTCGGCCATAATGATCAAGGAGGGTTTCCCTGTCCCTTCGGTCAACTTTGGGTATTCGCTTTTTATGGGGATGCTCAACGACACGGCCTACTTTAAACAAAAGGATTGGGAAAAGGCCAAATCCCTGCTGCAAACACCTGAAATCCGGTCCGGTTTGGTGCAACTGGCCCAACAAAAGGAATTTTTAAAAAATCAATTGGGTCAATTGCATGAACTCTCCACCAACTCCATGGCCCAAATTCACGATCTGTATCCCGAGGTGAAACTCCTATATGAAAATATTGGCATCATCGGCCAGGGAACCTCCAACCAAAACTGGTTGGATGATACCCTCCTAACCTTGGTAGACGAAAAGAAGGCCATTTGGGAAGCCGTTGTTACCTTAAAGGGAGGCGGTGTTAAGATTAGGGAAAACAAGAGCTGGAACGTAAACTGGGGCGGGGCCACTTTCCCAAAGGGACAACTGGAATGGTTTGGACCGGATATCATCACGGAAGCCGGAACGTTTCGGCTGATCGTTAATCTCTCCGAAAAGAACTACGAATTTATTCCCGTGGCCCAATGATCACATGCTTTGGAACGATCCTCTTTGTTGAGCAATGTGACTCCTACCATACTTGAACTGATCCTGAATATCTGAGAAACAGGGATTCCTGTTGATAAAACGACAACTCCTTACGGAAAAGCGTAAGGTATTGTAGGGGGTTTTCTGTTAATTTAGCAGAACATCGAAATAGCAATATCCCCATTAAAAGAAAGTAAACCTAAAAAAGACTGTGCATCCAATTTACCTAGACACACATATCCATACTTCTACGGACCCAAATGACGTAAATAATGATTACGACATTGAAACTTTAGTAAGTAAAATTCACGAATTTAATGGGAACTCTGAATTTTTGATTTCCCTAACTGACCATAATATGGTTAACAAAAGTGCCTATTTAAAAGCAGTTGCTTTAAATATAAACATCATTCTTGGTGTTGAACTGCACATCAGAAACTATAACACCTGTCCTGCATATCACTGTCATATCTATTTTGACTTAAATGAAATAACAGAAGAAATAATTGATGACATTAATGGTAGACTTGATGAACTATACCCAAATAAAGTAGTAGAGAAGAAAGACCCAACTATACCTACAATTCAAGATATTATAAATAAGTTTGATAAGTACAATTTTATGCTTTTGCCTCACGGAGGTCAATCACACGCTACTTTTAACACCTCAATACCAAAAGAAACTACAGTAGATGGAACATTAGAAAGAAGTGTATATTATAATCACTTTGAAGGATTTACAGCTAGAGGAGATAATGGCTTGGAGCGCACTCAAGAATATTTTAAAAAGTTAGGTATAAATGAATTTGTTAACCTAATAACTTGTAGTGACAATTACACACCAAATAATTATCCAAACGGAAAAGATAAAAATCCCTTTAAACCAACTTGGATGCTTGCAAAGCCAACATTTAATGGTTTAAGGTTATCACTATCTGAAAAGTCAAGACTAATATACTCTGAGACAAAGCCTGTATTTTATTCTGAAAATATTCAATCTGTTTCTCACAAAAAAAACAACATTGAAATAGATATCGAATTAACTTCTGGCTTAAATGTAATAATAGGAGGTTCTTCAAGTGGTAAAACACTACTTGCCGATTCAATTGTTAGAAACTTAAATAAAACTTTAGATGAATCTATTTATTCCGAATACGAAGTAGACAAGATAACTGTTGTAAATCCTTCTGGTATGATTCCTCATTTTTTGTCACAGAACTACATATCAGAAGTAGTAAACAATGTCAGTGAGGATAAAATTGAAAATATTGATATTATAAAAAGAGTTTTTCCCGGAGATGATGATATAAAAATAAGTATTAATAATGGTCTAAGAGAATTTAAAAAGAACATTCAAGAATTAATTAGATGCGTAAAAATTCTAGAAGAAGAAAGTCAAACATTAAACACGATTCCTATTATTTCCAGACTAATAACTGGTAGTAATTTAGAAACCAATATCTATGATAATCTTCAACCATCAGAAATTGAGAATGAAAAACTTCTTTTCTCCAAAGGTGCATATGATAATTATATTCAATCTTTAGATAATTTAGAAAACTTTCTGTCTCAATATCCATTCATAATACATGATTCTAACTTAGTTTTAAGCCTAAAGAAAGAACTTGAAAGCGTACTACAAATTTCAAATAAGGAAAAAAGGGTTAGAAATTTACTAGAGCAAAAGCAAGAAGATTACAACCAAGAGCTAAAGCATTCCAATCTTGAAGAACAAACCAAAAGACAAAACTTCAATAAACTTCAAGAATCCCTAAAAAAATACGTTCGAGCATACCGTCAGTTTCATAGAACTTTATCTTCAATTTCAACCTATTCTTTAAATTTTGATTCGGAGGAAATTGAATCTATGGGACATAAACTTTATATAGAAAATGACTTTGAATTAAACCCAAATAAATTCATTGAAGTAGTCAATCACTATCTAAA
Organism: Flagellimonas aequoris; assembly: GCF_003584165.1. Taxonomy (GTDB): domain Bacteria; phylum Bacteroidota; class Bacteroidia; order Flavobacteriales; family Flavobacteriaceae; genus Flagellimonas; species Flagellimonas aequoris. Next base: position 211,642 of record NZ_QXFJ01000030.1, on the reverse strand, counting down.
AAATAAAATCACTGATTTTAAATATATTACGCCTGAATTACTATTTGAATCTAACTTCAAAAAACAAAATCCTAAAGTTCATGATTATGATGATTTTGAAAGTAAAATCTACAATGGTTTTGAAAATTTAAACAAAAAGAAATACAAAATCATCACTAAGGATGGTCGAGAATTCGAAAAATTAAGTCCAGGCTGGAAAACTTCAGTAATTCTTGATATTATTTTAGGTTATGATAAAGATAGTGCACCTATAATCATCGACCAGCCAGAGGATAATTTAGCTACTGATTACATTAACAAAGGATTGGTTGAAGCTGTTAAGAAAATTAAAAGCAAAAAACAAATAATATTGGTTTCTCACAATGCCACAATTCCAATGTTAGCGGATGCTCAAAATATAATATTATGCAGAAATGTAAATAACAAATTAATCATTAAATCAAGTCCATTGGAAGGAGAAATTGAAGGTAAAAGTGTTGTGGATTTAATAGCCACAATTACGGACGGTGGTAAATCCTCAATTAAAAAGAGAGTAAAGAAATATAATCTTAAGAAATTTACAGAAGAATGAAATTGATATTTAACAAAGAGGAAAATAATGACATTACCATTAAGATACAGCAAGGTACCATTGCCGTTGACTTCACATACACAGAAATGATCAAACAAATGTTAGAGGATAATTCTATTGAGGACACGGACTTTGGTAATTTATCACATGATGAAAAAGTAAACTTGGAAGAAATGCTTAAGAAAATTTCGGGGATTTTTGCTGAGGAAGAAACTGAAGACGAAAGTTCTAGTGAAAAATAGATACTAATAAACTTAATAGCTTTTCGAAATTGAAACAGAATTTATTCATCCAACTCTATTCCAATTTCTTTGCACCAATCACCCATCCTCTGTAACTTTAGTTACAGCAAAATTGCACAGATCGTTTTTAATTTGAAACATGCAGGGAATCCACACATCACCACCTAGCACTAAAAAAGGACTGTCCGTTCTGTTGATCGGGCTGCTCCTTTTGGCACCCTGCAAGGTCCGGAACACCATAGAGTCCTCTTTGGGTCTCACCACCACCAAGGTGACCAACAAGATTAAGGCCACTGCGGCTTCCAAAACCTGTTGCGCGTCTTTTGTTACGGTGTCCACGGCCAAAGCAAAGGAAATCAATGCCCAACCCCTGCCTTTTTTGCCCATTACTACCACGGCTTTGGCAGCACTTGGATCAACAGGAAATCAACCACTACTGCACTCTGACAATGAAGTGGCTTTACCTCCTTCGGTACCGTTGTACATTCTCTACCAACAGTTTAAGGGCTACCTGTAAGCATTCCATAACAAGACCCCATTTTTATCCTTAGCTTACGTTTCATTACAAACACAAAACACATGATACCACATAAAATCCTGGGCTTGGCGGCCCTGGCCCTCCTCGGCGGAACCCTGTTTTCGTGCAAGGAGACCCCAAAAGAAAACCCCGAGCAGACCATCACCATTCTGCAAACCGCTGACATTCACGGGCAATTGCAGCCCCACGATGAGCTGTTCTGGGAAAACGACCAGATTACCTTTCGCCAGCTGGGTGGTTTGGCCCATGTGAAGACCCTTTTTGAGCAGGAACGCAGCAAAGACCCCGAAGGCACCCTGATCTTAGACGGTGGCGACATGATCCAAGGCAGTGCCGTGGCGGCCCTTTCGCACGGGAAGGCCTTTGCCCCCATCATCAAGGCCATGGGGTACGATTTTCTGATTCCCGGCAACTGGGAGGTCGTCTATGGCAAACAGACCATGATGGACGTGCTGCAGCACTACGACACCCCGGTCATTTCGGCCAATATGTACGATGAGGCTTCGGGCGAAACCCTGTTTCCCCAATATTTTATCAAGGAAATGAAAGGCGTAAAACTCGGTTTTATCTCCTACAACGATCCCGAGATTCCGGTACGCCAGAACCCATCCTTCAGCAAGGGCATCCGTTTTGATCCCATCGACAAAAACTTGGAGGCCCTCATCACCGAACTCAAGGACAACCAAAAGGTGGACCTGCTCTTTTTGGTGACGCATATTGGCATCAGCAAGCAATACGATTTGGCCAATCACCCTGCCCTGCAGCGCGTGGATTACATTTTGGGCAACGATACCCACGAACGCATCCGCAAACCGCTTCAGGCGAAATATTCCAAGGTGACCGAACCCGGGGCCTTTGCCTCCTTTGTGGGCAAACTGACCTTGATGGTGAAGGATGGCAAGATCATCAAGGAAGATTACGACCTCATGGAAGTGGATCCAAAAACATACCCCGCCGATGCACAAGTGGCACAGCTTATTGATCAGGAAACCGCCCCATACAAGGAAGAAATCGAACAGGTGTTGGGCTATACCAGCACCCCACTCTACCGCTATTTTGTGGTGGAAAACCCCATGGACAACTTTATTACCGATGCCGCCCGCTGGAAGACCGGGGCCGATATTTCCATTTCCAACGGGTTCCGGTTCAGTACGCCCATTTCCATTGGAGAAAGCGGCAAGGCACCCATTACCCGGGCCGATCTGTGGAGCATGCTCCCTGTAAACGAAAAGGTAAAAATCGGCAAGGCCACGGGCAAGCAGATCAAGGATTGGCTGGAAAAGGAAATCCACAACGTATTCGCCCAAAATCCCATGGAACGCTTCGGGGGTTGGTTGGTGCGCTTTTCGGGTATGGAGCTCACCTTTTATGCCAACAAACCCAAAGGGGAACGCGTGGCATCGATCATGATCGGTGGCGAGCCCATGCAGGAGGATAAACTGTACACCCTTTCGGCCTGTAGGCGCGAGGGCGAACCGCTGCCCACCCTCTGTCGCATGCCAAACACCGTGGAGACGGAAGTGATGGACTATACCGTGCATGATGTGATCGTGGAATACCTGAAAGCCAAGGGTGCCATTGCCCCAGTAATGGATGGTCGGGCCAAAGCCTTGGACCTAGGCGACAATGTGTTGTCGCAATTGCCTGGAACCGATTATCAATTCCACTAAACCCTGATCGATATGGAAAACAAAACCATTGCGGTCAGTCGTACCTCGGTAACCGTTTTGCGGATGTTGGTGAGTTTGATCTTTATCGTGGCCAGCCTGAACCATCTGCTCAACGTGGACAAGACCATTGCCAAAATGGATCAGGCCCGGTTTGGTACCTTGGGCCATTTGTTGGGTCCTGCCGAAATTTCTGTGATAGTGTCGGGCGTGGTGATGTTCGTGTTTGGCATCGCTTTTTTTGCGGGTTTCAAGACCCGCTTGTCGGCCATCGTGCTCATTTGTGTATTGGTGCCCATCACCCTTACCGTTCAAGTGGGACAAATGGCCACCATTGGACCGTTGTTCAAGAACATTGCCATTTTAGGCGGACTCCTATTTTTTGTACTGAATCCAAAACTTAAAAAATAATACTCATGAAACATATATTGACAATGGCTTTGGTAGCCATGACTTTTATAGCAGGGCTCCAAGAAGGGAAAGCCCAGACCACTTATAACAAAGAGCGAAACAATTATTTTGTGCTCACCCGAAACGTTCCCCAACTGAAGGCCATTATCCTGGCCGCCGATGCCCTAGCTACAGATGACGGGGAAAAATTTGGGGAGTTCCATGTGGTCATCTGCGGGCAGACCGTTTCCGACCTTACGAACTTGGAAACCATGCAACCCTATCTGGATATGGCCAAAAACAAGAACATCAAGTTGTTGGCCTGTGGATTTTCTTTGAAAAAGTTCGGGGTGGACGCTACAAAACTTCCCAAGGAAATGGGTGTGGTTGAAAACGGCATTTTATATGGGTTTAACCTGCAAAAAGATGGTTTTCTGAGCATTACTTTGTAAAATACTCAGGGTTTGAATAGAGAAAAAGGGCAATACTTCAATTGCCCTTTTCTTTTTTACTTTTTTACCGGAATTTTCAGATAACTATCCCCATACCATTTAATGACCAAGGGTTCCTGGGCATCTTTGATAGTTTCTTCACTTACATTTTTGCCCGTGCCATAATTGATTTCAGTAAAGGGGTCCTTGATCCCATTGATGACCACAACCAATCTACTTCCCTTACTGATTTTCTTGCTCGTCATCCGTACGATGCCAAAAGGAAGTTTTGTTTTTTCATTTGGTGTCAACAATTGTCGGTGTTCTCGATCTCGTACATAACTCGCCCTACCTACATAGGGTAATGCCAGTGCAAAGAATTTGCCCTCAGGGGTCTGCTCAAACAACACCACTTTATAATCAAAATCCTTTTTGTTGATGGAGACCGAGATCTCCCCTCCAAATGAACCGTTCAGTTCAAAATCGGAGTCAAAAGGTTCGGTCACAAAGGAAAAACCTTGTCCCACCATTAAGCTGTCGGCAATAATACTTCTCCAGCCACTTGAATTCCAGGTAAGGTTGCTACGATCCGAAAAATCAATGGTCTGCTCCAAAAATGCATTGGGGTCTTCAGGTTGTTCCGACAGTGTGTAATGAATATCCTCCCCGTTGTTTCCCGTACCAAACAGCGAGGAAAAGGCCACCCCCGAACGTTGGTTGCTCAAATAATAGTTGAGCGTGTCCGTGGCCATCTGCCCCAATGAAGGAGCGTGTTCCCATTTGTTGGCTCCCATGACCTCGTAATTGATCTTGTCTTGAAGCAATGTGGGTTTGGCCTCACCCTTCATGACGTAATCAAACCACTCGAAAATCAACTCCGTGATATCAATTTGTGCCACGGAATCGATGTCATATCCCAAAACACGGGCATCTGGTTTTTGTTGGGCGCCAAAATGGGTATACGGCCCAATGACCAGGTAATGTTCTGCATTTTTGTTGTATTTGGCATGTTCCCTCAAATAGTACTGGGTGCCGATTTGTCCCCCATCATAATACCCGGTCGTGGCCAAAACAGGTATGTTGATATGGGCAAAATCCTCTTTATAGGGTATCATGTCTTGCCAATAAGTGTCAATGGTCGGGTGTAACAATCGCTCCCCAAACTGGGGATTGGGCAATCCATCCAAACTATCCATGGCATTGTAAGCCACCCCTCTTTGAAACCATTCCATGTTCAAATCCTGCCAACGTTGCCCGTTATAATACAAGGTGGTGTCCAAATATTGGTTGTTGGAAACATAATGGTGCCATGGAAAGTGAAAATTGAAATAGACCCCGTTTTCCATGGGCTCCGCGATACCCGGTGCCGCAGAAACCGAAGGAACAATCGTTTTTAAGGCGGGATGCACCTTGTTTTTTACAGCGGCCCATTGTGTGAAGCCTACATAACTTCCGCCATACATCCCCACTTTTTGGTTGCTCCAATCTTGCCTACTGATCCAGTCAATGACCGCATACGTGTCGGTTGTTTCATGTTTATAGGGTACTATGGAATCGGGGCTCAATCCTTTGCCACGGGTATAGGAAACCACCCCAACATACCCGTGGTCCGCTGCCATTTTTGCCCTTTTTAGGTCGCTTTTACGTGCGTAGATGGTATGGAACAACACCGCAGGAGTGGGTTCCTCATTTTGGGCGTTCCGAACCACGATCGCATGGATTTTGGCACCATCCTGCGTTGCAATCAAGATACTGTCCTGAACTAGATAGGTTGTGCCATTTTCGGTAACAGTCCTTGGGATTTGAACTGGGGTCCGTTCCTTGCAAGCGGCTAGAAAACATAAGGCCAGAACTGCAATACTGTATGCTTTGCTAATCGATTTTTTCATTTTGATTGATTTTGAGTTTAGGGCATAGTCGCCCCTAAGCTTTATGCTTTTGCTATTCGTTTTTTGATGTGATTGCATGTTCAATCGCTACAAACTGTTTCGGTTTTTGAACGCTACCGATTGTCTTGTCGAGAGGTCCACCGTTTCCCCAGTGGTCATTACAATTCGTAGTTTGTTATTGAAATAAGGTTGTATTTCCTCGATGTATTCCGTGTTGATGATTTGGCTCCTGTTGGCCCTGAAAAACGTATTGGGGTCCAATTTTTCCTCCAGTTGGTTCAGGGAACGCTTCACCATGGCTTTTTGATTACCAAAATATAGGCGCACATAATTGTCCATGGACTCTACTAAACGTATCTCCGATAATGCAATGAAATAGACCTTCTCACCATCCTTGATAAAGATTTTTTGATGGCTTGCCAACGGTGCTTTCTGTGCCTCTTCCTTCTTTTGTAATTCAACCTTTACCTTTTCAATGGTTTTGACAAAACGCTCGTCCCTAAGCGGTTTTACCAAATAATCCAGCGCATTTACCTCAAAAGCTTGTACCGCATATTGGTCATAAGCCGTTGTGAACACCACTTCGGGAACGGTTCCCAGTTCCTCCAGCAAATCAAACCCAGATTTCCCTGGCATATGGATATCCAAAAAGATGATGTCAGGCTGTTCTTTTTCAATCAAACTGATGGCAACTTCCGCATTGTTCGCTTCTCCCACAATTTCAAATTCTGGATAGCCTTCAAGCGCCCTTCGGACCTCTTCACGGGCCAAACGCTCATCATCTATGATCAAAGTTGTATATCTATCCTTCATTTTTCAATCGGTATCATTAAGGTGGCAACCACCTCGTTTTCGGAAGGAGACTCCATCTTAAAATTCGCCTTCCCTTCATATTGCAACAAAAGGCGTTGCTTTAGATTTTTTAATCCAACCCCAATATGATCATCTTTGGAGAGATTTCCAGGGTTTTTGACGGTTATCACCACATGGTCGTTCTCCTTTTGCACCAAAATAGCAACGGTACCTCCTTCCAACTGTTTATCTATCCCGTGTTTGATGGCGTTTTCCACCAAAAGTTGAATACTCAGTGGCGGGATTTTAAAGTGTTCAAGGGTCCGGTCCACATTGAATTGAATATTGAGACGTTCCTCAAATCGTAGTTTTTCCAACTCCACATAATCCTTTACCAATGCCATTTCTTCCGCAATGGATATGGTGGTATGTTCCTTTTCATATAGTGATGAACGCAATAGATCGGATAACAGATCAATGGCCCTGCGTGCACTCTTCGGGTTTTCAATGACCAATGCTTTAATGGAATTCAGGGAATTGAACAAAAAATGAGGGTTCAACTGTGCCGCCAGATTGTCCAGTTGGGTCTGCTTTGCAATTACCGAAAGCTGTGCATTCGCCTTTGTCGTTTTTACCTCTCTTTGGTAAAAATGATAAGCATGATAGGCCAGCACCCAAATGGCCATATGCCTCAATCCTGTTATCAAAACTGGGTTCCAAATCCATACGTTGTCCTCAAAGGTATTGTTGTGATGCACCAAATAGATATAGGCCGAAGTTTTTAGATTCATCAATTGCATAAACAAAACGGCCAAAATCAATATGGATGGAATAATCCTTTTTAGCAGTTGTTTAATGCCCAGTTGATTCCATCCTGATCTTAACGCAATTGCTCTGTACGCGTGGGTTAGGCCAATGCAAACGGAAACGTCCAACACATAGTTGACAATGGCATGGGGAACCGTAAAATGATCTCTGTCCAAAGCAATGTACAACCACAACAAGGAAACCACACCCCAACATACGATTTGGCATTTCCAATAAAGCGATATTCCTGTATTTGATTTTTTTGCTCCCAAAGTTCTGGTTTGAAATATACTGGATTTAGGCTAAGGTTATCTTAATTGGCTTTTGAATAGCTAGTCAATTCATTGGTATATAAGCCATAACCATCATCGTTGACATGTTTGATGTAGGTTTTCAATTCCGGGGAATACCACCAAATATCGTTCATCTCCCCCTTAAAACCTCTGGAATTTGTCACAATTCCTTTGTATTCTATTTTATATGCCTTGAATTTCCCGGCCACCACATGTAACTCTTCAAATGCAGTAATTTTAGCATCTTGACTGGTTTTTCCCGTTGTACCTTCATTATTTTCCCATTCCGATACATATTTCCATTTTTTTCCTACCTCTAAAGGCCAATTCCGAAATGGGGTATCGCTCTGCTCTTGATGAATCGTTTTTGAAATTTGAAGCGTATCGATACCGTTCCAAAGCCCTAACGTTCCGTTGTAGTTTACTACTTCCTGAATGTCTTCCCCTTGTGCACGAACCTCCCCTTCAGCTACACGTTCCCATTTCCAGATCCATTTTTCCCCAAGAGTATAATCCTTTAAAATGGGTGGATTGGTTTTTGTTGTTGCACAATTACCGAAAATCAGTAAAAGTGCCATGTAGAATAGTACCTTTGTTTTCATCTCTGTTGATTTTTGATTGATGTATAATGATAGTTGTGGTTGTATCATTCACAACCGGTACAAAGCAACAGAAAACATCCCATCCGAGGAACAGAAAGTACATGGACGTAAAAATCTGGGGTTAAGCGTATGACATCCGTCGGACGTATGCCACTTTTGGGTAATCTCAAAAACCTTTTCCCAGATACAACCCACTATTCCAAAACAGTTGACAAAAAGGGTGATAACCTTTGTTAGCCCTTCTTTCCAGCTTACCATTTTTCCACTAAATTCGAAATCTATCTACAAGAATAGTGTATTGGCCAAAGCCCCTGAAACATGAATGTGGAATTCACCCCTAAATTATTTTCCCTCCTAAAAGGAGGTATCTCTAAGGAAACACTTTCAAAAGATATTATTTCTGGTTCCATTGTGGGAATCGTGGCCCTGCCCTTGGCCATCGCTTTTGCCATTGCTTCTGGGGTTTCGCCTGAAAAAGGATTGATCACGGCCATTGTAGCCGGAATCATTATTTCAGTGTTAGGTGGAAGTCGGGTGCAGATCGGAGGGCCCACAGGTGCCTTCATTGTCATTGTTTATGGCATTGTGCAAGAGTTTGGTCTTTCCGGGTTGACCATAGCCACTTTTATGGCAGGTTTTATCCTTATCGGGTTCGGGCTTGCCAAACTGGGTAATCTCTTGAAATTTATCCCCTACTCGTTGATCGTGGGATTCACCAGCGCTATTGCGTTGATCATCCTATCTTCCCAAGTGAACGATTTTTTGGGATTGGGCGTCAAAGAGGTTCCTTCCGATTTTTTGGAGAAATGGACCGTTTACTTTCAAAACTTCAGCCATGTCAATGGGTATGCCATCTCCATTGCTGTGGGCACGGTCTTGCTGACCCTTTTCTTTCAAAAATGGATAGCAAAAGTCCCTGGATCCATCGTGGCCATCCTATTGTCGACCATAGCTGTCAGCGTTTTTAATATTCCTGTGGATACCATCGAAAGCAACTTTGGTGAAATCCCGAACCATTTTGATATATCCTCTTTTCCTTCCATTGATTTTGAAACCGTGAAATCCCTCATTCAGCCTGCATTTGCCATTGCATTGTTGGGAGGCATCGAATCCTTGCTCTCCGCTGTGGTCTCCGATTCCATGATAGGTGGAAAACATCGCTCCAACATGGAACTCATCGCCCAAGGGGCGGCCAATATTTTTTCTGCACTTTTGGGCGGAATCCCTGCCACGGGTGCCATTGCCAGAACCGCGACCAACGTAAAGAACGGAGGGTGCACCCCGATTGCGGGCATCGTGCACGGATTGGTCCTGTTGGCCATCATGTTATTGTTTGCCCCTTATGCAAAATTGATCCCGCTTTCCTGCTTGGCAGGCATCTTGGTAGTGGTCGCATACCATATGAGCGAGTGGAGGCAATTTGTATCCATTCTGAAGGGGAGCCGAATGGACATCATCATTTTATTGACTACCTTTTTGCTTACCGTTCTATTTGATTTGATCATTGCCATTGAGGTTGGTGTAGTACTCGCAAGTTTTTTATTCATGAAAAGAATGAGTGAATCTGTTCAAATACAGAACATTACCCACGAAAGTCAAGAAGCGGAACAACTTTTTGAGAACGAAAACTTGGCAATACCCAAGAATGTCGTTTTATATGAAATAAACGGTCCCCTCTTCTTTGGTGCGGCAAGACAATTTCAGGAAACCATCACCCAAACGCATATCCAGCCCAAAGCGGTGATCATACGGATGCGATATGTTCCGTTGATAGATGCCACGGGTTTCCAAGGGTTGAAAGAAATCATCAAAACCTTTAAATCCAAAGGAATTGAGGTCATCATTTCCGGGGTCAATGATGGGTTGGAGAAAGATTTTGAGAAATTTGGCCTTTACAGTTTGATAAACAAGGGATTGGTTGTTCGGGATATCCAAACCGCCGTGGAAAAAGCCAAGATCATTTAAAATTCCTTCAATAGTTCCGCCACTTCTGGGTAAGTTCAAAAACGTGTTCCAGGATACGAGCTTCGGTTTCGTTGAATTGCATGCCTCGACGTTCCATCATGGCCGTGGCCACTTCAAAGGCTTTTTTAGGTAAAAACGTAGTAAACCCAGATGCCCCACCCCAACTGAAACTGGGGACAAAATTCCGTGGAAATCCACTGCCAAAAATATTGGCGCTCACCCCCACGACGGTTCCGGTATTGAACATGACGTTGATACCACATTTGCTATGATCGCCCATCATCAGCCCACAAAACTGAAGACCTGTTCTGGCAAAACCTTCTGTTTTATAGTTCCACAGGCGTACCTCTGCGTAGTTGTTTTTTAAATTGGAAGTATTGGTATCGGCTCCGATATTGCACCATTCCCCCAACACGGAATTGCCCAAAAAACCATCATGTCCCTTATTGGAATTGGCGAACAGAACTGAATTGTTTACTTCGCCACCGAGTTTACAACCGGGTCCAGCCGTGGTGGGTCCGTAAATCTTGGCACCCATTTTCACAACGGCATTTTCACAAAGGGCGAAACCTCCCCGGATCATGCAGCCCTCCATCACCAAGGCATTTTTACCAATATAGATGGGCCCTGTGGACGCGTTCAAAATACTGAACTCTACCGTGGCACCTTCTTCGATGAAAATATTTTCAGGGTTCAACACTTGGTTGGTACTTGAAATGGGTTGACTTTTTCTTCCTTTGGTCAACAGGTCAAAATCGGATTGCAAAGCTTCACCGTTTTTGGAAAAAATGTCCCAGGTATGCTTGATGGTCAAGCTGTCCGAAGTATACGGAATCAGCACATAGTCATCACTGTTGAAAGGTGTCTTGGCATCATCGGTACCATAAGCGATGTATTGATCTTGATCCATCAAAGCCTCTCCTTTTTTCAAACTTTGGATAGCGGCCAATACATCGGCATTGGGAAGATAGCTCTCATTGATCACTACATTCTCTTTCCCCATCTCAAGAGGAAATTTTTCCGAGAGGTATTCCTCCGTGAGGCTACTGACGGTTGTACCAAGCCATTTTTCCCATTTCTCCCTGATGGTCAGGATGCCTACCCGAATTTCACATACGGGCCGTGTGAAGGTAAAGGGAAAAAGATCTTCGCGGTGGTATCCGTCGGAAAGAATATAGTTCATGGCTTAACTTTGGATGGTACAAAAATAAAAAACGCCCCTGAAAAGATTCAGGAGCGCTTGTATATTTCGTTAAAGAGACGGCCCTTATCGGCCTATTCCCCTTACTTGCTGAATTTCTTGTATTTGTTCTTGAACTTGTCGATCCTACCAGCAGTATCCACCAATTTGGTCTTACCAGTGTAGTATGGGTGCGAAGTTCTTGAAATCTCCAATTTCACCAAAGGATACTCAACGCCATCCACAGTGATGGTCTCTTTTGCTTCAGCAGCGGATTTGGTGATAAAGACATCCTCATTGGACATATCTTTAAAAGCTACCAATCTATAGTTCTCTGGGTGTATACCTTTTCTCATCGTCTTAAATGCTTAATCTCAGAATTTTCGAGGTGCAAATTTAATGATTTCTTTGATACCTCCAACTTAAAATAGGTAAAAAATAAAAAAGTAAATTTATTGTAACAAAATCCATCTAGCAAGCACTAACAAGCTACAATCAACACAAAAATCAATAAAATGGAAGAACAACAACCAAAAGCCAGTAAATTCATGTTGAACTATGGCCTGATCCTAGGCGTAGTTTCCGTAATCTTCGGGGTAATGCTCTACACCCAAAAGATGCACTATGAGATGAGCACTCCTGTTATTGTCATTTCGGTTCTATTGACCGTAGTGGCTATTTTCCTTGGGGTGAATGCCTACAAAAAAGCCAACGGGGGCTATCTGAAAATTTCCGAGGCCCTAAAGATCGCTGTGGGAATCGCATTGGTATCCACCATCATTTCCCTTGTTTACCAGTACGTGCTCATCAACTTTATTGAGCCCGATTTTATGGACAAGGCAATCGAAATGGCAAAACCAAAGGCCATGGCACAGAATCCTTCCATGACGGAGGAACAATGGCAACAAGGTGTGGCCATGCAGAAAAAACTAGGATGGTTGCGCTATCCGATTGGTTTGATCTTCAGTTGCATCATCGGTTTGGTCGTGGGAGTCATCACTGGGCTCATCCTAAAAAAGTCCAAGCCGGAATACTAAACCAAAAAATGCTACTTTTGAAGGGAATTCGAGAAACAAGCAATGCAGATTTCCATTGTAATTCCTTTACTCAACGAGCAAGAATCGCTTAAAGAACTACATGATTGGATTGTACAGGTGATGCAATCCAATCATTTTTTATATGAGATCATCTTTATTGATGATGGCAGTACCGATGGTTCTTGGGAAACCATCATGGAGCTTTCGCAAAAAAATGAACATGTGAAAGGTATCCGATTTTTGAAGAACTTCGGAAAGTCCCAGGCTCTTCATGCTGGATTTAAGGCCGCCGAAGGCGATGTAGTCATCACCATGGATGCCGATTTGCAGGACAATCCAGAGGAAATCCCCGAAATGTACCGCATGATTACCCAAGAAGGCAACCAAGTGGTTTCCGGCTGGAAGAAAAAAAGGTATGACTCGGTCATTGCCAAGAACATCCCTTCCAAACTCTTCAACTGGGCTGCCCGCAAAACCTCCGGGGTAAAATTGCACGACTTTAACTGTGGATTAAAAGCCTTTGACCATCAGGTGGTGAAGGCCATAGAGGTACATGGAGAAATGCACCGCTACATCCCTGTTTTGGCCAAGAATGCAGGGTTTTCCAACATTTCCGAAAAAGTGGTCCAGCACCAGGCCCGAAAATACGGCACCACCAAATTTGGGATGGAACGTTTCATCAATGGCTTTTTGGACCTGATCACCATTTGGTTCGTTTCCAAGTTTGGCCGCAGGCCCATGCACCTGTTCGGGGCGTTGGGCGTGCTTATGTTCATCGTAGGTTTTGGATTTTCGCTCTATTTGGGAATCGACAAACTCTTTTTGAATCCTACAGGACGATTGATCACGCAACGACCACAATTCTACATCGCCCTTACAGCCATGATCATAGGTACCCAACTATTTTTGGCAGGTTTTTTGGGCGAGATTATGGTACGTTCCAGAAAAAACGATACCCGATACACCATCTCCGATAAAATTAATCTGTAGGGTATTCCCAAACCCTTTAATCTTTGTATTTTTAAGCATCTAAACAAGCATAAAACACTATGGATTCCATTACCGCTATCGCACAATCTTGGTTGACCGATTTTTTTGATGACGAAACAAAAAAAGAAATCCAACATTTGATGAAAAATGATCCAGAAGAACTCAAGGAACGTTTTTACAAGGATTTGGAATTTGGTACCGGGGGTATGCGTGGTGTAATGGGGGTCGGCACCAATAGGATCAACAAATATACCTTGGGCAAGAATACACAGGGATTGAGCAACTATCTCAAAAAATCGTATACCGACCACGATCTTAAGGTGGTCATCGCTTACGACTGCAGGCACAATTCCAAAACATTGGCAAAGACCGTGGCGGATGTTTTTTCCGCCAATGGTATAAGTGTTTACCTGTTTTCCGATCTACGTACCACTCCAGAACTTTCCTTTGCCGTAAAATATTTGGGATGTCATGCGGGTATTGTTTTGACTGCATCTCATAACCCCCCGGAATACAATGGGTACAAGGTGTATTGGGCCGATGGTGGGCAGATTGTCCCCCCACAAGATGGAGAAATCATTGCAGAGATCGATTCCCTTTCCTTTGAGGATATCAAATTCGATAAAAACGAAGCACTGATCCATCTGATCGATGAGGAAGTGGACGAAGCTTTCTTTGATGGTTCGTTGAAAAATGGCAACTTCAACGCTAAAGGAAAAGACGATTTCAAGATCGTATTTACCTCCTTGCACGGAACATCCATCACTGCCATTCCGGAGGTATTGAAACGGGCAGGGTATAAAAACGTCACCATTATTGAGGAACAGGCCACCCCTAACGGTGACTTTCCTACAGTGAAGTCGCCCAATCCCGAAGAACCCGAAGCTTTGGAAATGGCCATTAAAAAAGCTGAGGAAATTGGCGCGGACATGGTTGTGGGCACCGACCCCGACAGTGATCGCTTGGGCATTGCAGTGCGAAATTTGGAGGGAAAGATTGAGTTGCTCAACGGAAACCAGACCATGGTTTTGATGACCAAGTTTTTGTTGGACCAATACAAGGAAAAAGGATTCAAGGGCAACGAATTTATTGCCTCCACCATTGTTTCTACCCCCATGATGGCCCAGTTGGCCAAAGCCTACGGTGTGGAATACAAAACGGCCTTGACAGGCTTTAAGTGGATCGGCAAGATGATCAAGGATTTCCCGAACTCCAAATTTATTGGTGGTGGTGAAGAAAGCTTTGGTTTTATGGTGGGTGACTTTGTCCGGGACAAAGATGCCGTGACCTCTACCCTTTTGGCCTGCGAGATCGCGTCCAATGCCAAGGCGGAAGGAAGCTCGTTCTACAAGGAATTGATCAATGCCTATGTGCAGTTTGGGTTTTACAAGGAAAAGCTGGTTTCCCTGACCAAAAAGGGAATGAGCGGCGCCGAAGAAATCAAACAGATGCTCAAGGATTTTAAGGAAAATCCTGTGGAATCCGTTCAAGGTTCCAAATTGCTTTGGATCGAGGATTACAATACTTCCACGGCCAAAAATGTGCAGACGGGCGAGGAGTTTTCCCTTAACCTGCCCAAATCCAATGTATTGATCTATGAGACCGAGGATGGTACCCGAATTGCGGCCCGTCCCAGTGGCACCGAACCCAAGGTCAAGTTTTACATCAGCACAAATGCAAAATTGGACAAGGCTGCCGATTATAAATCCGTAAATTCGCAGCTGGAAACCAAAATTGACGGTATCCTTTCTGAATTGAATTTGTAGGTGAATGAACTACTTTAAGAAAATTCTCCGATTTGCAGGACCATACCGCAAATACGGGTATTTGAATATCTTTTTCAATATTTTATATGCGCTTTTCAGTGCGTTGTCATATGCAGCATTGATCCCGATGTTGAACGTGCTATTTGATAAAACGAAACGCGTCACAACACCTCCAACATATCAAGGTATTGGAAAATTAAAGGATTTTTTCACCGATTACATGAGTTATAAAATAACAGGGTTTTCGGGAGATGATCCTATGAAGGGGCTCATGTTGGCCATAGGGTTGGTACTGGCTTTGTTCTTTTTCAAGAACGTCTTCAATTACATCGCCATGTACTATATCACGTTTTTACGCAATGGAGTGCTCAAGGATATTCGGAACAAGATGTACGAAAAAATTGTGGACCTACCCATCTCCTATTTCTCCGAAAAAAGAAAAGGAGATGTCATTGCCCGGATCACTTCGGATGTATTGGAAATCCAACATTCCTTCTTGTCCATTCTGGAATTGATTGTACGTGAACCATTAACCATCTTGTTTACGATCATAGCCATGTTCCTGATCAGCGTGAAGCTGACCATTTTTGTTTTTATTTTTATTCCCATTGCCGGAATGCTCATTTCCCGAATAGGAAAATCACTTAAACGCAAATCGGACAAAGTACAAAAGGAACAGGGCGAATTTTTGTCCATTGTAGAAGAAACCTTGGGCGGATTGCGTGTCATCAAGGCTTTCAATGCTGAATCCAAATTTTATAGCACTTTTAAAAACTCAACCAATCGTTTTTACAGGTTTTCGAATTCCCTTTTGAACCGGCAAAACCTTTCATCTCCAATCAGCGAATTCCTAGGTATCGTTGTTTTTGGTGTTTTATTATGGTATGGTGGTCAATTGGTTTTAATTGAAAATGATTTGGATCCAGCTTCTTTTATTACCTATATGGGACTAGCATTCAATATCTTAACCCCTGCCAAGGCCATTAGTAAGGCTTCCTACGGGGTGAAAAAAGGAAATTCAGCAGCAGAGCGGGTGTTGGAAGTGTTGGAATCCGAAAATCCCATCAAAGACAAAGAAGGTGCCGAGGAGAAAATAGATTTCAATACTGGTATTGAGCTGAACAATGTAGGTTTCAAATATGAAGAGGATTATGTGTTGAAAGACTTCAACCTAAAGGTTGAAAAAGGCAAGACGGTAGCATTGGTGGGCCAATCCGGAAGTGGTAAAAGTACCGTGGCCAATCTGGTAACCCGCTTCTACGACGTGAACAAAGGCGAAATTTTGATAGATGGCACCAACATCAAGGACCTCACCAAAAAGTCTCTTCGTGGACTCATGGGATTGGTGACACAGGATTCCATCCTTTTCAACGATTCGGTAAAAAACAATATCGCCCTGGGCAAAGAAAATGCCACCATGGAGGAAATCGTTGCAGCCGCCAAGGTGGCCAATGCCCACGACTTTATTATGGACCTCCCCCATGGCTACGACACCAATATTGGCGATGGCGGTGGCAAATTGAGTGGCGGTCAAAAACAACGTCTCTCCATAGCAAGGGCCGTACTCAAAAATCCACCTATCATGATCTTGGACGAGGCTACCTCGGCCCTCGATACCGAAAGTGAACGATTGGTGCAGGACGCTTTGGAGAAAATGATGCAAAACCGCACTTCTATTGTGATTGCACACCGACTATCCACCATCCAAAATGCGGACACCATTGTGGTCATGAGCAAAGGAAAAATTGTGGAACAAGGCACCCACGATGAACTCATGAAAGCACAGAACAGTTACAAAAAACTGGTGGAGATGCAATCGTTCAGCATTTGATTATCCAAAGATTCAAAATTCAAGAGTCAAGAATCAGGAGCCAGGAGTCAAGAGATTCTTCGCTTCGCTCAGAATGACAATTGTACCATCTGTACCCCGTGAAGGATCTAAAACTTATCCAAACCAAATGATTCTTCGCTACGCTCAGAATGAACATAGAATAAATTAGCACCAAAATGTCATGCTGAACACCGTGAAGCATCTCAATTGAATCCCTACTAAAAGAGATTCTTCGCTTTGCTCAGAATGACAATCCTGGCAATTGATTATTGCTAATTGATAATTGCAAATTGTCCATTGAATAATTAAACCTTTTCCCCTTACCTTAGTCAAAGCATCAAATTGTACGGACCATTGATCGCTGAGGAAACCTTAGTACAAGAACTTAAGGACAAAAATAGCCAGGCAAAGGCCTTTGAGGTGTTGGTGAACACTTACAAAGAGCGACTTTATTGGCATATCCGGAGGATTGTACTGGACCATGATGATGCCGATGATGTATTGCAGAATACCTTCATCAAGGTGTACAAAAATATAGATGGCTTTAAAGGGGAAAGTAAGTTATATTCCTGGTTGTACCGCATTGCCACCAATGAATCCTTGACATTTTTGAAGCAAAAATCAAAAAAAATGGGCATCGGTGATCAACAACTCAAGGAGAGATTGGTAGAAAATCTGGAAGCCGATGTGTATTTTGAAGGAGATGAGATCCAATTAAAATTGCAAAAAGCATTGGCCGAACTCCCAGACAAGCAGAAACTGGTCTTCACCATGAAGTATTTTCAGGAAATGAAATACGAGGATATTTCCGAAGTACTGAAAACCTCGGTGGGTGCGCTAAAAGCTTCCTATCATTTGGCAGTAAAGAAAATTGAAGCGTATCTTAAAGCAGATTAAACCTTTGGCAAAAATTGATGTCAAAACCATATCATGAAAAAGGACAAAAAAAATAGTTTCAACACCCCGGAAGGCTACTTCGAAAGCTTCAACGAACGTTTGATGGCTCGAATCCAGGAAGAAGCCACGGATGAAGCGAGTTCCATCATCCCGAAAACGGATGGTTTTGGGGTTCCGGAAAGCTATTTTGATGATGTTGTCCCCAAGGTGTTATCCCGAACCACAGAAGAAAAGGGCAAGGTAATCCAGCTCAAATCGTACAGGAAAATATATTACGGAGCAGCCGCTGTGGCAGCGGTTTTCCTTTTGATCTTCGGATTCAATTGGAAATCAGAGCCTTCACCTGTTACCTTTGATGATTTGGCGAATACCGAAATTGATGCCTATTTTGACAACAACCGCATCGATATGAGTTCCTACGAACTGGCCGAAATGGTCTCCTTTGAAAACGTTCAATTGAACGACATGCTGGAAGATGACCTTAGCGGAGAAGTTATATTGGAATATCTGGATGAAAATGTTGACGACCTGAGAGACCTAAACATAGAATACATTGATTATGAGTAAAAAAATACCCATACTGATCGCGTTTTTGATCGGCACCTTTTGGATGCAGGCCCAAGGACCGGTACGGGATCGCATCAAAACCTTGAAAGTGGCCTTCATCACCGAACGGGTAGGCCTGACCAGCAAGGAAGCACAACAATTTTGGCCCATTTACAACGAACATGAGGATGTTTTGGAAAACATCCGGAGAAGGGAACGTGCCGAGCTGCAATCCAAAATTTCCATGGCACAAGGGCTATCGGATGCAGATTCGGAAGAACTGTTGAACAATTTGCTCTCCCTTCAAAACGAACGCCATAATGCCGAACAGCAATTCATGGGAGATATTAGAAAGGTGATTCCCGCCAAGAAGGTATTGTTGCTCATCAAGGCAGAAGAAGATTTTAAAAAGCAACTGCTTCAAACCTATCGAAATCGTAGAGGTGGGGGATAACCACTTATAAATCAGCAAAAAACAAGAAAAGAGCCCATTTGGCTCTTTTTTTATTAAACCTTTTTACGATTCCCAAGTCTTAGATACAGAAACCATAAAAATCCGCATTATGAAACGTATGAAGACACTTTTGGTTATCGTGGCCTTTTTGGGAACAATATTGGCCGCACAAGCACAAAGAAGGACCGTGGTGAAGGTTTATCCAAAATATGGAACTGTAGTCACCACCGTTACAAGCCCCACTCTTGTGGTGCATAAGAGCAACAACTTTTACTATGCCGATGGCGTATGGTACAAACCTCGGGGAAGAAAATATGTGGTATGCTCCGCACCACGGGGAGTGGTCGTGAACATGTTGCCCAGAGGAAGCAAAGTGGTGTATGTAAATGGCAGAAGACTCTACAAATACAGAGGTGTTTGGTATAAAAGAACAGGACGACAATATGTAGTCGTGACCGTATAGTTTTAATTGTTTTTTGGTTGGTTATTGATTCTGGAGCGGCGATAATATCGCCGCTCTTTTTTAGTTAAATACGAGTTTGGCAATTCGGTTTCTTCCTGCAGCATAGGCAATGGAATCGTTCAAAAAGCGAAGGGTAAAAAAAGATTCTTCGCTCAGTTCCCTCCAGTTTTCCCCACCATCAGCAGAATACGAAATCCCCGTAAATCCGATGGCCACTAATCCCTTTCCTTCGGAATTGGGCACGAATTGCACACAGCTTTTATAATCCGGTTCCTTTCCATCCGCAATCAGGCTCCAGGTTTTTCCACCGTCCAAGGTAATAATCTTGTTCTTTTGGTTGGATTCGGGTGAGGTATAATCCCCTCCAATGGCAAAGCCAAGGTTTTCATCGTAGAAATCCATGGAATAGATGCCTTGGGTGGGTTCCTCGTGAATGATCGGGGTTTGTTGTATATCCCAGGTAGCCCCCTTGTCCGATGAATGATAAATCCGCCCTTCGGTGGTACCAATCCAAACTTGGTTGCCCGCCACTGCAATGTTACTGTTACTGGCCGCAAAGGCACCCTCCCCTTCAATCCCTTCGGGTAATTCCGAGCAAGAAATTTTCGTCCAGGTTTCCCCTCCATCCTTGGTTAGAATGATGGAAAGACAACCATCCACCGTATCACCCACCGCAATGCCTTCGGTATCGCTCCAAAAAGTCATAGCATCATAAAAAACCCCTTCACCTTCTTCTTTGTAGACCGCTTCCATTTTACCATTACCCCCTGTTTTGTAGAGCAAGGCCGGACTTTCAATGGAAAGCATGAAAAAGTCTTTGGAGGTTTTCCCGACTGCCCTAAAACTTGGGGTCAATGAATCATAAGTCTGGATATTGGAACGTACCTTGTGACTGTTCACATCCACAGTTCCATAAACCCCGCCACTCCCTGCAAAGGCCAAGGTTTGGCTATCTAAAAAAGTTATGGCCCTGATACTCACGGAGTCTTCAAAAACAGGTGTTACGGATACCGATTTAAAGGGTTGCTGTTTTTTTTCGGTGGAACAGGACGCCAAAACCAAGAGCGCCAGGAGAAGAATGGATAACCTCATTACATTTATTTTCCCCAAAAGTAAGGAGAAATGATACCTTTGCAACCTTATTTTATGTCATGCGTCTACACAGAAACTTGGTATTTGCCGTAATTGATGCCCTACACCTTATTTTTAACGAAGGGGAATATGCCGATAAGGTCATTGAAAAAGTATTGAAGTATGACAAACGTTGGGGTGCTAGGGACCGTGCCTTTATTGCCGAAACCACCTATGACATTGTTCGTTGGAAACGGTTATATACCGAAATAGCAGAGGCCCACGAACCGTATACCCGCCCTCATTTGTTCCGATTGTTTGGAGTTTGGTGTGTATTGCGCGGCATAAGGTTGCCCGATTGGAAACAGCTGGAAGGAACCCCTGAACGACGTATCAAGGGGCGGTTTGACGAGCTTTCCAAAATTAGGAAGTTCAGGGAATCTGTTCCCGATTGGATGGATGAGTTGGGAGAAAAATCCTTGGGCAACGAACTTTGGACCAAGGAAATAGCAGCATTGAACCAACAAGCAGAAGTCATCCTTCGAACCAATACCCTAAAAATTCCAAAGCCCCAGTTACAATCGTTTTTGGCGAAAGAAGAAATTGAAACCGAAACTTTGAAAGGCTATCCGGATGCTTTAAAATTGAAGGAGCGGAAGAACGTTTTTACTACCGAAGCTTTTAAGGATGGGCTTTTTGAAGTGCAGGATGCTTCTTCACAATTGGTGGCGCCATATTTGGAGGTGGAACCAGGTCAACGTGTTATTGATGCCTGCGCCGGTGCCGGAGGGAAAACACTACACTTGGCCTCCATGATGCAGAATAAGGGTCAACTTATTGCCCTCGATATCTATGAGAGCAAATTGAAAAAACTTAAAATCAGGGCTCGACGCAATGGTGTGCACAATGTAGAAACCCGTGTCATCGATTCCAATAAAGTCATCAAAAAACTGCACAACAGTGCCGATAGACTCCTCCTTGATGCGCCTTGCTCCGGATTGGGGGTCATCAAAAGAAATCCCGATTCTAAATGGAAATTGGAACCCGAATTCATCGAGCGTATCATGGGTGTTCAGCAGGACATTCTCCAAAATTATAGCAAAATGCTGAAAAAAGGCGGACAAATGGTCTATGCCACCTGTTCCATCCTTCCGCAGGAAAACACCGAACAGGTCAAAAAATTCTTGGCCTCCGAAGCCGGGAAAGAATTTGAATTGGTTAGGGAACAAAACGTTTATGCCTCCGAAACAGGTTTTGATGGATTTTATATGGCGCTTCTCAAAAAGAACTGATTCGATTCACACAAGCCCTATTTACCAATAATAAATTTTCGGCTACAACAACCTTAGATTAGGCTACATCCCCCCTCTCGTTTCGGGGCAACTTTGCTGTGTCAATTCATAACAATAAAATTCTAAGAAAATGGACACAAAAAAAGTATGGTTGGTCACCGGAGCCTCCAAAGGACTGGGACTGACTTTGGTAAAAACATTGTTGAACCACGGATACCAGGTAGCGGCCACTTCCAGAAGCTTAAACGCTTTGGAAAATGCCGTGGGAAAACAGGAAGCTTTCCTGCCGCTTCAAGTAGATTTGATGAACGAGGAAAGTGTGGGATCTGCCATTTCGCTGGTACTGGAAACTTTTGGCCATCTCGATGTGGTGGTTAACAATGCCGGATATGGACAAAATGGAACGTTGGAAGAGATTACCGATGAAGAATCAAGACAAAATTTTGACGTGAATGTATTTGGCCTGTTGAATGTCATCCGTAAGTCCATACCGCATTTAAGGGAACAGCAATCAGGGCATATCTTCAACATTGCATCCATTGCGGGTATGATAGCCACTTTTCCGGGATTTGGCGTGTATTGTGCCACCAAATTTGCCGTTGTTGGTCTGACCGAGGCTTTGTCCGCGGAAGTGGGACCGTTTGGAATCCATTCCACAGTAGTCTATCCAGGATACTTTCGTACCGAATTCCTATCCGACGACTCCCTGAAATTGGCCAAAAACCGCATGGATGTGTACGTCCAAGCTAGGGAATCGGAACGCTTGCACAAAGAAGAGATTGCCGGAAACCAATTGGGTGATCCCGAAAAAGCTGCAGAGGTACTCATCAAGGTGGCCGAAAGCGATGACCCCGCCCTACATTTGTTCTTGGGTAGCGACTCCTATGGTCTAGCACAGCAAAAATTGAAAACCTTGGAATCTGCCTTGGAGGCCAACAAAGCATTAAGCCATTCCACAGACTTTAAAAATTAATGTGTAATTTGAAAATGGGGTGAGGTGCAAAACCTTGCCCCCTCATCCATAAAAGCATATGCATACTTTTAATACCTTAAGTGAGTTCCACAAATTTTGTGCACTCCCCAAACCGGAGCATCCTTTGATAAGTGTGGTCAATTATGGCCAAGTGGACTACCAGACCATTGAAAAGCAAATCACTTGGATGCAAAATTTCTATTCCATCGGGCTGAAACGGGATATACAGGCCAAGGTTCGGTACGGGCAACAGGAATATGATTTTGATGAAGGGCTGTTGAGTTTTATCGGCCCACGACAGGTGCTACAGTTTGAAATGCTTCCAAGGGAAAAGAAACCCTCAGGCTGGTTGTTGCTCATTCACCCCGATTTTTTGTGGAACACCCCATTGGCCAAGACCATCAAAAACTATGAATTCTTTGGCTATGCCATCAATGAAGCCCTATTTCTTTCAGAAAAGGAAGAAAATACTTTGGTTGACGTTTTGTTGCACATTCAGCAAGAATATCGGTCCAACATCGACAAATTCAGTCAGAACATCATTATTGCCCAACTCGAATTATTGCTCAATTATGCCGAACGATATTATCAAAGACAATTTCTTACGAGAAAGATCAACAACCACGAGGTTTTGGTTCGGTTGGAGAATCTTCTCGACACCTATTTCAACGGAGAGGAAGCCATTGACAAAGGGATACCGACCGTCCAATTCGTAGCGGACACCTTAAATGTTTCTTCCAATTATCTGAGCAGTCTGCTTAAAGTCCTGACGGGGCAAAGTACCCAACAGCACATCCATGAAAAATTGATAGAGAAGGCCAAAGAAAAATTATCGACCACCCAACTTTCCGTCAGCGAGATTGCATACACCCTAGGATTTGAGCATTCCCAATCCTTTAGCAAGTTGTTCAAAAGCAAGACCAAACAGTCGCCGCTGGCTTTTAGGGCATCATTCAATTAAAACAGCCATGTCAAGCCGAGTCGAGATATCAGTTTAAAGGTTCTCGACTCCGCTCGATATGACAGTATTTTCATGACCTTAAGGCTTCACAGTAGGATACTCTACTCCCAATTGCTCCAAATAGGTATCGTATTTGGTCTCATCGAAGTAAAATTTCTCCAGCTCGGGACGGAAGCTTTCCTGTTTTTCTTTATTCAAATAGATGGGGGGCATATCATCTGCAGCAATCATCGGCTGATACTTGGTCTCCTTGGTCTGTTCGTTGTTGAAATAATCCCAAGCCTGGGTCAACAGTTCCGGTTTCAACAAGAAATCCAAAATGGTCATGGCCTCGGCCTTGGCCCCTGCGGTCACACCTTTGTGCGCAATGGGAGTGGCCATCGCAATGGCATTGGCCCAATGGTGGCCCGGCAATCCTGGAATGTTGGAAGGAAAACGCATGGTCACGGTAGGTACCTTCCATGAAATGTCCCCGATATCATCGGAACCACCGCTGATGGGCTCCAAAACCGGTAATCCCAGTTCTGATAATTCTGTGGGCAGTCCCTCAATCTTTTTGGCCTTCACTTCGGTTTGAACGGCCTTGGCCAATTCCTGATCGGCCTCCGTCCAAGTAGGAAGCCCCACATCCTTGATGTTTTCGTACATGGTCTCGGCAATCACTTTGTTATAGTGACGTGGCCAAGCGGTGCCCAAAACCCTAGAGGTCATGGTCGTGCTGGTCATCAAGGCAGCACCTTTGGCAATATCATTGGCCTGGGCATACATTTCCATGATACCTTCATAGCTTACATCCCTGAAATAAAACCAGATGGCGGCTTTGGAGGGTACCACGTTAGGTTGATCGCCCGCATCCGTGAAAATAGAGTGGGAACGTTTTAGGGGATGCAAGTGCTCCCTTTTGTAGTTCCATCCGATGTTCATCAATTCAGCGGCATCCAAAGCGCTACGTCCTCTCCAAGGTGCCCCAGCAGCGTGTGCGGCTTCCCCTTCAAAAAGGTATTCCACGGAAATAAGCCCTGTACCACTGGTAGGTCCCCATGAAACTCCCAAGTTGTTGCCTACATGGGTAAAGATGCACATATCAATTTTGTCAAAAAGGCCATCGCGAACGTACCAAGCCTTTGCGGCCACCAATTCTTCGGCAATACCGGGCCAAAGGATCAAGGTGCCACCAATATTCTCGCGCTCCATGATTTCCTTTACGGCCAAGGCAGAAGTAATGTTCAACGGGTTACCGGCATTATGACCTTCCCCGTGTCCGGGTGCGCCATCCACAATCGGTTTATGATAGGCCACTCCTGGATATTGGGAGGCTTTGGGAATACAATCCACATCACTACCTAGGGCGATGACGGGGCCATCCCCATTGCTCCACGTGGCGAACCAAGCCGTAGGAATGCCCGAAATGGAATGCTCGATGGTAAACCCGTTGCTCTCCAAGATTCCGGTGAGGTATTTGGAGCTTTCTTCCTCCTGAAAACCGAGTTCAGCAAAGCTGAAAACCTTGTCCACCATCACTTGGGACTGCTTTTTATGGGCCTCCACAATGGCGGCGGCTTCGCTTTTTAGTTTTTCAATCTGTTTTTTGGAGTATTTTTTTTGAGCGGATGTAAAGGTGACACTGCTCAGGATCAATATCCCGGATAACAGGATCTTGGCATTTTTCATAAGGTTGGTTATTTGAGTTAGTTACAATGCTTCTAAGATAATGAAACACAACAATACTTTATCATTTTTGATTTGGATGACAAAACACTTTTGCCAAGAAATCAATTTATCTCATTAAAAATTCAAGATTTGTTTTTCAGTAGGAAATAATCAACATCCATAGTTAACAATTCCAAAATCCCATTCGTCATTTTCCACTCCAAAATCGTAAATTTGCACTTTCTAAAACCGCTCAACGCACCACTCGTATGATCCATTTTTTTGGGGACAAGGCTACCAAGGTTTTTGCCGTCCAGACCACACAGGAAATTGCTCAGGAAGACAACAGTAAACTGACATGGTTGTTCGGCAACCAACCCAAGATTGAAGCGGCGTCACTCGACGCCTTTTTTGTTGGCCCACGCGCCGCCATGGTCACGCCCTGGAGTACCAACGCCACCGAGATTACCCAGAACATGGGCATTTCGGGCATCATCCGAATTGAGGAGTACCATGCTGTTTCCGAGGATTTTATGGATTACGACCCCATGCTCTCCCAAAAATACAGGAGCTTGGGACAGGATATTTTTACCATCAACATCGTTCCCGAACCCATTTTGGAGATTGAGGACATTGCCGCCTACAACCAAAAGGAAGGTTTGGCCTTGAGTGATGAGGAAGTGGATTACCTAGAAGGATTGTCCAAAAAACTCGGCCGTAAGTTGACGGATTCCGAGGTGTTCGGTTTCAGCCAAGTAAACTCGGAGCACTGCAGACATAAAATTTTCAACGGGACTTTTGTAATCGATGGCGAAGAAATGCCCACTTCCCTATTCAAATTGATCAAGAAGACCTCCGAAGCCCACCCTAATGATATTGTTTCGGCCTATAAGGACAATGTGGCCTTCATCAAAGGGCCCAAGGCAATCCAATTTGCTCCCAAAAGTGCCGATAAACCCGATTTTTACGAAGAAAAGGAATTCAATTCCGTGCTTTCGCTAAAAGCGGAGACCCACAACTTCCCTACCACAGTAGAGCCCTTCAATGGTGCTGCAACAGGTTCCGGAGGTGAAATCCGAGATCGTTTGGCTGGAGGAAAAGGTTCACTGCCCTTGGCCGGGACTGCCGTATACATGACCTCCTACTCCCGTTTGGAGCAAAACCGTCCGTGGGAAAAAGGAATGGCAGAAAGGGAATGGTTGTACCAAACCCCAATGGATATTTTGATCAAGGCGTCCAATGGTGCTTCCGACTTCGGGAATAAATTTGGACAACCCCTGATCGCGGGTTCCGTTTTGACCTTTGAACACCAAGAAGAAGCCCGAAAATTGGGCTTTGATAAGGTTATTATGATGGCTGGTGGAATCGGGTATGGCAAAACCGAACAGGCATTGAAAGACACCCCAAAAACGGGAGACAGAATAGTCGTTCTAGGTGGGGACAATTACCGCATCGGAATGGGCGGAGCGGCCGTATCCAGTGCCGATACGGGCGAATTCAGTTCTGCCATCGAGTTGAATGCCGTACAACGTTCCAACCCCGAAATGCAAAAAAGGGCTTCCAATGCCATCCGTGGTTTGGTGGAAAGTCATGACAACCCTATCGTTTCCATTCACGATCACGGTGCAGGTGGCCACTTGAACTGCTTGTCCGAATTGGTGGAAGAAACCGGTGGAAAAATCGATACGGACAAACTCCCTATCGGTGACCCTACCCTATCCAAAAAAGAATTGATCGGCAATGAATCCCAAGAGCGAATGGGATTGGTGATCGGTGAAAAAGATATTGAATTATTAGATCGTGTAGCCGCCAGGGAGCGTTCGCCCATGTATCAGGTGGGAACCGTTACTGGAGACCACAAATTCACCTTTACCTCCGGTACAACAGGTGAAACCCCCATGAACTTGGAGCTTTCGGATATGTTCGGAAGTTCACCCAAGACCATCATGGCAGACACCAAAGCCCAACAAACCTACCCTGCCCTTTCCTATTCGCTGGAATATTTTCATGATTATTTGGAACAAGTGCTACAATTGGAGGCTGTAGCCTGTAAGGACTGGTTGACCAACAAGGTGGACCGATGCGTAGGTGGTAGAGTGGCCAAACAACAATGTGTCGGACCACTTCAACTGCCATTGAACAACGTTGGGGTCATGGCATTGGATTTTAAAGGTAAGGAAGGGATTGCGACCAGCATCGGGCACTCCCCCGTCTCGGCCTTGATCGACCCTGTTGCGGGAAGTAGAAACAGTGTAGCAGAATCCTTGACCAATATGGTTTGGGCCCCTTTACAAGATGGTTTGAAATCGGTTTCCCTGTCCGCTAACTGGATGTGGCCTTGCCGCAACAAAGGAGAGGATGCACGTTTGTACGAAGCAGTAAAATCCCTTTCGGATTTTGTGATCGAACTGGGCATTAATGTGCCTACCGGGAAGGATTCCCTTTCCATGAAACAAAAATATAAGGACGGTGAAGTACTTTCCCCTGGAACCGTAATCATTTCTGCAGCAGCTCATTGTGATGACATTACCAAAATTGTGGAACCTGTTCTTCAAAAAAATGGTGGAGACATTTATTACATCAATTTTTCCAAAGATGCCCATAAATTGGGCGGATCGTCCTTTGCCCAAATCTTGAACGGTATTGGGGATGAGGCCCCATCCGTTTTAGATGCGGCTTATGTGAAAACGGTTTTCAATACGCTTCAACAATTGATCAAGGACGGACAGATTTTGGCCGGCCACGATATTGGTTCCGGAGGTTTGATCACCACCTTGCTGGAAATGTGTTTTGCCGATAACTACCTTAGTGCCGAACTGGATTTGACTTCCATAGGCGAATCGGATATCATCAAACTGTTGTTCTCGGAAAATATTGGTGTGGTACTTCAGTCCAAGGACAGTTCCGTCGAAAAAGTTTTGGCTGAAAATGGCATTGCATTCAACAAAATTGGAAGCGTATCCACTGGTAACATTCTGCATATCAAAAACAATGGTGTCGAAATTGGCCTAAATATCGAATCCCTTCGGGACACTTGGTTTAAAACTTCCTATTTATTGGACAGCAAACAGACTGCCAATGGTTTGGCCAAGGACCGTTATGACCACTACAAGGAGCAACCCTTGGTGTATCATTTCCCTGAAAACTTTACAGGGAAACTCCCAATGGCTTCGACTTCGCTCAGCCATCGCCCCAAGGCTGCCATCCTTCGTGAAAAAGGAAGCAACTCGGAACGCGAAATGGCCAACGCTATGTTTTTGGCCGGTTTTGATGTAAAAGACGTGCACATGACCGACCTCATCACAGGTAGGGAAACTTTGGAGGACATCCAATTTATTGGTGCCGTGGGAGGATTTTCTAACTCAGATGTGTTGGGCAGTGCCAAAGGTTGGGCAGGTGCTTTCAAATACAATGAAAAAGCCAACAAGGCCTTGAAGAATTTCTTCGCAAGACCCGACACCCTTTCCGTGGGTATTTGTAACGGTTGCCAGTTGTTCATGGAGTTGGATCTCATCAACCCAGAACATGAGACCCATGGCCGCATGACCTATAACGATTCGCACAAACACGAAAGCAATTTTACTTCGGTAAAAATTCAGGAGAACAACTCTGTGATGCTTTCCAACATGGCCGGTAACACCTTGGGAGTTTGGATCAGTCATGGTGAGGGAAAATTCAGTTTGCCGCACAATGAAGAGCAATACCACATTGTAGCAAAATATGGTTATGAAGGCTATCCTGCCAACCCTAATGGAAGTGATTACAACACCGCCATGCTTTGCGATAAAACAGGTAGGCATTTGGTGACCATGCCCCATATTGAGCGATCCACCTTTCCATGGAACTGGGCCCACTATCCAAAGGATAGACAAGACGTGGTTTCACCTTGGTTACAGGCCTTTGTGAATGCTAGGGAATGGTTGGAAGCCTTGGATAATTAGTAATTTAAGGACATCATAGTGTGAATTATTTAGGGATTTTTCAAAATTTCCCTATGGTAATTGTTAAATCGTTTTCTTTGTTAAGCTCCGATTTGCTAATTTGCAATCGCTTTACATAAAACTTACTATGCAATCTGTTACCCGATTATTTGATTTTCCCTATTACCAGCTTGAAAAACGCCCCCTAGAAAAGTCATTGGTTACCAAATTCAATGGCAAATGGGTAGCAACCTCTACACAAGAATATTTGGACAAGGCCAATGCTATAAGCAGGGCTTTGTTGCGCATGGGTGTGCAACCCAATGACAAGATTGCCATTATTTCCATGACCAATCGTACCGAGTGGAATATCATGGATATCGGTGTTTTGCAGATTGCCGCACAGACCGTTCCTATTTATCCAACTATTTCGGAGGAGGACTACGAATACATCTTGAACCATTCCGAGGCAAAGTATTGTTTCGTTTCCTGTGCCGAGGTGTTGGAAAAAGTTTTGATGGTAAGTTCCAACTTGAAGCACTTGAAAGAAGTGTATTCCTTTAATGAACTGGACAATTGCAAAAATTGGAAAACGGTGTTGGACATGGGGGCCGATACCTCCAACCAAGAGGATGTTGAAAAGTTGAAAGATTCTGTCAATCCGATGGATTTGGCTACCTTGATCTATACTTCAGGAACTACGGGAAGGCCCAAGGGGGTAATGCTTTCACACGATAATATTGTATCGAACGTCATATCCAGCGAAAAAAGGGTGCCGTTTGAATCCGGGGCGACTGCCTTGAGCTTTTTACCTGTTTGTCACATTTTCGAACGGATGATTTTATACCTATACCAATATTGTGGTGTGGAAATCTATTTCGCCGAAGGTTTGGACAAGATCAGTGACAACGTAAAAGAAGTAAAACCACACGTAATGACGGTGGTACCCCGCTTGTTGGAAAAAGTTTATGATGCTATTATCAGCAAAGGTGCTGTACAGCCAGGCATTAAAAAGAAACTGTTTTTCTGGGCGGTTGAAGAAGGCCTTAAGTTTGAACCCTATGGAGCCAACGGTTGGTGGTACGAAAAGAAATTGGCACTAGCCCGCAAGCTGATTTTTAGCAAATGGAAGGAAGGCCTTGGTGGCAACTTGGAAATTATGGTGTCCGGTAGTGCCGCCTTGCAGACGAGGCTCGCACGGGTATTCGGAGCAGCTGGCATGCCCGTGATGGAAGGGTATGGGTTGACAGAAACCTCTCCCGTGATTGCCGTGAACGACCAACGCAACAAAGGTTGGAAGATTGGCACAGTGGGAAGAATCATCGATGGCGTGGAAGTAAAGATTGCCGAGGACGGTGAAATTCTATGCAAAGGTCCCAATGTAATGATGGGCTATTACAAAGATCCCGAGAAAACCTCAGAGGTGATGACTGGTGATTATTTCCATACCGGGGATATTGGTGAAGTGGATGCAGAAGGCTTTTTGAAGATTACCGACCGTAAAAAGGAAATGTTCAAGACGTCAGGTGGAAAATATGTAGCTCCGCAGATTTTGGAGAACCGGTTCAAGCAATCCCGTTTCATTGAACAAATAATGGTCATTGGCGAGGGAGAAAAAATGCCAGCAGCATTTATCCAGCCCAATTTTGAATTTGTTCGGGAATGGGCCAAAAGACATGGCATCGACCTTGGGAACAATTCGGAGTTGGTCAAAAACGAAAAGGTCATTGCCCGTTTTCAAGACGAAGTGGACTTGGCTAATGAAGAATTTGCCAAATGGGAAAAAGTGAAACAATTCCGATTGACCCCCGATGTTTGGAGTGTGGATGGAGGACACCTTACCCCTACCATGAAATTGAGAAGAAAACCAATCAAGGAAAAATATATTACGCTATACAATGATATTTATGGATATTGAACAGTCATCAATAACCAATTGACAATAAAAGTCATTCTGAGCGAAACGAAGAATCCCAAAGAACACATGGTTAAATAGATACTTTGCTATGCTCAACAGGTGAAATCCACACACATGTCACTCTGAACGTAGTAAAAGAAAAAATCTAGAATTCCATTTCATTAAAATATAGGGCAACACTTGGTTTTGGTCATTCTGAACAAAGTGAAGAATCCAAACACCATTACTTCCCTGCATCACTTTCCTTCCGTAGAACAAAATTTATCTTCCCCTTAACCATAATTTATTATGCATGCATAATAAATTTTTATATATTTGAGAACACCAAACCGGTTCTATGAAAGATTTGACCATTGACTATGCTCTGAGAGCTACATGGCAAGCGGTGAGCAAGATGTACAATGAAGAGGCCAAAAACTATGGGCTAACCATGGCCATAGGTTTTACCTTGCTCAGCATTGATCCAAAAGGAGGTACGCCAAGTACTACCCTAGGACCTAAAATGGGCATGGAAGCTACGAGTTTGTCAAGAATATTGAAGACCATTGAAGAACGGGGTTATATTGAACGTAGACCCAACCCTAATGATGGAAGAGGAGTACTGATCTATCTTACTGCATTGGGGCTTGAAAAAAGGGAAGCATCCAAAGATGTAGTTCTTAGATTCAATGAAGTGGTCAAAGAGCATGTTTCCGAACAGGATTTGAATGGTTTTTTTAAGACCATAGATATCATCAACAAACTTATCACGGATAAGAAAATCTATATAAAAACAACTAATAATTAATTTACAAACCCGCACATGAAAAGGCGTATAAACAAAGTTGCCGTAATCGGTTCCGGAATCATGGGAAGTGGCATTGCCTGCCATTTTGCCAATATCGGGGTCGAGGTATTGTTATTGGATATTGTTCCGCGTGAACCCAACGACAAGGAAAAGGCAAAAGGGCTTACCTTGGCAGATAAAGTGGTCCGTAACCGTTTGGTGAACGATTCTTTGGCTGCCGCCCTCAAGTCCAAACCCTCCCCTATCTATCACCAAAAATTTGCTGACCGAATTACTACAGGAAACTTGGAAGATGACATTGCCACGGTTTCTCAAGTGGACTGGATCATTGAGGTGGTCGTGGAACGGTTGGACATTAAAAAACAAGTTTTTGAAAATCTGGACAAACACAGGACCCCTGGGACATTGATTACCTCCAACACTTCAGGTATCCCAATTCATTTTATGAGTGAAGGGAGAAGTGAAGATTTTCAAAAACATTTCTGCGGAACGCACTTTTTCAATCCTGCGAGATATTTAAAACTTTTTGAAATCATTCCTGGTCCGAAAACTTCACAGGAAGTTTTGGACTTTTTGAACGGTTATGGGGAGCAATTCTTGGGCAAGACCTCTGTGGTAGCCAAAGATACTCCTGCCTTTATCGGGAACCGAATCGGGATTTTCAGCATCCAAAGTCTTTTCCATGCCATAAAAGACCTTGGCATGACTGTGGAAGAAGTGGACAAGCTTACCGGACCCGTCATCGGGAGGCCAAAATCTGCCACTTTCAGAACTGTTGATGTTGTGGGGTTGGATACTTTGGTTCATGTGGCCAACGGAATCAGTGAAAACTGTACAGATGACGAACGCCACGAACTCTTCCAACTTCCCGATTTCATCAAAACCATGATGGAAAACAAATGGTTGGGCAGCAAAACAGGACAAGGTTTCTATAAAAAAGTGACCGGAAGCGATGGTAAGAGTGAAATTCTTACCCTTGACTTGGACACCATGGATTATCGTTCCAAAAAAAGCGCAAAATTCGCCACTTTGGAACTCACCAAAACCATTGACAAGGTCATCGACCGTTTTCCTGTCTTGGTAAATGGAAAAGACAAAGCCGGGGAGTTTTACAGAAAGAGTTTCGGGGCTCTTTTCGCTTACGTAACGCACAGGATTCCAGAAATTTCGGATGAACTCTATAAAATAGATGATGCCATGAAGGCCGGTTTCGGCTGGGAACATGGTCCCTTCCAAATTTGGGACGCCGTTGGGCTGGAAAAAGGTCTGGAACTCATCAAGGCCGAAGGTTTCGAAGCGGCCGCTTGGGTCGCTGATATGAAGGCTACAGGAATCAATTCCTTCTACACCGTAAAAGATGGTGCCACCTATTTCTATGACATCTCCAAGAAGTCCATGGAGAAAGTTCCAGGACAGGATGCCTTCATCATTCTGGACAATATTCGTAAATCCAACGAAGTGTTCAAGAACAGCGGCGTAGTGATTGAAGATTTGGGTGATGGAATCCTCAACTGCGAGTTCCAGTCCAAGATGAACACCATTGGTGGTGATGTATTGGCCGGATTGAATAAAGCTGTGGACCTCGCTGAAAAGGATTTTCAGGGATTGGTCATCGGTAACCAAGGAGCCAATTTCTCCGTGGGGGCCAATATCGGTATGATCTTTATGATGGCTGTGGAGCAAGAATACGACGAACTCAACATGGCCATAAAATACTTTCAGGATACTATGATGCGGATGCGATACTCTTCCATCCCTACGGTGTCCGCACCCCACGGGATGACCTTGGGTGGTGGTTGTGAACTTTCCATGCACGCTGATAAAGTGGTGGCTGCTGCCGAAACCTATATCGGATTAGTGGAATTTGGTGTAGGGGTGATTCCAGGTGGAGGTGGTTCCAAGGAAATGGCCTTGAGGGCCTCTGACACCTTCCGTAAGAATGATGTGGAACTAAACGTATTGCAAGAGTATTTCTTGACCATCGGTATGGCCAAAGTATCCACTTCTGCATATGAAGCTTATGATTTGGGTGTCCTTCAAAAAGGTAAGGATGTGGTTGTGGTCAACAAGGACCGTCAAATAGCAACCGCCAAAGCACATGCCAAGTTGATGGCCGAAGCAGGATACACCAAACCGGTCAAACGCAAAGATGTAAAAGTGTTGGGCAAGCAAGCTTTGGGTATGTTCTTGGTAGGAACCGATTCCATGGAAGCCGGTCACTACATTTCTGAACACGACAAGAAAATTGCCGATAAATTGGCCTATGTGATGGCCGGTGGAGACCTGTCCGAACCTTCGTTTGTGACAGAACAATACCTGTTGGATCTGGAACGAGAGGCATTTCTTTCACTTTGTACCGAAAGAAAGACCTTGGAGCGTATCCAACATATGTTGAAAACCGGAAAACCCCTCAGGAATTAGATGATCTGGATCATTAGATCGTTCGATTATTCGAACAGACATATCTGACTATTCAGCAATCCAAAAATCAAAGAATCCAAAAAGAAATGAAAACAGCATATATAGTAAAAGCATACAGAACAGCCGTGGGCAAGGCCCCGAGAGGTTTGTTCAGGTTCAAGCGACCCGATGAACTGGCCGCCGAGACCATTGAATATATGATGAAGGAACTCCCACAACTGGACAAAAAACGAATTGATGACGTCATTGTCGGAAACGCCATGCCAGAAGCCGAACAAGGGCTCAACATGGCCAGACTGATTTCTCTGATGGGACTTAACATTGAGGACGTGCCTGGAGTAACGGTAAACAGATACTGCGCTTCAGGACTGGAGACTATTGGTATTGCAACCGCAAAAATCCAATCGGGAATGGCAGATTGTATCATTGCCGGCGGTGCGGAAAGCATGAGCTACATCCCCATGGGAGGCTATAAACCAACCCCCGATTATGCCACGGCCAAAGAAGGTCATGAAGACTATTACTGGGGAATGGGCCTTACCGCGGAAGCAGTGGCCAAGCAATTCAACGTTTCACGGGAAGACCAGGATATTTTTGCCTACAATTCCCACATGAAAGCTCTAAAAGCTCAAGCTGAGGACCGTTTTCAAGACCAAATCGTACCGATTGAGGTAGAGCATACCTTTGTGAATGCCGCAGGTAAAAAAGAGACCACTACCTATACCGTCAACAAAGACGAAGGACCAAGAGCAGACACGAACATTGCAACCCTCAACAAATTGAGACCCGTTTTTGCTGCAAATGGAAGCGTTACCGCAGGGAACTCATCCCAAATGAGTGATGGAGCCGCTTTTGTGATGGTCATGAGCGAAGAAATGGTCAAGGAACTCAACCTGGAACCCATTGCTCGCTTGGTCAACTATGCCGCAGCCGGTGTGGAACCACGTATCATGGGTATTGGACCAGTGAAAGCCATTCCGAAAGCCTTGAAACAAGCCGGGATGCAACAAAGCGACATCGATTTGATCGAATTGAACGAAGCCTTTGCCTCACAATCCTTGGCTGTAATCCGTGAGCTTGGGCTTGACCAAGATATTGTGAACGTTAACGGAGGAGCCATTGCTTTGGGGCACCCTCTGGGTTGCACCGGGGCCAAACTTTCCGTACAACTCTTTGATGAAATGCGGAAACGCAGCATGAAAGGCAAATACGGCATGGTGACCATGTGCGTTGGTACAGGTCAAGGTGCCGCAGGCATCTATGAATTCTTGTCCTAAGAACCAAGACAGTGGGAACAAAGAATCAAGACAAACATGCATAATTTCAAGAAAATGAAAATTTGGAAAGAGAGCATGGACTTGGTTTCAGAATCTTATAAAATTACTAGGAACTTCCCTGATTTTGAAAAGTTTGGGTTGGCAAGTCAGATGAATAGGTGTGCAATCTCAATTCCATCAAATATTGCTGAAGGTTCCAGCAAAAGTTCCGATAAGCACTTTCGGAACTATCTTGAAACTAGTTTAGGCTCTGCCTTTGAATGGGAGACCCAATTGATTATCGCATTGAATGAGCAATACATCTCAAAGGAAATTTTTGAAAAATTAGAACATAAAATAAAACAAGTACAAAAAATGATTTCAAGTTTTCAACTCAATCTTGACACCTAGTCTTGGCTCTTGATTCTTGATTCTATTAATCTAAACAGCAACTATGGAAACAACAGAAAAAGACATATTGAGAGGAGGTCAATTTTTGGTCAAGGAGACCAACTGCGAAGATGTGTTCACCTTGGAAGACCTCAACGAAGAACAAAAAATGATGCGCGAAAGCACCAAGGAATTTGTAGACCGGGAGCTTTGGGCACATTGGGAACGATTTGAGAAAAAAGACTACGCCTACACCGAAGAGTGTATGAAAAAGGCTGGGGAACTGGGACTTTTAAGCGTTGCCGTTCCTGAAGCTTATGGCGGTATGGGAATGGGATTCGTATCCACCATGTTGGTGTGCGACTATATCTCTGGGGCCACAGGATCTTTTAGTACCGCATTCGGAGCACACACCGGGATTGGTACCATGCCGATTACCCTATACGGTACCGAAGAGCAAAAACAAAAATATGTGCCCAAATTGGCCACTGGCGAATGGTTCGGCGCCTATTGCTTAACAGAGCCAGGTGCTGGTTCTGATGCCAACTCCGGAAAAACCAAGGCCGTACTTTCTGCGGATGGTAAATTCTACAGCATCACAGGGCAAAAAATGTGGATCTCCAATGCTGGGTTCTGCAACATGTTTATTGTGTTCGCACGTATCGAGGATGATAAGAACATCACCGGTTTTATTGTGGAGAACGACCCGAGCAATGGTATCACCTTAGGTGATGAAGAGAAAAAGTTGGGCATCCACTCCTCCTCTACCCGTCAGGTGTTCTTTAATGAGACCAAGGTTCCCGTGGAAAACATGCTTTCCGAAAGGGGAAATGGTTTCAAAATAGCCATGAATGCCCTCAATATTGGTAGGATCAAATTGGCTGCGGCCTGTTTGGAAGCCCAACGTCGTATTGTGAACGAGGCCACCAAATATGCCAACGAGCGTATCCAGTTCAAGACACCGATCATAAACTTCGGGGCCATCAAGGCGAAGATAGCCGATATGTCCACCAATGTTTATGTGGATGAATCAGCCTGTTACCGTGCCGCCAAAAATATTGAAGATCGCATTGCACTTCGCGAAGCAAGCGGTAATACCCACCAAGAAGCGGAACTTAAGGGTGTGGAGGAATATGCAATCGAGTGTTCCATCTTGAAGGTAGCCGTTTCCGAACACGTACAGCACACCACGGATGAAGGCATTCAGGTTTTTGGAGGAATGGGCTTTAGTGCCGATACCCCAATGGAATCAGCGTGGAGGGACGCCCGTATTTCCAGAATTTACGAAGGAACCAACGAGATCAACCGTATGCTGTGTGTGGGCATGTTGGTGAAAAAAGCCATGAAAGGCCATGTGGACCTTTTAGGCCCTGCTACTGCAGTAGGTGAAGAATTGATGGGAATCCCTTCTTTCGACACGCCCGATTTTTCAGCTCTTTTTGCTGAAGAAAAGGACATGATTGCACGTTTGAAAAAAGTATTCCTGATGGTGGCCGGTAGTGCCGTACAAAAATTTGGCCCAGACTTGGAGGAACATCAAATGCTGTTGATGGCCGCTTCGGATATCTTGATCCAAGTATATATGGCCGAATCGGCCATTCTCCGTACCGAGAAAAACGCAAAACGCTTTGGTGAAGAGGCCCAAGCAACCCAAATTGCCATGTCCAAGCTGTATTTATACCGGGCTGTGGACATCATCCAACAAAAAGCCAAGGAAGCTGTGGTTTCCTTTGCCGAAGGTGATGAACAACGCATGATGTTGATGGGATTGAAACGCTTCACCAAGTATACGAACCAACCCAATGTTGTGGCCCTTCGCACGCAAATCGCGGATAAAGTTGCAGCTGATAACGGGTATACCTTTGACTAATTCAAATTTTGCTGGGATGAAAACCCATAGGATTTGAAAAACGCCCCAAATTGGGGCGTTTTTTATTTAGCTGATGGACTCTAAAATCTGTTCATCACTCTCTTTCCTAGAGAAATTGATGGCACATTCGATCAAAGCCAAATGGGAATACGCTTGCGGCATGTTCCCCAACAATCTTTTGGTCTTAAAATCGATGTCCTCGCTGAACAATCCCAAATGGTTGCTGTACCCCAATAAACGTTCAAAATGTTCAAGGGCTTTTTCCTCTTCCCCAATTTTGAACAAACTGTTGATGAACCAAAAAGTACAAATGGTAAAGGATGAAGAAGGTAATCCAAAATCATCCTCGTTTTTGTATCGATACAAAAGGCCATCGTTACTAAGGCCTTCCTCAATCGCTTTAACGGTATTGACAAATTTGGGATCCCTCGCATGGATGAAACCGTAGGACTCCATCAACAAAACCGATGCATCCAAATGCCGCGATCCATAGGATTGTACAAAAGCATTGATATCAGGGTTCCAGGCGTTTTTATGGATATCCTCCTTAATCTGCTGTTCCAGTCCGGTCCATTTTTCAATCTTGTGGGTCTTCCCGAACATTTTGGCCACTTTGATGGCCCTATCCAAGGCCACCCAGCACAGTACCTTGGAGAACGTGAAATGTCTATCCTCGCCCCTAAACTCCCAAATGCCTTTGTCAGGCTCTTGCCAGTGGTTGCCTACGATCCAGACTATGCCCTTGGTAATGCTCCAGAGTTCTTCAACGTTCTCAATGTCATTACTGAAAGATCGAATCTGTTCGTAGATCACATCCATCAAAATGCCATAGATATCATTTTGTTTTTGCATATAGGCCGCATTCCCTATCCGTACAGGTTTGGAACCTTGATAGCCCTCCAAATGGTCCAATGAAATCTCGGTCAGATTTTTCTCTTTGTTGATGCCATACATGATCTGCAACTTCTCATCCTTATCGGGCATCAGGTCAATGATAAACTGAAGAAAGCGTTTGGCCGAATTCTTGTGGCCCAGTTCCGATACCACTTTTATCACCATGGAGGCATCCCGAATCCAACAAAAACGATAATCCCAGTTTCTAACCTCACCTATAGTCTCGGGTAAGGAAGTGGTCGCTGCAGCCAGCACTGCTCCTGTTTTATCATAAGTGAGCATTTTAAGCGTAATGGCGCTTCTGATAATTTCGTTGTTGAATTTTTTGTAGGTCGGGGTCTTGTCCACCCAATCCAACCAATATACCTTGGTCCTCTCAAGCTCTAAGGCCATTTTTTCCGTGGTCGGTCTCAGAATTTTTTCGTGGTAGCAAATCAGGAAATACTCATCACCTTCCAGAGTAATCACCTTGCCATCCAATATACTTTGCTTATGGATAGAAGTGTATAGGAACAGGGTATCATACTTCATTTCATGGGTGATGCTGGCAATAAAATCCTTTTTGATGAAATGCTTGGTCTCGCCCATGGCATATTCCAACTTCGGATCATATTTTACAACCACTTTGGGCTTCCCGGAAATGTGTTTCACAAACCGGATGATCTCTGGAGGCGCCATATACTTTCCGTTCATCTTGTGGTGCCTTGGCATAAAGTCGTGCACTTCAAAAACATCATCCCCTTGGGTGAAACGGGTCACCAATATGGCCGTGTTCTGAAAATATTCCTGATGGATCGTGCATTCTCCCTGGGGAATGATCTCGAAACTGCCTCCCTTTTTCTCATCCAATAACTTGGCAAAAATAGAAGTGGAATCAAATTCAGGTAGGCAACACCAATCCAAGGAACCTTCCTTGGAGATCAAGGCAGCACTTCGACAATTACCGATAATTCCATAATTCAGGTTGTCCATAGTTCAAATATTCTCAAAAGGGTTAGAACAAATTGGTTTTGCGGTCGAATTTCCCGAAATTTAAAGAAACAAAAAACTAAAAACAGACAAAAACCATCCTTTTATGGGCAAAACTATCATTATCTCAAACCGATTACCCGTACAATTACAAATTAGCAATGGAACCATCAATGCTATACCAAGTGTGGGAGGATTGGCCACAGGAATGAAATCGGTGCACAGTGGTAGCGAAAGCCTATGGATCGGTTGGTCCGGACTTACAGATGAGGAAACACCTCCCGAGCTTGAAGATGATATCGACAAGGCACTGGCCAAAAATGGCTGTGCCAAGGTAAAATTGAATGCAGGGGAAATCGATGGTTTTTACTTTGGTTTTAGCAACAGAACGGTATGGCCCTTGTTCCACTATTTTTTGGAATATTCCGAATTTGAACTTGATTTTTGGAACACCTACAAAGCAGTGAACCAAAAATTTGCGGACGCCATCATCGAGAAGTCAGATGAGGATGACACCATTTGGGTACACGACTACCAATTGATGCTCGTGCCACAAATGGTCCGGGAAAAAAGACCCGATACTACTATCGGCTTCTTTTTGCATATCCCTTTTCCATCGTATGAAATCTTCAGG
Source organism: Flagellimonas aequoris (assembly GCF_003584165.1). GTDB lineage: Bacteria > Bacteroidota > Bacteroidia > Flavobacteriales > Flavobacteriaceae > Flagellimonas > Flagellimonas aequoris. Next base: position 171,285 of record NZ_QXFJ01000030.1, on the reverse strand, counting down.
ACCCTACCCTGGCGTGAAGAGATATTGGAGGGCTTGTTGGGCTCCGATCTGATCGGCTTCCACACCTATGACTATGAACGGCATTTTTTGAGCTCCGTGAGAAGGCTGTTGGGGCTCGATGTAAGCTTCAATGAGATTTATTTGGATAATCGGGTAATCAAGGTGGATTCCTTTCCAATGGGAATCGATTATAAAAAATTCAAGGACGCGGCCATCCTTCATTCCTCAAAAAGTGAAGGTGAACGCAGTGATCTGCAAATGCGATTGGATAGCCACAAGGCCTCCGCACCCGATACCAAGCTTATCCTTTCAATAGACCGATTGGATTATAGTAAGGGCATCGCTAAGCGCATCAATGCCTTTGAATATTTTTTGAACAAGTACCCCGAATACAAGGAAAAAGTCCGGTTGATCATATTGGCCGTCCCTTCACGTTCCAATGTGCCCCAATACCAGTTGCTAAAAAAAGAAATTGATGAATTGGTCGGACGCATCAATGGGGAGTTATCCACAGTAAATTGGACCCCCATTTGGTATTTTTACCGCTCTTTACCTTTTGATAACCTCATCGACCTGTATACTTCAAGCGACATTGCCTGGTTGACCCCGCTTCGGGATGGTATGAACTTGGTTGCCAAGGAATATATCGCTACCAGAACCGATAAAACCGGTGTCCTTATCCTAAGCGAGATGGCAGGATCGGCCTACGAAATGAACGAAGCCCTTTTGATCAACCCCAACAATTTTGAGGAACAGGCCGATACTTTGAAAAGAGCATTGAACATGCCAGTAGAAGAACAAATATCCAGGAATGAATTTCTGCAAAATCGGCTGGAACGCTATAACGTGGAAGTATGGGCCAAGGAATTCATGCGTGCATTGAACGAAAAAAGGGATGTGAGCAAAGCCTTTATTTCAGAGAAAATGTCGAAGGATATTTTGAACAATATTGAGACTGAATATTCAAAATCGAAAAAACGGTTGTTGTTCTTGGATTATGATGGTACTCTGGTAGGATTTCACAAGGATCCCCAAAAAGCCTCCCCTGATGAAGAACTCTATGAATTGTTGGACGAACTCCAGAACCAAGAGAATACCACCCTGTTTCTGATCAGTGGGCGTGACAAGCAAACCTTTGGACGTTGGTTCCTTCCCAAAAAGTACAACATGATCGTGGAACACGGGGTTTGGATTTCCAAGGAGGGACATGAATTTAAGATGCTGGAACAGGTAAAAGGAGAATGGATGGCCAAGATCCGGCCCGTATTGGAATCCTTTGTGGACCGGACCCCTGGATCCTTTATTGAAGAGAAAAACTATTCCTTGGCCTGGCACTATCGGAACACCGACCCTGATTTTGGTGAAAAACGCGCCACCGAGCTTAACACAGTGTTGAGAAGTTTAATCGGAAATGACGACATTAGTGTTTTGAACGGAAACAAGGTCATGGAAATCAAGAGCAGTAATGTAAACAAGGGGCGCGCCGCCACTCGGATGATGAGCGAAGATGATTACGATTTCGTCTTTGCCATAGGGGACGACTGGACCGATGAGTTTATGTTCCAAGAATTACCCGAATCGGCCATAACGGTAAAGGTGGGCCTTAAAAAGACTCATGCCAGATACCATGTGGAAAATACAAGAAGGGTACGGGAACTTTTAACACGGTTTGCCAAACCATGATTTCCAGAATTGTCTTCATCGCCAGCTTGTTAGGGGCTACTCTCCTAAGTGCCCAGCCTAACACTGAGGTATATCTTTTTGATCTGTCATTCCAAAATGGCGTGCCGTTATTATCCAACCCAAAGAACATTTCCAATAACGATGGGTATGACAACCAGCCGTCCTTTTGGGACGATGACACGGTGCTTTTTGCCTCCACAAGGGATGACCAAACGGATGTAAGACGATTGAACATCAACGAGGGGAGTACCTACAAATGGTTGACCAATACCCCAACGGGCAGTGAATATTCCCCGTTGAAAATTCCTGGTAAAAATGCCTTTTCTGCCATTCGATTGGATTTGGATGGTCTTCAGCGACTTTACGATTACGACCTGAAAACTGGCGAATCTACCCCAATCACCAATCTAAAGATCGGGTACCATGTTTGGGTGAATAAAGAACTGTTGGTCGCTACAGTATTGGTAGAAAACCGGATGGATCTGGTGGTCATCAATCTAAAGGATAATAGCCATTACACAGTTCAAAAAAATGTGGGACGGTCGTTACACAAAATACCTGGCACCAATCGTATCAGCTATATCGATAAAAGTAAAAAGCAATGGGAAATCAAATCCATGGACCCCGTCTCTGGCGCCACAAACAGCATTGCCAAAACTTTTGAAAATGAAGAGGATATCTGCTGGTTGAACGAAAATATAATCATCACAGGTCATGAAAAATCACTTTTGACCTTTAACGTCAAGAATGGTGTGAACTGGGAACCCCTGATGACCTTTGATCAAGAAGAAATCAACAAAATTTCACGTATTGCCATAAATCCAAGCAAAACACGATTGGCCTTTGTGGCAGAGGATTCTCCAGCCAAAATTGTACAAAAACAATTGGATGCCTACAACGCAAGGGACATTGATGCCTTTTTGGATACGTATTCCGAAAATGTCAAGTTGTATAATTTTCCCAACCAACTTTTTTCTGAAGGCAAAAATGCTATGGAAACACAGTATGGCAGTTTTTTTGAAAATACCCCAGATCTGCACTGTACCATAAAAAATAGGATCGTAATGGGCAACAAGGTCATTGACGAGGAATCGGTGACTGCAAATGGCTCCACATTCTCTGCGGTGGCCATTTATGAAGTGGCAAATGGCAAAATTGTAAAAGTTACATTTTTACGTTGATCTCTTTTTTTCTACTTTCATCAGATCAAAACCAAACCTCAATTAATCAAAAGAAATTCTGCTCTTGTATCTATCGAGCTTTTCAGAAACAAAACCTTACTAACATGAAAAAGTTTTCCGTGCTTTTGGTTGCTCTTATGAGCGTCCCGATGCTTTATTCCCAAACCGATCTTCGCATTTATGACATCATCAATAACGTTTCCGCGGAACGGATTGAAAAGGATGTGACCAAGTTGGTGAATTTCGGTACCAGACATACTTTGAGCGACACCATTTCACAAACCCGTGGTATAGGTGCGGCCCGCCGATGGATCAAATCGGAGTTTGAAAAAATCTCTTCGGAGTGTAGTGACTGCTTGGATGTGTTCTATCAAAAAAACCTAGTGCCAAAAGGAGATAATGCCCGGATCGTGCATGATGTTTGGGTGGTAAATGTGGTTGCAATGCAAAAAGGCACCAAGTACCCCAACCGTTACATCATCATGAGTGGCGATATCGATTCACGGGTCAGCGATCCCGCTAATTTTACTTCCGATTCTCCCGGTGCAAACGACAATGCCAGTGGCATGGCCGGGACCATTGAAGCTGCCAGGGTGCTTTCCAAATATAAATTTGAAAGTAGCATTATTTACGTTGGACTTTCCGGTGAAGAGCAAGGACTTTATGGCGGAAAAGGATTGGCCGAATATGCCAAGGAACAAGGATGGGACATTGTGGGCATCCTCAACAATGACATGATCGGGAACATCACAGGAGTAGATGGCGTGGTGAGTAACCGCGATTTCCGCATTTTTTCAGAACCTGTACCCCCAACCGAAACTGAACAACAACGTAATGCCCGTCGCTTTTACGGTGGTGAAGTGGATGGCATTTCTCGTCAATTGGCACGATACGTTTACACAACGACCAAAACCTATATGCCCGAGATGAATCCTATGATGATCTACCGATTGGACCGTTTTGGCCGAGGAGGTCACCATAGACCTTTTAATGATGCAGGATTTGCGGGAATCCGAATTATGGAAGCCCATGAAAATTACACGCAACAACATCAGGATATCCGTGTGGAAGATGGCATTGCATATGGCGACAAGTTGGAGCACGTGAACTTTGGATATGCCAAAAAACTGACCGCGGTCAACGCTATCAATTTGGCATCCATTGCTTGGGCTCCCCCTGCCCCCACCACTGTGGAAATAGGAGGTATTGTGGAACCCAATGCTAAACTCCGATGGAGCAAAGTAGAGGGTGCCGTTGGTTATAAAATTTATTGGAGGGACACCACTTCCCCGACTTGGGACAATGCCCGATATGTGGGTGATGTGACCGAATTTGTTTTGGAAGGCATTGTGCTGGACAACTTTTTCTTCGGGGTAGCTGCAGTTGGAAAGGACGGACACGAAAGCCCCGTGGTTTTCCCAAATAAAGTATTTAGATAGAACATGGCCTTGAAGAAACATTTTATTGCCTTTGTCACCATTTTACTGGTTTTGGGAACAACTTATGCCCAAAACTTTACCCGGCAGGATACCCTTAGGGGTAGTATTACCCCGGAAAGGGCATGGTGGGACTTGAACTATTACGATTTGAACGTGAAGGTAGACCCTAGTCAAAAATTCCTTTCGGGCTATAATGTGGTTCGGTATAAGGTTTTGAAACCTTCCAATGTGCTTCAGATAGATCTTCAGGAGCCGATGAAAATCTCTGCCATCACCCAAGATGGCAAAAAATTGAAGTTTACCTCAGAAGGAAATGTGCATTTCATCAAACTGAAGAAAAAGCAAGTTCCCGGTGATTTCAATGAAATCACAATTGAATATTCCGGCAATCCAAGGAAAGCCGTTCGGGCTCCATGGGATGGTGGCTTTTCATGGAAAGAGGACGCCGAAGGCCAACCTTTCGTGGCCACATCATGTCAAGGGCTAGGTGCCAGCGTGTGGTGGCCCAACAAGGACCATATGTATGATGAAGTGGACAGTATGCGCATCAGTGTTACCGTTCCCAAAGACCTGATGGATGTGTCCAATGGTCGTTTGGAACGTGTGGAAGAAAATGGGGATTACAAGACCTATCATTGGTTTGTGGACAACCCCATCAACAACTATGGAGTGAATGTGAACATTGCCCATTATGCCCATTTCCATGAAGTCTACCAAGGAGAAAAGGGTCCTTTGGATATGGATTTTTATGTGCTTCCAGATAATTTGGAAAAAGCCAAGGTGCAGTTCACACAAGCCGATATGATGCTGCGGGCGTTTGAACATTGGTTCGGCCCCTATCCTTTTTATGAAGACGGTTTTAAACTGGTAGAAGTGCCCTATCTGGGTATGGAACACCAAAGCTCCGTTACCTATGGCAACAAATATGAAAACGGATATTTGGGTCGCGACCTCTCTGGAACAGGATGGGGGTTGTTGTTCGATTTCATCATCATCCACGAATCGGGACATGAGTGGTTTGCCAACAACATCACGTACAAAGACATTGCCGATATGTGGGTACACGAAGGGTTTACGGCCTATTCCGAAAACCTCTACCTGGACTACCATTTTGGCACCAAGGCCTCCGCAGAATATGTGATCGGTACCCGGGCAAATATCCGCAACGATAAACCCATCATTGGGCCTTATGATGTGAACACCGAAGGTTCCGGAGACATGTACTACAAAGGGGCCAATATCTTGCACACCCTACGTCAGTTGGTTGAGGATGATACCCTTTGGAGACAGATGCTTCGTGGACTCAATGCCGATTTTTACCATCAAACCGTTACTTCTGCCCAGATTGAAAATTACCTGAGTGAAAAAAGTGGTAAGGACCTTTCGGCATTTTTCAACCAATACTTGCGCACCACCATGGTTCCCAAGTTGGAATACAAAATGAAAGGCAATGAAATGACCTATCGATATACCAACATCGTGGAAGATTTTGATATGCCCATTCGCATTTATGTGGAGGGTAAGGAACATTGGATCTTTCCCAATTCGGAATGGAAAACGGAAAAATTGGAAGGTTCAGAATTGGTCATCGATAAGAACTTTTACATAGACACCGAAAAACGTTGATTTGGACGAACTGACCGAGCATTACTTTTCTTCCGATGCCGAATGGCGTGAATGGTTGCATGAAAACCATCGCACCGCAGATGGAATCTACCTTATCTTTTTTGCTGTGGATCATCATATGGACAGTATGCGATGGGAAGAAGCGGTAAGGGTAGCCTTATGCTATGGTTGGATCGATAGCACTGTAAAAAGTCTGGGTGATGGTAAACGGCGGCAATATTTCTGCCCCAGAAAGCCCAAAAGCACTTGGAGTAAGGTCAATAAAGACCACATAGAGGAATTGATGGCAGCAGAACTCATGCACCAAAGTGGTCTGGATGCCATTCAATTGGCGAAGGAAAATGGGTCGTGGACGGTGCTGGACGATGTGGAAAATGGTGTGGTACCCGATGACCTCCAAAAAGCATTCAAAAAGAACAAGAAAGCCTATCAGAACTTTCAAGGGTTTACCCGCGGACAACGAAAAAGTTACCTGTATTGGTTGAACCAAGCCAAACGGGAAGATACCCGGCAAAAAAGAATCGAGGAAATCATTTCCCTATCGGAGCAAAACATTAAATCCAGAAATACGTGGTAATGAAAGAAAATATAAAAATTTGGCTATCCTGTTCGGTATTGATCCTATTGGCCTCATGTCAGACCAAATCAGCAAAACACCATGCAGATATTGCCATAACCAATGCGAATGTCATTGACCTGGAAACCGGTAAAAGTAGCTTAAGGGATCTTTTTCTTTCCGAAGGAAAGATACAGGCCATATTGGAAGCTGGTGCCAAAAATGATTTTGCGGTCGATACCACCATCGATGCCACGGGAAAATATGTGTTGCCTGGTTTTTGGGACAACCACATCCATTTAAGGGGCGGCGATTCCTTGATTGCCAACAACAAGAATTTCCTGAAACTTTTCATTGCCAATGGCATCACCACGGTACGGGATGCCGGTGGGGACTTGACACATTCGGTCATGGGTTGGAAACAACAAATCGCTGACGAGAAATTGGTAGGTCCCACCATTTTTACGGCCGGACCTAAAATTGATGGTCCCAATTCCACTTGGGCAGGTTCCTTGGAAGTGGAAACCGACGAAGATATTGTTCACGCCCTGGATTCCTTGGAAAAACTAAAGGTCGATTTTGTAAAAATCTACGACAGCCGTATTTCTGGGGAAAATTATTTGAAATCCATCGAAGAGGCCAAAAAAAGAGGGTTCACCGTATCGGGCCACATGCCCTTTACCGTTACTTTGGATGAAACTGTTTCCGCTGGCATGGATGGCATTGAACACCTGTACTATATCATGAAAGGCTGCGCCAGCAATGAGGTAGAGGTTACGGAAAAATTAAAAAACGGTGAAATGGGCTTTTGGGGTGCCATGCCTGCTTTGATGAGTACTTATTCGGATAGTACGGCCCAAACGACTTTCAAAACCTTAATAGAAAATGACGTTTTCGTGGTGCCAACCCTTCATATTGGCAAGACTTTGAGCTATCTGGATGAAGTAGACCACAGTAACGACCTATACTTAAAGTACATGGGGAAAGGCATCATCAAAACCTACGAGGGTCGTATCCGTGGCGCCTTAAATGCTTCCGAAGAGGCTAGAAAAAGTAGAAAAGAACTGGATACCTTCTTTGGTCACTTGGCCAAATCCTTGAATACTGCTGGAGTACAACTTTTGGCCGGTTCCGATAGTGGGGCCTTCAACTCGTATACCTACCCAGGAATTTCATTGCATGGGGAACTGCAGACCATGGTTGAAAATGGTATTTCTCCTTTGGATGCACTTCGAACCTCAGCCTATAATGGAGCTAAATTTTTAGGGCAAACCGATGGATACGGGAGCATTTCAGAAGGAAAAGTATCCGATTTGGTGATTTTGGAAGGCAATCCATTGGATAATATCGAAAATACCCAAAACATATATTCCGTAATTAAAGGGACACAAGTGTTTTCCAAGGAGCAATTGAACAACCTTTTGGATGAAGCCGTAATGCCATAAAACAAGTACCATGATGAACAAATTTCTTTCAATCCGCACCTACCTCCTACTACTGCTATTTTGGATGACCACATCAATACAGGCACAGACCTTATTGGTCCCGGATCGGGTATTTGACGGGGAAGAAATGCATTCAGATTGGGTAGTGGCCGTAGTGGAAAACAAAATTGTGTATTCAGGGCCAGAAAACGGGTTAAAACGTGCCAATTCTTATACAAGGGTCAATTTGGATGGGACCACTTTAATGCCAGGAATCATTGAGGGCCATTCCCATTTGCTTTTGCATCCCTACAATGAAACCGAATGGAACGATCAGGTATTGAAGGAATCCCCAACCGAGAGGGCTGTTCGCGGGGTGGTCCATGCCAAAAATTCGTTGATGGCCGGCATTACCACCATGCGTGATCTCGGCTCCGAAGGTGCCGGATATACCGACGTCTATCTAAAGAAAACCATAGATGACGGCATCATTCCCGGTCCGCGATTGTTGGTTGCTGGACCCGCCATTGTGGCGACTGGGGCCTATGGGCCAAAAGGGTTTCATGATGGGGTAACGGTACCTCTTGGGGCAGTTCCCGTGAGCGGAAGGGACGAAGCGATCAAGGAGGTCCGCACTCAAATGGGCAATGGCGCCAACCTTATTAAAATATATGCCGATTATCGCTGGGGAAAAGGAGAACCCTCCCAACCTACTTTTCTGCAAGAGGAAATCGATGCCATGGTGGCCACGGCAACCACAGCTGGTCGTTACGTAGTGGCCCATGCTGGGACAGCTGAAGGCATGCGACGTGCCATTAAGGGCGGCGTGGAAACCATTGAACATGGCGATGGCGGTACTTCGGAAATCTTTGCACTGATGAAAGAAAAAAATGTGGCGCTCTGCCCCACTTTGGCTGCCAGTGATGCCACGGAACAGTACAAAGGTTGGAAAAAAGGTACCGAACCTGATACGGACCGCATCATACAAAAGAAAAAATCCTTTAGACTGGCACTGGAATCCGGTGTGGAGATTGTCTTTGGAGGCGACGTAGGTGTCTTTCCACATGGCGAAAATTACAGGGAAATGGAACTTATGGTCGAGTACGGAATGAAGCCCATTAAGGTATTACAGGCGGCTACTTCCGTAAATGCAAGGGTTTTGCATTTGGAAGGATTAGGGACTCTTCAAAATGGCTTTTTGGCCGATATCATTGCCGTGGAAGGCGACCCCTCCCAAAATATAAAGCAAATGGAAAAAGTTCGGTTTGTTATGAAAGATGGGGTTATCTACAAAAATGAGTGATATTATCTCTTTCCTTGATTCCTTCAGACCTTTGTCTATCACCCCCTTAACATCTTTTTAAGAAATCCAGCGGGGCTTTTTGGTATCTTTAAGCGACTAATTAACTACTGAAAATGAAAAAGCCTCTCTTCCTGTTGGTGCTTATGGCATCAACATCACTTTTTTCCCAAGATAAAAAGGATGACTCCAAGTGGGATGTGACCAATCCCAAAGGGGATTTTAACTTCAAGGAACATCAATTTACCACAGATGAGGGTACTTGGATGAACCTAGATGTAAGTCCGGATGGAAAGACCGTTGTGTTTGACCTATTGGGTGATATTTATTCCATGCCTATAACCGGAGGTAAGGCTAAGGTTCTGCGAACAGGAATCCCATTTGAAGTACAACCCCATTTCAGTCCAGATGGTAAAAAAATTGCCTTTACCAGTGATGCAGGTGGTGGAGACAACATTTGGGTGATGGATGCCGATGGTTCCAACGCCAAGCAGGTGACCGAGGAGAATTTCAGGTTGTTGAACAATTCCTATTGGTTGCCCGATGGCAATTATTTGGTAGCCAGGAAGCATTTTACATCACAACGCTCCTTGGGTGCCGGTGAAATTTGGCAGTACCATATCACTGGAGGTTCGGGCATACAATTGACCAAGCGTAAAAATGACCAACAAGATGTGAACGAACCCGTAATTTCCCCGGACGGCAAATATTTGTATTACAGTGAAGATGTGTATCCAGGAGGCTATTTTCAGTACAACAAAGACCCCAACTCACAGATTTATGTCATCAAAAGATATGATTTTGAAACAGGCGAGACCACTACAGTCACCGGAGGACCAGGTGGTGCCGCCAGACCTCAAATATCGCATGATGGCAAAACATTGGCCTTTATAAAACGTGTCCGTACCAAAACGGTGCTCTTCCTGCACGACCTTGAAACGGGTGAAGAGTGGCCCATTTTTGACGACCTAAACAAAGACCAACAAGAGGCTTGGGCCATTTTTGGAGTGTATCCCAACTTTAGTTGGATGCCCAATGACAAGGAAATCGTTTTTTGGAACAAGGGAAAAATTTTCAAAATCGATATTAACTCATTGGCGGTGACGAATATCCCCTTTACTGTTGATGCCAAAATTCAAATTGCAGAAACCCTTCATGTGGATTCCCCTGCGGCTCCTGACCAATTTACGGCCAAGGTGATTCGGCATGCAGTTACCTCTCCCGACCAAAAAACTTTGGTGTTTAATGCGTTGGGACATCTATGGACCAAAAAATTGCCCAATGGCAAACCTACCCGTTTGACCAAAGGAGAAGATTTTGAGTTTGAACCTGCTTTTTCACCTGATGGGAAAACCATCGCTTTTGTTACCTGGAACGATGAAAACTTGGGTGCTATCTATAAAATTCCAGTTTCTGGGGGAACGATGACCAAACTGACCGCCGAAAAAGGCATTTACAGGACCCCTTCCTTTAGTCCGGACGGAAAGATGATCGCCTATCAAAAAGAATCGGGCAACAACGACCAGGGCAGGATTTTTACCAATAAATCGGGAATCTACACTATGAATGCCGATGGCACTAATGTAAAATGGGTTTTGGACAATGGGGAATATCCTGTTTTCACCAAAGATGGCAAACGCATTTTTTACCAAACGGGGGGTACTTACTTTGGGAACCTGACCAAATCGCTCAAATCCATCAACTTGAACGGGAAAGACGAAAGAACCCATATCAAATCCAAATATGCCAACCGACTGGTGCCCAGTCCAGATAACAACTGGATTGCATTCACCATTTTGCACAAGGCCTATATTGCGCCCTTGGTGCTCAACGGACAAGAAGTGGACCTCGACAACAATTCCAAAGCGGTTCCTGTATCACAAATTTCTAAGGACGCGGGTATCAACCTGCATTGGTCCAGCGATAGCCAAAAGATTTTTTGGACTTTGGGGGACGAGTATTTCGAGAATGACATTAAAAATCGGTTTACCTTTTTGCCTGGTTCTCCAGACAAAGTGGCCAAGATGGACAGTGTCGGCATCAAGGTGGGGTTGGTATCCAAAACCTACAAACCTTCGGGAAGGATTGCCTTCACCAATGCCCGAATCATTACCATGGAAGGTGACGAGGTCATCGAGAACGGTACCATTGTCGTCAATGAAAACCGTATTGAATATCTGGGTAAATCCAATGAAATCAATGTACCCTCCAATGCAAAAGTGTACGATGTTTCAGGAAAGACCATCATGCCCGGGATTGTGGATGCACATGCCCACGTGGGAGGCTTCCGATATGGGTTGACCACTCAAAAACATTGGCAACTCTATGCAAATTTGGCCTTTGGGGTCACTACTTCGCATGATCCATCAGCAAATACCGAATCCATTTTCGCCATGTCCGAACTCATCAAGAATGGCGATATGGTAGGTCCTAGATTGTATTCCACAGGCATTATCCTTTATGGGGCCGATGGGGATTTTAAGGCTGTGATCAATAATTTGGACGATGCCCGTTCGGCCATCCGAAGAACCAAGGCCTTTGGTGCCCATTCCGTAAAAAGCTACAATCAACCCCGAAGGGAGCAACGGCAACAGATCATACAAGCAGCAAGGGAATTGGGTATAAACGTGGTGCCCGAAGGCGGTTCCACTTTCTATACCAACATGTCCATGATCATGGACGGGCACACAGGAGTGGAACACAACATTCCCGTGGCTCCTGTCTATAAAGATGTGACCGAGCTTTGGAAAACCAGTAATTCGGGCTATACCCCTACCCTTATTGTCAACTACGGAGGCCCGAGTGGGGAATACTACTTCTACCAAAAAGACAATGTTTGGGAAAATGAAAAACTACTAAAATATACACCAAGGGAAATCATCGATTCCCGGTCAAGGTTCCGTACCATGCTACCGGATGAGGAGTATAAAAATGGCCACATCCTTGTTTCCAAAACCGTTACCGACCTTGCCCATGAAGGCGTAAAAGTGAATTTGGGAGCCCATGGACAGTTGCAGGGACTTGGCGCGCATTGGGAACTTTGGATGTTGCAACAAGGAGGTATAACGAACATGGAGGCATTACAGGCCGCCACCATCAACGGGGCAAAATACATCGGTGCCGGGAATGATATCGGCTCCTTGAAGGTGGGCAAACAGGCAGACCTCATTGTATTGGATAAAAATCCATTGGAAGATATCAGAAACTCGGAATCTGTGAAATATACCATGGTCAACGGTAGGCTATTCGACACGGAAACCATGGACGAAATAGGGAACACTGAAACGAAAAGGACCAAATTCTGGTGGGAAAACAATAAATACAACGCAGCTTTTCCATGGCATGAAGAAGCCCACAGCTTTACGACACCCGGCTGTGGGTGCCAAATTGGACATAACTAAACTCAAAATAAGAACTAACTAACTCAATCTAAACTGATGAAAAAAACACTATTTCTATTCGTTCTCTTTATCGTAGGAAGTATGTCTGCCCAAGAATTTACGGTAGACCTTCTTCAAGACATGAAACCTAGGAACATTGGCCCTGGAGGCATGAGCGGACGGGTCACCACTATTGATGTGGTACGTGCCAACCCGGATATCATGTTTGTTGGTACCGCATCGGGAGGATTATGGAAATCTACTTCTGGCGGAATCAAATGGGAGCCTGTTTTTGACCATGAAGTTACGGCATCCATTGGTGCAGTAGCCATCCAACAATCCAATCCATCTGTAATTTGGGTCGGAACCGGAGAGGGAAATCCTAGAAACAGTCTTAATGGTGGTTACGGCATCTATAAGTCTTTGGATGGCGGAAAAACCTGGAAATCCATGGGATTGGAAAAAACACGTCATATCCACCGTGTTATTATTGACCCGACCAACCCTGACGTGGTTTATGTAGGGGCTATAGGATCTCCATGGGGTGAGCATCCAGAGCGTGGTGTTTTCAAGACTACCGATGGTGGAAAGACCTGGGAAAAAATACTGTTCATCAACAATAGGACCGGTGTAGCAGATTTGGTCATGGACCCTACCAATCCCAATAAGTTGATTGCCGCCATGTGGGAACACAAACGGGAACCCTGGTTTTTTAAATCGGGAGGTGAAGGTAGCGGACTCCACATTACCCATGATGGTGGCGCCACTTGGACAAAAGTAACCGCGGATGATGGCTTACCCAAAGGTGAATTGGGAAGGATCGGTGTTGCCATTGCCCGCAACAAGCCCAATATCATCTACGCTTTGGTCGAATCCAAGAAAAATGCACTATACAAATCCACCGATGGGGGTTATAAATGGACCAAAATCAATGACAAGGAAGAGATCGGGAATCGGCCTTTTTACTATTCTGAAATATATGTAGACCCACAAAATGAAAACAGGCTCTATTCGGTTTTTACCTTCATCAACGTTTCAGAAGATGGAGGGAAGAGTTTTACCCAATTAATGCCCTCTTATGGTGTGGATAATGGCATACATCCCGATCATCATGCTTGGTGGATACATCCAGAAAACGGACAGTTCATGATGGATGGGAACGATGGAGGCCTCAACATCACCAAAAACGGTGGCCAATCTTGGCGCTTCATAGGCAATTTGCCCGTAGCCCAGTTCTATCACATCAATATGGACAATGAATACCCGTACAACGTATATGGCGGGATGCAGGACAATGGATCGTGGCGGGGACCGGCATATGTTTGGAAAGCCCAAGGAATCCGTAATAGTTATTGGCAGGAAATTGCTTTTGGGGATGGCTTTGATGTGGTTCCCGACAAGGATGACAGTCGATATGGCTATGCCATGAGCCAGCAAGGTTATGTGAGTCGTTACGATTGGATCACAGGTAATGGTTATATTGTCAGACCTACCCCTCCAGACCCGGATACCATGTTGCGCTTCAATTGGAATGCGGCCATTGGTCAAGATCCTTTTGATAACAGTACGGTTTACTTCGGAAGCCAGTTTGTGCACAAATCAACCGATAAAGGACTCACCTGGGAAGTGATTTCCCCAGATTTGACCACCAATGACAAGGAAAAACAAAAACAGGGAGAAAGTGGTGGTCTTACGATGGATGCCACAGGCGCTGAAAATCATTGTACTGTTATCGTAATAGAACCTTCCCCAGTTGAAAAGAACATGCTTTGGGTCGGAACCGATGACGGAAGGGTACATTTTACCCAAAACGGGGGCCAGACATGGGTCGATGTGACCAAGAATATCAAAGGCCTCCCCACAGGAAGCTGGATTCCACAGATAAAGGCATCCCACAATAACAAAGGTGAGGCATTGTTGGTGGCCAACGACTACCGGAGGTTCAACTACGCTCCCTATGTGTACAGAACCAAGGATTATGGAAAAACCTGGACACGCATTGTGGATGAAAATGATGTAAAAAGCTACGCACTTTCCATTCTGGAAGATCCTGAAAACCCTAATCTTGTATTCTTGGGAACAGATGATGGTCTCCACGTTTCCCTGGATGCCGGGAATACATGGCAAAAATGGAACAAAGATTTCCCGACGGTTTCCACCAAGGATTTGGCCATTCATCCAAGGGAACAGGACCTGGTCATAGGAACGTTCGGGAGAGCTGCTTGGGTATTGGATGATATTCGTCCGCTCAGGGCGTTGGCCGGGAACACGTCAGTGCTTCAAAAAGAGATCAGTCTGTTCAAAAGCCCGGATGCCTATCTGGCAGCCTATCAACAACCTACAGGAGGGCGTTTTGGTGCCGATGCCATGTATAATGGGGAGAACCGAAAACCAGGTGCCATGATCACCTACTATCTCAAGGAAGGAAGCAAAAAGGACAAAGAAGAGAAAAAAGAAGAAAAAGAGGAAGATAAGGTCGATGACAAATCCAAAGAGAAAACAAAGGACTCCATTTTCTTTGAATTCTATGATGGGGATAGATTGATCAGAACATTGAAATATAAGACTCCAGAAAAAGCAGGTTTCCACAGAATTTATTGGAACTTGGACGAAAAGGGTCCCGATAGACCTTCCAGAACTATTAGAAAAAGGGACCGGGAATCTGGTGGAATCGATGTAAAACCGGGCACTTACAAAGTAAAAGTGTTGTATGGCAACATATCCGATTCAACAACGGTAACCGTTAAAACAGATCCACGACTAGACGTATCCCTAGCTTCCATCAACGAGGTTTACGCCGCAGGCAAGCAATTGGAGGCCTATACCCAAACCGCAGCAGATGCTGTAAAACAGTTGGTGGAAAGCAAGGATTTGGCCAACAAATTCCAAAAGGAACTCAAAGATTTGGACAAGGATAAGTTCAAGGAGCAGATCAAGGCATCAGATGACATCGTAAAGCAGATTGATTCCGTCATTGCTTTGTATCTTGGCAAGGACGATAAGCGACAAGGCATTATAAGAGATCCTGAACCAACGGTCATGATGCGATTGGGCAATGCTTCTTATTATGTTAGTTCGAGAAAATCAGGAATCACGGCAACCGAAAAAAGAATGATCCAGTTTGCCGAGCAAGACCTAAAAGCAGCATTGGATAAGACCAATACGTTTTTTAATGAAAAATGGAAACCATACCGGACTTCCATTGAATCATTGGACCTTTCCCCTTTTAAGGAAACAGAAACTTTCAATCTTAACTAGAACACCATGAAACGAATTTTAGTTATAGCCGTGATCATCTCGGTCTGGGCCTGTAAAAAAGAAGAAAAGACACCTTCCATTGCCGAAACCATGAAAACCTATACCATCGCCCAAATGATGGATAACGAGGCCATTGGAGGAGGTAGCTTTTCTCCTGATAAATCCAAACTGTTGATTTCGAGCAATCGTTCTGGGATTTACAACATGTATACCATCCCTTCTACAGGTGGGGAAATGGTTCCCGTTACCCAATCCGATAGCTCCTCGGTATTTTCCATTTCCTACTTTCCAAAGGATGAGCGCATGCTCTTTAGAATGGACAACAATGGGGACGAGATCTATCACATTTTTGTGATGGAAACCGACGGGACCCACAAAGATCTTACCCCCGAGGAAGGGGCTCGGTCACTTTTCTATCAATGGTCCCAAGATAGGGCCTCATTCTTTTATGGTTCCAACAAAAGGGACAAACGGTTCATGGATCTTTACGAAATGGACCTAGGAACCATGGAACCCAAAATGGTCTATCAAAACGATGATGGGTATGATATCAACGTGATTTCTCCCGATAAAAAATATGTGGGTCTCAGCAAATCCATCAATACCAATGACAGTGACCTGTTTCTTTACAACATGGAAACCAAGGAATTGACCAAGGTCAATGAAAACCAAAGTGGTAACAGTGGTCAGGACTTTTCACACGATGGCACGGCCTTTTATTATACTACCGACGATGGCAGTGAATTTGCCTATTTGATGAAGTACAACCTTGAGGATGGATCGCGTGCAAAAGCCATGGCAAGGGATTGGGACATTGCGGGAAGTTATTTTACCCACAATGGAACTTACCAGGTTACCTATATAAACGAAGATGCCAAGAACACGATCGAGGTTATGGAAGTGGCCACGGGCAAAAATGTTGACCTCCCCACTGTGGAAAACATGGAGATAACGAGCGTTAGCTTTTCCGATGATGAAACCATGATGCGATTTTATGCAGGGGGATCGTTTACGCCTTCCAACTTATATGTGTACAATTTGGAAACCAAAGAACAAAAACAACTTACCAATGTGCTCAATCCGGAAATTCAAGCGCAAGATCTTGTAAAAGCCGAAGTGGTCCGTTTCAAGTCGTTTGACGGGTTGGAAATTCCTGCCATCTATTATAAACCCCATCAGGCTTCCGAAGAGAATCCTGTACCGGCACTGGTATGGGTGCATGGCGGTCCGGGAGGGCAATCACGACAAAATTTTAGTGCCTTCATCCAATATTTGGTGAACCATGGCTATGCCGTTTTGGCCGTGAACAACCGAGGCAGTAGTGGATATGGCAAAACGTTCTATCAAATGGACGACCTTAACCATGGCGATAAAGACCTTAAGGATTGTGTAGAAGGCAAAAACTGGTTGGCCCAACAATCCGGTATCGACGGTGAAAAAATTGGGATCATTGGTGGTTCCTATGGTGGGTACATGACCATGGCGGCCCTCACCTATGCACCCGAAGAGTTTGATGTAGGCGTGAATCTATTCGGGGTCACCAACTGGATCAGGACCTTGAAGAGCATTCCACCATGGTGGGAATCTTTTAAGGATGCCCTGTACAAGGAATTGGGAGATCCCTATAGTGCCGATTCCGTGAGGTTGAAGCAGATTTCGCCTTTGTTCCATACCGATAAGGTGACCAAACCTTTGATCGTGCTACAAGGATCACAGGATCCCAGGGTACTCCAAGCCGAGTCAGATGAAATTGTGGCCGGAGTACGCAAAAATGGCGTTCCTGTGGAGTATGTTCTTTTTGAGGATGAAGGGCATGGGTTCGTAAAAAAAGAAAACCAAATCACCGCTTACAGTAAAATATTGGAATTTTTGGATGTGTACCTCAAAGGTGAAGGAGAGGAAGGTACCCCAATTAAAGACGGAAATTTATGATCAAAAAAATAATGGGACTTGTGTTCTTGTTCGGTTGCTTGGTAGTAAAAGCCCAGCAACCGGGCGAGGACAAACTTGGGGCATGGTACATGTATTTTGGAACGAACAAGGTTTCGGAACGATTCAGTATCCATACCGAGGCCCAGTTCCGGTTTTATGAAACCACCAGTAACTTTAACCAATTATTGTTGCGGACTGGATTGAACTATCATATCAATTCGGATGCAATAGCCACCCTAGGATATGGATACATCAGTACCGATAATACATTTTATGAATTTCCAGATGAAGTAGATAGCAAGGAGCACCGCGTCTTTGAACAGTTTATTCTAAAAAATAAGGTGTGGGAATTCCTTTTTGAACACCGTTACCGATTGGAGCAGCGTTTTTTGGATTTTGGAGATACCACGGACACCCAACACAGGGCCCGTTATCGCCTTCAGATGACATTACCTCTGACCGACACCTTCTATCTCAACTTTTATGATGAACTCTTCATCAACCTACAGGACGATCTTTTTGGCCAAAACAGGTTATATGCCGCGGTAGGGGTCAACATTACGGAGAACAGCAGCCTTCAGGTCGGGTATATGCGCAACCAGTTTGCCCATGCTGTCTACGACCGATTCCAAGTCGCGGTTTTCTATAATCCCGATTTAAGCGGATTGTTCAAAAAGAAGTAAAAGGATGGGTTACAATCGTAAGTATCGGATATCAAAATAATCAAGCTCCAGTTCAATCACGTCATTGTAAATTTCACGTAAGGATTTTACATAATCTTTCTGGTTTATGTGCCCCTTCATCCTAGTAGCCTTCAAACGGCGATAGCCCTTGCAAAAAACCCTCCTTTTTTCGCAATAGATAAAAAATTTGATATAGTCCAGTACCCGATAACCCAAACTTTTCCTTTTGATTTTTGTGATGGAGATCATACTTACTTTTATAACGGTGCTAACAAAAAAATCGTATTGTCTTAAATAAAAGTCAAAAAATGGGATTTACGGGCCAAATAATTGGCAACCCCCTAAATATTGGGTATTTTAAGGAGAACCCTAAAAACTCTTACAATGAAAAAATTTCAAATACTTGTACTTGGGCTGGTATTGATAACGGCCTTTAGCTGCAAACAGATAAAAAAGGATGCCGAAAAAGCATCGGAGGAAATAGAGGAAACTGTTGATCAAACAGTAGAAAAAATGGAGCCCAAAGTGCTTACCCTTAAAATGGAGCCCAAAAGCGATAGTAACGTAATGGGCGAGGTCACTTTTACGGAGGATAATGGCGTGGTAATCATGAAAGCCACTTTTACAGGACTTTCGGAAGGCGAGCATGCCATACACCTCCATGAAAAAGCGGATTGTTCCGCAGCAGATGGTACATCCACAGGGGGCCACTGGAACCCTACTTTCCAACCCCATGGAAAATGGGGGGCCAAAGAAGGTTACCACAAAGGTGACATTGGTAACTTTTATGCGGACGCCCAAGGTAATGCCACGGTCGATTTTAAAACCGACGAATGGTGCATTGGTTGTGAGGACGATACCAAAAATATTTTGGGCAAAGCTGTGATCGTGCACCAAGGTGTAGACGATTATACCTCCCAACCCAGTGGAGCGGCCGGGACCAGAATTGCCTGTACCGGAATTATCCGCTAACAAAGTTTACAAAGAGCTGTCCATTGGGCAGCTTTTTTATTGACAACCCTCCAAATATTGACTACCTTGGACCTAAATCTAAAATTATTTATGATGAAAAAATTACAAGCAGTTGCACTGGGGTTGATTTTGGTGACAGCCTTTAGCTGCAAACAAGCTAAGAAGGAAGAAAACAAAGCTGAAGAAGCCATGGCAACTTACAGCATTGTACAAGATTCGACAGATGTTCGTTTCACTGCCTACAAGACCACTGACAAAAAACCGGTGGGTGGCACATTTACCGAAGTAGACCTGACCTATACCGCCGGAGAAACCCCTATGGAAACTTTGGACGGTATGGAATTCAGTATTCCCGTGAGCAGTCTTTTTACCAACGATACCACCAATACCCGCGATCCCAAGATCATTCACTTTTTCTTTGATAAGATGATGGAAACCCAATCCATCAAAGGGACCTTTGCTTTTGATGCGAACCAAAAATGTTCGGTTAAATTGACCATGAACGGAGTGACCACGGATCTTCCTATGGACTATGAGATTACGGATGATAACCATGTGAATTTTTCCGGGACCATGGACCTTAAAAACTGGAACGCATTGGATGCCCTAGCCTCTTTGAACAAAGCCTGCGAGGTTTTACACACAGGACCTGATGGCGTGAGCAAGACTTGGGAAGATGTTGCCATTAAAGCATCCGTGCTATTGAAGAAAATGTAACCTAAACCGTCTCCGACATTAGGAAAAACATAAAACAACAAAAGGCTGCATTGATGCAGCCTTTTTTATATCTTACCTATATCAACCTGAAGCATATGGAAAAAATCAAGGAATATCCGAACGGCGAGATTTCCGTGGTGTGGAAACCGGAACTGTGCCAACATGCCGGCATCTGTGTGAAAATGTTGCCCAAAGTTTATAACCCGAAGGCAAGACCATGGATAACGGTGGAAAATGCATCTACCCCAAAATTGAAGGAACAAGTTTCAAAATGTCCATCCGGGGCACTGACCTATTACGAATTAAAATCATGAGCAACGACAACAAACATGTTTTGGTTGACAATGCCAAAGCCAAACAGTTTCAATTTGAACTGGAAAAAGGCATTGCAAAAATTGAGTACATCAAGGCCAAGGAGAAAATATACCTCACCCATACCGAAGTCCCCGAAGTATACGAAGGCAAAGGCATTGGGTCGGAACTCATTCGACAAACCCTGGAACACATCAAGAAAGAGGGATGGACCCTTGTACCCCTGTGTCCTTTTGTGGCGATGTACATAAAACGTCATCCCGAATGGAAAGAATTAGTCCTGAAGGGGATCAACATTGCATAACCTTTCCTTTTTTATATCTTTAGCCAACAGGCTATGGAATTGGACAACCTCATACAGCAATTTCAACAAAAGGACAAAGCAGCCTTCGCAACGCTGTATGATATGTATGCCAAAAACATCTGTGGGGTCATCAATGTGATATTGAATGATCCTGAAAGGGCCCAAGAACTTTGCCATGATGTCTTTATCAAAATTTGGGAGAAATCAGACCAATACGATGCGTCCAAAGGGCGATTTTTTACTTGGATCCTCAATATTGCAAGGAACACGGCCATCGATGAACTGCGATCCAAAACCCATAAAAATCAAAAGAAAAACCTCCCTGTGGATTCTCTCGTAGGTATCTATGAAAACAGTGAGGACTTGAACGACAAAATAGATACTATTGGTCTTCAATCCCTTTTGAAGGGGTTGAAGGACAAGTGCATCCTTTTGATAGATATGCTCTATTTTAAAGGATATACCCAAAAAGAAGCGGCCAAGGAACTAAAGACACCAATAGGCACCATAAAAACAAGGATTAGAAGCTGTATTTCCGAGATAAGGAAAAACATGGCATGAGCATGGAAGTTGAAAAATACATAGCATCCGGAATTTTGGAACTCTACGTTGCCGGAGCCCTAACACCCGAGCAAAATTTGGAGGTGCAGCACTATGCCCTTCAATATCCCGAAATACAAAAGGAAATTGAAGGGATTGAGGCGTCCATTCTGAAACTCACGGAATCTACATCCCCAAAAATGCAAGGGAACGGGTTCCGTAAAATCAGTGCCGAATTGGATGATATAATCCCCTTTACCCCACTTGAGTCCAGGCGAAAAACATCATGGGGCAATTATGTGGGCTGGGCCGCCTCTATTTTATTGGCAGTGGGCCTATTCTGGTTGTATTCTGAAAACCGTAATCTCCAATCGGAAGTGGAAATCTCCAACCAAGAAAAGCTAGACCTTGAAGAAACCTTATCGACCACCAAGGACGCCATTGCCCGAAAAGACTTTATTTTGGAACAACTTAGGAATCAAAATGTATCGGTGATCGCCCTGGGAGGACAGGCAGTATCACCTACTTCCTACGCAAAAGTTTACTGGAACAAGGAGCAGAACAGCGTCATTATAGATGCCCAAGGTTTACCTGAGCCTCCATCCGGTTATACCTACCAAGTATGGTCGCTTACATTGGATCCCCTCACCCCTACCAGTATTGGCCTTTTGGATAATCTTTCAGATGAAGGTGATAAATTGTTTGCACTGGAAAACTCCAATGCTTCCGAAGCATTCGGAATTACCTTGGAGCCTGAAGGTGGTAGTGAATCACCAACATTAGAGCAGCTCTACGCCCTCGGGACCGTTGGACGGTAATAAAAAAGAAAGCAGCCTGGGGAACCAAACTGCTTTCGGCATTCAAAATTGACCTAAAAAACAACTTAGAGTTTTAGACCCACACCAAATCCGAATATCCATGGGTCAATGTCAACATCCGCATCAACTGTGGCACCAAGTGCCGTGGTAGCATCAACGGTAGCGGTAGTGTTCAGGAACAGCTTTTTCACATCAAAATTCAAGAACCATTTATCGTTCAACATAAAATCAAAACCACCTTGAAGGGCAAAGCCCACAGCAGTATCATACTTTACATCATCGGCAACCGGACCTTCATCGGCCCCATAAAAAAGCGTAAGGTTTACCCCTGCTCCCAAGTAAGGGACAAAATTGCCTCCAGTAAAATGGTATTGGCCTGTCAAGGTCGGTGGCAACAACCACACACTGCCCAAATCAATATCGCCCGCAGCAGTGCCTACAGCTTCTACATCATGTTTGGTGGTACCCAAAATCAACTCTGCGGACCAATTTTCATCAAAAAAGTAGGTGATATCAAATTCGGGAACAACAGCAGTGGATATGGACACATCCCCACCAATAGCTTCAATATCGGCACTTTCATCCGGAGTGACCACAATGCCCCTCAACCTGAATTGCCATTTACTAAAATCGTTGGTCGGTGTGTCTTGGGACATCATCAAATTTGAAAATCCCAATAGTGTTGCCACTGCTAAAAGTATTGTCTTTCTCATTGTAAAATATTTAAGATGAGACAAAACTACCGAGTGGAATATTCCAAGAATATGATGTTTATCATTGGTCAGTATGGGCAAATGACACGCCTCTTTTGTGAAGTCAGACCCATATCCTCAAAATGTCAAGAAAGTAGCTTTAAAACCACTTCTTTCTTTTAAAGATGATGATGGAGATGATGGTGACCACGAGCATAAGACCGAGAAGAATAAAATAACCATAAGGCCATTTCAATTCGGGGATGTTCTCAAAATTCATCCCATAGATGCCCGCCAAAAAGGTCAATGGAATAAAGATGACGGAAAAAATGGTCAAGGTCTTCATCACTTCGTTGAGGCGATGCCCCTGAACACTGAAAAAGAGGTTGATCTGGCTTTCCAGTTCCTGAATATCCGAATCGATATCATTGATCAATCCCCCAATCTGCTCCCGAAGTTCACTGAAATATTTGTTGTGAAAGCCCTTCACATTGACACGTTCCAACTTTATGACAATGTCCCTAAGACCATGGGAGGCCCTTTTAAACTCATTGATCATGGATTTCTTTTGCTCCACTTCGAACATGAACTCGGGCGTGGGCTCCTGCTTGATGATGGCATCCAAAGTGTTGTTCATCAAGACCAGTTCCTCATATTTCTCCTTATAGTTGGTTACCAAGGTTTCCAAAATAAAGAACAGCAAATAGTCTGCCTTCTTCTTCCTTATGATACCCTTGTTCTCGAAAATCCTATTACGGATCCAATCGAAATGATCACCCCATTTTTCTTGAATACACCAAATAAAATCTTTGGCCACCACAAAGAACATTTGCTCCGACTCCAAATTATGGTGCTCCGTTTTCACGATCCTGGCCGCCACAAAAAGTTGTTCCTCCAATTCGATGACCTTATTGCCCATCTTTTGGTTGAGAAGCAAGCGAAGTAGGAAGTCGTCAAGATTATTGCCATCCACCATCTTACGAAACTCGTCCATGTACTCCAGTCCATAGGTGTTCACCCAGGTGATGGAACCATCCCCTTTGGAGAGTTTGGTGTCTTCGGCAAGCGTAAATTTACGGTTGTAATAGCCATCCAAAGAGTAATTGATGACCCACGTATTTTTTTCAAATTCTGTTTCCATCATAGTATAAGTGAAACGGGTTATTTGTAGTTTAGACCATAAGTTAATCCAAATTTAGCAAGTATTGCCCATGATAGACCCTATGTCCTTTAAAACGGAGATTTTATTGACCGTAATCCTTTTGGCGGTAATCCTGACCCTCAACTCTTTGAGCAAAAGGGCCATCAGAAAGTTCGGTAAGACCAGTGCCATTGATATGAACAGTAGAAAAATCATTTTTTATCTCAGTAATCTATTGTTCTATATTTTGGCCTTTGTGGGCATTTCCTTGATTTGGGGTGTAAATCTAAAGGATTTTTCATTGTTCCTCTCATCGGTATTGGCCATTGTGGGTATCGGCTTTGTGGCCCAATGGTCCATTCTGTCCAACCTAACGGCCAGTGTGATCTTATTTTTCAGTCATCCGCTTCGCCTTGGCGACCGCATTAGGGTCATGGACAAGGATTTTGATTGGACCGGGAAAGTGGAGGATATTAGCGGTTTTTATCTTTTTATGCGGACGGATGATGGACGCCGTATTACCATCCCTACCAACTTGGTCATCCAAAAGGGCATAGAGATTTTGAAGCAGGAAGACGATTCTTCAGAAACGAACATGGAACAATGATAAGGAACGCCATGGTAAAAAACCATGGCGCCTCCTAAACAACAACCAAGCACAAATCAACCCAATCCATGCTTCTTCTTTAACACCCAAATGGAGTGAAAACCTTTATAATCCTGCTATTTGAGCCTCCATTAAAGGGCCAAGTTCGTATACTGACCCCATGAGTTCTTTTTTTAGAGTCTCCACCTGCTGCCTCTTACCATTGGCCTTGTATATTTCAGCCGCACGGTAAAGGATTGCCGGCTCGAAGGTTTCATTGGCGATGTGTCCTTCAACCATTTCAAGGGCCTTTTCCTTTTCTCCTTTTTTCAGAAGACTGTAGGCCAACCATCCATAAGATTCGGGCGTAGGTCGGTTCTTCACCTCCCTTTTGGCCAAAGCCAACGCCCTTTCATTAAAATCAAGATTCAAGTAGAAGTCTACGTTATACGCATTGTACATATCCCCGTATTTCTTGTTCCGAACAAGCTTATAAAAATCATCCAGGGCCTGCACATGCAACATATCGTTACCTAAAAACGAAGCCACTTCTGCCTTTAGCAGATAATATTCGGGTGATTTATTTTTGTTGATGATGGAGTCCAGTATCCGCAAGGCCTCCTTTCCATTTCGCTCGTAAGAATATACAATCCAGGCAATCCCCTTTTTGGCATGTGCACTATAGGGGTCAAGCTCCAAGGTTTTCAGATACAGCCCATAGGATTCCTCGATACGGCCAGCA
Organism: Flagellimonas aequoris; assembly: GCF_003584165.1. GTDB lineage: Bacteria > Bacteroidota > Bacteroidia > Flavobacteriales > Flavobacteriaceae > Flagellimonas > Flagellimonas aequoris. The sequence continues at coordinate 145,999 of NZ_QXFJ01000030.1, read as the reverse complement.
TGTCCATAGAAATCTGCAAGATTGGAATAGGACCATAACAACAGACTTCGGTTTTTTGATGATTCTGCCTTCTCCTTTGCCTTTTCCATGAACCGTATAGCCGTTTCCAAATCACCTTTGTGATCGTTCCACTTGGCCACACGTATCAAATAGCCAAAATCGGACATGTTCTGAATACTATCCAGATACTGTTTGGCAACATCATAATTGCCCAGCTCCATCTGAACATCGAACAACAGCCCTTGTGTTGCATTCACCCCGCTTCCAAATTTTCGGGCCTTGTATGCCAGATCAAGTGCTTCCCTGAACCTATGTTGTGAAATGTAGTTACGCGCCAGTGCCCTTAGGTAACCGGCTTTTCCGACAGCGGCAATTTCTACGGCCTTTTTGAGGGATTGCTCCGCTTTTTTGAGGTAAATGATATCTCCTGTTCCTTTAAAAAAGCGGTTGTATTCCCCAGAAACATTGATTAGGCTCAATACCTGCATGCTGTCTGGTTTGATCTTATTGTCCCAAAGCTCAAAATATTTTGAGGTGGTCTCCATGGCTCCTTGATCCAAGAATTGATCGTAATCCTGTCTGTTGGTCTTGAATTCAGTTTCCTGTTCACATGAGACCATATGACATGAAATCAATATCAAAACCATAATTTTTAAAGATGTATTTTTCATTGTGTTGTTGTTTTTAATAAAAGGGAGAGGAAAATAGCTCCTCCCCCTTCTTCCCTTTCATAGCAATTACTCGGGAGCTCCCAAATAGGGGAATGTTGTTGAAATATCTGCAGTCAAGGAAACACCGTCGGATGTCAACCTAGGTAGGTCCGCCACACCGTCATCATCCAAATCTTGTCCACTGAAGCGATCACCTTCCATACCTCCAAAGAACAATATCAGGGACACATCAATAATGTCGTCGCTGGGGCGCCTGCCCGTCAAGGCAACTTCGTCACCATCCGGCACCAGAATACGTCCATCATTATCGAAATCCGTTCCAGGATCAAAATATGTTGTGGGCAGATCGGGAGCCACTTCCAACACATCGGCAGACAATACAGTCGTCAGTGTGGCCGCATCCAGACCTAATATGTTGTTTTCATAGTTCACATCTGCAGGATCCAGCCCCAACTTCAAGGCATACACATCATGATATTGCTCTAACCGAGCCTGAAAACCCGCTTGGAACATAGCGGTCATTTCAGAGGGAATGGTCATATTATGCGCATCTTTGATACTGGGTTGGCCATCCATATCATAACTTAAGGTCGTATTGATCCCTGGGCGTCCCAAGTGATCTTCTTGGGAATAGGTTCCCGAAAAATCCACGGACATCATATCGTCATCCATCATGTCATCGTACATGTATGGGGAATTATCATCGTCATTGCAGCCTACCAAGGTTGCAATCAAGAATACGGAGGTAAAATATCTTAGTTTCATACTTTTCATGATTTTATTGTTTTCTGTTTGTTGTTACCCAAGTCTTGTAAACGGAAAGTCCCAAGGCATTGGTGGCTGTGGGTGTTCCCAGCATACCGTTCGGGATTTCCACTACAATGGACATGGTATTGGCCCCATCAAAGGTGTCTATAGCCTCTCCTGCAGGTAAAAATCCGCCAGGAGCTGAATCCAGTTCCGGTGAGATTACCGCATTGAACTGAAAGAAATCGAAGAAGAATGGATCCTGTCTGGGTCCCGCAAAAAGAGATACACCGGCATCCGTGGTCTCCACGATAGCCATAGAACTTGAAATCTCAACATCTCCCAAAGGGGTATCGGTGTATACCATACTGGTCAACCCTGTTTGCTCGGGTGCCGTTGGCCCGAAGAAATACATCCTACCATTACGTGCAATGGCCTGAATTACTTGATCCTCTATAAGGTCGCCATCCAAATCTATATTGATTTCTGTCAATACATCCTCATCAAAGGTTCCATAGGCCAGATCGGGCAATACATTGGATTGCAGGTCGACCACAAAAACGGTATTGTCGGAGCCCTCAGAAGGTTCAAAAGCATAAAAATCTGCGATATCGGCCGAGGTACCGGCAGATGATGGGGCGTCGATATGGTCAGCCGCAACCAAGGTTACAAGTAGGGCGGCCATTCCCGAAAGACCCAAAGCATATTTAATTGATTGTTTCATAATGATGTAAGTTTTAATGTTTCATACACCCCTACCTACGGAACCTTTTTTGGGGTGGTTTGGTTTTTTATGTTAAAAAAATCTTAACCTAATTTTCATGGCTACATATGGATTTCATCCTAAGAATGTCCCATATTTTGTTTTACTTTGACTTGCAAACATGGATCAATGAACCCTTCTGCCTCTGGTTGGATCAACAAGTTTGGTCACCTAGTCGACAATGAGTCCTTACCTTATCCGGACTTTGATAGCTTGTACAAAGACCTAAAAGAACATGGGTTCATTTATGGGGTGCATTTGAGTATTCCCTCCTTTATTGAGGTGGAACACACCCTTAGTGAAGATGAAATTGCCAAGATCAATCTTCTTACCGCCCTATACTTTACTTATACCTTTGAAAAGGGAAAAACCGACTTCACCCATTTTGTGGATACCGTTTTTGCCTACTATCAGTCTTTGGATGTTGGTAGGATTTCGTTTCTCAATAAGATTTTGACCGGTTCCAAAACCGAGTCCCAATTGGAAAAATTAATTGATTCCAGAATCTATCTCAGTGGCAATACCTTCAATCGAGCTTTTGGTAACAGTTTGACCAATTCATTGCTTTATGTGGATGTGCTCATCTTCATAATCTACCTGAGAGGGGAAATTGACATGAAACAGCATGCCCAACTTTTGGAGTATGTTACGATCAACATTGCCTACCATGCTCTCAACTCCAAAGAGGAACATGAAAACGATGCAAAGCTTATCCAATTATTGGGATCATCATTAAGTTTTGTGGACCTGGATAAGGCAAAATTTGACGGTTCCTATCTGGACCTTTTGGACCAAAATTTCAACGCTTTTGAAAAGGATTATTTTTTGGATATGGCCTGCCTTACCATATGGGAAGACAAGTCTCTAGACTTTACCGAATCGGACTATATTTTTGGTCTTGGAAAGGACCTTGGAAAGGCCGAAAATGAGGTGCGAATCGAGCTCGATTTTGTCATGGATTTCTTTGAAAAAAATCGGGAAAAAATTGCCTATCTGAACGATAAAAATTTGGCCGTTCAATTCTACGAAGGCATGTCCAAAAACGTAAGTAAATTAATTCTGAGAAACAGCAAACGACTCAAAAAAGAGCTTGCCGAAAGTAGGGAATTGGTCACCCTTTTATCGAAGTCCACCGTGAAAGATTTGAGTGCCGAAGAGAAGAAAAAAGTACAGAACCAACTGCTCGATATTTTTAAAAGCATTCCCTCCCTGGCCATTTTTATGCTCCCTGGAGGAGCCGTTCTACTACCCATTTTCATCAAGCTGATACCCAAGTTACTCCCATCAGCTTTTGATGACAACAGAATAGAGGAAAACTAGTTTTTTTACCTAAAAAAGTCACTATAAGAAAAATTTATAGTGACTTTTTGAAATATTTATTTAATCTGATTTTCAGCTTATTGAAATATTTTATTCCAACCATAACTTAAAATCCTTAACGCGCTCCCTGCTTACGATGATTTCCTGCTCATTAAAGCGATTTAGCTTAATTTGAAGCCTTGAATTGGTGTACGAAATGATGTCTCCTATATGGTTGACGTTCACATAAAATTTTCGACTCACCCTAAAAAACATTTCTGGGGAAAGCTCCTCCTCCAATTGCTCGAGTGTCGTGTCCAACAAATAATTCCTGCCATCCGAAGTGGCCGCATAGGTACCTTTGTTCTCGCTATAAAAACACTCCACATCATCAGCATTGATGATCTTTAAATGTTGCCCTACCCTTACCGTAAATCGTTTTTTGTATTCCCGCTCCAAAGGGTTTACCAAAAGCTTTTTTATGTCGTTGAAATCGACCGATATTTTTTGGCTTTCCGGTTTAAAATTTCGGTACTTTTTTACAGCACTTTCAAGCTCCTCATCATCGATGGGTTTAAGGAGGTAATCGATGCTGTTCAACTTGAAAGCTTGGAGGGCATATTCATCATAAGCAGTGGTGAAAATAATGGCACTTTTCACTTCGACCAAATCAAAGATTTCGAACGAAAGTCCGTCCGATAATTGGATGTCCAAAAATATAAGATCGGGGTGCGGATTGTTCTGGAACCACTCAATGGATTCGTCCACCGAATGGAGCATGGTAGAAACCTCGATATCCTGTTCGGCCAATAATCTAGACAACCGTCTCGCAGCCGGTTTTTCATCTTCGATGATGATCACATTCATATGCTATAGTTTATTTTTTTCTGGTATAGGATCCATCTTTGTCCTTTCTCAGATATGCCTCGATTTTTCTTTTTTCCCATTTTTTGATCAACGGTCGACCAAATACCACAAGTCCCTGAATCAATATCACCGTTCCCCAAATGAGGATAACCGCAATAAAGTTCCAATCCAACCAGGCCACGAAATTGGGGTTGACCTCGAGGTTCTTTTCGATCATCACTTCCAATATAGTTCCCTTGGAAGCCAAGATCAGGACACTGACAAGAATGAACAAGGTCAAGTGGACATAAAACCCCTTTATGGCCCCTACCCGTCTCCTTGCAGTTTCATATGTGGTGATAGGACTCATCCTTGATGATCATTTAAATTTACCCATTTCCTCATCCTCTCGCTCTATGTATTTTTGAATCTGGCGTTCTTCCCATTTTTGAAGGAAGGGTATTTTATATCGAAAGGTGTACAGTGCGTGTACGGCCAATATCAGCCCCCAAATAAATACATTGCTGTTTACCCAGTCAAAATAGTAATGCTCTGTTGGAAATCCCTCAGGCATGAAAGGGTTAAGTAGGCCACTTTTCAGTAGATACAATATCCCATTGAACAAAACAAAGATTTTTATGTGTCTGTAGAAGCCTTTCAACTCCTTAACCCGCTTGGCAGCCCTTTCGTATTTATCATCTAAATTTTCCACAGTTCGAGTTTATAGATATTTATCGGTGTCGTTCTTGTCTTTGTCGATGTACTTTTGGATCTGCCGTTCTTCCCAATCCTTTCCCAAGAACGGGTTGATCCCAAATACTTTTATGCCATGGAAGGCCAATCCCAATCCCCATGCAAATAAAGTTACAAAATGGGGCCATTGCCAGAAATTGTCGGTCCGTAAGAAGATATTCACCAAGATAAAGGTGTTGATCACCACATAAATGCTCATATGTATGTAAAAACCTTTTAGCTCATCGACCCTTTTCTTGGCCCTTTTGTATTTGTCGTTGTCAAAATTTTCCATGATCATTTCCATTTATCGTTTGTTTCTTCTTCCTTCATAAATTCTTCGATCTTACGCCTTTCCCATTGTTTTCCAAAGAATGGGTTAAGGTCGAAGACGCGGATGGCGTGGAAAATAAGTCCTATTCCCCATCCAAAGGCTGCCCACAGGAACCACATGTAGCCGAAGCCGTTACTGTAGTAGTTGATCAAAGCCAAAGCGGAAATGACAAGGACATAGGAAGTCAGGTTACCATAAAACTTCTTAAGCTCATCCACCCTCTCCTTGGCGCGAATGTATTTACTTTCTTTATTTGAATTTTCCATGATGTTGTTTGTTGATTGGATGTAATTGTTAAATATACTGATTGTTAAAATTCTTCCTTGTTCATGAATTCCCTTATTTTTCGCTCTTCCCAGTCTTTCCCAAATATCGGGTTACGGCCGTTAGCGGTCATCCACAAGCTTACAAGCCCCATCCCCCATCCCACTGTTGGAAAAATGGCCCACGGGAAACTGGTGGTGTGGTAGTTGATGTAGACCAACACGGGAATCACGATGCAATAGGCCACCAAACTATTGTAAAAGGCCTTAAGATGGCACACCCTTTTTTTGGCCCTTTTATAACTGTCTTGTTGTACATTTTCCATAACTGATTGATTTTGAAATTAACTCTAGTCCAAAATTCGATAGAAAGCAGCACCTATGAAAAAGTAGATTCTCGAACTGTTGATTTTAGGGGATGAGTTGTATGGGAGGAAGGATAATGGGCAAGGGTTTAGGTTTTTTGGGTAAAAGGTGAAGGGTGAAGGGTGAAGTGTCAAAGGTGAAAGATTGATGATTGATGATTAATAGTTGATAGTTGAAATCAAAAATCATCCTTTTCCATGAGTTCCCGAATCTTACGTTCTTGCCAACGCTTGCCCCACAGCGGATTATACCCAAAGGCCTCCATACCGTGCGCCAACACTCCAAACCCCCAGCCGATGGTAGGGAAAAAAGCCCAAAGAAAATCCGTGGTCCGTAAATTGATCCACCATAAGAAGGGAATCACGATACAATAGGATATCAAGTTTCCATAAAAGTCCCTGATGGCCTTTACGCGCTCTTTGGCCTTGGCATATCTCTTTTCCTCAATATAGCTCTGCTGGGTCTCTACCACCGAATATCTTTGGGTGAGCATGGGCAGCGAAACACTGAAATCCGAATTGGTTTTGTTGATGATCACTCCACGATCCGTTAATATCTGGTATCGCTGTCTGATGTTCTGCAACCCTACACCACTACTTTTCTTGACCACCTGTTTTTCCTGTAGATTATTGCTTACCACCAACATGCCTCCCTGCTCAAATACTTTAATATGAAGGGGCTTTGAACTGGTGACCACATTATGCTTCACTGCATTCTCGAGCAGAAGCTGTAAGGAAAGTGGAACTATCTTGGCATCGGGCTGGGTGCATTTCTCAGGGATATCAAAAATGATACTGTCCTCAAAACGCATCTTCAATAAACGGACATACGTGCGGGCAAAGTTGAGCTCTTCATCCACCGTGACCAAGTCCTTGTTCTTCTGTTCCAGCACGTATCGATATACCTTGGATAACGATGTGGTAAATTTTTGGGCCTGATCTGGGTCCTCTTCGATCAGACTGGTCAATACATTTAGGCTGTTAAACAGAAAATGGGGATCCAATTGGTTTTTCAGGGCATCAAATCGTGCCGAAGCCGAACCTGCGATAATCTTCTGCTCCTTTACCTGCTTTTCTTTGTAGTATTTATAGAAATAGGCCGCATAGAACAAGAGCGCAACCACCATGGATATAAAGAAGGTATTCACATAATACTGTGGTCTTTCGGACGTGAAAAAGGCTTCAAAAGACATGTTGTACATGATGACCTTCAACACCACACGCGAAAGGAAAATACCAATAATAGAAGCTATAATATTTCCCAGAATACCATAGGCAATATACTTGCGGGTGAATAATTCCTTGTCATACTTCCGCATCAGCAAAATGAAAGAGGCTGAATTACAGAGATAGATGATCATGGAGAAAATCATGCTCTCCCAAAACTCCGTCCACAATTCTTGCATGGTAAAATCCCAGCCGTTGAGGAAAAGAATAATGAGGACTACCAAAAAAATGGCAATCCCCACTAAAAACGACTTTATAAGTTCCTTTAAAAAAAGCTTCATTACGTCTTATTTACATGCTGCCAACACCTGCTCTGCCCTTTCCTTGCCCCAAGAAGGATAAAATGGCGTATCGGATTTAAAGGTAGCAAAAAGTTCCAAGGCCCTTTCCACATCCTTGCAATATGGAGCGGTATCCTTACCAAAATACCGTGCTGCACCCATGTCCCATTCCGCTTTGGAAAAAACCACACGCGGATTGTTCGGGTCCAGTTCCAAGGCCTTTTGGTACAATTGTACATTCTTTTGGGACATGGTCATGCCATAGGTGGCCCCATCAAAAGCGATCCATGCCGTATTGATCAAGGCTTCCTGTACCAAAATTTCAGGATTATCCGGTGAAATGGCCTTGGCCACATCCACGAATTCCCTAGCCTTTTCCAATTGCTTACTCAGTTTCGCTTCATCCTTTTCCCCAAAAGAAGCGACCGTGTTCACTTGGGAGGCATAATAGTACGGAATCCAATTATCGGGTTCGGCAGTGGCTATGCGTTCAAAAAGGTTGGAAGCTTCCACAATTTTCTGGTCTTTCCAAAGTTCAAAGGCCTTTTCCATCCCTTTGGTGTATTGATCCTTGGCCTGTGCTTGTACTTGGGCAACTGAGGCGCCAATAAGTAATAAAAGTGTTATCAGTTTTTTCATGACTGTTGTTTTAATGATTATTTGATGGTCCAAAATTGAACATGACTCAGCATAATCAAAACAAAGAATAACCGAACTGTTGATTTGGCAGGATGAACTGTTGCAAAGGCTAAAATTAGTGCTTCATCATTCCTAAGACGTTTCTTACAATTCACACATAAAATCATAATAAAACCTGTATTTTATCGAAAAAAGAGGTGCTCTACGCCCAGAATCTTCATTTTACCCGTAAATAGTTACACATTTTATTAAATAAAACCCCTTATTTATGAGAACGAAAATCTTTTATTTTGCATTGAGCCTTGTATTGCTTGTTTTTGTTGGATGTTCCAATGACTCTGGCAATGGTGGAAATGGCGACACCATGGGCAGATTGACACTTCAACTTACGGATGCCCCTTTTCCTTTTGATATGGTGGCCGAAGCCAACGTGACCGTTTTCAAGGTCGATGCAAGATTAGTTGACAGCGAAAATGAAGATGTGGAAGGTGATAGCGAAGAAGATGGCTATCCATTCATCACCTTAATGGAAGAAGAAGTCCCTGTTAACCTTTTGGATCTCACCAATGGTGTAACCGAAGAATTGGCAGATTTGGATGTCCCAGCAGGCACCTATGACCTGATCAGGGTGTATGTTAAAGGCGTAAATGTGGTCTTAACTGATGGACGTACTTTTGATCTTACCGTGCCAAGTGGTTCACAAACGGGCATAAAAGTCTTCTTTAAACCTGCACTGACAGTTGCCGGTGGATTGAGCAGTGATCTCTTGTTGGATTTTGATGTGAGCCGTTCCTTTGTGGCCAAAGGAAGTACCATCAAAGTGGATGGCATCACCGGATTCAATTTCAAGCCTGTGATCAAAGTTTGTAATTTGTCAACGGCAGGAACTTTGAGTGGTCTTGTTACGACGATGGACGGTGAAACACCCGTTGCCCTCGAAAATGCACAGATTTCCGTAATGAATTTGGACGAAGAGCCCATTACTTCCGGAGCTTCCGATATTGATGGGGCTTATGCCATTATGGGATTGGATGCTGGAACCTACAAAGTATATTCTTCCTTGAACGGGTATGTGAACAGTGATACCCTTGAAGTGGAAATCGTGGCCGGCAACAAAACCATACAGGATTTTGTGTTAGAGGCCGAAGCAATGGAAGAAGGTAATTAATGCTTCCCAAAATATATACATGCAGCGGGACTTAAGTCCCGCTTTTTTTATGTCCAATTTTAACCGATCTTCGTGGTTTGTATTTTAATTGTTTATTGCCACAAACCATGTACATTCCACCCTATTACGAGAACAAAGACCTTGGCGAGATCAAGAAATTCCTAAAGGACAATAGTTTTGGCGTTTTGATCAATGTGGTGGACGGTAAACCCTGGGGTACCCATATACCCCTGGAATTGGAAACAGATGCTGAAGGGAGGGATATTTTGGTCGGTCATATTGCCAAGGCCAATCCACAATCGAAATATTTAGTATCGGATAATGAGGTTTTGTGCATTTTTAATGGCCCACATGCTTATGTTTCTTCATCCTGGTACAAAGAAGAGGAAGTGCCCACCTGGAATTACATCGCCGTGCATGTGTATGGGAAATTGGAACTGTTGTCCGAGGAGGAAACCATGGCTTCCATGTACCAATTGGTGGACAGATATGAAAAGGGATCCAAAAATCCTATTTCACTAGACAACATGTCTCCCAAAACATTACGACAGGTAAAAGGGGTTGCAGGTTTTCGAATCCAAATTTCGGATATACAGGCCACTTACAAACTCTCGCAGACCCGACCCGAAGACCACCAAAAAATCATCTCCGAACTAGAGGAACGGGATGATTCGGGCAGCAAGGCCATCGCCCATAAAATGAGCGGGGAAAACCAGTAAGGATTACTCGATATCCTGAAAAATGGCGTCGGCCCAGTTGGAATATCTTGGATTTTCCACATGCATGATCCACATCTCATCCGTGTATTTGCCCTTCATCTTGGATTGATAGGCAGCATAGGCATCCTCATTTTCCTGATATTTTGCGAGATACACATAGTTTAACCCATTATCCGGATTCTTGAAATATTGCGCCTCGATACCTTGGGCCTTTAACTTGGCCATAAAGTTTTTGAGATAGGTCTCATTCTTGAATACATTGGCCACAATGTAATGTCCTTGGCCCACTCCATCCAAGTTGATGTATTTTTCAATGGGCTTGTAAGCGCCTCCATGGAAACCACCTTCATTCTTTTTGGCAACATCGATAGATTTTAATGTCTTTGCCTTTCGGGCATTATCGGCCACTGCGGACCTTTCAATGGCACCATAAATGGAATCCAGGTCTTTGCTATCCGCCAAATAAAGTTTTTGGGCCTTCTCCTCTATTTCGGGTGTTGTATTGCCCGTATGTCTTTTCACGATGCGCATGACCATTTCAAATCGTTTCTCCATATCCCTCTCTCTGTTCTTTTCCAAGGAATCCATGCGATAAACAAGTTCATTGATAACAGCATAGTTATCTTCTTGTTGGGCCTTCAACTCCTCCAATTGCGCTTCCCAAAATGCCAAATCTTCTTTATTATTGGGCCTAAGGGTAGTCTGCACATCCAATTTTCCTTTTTGAGCATCCTTTCCATCCTTATCCTGGGTATCGGCTACTTGGGTTCCATCAATAGGTTTCTTTCCTTTGTTTTCCTCTTCATCATCAACGATGAAGGTGTTTTTGGAAAGATTGGGAATAAAGGTATAGGCAATGGATATTTCATGGGTAACCCCCAAATTGGCAATACTGTTGCTCAGGTTTTTTTCAAAATTGTACCCAAAGGAAAGCCTTCTGTTCAAATTGAAACCTGCTCCTGCGGAAGCTCCGTAAAACTGGTCATACCCTCCTTGTAACCATCCCAATTTAGGGAGGTCCAAAATGATTCCCCCTCCAAAAACGGGGTCGTTGTTTCCTTCAAACCGAGCCCTTGCGAGTGGCAACAAACGGCCATCCTCAAAAATACCGTAGCCATTTTCGAATTCATAGGTGTATTGGATATGTCCCGAGAAGGTTTTGTCGTCCAAAGCCGTTAAAGATTTCCCGGACTTGATGTTGTAATCCACCAAGTTCTGGGCGAACACACCAAAATCAAACTTCCCTAGGGATAGGTTCAATCCAGGTTGAAAGGAAATGATGGAACTTTCAGTAGCATCATCCAACAACGGATCTTCTTCCAAAGTCACGGCCCTACTTGGATCGTAGCTGCTCACGTAGTAGGGAATGTTAACCCCGAAGGTAAGGCTGCTCTCTTTGCCCAATTTAATGCCATGGGAATAGTTGGCCATAACGCCCAGGTTGGAGATAACGCCTTCCTGCTGATTGTAGAGGCTAAATCCAATCCCCACCATATCGTTCAACCTACCGCTGTAGCTCAAAAAATAATTTTGACGGTTGTTATCAAATGCGGCACTTTGACTGCGGTGGAAAAGGTTCACATAGGATTTGTCTTCCCTAACAGCAGAAAAGGTAGGGTTGATCAAAAACCTGTTGAATTTCAACAAATTTTGAAAAGGAACATCATAACTCACGTAAGGATTGGTTTCCTGTGCTTTGGAGTTCAACCCCAAGAGCAAGCATACCATTAGAGGAAACAGTGCTCTTTCAACACGTCCGTGGGGTAACTTTTTGAAAAATAGAAGTAGTTTTATATCCATAGCCGATTGGATTAAGTAGGTTAAAATGCCTGTTTGGGATAGGCTGATATTTGTTGTTTGGTCTCATTAGCAAGATTTGGGACTTGTAAGAGTTTTATTACTAAATGTAATGCAATATTAAGTAAATTATCGGCCATAGGCCAATTTTTTCGTTGAACCGCACGATGATTTTATTATTTAACACATTCAGGATGTGAAAATTGAGCATCACCTCCAATTTCGGTTTAATTTTGAACTACAGATACAAATCAAAAAGTCATGCCAGCCATCATTTCCATTGCACCCTATTCCGATGCCCACAAGGATGATTTCCGAAGGTTGAACGAAGAATGGATCACCAAATATTTCAAAATGGAAGAGATGGACCATATTTCACTGAACCATCCCAAGGAATACATTCTGGATAAAGGCGGCTATATTGCCGTTGCCCTCATGGGAGAAGAGGTCGTTGGTGTTTGTGCGCTTATTCCCAGTCAGCGTAAGGAGTATGACTTTGAGTTGGCCAAAATGGGGGTGTCGCCAAAGGCCCAGGGAAAGGGCATTGGCAAGTTATTGGGACTGCATATTATAGAAAAGGCCAAATCCATGGGAGCGAAGAAATTGTTTTTGGAAAGCAACCGAATCCTGGCCCCAGCCTTGTCCCTTTACCAGAAACTCGGGTTTGTGGAAATGATCGGTGCTAGCTCACCCTATGAACGAAGCGATATACAGATGGAATTACTGCTCAACAAAGCATAAACCATTGTATACCGCTTTTTATTAAACCACGATAAATACTACTTTTCCTATATGTTTTAGGGGATTTTGCGTTTTTTATTTTTACACTTCGTTTAAAATGAGTAACTTAAAATCACACAACTAAAATAAAATACCCATGGAGACAGTCAAAAACCTGAACAAATGGGCCAACGCACATACCTATTATTCCTTGGATGTGTTCCGCATAGCCCTTGGCATTTTCCTTTTTATAAAAGGAACGGAACTGATGACCAACTATAATGAAATGGCTGAAATGGCCAGACCTTTTGAAGGCCTACCAGGAGGAATGCTCATATTGCACTACATTGCACCTGCCCATTTTGTGGGTGGATTTTTAATAGTGATCGGACTCTTGACCCGTTGGGCCACTATTGCCCAATTACCAATTTTATTTGGGGCCATCCTTACCAATTTTCTGGGTACGATGCATGTTTCCAACTTGGTTTTGGCCATCGTTGCACTTATCATCTGTCTGTTCTTCATTATTTATGGGTCGGGAAAACATTCCGTGGATTATTACCTTAAAATGCAGCAATAACTATAGATTGTCCAACTGATTGCTCTTCTTGTCCGAACTGATGGTCCAAAAGAATCCCACAAAAAAGAAACTGTCGGCCGGAGGGGTAATGGCACGTCTATTATAGACACCGTCCATATTTGGGGTATCAGCATATTGGTAGTTACTTACATTATTGAACCCCAACATATTACTGACCGAAAAATACAGGATTTTCTGTTGGTCGATCAAATAGGCCCAATTGAAACTTAGATTGTTGTAAGAACGTGTTTTCTCTGCCATAAATGCAGCGCTATTAGGGTTATTGTATGGCCTTCCCGAACCATAGGAATAGGAAAATCCCACCTGTGACCTCAGTTTATCCACCCAATACTTCGTTACTACAGATAGATTGTATTTAGAAGCAAAATTGGGTGTAGCACTTTCCCTGAAATTCGCATAGTTCCTTTCCGTATCCAAATAGGAATAGGAAACCCAATAATCCAGGTGCTCCACACTCTTGTTATCTCTCCAGAACAGGTCCAATCCACTGGCATAACCGTTGCCGGAATTTGTGTAAAGCGAGTTAAACTCTGGCATATTCGTGTTGTACTTCACAAATTGGCCATAATCTTTGTAATACGCTTCGGCACGGAACGTTTTCCCATTCCCCACATATTGGTAGTTCAAAATATAGTGGGAAGCTTTCTCAAATTGCAGATTACTGTCAAACTTTACAATATCGGAATTGGGGCGTTGGTAAAAATCCCCGTAGGCCAACGAAAACTGCCCGAACTCCCCTGGTTTATACGCCAATGCTACACGTGGGGATATGTTGAACTCATCCAAAAGGGTACTCTGCTCTCCCCTAACGCCCAACTTCAAGGCCAGTTTATTGCTCAAGAAAATATCGGATTCCATAAACCCCGCCCAAAGGTTTTCGTCGTATCCGGCATTAAAGTCGGTTCCTTCAAAATCGGTATAGCCCTGATCGTATTTTGACATGAAAACCTCTGCACCAAAATTAAGATCAAACCTACTACTGAAGTTTTTTCTGGCCTTTATTTTGATGTGCGATGACGTCTCCCTTGTATCAACTTTATCACCTTCAATACCAATGTCGTTAGTATCCCAGGCGATGCTGGCGCCACTGGTCAAGCTCCAATCATTCTGAAAATAATATTTATAGGAAGAGTTAAAGTAAAGGTTATTATTGGTCAGTTGAAAACGAACATAATCAGTATAATTGATATCTTCTTGTTCTATGTCTAAATTGGAATGGTTGAAACCGGTGTAAAGCTTGAACATACTCTTTTCCCCTTTGCTGCGGAATACCGCCTCACCCGAAAAAGATTCATACGGACTTTTCCAGTTAACACCGTTTGTGGATGGCAACAAGGCTTCGTAGGGGGCCAGATTGAGGTACGAAGTGTTCAAACTTAGGGATTGGTCTCCCCAGATTTCAGTATGGCCCAAACCGGCACCGACCGACATGATCGAAATATCGGTTTTTTCCTGATCCGGAACATCCGAGGTGTTCAATAACAATACACTGGAAAGCGCCTGTCCATACTCCGCGGAATAGCCCCCTGTACTAAAAGTGATGCCTTTAAAAAGAAATGGTGAAAACCTACCACGTGTGGGTGTATTGTTGGCGGTGGCACTGAAGGGTTGGAATACCCGAAGGCCATCAATGAATACCTGGGTCTCGTTGGCAGACCCTCCCCTAACGAACAAACGGCCGTCTTCATTGACCGTTGTGGTGCCGGGCAAGGTTTGGAGAGCCGCCACAAAATCTCCAGCTGCCCCTGCCGTGGTCACAATATCCAGTGGTTTTAAAACAGAAACCTTGGAATTATCACCTGCCTCAAAGGTTCCGGCGGTCAAGGTGACACCCGAAAGGGAATTGATGGCTTCCGCCAATTGGATCTTCAAATCCTTGAAGTAAGTTACGTCACCGATCTCGTAATGAGGCTCGTAGGATAACATGGAAATCACCAAGGTTTGGGTGCCTGTTTCCTCTGTTTCAAAAGTAAATTTACCATCCTTATCGGTAGAGGCTCCATCATAAGTGCCCTCCAAATATACATTGGCACCCTCGATGGGGACTTTCTTGTTATCGGTAACGGTTCCCGATACAATGGTCTGGGCCGATAGGAATCCTAGTGGTAAAAAAAGTACGAATGCGATAATAATGTTTTTCATGACTGTTCATTTGATTGTTGCCGCAAAATTGACCAGACCCTATTTGCCGCACCAATAGGAAATACCCAACTGTTGATTTTTTGTGATGAATTGGAACGCCAATTTTCCCATTACAGTTCAGACCCTAAAATTGACAATTCGGTAGATTGTAATTTTTAAAGAAGAGGTTGCATGCGAGATTTGTGGCAACAAAAACATCAAAAACAAACCCTATGAAAACTGTAACACTAGCATTGAGTTTTTTATTCGTAAGCCTTGTTGCCATGGCCCAGGAAAGTACCGGCACCAAGATTACCGTGACCATCGATAACATTTCCAACAACGAAGGAAAGGTATTGGCCGGCCTTCATACCGAGGATACTTTCATGAAAGGACCCGGTGTGCAAAACCAAGAAAGCAAAATTGAGAATGGGAAAGTGGTACTCACTTTTACCAACGTAGCCCCTGGCACCTATGCTATTTTGGCCCTACACGATGCCAATGAAAACAATCGAATGGATTACGAGGCCAACGGGATGCCCAAGGAAAGTTATGGCATGTCCGGGAATGATATGTCTTATGGTCCACCGAGTTTTACCGCCTCCAAGTTCGAGGTAGGGAATGAAGACCTAGAGCTCTCCATAAGATTTTAGGCTCCAAAACAACATCAATCAAAAAGAATATGCCTGCCATGTGCAGGCTTTTTTTATTGTGAAAAGTGATTTCGCTATAGATTACCCTGATGGTTTTTTATACTTTTATATCTCAAACTTATCGTTAGGATGACCATTACCCAACTTCAATACGTGCTGGCCGTTGCCGAACACAAAAACTTCACCCTTGCTGCCGAAAAGAGTTTTGTTACCCAACCCACCTTGAGCATGCAGGTGCAAAAACTGGAAGATGAACTGGGTGTGCTCATTTTTGATCGGAGCAAAAAACCCATTTCAATTACCGAGGTAGGGAAGAAAATCGTGGATCAGGCCAAAAATATCGTTGCTGAAGCGGAACGCATCAAGGATATCGTTGATCAAGACAAGGGATTTATCGGGGGCGACTATACTTTGGGCATCATCCCCACTGTAATGCCCACTTTATTACCCATGTTCCTGAACACCTTTGTCAAAAAGTATCCCAAGGTGAACCTGATCATTAAAGAGCAGTCGACAGAAAACTTGATCAAGAACATCTTGGATGGCCATTTAGATGCTGGAATTGCCGCTACCCCCTTGGAAATCGAGTTCATCAAAGAAAGACCCTTGTATTACGAGCCTTTTGTGGGTTATGTTCCAAAAAGTCATCGTTTGGCCTCGGAAACCCAATTGACCACGGATCATTTGGATGTCAATGATATTTTGCTACTTCAGGATGGGCATTGCTTTAGGGATGGGGTCATCAATCTCTGCAAGGCTTCCAAAAATATGAATGGGGAACAGTTTAAAATCGAGAGTGGGAGTTTTGAGACTTTGGTGAGCTTGGCCGATGAGGGTATGGGCATGACCCTTCTTCCGTATCTGAACACATTGCACTTGGAATCTCAAAAGAAGGAAAACCTGAAACCTTTTAAAAGTCCGTCACCAGCTCGGGAAATCAGTTTGATCTACCATAAAAGCGAACTGAAAATCCAGATTACCGAGGCACTCAGGGATGTGATTTCCAGCATTGTTCGTGGAGCAATAGCTTTTCAGGACGTGAAGATCATCAGTCCCTTGGCCAAAAATTAAAAGAGCCGCTTTTCAGCGGCTCCAGTTTTATGCTCTTAACAATACTAATGTCGGTTGTAACTCTGGTTTGTCCACAATATAAAATTGCAACCAGATTTTAAGTTCTTCGATTTCACTTGGTAATAACCTTGAAATAGCTTTCTTCAATTCCTTGGAGAAGAGTCTAACATCAAAACTGACCTTTTGTAGGATGGTTTTGGTGTAATCTAACATAGCTCTTGGCATAGAAATTTGATTAGATTGAATAATTGGTTGTTGAACTAAATTAGGCAAAAACCCAATTACATAACTTAAAACCCAGTTAAAAATTGAATAACTTCGTGTTAAATTCGATAAATAGCTAAAATGGGCTTTTTTTATTGCAGATTTTTCAAATATCTGATAATCAATTTATTCATTTCTTCAATACTGCTCATGGGTTGCTCTCCGGCCCGTCATATTGCCAAAACCAACCTTAAAAACACGGCATTCCAGAACTCATTTCACGGATTGGTGGTCATGGATGCCAAGACACAAAAAGAGCTTTTCAATGTCAACGGGGATAAGTACTTTACTCCAGCTAGCAATACTAAGATCATCACTTTTTATACGGGGATCAAACTGCTTCCAAAGCACATTCCAACCCTTACCTATAGTGTTGCCAACGACACGGTTTTTGTGAAGGGAACAGGAGATCCTTCTTGGTTGCACCCACATTTGCATGACAGTACGGCGATTACATGGCTCAAAAACCAAGAAACCATCGCCCTGTATACCAAAAACACAGAGGACCTTCGATACGGTCCGGGATGGGCATGGGAAGATTTTGATACCTATTTTTCACCGGAGAGAACGCCCATGCCACTCTATGGCAATGTGGTTACCATTTCCAATACCGATTCATTGGGCCTGAATGTTTCTCCCATTTCGTTTCTTGAGGATACTGAAATCAGGGAGCATCCTTTTAAACGGGACGAGTTTGCCAACCACTTTTACATTGATCCTACGGAGCAAGATACTTTGGAGATTCCTTATATGACCAGTGATAGTCTTACCCAACAGCTTTTGGAAACTGTCCTGGACAAGAAAATCAGCTTGGTGGATCACTTTCCAGTGGGACCAATCGAAACCCTTTACGGCATGGAAACGGATTCCATTTATAAGCAGATGCTCTTCAAAAGTGACAATTTTCTGGCCGAACAATTGCTGATGACCGCCTCTTCCATGATTTCTGATACTTTGGGCACTAAACGAGCCATTGATTATATGCTTGAGCACGACCTCAATGATTTGGAACAACCACCCAGATGGGTAGATGGTTCAGGACTCTCACGGTACAATCTGTTCACGCCCAAATCCTTTGTTCAAATCCTACATAAGCTTTACAAGGAAGTTCCTGAAGAGCGATTGTTCGCCTTATTCCCTATGTGGGGGCCGGACAGTACGGTAAAGGATTGGGAAGACCCTAGTACGGAACCTTTTTTATTCGCGAAATCAGGTTCTTTTGGTAACAACTATAATTTGAGTGGCTTCATTAGGGCCAAATCGGGCAAAGTGCTCATTTTCAGCTTCATGAATAATCATTTCAAGGTGCCATCCATCGAAATACGAAAAACCATGTATGCCGCCCTGAAGGAATTGTACGAGCGTTATTGATTCAACAACCCTTGAATTTGTGCGTATTGTAAAAGCATGATGGTCTTGGCATCCTGGATTTCACCCTTTTTCATCATATTTAGTGCTTCGGGGAATGAAAGTTCCAATACCTCAATGTTTTCCGTCTCGTCCTCGGCACCGCCCCCATCACTGATTTTCATGGATTCCTCATATTGGCCAATAAAAAAATAGAGAATCTCGGTCACCGATCCTGGCGACATATAGGCCTCAAATACTTTTTGGACCTTTTCAATTTTATATCCGGTCTCCTCTTCCACTTCCATTTTAATGGTTTCCTCAGCATTGCCCTTTTCCAATAAACCTGCGCAGGCTTCCACCATCATACCGTCTTCATTTCCGTTCAGAAAAGTAGGCATCCGAAACTGCCGGGTAAGCACCACCGAATTCTTTTGGGTATTGTACAGTAAAATGACCGCCCCATTCCCGCGATCGTAAGCTTCCCGAACCTGCTTTTCCCATACTCCATCATCCCGCAGGTATTCAAATGAAACTTTTTCAAGGGTATACCAATTGTCCGAGAGCAACTCCCGCTTCATGTTTCTGATCCTATTGTTTTCCAAAGCCTTTGTTTTAGGACTTAAAGGTAACGGATTTCTTCACAAACCTGGTGTTGGAACAAGATTCTCGAATCCCTTTGTTTATTGTATCTTTCGGATTCAAACCCAACAAAACCAACCCACATGCGTAAGTTATTGCCCATTCTATTTTTCCTGACCCTTTTATTCAGTTGCAAGCAGGAAGCCGAAAAAAAATTACCCCGAATCGCCATTGCGGGTTTGGGCATTGAATCCAGTACTTTTTCCCCCGCATTGACCCATGAAGAAGCGTTCCATGCAAAAATCGGGGATTCCATTTTCGCACGCTACCCATTTATGGCGCTGGATTCCACCTTGAGGAAACGTGCTGACTGGGTTCCTACTTTAGTAGGAAAATCATTGCCTGGTGGAACCGTTACCCGTGAAGCCTATGAATCCTTGGTGGCACAAACACTTCAACTATTGGAAGAAAACAAACCCTACGATGGACTTTTCTTTGATATTCACGGTGCCATGAGCGTAGTCGGTTTGGATGACCCCGAAGGTGACCTTATCAAAAGAATACGGGATGTGGTGGGCACCGATGTGCTCGTATCAACCTCCATGGACCTGCACGGCAATGTTTCCGAAAGACTTGCTGAACATAGCGACCTCATTACTTGCTACCGTATGGCACCCCATGAAGATGCTACCGAATCCAGAAGACGGGCCATGCAAAATCTCGTGGACCGATTGGAGAATGGCAAGGGAAAACCCCAGTACAAAGCTTGGATTCCCGTACCGATACTATTACCTGGAGAAAAAACGAGTACCCGTGTGGAACCCGGAAAAAGTTTGTACGCTCAAGTGCCCGGAGTGGCCAACCAAGAAGGTGTGGTAGATGCCGCCATTTGGATCGGGTACGCTTGGGCCGATGAACCCCGAAACCATGCTGTGGTTATGGTCACGGGCGATGATAAAGAAAAGGTAGTTGCCGGTGCCGAAAAATTGGCCGAGAGTTTCTGGGGTGTCCGCAAGGAATTTGAGTTTGTGGCTCCAACAAAATCATATGAAGAGGCCTTGGAGCTTGCTTTGACAAGTGATAAGAAGCCCTTTATGTTGAGTGATATGGGCGATAATCCCACAGCAGGAGGCGCTGGGGATGTAACCTGGACCTTGACAGAGCTTTTAAAAAGAGATGAATTCCACGAACCAGGGGGTAAATCATTGATTTATGCCTCCATTCCAGGACCAGAATTGGTAGAACAGGCCCTTGAAGTCGGCGTGGGTGGTAAGGTCAGTGCACCAGTAGGAGCCACAATTGATAACCGATTTGCTCCACCCCTTTTACTGGCAGGAGAGGTAACTGCCATAAAAAAGGGGGATGTTCATGCAGAAACCGAAGTAGTCGTGAAAGTGGGCAATGCCAGCGTTATCGTCACCAAAAAAAGAAAGCCGTACCACAATGAATCTGATTTTACAGCGTTGGATCTTGACCCAAGAAACACTGATATTGTGGTGGTAAAAATTGGTTATCTGGTACCTGAATTATACAACATGAGGGGCGATTGGATCATGGCGTTGACACCAGGCGGCGTAGACCAAGATTTGGAACGACTGGGACACAAACGGATTATCCGCCCCATGTTTCCCTTGGATGCGGATATGGAACATCCCGACCTGTCTGCACGCCTGTTGCGTGCTTCGGACCAACTGGATTAATGCTTAAACCGTTACCGTTCGGTTCAAATACCGACGGAAGGGAAGCATTTCTTGGTACACTTCCACGATTTTTTCCTTGAAATTGGGTTGAAGGACTTCTTTTTGGGTCATTTCATGCACCACGGCAAAGGTTTTGTTTTTCAATAGGTCGATGTGGGGGTTGTCATGGGAAAACCCTTTCGGAGCGTTGGTCAATTTTTCATCCTCGTACAAATTACCGAACGTTTTTTGGAAGGAAGGCTTGTCCAATATTTCCTGTAACACTTCCCCATCATAATCAATGCCTTCCCGAATACTACGAAGGGTTTTCGGGTCGGGACGCCAAAAACCACCAGCCAACAAACAGTTTTTTAGGCCGATTTCAATATAAAAATCCGCTGAATGGGGAGCCTTGTCCAACCCCGCCCCAAAATGGTCCTTGTACACCGGTTTATTGGGATGGAACATTAGGTTGTTGTTGATGCGGTTAATGCCCTTTTTGCCCGGAGTCGGGTAATAATCATCGTGCAATTGTGCCATGGTCAGGTCCAAATCGTCCAACCAGGCGATGAAATCATGTCGAAGGGAGCGGTACCATTTACGGTTCGCATCCATCCATTCCTTATTGTTATTTTGCTGTAGTTCTTCCAGAAAACGGAATAGGTCTTTGAAATCCATAGGCTACAAAAGAAAGGAAATAAATGAATGGATCATTGGATTTTTAGAGTTTTGGAGAGATTCTTCACTGTCTAAATGATAACAAGGAAACAGTGCACCTTGTCAATTGATTATTGTTCATTGTTTATTGATTATTGTTTATTGATTATTGAAAAAAGGATAGCTGAGATTCTTCTCTCTGTTCAGAATGACATTGAAACGGCCTAACTACCAACTACTAACCACTAACTCCTAAAACCTATTATCCCCATCTAATAAATCGCCAAGGCCGCCCAAAATACTGCCTTCCCCTTTGTCTTTTCCACCTCCTTTTGGAGCTGCGGCCCAAACGCGACCGGCCAATCGGCTAAAAGGCAAAGATTGAATATAGACGGTACCTGGTCCACGCAGGGTAGCAAAGAACAAACCTTCCCCGCCAAAAACGGTGTTTCGGATACCTCCAATAAATTCAATATCGTAATCGACGGTATGGGAGAAGCCCACAATACAACCGGTATCCACCTTTAAGACTTCTCCGGGAGCCAGCACTTTTTTGGCCATGGTACCACCCGCATGAACAAAGGCCATACCATCCCCTTCCAGCTTTTGCATGATGAAACCTTCCCCACCGAAAAGTCCACGACCCAAACGCTTGGAAAACTCGATACCAATGGAAACTCCTTTCGCGGCACACAAAAAGGCATCTTTTTGACAGATGAACTTCCCTCCTTTTTCTGAAAGGTCGATAGGAATGATCTTACCGGGATAGGGAGAAGCAAAGCTTACCTGTTTTTTACCTTGGCCCACATTCAGGAAAGCGGTCATGAACAAACTCTCGCCTGTAAGTAAGCGCTTGCCCGCTGAAAACAGTTTTCCAAGGACCCCGGTTTCTTGATTGGAGCCATCCCCAAAGATGGTATCCATTTTAATATCGGTGTCCATCATCATAAAACTACCAGCTTCGGCCACAACGGCCTCCTGTGGATCCAGTTCGATCTGTACATATTGCATTTCCTCTCCGTAAATGTGATAGTCTATTTCGTGTGCGTTCATTTTTTTGATTGTTTTTTTATGCCCAGCTTGACTGGGTATCTGGTTTCACTGTTTATATGTTGCTCTGTTCTCGGTTTTGTTACATATTCAGGCAGACGATTATTGTTGAATACCTTTACCTTTCACCCGTTCACCTTTTACTCCTTAACCTTCACCGTCCATTCAAAATGAAAGGTAGAAACCTCTACCCCATCCGCATTAATCCCTACGGACTTCATCCAACAGGTTTGTCCCTCTCCGGTTTCCACGGTTTTTCGAATGGCATCGGCAATCAATGGTCCGTCTTCACAAGTAAATGATATTCGACCAGTAGCCTTTTTAGTAAAGGTGGCCTTGTTATTGGCCACGAGCATGGAGATTTTTTTGCCACTTATTTGGATCTCGTTCATAACCAAAGCGCCCGTACTCAACTCGGCGGCCATCCCCTGTACGGCCCAAAACATGGATTTAAATGGATTTTGATTCACCCATTTGTGCTTTACCGAGGTGACGGCCTTTTGCTCATCGATATATTTAAGACGAACCCCGCACCACCAGGCCGAAGGGAGCTTTAGAAACGTGAATGTATTGATTTTACTGGGTGTCAGTGCCATAATGGATTGTTCTATGGCTTAAAAATAGGCAAATTACCGTTATTATTTATTGTTAAAAATATGTTAATTTATAGTACTTTGTTTTGCATAGTACCATCCTTTGGATATATATTTGCATCGTAAGCTAATAGGTTTACCCATTTATACATCAAAATCATCAATCAAAAATGGCAACTACATTAACCAAACACGAACGAAACTTATCCGCGATCATCCACGCATCCACGTTCTCGAAGTACTTTATTCCTTTCGGAAACTTTATCGTGCCCTTGATCCTTTGGATGTCCAACAAAAAGCAGTACGACTTTGTCGATTACAATGGCAAACAGGCACTCAATTTCCAAATCAGCATGCTATTGTACGCCATCGTGGCCGGCTTGATCACCATTCCTTTCTTTATCGGGTTCTTGCCCGACCTTTTCGACTGGGATGTTTTCGGCTTCCATAGGTTGAGCAACCTAAACAACCTGAACATCCACATCAGTAGTGATGACTTTAGGTTTGGGCGACTTTTTTGGCCTGCCAGCATTACTGGATTGCTACAGGTAGGTTTGGCCGTTGTAAACATCGTTTTTACCATTTTGGCCACCATCAGGACCAATGAGGGACAATATTTTAAATATCCTTTCACCATTAAATTCATCAAATAATGAACAGGACTAAAAACATCATGGCCCTTGCACTTGTTGGAATGACAACATTGGCCAGTGCGCAGGTTGCGGAGGATACCGAACTCTATAAAATCCTAAAATCAAAGGACAGCCTTTTGTTCGATGCCGCATTCAATCGATGCGATACCGATACCATGGCATCTTTATTCACTGAAGATTTTGAATTCTATCACGATCGTGGTGGTTTTACGGATGGCAAAGAAGAATTCCTTAGACCCACTCGTGAGAACTGTGAAAAAAGAGATCCTTCAGCTCCCCAATACGCCAAAAGGATATTGATCGATGGCAGTTTGGAAGTGTATCCACTAAAAAAAGACGGTGAACTTTATGGGGCCATCCAGCATGGGATACATCGTTTTGAGTTTTTGAACGATAAGAACGAATACCAAAAAGGGGACATCGCAAAATTCACCCATGTATGGATGTTGGTGAACGGTGAATGGAAAATAAAACGGGAACTGAGCTATGACCATCATAACTCTGAAACCGACGAACACCAAACCATGGTCTCTCTTGCGACAGAAGTATTGGACCAGTACGAGGGTAATTATAAATCTCCCCAAGTGGGTAATGTGAGCATTAAAAGGGAATCGGACCACTTGCTTTTGCAATCGGAAGGATTTCAGGCAACCCTTTACCCACAATCCGAGGACACCTTTTTTATAAAGGAAAGGGGTACCACCTTCAAATTTGTGAAAACCGATAAAAAGGTGAGCAAAATGGTGATCCTGGAAAACGACCAAATCGTGGACGAAGCGCAAAAAACGTAATCAATCATAAAAATCATCAATCAAAAAAAAGGAGTTTAATCATCAATCAAAAAACGAGATCATCAATCAAAAAGCGTTTCCACTCCCCTGCTCATCACAGGGGAATGGAGTGGAAACCGGACCAGACCCAGTTTGGTAAATCAAAAACGAACAGTTAATTTAATAGAACCATGAAGTTATGAACATAGAAAACACAAAAGCACAGATGCGCAAAGGGGTTCTAGAATACTGCATCCTGTCCATCCTCAAGGATGACGACAAGTATGCCTCCGAGATTCTGGATGCCTTAAAGGACGCTAAGATGTTAGTAGTGGAAGGTACCATATACCCATTGCTCACAAGGCTTAAAAATGCTGGATTGCTCAACTACCGTTGGGAAGAATCCACATCGGGACCTCCCCGTAAATATTACGCCCTTACCGAAACGGGCCGGTTGTTCCTCAAAGAACTGAACGGTACCTGGGATGAACTTAGAAATGCAGTCAATCTGGTAACCAACACAAAATAAGAATCAAAAAATGAACAAGACAGTAAACATAAATTTGGCAAATACGCTCTTCCACATAGACGACGATGCGTATAACAAGCTGAGGCGGTACCTTGAGTCCATTAAAAGGTCCTTTGCTGGTACCACTGGGAGCGATGAGATCATAGCCGACATTGAAGCAAGGATCGCCGAGCTCTTTCTAGAGAAAATGGAGAACGAAAGACAGGTAATTACCCACAAGGAAGTAGATCAGGTGATCGATGTTATGGGGCAGCCTGAAGATTATATGGTCGATGAGGACATTTTTGAGGACGAGCCCAAAAAATCCCGTCCCCAACAAGAGACCCGAAACAAAAAACTTTATAGGGACATTGACCATAAATATATTGGTGGTGTGTGTGCCGGTCTGGAGCACTACTTGGGCATCGATGCCCTTTGGATCCGGTTGATCTTTATCCTTTTGGCCGTATTCACCAGCGGTTTTGGGTTGATTGCCTACATTCTACTTTGGATCTTGGTTCCCGAGGCCGTGACCACTTCGCAAAAATTGGATATGCGGGGGGAGCCTGTCAACATCAGCAATATAGAACGCAAAGTTAAAGAGGGGTTTGATGATGTTGCCGACAAGGTAAAAAGTGTTGACTATGAAAAAATGGGCAACAAGGTCAAAAGCAGCTCCAAGACCTTTTTTGATACCATCGGGGATATTATCCTGTTCCTATTTAAGGTATTCGGTAAGTTCATCGGCATCTTGTTGATCATCATCGGCGCAGCCACTTTGATAGGTCTGTTTTTTGCTCTTTTCACAGTTGGTATGTTCGATGCGGTACATTTTCCCGGAGTGGATTTTTATGAAATCGTGAATACCACGGGGGCACCGGTTTGGGTGGTATCCATCCTGTTGTTCTTTGCCGTGGGCATTCCGTTCTTCTTTGTCCTGTATTTAGGCCTGAAGATTTTGGTGAACAACCTAAAATCCATCGGGAACATTGCCAAGTTTACCCTTTTGGGGCTTTGGTTGATATCCGTGGGTATCTTGATTGCCCTGGGTATTCGTCAAGCGGCAGAATTCTCGAACACGGGAAGCGTACATGAGCGCAATGAACTGGCATTGGAAAATGTATCCGATACCTTGGTCATCAAAATGAAGAACCCGGGCTATGAGTATACCAGAGACGATGTCCATTTCGGTCGCATGTCCTTCGCCTATGACCAAAACGATAAAAGAATGCTCATTTCGGATGATGTGGAAATCCGTGTCAGAAAATCCGAGGATAGCTTGGTGAACATCACTGTTCGCAAAGACGCCAATGGAAGTTCTTCCTTGGCCGCCCGTGAAAGGGCCAAAAAAATTGATTTTGGCTATGAGTTGGTGGGCAACCAGATCATCTTGGACGAATATTTGACCACCGACACTTCCAATAAGGCCAGAAACCAAGAAGTTTCCGTTACCATCCATGTCCCTGAAGGCAAAATAGTACGCTTTGAACAATCCACTAAATACCACATCGCCAGAGGTATTGAAAACGACAGGGATTATTACCGAAGCGGTATTGTTGGATATCTATGGAAAATGGGCAAGGATGGCGAATTGAAGTGTCTGGACTGCCCGGAATTGGACGACAGCGATGATGGGGATGGCAACAACAAAATCATCATCAATGAAGATGGCATCGATATAGACATCAAGGATAATCAAGATTCCTTTCAGATGAAAATCGATGAGGATGGCATCAAAATGAAGGCAGGACAGAAAAACAACAATTGAGAGGCATTATTCGACAGTTGGGTCAATCAAAATTCATATCAAACACAATTAAATAGACATTTACACTGAATTATTTCAGTATGGATCAAATCAATTTTCAAAATCAATCAATAATAGGTGCCCAGTGAAGCTAGGCACAAAAAACAACAATCATGACAACACTAGCAAGATTAGCAATCGTAGCACTCCTATCCCTGTTCGCATCGTCCTGTATGATGGATGTGAACTTTGGACACGGCAAAACCGGTAACGGCCAGGTTGTAGAAGAAACCCGAAACATTCCCGAAAACTTTACCGAAGTTTTGGCCTCCGAGGGTATCGATGTATTTGTAACCCAAGACTCCGAGTTCCGGATTAAGGTGGAGGGTGATGAAAATATCATTGACCTGATCGGTACCGATGTAAGGGATGGCAAATTAAAGATCCATGCCATTGAAAACATTGGTAGGGCCACAAAGAATGTTTACGTATCCCTTCCCAAAATTACTGCTTTGAAGAGTTCCAGCGGGGCGGACCTCATCGTACAGAATGTTGTGGAATCTGAAAGCATTGAACTGGATGCCAGCAGTGGATCCGATCTTACCGTAGAATTGTCTGCAAGGGAAGTTACTGCGGATGCCAGTAGCGGTGCGGACATCAAAGTTTCTGGCAAGGCAGATATGTTGTATGCCGATGCCAGTAGCGGTTCCGATATCAAGGCAAGAGACCTTCTGGTGAAACGTTGCAATGCCGATGCCAGCAGTGGGGCCGATATTACGGTGAATGTGACCGAATCCCTAGTGGCCGACGCCAGTAGTGGAGCGGACATTTCCTACACAGGAGAAGCCAGTGTACAGACCAAAAAATCGGTATCCGGTAGCGTTCGCAAATATTGATATCAAAACCAATCAAAAAATGAGAGGCCCATTGAAATTTCAATGGGCCTTTGTCTTTATAAACCGTAGCCGAAACCCTATCTTAGCATCTTTATAAAATAGGTCCTTGATGCAGATAGAAATCAAAAAATACACCCTTCGGTTAGCGCATACTTTCACCATTTCACGGGAATCCCACGATACCCAAGACACCATGATCGTTGGGCTGACCCTCAATGGAAAAACCGGGTATGGTGAAGCCACCTCTAATCCCTATTATAACAGCACTGTGGAAAGCATGACGGCAGAAATCGAAGCTGTGCGAGATTCCATTGAGGCATACGACTTTGACAATCCTGAAAATTTCTACAAACATCTGGAATCATTGGGATTGCAGAACTTTACCCTTTGCGCCCTGGATTTGGCAGCCAATGATCTATATGGAAAGCTACAAGGAAAACCCTTGTACGAGATTTGGGGCACCAATACGAGTTATTACCCTACCACCAACTACACCATCGGTATCGATACTATTGAAAAAATGGTAGAAAAACTGAAAGAAAAACCATGGCCCTTGTACAAGATCAAATTGGGCACCAAGGATGATGTGGCCATAGTGAGGGAACTTCGGAAACATACCGACAGCATATTCCGTATTGATGCCAATTGTGCCTGGACCGCTGAAGAAACCATTAAAAATGCCCCGATACTCAAGGAACTTGGGGTGGAGTTTTTGGAGCAGCCCCTTAAGGCCGACAATTGGGAAGGAATGAAAAAGGTAAAGGAATCCTGTGTGCTCCCCGTCATTGCAGATGAGAGCTGTATCGTGGAAAGCGATGTGGAAAAATGCGGGCCTTATTTTGACGGCATCAATATCAAACTGACCAAATGTGGAGGTCTGACCCCAGCAAGGCGGATGATTGCCAAAGGCAAGGAGTTGGGACTAAAGATTATGGTCGGGTGCATGACGGAATCCACCGTAGGAATTTCGGCGATTGCCCAATTACTTCCCCAATTGGATTTTGTGGATATGGACGGGGCCATGCTTCTTAAAGACGACATTGCCACCGGAGTTACGATATTGGATGATGGCGAAGTGATTTTCTCTAAACTGCCAGGCAGCGGTATAGCTTTGTTATAATGGCCATTCCCCTTCCTAGAATACCGGACAGATCAATCCATGCCAACGGCAGGGAATCTCTCTATTTTGGGGGGACAGCTTATCTAGGTCTTCAAGCCTATGCTCCATTTAAGGATCTGTTCCTAAAAAATGTGGAACGGTATGGAATGCATTATGGGGCCTCGCGTCGGTCTAATGTAGCATTGGATATTTATAAACAAGCAGAGGAGCACTTGGCTAATTGGGTGGGTAGTGAAGCTAGCCTGACCATGTCTTCGGGATATCTGGCGGCGCAATTGGTCATTCAACATTTATTACATAAAGGGCATACCTTGTTCGCGGCGCCGAACGCGCACACAGCCATGCTCATGAATGGGGTGATCAGAACGCATAGTTTTGAGGAACTGAACCTGGCCTTGGAGCAGCAAATTTCAAACAACGGCCCCATGCCCGTGCTCCTTTTTGATACCATCGATTTTACGGCGAAACAATATCCACACTTTGAGGCTTTGCGACAACTTCCCTTGGATAAGATCATGCTGGTGGGCGATGATTCCCATGGCATTGGAATTGTTGGCGACCAGGGAAAAGGATGCTATGGCTTTTTGCAGAAACTGAACCCTGCCCAATTATTGGTCTGTTGTTCTTTGGGAAAAGGATTGGGCATACAGGCCGGAGCTGTTTTTGGTGATTGGGAAATTATTGAATCATTAAAGGCCACACCTTTTTATGGCGGGGCAAGTCCGGCACTGCCTGCATTCATGGGAACTTTAATTGATGCGGAACCTATTTATGGGAAACGCTTAATCACATTGATGGAAAATTATCAATTGTTCTTGGGTTCCCTAGATCAACCCCAATATTTTCAACATATGAAAGGGCATCCCACCTTTGAATTTGAAAATGCCTCCTTGGCCCAGGAACTGGAAGACCAAGGTTTTATCATTACGAACTTCAATTATCCTGATGCCAATGGTCTTTTGATTAGTAGGATCGTATTGAGTGCCTACCATAAAAAAGAGGATGTTCAGCAATTGGTCCACTGCTTGAACACCCTCTTGACTTAAGGATTGTATTTTACTTTTTATTCATCCCACCAAACTGGGGTTACCGGTGTTTGCTGGTTGGCCAATACATTGGCTTCATTTCTGGTCAATTCCGTATCAGGGTAATTGGCCCTTCGGAACCATTGACCCAAGAATTCATTATCGGCACTGTCCTCTTCACTTCTAATCTGTAGACCGGTAAACACATCATCTGAAAAGTCATAACGCCTGTAATCCACGAAGGTCTCTGGATTCAAGAAATTGTGAATGTACTTTTCCTTCATGATATGGTGCAAGCTCAAGGATGCCTCACCGACATCCACTGCTCCATCGGCCATGTAATCCGTTCCCTCCACACCATACATATCCATACTGGCTGCAATACCATCCATATAAGCGGCATAAGCCGTTGCATCTGATCCTACACTTGTAGTGGTACCGCCATTGGCCATAAAAGCCGCTTCCGCCTTAATGAACAATACTTCTGCATAAGTAATCAACATTAATGGGGAGTCAACACTAGTATAAAAACCGCCGGTCCTGAACCTTGCATTGGCATCCGTACCATCAGGTGCAATACCGCCGCCGCCGCTCACAAAACCTTTGTATTCGGCCTCATCATCATTTTGGGCAAACAAGGGTAGTCTTGGGTCTATTTCAACCAAGCCTCCTTGGAATGGGTAATAATCACCGTTCATGGAGCTTACCAACTGGCTGGCAATGTCGTTGCTCAAATTTCCCGTATTTCTCGCCAAAATTTCGGACGAGTACCATGGGTTGATATTCTTTTCATCATAGTACATAGCGAAATTATCATCATTTGAAGTAAATCCGTTATCCACGGTTGCCAGAACTTCCGAAGCGGAAATTAGCCCTTTGTTCATCAAGTGAAGCTGATAGCGTGCCTTAAGGGAATAGGCGGCCCTTAACCACTTGGCTGAATCACCGCCATAGATCAAATCGGAAGAACCCAGCTCAAATCCTGAATTATCGGCAGCACTCAATTTGGCAATGGCTCCATCCAACAAACTAAAAATCTCGGTGTAAATGGTCTCTTGGGTATCAAAAGTCGCAAAATTGTTGTCAGGACCACCACTGGCCTCAGAATATGGGATATTGTCCCAAGAATCCGTAGCAATTCCAATATTGGCCGCAATCAATATATCCGCAATGGCGTCAATATGCGTTGCCCCGGTTTCCGCTGCCTTGTCCTTCACCGCTTCAAGATTGGGCAAAACATACAGATAGACCTGACTCCAAAGACCACTCACAGAGGTCTGCCCGGCAGCGCCACCCCCAGCGGACACAAAATTCTGCACATAATTGCCAAATGACAATTCCGCGGAACGCTGTCCCTCCATAGTGCTGTGAATAACGGGAGCTATTAGATCTTTCATTCGCAAGTCTTCCAGTTTAGCCGTATTGGAAGGCGTGTTCACATCAAAATAATCTTCGCTACATCCCACGTAGGTTATCGTGGCACATAACAGAAAAACCTTAATTATATTTATTTTCTTCATAGTATTTTTTTTAAAATGCAATGTTCAATCCCAATGAATAGCTTTCAGATAATGGAATATTCAATCCAGTGAAACCATATACATTACTGCCCGCACTATACTGGTTACCTTCAGGGTCATACCCATCAAAAGGAGTCCATAGCAAAAGGTTGTTGGCACTTGCCGAAACACTTACCTTTTCCAGATTGAAATTTTTGATCAACTTGGCAGGAAAGTCATAGGACAAGGAAATGTTACGAATCTTAACCCATGATGCATCCTGTACCAAAACTTCAGAAGCTCGGTTGTACACATTGGAGTTACGGTAATAGTTTTGGTCGATCAATGCCTCTGTGGTATTGGGCACAAAACCACCATTCCCGTCATCCATAACACCATCCAACACCACATTTACGTCTCTTTGAAGCGTGCTTAATGGGTTACCGTTACGGATGGAGTTTCTCAAACCAGCATCATAGAGGTCACCTCCTTTTTTCCACTCCAACAAGAAGTTAAGGCCAATACCTTTATATTTCAAGTTACTTCCAATGGATGAGATAAAGTCGGGGAACGCGTTGCCCACCACAACCCTTTCATCCGTATTGATTACGGGATAACCATCCGGACCTATGTATCTTTGTCCATTTTCATAGACCCATTTGTACCCATAGAGGTTACCCATTTTATCGCCGGCGCGAACTTCGGAAGTTACTCCCGCAAATCCTGAATCAGCAAAGATGATGGCTTCAATGTCGTCAGGTATTTCCAATACCTCTCCCTCGCTGGTAGACCAGTTCAATATCAACTCCCATCGTAAATCTTGATTTCTAATAACATCGGCACTCAACAACAGTTCATGTCCGAATACTTTATAATCGCCTGCGTTTCTGGTAATTCCCGAAAGACCGGAAGAGTAAGCGGTGCCCACAGTGAAGATTTGATCTTTTACACGCGTGTTGTAATATGCATAATCCACACGGATACGGTTATCGAAGAACCTAAGATCCGCTCCAAATTCCGTAGACTGGTTTCTTTCCGGTTTTATGTTGGTATCGCCCAACAAGGTGCTTCTCCTGTAGCCACCAACGCCACCGAAAGGAAAATCACCATCCACTACGAAATATTGGCCCACATCTCCAAAGCCGGGCCCTTTACCAACCTCGGCCCAAGATGCACGGAGTTTTCCAAAAGTAAAAATATCGTTGTCCCCGAACAAATCGGATACATCGTATGCCAAACTCGCTGATGGGTAGAAGAACGATCTGTTTTCTTTGGGCAAGGTGGAAATCCAGTCGTTCCTACCTGTCAAGGAAAGGAACAATTTATCTTTATAACCAAACTTCAACTCACCGAAAACACCAACTGTCCTATTCTGTACAATGCTTTTATTGATAAAAAAATTGGTGGTGTTTCCAATTTCGTTGACACCAGGGATGTTCAAACCTTCACCCCTTGCCTCCAAGTAGTTTCTCTTGGTATCGGAAAGTTGGTGACCCAATGTAAGGTCCGTGGTAAAATCCTCTGACCAGGATTTATTGAATGCCACCAAAAAGTTGGATTCCAACCCAGTAAAATTGATATTCTGCTCAAGGATGAAACCACCTACTTGTGAACCGCCATCCAAATCGGGTCCCACGTAGCGGTTCCTGACATCGGAATAATTATCTATTTGGGCGGCATAGGTAACTGTTACCCAATCCTTAGGAGACCAGGTGAGGGTGGTATTTCCAATCCAACGGTTTACATCGTCCTCCAAATTACTGGTTTCCATCAAATACCTAGGGTTATCAATGATACCAAAAGAATAGTCCCTTTCGCTACCATCAGGGTTCATATAATCATTGATCGGGAATGTGCCAGAATAATAGGACAGTGCACTCATCACCGATTTATCACCTCCGTTAGCCCTTCTTCCCCCCGAATTGGTAAAAGCTACAGAACCATCCACAGAGAAGTTGTCGGTTACCTTATACCCAGCTTTCAACCTGAAGTTGGTCTTTTTATAATCCGTATTCGGCAAAATCCCCTGTTCATTGTTGTTCCCCAAGGAAAAATAATAGCTCAAACGATCGTTGGCCCCACTAAGGCTGAGATTGAGCTGTGAATTAAAACCTGTTCTAAAAATATCATAAGGGCTATAAAAGCGATCGTTGGACAGGTCAACTATGTTGCCTTCACCTAAATCATAGGAATCCAAGGCATATTCAGGACCCCAAGAATAGAAAGAAGTTGCATTTTGGACCCTATCGAACCCAGTTTCTGAGTTTGGATCATACAACGTTCTGGGTGCCCCATTAAATCCTTCCCTATAGGTGGTTTGTAAAGGTGGCGTAGTTGTAACATTTCTAAAAGTCGTGGATGCCGTCAAATTAATCTTGGCCTTGCCCTGTTTTCCTTTTTTGGTAGTGATCACAATAGCACCATTGGATGCCCTCACACCATAAAGGGCAGTCGCCGCCGCTCCTTTCAGTACGTTGAAACTTTCAATGTCCTCAGGGTTCAAATCCATTGCCCTATTGGAAAAGGCGAACTGCTCCGAACTGCTAGGCGAGTTCGACCCCGAACTGGGTCTAACCTCCCCGGCAAAAGTATCGTTGTTCAACGCAAGTCCGTCCACAATGATCAAGGGTTGGTTACTCCTGTTAGGATTGATAGAGGTAACACCTCTGATCAGAATATCCACACCGCCTCCTGATGTACCGGAAGAACGATTGATCTGTACCCCGGCCACACGTCCTTGAAGGCTCTCGATAGGATTGGACTGGCCGGCCAAGTTAAGGTCCTCGGTATTGACCTTGGTCACTGAATATCCCAACGACTTCTGCTTTTGTTCCACACCAAATGCGGTCACCACAACCTCATCAAGCTGTGTGGAATCTTCTTCCAAAGCTACATTGATGGTTGTTTCGGACCCTACGGTAATGTCTTTTGGCTTCATCCCCAAATAGGAAAATCTCAGCACTTGCCCACTGGAGGCATTGATGGTGTAATTTCCATCGAAATCGGTAGTTGTACCATTGTTTGTACCACTTACTACTATGGTCACCCCAGGCAAAGGAGTACCCGAAGTATCGGATACGGTCCCCGTAATGGTCTGCCCAAACGCAGCAATACAAGAAAACACTGCAACAAATGTCAAATAAATGTTTCTCATTACTTAAGTTTGTGTTAATACTACCGAAATTTGTCCAAAAAAATTTACAAATCAAACATTTTTGAACAGAAATGTTCATTTTGTAAAAAAATAATAGGATTATCCCTTTTTTTTCAAATTCCAAAGGAATCTATTGAAGATGATATAGCACTTTTATAGTTTAAAGAACATCTCTTCGCTTTTGCTTATACTTTTAACAACTGCCTATATGTTAAAATTTTAAGTGTAATAATTTAATATTTTCATAAAATATCACTATCTTTTGTATATTCTTTAATCTCCATTAAGTCAAACCGTATGAAAAAATCAATTTTGCTTATTGTATGTTGTGTTGTGTTCTTAATGGCGGGAAGCTTTAAGGGACTCGAACATTACGATCCCACTATTGAGGGAACTTGGGAACTCCAAAGTTTTTATAATTATGACGGACAGAACGTCATCGATACCATTCCAAAATCGGATGGGTACAGGCAGGTCAAGATGTACTCCAAGGAAAAAATCATGTGGACGCGGTATGTTCCAGATGATCCCAATGGCAGATTTGGCTATGGTTCTTACCGTGTTACCGATGGCCAACTGGTTGAAGTCATCGAATATGGGGATGATGAAATGATGAAGGCTTTGGACACTATGAGGAATTTTACATTCGAGTTGATCTTGAATGAGG
Source organism: Flagellimonas aequoris (assembly GCF_003584165.1). Taxonomy (GTDB): domain Bacteria; phylum Bacteroidota; class Bacteroidia; order Flavobacteriales; family Flavobacteriaceae; genus Flagellimonas; species Flagellimonas aequoris. Next base: position 110,771 of record NZ_QXFJ01000030.1, on the reverse strand, counting down.
ATACCTTTAGCCAGATTTCGGTCGACGCCGATGGCAACCGGACTTTTTCAGAAAACTACAGACGGATTGATTGAGTTAGCATTCCACGAAAAAAGGCACTGAATTTCAGTGCCTTTTTTAATCTGTTCTGTGGATTTTCCGTTTAGGAAGCCATCATTTCCTTGCTTTCTACCGCGGCCAAGTACCGCTCGGCATCCAAAGCTGCCATACACCCTGTACCTGCAGCCGTAACGGCCTGTCTATAAATCTTGTCCTGGGCATCACCGCTGGCAAAAACTCCTGGCTTATTCGTTTTCGTGGATTTGGGCTGGGTGATGATGTATCCTGTTTCATCCATATCCAATTGTCCCTTGAAAATATCGGTGTTGGGTTTGTGCCCGATCGCTATGAACAATCCCGTAACAGAAATCTCCTCCTTCTCCCCGGTTTGGTTGTCCACAATCCTTATTCCCTCGACCACTTGATCACCCAATACTTCATCCACTTCGGTATTGTATCTGATCTCGATATTATCGATACTGTTCACTCTATGCTGCATGGCCTTTGAAGCACGCATATGGTCCTTACGCACCAACATGGTCACCTTTTTACAGATATTGGCCAAATAGGATGCCTCCTCCGCAGCGGTATCCCCTGCCCCAACAATGGCTACTTCCTGGCCTTTGTAAAAGAAACCATCACAAACGGCACAGGCAGAGACACCACCACCACGTAAACGTTGTTCGCTCGGGATGTTCAGGTATTTTGCAGATGCCCCAGTGGATATGATCACCGTTTCAGCTTCTATAAACTTGGAATCGTCCACGGTAATCTTGTGCAGGCCACCAATCTCGTCACTAAAATCAACAGCGGTCACCATTCCGATCCTCACATCGGTACCAAAGCGTTCTGCTTGCTGTTGCAATTGCATCATCATGGTTGGGCCATCTATACCTTCAGGATACCCTGGAAAATTATCCACTTCGGTTGTGGTGGTCAATTGTCCTCCTGGCTCCATTCCTGTATACATTACAGGTTTCAAGTCGGCCCTAGAAGCATAGATTGCTGCTGTATACCCAGCTGGACCAGACCCAATGATCAATGTTTTTATTCTTTCTACTTGTTCTGACATAACAAAAATCCTCAATGCATTATCTTACAAAAGTAGGTTTTTTGTGCAAAAACTTACATTAAGGTGCTTTCCCCTTTTCTTAAAAGATGTGAACAATTTCCGTGAATAAGATTAATGGCATTCAAAAGGAAAGAAAAACAAAAGGAGCCATTTCCATAGCTCCTTTCCTAATAAAGTAGGTCAAATTTATGGGAAACATATATTTGATCTGTAAACCGCTGCAACCAAGGGGGCTCAACCTCAAAAACCCCCATGGCGCAACGTAAAACCTCGTTCATGATAAGATATGGGGAAAAGAACACTTGGTCCCTACAATCACCCCGTCCTATTTTTAGGAGGTTTGTGTGTTAACTGGGACAAACATACTATGGCTATGAGATTTGAAGTGGGGCCAATTAACAAATGGGGCATCTGCTTTAACGGATGCCCCATTTCAATTTATGGCTCTAAAATGCGCACGGTGTGTAGGAAATTACCGGCTAAAACTCAATTGATTGATTATAAATTAGTTAACCAACTATGTTTTTACTGGGCATATTTTAGTTTTCTTTCTATGGTTTCGATCATCACGTTGGCGATATCCATCCCTGTGGTGTTCTCGATGCCTTCCAGTCCAGGGGAAGAATTCACTTCAAGTAACAAAGGTCCGCGATTGGAGCGGATGATATCCACCCCGGCCACATCGAGATTAAGCACTTTTGCCGATTTTATGGCCAGTTTTCGCTCTTCCGAAGTGATCTTTATCAAAGAAGCCGCACCTCCTTGGTGTATATTGGCCCTAAACTCTCCCTTTTGTGCCTGCCGCTGCATAGAGGCCACCACCTTACCATTGACCACAAAACATCGGATATCCTGACCGTTCGCCTCTTTGATGAACTCCTGCACCAAAATATTGGTCTGTACGCTTTTGAACGCATTGATGACACTTTCCGCTGCTTTATTGGTCTCTGCCAAGACCACACCTTTCCCTTGGGTACTTTCCAATAATTTGATGATCAAGGGGGCCCCGTTTACCATCCGGATCAAGTCCTTGGTATCCATCGGTGATTTGGCAAATCCGGTAATGGGAATGTGAATATCATGTTTGGAGAACAACTGGGAGGCAAACAGTTTGTCCCTGGATTTACTGATGGAATCCGCAGAGTTCAGGCAATAGACTCCCAGAGTATCAAACTGCCTCAACAAGGCGCAACCATAAAAGGTCACGGAAGGCTTGATCCTAGGAATCACGGCATCGAACTTATCCAGAATGTTACCTCCTCTATATCGTATTTCCGGAGAACTGGCATCCAGTTTCATATAAACGTTCTCCACGTTTAAAAAAACCACTTTATGCCCTCGTATTTCCCCTGCCTCAATGATTCTCTTATTACTGTAAAGCTCTGGATTACTGGCCAATAACCCAATACTCAACCCGGTTTTATCGGATTGGTAGGGTCTATATTTGTGTGACATCTCTTCATCCGAAATATCACCTTGGCAAAAACTTTGGGAAGGATCCACCAAATATCTTGCATTAAGTGCCTCACGGCCCAACAACATCCGATATTCCATGGTATCCCTGTTGGCTAGGGTAACCTCGATCTCAAAAACATTGCCCCCAATGTTCACCGGGGTCTTGATTACGGGGCGCTCCTCGGAAATCCCTTGTGAACTCTTTACACTGCGAACATCTACCAGTTTGGCCTGGCACAGAATGGAGATGCTCCTGTTGTCCTGCAACGGGTTCACCTCAAACCGTACCCAATCTTCCAGCCCCTTGCTAAAAATCTTGATCTTGTTGGCCTGCATGGATGATGTCTTTGCCCCGGAATCCACCCTAGCCTTGATGGCGGGTATTCCCAATTCCTCGAAGCGGCACCACTCCTCGCTGCCCAATATTTTAAAATCGTCCAAAATAATTGTTGTTAATTGATTAATCTCATAATGAACAGGTCCATGACCTCCACCAAGATCAGAATGATGATGATCCATTCCAATCTGCTGCTTTCCCTATGGTCCATTATGTCCTTAAAAAGGCTTAAGTTTTCTTTTATGATGTACCCCTGCTCCTTAATGGTACGGTAACGCTCTTTCAGATCAAAGATCTGTTTGAGGCTTTTGTCCAGTCTGTCCAGATATTCGTCTTCCCAAGCCGATTCTGGGGAATCGAAAATATAGAGGTTTTCCGAAATCTGGTTGTTGATGTTCAGCACCCTGGCAATGTATTTCTTCAGTTTTTTTCCTCCAAGGTCCAATTTACCGTTGTGCTCCAAGTAGGATGTGTGGATTCGGGTCTCCTTCATGATTTGGTCCGACAACCCCGCAAAGTAATCCAAGGCCACCGATTGTGATAAGTGTAACAATGCCAAGCGCATGCCCTCCACATTGGATTTTGACAGTACTATTTTGTTGTTGGTCACTTTTGATGCCAGCTCTCCCGAAACCAGTTCAATTTCCATTTCCTCCGTGAGTTCTGACTGGCGCCATTCTTCACAAAAGGGTTTTAGTTCCATCAAAATATTGGAGATGGCCGTTTCATCAAACCCATAGAACGATACAATCCCATATTTGAAAATATACAGATAGCCCAACGTTCCATCCGAATAGAACAGTTCGTCCCTATCGCCATAAACAAGTTCTTTATCCATGGCCTGTCTGCAACCAGATATATCGATGCTCTCTGCTAGATGTAAGGCTATGGCTTTTGAGTCCATTGTCTACGTTGCAAAAATATCCTTGGGTTCCTTAAAGCTTTTGAACTCCACCATATAACCATTGGGATCTTGTATAAAAAAGGAAAGATGTTCCCCTGTCCTATCCTGCATAAAGGTGGCTTCCGTGGTAATCTCCAAGTCCATTTGGAACAATCTGGCATATAGTTCCCCCCAAACCTCCACGGGCACGATAACCCCAAAATGGAAGGATGGCAAGATATAGTCTTCCAACCGATAGTTCTTGAAATCAAAATTGAAACTACCGGATTGGGTAAAGGTCAATTGGTTTCCAAAAAGGTCGATGTCGAGCCAATGCTCGGTCTGCCTACCCAGGCCCGCCTTTACAACATCCAAATAAAAAGCCCTGGTTTCTGCTATGTCCTTACATGGCAAGGCGAGGTGGAACTTTATATCCATTTGATTTTTCTTTCTTTAATTTTCTTCCCAAACTCTTGAAATAGGACCTAACGGCCATGCGGTCCATTTTGTCCATAAACGGCAATGCTTCCTTCCATTCCAACCACAGGGCCTCTTCAAACTTATGTGTTTCCTTCACCTTGATGGGCTTTGGCTTCAACTGTACCAAATAATAGTTTTTCAGTACGGTCTGGAATTTGCCTTTTTTGATGTGGGAGAGGTAAAAATTGAACTGGCTGTGGGACAGTTTCAGTTTTATTTCTTCCCCTACCTCCCTGATGAGTGTTTCCGATTCTGTCTCCTTCTTCTTCTTTACACCTCCGGGCAACGTATATCTCAGTGGGCGTTCCACTTTCTTAAGCACTAGGACCTGATCCTTGTGAACGGCTATCAAGCGGGATTTGATCAATTTTTTCATAAAGATCCCTTTTGGTTTTTGTTCTACTCCTCTTCAGAGCTTTCCAATCCCTCCGTATCCAGTGATGTTTCTTCATCACTGTCCGAATCATTGTCGGAGTCGTCGTAATCTTCCATGGCCATTACCAGTCGTTTGCTCACTTTTACCAGATATGCTGTATCCTCGGTACGTACCTCTATACATTCCACCACCTCATTGTTGGCATTGCGGTAGGTAACAATATCGTCATCATCGTACCCATCCGGAAATTTTTCCACCAAAAGGTTTAGCATATGGTTGTCCAGCTTTTTGTAATCTACGATTACACGTTTCAAAGCTACTGTTTGTCTGTTCTTCATCATCACATATCTAGGAGGTATGCAAATATCAAGGGAGCCACAATCGTAGCATCGGATTCCACAATGAACTTGGGCGTGTCAATATCCAACTTGCCCCACGTGATCTTTTCATTGGGCACCGCCCCCGAATAGGATCCATAACTGGTTGTGGAATCACTGATCTGGCAGAAATAGCTCCAAAATGGAGTTTCTGTCTGCTCCAGATCTTGATATAGCATAGGCACCACACAAATAGGAAAATCCCCTGCGATACCTCCGCCTATTTGGAAGAAACCGATTCCTTTTTCGGAATTTTTCTGGTACCAATCCGCCAAAAAGGTCATGTATTCAATTCCCGATTTCATGGTGCTTGCTTTCAACTCTCCCTTGATCACATAACTGGCAAAAATGTTGCCCATGGTGCTGTCTTCCCATCCGGGAACCACAATGGGTAGATTTTTTTCTGCAGCAGCGTACATCCATGAATCCTTGATGTCTATCTCATAATATTGCTCCAAAACCCCGGAAAGCAATAATTTGTACATGTACTCGTGCGGAAAATAGCGTTCTCCCTTGGCCTCTGCATCCTTCCAAATCTCAAAAATGTGCTTTTGCAATCTCCTGAACGCCTCTTCTTCGGGGATACAGGTATCCGTAACCCGGTTCAACCCCTTTTCCAACAGATCCCACTCTTCCTTTGGGGTCAGGTCCCTGTAATTGGGCACTCTTTTATAGTGCGAATGCGCCACGAGGTTCATCAGGTCTTCTTCCAGATTGGCTCCGGTACATGATACGATATGGACTTTGTCCGTGCGGATGATCTCCGCAAAGATCTTGCCCAGTTCCGCTGTACTCATGGCGCCGGCCAAGGACACCAACATTTTGGAACCTTGGTTCAATTGGTCCTCATAACCTTTGGCGGCATCCACCAAAGCGGCTGCATTAAAATGCAAGTAATACTTTTGAATAAATTGTGATATTGCTCCTTTATTGTTCATTTCTATTGTCTATGAGGTTTCCGGACTACCTAAATATATCATTGTTTTCTCAAAATCCGTAATCCCTATTTTCTTTATTGATTTCTATTTAACGACCCTGTAGACCCTTTGTTCCAAATTTAATTTTTGCTGGGTACGGGCAATGCTTTTGATTTGACCATGGAACCCGCTTCCTTCTGGGTGCCATAACCCAAAATGGACAGGAATTGCTGTGCGGTCTGCTGCTCAGCAAAAACGGTTGTCTTCATGTTTCCCTCTTCGTCCTTATCGATAAGGATGTGTTTGGGATGGGGAATCAAACAGTGCTGCAATCCTCCAAAGCCACCAATGGTCTCTTGATAGGCTCCCGTGTTGAAGAACCCGATATAGAGTGGTCTGTCCTTTCGGTATTTGGGAAGATAGATGGCATTCATATGCTGTTCCGAATTGTAGTAATCGTCACTATCACAGGTCAATCCACCTAACAACACGCGTTCGTACTCATCGTTCCAACGGTTGATGGATAGGGTAATGAAGCGTTTGCTAATGGCCCATGAATCGGGCATGGTGGTAATGAATGACGAGTTGATCATGTTCCATTTTTCCCTATCGTTCTGTTGCTTTTGGTACAACACCTCATAAATGGTACCCCCGCTTTCGCCAACGGTAAAACTTCCAAACTCGGTAAAGATATTGGGTACATCTACCTCTGCTTCGTCACAGGCCTGCTTGATCTGATGAATAATTTCGTCCACCATATACTCATAATCATATTCGAAGGCCAAGGAATTTTTAATCGGGAATCCGCCTCCGATGTTCAAACTGTCCAATGTTGGGCACACCTTTTTAAGACTGATGTACACCTTGAGACATTTCAACAATTCGTTCCAGTAGTAGGCCGTGTCCCTGATTCCGGTATTGATGAAGAAGTGAAGCATCTTCAGCTCCACCTTTTCATTGGTTTTGATGGATTGATTGTAAAAGGGAACAATATTCTTGTACCCGATTCCCAATCGCGAGGTATAGAACTCAAATTTGGGCTCTTCCTCCGAAGCGATCCTGATCCCAACTTTAAAGTTGCCCTCGATAACGTCACTCAACAAATCTATTTCCTCATAATTATCGATAATGGGAATACAGTTCTTGTGACCGTTGTTGATCAATCCTGCAATATTCTTGATGTATTGGTCCCTTTTAAACCCATTACAGATTACATAGGTATTCTTGGTAATCTTTCCGGCCTTCATCAAATGTTGCACAATGTCTATATCGAATGCAGAGGAGGTTTCGATATGGATATCATTTTTAAGGGCTTCGTTCAGTACATGCTCAAAATGGGAGCTTTTAGTGCAGTAGCAATAATGATAGCTGCCCGCATATCTGTGCTTTTTCATGGCGCTCTTAAACCACTTTTTGGCCCTCTGGATGTTATCTGAAATTTTGGGCAGGTAAGTGAATTTGAGAGGGGTGCCGTATTGTTGGATCAAACCGTAAAGATCTATGCCGTGGAATTGCAGCTTGTTGTCTTCCAACTGAAACTCCTCTTGTGGAAAATCATAGGTCTGTTCGATCAAATCGATATATTTCGTTTTCATTATAATTTCGTATTGATGATTAATTGATACAATAAAATTCTTAAAGCCAAGCCAATAGCTGGTTCTCAGATACGAAATTCAAAAACTGTGTATGGAACAAAGTTAGGGGTCCGCGAGAAATCACGGATCAAGGAGTGTTTTTCGGAAGTCAGCCCAGAGATTCGGTGTCTTATCCCTAAGACGGCTTGGGGGATAGACTTCCTTTTTCCCAAAAGCCCGAACATGAAAAAAAATTTCAACGCTAATAGGCAAATGCGTCCAAACATAAGGGACCCATTCATGGATCAAACATAAACAAAAAACAAATACCGCAACTTTTTTACAGAAAAATTATTTTCAATAATAAGTAGTTGTAATTCAATGATTTACATACACACAAATCCAAGAACGTCGCTATTCAATATAGCCATATCTTTATAAAGATACTACTGAGCAATGAATAATTCCTAAAGTTTTATCTATAAAATCCCAATATGTTATCCTACCAAGGGCGGTCTATCGCTAATGAAAGGTTGGCTGTAATGCCTTCTTCCCGTAGCTTTATACAGCGCATTGGCCAATGCCCCAATAATAGGTGGCAGCGATGGTTCTCCCAATCCAGTTGGGTCAATGCCGTTGTCCACAAAGAAGGTCTCCACCTCTTTGGGCGCCTCCATATTCCTGATCAAACGGTATTTATCAAAATTGCTTTGGTTCGGTTTACCATCGGTGAAGGTCATGGCACTGAAGGTGGAATGGCCAATACCATCCACAATACCTCCCTCCACTTGGTTCTTGGCACTCAATGGGTTGATGACTATTCCGCAATCTACGGCACACCATACCTTACCTACTCTTGGGGTTCCACTGCCCTCTTCAAGATCCAATACCTGGGCCACGTAGGAATTATGGCAGTAATAGGCCGAAACCCCTCTGGATTTGCCATTGTCCGTGCCGTTCCAATCGGCTTTTTCCTTGACGAGTTTCAAAACCCCTGCATAACGTTTTGGGTCGTAATCATTCTTCTCTGGGTCTCCCACAGGATTGTTGATGGCACGATCGAACAGCTCCAAACGGAACTCGATGGGATCTTTGCCTGATGCTTCGGCAACCTCATCCATAAAAGCCTGCTCGGCTCCCGCAATAAAATTGGATCGTGGCGCCCTCCATGCCCCTGTGGTCACATTGGTCGGGAGGACATGTTTTTCTGCCAAATAATTATCGACGGCCCCAGCTGGAAACCTGTGTTCCCAAACCAAATCATCATTGGTACCGGCACCTCGCACATGCCAAGCGATCAGGTTGCCATTTTCATCCAATCCTGCTTTGTATTTTACTTTGTACGAAGGGCGATACGTTCCCTGGGTCATATCATCTTCCCTGGAATACACCAATTTGATCGGTGCGTTCATTTTTTGGGATATGACCGCTGCTTCCACGGCGAAGGTTCCGTAGAGACGACGGCCGAAGCCACCTCCCATACGGGTCATCATAATATCTATTTTCTCCGCTGGCATTCCCAATCGGGATACCAAGGTCTTTTCCAAAAATTCCGGGGTTTGGATGGGGCCCAACAGTTCTGCCTTCTCTGGCGTAACATGGGCAAAAAAGTTCATGGGCTCCATGGTATTGTGTGCCAGATAGGGAGCAGAATACGTGCTTTCCACTATCTTGGCCGCTTTCTTAAAGGCCGCGTCCACATCACCATCCTTCCTTGCGGGTTGTTCCGTAGGTTTTTCCAATAGGGCGGCCAAAGCCTCATCATGGTAAGCGGTGCTCTCCAATTTGGACGCTTCTTCCCATTCCACTTCCAAAGCTTTTTTGGCCTGCATGCACTCCCACGTGCTGTTGCCTACAATGGCCACCAATTCGGGGATTCCTCCGCCATCGGACCATTGCTTTTCAACCTCATCAGTATAGGGTTCAAAATGGAACACATCCTTTATACCTGGCATGGATTTCACCGATTCGGCGTTCATGCTTTTGTACTTCATCCCAAATGCAGGTGGGTGCACAATCATGGCTATGAGCATTCCTTCCCTCTGAACGTCCAATCCATAAAGGGGCTGACCGGTGACGATCTTGGGTCCATCCACATTTTTCTTGTCCGTACCAATGATGCTAAAGGTATTGATATCCTTAAGTTCCACTTCCTCGGGCACTTCAATAGCCGTAGCGGCTGATGCCATTTCGCCATACCCTGCGGATTTGCCACTCGCTTCGTGCATCAATTGGCCTTCCTTGGTGGTAATCTCACTTACGGGAACTTGCCAAGCCTGGGCTGCAGCTTCCTTCAACATGTGTCTAGCGGTTGCGCCCGCCATACGAAGACTTTCCCACCCTTGACGGATGGATTGGCTACCTCCCGCCAATTGACGGGTAAAAATATCGGTATTTAAAGGCGCCTGTTCAACGATGACATCTTTCCAAGCCACATCCAACTCTTCAGCTACGATCATGGGCATAGCTGTTTTTACATTCTGTCCTATCTCAGGGTTTGGCGACATAATGGTCACCAGTCCATTATCCCCTACTTTAAGGAATCCGTTCAGGTCGAACCATTCGTTGGGTAAACTGTTGACCTGTTCCGGTGTCATTTTGCATGAGGCCAACCAATTGAAGCCCAATACCAGTCCGCCACTGGCCAATCCAGTATTCCTGATAAAGGCCCGTCTTCCTATTTTTGTTTTAACTAGTGTCATGTTTTTAGGTTTTCAGATGAATTGGATTATGAGTTCGCTGCCATTTTTACGGCCTTCCTGATTCTCAGATAGGTACCACATCGGCAAATGTTGCCATTCATGGCCATCTCAATTTCTTCATCCGTTGGATTTGGATTTTTTTCCAAAAGTGATGCCGCGGTCATGATCTGACCTGCCTGACAGTACCCGCATTGGGGAACGTCCACTTCCAGCCATGCTTTTTGTACCGGATGATCGCCATTCTCAGACAATCCTTCAATAGTGGTGATGTTCTGGTTGCCTACAGAAGATACAGGCAGCATGCATGCCCGTGTTGCAGTGCCGTCCAAATGGATGGTACATGCCCCGCATTGCGCGATCCCACAACCATATTTTGTTCCGACCAAGTTCAAATGGTCCCTTAAAACCCAGAGCATTGGCGTGGTAGGATCCACATCCACCTCTTGTTCCTTTCCGTTGATGTTCAGTGTAAATAGTGCCATGATATAAAAATTCCTTTGAAGTTATGGATTTACTCTTAAAATGCATTTATAAATGTAGAGCATCCCAAAAAAATTAACATTGTTTTTACATTTTTTGAGGTTACTTAAATTTAATATAAATAACAACGTCAACACTAGCCTTGGTTAAAAGCAATTAATCTATTGGAAGTAATATGGGTTTTAAGACCAAACCCAAAAAATTCAAACAACTGATGTTTTGAGGTCGAAGAAACGGGTTTTAAGGTGCTACGAGACGTAACCGTGCAAATACCGGAAGGTGATCCGAAGGGTATCTGCAATCCTTGGAATCGCTCAAAATGGCACTTTTTAGCACCTCAACATTATTAGGAGAAACAAAGATGTAATCGATTCTCCGTTCCACAGGTTTATTGAACTCAAACCCGTTAAAGGTGCCATTGGGACCAAAGGCATTTTTTCCCACAGCGACATGGGTATCCGTCATTTCTCCCAAGATTACCTGTACTCCCGAACTATCACTTTCCAAATTGAAATCCCCGGTCAAAATAACAGGCAATCCATCAGGATTCAATTCTTTCATTTTTTTTAGGATGAGTTTGGAACTCTCTGCCCTTGCCGTTACCCCCACATGATCAAAATGCGTATTGAAGACCATGAACTTGCTCCCATCCGCCTTATTTTCAAAAAGTCCATAGGTACAGATACGGGGCAAGGCGGCATCCCATCCTTTGGATGGAACATCCGGGGTTTCGGACAGCCAAAACGTGGACTGTTTCAACACCTTCAGTTTTTTGGTGTTATAGAAAAGAGCCGAAAACTCGCCACGATCATCTCCATGATCGCGTCCTATGCCAACATAAGTATAATCTTCAAGCCCTTGGTCAATATCCTTGAGTTGATGCACCAACCCCTCTTGGGTCCCAAAAACATCCGGGGCATAAAATTGCAATTGCGAGATCAGGAATGCCTTTCGGTTGTCCCAATTGTTGGGATTGTCATTGGGATTGTCATAACGGATGTTATAGGTGATCACATCTATGGTCTGGCCATTAGCGCCTACCATCACCACAAAAAGTAATAGGGTAAAAAGTAGTTTTTTCATTGGATAGGTGTTCCTCTCAATTTTTTAAAGACTTCATAGGCTTTATCAACTTTTTCCTTCGGAGTGGTCTCAAATTCCTTTTCGGTTACTTTGTAAACAGCTTGCAAGCTATCCAATTTTTGGTGCATGTACGTTATGATATCTTTATATTCTTCATCATTGATAGCATTGTGTACTTCGTGGGGGTCCTTTTGAAGGTCATAGAACTCCCATGCATCAATATCATCATAAAAATGGATGAGTTTGTAGCGATCCGTGCGCACTCCGTACTGCCGTTTCACCATATGAAATGCCGGAAAATCATAATAATGGTAATACACGGCATTCTTGAAATCGTGTTCAGTTCCATCCAATACATGCCTAAAGGACCGACCCTGCATATCCGAAGCATATTGGGTCCCGCCTGCCAAATCCAAAAAAGTAGGGGCAAAATCAAGGTTCTGTACCATCGCATCGATTTCCGTTCCCGGTTTGATAACCCCTGGCAACTGCATCAACAAGGGCATTTTCATGGATTCCTCATACATAAACCGCTTGTCAAACCAACCGTGCTCGCCCAAATAAAATCCTTGATCGGAAGTGTACACTACCAAGGTGTTTTTGTCCAACCCTTTTTTTTCCAGATAATCCAAGATTCGTCCGACTCCTTCATCCACGGCCTTTATCGTAGCCAAATATTCTTGAAGGAACCTTTGTCCTTTCCATTCAGCCAGTTCTTTACCATGCAAATTGGCTTCCCAAAAGGCATTGTTTTTGGGAAGATAGGCTTCGTCCCAAATTTTACGTTGCTCGGGTGTCATACGATCAAAATCGATGGTCCATGGATTTTGGGCCAGTTCCGTACTTCCGGGGCCTGTACTCATCCTTAGATCGTGCCCTTCGTACATGTCTGTATAAATGGTTTGCAATTGTTCCTCGGCCGCCTGTTGGTCTACAAACTCTGGAAAATAAGTGTCCGGTAACGGAAAGGTAATGGTGTCGTAGGCATTCAAATGTCGCAGGGCCGGCATCCAATTCCTGTGTGGTGCCTTGTGGTGCACCATCAAATAAAAAGGCTGTGTGCTGTCCCGGTGCTGCAACCAATCCAGACTTTTATCGGAAATCAAATCCGTGGCATAACCTTCAACCACAGTGGTATCCCCTTCGGATATGAACTCGGGATTGTAATAGTTGCCCTGATCATTCAAAATATCCCAATAATCAAATCCTGTAGGTGCACCGTACAAATGCCACTTCCCTATAATCCCTGTCTGATACCCAAGTTCTTTCAAATATTTGGGCAAGGTTGGTTGGTTGCCATCAAACCGTTCCCCGTTCATACGAAAACCGTTGATGTGGCTTAATTTTCCAGTAAGGATCACCGCTCTACTTGGCCCACATAAAGAATTGGTACAGAAATTATTCCTGAAAATGGCCCCGTTTTTCGCAATACGGTCAATATTGGGCGTAGGAGCCAATTTACCCAATTCATGGCCATACGCACTAATGGCCTGAAAGGCATGGTCATCGGACATGATGAAAATAATGTTCGGTGGACCAGCTGCCACTTCTTCTTTTGGTTTTTCCTGTTGTTTACAGGCCGAAATCAACAATAGCAGCAGAATGGCTCTTCTCCAATACATTTTTACGGTTTTAGGTTGATGGAACAAACGTGCTAGAACAGCACTTTCCCCATCATTAATTCAATACAAACGATTTTGAAAGCTGGGCATCGGAATTGGTCCCGACAAATACTACAAACTCACCAGGCTCTGCCACAAAGTCCAATTGACTGTTGTAAAATTTCAAATCATCAGGAGACAAGGTGATGGTCACTTCCTTACTCTCCCCTTTTTTCAACAATATCTTTCGGAATCCTTTCAACTCGCGTTTTGGCGGGGTTATGCTTCTTACCACATCCCTCAAATACAACTGCACCACTTCTTCCCCATCATAGTTTCCAGTGTTGGTCACGGTTACGGTTGCCGAAATCGATTCACCCTGACCTATGCTGGCTTTATCCAATTTAAGATTGGAATATTCAAAGTTGGTATAACTCAACCCATACCCGAAAGGTAATAAAGGAGAGTTGGGGGAATCTAGGTAGTTAGATCTGAATTTTTGGAACTCGTCATTTTCAGGGGCAGGCCTACCGGTATTCTTGGCACTGTAGTAAATGGGGATTTGCCCCACATTTCTTGGCCAGGTAACCGTTAGTTTTCCAGAGGGGTTGTAATCGCCAAAAACCACATCGGCAATGGCGTTTCCAGCTTCTACCCCTGGGTGCCACACTTGAAGAATGGCCACAGGCAATCCCAATTCATCGGGGATGGTCAAAGGTCTACCGCTCATCAATACCAAGGCAACAGGTTTTCCGGTCGCCACTAAGGCACGGATCAATATTTTCTGGCTTTCGGGAATTGAAATATCGGTGCGGCTGGCCGCTTCACCTGTCATTTCCGTAGCTTCTCCCACAACGGCTACCACTACATCAGCGTTCTTTGCCAATTCCACGGCCTCGTCCACCATCACTTCTGGGGAACGCTCATCAATTTCTATCCTCGGCCCAAATACATTCACGTGTTTGGCAAATTCCTCATCATCAGAAATATTGGCACCTTTTGCATATTGAATAGTAGCATTTGGAGCCACGTTCTTGAACCCTTCCAATATGGTAACGGCCAAACTCACATCACCAGTGGGTGCCCAGGTTCCGAGCATGTTGTTTCGGCTGTCTGCCAATGGCCCTACCAAGGCAATCTTTTTATTTTTTTGAAGGGGTAAAATATTGTTTTCATTTTTCAACAGTACAAAGGAATGGGCAGCCAACGTGCGGGCCAGTGCCCTATTTTCCTTGGTTAAAATATCCTTTGCAGGACGTTTGCTGTCCAAATAACGATAGGGGTCCTCAAAAAGTCCTGAAATGTACTTGGCCTCCAAAATTCTTCTGCAGGCGTTGGTAATTGCTTCTTCGGTCACTTTTCCTTCTTCCAAGGATTTCTTCAAGGTGGTCAGGAAGCCTTCCCCTACCATATCCATATCCAACCCTGCATTCAAGGCCAAAGCTGACACTGCTTGCAAGTCACCTAAACCGTGTGGAATCATTTCGTTTAGAGAGGTGTAATCGGAAACCACAAATCCATTGAATCCCCATTTATCTCGAAGCAAATCGGTCAACAACCATTTATTTCCCGTGGCAGGAATACCATCCACATCGTTGAAAGAGCTCATGACACTGGCCACTCCTGCATCCACAGCCGCTTTGTACGGTGGCAGGTATTGGTTGAACATCTTGATTTTGCTCATATCCACAGAATGATAATCGCGACCAGCTTCTGCTGCTCCATAAAGGGCAAAGTGTTTCACACAGGCCAACATGGTATGGGCTGCGGCCAAATCATCGCCTTGATATCCTTTTATGGATGCTTCGGCAATCCTGGACCCCAAATAAGGATCCTCGCCGGCACCTTCGGCAATCCTTCCCCAACGCGGGTCGCGGGCAATATCCACCATAGGTGAAAAGTTCCAATTGATACCGTCTGCAGTGGCCTCCTTTGCTGCCATTTGGGCCGCCTGTTGTACCAAATCCATATCCCAACTGGAAGCTAATCCCAAAGGGATAGGATAGGTGGTCTTATAGCCATGGATCACATCAGAACCAATCAGCAACGGGATACCCAATCGACTTTTTTTAACGGCGAGTTCTTGGGCCACTCGTACCTTGTCTGGTCCGGCCACCCCGAAAAGGCCACCCACTTCCCCGGCCTTGATCTTGGCCTCCACATTTTTGCTCACTACTTCGCCAGTGGCCACACCTCCGCCTGGTGTCAAAAGGTTCAGCTGACCTATTTTTTCCTCCAAGGTCATTTTTTGTAAGAGTGCCTCCACTTCTGGAATCCTTTGTTGGGCACTGATAGCACCAAAGGTTAGTGCCATTACGGCGAAAAGTAATTTTTTATAGTACATGATCAGGTTGTTTTGTTGTGGTATTTATTCTGATTTGACAATGGGTGTCCGTTCCGAAATCCCATTGTTGTTAAATGCTTCAATCTGAAAATAATAGGCATCCGTTCGGTCCATTCCCGAAAAATAATATTCGTTTTTCCCATAGACCATGATACTTCCGTAGAGTTTGTCAGGAGACTTGCCAAAATAGATGACGTAGCCATCGGCCAAATCGTTCTGTTTCCATCGAAGCCATGAATTTCTGCGTTCCCCAAACTTTTTAGGGTCAGACCTTAGCACTATAAAATCTTCCACAGGTTTTGGTTTCTCTCCCGTCCCCTTTCCGAACACCCTAAAACCGCTAAGTGCAAACTTGCCCGTAGGCATTTTGATATTTTCCATTTTCAGGAATCGTGCTTTGGCCGGTTGTTTCAATTCGATATAGTCATGGGGCACATCGGTCTGGTTCTTGCTTTTATCCACCAAAAGGCTCCATTTTTTCCCATCATTGGAACTGTAAATCTTGTATTGATGATAAACTCCTTCGGATTTTCCCAGAAATTCGGCATCCTGGTCGGCATAGTTCACCTGAATAGCGTGGATGTTGGAAACTTCACCCAAATCGGTCTGAAACCACTCCCCTTTATTTCCGGTTTTGGCACTCCAATAGGTCTTCATGTCCTCATCCACCGCATAATTGGGTTGATATCCTCCTAAAGTAGAAGAAGTTTGAACGGGTTTGTTATAGTTCAACACCATCCAGCCGGTGAAAAGGCCCTTAACATGATCTGCATTTTCTTGAGGAAGATAGGTTGGGTAATCGCCATAGGCCGTATTGCAATACATCACATCCTCTTCATCAAACCCAGCCGGCCAAATCCCTATTCGGCGCTCAAAACTGTTCTTTTGGTTGATGATCATGGTGGAAACATGCCACCAATTTCCATACGTATCCTGATAAGTGGCCCCATGACCCGCTCCTCTGGCAAAACCTCCAGGCTTGTAGGAAAACGGATTGTGTTCTTGGTAGGCAAATCCATCCAAAGGTTGATCGCTAACATATACCCCATCGCCATAACCACTAAATTCGGTACCGGGTCCTCCATACTGCAAGTAGTATTTGCCGTTATGCTTGGTCATCCAAGCACCTTCCATGAAGGGTTGTAAAAAGGTATTGTCGTTATATTCCCCAAAACGTTCCCATCCATGGTCTTCAGGAACCAAGGAAATCAAGGGTTTCACATAACCTTCTGACTGCAGGGTCTTGGTGTTGATCTCTGTTCCCAAAATAGGAAACACATTACTGGAGCCCCAGTACAAATATAGTTTATCGGTATCCTCCTCATATAAAAATCCAGGATCCCAAGCCCCCACTTTTAACGAATCCACGGCAATTTCCCAATTGTCAGTGGTAGGGTCCTTGCTCTTCCATAAGGAAAAAGCGGGCCCGTGGGTAGAACCGATCAAATACAGCTCATCCTTCATCACAAAAGCTGCCGGGGCACAAAGTTCGTCGTAAACCTTGTTGCGTTCTCGAAGAAATTTTCTTGGGATAAATTTCCAATCATACATATCATCACTCCACCAATACCCCCATTGGTTGGTAGAGAAAAGAAAGTATTTGTTCTTAAAAGTGACAATCACGGGATCCGCCGTGGCCCGATGCTTGCCATGGGTGGCAAAATTGGGAATCGGGGTATACCCATAATCAATATTGATAGGATTACAATAGGTTTTTTGCTGTGCCTTGACCAACAAAGGTGATAAGGCCAAAAACACGGCACATATAGAACCTAAAAGTGCTCTTGACCCCATTTGGTTATTGATTTTGCTTTTTGTGTGAAAACAGCCATGGTAAGAGTTCTGGCTCTGCAAATGCGGGATCCCAGCTGCCGTGGTTGGCAAAATCGTAGATGGTGAACTTTGGATACGCTCCTGCCTTAAGCAAGGCCGAAACCATTTCTATGGACTGCAATGGGTTTACTACATTGTCCTGCGCCCCATGAAAAACCCACAAAGGAGTGTTTTTGGCATAACTGGAAACTGAATTGGGGTCACCTCCCCCACAAATAGGAATGGCTGCCGCGAAAGTATCCGGTTTTCTACTCAAGAGTTCGAACGTACCCATACCGCCCATGGAAAGTCCCATCAAATAAACTTGATTGCCATCGGAATATGGTTGTTGGATGGTACTGTCCAACAAATCCATTACCATTTTTAAAGGTGTAGTCGGTCCTTGGTCGTATTTGAAATTCAGATGGATAGGATAGGTGCTTCGATCCACATCCACATTGGACCAATAACTTTCTTTAGGACATTGTGGAAATATCACGATGGCCGGATACCTTTCTTGAAGGTAGTCCGTTGCGAACAATTTTCCCCCATGCACCAACTGACTTTGGTTGTCATTACCCCTTTCCCCAGCACCGTGCAAAAACAAAATGACCGGGTATTTTTCCGTTTCCTTGAAATTTTTTGGGTACATGATCCGATACCTTAAGGTATCGTTTCCTTGTACGAGCTTTTTTTCCTCATACTTGGATTGCCATTGGGCGGAAGCAAAACCGCACACCAACAGCATCAAAAGGAACACTGCCTGTTTTTTCATATCAAAATCCGAGTTTTACAAGTCCTGCTTTCACATCTTCGTTGCCCATGAACAAGTTCCAAAGTAAACCCGATCGATAATTTTCAATCATGATGATCTGAGGACCTTGGTCTATGGCCAAATAGGCCTCGGCCACCCAATAGTTATACTCGGGACTGAAGGCATCATAAAATCCAGCGGGACCTAAAAGTTTATCTTTATTTTTATAAAAATAATGCATTGCCTTCAAAGATTCTTCAGGCGTGTACGGAATTGAACTGATAGCCGCCGTTGGCGAAATGACACCCGTATCGTTGGCAGGGCTGTGGGCATTATATCCCAAGCTTCCATCATTGTTCCTAGAATAACTGGCGGTCAATCCCCAGCAATCTTCCCCATAATCCTCAAAACCTTTTGGATTGGTAACACAATAGGTGTAATTGATCTTGGAATGGTTTACGTTGACATCCCAATAATCCACATATTCATCCGAAAGGGTTTTGGGATTGAGTCCCAAATAGGAATAGTGGGCCCAGAATAAGGGTCCACCAAATTGTTCGTTACCATTATGTTTCACCAAAAGGGGAAAACCATATTGGGTATTTGCGGATTTTATCCCGCCACCAGACGCCCAACCATTAGTGTATACAGGTTTTTCAATACTGAAATCGGGTGATGCCGCTGCCAAAATGTAGGTAATCAATACCTCATTATAGCCTTTTAATTGCAGGTTGATGTCGAACCCAAAATTGGGGCTCCAATGCCAATACAAAACATTTTGGTCCTGTGTATACCAGTTCCATTCCACGCCTTTCCAGAGATCGTCCGCTTGTTGGGCCAATGCCTTTTCTGCATCGGAACCGTTTTTGAAATATTCCTTCACACAGATCAACCCTTGTGTCAGAAATGCGGTTTCCACAAGGTCCCCACCATTATCCATACTACTAAATGGGATAACGGCCCCGGTTGAGCCATTGATCCAATGGGACCAAGCTCCGTGAAAACGATCTGCATTTTCCAAAAAATCCAAAAGAGTGGTCAATCGGTCCACAGCTTCGCTTCGGGTAATGAATCCGCGTTCGATACCCACCAAAATGGCCATTAGACCAAAACCTGTACCGCCAGAGGTAACCACTTCGGCATTGAGACCTGGGTCATTGGGATGATACCGTTCCCTGGCCCCGCCAGAATTCGTTTCGGCATAATCCCAGAAGTATTTAAAGGTTTCCTCTTGAACCAAGTCTAGCAAATCACCGTCACTTATGGTAGGCACCTCGTTGGAGCCATCATCTGGAATTTCAGGTGTTGTGGGTATATAGGTATAATCGTCCCCTCCACCACATGCTATGAACAGCAGCAACAGAGTAGACAGGTATAAAGTTTTTTTAATCATCATTTTTTAAGAAGGGGGATTGAAACCCTAATTTTTTAAGTCCGTTCTGTACATCTGTATTCGCCATGAACAACTTCCAAAGTAAACCGCTTCGGTAATTTTCTATCATGACCGGTATCGGTCCTTGGTCTATGGCCAAATATCTGGGCAAATACCAATGGTTTTGCTCGCTAAAGGCATCATACGGCCCATATTTCCCGATCAAACTATCTTGTTGTGTATACAGATGTCTTAAAAATTGTTTGCTCTCCTCCGGAGTATAGGGCATGGATGATAACGCAGCGGTGGGCGAAATGACCCCCAGGTCTTCACCAGGTCTGTGCCCCGCATAACCTTTCATGGAATAACTGGAGGTCAACCCCCAGCTATCTTTCCCATAGCCTTTGTACCCTTTTGGGTTATCCAAAGCATATTTGTAATGGATCATGGCATGGTTCACGTTCAATTTCCAGTAATCGGCATATTGATCGGTCAATCCTTTTGGATCTAAGCCCAGATAGGAATAGTGCGCCCAAAACAAAGGTCCAACAGGAGCCTTATCATGTTCGTAATGGTTCAATTCTGTTTTCAGGCCATAATACACCGTGTCCTTAGCAATCTCTCCGTCCAAAGCCCATCCCTTTTCGTAAACCGATTTTTTGATGGGGTGTGTTGGTGATGAAGCCGCCAAAACATACATGATGAGACATTCGTTGTATCCTCCCACAGGAAAGTTCATTTCCCATTGATATTCCGGGCTCCAATGCCAATAGAGCACATCCTGACCACCTTTGGTGTACCAGTCCCACTCGACACCTTCCCAAAGCTCTTGAATCTTTTTTGCGAGGACTTGTTCGCGTTCGTTTCCGTCCTTAAAATATTCCTTTACAGCCAAAAGACCTTGCACCAAAAATGCCGTTTCCACCAAATCCCCACCATTGTCCTTGGGACTGAATGGCGATACTTTCCCTGTAGGTTCCATCCAGTGGGGCCAAGCTCCATGGAAGCGATCAGCCTTCTCTAAGAAGTCAACGATTTTTTCATAACGTTCCAGTGCTTGTTCACGTGAAATGAACTTGCGTTCCACCCCCACCAAAATAGCCATCAGGCCAAAACCTGAACCACCTGTGGTGATGATATCCTTATCATGGCTCGGGTAAACATTGTCCATATGGAGGCGCTCCCTTGCCAATCCTGATATGGGTTCCGCACCATCCCAGAAATATTCAAAAGTCTGGTACTGAACAGAATCCATCAACTCCTCATCAGTGTACGCTATGGTATCCTTACTTGTCCTTGATTCTTTTTCCTTTTCAGTTTTATGGCCATTGCACCCTATCAGCATGGATGCAACGGCCAATGGAATTAAAACTAACCTCATAAAAACTAACTAACTCAAATCGTTAATGCTTGTAACAGCATTATTTGTTCATGATTTCTTGAATTTCCTCTTGTGTCAAAGCTCTATCAAACAGATATAGGTCATCGATATAGCTTAAATCGGATAAATGTCCCCAACCAATGAAATTGGGAGCTCCGGATCCGACAGAAAGGATGGTACAATTGGCCCAACTAATGGTTTTACCAGTCATATCGCCCATATTGGCTACGGGTTCCCCATTGAAATAAATCTGGGTGGCCGTGTCGGTCACGGTAAAGGCAATGTGGACCCATTCACCAGCGGTCACATCAATAACCTCACCGTCATTCCAGACATCACCACCATCAGTACCCACATGCAACTTGATTCGTTGTGAAGTGGCATCTCCTTCGCGGAAAAGTCGGAAACCAGAAGTAAGATCATTGTCAGCACCGTTCATAGGTGGGCCTACTGTTAATATTCCTGCCCTATCTGGGTTGGCATCGACTTTGTACCAGAATGCCCCACTGAATTGATTGCTGAACAATCCATCTATCGGGAAGGTCAGATAGGAATCCGTGGCACCTGCATAGGCGTCACTACCTACATTGCTCTCCCCTGCAAATCCCGGAGTTCCCACAACGGTTGGTGCCAAATTGTTGTTCGCATCGATATTTGTACCATCAAAAGGCAGATATAATGTGGATCCAAAGTTTTTGGGCGTTACCTGTCCTCCATACACTTCCGCAACTTCCGAAGCGGATAAGGCCTTACTGAAAAATCTAAGGTCGTCTATGGCACTATAGTCTGAAAGATGGTCCCAATATGAGAATGTAGGGCCTCCTGCTCCAATAGTGAAGGTGTTACAACCTGTCCAATCAATTGGTGCGGACATGGCAGAACTCAATACTTCCGCTCCATTAAAATAAATGGTGCTCTTATCACTGGCAATGGTAAAGGCCACATGGACCCATTCACCAGCGGCAACATCGATCAAACCGCCATCATTCCAACTTTCGCCTGCACCTGTGCCCACATTGAGTTTGATGCGTTGCGAAGTGGCATCACCCTCTCGGAACAATCTAAATCCTTGGAAACGATCAACCTCATCATCACCAATGGTTATGATACCTGCCCTATCTGGGTTGGCATCGACCTTATACCAGAAAGCGCCACTGAACTCTGGGGTCATCAAACCTTCAGCAGGATAGTTGATATAGGAATCCAATGCTCCCATATAGGCCTGATTGCCCACTTGGCTATCATCGGTGAATCCTGGGGAGCCGACTTTTGAGGCCGCCTTACTTCCTATCAAATCGATATAATCGCCATCGAACGGCATATATAACGATTCTCCGTCGTATTGTGGCACATAAGGATTGGCTGCATTGATCATAATCTGCACATCGCTCTGTGTCAGAGCTTTGTTGAAGATGCGGAGTTCATCCAACTCACTGGCATCATAGCCATGGTCCCAATAAGAGAACGTTGGCCCGCCGGAACCGATTACCAATTCTTCACAACCTGTCCAGTCAATCGGCGCTGATAATGTTGAAGTCAACATTTCTACTCCATTAAAATAGATAGTACTTTGAGTTTGTGATATGGAAACGGCCACATGAACCCATTCCCCTGCAGTAACATCAATAACCCCTCCATCATTCCAACTTTCACCAGCACCTGTACCTACATTCAGCTTAATACGTTGTTCATCCGCATTGCCCTCGCGGAACAAACGGAAGCCTTGGAATCGGTCGGTTTCATCATCACCAACCACCAAAATACCTGCTCTATCTGGTGTGGGATCGACCTTGTACCAGAATGCGGCACTGAATTCGGTGCTTTTTAAATTATCCATGGGGAAGGTCAAATAGGAATCCGTGGCCCCCATATAGGCATCGGCCCCTAAGAAACCGCCACCTGCAAAACTTGGATTGCCCACTTCGCCGGCTTCCTCAAAACTGATGAAGTCCATATAATCCCCATTGAACGGCATGTAGAATACCTCGCCATCAAATTGAGGGCTATAAGGTGCCAATTTGGCAAAATTGACTTCCTGTGTTGTAGTCTTTCCTTCCAAATCGGTTGCGGACACCGTGACCTTGTGATCTCCGTTCCCCAATCCATTATATGTGACTTCTTCAAGTACGATCCGGTAATCCTTGAACGTGCTAAAGGAAGCTATTTGCGAACCATCCATCGATACTTTCACATTGGACACTTCTATATCATCCTTTACCTCAAACTTTATAGTAATGGATGTCTCTTCCTCAAAGGGCATCAATTCCACCCCTTCGGTCGGATATGTAATGGTTACCTGGGGGGCTGTTTCGTCCACTCCGGCATCCACCGCCGTTATTGGGTCGATCCCTTCGTTACAGGAAACAACCAGAAGACCCAAAAGGAACCATATGGATTTAACTGCGTATTTCATCTTGTGTTGTTTATTTAGTTAATGTTAATCGGTACTTCCGGATAGGGTTGGAAGTGCATCCACTTGAGCTTGTGGGTAAGGTAAAAACTGCTTGTCGGCAGAGAATGTCCTTCCATCATAGCTCAACTCGGAGAAATTGTCCAAACGAATCATATCGTAGAATCGAATACCCCACTCCATGCCCAGTTCGGCAAATTTTTCGTCCATTACATCATCCGAAGACACTCCTGAAATTGCAGGCATATTGGCTCTGGCCCTGATCAGGTTCACGGCTTGATCTGCCGTCATACCGGAGCCGGAAGCTCCACGTGTCAACGCCTCGGCATACATCAAAAGAATTTCAGCATAACGAATCACGATGAAGTTCTTGCCACCAGCGTACTGATTTCGACCATCGGTCAATTGTACGGATGGTAAGTAATGCTTTCCGCTAGCAAACAGAGCCCTTGCATAATCGTTGAAGACATCCCCATCCCTGGTCGTATTGGATACGAATGAAGGTAAGGTAGCATAGTTTGGGTCCGTTTGAAGCTCAGCAATCCCCCTATCGGTCCAAAGGACACTAGTCTCCAACCTCTCGGTCTCCCCCCTGTCCAACATAAACTTAATGAATTTCATACTGGGCTCATAGAACCCCCAACCTCCAGCGGCGTTTTCCCTTGCAGGTGTCCATCCAATAGGTCCAAAGGGATCGTAAAGGTGATAAAAAGTATCCCCTGTACTGGAACCATAATCTGAGAATTGCAGTTCCAATAAACTTTCATCACTCAACTCCCCCGGTTTTTTGAACAAGCTATAATAATCCGGGTACAAAGAGAATTTGTTGGAATTGATGATCGCCGCACTGGCATCTGCCACTCCTTGATAATCTTCCATTTCCAAATGTGCCAATGCCTTTAACGCATAGGCCGTATATCTAGTTATCCCTCCTGGAATATCGGTCCTTTCGTTGGGTCTCATGTTGGGCAGTAACGGAATCACTTCATCCATTTGATCGGAGATGAACTGCATCACATCATTTTTGGATGCCGGACCATCCGCAATTTCGGCATCAGGTTGGTTGGTCTGGATGATGAATACATCCCCCCAAACCCTGGCCAAATTAAAATGCAGCCAAGCCCTCATCACTTTGATCTCTGCAATATATTGGTCTCCTGTTGCTTTTCCTTCTTCAGAGGCAAAATCCTGGAATTTTTCAATAAGACTGATCTCGGTGTTCAAACTTACGATATCACCATAATGTATGTTCCACAGTGAGTTATACATCCAATATCCTTGGTCATATACAAAGTTGTCGGTATCGGCAAATTGTTGTTGGTCTCCCAAACCTCCTGCATTCACATCATCACCACGTACGGAAAGCAACAATGGTTCTTCCCACCCACGGGTTGCCAATACGTTATAAGCTCCCACCAACGCCTGGACCATGTCTTCTGTAGCGGAGTAATCCAGGTCATCCGCATTGAGCTGACCTTCAATGTCATTGAATTTGTCATCGCACGACTGCACAAAAAGCATGGCCATCAAGACAAATACCAATTTATATACTGGGTTTATACTATTTTTCATTTCAATTTTTTTACAGTTTAACATTAACACCTACCGTGTAGATAGCTGGTACCGGATAGGTCTGACGGTCCACACCATCTGAAACCTCAGGGTTGAATCCATTATAGTTGAACAAGGTCAATGGTCTTTCAGCGGTAAGGGTGAATTTGAAATCAGGTGCATTACCTTTTAGTTTCTCTCCTCTTAAGGTATAGGCCAATTGGATGTTCTGGATTCTGAAAAAGTCCCCATCCTCTACCCAAAAATTGCTCAGTTTTTGGTTCCAACCGTCCCTAAGACCTGCAGAAGAAGGGTAGCTGTTGCTGGTTCCCTCCCCATGCCAACGATTTTTGGCCAAATCGGCATCCATATTGGTGTCGTTGGTAAAGATGATCTCCCCGCGTTTTCTATTCAAGATCTTGTTACCACTTTGCCCGTAGAAGTTCAAGGAGAAACCAAAATCCTTATAGTTGATGCCGACATTTCCCCCATAAGTAAACTTAGGCAAGAAAGATCCTAGCACGGTCCTATCATCATCGGTAATGGATCCATCACCGTTTCTATCTTTGTAAATCAAATACCCGGGTTGAATGTCCTGGCCATCAGCTATAGCACTCTGGGCGGTTGGATCGGCATCTATCTGTGCCTGATTCTGATAAACCCCTGTAGTCTCGTAGCCGTAGAAGGCATACAAAGGTTCCCCTACAATAGTTCTTTGACGGAACTCTGCCGAACCAGAATCTATATAGCCCTTAGGATCTTCTAGTTCCAAGATCTCATTTTTTACTGTGGTAAAGTTGGCCCCAACCGTGTAATTGAAATCCGGGGAAATATCGTTGCTCCAATTCAAGGCAACCTCTACACCTGAGTTCCTGATCACACCGGAGTTCCTGCTCACCGTAACGTTGGCAATAGGGATGTACACTGGCATAATGGCATTTTTGGTATCCCTGATATAGTAGTCCGCTTCTAAGGACAACCTATTGTTAAAGGTCCTCATGTTGATACCAAAATCTGTTTCCTCAACAACTTCCCATGTAAGATCCGTATAGGTGCTGGTAGCCGTAATACCGGTTACAGGCGAATCGCCTAAGTCCACAGTGGTATTACTAATGGTATTGGCACCTGCACTGGCCGCTACATTATCATTACCCAAACGTCCCCATGCAGCCCTCAACTTCAAGAAGTCGAAAATATTGTTATTTTTCATAAAGGGCTCCTGGGAAATCACCCAACCTGCACCCACGGAAGGGAAGTAACCCCACTGTTCTTGGGTGAACTTGGAGGATCTATCCGCCCTAAACGTACCATAGAGAAGATATCTGTCCTTATAGTTGTATGACAATCGGCCAAAGTAAGACTGTCCGTAAATCCTTTTGTTCTCTTCTTCCACATTGTTGTTGAAAGACAAGGGATCGGCAAAATCCAAATAACGGGAGGTATCATAATCGATTCCTACAATATCGCTACCTGTTGCCTCAAACCTGTTCGCGGCCTCATCCCTATAAGATGCTCCACCCATGATGGTGACATTATGGTCTTCCGCAAAAGTGTCGTTATAAGTAAGGATATTGTCCCAAATTTGGTTGTAGTAGTTGTTCTGCTTTCTATTGATAGATGAAATGCGTTGGTCTCCATATCCCATGTTATAAGGAAGGTTCACGTAGCGTTCCTCCAAAGCAGAATAGTCTACATTATAGGTGGTTTTGAACGTCAGTTTGTCCTTAATCAGGTCAGTCTGCAAGTAAATGTTAGCCAGCAACTTGCGTATTTTCAACCTGTTTTCGTTGTATTCCATATCCGGGAAAGGGTTTTGGGTTCCCCTGTAGCCCAAAGCTTGGGCGTTGGCATATTGAATAGGAGTTGCATCCGTGTTCAGTTCATCAAATACCGGAAGAATGGGCACCGCAAAATACGCTTTGAACCATGCGGAGTCTTCCGGGGTGTATTGTGTGGCATTACTGAAGACCGTATTTACACCAACCTTCACATTATCCAAAACATCAATATCCAGTTTTGATCTAATATTGAACCTTTCGTACTCGTTCTTCATATCGAGCAATCCTTCTTGGGAGAAATAGTTGGTTCCCATGGAATAGGAAACATTGTCTGTTCCCCCCATTACACTCAAGCTATGGTTTTGGATCAACCCATCGCGTATGATCTCATCGTACCAATCGGTGTTCACCGCAGGAACATTGGGGTTGATACGACTCCTACCATATCGCTGCATGGCATTGAGTACAAACTGTACATCCGCAGTGGAACCTGATTCCACCGCCATGGTCACAAATTGCTCGGCATTCGCCATCTTCAACACATTCTGTGCTCGTTGTACCCCAGTATATCCATTATATTCAATCTGCGGTTTCCTGTTTTTACCCCCAGACTTGGTCTCAATAATGATAACCCCATTGGCAGCCCTTACCCCATAGATAGCCGAGGAAGAGGCATCCTTCAATACGTTCATCGATTTAATATCGTTGGGGTTCAAAAAGTCGATGTTGCTATAGAACATCCCATCCACAACATATAATATGTTGGTGGCATTTGAATAAGTACCCAGACCACGTACTCTAACCGTTGGTGAAGCGCCAGGCGAACCTGTGGTAACAATCTGTACACCCGCTACTTTTCCCTGAAGGGATTGAACGGGGTTGGCCGATGGTGTCTTTTCGATTTGCTCCGAATCAACGGTCACAATCGAACCTGTAAGGTCCGCTTTCTTCTGCGTACCGTAACCTACAACCACCACTTCATCCAAGCTTTGGGTGTCCTGTTGTAAGGTTACCTCAATAGTCGCTCGATTATTAATAGGCACCTCCTGGGTTGTAAATCCGATGTAACTGAACACCAGAATTCCATCTCCGGGCACATTGTCCAAAGTATAATTTCCATCAAAATCAGTCTGGATACCTGTAGTAGTACCTTTTAAAACGACGTTGGCACCAGGCAACGGCTGCCCCTGATCATCGTACACCGTTCCCGAAATCGTTGTATTGTTTTGTGCGAAAAGTACCGCCTGAAACAACAAGAACGAGATTAGCAATAGTTTGCTTTTAATTTTCATAATTGTGCAAAAATAGAGTTAGATTTTTACTAAATTAATAAAGAGGCAAGTATCTGGGCTCCAGACCGAATACATAATAAATACATCATTCCACCACCTTCTGAAAAGCCTTATTTCACCGTATTTGCAGTAGTATCCATCGCTTTGATGTAAAAAAAATTAACATAGTGATGTAGTGATGATGTAATGTGACTAGATCCCTAATCAGGCCCTACGCTTGGGCTTCTCAAATCTAAAAAGTGATCAGGAAGTTGGAAAGGTTTTCAGTACTGTCAATTTCAAGCTTTTTTCTGAGCCTGTAGCGATGTATTTCCACACCCCTTACCGAAATGGCCATAAGTGGAGCAATTTCTTTGGTGGAAAGATTCATTTTAAGATAAGCACAAAGTTTAAGGTCCTTGGGGGTCAAGGATGGATATGCTTTTAAAAGCCGTTCAAAGAAATCTTCGTGAAGCTCTTTGAAATTAACCTCGAACCGTTTCCAATCCTCGGTGTCCTCTATGGAATTGTTCAGCTTTTTGATGAAAGCCCTGTAGCGTTGTGAATTGGAGAACTTATCCTTGTTCACCAATAGCATATTCTTCAGTTCCAGGATCATTTCATTCTTTTTAGCAATATTGAGGGTGGTACTGGCCAATTCGTTCTGTTTTAACCGGACTTCTTTGGCCAATTCCTCTTTTTCCAGTTTGGCCATACGTTCCCGTTGTTCTTTTTCCATTTGCTCCTGAAGTTCCATTTGCTTGCGAAGCAGTTTTTTGCGGTTGTAACGTCTTACCATCAAAATTACCAAAACCCCCAACGCTGCATAGAGCAATAAACTTGCCCATGAAAAATACCAGGGTGGAGCTATGGTGAACTCCAGAACACTGGCCTCTGACAGTTCATTGCCCATACCCACTGTATGTACTCTAAAAATATAGTCACCAAAAGGAAGGTTCTGGAAATTGATAAACCCATTCTCAACGTATTCTGAATATTGCTTTGGGCCGCTCAATTCAAAAAAGAAATGAGGCGAAATGTACTGTGGGGATGCAACTTCTATGGTAAGGGATTGTGAAAACCGGTTCGGAACCTCAATTTCTTGTGCTTTGGCCGGATAGGTGTTCCTTTGGTCCTTCAATACGATCAAATCGGGAGCTGGCAGCTCTTGTTCTTCGGTCTCATCCTCCAGCTTTTCATTATTGATCTTTGCGAATCCATCCGTCAGTGTAATATAAGAAGTACTATCGTTTACTTTGATCACACTTTGGGAATCCGGCGCCAATCTTTCCCTTAAGGGAACATCGGCAATGACCAAACTATCTCCTTTTAAATTGGTATGGATGATGGCTTTTTCATTTTCCGAATCCACGAACCAATAATAGTCCTCATCAAAGAACAAAAGTTCCTTGTTCCTATAGTTCTTGAACTCTTCAAACGGGACAATGGTATCGCCAATGGGATTGTATCGGAACCAATTGCCCTCACTATTGAGCACAATATGGTTTTTGATGTTGTATATCTTTATATTGTATTCGCTCGGCGCGTTTTCTTGATCAAACTGTTGAATGCTGCTTACGTTGTCATAGGTGTCATCAAAATGGATTCTGTAATATCCTTTATACGGATGGGCCACCCATAAGATGTTCGGCGTTTCAAAACACAATTGTTTTACCGGGAAATCCAATCCTTGGATCTTTTGGATCCTCCACTCCCCATTATCCAACTTTTCAAATTTTGCCAATCCATTGTAAGTGCCTTGAACATAGGTGGATTCATGGTCTGGCACTTTGATAATCTCATAACCTCCGGCAATATTACTTATTTGTTGAAAACTATTTTCGGTAACCTTATATGTTCCTGTATTATGGCCGCAGAGCAAATCCCCTTCCAATTCTACCAAATCCCAAACATGGTCTTGAGAACCGTTTACGAACCGTAGCAAGCCGCCATCAAAATAGAAAACCCCTGTATTACTCCCTAAATACAACCTTCCCTTATAGTTTGCCACATCATAGACCATACCCAAGGTCCCGGAATAATCTGTATAATAGGTAATCGGGTTGTGGAGTTTTACACGGGCAATCCCATTGTCCAACCCCAGCCACAACTGGTCGTTGAACAACAATATGGACAGCACGGTGTTGTTTTCCAATCCCGTTTCCCGGTTAAGCACCTGATAGTTCTTTGTTTTTGTATTGTAGAGATAAATCCCATTTTTAATAGATCCAAAACCAATTTGGTCTTTGCCCAATAGGGATATTTTGTTCAATTGGTGCAGTTTGAGCTCGTTATTGATCTTACCGTCCCAGGGCTGTATCCTTTCTCCATCGAACAGATAGCATCCGTTCAATTTGGTACCCACCAGCAATTTTCCTTGAAAAACGACCATATCGGTCACGGTTTTTCCCAATAGAGGCTCTTGATCGGGAAGTGGTACCAATTCCTTATCCTTTACCTCAAAAAGTCCTAAGGAACCCCCGGCAACTATCAATTTATCATTATACTCGATGATGTCGGAAACCACATGTGGTGGATCCACCACAACGATTTTATCACCTTTGTAACAATATACCGCAGAGAAGGAGCGGAACAGTACGTTCCCATCTTTTGAAGGGTAAATTTCCCAAAATTCCTCGCTGGTAAAGGTGTGGTCCTTGATCAAATAGGTAAGCGAAGTATAGTCCAGTTC
This sequence comes from Flagellimonas aequoris, assembly GCF_003584165.1. Taxonomy (GTDB): domain Bacteria; phylum Bacteroidota; class Bacteroidia; order Flavobacteriales; family Flavobacteriaceae; genus Flagellimonas; species Flagellimonas aequoris. The sequence continues at coordinate 80,030 of NZ_QXFJ01000030.1, read as the reverse complement.
CCCTATATCGTTCTTGGTCCAATACCCAAACTCTTCGTAAGATCCCGTGTATACCCTGTCTCCAATACATTCCACGGACCTTATAATGGTATTATTTGGCAATTTGTTGAGGGTCCATTGCTCGCCATTGTAATAGAGCAATCCCTTGTTGTTGGCCACGAACAACTCCCCATTGTCATTGGCCGAAACATCCCAATTTTTACTAGCCCCCTTATATTCCGACAACTTATAATTATAGATGGGTGGTAACAGGTTTTGACCAAAAATGAATATAGGGACAAAAAATAGTATAATCCTAACGAGCTTATTGAGCATTATGTTCTGTTTAGCCTTAGGTCAAAGGTCTTTTGTTTCATTTAATATACAAAACTAACCATATTGCAATACATCTTTTTCTTTGGATAAAACAGAAAGCTTTGTGCCTAAAAACCTAACACCTATCATAAAATTGATGTGGAAGTTTGGTTTTTATTAACCCAATGCATTGTCATCGGGCATCAAATTTACTTTTCCCTAACCTTTCTTAATCCTTCCACAACCTGTTTACCTTTTTCATAATGCTTCTTGGCCAAACCTTAATCCCAATTGGTATTCCATACAACTATTTTAGCCTCGAAAGATTTTTCACGCAAACTAAATTTCCCCCAAAAAACTGATTGTTAAACACTTATAATTTTCAACCAAACTTTGACATGACATTTCCAAAGCATTTTCGCTACCGGTGCCCCAAGCACAAAAAAAAGGTAGTCCCAACATTCTGTGCCTTTATTTTGGCACTTGTAGGCTTCTGCCTGCCAAACTCGCTCTCAGCACAGACCCCTTCGGATGCATTAATGATGCGTTCCAAAAACGTTTGTGTACTGTTCTCTTATGACATGGGTACTTTTGACAGATACTGGGAAGGATCTTATCTTAGATCCAACCAAACAGTGGCCACAGTTGACCGGAATACCATAATGCCCATGGCAGCCATCGGTATTTTGGACGATTTGAACTTTTATATCAGTCTCCCCTATGTGAGTACAGAGTCTTCAGAACCCAATGGAGGTAAATTTACCGGGGCCCGAGGCTTTCAGGATATTGGCTTCGCGGTAAAATATAGGGCCATACAGACAGCATTGGGGAGAGGCAAACTTACTGCGCTGGCTACGGCCGGTTTTTCCACGCCCTTTACCAATTATCTCTCGGATTATAGGCCATATAGTATTGGGTCTGGAGCACCAGAATTTTCACTCCGGGGTATTGGACAATACCAATGGAACAATGGATTTTATGTACGTGCGGCATTGGCCCATCTTTGGAGAGGTTACACCGAGGCGGAGCGCGACTATTATTACAACAATGGAAGCTACTACACTGCCTGGATGGATGTTCCCAACGCCTGGACCTACGAAGGAATCCTTGGAAAATGGTTCTTCAATACTTCTTTAAAACTCGAGCTGAGCTATTTCAGCCTGAATTCCACCAGTGGGGATGATATTAGGGCCTACAATGCAGCGCAACCCACAAACAAGGTCGAGTCAGACAGGATCGGGTTATCTGCCCAATATTTCTTTAAATCGATAAAAGGGTTGGGTGTCGTCGCCTATCATAATCGAGTGGTGGACGGAAGGAACACTCCAAAATTGAGCAACACCGGATTTGGGATCACCTACCAGTTCAACGTAATCAAAAAACAAACTGATGAAAAAGATGCGCAATAAAATTATCACCATAGTCCTAGCTTTGGGCCTAGCCATTTTTGTTTCCTGCGAAAAGGATACCCCAAGATATCTGCCCTATGAAAGCTATAGTTTTACCGAGCTCAATGAAAATGGGGGGGATTGGACTCCGGTTTTGGAGGATTCCGGTGCTTCCATTGCAGTGGATGAACCAGATGCAACGGATTCACAGGCTTATCAAGATGAGCTTGCAGAAGTGAAGGAAGCCATGGCCAATATGACCACCGAGCAGAAAAAAGCTGTAAAATATTGGACCAATAACCCGGCTATCCGCTGGAATGAGATCGCGTTGGAGCTTATCGCCAAATACAACCTGATCCCTGGTCCCAATGACGATGGCACCTATACGTTGCCCAATCCTGCCAACCCTGAAGGCCCACCAGCTTTCCCTTTTGCGCACCCACCTTATGCGTGCAGGGCACTTGCCTACATGTCCGTGGCCCAATTTGATGGACTCATCACAGCTTGGCATTATAAATACGAGTATAACAGGGTAGCACCCTACCAACTGGATGAAGCTATTAAGTACGCCTATGAGGAGAACAACATTCCCTCCTATCCTTCGGATGGAGCCGTGATTGCAAGGGCCTCTCGAAAAATTTTGACGGCGATGTTCCCTCTTGAAGCGGAATATCTCCAGGAAATGGAAGATGAAAACTTGGAAAGTCTCTTGCTTTCCGGAGGATATGTAATGAGCGATATTGATGCGGGACTTGTCATCGGTGATGCCGTTTCTGCCACTGGATTGGCAAGGGCTGCCAACGATGGGATGAAAAATGCCCAAACCCCAAAGGCTGTTTCGGATTCCATCAAGCAAGCAGCTTATGACCGATTTGGCTGGGCATGGGACAATTTGGAAATTCCAGTACGTCCCGTGGGTCTTACCCCTCTATTTGGAAAAGTGACCATGTGGAGCATTGCTGATGTGGAAAGTGTGCGCCCTATTGCTCCTCCACAATTGGATTCACAGGAGTTTCTGGATGATGTACAACTACTCAAAGATTATGCCCGTAACATGACCGAGGAGCACCGAAGGATCGCTAATTTTTGGCAGGACGGATTGGGCACCTATACCCCTCCCGGACACTGGAACCGCATTGCCAATGAGATCATTGTGGAACACCAGCTGAACCCATTGCAGACCACACGAACCTTGGCCTATATGAACATGGCCATCATGGATTCCGGGATCAGCTGTTGGGATGCCAAGTACTATTACCATTATCCGCGACCAATACAAATGATCGAGAATTTTGAGACCATTGCGGGTACCCCGAACTTTCCAAGTTATACATCCGGGCACAGTGTGTTTTCAGCGGCAGCATCTGAAGTTTTGGCCTATATTTTTCCTGATGAGGCGGCCAAAGTCCGTGGATGGGCCGAAGAAGCTGCCATTTCGAGGGTATATGGAGGCATTCACTGGAGCTTTGATGCCTTCGTGGGCACAGATCAAGGAAGGGAGGTTGCCCAATATACCATTGACCGAGCCAAAGCGGACGGAGCGGATAATTAAAATCTAAACTCAATGACTATTAATGGCCCTGAAGGTGAGATTCACCCTTGGGGCCTTTATCATTTTGGTGGGCGGCAGTCGGTGTAACCAATGGGTCTGTGTTGTGCCCTTCATCACCAAAAGGCTGCCATGTTCCAACACCAAACCTACTTTTTCCTGGGTTTGTTTGTGTTTGAAGGCAAACTTTCGTTCCGCTCCAAAACTCATCGAGGCAATGGCCCCATTTTTCTTGAGTTCCTTTTCGGCATCACTATGCCATGCCATACCTTCTTCTCCAGAATGGTACAAATTCAGCAGACAAGAATTAAACGTTTCACCAGTGATCCTTTCGGATAGTTTTTTCAGCTCCAAAAGTTCTTTGGTCCAAGGCAATGCCTTCTTGGTGTTGTTGGAATAGGTGTAATCGAAAGGTTGGTCACCATACCAAGCCACCTTCCGTTTGGTTACGATGCGTTTTCCGAAAATTAAGGCCACATCATTTTCCCAAGCAATGGTCTCCATCAATTGTTGATAATATGCATTGGCTTCATCCAGATCCATGATGGTGCCGTAGTAGTTTACTGTGCCATCCTTTGGCAACCAATTGTGGCTGTGGTCCACCTCATTGCTGAACAAATCCATTCTTCCATTTTTTATACAATCCTTGCAAACAATGCCCGCAGGGTCGATACCCCATTGCTATGGCTTCACTCTCAGATTCAAAGAAAACACGGTTTTCCCTTTTCATCCGTTTGCCCGATTTACATTTCAAGGTACCATAAATCTTCAACTTGCTGTTGCCTCCATATCGGATTTTCCCAGACTTGATCTTCCTTCTGACTTCATCATCACCTAAACCTGCATGATGTAGCATCTCAACTGATGGCATCATGAAAAATGATTCCTAAGGTATAGCGCTCTCCCCAATGCAGTTCACTTACCCCATGTTTCATGCTCACACGGTAATAGCCATTTTTTCCTTGAACCGGTCTAAAATTCGTAGTGAATAGTAGCACATCCCCTTTTTTGGGCTGCAAAACTATGGCCTTGGATTGTGCCCTGGGCGTTTGCTGGGTCAACACAAACTCCCCGCCAGCATAATCCACTGTAGGCTCGCTCAAAAATAGCACAGCCTGCATGGGAAAATAAACCTCGCCATATAAATCTCGGTGTAAGGTGTTGAATCCGCCTTCTCCATATTTCAAAATCAACGGTGTTGGTTTGGTTTGATAGTTTTGCCAGCAATCTTCCAATAATTGTTGATGTACATTGGGAAAACGAGTGTCCATTTTCAATGCTCCCATCCAAAGATTGGCTATTGGCGCCAAATGGGAATAAAGTTCCGTCCGTAACGTTTGAATGATCTCCGGCAAGGGATAATCAAAATACTTGTATTCTCCCAACCCGAAGCGGTAGCGCTCCATCACTACCGTTTTACGGTATCCTTCCGGTTTATCATATAGCTTCTTCAAACTCTCTACTTCCGCATCGGCCAATAGGTTCGATATCAAACCATACCCTTTGTTGTGTAAACCATCCCCAATGTTTTCCCAATCCAGTTGCTTGATTCGCTCTGAAATCCTGTCCATACTTATTCAGATTAATTATACCGATTAAGCTTCTGGATGGGTTTCGGTCTGTGCGGCTTCCCAGCCAATGATAGCCGTTTTTCGGGTATTACCCCACATATAGCCTCCTATTTTTCCAGTGGATTGGATCACACGATGGCAAGGAATCAAGAATGCCACGGGATTGTTCCCTAGGGCAGTCCCCACTGCCCTTGAAGCATTTGGTTTTTCTATCTTTTGAGCGATGTCACCATAGGTGGCCAAACTCCCCATGGGAATCTTGAGCAAAGTTTCCCATACTTTCAATTGGAAAGGGGTACCGTTCAAATGCAGTTTGATCTGATCCAATTTGCTCCAATCATGCTGGAAGATGAACAAGCCATCTTGCTGATGTTTGTCCAGCAATTGCTGGTAATGGGCATTGGGGAATCGGGATTTCAGTTCGTTAAAGGCCAGCTGTGCATCCTCCATAAAAGACATGTGACAAATACCTTTTTCGGTGGAGGCCACAATCATTTTACCAAATGGGCTTTCGGCAAAACTGTAATTGATATGTAGATTTTCACCCCCATTTTTGAACTCCCCTGGGGTCATCCCCTCAATGCCCACAAAAAGATCGTGTAACCTGCCCGTACCAGAAAACCCGGTTTCCCATGCGGCATCGGCCAAGGTGGCCCCTTTTTGTTTCAATAGTTGTTTGGCGTGTTCCACACTGATGTACTGCATAAACTTTTTAGGGCTTACCCCTGCCCATTCGGTGAACAAACGCTGAAAATGATAAGGGCTTACATGTATGGTCTCCGCAATCTCTCCCAAGGAGGGTTGCTCCTGAAAATGCTCCTGAATAAACGCAATTGCCTTGGCAATCCGGTTGTAGTTGAATTCTGCTTGACTTGTCATGATCTAAATTGTTTGGAGCAAATGTAGGTGCGTATCCCAGGGTTTAAAACCCGAATCTTGCGAACCTAAATAACCTCATCAACCCAACAATCTTTCCTGGCTTTTCTGAAGGATATCGGCAACACGTTGTTTGAGAGCTTCGGGTTCCAGAATAGTGGCATAATCTGCAAACATGAGGTACCAACGGGCAAAACCGTTGTTCATGTCCATGGACATAAAGGTCATCTCCACCCCTTTATCGGTGGCTTTTTCAGAAACAAATCCGTAATATTTTTTCCCGTTCCTGATGTATTTGGCAACGGTCTTGTCCACCAAGATCTTCACCTTGGTCTTTTGCACGTTTTCCCTTTTTTCCCGGTGTTCTTCCAAGGTGCCATGTTCCAAGGCAAAAGGTTCGTGCGTTCGTTTGATCCGATGGATCCTATCCGTTCTAAAATGACGGTAATCCATCCGCAAGTGGCAATATCCCAAAATATACCAATAGCCATTCTCATGGAAAAGGCCTACAGGTTCTATCTTCCGTTCCGAGGGATCATCTTCCCGAAGGGATTCATATCGCAAAAAAACCTGTTTCCGTTCTGCAATACTTTCAAACAAAATCTCAAGGGCATCCGGGACCTCCTTGTTGAACAATTCCTGTCCTGGTACTATGGAAACTTGGTTTTCCAAGGCTTCCACCCAATCCTTTTCACTGCCACGGAGCACGGATTTCAACTTGAACATGGCCGATTCATAATACGCCCCGAGTGATTTATCGGTGAATTTTTGCATCAACTTTTCGGCAGCCACAAAACTACCAGCTTCTTCACGGGTGAACATGACAGGTGGCAAACGATACCCTTCCATAATGGAATAACCGATACCTGCCTCACTCGCTATGGGTACCCCGGAAGCCTCCAAAGTGCGGATATCCCTGTAAATGGTGCGAAGGCTCACTTCAAAGCGGTCGGCCAATTCCTGGGCCTTTACAATCTTTTTGGACTGCAACTGGATCAAGATGGCAACAATCCTATCAAAACGTTTCACGGTATCCATTCCCATAATTGCGTAGGCTATCTCCCAAAGATAGGACTTAAGCCCAAAGCCATGAGATGATTTCCTTTTCATTTTTCATTGATTTAAACAGGACAACGCTATGTATATCCTTTATTTTCAAGCAATATTACCTATGGACAGTGACAACAGTTTGTCAATATTATTTTTTTTCGACCTCATTTTTTTCTACTGACAAAGGGCTGTCACACCCCCCTTCTACCTTTGATTCAAATTCTAAAATCCTTTAAATACAACATCATGGAAAAAACAACAGCAACACAGCAAACAATGGATCAAGTTATTTCACCCGCACAATTATTGGAGCACTGGCAGGGACACCGAAGGTTGACCCGAAGGGTCATTGAGGCCTTCCCCGAAAAAGAATTGTTCGAGCATCAAATCGGAGGTATGCGACCCTTCTCCGAAATGGTTGCTGAACTTTTGGCCATTGCCGTACCGGGACTGGAAGAAATCGTGAGCAAAAAAACAGTGGAGTTCAGGGAGAAAAGCGATTTTGGCCACAGTAAGGCCAAAGTTTTGGAACTGTGGGACGAATCCACGGAAGAAATCAACAAGCTCTGGAACCAAATTGGTTTAGAGCGTTTTCAGGAGTATATCAAACTCTTCGGGCAGTATGAAGGCACCGTTCAATCATCGATTTTCTATTTTATCGATAATGAGATCCACCACAGGGGGCAAGCTTATGTTTACCTGCGTTCCTTGAACATTGAACCGCCATTTTTCTACGAGCGATAAAAAACAAGACAATGAAGACCGTTTTGGTATTTAAGACTTCGGTATTGGGCAAAGGCCATGTTAGGGCATTGAAACCTTTATTGAACCAATTGATCAACAAGAACGGACAGTGGAATTTTGACCTGGAGGATTGTGACAACATTCTCCGGGTCGAATCCCAGAACGTGCGGGCACATACAATTTCAACCTTATTGGAAAAAAATGGCTTTAGTTGTGAAGAACTCCATTGAAGATGCTTCCCCTAGCACAAATGATGAAAAAGAAAACGGCCAAAACCACCGATTAAGGGATTTTGACCGCGCACTTCGTTTTTGGACGATTAGACCCAACCTTCAAAAAAAGTCGGCATCATGATCTTATGGGTCAGATGCCCGCTTTTTGTTTCAATTCCGTAAACTGGCTTAACAGCTCGGAATATCTTTCCTTCTCCTCTTGGCCCGGCTCCTTGTCGGTTCCTGACAAGATGTAATATAAATAGGAGATTTGACCCACCATCATGGGTTGTGGATAGGCACCTTCCTCGTTTTTCAATTGTTTTAAAATGGTTTTGTAGTGATCCAATTTGGCATCGCCAATTTTGGATTTTTCAAGCTCCTTGATTTTCTTTTCCAAGTTATCTTGAAGCATTTTGGCATCGGACAATAGGTCTATTACCTTGAAAACCAATTGTTGTTGTTCCAAAATGTTGTCCAAGGTCACCCCATCATCCTTCAATCTAGGGTCTATCAAAATTTCGAAAGGTTGTTCAAAAGTAGCACCGCCTACCGTTAATTTTGCTTTGTACATGCCGGGAGGAACCATGGGACCACCTTTGTACCTTCTGTTCTTGTTCTTGTCCCAAGGTCCTTTTTGGCGAAGGTCCCAAGCAAAACGGTTGATGCCCTTTTTGGTCTCCAATTTTTTATCCAAATACACAAAAGTCATGTTCAACCCCATGTCCTCCACTTCTTCCTTGGTTGATTTTAGCTGTGTAGAATCACTGACAATGGAGGCCACCACCTTGTTTTGAACGTCGAGGATATCCAATTGCACCCCGCTTTTCATATCGCTAGGCAAGTAGTAATCGATGAGTACGCTAGTGGATGGGTAATCAGGGAAATCGCCTCCTCTTGGACTGTCATAACGGATGGTATTGGCCGGTTTGAACAGTGCGGCCGAATCCCCTAAACTGTTCATATTTTGATCTTCCAAAGAAGTGATGTTATCGATAATCCAGAAACCGCGACCCATGGCGCTCAAGATCAAGTCCCCACGAAATAAGATGATATCGGTAATAGGAACTACAGGAAGGTTTTGCTGGAACTTTTTCCAGTTCTTCCCGTCATCAAAGGAAACGAACATGCCATATTCCGTACCGGCGTATAAGAGACCTTCACGAGAAGGATCTTCCCTTAGCACTCGGGCAAAATAATCAGAAGGAATACCATTGGAATCCGTGCTGATCAATTCCCAGCTTTCACCATAATTGTCCGTTTTGTAGAAATAGGGCTTGTTATCTCCAAGCAGGTGACGTTCCACAGCAATGTAGGCCCTTGCCGGGTTGAATTGAGAAGGTTCCACAGATTCCACCCTTCCTCCTTTGGGCAATTTTTTAGGCGTGACATTCTTCCAAGTTTTGCCACCATCCTTGGTTACAGAAATGACACCGTCATTGGAACCCGTCCAAATGGTGCCTTTGGCAATCTTGGATTCCCTGATGGAATACAAAGTGCTGTAATATTCTTCCCCAGTGATGTCCCTTGTGATCGGATTACCAGAGATAACCTGTTTATCAGGTTCATTGGCCGTAAGATCCGGGGAAATGATTTCCCAATTTTTTCCACCGTTGCTTGTTCTATGTAAGAATTGGGAGCCCATGTACACTACTTCTGGGTCGAATGGTGACACGTGGATGGGTGCCACCCTTTGAAAGCGATATTTTAAATCCTTCGGATTGTGGCCATAAATATTGGAAGCCCCGATGGAGTATTCACGATCAATTCCCGTCTTTTTGCTGTACACGCTAAAACGCCCTTTACAGTTGTTGTACACCATGTAGTGGTTGCCTGGCATGGGGATTACTGGTCCCGTTTCGCACCCGCCCACGTTCATCATGATTGGTGTTCCTGGAGTGGTGGTGGCACTAGGTGCCTTGCTTGGAATGGCAATGGTGGTATTGTCTTGCTGTGCACCGTAGACCCAATATGGATATTGCTCATCCACTGCCACTTGATAAATTTCAGCAGTTGGTTGGTTAAATTGGGTAGACCAGGTTTTTCCTCCATTATGGGAAACATTGGCACCCCCATCGTTACATTGGATCAACAGATCGGGATTGTTGGGATTGAGCCATATATCGTGGTTGTCGCCATGGGGTACGCTCATCCGTTTCCAAGTTTTACCGCCATCGGTAGATTTTACCAACGGATTGGCATTGGAATAAATGATATCGGGATTGGTGGGATCCAATTCCAAATTGGTATAGTAAAATGGTCTGTTCACCAAATCTTCATTGTCGGAAATATGGGTAAACGATTTTCCTTGATCTATCGATTTGTAAAGTCCCCTGTCCTTGTCCGGGGCTTCAATGACCGCATATAGGATTCGTGAATCTACGGGAGAAACGGCCAAATCAATCTTACCGATCAGTCCTTTGGGCAATCCTTCCTCCAACTTCACCCAATCCTTACCTCCATTCACGGATTTGTAGATACCGCCATCCTTGTTTTCACCTCCAGAATCGATGGTCCAAGGCGTTCTGCGAGCTTTCCAAGCCGCGGCGTACACCACATTGGAGTTACCCGGAAGTAGTTCCAAGTCGGCAAAACCTACCTCATCGGAAACGAACAATACTTTTTCCCAAGTCTTGCCGCCATCCGTCGTTTTAAAAATCCCTCTTTCAGGATTGGATTTGAAAGCATTACCAATGGCAGCAACCCAAACAATATTGTTATTGGTCGGGTCGATTTCTACAGCCCCTATTTGACCCACGTTTTCCAGCCCAATGTGTTCCCAAGTTTTTCCGGCATCTATGGATTTGTACATCCCTTTCCCCGCAATGATATTGCTTCGGATACCATCGGAACCGGTACCCACGTATACAATGTTGGCATCGTTTTCCGCTATCTCGATAGCGCCAATGGACGGCGTTTCAAAAAACCCATCGGAAACATTGAACCACGAAGTACCGTAATCCTCCGTTTTCCACACTCCTCCACCGGAAGCGCCCAAATAAAAGGTACCGGGCTCCAAGGCGGTCCCCGTAACGGTGGTTACACGACCGCCGCGAGCAGGGCCTATGGTCCGGTATTGAAACGCATCAAAATCTTGGGCAAGAATGACAGAAGTGAGAAAAAAGGTAAAAAGTAATGGTAACAATCGGTAGTAAGTTCGCATGAGTCAGTAGAATAGTTTGGTTTTCCCAAATCTACTAAATACTGAGGCAAACTGAAATATTACAGATACAGAATTATGGATTTAAAGAATTTTAGCGGGGAAAATTTCATAGGACAGAAATCAACACCGCAAATCCCCTAAGAAAAATTGAGGTTTTTGTTATTGGAATCTAATCCACTCTCTTATACTTATAGCTGCATCCTTCAATGCAAAGGATACTTGTGGGAGTAAGTAGGATTGCATTTTTGCCATAATCCAACTTGTAGGTAATCAAGCCCTCTTCGTTTTCCGTGCCCGACTCAAAACCATCACAATCATATTCCAAGGTAAGGTTCCCATCTTCAATGCTGTACGTACCTGTTGAACACCCTTCAAATTTATCTGAGGAAAAACTGCCGTTGTTGAGAAAGTTAAGTTCTTCCCCATCCTCCACATCGGTCCAATACTGTGGGCCACCTGCACTGATATAGGCTGAGGTCAATTTCCATGTTCCTTCAATTGGAAAAGCATCTTGGTCAAATCCTTTAAGGTCATCTTCTTTGTCACAAGAATTGAAGACTGTAAAAATTAAAATAGGTAGAAACAAAAACATCTTTTTCATAAATTTATTTTTTCGATAAAGATGATTCTTTTTCAATACGTTGCGTGATACAGGAATAAAAAAGCTTGCTGGCCAAGCAATCTATTTTTTCATTTTAATGACAATTACACCATTGGCGCCACGAGCACCATACAATGAGGCATTTTCATCTCGAATCACCTCTACGGAAGCCACATCTCTGGGCAAGATATACTCTATGGAGCTTACCACTGTGCCGTCTACGATCAATAACGGCTCCTGCCCACTGTTCACTGAGTTTAGTGCATTGCCCCTTAATCGGATTTTGGTACCGTTCACTTGGGCGCCCGGAACTTCCGTGGCAATCAACTGATACATATCCAGGTATTTACTATAATCTTTCGGCTCTCTTTTGCTCCGTGCTTTTCCTTTCGTATCGAACCCAAGTTCCGACAATTTATCCTCGGTGATGACAGGGCCGTCTTCAGGAAAAACAATCTGTATTTCTTCGCTTCCATCCAAATCAACGGATTGGATTCCATAAATCGAGGAAAATGCCATGATAACTTTGTTATCATGATTCAAGTCAATTTCGAAATGGCCCTTTTTATCGGTTCTGATCCTGGTATTGACCGAGTCCAAATAGATAATGGCCTTTTTAACGGGATTATGCCCTGGGTCCAATACGGCACCGCTTACCCTAACCGATTTGGATTCAGCAGTTTGAGCTATAAGTGTACCTACGAACATAAAATAGAGAATGATAAAATATAATCTTGGCGGTTTTGTTTTCATTTCCGATGACACTTTAAAGGTTATAAATAATCAGATTAATTTTCTTATTTAAAAAATAAGGCTTGTATCACATACTTTATTGGATGTAATTTAATCGATTTTGATCAAGATTAATTTTTCACGTCAATATTTCTCTTACAAGTCTTTATAAACTAACTTCAAAAGTTCTTGATTCATTTACGATTTGCCCATTTTCGGTTATCCCCTTAAGTTCAATAACATATTTGCCAATTTGGTTTCCACTGAAAAACTCCATTGAATAGGTACCCGATGTATCCATTTCGATTTTGGGATCCCAATACAGTGTTCCCCTATTGTCACCATGTAACCCAAGAGTGGCCGGTTTAAAATCTGCATTTTCATCAAATCCTTGTATTTCCAGCTTTACCATACCAGTATCAGAAGGCCCATAATCTGAACTGAAAAGTGTTCTATTGGTATATACCGCTATTACGCCAGAAGCTGCCCTACTCCCATATAAAGTAGCCGAGGCAAAACGGAGCACGTCGATGAACAACACCTCACTTGCCCGCAATGTATTGAGAAGGCCTTTTGCGGGCACCCCATCCACCAAGACCAAAGGTCCTGTCCCATTTTTTATACTGCCGGGACTTCCACCTAACAAACTAATACTTTGATTTGGATAATCCCCTGATATACGGAAGCCTTTGCGAGCCAACAGATCTATGGCACTCATCCCATACCAACCTGGTATGGAATCCCTGAAAACCCGAACATCAGGATGGCTATATGGAACGGAGGAATTGATTTCCTCCATTATGATTTGGTCTATTGTCTTTCTTTTTTCTTTGACCACCACTTCATTTAAATACGTCATACCCGGTTGGTAATCCTCGGATTTGATATGGCCATAGTCCGAATTGTAATCTTTCGAGATATGATGAGTAGCGATCAAATACGGGTTTTCTGTATTATGAGGCATGTTTTTGGTGATTTTTGGCCATGTCGGATCTACGATGATCGAATCCTTGAGAAAATCATCCTTATTTTTTAATTGAAGTATTGCCGTGGCCTTGCCATTAAAGACATAGGGGCCAAAACTAAAATGACCGTTCTTGTCCACAACTTGGGTCTCACTATAGGCATTTTCCAAAATACTGAGCGAAACGATCCTTTCGCTCATTTTTTCATTGTTTGCCGAGCAAGTCACTTTTCCACTGATCATGATGCCCTTTTCCTGATTGGATGTGCCGACCGATCTATTATTGTCCTCCAGGTCGTTCAATATAAACCCTTCCCTCTCTTTGGTCAACATGAAGGCATCCATAATAGGTTTCGATAATTCAAAACCTATACGATCTATCGTCAGATTGTTGAATGTGCCAATAAAGTCCGATTCCAATAAAAACCAGTCCTTCATTCCAGAATGGTGTATCTGGTTCTCCAATGGTGTAATGCTTACCGAGAAATCCCCTTTTATCGGTGTTCCCATGGAGTCTTTGATTGCTATCGATAAATTGGTCCTTTCATTTTTGAAAGGTTTGTCGGGAGAAATGTTGATGGATAATCTAGGCTCCTTGGTTTTATTATCAACGAAGATGGTTCTTTGGCAAATGGGTTCCCCTTTTTTGTTGTCTAGGGTGAATCGTGCCATCCCATTGGGAAAGTCTTTGGTAGGTATTTTCAGGGCGTAGAAACTTTCTTGACCGGAATCCACTTTATGTTCGATGATTTTTCCACCTCTCATATACCCCTTTACGACTGTACCATCAAGCCCGTTCCTTTCAGTACTTTCTACTTGTACTATGATGTTTTCGTCACGGTTTTTGACGCTCAAGGAATACCCTTTGGCGGAAACCGGAGGCAGAAAATATTTTCTTTGGGCATCATCATGGATCATGGCGTAATATGAGGTGTTGCTCTCGGGTTTAAAATAAACCAGGGCCAGTCCCTCATCACTCTTGAAATGTGCGACTGTTTTTCCGTTAGAATCGAGTATTGCCCCTTCCAAATCAAGTGGATTTCCGTCCGCATCGGTGATTTTCAAGGCCAGGGTTGTTGAGAGTCCAGCCACCAAGGTTCCTCCTTCCGGGAAGAAATCGATTTGGATGGTTTTGTCCTCTTCGGACATTGAAGGGTTTTTGATCTTATCCGGGTTATGTACAAAATCATCACTGAACTCCATTTGGGAGGTATGATCCTGAAATACGGGCAGTACCTTCTGAAAATAGGGAACAGTACCATTCAACATGGATTTGGTATAAGCCCTTAAACCGTAAAAACCATTTTGGGGTTTTTTAGGCAAATGTATTGCACTATAACTGCTGATATTTTCAACATATAACCTGCGTTTATCTACAATGCTGTCTCTGGAATCCAAAAGCTCAACATAGACCACGCTACTTTTAGTGCTTTTTTTATAGGTAGTACCATCAAGTAGGTAGGCCTTGAACCAAATGGTGTCCCCAGCCATGTACATATCCTTGTCCGTATGCAAATAGATTTTTTCCGGAGAATAGAAGTTTATATTATCGGTTAGGGGGATTTCTGTTGTATTTCCATCTTGCCCATGGCTGTTGAAAGAAATCAAGCTTATAACAAGTATTACTAGTATTGGAATCGTTTTTCGTTTCATGTGATTTTTAAACTAAAACCTTTTAATCCAATTATTTATAATAATATCACTCTTTGGAAATAAAGCCCAGTTGATATACTGAAATACAATCAAAAGAGTTCTCTTAGACAACGCCCAAATAAAACCTAGGAGTACTTAGTTTTAGAAAATCCGTAAATCTATTCCAGTAAACTTACTAATTATGAACAAGATACGTCTTTTAAGCCAACAATTGGAAAATTGACAATAAAATGGATTTTTTAAAAAGCTAACTCTAAACTATCTACAAAACAGTACATTCTTAGGCAAAACTTATGGGTTCTTTATGCCGTAAATTCATTAATTGACGTACCTTTTAATTCTTCGGTGGAATCAATACTTAAACAAATCCTTAAACTTATAGAAAATCCTTTCTGCCACGCTCAGGTTTTCCGTAATGATCTCGGCATTTCCCAAAAGCTCCTGCTCAAAGGGTAACTTTTTGTTATAGGAAGTTACCGTTCCCTGGGGAAGGGAGATATAGACAAAGTAGTTGCCCTCATTGTCCGGTGACACCGAAATGTTTTCAACCTTACCTACCAACATGCCATATTGCTGGTACTGAAAATTATCCAACTTGACCAATACCTTTTGCCCAGCGACCACTTTTCCCGCATTTTGGGATGGCAATACCAACTTACCCACCAATTGGGAGGTATTGGTAGGCAAAATGGAAAATACCATTTCCCCGGCATTGATGAATTGATTTTCCCCCCAGAATTCTTGAAATCCCACCACACCATCTATGGAAGAAAGCAATACATATTGGTATTCCCATTCCCTCACTGCCTTTTTAAGGGTGTTGAACGATTGGGACAGGTTGACCAAAAGTCGGGTTTGGTCCTCCTCTTTGTTTATTTTTGTGGTGCGCAGTGTTTGGTCTGCAGAAGCCACGGCCTCTCTCATCTGTGAAATGGAGATTGCCATGTTGCTCAAGTTCTTTTCCATCTGCAGAAATTCCATTTTTTTGGATTCAAATTCTTGCTGTGAAACCACCCCGCTTTTGTGGAGCTGCTCGTATCGTTCGTAATCTCGTTTTTGGAGTTCATATTCCTGCTCCAATACTTTTTTTTGTCGAATCTGACTTTGCAACCGAAGCTTGATCTCTTCCAAGGATTCCATATTGCCCGAAAGACGTGTCATATAGGGATCTAAATCTTTCAAAAGCTGGTAATCCACATAGTTTTTTTCAAAATTGATGTAGGAAGGTTCAATATCCCCCAGCACAAAGCCGGATACCAATGTTATGGGAAACTGAAGGTTTGGGGTACTGCTCTGTATGGTATCCAAAATAAATTTCAACTGATAGACATCCCTTACATTGGAAGCATTGCGGAACACTGCCAAACGCTGGCCTGAAACCACGGTATCCCCATTTTCTATGTAAATGTCCTCCAACGCCCCTGAGTAACGCGCCACAACATGTTCGGTAGGGGTTTTGGTCGTTACGATCACCTTAGCGGATACGTAATCAGGATATTTGATCAAGAACGACAACGCCAAAATAATGCCCGTGAGCGCAAAAACGATAGTAATGCCCCATCGCACCAGCCATGATGGAGGATTGGTCAAAATTTCCTGCACTTCCTCCGATCGGAGATTTAGTTCCACATGGTTCTTTTCTTCCTCCATTCCTTATCCTGCTTTCAAATTTTCGAGCTCCAATTGATTACTTACCAAATTATAGTATGCTCCTTGTAGCCCCAACAACTCGTTATGTGTTCCCGATTCTATGATCTTACCCTCATCCATGACCACAATCTGGTCCGCATTCTTGACCGTACTAAGCCTATGTGCAATGATGACCACTGTTCTATCACTATAGAAGGAACCCAAGTTTTCCATGACTATCTTTTCGTTTTTGGCATCGAGAGCGGACGTAGCTTCGTCAAAACACAGGATGTGCGGATCTTTATATACTGCCCGGGCGATGAAAAGTCGTTGTTTTTGTCCCGTACTTATCCCGATTCCCTCATTTCCAATTTTGGTATTGAATCCTAAAGGAAGGGATTGGATAAAATCATAAATGTTTGCCATTTTGGTAGCCCTCACCAAACGTTCTTGGTCAATGACATCCTCTCCCACTGCTATGTTATAGGCAATGGTATCATTAAAGACATATCCCTCCTGCATCACCACACCACAATGATGTCGCCAAGCTTTATGGGAAATGGATTGCAGGTAATGGTCCCCATAGCATATCTTCCCTTTACTAGGCTCGTAGAACTTTAGGATTAGTTTCATCAAGGTGGTCTTACCACTTCCACTAGCGCCAACGATTGCTGTAATTTTGTTGGCCGGGATTACCATATCCAAATCGCTGATCACATTTTCCTCACTTCCCAAATAACGAAATGAAATATTTTTTAGACTTATGTCTTGTGCGGGCTTCACATCTTTGATCATCTGTATTTCACTTGCCTCCTCGTCCTTCTTGTCGTGGATTTCCGATAAACGCTCCATACTTATCTTGGCATCTTGATAGGAGCGAACAAACGAGACCATTTGCCCAATAGGTGAATTAAGTTGTCCAATGATGTACTGGATGGACAACATCATACCCAATGTTATATTCCCTTCAATGACCAATACTGCAGAAGTGAAGGTTATGAAAATGTTCTTCAACTCATTGATGAAGGAAGACCCTACCCCTTGTGTCTGTTCCAAAACCAAGCTTTGGATAGATACTTTGAACAACCGTGCCTGCACAAACTCCCATTTCCATCGCTTTTGTTTTTCGGCATTGTGCATCTTAATCTCCTGCATACCATTAATGAGTTCAATGACCGTGCTCTGTTCCTGGCTCAATTGGGAAAAACGTTTATAGTCCAGTTCCTTTCTTTTCTTAAGAAAATAGATGATCCACAGTACGTATAGGACGCTTCCGATAGCAAAAATCATAAAGATCAAAGGGCTATAGTAGATCAGTACCGCTCCAAATACCAATAAATTGAACATGGAGAACAAAGTGTTCAAGGTAGAGCCTGTCAAGAGACTTTCAATGCGGTTATGGTCGTTTATCCTTTGCATGATGTCTCCGGTCATTCTTGTATCAAAAAATGCTATAGGGAGTGCCATAAGCTTGATAAAGAAATCGGATACCAGGGATATATTGATACGGGTACTCAAATGCAACAATATCCAACTCCTGAATACATCCACACTGGTACGGCCCAAGAAAAGCATTACTTGGGCAATAAGGACCAAATAAATAAAGCCAATGTCCTGATTCTGGATCCCGACATCCACAATACTTTGGGTAAGGAAGGGAAAAATCAGTTGTAGAACACTGCCCACAAAGAGTCCGAGGCACAGTTGAATAAGAAGTCCTTTATATTTGGTCAAGTATTGGA
The DNA here is from genome assembly GCF_003584165.1 of Flagellimonas aequoris. Lineage (GTDB taxonomy): Bacteria > Bacteroidota > Bacteroidia > Flavobacteriales > Flavobacteriaceae > Flagellimonas > Flagellimonas aequoris. Next base: position 61,862 of record NZ_QXFJ01000030.1, on the reverse strand, counting down.
ACAGAAAACCAATGGACTTTTTGTCGGTATTCTCCCAGTTCATTTTTTTAAACTTGGGTGTTGTCTCCAATAATAAAGCTATTCCCTCTTTGCTGTCCTCTTTGGCATTGTTGCCAATCCATCTTGAAATGAAATCTTCCTTGCCATAGGTTATCAATCCATATGAAGGGTCGGATATATGAACTTGATCATTCTTTATCTTATAGACCACAACAAAATGATTCTTGTTCCAATGGACAATGCACGGCAGCGGGACCTCGTTCAATTGATTCCAGTCAATTTTTACCCCAAGTGTCTTGAAACCAATGGATTCTGCGGCATCGCTCAACTTCAACAGATTGCTGCCGGCCCTGGTTGTTTCGGAGAGTTCCCTTATCTCTTGTAATGAAATTAGTTTGCCATAGTGTTTGGCTATGATCCGTAGGCAGGTAGGTCCACAGTCCTTGGAATCAGGTTGTTTATAAAAGGGAAAGGACGATTTCAATTATAGAGTGCTTATAAAATAAAACTAAAAAAGGACGGGGCTTTTAAACCAACCCCATCCCGTAATCAAATAGAATCAAGGTGCTATATCATTGCATACATGGGGCGTGTAACCCTGTGGTGTAGGAGCACCACATGGCGTACATGTAGAGTCACAATAATAATTACACTTGCCTTCGCTTGGGAAACAAACCCCTCCCCAACCAGAACCGCCATTGATAGACTGCTGCTCTCGTCTGTTCAGTGCTTTCACACCATTTAGATTCGCTAATTTTTTCATTGATAAAAAGTTTAAATTAAATTAGCCTTGAACAATTAAGGACACTCAAGGTTTGCGTCCATCTTTCGCGAAAAGATATTGTTCCGGGCCTCCTGACAATGGAGGCCCATTTATATGATTTTTTCCATACTTATTGAATCTTCATTAAGCTCCACCAGATCTTCAATAAAATACTGTAGGTCGCTCCTGTCGTACATTTTAGGATATTGTTTTCCATCAATGAACAGGGCCGGAGTGAAGTGAATACCATTTTTGTTACACCACTCCTTTTCATCATGCAACAGTTGTTCAAAAGAGCCTTTGGAAGCGATGGATTCCGATTTTGCCAACCAATTTTCCAAGTTTGCTTTATCCGAATAGACTTCGTGAAGGGCGGTTTCAATATTGGATCTGTCGGAATGGTAAATTTGTAAGAGTTTATCGGCCGTTTTATGCGAGGGGTGATCAGCGTCTTTGGGAACATTGAACCTAATCATAAGATTTACCTTATCCTTATGCTTTTCCAATAATCGCATGATATCAGTATGGGCCGCTTTGCAATAAAAGCAGGACGGATTGGTTACCAGCAGCATTTGTAATACCGCATCCTTGTTCCCCAGTAAAATCTCCTTACCATTAATGTTGTTGGTCTCAACAAAATCATTTTTACCGTAGAGCGCGTAAAACAAATCAAAATTCTTTTTGAACTTATAATGCTCAACTTTGAGTTTGATCAGTTCTTGTTGTTTTTCAAGTAAAGGCTTGATGAAAAGCCACATAGAGGTTGTGGCCAAAAAACTAAACAACAGAATGAATATGCTATCGAAATTGTATACGTTTATTGAGGTATCGATCAGTACAAAGACGCTCAACAATTGGAACCATAAAACCGAGGTTATTCCCAAACAAAGTGGACACCATTTTTTTACAACCTTAAACTGGTAATACAACGTGTAAAAAGTAATCAAGACCGCCACAAAGCCAATTGCAACCATGGAGGAATAAACCTCGCCCAGAAAAAGGTGCAACACCCAAGAAAGTATAAGGGCTGAAAAATAAATGATGCTCAAATCACTCATTTTCAAGAACTTTAAAAATGTTGCGCCATTTGAATTTAATACGGCATCACAACTGGTAAGCTTATTGGAATTACAAAATTTATCAGCCAATTTGGATTGATATCCTAGATCAAGTTTCAGTATCAAGAAGCTGATCACCAAACCAACAACTGAAAGCGAAAAATGCACATATTCAAAAGGCGTTGGATTTGAAGTGACGAAAATCAGCAACAAGAAAATTAAAAAAAAGCTGCTTACTGTCCATGTCGCCACGCTACCAACATCTGACACTTTTTTACCTATTTTCTTGTCAGGCGGGTCAATTACAATGATGATTCCACTCCAAAGTTGTAAAAACTGTATTTTGGACAATGTCTCTTTTCTGCCGTCCCCATGTCTTAATTCAACTTTATTTGGGCTATTGGACACCAAAATATATTGACTACTACCAGATGTGGTACTAATAAAGCTTTCTGGCAATTGTTCCAAAGTCCCTAGATCTACCGGTACTTGTAACGCTAAATTTTCTATGTTGAAATGATCCAATACACCGGTTATGGAATGAAGGCTGGGATATGAAGGATGGCTTAGTAGTTGTAACTTTAGCTCATTAAAATTAACATTGTGATTATTATCTTTAAGAAAATTCACTATCAAGTTAAACAAAGTATCCCCCATAACACATATTAATTTAGCACTCTTTAAATGTAGTAATTAACTTCTATTTGTAGTAATTAACTTCATTAAATGTAATCAATAGTTTCAAAAAATATATGTAATGTGTAATGAGAAGCAGTACCAATGCTTAGCAGGGCAATGATGGCCATGGTATCTGTAGTGATGAAATTCCTTTTTGGGATTGTGCATGTGCTCATGGAAATATTGACCATTCGCTCTGTAAAAGCATTTCAATTTCCTTTTGCATTCGAACAAACACTAAAACACTTAAAATCAAATGATTATCAGTGTTTTGATTTTACTTAAAAAGGTTAAGTCAGGATGATCGGAAGAAACAATACAAACTTCTAACGATCAATATTTACACTAAAATAAAAACTGATTAACCGAGCTCTCAACAGTCTTCAAGACGGTAGATCCTGGGGCAAAACCTATAATGAATGTGCAGGATTTGGGGCCATGAATATAATGAGGTCCAAACCAGAGGTTACATACCAATTAACCATACACAGAAACCAATGTAAAAAACAATTACCGTATAGCTTTCGATTGTTTTAATCTATACAAGTACGGACCGCCCTTCACACCTTGCTTCTTTTCCCCCGTGTTCTCCAAAACATCCATTTGGAATATCCGCTTTCTGAAATTCCTTCTATCCAACTCAACATCCAAGATATCCTCGTATAAGTTCTGCAGTTCTTGCAAGGTGAACTCTTTTGGCAAAAGTTCACCAACGATAAGCTTATGTCTTAAATTATTCTGCACAAACAAGTAAGCTTCATTGATCAGCTTTTCATGGTCGTATCCAAGTTTTTCGGGTATTTTGTCCATATCGAACCAATCTATGCTCGTAACATTGTCCCTCAATGTCAAGGGATGGTTTTCAGGTCTTACCAAAGCATAAAAACATACTGTTATGACCCTTTTCAAAGGATGCCTGTCCAATTCTGTATAGGTCTTCACCTGTTCAAAATGTATGTCCCTGAACCCTGTGAGCGAGAAGAGGACCTTTGCCGCACAGTCCTCAATGGTTTCATCTGCTTCCATAACCCCCCCAGGAACATGCCATTGGTTCTTAAAGTGCCCAAACGACCTTTTAATCAAAAGAATTTTAAGCTTGCCGTCAACATATCCGAACACGGTAATGTCGGCGGTGACCGAACATTCAAACGAATCAGGTTTTACTTGAATATCCTGGAGTTTTTCCTGTTTTGTCATTTTTTTAAGTGATATTTTGATTTTTTCTCCAAAAGCATGGGAAAAATTAATATATTTGAAACTATGTAAAAAGTACACAGAACATATTTTTCAACCATACGACTCCTTTTTTCGAAATCCTTTAAATGGAAAGTTCCAAATATAAAGAATTGAAAGGCAACGTTGTGGTTGTTATCTGTGGTAGAGACATGGTGTGGAATCATAATGGGGGATTTTATGTTCTCCATGGAATAGAAGCATATCATAGTAGTGAGGTTTAAAACTTCAGTTTTTATGAGTTTAGAGCAAACATGGCGATGGTACGGCCCTAATGATCCGGTTTCCCTTTCCGACATTAAGCAAGCAGGGGCAACAGGTGTGGTCACTGCGCTTCACCATGTACCAAATGGTGAAGTGTGGTCCAAAGCTGAAATCTTGAAAAGAAAACAACAGATTGAAAAATCTGGGTTGACTTGGTCGGTAGTTGAGAGCATACCCGTGCACGAAGACATAAAAAAAAGGTCTGGTGATTACATAAAATTTGTAACAAACTATAGGACAAGCATCCGAAATCTAGGTGAATGTGGTATAGATACGGTATGCTACAACTTTATGCCCGTATTGGATTGGACACGTACAGATTTGTCCTATAAAATGGAGGATGGGTCTTTGGCCTTACGTTTTGATGCTGCTGAATTTGCAGCATTCGAACTTTTTATTCTAAAACGTCCCGATGCCGCGGAACTCTATAATTCCGATGAATTGGCCCAAGCTAAACTTGTTTATGCTGGAATGACAACCGGGCATCGTAACAAACTTGCCAAAAATATCATAGCCGGTTTACCAGGATCGGAAGAAGGATATACGCTTAAGAAGTTCCAGAATGCCCTGGATTCTTATAAAGGATTAACAGCCAATGATTTGAGTCAAAATCTTTACGAGTTCACTAAAGCAGTTGTTCCAGTTGCAGAGGAAGCCGGGGTTTTTATGGCTATTCACCCAGACGACCCCCCTTTCTCCATACTTGGACTTCCCAGGGTCGTCAGTACAGAACATGATGCCATGGAATTGTTATCGGCTTTTGATAGCCCAAACAATGGGCTATGTTTTTGTACGGGATCCTACGGGGTTCGTGCCGATAATGACCTAGTGGGTATGGCCAAACGACTAGCAAATAGAATCAACTTTGTTCACTTGAGAAGCACAAGAAGGGATAAAAATGGAAATTTCCACGAAGCAGACCACCTCGATGGGGATGTGGACATGTATGGCGTAATGTATGCTTTGCTTGAAGAGCAAAAGAAACGTAGGGAAGGGAACAAAATGAATCAACGTATGCCCATGCGCCCTGACCATGGACACCAAATGCTGGACGATTTACATAAAAAAACGAATCCTGGGTATTCCGCGATAGGACGCTTACGGGGCCTTGCAGAATTAAGGGGATTGATGTATGGTATTGAAAAATCCTTGCTGTCATGACATTTATAAAAGAAAATTTTTTACTGGAGACACCACAAGCGGAGGAATTATACCACAACTATGCAAAGGAAATGCCCATTATCGATTACCACAACCACTTGCCGCCCGAATATGTTGCAAACCATCACCAGTTCAAAAATCTCACAGAAGCTTGGTTGTCAGGTGACCATTACAAATGGAGGGCGATGAGGGCTTTGGGGATTGATGAATGCTACATCACCGGTAATGCTTCGGATCAAGAAAAGTTCCAAAAATGGGCAGAGACGGTTCCCTACACGCTTAGAAACCCTTTGTATCACTGGACACACTTGGAGTTACTACGCTACTTCGGAATTGAAGCCTTACTTACGGAAAAAAATGCAGAACATGTTTTTCAGGAAACAAAAAAGCAGTTACAAGAGAAAAGTCATAGTGCAGTTGGGCTTTTGCAACAGTTCAACGTAGAAGTAATCTGTACTACCGATGATCCCATTGAAAAGTTGGAGCATCACGAAAAAGTGGCAAATGAAGGTACCTTACCGAGAATGCTGCCTACATTCAGACCGGATAAAATTTATGCCGTTGAAAACAATACCGCCTACAGATCCTATCTGGAAAGTTTGGGAGAGATATCGGGAGTTCTAATAAAGTCCTATCAGGATTTGATTATGGCCATTAAAAATAGGGTGGCATATTTCCATGAAAATGGCTGCCGCCTTTCTGACCATGGGTTGGAACAGTTGTACCATTTTGAGATGAATACCTTTAATATAGAAAAGATATTTAAAAAGGTGATGGATGGCCATCCATTGAAAGTAGATGAAATACAATACTTTAAGTTTGAGACTTTGGTGCACCTTTGCCGTGAATACCATAAACTGGGATGGGTACAGCAATTCCATTTAGGGGCACTCCGCAACACGAACAAAAAAATGCTGGCCCAACTAGGCCCCGATGCAGGGTTTGACTCCATGGGTGATTTTCCGCAGGCTATAAACCTTGCCAAATTTTTAGATACCCTGGAGAGCAGCGACCAGCTTGGTAAAACCATCCTTTATAACATAAACCCTGCCCACAATGAAGTGTTTGCTACCATGGCGGGCAATTTCAATGGAGGCAATATAAAAGGGAAGGTGCAATTTGGCTCGGGTTGGTGGTATATGGACCAGTTGGACGGTATGGAAAGGCAACTTAATGCCTTGTCCAATATGGGATTGCTAAGTTGCTTTGTGGGCATGCTTACCGACTCTAGAAGTTTTCTGTCCTTTCCCAGACACGAATATTTCAGAAGATTGTTGTGCAATATATTGGGGAATGATATCAAAAAAGGCCTGGTACCTAATGACATAGCCCATATAGGTGGCTTGGTGCAGGACATTTGTTATCAAAATGCCAAGACCTATTTCAATTTAGGATATAACTGATAGGAGAAGTAACAGAATGAAAAAAGTGGTAACGTTTGGAGAAGAAAGATTATTTTAAAGAAAAAAGTAACGGATACCTTGAAATTGATAGAAACCATTAGAGAAAGGAAGCAATGAAGCAAATCCTGACCATCTTTTTATGGGGCTCCATACTCTTGGCCATTAGCTGCCAGGAGGTTGGTAGTATAAAAACCATCCGGTTGGCCCATGGTTTGGATGTGAACCATTCCGTGCATAGGGCCATGGTAAAAATGGGGGAAGATCTTGAAAATATTTCTGGAGGTAAACTCAAAATAGAGATTTATCCCAACCAACAATTAGGCACCGAACGTGAAATTTTGGAATTGATTCAATTGGGTAGCCTCGACATGACCAAAGTATCGGTTGCCACTTTGGAAAATTTTGCGCCAAAAACCAGAATTTTGGGACTTCCATATCTTTTTGAAAGCCGGAAGCATGCCTTTGAGGTATTGGATGGCCCCATCGGACAAGCTTTGCTGGACAATGCACAACAATTTAGATTGAAGGGCTTGGGCTATTATGATGCCGGTTTCCGAAGTTTTTACACGGAACATGAGCCTGTAAACTCCCCAGATGACTTGAAGGGACTCAAGATCAGGGTAATGGAAAGTGTCACGGCCATGGATATGGTCAAAAGCCTTGGGGGCTCCCCCACCCCCATTTCCTGGGGAGAGCTTTATACATCCTTACAACAGGGTGTGGTGGATGGAGCGGAGAACAATCCCCCCAGCTTTTACCTTTCCAAACATTATGAGGTTTGTCCTTACTACGCATTGGATGAACACACTTTTTCCCCGGACGTCCTGATCGTTGGAACCCAATTTTGGAACCAACTTTCTGAACAGGAGCAAAAATGGGTAAATGAAGCGGTAAAAAGGTCCTTGGAGCATCAGCGCAAATTATGGGCCGAATCGGAAGCCGAAGCGTTGCAAGCAGTGCAAAAGGCAGGGGTAAAAATTTCACATCCAAATAAGGAACCTTTCATCCAACTGACGAAGGAAATGTACAAGGCCTATGAATCGGATGAAGAATTGAACAACATGATACAACAGATCAAATCCATGGCAAATTGATGGGCTTCAAAAAAATATTGGACAGTATTTTGGCGCATCTCCTGGTGTTGCTAATGGGCCTAATGGTGCTGAACGTGCTTTGGCAGGTGTTCAGCAGATATGTTCTGGGGGAACCAAGTGCTTTTACCGATGAACTTGCCCGTTTCTTGATGATTTGGCTGGGCCTATTGGGAGCTGCCTATGTTTCGGGGAAAAAAGGTCATGTGGCCATTGATGTGCTGTCCAAACGGGCCAGTGTAAAAAACCAAAGATGGATGAAAAGAGGTGTGTCCAGCTTTATTATACTGTTTTGCTTGGCCGCAATGGTAACCGGCGGTGGATGGTTGGTCTTTACCACTTATGAACTAAAGCAGCTTTCCCCTGCATTGGGCTTGCCTTTGGCATACGTGTATATCGTAATCCCGTTAAGCGGGCTAATCGTGGTTTATTATAAATTTTTTGACATACTATCGGATTGAACCCTATGGAATATATCCCCTTACTTGTATTGATCATCAGTTTTGTGGGCCTTTTGGCAATCGGTACTCCCGTGGCGTGGAGCATTGCTATATCCTCTATGTTGACCTTATTGGTAAGCGTTCCTTCGTTGCCCGCATTGGCGACGATTTCCCAACGTATGGCTACGGGGTTGGATAGTTTTGCACTTTTGGCCATTCCTTTTTTTATATTATCGGGAGAATTGATGAACCAAGGGGGCATTGCCCATCGACTCATCGCTTTTGCCAAATCTTTGGTAGGGGCTTTACCCGGAGGATTGGCCTTGATCAATATCATTTCGGCCATGTTTATGGGGGCCATTGCAGGGTCGGCCATGGCCTCGGCATCAGCTATGGGGAGTATTCTTGGGCCAGAGATGGAAAAGGAAGGGTATGACCGGGAATTCGCAGCCGCGGTGAACATTACCTCTGCCACCACAGGATTGGTCATTCCTCCCAGCAATATTTTGATTGTGTATTCATTGGCCAGTGGTGGTGCATCCATAGCGGCACTTTTTTTGGCAGGGTACATTCCAGGTCTACTCACGGGTTTGTTGTTGATGGTGGTCACGGTTTTTTGGGCCAAGAAAAAGGGATATGGCACTGGGGAGCGAACTTCAATGGGACAAGTTTTTAAAACGTTCATTGATGCGGTCCCGAGCCTATTTTTATTGGTTTTGGTCATCGGGGGTATCGTAGCAGGGATTTTTACGGCTACCGAAGCATCTGCCATAGCCGTGCTTTATAGTCTTTTACTGGGTTTTGCTTATAAGCAGATTACCTTTAAAAAATTACCCCAGATCTTTTTGAATGCCTCATCCACTACCGCAGTGGTCATGTTGTTGATTGCAGCTTCCATGAGCATGTCTTGGGCCCTTTCCTTTGAACATATCCCGCAGGATATCAGTTCTGGACTTTTGTCCATTACCGATAACAAGATTGCCCTATTGCTCATCATTAACCTGATATTATTGTTTGTTGGAATCTTTATGGACATCACTCCGGCAGTGCTCATCTTCACCCCGATATTTTTGCCCATCGTGACCAAATTGGGAATAGATCCAGTCCATTTTGGCATCATCATGATCTTGAACCTTTGTATCGGCTTGTGCACCCCACCGGTCGGTTCGGTACTCTTTGTAGGGGTGGGTATTGCAAAGACATCCATAGAAAAAGTGATAAGACCCTTATTGCCCCTTTTTGGGGCGATGATCTTGGCCTTGTTCCTTATCACCTACATACCCGAATTGGCCCTTTGGTTACCAGGCTTGTTTGGACTATAATCGAATTGTAAAATAAACTGTTAAGTATGACACATAAAATGAACAAACTAAAATACGGGGCGCTGGCACTTCTACTGTGTTGGGCCTGTACAGAAGCTCCCAAGGATGACACCCCATGGGTGGATTTATTCGATGGAACCCTAAATGGCTGGAACCAAAAGGGTGGCGAAGCCAATTATACGGTTAAAGATGATGCCATTGTAGGCTCCACGGTCCATGATACCCCCAATTCGTTTTTGACCACGGATAAGATGTATGATGATTTCATCATGGAGCTGGATTACAAAGTGGATTCCACTATGAATTCAGGAATCCAGATTCGGAGCAATAGTTTCCCCTACTATCAAAATGGTAGGGTGCATGGGTACCAGATTGAAATCGATCCTTCGGATAGGGCATGGAGTGCGGGCATTTATGATGAAGGAAGAAGAGGTTGGCTCGTGACCTTGGACGACAATCCAGAAGCCCAAAAAGCCTTCAAACAAAACGATTGGAACCATTATCGCATCGAAGCGATCGGTGATACCATCAAAACATGGATCAATGGTGTTCCTGCGGCCCATTTGGTTGACGATAAAACACCTAGTGGGTTTATTGCACTACAGGTACACAGCATTGGAAAAGATCAAAAGGAAGGAACGGAGATTGCTTGGCGCAATATCAAAATTTTGACGGATAGCTTGTCAAAATATACCAAACCCATGACCTTGCAACCTGTGGTGACCAAAAACCATATCAATGTGGATGAGGCCAAAAATGGTTGGAAATTGTTGTGGGATGGTAAGACCACAAACGGTTGGCGTGGAGCCCGATTGGATGATTTTCCGGATAAGGGCTGGGAGATAGAAGATGGGGTTTTGACCGTTTTATCCACAGGGGGCGAAGAATCCGCTGCAGGTGGTGACATTGTGACCACTGAACAATATGGTGATTTTGAACTGATGGTCGATTTTAAACTGACCAAAGGCGCCAACAGCGGGATCAAATATTATGTGAACACGGATTTGAACAAAGGTCCGGGATCATCCATTGGTCTGGAATACCAACTGTTGGATGATGCCGTGCATCCCGATGCCAAATTGGGCAACCATGAAGGGAGCAGGACCTTAGCATCTCTTTACGATCTTATCAAAGCAGACCCCAATAAACCTGCCAACCCGATTGGGGAGTGGAATACGGCTCATATTGTTTCCAAAGGAAGTCATGTGGAACATTGGCTCAACGGTATGAAAGTCTTGGAATACGAACGGGGAAGTGACGAATTCAAAAAACTCGTTTCTGAAAGCAAGTATGTGGTATGGCCCAACTTTGGAGAGGCACCCACAGGTCCCATTTTGTTGCAAGACCATGGAGATAGGGTAAGTTTTAGGAACATCAAGATAAAAACCACTGCAAAAGAGTAACACCATGACCACAAGACGCGATTTCATCAAAAAAACAACTACCGGGACTGCTGCCGTTACCTTGGGCAGCATGGTACTTCCATCTTGGGCCAATGCCCGGATTTTGGGAGCCAACGATCAAATCAATTGTGCGGTAATCGGTGTCAGGAGCCGAGCCAAGGCCCATGTATTGGCCATCCATCAAGATACCAATGCAAAGATTTTGTACAGCTGCGATGTGGACGATACTATTTTGGAAGAACACAATGCCTGGTGTCAAGAACATATCGGGTATGTTCCGAAGGTAGAAAAGGATTTCCGCAAGGTTTTGGAAGATAAGGACGTGGATGCCATTTTCATTGCCACACCCGATCACTGGCATGCACCTATGGCCATTATGGGCTTACAGGCGGGAAAACATGTGTATGTGGAGAAACCCTGTAGCCACGATCCCCATGAAAATGACTTATTGGTGGCGGCCCGGAACAAGTATGGAAAAAAGGTACAGATGGGAAACCAGCAGCGATCGGCCAAAACTTCCATGATGGCTGTGGAGGACATCAAAAAAGGAGTGATTGGAAATGTATTCAAAGGCGAGGCTTATTATTCCAATAATCGGGAGTCCATCGGACATGGAAAGATAATCGATGTACCTCATACCTTGGATTGGGACCTGTGGCAAGGTCCGGCCCCAAGAGAAAGTTATCGAGACAATGTCCATCCCTATAATTGGCATTGGTTCCGAAATTGGGGTACAGGAGAGATTCACAACAACGGTACCCATGAAATTGATATTTGCCGTTGGGCCTTGGGTGTGGACCTTCCGGAAACGGTGACGGCATTTGGCGGAAAGTACACTTTTGATGATGACTGGGAGTTTCCCGATAATCAACAGGTAACCTATACTTTCCCTGGGGATAAATTCATCACATGGACATCCCACAGCCGTGGTATCATGAAACCAGAGCGACCTGGCCGTGGTATTACCATTTATGGTAGTAAAGGTGTGATGGAATTAAGCAGGAACTTTTATAAGTTATATGATTTGGGTGGAAACCTGCTCAAACAGGAAGACGAGGCAAACATCAGTGCCACCCTGAATACCCAAGGGATTGGCGGATTGGACGTGGACCATGTGGGCAATTTCTTCAATGCCATCAGAAAGGATACCTCTCTAAATTCCGATATCAGGGATGCCAGCGTTTCTACGATGCTCTGCCATCTAGGAAATTTAGCCTATGATGCTGGGCGTACCATCGAGATTGACACAAAAACCGGCAAGGTGTTGAACAGTGAAAAGGCCATGCAAGGTTGGAAGCGGGAGTATGAAAATGGATGGGAACCTAAACTTTAAGCAAAAATGAAACGACGTGATTTTATAGTAAAAGGTGGTTTGGCCAGCTCGGCGGCATTATATGCACCAACTGTTTTGGGATATGGAACCCCAAGTGCCAATGAAACCATCAATGTTGGAGTTATCGGAACCGGGGACCGTGGTGGTGGCCTCATTCCCTTTATCAACCAAATCCCTAATATGAGGGTTGTGGCCTGTAGTGATATCATTCCTTTTAGGCTCAGTTCGGGTCTATCCAAAGTGGAAGGCAAAGCCAAAGGCTACGAGGATTATCGGAAACTTTTGGAAGACAAAAGCGTGGATGCCGTATTAGTGGCAACCCCGTTCAGCACGCACTCCCAAATTGTGACCGATGCCTTAAAAGCGGGAAAGCATGTGTATGGCGAAAAAACCATGGCAAAGGGATATGATGGCATAAAATTGTTGGTAGATGCTGCGGAAAACTCAAGTACCATTTTTCAAGCGGGTCACCAATATCATAGTTCTCGATTATACACCCATATTGTGGATGAAATCAAAAAAGGGAAGATTGGCAAAATTACCGCTTTTGAATGCCAATGGAACCGAAACAACAACTGGCGACGGCCCGTTCCCGATCCCAAATGGGAACGCATGATCAATTGGAGGATGTACCGCGAATTTTCAGGGGGACTTTTGGCCGAACTTTGTTCCCACCAATTGGATTTTGCCAATTGGGTGTTGGGCTCCATGCCCGAAAAGGTCATGGGCGTGGGAGGAATCGATTATTGGAAGGATGGTAGGGAAACCTTTGATAATATCCATCTAATTTATAGTTATCCAGAAGGCGTGAGGGCTTCCTTCACTTGTTTGACAAGTAACGCTATGGGCGATTACAAGGTGAAGGTGATGGGTGATAAAGGAGCCTACATTTTGGATTACGTCAAAGCTTGGTACTATCCCGAAGGGAGTTTTGAAAAAGAAGTTGGGGAGGTAGACGGAGTTTCCGGGGCCACCTTAAACTGGGACCAGGGAAGGGGTATCCCCGTAAATTTTGATCATGAGGACCCTAGCAAACAAGCCTTGATTGATTTTAGGGACAATATTTTGAACAACACACTGCCCATATCCAACGCAAAAACAGGGGCCATGGCCGCACTATGCGTGCAGATGGGATTGGACGCCATGTATGACAATAAAATTGTCCATAAAACACAGATTTGATGAAGAAAATGCCTTTTTTATATAAAATTCAAAGGCGCTGTACTTTAAAAATGTACTTCCAAGGTATTCATCTAAAACCCTTAAATATCCTAATTATGAGTTTGGCATCTATTTAAACTAAAATTATTAGATAAAGGTTTGTATGAATGGTAAATCACGCTTTTTTTAAAGCTATATTCTTTAATCACTTTTACGGATAAGACACAATAAAAAGCCAAGCAATATGCTTGGCTTTTTTTGGTCAGGGTGACCGAACCATGTGTATGACTGAGTGTTATTGCAAATCAGAAACAAGCACTGAAACTACAGGACTTGTACACCTTATGCACATTTTGGATAAAAATGAGAATAAGAACATATCCTTTTCATTTCGGAATAAAAGTGATTGGATTTTAAAAGAGATTGCATTCATTCACCCCCCAAAACCGTACTCAACCTGAACATTGGTAAGTACATGGATACCAAAATAACTCCTACAAAGAAACCAATGACCACAATAATCAAGGGTTCCATTATCGTGGACAGCATTTTCGATTTTTGCTGCACTTCCGTCGCGTACTGTTGGTGAAGTTTATCAAAGATGTACTCTGTTTGGTTGGTCTCCTCGGCAACCTTGACCAGAGAGACCAGTTTATTGTCAAAAACCTTGTTCCCTTTCAGACTGTCATGGAGGGCAACCCCTTTCATGATCTTTGCTTCCATGGTACTTAATGCATCCTGCAATGGAACAAAATCTATCATTCTTTTGACCATCTGTACACTGTTCAACATAGGAACTTTTGAAGAGGTCAACAGTGCCACGGCTTGGGTGAACTGTGTCAAATAAACTGAGCGTACAAAATTGCCCACATAGGGAACCCTCAACAGCAAATAATCCTTCCTTCGTTTTATATCTTCCCTCTTCAATAAGGGTTTCCTAAGTAATACAAGTGTGGCCAATACCAAAAGTACAAGCAGACCATAACTTTTGATAAAATTTGAAGCCGCGATTATCCAAAGGGTAATGGTAGGTAACTCCACGCCGTTTTGTTTGAAAATATCCTCGAACATGGGAACCACCATGCGGAGCATGAAAACAACCACCAATACCGCGGTGCTCAAAATAATCATGGGATATGTCAAAGCGTTGACCAAATTTCTGCGTTGCTCGTTCTTTTGTTTGAAGAAAGAGGCCAACTCGAAAAATATGGTAGGTAGGTTGCCACTCTCCTCCCCAATTTGTACCGAGTAAAACTCATACTCCGTAAATTCCTTTCTTGATTTCAGAAGCTCTGAAAAACTTGACCCCTTGTCAAGTTCCATGACCATTTGCCCGTAAAATTCCTGGAATTTTTCTTTCTTTTGGTTTTCCTTCAACAGATTTAGGGCCTCACGGAGCTGGACACTCGCCTTTAACAAAATAGCCAGTTCTCCATAGAATTCTTCCTTTTGCTTGTTGTTAAAAAAAGAGCCTAAAAAGGTAATCTCTCTTTTCAATAGATTATCCAAACCCTTTCCAGCGGAAGAATCGGTTGGCTTTTTTTCCAAGGTATATTCTAACTTGAATCCCATCCTATTGGTTCATATGACTGGTCGATGCGTTCCTTTTAAATACGAATATTCGCTGGGACCCTTGGTCTTTAGAAGTAAAAAGATCGAGGGCATCGATTTCCCCGATCATGGCTTTCTTGCCATTAAAGTACCTGTCCAAGGATGTTATCTTAATGGCGAAGGTATCCCTGCCTTTAATTACTTCATCTTCTTGAAAAATATAACTTGTCTCCTTCAACTCATTGGCCATCTGCAGTTCATTTTTGGAAGGATCGAACCAAATCCTATCACTTTGGTTGAAATCGATCCATAGACTTTGGTGCAACAAGTTCAGTTCCGTGTTCCGCTCATAATTGCCCGAGATGCCCTGCATTTGTATCTGCACCAACCGAAGTACACTATATGCCATGCCTACCACCAAGCTGGTGATCAACAGGACCACGAGCATTTCGTTCAACGTGAAGGCCTTTATTTTTTGGTTCATCCTGTTCATTTTACCAAACTGAAAGTGACTTCCTTTTTTGTTGAAAGGTGTTCCGCCGAAAAGTTGACCTTCCCATTGGATTTCCATTCCTGTTCCTCCACTTTGATCTCCCACTCCCCCAACTCATCAAAATAGGGAAGCTCCAATTGTCCATTTTCATATTGGTATTGTAAAAACAACAATTCTTGTCTCACTTCACTTGTATTGCCGGTCATCGTATTGGCAAACAATGCGTTCAACGTCATACTGGCCATCATAAAAACGATCACAATCAATACTGTGGCCACTAAGGTCTCCATCAAGGTGGATGCCTTTATCTTTTTCAGTACAACCATTTCATCACTTGGTTTGCAGGTTTATCCTTAAATACCAGTCCACCATAGGCCAGGGGTAACAGGTTCGCCTCTATCTTCCCTCCGAACAAATGGTTTTGATAGACATTCCCCTTTTCCAGGGTGATGAACGATTGGGTAGTCACACTTCCGTATACATTTCCCTTAAGCTCCAGACTGCCCTGGCAATACACCTCTCCATTGACATTTGCATTTTCCTGGATCTGGATATTTGCACCGTAGCCTTCCAAATCGTTTTCCTCCCAATAAAGTAGCATCCCAGATAGACTGGCACCCGGTTCCATGATCAATGACGGTTCCTGTTGTTTGTTGGCGTTCTTTTCAAATTTTCCCTTCTTCCCCACCGCCAAGACGGAAGGATAACTTAGGTTACCGTTACGGCCCATGGTTATCTGTTTGCTTGCCAGGGCCTGAAAATTGCCCATGGTTCCATCAACAATGTTGATTTGCGGCGCAATCAATACTACATCCCTCAAATTGGCCGTGGGCTGTACGATAATCTCTTCGGATGCCCATACCAAAATGTTCCCCACTAATGATATGTTCTCCAATTCGATAACAGCACCTCGTATGATCTGGGTTTCTTCCTGAAAACTATTTTTAATGATTTCTCCTTTCTTGAAGCTAATGTTATTGCCCTTGGGCAAACCAGTCAATTGACCCAGTTGCCGGGCCACTTCTTGGTACAATTCGGGTAAACGAGAACTGCTTTGTTGTCGCCTACCGTACACCAATTGTGGCTTTGTATATCCGAAACCCTGTATGTTTCCCATTTTTATGCCGCGTTCCGGCAAAAAGGCATCTCCTGAAATCCTGGCAACCCCTGCAATGACCATGGGGCGGTTGTTGTCCTCAAGGTAAAGGGCATATCGGTTTTCATCTCGGAGGCCCACCAGCCCGATCTTGGTAAACTTCAATTTCCCTTTTTTTGAAATCACCTCCCTTTTTTCCAAAAGCCCCCAATAGTCTTTTTGGACACTGGTTTCGATTCCCAATGGGTCTCGTTCAGGAAGCTCCCATGTCATTCCCACTTCGAGGGGTTGGTCAAAAGATGCGCCCATGCCCCTATCAGTGGCCTGGATCATTGCTATGGTGATGTCCGTCTTCTTGTTAAAAAGTGTATGGCTGTGGCTGACCATCACAAAGGCCATTAACAGTACGGCGATGATGGCACCGATAAAGAGGACAAACTGTAGTGCCCCGGCCTTTATTTTTTTCAATTTGGTCATTGGGCACGGGATATGGTTTCGGTGATGCCATTATAACGGACCTTGATATTTTCCCCGTTGCCCGACAGTAATTTTACGCCATCCACTTCCTCCTTTTGGGACATGATGTGCTGTTGTCCATCAATGGACACGAAGAACATGCTGTTCCCTGAATTTGATTGTGAGACCAATCCCGAATACACAATGTTGCGCTTTTGAACCGGTTGCTTTGCAACTTGTTTTTTGATAGGTTTACTTTCCGTTTTGGGCAGCGTTCCCAAAAAGGGATCCCTATAATTGGCCATTAAACTAAAAGTATCTTTCTTGGTCGTGGGTTTGGGTGAAAAAACAACTGGTTTTAATTCTGGCATAGCTTCATCTTCCGGCGACAGGGCCTTGACCACCTTGTATCCGATTAGCCCCCATATGATCAGCACCAGGCCCAAAAGCACATATGTTCTTACATTTTTGCTCAATTGGACACTGTCACATTAAACGTATTGCTTGCACTGCTCTCATTGGTCGGCGACACCAATTGCAGGTTGTTGGGTGGGGGCAAATCCTGGTCCTCGTCCCCGTTCACTTGAAACGCACTCGCGGTATAAGGTGTTTCGTAATCACTGTTGAAGGCTTTGATTCGCCACTCATAGTTGCCGTTGAAAAGGCTTTGTCCTAGTCGGGTAGTCACATAGCCCAACGTATCCACTTCCACAACGCTGTCCAATACCAATTGGGTCGCATTCCCAAAATTAGGCGTGGCTACCTGTATCTGGTACCCCGTGGCTTCGCCCACAGGTTCCCAATTGAAGTTGACGGTGTTGGCCTCCAATATGCTCCCTTCCGTTGGGGCCAAGATCATTACTGTTTGGTCCGAAATATCGGGCACTTACTTCTTATCAATAAAGCGAATCCAAAGGCCTATTGGCTTCAAGTTTATATCGTTCCAACCTTCCTTCCGTTATTTCAAGCTTCAGATAACTCTTCCCAAAACTACCCTTGACCACTTTGACCTTTTCAAGGATATCCTTTAAATCTGTTTGGAGTGATGCTGCCTTTTCCTCCAAATGTTCATACTTGATCCTGGGGACCATTACTTCCCCCTCGAACTTTGGATATGGCTTTGGTGGATTCTTCTCAATCATGTCCTCAAGAAAATCATCCTCTTCCTCATCACTGTCCAATTCTTGATTGAACAAGGCCTGCATCATACCAATGGTAGGAAGTGTCTGGTTCTTTTCAATATCCCTGATAATGGCAATGACAGCATCCGTCCGTTTTCTGTTCTTGATAATTTCTTGGCCAATGCTCTTCTCAAATCTTTCTGACGGCAAAAACCCATGCCACTCAAAAAAGTCCATGACCATATCCAAGGTATGGGAATAACTCTTACCCACTTTTTTGGAAAAAACCTTAAATCTGGATAAAGTCCTTTTCTTTATCCTAACTGCTCTAAAATCATCCATATTTCAAGTTTTAAGGGGTACAATTGTTACAATTCTTTTCAGTGATTACAGGAAACCCCAGCATTATTGTAACAATAAATTTTGCAGTTCCTAAAATCAAAAATTTCCAAAAACCCTTATAAACAGAGCTTTTCCGAAGGAAAATGAATCAATAGCGTCGCTTTAGCGCGCTATCCTCTTGCTATTCCTTCGTCCCGCAAGCGGGACCGAATAAATACAGCATGATTGAAAATCAGCTGCCACATAAATATTCTTTGGTTTGTACGGACTTTTGGAAAGTCAAATCAAATAATCAATGCCGTACGATGGACTTCTAAGAAGCCTTTTAAATATAATCAATTTTATTCATTTAAATGTTGTTCAATACCTGGGGTAAATACAATAGTGATTCCCCCATATAGATTTAGGCAAGGAGAGTTAGGTATTGCTCAATTGTTTTGAGACGTTTCTGATTTGTCCACTCTAAATTTGTAATATATTTCCTAGAAATCAGTTATATCGTAGTAAGAATGTTTATTGAAAATATCTGTACTAACGATTTGCTATCTGCGAGCGTCATTGTGAATAAACGAGTGAAATATAAAAATGAAACTCTATATACTACCAAGTCTTCTATCAATAACACTTTTGATTTTAAGTTGTAAAGAAAGAGCAACAAGTCAAAAAAGTGATGTAGCCGAAAAACAACTCGACGTTAAAAGCTCTTTAGAAACCACCATAGATTCAGTTTCAAATAAAAAAAAGGCGGAAATTCCCCAACGCCGTGATTACAAATATGTAATAGCACGGTCTGGATTAAATTACAGGGATTCACCACAGGGAAAAATTCTGGGTAAATTTCCATTAAACACCCGATTGACAATAATTGAGTATTCAAAAATTACAGACCAAATAAAGGAGGGTGAAAAAATAATCAAAGGTGAATGGGTTGGTGTTCAAAAAGAAAAGGATACTGTATACGTTTTTGATGGACTTTTATCATATTACCTTGTTCAATCTGACATAAAACTATATTCTATTTCTGCCTTCTCTGAAGATACTTATCAAGGAAAAGTAGAAAGAACAAGCACGGCCTTTTTGAATCTATCAGAAACCTATTTTGAAAACACCTACAATGAAAATGGTGATAAAACCAAAACATCAATACTTTCAGAAACAGATTTAACGAAAGACACAATAAGGTTAAATCAAAATCAGAGAAAGAAGCTCATACACCAACTCAAAATTTCCGAATCTGACAAAGTGTTTGTTTATCTAATGAAAAAAGACACTGTCTTAAGTTTGGACATTCAAGATTTACCAACAATTGCATGCATGAATATTTATGGCTCAGATAATTATAGTAACCTCGAAGATGCATATGAGTTTGGATTTGATTTTGGCAAAAAAATAACGGAATCAGATAATTTAGTTTACATAGGTAAAGAAGACCCATTTCAATTAGGTGAATTAAGACCAATTGTATGGAAACAAATTGATGATAGTCAATTCCCTGTTAAAAAGAATTTAGAAGAAAGCCATTTTGATATGAGCACTTTCAAGTTTTCGGCAGAAAAGTATAATTACTATTTGCAGAAACCTTTAGAAAGAGCGGCTAGCTACCATTTAGTAATTGTGGATAAAGGCTCAAATTCAATAATATTCAATGAATATTATTATGATAGTGAAGGAACTTATTTGAAGAAATTAAAAATTGAAGGGGATGATAGCGAAACACCACAATCACAATGGACCGGAGATTTATTAAAAAACAAAGCTACTGTTATTTTTGGATTTTTGGGTTTTAGTTTTGGATGTCCATCAATAACCGTTTTGGATGAAACCGAACCAGCAATAAGAATTCTCTGTGACAATAGGCATTAAAAGAACGAGCGCATAATTATAATATTTAAGCACTGCATATATGGGCTGTTATAGCTAAATAAAAGACCAATGATACCAGATAATTCTTCTAAAAAATGACTAAAGACTACTTACAAAATTCAATTACGGAATCTCACCAACTTAACATCATTAATAAACAAATTGAGAATTGGGATTACAAAGAGGTTAATGGGAAGGGACTGTTTAAAAAATACACTGGACATTATGCTTATATAGAACTTTCAATAACTCCATCTGTTGAAGATTTTCGTAGGAATTGGGTAATTTGGAATGTTAAAGAAAAACAATTGCCGGTTCAACTTGGGCATAAACCCGTGGTGGAAAAAGTATTGTCATTTTTCATAGACTATCTTTCAGCTATTAAAGGAAAAAGAATTCAACTTACAATTGAAATTAAGGATGGGTGTTATCATCCCGTTGATACTAAAGCTAGGGATTTTGAAACGGCAACGATTTATGCATTAATCAATGCATTTGATAAAAAGGCTAGGGTGATTGGTCTGGATGATTTTGAATTTATTGAAAAACTAAAGCTAGACGCAATTGCAAAACAATCCAAAAACAAGTGACCACAACAATGTTTAAATGTTATAGCCGTTTAGGATAAAAAATAAATATCGGTACCTAACCCCAAATTCATGACTTAAATCCTAACCAGATCAATGCCCTAACCATCAGCCATAATTTTATGAAACAATTAGACACCTTTAGACTAAAATTAAAAAGATATAATATCCATTTTCAGTACAATGAGAATTTGAACCAAATTGAAATTGGAAAATCATTGAACAATAATCGAAAATTAATTCTGGGCATTGTTTTATTGTCCGTCGGATTAGTACTTTTCATAGTTGCAACAGGCTTGCTCTTAGATATAGGCCCTAGTAGTAAGTTGACAAAAAAACTATTCTTATTGATCCCAATAGGGGTAATGTATCTAGGCGGCGCAGAAATATTCAAATACATAAAACTGAAAAAAAATAACAAAAGAAAAATAATAAGTCCTACTTCTATTATTATTCAGGAAGGCGAAGAAACCCATATTAAAAAAGAACAGATTTCTGATTTGGATTATTTCATTGAAAATGTAGAGGATACGGGAGAACCGGTTGGATCATTATATTTATTGACTAAACCTTCGAATGAGAAAATCATTCTTTTAACATTGTACGACAAAGATTATAAGTACTTAAAAAATGATTTAATCTTTCTAAAAGATAGTATTAAAGAATATATGGGTTTATAAATTATTGCTTAAACGAGCTATTAGCTATTTAGTTCCTAGAGATAAATAGTCAACCCATCTTCAAATCTTTGATTTTCTCATTGCTTCATACTTGCAATAAGATTCTGCATATCCTCCCCTATCTTATGTTCCAATACCCTTGCATAGATTTGGGTAGTGGACAATTTGGTGTGGCCGAGCATTTTTGAGACGGTTTCAATAGGAACTCCATTGGACAAGGTTACCGTAGTTGCAAAAGTGTGTCTGGCTGTATGGAAAGTCACTTTCTTGTAAATCTTACAATCCTTGCAGATTTCTTTTAAGTAATAATTGACCTTTTGATTACTGTAAACAGGTAGTAGGACTTTCATCACTTTTCTTTCCGGTGAATCTTTATATTTATTAATGATCTCCTTTGCCTGTGGAAGTAACGGGATTTTGAGTTTCTCGTCTGTCTTTATCCTTTTTGTAAACAACCAGTCGTTACCGTCTATTCCCTTAAGAACATGGTCAGGTGTCAATGCCTTCAGGTCAATATAGGATAGGCCAGTATAGCACGAGAAAAGAAACACATCCTTGCATTTCTCAACCCCTTCCTTTGTGAATGTGGTTTCTTCAATCAACCTCAATTCCCGTTTTGTCAAATATTCCCGTTCGGTTTTCTCAAAACGTAGTTTATAGTTTTCAAAAGGGTCTTTTGTTATCCAATCCAACCGAACGGCCAACCTTGACATTTTCTTAAGCCGTTCCATATGTTTCATGGCCCCGTTATTGGTGCATTTGGTTCGCGTAGATGGCCTGTATTTTCTTAGGTACTGTTCAAAGTCCGATATAAAACGGTAGTTCAATTTTTTGAGTTTTATATCCTCCATCCCATATTCTTCTTTTAAAAATAGGCCCACGCATCGTTCTGTGATGTGGTAATTCTTTCTTGTTCCCGGACGTAAAGAAGTGTGCATGGTTCCATTGTGGTAGGCAATCAATTGTTTCAATGTTTTTCCGCCCTCATCTTCCCCAAAAAATCTTGCTTTGATAGATAGTGGAGTGATTACTTTTTCTTCCGCCATCATCAATCTATGGGCCTCATGTAGTCCTGTATAAATTTGGTCCAGGTACTTGTTCAGGGAAATCACATAACTGGAAAAACCCTTGCCCCTTTTACGGTTATTGTCCCATAAATTGGCCTTTATTTCCCGATTTATGCTAAAATCGGTGCGTTCACCATCGATGGTAATCCTACAGTAAACTATAAGATTCTCAGAATGAATCCTGTGTTTCCTAGTAAAGAAATTAATTGTTAAACGATTGTTTTTCTGCATGTTGCAACGTTTTAAACTGTTAATACTGCGAAAGTCAAAACACAAGCAAAATGCTTCAAGAAGTCATCTAAAATTACAACATAAAGTGTAATATTCTGCTCCCGATAAGAACACCCTTTATATGATTTTAGATGGTTTTAATTGATTTTAGATGATATGCCTAAAAACACAAAACACTGAAAATCATAAGATTAACAGTGTTTTGATTTTACTTAAATAAGGTAAGTCGGGATGACTGACCTCTTGAAGAGGCGCTAACCCATTAATATCCAGAATATTATGTCGATTTTCCCAAAATAGGACATCCCATAGGACATCTTCGTGTGAAATAATGATTTTCACAACGTAAATATCGATATTTAAAATCAAACCACACCATCTTGTTTTATTTAATTTTAAATCAAAATAGACAAAGGAATTTTTGTGAGTTCAAAATCTCATCACAAACAAGATGAGTATCTATTCGCCCTATCGACAAGCAGATATAATAAGAACTTTGATTGTCATTTTTAAACTAGCTGTATAAATTACAAGATTTAGATTTTTGCCACCGGTGTTCCAGCCAAGCCATTACTGGTCCACCTTACATGATTGACACAATCAAGTTTAGAGGTTTTGATTGCAGTGATACCTGAATCTTGCGATGTTTTCAATACTACCAATGACCATGCCTATACCGAAGTTGTGTAGAAAAATCCAATAAACTTATACAACCCGAATAGGATTAAGGTAACCCCAACCCTATTCGAACCATTTAATATATTCTTCTGGACATTCCTTTATTTCTTGGTCAAATGATATCCAGCCGATTCAACAGCAGAAGTGATTTCCTCTTCCGTGGCACTTGTAGTCTGTACGGTCAACAATTTGTCTTGGGAGGCAAAGTCAACAGACCAATCGGTCACGCCATCCACCTTATCCAAAAATGGTTTTACGGTATTGGCACACCCACTGCACTTAATATTTGATTTGAATTGTAATGTACTCATGTTCATCGATTTTAAATTAGAAAATTACTATAGTTTAATCGTTTTAAGCCTCAAACTGTTCAATACGACCGATACACTGCTAAAGGCCATAGCGGCACCAGCGATCATCGGATCTAACAAAAATCCATTGATCGGATACAGCAGCCCTGCAGCTATAGGAATTCCAATGATATTGTATATAAAGGCCCAAAAAAGATTTTGCCTTATACCTATAACGGTCTTATGGGAGAGCTTCAACGCTTTGGGAATGGCATTTAAATCAGAGGTGATCAAGGTCATTTTCGCGACATCCATGGCAATGTCGGACCCTTTGCCCATCGCGATACTGACATCTGCTTGGGCAAGTGCCTGCGAATCATTGATACCATCGCCCACCATGGCGACCACCTTTCCACTTTCTTGAAGCCTTTTCACAAAATCAGCTTTCTCTGATGGGAGCACTTCGGCTTCATAGCTTTTGATACCCACCTGTTGTGATACGGCTTCGGCGGTCATCTTGTTATCACCGGTCATCATGTAAACTTCCATACCATTCCCCTGCATTTCCCGTATGGCTTCCTTTGAGGATTCCTTTATACTATCCATAATGGCCAAAATCGCCTTCACCTTGCCTCCACCGCCAAAGTATATGACCGTTTTGGCTTCCTGCTCTAACCCTTCGACCATGTGCCCCAGGTTGTCATCCATGGCGATTCCTTTTTCGACCATCAACTTATGATTGCCCACAAGGTATTGGGTTCCATCCAATGCCTCAGCGCGAACACCTTTTCCTGTAATACTATTGAAGTTCAAAATTTCGACCGGATTTACCTTTCTATTTTTTAAAAAGGAGACCACGGCTTCAGCCAAGGGATGTTCGGACTGTCCTTCCATGGCATATAAAATTTGCTCCAGGGCCCTGTGATCGGTCACATGGTCCGCAAAGACCATATCGGTCACCACTGGCTTTCCTTCTGTTATGGTTCCCGTTTTATCCAGGACAATGGCATTTACTTTGTAACCCAACTCCAAACTTTCCGCATCTTTGATGAGGATATTGTGTTCGGCCCCCTTGCCGATTCCCACCATGATGGCCGTGGGGGTTGCCAAACCCAGCGCACAGGGACAAGCTATTACCAATACGGCAACTGCGGTCAACAGTGCATGGGTAAAAGCGTCCTCACCTCCCAGGAACATCCAGGTGATAAATGTCACCAGTGAAATCGTCATTACCACGGGAACAAAAATACCGGCAATCCTGTCCACCAATTTTTGTACGGGCGCTTTGCTCCCCTGTGCTTCCTGCACCATCTTGATGATCTGGGACAAAAGGGTCTCCCCTCCCACCCGGTCAGCTACAAACTGAAAGCTTCCTTTTTGGTTTACGGTACCGGCAAAAACTTTTTCATCCTTTGTCTTTTCTACAGGGACGGGTTCGCCTGTGATCATACTTTCATCAACATAGGAACTTCCTTTGGACACCGTTCCATCCACAGGGATTTTCTCTCCCGGTCTAACCAAAATCGTTTGACCTACCTTAACCGAAGAAATAGGGATTTCCCTTTCCTCCCCATCTGCTATCACCTTTAAGGTCTTGGGCTGCAACCCTATCAATTTCTTTATGGCGGAGGATGTATTTGATTTCGCCTTTTCTTCCAATAATTTCCCCAATGAAATAAAGGTGATGATCACTGTGGCCGCCTCATAATATACATGGGGTTCCATGCCTTTACTGAGCCAAAATTCAGGAAAAAAGGTATTGAATGCACTGAACAAAAAGGCAATGCCCGTACTGAGTGCGACCAAGGTATCCATATTGGCCTTACCGAATCTGGCCTGTTTGAAGGCATTTATGAAAAAGTTTCGGCCAAACCAGAACAGGATAGGAACGGCAAGTACCAATGAAATCCACCTACCCGGGACCCAATCCATAAAAAACATCCCCAGAAGGAAAATGGGAAGTGTCAAAATAGCGGACCAAAGGGTTCGCTTTTTTATGGATACATAATGCTTTTTCGAAAGCTCTTCCTGTACTTCGGTAGGATCCTCGGCATCCACAATTATATCATAACCGATTTGACGTACCGCATTTTGAAGATCGCTTAGGTCCATAGCACTGTCATACTCCACAAGGACCGTACTGTTGGCAAAGTTGACACTGGCATTGTAGACCCCTTCCGTATGGCCCAGCATGGATTCCACGCTGGATGCACAGGCAGCACAGGTCATTCCAGTGACCGGGAAAGATTTTTTTGACACCGTCTTCGCTTTCCTTTCGGTGTCCTCAATAATATCGATTGCATCCATTTTCTACTCCAATTTGTATGGTACAAATTTCAGAATAGACCTAAAATGGACTGTTACGTTATTTACTGAAAGAGTTGTAGAATTTTCCGAAAAATCAACTTTTATCTTTCCTCGTCAAGTACTTATAATTGGTGAGTGGTTTATAGAATTCGGCAACATCTATGAAATCAGGTTCGCCCACGTCAATCTTTTTTGGAGAATTTGCCCCGATCAGTTTAGAATATATTCGATAGGACAAACCATTGTAGTGAACTTGGGGCAAAACAAGAACATTGGTAGTAAATAATCGCCTCTCATTCGGCCAGATTCTTTGTTTCTTCCCTAAGAGATCCCTCGAATTTAGGAATAGGCCGCTTTTCTTTTCCTGCTTCGGTTTCCACTATTCCATTTTCCTTGATGTCGTTTATCAACCACTGCATTTCCATTATCTCCCTGCGTTGTGCCTTGATAATTTCATTGGCAAGCTCCCGTACCCTGACATCTTTTATTTGAGAACGTTCACTGGTCAAAATAGCAATGGAATGATGGGGTATCATTCCTTCCATGTAGTCGACTCCTGATACGGTAACCTGACTCCTGACCAGCCATATCCCACCTGCAATCAACAAAACACCCAAGGCTAATATTGACATGTTCTTGCGTCGGTCTTTATACATCTGTAGCATATATAGCAGCATAATAATGATCATCGATCCCCCCATGATCAAAGTCATGAAAAATCTAGTCTCACTATACCAAAAGTGATCAATGATTTGATATGAGTGGGTGTACATTAAAAAAAACATGGCGACCATTGAAGTACCAATCATCGCAAAAAACTTTAAATAATTATTGGATTTTCTTTGACTATCTTCCATTGTGCAAATTTTATCTGGTTATTGTGATTATTCCTTGACTTTCGAGTATTGTATTGTTCCATTCCAATTGTAGGCCTGACAATTTATCTGTCCCAGTTATCGTATATCGGTTCAATTGGCTTTGTTCATCGATTGTATTTTATAATGACCCCCCTTATTTTCCAATGCTTTTTGTAGCTTTTCAAGGCGGACCTCAAATTGCGACTCCACTGTAGCTTCTGCGTTTTTTAGATCGACCGCTACATCGGCTACACCGGCCACATTGAAAAGAGTTTCTTCAACGTGCCCCCTACAGCCATCACAAGTCATTCCTTCTATTTGGTATCTTCTTTTCATGTTGTGATCATTTTTTATTTTAACAATTTTACACCTAGAATCAACAATGTTGGTTCCAACACGTATGGGAAAAGTAACACTTTCTGTATAAGGGCATTGTTTGAAAAAAAACAAACCTTGACCCATTTGCGAAGAAAGGTGTTTTTTAAATAGCGTTTAGGAGGCTGGTTCCTTGGGAAGGTATTGCGACCTTAACGATAGAGGTTAAATATCATCAAGCGATATTCTATTTTGAATGGCACTTTTCTTAAATTGTGTAGGTGTCATTCCAGTTACTTTTTTAAATTGGTTGCTTAAATAGGCAACGCTGCTATAGTCCAATTGAAACGCTATTTCTTTTAAGCCCAATTCATCATAAACAAGAAACTCTTTAATCTTTTCAATCTTTTGGTTGATGATATATTGCTCCAGGGTAATGCTTTCCACCGCGGAAAACAGCGAACTAAGATACTTATAGTCAAGATGCAATCCATCGGAAAGGTATTCGGGCCATTTGACCTTTTCCATGGGTCCGGTGTAGTGTATCGCCTCAATCACTAGGTTTTTGATCTGTTCTATCAACTGACCTTTACGATCGTTGATGATCGTAAATCCAATTTTCTCAAGTCGTTCGTTGAGACCTTCCCGTTTTTCAGGCGTGATTTTCCCATTGAGGGTTATTTCACCCAACGACACATTCATATAGGGAATGCCCTCATCGTCCAAAATACCTTTGACGGCCATGATGCATCTCGGACAGACCATGTTTTTGATGTACAACACATCTTTCGATTTACTGGACCCAACTTCCATATCATGCAGTGAATTTCCACAGGGCCTTCAAAAAAATGACGACCACTGCCAATATAACGATCAGCATCAAGGCCAATATGCCAAGGATTTTCATTCTTTTTTCCTTTCTTTTCTTGGCCTTATCCCGTTTCTTTTTCGCCAGCCCCCTTTTTTTCTTTCGTCTTTGCCTCCTAAGTTCGCTCATTTTTCCAAAAATGGTTCAACTGGCACAATAGTCAACTATTTGCTCCTAAGGAGTCCTTTGCCAAATAATATGTCAATGTGTTTGAACTATCGCCTTTTCCATAATTTTCTGATCGTTGGTGAGCTGACATACCACAACAAGAATCCGCTCAAAACGGTAATCAATCCCATCAGGGAAAAAATCCGTAAAACCATGGTGTTAAAATCGTCCCGTCCCTCATAGTCCATAGTATGGGTCATCCACAAAAAATCGAACCATCTCCAGGACCGATGCCTTACACGTTGAAACGACCCATCGGTCTCTGAGACATACGCTTTAAGGTTTTCATCCGTTTCATAGGTGATCACATAGGCCGGTAATGGACGTCCACGATACTCGTGCTGCCCACCTGTTTGGGTGAGTCTTTCAACACTTTTGACCTTAAGTTCGGGCAACATATACTGTGAAGCAACGGCTAAGGCCTGTTGTTCATCGATACCCTTTTTGATCTCCCCCGTTTGTGCATCCATCAAAACCCCGCCATTGATCCAATAATAGGGACTTCCCCCTATATTTCTCATTTCCAAAGATTTGATTTTAACGTTCCCGTGTCCATTGGGAGCAATTAAATTCCCAAATTCTGACTGGTCCGGATGCTCCTTGATGAATTGATCTCCATGGATCTCGTCAATGTCCGTCCAACTAAAATATAGTCCACTGATGGTCCACATTAGGAACTGGATCCCAATAAATAGGCCAAGATATCTATGTATCTTTCTGACCTTCATCGATGTTTTTCTTCCGACCATTAGTTCTTCCCGTTGTTCCGTGAGGAGTTATGCATCTTTACAATTTTCCAATCCCCATCCGTTTTTTTAAGGATGGTGGTGGCAACCCCTTTTCTGCTGATCGTTTTGCCCTCACCTCCATTTTCCGATTTTAGGCCAATGGTATAGACATAGCTTTCCGTAGTAAAGGCAAAGGGTAGCTCCACCTTCACTTCAATGGTATAATCCGAAAACCTAAAACTGTTGAAATGTCCAAGTTCTGGACCTATATGATGGTCGAGATAATGTTGATAGGTGCCTTCCACGCCCCCGGATTCAAAAACTTCGGAATCTTTCGCAAAAAGCTCCAAGGTGCCTTCCGTGGTCAAATTTTGCAGTGCTTCCTTGTAGCTTTCCATTATCCGCAGCACAGCGGCCCTGTCCTGGTCTAGGTTTTCCTTGTTAGGGTTTGTTTGGCCAAAGCTTGTCCCTGTGAGAAATACGGCCATTAGAAAAATCTGTAAAGTAATACGTTTCATTGGTTTGTTTTAACATTGTTTAGGTTAGTATATATTGTATGATAAAGGCTCCCAGGACAATCGAAATGACGATCCCATATAGGATATGGGCCAACCATTTTTTTAAAATGGCCTTTTTCGGCTGCACAGGTCCATTGTCACGACAACAATCTTTCATCCTTTTTTTCCATTAGTGCCTGACAAGGGAAGGGAACGATTAACTAACTAACTCACCAACCAATCAACTTTGGGTGTTCCCCTCCCTTTCAGGACTTTATTTCCTCATTCATAGTAACCGGACATGACCAACAACAATAGCAATATCGTTTGTCCCGGTTTTAGGGTAATTTCCATGTCATTTTCAATTATCCAATTCTTCCATTAGATCATTTACCAAGGTCAATATCCGTTCTTTCTCTTCCACCGATAATTTTGCATCCTTATGGATCAGGGTATAGGAAGATAGGGGCATCTTATCGTCTTCGATCTGACTTGCGATGGACTTTAGTTTGCTCCTTTTTCTTCGATCCGAATAGTCGCCCCATTCATTGAAATTGAGTTCTTCCTTTCCCTCTTTTATGTGTTCTTCCAAAAACCAGGCGATGGGTTGGACCTTATTGTACCACGGGTATTGGGTGTTGTTACTGTGGCAATCATAGCAAGATACCCGCAAATCGTGTTCGATATCCTTGGCAACCTGGTTCACCGACATGAAGTCCGTATCGGGAACCACATCGCTCAAGTTGGGATCTGTGGGCACAAACTGGATGCCCACAAATCCCAACAGCACTACCAATACTATGATTTTCAGTACTTTCATTTAATTGATTTCCTTTTGCACCTTACCACAGGTCAACATCTTACTTCCAAAAAATGGATTCTGGATTTCGCTACTTGCGCTGAGCCACGTTCCTCCTTGGTTGTTGTTGTACATGGGGCAGAATTGTTGGTACAAGGTTTTGGAAGTCCCGGTTATGGCAATAAAATCGACCATATCCTTGCCCAGTCCCTCAAAGTGTTCCCGTTGGTGACCGATATCACTTTTGGCGATATGCTCCCCATGTTCCTTGGCCACTTCAATGATATCGGACAGCTCCTTCTGTTGCTGTTCATCGTATCCGCTGATATCAAAGCTGCCCAAGGCACTGGCCAAGGCTTGGCCCGATTTGGCCGCTTCATCCTTATTGTCCGCCACCAGGGCATCCTTCAGTTGGAGGTAGCTATCGATCACAGATGTGCCCTGTGCATCGGACGAACCCATATCATGGTCCATGGTCCCGTGGTCCATTTCCCCCGCAGAGCTCTCATGGTGATGGCCCTCTTCCGTTCCCATCTCCATATGGGCTCCTTCCTTGTCATTTGTTTCCTTCTTACCGTCCTTACAGGAAATCACGGTAACGGTCAATAGCGCAATGGCAATTGTACTTAATGTAACTGTTGTTCTTTTCATTGTAATTGATTTTAAGATTAATTCCTGATTTTGATTGCCCGGGGTCGGCATATTTGTATTATCCCCCATTATTGTTACTATTTTAATTTTTTCATCTAATTTTCCATTTCTCCCACGCAAGCACTCTACCCTTATTCTTCCTCGACCGTACGCTTTTTCCCCAAAAACAATCGTTCCCCGAAAAAAATAAGCACCATCAATACCAGGGCAACAATGACCACCAAAAGATCACTACCGGCCTTTGACCAAATAAAGGCGCCCAACACCAGTACATCCAGCACAAGGGCCGTAATGAGGATAATGGGATTTGCACCGATTTCCTTTCGTAGATTTTTTAGGACCCCCCAATGGATCCCGATATCCATGATCAAATAAAAGATGGCCCCCAATGCAGCGATCCGGCTCAGATCGAACAACATGGTGAGCCCTATGGCAATCACCACGGTATACACCAACATATGTTTCTGTATGTCCCCGGGAATCCCAAAATGTCGATGTGGTATCAATTCCTTTTCAGTGAGCATGGTGGTCATCCGGGAAACGGCAAAAATGCTGGCAACGACCCCGGAAACGGTGGATATGATCGCCAGACCAACGGTGAACCAGACCCCATATTTTCCAAAAGCGGGTCTGGATGCCTCGGCCAGCGAATAGTCCTTGGCCGCAATGATTTCCTGGATGGAAAGATTGGAAGAGACCGCAAATGCCACCATGAGATAGACCAGGGTACATATCACCAAAGAAATGACAATGGCCCGTCCCACGTTACGTTTGGGATCGACGATCTCATCCCCACTATTGGTAATGGTGGTAAAACCCTTATAGGCCAATATCGACAGTGCCAATGCCCCCAAATAATCCACCAGGGAATGCTCGGTCAAGGACTGGGAAGGAACGACCTGATCAAAGGTAAATCCAGCTGCCCAAAGGCCACCAATGGCAAAAACCGCTATCCCGCCGATTTTTAGTATGGCCATGACCAAGGACGATCCCCCGATAGCTTTGTTTCCCATCACATTGACAATAAAGGCTGTGATCAACAACAATACCCCAAGGATCGGGGGCCAGAATCCTTTCGACTCCACATCAAAAAGCTCCAATACGTAGGTCCCGAACGTCCGGGCCACCAAACTCTCATTGATGACCATGGAAAGGGCCATCAGCAGTGCACCGGTAGCGGTCCAGGCCGTTTTACCGTAAACCTTTTTGAGGTACATGCCAATGCCCCCGGCAGAGGGGTAGGTATTGGACATTTTGACATAGGTGTAGGAACTGAAACCTGAGATGACTGCCCCGATTAAAAAAGCAAAGGGAAACCATTGGCCGGAGAGTTCGGCAACCTGACCCAAGAGCGCAAAAATTCCCGCACCGATCATCACACCGGTTCCCAAAGCAATGGTATTGGTCAGACTCAGGCTATTTTTTTTGTATTCTGCCATTTAAAAACGGGCTAGCAGGCCTCCGCCCCAACCATATCGGTTGTTGTAATTGGCCTGGATTGAAAAATTACGTGAAAGGATATAGGAGGCCCCTACCAGCCATTGGGTCTCACTTTCATAGGATGAATTCCCCAAATCGTTGACCCATCCAAAATCGGCCCGAAATTCATATTCCCCCTCGAGGAAAATCCTGGGAAAAAGCAATAGTTCCCTATCCAACCTTATTCTTGGACGCAGCTGGTGGTCCATACTCACATCCATATTAAAGCGGTATGGGGTAAAATACTTGACCCCTATCAGTCCCACTGTATTGAAACGGTCATAGGAATCAGGGATGGAGGTTTCCGTGTTTACCCCTGCATAGACCCGTACCCAGTCATTGAGATACCTGTTATAATTGACTTCCACCTCGGCATTTTGGTCGTAGTCAAATTCTGCCCGTACCCCAAATTCATTCCTGATATTACTTGAAACAAGGAAGAGTTCATTAAAATTGGAACCCAATCTGGCAGCACCCCAAGCATAATAATGGTCAGTTTCATCTACCAACTTTTGAACAGGAAAATCCTTCATCCTCAGATCCCTTGGGGTATCATAACTGAAAACCCTGGCCATGCCCCCCATCATGTGGTAGAGGATATGACAGTGGAAAAACCAATCCCCGTACTCTTCATTATAAAATTCGATGACCACTTTCTGCATGGGCGGCACATTGACCGTATGTTTCAAGGGTGACTTTTCACCATTCTCATTGATGACCCTGAAATAATGCCCATGGAGGTGCATCGGATGGTGCATCATGGTCAGGTTGTTGAGGGTGATCCGGGTTACTTCCCCACCTTTGATCTTGATCTTATCGGTTTCTGAAAGTGGCACACCGTTCATACTCCAGATATACCGTTGCATATTTCCCGTCAGGTTCAACAGAATGTCATTGACGGGCAGATCGGCATTATAGGTAGTACTTTCCTTTGCTTTTAAGAAGTCATAGTTGAAATACGTTTTACGGGTATCGTAATCAAAAGCTGAAGTGTCTTTCTGCATCATTGGCATAGTCTGAACCATAGGGTTTTCCATCTTGTCCTTATGTCCGGTGGATTTCATTGACGTTGAATCCTTTTCCATTCCTGCCATATCCCCCATCTTTTTATCCATCTCCATGTGCCTATGATCTTCATTCGCATTCATAGGCCTTTTATCATCCATCTTCGCAATGGGTTTATCCTTTTGACCGCTCATTTCGGTCTTATCCATCGACATCCCATTGTGCATACCCATATCCATGCTGCCATCCTTCATGTCCATCTGCATCCCATACTTTTGCATCAAATATTCGGGTGTATTTTTCTTCTTGTTGCCGGCCATTGCCGGAGCTCCCATTTTCATGTCCATTTGGGCCATTTGTTTCATCATCGCCACTTTGTCGGGCCTATCGATGGTCGTTGCGGGAAAAAGCGTTCCCTGCCCTAAATGCAACGAGGTATGCCCGGAGCCGTCCTGTGCCGTGGCCGTTACCTCCAAAGTGCCTTCAGGAACGGTCACGATGACATCATAGGTCTCGGCAATGCCAAAAAGAAAACGACTTTTGGAAACAGGCTCCACATCGACACCATCCCCGGAAACCACCATGGGGTTACCGCCACCGAAATCCATCCAATAATAGGTGGAGGCAGAGGCATTGACGAACCGGAGCCGCACTTTTTCCCCTGGTTTGAAATCAGGGTATTCGGCCAATGTTTTCCCATTGGTCAAAAATGCGGGGTAGTAGATATCCGCAATATCCGCTCCTTCCATACGATCTCGCCAAAATTTGAGTTGTGCACCTAGTGCACCTTCCTTGATGACCCTGCTCAAGGGCACCGCGGTCCCTTTTTTGACCTGGTACCACTCGTTTCCCCGTTTAAGGTTTCGGAGCACGTTCATGGCCTTTTCGTTCGTCCAATCGGAGAGCACCACGACCAAATCCTTATCGTAGTCCAACGTCTTTTCCTTGGGATGGATCAGTATCGAGCCATACACCCCCTTTTGCTCTTGCAGCATGGTGTGGGAATGGTACCAATAGGTACCTGATTGGTTGATCGGAATCCGATATTGGAAAGTTGTGCCAGGTTCTATGGGCGGTGTGGTCAAATAGGGAACCCCGTCATAAAAATTGGGCAAGATCAATCCATGCCAGTGTACGGAGGTTTCCACATCCATCTTATTGGTCACGTTGATCAGGGCGAAGTCACCCTCGTTGAATTCCAAGACCGGTCCCGGAATACTCCCATTGATGGTCATTGCATCGGCAGTGACCCCACCGAGGGTCAATTTGTTCTGTTCCAGTACAAGATTGTATTCCCGAACGGGTCTACCTTCCTCTTTTCTGTCCTCACCATTTGTCCCCACTTGCCCAAAAACATGGGTCGTCAAGGCAGTTAGGACAAAAAACAAGATTTTAGATTTCAATATTTTCATCATTCATTCATTTACATTTGTTCAATTACATTTCATCGGTGATTTCACCGCAGGTCAACATAGCCTCTCCGAAATAGGGGTTTGTGATCTCTTTGGTCGTACTCAACCAATAGGCACCTTTGTTGTTATCGGCCATCGGGCAAAACTGTTCGTATATCTTTTGATCCACCCCAAAAAGCTTGATACCATTGGATAAATGGGCGGACAGCTGTTTAAAATGGTTGCGTTGCACCTTGACATCCGATATCTTTGAAATGGAATTCGCCGAACTGGAGATTTCCTTCGATATCGTCATCCAATGGCCGTGCGCCTTCTTGTCCGTCAATTGTTTCATATCCACATGTTCCAAGGCCGACAACACTTTTTTTGCAGCGGCATTTGCCTTGGTACCATTATCATTGACAAGGGCATCCTTTAACTCCAAGTAGGCGCTCAACACCTGTTTTAATTGGTTTTTAAAAGTCGCTGTCGCCGTCATTCGCTGGTTCATATCAGAATGGTCTGTTTTGTTTTCCAAGCCGGGATCCCCCATATCCATTTCCGAATGATCGCTACCGCCTGTACCCTTGTCATCCCCCATCTTCATGCCTCCGTGGTTATGTCCCGTCATGGCGGGCCCACCTTCAGGATTCATCATGCTCGGTTTCCCGGCCAATTGGGCCGCCGCGTCGATACTAAAGGTCCCGTTTACCGCGATCTCATCCCCTTCTTGCAGCCCCTCCTTGACAATGAAACCATTTCCCAACGATGGTCCCAAGGTGACATCGCGCAACACAAAATTCACCCCATTGGATGTGGTATTCTTGATGTATACCACAGAACGTTCCCCGGTCCACATCACTGCCGACTTAGGAATGGTTATCGCTTCTGATGCAATGGGCTGTTTTGCTTTTACGGTTCCGGAAGCGAACATTTCCGGCTTTAACCTTAAACCGGTGTTCCCGATCTCGATTCTGGCCTTGGCAACCCTTGTCATGGGATTGATCACCGGGTCGATATAGGAAATCCTGCCTTTGAAATTTTCGCCCGGGAGGGAGGGTATGGTAAAGACCACTTCGTCGCCTTTCCTTACCCAGGGCATGTCGGACTCATAAATATCGAACAATACCCAAACGCTGTTCAGGTTGGCAATTTGATATAATGCCTTGCCCTTGTTGACATAGTCGCCAAGGTTTACCATTTTTTCGGTAACGTAGCCTGAAACATCGGCATGTATCGGCAATTCCTCCTTAACGGTCCCGGATTGAAGTATCTGTGCGATTTGGTTGTCGGAAAGCTTCCAGTTTTTTAATTTTTCCTTGGCGGCATTAAAAAACTGCGGTTGGGTGTCCGCTACCTTTCTTGCTTCAAAAAGTTCCTCTTGGGCAGTGACCAGGTCAGGGGAATAAATATAGGCGATGATCTGCCCCTGTTTGATGTACTCCCCTGTAAAATTGACCATTAGCCGTTCCACCCTCCCGGGAATATGGGAAGATTGGGAATAGATCGATCGTTCATCCGCTTCCACCTTGCCATTAAGATCGATCAATTTGACCGGGGCGGTCTTGCCCACGATTTCCGTAGTGACATTGGCAAGCTGCATGGCGGTTTTCGACATGCTAACGGCCATGGGGTCCAGTTCCGAACCGTTGTCATTTTCCAAAGGGATCAAGTCCATCCCACAAATGGGACAATCTCCCGGTTCCGTCTGTCTGATCTGGGGATGCATGGAGCAGGTCCAAATGGTTTCTCCCGATACTACCGAAGTATGTTGGTGTTCCTCCGTGTCATTGCCCTTCGAGCCCCCGAACAATAGCCATCCCAGCAAAAGTCCAAGAACCAAGGTGGACAAGGCTATTTTTACTATTTTTTGTGTTTCTGATTTCATCTGATTATTTTTTTGCCGTGATATAGTTAAACTTGGCCAACGCTATTTCATATTGCGTCAATGCGCTTATTTTCAATTTAGTATACTTCAACAATTGTTGCTGCATTCGTAACACCTCCTCGAAGTCCTTCCCGGAATTCCCATAGGCTGTGAACAACAGATTGAGTGCTTGTTCCGATTCCATGATCTGTTCATCAAAGAGGGAAATCAAATCCGTCTGCTGCCTTATGTCAAAAACGGCCATTTCATAATTGGTCTTCAATGTATTGGTGACTTCCTTTTTTTGCAGTGCATAACTTTCCTGCATCAATTGGGCCTCCTTTTCGGCTGCCCTGTACTTACCCCTGAATAGGGGCAGGCTCAAGGTAACCATGGGCATCAATACATCCTTGCCATTATCGGGAACCACCATGTCGGTACGCTTATCAACCATTACATAGTCCAGTCCGACCCCCACTTTTGGCAGGCCTTGTTTAAGGGCTGCCCTTTCGGATGCCGCTGCAGCCTTGACCTTTAATTCCAGGGAATTCAAGAGCGGATGGTCCACTACCAAGGAATCTTTGACATAATCAATGGGCAGTACATTGACCCCAAAGGTCTCAGGGATGTTTATTTGTTCATCTTCCTTACGGTCCAATAGTTTATTGAAGGACGCCAAAAGGGGGATTTCCTTATGTTTAAGGATACCCAGATTCGTCCGGGCTTCCTTTAAAAGCACGTCCACCCTTAAGACATCGACCAATGATCCCAAGCCATTTTTGAATTTCGTATTGGAAACCGTCCTGTAGGATTCCAGAATGGCAATGTTGTCCTCTTCGATCCGTACCCACTCCTTAAGTTCGTACAATGGAAAATAAGCTGCTGAAACCTCGTAATAAAGTTTGTTCCTGGCATCCAAAAAAGACTGGTACTTGGCCTCTGCCATAAGTGCAGCGGCATCACCTTGGGCCTTTAAGGTTCCAAACCAAGGAAACATCTGAGTCAGTGAAAACCTTGCCTTTTGGGGCCCTACCCGGGTTTCGACCGGGGAGATGAAGTACCCAAAGGACAGGTTTGGATCTGGTAAAGCCTTTACCTGCGGTACCTTTTGTAACGCCGCCTCAAAATCTTTGTACTGTGAAAGAAGCCCCGGGTTGTTCCCAGCAGCAATCTCAAAGTAGTCTTCCAAGGTCTGGCCATTGGATAGGATACTTGTCAAGATAAATATAATGGTCACTACCTTTTTCATTTTACTGTATTTTTTTCAATGCTTTGTTGCGATTTTTAATGACTGTTTCCCTCCAATAGGCTTGGAGTACCGGGACCACGAACATGGTCATGATCTGTATGGTCATTCCCCCAAAAGTCGGGATGGCCATGGG
The DNA here is from genome assembly GCF_003584165.1 of Flagellimonas aequoris. Lineage (GTDB taxonomy): Bacteria > Bacteroidota > Bacteroidia > Flavobacteriales > Flavobacteriaceae > Flagellimonas > Flagellimonas aequoris. The sequence continues at coordinate 23,783 of NZ_QXFJ01000030.1, read as the reverse complement.
AATCATAATGTCGGCCCCTTTTCCGGTCGAGGTGAGTATTGGTAAAAGGGCGATAATGGCCACCGCTGCCGTCATCATGGCGGGACGCACCCTTTTTTTCCCGGCCTCCAAAACTGCCGCTCTCACATCCGGTACGGTTTGAGGGTTCTTTTCCTCGAAAACCTGGTGGATGTACGTACCCATGATGACACCATCATCGGTGGCAATACCGAAAAGCGCGATAAATCCTACCCAAACCGCAACGCTTAAGTTGATCGTGTGCATTTGGAACAGATCGCGCATGTTGACCCCTGCAATGGCAAAATTCATGAACCAATCCTGACCATAGAGCCAGAGCATTATGAAACCTCCCGCAAAAGCAACAAAAACTCCGGAAAAATGGATGGAGGATGCGATGACCGTCTTGAACTGAAAAAACAGGAGCAAGAAAATCACGATCAAACTGATCGGTATGACAATGGACAGTCTTTTCACTGCCCTGATTTGGTTTTCATAACTCCCTGAAAACTTATAGCTTATTCCTGCGGGGACCGTTAATTCCCCTGCATCGATTTTTTTCTGGATGGCTTCTTGGGCATCGTTCACCACATCGACTTCCGCAAAACCGTCCCGTTTATCAAAAAGCACATAGCCCACCAAAAAGGTGTTTTCGCTCTTGATGGCCTGAGGCCCGCGGACATATTCAAAATCCACCACTTGGGATAAGGGAATTTGCGCCCCTACCGGTGTGGGAATCAAAATTTTCTTCAACGATTCCGGGTCGTCCCTCAATTCCCTCGGGTAGCGCACCCGCACGGGAAAACGTTCCCTACCCTCAACGGTGGAGGTGATTTTCATCCCACCGATCGCTGTTTCGATGCTTTGCTGCACATCTTCAATGTTCAAACCATATCGGGATATCCCGTCCCTGTTGATATTGAGGTGCAAATAAGGTTTGCCGACTATTCTATCGGCGAATGCGGCTTCTGCCTTGACTGAGGGCACTTCCTTCAAGATACCTTCCAATTGCATCCCAAAATCCTCGATGGTCTTCAGATCGGGTCCAAAAACCTTGATCCCCATGGGAGCGCGCATTCCGGTCTGCAGCATCACCAACCGGGTTTCAATGGGCTGTAATTTGGGAGCAGAGGTTATGCCCGGTATTTTGGTGACCTTTACGATCTCATCCCAGATATCGTTGGGGGATTTGATATGGGGCCTCCAGTTTCGGAAAAACTCACCGTCCTCATCCACGATCAGGTCCTTCTCGGCAATCCCTCGCTGCAAGGCCTCCTCATTGGTCAAAGTGTCTTTATGCTGGGTAATGAACCTATCTTTTCGATCTACTTTATAACGGACCCTATGTCCGTCTTCATTCACAATGAATTCAGGTTTATAGTTGATGATGTTCTCATACATGGAAATGGGTGCAGGGTCCAGTGCGGATTCAACGCGACCGAGTTTACCGACAACCAAGTCCACTTCGGGTATGCTTCCCAAGAGCATATCCAACTGTCCAACCACCCTTTTGTTGTATTCCACCCCTGAATGCGGCATGGATGTCGGCATCAACAGGAACGAACCTTCATTGAGTGATGGCATGAACTCGGATCCTATTCCCGGGAATCTCTTGGAAGCTGCCTGCCATCCCGAGGTCTGTCTGACACTTTTCCAACCTACCGATTCAAAGCCTTTGGCCACGATTCCAAAGGTGCTATCGAACCCCAGCCAAACCAATACCCCAAAAAACAGGGTCACGAATGGGATGAGCATGAACTTTCCCTTGTTTTCCAGACACCACTTTAGGACCGGTGTATAGAAATGTACGATTCCCATCAAAGCGGCCAGGATAATGCCCACTAGAAACAACACAAAAAAGTAGTTGACCACAATACCGTTTTGGGGTCCCAAGGGCATCCATTCCTCGGTCAAGAAGAACGAGGCGATAAAAACGGTCAATCCCAAATTGATATAGTTGGGAAACGATTTATAGTGCTCCGGCCATTTGGGTTCCATCAAATTGTTCAACCCAATGAGTGAAATGACCAATGGCAACCACATCTGGGCATAGAATGCAAAGATAAGCCCGGTGGATATCAATAGAATGGACCAAAATCGTCGCACCCGTTTCTTGTCATAATCCACCCCCAGTACAAAATGGGCCAAGGCAGGCAGTACAACGATTCCCAGTACAAAGGCGCTCAACAGGGCGAAGGTCTTGGTAAAGGCCAGGGGTCTAAACAACTTCCCTTCTGCCGATTGCATGGCAAAGACAGGCACAAAGCTCACGACAGTGGTCGCCAATGCCGTGGTAATTGCCGAGGCCACTTCCACGGTGGCCCTATATATTACCTGAATGAGTTCCTTGCCCTTGGCACCATGGTTCTCGGGCATTTCCAAATGTCGGATAATGTTCTCGACGAACACGATCCCCACGTCCACCATCACCCCTATGGCAATGGCTATTCCGGAAAGCGCGACCACATTGGCATCTACCCCGGCATATTGCATGACAATAAAGGTCATTAGTACCCCGACGGGCAATAGACTGGATATGATCACAGAGGCCCTCAAGTTGAGGACAAGTACCAGTACAACGATGATGCTGATCAGTATTTCGTGCGACAGGGCATTTTCCAAAGTGCCTATGGTCTCGTGGATGAGCTGTGTCCGGTCATAAAATGGGATCACGGTCAATTGGCTTTCCACACCATTGGCCAATGTCTTCTTGGGCAATCCGGGTGCGATTTCCTTGATCTTGTCCTTCACATTATTGATGACCGCCAAGGGATTGGAACCATAACGGGCGACCACTACGCCACCTACCACTTCGGCGCCCCCTTTATCTAGCACGCCCCTTCGTGTGGCCGGTCCCAAGCTGACCACCCCAATATCCTTGATCCGAACCGGGACATTGTCAAATACGGCAACCACGGCCTTTTCTATGTCTTCCGTATTTTTGACATACCCCAAGCCCCTGACCAAATATTCTGCTTGATTGACTTCAATGGTCTTGGCGCCCACATCCCTGTTCGACTTCCGTACGGCCTCCATGACCTTGTATAAGGGGATATTATAGGCCTTTAGGGCATCCGGATTTACATCCACTTGATATTCTTGGACATAACCCCCGATCGAAGCCACTTCGGACACCCCGTCCACGGCATTCAATCCATATTTCACATAAAAATCCTGGGCGGTCCGTATCTCGTGCAGATCCCATCCTCCCGTAGGGTTGCCATCCTTGTCCCTTCCTTCCAAGGTATACCAATATACCTGTCCCAATGCCGTGGCGTCGGGACCCAAAGTCGGGGTAACGCCATCGGGCAACAGACCCGTGGGAAGTGAATTCAATTTTTCCAGGATCCGGGAACGCGACCAATAAAATTCCACATCATCATCAAAAATGATATAGATACTGGAAAATCCAAAGATGGATGAACTACGGATTGTTTTCACTCCTGGAATCCCCAGTAAATAGGTCGTCATTGGATAAGAAATCTGATCCTCGATATCTTGTGGCGAACGTCCGGGCCATTGCGTGAAAACAATTTGCTGGTTTTCCCCAATATCGGGAATGGCATCCACGGGCACCGGGTCTTTGGGCAAAAAGCCCGTATTCCAATTGAAGGGGGAAGTGACAATCCCCCAGGTAACCAACATTATTAAAACGAGAACGGTCACCAGTTTGTTCTCTAAAAAGTATTTTATGATTTTATTGAGCATATCATGAGTTTATTGTGTTGGAAATAGTGAAATTGTTCCAAAGGCAATAAATACCTAGGGCCATGCCAAAAACCATAGCACGGCCAAACGTCATCGATATGCTCTTAAATAAGGAAAGTTTGATCAAGAATCTGAATATCCTTGACCAAAAGGGGCGGAGGGTAATGTACGACAGGAACTATATTTTCCTGTGATCCCTCAAAAAGATTGATGTAACTGTAGGTGAAGGCAATTAGGAACTGATGCTCCCCTATACTTACATTTTCAACTGAAAGTAGAAGATCTTCCTGCCCGAGGACAGAAAGTGTCTCATCTTCACAGCATCCATTTTTTTGCAGATTATGTTCATGCGAATCGGAAGCTTGTTGCACATCCATTCCACAGGATTCCGCTTTACCGAAGAAGGAAAAATCAACAAGATCCTCACCACAATAGTGTTGCCCCACCGCAAAGGAAAATGTGGAGGCCAGCACATTCAGTGCCATGAAACAAGATAATATTTTGAACCAAAATAGTTTCATATGCGATTACAAAACTACAATAATTTTAACAACCCTATTTTATTTAACATATTTTTTATGGCGATTTCATGTAAAATCCTTGCCATTCCACAGCCCTGAACCTAAGCAGGTCCCACAAAATCATCGGTTTGATTTTCAATTACATATAGTATGACAAAACGTTCCCTGGCCAGCAATGACATAACGGCTTTTTCAGGTCGGCCTTATGTCAGAAATGAAGGAAGGACGGGCTATGCTATTTTGTCTTCCATAGGGAATATATGGTATACCAATTTCTTAGGCCGGGCCACAAAGGTTGTCCCATACCACATCCTGTCGGTGGATCGGGCACATTGACCTTTAGCTTCACCTGTTGCCCAAGCAACAGAAATCGAATGGGCATATGAAGTTGTTCCACCCAATCCAAAACATGATGTCCATCATGTTTTTTCAGAAGTAGTTCCCATACTTTTGAAACAGGAACAATCCACATTATCAGAATACAAAAAACTACTAATGTATGAGTGAGTTAAGATCGAATTGATTTCAATATGTTTTATGATCGGTGCACTATTTTTTTTAATTTTAATAGGTGAAGCAAACCATATCGAAAATATTATCCCTGTTTCTAGCCTGTTCCGTGTTGGTCAGTACGACTTCCTTTGCTTCCAACGCCCATTTTTGTTGTAACAAATTGGTCAGTTTTTCCGTGACAGGAAAGGCAAAACCCTGCGACCAAAAGCTTCAAAACCCCAAAAGCCCCTTAAGGAAGTGTTCTTTGGAGCAAAAGAATTGCTGTAGCACGGCTACTTATGCCAATTTCGGCAAGAATGACCTGATGGTTCGATCTTTTGACCTTGATTTCGATACACTCTTAGTTCCATATACCTCCATTTTTTACCATACCGATAGCTTTGGTGGGCTACAGGAAAGCATTGTTCCTTTTAAAGACTATATCCCCCCTTGGGTCGAACGAAACCTCCCTATCCTCCACAGGACTTTATTGATTTGATTTTTTTTTCCACCTTGGGCACTATGCCCTGGTTTGTCCCTTTGTAAGGACATTCGTCCTTTAAATGGCTGGGGCATTTTCAGGACAATACATTCTGATCTGTTGTAAAAACGACGATTTATCAATGGAGATTGTAACAACAAATGGTTATATCACAATAACCCAAAATCGAAACCCTATGAAAAATTATGATACCCTTTCAGAAGCCATATCCGATTTACAGGCAAAGGGCTACACCTATGATTTTAATCTCAAGCCCCATTGTCTGGAATGCGCTTCCCTTAAAATCGAAATTCGACCGGAAGACTTTAAGGTCGACCAGACCCATCGTTTTGAGGGGATGAGCAGCACCGATGACAACAGCGTGCTGTACGCCATAGCCTCCAAAGATGGCATCAGGGGCATCCTGGTGGATGCCTATGGTGTCTATGCCGAAAACATTTCTGAAAAAATGAGAAAAAAATTACGATAACCCTTAAAAAGGACCGATGATGGAAAAGCACCAACACCACGACCATTCACGGATGAACCACGATAAGACCGACCACTCCAAAATGGACCATGGCCCTGGGAGCCATTCGGGGCACAACCCCGCACATGGCCAAATGGGCCACGACCACCACAAAATGATGATCGCCGACTTTCGAAAGCGATTTTGGACAACACTGGCACTCACCATACCCATTTTGTTCCTATCGCCTATGATCCAGGATTTTTTTGGATATGAATTCCTGCTTCCCGGCAACCCTTACTTTCTTTTTGGGCTTTCCACCATTGTATATTTCTATGGGGGATGGCCTTTTTTGAAAGGTTTTTGGTCAGAAATAAAACAGGGTGCACCGGGAATGATGACCTTGATCTCCATGGCCATTTCCGTAGCCTATTTCTATAGCACGGCCACCGTATTCGGACTGAAGGGCCAAGACTTTTTCTGGGAACTGTCCACCCTTATAGCCATCATGCTACTCGGGCATTGGATAGAGATGAAGAGCGTCCTTGGTGCCTCAAAAGCCTTACAGTTGTTGGTCAGCATGATGCCTGCCGAAGCACACCGTGTCAAAGGGGAAACCATAGAGGACATACCGTTGGAAGCGGTATTGAAAGATGACATCATACTGGTCAAGCCGGGGGAAAAGGTCCCAGCCGACGGTACCATCGTCGAAGGCAGCAGTTACCTGAACGAATCCATGCTCACGGGGGAATCGAAACCTGTAAAGAAAGAGAAAAAGGACAAGGTGATCGGCGGTTCCGTCAATGGCAACAGCACCTTAAAAATCAAAGTGGAGCACACGGGCAAGGATAGTTACCTCAACAAAGTGATCACGATGGTGGAAGAGGCCCAAAAGACCAAGTCCAAAATGCAAAACCTTTCCGATAGGGCCGCCAAATGGTTGACCTATATCGCCTTGACCATTGGTTTTGGGACCCTGGCGGTATGGCTGGCCCTGGGTTTCCCCTTTGTTTATGCCCTGGAACGCATGGTGACCGTTATGGTCATTGCCTGTCCCCATGCCCTGGGTCTTGCCATCCCTTTGGTGGTGGCCATTTCCACCGCGGTATCCGCCCAAAACGGCCTATTGATCCGCAACAGGACCGCCTTTGAGGAATCCCGGAAGATATCGGCCTTGTTATTTGATAAAACGGGGACCCTGACCAAAGGTGATTTTGGCGTTACCCGAATCCAATCGGTCGATGACAACTATTCCCAGGATGAAGTCCTTCGCCTGGCAAGTGCCTTGGAACAAAGCTCGGAACACCCCATTGCCGTGGGTATCATCAAAAAGGCCCAAGAGGAAAAGGTCACCATTCCCAATCCCTTGAACTTTCATGCGATCACTGGAAAAGGGGTCGAGGCAACCGTGGAGGACAAACCGGTAAAAGTGGTCAGTCCCGGTTTTTTAAGGGACAACAACATTCCCATTCCCAAAGACGCCTATAGCGATGCCGCCGAAACCGTGGTATTTGTGTTGATCGAGGAAAAACTGGCCGGATACATTGCACTGGCCGATGAGATACGATCGGAATCCCAAGAGGCCATCCAGGTATTCAAGAAGAACGACATCAAGGTATTGATGGCCACTGGGGACAATGAAAAAACGGCCAGGGCCGTTAGCGAAAAACTCGGTTTGGATGGCTATTATGCCGAAGTGTTGCCCCACGAAAAAGTGGAAATAGTGGAAGAACTCCAACGTAAGGGCGAGTTCGTGGCCATGACCGGGGACGGTGTAAACGATGCCCCGGCCCTTGCAAAGGCCAATGTGGGCATTGCCGTTGGTTCCGGTACGGACGTTGCGGCGGAAACCGCCGACATCATCTTGGTCAACAGTAACCCCAAGGATATAGCCAATCTCATCCTGTTCGGCAAGGCCACCTACAACAAAATGATCCAGAACCTGATTTGGGCAACGGCCTATAATGTGGTGGCCATTCCGTTGGCCGCCGGTGTACTGTATTCCTCAGGGTTTGTCATGGGCCCTGCCGTCGGTGCGGTGTTCATGAGCCTGAGCACCATCATTGTGGCCATCAATGCGCAGCTGTTAAGACGTAAGATAGGAAGGTAATCGAAGGATGATAGGCAATTAGAGCAATTTAGTACATATTAGGGCATCCCCATTTTCAGTGTTTCCGAAAGCCTGTTAGGCCACTTCAAGGAAAAGGTGGGGCTCTTGCATACCCGCACTCGAATCATCACTCGACTGATGGATTATGTCTAAAAACTTCATTCTTAAGAAATAAATCCAATAACTTTAAACTTTACCTTTAATCAACAAATCATCACAATTTAAAATGATCAAAACGCTTTTTACAGAATTCAGGACATTGACGTTGATTGTAATTATCATACTTCTCACGATTACAATTGCTTTGGCCTTTAACTGGTTCCTAAACCGTTTTATCAAAAAATCCTTGCTGAACCATCACAAGGATTTGACCGGGTTTCTCTTCATCAAACATATTTCTACTGCACTGATCTATGTGGTGGGCATTGCATGTGCCTTGGTACAGATTCCTGAATTCAAAATTGTCGGTCATTCCCTTTTGGCAGGTGCCGGTGTTGTTTCCCTGATTGCCGGTCTGGCATCCCAACAAGCGCTTAGCAATATCATGAGCGGCATCTTGATTGTCATCTTTAAACCTTTTCGTGTGAATGACAAGATTACCATCCGTGAAAGTTTTACTGGAATTGTTGAAGACATAAATTTACGCCAAGTCGTGATTCGTGACTTTGAGAACAATAGGATCATTGTCCCAAATTCAGTGATAAGTTCCGATTTGATCATCAACGCCCATTTGGGGGATACCAAGTGTTGCAAAATGGTTGACATTGGCATAGGCTATTCCTCGAATGTGGAACAAGCCTTGGATATCATGAAGGAAGAAGTAGCGAAACACCCACTGCATATCGATCCCAGAAACAAGGAGGATTTGGAGAACAAAGTTCCTCCTGTGATTGCCAGGGTAACGGCCCTTAACGATTCATCCGTAAACCTACGGGTATGGGCCTGGGCGGCCAACTCAGCGGATGCCTTTGTCCTTCAATGCGACCTTTTACAGAATATCAAGAAAAGGTTTGATGATGCAGGTATCGAAATCCCATTCCCCCAACGCACCGTTACATTCCCCAATACCATGGACAAAAATGAAATCTAATGGAAATCAAGAACACCAACCACGTCTATAAAAACAATTTAAAACCATCGGAACGTTTCGCCATATGGATCACGGATCGGATCGGAACCATCGGTTTTTTTATTCTGATTCTGATATGGACCGTAACTTGGCTAGGATGGAACATGTTCGCGCCCGTCCATTTACGTTTCGACCCCTACCCCGCATTTGTACTTTGGTTGTTCATTTCCAACATGATCCAGATATTTCTGATGCCCTTGTTGATGGTGGGGCAAAACCTTCAGGCCAAAAGAGCGGAGATCAGGGCTGAAAACGACTACAACGTCAACATCAAGGCCGAAAAGGAAATTGCGCTTTTGATGCAGGAGATCAAGGAATTGAAAAAAATGCTTTCGGAAAAATCATCAAAGTAAACCCTACCTGTTTTCTTCAAGGATTTCCATAAGCTTTGGTATTTTCTTCAAGGTGGACTCGTAACCGATTTCAAAAAGTGTTTTGGATTCCTTGATGTCAAACATATTGAACCGATAGCTGTCCTCAATTTCCAAGGCCAAATCGCATTGCTTGAGACGCGGATAGACCGTGTTCCAAATGGCCAATTGAAAACAACGTGAGCCAACATTCCGTCTTCCCTGGATATCATATCGTTCCTCATGGGGACAGACACTGGAACCGATAACAGTATCGCAGCTGGCCACTAGGGGCTCAATGGGCAAATTATTCAACAAACCTCCATCGACATAGGTATATCCATTGTGAACAATAGGTTTGAACAGTAATGGTAAGGCGCATGATGCCAACAAGGGAACGATGAAACTACCCTCTGAGGCTATTTCAAACTTCCCTGAATTGATATTGGACATACAGACATGAAGTCTATTCCTAGGATTCTCGTGCCCAGGTATATGAATATGGGCTTCAAGAAATCTCTTCAAAAAGGTAAGCTCGGTAACTCCCTTATTGAAGATTCCCAATTTAAAGATCTTTAAAAACTCATTTTCGTGTGAAAGGTCAAGAATCTCCAACGGGGTATATCCAAAACAGTACAATGCCGCGATGATACTTCCCGCACTGGATCCGGAAACATCCTCTGGAAATATTCCGTGCTCGTTAAGGGCCTGAAGGACCCCTATATGGGCTGCTGCCCTGGCACCACCTCCGGACAAAGCAATTCCAATCAATCGCATTTTTTATTGTTTCTACGTTTTCAACAATTTAAGCATTATTGGAAGTACCACCAATAACAATGGCAATGCGAAGACCAACCCTCCGATGACGGCAATAGCCAAAGGTTGGTGCAACTGGGCCCCTGCTCCAATACCCAGGGCCAAGGGGATCAAGGCCATTATTGCCGCAGTGGCCGTCATTAATTTGGGCCGCAATCGTTGCGCTATGGAATATTCGATCTTTTGAAGGTGTGATAACGAAACATCACACTCTTGGTACTGTCGATAGGTAAAAATGGCATTCTCCCCGATAATCCCGACTATCATAATGATACCTGTGTAACTTCCTACGTTCAAAGGTGTTCCTGTCAATAATAGACTCAACAGGCAACCTGCAACCCCTAAAATGGCAATGAATATGATGGCAAGAGCAATCTTGATCTTTCTGAACAGAAACAATATGACGGTAAAGACCAACAGTACCGCAGTAATCAAAATGAGCATCAATTCCTTAAAAGCCTGTTGTTGTTGCTGGTATTCCCCTCCATATTCAATATGGTACCCCGGGGGAAGGCTGATCTTCGTGGACAGATTGTTTCGGATATCGGTCAAGGTAGACCCAAGGTCCCTGTTGTTCAAGCGAGCCGTAACGACCCCTATGGATTTTTGGTTTTCCCGATTGATCTCTGCCACTCCCTTCCCTATTTCAATTTTCGCCACTTTTTGTAAGGGTACAATATCCCCACTGGGCAATTGCAGGGTCATTTGTTGGATATCGGAAACCGAATTGGTGTTGGTGCCGGGAAATACCAACCGGATATTCACTACCTGCTCCCTTTCAATAATACTACTGATGACCACCCCTTGGATCTGGGTTTCCAATTGCGTTTGAAAGTCGGACGGCGTCAATCCCAATTGTGCCAAAATGGGAACGTTGGGCTGTATGAGCACCTCGGGGCCCGCCACAATGATTCCGTCGCTCACATCGGCCGTACCATTTACCTGCTCCACCAATGTTGCGATCTGCCTGGAGAAATCCTCCAACTTGCCAATATCATCACCGAACACCTTAATCTCGATAGGTTGTACGGAACTCATAAGATCTCCCAACATATCACCGATCACCTGACCAAAATCTACCGTCAGCGGTGGCACCGCCGCTTCAATTCGGCCCCTGATCTCATCGGAGACCTCAGTGGTGGTCTTTTTCCGTTTATCCTTTAGTTTTATTAGATAATCCCCTCGGTTCTGTTCGGTTATAAAAAATCCCATTTGTGTACCCAAGCGAGCAGAATAGGCCTCCACTTCCGGTTGCCCGTCCAAAATCCGGTTGACCACCTGTAGCATCCGATCGGTCTCCTCCAAAGTGGTCCCCGCAGGACTGTAATAGTCCAAAACAATGCTGCCTTCATCCATTTCCGGTAAAAATCCGGACGCCAATTTCGAGGGAACCAGCCAAATGATGGCCAAACATCCGAGGGCAAAAAGAACCCCAATCATTGGTCTGGTCAGAACCGTATGGATCCATTGGGTATTCGTATGATGTTTTTTCGTGATCTTCTTTTTCGAGGCAAACAGCATCGAAAGCACCGGCACCACAAGCCATGTCACCAAAAAGGAACAAGCCAACGCAATGATCATACTAAACGCCATCACCTTGAAATAGGCCCCTGCCACCCCTGTCATCAACACAAAGGGAATAAAAATCACCAATGTGCTCAAGGACGACCCTACCATGGCCGGAAATAAATGGGCAATGGCCTCCTTGGACCACCATGCAGCGTTCTGGTCCGGATGCTCCTCTTTGATCTTATGCACCTGTTCCACGATGATGACCACATCGTCTATCATCAGGCCAATGGCAGCGGCAATGGCACCAAGGGTCATGATATTGAAAGTGTATCCAATGGCATCCAAAACAATAAGGGTCAAGGAAAGGGAAAGGGGAATGGTAAAAAGTACCACCATACTGGCCGAAAAAGACCGTAGGAACAGGATGACCACCAATAGGGCCAGTACCAGACCTATCCAAAGTACATCCTTGATACTGCTGATACTGGTATTGACAAAATCCGCTTGCTTGTAATAGGGTAAGAGTTTTACACCCTTTGGGAGAATGGACTCCAGTTCCCTTACCTTTTTTTCAATAGTGTTGTTGACCTCCACAAGATTGGAATTGGGCTGTTTGATGACAGCGATCAGGGGAACATTTTTACCATTGGCCAGGATCTTGGTATAGGATTTGGCCTCGGTCACTTTGACCTCGGCAATATCCTTCAACCGGATCAATCGATTTGGGGAGTTGATGATGACCAGGTTGCGAAGATCATCCAGATCATCGATGGCATTGTCGGTCAAGGTAAGATACAACCGATTATAGTCCGAGGCATATCCATTGGATTGCAAAATATTGGAATTGACCACGGCACTGGTAACCGCAGCAATCGAAATACCAAGGGTATGGATGACATAGGGTTTCAATTCAATTTGGTATTCCTTGTCCTTGCCCCCTATCACCGCAATGTCCGACACCCCCGGCGTTGCGGCCAAATAGGGCTTTATCTGATATTTCGCTATTTTCTTCAAATCCACTTGGGAGAGCCCCTCCCCTTCCAGGGAATACCCCATTACCGGCAGAATGGAGGGGTTCATTTTCTCTACGGATGTGGTCGTATTGGGCAAAATATCCCCTTGGGACTGGTTGATAAAGGATTCAATCTGCGATTTGGCCGTATTGATATCGGTACTCCAATCCAAAAAGACCGAAATCTCACAACTGCCCCTTGAGGTGGTACTACGGATATATTGTAGCCCTTCCGTTCTTCTGATGATATTTTCCAAGGGGATGGTCACCGTGGTCATCATTTTGTCCACAGGTTGCTGACCGGCATCCGCGATCACTTTGATCTTCGGAAAGGTGATATCGGGAAACAATCCCGTCTTCAGTCCCCGATAGGAAAAAGCTCCCCCGATCAATAACATCAGGGCTATGGCCAAAAGTGGGTATTTGTATTTGGAGTAGGATAGCTTCATTATTTTTCGATACTGACTTTGGTGGAATCCTGCATTTGATAACTGCCCTCGGTAACCACCTTGTCATGGATTCCCAGTTTTTTTGACATGACCTCGATCAAGGAATCGTTTTTGAGGCCCGTCTGAACATCTTGCCTGACCGCCAAGGTGTCACCCAAGACCTTCATAACCCAAAAACCGGTCAACAATTCATTGGATTGAAGGGCGGAGTGTGGTATGGTCATGGCATTCTTTTTTTCCTTGTAGACCGTCTTGACCTGCACGTTCAGATTTTCGGGGAGTTCCTGCCCTGGGAGTTCAATCAAAAATTGTTGGGATTGGGGAATAGGGTCGATCACTGGAAGGATGGCCGATATTTTGGCCTGGATGACCGTTCCGTTCTGCAGCATGATCTCGCAAAGGGTCCCGATATCGATATGGTCCCCATATTCATAGGGCACGTTGACTTGGACCACGAGGGAACTTGGTTCTGAAATTATGGCCAGCACATCCCCTTCCGCCACATAATCATTACGCTGCACATTGAGTTGGGCAATGACCCCTGTACCATTACTGATGACTGAAATAGGCCCTGAAAGTTTGGCCAAGGTACTATCTATCCTTACGGCTTCGGCCAGCGCATCCTGTTCCTTGGTCCTGACCGTGGCAAAGGTTTGTCCAGCACGGATATGGGACCCCAATTTATGGGGCAACCAAGAGACATATCCCGTAACATTGGAACGCACATTCTCCTTTTTCTGGTACAGGGTCACGCCATTGAAGGTAATATATTCCTTTATGTCACCTTGTTGAACCGCAGCGGTCTTTACCTGAATGGGCACTTCCGATGTGGTTGTGGTTTGGGGGTCACTTTTACAGGACCCTACGGACGTCAAGACCCATATGCAAAGAAAAGTGTACCCTAATTTTTTCATCATATCACCAGTTTGTATAGTTATATTGGTTACGCAACAACCAGAGGTTGGTCTGGGCCTGCAGTTTGGCATAGGCTGTCAGTTTATACGTTTGGACCAGGTTCAAATAATCGATTACGGAAGCAAGTCCCTGAACCATTTTTTGTTTATAGATATCCAGGATGTTCGACTGCAGTTGCAGTTGTTGTTCCATCTGTTTCAAATATGCCGTTTGTCCCTCCATCTGCATCTGAAGGCTTTCAAGGGTATTTTGGGCCTGGGTCTCATTGTACTTCTTGTAATAATCCAGGTTGTCCAATTTCAGTTTATTTTGGAGCTCATTATATTTTTTCTGGTGACCATCGTAAATCGGTATGGTCAACCGGAGCCCTGCACTGAGTCCGAACCTACGTTGAAGGTTGTTCAGGTCCACTGCATTCAATCCAGAGTTGCCGTACACTGAAACCTGTGGCCGGTATTGGTTCTCAAATACATTTTGATCGGCGGATATCTGAAGGCTATCCAGGGCAAATCTTTTTTCGAAGAGCAAGGTGTCCTTTTGGGATGTTGTTTCAATTTGGGGTTCGGCCAAGGGATCGAAGTTTGTAAGGGATACCCCTGACAAGTTTCCCATTTGGGTATAAAGGTTCTTGAAGTTGATATCGATCTGATCCAATTCCAATTGTTTCGTCCCTATATCCGATTGGATGGCCAAATAATCACTTTCGGCCAAAATGCCCCGCTTTACCAACAACTCCATGACCTTTAACCGATTATTGAGATCTTCAATGATACCAAGGGTAAAGTCCTTTTGGAGTTGCAATTGGTAAGTGAAGATATAGAGGTCCGTGATGTTCTTGACCAGATTTCTGGTCATTTCCTCCTGTCCCAAGGCCAGGGACGCATTGGACAATTGGTTTTGGAGCAACAGATTGTCCACAATCGTCTTATTGAAAATGTTTTTGGTAATATTCACTTGGGCGGAATAGAGTCCCCCATTGGTAATGCCCACATCATACCCCAGGGCATTGACGGAAGGGTTTGTGGTCACATCCAAAAACTTGCCATTACTGTTGAAATAAGGGGCCACCAATACTTCTGAGGTGGCATTGACCTGAAAGGCATTGTTCTGTGCCCTGATGATTTCGTTCTGCAGTTCCCCTACCTTTTGAAGGTTGGCATTTTCCAAAAGTCCAGGGGCATTTTCTTCGGCATTGGTCACAAAGAATCCAAGGGATCTTTCCTGTGCACAGCTGTGATGTACCAATCCGAACAAAACCACCATACACACAAAATACCTCATTACCAAACCATTACTGTTTTTCAAATATATCATTCTATTTCAAAATCCATGGATAATCACAAATCGAGAAAAGCCCGATCCAAGTTGTCTTCCCTTTTAGAACTTATAGACCACCCCAAGGGCATAGGAACCGTCCCCACTTTGGAAGCTCACATCAAAATGTTCCTTCATGTAGGGGGTGGTAAACAGATAGGTCGAGGCAATTCCTGTCAAGGCCCCGCCCAAAATATCCCAACCATCGTGCCTATCGTTCACCCCCTCAATCCTACTGTAGGCAACGTAGGCGGCTACGGCATAGGCAGGGATTCCATATTTCCAACCGTACCTCCGTTGTAAAAAGGAAGCACCCTGAAAAGCAAATGAAGTATGCCCGGATGGAAATGCATGCCCATCGAGCCTACCTTCGGGCCTTGGTTTGTTGATGGCATATTTCAAGATCCAAGTGGCCGTTAAATTGGCGGTTGCCGATTTTCCCAATTGCCAAAACCCTTCCTTGTCCCCTTTGGCCAAAACGGTGATCAACGAAAAGGCCGTTGGGGCGAATTGTGCATAATCCCCGATCTTTTCAATGGAGGTTTCTCTTGCAATCTCTTCGGGTGAGTCCAATTGTTGCCCATACATGCTGTTCAGGGCCAGCAGAAAACACAATAAAATGGCATACTTTACCATGACGTATCGATTTTATGGTTCATTTATAATTTCCGTATCAAGTCGGCCCCGCAAAGTGGCCAGATGTTGCTGTTTTACAGGTTCAAGCTCCCTTTGTCCAAAGGCGGTGAAATACCTGTGTTCCTCCAAGAAGGAAATATTGAGCAAGACCCAATCGCGTTCGGAATAGGACCACCCATGAAAATGCTGCCACTCTTCCCTTAACAGCGCGTTCTTTGAAAAAAAGGATACAGTTCCCAAATGGAACAGATCTGCGTCACAAAGGATCTTTTCCAATAAGGTATTGGGGGATTGTGGCATTCTAGTAGCCATGATACAGGCCTGTACCATTTGCAATGCTTCTTTTGGATACTCCCATGATTCCAGGAACTTTGTTGCGATGGTCTTGCTTTGGACCTCATGTCCTTCAAAACCGGATGCATTTCCCACATCATGGAACAAGGCTGCCAATAGCGCCGGCTCCAATGCCTTTTCCGACAGCCCTTCGTCCCTCCCGATCACCCGGACATGGTCAAACACTTCCAAGGTATGTTGTACATTGTGGAACGGTAGGGACCCACATCGGCCTCCTTTCAACAATGACACGCAGAATTGTTTGGCCAAAGGAAGTATGTCGGATTTATGGGTATGATCTTTTTCTTTCATACCCTTTTCCAAATCTTTGTAATGATTATATCAATAGTCTGTATCATTTAAAAAGCATAATTAAATCCAAGGACGACCCCTTGTCCATCGCTTGAAAAAGTGAGTTCCATGCGATCTTCCTTATAGGGCCTTGTGAATAGATAGGAACTCCCGATACCCACCACGGCTCCCGCAAGGACATCCCAACCATCGTGTTTGTGGGCCTGGATACGGCTATAGCCCGTAAATGCCGCCAAGGCATAGGCAGGCGCCCCGAATTTCCAACCGTAACGTTTTTGTAAAAAGGCAGCACTTTGAAAGGTCGTGGAGGTATGGGCCGATGGAAAGGCCCGGTACCCATTATCATAGGGCCTTGGTTTGTTGATGGCATATTTCATCCCAAGGGTCACGGCCTGGTTCAATGCAAACCCTTTGGCAAACTGCCAACTCCCCTTATGGTCCCCGATGAGCAATGTCCCGGTAAGACTGGCCACCGGAAGGGAAACCAGCAATACGTCCCCTGCTGTTTGTAGCGTCTTGTCCTGGGCATGGGTGTCCCAAACCGTACAGGCCAAAAGCAGGAACAACCCTAAGGCCGATATGTTTTTCTTGATTCCAGTGGCTCCAAAAAACCGTACTTCCATGATGGTATCTTTCGTTTGTAAGGATGGGGACCAAAAATCCTCCCCTAACATTATGGAACCAAAGTAGTACTGAAATCTAAAGACAATTTTAAGTTGTGGCCGAAGTACCATCCATCATCCTTTTGGTCTGGGCACAATGACGGTCAAGGCTTTCTTTTCAATGCCGATGGAAATGGCATTGTCCTCCATGGGATGGAACTCCCCATCGATCTGGGAATCGAAATGGGCACCGGGCAGACTTGACAGATCAAGACCTGTGGTTTGAAAATGCGTTGCTTCCTTGAGTAAATGCGGCTTGTTCATCAAGAGCAGAACACCCAATACCAACATTTTGAACCTGTTGATCTTGGTAATGACCAATACATCCAAAAGCCCATCCTGTAAAGATGCCTGGGGCGTAAGGCTCAGGTGGTATCCCATCACATTGGTATTGGAAACAAACACCAGAAAGGGGTTTGTCCTCCATTGCTTTCCATTGGCCTTGACCCCAATTTCCTTGGGTTTCTTCAATTCCTTGAAGGAGGTCATGCAGGCACCCAGGTACCCGGATAGGGTCCTTCTATTGGACGATTCATAATTTTTGATGACACTGGCATCAAAACCGACTCCTGTGTTACTGAAAAAATAGCGATCATTGATCCGCCCAGCATCAATGCGGATGGTATGTGCATTCCGCAAAAGTCCCAGGGCCTCACGCAGGTTCTTGGGGATATGGAGGTTGGAGGCCAAGCCATTTCCGGAGCCAAACGGGATGATGCCCAAGGGGATATTGGTCCCCACGAGAGAGGAGGCCACTTCGTTGATGGTCCCATCCCCACCACAGGCCACGATGATATCCGCACCTTCGGCAACCGATTCTTTGGTCAAGCTGATGGCGTGGGTCTTGTATTGGGAATATTTTACGATCAACCGATGAAAGCTCCTGATAAAAAACTGCTCCAAGTAAGCTTCGTTGAGCACTCTTTCCCCCTTGCCCGCAATGGGATTGACAATAAAATGAATTTTTTGATACCCCATTAATCTTGAAGTTTAAGCCCTCCATTGGAATAGAGGAAATCAGCCACCTGGTACCACGAAATGGCCTCATCGAGAAAAACCCGGTCCGTGGGGATACTTTTCAGACTGTTATCGGAAGGATCCCAATCATAGAAATTGGCATTCTTTTGATCTCCAAGTACCATGACCTGGTTCCCTTTCAACAACCCCAACTTTCTGTAGTTACCGATGAAGGCCCTTTCTTCTTCTGGTGTCATCTGTAATACATCCTTTCCAAAAAGGTTGGAGGTATAGTCCCAGCCCAGTAAGCCGAACAGGGTCGGAAACATATCGATCTGTGAGCAGAGGTTATTGATCTTTCCTGTATTTTTTTGGGGCAGGTTATAGATCAATGCGGGTATCTGGTAATTCTGCACATCCAATTCCCACCGGCCGGCACTACTGGCACAATGATCGGCCATGATCACAAAGACCGTATTGGCAAACCATGGCTTCCCCTTGGCCTTGCGCAGGAACTCCCCGATGGCATAATCCGTATATTTTACCGCCCCGTTCCGTCCCGTACCGGAGGGAATGTCTATTTTCCCCTCGGGATAGGTATAGGGTTTGTGATTGGAAGTGGTCATCACAAAATCAAAAAAAGGCTGCCCGGCACCGTAGGCCCGGTCGGCTTCTTTCAAAACTTTATTGTAGATGTCCTCATCACAGACACCCCATGCATTTTCAAAGGTGACCTCGTCATCATCGATATTGGTCCTTTTGGTCCGGATGCTCTTATCCATTAAAAATCCACGGCCACGGTCCACAATGTTGAAACCATTGCCCCCAAAAAAGGAGTTCATATTATCAAAATAACCGTCCCCTCCATAGAAAAAGTTCCGTTCATACCCTTTTTGTTCGAACACCTCCCCGATGGTGAACAGCCCTGCATTGTCCACCCGTTTGACAATACTTCTCCCCGGTGTGGGGGGAATGCTCAAGGTAATGGCCTCCATCCCCCGAACCGTTCGGGTACCTGTTGCATACAGTTGGGTAAAGAAGAGGCTTTCCCCTGCCAGGGAATCCAGATTTGGGGTCAGATCCAATTCGTTCCCGAACGATTTCAGGAACTTTCCACTAAGGCTTTCCACACAGATAAAGACCACATTGGGCCTAATTTCCTGTGCGGTACTGTTCGTGGGTGTTACGGTTCGAAGGATTTCATCCGTATTTGGGTGCACAAAGGTCGCCCCATCCATCCCCAGGCCATTTTTTACACGGGAAAAGGCCTCTTTATCGTCAACGGTCATATAGAAATCCGGGAACGAAAGTTCATTGTTCCGAAAGGCCGCAAAAAAGGAATAGATACCCGCTTTGGAAATTTCGTTGTTATAGCGGTTACTTGACCATTCCGCCTGTTCATTGGTCAATAAAAATACCGAGAGCACCAAGACCACCAACCATGGTACAGCAGATATGGACCGTTGTGCGAAATGGGTGCCAGGGGAAAAAGTCCTTTGAAAGATCCCAAACCTGAACAACAACCAAAAGGTCAACGCCACCAGTCCCAGAAGGGTCCCGATCAACAAGGGCAAGGGGTAGGATTCATTGATGTTCTGCACGACCTCATAGGTATAGATCAAATAATCCACTGCTATAAAATTGTACCTTCTATGGAACTCATCCCAAAAGGTAAATTCCCCCAGAAACGAAAAATATAGGATAAAGATGCCCAAAAAGAACCCAAAGAAGGTCAGGACGCGATCCAAGAGGGAACCGGACCATTTGGAGGGCACCAATACAAGATAGACCAGATAGGGGATCACAAAAAAGGAAAGCGTCGCCAAATCGAACACAAAACCTACCACAAACGTCCAAATAAGGGACAAGGGACCAGTATCGGTCTCCTGAAAGTCCCAAACCAACAATACGCCCCGTACGACAAGGGAAATGGACAAAAAAATAAGAACAAAAGCCCTCAACAATGCATACCGGGCCGGAAAGAGTTTGGTCAACATGGTACTTTTTAAAAAGCCAAGGTAGGATCCAATTCTTAAGGAAATTTAAAGTTATCCCTTTGTAAATTTTAGGTCAGTCCCCGACCAAGATCCTAGAGGTAAAACGATAGTCATCGGAGGGAATGATCTGGCTGTGGCCATCCTCATAAAAATCGACCCCAAAAAGCCTTCCGTGGTCCACAAGTTCAAAGATGTACTCCGTCGAATTTCCCCGGTTCCGCTCATAAACCTCGTATACGTCACCTTCGGGATAGGTCTTTTTGACCCTATCCATTAGCTGCTTGGGAACTTCTTCCCCATGCAGCTCCAACTCAAAATATTCCAACAGGCCATCCAAGGTATAGCTCGCGGTCATATAGTCGAATTTTTCCATATAGAAATTTACCAGCCAATGGCCATCAGGACTAAAGTGCCATTCGATATCCCTTGCGTTCAAGAACTTGGAGGTAAAGGCCCTATCGATGGTATCAGGTACTTTTCTGGTACAGGCCACTGCCAGCAGCAGCAAACATCCCAGGAGCCTTCCCGGATCCAAATTCACTTGGCCAAGCCAACGCTTACCTCTTATCCATAAAATCCTCATTCCTTACATTTTATAAAATTGAATCTTCCACTCCATGGTCTTCAACGTATTTTAGGAAAACCGACAGTACCCATGGGATTCCACAAGTAGAAAAAGGTCGGGAAGCATGAACTCCCGACCTCCATCAAAAACCAACTCAAACTCAAACCTAAACTTTAGTCTTGATCCTTTTCCCCTTCTTCATCGACGACCTGTTTATGGATCAATTTTCCATGGACATCGATACTTACTTCCAGTTCTTGCTCGCCTTTTTCCATTTCAAATTCATAGGTCAGGCCATCAACGGTTTCGGAAATTTCCGCCTCTTCGATTTCATACCCGGATAATTCCGTGTCCAAAGTGGCCTTAACGGCGTCTGGAATATCCTTTTGTTCAATTTCATGTTCCGTTTCCTTCCAAGTCCCATCTTCCAGGAAATTCGCGGAATATTCCATCCCGTTCATTTTGAATTCAGCTTCCCATTCAGCATCCGATTCCTTGTCCCATTTCACTTTCTTCACTTGGGGAAACTTTTTAACAAAGGCTGCCTTTACCCGAAGGGGCACGGAACGGTTACTTGCAAAGGCAAAGAGTGCAAGTCCCAAAAGGGCAGCGAGGGGTAATCCGATAATAATTTTTTTGTTCTTCATGGTTCCAATTTTTATATCTGACCTAAAAGTACACTCCAATTCTAAAGATGGTTTAAAGCAAATCTAAAGATGGCCCCATCGCCATTCATTTACCTCCCTATAGCTTGTACCGAAGCCCCAACCTAAAAATCTGGGTCTCGAAATAGTTTTGGTACAGGGCCGTAAATCCTTGGTCCGTTACTTCTTGGCGGATACCGAACCGATTGAAGATATCGGTGGCGGAGAAGGTCAGTTCCGCCTTTTTGTCCCAAAAACCCTTTTTGAGGCCTAGGTCCACTGAAGATCTTGAGAGTTCCTTGCCTTGGGGGATGTTCTTGTCCGAATAATAGATACCTGTCAATTGGATGGCCAGATCATGTTCCAATTGAAGCTCCGCATTCAACTTGGCATTCCAGGCATCTGCTGTGGATTCCTCCACCGTAAAAGTCCTTTCATAGGGGAATAGCAAAGTCCCCTGATAAGCATCAATGGCATTGGAGTACCAATTAAAAGTACCCGATACCTTTACCTTGTTGGAAATATCCTGGGCCAACAACAGTTCGACCCCTGTGTTGGTGGCCCTTCCCGTGTTCTGGTAAATGCGGTTGACAATGTCATAGTCCGGATTGGAAGCATCAATGCTGTAGACCCTCATATACTGGTCCTTGATCATCCTGTGGTACACTGCCGTAAAAATGGATCCTGTGGACCAGCTATATTTATGGGCCAACTCCACGGCATTGGTGAACTGTGGCCGCAAATAGGGATTGCCCACTTTGAGCAGTTCGGGATCGTCGTACTTTGGAAAAATCCGAAGTTCCGGTTCCCCCGGACGGTCGACCCTGCGGTTGTAGAACACCGACAATTTGTTGTGCCCCCCCAATTTATAGGTAAACCGTGCACTGGGTGGAAACGCCGGACATAGTATACCACCTTCGCCGGACCAAAGTGAGCATAGCTGGCCGGTGAAAGTGAGCCACCCGCGCCGGACGAAAGTGAGCCACTTTTGGACCTGATCTGTCTGTAATGTGCCAAAGGTCTTTTTTTGTGAAAAAGGACCATGGCGAACAAGCAGATAGACATGCGAAAAATAAAAAGGATATTCAAGCTCTACACCTCGGGTGTGAGCAAGCGGCGGATAAGCCAGCAGTTGGGCATCTCCCGCAATACAGTGGCCAAGTACATCGATTTCTTCAAGCGTTACCGTCTGACGGCCTATGAGGTTGAGAAGATGACCCTGGAGGAACTGCACGGCCTCTTCAAGGCCGACCAAAGGCCGAAGAGCCCAAAACTGGTCGAGCTACAGCGGTACTTTCCCTACTTTGACAAGGAAATAAGAAAGACCGGGGTGACCCGACAGTTGCTCTGGGAGGAATATTATGCCAAGCATCCCGATGGGTTCAGGCTCTCACAGTTCAAGTACTGGTACGCCGAATGGCAAAAGGAGACCTCCCCCGTGATGCGGATGGAGCACAAGGCCGGCGACAAGCTTTTCATCGATTTTACGGGCAAGAAGCTCACCATTGTCGACAGGGACACCGGGGAGCTAAAGGAACTGGAAGTGTTCGTGTGCATATTGGGCAGCAGCCAGTATACCTACGTGGAGGCATGTGCCAGCCAGAAGCTCGAGGACTTCATCCGCTGCACCGAGAACGCACTGTGGTTCTACGGCGGTGTGCCGAGGGCACTGGTGCCCGACAACCTTAAGTCGGCCGTTACCAAGAGCAGCCGCTATGAACCAAAGGTCAACGAGGTGTTTGCCGACTTTGCCGAGCATTACGAAACGGCTGTCCTTCCCACGCGCACCTACAGGCCAAGGGACAAGGCCATAGTGGAGAACGCCGTGCGCATCATCTACACAAGGGTGTTCGCGCCCTTACGGAACGAGACCTTCCACAGTGTGGCCGATATCAACACCGCGATCCGGGAACTGTTGGAAAAGCACAACGACATGTCCTTCAGGGGAAGGGAATACTCCCGACGTTCACTGTTCCTCGAGGTGGAAAGCCGGGAACTGATGCCCCTGCCCGAAAAACGCTATGAGATAAAACGGTACGCCCAGGCCACCGTGCACAAGAACAGCCATATCTACCTTGGCAGGGACAAGCACTATTACAGCGTACACTACAGGCATATCGGCAAACAGGTAAAGCTTGTCTATACCGACAGTATGGTCGAGGTCTACCATAAACATGAAAGGCTGGCCGTGCACCGAAGAAACAGGAAACGTTACGGCTATACCACTTTGGCCGAGCACATGCCCTCCCACCACCGCTTCGTCAGCGAATGGAGCAGTGAAAGGTTCATTGCCTGGGCCGGAAACATAGGGGAAAGCTGCCAAGGCTACATCATGGCCATATTGGACAAGAAGCAGCATCCCGAACAATCCTATAAATCCTGTCTTGGCGTACTGCACCTTG
>NZ_QXFJ01000029.1 GCF_003584165.1 Flagellimonas aequoris | reverse complement strand
AGAAGCAGCATCCCGAACAATCCTATAAATCCTGTCTTGGCGTACTGCACCTTGCTAAGAAATATGGCAGGGACCGTCTTGACAGCGCCTGTAGAAGGGCAACGGAATATGGTGCATATAATTACAATATGGTCGAGCGCATCCTAAAAAAGGGCTGGGACAAGCTTGATGAGGGCGCCGATGATAATCTGGAAATGCCCGAGCACCAGAACATACGGGGCGGAAAATATTATGAATAGGGACAAATACTTAAATACTACATATGAACGAAAGGACAATACAACAGATGAAGGAGCTCAGGCTCCATGGCATGCACAGGGCATTTGAAACGACCTTGGGGCCCAACGGAACGGACACCGACTATACCAATGACGAGATCATTGCCTACCTCGTACAATGCGAGTGGGACGACCGCCATAACCGCAGGATAGAACGCCTGACCAGATCGGCGCGCTTTAGGTATGCTGCCGTTATGGAGGCGGTGGATTACAGACCTTCCAGACAATTGGACAAAAACCAGGTACAGCGCCTTGGCAACTGCGATTTTATCAAAAAGAGGGAGAATGTCCTCATTACCGGGAGCACCGGGGTCGGCAAAAGCTATCTGGCCTCCGCAATCGGCCACCAGGCCTGTTCCATGGGGAAAAAGGTCATGTACTTCAACACGGCCAAGCTCTTTACCATGTTGAAGACCTCAAAAGCTGACGGTTCCTATCCTAAACAGATAGGCAAGCTTGAAAAACAGGACCTACTGATACTTGATGACTTCGGGCTCAAGCCACTGGACAATATCAACAGGCATGCGCTCATGGAGATCATCGAGGATCGTCACGGACAGAGATCGACCATAATTGCATCACAATTGCCCGTATCAAAATGGCACGACATCATCGGGGAGAGAACTCTGGCCGACGCCATACTCGACCGTTTGGTACACACGGCACACAGAATCGACATAAAAGGTGAATCAATGAGAAGAAAATTGAAAAATAAAAACTAAGTTTAACCCACGGACAGGTCAAATCCAAGCAGTTGATTTACACTGCTCACTTTCGTCCGGCGCGGGTGGCTCAGTTTACCCGGCTCATCCACTTGAGAATCAATCTCAAAAAAATAAATTAAATTTTATTTTGTTAGGATTCCTTACTATATTTGATCGGCAATAGTGCCATAAATTTTAAAATTAAAAAAATGAACAAGGCTATTTTTTATCATGCGGGATGTCCCGTATGTCTGAGCGCAGAACATGACATTATCGGTCTCATCGGATCGGAAAAGGTCGAAGTGGTGAACATTGGTGAACAAAGGGATAGGATACAAGAGGCTGAAAACGCCGGGGTAAAATCCGTTCCTGCCGTGGTCACTCCCAATGGAAATGTCCTCCACATCAATTTTGGAGCATCCATGGAGGATGTAAAATCATAACCCATTTGGTTAGGATTCCTATCTTTTTGATTTAAAAACAAATTCATTTACCTATGAAACCAATACTCATTTTATTGACCGTATTCCCGTTTCTGGCCGCAACACGGACTGTGGCCCAAGGGGACAGCTATAAGAATGATGATTTTCACATCAACAAGGTCAACGTTGCCCATAAGGCCGACCTGGGCATCATCGTCTGGGAAATCTCGGTAAAGGGAAACGCCGGTGGAACGACACCCAATAAAGCCGGCAAATTGGACGGAGCTCCCGTCTTGGGCTATGTTTTTCCCACCGATCTAAAATCCACGGATGTCGGCTTTAGTTCCACCGATGGCATTGTGGCCCTGGCCTTGACATCACATCCTGATTTTGACGATACTCCCCTATGGGATGAGAACAATGACCGTATCTATGACAACGATGGGGTGGTCTGGCATCCCCATTGGGTCATCCTTGGCAAGGACGATCGTGTGGGTGGTGGCCTATCAGTCAAACAATTCAAAAAAGCGGATGAAACCGTTGTCCTACTACCCACCAATCCAGGCATGCCCATGTACATGGACTCCCCTGGTTATCCTGTCATTACAAAAAACAAGACCATTAAGGTTGTGGTACCGGCCTATCGGATGAACAACAGAACGGATTTCAAGTATGATGGGGTCACAGCCTTTCTAAAAGTGAACACCTCCAATGAGAACTTGCCCATGTTAGGGGTATATGAGGTATTCAGCGTGGCAAGTGGTGACCTTTCCCTGCCTTTCACCGTAAAAAATTAGTGTGATGCAGTTAGCAGTTTGGGATACGTACATTGAACGAACAGATGGCAAGACCATGCATTTTGATATTCTGGTACCCAGTACCCTAACGGATGAACAGACCGTGATTGGCTTTGGAAGGGAATATGTAAGGACCAAACCTTTTGCAACGCACCCATTATCCACCCATCATTGTCGGTTCTGTCACTTTGAAAGGGCCACGGAAGAAATCATCGACTCCATTGAAACGAAGGGCTATGCCATTCTGGAAATGGAAAATTGCACCTGATTTGATTAGGATTACTAACTTTGCCTGTCGGACAACCCCGGCAGGCATTTTTATGAACGAAGGCACATTCAATCCGGAACAACAGCAGAGGGATATTTCAAGTAAGATCGTAGCCGGTCTGGAACGGGTCTCAGAAGTATTCAAGATATTGTTATGGGAAAAGGCCAAATTGGTCGGCCTTAGCCCGATCCAGATACAGATCTTGATATTCATCGCCCACCACAAACCACATCTGTGCAATATCAGCCACTTGGCCAAGGAATTCAATGTGACCAAACCAACGGTCAGTGATGCGGTACGGATTTTGGATAAAAAGGGGTTTGTCATCAAAGACTTCTCCTCTCCGGACAGCCGGAGCTATTCTTTGTCCCTATCTGAAAAAGGAGCTGGAATAGTCGCCCAAACCTATGACTTCTCCAATCCGTTAAAAAAACAGATCGATGGTTTTTCATCAAAGGAACTGGTCCAATTATTCAATGTTTTGGGTCAATTGATCTACAGACTGAACCAACATGGGATCTTAAACGTCCAAAGGACCTGCTATGGATGCAAGTTTTACACCAAGCGGGAAGGGAATGACTATTGCAACTTATTGGAAAGGGAGTTGGCCAGCGGGGAAATCCGTCTGGACTGCCCGGAATACCAAGAAAAAGATCATGGTGGTTAGACATCATGGACCACGGTGGAACAATGCCAAAATACCCCCTATCCATTTGGTGTGGACCCCTATCCATTTCTTCTAAATTTTGTAGTATTGCCGACAATTTGGTAGTAAACTCGATCAAGTAACCAACCCATAACCAATCATCTTTTGAAGGATTTAAAGCCCCTCAATACGTTTTATGTCATTACCGGCGGTCCCGGGGTGGGCAAGACCACCCTTTTGCATGAGCTTCAAAACAGGGGTGCGACCGTGGTCCCAGAAATAGCGCGTGAACTCATCAAGGAACAGCAAGAACAGGGCGGTAAGGCCTTGCCTTGGAAGAACAGGAAACTGTATATGGAAATCATGTTCCAACGCTCCATGGAAAGTTTTCAAAAGGCCATCGTTGATTTCAAGGGTACTGGCCCCGTGTTCTTCGACCGTGGTTTTTTGGATGCCCTTTGTTATGCAGCTCTTGAAGGCATTCCCATCGACCAAGAAATGAGGATCTCCGCTGAAAAAATGAGGTACAATACCAACGTGTTCATTCTCCCTCCCTGGCAAGAGATATACCAAACCGATGAACAGCGCAAACAAGACTGGAACGAGGCCGTGTTCACCTATAACAAGATGATCCAAACCTATAGAGGGTATCAGTATGATCTCGTTGAAGTCCCCAAGTCATCCATTTTGGAGAGGGCCGACTTTATCTTGGACTTCATCCAGAACAATTAAAGTAGTTCATGTATTGCCGTTCATTTAAATATGGTCCCAATATCATGATGTACCTTTAAATAATGCTGTTCCAATTCCAATTCAGAGATCTCCAATGCCTTGGGCAACCCCTTGGATATATCCGGCCTGGGAAACTGCACCTTCCGGTCCTTTCCATCGGCGAACACTACAAACTCCCCTTGCCGCAACCGAAAGAACACCTCGGCCCTGTGTTTGGACACCTCCTTCTCCCCCTGGGTGATCCGTCGCTCCAGGTTCAGTCCGGAACTCTTGCTCACGCTCCTGGTAGGGATTTTGACCAATTCAAAAAAGCGTTCATAGTATCGGGCCGTATCCGGGTCATTGACCTTTCCAAAGAACTGATAGGATAGGTTGGACAGTATGGCCTTACTGGCCTTCTCCCCGTACATCATGTCGTTTTGAATCTTGTCCTGCAGTACATACACACTCACGATATCATAACTCCTGAGGGTGGCCGGTATCCTGTGCATGTTCAACAATCTTAAGGTCGAAGCTTCCTCCAACAACATAAAGGAAGGTTTCCGGTTGCGCTGGCTCATCTGCTTGGATATCGTGTGGATGATTGTGGCGATCACCGGGGAAAGGGAAGCATCTTTTTGGGGATTGTTCACCAAGGCTATGACGGATGGATTGTTTTCATTATTGATGTCCAAGGGAATCTCATCCTTGGAAAGCACCATAAAAATCTTCCGGGTACTGATCTTTTTAAAGCCATTGGCCAGGGTACTGAGCACCCCTGCGGTCTGTCGTTCAGACCCGATACCACTGATAAAGGCATCCGCCATGGCCCGGGAGGTCATGTTCCCCCGTAAGAACTTGATCAGGCTCTTGGTGGCCAATTGTTGAAAAACGGCCATGAGATGGGGCAAGGTACAATAGTGGGGATAATCTGTCTTCAACCGCCATATCAGACCACTGACCAGCCCCTCCGCAGCATCCTTAAAGAACCTTGAGGTACTGTTCTCATCAGAGTCTCGATGTTCCATCAAATTCTCCAACAGTACCCGGGACACCTCGTGTACACTTTCCTCATCGGGCAGGTATCGGGGATCGATGGGGTTCACTCTGTTATATATGGGGCCAAAGGAAACGATCTGAAAAGGTATCGTTTCTCCCTCCCATAAGGGGCAGGCCATTTCCGTAATCTCAAAATCCTTGTAGTCATGGATGACCCCCGAGAAATTCTCCTTTTGAAAATGTTTTAAAAAATTATAGATGACACTTTCGGTCTTTCCACTCCCTGCGGAGGCCATCACGGACACACCACGCCGGATGTTCCCCAATACCAAGGGCCTCCCCTTTACTTTCATTTTCACCTCAAAGATTTTGGGAGGCCTCCTATCGTCCTTGTGGTGGTCCACCAGGCCATAGATTACCACATGCACAAACAGAATGGGCAACCAAAGGGTCAATGACCCCGTTAAAAAATCATCCCAGCCCAATATTAAATGATTCGCCATGGCCAAAAGGACTATCCCTAATGCCCAAATCACAAACCCATGCCTGAGATACCGATTGGCCATAACTGAAATCCCTCCTCCTACTACCAAGCAAACCACTATTTCAACCCATTTCAAATCTTCCATTTCATTACTTTTTAAATTCCGATCGATCCTGACTCCATGGCCTTTCCGATACCCTTTTTCAGTCGCATCATGGCCTTATAGGCCAACTGCACCTTGTTGGTGGGAATCCCCTGCACCTTGACACCCGCCTTGAACAACAATTGCCTGGCGGCCTGTTTTTCTGTTGCAGGAAGTCCCAAAAGGGCTGCAAAAAATCGTTTGGGATCCTTGTCCAAGAGGTTTCGGGCATGGTAGGTCTCCACAAAGTTCCTGCGATACCCGAATTGTTTGTCAAAGGTCTTTTCAGCCGCTCTGTAAAATTTGTCCCTGTCGAACCCTTGTTTCACCTTCTCCCCGTTGAGGGTGGTCTCGGAAGTACGGAACTTGGAACCTGGGGAGAGGCTATGGGAGTTGGTCACATCCTTGCGGCTTACAATGATATGGATATGGCTCTGATGGCCCTCCTTGGCCATTCCGATAACAATGCGCTTGCCGTTCTGTTTGTGTGGGGCCTCTGTTTCCAGGACGTTGATCTTTTCCTGGAGCTTGGCCATATCCCCATGCTCCCTTCCTTCCCTGATGGCCCTGATCTGGTGCTGTAGGTCCAAGATCTTGTTGGCAATGGGTTGGTTTTCCTTAACGGCCTTATCCCTTTCGGAATAGGTCCGCTCCCGTTCCAGTTTTGCGAAGTACAGCACATCCTTCACGGTTACCTCTTTGTCCCTATAAAAAGAGGTCGCATAGGTCTTCATCAGTTCCCGAGTGTACTGTTTCAGCTTTTCGGGATCGTTTCCGATATGGTTGAGTTCCGCTTGGGAGGGACTGACCATAATGGAATAGAACTTGGGATCCCGTTTCGACAACTTGGCCGTATTCGCATCGATATCGGCAATGACTCTTTCAGCATCAATGTTATTTTCAGTTTGGTCAAAGAATTGCTCTTGGTCCTCCGGGGCCTTTCCCTCATTCTCCTTTTCCAGATACCTGACAAAATCCCCGCAACTTCCCTGATAATTGTCCCCCATTTGCTGGCGTGTGATGGCGATGTACATGCTTATATATTTTTGAGTTTAGTACGGTATTTTTCCAGGGCCCCGGGTTTGAGGTCCAATTTGAGGTGATCCTTCCCGAAACGGTTCTTGGCCACGGATACATGGTCCAGGACATGGCCAAAATCGGCTTTCAGTTCCTCCATCCTTTCCTTCAACCGTTTATGCACGATCTTGGGGACCGTGGTTTCCTTATCCTGGAGTTCGGGGTTGGCAGGGGTGTTTATCTCAGTCAACTGTTTCTCAAAAAACTCAAAATCCCCTTCCCATTCGTTCCCTTCTTCGGGGTCCAGTTCCTGTTCAAAGAGGGCCTGGATCATACTGACCGTGGGCAGGGTCTGTTCCTTTTCGATACTGCGTATTATGGCGACCATGGCGTTGAAGCGTCGCTTCATGAACAATTTCATACTTGCAATGGTCTCCCCAAGGTGTTGGTCCGGGGAGATCCCATGCCGTTCAAAAAACTCGATCATCAGCAACAAGGTCATTGACCGAGATTGCCCAAACCTGCGAGAAAACCGTCTAAATTTCAACGCTACCGAACTTTTTACCCGGATGGTCCTAAACCTTTGTTTTTCGTATCCTTTATCCATTTTTTAGTCAAAAACGCCTTGATTTTATTGGGCCGGTGGCCTTTTTTAGTCAAAAATCCTTTGCTTGCCAATTTCGATTATACCGTAATCCCCCATAAACAGAGGCCTTGCGCAGCAACTATGATCGATGGCGATGCGTGAGCACGCTATCCTCTTGCTTCTCCTTTTTGTGCCCCTGGCACAAAAAGTATCGCACAACATGATCCAAGAACCATGTTGCATCTTCTTTATAAGTCAAACTGGAGGGTACGGGCTTGTGGAAAGTCAAATTGTAAAGGTTGCCGTACCCATCTATAGGAACAATGTCCCTCTTTAAATATAAACACTATGGGAACGAATTGAAAACGCAAAACATTGCTGATCGCGTACAATTGTGATGGTATTGTATGTATTGCCCTTAAAAGGTAAATCAAAACGTCTAATGGGAGAGGCATGAACGAAAAAAAAGACCCTGTTACAAGGGTCTTCCAGATTTAAATTTTCCCTAAAAATGATTCAGGACTTACGTTGTTCCTTGGTGTATTCAAATCGGAACACCCAAAGATTGATGACCAACAGAAAGGTCTTCTCTGCATTGGTTTCCATTTCGGTTGGAAATCCTTGGCGTTTCCTAGCTGGGATCTCCAGGGACTTTCTGATACGGGTTTCCATAGTTCTTGATTTTCGGGTTTTTCATTATTCGTTTAAAATTCCATCCAAAATGACCGTTTATAAGATCCCATTGTCGGCAAAACTGTAGTATCGGCCATCAGGGGCAAGGATGATATGATCCAAGACCTTGACATCAAAAAGCTGTGCTGCCTGTTTGATCTTTTGGGTCAATTGCTTATCGGGTTCGCTTGCTTTGAGTTGTCCCGAGGGATGGTTATGGGCAAGGATGATCCCAACGGAAAGGGTCTTTAGGGTAATGGCAAAAAGGATACGCAAATCCACCAAGGTACCCGTGATGGCCCCATGGGATAAGGGGTAAATGCCCTTGACCTTATTGGATTGGTTGAGCAGCACGATCTTAAAGGTCTCGTGCAGGCCTATGGTCTTGTTGTCCCAATTCTTGAACAATAATTCTGCCACTTCTTGGGAGTTGGTCACGGACAGGGATTTCAGCGTGCTGAGTTTTTCCCGATAACTGACCTGTATTTCGTTGACGCGATGTTCCATTTCATTTTCGTTTACCGATGGATAAAAAAAGGGATGCCCAAAAAGGTGGACACCCCTATTCCCATCAATCGTTGTTACCACCCAACAATAAGATCTCACTGGCCACTACTTCGGTGACGTACCGTGTATTGCCCTCTTTGTCCTCATAGGAACGGGAGGTCAATTTCCCTTCGATGGCCACTTCCTTGCCCTTGGTCACAAAACCTTCGATGATGTCGGCCAATTTACCCCAACCGATGACGGTATGCCATTCGGTGTTGGTGATGCGCTCCCCTTCGGAGTTCTTGTAATGTTCGTTGGTGGCCATGGTGAACCGTGCCACACGTTTCCCTTTGTCAAGGTCTGTAATGGTGGGATCCTGCCCCACGTTCCCGATCAACTGCACTTTGTTTCTCAATGTACTCATGATAAAAAGTTTTAAAGGCCTGCCGTTTTCCTTTATGGATAATTCAGCAAACAGGGTTAAAAATTCCCCTCTATTTTTTGGTCATTGTTTCCCAAATTTTAAGGGGCGTTTGTTTGCTTCTTACGTGCGTAGCACAATAAAAGAAGGGGGTTCTGTCAAGGCTTTTGGACTGAAATCGGGAGGCTCCGCGACGTAGTAAAATCCTGGGATTTTCAAGGAAGTGGAAACCCTATTTATGGACAAAACCTGTCTTGGCCTTGACAGGTTCGATGAGGGCCTTAGGAATTCCATCTGACCCATTGGCAAGGGAGGGTACGGGAAGTTAAGCGACCGCAGGTGATGGTGTCCTGATAGGAAGTCCTTGGGCCCTGCCCTGTTTTTCGATGCCCCGAAAAACAACAAGGGCTTCTTTTATTAAGGACCCCTTAAAATTTGATGGGCGGACGGACGGATTTGCGGCCTTTCCAAGGCAAAGCCCCAAGAAGGGTTTGCAAAGGAAGGTCGCATCAAAATCCGTTTGGATGCCTTCACTATTGGAGGAATACTTATACATCATTTTTGGTGCCCCTTGGTCCCTATTTTGAGCACATACTTCACAAAAAAGTATACTTTTACATTTTATCCCCATCGAAGACCGATTGAAACGCATTAAAACCATAACTACCCTTATTTCCCTGGCTCTCCTCTATGTTTGGACTATGGCTTTGGGCTATTGGTCACCGCAGTTGGAGACGGAGGAAAAGACCGAAAAGGGATCCGCATGGTTCCAATTGAATGGTCGGACAGATGGTTCCGTTCACTTGGCACCGGACCACTATTCCGGGGCGGTATCGGAATCACGACCCTCAACGAAAGACATTTTCCCTTTCACACCGACCCTAGCTTGGTTACAGGATGTTTGCTTTTCGTCGGGAACCCATAAACTGCTGTCCTTTGCTGATAAAACCAATAGTACGGTAGCACAACAGATAGCCAAACTCCTCTATCCCTTCCACTTTTTCCATTGACTCTTCCATTCCATTGGGCATCCACAAAACTCTCGATGCCTATCCATCAACCATCCGGCAAGTTTTGCCAAAAATTGTATTACATCATTAAATAAATTAAACCATGGAATTAGGAGTAATTGCCATTGGCGCGACTGTCATCGCCCTATGTGCCATGCCGTTTATTGCAACGGCAAATAATCGAAAGAAAAAACAAAAGGAATTGTTGAATGGATTGAATACCATTGCCACAACCCAACAAAGCCATTTAGGCATTCATGATTTTGGAATGGAGTTTGCCATAGGGCTCTCAAGTGCCAAAAACTATGTCTTTTTCTACAAGAACCTTAAAAATGGGCAACCCATTTCCACATGTATCCCGATTAACACAGTCCAGAATTGTAAGATTCTTGAGAGCAAACAACGGGCAGGATCAGAGTCTATACTCCAAAAATTAGAGCTGGTCATTACCCTTCTTGACAAGGAGAGTACCACTTGTAGCCTTGTTTTCTTTGATGCGGAGGAACATTTCCAGCCCAATGGGGAAATGTCCTTGATAAGGCAATGGGAGACCAATATTAAGCAGGCTATGGAGTTCTATCAAAACTAGGAAGGTTTTGCAAGTAAAAAAGGCCTCGGAAAAAAATCTGGGGCCTTCTGTACTTGAGTTATCCCAATTCAAAACATGGACAGCTTAAGTCAGCATATGGTTCCTTTCTCGGTATTGTTCATTTTTCCAAGAATATAATCATCAATTGATTTCATGTTTATATGAAGGTATTTTGTCGCAAATTCAGTAAATATTTGCGACAAATCGATGTTGCTGATCATAGAGTCAACTAACTCAATTTGGATATAAAAAAGGTTACCCATCCTAGTCCCATAGCCCCTTTTTGGTATCCATATAATTACATTCAAGTATTACAGCCCATTTACCAGAGTATGCCCATATATCAATGCTATCAATCCCAATTCATCTTAATCGTCAATTGCAACATTTTATCACTAATGGAAAATAGCCATTCAAGCTGGCCCCAAACCAAATGGGCCTCTTGAAGATTACGTTGGACCCCTATATCCATAGGCATTGGGGGTTTATCTTGTAAAAGATCGGAAATGGACAATTGCTTGTTAAAAATCGTGATGGTTTTTCCGTTAGGATTATAAATGTCCTGTTTTTCTCCCTTTAGGGAATTGAGCACTTGTTCCAAGTTTTGTTTTATTGTATTCATAGCAGCCTTGAACTCTTCGGATGCCTCTGTAGTGCCATGATGTTGGATATAGGTGCTCAAGGAAGCCAGGGAAGCCAAGAATGTATGGTTCAGGACGACCAGCTCATATATTTTGTCCATTTCCCTTTGTTTGGATTTGGGTTCTTGCGTCATGCGCTGAAACGCTGAACTCAAATTGGAGGTTTCCAAAAACGCATCCTTCCGGGCAATCTTATAAGAAGTAGGCACATCCCCCTTCTGTATATAGTACGTTTCAATAGAAGTTAAAAACGCTTTGATGGCATTGACGCTTTTTTCGACACTCTCCCTCATTTCCACATATTCCCAGCTGGGCCACAACGTCAACATGGACAGATAAGAAAGACCGGCCCCAACCAAGGTATCCAGTATCCGGAATTGTACCACTGACAAGACATCAGGCGTAAGAATGGCATAGATAAACACCACGCTCAGGGTAATAAAAGCGGCTGAAGTCCTATAATTCCTTTGTACCATGGCCAAGGCTATGATCAATGATACAACGCCCATGGCACCATATGCATAAGGGTTTGTCACCAAGAAAATAAGGCCCAAAGCAAAGGTACCGCCGATAAGTGTTCCTATGATCCGATCCTTGGCACGGGTCTTTGTAAGGCCATAACTCGGCCTCATGATTACGATGATCGTCAATAATATCCAATACGGATTTTGGAACGTAAAGAAGGAGCCCAATGCATAACCAACCATTACAGCAACGGACAATCGCAAGGAATGCCTGAATATCAAGGACTTAAAACTGAGATTTCTTGCCAATAATTTAGGATCATAGTCCTGAGATTCAACAAAGCGTTTGGCCTCCTTTCTATCGATGAGCTCGAATTCCGATGTATCCGTATCGCCCAATAATCTTTTGATTCGTTTCAATTTCTCAAATTGCTCCTTGTGATAGGCCAATATGTTTTGGATCATTAAAAATTCTTCGTAATCCCCTAGATCGCCCCATTCTGAAATCCTTTGTGAGATATCGTCAATAGATTGCCTCAATATATTATTCTTGGGTAGTTTGCTCCTGTCATTCCCTGCCTGATCAATTAATTTTAATTGTAGGGACATTTGAAAAATCAATTCCTGTAAGGCCGTAATGTATTGGGGATAGTCCTTAAAGAGCTTGTCCACCTGATCATAATTGACTGGATTGGAAATCGCCGTTTCCAACATCCCGACCAATTCGGTGAAGATCAACAGCCGTTTGTCCAAATAGTTGGATCTACCCGAACTTCTGCGGGTAAGGATTAATATCTCACGTAAGGTCCCATGGTTTTCCGTAAGTTCACCCTGGAGTTCAAGCAGTCTTGATTGCAACTGTTTTCGGTCTGCTTTTGGATTCACCAATTTTCCACGAATTTCCAAAAATTCAGCAGTGAGAAGGTAGGTTTCGGAAAGAAACTCCTCGGTCTCTGCCCTTGGATATATGATACTCCAAAGCTTTGCCAAGATCAAATACCAGATACCTCCCAACCCTATCAATAGGGCATATTGATATATCTCCAATTCTTTGGAATCATGGGCAAAACTCAAGACCAAGGCCATGAGACCGGAAAAACTGATAAGTGAGGCCCGGAAACCATATACTGAGATAAAGGCAATGGTAAATGTGAGCAATCCCAGTATAGGAAGCAATAGCAAAAGTTCAAAATGTAGGTATCCGCCTATAAAGCTGACCAATGTGACCAATATTGCTGAAATCAGGATGCCTACCGCTTTCTGGTAAAAGCTTCCACTTACATCGCTTGGGGAGCTCCACAAAGCCCCAAAACAAAGGGCCAAACCAATCTCAAAATACCCGGATCGTATCCCTAATATAATGGGTAAGGTAACCGCAAAGCCCACAAGAAAGGCCCTTGAAAAGCTGGTACTGTTCAAAAAATGTTGTGATTCTTTTAAAATTTCAGAAGGGTTGGGAACAAATGGCTTCAAGGTTTCATTCTTAAGCGACAAAGATAGCCCTTAACCTTCATCCTTTCATCCCCTCAAGCCAATTCCAAAGTAAGCACGGGCTTAAGCCACGGTTAAGAACGTTGACCAATCACAGGAACGGAAAAATAAGATGGAATGTTGGTTTTTTGCAAGTGCAAACCCCCTTCCCTTTACAGAAAATGGAAATTTATGGCCATACCCATTGAAGAACCAAGCAATGGATTATAAGATGGCTTCTTCAATAAAAAGAATGAAACAGTCCTGAACTAGTTTAGGTTTTTCCTATAAAAAGGATAACTTTATCTTATTAATGGTTTTTTGCCTACCTATTTAATTATTAATAGTTTCAATGAAAATTCAAAAAAATCAACCCAAATGAAATCGATTCTGAAAATCCTTTCAATTGTTCTATTTCTGTCAGCGTATGGTTGCTTTAAAAGCAAAAAAAAGGTATACACTAACACAGAGGATATTCCTGTTCATAGGGAAATGAAAGCGGAATTGACCGCTCCACCGAATGTTCCCAGGCCCGTAGGGGAAAGAAAGGCCAAAAAACTTATCGTTGAAATGGAAATCCTTGAAAAGGAAGGCGAATTGACCGATGGCGTAAGGTATGTGTTCTGGACTTTTGGGGGAACCGTACCTGGGAGCTTTATCAGGACCAGGGTCGGTGACGAAGTCGAATTCCATTTGCAGAACCACCCGGACAACAAGTTGCCCCACAATATTGATCTGCATGCCGTTACCGGTCCCGGGGGTGGAGCGGAGTCCTCTTTTGTTGCACCAGGGCATGAAAAGGTATTTTCCTTTAAAACCCTGAACCCTGGGCTCTATGTCTATCACTGTGCGACCGCACCAGTGGGTATGCACATCGCCAATGGCATGTACGGTTTGATCTTGGTGGAACCTGATGGCGGATTGCCTTTGGTCGACAGGGAATACTATATCATGCAAGGGGATTTTTATACCAAAGGGGCCAATGGTGAGCGTGGTCTACAACCTTTTGATATGCAAAAAGCCGTTGATGAAAAAGCAGATTATGTGGTCTTCAACGGAAATGTGGGCGCCTTGACGGGCGATAATGCCATCACTGCAAAGGTTGGGGAAACCGTTAGACTGTTTGTGGGCAATGGTGGTCCTGGTCTGGTGTCTTCTTTTCATGTTATTGGGGAAATATTTGATAAGGTACATGTGGAAGGAGGTGATTTGATCAACGAAAATGTACAGACCACTATGATCCCCGCAGGAGGAGCTGCCATTGTAGAATTTCACGTCAATGTTCCAGGAACCTTCATCTTGGTGGACCATTCCATTTTTAGGGCGTTCAACAAAGGGGCCTTGGGCATGCTGAAAGTGGAAGGGGAAGAAAATGAAAATATTTATACCGGTGAGCAATATGATGGCATCTACCTGCCAGAAGGCCCTGGAATACAAGAAATGCCAACCACTGATGGCGTAGTGGAATCGGAGATTCCAGCCCAAAATTTTGAAGAACAGATGAAGTTCGGCAAGCAGATCTATATGCAAACTTGTTTCGCTTGCCATCAGGCAGAAGGTCAAGGTATTCCCAATGCTTTTCCCCCATTGGCAAAATCAGATTACCTAAATGCCGATGTCAATCGGGCCATCGGCATTGTATTGAATGGAAAAACTGGTGAAATCACTGTCAATGGCCAAAAATACAATAGTGTCATGACAAGACAAATGCTCTCATCAGAAGAAATCGCCAATGTGCTCACCTATGTGTATAACAGTTGGGGCAATAATAAAACAGTGGTTACCTCGGAAATGGTCAATACAATAAAAAACAAGTAGTTAAAACCAGCATCATGTTTGCGATTCCCTTTAGGGCAGTATTTGTCTGTTTGGTCTTTCAGACGTTTGGTTTTGCCCAGACGGATGGCATGGCAAGTATCAAAGGAGGTCGTTACATCCCTTTGTACGGAAGGGATTCATCCTTAGTTGAAGTCCAAGATTTTGAACTGGACGCCTATCCCGTGACCAACGGTCAATTTTTACAGTTTTTGAAGGATAATCCTAAATGGCAAAAATCCAATGTATTGAAACTTTATGCGGACGAAAACTATTTGCGCCAATTCAAAAATGATACGACCCTCAACGATACTGAAAATCCCAATAGCCCTGTAACCCATGTATCCTGGTTTGCCGCCAAGGCGTATTGTGAATGTCAGGGAAAACGATTGCCTACCATTGATGAATGGGAATATGTGGCAATGTCCGACGAAGTTACAGCCGATGCCAGAAAAAAAGCCTCTTATAATCAAAAGATACTCTCGTGGTACGAAACGCCCAGGACCGATGAGAGATCCATCGGCAAAACACCTAAAAATTATTGGGGCATATATGACCTGCATGGTTTGGTCTGGGAATGGACCCTGGATTTTAATTCTGTCCTGATATCAGGAGAATCCAGAAAGGATGTGGATAGGGACAGCAATCTGTTCTGTGGGAGCGCGGCCATCGGCGCAACAGATCTCATGAACTATGCGGCCTTTATGCGCTATGCATTCAGGGGAAGTATTAAAGCTAGGTACAGTATTAAAAATCTTGGATTTAGGTGCGCGAAAAATAGTACGGAAACCCTCTAAAAATAAAAACATGAAACCCTATTTAGTTGTATTGATCCTATTTTTGACCCTTGGGGCCTGTAGGAACAACAATCCCGGGAAAGTGGATAAAGACATTGCATATCATTGCCCAATGCAATGCGAAGGAGACAAGACCTATGGCCAAAAAGGGAGCTGTCCCATCTGTAAAATGGATTTGGTCAAAGTTGAAAACAAAACAAAAGAAAGGACTGACAGGGCCTATTCAGATATGTCCATTTACAATCTTCCTTCTACGTGGACAACACAAAATGGTACGGATATACAGCTCAAGGACCTGCAAGGTGATGTTTTGGTCATGGTCATGATCTATACCAGTTGCAAAGCAGCCTGTCCCCGCTTGGTGGCCGATATGCGAAATATCGAAGAACGCTTGCCTGAACATTCCAAGAAAAATGTGAAGATGATCTTTGTCAGTATAGACCCTGAAACCGATACCCCCGAACGTTTAAAGGCCTTTGCCCAAGAAAACCTTATGGATGGAGATCCCTGGTTGTTTTTACGTTCCACTGAAGAAAATACACGCGAATTTGCCGCTGTTTTGTCCGTAAGCTACAAGGAAATTTCACCTATGGATTTTTCCCATTCAAACATCATCAGTGTCTTTGACCCTAATGGGGAAATGATCTTCCAACAGGAAGGGTTGGGGGTAAATTCAGACAATACGGTAAAACATATAAACGCAGCGGTCGAGGCTATGTGACATTCAATGATCGAGCGCGTCCCAGATGGTCTTCTGCAATGAAGGATGACAGGACCTTATGGTACTGGGCATCAATTAATTTTTCCTGTGTTGGGATCCTATCCCACCGATAAGGATATTTGATCGACCATCTTAGATCCAGCATTGGATTATTTATGTTTAGAAAAGAACAGGGGATAAAATGGTTTTGGTCCCAAAACTTCAAATACCCCTATGACCTACTGGAAAAGAACCAGCTTTATGGTAAAACCTTATGATTTTCACGATTCATTGGGCAGCGCTTTGTTTCAAGACAAGGACATGCCGGCTTATTTCATTTATTATCTACTTATCTTTAACAGGAATTCACCGATGATAGGAAAGATAAAACTGATATACTGCAGGCGTTTGCTTAGGTGAAAAGTTCAAGCGATTATGGATATTATCAATTTAATTGTCAAATCCTGTCAACATATCGTTATGTGCAGGGCAAACGATATGGAACCCATTACTTTTGGGAGTGGTTGTATTGTGGTTTACCATGGCAGAAAATATCTACTGTCCGCTGCCCATGTCACGGATATTGAGCATTCCGGTGCCTGTATAGACACAGGACTACCGCCCGTCAATCTACAAACACCTTTGTATTCCGTGGGAAGCATGTGTTATTTTGACAGCTATAGGACCAAAAAAGACCTTGAAGCGACCATAATCAAGGAATTGGAAGACCTGGATTTGGAATTTGATGAAACCTTGGAAGTGACCTTTTGTGAAATAAAGGAGGATTTTCAGATCTTTCAACCGCAATACGATTTTGGCTCCTATACCATAGAGCCTGGGCCCAAATGTTACCTCAACCTCCACGAAGCCGGTGAACCGGAGAGTGGCAAATATTATGGGTTCGCTGGTAGGATACGGTTTGAGGTCGATGGAATCCTGATCCGTAGCCAGCCTACATTGAAATTGGATTTGACCTATGTTGGCTCGTTTGGAAAGTACCACATATTCAAGACCCCTGAAGTTATTACTGATGCCGACGATTACCGTGGTTGCAGTGGAGCTCCCATACTGGATGAGACCGGGAAATTGGTAGGTCTTGTCCAATCCGTTGGTGAAGGGACGGACAGGATCTATGCATTTTCGATCGAGGCATGTATCAACCTGCTTGATATGGCCATAAAAACCAATCTTGTTTGATGTAATGGACCCGACTACAAAATTTAAGATAGCACAATTTATTTGCGGAGATGATAAGGACAAGCATCCAATCTATAGAAGTTCCTCCTATTTGACAAGATTCTTTCAGGACAGCGGAATCGATGCCACCCACGATGGCTCTTCCCGAAATCCCTGGACCGCATCCGTGCTGGACGATCTTAACGGATATGATCTGCAAAAGGTCATCTTACGCTTGGTATCCCCAAAACTTTATGGTGGCGATAGGGCCCAAATCAAATTGGCCCTTATGACCCTTAATGAAATTTTGGCGGTGGAAGGTCTAAAGATCAGGTTCAATGGACCAGTGCCTGAATTGGTCAAGGAAACACCGAATTACAATTTTGACGATATACCCGAAGAAAGGGAACTGACTCCCCTACCTCCCCCTAACTTTGATAATTTGGGGCTGGAGAGCGGCATAGCTGAAATTTTGCTCTCCCGATGGAGGGAAGTCCAATCCTGTATAGATTCCAATGCAACGGTAAGTGCGGTTATTATGATGGGCAGTATGCTTGAGGGCTTTTTGATGGGAACAATGCAAAGGAATCCCCGGATTGCCAATTCAGCCGCCTCGGCACCAAAAAAAGACGGCAAGGCCAAACATTTTGCAGAATGGACCTTAAACGATATGATAGAGGTGGCCCATGAAGTTGGCTGGATACAACTCGATGTGAAAAAATTCAGCCATGCCCTCCGGGATTTCAGAAACATCATACACCCCTACCAACAACTGGTCTATAGGACAAACCCTGATCGGGACACCTGCAATATTTCATGGTTGGTGGTACAGGCCGCATGCAATGATATTGCAGACTGGATAAAGAAAAATGAATTTAAGGACCATAACCCGGACCATAGGTAAAGGACAAGGACATTATCATGAAAGAGATCAATCAAATCATTCATCTTACGGAATCCCTGGAAGTTGTAAAATCCATTCTACGGCATGGTTTTTTCACCTCCTACACCAAAGAATCTTTCCATGGCAACAACATCCTTATCCCGATGATCAGTTTCGCCAATATACTGTTTCGTGATATCGGCAAGGATCAAGTGGTGGATTATGGAAAGTATGGCATCGTCTTCGAGCGGGACAGCATAGTTGAAAAATTTGACCTGAACCCTGTTTTTTATGTAAAGAACCACAGTGAACTTGAGACCACCTTCAAGAATAATTTCGAAAATTCCATTGTCCCACAGATCTTGGATTTTATAAAGGACTTCCAAAGCGATACCGGGGGAAAGAATTTTTTGGACCACATCAAGATTACACCCCTAAGGGATGAAATTAGGGCACTTGTGGATTCGGTTGACAACCATATGAACGATGCCTTTATTGATTCCATAAAAAAGATATTTGAACGCTATTATTCCAACTCCTTAAAACAGGTTTTGCTTCTGAAGCCCTATAGGGTACAAAACAAAAATGGTGAACGGAGGGTTGCCTATAACGAACGGGAATGGCGAAAGAGTTTTTTTGAACTGGCCTATATTTCTGAGCTGAACCCCAATGGGAAACCAAATCCAGCGTATAGTAGGTGGGTCAACACCCCAAAACCACATTTCACCGATAGATATGTATTGGACTTTGATTTTAACGACATCCAATGCATCTATGTCGATACGCCAAATGAGATTCAGGAGTTACAACATTTTATCGCTGATAATTTTAAAAACAAATCCATTGAGATCAATACATTGGAAGCGTTCAAGAAAAGGGAGAATACCGAAAGACCGGATGTAGGGGAATCCGACCATTACCCCTCTTCCCAAGAATAAAAAAATCAAACCATGACCGAAATTTATTCAGAAGTACTTGACTCCTTTCTGGACCGATGGGACCTGGAAACCGTAAAGCGCATGTCCATAGGTGAGTATGTTGGCATTGGCAACAAGGACACGTTTTGCCAATGGGTCGAAACCAGGACTCGATCATTGGGCAGTATCAAAGGAATGACCTCCATAAAGTTTGGGATATATGAACGTCAAAACCCGAACAAAAAGCCTAAAAATTATGCCGATGATGATACATATTCCTGGTTGAGGAGTTATGGAAGTTCCCATAAGGAAGCTTTTAAAAATATAAAAG
Source organism: Flagellimonas aequoris (assembly GCF_003584165.1). Taxonomy (GTDB): domain Bacteria; phylum Bacteroidota; class Bacteroidia; order Flavobacteriales; family Flavobacteriaceae; genus Flagellimonas; species Flagellimonas aequoris. The sequence goes on along the minus strand of NZ_QXFJ01000029.1, from coordinate 82,542 downwards.
GGGATATTTTAAGGATCGTACAACTGTCAGAAAAAGGACAGTTTGGAGATTTGGACGATATTTTGCTTCCCGATCTTTTTAAATGGAAGGTTGCCTTTTTATATTCCAACGAACGTCTGATTCCAATTTTTAAAAGGGACGTACTTTTTAAAATTGCCGATCATTACGGTTTACAAACGGATAAAAGCACCACGATTTCCCAGATTCAGGAAATGATGATAGCTCATAAACCCGCCCATTTGGACGTGTATCGGTATATGAGGGTGCTCTTTGAAAAATTTGGAAGGAAAAAAGATTTGGATGAACCCGCCAAGGAACGTAATTCCACCAAGGGACGAAGAAAAAGAAAAGGGGCCTCGAAAAGGAATGTCCAGGCCCAGGTCCGGACAGTGACCCGCTCATATGTGGCCGAACAAAAACACAACAAAATCCAGGAAAGGCTCAAAGGACTGTTAATCGCGGAATTCGGGGAGGACAATGTTCTCCTTGAGGAGAATTATGTCGATGTCAAACTTATCCAACCCACTTATTTGGGATTCTATGAGGTAAAGTCCGCCTCCTATGCAAGTGAATGCATAAAAGAGGCATTGGGACAGGTTGTATTGTATTCACATCATGATGATGACCATAGACAAAAGAAGCTTTATGTTGTTGGACAATTTCCCCCAAACGAACAGGACAAGGAGTTTATAACCTATGTCAAATCCCTTTTGGACATCGAATTTGATTACCTCAACGTGGATATCGAATAAAAAAATATTCCCCATGACCTTGGACCTTGGCAGCATCGACCTTTCATCATTGATAAGTGATTCCATAACCCTCGATAACAGGACGAATCTCTTTTTGGACCTGAGAAGGTTGTTCCTTGAAAGGATATATGACGCGCTTGAAAAGAACCATATAGAAATTGGTCCGGTAAAAATGTCGGACTCCACCAAACTATTGGGAGGGGCATTTACACAAGTATCCCCGATCAAGGCGCCCAATGGCGCGCTATTGGACATAGATTTTTGCGCCAGGTACGGACATGACTTCCACAGCCTTGGCAGCATCAACTACCAATTTGGTCTGTTTTCGGCCTATTACACCTTGGAGACATTCCGGCGGAACGAAGGTTTCAGTCTCGGTAATTTCATTGTTCCCCTAAAAACAAGGGAATTTGATTTTCTGGTCAAGGAATCCGATGAAATAAAAATTGTAGGGTACTCAGCGGATATGGGTCCAAAAAAGAGAAAGCCTTTTATCGCCTTGGTCGGGGTTCACTTTGACCACCAGGCCGTTCAAAAGGTCATCAGTGACCTGATCGATCAAATGGACGATAGGCCCATTTTGGACGAAGTATGCTTCAGCACCATGTCCTACCCAATGATGTTCACCTGCAGAAAATCGGGGAAATTGTTTACCTGCACCTGTTTTGAGAACCATATTGATTGGCAACAGGACTTTTATCGTTTCACTCCCAAACTTGAGCACTATGATTTTATAAATCGTCAAATAATGGACATACAATATAAGGACGGCATTTGTCATTTGTGCACCGGTACAGTACCACAATTGGAGTATGGCAACAGTATGTACCACTCCAGTTTTTTGATCAAGTTTTTGCCCTACCAATATCTGATGAACAAAAAAAGGTCCGGAAGCATTTTCTCATTCAATGAATCGGACAACAAAGTATCGGAAAATGAATTGAGGGCGAGGTTCGGGTTCCATGGAATTGGGGAACGGTGGACCACAGAAACCTTACTATTTAGAATCCTGGATGAAATTTTCCATGGCACGGAGGTTGTGTTCCACTACCGGGGCAAAGAACTTGGGGGGCTTGAATTGGATATTTGGATCCCGGAATACAGGCTGGGTGTTGAATATCAGGGAATCCAACATTTTAAGGCCATTGAACATTGGGGAGGTACGGAAAATCTTGAACGGCAAAAACACAACGACCAAAAGAAGAAGGAAATTTGTAAAACACTGGGATATCGATTGATGGAGTTCTTCTATGATGAAGAGATTACAAAAGACCTCGTTTTGGGAAAATTGCGCAAAGCAGGCATACAGATCAACTAAAAAAAAAACCAGTGCAATGCACTGGTTTTAACCAACTAACTCAAACTGACTTAGATTATCCAATACGGATTCTCTATGTGCGAAAATATAATCGGGAAACCGACCCATCGTTAATTTAATGTCAATTATCACTAATAAAAAATCTACTTTGTAGCCAACCCAATCTTATTTTTATAAATCTCCGTAGATTTGAAGGCATTCCCTTAAAATGAAAGAGGTGCCTCTTTATTTTCATATAGATTATAAGTTTTCCCATTGTCTGGACCTTGAAAACAGTGAATTTCCCAATGTTGAGGAAATCCATGGCGAAATTTATGCATATGATTGCCATGATACCCGTACAAAGGTCGGGGAGGTCCAGCTCCATTATTATAATGACTCCTTTATAGACCTTGGTTTCAATTTGTATGATGCCTTTGATAGGTCCATGGATACCATAAGGCTTGGCAATGCCATACTAGATTCTGGAACCGGTGATATGAGCATTGATTTGAAAGATCAAATAGGTCCAAGTTTTAACAACAACATCCTGGTAATCCATGAAATAATATTATTCCCCGATTTTAGGGGCAAAGGATTTGGAAAGGAAATAATATCAGGTATCATAACCTTTTTTAAGGGAAAATGTGGCTATGTGGCATTGCAGAGCTTTCCCAAACAACATGATATCAGCATAAAGGACAAACCAAGATTCCAAGAGTTTGGATTGGATCAGCTGAATCCGGAATTTCATTCCGCCCAACAATCCTTGGATTCTTTTTATGAAAAATGTGGCTTTCAAAAAATCCCCGTTCAAAATGAAAGTTTTTTTATCATGAACATCGATCCCATGTAAATACCTGAATGGCCTATCGCCGATCCATTCCCCATTGGGCCATAAAATAGGGATCACGTTAGGAGTCTTCCATGGCCAAATTACACTTGGAAATTAACCCAGTGGTCCATGGGACCCTAATTGTCCAAAAAGGCCGCACTAAAGATTTCCAGATCAATTCTTCAAAGGGGGCAGACCTTTCTTACCATCCCGAGATCCTTTTCTCCTTATTGGTTTTCCCTTCTTTCAATACAGTCCTCAACCCCTCCATATCGGCACTGATCTTGTCCTCAAGTACCCTGGCATAAATTTGGGTAGTTGTGATCTTGGTATGGCCCAACAATTTTGAAACGGTCGCTATGGGGACCCCATTTGAAAGTGTTACCGTGGTGGCAAAAGTATGTCTGGCCGAATGGAAGGTAAGCCTCTTTTCAATTCCAAGGTCTTGGGCTATGTCCTTGAGGTACATATTCACCTTTTGGTTTGAATAGACAGGCAACAACGCATTGTTCTCCGCACAGGGCCTATCCCGGTAACGTTCCAAAATTTCCATGGCCTCTTCCAACAGGGGGACCTTTACCGGATGTCGTGTCTTTGTTCTTTCCAGCGACAGCCAGAACTTACCGTCCATGCCCAAGACCACATTGTTCCTCCCCAATCGTTTGACATCGATATAGGACAGTCCCGTATAACAAGAAAATACAAATACGTCCCGAACGAACTCATGTCCCTGGTCAATTGTCCTTGCATTTCTGAAAGTGTCAAGCTCATGTTTCAATAAAAAATCGCTTTGGTGCTTATGGAACTTTAATTTATATCTGGCAAAAGGATTCTTTTCCACCCATTCCAGATCAAGGGCCAGGTTCATCAGTTTGCGCAGCCGCTCCAAATGTTTCATCACCCCGTTGTTGTTCAATGGATTTTTGTTCTGCAACGATGGCCCCTTTCTCAGGAATTGTTCAAAATCGATGATAAAGCTATATCGTAGGTGCTTGAGATAGATATCCCCCGTCCTTTGGGACTGGAGCAGGAACTTTTTGATGTATTTTTCCGTGGTGAAGTAGTTCTTCATGGTACCCGGCCTTATGCTACCTCCCACATTGTTGTTATGATAGGTCACAAGTTCCAATAAAGTTTTGTGTTTTTCATCCGTTCCAAGAAATCTTGATTTTATCGATTGTGCGGTAATAAGTTCAAAATCGGATGACATTTGCTTGTAACAGGCCAATAACTTTGCCTGTACTTGATCCAAATAGTCGTTCAGTTCCTTTCCCTCAGGAGTCCTTGCTGTGGTTTTTTTTGCTTTGGTATCCCAAAAGGTAACTTTTGTTGTGCGTTTTAGACTGATTTCGGCACGCTTTCCATCCACGGTCACCCGCGCATAAATGGGTGCCAAATCATCGTTTTTTTTGGCCAGGTTCAGCCAAAAATGAATACTGAAAGTTCTTGAAGTGTCCATAGACTCTCGCTTTAGGTGAATATTCGATTTTTTTTTGAAAGTCAAATCGAAACGAAAGTCAAATGCTGATGGGTTACCAAAGTAGTGAAAAAAATCGGTTAAAAACAGGTAACCGAATAGGTAACTTTTGTTTTGGTTTTAAAGGCAATCAAATGAATTCAAAAAAAATGTAATTTCTTGAAATTCATTTGATTAACCTTTTTTAGGTTTCTGTTGAAACCCTAAAAGTCGGGGTGGCAGGATTCGAACCTGCGACCTCCTGCTCCCAAAGCAGGCGCGATAACCGGGCTACGCTACACCCCGAGCTGTATAAGGAAAAAGCGGAGAGACTGGGACTCGAACCCAGGCATCGGTTACCCGATGACAGATTAGCAATCTGCTCCGTTACCACTCCGGCACCTCTCCTAATTCTTGTTATGAACGTGCATTCTAAAAATGCGGATGCAAATGTACCTTTTCAAAAGAAAGATCGCAACTATTTTTTCATTTTTTTGGAACAATAATTGTCAAGTTCCCGTTATTCAGGATATTCCACTCGTAAATGATAAATATTCGTCAGCTTTTGCTTCAATACCTTCTTTACCATTTCTATCTCCTTAAGGGTTATGTTCGCATTCAAAAACTGATTGGCCTGCATCTGCCCTTTTACAATCTTCTCCACAAAATCATCAATGATTGTAAATGTAGGGTTCTTCAAACTCTTGGAAGCGGCCTCCACAGCGTCGGACATCATTAAAATGGCCGTTTCCCTAGAAAAAGGAATGGGGCCCGGGTAGCGGAAGTCCTCCTCGCTTGCCCCTTGTTCCAATTCCTGTTGTTTTTTAAAGAAGTAATACACCAAAGTGGTTCCATGATGGGTCCTAATAAAATCAATGACCCTATCCGGAATATTATTCTTTCGTGCTATTTCTATACCGTGGATTACATGCTCGATGATAATCTTCGCACTTTCCTTTGGAGGTAGATCATCGTGAGGGTTAACATTAGTGATCTGGTTTTCTGTAAAATAGGTCGGGTGTTCCATTTTCCCCACATCATGATAAAGTGCCCCTACCCTGACCAACATGGCATTTGCCCCTATCTCATTGGCGGCAGCCTCCGCCAAGTTAGCCACCTGCAAGGAATGGTGAAATGTTCCAGGTGCCTTGTCCGATAGCTCCTTTAACAATTTGGAATTGGTGTCGGAAAGCTCCAACAAGGAAACATCCGAAACAAGCCCAAATATTTTCTCGAACATATAGATCAAAGGCTGTGCAAAAAGGGTCAAAAGTCCATTCAACACAAAAACACCAAAAAGGATCCATTCAATATTTTCCAGATTTCCCTCGTGAATTGCATGGAAGGCAAAATATCCAATAATATAAATCAAGGTAATCTGCCCAACAGAAATGAATAGATTGGCTCTTTTATAGAGCTCAGAAGCCGTTAAAATGGTCACGATACCCGCAATGATCTGCAAAAAGATGTACTCAAAGCTGTTGGGGACCACAAACCCCAGAATCAATACGGTAAGCACATGGGCGAACAGTCCCAATCTGGCATCAAAAAAATTCTTTAAAATAAGAGGGAGAATACACAGGGGCACCACATAAATATAATCCTCATAATGCTTCACCATCAACGTTGTGGCCAGGACCATCAACAGGATATTGAAAAAGATGAAGGTGACCTTGTTGTTGTTCCTATAGATTTCGTTCCTGTATCGCTTCAGAAACAAGAACAACATGATTAAAACCAGGGCTACCAAAATGGTATATCCCAATAGAATGAAATAGTAATTATTCCCAAGCCAAAGCTCTGACTCATACTCATCTTTTAGGGAATTCAAAACTTTAAAATCCTCTGCTTCGACGATTTCCCCCTTTGCAATGATCAATTTTCCTTGGGCCACCTCTCCCCTAGTGTACGAAATTTTGGAAAGTTCATCATTCAAAGCGCTCTGGGTCAGAGCCTCATCATACAAAAGATTGGGCTTAATGCTATTCTGTACCAATCTAGATGCATTCATCGCTCCCGATATGCCCAAATTGGAAAAACGTTCCTCCACCAATTGTTTGGCCTTGTCTATATCCAAATAATTGCCAGGAGCCATGGGCTGTGCCTCATTGTTCTTGACCACTACCACGGATTTGGACTCTGGTATGGTTGGGAAAATACCCGCTGCATACACTTCTTCCAAAATATCTTGAGCCAATCGGGATAGAGCTCTCCTTTGCTGGGAAGTATAGGAATCCGACTGAAACAGGGTTGTCAAACCTTTGTCAACTTCTCCGTTGACATCGGCCACAACGGCAGCATCAAAAGTGAAGTAATCTGTCTTACCGTTTCGGATGGACTGTTGCTCCTCCGCTATTTCTTCTTGGGACTTTTTAATGGAGAAATCAATGGGGGCATACAGATTCTCATACTGCCAGGGTTTTCCTTTTTGAAACTCGTACTTAAACTTGCCTCCCTTCGGAAAAAAGAAAACAATAAGGGCAATGGAAACCACATAGAGAAAATACTTGTAGGCCAATGACTGGTGCTTGTATACATTATCCAAAGTTTTTCCCATTCCGTTTTGCTGTTGACATCAAAAATAGAAAATATTAATAAGAAGTGCCCTTGCCTCACATCTTAGAGCTTTGCATTTAAATTTAGTATTTTCGCAGGAGTAAAAATGCACATATGAAAAAAGTTGTGATCGTATCGGCCGCCAGGACCCCAATTGGGAGTTTTATGGGCGCCCTTTCCACGGTTCCGGCCCCAAAATTGGGCGCAGTGGCCATTAAAGGCGCAATGGAAAAGATCAACCTAAAGCCTGAAATGGTAGAGGAAGTCCTTATGGGCAATGTGGTACAGGCAGGTACAGGACAAGCCCCTGCCAGACAGGCCGCCATTTATGCAGGTATACCGAACACCGTTCCCTGTACAACAGTCAATAAAGTATGTGCCTCAGGTATGAAATCGATTATGCAAGGAGCCCAATCCATTGCTTTGGGTGAAAACTCCATTGTTGTTGCCGGAGGTATGGAAAATATGAGTTTGATACCCCATTATGCCTATATGCGTAGCGGCACCAAGTTTGGTCCGGCCACTTTGTTGGATGGGATGCAAAAGGACGGACTTGTGGATGCCTATGATCAAAATGCCATGGGCGTATGTGGAGATGCATGTGCCGCTAAATACGGATTTAGTAGGGAAGATCAGGATGCCTATGCCATCCAATCTTACCAAAGATCTGCCGAAGCATGGAAAAGCGGGAAATTTGACAACGAAGTGGTTCCCGTTGAAGTACCCCAAAGAAGGGGCGAACCTATTTTGGTGAGCGAGGATGAAGAATACAAAAATGTGAAATTGGACAAGATTCCTTCCCTTCGCCCGGCCTTTACCAAAGAAGGTACAGTAACCGCGGCCAACGCATCCACCATTAATGACGGTGCTGCCGCAGTAGTATTGATGAGCGAGGAAAAAGCTTCCGAATTGGGATTGAAACCCTTGGCTACCATTTTAGGCTATGCCGATGCCGCACAGGAACCCGAATGGTTCACCACAGCACCTGCCAAGGCTTTGCCAAAGGCTTTGGATCGTGCCGGTGTTTCCTTGGATGAAATCGATTATTTTGAGTTCAACGAAGCTTTTGCCGTAGTTGGATTGGCAAACATGAAGCTTCTCGGGTTGGACGATTCCAAGGTCAATGTAAACGGCGGGGCTGTTTCTTTAGGACATCCTCTGGGCTGTTCAGGAGCCAGGATCACCATAACATTATTGAACATATTGGAACAGAACAATGCAACATTGGGAGCAGCGGCCATTTGTAATGGTGGTGGTGGAGCTTCGGCCATTGTCCTGAAAAGAAATTAGAGATTCAATTGATAGTAAATGCAATATGGAATTTGCCCTCTGAGCATTGTTCCCATTAGAACAAATCCGGACGATTGTGCCGAAATGTCATCCCAACTCTTATATGGGGAACATTTCAAGGTTCTGGAAAGCCGGAAAAAATGGAGCAGGATTCGGGTGGCTTATGACAACTTTGAAGGTTGGGTCACCAACAACCAGATTACGCTGATTTCCGAGGAAGAATTCGAGGGGTTTGATAAAACAGCTTCCCATATTTCTGCGGATATCATTTCACATGTTTGTACGCATGATGGTATGTTGTTGCCCATATTGTTGGGATCAATGGCAGAACCTGCTTCACTGCTACACCATACGTTCGAAGGACATATTTTTGAAGGAAAGAAAAACAAGGAAAGTTTGGTGGACACGGCGTTCCTTTACTTGAAGGCTCCCTATCTGGCAGGTGGCAAATCACCTTTCGGAATAGATGGCTCCGGATTGGCACAGATGGTCTATAAAATCAATGGATATGCCTTGGAACGCACGGCAGGAGGACAGTCCAAACAAGGAGAGGCACTAAGTTTCATTGAGGAAAGTGAACCTGGGGATTTAGCTTTTTTTGATAATAACGAAGGGATAATAGACCATGTAGGAATCATTTTGAAAGACAATTACATCATTCATGTGAACGGACATGTAAGAATTGATCGTCTGGATCACACGGGAATCTTCAATACAGAAGAAAAGTTGTACACCCACAAATTGAGGGTCATTAAAAAGATCATATAATAAAAAAAGGGACCGAAAATCGGCCCCTTTTTTATTGGAAAGTATTGGATTATTCCCCCAATAGCTTTTTAATTCTCATAAAGTTTTCGGTATCACCCAAAGCACCATAAATGTTCTTCAACTGGGTAAGAACACTTTGGTTATCCGGATTTGATTTTAGGGCATCTTCCAAAACCTTTGCGCCTTCCTTGAAAAGACTATCCTTTTTATCCTTTAACTCGTCATATTTAGCGATATCGGCCTTAGAGGTTCCCAAAGCGTTCATTTCATCGATCAACCCATTTCCTTCATTGATATAAGTAGTGGAAAGGTTCAAAAGCGCATTGATGTAACCTGGGTCTACGGATAATGCTTTTTTATAGGCATCCCTAGCGGCTTCCAAATTTCCTTGCTCCATGTTGATCACACCTATGTTGTACAACAAGTCTGGATTATCTGGGGCCATATTCGATGCTTCGGCCATTAATTCTTTGAATTTGTCCTTGTTTCCCAGAGTATAATACAGGTTTGCTTCACCCAAAACCAAATTCACATCTTCTGGATTCTCGGCCCTTGCATCGGTATAGGCTTCCAGAGCTTTATCATTGTTCCCCAATTGCTGGTAAATCAATGCAATGTTTTTAACAATTTCAGGTTTTTTGGAAGGACTTTTCTCCTCTTTTGGATCCTTGTGGGTTCCTGCTTTTACATACAGATCACGGGTTGACTTGTCCATAGTCTCGGTTTCCCCGGTCGAAACATTTACAGCCGTATAGGTAACATCACTACCGTCGTAATTAATGTCCTTCAGTTCATTGTAATAGTCCAAGGCCTTTTCGTATTCCTGTCCGTTTACCGCACTGCTAGCAGCATAGTATAGATAAACAGTATCCTTTGGACTAAGTTTATAGCTCATGTAGAGTTTGTCGGCTGCCTCTGCAAACTTCTGATTGTTGTTGTCCTCAACAGCCGCATTTACCAAATCAGCTGTCATTTGGGACATTTTTTCCTTAGCAACTGAGGTATACTTGGCTTTTCCACTGGTCTCTTCCACAGAAATTACCTTGTTGTAGGCATCCAAAGCAGCTTTGAACTTAGAAGCATCTCCTTTTTGGGCCAAATCATAGTTGGCATTCCCCAGGTCGGCATAATACTGGGCCTGAAGCTTTTCATCGGCGGCATCTATGGTCGAAGCCGCGCTTTCTAGGGCTGCCAAAGCGGCTGCGGCATCCCCGCTCTTCATGGCTTTTTCGGCCGCCTTGATTTCATCCTTCTGGGCAAATCCCATCGTAGAAACCCCTATGGCAAGTAATATCAAAACTTTAGTCTTCATGTCAAAAAAATAATTATTTAGTGTTTATCGATTATTAATTGTTTTCGTTTTCACCTTCAATAGCCGTGCCATCTTCCCCTTTTACTTCGATATCCAAGATATTGGTATCATCCATGGGATCATCTTCTTTCATGACTTTGGCCACCGCGGCAATGGAATCTCCTCCTTTTAGATTGATGAGTCGCACTCCTTGTGTGGCACGTCCCATGACCCTTAGGTCTTCCACGCTCATTCTGATGGCAATTCCTGATTTATTGATGATCATCAAATCATCGGTATCGGTGACATTTTTAATGGCCACAAGACCGCCGGTCTTATCGGTGATCGAAATGGTCTTCACTCCTTTTCCACCTCTATTGGTAATCCTGTAATCGTCCATGTTGGAACGTTTACCATAACCATTCTCGGAAACTACCAAGATATCGTCCTCCAAGTTATGTACGGACACCATGCCTATTACTTCATCGTTGTCATCGGCCAAGGTTATCCCCCGTACACCAGAAGCATTCCTACCCATAGGTCGGGTCTTGCTTTCTTCAAAACGTATGGCCTTACCGGATTTCAATCCTAGGAAAATTTGGCTGGTACCAGTAGTCAATTTGGCCTCGAGCAACTCGTCTCCGTCCCTTACTGTAATGGCATTGATCCCATTTTGACGTGGTCTGGAATATTGCTCCAAAGAAGTTTTCTTCACCACTCCCTTCTTGGTCGCCATAATCACATAATGGCTGTTCACATAATCCTCGTCCTTCAAATCTTGGGTACAGATAAAGGCTTTTACCTTGTCATCCGTTTCCATATTGATCAGGTTTTGGATGGCCCTACCTTTAGAGGTTCTACTTCCTTCGGGTATTTCATAAACCCTCATCCAGAAGCATTTTCCTTTTTGGGTAAAGAACAACATATACTGGTGATTGGTCCCAACAAACAAATGCTCCAAGAAATCCTCATTTCTCGTAGAGGAAGCTTTTTGGCCCACACCACCCCTATTCTGGGTTTTGTATTCAGTCAATGGGGTTCTTTTGATATATCCAGCATGGGAAATGGTGATGACCACCTGCTCATCCGGAATCATATCCTCAATACTTAGGTCACCCCCGGCATAATTGATCTCGGATCTTCTTTCATCGCCGTATTTATCCTTCACCTCCAACAACTCATCTTTGATGATCTGCATCCTACGCTCTTTCTTGTCAAGGATGTCCTTCAAATCTTCGATGGTCTTCAACAATTCATCATACTCTTCACGAAGCTTGTCCTGTTCAAGACCTGTAAGTTGGCGCAAGCGCATCTCCACAATGGCCTTGGCCTGTACTTCTGTCAACTTGAAGCGTTCCATCAGATTCGTACGCGCTTCGTCCACATTGGATGATGCCCTAATAATGGCGATTACTTCGTCAATATTATCCGAAGCGATGATCAGACCCTCCAAAATATGGGCACGGTCTTCCGCTTTTTTGAGTTCGTACGTGGTCCTTCTAACTACAACCTCATGCCTGTGCTCCACAAAGTGGTGGATGATTTCCTTTAAGTTCAACAACTGTGGCCTACCATTGACCAACGCGATATTGTTGACACTGAACGAAGATTGAAGGGCAGTGTACTTGTATAGTGTGTTCAGTACGATATTTGGAATGGCATCGCGCTTAAGGATATAAACGATACGCATCCCTTTTCTATCCGATTCGTCACGAATGGACGCAATACCTTCAATTTTCTTTTCGTTGACAAGGTCGGCCGTCTTTTTGATCATGTCCGCCTTGTTCACTTGATAAGGGATTTCGGTCACAATGATGCATTCCCTGCCCTGAACCTCTTCAAAAGAAGCCTTGGCGCGCATCACCACCCTTCCTCTGCCGGTGTGGAACGCTTCCTTTACACCATCATAGCCATAAATGATTCCTCCCGTGGGAAAATCGGGAGCCTTGATGTGTTGGATCAGTTCCTCTATTTCTACTTCAGGATTGTCAATATAGGCGATGGTGCCATCCACAACCTCCGAAAGGTTATGTGGCGGCATATTGGTGGCCATACCCACGGCAATACCGGAAGCACCGTTCACCAAAAGATTAGGGATACGAGTAGGAAGCACGGTAGGCTCCTGTAACGTATCATCAAAATTGAATTGGTGGTCTACCGTTTCCTTATCGATATCGGCCAACATCTCGTCGGCAATCTTCCGCATCCTGGCCTCGGTATAACGCATGGCCGCGGGGCTGTCCCCATCCACGGAACCAAAGTTACCCTGTCCGTCCACCAACATGTACCTAAGGCTCCATTCTTGGGCCATACGCACCATGGTATCATAAACAGAGGTATCACCGTGTGGGTGGTATTTACCCAAAACCTCCCCAACAATACGGGCAGATTTCTTGTGGGCACTTGTTGACCTCACACCCAGTTCGTGCATTCCGAAGAGGACCCTTCGGTGAACCGGTTTTAGGCCATCACGAACATCTGGCAGGGCACGTGACACAATGACCGACATCGAATAATCGATGTAGGCAGATTTCATCTCATCCTCAATGTTGATAGGAATTAACTTTTCTCCTTCCGCCATGCTAAAATCTTATTGTTTTTTGTGGTTAAAATATCATGGCAATATACAGAAAATAGCAGCTTTTACACCGCTTTGCGCTTAGTTTATTAAAAAAATTATCAACATAGTACGCAGGTTCCCAACATGCTGATAAAGCTTTGTTAAACAAGTAAAAAAATCACCTTTATTCCGACATTTACCACTACTTTATCGAATATGGGTACGGTATTTGACCACTGTAACAATACTTTTATTAATTTTAATTGCTGAAAAAGAAACGTATGGACGACAATTTTTCCCCCAGAGTAAAAGACGTTATAGCATACAGCAAGGAGGAAGCCCTAAGATTGGGGCATGATTTTATTGGCACGGAACACCTGATGCTTGGTCTTTTAAGAGATGGAAATGGCAAGGCCATTAGCATATTGGATGCACTTGATGTGGACCTGGAACACCTTCGCCGAAAGGTGGAAATCCTAAGTCCTGCAAATCCGAACACGGGCACGATGCAGAAAGACAAAAAGAACCTGCACCTTACCCGCCAGGCAGAGCGCGCCCTTAAAACAACCTTTTTGGAAGCGAAGCTTTTCCAAAGCTCATCCATCAATACCGCACACCTCTTACTCTGTATCCTTAGAAACGAGAACGACCCCACTACAAAATTGCTGCATAAGCTGAAAGTGGACTATGATAATGTAAAAGAACAATTCAAATCGATGATCACCAGCGACGACGATTATATAGATTCCCCACAGGCAGAATCCTTTTCGGGTGATGCTGACGATATGGGAGATGGCAAGGAAAGTACCTTCGGTTCCGGTTCCGCCCAAAAAGGAAGCAAAAAATCCAAAACTCCAGTTCTGGACAACTTTGGTCGGGACTTGACCCGTTTGGCCGAAGAGAACAAGTTGGATCCCGTTGTGGGAAGGGAAAAGGAAATTGAGCGGGTGTCGCAGATTTTAAGCCGAAGAAAAAAGAACAACCCGTTGTTGATCGGTGAACCAGGGGTTGGTAAAAGTGCCATTGCCGAGGGATTGGCCCTGCGCATCATCAACAAAAAAGTATCGCGAATCCTGTACAATAAGCGTGTGGTCACTTTGGACCTTGCTTCTTTGGTAGCAGGAACCAAGTACCGCGGTCAGTTTGAAGAGCGTATGAAGGCCGTAATGAACGAGTTGGAAAAGAATGATGATATTATCTTGTTCATCGATGAGATCCACACCATTGTGGGTGCCGGTGGTGCCACAGGTAGTTTGGATGCATCGAACATGTTCAAACCAGCCTTGGCAAGGGGCGAGATCCAATGTATTGGAGCCACGACCCTTGATGAATACAGACAATATATCGAGAAAGATGGTGCCTTGGAACGCCGTTTTCAAAAAGTCATGGTCGAGCCAACATCCGTTGAGGAAACCATTGAAATTTTGATGAACATCAAAGGCAAGTACGAAGACCACCACAATGTCAATTACACCGATGAAGCCATTATGGCCTGTGTAAAATTGACCAATAGGTACATGACGGACAGATTCTTGCCGGACAAGGCCATCGATGCCTTGGATGAGGCCGGTTCACGCGTGCACATCGTAAACATGGACGTACCCAAGCAAATCTTGGAACTCGAAAGCCAGTTGGAAGATGTTCGCGAGTTGAAGAACAGTGTTGTCAAAAAACAGAAATACGAGGAAGCTGCCAAACTGCGTGACGATGAAAAACGTCTTGAAAAAGATTTGGCAACGGCCCAAGAACGCTGGGAAGAAGAAAGCAAACTACACAGGGAGACCGTTACAGAGGACAATGTGGCCGATGTGGTTTCCATGATGAGCGGCATTCCCGTAAACAGGATAGCTCAGACCGAAAGCAACAAACTGGCCAAATTACCCGATTTGATCAAAGGTTTTGTGATAGGTCAGGACGAAGCCGTGGCCAAAGTGGCCAAAGCCATCCAACGGAACAGGGCAGGTCTTAAAGACCCGAACAAACCCATTGGATCGTTCATCTTTTTGGGCCAGACCGGTGTTGGTAAGACCCAGTTGGCCAAGATTTTGGCGAAGGAACTTTTTGATTCCGAAGATGCCCTTATCCGAATCGATATGAGCGAGTACATGGAAAAATTCGCCATATCCAGATTGGTAGGAGCACCTCCAGGATACGTGGGGTATGAAGAAGGCGGACAATTGACAGAGAAAGTACGTCGCAAACCGTATTCTGTGGTTCTTTTGGACGAAGTTGAAAAAGCGCACCCAGATGTGTTCAACATGTTATTGCAAGTGCTTGATGATGGTTTCTTAACCGATAGCCTTGGTCGTAAAATCGATTTTAGGAACACCATCATCATCATGACCTCCAACATCGGTGCCCGACAATTAAAGGATTTTGGACAAGGGGTTGGTTTCGGTACCGCTGCCAAACAGGCACAGGCCGATACCCATCAAAAAAGCGTAATCGAAAGTGCCTTGAAAAAGGCTTTTGCACCAGAATTCTTGAACAGGATCGACGATGTGGTCGTGTTCAATCCTTTGGAAAGGGAAGACATCCACAAAATCATCGATATCGAGTTGAACAAACTCTATGGAAGGATTAAAGAGATCGGGTATGATCTTAGACTTTCTGACAAGGCCAAGGATTATATCGCCGAAAAAGGCTTTGATAAACAATATGGGGCCCGGCCTCTAAAAAGAGCTATCCAAAAGTATATTGAGGATACGTTGGCAGAGGAAATCGTGAACTCAAAATTAGAAGAAGGTGACAGCATTTTTATGGATCTGGATGAGAAAAAAGATGAACTCACCATTAAAATCAAAAAGGCTGAAAAGTCACCTGAAACGGAGAATTAAAATACCTCAACATAACCAAGCTGGCCCATCGGCCAGCTTTTTTTATGACCAAATTTACCATACAAACGATATTTGCGCTTTTAATCTAGATTTTTTCCCTTCGCTCCGCATTACATCTATTTTCGTTAACGAGACACTATAATTACACTTGGGAATGAAATTTACTTCTACAAAGAAGACCGTTGTTGTGCGCGAGTACCGCTTGGATATTGGTACGGTGCAGGTTTATGATGACTACATGGTCTCCTCTTTTGATGAAGGTACTACCATAACGCTGGAGAGAGCCTATCAAATCATCGGTATATCGGAAATACACTTTAGGGACAAGGATTTTGGTTACATAAGCCTTCGTAAAAATTCCTATGCCGTTGACCCCACCATATATAATTATGTGAGGGGATTGAACAACCTCAAGGCTTTCGCCATTGTTTCCAAGAAGGAAATCGATATGCACAACTTCAAGATTGAAAAACTGTTCTACAAAAAGAACATGGAATTTTTCATTGAGTTTGACAATGCATTGGCCTGGGTTAAAAAAAGGTTGAAGAACAGCAAAGGAAAGAACAAGGATTAAACTTCTTCCTGCTGCTCAACTTCGGGCTGCCTGAGCAATTCCATAAACGCGTTCCCAATATTTGCAACAATGGTCGAGGCTTTTAGTGCTTCGTATCCATTTTCGGAAACCCCTAGGTCTCCAGCCAATCCATGTAGATATACGCCAAAAATGGCAGCGTGCAAGGAAGGATATCCCTGGGCCATCAACCCGGTGATCATGCCCGTGAGCACATCGCCACTACCAGCAGTCGCCATCCCTGGATTACCTGTGGTATTTACAAAGCCTTTATCCTTGTAAACCGTAATGCTATGGGCGCCTTTGATTACGACGACCACATTATAATGGGTTGAAAAAGCCTTTACCTTAGAAAGTTTTTCAAAGTCGTCGCTCCATTTTCCAACCAACCGCTCCAATTCTTTGGGATGAGGCGTTAACACTGATAGCTCGGGTACATCCTTCAGCATTTTTGGATTTTGGGCCAAGATGTTCAATCCATCCGCGTCAATGACCATAGGTTTATCCATTGTCTTCAGTAAGGCCGCAAAAGCATTTGCGGTAATTTTATCCACTCCGATTCCCATCCCGATTCCGACTACAGTAGGATCAAAGGGAAAGGAAATCTCCGAAATCATCTTTTCCCCGCCATCGGTCAATACCATTACCTCAGGCAATGCCGTTTGAATGACTTGGTACCCACATCTCGGCACATAAGATGAAACTAATCCACTACCTGAAGTCAAACAGGCATCACTCGCCAATTGAACGGCACCAATTTTCCCGTAACTTCCTCCAACCATAATCGCATGCCCATAATTTCCCTTGTGCGAAAATTTAAGCCGTGGCCGATATAAGGGAAGTACTTCCGGCCTTCCTATCAATTCAAAATCGGTTTCTGTTGTTTGAATATATTCTGGGTCCAGACCAATATCCAATAGCTCCCATTGATTCACAAAAACCCCAGTTTCCGGCAAAAAGAATACCAATTTGGGCGCTTGAAAAGTAAGTACATAACTGGCCCGAATGGCATAATCCGGGTTCCATGGGCACTTATCCGTGGGCAAACCGGATGGAATATCCACAGAAAGCACAAAAGCCTTGGAGTTGTTGATGTGCATGATCAAATTGCCCGCCCAAGTATTAGGCGCGCGGTTCAATCCAATTCCAAATATGGCATCCACTATGATATCATCAGGTGAGATGGGCGGGAGTTCACTTTCACTGTTCAGAAAGTCGGGCCATAGTTTTGCACTCTTCAACCTTTCCAAGTTCAACAAAAAATCCTTGGAACGCTTTTCGCTGAAGTTGACCACATACACTTGAATGGTATACCCATGTTCATGTAAAAGCCGGGCCAATACCAAACCATCACCACCATTATTTCCAATCCCACAAAACAGCCTAAGGGTTACTTGGGTGCCTCTCAACCTAGCATGGATCCACTCAAACAGCTTGGTGGCAGCTCTTTCCATAAGCTCTTCACTGGAGATTTGTTGTTTTTGCATTGTAGATTTATCAGCATCTTGGATTTGGGAAGCAGAAAAAATTTTCATTCAATAAAAAATATGGATGATTCGTAAAGATTTCGCAAAAAATCTCATCATTGATTTGATGAAGTATTCAAATGTACTACATTTATCACCTCATTATTGAATAATGCAAGTAAAACAAACGGATATCGAACTAAGCTGGATGAATGCTTCTTCATCTATCTTCACTATTACCACCACAACCCCTTTGGGGTAAGTCTGCTATATATCATCCGTCCGTTTTTTTGTTCCTTTTACAATTTTATTTTCAATAATATTTCATCATGAAAGTCTTAAAATTTGGCGGCACTTCTGTTGCCAATCCAGAAAACATAAACAAGGTCAAGTCCATTGTAGCAAACCTTGATGATCCAAAAGTAGCCGTTGTCGTATCCGCTTTTGGTGGAGTAACCGACCTTCTCTTGCAATCTTCACAACTGGCTTCCAAACAAGATCAATTCTATAAAAAAGGATTGGAAGAGATTGAGGCAAGACATTTATCCGCCATCAAAGAATTGCTTCCTGTACAATCCCAAAGTGGCGTATTGAGCCAAGTAAAAAGCGACCTGAATGTTTTGGAAACCCTTTTGGAAGGTTGTTACCTGATAGGCGAGTTGACCCCAAAATTATCCGACAAAATTGTCAGCTATGGGGAATTGCTCTCCTCGTTCATCATCAGTGAGTTCTTTAGATCCCAAGGTTTGGATGCCCAATTCAAGGATAGTAGGGAACTGATCATCACTGATGAACAATACGGAAAGGCAAACGTTGATTTTGATAAGACCAACGCCAAATGTCAAGCCTATTTTTCGTCCATAAATCATCGGATTACCGTGTTGCCTGGCTTTGTTTCCTCTAGCAGGATGGGTAATTCCACTACTTTAGGTAGAGGTGGATCGGATTATACCGCCGCCATTATTGCAGCGGCCCAACAAGCCGAAATATTGGAAATATGGACCGATGTAAGCGGAATGTATACCGCCAACCCACGATTGGTAAAACAGGCAAAATGTGTATCGCATATCAGCTACGAAGAGGCCATGGAACTGTCCCACTTTGGCGCAAAGGTTTTGTATCCGCCAACCATTCAACCTGTGTTGAGCAAGGAAATCCCGATTGCCATCAAAAATACTTTCGATCCTGAAAATCCGGGTACCCTGATTGCCAAAAACCACAATGGCAATGGTAAAACAGTGCGAGGCATCAGTCATGTGGGGAACATTAGTCTGCTTTCTTTGGAAGGACCGGGTATGGTGGGCATTCCAGGAATCTCAAAACGCTTCTTTGAAACCCTTTCTTTAAAAAATATCAGCATCGTGCTCATCACCCAAGCCTCATCGGAGCATTCCATTTGTGTGGGTATTGCCGATGACGATGCCGAGGCTGCCACAGAAGCCGTTAATGAAACTTTCGCCTATGAAATTGAGAGCAGAAAGATCAAACCGGTTTTGGTAGAAAAAGACCTGACCATCATTGCGCTTGTGGGGGATAACATGAAGAGCCATCAAGGGTTGAGTGGCAAAATGTTCAGTACACTGGGTAAGAACAACGTGAACATTAGGGCCATTGCCCAAGGCGCTTCGGAACGGAACATTTCCGCTGTCATCAAAAAGGACGACGTTAAAAAAGCGCTCAACTCATTGCATGAAACCTTCTTCGAAGAAAACGTCAAGCAGTTGAACCTCTTCGTAATGGGAGTTGGTAATGTTGGGGCCAAATTTTTGGATCAAATCCGTCAGCAGAAAAAATACCTGAAAGATGAGTTGAAACTCAATATAAGGGTTATAGGAATCAGTAATTCCAGGACCATGGCTTTTGACGAGAACGGTATTGCCTTAAAAGATTGGGAAAGTGTTCTGGCCAAAGGACAACCTGCGGACAGAAATGCATTTTTTGATCAAGTGAAATCCCTCAACTATAGAAACAGTGTTTTTGTGGACAATACCGCAAGCTCCGACGTTGCCAAAACGTATGCGGATTACCTGCGAAACAGCATTTCCGTGGTGACCTGCAATAAAATTGCCTGTTCTTCAGACTACAATTTTTACAAGGAATTGAAACAACTTGCCAAGCAGTACAATGCCCCATTCCTTTTCGAAACCAACGTGGGAGCCGGTTTACCGATTATTGACACCTTGAAACATCTCATTGCATCAGGTGACAAAGTCAGGAAAATCCAGGCCGTCTTGTCCGGAAGTCTCAACTTTGTGTTCAATACTTTTAATGATAGTGTTACCTTTCACGACGTGGTAAAACAGGCCCAGGAACAAGGGTATACCGAACCGGACCCGACTATCGACCTAAGTGGTGTGGATGTAATGCGGAAGATATTGATCTTGGCC
The DNA here is from genome assembly GCF_003584165.1 of Flagellimonas aequoris. GTDB lineage: Bacteria > Bacteroidota > Bacteroidia > Flavobacteriales > Flavobacteriaceae > Flagellimonas > Flagellimonas aequoris. Next base: position 62,476 of record NZ_QXFJ01000029.1, on the reverse strand, counting down.
CGTGAAAGTGGACACCAATTGAACATCGAAGACATTGAAAATGTATCCTTCTTGCCAAAGGAAAGCTTGGAAACCAATTCCAATGACGCCTTTTTTGAGTCTTTAAAAAAACATGAAGGAGACTTCCAAAAGTTGTACAAGGATGCTGCCGATGTGGACAGTAAATTGAAATATGTGGCGCAATTTGAAGACGGTAAGGCGAAAGTGGGATTGCAAAAAATCCCAAAAGGTCATGACTTTTACAATCTGGAAGGAAGTGATAACATTGTACTTTTCTTTACAGAGCGATATCCGAACCAACCCTTGATCATTAAAGGAGCAGGAGCTGGCGCGGATGTAACCGCATCAGGTATCTTTGCCGATATCATCCGAATCGGAAACTTTTGACCATGGAAGAAATTAAAGTATTCTGCCCCGCCACCATTGCCAACGTCTCTTGTGGGTTCGATGTGCTCGGACTTGCCTTGGATTCTGTTGGGGATGAGATGATCGTAAGAAAAACTGAAGAAAAAGGCATCCGGATTGTAAAGATTTTAGGTCAGGACCTTCCTTTGGAAACGGAAAAAAATGTTTCAGGCGTGGCGGGTTTGGCCCTTTTACAAGAAAGTGATTATAATGGCGGTTTTGAAATCGAAATCGATAAACGTATTAAACCTGGAAGTGGAATTGGTAGCAGCGCGGCAAGTTCTGCTGGTGCCGTTTGGGCCATGAACGAATTACTGGGTAGACCCTTCTCCCCTTTGCAATTGGTGAAATTTGCCATGCAGGGCGAAAAACTGGCCAGTGACGTGGCCCATGCCGATAACGTGGCACCAGCTATTTATGGGGGTTTCACCTTGGTGAGAAGCTATGATCCATTGGACATCATACCCATTCCAACACCATCGGAATTGGTGGCCACGGTAATTCATCCTCAAATCGAAGTGAAGACATCCGACTCCCGGAAAATTTTGAAGACCACCATTTCATTGGAAAAAGGAATCAAACAATGGGGTAATGTGGGTGGACTTATCGCTGGACTTTTCCAAAAGGATTACGACCTTATAGGACGATCGTTACAAGACCATATCGTGGAGCCTATCCGTTCCATTTTGATTCCTGGATTTGACGAAATTAAGGCCAATGCATTGGATACTGGTGCTTTGGGGTGCGGAATTTCAGGTTCCGGACCTTCCATTTTTGCCTTAAGTAAAGGTTTGGAAACCGCTAAATCGGTAGCCGAATCTATGAAAGAAACCTATTCGAAATTTGGGATTCCTTTTGACATCCATATTTCCAAAATCAACACCCAAGGGGTTAAAAAAATTGCATAGTCCCATGAAATTTTACAGTCTGAACAATCCCGATTTACAAGCTTCTTTCAAGGAGGCCGTGATTGCTGGAATCGCTCCTGACAAAGGGTTGTATTTCCCTGAGAGCATTACTCCATTGTCAAAGGATTTTTTTCAAAATATAGAACAGTTATCCAATCATGAGATCGCTTTCAAGGCCATACATCAATTTGTGAACGAGGATATTCCCGATACCGTTTTGAAAGAAATCATCGCGAATACCTTGGATTTTGATTTTCCAGTCGTCCCGGTTGAAGAAAATGTGGCCACTTTGGAATTGTTCCACGGCCCTACAATGGCCTTTAAAGATGTCGGTGCACGATTTATGGCCAATTGCCTGGGTTACTTTTCCCAAGGCGAAAAACAGGATGTCACTGTTCTAGTTGCCACTTCTGGGGATACGGGTGGAGCCGTTGCGAATGGATTTTTGTGTGTGGAAGGAGTAAAAGTGGTTATCCTCTATCCCAGTGGGAAAGTAAGCGATATCCAGGAAAAACAATTGACCACTTTGGGCCAGAACATTGAGGCCATGGAAGTGGATGGCACTTTTGACGACTGCCAACGTATGGTGAAGACCGCTTTTTTGGATACGGAGATCACAGACTACAAAAAGCTAACATCAGCCAACAGCATTAATGTAGCAAGATGGCTACCCCAATTGTTCTACTTTTTGTTTGCGTACAAACAGGCAAAATTCAAAGGAAAGGAAATCGTTTTTTCGGTACCATCGGGCAACTTTGGAAACATTTGTGCAGGCATGGTTGCCCAAAAATTGGGTATGCCCGTAAAACACTTTGTGGCCTCCACCAATGTAAACGATGTGGTACCCAAGTTCATGGAAAATGGGATTTACGAACCTGTTCCGTCTAAAGCGACCATTTCCAACGCTATGGATGTGGGAGACCCAAGCAACTTTGTACGCATCCAACATTTGTACCAGGGAAATTTGGAAAGTCTACGTGCCAACCTATCCTCTTATTCCATTTCGGATGCAGAGACAAGGAAAGCCATGAAAAGCGTGCATTCCAAATCTGGTTATTTGATGGATCCCCATGGAGCTGTGGGTTATCTGGGGTTGAAGGAATATCAAAAGACCCATCCCGATACCTATGGTATTTTCTTGGAAACGGCCCATCCCGTAAAGTTTTTGGATGTTGTGGAAGATACCTTGGGATTGAGTCCCGAAATCCCACCCCAAATCCAAAAAGTGATGGGCAGGGAAAAGAAATCACATCTGATCAAATCATACGAAGACTTGAAAGCCTTTTTATTGACAACTGCTTAATCCAATTTGGGTAATTTGAAATTATCCAGCGGGCTGGGTTGTTTCATCATGGCCTCAATGGCCTCGGTAGTTCTAGGTGCCATGGCGGATAGTACAACCGGTCCATCATTGGTGATCAGCACATCATCTTCGATACGGACGGCAATGCCCCACCATTTTTTATCGCAGTTGCTTCCTTCCGGGATATAAATACCCGGTTCCACTGTAATAACGGTATTAGGCTTGAAAGGTCCGTAAGTGCCATCATCATGCACATCCAATCCCAAATAATGGGAAGTCCCGTGAGGAAAATAAATACGTGTTTCCTTTTCCTCCTTGATGATGCCCAATTTCAACAGACCATCGGCAACAATCTGATACGCTGCCTTGCCGGGCGACTGAAAGGGTGCACCTACGGTACTGGCCTTTATTCCAGCTTCCTGGGCATTGTACACGATGTCGTAAATAGCTTTCTGCTCTGGGGTAAATTTTCCATTGGCAGGAATGGTTCGGGTCACATCGGCAGTATAGCCATGATACTCTGCGCCAAGGTCCATCAGCACCAAGTCATTGCCTACCGTAGTTTTACTGTTCTCGATGTAATGAAGGATGCAGCCATTGTTGCCGCCGCCTACGATGGATGGATACCCTTCATATTCGGCCCCATATTTTTTATAGACGTATTCGTGAACGCCTTGTATTTCGGATTCCGACATATTGGGGTGCATTGCCTTCATCACTTCCATTTGGCCAACGGCGGAAATTTCCACAGCTTTCTTTAACAGCTTGATTTCTTCAGGAGTTTTGGTTTCCCTCAATTTGGCCATGGCCATTGGCAACACCTTGGAATCGAGATTAGATGACTGTTGGATAACCAGTACTTTGTTCTTGATTTCCTTTCTCATGTCTTCATTGGCCGCATTCACAAAATCATTGAGAAATTCATCTTCCTGCAAATTGGGATAACGGTTCATATATTTCTCCACGGTTTCTACCAATTCATCAGTTTTGGAGCCATCATCAGCAGAAATCATGCTGTATAGATCATTTTTGATGGGATTGTAATCCGAAGGATAATTTGCTTTTTTCTTAAAAGTTTTGATCAGGTCAAAAAGATCAGCATTGCCGGATTGATCACGGTAATCATTTTGAAAATCCACAAAAGAGACCACATCAAAAGAAGCAAAATCAACGGGAAAATGTTCAAATTCCTTCCCATTGAAGACCATATCAAAGCCCAATTTTTCCTTTACCCCTTCAACACCCAATCGTTTTCCAGTCCATTGCTCCGCCCTGGCATTTCTTTCCTGCACATAGATAATCTCATCAAACTTTTTGCCCGAAGCATCCGTTTGAGTTTCCGAAAACAGTACCAGCACTGCGTTCGGTTCTTTGTAACCTGTCAAATAATAAAAGTTAGGATCTTGATGATATACGAAATCCACATCATTGGCCCGGTTTCGTTCGGCATTGGCAAATAACACCACGGCAGTGTTGGGTGGTAATAATTTACGGACCTCATCCCTTCTTTGTTTATGAAAATCGGCAGATAAATAATCGGTTGGAGTACCTTGGGAAAAACCCATGGACATAATGGATAGCACCAAAAGTGTGCTGAAAAGGACATTTTTCATCAAAAACGATATTTGGATCAAAATACAAATTTTAAAGCGAAGCCTTTGTTAAAAATGGCTTCCTATTTTTATGGAAATCATAAGAACTTTGAAGGTTTGATTCCTTAATTAATTATCTAAATTTGCCATGCTTAAAAATCTAAGAAATGAAAAATACAGCACTTTTTGAAACCCATAAGGCTCTTGGTGCCAAAATGGTTCCTTTTGCAGGTTACAACATGCCTGTTTCCTATGAAGGTGTGAATGCCGAACATGAAACCGTCCGCAAGGGTGTAGGGGTGTTCGATGTTTCGCACATGGGCGAGTTTTTGATCGAAGGACCCAAGGCCTTGGAGCTTATTCAAAAAGTGACGACCAACGATGCATCCAAATTAACCATTGGAAAGGCGCAATACAGTTGTTTGCCGAATGAAACCGGTGGTATCGTGGATGATCTTATTGTTTATCGCGTTAAGGAAGAAACCTATCTCTTGGTGGTGAATGCTTCCAATATTGATAAGGACTGGAACCATATCTCCAAATACAACGAAAGCATTGGAGCCGATATGAGGAACCTCTCCGATAATTATTCCCTATTGGCCATCCAAGGTCCTAAAGCTGTGGAAGCTATGCAATCCTTAACTTCTGTGGATTTGTCAGCTATCAACTTCTACAATTTTGTGGTGGGCGATTTTGCTGGAATCGATTATGTTATCATATCGGCCACGGGTTATACGGGATCTGGCGGATTTGAAATATATTGCAAGAATTCCGAAGTACAACAAGTTTGGGACAAGGTAATGGAAGCTGGAGCTAGCTTTGGAATAAAACCCATTGGGTTGGCGGCTAGGGATACGCTTCGCTTGGAAATGGGTTATTGCCTTTATGGAAATGATATTGAAGATACCACTTCACCCTTTGAGGCCGGATTGGGCTGGATTACCAAATTCACCAAGGATTTTGTGAACAGCGAAGCCTTGGCCAAGGAAAAGGAAACAGGTCCCAAAAGAAAATTGGTGGCCTTCCAAATGGAGGAAAGGGGAATTCCAAGACACGGATATCCCATTTTGGACAAAGACGGAAATGAAATCGGAGTGGTCACTTCAGGAACCATGTCCCCCTCCCTATCGCAAGGGATTGGAATGGGTTATGTACCTGCGGAACATGCCAATTTGGGCACTACCATTTATATCAAGATCAGGATCAACAAAGTACCTGCAACCTTGGTAAAATTGCCCTTTTATAAAAATAGCTAATCGCGTTTGAACAAAAAGAAGATATTGATATTGGGTGCGAGTGGATTTGTGGGTAATGCCATCTACAAAGAACTCTGCTCCTATTTCGACACGTACGGCACCTATTATACCAACCGTTCCTTTTCTTCCAACCAACAATTTTTCAGGTATGACCTGGAAGAAGATGATGTTTTCCAAATTTTGGAAAAAGTGCACCCCGATGTAATCATTTCATCACTCAGGGGAAATTTTTCGGCCCAAATACAGGCGCATCAACATATGATGGAATATTTGATGCGTTCCAAGGCAAAACTCTATTTTATTTCCTCCGCCAATGTTTTTGATGCCTATAGCAAGTTCCCTTCGTACGAGTACGACAAAACTTTGTCCGAAAGTGTATATGGCCGCTTGAAGATCAAGATCGAAAACATGATGATGCGGATGCCGGCAGAAAAGACCGGGATTTTAAGAATTCCCATGGTTTTTGGGAACGCATCCCCACGAATCAGGGAAATCAAAACAAGTTTGGAGCAACATGAACCTATTGAGGTATTCCCAAACCTGATCATCAATGTGACCAACGATGATAAATTGACCCAACAGATCCACTATCTGATCAATCGGAACAAGACCGGCATCTATCATTTGGGTAGTAGCGATCTGATACAACATGAGGAATTCATCAAGGAAGTGATTAAACGAATGGGAAATTATCATCCCATTTTCAAAAGGGTCTACACCACTAATGAAGATCGATATCTAGCTGCCTTGCCCAAGTACAACAAGCTTCCTAAAAATTTATTGGTCAGTTGCCAAGAGGTGATAGACCATCATATTCCTGTCTGATGATTTAGCTTGACAAGGGTGCTTTTTTTGCTAAATTTGCCATCCATAACATCAATATTACATGGGAAGAGCATTTGAATTTAGGAAAGCACGGAAAATGAAGCGTTGGGCGGCCATGTCCAAAGCCTTCACTCGTATTGGTAAGGATATCGTAATCGCCGTTAAAGAAGGTGGACCCGACCCCGATGCCAACTCCAAGCTACGTGCCGTGATCCAAAATGCCAAGGCGGTGAACATGCCCAAAGAAAATATTGAAAGGGCTATAAAACGTGCATCCGACAAAAGCCAAGGAGACTATAAAGAGGTACTTTTTGAAGGTTACGCCCCTCATGGTATCGCTATATTGATCGAGACCGCAACGGACAACAATACCCGTACAGTAGCCAATATTAGAAGCTATTTCAATAAATGTAACGGAAGCTTGGGCACTTCAGGATCAGTGGAATTCATGTTCGACCACACCTGCAACTTTACCGTAAAGGGAGAAGATTTGGATCCAGAGGAACTGGAATTGGAATTGATCGATTTTGGTGCGGAGGAAGTTTTTGTGGACGAGGATGGTATCCATATTTATGCCCCGTTTGAAAATTTTGGCTCTTTACAAAAAGAATTGGAATCCAGGGAGATTGAAATCATTTCTTCTGGGTTTGAACGTATTCCCCAAGTGACCAAAGAGCTCTCCGAAGAAGAAATGGCGGATGTGGAAAAACTTTTGGAAAAAATTGAAGAGGATGATGACGTTCAAAACGTGTATCATTCTATGCAGGAGTAACCTATTTTTCATCGTCACTATTGGCCATTTAATCTGATTTATTTATCTCTATTGGACAATTAAGTAAGTTAATTCTTAACTTTATTGAACTTAACATTTCCCCCATGAAAACGCTATCCAAAATCGCGGTTATTTATACTCTCCTATGCATTTTTGTTTCCTGTAGTTCTTCCGAGGATAATAATCCTCCAACAGAAACACAACAACCAAACACTGAGGAAGTTAGTGGGAACTGGATTGCTGAAAAAGCTTTTTTTGAGGTTGATTTTGATGGGACTATCGAAAGTGCCGATTTTATTGAGGAAGGCGGAAATATAAATATGGCCATTCAAGAAAATGGCAGATTTTCTATTGAATTTGTTTTGGGAGAAGATACTGAAACCATTTCTGGTCAAATGACTCGCACAAATAGCCTGTTGTCCATTGTATTTGATTACTCACCCAATACGACATCTTATTTTGAAATCCAAAATACCGATACAACACTCTTAATTGATGGTGGGCCGTTGGAATATGACTTTGATAATGACGGTACAGCCGAACCCGCTGTTGTAAGCTTCCGGTTTATTCGGAATTGATTTGGTATTGGCTGATAAATTAAAATTTTGCAAGCTAGTCTTTAATTGACATCTGTTTCCTTAATTTCAAACAAATTGTGCTTCATGTCCTTGATTTCCACTTTAAAAGTTTGTTGTTTCTGAACCCATCACTAAATCATAATAAACGATAGTCTACACAGCATGAAGGTGAGATTCCCATTTCCCTCATAGGTAAATTGACAATTAAATATAACACCTTCGACCATACGTTGACTGGAGATATGACCTATCTCCAGTTACAAAAAAGGAAAATGTTTTCCTCAAGATATTTTTCAGAACTGCACCAATATAGTTCAGGCCTTTAGAAAGCTAGTTTTTCTACAATGTACTTAAACACGAATGTTACTAGAAATCAATTCGATAACAAACCTAAAAGCTATATTCCGGAACCTTGCCCTTTACCCCTTTGTAGAATTCACGGATTCTATTAAAATCATTTTCTTGATGATCCGAGGGGAGGAAAGGCTCTGCAATTTTCACTTCCTTTTTACCGAAATCAAAAGCTACCATCACTATGGGTACCTGTGCCTTTTTGGCGATATGATAAAAACCAGTGCGTAGTTCCTGGACCTTTTTTCGGGTCCCTTCCGGGGCCAAGGCAAATCTAAAGACTTGTCTTTCATTGAATATTTGAACAACGCTATCCACCGTATTGGAATTTTTGGAACGGTCTACCGGAGCCCCGCCTGTCCATCTAAAAAACCATCCAAAAGGCGGTTTGAACAGACTTTTCTTGCCAATATAATTGATTTCTTGGTTCACCACCTTTCGCACCAACAATCCCAAGAAAAAGTCAAGCCAATGGGTATGCGGTATTACAATAACGACGCATTTATCCACATTGGGAAAGGTACCGACCAGTTTCCATCCCAAAACCTTGAAATATATGAACTTGGCCAGTTGATGCATTCTTTAGAAATTATGAATAAAAGAAACCTATTGTTATGGCTTTATATCTTCTCATACATGGATTGAAGCCGTTCCGGGGTCATTATTTTCTTCCAATCACTACCCAGGGCGTTCTCCCAAAGGGCTTCCAGGCCAAGGGCCACGTTGACCATCACATCAAAATCGTTTTGGGTAAGATGGGCACATACGCCTTTAGGCAATTGGATATGGTGTTTTTTGAGCATCTTTTTGAAAAGTGCCACACCTTCTGGATAGAATTCCTCCAAATACTGAAAGACCAAACAGTTGCCAATTCCGTGTTTCACCCCTAAAAGATAAGAAAGTCCATAACTCATGGCATGTGCAATACCGACTTGGGAATAGGCAATGCTCATTCCCCCGTGCCAAGATGCCATCATCAACTTATCCCTGGACTCTTCCTCAGGAATATCTTCCAGAAAGACTTCCAAGCAAAGTTCCATGGCTTTTTCTCCATAGCTCTGGCTAAAAGCATTCAAATAGGTTCCGGTAAGGGATTCAACACAATGAATAAAACAGTCCATACCTGTGTAGAACCACTGTTCCTTCGGAACTGTCCTCGTAAAATCAGGGTCCAAGAGCACTTGGTCATAAGTGGTGTAATCCGAATTAATGCCTAATTTTTTATCGGGACCCAACAACACTGTGGTTCGGGAAACTTCAGCTCCTGTTCCGCTTATTGTTGGAACTCCAACATGGTACAAGGCCGGTTTGTTCACCAAATCCCAACCCTGATATTCTTCTGCTGATCCCTTATTGTTCAGGAGTATGGCCACAGCCTTGGCCAAATCCAACAAGGTTCCACCTCCTATCCCAATGATTCCCGAGGGAAGCTCATTATAATTTTCCCTGATCTGGGCCACCAAGGCATCCACCTGGGCCGTTTTGGGTTCTTCATCTGCCGAGATGAATATGATCTCATCGTTGAACATCAACGGAACCTTGGAGACAAATGCTTCATTCTCAAAAAAGTCGTCCACCAAAAAAATGAAGGGTGCCTCGGAACTTTTGCGCATGGGCAACAAAATATCACCCAATTGCGAAAAACATCCCGATCCAAAAATGACCCTGGGCACCATTGGAAAATTACGGTATTGGGTCTTTATACTTGGGGTAATATTTTCTTTGCTCAAATTGTTCTCTATCTTCATCAGTTATCCAAATACTTCAAAATATCCTTTAGGCTGTTCAGTTTCAAATGGTTGTTCACCAATTCATCTTCTTCCGACACCATTTCATGGGCCCACGTGGTATGGAACGGCACATGCACGGCCTTGGCCCCAATATTCAAGATAGGCAATACATCCGACTTAAGGGAGTTCCCTATCATCAAAAATTCCTTTACATCAATGTTCAGATGTTCCAGAAGATTGCTGTAGTTGGTTTCCTTTTTATCACTCAAAACCTCCACATGATGGAAATACTTGGACAGTCCAGATTTTTCCAACTTGCGCTCTTGATCTAAAAGATCTCCTTTGGTCAAGACAATCAACCGATACTTATCCACCAATTGGGAGAGTACTTCCTCTACACCATCCAACAATTCCACAGGATGGGCGATCATCTTTTTGCCCAATTCCAAAATCTGGGAAATAATCTCTTGGGAAATCTGATTGTTCGAAAGATCCAATGCCGATTCGATCATGGAAAGCATAAATCCCTTGATGCCATACCCATAGATTTCCAGATTGGCCATTTCCATTTTGAACAGTTCCTGATCCACCTTGTTTTTAGTCTCGTAGTCCTCCAACAGTTCTGCAAACCTTTCCTCCGTATCCCGAAAATAGGTTTCGTTTACCCAAAGGGTATCGTCGGCATCAAACCCGATGACTTTTATGTTCGAAAAATCTACTTCCATACCGTTCTAGCGCGTTCCAAATCTTCCGGGGTATCAATTTCGATACCGGTAACGTGTGTCTCTACCATTTTTATTTTTTTGCCATACTCCAAAAACCGGATGGCCTCTATTTTTTCCTTGGCCTCCAAAGTGAGCATGGGCAATTTTTGGAAATCCATCAAAGCCCTCTTCCTGAAGGCATAGATTCCCTTATGCTTATAATAGGTGGCCTCCACTTCCTTATCCCTTGGATAGGGTATCGGGGAACGTGAGAAATAGAGGGCAAAGTTTTGGTTGTCCACAATCACCTTGACCGTATTGGGATTGGAAATCTCATCCCAATCGGTAATCGGGGTCATCAGAGAAGCCAAATCTATTTCTTTATCCACATCTTTTTGAAATACATCAATGACCTTTTCCAGACTTACGGAATCGATGAACGGTTCATCTCCTTGCACATTGATCACAATATCCACCTCCATATCCTCCACAGCCTCTGCTATACGATCACTGCCACTTTCATGCTGGTTCTTGCTCATGATCACGTTGCCATTAATGCCATGGATGACATCTGCAATGATGGGACTGTCCGTAACCACATAGACTTCATCAAAAAGTTGGGTGTTCACGGCAGCCTCATAGGTCCTTACAATGACCGGCTTGCCCGCAAGGTCCTGCATCAACTTGGCTGGAAACCGTGAGGCTTGATAACGGGCGGGAATCATGGAAATTATTTTCACTTAACTGTGGATTGGTTGGATATTATTTTTTGGGCCGAAGCTTTCTATAGATCGTAAAAATGAACAATAATATAATGATGACCAAAATGGCTGCTATGGGCGGCACCAAAATAGATGCCGTACTCACTGCTACCGCGGCCCCTGTTTCCATTGTGGACACCAACGGATTGGCAAGTCCTCCCGTTGTAGCAGTCGAGGTCAATCTCCCAGCTGCATTGGCACCTTTAATGGCGGTTGCCGTTCCACCCCCTGCAATAATCGCCAAGGACCAAGTCACCACGGGGTCCAAATCGGCAACTGTTGATACCATCACGGCGGTACCTGCTATCCCAGCCAACGGTAATGCCAAACTGTCGAGCACATTGTCCACCCATGGGATGAAGTAAGCAAAAATTTCTACTACGGTGGCTACACCAAAGGTAATCACTGCTGCCAAGCTTCCCAACCAATGCCAATTGTCGTTCAACTCCCAAACACCGAAATGGGCCGCCAAACTCAAGGCAAACAAGGGTAAAAAAACCCTAAAACCGACCGATGCGGCCAGTCCTATTCCTAGGAATATGCTTATTATGGTATCTGGTTCAATATTCATGGTTAGGTCTAATTTAGGGTATTCCTAATCAAGAAAAAAATCATCTTTAAATCCGATCAGGTACAGTTGTTTCTTTGCCCGTGTCACTGCGGTATATAACCACCTTAGGTATTCTTTGTCCACCCCATTGGGCAAATAGGGTTGCTCTACAAAAACAGTATTCCACTGACCTCCTTGCGACTTATGACACGTGATGGCATAGGAAAATTTCACTTGCAAAGCATTAAAAAACTTATTGTTCTTGACACCCAAGAACTTTCGGTAATTCGACTTCTCATGGGCATAATCCTTCATCACCTCTTGGTACAATCGATTTCCATCTTCATAAGAAAGGGATGGGGATTCCGCATTGATGGTGTCTAGCAACAAAACGGTCTCAAATGGTTTCTGTCCGGGATAATCCACCATTTTCACCTTTACTTCCGCAAAGGTAAAACCGTACAGTTCTTTAATGGCGAAGAGCTCCAAAATCTCTATAATGTCCCCGTTAGCAATAAAGCCAGCTTCGGAAGTGGCTTTTAACCAAAAGTAATTGTTCTTCACCACCATCATATAATCCCCTACTGAAATCTGGTTGTCCAAAAAAAGGATCCGCTCCCTGATATTTTGATTATATAGATTCGCCCTTTTATTGGAACGCACGATAATGGCGGTCTCCTCTTTTCCATTTTCGCTGTAGGACGAATCGATGGCCTCTTGGATCTCAGCCCCATCGATCAACCGAACAATATCCTTATAGTGATCCAATTCAAATTGGAAACCATCATAAAACTGGGATTGCAATTGCTCCCTTAAATTGGTGGCATTATATAGGATACCCGAATCATCGGTTTGCCGCATCACTTGGTCCAGTTCCAAACACTCCACCTCTTTATCATAATTAAGGGCCAGGCGATCTTGGTCCAAAGCTGGGCTGAGTTCCAATTTTACCGGGGGTAACTGTGCCGTATCACCTATCAATACCAATTTGCAATTATGACCGGAATGGACATAGAACATCAAGTCGTCCAACAAAGAACCATTCTCAAAGAGTTTGGAATCGGCTGGGGTGTCGGGTATCATGGAAGCCTCGTCCACAATAAAGACTGTATTGCGATGCTTGTTCGGGGCCAATACAAACTGGATGTTGCCCCCTGACTGCTTTTTGGGAAAATAGATTTTTTTGTGAATGGTAAAGGCCTTGTTTCCAGAATAAACGGACATGACTTTCGCCGCGCGGCCCGTTGGTGCCATGAGCACGGAACTCATTTTCACTTTCCATAGACTGCTCACCAATGTGGCCACCAAAGTGGTCTTCCCCGTTCCTGCAAAACCCTTCAACAGGAACACCTCTTCCTTTTTTCCTTCGAGAACAAACCTGGCCAATTTTTCCATGGCCAAACCTTGCTTCTCCGTAGGTATGTGGGGAAATTTTTCCTTTAAAATCTTCAAAAATCCGGGTGCGGTAAAATCGTTCATGGGCTTCTAAAGATAGCATGGTTTTTTAAAGCAAAAAGTTTCGTGATTAAAAAAAAATTGTAGATTTGTCAGTAACCACTAAATTAACTTTGAAAGACAGTATCAGATATGTTAAACTTAATTCTTATTGTTGTATTAATATGCCTTGTAACCTTTGGGCTTGTATTCGTGATTGACAGATTTTTACCTCAAAAAGTAAAGCCTATTTTGGTCATTGCGTTTGGACTTTTGAGCATTTTCCTAGGTTATAAAATTTATCAATCCATCAACGCCCCTATCGAGTTCAATAAAGTAAGAAAAGAAAGATTTTCCCACGTAATTGCAAAATTAAAGGATATCCGCGATGCCGAAGAAGCCTATAAAACCGTTAACGGTAAATATGCTGGCAATTTTGAGAGCTTGATCAAATTCATCGATACAGGGAACTATACCATTACCACTCAAAGGGACTCTTCCTATATGAGGTTTGACAAGGCCTATGGTATTGAACTTCAACAAGACACCGTAATCATTGATACTTTGGGAATGGTAAAAATCAAAGACTCCCTATTTAAAGGAAGTGATCGATATAAATCCATGATGGACGTACCTTACGCCCAAAATGGTGAAAAATTCGAGCTTAAAGCCGACATCATCGACAAAAGCGGTTATAAGGCTCCCGTTTTCGAAGCCAAAGTGAAAAAGGATGTAGTTCTTTATGATCAACCCAAAGATTTGGTCGATAGGGAAAAAGCCCACCAAAGTGTTGAGGAAGTAAACGGCGATGAAATAAAAGTTGGTTCGTTGACCGATGTGAGCACCAACGGAAACTGGCCTCCAATCTATGACAGAAAAAATAACTGATATAGCGCAGCCAAAAGAACATAGCACTTATAGAAAACTGTCCATTCAGGTTAGCCTGAATGGACTTTCTTTTTGTGTTCTGGATACCATTACCAATAAGATACTGGCCTTCGAGAAGGTCGTTTTCAGTATCCCTTCCACTCCTTACCTCATGCTCAAGGAACTGAAGGCCAAACTGAGTCAACATGGTGATATCGGTAGAAACTTTTCCGAGGTGGTCGTTATCCACAAGAACAATATGTTCGGATTGGTACCCAAACCCTTGTTCAATAAGGATGAACTACCCAATTACTTAAAGTTCAACGCCAAGATCATGGCCAATGACCTTGTTGCCTATGATGAGCTACCAAACCAGGAAATCATTAATGTTTACATTCCATACACCAACGTCAACAACTATATTTTTGAGCTTTTCGGTGAATTTGAATTCAAACACAGTGGAACCGTTCTCATATCTACATTACTTTCGCAAAGCAGGACCACTTCCGAGCCCACTTACTATGTGCAGGTATCCGGAAAGGAAATGGAAATGATGGTGGCCTCGGATAAAAAACTCCTTTTCTACAACCAGTTTGAATACAAGACCAAAGAGGACTTTTTATACTTTTTGTTGTTCAGTCTGGAACAGTTGCAAATGGATCTTGAAAAAATCCAGTTAAAACTTTTTGGTTCTATTGAAGAGGGTGATCCCATTTTTGACCTTTGCTATCAATACATTAAAAACGTATCGGTCTTTGTTCCCAGCAATCCTGCCTTTCCCTTGGAAGAGTTGGAAAACGAGAGCATAGATTTTTCCATATTAAGCTCCCTTTAAATGCGGATCATCTCTGGAAAATATAAGGGCAAAAGATTAATTGCCCCTAAAAAATTACCTGTTCGGCCCACCACCGATATGGCCAAGGAAGGGCTCTTCAACATCTTGAACAACCGTTTTTATTTTGATGGACTTAAAGTTCTGGACCTTTTTGCCGGAACAGGCAACATTAGTTTTGAATTCGCCTCGAGAGGCATTGACGATATCACGGCCGTGGACAGCTTTCCAGGATGCACCCAGTACATTGCCAAAACTGCAACCGAGTTAGGTTTTTCAATCAGTACGGTTAAGGCCGATGTCTTCAAATACTTAGAGAAAACGACTGAAAAATTCGATATCATCTTTGCCGACCCACCTTATAGTTTTGACCAAAGCCAATTCCTCAAAATTGCCGATTTGGTTTTTGAAAGAGGATTGCTAGAGGAAGATGGCCTTTTGGTCGTGGAACATTCCGATCAAACTGATCTTTCCCAACATCCGCGCCATACCGAACAAAGAAAATATGGGGGAAGCATTTTTAGTTTCTTTCAAGAGGAAGAAATGGAATAAAAAAGCAGGCCGTAAGCCGGATTCTGTATACCCTTACCATTTATCTAGGCCAGTGGTTACCCAAAGGCTCTAACCGCCTACCCTCCAGCTCGGGCGTGCAACCCTCAAACACTAGTTTACATGGCGTTTCACCGCATAGAGTTTACCTGATTTCACTACAGCCGAACTGTACTTGCTTTCTGTTGCACTGGTCCTCGCCTTTCGGCGGACGGGCGTTACCCGCTATGCCGCACTACGGTGTCCGGACTTTCCTCTTCAATCTTGTCGCCAAAATTGCAGCGATAAGGTGGCCTGCTTGGCTGCAAAGGTAATCCAATTGTTAATAAAAAAAGGCTATCCAAGTTACAGAGAAGTGGCTTTGACGGTTGCTATTTTTATATTTGTAAAAACTCTATTATTCCTGCATTGGAACCATTTGTCGTATCAGCTCGAAAATACCGTCCCCAGACGTTTAAGGATGTGGTGGGCCAAGAGGCCATTACCAATACCTTGCTGAACGCCATTGACAACAATCACCTGGCCCAAGCCCTTTTGTTCTGTGGCCCCAGAGGTGTGGGAAAGACTACTTGTGCGCGTATCTTGGCCAAGAAAATCAACCAGGATGGAACGGAACGCGAGGATGAGGATTTCGCTTTCAATATTTTTGAATTGGATGCAGCCTCCAACAACTCTGTGGACGACATACGAAATCTCATAGACCAGGTCAGGATTCCTCCCCAAGTAGGAAAGTATAAGGTGTATATCATCGATGAGGTACACATGTTGTCCCAATCGGCCTTCAATGCCTTTTTGAAGACTTTGGAGGAACCACCCAAGCATGCCATCTTTATATTGGCCACCACGGAAAAACACAAGATCATCCCCACCATATTATCTCGTTGTCAAATCTTTGATTTTAAACGGATCACGGTGAAGGATGCTTCGGAATACCTAAAATACATCGCGGAGCAACAAGGGGTTGAAGCAGAGGAAAGTGCCCTGCACATCATTGCGCAAAAAGCGGATGGCGCCATGCGTGATGCCCTATCGATTTTTGACCGTGTGGTCAGTTTTTCAGGCAAACAATTGACCCGAAAGGCCGTAACGGAAAACCTGAACGTACTGGATTATGACATTTATTTCTCCGCTACTGATCTGATCTTAGAAAGCAACATTCCCGAACTTTTGGTACTGTTCAACAAAACCTTATCGCTTGGTTTTGACGGGCATCATTTTATATCAGGTTTGGCGTCTCATTTCAGGGATCTGATGGTGTGTCAACACCCTGACACCCTTAACTTGCTGGAAGTCGGTGACGACGTAAAATCACAATACCAAGAACAGGCCAAAAAGGCTCTCAAAGAATTCCTTTTAAAGGCCATTGATATGGCCAATGACTGCGATCTGCAATACAAATCGAGTAAAAATCAGCGGTTGCTGGTCGAACTCACCCTCATGAAATTGGCGTCCATCACTTTTGATGGAGAAAAAAAAAACTCTGATTTCATAATTCCTGCCTCTTTTTACGCAAAAAGAGAACCAGTCACCAATGGCGCCAAAACGGTCCATACGAATGGCTCAACACAGAAAACCATACCGGAACCTATTCAAAATCAATCTAGTGTAGAAGTTTTAGAGGAAGAATTGGTCAACGAACCTGTAGAAACGGTTAGTGAACCCGAAGCGGTCATAAATGAACCGAAAGAGGAGTACCAACCGCCCAAAAAAATACAGATCGGCAACTTGGAAAAACGGGTTTCCGGGCTCTCCCTCTCAAGTATCAAAATCAAAAAGGAGCACGAGAACACCAAAGCTCCTGAAATAGCCCATGAAGATCTTCCCAAAGATTCTTTTTCCGAAGAGGATATGCAAAAGCATTGGGACGATTTTGTACATCAACTGGAAAGTCAAGGAAGGAAAATTTTGGCCAGTAACCTACAGACCGATGTTCCCAAACTTAAAAATGAGGATACTATTTGGATCGAGCTGCCGAATAGTACCATGAAAAAGGAAATAGAGCGGGAACAAAACCTGATGTTGGATTACCTCAAACAAAAGCTCAACAACTACTCCATCACCCTTCAGATTACGGTGAACGAGGAAGTAGCCAAAAAGTTTGCCTTCACTCCTGCGGAGAAATACGAAAAATTAAAAGAAAAAAACCCTGCCATCGATTTATTGCGCAAAGAGTTTGACCTTGATTTTTAGCTTCAAACCCAATACCTGTATCTTTGTACTTTAACATTTCAAAAGACAATTCATGTTAGGCCTTAAGTTACCAACAGACCCGAGATGGGTGAACATAGTGGAAAAAAATATTGAGGAAATCCTTACAGATCATGCCTATTGCGAGCAAAAAGCGGCCAGTACGGCCATTTCCCTCATCATTGGTTTTCCTGAAAAATCAGAATTGGTAAAAGAGATGACCGCTTTGGCCCGCGAAGAAATGGGCCATTTTAACATGGTGCATGACAAGCTCCTAAAACGCGGTTGGGTTTTGGGCCGGGAACGTAAGGATGAATACGTTATCGAATTGATGAAATTCTTCCCCAAAGGCGGAAGTAGGGAAACCCACTTGGTACACAAACTGCTATATGCTGCTCTGATTGAGGCCAGAAGTTGTGAACGCTTCCGATTACTGTCCGAAGAAATCCAGGACGAAGAGCTATCGGAATTCTATCGGAACCTCATGGTAAGCGAAGCCAACCATTATACCATGTTCCTAAAATTTGCCCGCAAATATGGAAATAAAGACGACGTAGACCAAAAATGGCAAGATTTGTTGGATTATGAGGCCAGCTTAATGAAAGACTTGGGCAAAAGGGAAACCATGCACGGTTAATCCTTCTGGTAGTATAACATTTTGATCATGCCATCCACCAATCCAATTTTGGGAACATGAATCTTCTTGGCCTTGCTCCATTTGGCCGCGTTCAAGAATATTTTGATGGCCGGGATAATCACATCCGCCCTATCTTGATTCAAACCTAACACCGCCACCCTATCCTCATAGGCCATATTGTTCAAAAATTGGTATTGCCCGTGCAACCATATGTATGAAAGGGGTTGACCCAATTTTCGACCAGACATTTTATGCAATTTGTTGATGTTTCCCCCTGAACCGATGATTTCTACTGTTCCATCCAATGGGATATTTGACTTAACCCAAGTTTTAACCTCTTCCCAAACTGAATCTTCAACCAGGTTATTCAACAATCTAACGGTACCGATTTTAAAGGATCTCGAAATCTTTGGCTGACCTTTCTCAAAAATGGTAAACTCGGTACTACCGCCTCCCACATCTACATAGAGGTAGTGCCTATCCATCTTAATAATATCCTTAAGATCGGTGGAAGCTATGATCAAGGCCTCTTTCTTCCCATCTATGATCTCAATGGGCATTCCAGTCTCCGTGATGACCCTTTGTACCACCTGGGCTCCATTTTTGGCCTCCCGCAAGGCAGATGTGGCACAGATCATAAATTTTTCAATACCGTACACCTGCATCAAATAGTCGAAGGATTTCATGGTCTTGGCCAACCGCGACTCACTTTTCGGGGAAATTTCACCACGGATAAAGGCATCTTCCCCCAAGCGTACGGGTACCCGTACCAACTCGCTCTTTTTGAAGATGGTAGGTTTACCCTTTTGTTCAATCACGTTGTTGATGAGCAGCCTGATGGCATTCGAACCAATATCAATGGCTGCAAATTTGCGTATTACCAAATAGTCCAGTTTTAGGATTCCAATTTCCTTTGATAATAATAATACATCTCAAACTGAGACCTTAATTCTGCTTCTCCTACAGCCCGTTTTCTATAGGCATTGTCCTGTTTTGCAGAAAAGACACGTGCCTTTAGATTGTCCCTCCATGAAATATCAAAAGTATCCAAGAGTTCTTGGCGGATATCCGGGTCATAGATCGGGCAACCTACTTCGACTCTGAAATCGAGGTTACGGGTCATCCAGTCTGCAGAAGAAATATAGATTTTTGGATCGCCCCCGTTTCCGAAAACGAACAATCGGGGATGCTCCAAGAACTTATCGACAATGCTTATGGCCTCAATATTTTCACTCATTCCCTCAACCCCTGGGATAAGACAACAGATACCACGAACTATCATTTGAATCTTCACTCCCGCCCTACTGGCCTCGTATAGCTTATCCACCATCTGATAAGAAGTGAGACTGTTCATCTTTATTTTGATATAGGCCTCCTTACCATGCTTGGCATTGACTATTTCCCTATCTATCAACTTAATGAAAGTTGATTTGGTATAGTGTGGGGACACGACCAAGTGTTTGTATTTATTGATCTTGTAGTTGGTTTCGAAGAATTCGAACACCTTGCTCATGTCCTTCAAAATACCTTCATGGGCTGTGAATAAGGTATAATCCGTATAGATTTTGGCCGTGGACTCGTTGAAGTTACCCGTACTGATAAAACCATATCTTTTTAGTTCCCCGGCTTCTTCCCGTTCCACCATGCATATTTTACTGTGGACCTTTAATCCGGGAACGCCAAAAATCAAATTGACACCTTCAGCCTGTAGATAGTTGGCATATTCGATATTGTTCTGCTCGTCGAACCTTGCCTGTAGTTCAATCTGCACTGTTACCTGTTTGCCATTCTTCACGGCATTGATAAGGGCAGAGGCTATCTGGCTATCGCTTGCCAATCGGTATATGGTGATTTTAATGGAGCGTACCTGTGGATCTAGGGCCACTTCCCTCAAAAATTTGGTCACATAACTAAACGTATGGTACGGCGCATAGATCATGTAATCCTTATGGGCGATCATATCCAAAAGGCTTCCTTTCATACTCAATCCCTTCACGGGAAGCGGGTCAATTTTTTCATACATGAGATCATGCCTTCCCAGGCTCGGGAATCCCATATAATCCCTTCTATTATGGTATCTACCTCCAGGAATGACACTATCGGTCCCCATAATATCCATCTTTTCCTTTAGGAACTGCAGCGTATCCTTGTCAATTTTCTTATCGTACACAAAACGGACCGGATCACTGATCTTTCGATGTTCCACACTGGTGGAAATCTTCTCGATAAAACTCTTGCTCAAATCGTTATCAATATCCAGTTCTGCATCCCGTGTAATCTTGATCATATGGGCCGAAATGGATTCGAACTCGAACATGGTAAAGACATTATCCAAGCAAAAACGAATCAGATCATCGAGCATGATGATATGGTCCTTGTCCCCTTCCTTGGGAAGTACAATAAATCGGTCTATCCCTTTAGGAATTTCAATTAGGGCGTAGCGATTATGTTTACCAACTCCCGAACCGTTCTTCATCACTATTTTCACTGCCAAGTAGGCTGCCGTGTCCTTCAAAAGCGGAAACTCATTGAGGTCGTTCAGAATGATGGTCATCAACTCCTGGTTCACTTTTTTGAAAAAGTAGTCCCTGATGAACTCGGCCTGGCTTTCGGTTACCTCAGTTTCGTTGATGATAAAGATATTTTCCTGGCGTAGTTCCTTCTCGATGGCCTTAAAAATTTCCAAGCTTCGTGCCTGTTGTGCTATCACAATCTTGGTAATTTCCTCCAACAGGTCCTTCGCCCTTTCACCCCCCAATACACTCTTCCCGGTTTTTCCCGCTTCCACGATGCGTTTCACCGTAGCATAGCGCACCTTGAAAAACTCGTCGAGATTGTTACTGAAAATCCCTAAAAATCGAAGACGGTCAATCAGTGGAACCCTTTTGTCGTTACTTTCTTGAAGTACCCGGGCATTGAACTGTAACCAACTGATTTCCCGATTTATATATTCATTTTTTGTTTTGACCATTTATTTTTTCAAGTGTTTTGGAAAGACCATTTGTTTCGTGGTACCCTTTGAAATACGGGACCAATCATCCACACCAAATGTAATGTGGACCAGCCCTGCCGTGGGAACGTTTTCAATATACTGATCTCCCCAAGCATTTGCAAGTGATGTAAAGGCATAATTGTGCCCAAAAATGGCCACAGCGTTCAAATTGTTGTCCAGATTGGATACAAAATGCTGAACACCATCCCCTGAGAAATCATAAAGGGATTTTTCTACCCTAAACTTGGAAAAATCCAATCCCAGGTTCCTTACAAAAATCATGCTGGTGTGCAAAGCCCTGTTGGCCGGGCTTGAAAAAGCAAAATCCAAATTGGGGGCATGTAATTTAAAGGTATTTGACACCAAATGGGCATCTTTGACACCCTTTTCCTGTAGCGGTCTATCCTTATCTGAAACATCGTAGTCCCATGAAGATTTCCCGTGCCGCATCAATATGATCTGTTTCATACGCTTTTATTATGGTGCCAACCGTTCTATTTTCCAATCATAATCCTCTTGAAGGGTATATCTGATCCTATCATGGAGCCGATTGGGTCTACCTTGCCAAAATTCCATGGAAACGGGGCGTACCAAATACCCGCCCCAATGAGCAGGACGTTCTACTTCTTTCCCCTCATATGCCTTTTCCAAATCTTTCAATGCTTTTTCCAGCACGTCCCTGGAAGGTACCACCTCACTCTGATCGGAGACCACGGCACCCAACTGGCTACCCACGGGCCTTGATTCAAAATACCCATCCGACAGGTTTTCCGCAATCTTTTCCGCTGTACCCTTTATGATGACCTGACGTTCCATATTGGGCCAGAAAAAGGATAAGCACACCGAAGGATTATTGGCAATGGCCTTTCCTTTTTCGCTGTTATAGTTAGTGTAAAAGATAAAACCCTCATGGGTGTACTTTTTCATCAACACTACCCTGTTCTTGGGAAAACCATCCAATCCTATAGTGGATACGGTCATGGCATTCGCTTCATCCACCCCATCGGATGCTTCTACTTCATAAAACCATTTTTGGAATTGTTCCAAAGGATTCTCCTTGATGGAATCCTCGGTCAATTCACTTTTCTCGTAGGATTTTCGGTAGTTGCTCAGGTCTTTTTGCATGATGTGAAGTTCGTTAAAATTCGAATCTCATCAAAGCAAGCGAGACTTAAAAGTTCAATAAATAAATGATAGGATTACAGGTCAAAAACTTTGCCGTCATCGGCGAGTTCCACGTTTGAAAAGACACCTTGTGCTTCTTCTTTAAAAAGCTCTATGGACTTGTATCGTGTGGAATAATGCCCCAAAATCAATTTCTTGACATGGGCCAACTTGGCAATCTGTGCTGCCTGCTTGGCAGTAGAATGCTTGGTCCGGTCACAAAGATGTTCCTCAGATTCCAAAAAAGTAGATTCATGGTAAAGGGCGTCCACATCTTTCACTAAAGGAACAACGGTTTCGTTATAGACGGTATCACTGCAAAAAGCATAGCTTTTGGGCTCCGGTGGGTCATGGGTAAGTTTCTTATTGGAAATCACCTCTCCGTTCTTGGTTACCCCATCCGCTCCTTTTTTAATATTGTTGAACTGGCTCCTGTCCACTCCGTATCGGTGGGCCGCCTCCGCATCCAATGTTCGGGGCGCTTCCTTTTCGTTGAACAAGAATCCGTTGGTGTAGACCCTATGTTCCAGAGGTATAGTCCGGACAGAAACCTTACTATCTTCCCATATCAGTTCGGATTCCTTCGACTCCAGTTCATGGAAGATGAGGGGATAATTGGTCCAGGAATCCCCCAACTTCAAAAACAAGGTAATGGCTTCCTTAATGCCTTTTGGGCCATAGATATGCAGTTCCTTTTCCCTTCCCAGCAATCTAAACGTAGAAATGAGACCGGGCAATCCGAAAAAATGATCTCCGTGTAAATGTGAAATGAAAATGTGGTTGATGCGTGAAAATTTCACTTTGTACTTTCTCAATTGCACCTGCGTGCCTTCTCCACAATCGATCAAAAAAAGATGGTTCTGGATTTCGAGTACCTGGGATGTAGGGTTGGTAAACGTTCTGGGAGTTGCCGAGTAGCAGCCTAGTATGGTTAATTTCACTAATGGTAAATTAAAAATGGAAAGTTAAAAACTATCCATTGGAATTTAAACATTCTGTTTTGAGGACTTTACGATAGAAGCTAGAAGTTTAATGATTTGAACGATTTCATTGTTCACCTTGTCATAATCGTAATCTTGGACAAATCCCGATTTATTTAGTAAGTCCAACCAATACCTTGTTTCATTGGCTTCTTTTAAAGAAATGGACATTTTATGAATAAAATCCTTCTTGCTTTCTGCATGTTCAGCTTCACGAACCAATGCTCCGATGGCAGTTCCTGATCTCAATAGCTGCTTTGAAAGTACGAATTCCTTTTGTTCTGTTTCCAAAAGTTTGGTGAGCCGAACAATTTTCAATGCAAAATCAAAACTTTTTTGTTGAATGATGTTCTCTTTGACCAAATGGATTCGTTTTCAATTTATAATTTTCAATTCTTAAATGTCCAAATCGCGTTCTATTTCTTCCATTTCGATAAGGTCCATGGCTTCTTGCAAAGTGGGCACCAAACTTATCTCATCCGGAATCTCATCATAGGAAACCTTGTCGGTAACCAAAACAAACGATTTTCCAGTGCTCTTATGGGTATTTGAAATATCGAGGAATTCCAAAACATCATTTGCCGCGAGCTTGCTGAAAGAAAACAGGTTAATGACAATATTGTCGTGCTTCAATTTAGGGTAAGCATTGTTCAGGTTTTCCATAAAGGTCGAGAGCGAAGTCTTCTCCTGGAAAACAATGGTCGTGGTTCCATCTTTGTCGAAAATCATCTTACTTAATTTTGGATGCCAATAAATAGAGTACTGCCATACGGATCGCCACCCCATTTTCCACTTGGTGCAGAATTATGGATTGATCGGAATCCGCCACATCACTTGTGATTTCCACGCCACGGTTAATGGGTCCTGGGTGCATGATCACAATCTGTTTGTCCAAGCTGTCCAACAGCTGCTTATTTACCCCAAATTGTTGGGTATATTCCCTTGTTGAAGGAAAATAACTGATGTCCATACGTTCGTTCTGAACGCGAAGCATGTTCGCCACATCACACCATTCCAATGCTTTGCGTAAGTCAGTTTCCACTTCCACTCCTAAAGACGTTATATGCTTTGGAATAAGCGTTTTGGGTCCACAAACCTTAACGTTGGCCCCCTGCAATTTTAGGGCAAAGATATTGGAAAGTGCCACCCTTGAGTGTAAAATGTCCCCGACGATCACGATATTCTTCCCTCCTACATCCCCTAATTTTTCCCGGATGGAAAAAGAATCCAACAAAGCTTGGGTAGGATGTTCATGTGCCCCATCACCTGCATTCACAATGGAAGCCTTTACGTGTTTGGAAAGAAAGATACCCGCTCCCGGATTGGGATGCCGCATCACCACCATATCCACCTTCATGGACAGGATGTTGTTCACGGTATCGATCAAGGTTTCCCCCTTCTTCACCGAAGATTGTGCTGCGGAAAAGTTCACCACATCGGCAGACAAGCGTTTTTCGGCCAGCTCGAACGAAAGCCTTGTACGGGTACTGTTCTCAAAAAAGATGTTGGCTATTGTAATGTCCCGAAGGGTGGGAACTTTTTTGATGGATCTATTGATAACCTCCTTAAAATGGTCGGCGGTTTCAAAAATGAGCTGTATATCCTTTTTGTTCAGATACTTGATTCCCAACAAGTGGTTTACGCTCAATTCGCTCATTTTCTTCTATTTGCTAACTAAATAAACAATATCCTCCCCGTCATTTTCTTCCCACATCACCTTTACTTTCTCCTTATTGATGGCATCTACCTGCCTACCCCTATAATTGGGCTGAATGGGCAAGTGTCTGCTAAATCTTCTATCGATCAAGGTCAACAATTCAATACTCTTGGGCCTTCCGAAGGATTGAATGGCCGTAAGGGCCGCACGGATACTTCTTCCCGTGTAGAGCACATCATCTATGAAGACCACTTTTTTGTCCTCAACCAGAAAATCCATTTTAGTGGTATTTGCCTTGAGGATTTCCCCACGTCCAAAATCATCCCTAAAAAAGGTAATGTCCAGAAAACCTAGGGCAATGTCCTTCACCTTGTACTCGGTCTTCAGGATCTTGGCCAATCTTTCGGCCAAAAAAACGCCCCGTGGCTGAATGCCCACCAGAGCGGTATCCTTAAAATCCAGATGATTTTCCAAGAGCTGACAGGCCAGCCGGTGCAGTATGATGTTGATCTCTTTGGAAGTAAGCAGTACTTTTTGACTCATAGGAATTGCAACCGACTCAGTTGAATGCAAAAGTAAACAATTCTTTAAAATGTTGAAGGCATAAAAAAGCCCCGACTGTTTCCAGCGGGGCTTTCTTTATATAAGAAATGTGATTATTTCTTTTTGGCAGCTGCCTCCATTTTGTCTTTCAACGCCTGCAATTGGGCATTGGCATCACCTAATGTTGGTGCAGCTTCATCAGAACTTGTAGACCTGCTTTTTGCAGCTTTCACGTTCTTCTCTTCTTGCTCTCTAAAGATAGCGGTGTGGCTGGCCACAACTCGTTTGAAATCTTTGTTGAACTCGATGATCTTGAACTCGGCCGTTTCACCTTTTACAAGTTTCTTACCGTCTTCTTTTTCCATGTGTCTTGATGGAACGAATCCAACGATATCCTCGTTAAAGTTGATGGTAGCACCTTTGTCCACTACCTCAGCAATTGCAGCGGTGTGAACGGTACCTTCAGCGAAATCCTCGGAATATTTATCCCATGGGTTGGCTGTGGTCTGCTTGTGGCCTAAGCTCAACTTACGTCCTTCAACGTCCAATTCCAATACTTCCACCTCCAAAGTATCGCCTACGGCAACAAATTCGGATGGGTGCTTGATTTTCTTGGTCCAAGAAAGGTCAGAGATGTAGATCAAACCGTCGATACCTTCTTCCAACTCTACAAATACACCAAAGTTGGTGAAGTTCCTTACGATTCCTTTGTGCTTGGAACCTACAGGGTATTTGGAAGTGATGTCGGTCCATGGGTCTGGAGTCAATTGCTTGATGCCCAAAGACATTTTGCGCTCTTCCCTATCCAAAGTCAAAACAACAGCCTCAACCTCGTCACCTACGTTCACGAAATCCTGAGCGGATCTCAAGTGGGTAGACCAAGACATTTCAGAAACGTGGATCAAACCTTCAACACCGTCAGCTACTTCGATAAAGGCACCGTAATCGGCAATAACCACTACTTTACCTTTAACTTTGTCTCCTACTTTGATCTCATCCCCAAGGGCATCCCATGGGTGTTTCTCCAACTGCTTAAGACCCAATTGGATCCTAGATTTGTTATCATCGAAATCAAGGATTACCACGTTCAATTTCTGGTCAAGTTCAACAACCTCGTTGGGGTGGTTGATCCTGCTCCAAGAAAGGTCGGTAATGTGGATCAAACCATCCACACCTCCTAGGTCGATAAAGACTCCGTAAGAAGTGATGTTTTTCACAACACCTTCCAATACTTGGCCTTTTTCCAATTGACCGATGATCTCTTTTTTCTGTTCTTCGATATCCGCTTCGATCAAAGCTTTG
This sequence comes from Flagellimonas aequoris, assembly GCF_003584165.1. Taxonomy (GTDB): domain Bacteria; phylum Bacteroidota; class Bacteroidia; order Flavobacteriales; family Flavobacteriaceae; genus Flagellimonas; species Flagellimonas aequoris. The sequence goes on along the minus strand of NZ_QXFJ01000029.1, from coordinate 35,597 downwards.
TGCGATACCACTACGTTCTTGAACTCGTGGTTGATCTTCACTACTTTGAACTCCATGGTCTTACCTACATACTGATCGTAATCACGGATAGGCTTCACGTCGATTTGGGAACCTGGCAAGAACGCCTCGATTCCGAATACATCCACGATCATACCACCTTTGGTACGACATTTTACAAAACCGGTAACGATCTCTTCCTTGTCGTGGGCATTGTTCACACGATCCCAAGCCTTGATGGTCCTGGCTTTTCTGTGTGAAAGTACCAATTGACCGGTCTTATCTTCGCGAATGTCTATAAGTACCTCTACTTTGTCCCCTACTTTAAGGTCTGGGTTGTAACGGAACTCGTTCAAGGAGATAACCCCTTCGGACTTTGCGTTGATATCGATGATGGCCTCACGGTCTGTCATGTGAACCACTGTTCCTTCCACTACTTCCTCATCGGCAGTGTCCACAAAATTTTCCTCAACAAGATTTTCAAATTCCTTAAGCTTGCTATCGTCTACACGCTCAATTCCTTCTTCATACTTTTCCCAATCAAAATTTTCAAGAAATTCCTTTGGATCTTGCTGGGCCTGAGTTTCTACTTTAACTTCTGGTGCTGCGGCAGTTTCGGTTGCCTCAACGGTTGCTTTTTCTTCAGCCATGTGCTGATTTAAATTTGTATTCCACGTTTTACAAGAGTTGAACAATTACCGCGGAAGTGGTTTTTACATAGATTTCAATTTCCCTTTTCCTCTTGTTGCTTTGTTAAAAAGGAGTGCAAAAATACAATTAAATTCTTGATTCACAAAGCATCTGGACGAAAGGTTGACCCAAAAAAACTATAACCATTATTTAACTGGAAAATTTGCGGTTTATAGCTATCTTGAAGGTTCTAATTGTTAACTGTAAAAATTACCATTATGAGCGTAAAAGCAAAGTATCAACCCGTATTGGACCTAGGTCTAAAATTGAACGTTAAGGACGGCGATGTTTCGGAAGAAAACGGCGTTTTGAAGATAAAGGGAATGACCGCTACCCCATATGAAAAAAACCTGTTGTGGGACAAGATCAAAGAAATCGGTGGTGAACACCCCAGTGACATCAAAGCCAATATTACGGTGGAAGACGATTCCGTTTACGCACGCCACACCGTAAAAAGTGGAGAATCGTTGAGTAAGATTGCCAAGCACTATTATGGCGATGCCATGAAGTACAAACAGATTTTTGAGGCCAACACCAATATCTTGAAGAATCCTGACCTGATCCACCCCGATCAGGTGTTGGTGATTCCGAATTTGTAGAAAATTGTCACATCGAGCGCAGTCGAGATGTAAAAAAGTTCTCGACTGCGCTCGAACTGACACTTCTTAGAACATAAGGCGCCCAAGGGCGTCTTTTTGTTTAAATAGAATTTGCATCAAAAATGTTAACTTCACTTACCTGTGCCGAACCAGTTTCGATATCGGTCGATATAATTAACTTGTGCTGAGCGAAGTCGAAGTGTTAAAAACGATTCACATCTAATAACGTTGTGCCTAATTTGAGAAATGAAAATATTCCCTACCAAAGAACTGAAATTTAAGCTGTTAGATAGCCAAACGGATACGCTAAATCGATTGAATCGAAGAACGGAAAAGTCTGAAAATCTGACTTCTCAACATACCGACAAATCATTTCGTGGAATAATAAACGGAAACGAATTTAAAATTATATCATCCGCAATTGGAAAAGGGGCTTTTTGCGTAATGACTGGAGCAATTGAATCTGAAAATGGAAACGTGAAAGTGGAAATTCAAAAGATTTTTAGAATATTATTGAGTTTATTTCTTTGCTTTCCTATATTCGGACTTATTGCCATGATTTTGACTAAAGCTCAAGAATTCTCACCAATTCTGATTTTAGTAATGATTGGACAAATTTTAGTAATTAGATACGGATTTATTGGACTTGCTTTTAAGTTTTTATCGAGAGAAAGTTTGAATAGATTACGTGACGTACTTGACTTGGAATGGATAAAAAACTAGGTACAACAATGTATAACCCCAAAATTTGCTTACTTTAACTCGTAACTGATGGTTATACGAGACCGATAAGTGCAATCTAAAATTCTAACCGATTTTCAACCCTTCTTCGCAATCACGCGCTGGGCAAAGTCGTGTACCCTTTCAAACTGTTCTTCCAATCCCATGTCACTATTGTCAAACTCGATAGCGTCCTTGGCTTTTTTAAGTGGTGATATGCTTCGGGTAGAATCGATCAGATCTCTTTCCTGTACATTTTTAAGGACTTCGGCATAACTTACCTCCTCCCCTTTCTCCAGCAACTCCTTATACCTTCGGGCAGCACGGGTCTCGGGTGAGGCCGTCATGAACAATTTGAGTTCCGCATCTGGAAAAACTACGGTACCGATATCCCTTCCGTCCATCACAATACCTTTGTCCTTGCCCATTTGTTGCTGCATTTTCACTAACTTTTCACGGACTTCCTTTATGGCGGAAACCTTGCTCACCTTCCCGGATACCCTCATGGATCGGATCTCTTCCTCCACATTTTTTCCGTTCATGTGCATATCGGCACGACCTGTTTCGGAATTGGGGACAAATTTCAGGGCAATATCTGGCAAAGCCTCGACCAATTTGGGTGCATTGATCTCCCCTTTGTCATTGATCAAATCGTGGTCCAATGCATAAAGCGTCACCGCCCTGTACATGGCACCCGTGTCCACATAAATATAATGGAGGGATTTGGCCAATCGTTTCGCGATGGTGCTTTTTCCCGTTGATGAATACCCGTCTATTGCTATTGTAATTTTTCCCATGCGCCAAAAATAGGCAGAAATGTCATTATAATTTTATGACACCCATCATCCTATTATAGTGTTTTGGCGTTTTTCACCTTTTTATCGGTCACAGCAATATCGATTACCTCACTCATATCGGTCACATAATGGAAAGTAAGTCCCTTAAGATATTCAGCTTTGATTTCCTCGATGTCCTTCTTGTTTTCCTCACAAAGAATGATCTCTTTGATCCTTGCCCTTTTTGCGGCCAGAATCTTTTCCTTAATACCACCCACCGGCAATACCTTACCTCTAAGGGTAATCTCGCCCGTCATGGCCAAGCTCTTTTTCACCTTGCGTTGAGTAAACAGGGACACCAAAGACGTTAGCATGGTGATACCTGCACTGGGACCGTCTTTTGGAGTGGCTCCTTCTGGCACGTGGATGTGCACATTGTATTTGTCAAACACATCGGGGTCAATTCCAAAGGTATCCGCATTGGATTTGATGTACTCCATGGCAATGGTAGCGGATTCCTTCATCACCTGGCCCAAATTACCGGTAATGTTGAGCTGCCCCTTTCCTTTGGAGAGAATGGACTCGATAAAAAGGATATCACCTCCAACGCTGGTCCAAGCCAACCCAGTGACCACACCGGCCACTTCATTGTTCTCATACTTGTCGCGTTCCAATCGGGCTGGACCCAATATTTTTTCCACATCTTCATTGGAGACTTTTATGTTGTACTCCTCTTCTATGGCGATGGATTTGGCGGCATACCGCACCATTTTTGCCAATTGCTTTTCCAAGTTCCGAACACCGGACTCCCTGGTATAGCCTTCCACAATTTTCTCCAATTGTGGTTTGCCGATTTTTAAATCGTTGGCGGATAAGCCGTGCTCTTTTAATTGTTTGGGCAACAAATGACGTTTGGCGATTTCCACTTTCTCCTCGATGGTATATCCTGTCACGTTGATGATTTCCATACGGTCCAACAGGGCTGGCTGAATGGTGGACAAACTGTTGGCCGTAGCAATGAACATGACTTTGGAAAGGTCATAGCCCATTTCCAAGAAATTGTCATGGAACTCGCTGTTCTGCTCAGGATCTAATACCTCCAGCATAGCCGAAGAGGGATCGCCCTGATGGCTGTTGGAAAGTTTATCAATCTCATCCAAAATGAAAACAGGGTTGGATGTTCCCGCCTTTTTCAAGCTTTGGATGATCCTACCGGGCATGGCACCGATATAGGTTTTCCTGTGCCCTCTGATTTCTGCTTCATCACGTAAGCCACCCAAGGACATCCGTACATATTCCCTTCCCAAGGCTTCCGCAACGGATTTCCCCAAAGAGGTCTTGCCCACCCCGGGAGGTCCGTACAGACAAAGAATGGGCGATTTCATATCGTTCCTCAATTTAAGGACGGCCAAATATTCAATGATCCTTCGTTTTACATCTTCCAAACCATAATGGTCACGATCCAAGATCTGTTGTGCCCTTTTTAGGTCGAACTTGTCCTTGGAATAGTTATCCCAAGGTAGATCCAAAATGAGGTCCAGATAATTGCGTTGGATGGAATATTCAGCAACCTGGGGATTCATGCGCTGCATTTTGCCCAGTTCTTTTTCGAAATGTTCCTGCACCTTCTTGCTCCATTTCTTGCCTTTGGCCTTTTCGCGCATTTCGTCCACCTCTTCTTCATAAGAGATACCCCCCAACTCTTCTTGGATGGTCTTCATCTGTTGGTGAAGGAAATACTCGCGTTGCTGTTGGTCCATATCGCTACGGACCTTGCTCTGGATATCGTTGCGCAATTCCAGTTTTTGCAGTTCCATGTTCATATACCTCAAAGTGGCCAAGGCCCTTTCCTGAAGGTTGGGAATCTCCAACAATTGCTGTTTTTCGGCAACGGACAAATTAAGATTAGAGGACACAAAATTGATCAAGAACGAATTGCTTTGGATGTTCTTGATGGCAAAGGTGGCCTCGCTGGGAATATTCGGGTTGTCCTTAATGATCTTAAAGGCCAAATCCTTGATGGAATCGATGATGGCCTCAAACTCCTTGCTATCCTTGAGCGGTCTTTCTTCCTTCGCTTCCTTGATCTTGGCGGTGAGGTAAGGTTTCTCGGATATGATGCTCTCTATCTGGAACCGCTTTTTACCTTGAATGATGACCGTAGTGTTTCCATCAGGCATTTGCAATACCCTAAGGATACGGGCCACCGTTCCCAAGGTATTGATATCTTCTACCCCTGGATTTTCGGTAAGTTCGTCCTTTTGGGATACCACACCAATGGTCTTGCTGCCATTATTGGCATCCTTGATCAAGTTGATGGACTTGTCCCTTCCGGCGGTAATGGGAATCACAACACCTGGAAACAAGACCGTATTTCGGAGGGGAAGCACCGGTAAGGTATCCGGCAACTCCTCATTGTTCATCTGTTCCTCGTCTTCAGGGGTGAGCAATGGGATCAACTCCGCATCCTCATCCAATCCCTGAAAGTCAATATTGTCAAATTTTGATATTTTCATCTCTCCTGTATCTTCTTTTCGGTCATTTTGTCATAATCGACAAAAAAACATCATTTTTATTCTACATAAAAACCCTTACAACATCCTCATTATCAATAAATATAGTGGATTAAAGGCTTTTGATCCCCTCTTAAAAGGCAATTCCTGTGCCATTAAAAAGCAATTTTTTAGAAAAAAGTGTAACAATTGGTAAATTCCCTAATCTATAAGACAAACCATTCATTTTTTGAGCCACCAAAATGAACATATTGATGCACTGCTCAAGTTGTGCATGCAGGGAAAGCAAAGTGCACAATTGGAGATTTACAATCGCTATTATAGGGCCATGTACAATACTGCCTATAGGATTGTAAAAGATTCTGCCGAGGCCGAGGATGTGATGCAGGAATCGTTCCTGAGCGCATTCACCAAATTGGAGACCTTCAAAGGGGACGTCACCTTCGGGGCTTGGTTAAAGCGGATCGTGATCAACAACAGCATCTATCATTACAAAAAGCAGCAAAAAAACAGGGCTGTTGATTTGGATGATGTAATGTACAAGGTCGAAGATAATGATGGAGTTGCTTCGGATCAAAATGGTTATACAGAACTGAAGGCTCAAAAAGTGATGGAAGCCATGAAAAGTTTGAAAGACAATTACAGAGTTTCTTTGACCTTACATTTAATTGAAGGGTACGATTACGAAGAGATCGGTGAAATCATGAACATTAGCTATGCTAATTGTAGAACCACAATTTCGAGGGCCAAGGAAAGCCTGAGAAAAAAGTTGACCTTAAATGTTTAGTTATGAACAAGGATAATATAGATCATCTGTTTGGAAGACTCCGAGGGGAGTTTGATGTGGAGGAGCCACAAAGCGGGCACCAGGATCGTTTTTTGGAAAAATTGAACCAGGCCACTGGTGTCGTTTCCATCCAAAAACCGAAACCAACCTGGTGGAAACCACTTTCCATAGCCGCATCGATTGCCTTGGTGGCCCTGTTGGGATACCAAGCGTTCGGTCCGCAGCCTTCCCTTAGGGAACAAGTGGTGGAAATTGCACCGGAAGTGTCCAAGACCGAATTCTATTTTGCGAACCTGATTGAGCAACAGGTGCAGCAATTAAAGGATGAGAAATCCCCGGAAACGGCACAGTTGGTAGACGATACCTTGGCACAACTCCAAAGATTACAGAAAGATTACAAATCTCTTGAACAGGATTTGGTCAACGGTGGGGACACCAAGATCATCATGAATGCCATGATCATCAATTTTCAGACCCGCATTGATTTATTAAAAGAAGTTTTGAGCCAAATAGAAAATATCAAGAATTTAAAATCACAAAATGATGAAAGCTTTACTATTTAAAAATATCCTTTTCGCTTTGGCTTTGTTCCCCATTGCCCTACAAGCAAATGTTGACCATGGCAATATGGACGGCAAATACACTAAGGAAAAGACCATTAAAAGGGAATTTAACGTTAATGCCGATGCACTTTTTAAAGTGACCAACAGTTATGGCAACCTCAACATTACCTCTTGGAACGAAAACCGTGTGGAGATCGAGGTTCATATCAAGACCAATGGCAACAACGAAGAACGTGTACAGGATCGCCTCAACGAAATCGATGTGGATTTTGAGAACAGCAGCAGCATGGTTTCCGCAAGGACCCTCTTCGGTGACCGTAACAACGGCTGGGGATGGAACTGGGGCAGACGCAACAGTGTGAGCGTGCAGGTCAACTATACCATCAAACTGCCCGTGAAGAACAGCGTGAACCTCAACAACGATTATGGTAGCATTTTCTTGGACCGAATCGATGGACACGCCAAGATCAACTGCGATTATGGCAAGATGGAAATTGGCGAACTACGCGGCCGCAATAACGAACTTCGATTTGATTACACTTCCCGATCTACTTTTGATTATATCAACAGTGCCGAAATTGTGGCCGATTACTCAGGATTTACCATTGAAAAAGCGGGCGACCTGACCATAAAGGCTGATTATACCAACGCCGTAATCGAGGAAATGGGCAATCTGTCCTACTCCAGTGACTATGGTTCCTTAGAGGCGAAAGAAGTCAAGAATGTGGAAGGCAACGGGGACTATATCGGGGTCAAATTGGGTACGGTACATGGTAATGTGTCTATCGTAAGTGATTACGGTTCCTTGAAAATTGACCGGTTGGCACCTGATGCCGGGAATGTTGAGATACGAACCGATTATACCGGGATCAAAATAGGGTATCACCCCGATTACCACTTCAACTTTGAAATTTCAACGGAGTATGCCGGTGTCAGTGGCAAAGATGATTTTGAGATCAACATCAGCAAGGAAAAATCAACTGAAAAATATTACAAAGGCTTCTATGGTAGTGAAAACTCAGGAAAAAGGGTAAGCATTACCAGTGACTATGGAGGCATCACGTTTTATCAAAATTAATATCAAATCAAAAAACAATTTAAACACAAGATCATGAAAAAATTCATCACACTGGCACTTGCCATGAGCGCGGTTACCATCTCCCATGCACAATGGTGGAAAAAAGTCAAAGGAGACGGAAATTATGTCACCATAGAACGTTCCGTTGGGGATTACGATGGTGTTTCCCTAGCTGGTTGGTTCAATGTGGACCTGGTGGCCGGCAAGGAAGGTGAAATTACCTTGGAAGGTGAGTCCAACCTATTGGACTACATCGAAACCGAAGTGAAAAACGGCAAACTGGTGATCAAGACCGAAAACAATGTCAACCTAAGACCCTCCTCTTGGAACAAAGGTATCAAGATTACCGTTCCTGTGGAATCCATCAGCTCCGTAAGTCTTTCTGGATCGGGGGACATTGTGGGCAAGACCACCATTAAATCCAGCGACTTCAGTACCAGTGTTGCGGGGTCCGGTGATGTTAGCCTAACCGTGGAAGCGGAGAGTGTGGATGCGTCACTTGCCGGTTCGGGGGACATCAATCTGGCGGGTCATGCCAGGGATTTTGAAGTATCCGTTTCGGGTTCGGGCGACATCAAGGCCTATGAACTGGAAGCCGATTACGTAAAGGCGAACATTTCCGGTTCTGCGGATATCAGGGTTACCGCAAACGAATCCATCGATGCCAGGGTATCCGGTTCGGGCGACATCCATTATCGTGGAAACCCAAAGAAAATCAATACCAAATCCTCTGGTTCCGGAGATATATCCAAAGGCTGATCAGGAGTTTAGCACCAATCAAAAAACGTAAAAATGCCCCTCATTTAGGGGCATTTTTTATGCTTTTGGGACAATAATAAATCAAAAAGCAAAATTACCTTTCCCATTTTGTTTTCATTTCAGTGCCAATTCTGAAATATTTTTCGTCCATGTTATAAATGTAACAACTTCCAAAACTGACACTACTTTGAGTGGAATCAACGTCTATGAAAAACTTGTCATCTTTTGTAATAAAATGAAATCCCTTCCGGACGCCATTCTTAGTACCTTTATCTATTTTAATACGCCATGAAACAAGTTCTCCTTCTGGGTCATATTCGTCAATTTCAACCTTTTTCTTACGGTCAATTATTCTAACTGAAATAGGTTCTTCTAAAAAGTCGTCCCTATATTTTTTCGGGATTTTATAAATATCCCATGGTATGTTAATTGTACTATCTTTTTTTAAGCGAGTAAGATAGTTTCCGCTATAATTTGGCTCTTCCCCAATGTTATAATAATATGCGAATTTTTGATAGTCATTCCTTGACTCGAAACTTCTTATGGAATCAAATTCCTCAGATAAAAGATACTCTTTGTTCTTCCAACTGAAAATTTTATACTCCGTATTAATCTTTAGCGAATCGGGTCCGTAGGGCAAAATCAATTTTTGGTCGATTTCTTCGGGAAATCTTGTGTAAACAATTAATTCAACCGTTCTTGGTTCAAGCTTAATAGTTGAGTCAGTTGCAGTATATCTTCCAAAATGCTTTTCTATCCACATATCTCCAAAACAACTTGCTACGCTCTCAAATCGAATAAATTCTTGATTGCTTATCAAATCCAACTTACGATGATGGTTAAACCCATTATAGACAAAAGAAACTGTATCATTTTCTTTTGCTTTTATTTTTGAATCTGATGATTCCTTATGCGAACAACTCAAAACCAAAAATAGAATCGTTATAAGAAGTATGTCTTTCATAAAATATTCTCGCTATTTAGCCGATTTGACATTAAAGGCATGTAATCCCTTCTATAAATGAACAAATCAGTTACAATTCCTTTTCGAAAATATGTCATGATCTAATTTGAAGAAATCCTAAATGAGTGAAACCACATTTTGAATGAGTATGATGAACGTTATTTGGACTTTTAAACGGCATCGCATGACAAGTCAGTTACGGGTTTTAAGTTAGTGTTTCGATTTAGCACAGACTTTAGCAATTCCGAATGGATCAGTAAACCTGCTCTGAGCACAGTCGAAGAGTAGTCGAATCTACCGTAATACGATTATTTGTTGTCCGGTCTTCCGTTATTTTCTGACTTTCTTGTTTATAGTGCCAATGATATCCCTTAACTCAATTTGCATTGTTTTAAGTCGGTCAACGGCTTCTATTTGAGAAAGGTATTTCCATCTATGTGTTGCTTCAAGTGCCAAAATCAGTTCAGGCATTTTATTGTCCTTTTTTAAGGATTGTAATTGGCTTTGTTCCTTCAAATTTGCTTGCATTTGGGGTGAGCCCAAGATTAATGATACATTTTGCACTATTTGATTTTTCCCTTCATTGGTGAAATCAAATCTTTTTATGGTCAAATCCTGTAAACGTTTCAAGTCAATCAACTTGTTCCTCAAAACAGGGTCAATCAACCCAATATCATTGCTGTTCAGCAAAGATTCCATTGTACTGGAATTAAAGGTCAATGCGGATGATATAACTTTTAGTCCAATCAAAATATCATAAAGCTTTTCAATGGTAATGCTCTCATCAGCATAGTTTTCAAGATTATCCAGGTAATTTTCATCATAAGCTTCAAATTCCTTTATAATGGAATTGGTAAAGTTTAAATCTCGGTTTAAATCATCCAATAGCTGATGATAATAGCCTTGTCTTTTGTTGTCTTGCTTTCTATGCTCGTTCCAATTGTTGATTTGTAAAGCAATTAGGATACCTATGACAACAAGGATTATTTCTCCGACGGCATATTTCAGATACTTGCCTATATTGCCTTCCGAAAGCAAATTTTGATGGATTTTGCTGAACAACTTGATCATTAGAGGCCGGTTTCCCTAAAGATATGATTTTTAAGAAATTATAACAATCCAAGAATGGGTCATGAATTTAGTTTGAAGGGATTGGCAACCGTTAATTTAAGACTTACCATCACAATGAAGCAAAGCCCATGTTGTGCTTTCGTTATTGCCCTTTAGACTTGAGTTCTTTTTCAATTCTTTCAATCACACCGTCTATTTTATCAACGGTTTCGGCTTCTATATTTATTTTTAAACTTCTAGTGTAAAGTATTAATTGTAGGGTTTTTAAAAGATCATTGTCGGTTAAAAACTTATCATAATCCTTTATTTTCAATTGGTAAGCGGTAATGGAATCCGAATGTTTAAAACCCAACTTTATTGGGTCGGTGGTATCAACAAATAAATATTTGTTCTGATAAGGATACAAGCTCTGTTCAAAATCAAAATTAGAATTTCTCATATCCAGTTCATTTTCTAAACGCTTTAAGTCCAATTGAAATAAATTTGAAATTGCTATTCGCAGACTATCGTTGGACAAGGTGTTTAAACCAAAGTTCTTTAAGTTTTCAAAAGCACTTGTTTTCGGAATTATCCGAAAATCAGAACTAGAATCTGTAAATAAATTGTAAATAGTATCTGAATATGGCTTTTTATTATAAATATCAAAAATAAGTTGTTGATTTACTTTCAATATTTCCTTATGATTTGAAATAGTCTCTTCCACATCATTTCTAGTTTGCAGCAAGTCGTTTTTTAGTTCTAAATAAATTTGTGTTTCCCTTATCGCCGTTTTTTGGTTTTCATTCCAATTGTTAATGGACAATGCGATCAGGATTCCGATTACAACAAGAATGATTTCACCAATGGCATATTTCAAATACTTACCAATTTTCCCTTCAGAAAGTAAATCTTGCCTAATTTTTTTAAAGAATTTTATCATTGGTTAGCTGTTTATGATATGATGGAATCACAACTTATTTGTTCAACAACGAACCCAACGCTTTCCAAGTTACTACGTGAATATTTTCCTCCTTCAATATTTTGGCACACGCTTCACTGGTGAAGAAATCAAAGTCCTGTTGGCGCCATTGTGCCCCCCAATACGGATGCTCGTAAGACATCCCCTGACTTTCCACATTGTCGTACCCGCAATGGATGATCATCACATGAACGCCAGGTTTTAGGTTCCGAAGGGCATTGGCATAATAGTCTGCCATGCTATTTTCATAATCAGGGATGTTGGCCCCCAAAATGTCATTGATCACCACAGGCATCTTGGTCCCGTCCGCACCGCCCAACTGTTCTATTTGGTGGTTCACCATGGCCGGAATGCCAAATTCCTTGGCCAATTTTACATAGAGTTCATAATATCCGGGATCACTGGAAAACAAACATCCCATGTGGCTGTCCAGATGGGTAGGTTGTATGCCCATGGCAATCGCTTTCTTGATCTGTGCCCTCAGTTCCATTTCCACTTCCTCTATTTTGGCATGTTCCCAAAGCTGGGCACAATCGGGGTAGAAATAACCATTTTCATCCAACAAACTGGAAACTTGCCCAGCAGGGGCCACCGGACCCCACCGAAGGTGCTCCCACTCACTGGTCAAGGTCAAGTGGATGCCCATATCATGATCGGGGTGTTCTTTTGCATAGGTCGCCACCTCGGGCAACCATGGCGTAGGCACCATAATACTGGCACTCTTGACCGACCCATCTGCAAAGGCCTTAAACGTGGCTTGGTTCACGGTATGGATCACACCCAAGTCATCGGCATGAATGATAAGTAGTTTGGCATCGGCAGGATAGCCCAATTGTTTGGCCAAGGATTTTTGGGCATACAACGTTGTCCCTATCCATAAAAATGAAAGGGCGATGGTGAATAATTGTTTCATTGGTTCAATCTTTATTTTTGACCCTAGTCAGTAAAAAGATACCGATAATAAAGAACAAGCCCAAAAAGATGGTGCTGTTTCGCATACTACCGGTAAGCTGTGCTACCACACCATACAAAAAGGTACCGATGATGATCCCTATTTTTTCTGCCACATCATAAAAACTGAAGAACGAGGTGGTATCTGTGGTTTCGGGCAAAAACTTGGAATAGGTCGATCGAGAAAGGGCCTGGATACCGCCCATCACAATTCCCACAAAGCCTGCTGCGGTGTAAAAATCCATAGGGGTCTGTAGAAAATAAGCATAAACACAGAGCATGGCCCAAATGATGTTGATTACGATCAACGTCCGTATGTTGCCAAAAGCCTTGGAGCACCACGCCGTTACCGTGGCCCCAATAATGGCTACCAATTGAATGACCATAATACTAATAATCAACCCTGTGGTGCGTTCACTGTCCGAACCCCATGCGATTTCCTCTTCCCCAAAATAGGTGGCGATGAGCATGATGGTCTGCACCGCCATACTGTATACAAAGAAGGCTCCCAGATAACGTTTCAATTTTGTGTTTTCCCCCAATTGGTGCCACACACTTTTCAACTCTTTGAAACCGTTCAGGATAATATGCTGTCTTTCTCCCTCCCTTTTGTACCCTTTCGGAAGATTGGCAAACGTGTATTGACTAAAAAGTATCCACCAGATACCCACGGAAATAAAGGAGTATTTCATGGCCTTGATCTCGGCAACCTCTCCCCCATCATTGGTGATGCCAAATACATCCGGTTTCATGACCATGGCCAAATTGAATACCAACAGGATGACACTTCCGATGTAGCCGAGGGAAAAACCTTTGGCACTGATACCGTCTTGCTGTTCGGGAAAGGCAATATCTGGCAAATAGGAATTGTTGATGGCAAAACTCACCCAAAACCCTACCAATCCAAAGAAATAGCATACCAGTCCGAAGTAAATGTTCTCCAAAGAAAACCAATACAGTCCAATGCAGGATACCGCCCCGAGATAGCAGAAGAATTTCAGAAAAACCCTCTTGTTACCCAAATAGTCGGCAATACCAGAAACTAACGGCGTCACGATCGCGATAAAAACAAAGGCCAATGAGGTGACATAGCTGATCAAGGGGGCACGGGCAATCTCTCCACCAAAGATGGTCACCTTTTCAATCCCGGCAACCCTAAAAAGGGCACCATAAAATATGGGGAAAATGGCCGAAGCGATCACAAGACTGTATACAGAATTGGCCCAATCGTAAAATGCCCAAGCATTCAACAATTTTTTACTTCCCTTCATTGCCAATACCTGTGCCATGTGTCTTGTTTTAAAATAAAAATGTCATCTCGAATACCTTTTGGAGAAATCCTATTCAAAGAATCAGATTTCCCGCTCTACTCGAAATGACATGATCTGTTTTTTGTTTGTTTCCAACCTACTTGAACGATGTTACCCCAAACTTTCTAGCTTCCTGCTTTGCAGCTGGGGCCCATGCGGTCAAATTACTGATCCTGGTATCATTGGAGGGGTGCGTGCTCAAAAATTCAGGTGGTGACTGTCCCCCGGATTGGGCCTTCATGCGTTGCCACAGTTTGGCCGCTTCATCAGGATTGTATCCTGCAATGGCCATGATCTGCAACCCTATCCTGTCCGCCTCGGTTTCATGGCTTCTGCTAAAGGGCAGCATGACCCCCAGTTGTGACCCCAATCCGTAGGCCTGCATAAAAGCATTCTGGACTTCCGGTGATTTGTTGCTCGTAGCCGCAGCAGCTCCAAGTGCTCCTATTTGTTGAAGGGTACCGGCACTCATACGCTGTGCCCCGTGATCGGCCAAAGCGTGAGCTACCTCATGGCCTATCACTACGGCTATTCCGGTTTCATTTTGGGTTATCGGCAAAATTCCAGTATAGACCACAATCTTGCCCCCTGGCATACACCAAGCGTTCACGGTCTCATCTTGTACCAAATTGTATTCCCATTGGTAATCCTTCAGATACCCAGGATAGCCATTGGCATCCAACCAACGTTCTGCAGCAGAAGCAATCCGTTGCCCTACCCGGGTGATCATTTGGGCATCCGTGGTGCCCTTCACCACTTTGTTCTCTGATAAAAACTCATCATACTGAGCAAAAGCCATGGGAAACATTTGGCTATTGGAGTAAAAGTTCAAGGTGCTCTTTCCTGTGAACGGATTGGTTTTACAGGAAACAACGGCCAAAAATATCGCTATGGTAAGAACTAACCTTTTCATATCGCTAACAGTGTTTAGTCTATGTAAATTACAAAAATTTATTTTCCAATAATGTGAAGCTCAGTGAAATCCTTGCTGACCTCAATGGAATTGTTCCCGTTCAGTTTGATGTCTTTCAAATCCACTTCCTCGTTATCCAATTCCACCGTACCGATGGTAAATGGAAGCCCGTGCAGGGTCAACTTGAATTTTTCATAAGGTGTGATATAATTACCATCCTTGAACTGTTGTATGATCAGTTCGTTTCCTTTTCCCGTCAATCTGAACCTGCGAAGACTGTACCTTCCTTTTTTATAGTCGTACCCATCCTGTTGGTCCTCATATACGATGGAGTTTTCCGTTCCTTCCTTAAAGTAAACGTCTATCCCCAATTCTGTGATGGTCTTTTCTCCCACATACTGCTGAACAGGATATTTGGGAATCATGGCGCCTGCCTTTACATACAATGGAACCCTGTGAATTCCTGCTGGCACCCACCTTTCCACCCCTCCTGGAACCAATTCATCGGTCCAATAATTGTACCAATCGCCTTTCGGGAAGTACATTCTTCTGCCTTGGGCGTTGGGCTCCTGAACCGGACACACCAACATTTGCTCTCCAAATAGAAACTCATCCGTACGGAAATGGGTCTGTTGATCTTCCTGATCATAGAACACCAAGGATTGCAACATGGGCAGACCATCTTTGATGTACTTATAGAACATGGTATATAGATAAGGCAACAATTGATACCTCAACTCGATAAACTCTTTGACAATGCCTGTAATTTCTTCCCCAAAAGACCAAGGTTCCTGATCTCCATGGTCGCCACTGGAATGTACCCTACAGAATGGGTGGAATATGGCCAATTGGATCCAACGTGCAAATAGTTCGCCATTGGGTTGTTCCGCAAAGCCGCCTATATCGGATCCCACAAAAGAGTATCCGCTCATGCACATGCGTTGCATCTGTACATTGGCGATCCAAAGATGCTCCCAAGTAGCCACATTGTCTCCTGTCCAAGTGGCACAATAGCGTTGTGTTCCTGAGTATGCTGCCCGCGTAAGCACAAAGGGCCTTCTAGGAAAAGTGAATTTTTTCACACCTTCATAAGTCGCCCTTACCATTTGCATACCATACACATTATGCGCTTTTCTATGGCTGCAGGGATGACCATCATAGTCATGGCGCACATCCAGATTGGCGGTCTTTGTGGGCACTTCCATCACGGCTGGCTCGTTCATGTCGTTCCAGACGCCACGAACGCCCATTCCGGCAATCATTTCCTTGTATAATCCGGCCCACCATTCACGGACATCAGGGTCCGTAAAGTCGGGAAACTTACATTCCCCCGGCCAAACTTTTCCTTTAAAATGGGGCCCATCTGCCCTTCGGCAGAAAAATCCATTGTCCATGGCCTGTTGATACACCCAATAATCGCGATCGATCTTGATTCCCGGGTCGATCATGGTGATGACCTTAAAACCTTCCTCCTCCATTTCCTGAATCATTTTCTTGGGATTAGGAAAATAGCGGTTGTTCCAGGTGAAGCATCTAAACCCTTCCATGTAATCGATATCCAGATAAATGGCATCGCATGGTATTTGATGTTCCCTAAAAGTGGAAGCAATGTCCCTGACCTTACTTTCAGGATAATAGCTCCATTTGGATTGATGGAACCCCAGTGCCCACAAGGGTGGAAGTTCCGGCACTCCGGTCAAATCGGTATACGACTCCACTACATGGCTCATTTTTGGGCCATAAAAAAAGTAGTAGTTCATTTCTCCACCATCGGCCCAAAAACTGGTCACGTTCCTTTTTTCGTTGGCAAAATCGAAATAGGTACTGAAAGAGTTGTCGAAAAAAATACCGTAGGCAATGCCTTCCTTCAATCCCACATAAAAAGGTATGGCCTTGTACAAGGGTTCCTGATCCTTGCCAAAGGCATAGGAATCGGTTACCCAATTATTCACCCTTTTACCTTTCAGGTTGGTGTGCGAAGCCTTGTCCCCCATTCCATAAAAGCTTTCACCGGAATGGCAGACCTTGCTCATTTTAACAACATTGCCCCCATAGTCGAAATTTTCCTCCCAATGGAAACCCAGCTCTTCCTCGCTCAACACCACATCATCCAAATCCACAATCTGGACCTTGAGGTCCGATTTATTCACATAGATCTTGATCTTGGAAGTGGTGATCACATACTCGGGAATCTCTTCCTTTACCGAAAGCTCGTTGTACCCCAAGTTCACATCTTCGCTGATGGCATATGAAAAATCGGGTTCGAAGACATATTCCGTGGCATAACGGAATCGAACCACGCTATCGCGTAAAATGGTTATCTGGAGTATCACCCCGTTTTGGGTGGTGAAGTATATCTTGTCGTTTTCCTGTTTAAAATCGACTATATGGTTGGGCAATTGATTGCCCCTTCTCTCTATTTCCGTGTTGGTTATCATCTCTAGTCAATTGAGGCTAACAAAAGAAATACATTAGTCCGAATAATGAAAAAGATGTTTTAAACATCCATCAACTATAACGTTATAGTATGTTCACTACCTGTACACCACCACCGATAATGGCGGCAAGGTCATGACCACGGACTGTTCGTGACCGTTCCATGGGGTCTTCGCAGGTTTCATGGTTTTCTTGCCCATACCACTGCCCGAGTACTTGGTTTCATCACTATTGAAGACCAATTTCAAGGTAGAGGTCTTTGGCACGCCAACCCTATAGTTCTCACGTGGAACAGGTGTGAAGTTACAGGCTACAATAAGATCATCATTTGGGTCGTTACCTTTTCTGATAAAGGTAATGACCGTGTTTTCCCTATCGTTATACTCTATCCATTGGAACCCTTCAGGGTTGAACTGTTTTTCATACAAGGCCGGATTACTTTTGTACATTTTGTTCAAATCTTTGATGGCCTCTTGGATCCCTGAGTGAAAATCGTATTGCGTTAAATGCCAATCCAGACTTTGTAAAAAGTTCCATTCCGAAGATTGTCCAAATTCCCCGCCCATGAACAACAGGTTACCCCCTGGATGGGTGAACATATATCCGAACATCAGCCTCAGGTTGGCAAAACGTTGCCATTCGTCGCCTGGCATGCGGTACAGCAGGGAATTTTTACCATAGACCACCTCATCATGCGAAAGGGGTAACATAAAATTCTCCGTGAATGCGTAGGTTAAACTAAAAGTGATGTTGTTCAAATCATAAGATCGATAAATAGGCTCTTTTTTGAAGAATTCCAACGTGTCATGCATCCAACCCATCATCCATTTCATCCCAAAGCCCAATCCTCCGTAATGCACTGGCTTGGTAACCCCTGTAAATGCGGTGGATTCCTCTGCAATGGTCTGGATACCCTTAAAACTGGCATACACCTCTTGGTTCATTTCCCTAAGGAACGATAGGGCCTCTAGGTTTTCGTTATTACCATACATATTGGGTTCCCATTCGCCATCTTCCCTCGAATAATCCAGATAGAGCATGGAAGCAACGGCATCTACCCGTAATCCATCCACATGATATTGATCTAACCAAAATATAGCATTGCTGATCAAGAATGCCCGCACTTCATTCCTTCCATAATTGAAGATGAGGCTTTTCCAATCGGGGTGGTACCCTCTTCTTCTATCGGGATGTTCATAAAGGTGCGAACCATCAAAATACCCAAGACCGTGGGCATCTTCAGGAAAATGGGAAGGCACCCAATCCAATATCACCCCAATGCCCTTCTGATGGAATTTGTCCACCAAAACCTTAAAATCCTCTGGCTTTCCAAAGCGGGAAGTGGGCGCAAAATACCCGGTGATCTGGTAACCCCACGACGGGTCATAAGGATATTCCATCACAGGCATAAACTCCACATGGGTGAATCCCATCTCGTCCACATAGTTGACCAGTTCATCCGCCATCTCCAGATAGGTAAGCGACTCCCAACCGTGTTTTTTCTTCCAAGAACCCAAATGCACTTCATAAACGGAATAAGGCTTATCAAGACCATTCTTTTCCTCACGGGTATCCATCCAATCTTGGTCCTTCCATGTATAGGGAGCATCCCAAACCAAGGAGGCAGTGTTCGGGGGTTGTTCACAAAACCTGGCAAAGGGATCTGCCTTTTCGGTCCAAATATCGTTGTTGTTAGAATGGATCTTGTATTTGTATTTGGTGCCTTTGTCCACACCGGGGATAAATCCTTCCCAAATGCCACTGCTGTCCCAACGCACATAAAGTTCATGTTCACCAGCATTCCAGTAATTGAAGTCCCCAATCACACTTACCGACTTGGCCGATGGAGCCCAAACCGCAAAATAGGTTCCCTTGACACCTTCAACTTCGGTCAGGTGAGATCCCAATTTATTGTACAATCTAAAATGCTTTCCTGCCTTAAAAAGGTCAATATCGAAATCCGTAAAAAAGCTGTGTGAAACTACCTTGGACATAAAAGAGGGTTTAGTACATACAATAATACACATCTTTGGGCAAGAATCCGATATTGACAACTTCTTTACCCATTAAAACAACATTTTTTAAAAAATGGAACGCTTTTTGATTTTCTTGCAGAGACAAACAAAATGAAGACAAATCAAAAATCCAAAATCATGAATAAATTTAGTACAATGCTTGGGGCAGTTTTAGTAATGTTCACCGTGGCCTGCGAAGGCCCACAAGGCCCTCCCGGGTATGATGGGTTGGATGGCCTAGATGGTCTGGACGGCCAAGATGGCATCCAAGGACAGGTTGTAGAGGTGGAAGGGGTTAATTTTGATTATGATGCCGGTTCCAACCTATACAGCACCTTGATCACTTTTTCCGATATCACTAATTTTGAAGTGTTCGAATCCGATGCGGTTTTGGTATACCGTCATGATGGTGTAATCGACCTAACCGATGGTTCCACCGCCGATGCCTGGAGCCAATTGCCACAGAATTTCTTCCTCCCCGGAGGTACCATGCAATACGTTTTTGCCCACACTTTTGTGGACCTGGAACTTTTTATAGACGGTAATTTTGACCTTTCCACTTTGGACACTGGGTTTACCGATAATCAGATTTTCAGGATCGTGTTTGTTCCTAGCGAATATGCCACCTCTTCCAAGTTGGACACCTCCAATATCGAAAATGTAATGTCCGCTTTGGGTATTAAAGAAGATAAAGTATTGAAACTGGACCTCAATTGATTCCTTCAAAAGTGTTACCTTAAAGTCCCATTGGTTTTCAGTGGGACTTTTTTGTTAAAACTCGTTTATTTTGAAAGGATACGGACCCAACTACGTCTACTTAAGAAAAAATAGAAACATGGGAAAAAGATTGCTATTGATGGCACTTGTGGTTTTTATTGGCTGCAAGGGTACATCCCAAGAAGAGAAAAAGGAAACTAAACAAGAAACCGCGTACAAAGTCACCAAAACCGATGCGGAGTGGCGTGCCGAATTGACGGACATGCAGTATTATGTACTCCGTAAAGAAGCCACCGAAAATGCCTTTTCCAGCGATTTGCTTAAAAATAAACAAAAAGGAACCTATGTTTGTGCGGGCTGTGGGACACCAGTTTTCCGTAGCGAGTACAAGTTCGATTCCGGGACCGGATGGCCCAGTTTTGATAGGGAAATTGAAGGCAACGTAGCTTTTGATGTGGATTATAAAATCGGGGTGGCCCGTACCGAAGAGCATTGTGCCGTTTGTGGCGGACATTTGGGTCACGTATTCAATGATGGTCCTAGGGCAACCACCGGAAAAAGACACTGCATCAATGGAGTGGCCCTCAACTTTATCCCTGACGGCAAAAAATAATTACATGGACAAAAAATACGGAGTACAAAAAACCAACGAGGAATGGCAAAAACAGCTTTCCCGTGAGGAATATTATGTACTGAGGCAAAAAGGCACCGAAAGACCATTTACAGGAGAATACAACCTTCATTTTGAGAACGGGGACTACCATTGCAAGGCTTGTAATGCCAAGCTTTTTGAAAGCAATCACAAGTTTGAGAGTGGTTGCGGATGGCCCTCTTTTGACCAAGCAGTTGAAGGCGCCATCGAATACATTCGCGACACTTCACATGGCATGATACGTACGGAAACCCTTTGTGCCAACTGCGGTAGTCATTTGGGGCACGTGTTCAATGATGGCCCAAGGGAAACCACAGGACAACGCTATTGTATCAACTCGGTAAGTATTGGTTTCGACCCAAAAGATTGATGGGTATGAACTTTCAGGAAAACTACTTGGAAAATGTGAAATTTGAGTTCCATCGGTATAAAACTATGGGTGATAAAACCTTTGCCCAACTTTCTGAAAATGACATCCATTGGACCTATAGTGAAGGCGACAACTCCATCGCCTTGATTGTAAAGCATATGGTGGGCAACATGCTGAGTAGATGGACCCATTTTTTGACCGAGGATGGTGAAAAATCTTGGCGAAACCGCGAAATGGAATTTGAAGCCCCATACCCCACCAAAAAGGAAATGCTCCAGGCTTGGGAAAAGGGCTGGCAATGCCTCTTCACTGCTTTGGACAGTATAAATCCTTCCAACTTCGGGAACAAAATCACGATCCGTAGTCAGGAACACACCATTGTGGAAGCCATCAATAGGCAATTGGCACATTATGCAAGCCATGTAGGGCAAATTGTATTCCTTGGAAAAATGATAAAGGGAAAGGATTGGCAATCCCTATCCATACCCAAAGGGGGCTCCAAGGCCTTCAATCAAAAGATGTTCGGTTCCCAGCAAAGCTGATTTCACAAACAAACTGATTTTTGGTTTTTTTCAACTTGGGATTTGGAGTTTGAATTCCGTACTTTTGCACCTGCCCGCTCTTAGGCAGGCTTCGAATCTAACAACTAAAATCAAGATCTAATGAGCAAGTTCGATGTTATTGTTTTGGGAAGTGGTCCCGGTGGATATGTTGCCGCTATCAGGGCCTCACAATTAGGTTTCAAAACAGCCATTATTGAAAAGGAAAGTTTGGGGGGCATCTGCCTTAACTGGGGCTGTATCCCAACCAAGGCCCTTTTAAAATCCGCTCAGGTTTTTGAATATTTGAAACATGCCGAAAATTATGGATTGAGTGCCAAGGAAGTGGATTATGATTTCGGTGCCGTGGTGAGCAGAAGCCGTGGCGTTGCCGATGGTATGAGCAAAGGCGTTCAATTTTTGATGAAGAAAAACAAGATAGAGGTCATCAATGGTTTTGGTAAACTGAAACCAGGCAAAAAGGTTGAGGTAAAATCCGATAGTGGAACCACCGAATACAGTGCTGACCACATTATTATAGCAACCGGTGCGCGTAGCCGCCAGTTGCCCAGCCTTCCACAAGATGGCAAAAAAGTCATCGGGTACCGTGAGGCCATGAGTTTGCCCAAACAACCCAAGAAAATGATCGTAGTAGGCAGTGGTGCCATCGGTATCGAATTTGCCTATTTCTACAACTCCATGGGTACCGAAGTGACCGTAGTGGAATATCTACCAAACATTGTTCCTGTTGAAGATGAGGATGTATCCAAACAATTGGAAAGAAGCTTCAAGAAAGCAGGTGTAAAAATCATGACCTCCGCAGAGGTTACCAAAGTGGACACTTCAGGAGAAGGCGTGAAAGCCACCGTAAAAACTTCGAAAGGTGAAGAAGTACTTGAGGCCGATATCGTCCTTTCTGCTGTGGGGATCAAAACCAACATTGAAAACATTGGATTGGAAGATGTGGGGATTGCCGTGGACCGTGACAAAATCCTCGTCAACGATTACTATCAGACCAATATTCCAGGATACTATGCCATTGGGGATGTTACCCCAGGACAAGCGTTGGCGCATGTTGCGTCTGCCGAAGGCATCCTTTGTGTGGAAAAAATAGCTGGTATGCATGTAGAAGCCTTGGATTACGGAAATATCCCAGGTTGTACCTACTGTACTCCTGAAATTGCATCTGTTGGTTTGACCGAAAAACAAGCCAAGGAAAAAGGATACGATATCAAAGTGGGTAAGTTTCCCTTCTCTGCTAGTGGCAAGGCCAAAGCGGCAGGTAATCCTGACGGTTTTGTAAAAGTGATTTTTGATGCCAAATATGGCGAATGGTTGGGTTGCCACATGATCGGAGCTGGTGTGACCGATATGATCGCGGAAGCCGTGGTAGCCAGAAAATTGGAAACTACCGGCCATGAGGTCCTTAAGGCAGTTCACCCCCACCCTACCATGAGCGAAGCGGTGATGGAAGCTGTTGCGGATGCCTATGGTGAAGTGATCCACCTATAATCTCAATTATGCTAAAGCTTTTTAGGGCCACTGCCATTTTAGAAGGAATTTCCTATTTATCGTTGTTCGGGATGACCATGCCCCTGAAACATTGGGCAGACATTCCAGAGCCGAATAAATACGTGGGCTATGCCCATGGAATTTTGTTCATTCTCTATGTGGTAGTGGCCGTAGTTTTTTGCTGGGAACGCAAATGGAACCTTAAAAGGTTCGTAATCTTGTTTTTGGCTTCCCTTTTGCCTTTCGGCACTTTTTATGCCGATAAAAAATATCTTAAGGTTCTAGCCTAAAAAACTCTGGATGGCCAAATCGTAACTCTGAAGGCCAAATCCCAAAATGACACCTTTTGCTCCCGGCGAAATATAGGAAACGTGACGGTATTCTTCCCGTTTATGGGTGTTGGAGATATGAACTTCCACCACGGGTGTGGTTACGGCTTTTACTGCATCCCCAATCCCGACTGAAGTGTGGGTATAGGAAGCAGCGTTCAATACGATTCCATCATAATCAAAACCTACTTCTTGGATCTTACCAATGATTTCTCCTTCAATATTGGATTGAAAATAGGCCAGTTCCACTTGTGGAAACTTTGTTTTGAGCTGTGCAAAATAGTCCTCAAATGTAGTGCTGCCGTATACTTCTGGCTCCCTTTTGCCCAAAAGATTGAGATTGGGCCCGTTGATGATCATGATTTTCATGGAACCAAAAATACAACAAAAAGAAAATGGCGGGGATATCCCGCCATTTTATCATATATTTTTCGAATTCGGTTAAAAAGCAAATTGCAGTCCCAATCCAAAGGAACCTACTTCATTACCAGCATCCCCTAGGCCAACGAAGGGTCTCCAATCAAAGTTCAGTACAATAGGGACTCCGTTTATTTTATAGTCAAGTCCCAAATGTGGACGCAAAGCAAATGAATTATCCCCATCCCGAAGAATAATGCTTGGCCCTGCCCCAACATACCATCGTAGTCCGGGAGCGCCACGAAAAGATTTGTGATAGGAATATAAAACTGTAATGATGGTCGCATTGCTCTCAAATCCCAAATCGGCTTGCCCAACATGATTTGCGGTAAAAAAATATTTTCCTGTGGCACCAACATATGTAGAATTGTCAATGGCATCAATCCCTAAACCTAATGCCGCCTTATAACTGGTTTGGGCTTTTGTGGTCACAGTGCATAACATGGCAAATGCCAAGACAAAAAGTAATTTTTTCATTTTTTTGTGTATTTATAGGTTAATATTCATGGTGTTGCTGCACCGACTTGGGGTTAAGCGCAGTCAGTTTTCTATTTTATCTAAAACAGGAAAAGCAATCCAACGGCTACCATGGAAAAATCCACCTCATTGCTCACTTTGATATAGGAAACATTCAATTCCGTATTTCCTGTAATATTATACCCTATGGACGGTCTGATATAAAATCCGCCGTCTATGTTTTCATTCAAGGCCAGGGCATAACCAACATCCGCACCAAACTTAAACTCATACGTGGGGTATATTCTTATGGCAGCGGCCACAGGTATAAACTGAAGGTCCTCAAATTCGTACGTAACAGCGCCACCAGCTAAAGAATTAGATTCGCCGAAAGCATGGATATAACCAGTCGCTATACCGGCATCGAACAATTCTGACACACCCCAATGGTGTGCCACATCCAATCCCAATGCAAAAGTTGAATAATTTGAAGCATCGCCAACGGGCATACCGGCCAAAATACCTGCTTTAAAATTGCTTCTGTCCACAGTTTGGGCCATGGTAGTTAAACTTACCATTGCCAAGATCACTAGTAAAAATGTATTTTTTCTCATGGTTGATTTTTATTAAGAGCAAAACGCATTCCTAATAAATATAGTGCCCATTTGACTTAAAAATCCTACTAAAATCCAGTTTTTCAATATTAAAATCGATGTGATGAATCCATTTGTGGCGAAAAGTATGGATTCGAAGGAACCAATAATGAATCCATTTGACCAATTGCCATTTTGGATTGATGGATATGATATTCCATTCCCTCTGCTGGAACAATTTTGTCATTATCTTTAACATATGAACTGGCAGCAGGCAATCCAAGATTACCAAAACTATCTGAAGATAGAACGAGGGCTTTCCAAAAATTCCATTACCAATTATACCATGGACCTTCAGAAACTTGCAGGGTATCTGGAGGAATTGGAAATTGACGAGAAACCTGAAAAAATTGATAAGGATACCGTTCAACAGTTTATCTATGACCTTGCCAAAACAGTAAATCCGCGGACACAGGCCAGGACTATTTCGGGACTGAAAGGTTTTTTCAACTATCTCATCTTTGAAGATTATCGGGAGGACAACCCCATGGAGTTGATCGAGACCCCAAAAATTGGGCGAAAATTACCCGATACCCTCTCCGTGGACGAAATCAACGGTTTGATCAATGCCATTGACCTATCCAAACCGGAAGGAGAGCGCAACCGGGCCATTTTGGAGACACTTTATGGCTGTGGACTTAGGGTCTCGGAATTGATCAACCTAAAACTATCCGACCTTTATTTTGATGAGGATTTCATAAAGGTCACCGGCAAGGGAAACAAACAGCGTTTTGTGCCCATCAGCGACTTCAACAAAAAATACATCAACCTATACCGAAATCAGGTCAGGGTACATTTGCCCATCCACAAGGAACATCAGGATTTTGTGTTCCTTAACCGGAGGGGGAAACAGCTTACCCGGGCCATGATCTTCACCATCATCAAACAATTGGCGGAAAAAATCGGATTGAAAAAAAGCATCAGTCCACATACGTTTCGGCATTCCTTTGCCACACACCTATTGGAAAACGGTGCCGACTTGCGGGCCATTCAACAAATGTTGGGTCACGAAAGCATCACCACGACAGAGGTATACATGCATGTGAACCGTGTTCACTTATCCAAAGTGTTGAACGAGTTCCATCCAAGGAAATAAATCAAAATTTGATACGGGTACCCATTTCCACTCGTGTTTTGAAACCATCAAAACCAATCTTACTGAAATCTGCTTGACCAAGTGGACGAACGACCCTTCCCTCTATGATCAGATTCGGAGCCGCATCGTATCCCATTCCAAAATAAGCCTCTTGTAATGGAATCGGATTTGGATAGCCCCTACCCTTGTTCAATAAATCCCATTCCCGCTGATGTCCACCAAACAAATAAAATTCTTCGTTCAATTTCTGTTTCAATTGGGCCGAAACAGTAAAACGATCGGCAAAATAATTTCGGTAATGCTCCCCTCCCAAACTTATTTCAGTTCCCTCCAAAACCCTATAATGAAGCCTAAACCAAGCATAATTCGATATTTTGTCGAACGAGGGGTAATCAAATCCTTCAATATACACAGGACTTTCAAGAGAAGTTGGTAGCGTACCTATTGACTGACTTTGGGCTTCCTCCAAAAGCAAAATACAACAGACCGTAATGAAAATAATTTGGAGGTTGGGCATGGCTTGTGTTTTACCACAAATTAGATGATAACACCTTGCCCACCAAGAAGTTTCACCAAACTTTAACGCTGATTTATAAGAAGATGCACAACAGTTTAATCCTGCATCAATTTATTGCGGTCCACTTGGTTTTGTTTTTTAAAGGGACGGATGATCAGACGGGCCTCCCTGTCAAATCTGACATAATTGTACACCCAGTTGATGAATACCACGACCCGGTTTCGAAAACCGATCAAAAAATATAGGTGTACGAACATCCATACAAACCAAGCAAATACGCCTTGAAATTTAACTTTAGGAAGATCCACCACTGCTTTGTTTCTTCCTACGGTGGCCATGCTTCCCTTATCCTTGTATACAAACGGTTTCATGGGCTTATTTTCCAACAATCTCACCAAGTTATCTCCAAGGTTCCTGCCTTGTTGTATGGCGGGTTGCGCCATCATAGGGTGACCGTTCGGGAAATCTTCGGTTTCCATCTGTGCCACATCACCAATGGCAAAAATTTCTTTGAAACCTTCCACCTGGTGGAACTTGTTTACCTTCAAGCGGTTTCCCCTGCACAGAAACTCCTTGGCATCCAATCCTTTAATGCTGACAGCGGATACTCCTGCGGCCCAAACCAAAGTTGCTGTATTGAACGACGTATCGGTATCCGTGGTCACATGTAGGCCATCATAATCCGCGACCCGTATATTTTTCCACACGTTTACTCCCAATTCTTCCAAAAAACGTTCGGCCTTTCGAGATGCCACCTCACTCATGGCTGGTAGTAATCTATCCCCCGCCTGAACCAGGTTGATCTGTGCCCGTCTCGTATCAAGGTCGGGATAGTCTTTTGGCAATATCCCTTTTTTGATTTCGGCCAAGGCTCCGGCCAATTCCACACCGGTCGGACCTCCTCCAACGATCACAAAGTTCATCAAGGCGTCCCGTGCGTGAAGATCATCGGTCAACAAGGCTTGTTCAAAATTCTCCAAGATCAAACTCCTCAAATTCAACGACTGTGGAATGGTCTTCATGGCCATACCCATAGCCTCTATGCCCTTGTTTCCAAAGTAATTGGTCCGTGATCCTGTGGCCACCACCAGATAATCATAATTGATATCGCCTATATTGGTGGATATCTTTCTCTTGTTGGTATCGATTTCCAACACATTGGCCAATCGGAAATAGAAATTGGGATAGCCCTGTAATACCTTTCGAATGGGATAAGCGATAGAATCCGGTTCCAAACCACCTGTGGAAACCTGATAAAGCAAAGGCTGAAAATTGTGATAATTGTGCTTGTCCAAAAGGACCACTTGGGCCTCTTTGTCCCTTAATTTTTTAGCTAAAGCTATACCTCCAAAACCGCCACCTATGATGACGAACCTCGGACTACTGGATTGTGGAATGTTCATGCTAGACATGTCCACAAAATTACGGATTCCCACACGCTTCAAACGCATTTAAGGTGTGTTTTTTAGTATCTTTAAGGCCTAACTCAAAAAAACTCCAAACAATGAAAAAATTTCTCCCGCTAAGCGCCCTTCTGCTTTTTGGCGCTTCTACCCTATTGGCCCAAGAAAGTAAGGACGATGTATTGAAAGATCTTGATGCCAAGACTAAAAAATATGGCGAAATAGCCCATAATATCTGGGATTTTGCTGAAATGGGGTATTTGGAGGAACAAAGTTCCGGACTCTTGCAGAAAACTCTTTCCGATGCAGGATTTAGTATTAAAAAAGGTATTGCGGGTATTCCAACCGCATTTGTGGCCGAATATGGTTCCGGCTATCCTGTAATCGCTATTTTGGGAGAATTCGATGCCCTTCCCGGACTATCACAAGAGGCTGTGCCTGAAAAAGTATCTGCGGGCAAAGCTGCCGGACATGCCTGCGGTCACCACTTGTTCGGTACGGCGTCCACCGCAGCAGCCATTTCCGTTAAAGATTGGTTGAAGTCCAACAAAATACAGGGAACCATCCGTTTTTATGGCTGTCCTGCCGAAGAAGGAGGTTCTGGAAAAGTGTATATGGTCCGTGAAGGCGTTTTCAACGATGTGGATATCGCCCTGCACTGGCATCCAGGAGCTGCCAACGCTGCTAGTGCCGGGGCTGCTTTGGCCAACAAATCTGCCAAGTTCAGGTTCCATGGGGTATCTGCACATGCCGCAGGGGTACCGGACAAGGGACGTTCTGCATTGGATGGTGTTGAAGCCATGGACATGATGGTGAACATGATGCGTGAGCACGTTCCCCAAGAAGCACGTATCCACTATGTGATCACCAATGGAGGAAAAGCCCCTAACGTGGTACCGGATTTTGCAGAAGTCTATTACTATGCCCGTCATTTCAACAGGGATGTAGTTGTCGATATTTTTGATCGTATTGTAAAAGCTGCGGAAGGCGCTGCCTTGGGTACTGGAACCACTATGGAATATGAAATGATCGGGGGCACGCACGAATTGTTGCCCAACCTTACCGTACAGAAAATCATGTACGACAATTTGACCAAAGTAGGTGGCATAACCTATACTGAAGAAGAGAAAGCCTTTGGTGAGAAGATTTCAAAAACCTTGGGTAAAGAAACATTGGATTTGGCCACGGCCGAAAACATTCAACCTTATCAAGAAACTGCCCGAGCCTACGGCTCCACCGATGTAGGCGATGTGAGCTTCACCGTGCCTACTGCCGGATTGGGAACAGCGACCTGGATACCGGGAACTCCTGCACATAGCTGGCAAGCCGTTGCCGCTGGCGGCATGTCCATCGGCACCAAGGGAATGATGGTAGCTGCCAAGACTTTGGCCCTAACCGCCATGGATATATTTGAAAACCCAAAAACTGTAGAGGCCGCCAAGGCAGAATTGGAGGAGCGTAGAGGAAAGGATTTCAAATATGTTCCGATGCTCGGCAACAGACCTCCAGCCTTAGACTATCGCAAATAAATTCTAGGGGGCTGTAACAAAAACTGCTTTATCCACACATATAAAGCAAACCCACCAACCATTAGTGAATAAAGAACTGGAACATCGCTTTGTGACGGAACTTGAGAACAATCAGAACATTGTTCACAAGGTGTGCAGCCTGTATACAAACGACAAGGATTCGCACAACGACCTGTTCCAGGAAATCACGATACAATTGTGGAAAGCATACCCAAAGTTTCGGGGAGACGCCAAATTCAGTACCTGGATGTACCGTGTAGCCCTGAACACCGCAATAACCCTGTACCGCAAATCCAAGAAAAGGGTCCAGACCCAGGATTATGACTCGGTCATTCACAAGATAAAGACCAACGAGTACGACGATACAGAGGAAAAACGGTTAAAGTTGATGTACGATGCCATCAAACAATTGGGCGATATTGACAAGGCCTTGGTATTCCTATACCTAGAGGACAAGGATTATACAGAAATCGCCGAAACTTTGGGTATTACGGAAGTAAATGCTAGGGTGAAGATGAACAGGGTGAAAAACAAATTAAGAACCATACTTAATCCGTAGTTATGATGGATGAACTGGAGCTCTTGAAAAAAGACTGGCAAAAAAGGGAAGCCGACCTTCCCAAATTGTCCTATGACCAAATCTATAAGATGATATGGAAAAAATCCTCGTCCATAGTGAAGTGGATTTTTTATATCAGTATTCTCGAATTCATTTTTTGGGCGGGCATCAATATCATTTTCAATGACCCGGATTCAATCCAGGAGTTGAAGGACCTCCACATACACAAGGTAATCATGGTACTCAATGTGGTCAATTACGCCATCATCCTATATTTCATCTATAAGTTTTACACGAACTACAAAAAAATCTCATTCACCGATTCTTCCAAAAAATTGATGAGTACCATCCTCAAGGTAAAACGGACCGTTACGCAGTATGTCTGGTTCAACCTGATTATTTTCACCACGTATCTGATCATCAATATGTATGGGGTCCTACTTTATGGTCCCGAAGGGAAAGAAATTGTGGAAGCCGCCTCCCAAGACGGAAACTCGACTGCTTTTTGGGCCATGGTCATTGCCATATCGGTGGTGTTCACGGCCATTATCCTGTTCTTGATATGGCTTTTCTACAAACTGCTTTATGGCATCTTGCTCAAGAGGCTCAGGGAAAACTACAACGAATTGAAAAAATTGGAAATCTAATTTCCCTTGTAGCTGTATCGCCTTTTTTGGTTTTCCTCCTCATAGGCCAATAACTCGGCTTGGGGAATAACCTTAAGGAAGGATGGATGCTGTTCTATGGCATACTCCAACTTTTCCAGAATGGCATCGATGGACTCATTATCATAATCGATTTCCAAGGGTTGCTTGATTTGCATGGATTGCAATATGCCTTTCTTTTTCACGCGCAGTCCCTTTTTGTCAAAAGACCTTCGAAACCCATCGATCACAACGGGAACAACTACAGGCTTATATTTTTTAATGATATGGGCGGTACCTTTTCTCAGAGGTTTCCAAGGTGTGGTGGTTCCTTGGGGAAAGGTGATTACCCAACCATCATCAAGTGCTTTTCCAATATTGGTAATATCACTGAACTTTACCTGTCTATTCACATCTTGACCACCGGCCCTCCACGTCCTTTCTATGCTAATGGAACCGGCATAGGCCAATATTTTGGTGAGCAAACTCTTTTTCATGGTCTCCTTGGCGGCAACATAGTAAATGTTCAACTTGGGATTCCAGAGATACCCTAGGTTCTTGATATTGTCTTCCCTTCCGCTCAAACTGGCATTGAACACATGGAACATGGCCACCACATCCGCAAAATACGTTTGATGGTTGCTCACAAAAAGAACATTGTTCTCGGGAAGGTCACGTATGATCTGGGAACCCTCGATCTCCAAGGTATTGAATCCCTTATAACGTTGATGGGTCATCATCCCCGCTATGCGGATCAGCCATCGTTTTAAAAATAAGATATGACCAAAAGGATTTGTCTTGAACAGGCCCATAGGGTTTGCTATTGTTGGTAAATTTACAAAATCATGGTCAAAGCACTTGTTGTAAAAGTTCCCTGATTTCACTCAACATCATGGCTGTTGCACCCCACACCGTATAACCATTTAATTTATAAGCAGGTACGTTTATATTTTTTGCATACGAAGTGCTTAAATTTTCCTGAATTAGATTGGAATCATCCATAAAATCCCGCAAATAAACCTCTACCAAGCGTTCCACCTCGGTTTCATCCTTTATAAAAGGTTTTGGATTGGCGTAAATTCCCATATAGGGCCTGACCAGAAAATTGCTGGGGGGAATGTACACCTCACTGAGTTCCTTGATTATCTGGACCGTGGAAGGCTGTACTCCCACTTCCTCCTGGGTTTCCCTCAATGCGGTTGCCAGTAAGTCCCTGTCTTGTTCTTCCACTTTTCCACCCGGAAACCCGATTTGATTGGAGTGTACCCCTTCATATACTTTTCTTAAGATCAACAATAATCTGGTCTGCTGCTCCATATCAGGGTAGAAGAGGGCCATCACCCCCGCCCTTTTGGGATTTGCCTTTTCAATATTGTTCTCCTTGAGCCATTGGATACGCAGGGCCGGTGACATTTTATGATGGGAAACCTCTCCGGGAAGTGGGAGATTTTTTAAATTTAAAGCTCGTTGACAAAATTCATCAAAATTCATGCTGTTGAGACTATCGGCTTTAATGCTAAGTTTACTATCTATCATCTTCATCTCCTGTGGAGAATCACCAAAAAAGGAAAAGGACAAAGTTGGGCAAAAAATCACAAACAAGGATACTGTTTCCCAAGTAGAGCCTTCTTCCATAGAAGAAGTCGGAAAAGATACCTTCAAACTTACCGAAGAGAATGCCATCGACTTTTTTTTCAACTATAACAAAAATCTGAAAAAAAACAAGGTCAAAATCACCACCACACTGGGCAGTTTTATAGTGGAGCTCTACGATGATGTTCCCTATCACAAGGCCAATTTCATCTATCTGGCACGCCAAAAATATTTTGACAGTACCCAATTCCACAGAGTGGTAAAGGATTTTATTATCCAAGGTGGTAATTCCGATGATAAAAGAACTGCCAATAAGCGGAGTAAGATAGGACGCTACCTGCTCCCTCCCGATGCCAAAAAAGGATATAAACACGATAGAGGCACCATTTCCATGCCCAGCAGTGAAAGGGACAACCCACACAAATTGGCTTCTCCTTACGAATTCTTCATCGTGGTCACCAAACCCGGCTCCTACCATTTGGACGGCTCCTACACCCCGTTCGGACGTGTGATCGAAGGCATGGATGTCGTGGATAAAATCAATCAGGTTCCTGTGGGTGACGGGGACTGGCCATTAAAAAATGTTTATATCCTGAAGGCCGAAGTGTTGTGACCAAATCAAAAAAAATCTAATTTAGTTTTGAACGGAACAACTAACTCACAATGATTAAAACTAACAAATTCAGCTACCAAGGTAATGGCCAGACCTTTGAGGGCGTTATTGCCCACGATGTCAGCCTTGAAGGAAAACGACCCGTGGTCATGGTCTCCCACACTTGGGTAGGACAATCCCAATTTGAAACGGATAAGGCCATTGAACTGGCCAAACTTGGCTATTTGGCGTTTGCCGTGGATGTCTACGGCAAGGGCAAAAGGGCCAAAAATGCCGCACAGGCAGAAGAATTCATGAACGAAATGTTGGAAGACCGACAAGCTCTTTTGGACAGATTGCTTTTGGCTTTAGAAGAAATCAAAAAACATGAACTGGCCGATACCGATAAAACTGCCATCATCGGTTTCTGTTTTGGTGGAAAATGTGCCTTGGACCTTGCCCGCTCTGGGGTTGATATCAAAGGAACTGTTTGTTTCCATGGTATTTTTGACCCACCCGGATTGGAACAGGAAGGTGATATTTTGTCCAAAATTTTGGTGCTCCACGGCTGGGAAGATCCCTTGGCTTTTCCGAAGGACATTGTTGCTTTGGGTTACGAGCTTACCGAAAGGAACGCCATTTGGGAAATGGATGTGTTTGGGCATACGGGCCATGCTTTCACCAATCCCAATGCCAACGCTCCCGATCAGGGCATGATGTTCAATCAACTGGCCAACGATCGCTCATGGTTGCGGATGACCAAGTTTTTTGAAGAGATTTTCTCTGGTCATTAAATCAAGGTAAACCGGTTTCCTAAAATTTTAGTCAAACTGTGTTACTCTAAGGCTTTCAATGCTTTTATTGTTGATAAGACTTCAGCTACTTTAGCTCTAAGTCCTTCAAAATCCTTCTTTTCCAGGATTTCCTTGGAGATCAGTTGGGACCCCATGCCCACACAGGTGACCCCGGCGGAGAACCAGGCCCTTAGGTTGGCCTCACTGGTATCCACCCCGCCCGTGGGCATGATGCTCGTCCAAGGTTGTGGCCCCTTGATGGCCTTCACGAACCCGGGACCATAGGTGGAGCCAGGGAACAGTTTGATGACCTCCACCCCCAGTTCCTCGGCTCGGTTGATCTCCGTAAGACTGCCACAACCAGGGCTATACAGGACCTTTCTCCGGTTGCAGGTCACGGCAATGTCCTCCCTGAGGGAAGGCGTCACGATAAAGTTGGCCCCCAATTGCATGTAGAAGGAAGCGGCCGCGGCATCGGTGATGCTCCCCACCCCCATGATCATGCCCGGCAGTTCCTTTAAGGCATATTTGTTGAGTTCGGTGAACACCTCATGGGCAAAATCCCCTCTCGCCGTAAATTCCATCAACCTTGCACCGCCATCGTAACAGGCCTTCAACACCTGTTTTCCCAATTCCACATCGGGATGGTAGAACAGGGGGACCATGCCCGTTTCCGCCATTTTCCGTGCCACCTCGATCCTTGAATATCTTGCCATATCGTTTCTTTTACCCTTGTCCTTTTACTTTTACCTTTTTTACTTTTGCCCTATCTGGCCACCCTTCCGGAAGCATCGCCTCCCATCAGTTTCTCCACCTCATCAACGGTCACCAGATTCGCATCGCCCACAATCGTATGCTTCAAGCACGAGGCGGCCACCGCAAAGTTAAGCGCTTTCCGGTCATCATCCGGCCATGTGAGCAATCCGTAGATCAATCCGCCCATGAACGAATCCCCTCCCCCTACACGGTCCACAATGTGCGTGATCTGGTATTCCGGGGACGTGAACATATTATTCCCATCATACAATACCCCGGCCCACGTGTTGTGCGAGGCCGAAAGCGACCCCCTCAGGGTGGTGATCACCTTTTTGGCGTTGGGGAACTTTCTCATCATCTGCTGGCAAACGGACAGAAAGGCCTCGGCCTTCACATGTTCCCCCTGGGTGGTGATGTCCAGCCCTTCGGGCTTTATCCCGAAATGTTTCTCCGCATCTTCCTCGTTCCCCAGAATAATGTCACAGTACGACGTCAGTTCCGTCATGATTTTCTCCCGGTCCCCTCCGTATTTCCAGAGCTTGGCCCTATAGTTCAGGTCGGTGGAAATGGTAAGCCCGTGCTTTTTGGCCGCCTTTACCGCCTCGATACAGGCATCGGCCGCTCCCTGGGAAATGGCTGGGGTGATCCCCGTCCAGTGGAACCATCCCGCCCCTTCAAAAACGTTGTCCCAGTCCACCATGCCCTTCTGGATCTCCGCCATGGCCGAGTGGGCCCGGTCGTACACCACCTTGCTTCCCCGGGACACCGCCCCCGTTTCCAAAAAATAGATGCCCAATCGGTCACCGCCGAAAATGATCTTATCGGTGCCGACCCCGCGCTTGCGCATCTCCATCAGGGCGCATTCGCCCAGGTCGTTCTTGGGCAATCGGGTGACAAAGTCCACGGGGATACCATAATTGGCCAGGGATACCGCCACATTGGACTCTCCCCCGCCGTAGACCACATCGAAACGGTTCGCCTGCGAAAACCTTAAAAACCCCGGAGGGGCCAATCGTAACATGATTTCCCCGAACGTGATCACTTTTTTTGTCCCTTTCATATGCTGTTATGTTAGTTGGTTCTTAAAATATCATTTTGTTTGAGAAAAAGAAGAACGTACTTGGGAAAGCGGTACGCTCTTCTTGAAAAACTAAACTAACTCAAACAATCAATTCTTCTATTCTTTTGATTAACTTTTTATTTCGGATACTACTTTTTCTGGGGCGCTTTTGTGCCAATAGGATGCCAGTATGGACCCGGTAATGTTCATCAACGGACCGAAGACTGCCGGCGCAAGCCCCATGGTGGCAATCTTGCCCAACGAATTGGCGATCCCCGAGGCCAACCCCCCGTTCTGCATGCCCACTTC
>NZ_QXFJ01000028.1 GCF_003584165.1 Flagellimonas aequoris | reverse complement strand
TGTATGTTGTACCCCACAACTACCTTACTGTTTGATAACTTAACCTGACAAGGCATGAAAAGACTATGCTTGTACCCCATCGGGCTGCTGATGTTCCTTCTTCTGTTGAACGCATGTAGCCCTGGGGAGACACCGCCCCAAGAGGACGACCCAAAAGAACAGGACTCCATTCCATTAGATATCTCACTGGAACAGATGTCACTGCAGGATCTGAATGACGAACCTGTTCGTACGGCGATTTCCCGCTTGTCATCAATGGGCGGGACAACGACTTCCAAAAACATGGGTTCCGATCTTTATGGTTTTACCGTGGACACTTCCATGGTAAAGGTCATTACGCACGATGATGTGACATCCTATACTTTTCCGATAAAAAGGGACCGCAACGATGGCAGTTTCTTCGAGAACCTGGTGCTACAGCGGAATCCATCGGGCAACCTGCAGGCTTTTCTGGTCAGGTACCACCTAAAGGATGGTATCCGTGCCCTTGCCGAACACGGCTCCTTTTCCTTTGAGGGGAGAAGGGAACTGTTCTCCTTGGACCTGGAAAGACTGGATGTTGGCATTGTTGAAAAGAACGACACTTGCTATGACGTGGTGGAATTATGGTGCCACTTTGGGGGGACCGATCACCCCGCAGGGGAGATGTGCATTTTGGAGGCACAGCTCACGGGCGACGACCGGCTCTTCTACAAGGAATCCATGGTCTGTTTGATTGGGGGATCCGGTAGCGGCATTCCCGGGGAACCTGATCTGGGAAATGGGGAGGGCGGCAACGGTGGCGGGGCCGGGTTCGAGGACCCCTATATCATCACCGCGCCCACAAATGTCTCCCTCTACGAATTTCAGCTCAAGGAATTTGCCAGTGGAAAGCTGTCCCAAGCAGAAAGGGGATATTACAATTCCGACTCCAACATCAAGAACATCGTGGACGGATACCTGATCGACAACGGGGTCACCAACCTGGCCATGTTCAAGGCCAAGAACCACCTTTCCCTGGGACACGACCTCTCCCTAACGCCCCAACAGTTCGTATGGTATTTCCAGCACAGGGACTCCGGTGAAGTCGAGGACCTGAAGCAGTACCTGCAAGATCAGTCCAACTCCGCAAAGGCAAAAGCATTTGGGAAGGAGAGCATAAGCGCATGGATGGATAACGGAGAAGTGGATTTTGAGGAAGAGATCATTTATGATGCGGAACTACTGGACTGCCAAAAAACTGTTTTAATGGCCCTTAAGAACACTCCCGAAAGCAGGATATCGGAGATTTTGAATGATTTTTCCGGGGAAGGCCCCAATTCCAGAAACTATGGTTGGAAAGTGAAGACGGGTAATTTGGGTATCGGGGAAGCTAATGCCATAACTGTAAATTTCGGTGATTTAGCAGTAACGACTATAAACAATAATCGGATGGCCAATGCCACGGACATAAAGTTGGCCGCCACCTTTATCCATGAGGCCATACATGCCTGGCTGAGCTTTCATTTTAACCAAGAAGAACCAGGGAATGTTTATGAAGAGTATGTAGAATATTATAACGCTTACATTAATAAAGAAGCAAATGCAAACAATATCGGGCATAATGCTATGGCCGATGTATTCAGAAATCGGATAAAAAATGCCATAAGGGCCTATGGTGAGAGCAAAGGATATGTCATAGACAATTTTGTATATGAGGCTCTGGCATGGGGTGGATTAACCGATATGCAGATAATACAGAATAATATAGAATCGACAATCACCCATCCAAAGTTCTTAGAATATGTTCCAAACGCCAATACACGCTCTCAAATCTTGAACATTTTAAATGCGGAGCGGCACAACCAATTGGGTTTTGGCAATGCCGTTCCAAAAGGACAGCAACCTTGTAATTAAAATTATATAAAATGAGACTTTTATTTTTATTCATAACCGTATCAGTGTTGAGATGTAGTGCTCAAAAAAGCAGTCAGGAACTTTCAAGAGAAGAATATGAAATTGTGAATGCTGTTCTTGATGATTATGGCTTGAAAAAGTTTTTGCTCGACGATGAAGACTACCACTATGACCTATCATTAAGTTTCAAGGTATATATTCATTGGTATATCAAGTATTTGGAAACTGGAAAAAGTGGTCCACCAACAAGTAAGGATATACAATGGATTTTGAACAGTAATGATATTAGTTTTATCTCTGTGAACCTCGAATATGATACTGTTAGGATAAAATGGGACAAGTACAAATTGAATCGTCCCGAAATACTCTATGCATCTGAGCATCCGGAGTTGTTAAATTCCACTGACGTGCCAAGATTGGGTCTAATCCATATTTCAAAACCCTATTTAAATAGGAAAAAAAATAAGGCTGTTATTTTTATTGTCAGGGATGCTGGTTATTTAATTTTAGTTGAGAAAATAGATGACAAGTGGCAACTCTGTGGTAAAATCGAATATATGTCTTCATAAAGTGAATTGCGCATCCAAAGTTCTTAGAATATGTTCCAAACTCAAATACACGATCACAAATCCTGAACATTTTAAACGCAGAACGGCACAACCAATTGGGTTTTGGCAACGCCGTGCCACAAGGACAACAGGCATGTAATTAAAACTATTAAAAAATGAGATTTATATTTTCCTTGTTTGCAATAACTTTTTTGTGTTGCAAAGCTCCAAAGAGCAATAACACAATTACCAATGAGGAATATGAAATTGTTAACGAGGTACTAAATACAGTTCGCTCAAAACAATTTATATTCATTGATGACAATTATAATTATAACATCGATTTTGCCTTAGGAGCTTATAAAAATTGGCAGCAAAAGCACAAATTGGGAAAGATAACACCTATGGCAAGTGAGGATATTGAATGGATATTGGACCATGATGAAATCGAGTTCATTTCCAAAATGATAAAATCAGATACCATAAAAACAAATTGGGATAGAGCACGAATTAAAAACCCAAATTTAGTTTATGCTTCTGATCGTCCTGATTTGGTAAAGTCAACTGACTTGCCTAGGCCCTCTAAGGTCCATTTGTCTAAACCCTATCTAAATAAGGACAAAACCAAAGCAATCATCATCAGAATCATCGAAGGGCACGGATATTTGATTTTGGCTAAAAAGGTCGATGGTAAGTGGCAGCTCTGTGGTGAAATCGAGTATATGGTTTCATAGCAAATAAGATTTAATTTTTCATTAGCCATAGCCGTTAGGGTTTGTCGGATATAATCCATAAAAAACGTGCAACTTTCTTGATTTTTATCAATTATTCAACACATATGAACACTTCAACCAAATAAAGGGAGTTTCATCTAAAAGCTTGTTGGGCAAAATGCCTCTTGCCGTACATTTGGAGGACCATAGCATAAGTAGGTTAAGTTCATGGTAAGATTTGGGGAAAGAAGGCGGAGAACACTCCGCCTTCTTTATGTTTGACTACCAACGATTTATCCATTTTATCGACGAACTGCACGTTTTATTTTTCCCCAGAAATTCAAAAATTTATCCCAAAACCTTTGTTATTTTACACAATACCAGTATTTTAGTCTCGCCATAGCATAAGTAGGTTAAGTTTATGGTAAGATTTGGGACGAAAAGGGCGGGGGCTTCCTCGCCCTTTTCTATTTTATAAACTTTGTGCAATAAAAAAAGCCGTGCACTAGGTACACGGCTCTTCATTTTTAAGAAGTATCCCTTATTTGGCAGCCTTATAATTCTCGGCCACTTTATCCCAATTGATTACATTGTAAAAAGAGGAAATATAGTCGGGTCTTCTGTTCTGATAGTTCAAATAGTAGGCATGTTCCCAAACATCCAAGCCCAAAATGGGTTGTCCGCCACAGCCTACACCTGGCATAATGGGATTATCTTGGTTGGGAGTGGAGCAGATGTCCAATTTACCTCCTGGGTGAACACACAACCAAGCCCATCCCGAACCAAATCGGGTAGCGGCCGCGGCTGAAAATTTTTCTTTGAATGCATCAAAGGAACCAAAGGCCGCATCAATGGCGCTGGCCAATTCTCCCGTAGGGGCACCTCCTCCATTTGGGGACATGATTTCCCAGAAAAGCGAGTGGTTGTAAAATCCTCCTCCATTGTTCCTAACGGCCATATTGGTCATATCCAAGTTCGTAAGAATATCCTCGATGGACTTTCCATCCAAATCGGTGTCCTTAATGGCATTGTTCAAATTGGTGGTGTAGCCGTTGTGGTGCTTGGTGTGGTGGATTTCCATGGTCCTAGCATCTATATTCGGTTCCAATGCATCGTATGCATACGGTAATTTAGGTAATTCAAAAGCCATAATAATTCTGTTTTTTGTGTTATTACTAATTATGGTAAAAATACGGGTTTTAACAAACATATTCCGCTAAAACCATGTTAACTTGAGGTCGCTAATCCTTATTTTGCGGGAAAAATGGCTTTGGAAGGTTCCAACTTTAAAATATACAGTGCTTCTGCAGGTTCGGGCAAGACCTATGCCCTTACCAAGGAATACCTAAAACTGTTGTTGGCCCACGATTTTCCCTTGAAGTTCAGACAGATTTTGGCCATTACCTTCACCAAC
The DNA here is from genome assembly GCF_003584165.1 of Flagellimonas aequoris. GTDB lineage: Bacteria > Bacteroidota > Bacteroidia > Flavobacteriales > Flavobacteriaceae > Flagellimonas > Flagellimonas aequoris. Next base: position 82,487 of record NZ_QXFJ01000028.1, on the reverse strand, counting down.
AAGGCCGTGAATGAAATGAAAACGCGGATCTTGGATAATCTTCAGGGGTTTGGATTAGAAAAAGTGCCCAAAAAACAGGAGTCACTGTTCCAAGAGCTATGCCAAGAACTGACCCTGAGCGCGGAACAATTAAGAACCCGCTCCAAGCTTATCCTTAAAAGGATTTTGCACAACTATTCCTTTTTTGAAATATCCACCATAGACAAGTTCAACCATAAGATCATCAAGACGTTTGCGCGTGACCTACATCTTTCTCAAAATTTTGAAGTGGAACTGGACCTTGACCTCCTTTTGGAAGAAGCTGTGGGCCGACTATTGGAACGCGCAGGAAGTGATGAAGAATTAACAGAGGTGTTGATTGCTTTTTCCCTAGAAAAAATAGATGATGACAAAAGTTGGGACATCACACGGGATCTCATCGAAATGGGAAAACTGCTTTTTCAGGAAAACCATGCCGAACATGTGGAGCCTTTAAAATCGAAATCCATCGGTGATTTTCAGGATATCCAAAAGAATATTTCCATCCAAATGGAAAAAATAGGATCGATCATAAAGGACAAGGCCGAAGCCGCCCTCCTCGAAATGGAAAACCAAGGTTTTGATTTTGCTGACTTTCCAAGGCAAACCCTCCCAAACCATTTTAAAAAAATGGTCGAGGGTGAATTGAGCCCCAGAGTATTGTACACCAGCAAAACGCTGGAACCTAGTTTGGTTGAAGGCAACATTTTGAAGGCCAATGATAAACGGGATGCGTCATCGCTGGCCAGCACTTTGCTGCAGGCCTACTTGACAATCAAGGAAGCCATTTATCGGCATAGCTACTTGAAAAATATCTATGGCAACATCGTGCCCATGACGGTACTGAACGAAATCGCCAAAGAGATCAAGAACATTGAACTCGACAAGGACATTATCCCCATTTCATCCCTGAACGCCATCCTCTCCAAAGAAATCAAGGACCAGCCTGTTCCGTTCATTTATGAACGAATGGGCGAAAAATACCGCCATTACTTTATCGATGAGTTTCAGGATACCTCAAAAATGCAATGGGACAATTTGGCTCCCCTGATCGGCAATGCCTTGGAAAGTGAAAATGAGAGACATGAGCATGGCTCCCTGTTTTTGGTGGGTGATGTGAAACAGGCCATTTACCGCTGGCGGGGTGGCAAGGCCGAACAGTTTTTGGATCTTATGAACGGAAAATCGCATCCTTTTGTAGTAGAGCCCAGCATCCATTCATTAGGCACCAACTGGCGTAGTCATGATGAAATTGTGGGCTTCAATAATGCTTTTTTCACCACCGTATCCCCTGTACTCGAAAATGAAGATTATAGAGACTTGTTTTTAAAGGATTCCCATCAAAAGACCAACAACAATCCTGGCGGTTATGTGCAGTTGACCTTTTTGGACAAGGATACCGAAGAAAAAGATCAGGTGTATTGCAACGCTGTACGGGAAACCATCCAGCAAATACTCTCTGAAGGGTATTCCTATTGGGATATCTGCATCTTGGTGCGTGATAATAAAAATGGCATGCTCTTGGCCGATTTTTTAGCAAGGAACGACATTCCGATTATTTCTTCAGACGCCCTCCTGCTGGCCCACAACGACAAGGTGGGATTTTTGATCGCCATCCTCAGGATATGCGAAAATGCCAACGACCGTGAAGCCGCTTATCAAATATTGATGTATCTGTCCCAGGGCGAAAAGGACATTCATGGGTTCATTTCAACAAACATGGACCAAATGGAACGCTTTCTTGCCCAAGAATATGGGTTCCTTATCTCAAAATTAAGGGGACAATCCGTGTTTACCTTGCTGGAAAAAGCCATTGCCGAATTCAATCTAGGTAAGGATTCCATTGCCCATATCACCTTTTTGATGGATGAGGTACTGGATGTGGAAAAACGCGAAGGTCCAAGTATACATGCCTTTCTTAAATATTGGGAAGTAAAAAAATCATCCCTTTCCATAGCAGCACCGGATGACGTGAATGCCGTTCGGATCATGACCGTACATAAGGCCAAGGGACTCGAGTTTCCTTTTGTCATCTTTCCTTTTGCCAACGCTCTTCTGGATGACAAAAGAAAGAAAAAGAAGGCTTGGGTGCCAGCGACACCAACGGAATCTGATTTGGGTTTGAAGGAGTTCCTTATCAATATGAACAAGGATATGGAGGCTTTCAATGAGGTCACATCCGATATCTATATGGACGAAGCCCAAAAATCAGTGCTGGATGCCATGAACGTGCTTTATGTGGCCCTTACAAGGCCCATAAAAGGCCTTTTCATTTTCACCGAAACGGGGAAAGATGTGGGTTCCGTTCAAGAATCCCTTTCCTATTCCGATCTTTTTCAGGAATACCTTAAAAGTAAAGGCCTATATCAAGAAGCCCAGCTTACCTACAGTTTTGGGTCATTCCCCAAAAACTTGGAAAGTCAACCCCATCCCGAAGCGGATGAAAACCATATCACCTATATCACCAGACCAAAAGGGGATACTGGGTTTATTATTTCCACCAAATCGGGAAGATTGTGGGACGATGAACGCATTGAGGCGATTGAAATGGGGAACGTTATCCATTTTGCACTGAGCCAGATCAAATATGCAGAGGAAGTTCCCCAAGTGATTGAAAATCTTCAATTCAATGGATATTTCTCCAAAGACGCAGCAAAGGATATGGAGGATAAACTTTTGGAAGTGGTCAACCATCCACAACTGAAGGACTTTTTTAGGGAAGACCTGCAGATACTGAACGAACAGGAAATCCTTACGACATTAGGTATTTCTCTGCGACCGGACAGAATTGTGATCGCGGGAAACCAAGTCACCATCTTGGATTACAAGACCGGGAAGCCATCACCATCACACAAAGAACAGATCATGCAGTACGCCGATGTGCTAAAAGAAATGGATTATGAAATCAAACATGCCATTATTGTTTATATTGACCAAAAAATAGAACCTGTATTCGTTTAATTGATACAACCATGTACGGAAAAATAAAAGAACACTTGGCCAATGAGCTGGAAGCCATAAAAGAAGCCGGCCTTTTTAAAAAAGAACGCATCATCACCTCTCCCCAAGGGGCAGTTATCAAAATCTCCACGGGGCAGGAAGTCATTAATTTTTGTGCCAACAATTATTTAGGGCTATCCTCCCATCCCGAAGTGATCCAAGCAGCCAAAGATATTATGGACACCCATGGCTTTGGCATGTCGTCGGTCCGGTTCATATGTGGCACCCAGGACATCCATAAAGAACTGGAGCAAAAAATCGCTGATTTCTATGGTACCGAGGATACCATATTATATGCTGCCGCCTTCGATGCCAATGGAGGAGTCTTCGAACCCTTATTGACCGAAGAGGATGCCATCATCTCGGATTCCTTGAACCATGCCTCGATCATTGACGGGGTTAGGCTCTGCAAGGCCAAACGGTATCGCTACGCCAATAGTGACATGGCCGATTTGGAGGCGCAACTCAAACAAAGTGAAAAAGACGGCGCCCGTTTCAAGATTATCGTAACCGATGGGGTCTTCTCCATGGATGGACTTGTGGCCCCTTTGGATAAAATCTGTGACCTTGCCGATAAATACGATGCCATGGTCATGATCGACGAGTGCCATGCTGCAGGGTTTATTGGTGAAACCGGACGCGGCACCTTGGAGGAAAAAGGTGTTATGGGCCGTATCGATATTATCACGGGAACACTAGGAAAAGCCTTGGGAGGTGCCATGGGAGGTTATACCACCGGGAAAAAGGAAATCATAGAAATACTGCGCCAACGCTCGCGCCCCTATCTGTTCTCAAATTCCCTGGCGCCGGCCATTGTGGGTGCATCCATCAAGGTTTTTGAAATGTTGGACAAGGACACTACGCTTCGGGACAAACTGCAGAGCAATACGGAATACTTCAAAAAAGGAATGAAAGAAGCCGGTTTCGACATTATTGATGGGGATTCTGCCATTGTTCCGGTGATGCTCTATGATGCCAAGCTATCCCAAAAAATGGCCGATATGCTATTGGATGAAGGCATTTATGTGATCGGATTCTTCTATCCTGTAGTACCAAAGGGCAAGGCCAGGATACGGGTACAGTTGTCCGCGGCCCACGAAAAGGAACATTTGGATCATGCAATAAATGCATTCATCAAAGTAGGAAAATCGTTAAAAATCGTCTAAAATCGTTGAAATGCAGCAAAACTGCTGGTAAATGAGTCAAAAAAAAAGAAATTTAGATTTTGTTAATAAGTCTTAACAACTTACATTTGCTGCTGATAAACACTTAAACTTAAAATTTTGAGCATGAAACATCTTAGCAAATTATTGGTTGTTGCCTTAGTTTTTGTAGGGGTTAACAGCATACAAGCGCAAGACGAGAATAACCCATGGCAAGTAAGCATTGGGGTTAATGCGATAGACGCTTATCCTACCAACGATAGCAACAATCCATATTCAAGCAGTACATTGTTCGATGAGTACTTCAATGTATCTGACCACTGGAACATCTTGCCTTCTGTTTCTTACGTTGGCGTTTCCAAGTATATTGGTGATGGTTTCTCTGTAGGTGCAAGAGGTTCTTTGAACAGAATCGAAAAAATTGGAGATATGTCTGTTGATGACCTTTCGCACTATGCTATCGATGGTACAATCAAATACAATATCCTTAAAAATACAACTATCGATCCTTTCGTAGAAGTGGGCGGTGGTTATACTTGGATCGATGAAATTGGTGCTGGAACCGTAAACGGAGGTGTCGGTGTTAACTTTTGGTTTTCCGAAAATGTTGGTCTGACTCTTCAAACACAATACAAGCATGCTTTTGAAGATTATCTTGTACGTCACTTCCAACATATGGCTGGTATCAGCATCAAGTTCGGTGGTACCGATACTGATGGTGATGGTATTTACGACAAAGATGATGCTTGCCCAGAAGTTGCTGGTTTGGAAGCTTTCAATGGTTGTCCTGATTCTGACGGTGACGGTATCGAAGATTCTAAAGATAGCTGCCCTAACGCTGCTGGTCCAAAAGAATTGAACGGTTGTCCTGATTCTGACGGTGATGGTATCGCTGATAAAGACGATGCTTGTCCAAGCACTCCAGGTCTTGCTTCTCTAGCTGGATGTCCTGATGCTGACGGTGACGGTGTTGCCGATAAAGATGACGCTTGTCCAAACGAAGCTGGTCCTGCTGCCAACAAAGGATGCCCATGGCCAGATTCTGATGGTGACGGTGTTCTTGACAAAGACGATCAATGTCCAGAGGTTGCCGGTACTGTTGCTAACAACGGTTGTCCAGAAGTAACCGAAGAAGTTCAAAAACAATTGAACGATTACGCTAGAACTATCTTGTTCGATACTGGTAAATCTTCCATCAAAGCAGAATCTACTTCTGTAATGGTTGACATCATCCAAATCTTGAACGAGTATCCTAACGCCAAGTTCACTGTAGAAGGACACACTGATAGCCAAGGTAGTGATGCTACTAACCAAGCACTATCTGAAAAGAGAGCTAACTCTGTTAGGGACTTCTTGATCGACAAAGGAATTTCTGCTAGCAGATTGACTGCCATTGGTTACGGTGAATCCAAGCCAATCGCTACCAACAACACAAGAGCTGGTAGAGCACAAAACAGACGAGTTGAAATCAACTTGGTGAAATAATAAAGGAAAGCAAAAGTTTTCTTTGAAAAGGCCCTGCAAATGCAGGGCCTTTTTTATTTTTAATACATGCACGAAACCTTTCTAGAATATGTTCTGGATGACCTGGAAAAAAAGCAATTGCCTATTGCTTCATGCACCTTTGTGCTACCCAGTAAACGTTCCGGGACCTTTTTAAAAAGACATATTTCCCAAAGGCTCGAACAAAATATCTTTTGTCCACAGATCCTGTCCATCCAGGATTTTATTGGGGACATTTCAGGTTTAAACCAGGCAACCAATATAGATTTGCTCTTGTTACTTTTTGATGTCTACAAAAATTCAGGCATTAAACAGCATGATGATTTTTCCTCTTTCATCAAATGGGGGCAGACCTTGCTATTGGATTTTAATGATATTGACGGGTATTTGATCCCCGCAAAGGATATCCTCAATTATCTCTCCGCAATCAAGGAACTCAACCATTGGTCCCTTAAAAAGGAAAAAACCGAAATCATTGAAAACTACCTTCAACTCTGGGGTAGTTTGGAGCGAATATACCAGGAGTTCACCTCAACTTTGCTGGAACAGAAAAGGGCCTACCAAGGTTTGGTTCAGCGAGTGGCCGTGGAAAAATTGGACAAAAGCCATGTGGCCCATCCCGAACATCCTGTAATTTTTGTGGGATTCAATGCCCTAAACAATGCTGAGGCAACTATCATTCAGCATTACCTAGAGCATGGCAACACATATGTCTATTGGGACATCGACTCCTATTTCCTGAACGACCCTGTACACGATGCAGGACTGTTCATCAGAAATTACCAACGGGAATGGCCCTATTATATCCATCAATCTAAAATTGAGCCCCAAAACAGTTTTCTTACTGAAAAGCACATTGAGATAACCGGGGTCCCGAAAAGCATCTCCCAAACGAAATACGTAGGTCAGCTCTTGCAACGAATGGATTCTGAAAAAGGCGTAGACCTGCAAAACACCGCAGTGATCCTTGCAGATGAAACTTTGTTGGACCCCATGTTGAAAGCCGTTCCCAAAGACATTGACCATGTGAACATCACTATGGGTCTCCCTTTGAATAAAACTGTGCTATACTCCTTCTTTTTAACCTTTTTAGAAGTCAACATTGGTGTTTCGGATAGAGGGTGGTTCTATAAAAATGTGTTGGAGTTGTTGGCCAATCCTTATTTGTTGACCATCTCTTCCGCCCAAAAAATCGATTTTGCCAGATTGATGGCCAAGGATATCAAAGAAGGGAATTGGTTGTATGTTACGGAGAGAACGCTCACCAAATATGAAGGTGTAGAGGAAACGCTCTCCATTCTTTTCCCAAAAAAAAGCATCAACCCAAAACAATGGATCCACAATAGTTTACAACTGATCCAGAAATTGAAGGATATCTATCAGGCCCAACAAAACTCCCTAGAGCTGGAATACCTGTACCGGTTCTATTCCCTGTTCAATCAATTGGACCAATACCTGGATGGTGTGGATTTTGTGTCAGAACTGAAATCGGTCAAAAACCTGTTCAAGCAATTGGCATCAATGGAAACCTTGGATTTTATCGGGGAACCCTTGACAGGTCTTCAGATCATGGGGATGTTGGAGAGCCGAAACCTAGACTTTAAAACCGTCATCATCACTTCGGTTAATGAGGGAATCCTACCTTCGGGCAAGTCCAACAATTCCTTTATTCCGTTTGATGTAAAGCGGGACTACAGCCTCCCTACCTATAAAGAAAAGGACGCTATCTATACCTATCACTTTTACAGGCTCATACAGCGGGCCAAAAACGTTTATATTATCTACAATACCGAACCCGATGTACTTGAGGGAGGAGAAAAAAGCAGACTTATCACACAATTGTTGACCGATGAAAATCTAAAGCCCTACATTCACCATACCATTTCATCCCCGCAGGTGAAAATTGACCCCAGACCACCTGTGGAACTATTTAAACAAGGTGCATTGCTGGAGGACATCAAGGCGTTTGCCCTAAATGGGTTTTCCCCTACTTCTTTGACCAATTACATCAAAAATCCCATTGATTTCTACACTAGGAATATTTTGAAAATCAATGACTTGGAAGAAGTGGAGGAGAACATTGCAGCCAATACGTTCGGCACCATAGTCCACGACAGTTTGGAGCAATTGTACACGCCTTTGGTCGGAACGCTATTGACCAAGGACAATATTTCCGCCTTAAAGCCGAAGGTTTCAGCCATTGTTGAACAGCAATTTCAGGGAACCCTAGCAGGAGTTGACATTAAAAAAGGGAAGTACCTTTTGGTGTACAATGTCATCGTGAAGTATCTCACCAACTTTATCGAGTTGGAACTGGAAGAGGTGAAAAAGCACCAAATAAAGTTGTTGGCCTTGGAGCAGAAATACGTGGAAAAGCTAAACATTCCTTCCTTGGATTTTCCCATCACCTTGAAAGGTACTTTGGACCGCGTGGATGAAGTGGATGGAACTCTACGCATCATCGACTACAAAACCGGCAAGGTAGAGCCGAAAAACGTGAAAATCACGGATTGGGAAGAACTCATCACCAATTATGACAAAAGCAAGGCCTTCCAATTGCTTTGTTATGCCTACCTGTATGCCAAAAAACATCCCGTTCAGCAGATGAAGGCAGGCATTTATTCCTTTAAAAGTTTGAGTCAAGGATTGTTCTCCTTCACCGAAGACAAAAATCCAATTATTGATCAGCAGACCCTTTCAACTTTCGAAAGGTACTTGAATCGTCTTATCTGCGAAATCTGTGCTGTTGAAATTCCCCTGACCGAAAAAACGGATTGATTATTTCAAATCGGGGCGAGTAGGACGTACCTCAATTTTGCTGGGCAAGGTCCGTGGGTGCATCAACAACAAGTCCACCACCAATTGTCCAATATCCTCTGGTTGTATTTTCCAAGCATCTTGATCCGAGGGTACATGATCGTTAAAATGGGTGGCCACGGAACCTGGCATTATGGTGGTTACCTTGATGTTGTACTTTCTAAGATCCAACATGGCAGCCTGGGTAAAACCTACTACCCCAAACTTGGTAGCGTTGTACCCGGCGGCGGTTGCAAAAAAGTTGGTGCCCGCCAAACTGGCCAAGGTCATATAATACCCTTCAGACTCTTTGAGTGCCTCCACAGACGCTTTCAAGGTGTGGAAGACCCCATTTAAGTTGGTGTCGATCATTTGGTGCCAGTCCTTATCTGACATTTCATCAATTGGGGCAAAATGTCCAACCCCAGCATTGGCCATGACCACATCCAATCGTCCCCATTTCTCCAATACGGCTTTTACCGCCTTCACTTCATCTTCCAACTTGGATACATCGGAGACCAATCCCAAAACATTATCATTGTTGAAGTTTTTTAAAGCTTCTTCTACGCTTTTGGGACTTCTCCCACTAATGGCCACTTTCATGCCTTGCTCCAAAAGGCTTTCCGCGATTCCATATCCTATTCCTTTTGTGCCCCCGGTAATGTAGGCCACTTTTCCAAGTAAACTCATGATAATGTATTTTGAAGTAAAGTTTAAAAAAGAGAAGGGCAAAAACAAAAAAACCATCCTAAAGGATGGTTAATGTTTAGTGGAGAATACCGGATTCGAACCGGTGGCCTCTTGCATGCCATGCAAGCGCTCTAGCCAACTGAGCTAATCCCCCAAAGAGAGCGCAAAGGAAATACTTTTTCTGAAAGTATCAAAATTTACGGCCCTTCCTTAATCTTTTTTAACGCTCAACACCAATACGGGCACCGGCACATAAAATTCCGACTTCAGAATGGTGTTCTTCTCCCAAAGCTTTTTGAAGAACCCACGTTTTCTTCTAAAAACACACAGCATATCCGGATGCTCTTCATGGTAAAACTCGGTCACTCCCAAATAAGTGGTAGCATTTTCGGTAATGGTCAGTTTCTTGCTCAAATCCAAAAGGGCGGTGTTGACCTTTAGGTCATCCTCGGAATACCCCGGTCTTTTCACCAACAAAAGGCTTACCTCCGACTTAAACTTGTTCTTGATGGTCACTAACGGACTCAGAATACTGCTCCTTTTCAAAATACCGGATCCAAAGGCGGTCATTATCTTTTTGATCGGCTTAAAAGTGGTCCCTTTGGGCACGATCAAGGTTGGGATGTCGGTCTGTTTGATGATTCGTCCCGAAGTATTTCCCAAATACAGTTCTTCTTGGATATCATTGCTTCTTGGCGCGATAATGATCAGATCGATACCAAGTTCTTTGTTAATATCGTTCAGACCATCCACAATATCTCCATTATAGGTGGCAATCTTAATCTCCACATGCTTCGTGTCCACTTGGTCGATCACCTCCTTCAAATGCTCCTTACCGCTTTTGGCCACTTTTTCTTCCACATTCGCCAAGCTCCCCACTGCTGTGGTAACCGAAAATACATCCATCACATAAATCTTGGCACCAAAATTTGTGGCAAAATCAACGGCATATTGCAATGTTTTTGAAGAATCCGGGGAAGTCCCGATCGGTACAAGAATGTTGTTCATGGTTTGGCGATTATGATTAAACCTTAAATTTACAATTAAATTGAAACGAATCAATGATACGACGCGCAAAGATATCTGAAATACCCGATATCTTATCCATTACCCGATTATGTGCCCTAAAAATGGAGCAAAACGGCATTTATCAGTGGAACGAGCATTATCCTTCCAAAGCAGCTTTTCTTAAAGATGTGGAACGGGAAGAACTGTATGTCATCGAGGAAAATGGTTCCGTATTGGGCACCATTGTGGTTTCCACTTTTATGGACGAGGAATACCGACCCATCCAATGGCTCACCCCAAATGGCAACAGCACCTACATCCATCGTCTTTCCGTGCACCCCGAGCATCAAGGTAAAGGCTTGGCACAACAACTGATGGATTTTGCAGAAGATTATTCCAAAAAGAATCATTTTGTCTCCGTACGCTTGGACACCTTTTCACAGAACCAGCGAAACCAGCTATTCTATGAGCAAAGGGGCTATCAAAAGTTGGGGGACATCTTCTTTCCCAAACAAAGCGAACATCCCTTTCATTGTTACGAATTGGTGCTGTAACTTGCCAACGATTTGAGCACACAGGTAAATTTTAAGACCATCAACCAATTGGCAATCCCGGCCACCATATCGGGCATTGCGGAGCCGATTCTTTCCATTACGGATACGGCCATTGTGGGCAATATCCCAACGGATAGTCTGGAGTCGTTGGCCGCGGCGGGTATTGTGGGTTCGTTTTTGTCGATGCTGATTTGGGTCTTGGGACAGACCCGTAGTTCCATTTCCGCCATCATATCTCAATATTTGGGGGCAGGAAGGTTGGAAGAAGTAAAACATCTTCCCGCTCAGGCCATTTTCTTCAACATTTTGTTGAGCGTGGTGGTGTTGGTCTCCACGGTTTTTGTCATCGAGGAAATCTTTACACTCTTTAATGCTGCTGGAAAAATATTGAATTACTGTGTCTCTTATTATTCCATTCGGGTTTGGGGATTTCCGTTGACGCTTTTCACTTTTGCCATATTTGGCATTTTTCGAGGCCTGCAGAATACCTTTTATCCCATGGTCATAGCCATTATTGGGGCGGTCTTGAACATTGGCCTCGATTTTCTTTTGGTCTATGGAGTGGAAGGATGGATTCCTGCCATGTATCTGGAAGGTGCTGCATGGGCCAGTTTGATCTCCCAAGCCATTATGGCCCTTTTGGCCTTTGCCCTATTGATGAAAAAAACCGAAATCAGCATGAAGTTGGTCTTCCCGCTCAATAAAGAACTGAAACGGGTCGTTTTTATGAGCCTCAATCTTTTTGTCCGTGCCATTGCTCTTAACGTAGCTTTGATCCTGGCCGTTCGCGAAGCCACCGCCCTGGGTGATCGTTTCATCGGGGCACACACGATTGCCATCAACCTATGGTTGTTCGCAGCATTTTTTATTGATGGTTTTGCAGCTGCCGGAAACAGTATGGGCGGAAAACTTTTGGGAGCAGGCGATTACGATGGGCTTTGGAAATTGGCCAAAAAAATTGTGTTGTATGGCATGATAGTCAGTTTCATTTTGATGATGGGCGGATTCCTCTTCTACCACCCAATTGGTCATCTTTTTTCCAACGACACCTTGGTGCTTGATACCTTTTACGGCATATTCTATATCGTGATTTTTGGATTGCCCATGAACACTCTGGCTTTTGTGTTTGATGGACTTTTCAAGGGATTGGGAGAAATGAAATATTTACGGAATGTGTTGCTCACTGCAACCTTTTTGGGATTTGTGCCCTGTCTCTATCTCGGTAAATTTTTGGGGTGGGGTTTTTATGCTATTTGGGTAGCCTTTGTCATTTGGATGTTAATTCGGGGGTTTGCTTTACTTTGGAAATTTGATAGAAAATTCAGGCCCTTGGTTCAAAACCCGTAATTTAGCAGCGTCAAAGGTCAGACATCAGATTCAAGACAGCTGATAATTGTTTATTGCTCATTGTAAATTGTTCATTGAAACATGTCCACAGATAGAGTCAACGGAAGTTTATACACCAAAATAGAAAACGGAATCGCCACCGTGGAGTTTGGCCATCCTGCCAGTAATTCCTTTGTTTCTGAATTGTTGGACCGATTGACCAAAGAGTTTGATAGGCTTGCGGTTAACAGCGAGGTGTCCATTATTGTCCTAAAATCCGAAGGTGATCGCGCCTTTTGTGCTGGGGCATCCTTTGATGAACTCGTAGCCATTTCCAATCTTGAGGAAGGCAAACAATTTTTTAGTGGATTTGCCAATGTCATCAATGCCATGCGTAACTGTCCTAAGCCCATCATCGGGCGGGTACAGGGCAAGACCGTTGGCGGAGGGGTCGGTTTGGCAGCGGCCTGCGATTATGTACACGCCACTGTGGAAGCCGCCATCAAATTATCGGAGATCTCCATTGGAATCGGGCCGTTTGTGATTGCCCCGGCCGTAGAGCGAAAAATGGGCAAGGCTGCGTTGGCCGAGCTCTCCTTATATCCCACGGAGTGGAAAAATGCGTATTGGGCCAAGGAAAAGGGACTATATGCCAAAGTTTATGACTCCATATCGGAAATGGACAAGGAGTTGGACATCCATCTTCAAAAATTGGCCACTTACAATCCCGAAGCCCTATCAGAAATGAAGAGGGTACTTTGGGAAGGAACCGAACATTGGGACAAGCTCCTTTTGGAGCGCGCCGAGGCTTCCGGAAAATTGGCGCTGTCACCAAACACTAAAAAAGCATTGGAAAAGTTTAAAAAATAAATATAGAAAAATGAGAAGTATCTTCCCCCTATTGGTCGTGGTCCTAGTTGTGGTCTATGTAGTCAATAAAATACGCAACGACAGAAAGTTCAAAAGATAGATGAAGGATATTACCTTGCCGGAAGGCAAAAAGGTCTATTTCGCAAGTGATAATCACCTCGGGGCACCCACCCGAAAGGACAGTCTGCCGCGGGAAAAAAAGTTCGTGGCTTGGCTGGATTCCATCAAGCATGATGCACATGCCATTTTTTTGATGGGCGACCTCTTCGACTTTTGGTTTGAATACAGGACCGTTGTCCCCAAAGGGTTCACACGTACCTTGGGCAAATTGGCGGAGCTTTCGGATATGGGTATCCAAATTACCTATTTTGTGGGCAACCATGATCTATGGATGAACGGTTATTTTGAGGAAGAGTTCAACATTCCCGTATACCACAAACCACAACAGTTTTTGATCAACAATACTTCCTTCTTCATTGGACATGGAGATGGACTAGGTCCACATGACAAAGGGTTCAAACGGATGAAAAAGGTGTTCACCAATCCAGTGGCCAAATGGTTTTTCAGGTGGCTGCACCCTGATTGGGGTGTTCGTTTGGGGCAACATCTATCCGTGAACAACAAGATCATTTCCGGGGAGGCCGATGCCACTTTTTTGGGCGAGGACAAAGAATGGCTCATCCTGTATGCCAAACGAAAACTGGAACAGCAACATTACGATCACTTCATTTTCGGACACAGGCACCTTCCGTTAGAGATCCAACTCAATGAAAAATCTACCTATACCAACTTAGGCGATTGGATTTCCTATTTTACCTATGCCATTTTTGATGGAAAAAAATTGACTTTGCAGAAATTGGAAGCTTAATCCTTTTCGTGCTCGTCAATATCCTTTTGAAGATCCAACCTTCTAAATGTAGGCGAAATGATGGCGGTGGTACCCACTGTTAAAATGGTCATGCATCCTCCAAACACCACTGCGGTAACGGTACCCAATAATTTTGCGGCTAAACCACTTTCAAAAGCCCCCAACTCATTGGAAGAACCCACGAACATTGAGTTTACCGAAGCTACCCTTCCCCTCATATTGTCAGGTGTCTTCAATTGTAGGATGGTCTGGCGGATAATCATGGAAACCCCATCCACCGCTCCACTGAGGAACAACGCTACAACGGAAAGCCAGAACAATTCGGAAACCCCGAATACGATGATACAAATTCCAAAAGCAAATACGGCCAGCAACAATTTTTTTCCAGCATTTTTATGTAGTGGAAAACGCGTGGAACCCAACATGGTGAGAGATGCTCCAATGGCCGGAGCGGCCCTTAAAATGCCAAATCCTTCAGAACCTACGTGTAAAATATCTTGGGCATAAACAGGCAATAGCGCCACGGCCCCACCAAAAAGTACTGCAATCATATCCAAGGTCAGTGCGCCAAAAATGGCCTTGCTGCCGAACACGAATTTGAGACCGTCCTTCAAGCTTTGAAAAACAGGTTCCCCGATCTTAGGGTTCAAAATGGGTTTTTTTGGTATTTGAAAAAGAAAGAGTAGCGCCATCAAAGAAAATCCGAAAATGACACACATGCTCCAATGCACCCCAATCCAACTGATGGAGAAACCGGCCAATGCAGGACCCAATACCGAGGCCAATTGCCAAGTGGAACTACTCCACGTGGCTGCGTTGGGATATATTTTTTTGGGAACGATCAAAGCGATCAAGGAGAATATCGTGGGACCTAAAAACGAACGCACCAATCCCCCCAAAAATACCAAGGCATAAATGGAATAGAGGATTTTTTTCGGTGCCCAAGATTCCTGTAATCCTGGCCAACTCAACACAAACAATCCCAGACTTATCACGGAAAATCCTGCGATACAAGTCACCAAAAGGTTGCGCTTTTCCCGTTGATCCACGATGTGACCAGCAAACAAGGCCATTCCCACAGCGGGAATCACCTCCATCAGTCCGATGATACCCAAGGAAAGGGGATCTTTGGTCAAGGAATATACTTGCCACTCGATTACGATAAACTGCATGGACCACGCAAATACCATGGCAAAACGAACCAATAAAAAAATGTTGAACTCCCTATATCGGAGCGCGGCGTATGGATCCATAAATGTCTAGCGAATGTCTCTTAGTTTCAGTTGAAGGCTCACCGTTCCGTTCCATTCATTTTCATCAAGCGAAAATACGGCATCGAAAGGTTTTACACTCTTCACTAGACCCATTTTATTTCCAAGATTGAACCCAATGGCACCAATCGGTGTTGACCCATTCTGATAGAGGGCACATTTTAAATGTTTTTCGTCTTCCCCAACTCCACGTGCGTAACCAGAATCCTTTAGTCCCTCGGCCATAAAAATCGGGGTCATGTTCCCAGGACCGAATGGCGCGAACTGTTTTAGGATGCGCATCAATTTAGGTGAAATTTGGTCCATCTCTATCTTGGCATCGATGCTGATTTCGGGTTGCAACAATTGTGGGTCGATGGAGTCTGCCACTACTTTTTCAAACTGTTGCTTGAAGGTTTCATATTGTTCCTCAAGCAGGGTCAGTCCAGCCGCATACATATGCCCCCCAAACTGTTCCAAACAATCGGAGCACTCTTCCAAGGCGTTGTAGATATCAAATCCTTTTACGGATCGCGCCGAAGCGGCCAGTTTATCGCCACTTTTGGTAAAGACCAAAGTAGGTCGGTAATAGGTTTCGGTGAGTCGGGACGCTACAATTCCAATGACACCTTTATGCCAGTTTTCGTTATAGACCACAGAAGTAAAGCGCTCTTCTTCCTGGTTATTCTGAATCTGTAATAGGGCTTCTTCGGTAATTTCCTTGTCCAAACTTTTGCGCTCCACATTGAAGGACTCAATTTCCTGGGCATATTTTTGCGCAGTGGCCAAATCGGTTTCTTTCAATAAGTTCACGGCATGTTGACCGTGTTTCATCCTTCCTGCGGCATTGATCCTTGGTGCCAGGATAAAAACCACATCGGTAATGGTCAGTTCTTTTTTATTCACCTGATCCAAGATGGCCTTAAAACCAATCCTAGGTGATGCATTGATGACCTGCAATCCAAAGTAGGCCAACACACGGTTTTCACCCGTTATGGGAACTATATCCGCAGCAATGGCCGTGGCCACCAAATCCAAAAGCGGGACCAGTTGTTCTATGGTGATTCCCTTGGATACACCCAAGGCCTGTATCAATTTAAACCCAACCCCGCAACCGCAAAGCTCTTTGTACGGATAGGAACATGCCTCTTGTTTGGGGTCCAAAATGGCAACGGCATCAGGCAAAATGTCTCCCGGTCTATGGTGGTCACAAATGATGACATCAATACCTTTTTCCTTGGCATATTGTACTTTTTCCACCGCCTTTACGCCACAGTCCAAGGCAATGACCAAGGAAATATCGTTATCCTCGGCAAAATCGATTCCTTGGAAAGAAATTCCATACCCTTCCGAGTAACGATCGGGAATATAGGTGGCCACATTGGGGTAAAACTCCATCAGAAAGGAAGACATCAACGCTACGGAAGTGGTGCCATCCACATCGTAATCGCCATAGACCAAAATGTTCTCCTCATTTTCCATGGCCTGCTCAATGCGAACAACCGCTTTGTCCATGTCCTTCATCAAAAAAGGATCATGCAAATCGGCAAGCTCAGGACGGAAAAAGGCCTTGGCCTCTTCATAATTGGTAATGCCTCTTTGCAAAAGCAACTGTGCTATCAGCTTTTCAACTTTGAGTTCCTGGGAAAGATTGTCAATATCTTCCTGGGTAGGTTTCGGTTTCAGGGTCCAACGCATGGTTTTTGTATTAGCTTATGACAGATTTGGGTGATTCTTCTTGCATTTCAAACCTTTTCATCAGCGAAAAAGTGATGCAGATATGGGCGAGGTAATAGGTTGGCGTAATCAAAAAATCGAAGGTGTGGTAATCCATAAATTCCTTAAAGGAAATGATGGTATCGGAAAATAAAATCATGATAATCCCAAAGATATAGCTCCACTTAACCACTCCGTTTGCCCCCATACCAACCGATGCTCCAAGTGAAAAACAGGAAATCAACAAATAAATCAAAGAGGCAACCATTAATACCATATCGGTAAAGGTCGGGTACAGCATCACAAAAAAGAATATGAGATACGCTGCCAGTACCACTCCCGTGAATGCCCATTTGATCCTTCCATTCATAAGGGCGTAGGCCAGATAGCCTACATGGGCCAGAAAGAACAATGCAATCCCTTTTACGAACATCATGCTGTCCCCGTTCATGTTGGAGAGAAGCCAATCCCCGATAATGGAAAACAGGAATGCCGCAATAATCATCCAAATGTCCTTGAACATTTTGCCTTTTTGGAACTGAAGCATCATTAAAATGATGATGCCCATTCCTGCCGTGCCGGATTTATAAAGAAAGTTGGAGGTAGTAACCCCTAATATGGCCAATATGCATGAAACCAACAACAACCCATAAACCCAATTTTTTCTTAGCCACATTTTGATAGACTTTTAAATGTTGATAAATTAAAATAGGAGCCAGGGGTTATTGTCCTAAACGTTGCACCTATTTATGGTGGTACAAGATTTTGATGTCCAATTTGGCAAATTTTCGGAACATTTCCATCACCCCACAATATCTTTCCACAGAAAGATCAACGGCTTTTTTCAGTTTGTCCTCTTTAAGGTTTGAGCCAGAGAAATGGTATTCGATTACCACAGAATCGTAATATTTAGGATGTTCCTCGGTAAGGTTTGCTATGGTATCTATTTTGAATTCATCCACTTCCAATTTCATTTTTTGGATAAGGGAAGCGACATCCAGACCTGAACAACCGGCCAAAGAGGACAACATCAATGCCTTGGGCCTCAAACCCGAGCCATCGCCACCGCTTTCGGGTCCCGCATCAATCTTTAAGGTATGCCCAGAGGGGTTGTCGCTTTCAAACGCCATTCCACCTAACCAAGTGGTTGTGATATGATTTGTCATGAAGTCAAATTTTTGTTTCTTGTATAGTCCAAAAATACGATTAAAAATATCATCCATGGCTTTAGTAAATCCCCTTGACCCGAATCACGATCCGGAAACCAAAAAACTGGCCGAATTCTTTAATGAAACCTTGGGGTTTTGCCCCAATTCGGTATTAACGATGCAACATCGGCCAGCCATTTCAAAAGCCTTCATCAACCTCAACAAGGCGGTGATGGCCAATGAAGGTCGCGTGACCTCTGCCCTAAAACGAATGATTGCCTGGGTGAGCAGCAACGCCACAGGATGTCGCTATTGTCAGGCCCATGCCATTAGGGCCGCTGAACGCTATGGTGCCGAGCAGGAGCAATTGGATAATATTTGGGAATACCGCACCCATCATGCCTTTTCGGATGCGGAACGTGCCGCACTCGATTTTTCGTTGGCCGCTTCGCAAGTCCCAAATGCCGTTACCAAGGAAATCAAGAATCGGCTATACCAATTTTGGAACGAAGGGGAAATTGTGGAAATGTTGGGGGTTATCTCCTTGTTTGGCTACCTCAACCGTTGGAACGATTCCATGGGGACTTCCATTGAGGATGGGGCCGTGGAAAGTGCTGAACAGTTTTTGGGAAAACATGGTTGGGAAAAGGGGAAACATGATGGGTCTAAATACTAAGTTTTAGGCCTCGGTCCGTAGATGGTGTGCAATTATGTCTTTCAACTCCGGCAACACTTCTTCCCCAAACCAAGGGTTTTTGCCCAACCAAAACCGATTTCTGGGTGATGGATGGGGCAAGACAAAATATTGAGGCAAATATGCTTTGTAGTTTTTAACGGTCTCGGTTAAATTCTTCTGTCTTTCATTTCCCAAGTAATAGCGCTGTGAATGCTGCCCTATCAGAAGTGTCAGTTTCAAATTGGGCATTTTCTCCAAAAGGGATTGGTGCCACAGAGGTGCGCATTCCGGTCGTGGAGGCAGGTCGCCAGATTTTCCCTTACCGGGATAACAAAATCCCATGGGCATTTGTGCAATTTGGGTCTCATCATAAAACTCCTCGTCCGTTACATCCATCCATTTGCGTAACTGTTTTCCGCTTTGATCATCCCATGGAATACCGGTTTGGTGGACTTTGGTTCCGGGAGCATGTCCGATGATAAGAATCCTTGCCTTTGGGTTTGCGGCAACAATAGGTCTTGGGCCGAGCGGCAAATGCTCCGAACATGCCTTACAATCTCTAATCTTTTCCAATAACGCTTCCACAATCGGCAATTTATAAAAAGGTCGTGGTGACAAGCACAACCTATCCCCTAAACCATGAGTTTTTCCAGCAAAAAAATGGTGAGCATACCCCAAAAGGTACCTGTGGCCATACTCAAAATGGCAAGAATGATCGCATGGGGCATCCAACTGGGTCTATAGGCGGAGGTAACTGCAGGAGCAGTGGCAATCCCTCCTACGTTTGCCATGCTCGCAATGGGCACCCAGGCCATGTTCACATTCAAAAGTTTAGCTATCATCAGCATAAAAATAAAATGTCCCGCAAGCCAAATCAGCAAGAAACCAAAAAAGGACAGATCAAACCCGAATAGGGCAAACTGGAGTTTCAATCCTAAAATCGACATGACCAACAATATCAAGATAGTGCCCAACTTAAGAGTAAACCGAAAATTCCATCGGGGCACAAAATTGCCCAAGGCCAACCCTAAAAAGGACAATATCACCACTTTGGCCACAAACAATTCCAATAGAAAATTTATCATGAAAACCGCCAAGAGTAAGATGCCTACACACCACCATGGCGACAAAAACAAGTCCTTTTGTTCGTTGATCCTTTCGGGAATCTCGGTATCCGTTATCCTAAAAAGCTTGTTCAGGCCATTACTTTTTTTGATGGTCTGAAACATCAGAATAGTCCACACGTTGACCAAAATATTGTCCATGACCAACACGGAAAGAAAAACATCTTCTGGACAATTCACGAGCTCTTTGAGCACCAATTGGCTGGTACTGCCCCCTATCCAACTTCCCACGATGGGTGGCACGCCTCTCCAATAACCATGTACCGACAGGGTGTTGGCGATCAGTTCCGTTTCTTCAAAAAGGATAACAAATAGTACAGGAAACAGTGCAATAAAAAAAGATCCCGACACAAAGACCACAATGGGTTTGTATCCAATGGACCTTAATTGGCCCAAGGACAAACTGGCCATTACGGCAACTATGGTCAACGGTATGAAAAAATCCTTGCTAAGATCATGGATGTTGGATTGGGAAAAGTCCCATCCAAATACATGGCTGATAATGGCGGGAATGATATAGGAGAGCAAAATTGCGGGCACCCAATCAAAAATGGATTTGACCCATTTGTGTTCCCAACGGTCCAAAAAATAAACACAGACCACCGTAAACACTGTTATGCCCCAAGGAATCCAATCCATGACCTTATTCCAAAATACCCAAATGAATAATCCTGCCACCGGAAATATTGACCGGGTTGCTGCTTTTACCGATTACAATGCCATCTTCAGGGGCGTTGACTTCTTCAACCACTTCGCCAAAAGGATCTTTTAGAATACCGATAGGGTCTCCTTTTTTTACTTTTTGTCCCAAATCCACCAATACATCCAAATACCCTCCCTTTTGGGTAAAGATCCAGTACGATTTGGAACATACGTTTCTGGCAGGAGGAATGGTCACGGTACCTTGGGTAAAGCCGAGCCATTTAAAAAGATCGGTAACTCCCTTGGTGCCCCGTTCGATCATATCTTGTTGGTACACCTGGGGATTTCCGTATTCCAAGGTGATACTCTTTACACCTTTGGATATGGCATACGCCCGCATGGTCAGCCCGCTGGCTTCGCCAAAACTGGCAACCCCTTTGTTGGAAACAATAATGTCCGGCTCCAAAATACGCAGCATGGTCGACAAGGTATCCTCCTGCATATCGCCACGCCCGTACAGACTGTTTACCCGCCCGAAACTTGCCGTGTGCAAGTCCACATGATAGTTGAAAAGGGGAATCACCTTTTGGGCAATTTGATAGGCCATTTGTTGGGAACGGTTGCCATCTTTCTTTCCGGGAAACAGACGGTTTAGGTCTTGTAGGTCGATGAATTCGCGTTGAGTGTTGGCAATGGCCAAGGGGTTCAGTCCCGGAATGGCCACCACGGTCCCTTTCATTTTGGCTGCATCTAAAGAGGCTATCACGTTCTGAATGATGGGAATCCCGTTCAGTTCATTGCCATGGATGGAGGCTGTTAGTCCGATTACTTCTCCTTCACTGAATCCTTTGGCAATGATCACGGGAATCAGGATCGGATTGGAAAATCCATCATCCCCCAATTGAAGCCAAATGTTGTTTATGGTACCAGCCTTGTAATCCGAAAGGTTGATCTGGTCCACAATGGGGTATTTGTTTTGACCGATAAGCGCCGAACAAATCAAAAAGAAACAAGCAAAGACCTTGGTTTTCATAGGGTTGGAATTTAGAAATAAATATAGTCTTTATTTCTTGCCGCCGACCACTACCACAAATTCTCCTTTAGGAGGTTTTTCAGTAAAATGTTGAAGGACCTCTTCCATAGTACCTCTCACGGTTTCTTCGTACAATTTGGTGAGTTCCCTGGAAACGGAAACAGGCCTATCCTCCCCAAAATATTCCACAAATTGGGCAAGGGTCTTCAAGAGTTTATGGGGCGATTCGTAAAAAACCATGGTGCGGGATTCTTCCGCCAATTGTTGCAAACGGGTCTGACGTCCTTTTTTTATGGGCAAAAACCCTTCAAAAACGAAACGGTCGTTCGGAAGTCCACTGTTCACCAAGGCGGGTACAAAGGCCGTGGCGCCGGGCAAACATTCCACCTCAATATCGTTTTCCACACAGGCTCGGGTCAATAAAAATCCAGGGTCTGAAATAGCAGGGGTTCCCGCGTCGGAAATCAAGGCATATGTGGCACCTCCTTTAAGTTTTTGGACCAAAGCTTCCACCTGCTTGTGCTCGTTGTGCATGTGATGGCTTTGCAGCGGTGTGCTGATATCGAAATGCTTGAGCAGTTTACCACTGGTTCGGGTATCTTCCGCCAACACCACATCCACCTCCTTCAATACCTTGATGGCCCGGAGGGTCATATCTTCAAGATTTCCTATTGGTGTTGGAACCAGATACAGTTTTCCCATACACCAAAGGTACTAGCTTCTTGTTAAAATGGAATCTGAAAAGTAAAAATTAGGCGAACCTTCTTTCAATCAAAGAAAAGAACCGGGCCTCATACTCTTCCTTACCTTCCCAGTTGTTGTACTCCGGTTTTACCATATTGTTGATGAAGGATATGGAACGTTCCTCGGTATCGATGGTATTCAACTGCGACAACACCCTGGTATAATCCTCCATGCTGTTATTGAACAAGTGCTTCACAAAGGCAAGCTTATCATTTAACCCTACCTGAAGGTCCTTGCCCAATTTATCGTTCAAGGATTTTGAAGGATTGGATGAAGACGTACTCGTTGGAGTAACGATTTCCTTATCATTTTTAATGAACTCCGGTTTGGCCACAAACTCTGCGAAAACCTGTTCCAACGCAGCATCGGAAGGCATTTCAGAAACCATGTGTTTGATGGTGTCCATCCCTGGCGTCATGATGTCCTCGTCATGTGGATTGCTTTCGGGCACGGCAATATTACCGCTCAACACGGCATTCGCCATTTTTTCAAACCTTGAAGCAATCACATTTTTGGAAACATCGACCTGAACATCGGCCAACTTTTCGTCAATGAATTTGAGAACGGCCAACTTTTCGTAGATTTCCTTGGCCTTGTCATATAATTGGGCTAGGTCGGAATCCTCTCTCGCCGTAATGATCTCTGTAGATAGTTTTATCAATTCTTCCCGCAATTTCCGTATCATAGCTAATTTCTTTCCTATAAAAATAAAATCATTTTGCCAATCCCCCTATGAACAAAAGGTTAAAATTCAATTGAAAGAGAGGGGTACATTTTTTTACTAGCTTTGTGCTTGTCCCAATATAACGGGAAAACACACAATTTCTTTCAAAAATACGGTATGTTTCTCGAAAACACGGTAAACCATAAAGAACAGTTTGGATGGATTGAGGTAATATGCGGTTCCATGTTTTCTGGAAAGACCGAAGAACTCATCCGACGACTGAAAAGGGCACAGTTTGCCAAACAGAAAGTGGAGATTTTCAAGCCCATTGTGGACACCCGTTACCATGAGGAAATGGTGGTGTCCCATGATTCGAATGAAATCCGATCTACCCCTGTACCTGCGGCGGCAAATATCCGTCTTTTGGCTGATGATTGTGACGTGGTGGGTATTGACGAGGCCCAGTTTTTTGACGATGAGATTGTGACCGTATGTAATGATTTGGCCAACCGCGGCGTTCGCGTAGTGGTTGCCGGTTTGGATATGGACTTTAAGGGCAACCCTTTTGGACCCATGCCCGCACTTATGGCCACTGCCGAATATGTAACCAAGGTACATGCAGTTTGCACCCGCACCGGAAACCTGGCCAATTACAGTTTTAGAAAATCCCGGAATGACAAGTTGGTACTTTTGGGCGAGACCGAAGAATACGAACCCTTGAGCCGAGCCGCATTTTTTAAGGCCATGCTAAGGGAAAAGGTAAGTCAAATGGATGTGGAATCGGAAGAAATAGATCCCAAAAAAGATGGATTCAATGGATAAGGTCGGCGAAACCACTTTAGTGCTGGACCTTTCCGCTCTGGAACACAATTTCCATTATTTACGATCCAAAATAGCCCCGACCACCAAATTTATGGCTGTGGTAAAGGCGTTTGCCTATGGCAGCGACATGGTGGCCATTGCCAAAAAATTGGAAAGCTTGGGTGTGGATTATTTTGCCGTGGCCTATGTTGGGGAAGGTTCGTTGCTCCGCAATGCTGGTATCAAAACCCCAATTTTAGTGCTCCACCCATTGGCCGTAAATTTTGAAGAGATGATAGACCGTTGTCTGGAACCCAACATCTATTCCCTAAAAATTTTGGAACAATTTGTTTCAGCAGCCAAGACAAAAAACCAGGAAAATTATCCCATCCATATCAAGTTCAATACCGGGCTGAACCGCTTGGGATTTAAAAAAGTGGACATCGATGTGCTGGTGTCCCATTTAAAGGGTAGCAAAGAGTTGAAGGTAGTCTCCACTTTTTCTCATTTGGCTGCATCCGAAGACCCTGATGAAAAGGCTTTCAGTAACAATCAGATTAATTCCTTTTTGGCATTGAGTGATGAACTTTCCCAAGAGCTGGTCCATATTCCCATGCGGCATATGCTCAATACTTCGGGTATCATCAATTATCCCGAAGCCCAATTTGAAATGGTCCGAAGCGGTATCGGCCTGTATGGTTATGGAAATGAAGCTGCTGTGGATGCTGAACTGAAACCCATTGCCACCCTGAAGACCATTATATCCCAGATCCATGAAATTCCGGCCAACGAATCGGTGGGGTACAACAGGGCCTTCAAATCTGAACGTGCTCGAAAAACCGCTACATTACCTATCGGGCATGCGGATGGCATTGGTAGACAGTACGGAAAAGGTAAAGCATCCGTACTGATCCATGGGAAAAAAGCCCCCATCATCGGGAATGTGTGCATGGACATGATCATGGTAGATGTTACGGACATTGACTGTGCCGAAGGGGATGAAGTCATCGTTTTTGGTCCCGAAAGTTCCGCGGAACAATTTGCTTCTTCGGCCCAAACTATTTCCTATGAAATTCTCACGGCCATTTCCCAGCGGGTGAAACGCCTCGTTTTAAATCCTTGATTTTATCCAAATTGTTAAGGACAAATCGCTTTTTTCCTTAATTTGGTTATGATTAACCAATACTTGACTATAAAATGGGATTTCTAAAAGAGTTTAAGGACTTTGCAATGAAAGGAAACCTGGTGGATATCGCCGTAGGTTTCGTAATGGGTGCCGCTTTTAACAAAGTGGTTTCATCCTTCACAGGTGGAATTGTTTCGCCGTTGATAGGCCTATTGTTCAAATCGGATTTCAACGATCTGAAATACGTAATTACTCCGGGTACCGTGAACGATGCTGGGGAAACGGTCGGTGAGATTGCCGTACTGTACGGAGCATTCCTGACCAATGTAATCGACTTCTTGATCGTTGCCTTTGTCATGTTCATGATCGTTAAGGGCGTGAACAAAATGAAAAAGAAGGAAGAGCCTGCACCAGAAGCTCCAAAAGGGCCTACCCAAGAGGAGTTGTTGGCAGAGATTCGCGATTTGTTGAAGAAATAAGAATCGTACGTATCGATAAAAACGGTACGACCGCTACACCACAATAATCATTAAAAACCATCAATGTGTTTCGCAGATATGTTGATGGTTGTTTTATTTATAACATTTTGTTATTTTTTGATTATTCAATATGAAAAAGCTTGTTTAAACCATTGACTGGACTACCTTTGCGAGAAGAAATTAGATTACGATGAAAGTAGCAGTTGTTGGAGCCACCGGAATGGTCGGCGAAGTCATGTTGAAAGTATTGGAAGAACGCAACTTCCCCATAACCGAATTATTGTTGGTCGCCTCGGAGCGTTCCGTGGGCAAAAAACTATCCTATAAAAATGAAGAATACACGGTAATTGGTTTGGCCGATGCCGTTGCCGCGCAACCCGATATCGCCATTTTTTCCGCAGGTGGGGACACTTCATTGGAATGGGCACCAAAATTTGCTGAAGTTGGTACTACGGTAATCGATAACTCTTCAGCCTGGAGAATGGATCCCACCAAAAAATTGGTGGTACCAGAAATCAATGCGGATACGTTGACCCCCGAAGACAAGATTATTGCCAACCCCAATTGTTCCACCATTCAACTAGTGATGGTGTTGGATCCCTTGCACAAAAAATACCAAATGAAACGTGTGGTGGTCTCCACCTATCAATCCGTTTCCGGAACCGGTGTAAAGGCCGTGCAACAAATGGAAAATGAAGCCGCTGGCATCGAGGGAGAAATGGCCTATCCGTATCCCATCAACAGAAATGCATTGCCCCATTGTGATGTGTTCCTCGAAAATGGGTACACCAAAGAAGAGATGAAATTGGCCCGTGAGCCCCAAAAAATATTGGACGATCGTACCTTTTCCGTTACGGCAACGGCTGTTCGTATCCCTACAGCCGGAGGGCACTCCGAGTCGGTGAACGTGGAATTCCACAACGATTTTGATCTAGCCGAAGTACGTAAAATATTGAGCGAAATGCCAGGGGTGGTAGTTCAGGATAACACGGCCACCAATACCTACCCTATGCCTATGTTCGCCAATGGAAAAGATGAGGTTTTCGTGGGGCGCATCCGAAGGGACGAGACCCAACCCAACACCCTGAACATGTGGATCGTGGCCGATAACCTAAGAAAAGGGGCCGCTACCAATGCCGTTCAGATTGCGGAATATTTGGTAGAAAACAATCTGGTTTCCAATACTTCCGAAGCCATTTCATAAAATTCGTTAAAGCTTTTCAAGCAGCTGATAGAATTGTTTGTTTTATGGTATTTTTATCAGAATCAATCTGATAAAAATGAAAAACGCAAGTCTATTGGCTGTTATCGTTTTACTGACGGCCTGCCAAAAAACCACTAAAAGAGAACCCATTACCGTGAACTATCCCACTACTAAGAAGGTCGACACGGTCGACACCTATTTCGGAACCGAGGTACAAGACCCCTACCGTTGGCTGGAAGATGACCGTAGCGCCGAAACCGAGGCTTGGGTTAAAGAGCAAAATGCAGCAACCTTCGGGTACTTGGAAAAAATCCCATTTCGGGAAGATTTAAAAAAGCGCCTGGAAAAATTGTGGAACTATGAAAAAGTGGGTTCCCCATTCAAAGAGGGTGACTACACCTACTATTATAAAAACAACGGCCTGCAGAACCAGTACGTGGTCTATCGAAAAAAGGACGATGGCAAAGAGGAGGTCTTCCTAGATCCCAATACTTTTTCCGAAGATGGCACTACTTCGCTGATGGGCCTCAGTTTTACCAAGGATGGTTCCAAGGCGGCCTATCTGATTTCCGAAGGAGGTAGTGACTGGCGAAAAGGTATCGTTATAGATTCCGAAACGAAAGAAGTTGTGGAAGACACCTTGGTCGACATTAAGTTCAGTGGCATTTCATGGAAAGGAAACGATGGTTTCTTCTATTCCAGCTACGACAAACCAAAAGGAAGTGAACTTTCAGCAAAAACGGACCAGCATAAACTGTATTATCATCAATTGGGAACACCCCAATCCGAGGACAAAATCATTTTCGGTGGAACTCCCGAGGAAAAACACCGGTATGTGGGCGGGTATGTGTCCGAAGACCAAAAATATTTATTCATATCGGCTTCCATATCCACTTCGGGCAACAAGCTATACCTGATGGATCTTTCAGAAGCAGACCCAAAATTGGTCACTATTTTGGATGATACCGATTCCGATACTTATGTCATCGATAATGAAGGTTCCAAGCTTTACTTGGTTACCGATCGGGATGCTCCCAATAAAAAAGTGGTGGTAGTGGATGCTTCCAACCCAACTCCGGACCATTGGGAAGACCTAATTCCCGAAACCGAAAACGTGCTAACTGCTGGCACTGGCGGAGGCTATTTCTTCACGGAATATATGGTCGATGCCATTTCTAAAGTATTACAGTATGATTACGATGGAAAATTGGTGCGCGAAATCAAATTGCCCGGTGTAGGAAGTGCCGGAGGCTTTGGCGGCAAAAAAGAAGACAAAGATTTTTATTTCTCCTTTACCAATTACAACACTCCGGGATCTTTGTACAAGTACAATGTGGAAACTGGGGAGTACGAGCAGTATTGGAAACCCCAAATCGATTTCAATCCAGACGACTATGAGTCCAAACAGGTTTTCTACACCTCCAAGGACGGTACCAAAGTCCCTATGATCATCACCTATAAAAAAGGATTGGAACTCAACGGTAAAAATCCGACCATTCTGTATGGTTATGGCGGATTTAATATCAGCTTGACCCCTTCCTTCAGCATCGTGAATGCCGTTTGGATGGAGCAAGGTGGTGTTTATGCCGTGCCCAACCTGAGAGGTGGTGGGGAATATGGTAAAAAATGGCACGACGCCGGGACCAAGCTCCAAAAGCAAAATGTGTTTGATGACTTTATTGCCGCAGCGGAGTATTTGATATCCGAAAATTATACTTCCAAGGAATATTTGGCTATCCGTGGGGGATCTAACGGTGGTTTGCTTGTAGGTGCCACCATGACACAGCGACCTGATTTAATGCAAGTTGCCCTACCCGCTGTTGGGGTCATGGACATGTTGCGCTACCACACCTTTACCGCTGGTGCCGGATGGGCCTACGATTATGGAACTTCCGAGGATAGCGAAGAAATGTTCAAATACATAAAGGGCTATTCCCCTGTCCACAATGTGAAGGAAGGCGTTTCCTATCCGGCCACTTTGGTCACCACTGGCGACCATGATGACCGTGTAGTACCGGCACACAGCTTTAAATTTGCGGCAGAGCTGCAGGAAAAGCAAGCGGGAACTGCCCCAACCTTGATCCGCATCGAAACCAATGCGGGCCATGGCGCGGGAACCCCTGTGAGCAAGACCATAGAACAGTATGCCGATATCTTTGGGTTCACCTTTTACAATATGGGGTATGATGAGCTTCCCAACCAAGCCGTGTTGAAAGAGTTTAAAGATTAAGGTCCAACAAATAAACTTTTTGTCAGTTCGAGCGCAGTCGAGAACCTCATGATTCATTTTGTGATGGTCCACAGGCTTCGACTGCGCTCAGCCTGACAACTAAAATCTCATATCAATAGAGATAATGCTAAAAGTCCATATCGATTCCTTTGGTTACAAGGACCAGAACATTCTGGAAGACATTTCTTTTGAAGTCGCCAAAGGCGAGCATTTAGCCTTGATGGGCGAAAGTGGTTCCGGAAAAAGTACTTTGTTGAAGATTATTTACGGACTACTGCATGTGGAAAACGGTTCCATTTTTTGGGGCGAAACAGAAGCTTTGGGTCCCAATTTCAACTTAGTGCCCGGGGAACCCTACATGAAATACCTTGCTCAGGATTTTGACCTGATGCCTTTCATCACAGTGGAAGAGAACATCGGTCAATTTCTTTCTGTTTTTGAACGCGAGACCCATCAACAACGCATTGATGAGCTTTTGAAATTGATCGAAATGGAGGACCATGCCAAGACCAAGGTACAGTTTCTCAGTGGGGGTCAACAGCAACGGGTGGCCCTGGCTAGGGTTCTGGCACAGGAACCAGAAGTGCTTTTGTTGGACGAACCTTTTGGACATATCGATAATTTTAAACGGAACTCCCTGCGCAGAAACCTGTTCCTATACCTCAAGCAGAAAAGCATTACCGTACTTACCGCTAGTCACGACCCCAACGATGTGCTGCCCTTTGCCAAGCGAACATTGATCTTGGAAAAAGGACGCATCATTGCGGACCAAAAGACCAAAAAACTCTTCAACACCCCGCCCAATTATTACACGGCCTCCTTATTTGGTGAAGTAAACCAGGTTCCTATCAAACTGCTAAAGTCCTATGCCGAAATAGATCGGTCCGTTTTGGTCTATCCCCATGAATTCCAAATTTCAAAATCATCAGGGCTAAAGGTTGAGGTACAACATTCCTTTTTTAAGGGGAGCCATTATTTGAACGAAGGAAAAACGGAAGATGGAACCACACTCTTCTTCAATTCGGATAAAAAGCAAATCCTTGGCAAGACCATTTTCCTTAATGTATCTTTGAAGACCATCAACAAACGTCTTCGCATTGGACAAACAGCAAATACATAGGGAGCTTACCTTCAAGGCCGTACGAAGCAGCGGTGCCGGTGGCCAACATGTGAACAAGGTTTCGTCCAAAGTGGAACTTTCCTTCAACCTGCCTGTTTCTGAAGGTTTGACCGACATGGAAAAGGAGCGACTTCAATCCAAATTATCATCAAGATTGACCAATGAAGGGGTCTTGATCCTTCAGTGTGATGAGGCCCGGAGCCAGCACAAAAACAAAGAATTGGTGGTAAAACGCTTTTTCGATATTCTGAAAAAAGGCTTGGAAGTCCCCAAAAAACGAAGGCCGACCAAACCGACCAAGTCAGCCGTGGAAAAAAGGCTCAAATTGAAAAAAATGTCTGCGGAACGAAAGGCTTCCCGAAGAAAACCCAATCTGGATTGACCATCATGCCACTTCCAAAATGGTGTAGGTATTCCCATTGAAAACAAAACTGTCCCCTTTTTTCTTATCCACCAGTAATTGGGCAATGGGCGCATTGATGGAAATGCAGTAGACCATGCCCTTGTCATATTTATATGTCCCAGCAGAAATGGCAATAAAATAGTCTGCAAAACTTGTTTTCACCAAGCATCCTGCACCTACCGTTTCCGACTTTCTTTCAATATTTATTTTCTTTAGGATTTCCCGGGTCTTCTCCAGTTCCTGTACTTGCTGGGCCAGTTTTTCCTGTTCCAACTGTACCATGGCCCTGCCGGTTTCGTGCTTGTCGCCCGTGGAATTTTTGGTTTCAGAATCCAGGGATTCCTGTAGGTCGTCGTTACTTTGTTTGAGACGGCGGGCACGCTCGTTCACGTAGTCCCAACAAAATTTCAAAAGCTCTCGCTTCATCAATACTATTTTTAGGCAAATGTAAGTCGAAAATGGGTTTCCTTGTACGGAACGGATCTTACTTGTATGCCGCCTCCGTGCAATTGTACTACTCGCTTGGAGAGGCTGAGCCCAATTCCTGTACCCTCACTCTTGGTGGTGAAAAAAGGCACAAAAATTTCATCCATTACCTCGGGGGAGATTCCTGGGCCATTGTCCAGTACATCGATATACTTTGTGCCGTTGTGATCGATCCCGGCAGCCATGATCACTCTTCCGTTGTCTATTTCCCCAACAGATTGTAGGGCATTCTTGGCCAGGTTGATAAGCACTTGGGCAATTTGTTTTTCATCAATAAAAAATTCAAGGTCTTCCGGATCACAAACCACTTTAAAGTCGCTTCCTCCCCCCTGTAGCCTTGCCGACATCAACACATCGATTTTTTCCAAGAGATCTTTCCCTTTCACAAGGGTCTTGTTAGGTTCGGGAACATGCAACAAACTTCGGTACGATTGAACAAAATCCATCAAATCCCCACCTTGTTCCTTGATTACTTCGAGCCCCTTGAGCGTATTCTTTATCTGGCTTTCCTCCAGTTCCTCCAAGGGAGTGATCTTTCCGTTATTCCGATAATATTTGATAATGGAATCCGATATGGAGGCAATCGGGGTTATCGTGTTCATGATCTCGTGGGTCAATACCCGGATGAGGCGTACCCAAGATTCCGTTTCCTTTTCATCCAATTCTTTATGGATGTCCTGTACCACTACCAAAAGCAAGGATTGACCATCCAGAGTCAAGGGAGTGGACTTGAGAGCCAACTGGGTTTGTTCGCGTTCATTCGACAGTTGGAATAGTTTTCGCTCAAAAGGTTGAAACGATTTGAAGATATGGTACAGGTTCTCATCTACCTGCAACAATTGTTTGATATGGTTCAAAGGAGTGTAATCCAATAACTTTTCCAAGGTTGGATTGGCGAACATGATATGACCTTTCTCGTTATAGGTCATGATCCCGATGCTCGCCTGCTTTAAAATCTCTTGATAGTATTGTTCCCTGATCTGTAGTTGAAGGTGTACCTCTTGGATCAGACCGTTGACCCGGTTCAGGCTTTGGTTGAGTTCCTTGAAGGATTTAATGGTCACCCTTTCCGGAAACCGCAATGTAAAATCCTCATTTCGGATGGCATCAAAAAAATAGGCTATTTTCCTGTTGGTACTATTGATGAAGGAAATCAGGGAAAAGACCTGTACGGTCAATAGGATTACACAAAAACCAAAAGTAAAATACCACTGTTCCACCAAGGAAAAGGCCACGAGTATCGCTGTCAAGGTCAACAGCAAAACCCTTATGATCAGTTGTATATAAAAGTTTCTACTGGCCATCAGTCACCCTTTTTCTTCAACTTGTTATAAAGTGTCTGCCTGGATACCCCCAATTGCTCCGCTGCCGCACTATAGTTCCCCTCATGTTGTTCCAAAGCTCGCGAAATCATCTGCTGCTCCATTTCATTCAATGTCAAGGGCTGATTGTCAAAAGACTGTGATGGCTTGGCATGCAACAAAAAATCGGAAGGTTTCAGCACATTTCCATCGGACAGGATAACCGCACGCTCCATGGTATGCTGCAGCTCTCTAATGTTCCCCGGCCATGGGTATTCCATCAATTTCTCTTGTGCCACATTGTTAATCCGCAGTCCCGGTTTATCATATTTGTGGGCAAATTTTTTCAGGAAAAAATCCGCCAAGACCAAAATATCATCATCACGGTCCCTCAAGGGTGGCACTTCAATATGAATGGTGTTGATTCGATATAAAAGATCTTCACGAAAAAGCCCGTCCACAACCATTTGTTCCAAGTTGCAATTGGTGGCACATACCAAACGTATGTCCACTTTGATCGGTTTGTTGGAACCCACCCGTACCACCGACCTATTTTGAATGGATGACAATAGTTTGGCCTGCATTTGGAGGGAGAGGTTTCCAATTTCGTCTAGGAACAAGGTGCCTTGGTGGGCCGCTTCAAATTTTCCTGCGCGATCTTCCTTGGCATCGGTAAAGGAGCCTTTTGTATGTCCGAAGAGTTCGCTCTCAAAAAGATTTTCGGCAATGGATCCCATGTCCACATTTATAAAAACCTCTTCTTTTCGTACGGACAATCGGTGCAGTTCACGGGCAATGAGCTCCTTACCAGTCCCATTTTCTCCTGTGATCAGTACATTGACATCGGTCTTCGCCACCTTGGCCACAAGGTTCAATACAGCGGTAAGGGCCTTGGACTGCCCAATGATGAAATTCCTGCCTTCGTTAATGACCTGTTTCAGGTTGTTCTCTTTTTTCTTTAGGTTGTAGATTTCCTGTTTAGATTTCCGCAGTTCGTAGGCCGATTTCACCGTGGTCATGAGCCGTTCGTTGTTCCAGGGTTTCAATACAAAATCGGACGCTCCCTGCTTCAGGGCTTTTACGGCCAGGTCCACTGCCCCATAAGCCGTCATCATGATCACGGAGGTATTGGGAGACTTCTTCTTTATTTCATTGAGCCAAAACAGCCCTTCGTTCCCAGTATTCACACCAGCGGAAAAATTCATGTCCAAGAGCACAATATCAATGTCCTCCATGTTAGGGAACGAAGAAATCTGATTCGGGTTAAAAAGCGTCTGTACATTTTTGTATTCGAACTGAAGCAAAATCTCCAGAGCACTCAACACGCTTTTATTGTCGTCTATGACTAAAATCTTGGCATCTATCATGATCCTTGGCTCAAAAAGGAAGTTAAATCTACAAATTGGACGTATACGGTCCGACAAAGTGTAAAATATTTGGACATTTTTTGTACAATATTTTTACACCTCCCTTTCTTTTTATATCATTAATACCATATATTTTATTGGTTATTAGATGTTTATGTTTTTGGCATAAGAATAGTGATCAACTTGGCACAGCAAATTGCATATGAACCTTAAAACATACATTTCAAGTATCTTCTTTCTAACCTCATTGTTTGGGTTTTGCCAAGAAACCTGGACATTGGATGAGTGCGTGGCCTATGCCATTGAACACAACCTTCAGGTAAAGAATACCAACTACAACAACGATTCCAGTAAAGAGACCTATCGGCAATCCATCCGAAACCTTTTGCCAACGGTGAATGGGTCCACAGGTTATACCATCAACTATGGTAGAACCGCCGACCCCAATACCAACGACTACGTGAATACCGAGTTCTTCAGCAACAATTATTCGGTTGGCGCCAGTCTGGATATCTTCAACGGATTTCAAAAACTGAATAACATAAGGGCCTCCAAATTTATCTTCAAAGCAACCCAAGAGGATGTGCTTCAGCAAAAATTCCTATTGGCCTTTAGGGTGATGAGCGCCTATTATGATATCAAATTTTATGAAGGTTTGGTCGCCAATTCTTTGGAGCAACAGGAAATTTCGCAATCCAATTACGATTTGGTAAAAAAACAAGTAGAGCTCGGTATGATGGCCGGTGCCGACCTTTATGAAGCTGAATCCAACTTGTTGGGAGACAAACTTTTGGTGACCCAGAACAAAAATCTATTGGCCAACGCCAAGTTGATCCTATTACAGGAAATGAACCTCAACGAAGAAACCGACATTGTCTTGCAAGAAACTCTGGAATCCGATTCCCCCGAATCGGAAGAAGATATGTCATTGGATTCCTTATACCAAACCGCAAGAGGCTTTGTTCCTTTGGTGAAGTCCCAGGAATATAGGGTAAACGCCGCGAAGAAACAGCTACAGGCCACCCGAGGAAACCTGTTGCCTTCCTTATCCTTGACTGCCGGTTATTCCACGGGGTATTTTGAGACCCAAACCGATAGTGATACCGGGAAAATTATCCCGTTCAAAACCCAGTTCAACGACAACGCTTCCAAGTACGTTGCTGCACAATTGAGTATTCCCATCAGTAATGGATGGTCGGCCCACTCCAGAGTAAAACAGCAAAAAATAGCCTATTTGCAAGCCAAGAACAACCTCGAAATCCAAGAGCAGGAATTGTTCAAATTGTTGCAACAACTGGTTCAGGATAACCAATCCTTTATGGCGGAATACGAACAGAGTAACCAAAAAGTGAAGGCCCAAGAATTGGCTTTTGAAATTGCTCAAAAAAGATATGAAAAAGGGCTCATCAACGCCTTGGATCTTTTCCAGGCCAAAAACCTCTACGGGGTGGCCCAGAACGAAAACCTACAGGTAGGACTCAAATTAAAAGTCAACCAAAGCACCATTGACTTTTATAGCGGCCTACCCATATTTAACATCAACTAAGAACAACCATGGATATACAATTAGAAAAAAAGAAAGGACTTAAACCCAAACATTACGGCTACATCGCCCTTGGTGTATTGTTACTGTTCGTGGGCTGGAAATTGATTTTCGCCAGTTCCATGTCCACCTTTAGGACCGAAAAGGAGCGACTTTCCATAGCTTCGGTGACTGCGGGTAAGTTCGATGATTACATTACCATAAATGGTAACGTGGCTCCTATCGCCACCATTTATATGGATGCCTATGAGGGTGGAAGGGTATCCGAAAAACTCATCGAGGAAGGTTCCATGGTCAAACAGGGGGATATCATCCTGAAATTGGAGAACATGAACCTGTATGAGCAGATCTTGGCCAGTGAAAGTAACTTGGCGTTAAAGCAGAACGACCTTCGTTCTACCAAGCTCACCTTCGATTCCAGGCAGGTGGAAGGCAAAAAATCCTTGGCCACCGCCCAGTACGATCTGCAACGGTTAAAGCGAAACTATGAGCAAAACCAAGAACTATATGATGGGGAATTGATTTCCAAAGAAGTCTATCTAAAAGCCAAGGAAGATTACGAACTGGCGAAAAAACAATACGAAATTGTAAAGTTACAGACCGAACAGGACGACCAATTGAGGGAAACTTCCCTGAAAGGTTTGGATACCGATTTGGAGCGGATGCGCAAGACGCTTTCCATGGTATACGAACGGTTGGACCACCTGAACGTTCGCGCTCCAGCAGATGGTCAGTTGGGGTTTTTGGATGCCGAAATCGGGCAGAACATTGCCCAAGGTCAACGTATCGGACAGATTAACGTATTGACCGATTTCAAAATTGAAGCGGACATTGACGAGCACTATATCGATAGGGTAAAACGTGACCTATCCGCAACTTTGGAGCGTAATGGAAATGAGTACGGCCTACGTCTTCGCAAGGTATATCCTGAAGTACGCAACGGTAGGTTTAGGGTAGATCTAGTGTTCACCGGAGAAAAACCAGAAACCATCCGTGCCGGACAAAGCTATAACATCAGACTGCAATTGGGCGAATCCAATGATGCACTCCTGCTGCCAAAAGGAGGCTTCTTCCAGAGTACAGGTGGGCAATGGGTTTTCGTAGTGGACCCCAATGGCAACGAGGCCATAAGACGTAACGTACGATTAGGAAAACAAAATTCAAGATACTATGAGGTCCTTGAGGGGCTTCAACCAGGAGAACAGGTCATTACCAGCAACTACGACAGTTTTGGTGATGCAGAACGGATCGTATTAAAATAATCCGTGAAGTGTAACATCGATCAAATTAAAAGAGTCTTTAAGTAAACCGCAGAAAAACAACCACTAAAGAAATGATACAAATCCAAAATCTCAAAAAAAGCTTCCGAACGGAAGAAGTCGAAACCTTAGCCTTGAACGGGGTA
Source organism: Flagellimonas aequoris (assembly GCF_003584165.1). GTDB lineage: Bacteria > Bacteroidota > Bacteroidia > Flavobacteriales > Flavobacteriaceae > Flagellimonas > Flagellimonas aequoris. The sequence continues at coordinate 46,229 of NZ_QXFJ01000028.1, read as the reverse complement.
AACCTTAAAGTGGCCGAAGGGGAGTTTGTGGCCATCATGGGCCCATCAGGATGTGGAAAATCAACCTTGTTGAACATCATCGGCATGTTGGACAATCCTACTGATGGCAGCTACAAATTTGCGGGTCATGAAGTGGGGGGGCTAAAGGAAAGCCAACGTACCCAATTAAGAAAGGGAAACCTTGGGTTCGTTTTCCAGAGCTTTAACCTTATCGATGAGCTTACCGTTTTTGAAAACGTGGAACTTCCTTTGATCTACCTTAAAATGAGTAAGGCAGAAAGAAAGGAAAAAGTCCAAAAAGTGTTGGAGCGTATGAAGATTGCCCACAGGGAAAAACACTTTCCGCAACAGCTTTCCGGAGGACAGCAGCAAAGGGTAGCCATAGCCCGAGCCGTAGTGACCAACCCAAAACTGATCTTGGCGGATGAGCCTACGGGTAACCTGGATTCCAAAAACGGTATTGAGGTGATGAACCTGCTTACCGAGCTCAACCAAGAGGGCACCACCATTGTAATGGTAACGCACTCGGACCGCGATTCGCACTATGCCCACAGGGTCATCAACTTGTTCGATGGTCAAATTGTGACCGAAAGCCAGAACAAGCCCATGGGTGCCATGGTGTAGGAGTTTAATCATCAATCAAAAATCCCAAATATGTTTAAGAACAACCTAAAAGTCGCTTGGAGAAACCTGAAATCGAACAAACTGTTTTCAGGAATCAACATTATTGGACTTTCCATGGGGCTGACCATCGTCATGCTCCTTTTTCTGTTTATTTCCCATGAGAGGAGTTTCGACTCCATGTTTCCCAAAAAAGACCGGATCCAACGAGTTCTCTTGAAAACTGATGGTGATTTTGGTTTTGAAACCTGGGCCACGGTACCTCCTGTAACCGCTTTGGCCATGAAGGAAGAAGTGACCAATGTGGAAAGTGCGGCAAGGTTGTTAAAACATAATTTTGGTAGACCCGCCTCCTTGCGCATAAACAACCAAAACTTCACTGAGGACCTTTTTTATTGGGTGGACAAGGAGTTGTTGACCATTTTCGATATTGAACTGGTAAAGGGGGATGCGGCCACAGTTTTGGACAGGCCGAGCACGGTCATTCTTTCCGAAACAGCTGCACAGACCTATTTCAACCAGGAAAATCCGATTGGCCAAACCATTTTGGTGGACAATGATCGTGAGCTTGAGGTGACCGGGGTATACAAGGATTTTCCTGATAACAGCACATTTGATGCAGAAATCATGGCCTCGAGTAATGGATATTGGTTCTACAAAAATGATTCTTGGTCAAATGCCAGTTTTGAAACCTATTGCCTATTGAAAGACAATGTTTCAGTGGATGCCACCCAAAAACAGATAGACCAAATGCTGGAGGCAAACCTCCCTAAGGAAAACCAATGGTACTCCTTCGGTTTACAACCCTTGAGCAAAGTACACCTATATTCCGCCTCTTACGGAAATTCATATGCGTCCCGCATTGGCGATATCAATGAAGTTCGCAACCTGACCTATTTGGCCATTTTGATCCTTTTAATTGCCTGCGTTAACTATATGAACCTCACCACGGCACGTTCCCAAAAGCGTTCCAAGGAAGTGGGCATCAGCAAAACCTTAGGAGCCTCTTCGGAGTCTTTAGTGGGTCGGTTTTATGTGGAAACCGGATTAATCACGGCCATTTCCATTGTTTTGGGTGTTGCTTTGACGATGTTGTTGTTGCCCAGCTTTAATGGTTTAACCGATCAACACTTGACCATGGACCTGTTGCTCAACCCAACCTTTGTGTTGGCTGCATTGGGGGTTTGGCTTGTAACGACTTTGTTTTCTGGATTGTACCCTTCCATGTACCTGTCCAGATTTTTGCCCAAGGAAATCCTATCCCCTTCTTTAAAGCGAGGAAAGGGAAATGTGGTCATTAGAAAAGGCCTTGTAGTGATGCAATTTGCCGCCTCTACCGCATTGATCGTAGGCGTGATGGTCATCTACCAACAAACCCAATACATCCAAAATAAAAACCTTGGTTTTGCCGCAGACAATGTCATGGCCATTTCCATAGGTGGATTGCGTGGCGACGAAAATCGTAACGCTTTGGAGCAAGAATTCAAAAACCTCTCAGAAGTTACCGCAGTATCCATGGCCCAAGGATATCCTGGCATGGATGTAAGTGGACGAACCCTTCGAAAAAATGACACGGAAGAACAAGGTCTGAACATTCAGACCAATGTGACCGATGCAGGTATCGTAGATGCCCTTAAGCTACATCTTTTGGCCGGCAGTAGCTTGCCCAAGTTCAAAAGTGAAAAGGATACATTGGTGGAAGTTGTGTTGAACAAAAAAGCTATCGATTATTTAGGATTCTCCCCAGAAGAGGCCATCGGCAAGGAGGTATATATCGGAATTCCCAATACCATAGTAGGGGTGGTGGACGATTTCAACTACGAATCGTTGCACCAACCTATTGGTGCCTATGCATTCAATAACAGTACAAGTGAAGGCAAATCATTCATGTTAGTACGTTTTAAAACAGGGAATTTGGCCAATACGGTTGCCGACCTTAAAAGTACTTTCACCAGAATTGTTCCCAATCTAGATTTCAACTATTCTTTTTTAGATCAAAATATTGCAAGAATGTACGCTCGGGAAAAGCGGGCGGGACAGATCAGTATCGTGTTCTGCATCCTGGCCATTTTTGTAGCGGCATTGGGCCTTTTTGGTTTGGCAGCTTATACGGCAGAGCAACGCAGAAAGGAAATCGGCATTCGAAAAGTATTGGGGGCCTCCGTGGGCAAAATCAGCCAAATGCTTTCCATGGATTTTGCCAAGTTGGTGGTTATTGCCTTGTTCATAGGATTCCCTCTCGCCTACTTCTCCATGGAAAACTGGTTACAGGGATTCGCCTATAGAATTGATCTGCAATGGTGGGTTTTTGCCCTTGCAGGTACCATTGCCCTGGGCATTGCCTTGTTGACCGTAAGTTTTCAATCTATCAGGGCCGCCCTCACCAACCCTACTAAAAGTTTACGTGCCGAATGACATAAAAAACATCATCATAAAAACAAACCATCATGATCAAGACACATCTTAAAATAGCTTGGAGAAACCTTAGGAGAAATCCTTTGTTTTCATTGATAAATATTCTGGGGCTTTCCACAGGACTGGCCAGTGCTTTTTTAATCTTTTTCTGGGTCACTGATGAAATGACGGTCGATACGTTTCATGAAAATGACCAAAACCTTTATCAAATATTGATGAAGAGCGAGGAAAATGGAGTAATCAGAGTTCATGAAGGTACACAAGGGCCCCTTGCAGAAGCATTGGAAAAAGATCTGCCCGAGGTTGAAGATGCGGTGACCGTTATGAATCTTGAGAGGGAGGGAATGGCAATCACTTTCTCCGATGGGGAGAATACTTTCAAAACGGAAGGGCTATTTGCCAGTAAAAACTTTTTCAATGTGTTTTCCTTTCCCCTGATACGAGGCTCCATTGATCAAGTGCTTCAAGATAAGGATGCCATTGTTGTTTCCGAAAACTTTGCCTTAAAACTGTTCGGTTCTGTTGACAAAGCCCTAAACCATCAAATAAAATATAGCTTCTTTGGCAAAGAGCAGAGCGGAAAGATTACAGGTGTTTTTGAGGACGTTCCTTCAAACTCTACCATGAAGTTCAGTTTCATAGGGACCAAAAAGAAATTGCTGGAAGACATTTGGACAAACGGAAAAGAATGGTACAATACCGGCCCACAAACATACCTTGTCCTCAAGCCCAACACGGACCAGGCGGCCTTTAATAAAAAAATAGACCGGTTCGTAGACAAGTACCTTGATGGTAACATGTTCAGTCTTTTCACAAGAAAATATTCAGATGCTTACCTAAAGGGCAATTATGTGGATGGTATTCAAAGTGGTGGCAGAATTACCTACGTTAGGCTTTTTTCTTTCATTGCCATTTTGGTCCTGCTCATTGCCTGTATCAATTTCATGAATCTTTCCACGGCCCGCGTTAGCAGGAGATTTAAGGAAATCGGCATCAAGAAAACGGTAGGGAGTACCAAAAGAACACTGGTGGTTCAGTTTCTAACAGAATCGATTTTCCTAACATGCCTTTCTTTGATATTGGCCCTTTTATTGGTCTTTTTGTTGATTCCTGCGTTCAACTATGTTTCAGGCAAAGAACTGGATCTTCAACTTATTTTCCAAAATGCCCCAGTATTGATTTTGGCCACATTGCTTACCGGATTGATCTCCGGAAGTTATCCAGCATTTTATTTGTCCGGCTTTAGTCCATTGGCAACACTTAAAGGCGCCTTTAAGACCCATGGCGGGGAACTTTTTACACGAAAAGGCCTGGTGGTCTTTCAGTTTATGGCATCCCTAGTCCTGATCATATCGGTATTGATCATAAACAACCAGCTCAACTTTGCGCTCACAAAACCCATTGGTTATCAAAAAGATAACATAGTCCAAATAGATCTTGAGGGCAAGGCCTATGACAACATCCCTTTTTTCTTCGATGAGGTTGAAAAAGTAGAGGGTGTGGAACGTGTTGGTGGACTTAGCCAGAGTATTGTCCGGGAAGACGGCGGGTCTTCCACCTACGGCATTGACTGGGCCGGTAAGCCAGCGGATCTTGAGGTAGATTTTATTGTTCGCGATGTGGATGAAAACCTGACACAGACCCTTAACATAGAAATGGTGGAAGGGGAATCTTTTAACGCAAAACTCGGTTCTCCCGAGTCTTACGTAATATTTAATGAGGAGGCCATACGGATAATGGGGTTGGAAAATCCTGTTGGGCAAAAAATCAATCTTTGGGGAGAGGACAAGACCATTCTTGGGGTCATGAAGGATTTTCATACCGCCTCCGTCATGCAACCCATTTCACCCGTGGTTTTTAAGTATTCCTCTAACCATTTGGCTTTGGCAATGGTGCGGATCCATTCCGGATCGGAAATGAAGACCATTGAAAACATAAAGCGATTGTATACAGATTATAATCCTGGTTACAATTTTAATTTCACCTTTCAGGATCAAATGTTCAATGCCCAGTATTCTTCGGAACAGCGAATCTTATCGCTTTCCAAGTATTTTGCCATTCTTGCCATTTTCATTTCCTGCCTTGGTTTGTTCGGATTGGCAGCTTTCAACAATGAAATGCGGGTGAAAGAAATTGGCGTGCGTAAGGTGTTGGGTTCCTCCACCTATGCAATACTGCAATTACTTTTCCTCGATTTTCTAAAACTTGTTTTAATTGCCATATTGATCGCCTCTCCCGTTGCATGGTACCTTATGAGTGGCTGGCTCCAACAATTTGCCTATAGAACAAACATCGGATGGGCCGTATTTGCCATAGCAAGTATCTTGACCATTCTCATTGCATTGGTAACCGTAAGTTTTCAAGCCATCAAAGCAGCAAGTGCCAATCCTGTAAAAAGTTTACGTACCGAGTGAGATAACATCATCAATCAAAAAAAACATCATGTTTAAAAACCATTTACGGATCGCCTGGCGAAACATCAAAAAGGACAAGCTCTTTACCACCATTAAAATTGGTGGTTTTGCCGTTGGGATAGCAGCCTGCCTTTTAATAGCCCTTTTCATCAAAAATGAATTGAGCTATGACAACCATTACAAGAACAAAGATCGCATCTACCGTGTGGTCATGCAAGGGGTAATGAACGGAGAGTTATTAAAAAGTGTTCATTTTCAACTCCCCTTTGCCGAAACCCTGCAATCCACCTTTCCTGAAATTTTGGAAGCCGGCAAAATAAACATGAGCGAGCTTTTTGGTGCGGGCAGAAGACCTTTTCGCCCTGTGGGCACTATGCAAAACAACTTTGAGGACGGTTTCATCTTCGCCGATCAAGGGGTTTTTGATATTTTGGAGTTTGAATTGTTGGAAGGCAATCCCAAGCAAGTCCTCACCAATCCACAAAGTGTGGTACTGACCGCTTCCAAGGCAGCCAAATATTTTCCAGAGGGCCATGCGGTGGGCAAGACCATATTTCTTGATGACAATTCCAACAGGCCCTATACGGTCACCGGGGTCATTAAAGAGAACCCTTCGGAAAAAACCCATCTCGACTTCAATTTTCTATTGGCCATAGAGGATACCAACATGAGTTGGTCCAACACAAACTACTTTACATATTTGCTGGTCGATAACAATACCGACATCCCTGCTTTGGAGAAGAAAATGGTCTCCATACTAGAGGAATATGTTATCCCGACATATAAGGAAAGGATGAGGAGCGCGGATTTCATGGAGGTCTTAAAAACGTTGGAATACAAGTTACAGCCTGTTACAGACATACACCTAAAATCCGACATCAAAATGGGTGATGGGCTACGGCACGGCGATATCCGTTTTGTTTGGCTCTTTGCGGCCATTGCCATTTTTGTGTTGTTGTTGGCGGTCATCAACTTCATCAATCTATCCACAGCTAAATCTGCCAATAGGGCCAAGGAAGTGGGTCTCAAAAAAACAGTGGGAGCCTTCCGGGGCAATTTGGTAAGCCAATTTTTGACCGAATCGGTCATCTACAGTTTTATATCCTTTGTTATTGGAGTATTGTTGGCATGGGCCTTATTGCCAACCTTTAATTCCATAGCAGCGAAACACATTGTAATGCCATGGGCAGATTGGTGGTTTTTACCTGTGGTCCTTGTGGCAGCATTGTTGGTCGGAATTTTGGCAGGCCTATATCCCGCCTTCTATCTCTCTGCTTTCAAACCCGTGAACGTGCTAAAAGGCACCTTGAGTACCGGCAGTAAGAGCGGTAAGTTGAGAAGTGGCTTGGTGGTGTTTCAATTTACCACATCGGTGGTATTGATCATAGGCACCTTGATCATCTATAAACAGATGAATTACATCATGGATAAAAAATTGGGCTTCAACAAGGACCAAGTATTGGTTATCAAAGGAACCAACTTGTTAAAAGACAATACGGAATCCTTTAAGGAACGTCTTCTTGGACTATCCGACGTGAAATCTGTGACCGTAAGCGATTATCTCCCGGTAGAAGGATCCAAACGCAACGGAAACACTTTTGGTATGATCAACGAGGGCAGCCAAGAAATTTCGGTGCCTGCGCAGATATGGCAGGTAGACTACGATTATATTGAAACTCTTGGCCTCCATGTAAAGGAGGGAAGGGCATTTTCAAAGGACTTTGCCAGTGACTCCACCGCCATTGTGATCAATACCACCATGGCCAAGGAACTTGGTCTTCAAAATCCGATTGGCAAACACATCAACAATGGGCGCGACTGGACCATAATCGGGGTGGTGGAAGATTTCCATTTTAAGAACCTAAAGGAAGATATCGCCTCCCTATCCCTTGTGATCGGCAATAGCCCAAGTATGATTTCCATAAAATTGAACAAGAGAGAAACCACCCAGGCCATTGCTTCAGTAGCCTCCATTTGGCAGGAATATGTGCCACAACAGTCTTTTGAGTACACCTTTCTGGACCAAGAATTTGCACACATGCACGACGATGTGCAGCGCATGGGAAAAATATTCAACAGCTTCGCGCTTTTTGCCATACTTGTGGCCTGTTTGGGCCTGTTCGCACTATCGGCCTTTTTGGTGGAACAGCGAAAAAAGGAAATCAGTATTCGATTGGTTTTGGGTGCTCCGTTCAAAAGTATTTACCAGTTGTTGACCATGGATTTCATGAAACTGATCTTGATTGCGATCATCATAGCCATCCCCATTGGGTGGTACATGATGAGCCGCTGGTTGGAAGACTTTGCTTATAGAATAGATGTTCAATGGTGGGTATTTGCCTTGGCGGGAGGTATCTCCTTAGGTATTGCATTGCTTACCGTAAGTTATCAATCCATACGGGCGGGGCTGGTGAATCCAGCTAAAAGCTTAAGGTCAGAATAGATCATAAATCATCAATCAAAAACGAACCATCATGTTAAAGAATTATTTAAAAATTGCCTGGAGGAACCTTACCAAACATAAGGGCTATACCATCATCAATGTTGGTGGCCTTGCATTGGGCATGGCCGTTACCTTAATCATCGGACTATGGGTGAAGGATGAACTGAGCCATAACGATTATTTCACCAACAAAAACCAGATTGCCCAGATTTACCAATCGCAGACCTTCAATGGGCGGACGGGCACAGGTCCTGCCATTCCCCGGCCTTTGGAAAAAGCTTTTAGGGATGGTTATATGGACAACTTCAAGCATTTAGTGATGTGCTCTTGGAACAACTCCCAATATTTAAAATATGGGGAAACCAGCATCTCGCGTGATGGCAATTTCATGCAGCGCGAAGCACCCGAAATGTTAGATCTTAAAATCCTGAAAGGTGAAAAAGATGGGATTCGGGAAATCAATTCCATCATGTTGAACGAATCGACCGCAAAGGCCCTTTTTGGCGACGAGGACCCTATTGGAAAGACCATTGAGGTCAACAGCCAATACGACATGATGGTAACGGCCGTGTATGAGGACATTCCCTTTAATGCCTCCTTCAACGATACGGAGTTCATCATGCCATGGGACAAATATGTTTCCGTGAACGAATGGATAAAAAACGCAGAGGACCAATGGGGAAACAACTCCTTCCAAATGTTTGTGCAGATTGCGGACAACACCACCATGGAACGGGTGACTTCTACCGTAAAAGATGTTAAGAAAACCCTCAACAAGAACACGGAGGAATTCAACCCCCAATTGTTTCTCTTCCCCATGAAGGATTGGCATCTACGTGGGAATTTTGAAAATGGAAAACAAGTTGGGGGGCGAATCAAATATGTTTGGCTGTTTGCCATTATCGGGGCCTTTGTGCTGCTTTTGGCCTGTATCAACTTTATGAACCTGAGTACGGCCCGTTCCGAGAAAAGGGCCAAGGAAGTGGGTATCAGAAAATCCATAGGGTCACAACGCAACCAATTGATCAACCAATTCTTGGGAGAATCCTTTTTGGTGGTCCTTTTTGCTTTTGTGATCGCGGTATTGATTGTGGTGATTTCCCTGAGCGGTTTCAACGAGCTTGCCAAAAAAGAAATGTCGTTCCCATGGGGTTCGGCAGGATTTTGGGGAGCCTCTTTGGCTTTCATTCTGTTCACGTCCCTTTTGGCGGGAAGCTATCCCGCCCTATATCTGTCCTCTTTTAGACCTGTAGATGTTTTGAAGGGAACATTTAAGGCGGGCAAACATTCCGGATTGCCAAGAAAAATCTTGGTTGTGGTTCAGTTCACTGTGTCCGTGGCCTTCATTATCGGAACGGTCATCGTGATGCAACAGATCAACTATGCCAAGAACAGGCCCATTGGTTATGACAAGGAAGGGTTGGTCCAAATACCGACCATGAGCCAAGATTTTACTGGCAAATTCGAGTTGATGCGAGATGAGTTCATCAAGTCTGGCGCCGTTATGGAGATGTCCACCTCCAGTGCTCCTACCACCAATATTTGGTCCAACCGAAGTGGTTTTAATTGGGAGGGCAAGCCAGAAGGTTTTCAGGAAGATCTCGCTTGGACCGAGGTTTCCCCAGAATATGCCAAGAGCCTAAACCTAAAGATTGTGGAGGGAAGGGACTTTTCACGGGAATTCCCATCCGATTCCAATGCAGTGCTCATCAACGAGACCGCTGTTAAATATATGGGGCTTAAAAACCCGATAGGCCAGTTCATCAAAGATGATGACGAGGAAGACCCCAATCCACCCCTAAAAATTATCGGCGTGGTACAGGATATGATTGCCCAATCACCCTATGAACCGGTAAAACAAGGCATGTATGTGTTTGACAAATATGGCAACGGCTCTTATTACAATTTGAGGTTGAACCCCAAGCAAAGTGCCAGCCAAAACTTGGCCATTATTGAGCGGGTGTTCAAGGAACATTTCCCCAATATTCCATTCCAATATGATTTTGTGGACGAAGAATACGCCGAAAAATTTGCCTCAGAAGTACGTATCGGCACACTATCCGGAATCTTTACGGCCTTGGCCATTTTGATAAGCTGTTTGGGGCTCTTTGGCCTTACCTCTTTTGTGGCCGAGCAACGCACCAAAGAAATTGGGGTGAGAAAAGTTTTGGGAGCCTCCGTGTTCAACGTTTGGAACATGCTTTCCAAGGATTTCTTGAAACTGGTGATCATCTCCTGTTTCATAGCGGTGCCTATTGCCTATTACGTAATGAACGGTTGGTTGCAGGAATATCCATATCGAGTGATCCTGAAGTGGTGGATCTTTGGCCTTGCCATGCTAGGTGCCATGTTGGTCACGGTAATCACGGTAAGCTTCCAGGCCATCAAAGCGGCACGTTCTAATCCAACAAAGAGTTTAAGAACCGAATAAATAATCGTCATGATAAAGAACTATCTGAAAATAGCATGGAGAAATTTGGTGAGAAGCAAGGTGTATTCATCGATAAACATTGTTGGTCTATCGTTGGGACTTGCTGCATGCATGCTGATAGTTTTATACATAGGTCATGAATACAGTTATGACAAGTTTCATGAAAATGCAGATAATATTTATCTGGGCGAAACTGAAATAACATTTGGCAAAGATCCCATATACATGCCCTACATGGGCTATTCTAAAGGTCCGGAAAGCAAACAGGAAATTCCTTCCATAGAAGATTACCTTCGGTATAAAAAGAATTTTGAGAACGTTACCATCCAGAATCCTGAATCACCCGAATTAAAATTTTCCGAAGATAATTTCTTGTTTGCCGATTCCAATTTTTTTGACTTTTTCACCTTTCCTTTGGTTCAGGGCAACAATGGCCATGTATTAAAAGCCCCTTTTTCAGTGGTTATTTCACAAAATATTGCAGAAAGGTACTTTGGAGGGCAAAATCCGATTGGAAAGACATTTTTATATAACGACCAATATATTTTTACGGTAACCGGGATTGCGCAAAATGCTCCCTCCAATTCTAGCATTGATTTTGATTTTGTGGCTTCCATTTCCAGTATGGCATCCATGGAGGAGTACAAAGAATCCTTAAATAACGATTATTCCGATTTCACCACTTATTTCTCTTTGGACAAATCAGCAGACCCTGCGCTTGTGGAGGGGGCAATACTCAATATTGATAGTCAAAAAACAGGTGGTGAGGGCGATGTAAACAAAAAATATCTTCTCAGACCACTTACAAGTTTACATTTTGGGAGAGACTTTGCCAATAGTAGGTATATAAAAATATTTCCGTTGGTGGCCATCCTAATTTTACTTCTTGCCCTTGTAAATTACGCGAGTCTCTCCACGGCACGATCCACAACTCGATCCAAAGAGGTTGGTGTCAGAAAAGTGTTAGGTGCCCACAGAAAAGCCATTGCATTACAATTCTTTTTTGAATCGGCATTGTATACGGTCATTTCATTTGTGTTGGGATATTTTCTCTGTTTAACGGCACAACCATTCTTTTTTGGCCTTTTGGACATTCAAATGGACAATTCGTTTTTATATGCCCCACAGATGCTTGTGTCCCTTGTGGTATTGCTCATCTTGACCATTTTGCTTGCGGCCACCTATCCCGCAATACTATTGTCCGCTTATAGACCAATGGTTGTTTTACACGGAAAATTAAGTGCGCAGAACAGCGGTGCGAGCATTAGGAAGTTCTTTACCGTTTTTCAATTTGGCATTTCTATTATACTGATCATTTGTGCCATCGTAATCGATCGGCAAATGTATTTCTTCAGGCATGTAGACACTGGTGTCGACAGGGAAAATATTGTGATGTTGCCTTTTTCCGCTGCTGCTGGAAAGCATGTTGAACCTTTTAAACAGGAAATACAAACTATTCCCGAAGTCTTGCAATCCAGTATCGCAATTCTTCCATTGTACAAGGGACATAATATGATGGGGGTCAAAAGTAACACTGATGATGAAATGATCTTTTTGCCAACACTCACTGTTGATGAAAATTTTATTTCGATGTTGAATCTGAAATGGGAAACTCCCCCTATCGATTCTCTTTTACTAAATGGCCGAAAAACTGTTGCCATCATTAATAAAATGGCCATTGAAAAATTAAATCTTGAGGGAAATCCGATCAACCAAAAAATAAACGGACAATATGAGATTAATGGGGTTTTAAAAGATTTTGTCTATACCTCGCTCCATCATAAAATTAATGCACTGTGCTTATTGGTAAGCAAGGGCGGTGATGAATCTTCTCCATGGGCAGAATATGGCGGGGTCGTCTATGCCAAAATCGCACCTAAATCCAACATCCCCTCTATCTTACAGCAAATGAAAGCGGTTTATGAAAAATACGATGCCGAAAAACCTTTTGAATACCATTTCTTAAATGAGACTTTTGACGCACAGTACAAGGCAGAGGATCGTCTGACAATGATTTTCAGTGCCTTCACGGGTCTTGCCATATTGATTGCGGTAATGGGCCTGTTTGGTCTGGCGACTTTTATTGCTTTACAGCGAAGAAAAGAAATCGGCATCCGTAAGGTTTTGGGAGCTTCTGTAAAGAGTGTAACCGCACTTTTATCCATAGATTTTCTGAAGCTTGTGATAGTCGCCATCATTATTGCATCCCCCGTGGCATATTGGTCCATGACCCAATGGTTGCAAAATTTTGCCTATAGGATATCCATAAGTTGGTGGATGTTCGTCATAGCCGCTATAGGCACCTTACTTATTGCTTTGTTCACCATAAGTTTTCAATCCATAAAAACCGCTACGGCCAATCCAGTAAAGAGCCTGCGAACCGAATAATAAACTAAAAAACGAACCATCATGTTTAAGAACAACCTAAAAATAGCTTGGAGAAACCTTGTAAAAAGAAAGGGGTTCTCATTTATCAACATTCTAGGACTTACCATGGGTTTTGGTTGCAGTATTTTGATATTCCTTTTTGTTCAATTTCACTTGCAGTTTGACAATTTTCATCAAAATGCCGACCGAATCTACCGGGTGAATACCGAGGAACACCGGGATCTTATCGATTATGAGGCCGCAGTACCCCCAGGTTTCGCCAATGCTTTCAAACAGGATTATGACTATGCCGAAATCGTGGCCAAAAGTGCGGATCGCGATAATTGGCTCATCACCTTGGATGAAAATGGAGTAAAAAAACAGTTAAAGGCAGACATTGCCTTCACTGAAACCGGATTTTTCAAAATCTTTAATTACCCTTTGGTGGATGGTTCCAATGCGGCTCCCATTTCAGAGCCCAATACGGCCTTGATTACGGAACAGATGGCCCAAAAGATGTTCGGCGGGACAGACCCCATCAACAAGACCTTTGTACTGGAAAATGGAGAAACCATAAAGGTGACCGGAGTGCTGAAAGATCTCCCTAAAACAACACTGACGAAGGCACAGGTTTTCCTCTCTTTCGATACCTTAAAGAGTTATGATGAGTTTATGTCTTCCGAAAGCTGGGGAGGTATCAATTCTTCATTGCATTGTTATGCGCTCATGCGGCCCAACCAGAATATTGCCCAAATCGAGGAGCAATTGCAAGGGTACGTGAAAAAGTTCCGGCCCAATTCCAAAAACGTACACCACTATAAACTTCAGGCCCTTAAAGACATCCATTTTGACGATCGATACAGTGGTGGCATCGACGCGAAATCACTATGGATATTTTCATTCATCGGGCTTTTCATTTTGGTCGTGGCCAGCATCAACTTTATCAACATCTCCACGGCACAGTCCGTTAACCGATCAAAGGAAGTTGGGGTGCGCAAGGTTCTTGGCAGCTATAAACGTGAATTGTTCTGGCAATTTATGGCGGAAACGCTCATCGTCAGTGTTCTTGCCTTGGTTTTGGGTATTGCTTTGTGTTTGTTGGTACTGCCCTCCTTCAACACTGTATTTGACCTGGAGCTTTCCTTCAAGGAACTGTTGAATCCTACGTTTTTAGGTTTTGTGGTGCTCTTATTGGCGTTGGTCACCTTATTGGCTGGCAGCTACCCTGGTGTGCTTTTGGCAAGGATCGCGCCGGTTCTGGCCCTCAAAAGAAAACTGTCCCACAATGATACCGGAGGCTATCTGACCCGTAAGACACTCGTGGTCACCCAATTTGTAATTTCCATCGTACTCATTATCGGTTCCATAGTGGTAGGCAAACAACTTAAATATGCCATAAAATCAGACCTCGGTTTTGCAAAGGATGGTATTGTGATGGTTGAAATTCCTGATCAAATCGAAGCCCCCCAACTCCAAGGCCTCAAAGAAAGAATCATGCAAAATTCGGGCGTGGAAAACCTTACGGCCTGTTTTGCCTCACCTGGAGCCGGCGACAACAATTGGGGTACAAGCGTCAAGTTCAACAACCGACCGGAACCTGAGGAGTTCAACATTCAGGTTAAAGGAGGTGATAAAAACTATTTGGATGCCTTTGACCTAAACCTAGTGGCCGGTCGCAATTTCTTCGAAAAGGATTCGGTGGACGAAATGATTGTCAATGAAGAATTTATGAGAAAAGTAGGGGTTTCCAATCCCAATGATTTGCTCGGCAAACAAATTAACGTAAGCTCTGGCTTTGCCAAAGGTAAAATTGTTGGCGTAGTGGCCGATTTTCATGATGGTGATTTCCATGAAAAAATAAGTCCCATTTTCATTGCTCCAGAACCAAGACTGTACAATGAACTGGCCATAAAGATCAACATGGCTTCTGCCAAAAACGCGTTACAGCATATTGAAAGTGAATGGTCCGCAGCGTTTCCCGATTATGTTTTTGAATATGATTTCTTGGATGACCGTGTTGCGGAACTCTATCAAACCGAGCAACGCTTCCTTTCCCTTATCGGAATTTTTTCGGGTCTTGCCATTTTTATCGGCTGTCTCGGTATTTACGGGCTCATCCTCTTCTTTGTGGTACAGAAGACCAAAGAAATTGGCATACGGAAAGTATTGGGGGCCGGGGTTACCAACCTCGTGGGGCTCGTCATGCAGGATTTCCTGAAACTGATTCTCATTGCTGGTGTAATCGCCACGCCGATCGCTTGGTACTTTATGAACCAATGGCTCGAAAATTTCGAGTATAGAACTCCCCTCAACTGGTGGATATTCGTCCTGGCCGTGGCCATCATCATGGCCATTACCTTGTTGACCATCAGCTACCAGGCCATTAAGGCGGCCATCGCCAACCCCGTCAAAAGCCTGCGCATAGAATAACACATCAAAAAACGACAAACACAAAAAATCATGTTCAAGAACAACCTAAAAATCGCCTGGAGAAGCCTAAAAAAACAGCCGTTCTTCACTTTCCTCAATACATTTGGATTAGCTATAGGAATGGCTGGTGGGCTTTTGCTGGGGCTTTACATTTATGATGAACTCAGCTACGACACCATGTTTGCCGATGCAGACCGCATCTACAGACTCAATGCGGATATGAAGTTCGGCGGCAAAGAAGAAAGACTTGCGGAAGTTTCCGCTCCCATGGCCCAAGCCATTTTGAACGATATTCCCGATGTGGAACTCGTTACCCGGTTCAGGGGTGTGGGCAGTGTGTTCATCCGTCCACAGGATGCCCGGAGCAATGTTAGGGAAGCTTCAGTGACCTATGCCGATTCTACTTTTTTCAACATGCTTGGCATAAAGCTTTTGTATGGTGATGAAAAATCGGCACTTGTGGAACCCAATACCTTGGTTATGACCAAAACGGCCGCTGAAAAGCATTTTCCCGTTGATCAGGCCATTGGAAAAACTGTAGTGTTGAACGATCAAGATGTGTATACCGTAACGGGGGTCGTTGAGGATTTACCGGAAAATTCATTTCTAAAGGACAGGGGGCTGCTCCTTTCCATGGCAGGGTATGAGGATTCCAGGCAGGCAGAATGGGGAAACCACAATTATTATACCCTGATCAAACTATTGCCAGGTACTAAAGTCGAGAACATACAGAATGGCCTGCAAAATATGGTGGGCAAATACCTGATTCCCTATGCACAAAGATTCTTCCCTGGCATTACGGAACAGCAGTTCATTGATTCCGGGAACTATATGTACTACTCCACTATCCCATTGACAGACATTCATTTATATTCCAAAAGGAGTCCTGAGTTCAGTGCGGTGAGTGATATCAAAAACGTATATATTCTCGGGGCCATCGCGTTGATTCTGCTCGTATTGGCCAGTGTCAACTTCATGAACCTATCCACGGCGCATTCCCTGAAAAGGGCCAAGGAAGTAGGTATTCGAAAGACTTTGGGCTCCCAACGAAGCAGTTTGATCGGGCAGTTTTTGACTGAATCCGGATTGATTGCCATGGGCTCTTTGGTATTTGCCGTTATTATCGCGGCAGCCGTTATGCCCTTTTATAATGACCTTAGCGGAAAGGAACTGGCCATACCCTTTGCCAATCCATTCTTTTGGTTGATTCTACTTGTGGCAGCGTTGGCCCTGGGGTTCCTTTCAGGCAGCTATCCCGCACTTTTCATGTCCCGTTTTGTAGCCGCTAAAGTGCTCAAAGGACAGGGTGATAATTCCATTGGAGGAGGCCGTGTACGCAACGCTTTGGTAATCCTTCAATTTTCGATTTCCGTATTCCTGATCATGGGAACTTTGACGGTCTTTCAACAATTGCAGTACATTCAGGGGAAGGACCTTGGTTACGCAAAAGATGAAGTTTTAGTAATTCAGGGTGTGAACTCCCTGGAAGGGAAGCGGGAGGCTTTTAAGGATGCCGTGTTGCGTCTCAGCCAGGTCAATACAGCCACATTGAGCAGTTATCTACCAACACCATCATCCCGAAGCAGTGGCACTTTTATGCGCGCCGAGGACCAAAGCATGGAGAAAGCACTGAACATGCAGGAATGGCAGGTAGATGAGGATTATCTTTCCACTATCGGTCTTTCTTTGGTGGCCGGAAGGAATTTCGACCCAGATCATTTTGCAAGCGATTCCTCCGCCATTCTCTTAAATGAAAAGGCCGTGGCCATCTTGGGCAAAACCCCAGAAGAGGTTATTGGTTCCCAATTTATCAATGATTTCCAAGATGGTTCCATCATCACCGTAATCGGAGTGGTGAAGAACTTCCATTTTGAATCTTTACGGGACGAGGTATCGGCCCTTGGGCTGTTCTATGGGGCGGACTACGCCAGTAATTTGGCCATAAAGCTACATGGTGGGGATGTTTCCCGAACCCTATCGGAAATCGAAAATGCGTGGCGCGACCTTGCCCCTTCACAGCCTTTTGAACATTATTTCATGGATGATTCCTTCAACACCAGTTATGAAGCGGAGCAGCGATTGGGCCAGATCTTTATGATATTCACCGTTCTCTCTATCATCATTGCCTGTTTGGGGCTTCTTGGACTTGCCGCTTTCAATGCCCAAAAAAGGGTGAAGGAAATTGGGGTTCGCAAAGTTTTGGGAGCCAAGGTCGGGCAAATAGTGTTCCGCCTTTCCATGGATTTCCTGAAACTGGTAGTGCTCTCCGTGGTCATCGCCCTTCCATTGGGCTGGTATGCCATGGACCGCTGGTTACAGGATTTCTCGTACCACATCAACATCCCATGGTGGATTTTTGCCCTATCGGCACTCATGGCCGTTGGCGTTGCGCTCTTAACGGTAAGCTACCAAAGTATAAAGGCAGCTATCGTAAATCCTGTAAAAAGCTTGAGAACCGAATAATCGACCAAACACAAAAACATGTTTTTTAACCATTTAAAAATAGCATGGAGAAGTATTTTTAAGAACAAACTCTTTTCTTTTATCAATGTAATCGGGCTTTCCATTGGGCTTTGCGCCGCCATGGTCATCGGGGCCATTGTATACTACGACTTTTCCTTCGATAAGTTCCATCCGGACCAGGAACGTATCTATCGGATTGTCTCGGTATTCAAATCCAAGGATAGTGAATTCTCCAACCGCGGGGTGGCCATCCCTTTGATGCATACCTTTCAGGAGGGTGTTGCAGGAGTGGAGGTTACCGCCCCCTTCATGAATGTCGGATTTGCCAAAGTAGAGAACAAAGAAGCCGATTTGAATTTTAGGAACGTTCAAAATTCTATCCTGGCCGACGATGCTTATTTTCAAATCTTTCAATATGAATGGTTGGCCGGCGATAAGCAGTCCGCTCTTTCAGCTCCCGCCCAAGTAGTGCTTTCACAAAAGAAGGCCGAAACGTATTTTCCGAATACCCAACTGGCCGAAGTAGTGGGTCGCACCCTTATCTATAACGACTCCATAGCGGCAAAGGTTACGGGGGTTGTAGCCGATTTTAAAGAAAATACCGATTTTAAGTTCACTGAGTTTATGTCTTTGGCCTCGTCCAAAATGTTTGGTCAACAGGATATTACCACGGATGACGAATGGAACAGCACCAGTTCCGGGGACCAACTTTTCATCAAGGTGAAAGATTTGGCCAGTACACCTGCTATCCAATCACGGTTGGATGCCCTTGCCGAGGAACATAAAAACAATGAGCCATGGGCCGTTGATGATCAGCGGTTGTTTCAGCTTCAATCCCTTGCCGAAATCCATTTTGGAGGTAAATACGGGGATTACCCCTTTAACAATTCCAACCATGTTGCCAGCATGTCGGTCCTCAAGAGCCTTGCCTTTGTGGCTTTGTTCCTGCTGCTTTTGGGCTGTGCAAACTTCATCAATTTAAATTCTGCGCAAGCTTTGACCCGTGCAAAGGAGATTGGTATTCGAAAAACCTTGGGAAGTTCCAAAAAACAGGTGGTCCGTCAATTTTTAGGTGAAACTTTCATCCTAACGTCCATGGCGGCCCTATTGTCGCTATTATTGGCTCCAATGCTGCTGCGCCAGTTCGTTGATTTTTTACCTGCGGATGTGGACCTCTCGGTGCTTTACAGTTTCAAAGGAATTTTTGGTATCCTAATTCTTATCGGGTTGGTAAGTGTGCTTTCGGGATTTTATCCTGCCTTTGTTTTGTCCAGATTCAAACCCGTCTCTGTCCTTAAGGGTCAATTTGCAAAGGGCGACAAAGGCGTTCGGCTCCGAAAGACCCTTACCGTCTTCCAGTTTGTGGTAGCACAGGTTTTTGTTATCGCCACTATGCTGGTTGCCAAACAATTATATTTTGTAATGAACAAGGACATGGGGCTCAAGACAGATGCCGTTGCCTATGTGTATCTGCCTTGGAACGACAATTCCGAAGTGAAAAAGGAGCGGTTGTTCAACATGGTAAAGGAAGTCAAAGGGCTGTCCAACATCAGTTGGGGGAACAATCCTCCCGCATCAAACAGTGTTTCCTCCACTATGCTCGCCTATTACAAGGATGGTGCTGAAATGCACCAAGAAACCGAAATGTTGTGGGGCGACCTCAACTATTTGAAAACCTATAATATTCCCATGCTGTCCGGAAGGGAACGATTGAACGACAGCATCAAGGAATATGTAGTGAACGAGGCTATGGCCAAGGCCTTGGGCTTTCAAAACCCTTCGGATGTGGTCGGTGCTATGTTGAAATTGGACACTATGAACATTCCTGTAGTGGGGTTGATGAAAGATTTCAACCAGCGTTCCTTAAGGTCCAACATACGACCATTGGCCTTGACGGGAAATTGGAGGAACCAAGAGTATTCCAACTTCCGTAGTATCCATTTTGATCTTGGATCCAATTCCGAACAATGGCCGGAATCCATTAAAGAGGTGGAAAATGCTTGGGCTTCTGTTTACCCAGATGAAGAGGTCGAAGTGAGGTTTATGAGTGAAGTGGTGGAAGGCTTTTACAGGAAAGAACGCAGCACCGTGCAATTGTTGAAATGGGCCACGGGGCTTGCCATCTTGATCAGTTGTATGGGGCTTTTGGGCTTGGTGGTCTACACCACGGAACGTCGGGTAAAAGAAATAGGGGTCCGTAAAGTATTGGGTGCCAATTTGGCCCAATTGAACTTTCTGCTGTGCAAGGAGTTCTTATTGCTAGTGGGTGTGGCCTTTGTCATTTCTGTTCCCATTTCATGGTACCTCATCCAAGAATGGATCCAGAGTTTCGCTTACAAGACTTCCCTCAGCTGGTGGGTATTCTTCGCCAGTGGAATGGGTATGGTGCTGGTTGCCTTGATCGTGATCGGCGCAAGGACCTATAGGACCGCCAATATAAATCCGGTGGAAAGCTTAAGGACAGAATAATTTTATGCTGCCCTTCACGAACAAACAAAAACTTAATGCATGTATAAACTCTATCTAAAAATAGCGAGTCGATACCTCTTCAAGAACAAATTATATTCTTTCATCAACATCTTTGGGTTGACTGTTGGGATTGCTTCCTTCATACTCATCATGTTGTATGTGAACCATGAGCACAGTTATGACAAATTTGAAGGCTCCGACCGTGTGTATCGCGTATACATGGACTATCTTGAAGGAGGAAAATATGTTCCCGGAGATGCCAATGCCTACATTGTAAGTGGCCCCACGCTCCAAGAACAGTTTCCCGAGATTGAGGAATTTGCAAGGCTGAGGCGATTGGGTGAAGTGGTACTGTTGCACGATGACGGGATTTTTGACCATATTACCGCTTCCTTGGCAGACCCTACATATTTTGATGTATTTGGTCGCTCTTTGGAAAAAGGGGATGTAACCAATGCCTTGAATGAGCCCTATTCCATTGTACTGAGCACCGCTTTGTCAAAAAAAATCTTTGGTGACGCAGACCCCCTAGGAAAGACCTTGAAAATTGCAGGATCGGACGACTTGTTGTTCACCGTAACGGGGACAATGGACAATAAAGGATACAATACCCATTTAAAAAACGATTTTCTGGTTTCCCTCAAAACCTTTTATACCTGGGAAAGATTTAAACAGGACTGGGATTATACGTGGAACCAAAATGCATATTTCACCTATATAAAGGTTGATAAAAATGCCGATGTTGCCCAGTTGGGGCAAAAAATCATGGACTATGTCCCAGAGGGGCTGAAAAACGAAAGGCACCATATTGAACCCATTGAGGACATACACCTGAATTCCAACAAACCCTATGAGGCAGAAACCAACGGTAATGGCAATAATGTTCGGTTTTTGGCCATTATCGCTTTTATTACCCTTCTACTCTGTTGGATGAATTACATGAACCTTTCCAGCAGTAAATCGTTGGAACGTGCCAAGGAAGTCGGCATTAGAAAAGTTGTTGGGGCCAAAAAACCTCAACTGGCCCTTCAATTTCTTTTGGAATCGTCGCTGTTGAATATTATCGCCATTGTTCTTGCCGTGTTGAGTGTCTATATTCTGCTTCCAAGTTTTAATGCCCTGGTGGAGCAAGATTTAGGGTTGGACAAGGCACAATTGATGTCCCTTTTGCCCTATTTGGCCATTATGTTGGTCGGTGCTTCTTTGGCTGCTTTTTATCCCGCATTTGTACTTACCAGGTTCAAGCCCACCAAGGCCCTGAAAGGAAAAGCACAGACCTCTTCTGGGGGGGCATTCTTTATCAAAGCCTTGGTCGTGTGCCAATTTGTGGCCACTATCGCCTTGTTGATCGGCACCTTTATGGCCAATAAGCAGATCCATTTTCTCAAAAACCGCCCTATTGGGGCCACTTTAGACCCCGTGATTGCCTTAAAAGGACAGGTACTCAATAAAACATCCGACTCATTGTTCAATTTAAGTTTTGATGCGCTGGAGGATGAACTCAGAAAAAGTCCCTATGTAGCCGAGGTTACGGGAGCAGGAACCTATCCAGGGGATTCTTTTGACAATTTAAACTCCAATATGGGGATTACGTTCCCAAATGGGAAAACGGATGAGAAGCATATCTGGTACAATTATAGTGCAGGGCCCGAATATTTTGATGTAATGGGAATGGAATTCGTTGCCGGAGGTCCGTTCAGACAGACCAGTCAAAAATCGAGCAACAATGTTGTGATCAATGAAAAGATGGTGCATTTCATGGAAATCCATGATGTGGAAAGTGCCGTTGGAAAAACCATTAAGTACTGGGGAACAGATTGGACCGTGGCAGGGGTAATCAAAGATTACAACCATTCTGGAATGAAGTCCCCTGTGGTGCCAATGGTCATAAGACATACAAGAAATTCCCAGAACGTTTTGGTAAAATTGGACAGAAAGGCCATGACCATGGGAAATACCGAAAAGGCCTTGGATGACATGAGCAGGATATGGCACCAGATTTTCCCGGTAAGCACCTACAACTACACCTTTTTAGATCAGAAATATGAGGCGCTCTTTAAAGATGAACAGAAGTTTGCCAAGGCCTTTCAGCTTTTTACCGTGCTCGCCATTCTAATCGCCTCCTTGGGCTTGTTTGGGCTAACATCATATACCTGCCTACAACGTACTAAGGAAATTGGGATCAGAAAGGTCAACGGGGCGACCATTACCCAAATCCTTTCCTTATTGAACAAGGATTTTGTGAAGTGGGTCGGGCTGGCCTTTGTCATTGCTGTTCCCATTGCATGGTATGCCATGGACAAATGGCTCAGTGTTTTTGCCTATAAAACCCCTTTGAGTTGGTGGGTATTCGCGTTGGCGGGAATATTGGCCTTGATGATTGCGCTCCTTACCGTAAGCTGGCAAAGTATTAAAGCTGCGATGACCAATCCGGTTGAAAGTTTAAGAAATGAATGATCCCAATCAAAAGAACCATTAAATGAAAATGTGACATGTTAGGATTAAAATCATACCTGAGGCATCTTTCTAGGAACAAAATGTACACAACCGTGACCGTTTTGGGGTTTGCCCTGTCGCTCACCTTTGTGCTGTTGCTTGGGGTCTACATCCAAAGCGAACTGTCCGTTGACGATTTCCATAAGAACAAGGACAGAATATACCGCTTGGAAAATGAAACCGTGGATTTCTCCCCCCCGATCGCGACCGATCTAAAACAGGAATATGCAGAAATTGAGGATTTCACGAGGGTGTTAAATGTTTCAGGTAGAATATCCACATCGGGAAGCCAGAAACTAAAATTTGATTATTTGGGGGTCGACCCTGGTTTTTTTAACATGTTTTCGTTTCCCCTGCTTTATGGCGAATCTGAAGATGTGCTCCAGACCGAGGATGGCATTGTGCTCTCCAAATCCATGGCATTGCGGTTATTTGGCACTTCCAATGCCGTCGGAAAGTCTGTTTTCATCAATACAGAACATAAGTTTACGGTTACCGGTATTATGGACGACTTTCCAGAGAACACCCATTTCAATAAGCAGGATGCCTTGGTCAATCTGGGCGCCTTTAAAAAAATCTTTGGGTTTGAGGGCATTATGGAAGAATATGGCTGGTGTTCTATAAGCATTTATCTGATGGCCAAGCCCAATACCAACCTTCCTGCCAAGGCCCCACAGATTTTGGAGAATTTCAAAAAGAGTTTCTGGTTATATCAAGATAGTATTGCAAAAACAGTGGAGTTCACCCCATTGAAGGAACTGTATTTTAGTAATAAAGTAGGAAATGGAACCAAAAGTAACAGCAGAACCATGGTCATGGTGCTTTCTGTTATCGTTTTCATTATCCTTTTACTGGCCGTTGGAAACTACATCAACTTAACCATTGCACAGGCTACCTTTAGGGGCAAGGAAGTGGCAGTGAAGAAATTATTGGGCGGATCCAAGAAACAATTGATCCGTCAATTGGTAGCCGAGTCCTTTGTACTGTGTTTTGCTGCCGTCTTAATCTCCTTTCTGTTTGCCAAATTGTTGGAGCCTACCCTGAATTCCCTTTTGGAAACCAATTTGAACCTTAACCATGCCCTTACCCTAACCAACATTGTGGTGGCACTTGGCATGCTGTTCTTGATCGGCTTTATCTCGGGTATTGTCCCCGCTTTGAAGATTTCAGGTTTCAAACCCATTGAAGTAGT
The DNA here is from genome assembly GCF_003584165.1 of Flagellimonas aequoris. GTDB lineage: Bacteria > Bacteroidota > Bacteroidia > Flavobacteriales > Flavobacteriaceae > Flagellimonas > Flagellimonas aequoris. The sequence continues at coordinate 22,488 of NZ_QXFJ01000028.1, read as the reverse complement.
GAAGGGAGAATTGCGGACAAAGGCAAAAAGTGTCTATGCCAAGGCCTTCATCACGTTCCAGTATACTGTGGCCATTTCCCTATTGGCATGTAGTTGGATCATTCTTAAACAAACGGATTATCTCAGAAACAAGGATTTGGGATTCAACAAGGACAATATTGTCCATTTGCAATATTTAGGAGGTACCAACCAAAAAAAGGCCATTAAAGACGAACTTCTAAAAATTCCCGGTGTAAAAGACGCTTCCATAACTTGGCAAAGCCCTTTGAGCGGAGGCAGTAACCAGACTTTCAATTACGAGGGAAAACCAATCAGTTTTCAAGAATTTGCAGTGGATTCCGCATTTTATGATGTGTTTGACATCAAGGTCATGCCAACGGATGTGGCCTATTCACACAATGGGGTTGTCCTGAATGAGGCTGCCCTAAAGACGTTGGGCATCACGGACAATCCTGTTTCCTTCAAAATGGAAGAGAACGAGGTGCCTATTTTAGGGGTCGTAAAAGACTTCAATTTTAAACAATTACGGGACAATATTGGGCCTCTCATGTTGCGTCAACAAACACCCGGATTTTTTGCGGACAATATTTTTTTAAAAGTGGACGGGCAAGGAATTGTAAACACCATCAACCAAGTAAAGTCCACTTATGCAGGGATTGTCGGCGACGTGGAATTCGATGTTCAATTTGTGGACGAGACCATAGATCAATGGTACAAAAAAGAAGAGCGCACAGGAAAGATCATCAGCTATTTTACCTTTCTGGCGGTCATCATCTCCTCCATGGGCATCTTGGCCATGGCCACTTTCTATATGCAGCAACGGAAAAAAGAAATTGGCGTGAGAAAAGTGAACGGTGCCACCATTGGTGGTGTAATGATGCTTTTGAACAAAGATTTCGTGAAATGGGTGGCATTGGCATTCCTGATCGCCGTACCCCTTTCTTGGTACGTCATGCATAAATGGCTCGAAGGTTTTGCCTATAAAACAAATATGAACTGGTGGGTATTCCTGTTTGCTGGAGTACTGACCATGCTTGTGGCTTTGTTCACGGTGAGTTGGCAAAGTTGGCGCGCAGCATCGGCAAACCCAGTGGATGCATTAAAGCAAGAATGATTTTTTGGTGAAAACGATAATGAAACAACGATGAACAATTTAAAATTGGCATTCCGCAGGTTGTTCCGAAAAGGGGAACATGCCTTTACCAGGATCATATCTTTGACCGCAGGGCTGGCATTCGGGATATTGCTCCTTTCCGAGGTGCTGTACTATTATAGTTATGATAGTTTTTATCCGGATGCAGACCGCATTTATGTGGTGCACGAAAACTTTAAGATGGACAAATCCTCGGACAAATTGGAAAGTTTCCCAAGGGTAAGCGGGGCCATTGCTCCGGGCCTTAAAGCAGAAGTGCCAGGTATAGAAGCGGCTACCCGTCTCAACTCCATTGGTGATCACGTTATCTATACTGATGACCTGAACAGTTATGACGCTAGCATTTCATTGGCAGATGAACATTTGTTCGATGTGCTTCCCATACCCATGATCAGTGGAAATCCACAAGAAATACTCAAGAGTCCCATGACCTGTATGGTCTCCCAAGAACTTGCGGAAAATATAGGAGGGGATGTTGTCGGAAAGGTTATCAGTATAAAGAACTATCCAAACAAAGAACTCACCATAGGTGGTGTGTTCAAAACCTTGCCCGAGAACACAAACTATACCTATGACATCTTGGTTTCCATGGTCTCAACCACCCAATTCTTTTCATGGGACGGTACCACCAACTGGATGGGCAATGATCGGTATTATGCCTGTGTAAAGCTGAGTCCTGGAACAAATCCGAAAGATTTGGCCCACGCTGTTCGTGCCATGCAGGTAAAGCATCAGGATATTGAAAAAATGGAAGAGGAACAACAAGGCATTGTACTGCAATATTCCTTCATGCCCATCAAGAAAATACATGTGGACAATGTGAAGGACATGATTGTTATCCTCTCCACTATTGCCCTGGCCGTACTGTTCGTTTCCTTGATGAACTATATTCTGTTGACTATGGGAACATTGGTTACGCGGGCCAAGAGTTCCGCTATACACAAAACCTGTGGGGCCGAGACAAAGAATTTACAGCAAATGATTTTTTCCGAAACCGCTGTCCTTTTTCTTGTTTCCATTGTAGGCGCCCTACTTATGATATGGGCACTTAAACCTATGGCCGAGGCTCAATGGGGACACAGCCTTTCTTCGGTATTGAATCCATACGTTATTGTTCCATTGGCATTGCTTGTGGTGTCTCTTATTTTCGTTACCAGTTATTTTCCTGGGCGATTTTTTTCACGTGTCCCCGTGGCCACAGCTTTCAGGGACTACCAACAAAAAAGAGGGAAATGGAAGCTGGTCCTGCTGTCTTTCCAATTCGTAGGGGCCACATTTATCCTCACTGTACTGGTTATTGTAACACTGCAGTACAACAGTATGAAAAATGCCGACCATGGTTATAGTGCCGAAGGTGTCTACTATGGCTCTACCGAAGGCATGGATGGTAACAAGCTCTCGACGGTTTTAAATGAATTAAGGGCCATGCCCGAGATCGAAACGGTTGGTTTGGGCTATGATGTGCCGATCAGTGGTGCATCCGGAAACAATGTGCTTTCACCTGATGAAAAACGAGATTTGTTCAATGTGGCCGATTTTTATGAAGCAGACGGCAACTATCTTTCCATATTGGGCATCAAAGTGGACGAAGGAGAGGATTTTACCAGTAAAGAAGCCATTGCCAATGATGTACTCATCAGTAAAAAAGGCGCCGAATTGTTAAAATTAAACAACGGGTGGACAGATGGTGTCCTTGGTAAGCAAATTACCGTTACCGAACATGGAAGCACCACCATTCGCGGGGTATTCCCCGATTTTGTGGTTCGCTCAATATCTGACCCGGATGTAAGGCCCTCTGTGTTTTTTTATCTGCCGGAAGAACGATTTGAACAACTGAAAATTGAAAATCCCTCCATGTCCTTTAATATTATGGTCAAGGCCCATGAAGGGGCTCAAGAAGGGCTTATGAGCAAAATTACTGAGGTCTTTAACTTAGGTTTTCCGTATGATGATGCAGAAATCAAAAGCCTTGAGGCGGAACAATTGAATGCCTATAAAGGGCAAAAAGGATTCCGTAATGCCATGCTCATTGGAAATATTATCATCCTATTGGTTACCATCATCGGATTGCTGGGCTATACCTTCAATGAATCTGCCCGACGTAGAAAAGAACTCGCCATTAGAAGAATTAATGGGGCAACCCTCTGGGACATATTAAAAGCATTTATTTCCGATTTGGAATATGTGGCCGTACCCGCTGTTCTCCTTGGATTGATAGGCGCTTGGTTCACTGCTGACAAATGGATGCAAAATTTTGCCTTCAAGGTTCATCTACATTGGGGACTCTTTGCGGCTTGTAGCCTATTCATATTACTATTGGTGGCATTGATTGCGGGTATAAACTATACCCGTACAGCCAATCAAAATCCAGTGGACGCGCTAAGACAGGAATAAATTAAAATTCATCATTAAAAAAGACACCATGATTAAGAACTATTTAAAAATCGCTTGGAGAAATTTATTGAAGAATAAAGTCTTCACCCTAGCCAATATTGTGGGGCTTACCTGCGCCTTTGCCGTGGCCATTCTCTTGACCATGACGGCCCTTTTTGAACTTTCCTATGATCAATTCAACGAGAACAAGGACTCTGCCTATCAACTTTACCTGGCACATCAAACACCAAGAGGCCCTGAGATCAGTGTATCAAACCCTGTCCCCTTGGCCCCTGCCCTTGAAGAAGAGGTGCCGGGCATAAAACATATTGCCCGTTCAGTAAGCGAAGATGTCTTGATAACATATAACACCAAGGAACTGAGTTTGGATGCCGAATATGTAGACCCTTCTTTTTTTGATATTTTCACCTACCCGACCCTTATGGGGAACTCTGAAAATCCCTTGCCCAACAAGAATTCGGTAGGGGTTACCGAGGAAGGCGCCAAAAAAATATTCGGAACGACCGATAACATAATTGGCAAGACCATTTCTCTAAAAATTGGCAGGGAAGAACAGCCCTTTACCATTGCTTCCGTACTCGCGGACACGCCCAGCAACAGTAGTGTTGACTTTGAAATTGTGGTGCCCTTTGAGAACCATCCCGAATACCTGCCCAACAAGGATAGATGGGACTCACAGTTCCATCCTATATATCTTCAACTGGAGAAAGGAGTTTCCGTGGCACAATTTGAGGAAAACACGATTCCCTTTACAACCCTTCACTATAAAGGAGGCATAGAAAGCGATATCCGCGATGGAGCTCTTCCAAATGCCGATGGGAGATACAAACAATTTCACTTGATGCCCATCACCGATAGACATTTTGCTTCATACACTACTGGTACAGCCAAAGTAATCCGTATTTTTCCATACATGATCTTGGGAATTGCCTTGGTGATCATCTTCATCGTAAGTGCCAATTTCATCAACATGAGTATTGCACTAAGCGAAAAACGATTGAAGGAAATTGGAATGCGCAAGACCCTGGGGGCCATTAAAAAACAACTATTCTTTCAATTTTGGTTGGAAAGTCTTTTGGTGTTTGCCGTATCCGTACTATTGGGGATGGTGGTAAGCAACCTCCTCCTGAACCCGTTCAAGACACTTTTTAACACCAAGGCTTCCTTTGCCGACGTTACACAGCCTAGTGTGCTTATCCTTTTTACCCTTGCCGTCTTCATCATTACACTCATTGCGGGAGGCTACCCAGCTTTGTTAATGAGTAAATTAGGTACCCTTCGGGCCCTTAAGGGAAAATTGGATGTGGGCAAGAACCGATTGCGCAATGGGCTGATTGTCCTTCAGTTTACCATTGCCATTCTTTTGATCACGGGAACCTTGGTACTGCATGGTCAAATTGAATTTATGCGCAACAAGGATTTGGGGTACAATAAAGAGCAGGTGGTCTCCATCCCATTAAATGGAAAAAAGAACGGTTATAGTGTAGTGGACCTACTCCGTGATGAGCTCAAGAACAATCCCGATATCGTCAGCGTTTCTGGGGCCGACAACAATTTGGGGAGGGGCCGAGATGGTAGTCAATCCAGCAGCATGATGGGTTTTGACTATAAGGGGCGGGGCGTAGTTACCAATGCCTTGACTGTAGACTATGACTATGTAAAGACTTTGGACCTACAGTTGGTTGCCGGGCGTATGTTCGATAGGGATTTCGCCACCGATAGCCTTAGCTTGGTCATCAACGAATCCATGGCCAAACAGCTTGGGGACGAAGACCCACTTTCCATAACCATTCCCATGGATGACAATGTTACCTATTCCGTAATCGGTGTGGTCAAGGACTTTAATTTTCAAGATATTAGCAGAAAAATACAGCCTTTGACATTGTTCATGAACAAAGATTGGGACCTTTATTATGCTTATGTGAAAGTGGCCCCTAAAAATGTTGCCAAATCCTTTGACGCCATCAAGGATGCATGGGAAAAAGTAGAGCCGCAGGCAGAGTTTTTAGGCTCTTTTTTGGATGAGAACGTGGACCGTACTTTTAGGCGTGAAAAGACCATGGCGACCATCATCACCAGCGGAAGCATCTTGGGCATTCTGCTAAGCTGTATCGGACTGTTTGCCATTTCCATGTTGGTAGTGGCACAGCGCACCAAGGAAATAGGCGTGCGTAAAGTAATAGGCGCCAGCATCTCTTCCGTAGCGTTACTCCTCACCAAGGATTTCTTGAAGTTGGTGGGCATTGCCTTTTTGATTGCCACACCAATTGCATGGTACTTTTTAAATGAATGGCTGCAGAACTATGCCACCCATGTAAGTTTAAGTCCCCTGTTCTTTTTGGGAGCTGGACTATTGGCCACCCTCATTGCCTTTATTACTGTGGGAACACGTACCATAAAAGCGGCCTCCGCCAATCCCGTAAAAAGTTTAAGAACCGAATAATACCTGCCGCCATGATCAAAAAATATCTCATTACAACATTTCGTCATTTACATCGAAAACGATTGTTCACTGCTTTGAACATTTTTGGTCTGGCCATTGGCATCAGTGTTTGTTGGGTCATCTATCGCATTGTTTCATACGAGTATAGCTACGACAAAAACCTGGTCCAAAAGGAAAAAATCTATCGGGTTGTGTCGGGCTTTGTGTTTGACGAAAAAGAAAGCTACAACGGAGGCGCCTCAAAACCTCTGTACCAAGGTATTCGTGAGCAGATGGATGGATTGGAGCATGTCGTCCCTGTATTTGAAAATACATTTAGGAGTGTCGAGGTAGACAATCCGCCTGGGAGTCCATTAAGATTTGATGACCAAAAAGGAGTGGCCGCGATTGATTCTGCTTACTTTAATTTTTTGGAGTACCGCTGGCTCTCGGGAACCAAATCTTCTTTTTTGGATAATCCCAATAGTGTTGTGCTTACCGAAGATAGGGCCAAACAGTATTTCCCTGACCAGACACCAAATGAGATTCTGGATAGGACCATAACCTATTATAGTTATAGGGATACCATTACCCGAACGGTGGCTGGGGTAGTGGCCAATTTGCCGCAACCCACGGAGTTCAATTCACAAGAATTTGTGCCGCTGCCCTATATTGCATATGACTTGAATATATGGACAAACACCAATGGTTCGGATAGACTTTATCTTCAACTTGACGAAGCTTCTAACCCTGCAATCATTGCTGAGCAAGTTGATGATATTATTCAACGTAAAACCAAGGAATGGAGAGATCAATCGGAAAACACCTTCAATTTTAAACGTTGGATAGAATTACTGCCTTTGGGTGAATCTCATTTCGCAACCCATATTAGGGAGAGCAATATTAGAAAAGCGAGTAAACCTGTTCTTTATGGATTGATGGGCGTTGCCCTATTCCTTTTGGTGCTGGCCTGTATCAACTATATTAATATGAGCGTTGCAGGCATTCCTCAGCGCACCAAGGAAATTGGGGTTCGCAAGACCTTGGGTAGCAATAAAAAACAGTTGATCACCCAATTTTTATTGGAAACCTTGGTGACCACCGTTTTGGCCGGAATCTTATCCCTTGTATTGACTAAGTTGGTTTTTTGGTTGCTGAAAGATATTATTCCCGAGGGGATAACACCGTTCGCAAATATCCTTGAGTATATCGGTTTCCTTCTTTTATTAAGTGTTTTGGTGGCTATTCTGGCTGGTTTGTATCCCGGTTGGTTGATTACTAGGGTCAATGCCATCAATGTTTTTAGAAGTACTTCCCTACAGACCAAGGGCAGTAAAGGGTTTAACCTGCAAAAAGCACTGATTGTATTTCAGTTTGTCATTGCCTTGGTATTCATTACATCCGCCCTCATCATTGGCAAACAATTGCAATACTCCATCAAATCGGATATGGGTTTCAACAAAGACGCCGTTGTTTTGGTACAGGTTCCTTATAAATATGCTTTTGAAGATAAATATGATGGCAAACAATTCCCCCTGTTGGAAGAGCTCAAAACGATATCCGGCATCCAAAATGTCTCCTTAGGTGCAGCTCCCCTTTCGGAAGGATATGCATCAAGCGCATACGAATATAGTGAAGAAGGAAAGCCGGCCATCTCTAGACAGGTTTTCAAAAAATGGGTGGATACTTCGTATGTAAATCTATACAACTTGAAAGTGTTGGCGGGAAGAAATCTCCATGAGTCCGATACACCAACGGAATATGTAATCAATGAGACAGCGGTAAAGGCATTTGGTTTTGCCTCGCCCCAAGAGGCTTTGGGAAAATTCATTGGCCAGAAAGACGAAAAGCTTCCCATTGTGGGTGTGGTCAATGACTTCCATATGCGCGATTTCTATGAATCCATAGACCCCATGGCCTTTCAAATGGAAAAAAGTAACCTTACAAACTTCAATATAAAACTGACATCCAACACCAATCAATGGCAAAACACTTTAAGTGAAATTGAGCAGAAATGGTATCGCTTTTATCCGCCGGAAAGTTTTTCCTATACTTTTTATGACGAATCCATAGAGCAGATGTACAAACAAGAAAAGCAATTGGCCACTTTGGTGAACTTGGCTACATTTGTTTCCATATTCATCAGTTGTTTGGGGCTGTTCGGCCTAGCTGTGTTGACCGCCTTTCAGCGCACCAAGGAAATAGGGATACGAAAAGTTATGGGAGCTTCTGTTGAGGGAATTGTCCGTTTACTTTCCAAAGAGTATATTGTATTGGTCATTATTGCTTTGGTATTTGCTTCGCCCATTGCCTGGTTTGCCATGGACAAATGGCTTGAAAAATTTGCCTATCGAATAGAAATAGAGTGGTGGATGTTTTTGTTGGCTGGTGTAGCCGCGATTGCCATTGCCTTGCTAACGGTAGGTTATCAGGCCATTAAAGCGGCCATTGCCAATCCCGTAAAAAGTTTAAGAACCGAATAGAATAAAAAAATCATATCATGCTATTACAACTGAACAACATATTCAAATGGGTCAACTCTGGGGGCCAACGTATCTTTTTGTTGAAAGACATCAATCTCGAAGTAGAGGAAGGGGAGTTCATTTCCATTATGGGGCCCTCGGGGTCTGGAAAATCCACTTTGCTCAACGTCATCGGGATGCTTGATGCCTTTGACGAAGGGGAGTACAATTTTCTGGAGGAATCGGTACATGACCTCAAGGAAAAACATCGAGCCAATCTGTACAAGGAATATATCGGTTTTGTGTTCCAATCCTACCATCTGTTAGACGAGTTGACTGTTCAAGAAAACCTTGAAATGCCCTTGATCTATAAAAAATTCAAGGGGTCAGAACGCAAGGCCATGGTGGCCGATATGCTCGATAGATTCAGCATCGTAGGTAAAAAGGATCTGTTTCCAGCGCAGTTGAGCGGGGGGCAACAGCAACTGGTGGGTATTGCACGGGCACTTATTTCCAATCCAAAGTTAATTTTGGCCGATGAGCCTACAGGTAATCTCAACTCCAAACAAGGGGAAGAAATCATGGAGCTTTTCAAACAATTGAACGAAGAAGGTGTTACCATCATTCAAGTGACCCACTCCGAGAAAAATGCGGAATATGGTTCACGTATCATCAACCTATTGGATGGAAGGATGATCTGAGAAGAAAGATCAAGTGTCAAGAGACAAGAATCAAGACCAAGTGGTCCCAATTTGTGGGTATTCGTGCAATTCGTGTCAATACCTCTTGCTTTATAGCGTAAATTTCCTGTCTCAATCGGCCAATTCGGCTAGTTCCTTGCCAACAAGGCTACCCAAGGCCACTCCCATACCGCCTAGGCGGACGCCACAAAATATGGCGTTGGAAATACGCTTTATTATTGGGGTCTTTTGACCCCCAACTCCCATGATGCCGCTCCATCTTCGGTCTATTTTTACCTGTTGATGGGGCAGTATCATCTGCTCAAGCAAATCTTCCAGTTTTTCTTGGATGATAGGAGTCTGTCCAAATTCAGCGGTTTCCTCAGTCTTAAAATCGAGGTTCCGGCCACCCCCAAAAAGAATGCGGTCATCAATATTCCTGAAATAATAATAGCCTTCGTCAAAATGAAAAGTTCCCTTAATCTTCAAATTTTTGATGGGCTCCGTCACCAACACTTGGGCACGTGCCGGTCGAATGGTTTCAGTAGGTAAAAGTTTCGAAGCAAAACCATTGGTGGCCACAAAGACTTTTTTGGAAGAAAACTCAAAATCCTTGGTGACAATTGTTGCACCAGACCCCGCTTCCTGAACGGTATCCACTTCCACACCATTCAAAATGGGAATGCCCAAGGAAAGGCATTTTTGGATGAGTGCTTGCATCATCTTCCCTGTATCCAATTGTCCTTCAAACTGATGGGTAATGTATTGTTCCTTAATGTTCCCGAAACCAAAAATATTGTTGTTCGTCACAAACGGGTTTTGTCCAAAAACAGGTTGAAGCATCTTGTTCAATCTCTCGATTTCCTGTAAGCAATTTTCGTACAATTCGGGGTTGTGTTCTACAAAAAGTTCATGTCCTCCATGCTGCTCAAAGCCGATGGCCTGGTCACCTAAAAGTTGGCGAAGATATTGGATACCGTCCCAGCGTCTTTGCACCAATTGCACCACTTCTTCCTCGGAATGGGACTTGAGATCGGACAAAATCTCGGAAATGCTTCCAAAACAGGCAAAACCGGCATTCTTGGTACTTGCTCCTTGGGGAAGACTTCCTTTTTCCAACACCAAAACAGAACTCTTGGGATGCTTCTGCTTAAGATGAATAGCACAGTTCAGCCCAACAATCCCGCTCCCGATAACGGTAAAATCCACATGGGAGAACCACGTCTTATATTCCCAATAGCTCAGTTGCATAAAATAAAAACCCCGACTTGCATCGGGGTCTCAAATTAATGTTCGTCTTGATATTTTGGGTCCATCTTGAAACCTTCCATGAACTTGGTGGTATAGTTACCCGCCAAATAATCGGGATGGTCCATCAACTGTCGATGGAACGGAATGGTCGTTTTAATACCTTCGATCACAAACTCGTCCAAGGCTCTTCGCATTTTGTTGATGGCCTCTTCCCTGGTCTGGGCCGTCGTAATCAATTTAGCGATCATAGAATCGTAGTTTGGCGGAATCACATAACCACTGTACACGTGTGTGTCCAAACGAACCCCATGACCTCCAGGCGTATGAAGGGTCGTAATCCTTCCTGGCGATGGCCTAAAGTCGTTATAAGGGTCCTCGGCATTGATCCTACACTCGATGGAATGTAATTTTGGATAGTAGTTCTTCCCAGAAATCGGCACACCGCCAGCAACCAAAATCTGCTCACGGATCAAATCGTAATCCACCACTTGCTCGGTAATCGGGTGCTCCACTTGGATACGGGTGTTCATCTCCATAAAGTAGAAGTTTCGGTGTTTGTCCACCAAAAACTCTATGGTTCCAGCTCCCTCATATTTGATGTATTCCGCAGCTTTAACGGCCGCTTTACCCATTTCATCACGAAGAGAATCTGTCATAAATGGGGACGGGGTCTCCTCGGTCAACTTTTGGTGACGACGCTGCACGGAACAGTCCCTTTCTGAAAGGTGGCATGCTTTTCCATATTGGTCACCCACCACCTGAATCTCAATGTGACGGGGTTCCTCGATAAGCTTTTCCATGTACATTCCACCATTGCCAAAAGCGGCTGTGGCTTCTTTTACGGCGCTTTCAAAGTTCTTTTCGATTTCTTCTTCGGACCAAATGGCACGCATACCCTTACCACCACCGCCGGCAGTGGCCTTAATCATTACGGGATAGCCCATTTTCTTGGCTTCCTTTTTAGCGTGTTCCACATCCTTTAATAGTCCTTCGGAACCCGGAACCGTGGGTACTCCTGCTTTTCTCATGGTTTCCTTGGCCGTGGCCTTGTCTCCCATTTTTTCTATCTGTTCCCCAGAGGCACCGATAAACTTGATATCGTGCTCGGCACAAATCTTGGAAAATTTGGCGTTTTCGGATAGGAACCCATATCCTGGGTGAATGGCGTCTGCATTGGTAATTTCAGCAGCGGCAATAATGTTGGGAATCTTCAAATAGGATTCGCTGCTGGGTGCAGGACCTATACAAACAGCCTCGTCCGCAAATCGTACATGTAGGCTTTCCTCATCCGCTTTGGAATACACCGCAACGGTCTTGATGCCCATTTCCTTACAGGTACGTATGATACGCAAAGCTATCTCTCCCCTATTTGCAATCAATATTTTTTTAAACATAGAATACAATTTTAAATTCTGGATTCTAAATTTTAAATGGTTTTAAATAACTAACACTTAGTCACTTAAAATTTAGCACTTAAAATTATCTATGATGGGTCTACCAAGAACAAAGGTTGGTCAAATTCCACAGGTGAGGAATCATCCACCAATACCTTAACAATTTTTCCTGAAACTTCGGACTCGATATCGTTGAAAAGCTTCATGGCCTCAATCACACATAATACATCTCCTTTGCTGATGGTGCTACCCACTTCCACAAAAGCGGGTTTGTCCGGTGATGGTTTTCTGTAGAATGTTCCTATGATAGGGGATTTTATGGTAATGTATTTGGAATCTTCCGTCTTGGGGGCTTGGGCGGCCGGAGCGGCTGCCTCCGTTGCAACTGGCGCTTGTGCGGCCGGAGCGGCCGGTGCATGTGCCATTGGTATTTGTTGCACAATCGTTGTTTCTGGATAGTTTGAATCGGATCCTGTGCGGATGGTGATCTTAAAGTCCTCCATCTCCAACTTTACCTCACTGGCACCCGATTTGGCCACAAACTTGATTAAATTCTGAATTTCCTTAATGTCCATCGAATATGTTTTTGTTAGTTGTGTGATTAAGAATTATAGGCCCATTTCAAATATATGGCTCCCCAAGTAAATCCGCCTCCGAAAGCGGCAAAAATTAAATTGTCGCCTTTTTTCAATTGCTTCTCATAGTCGAACAACAACAAGGGCAATGTGGCAGAGGTGGTATTTCCGTAGCGGTCAATATTCACCATGACTTTTTCGGGCTCTACACCCATTCTGTTGGCCGTGGCATCGATAATCCTTCTGTTGGCCTGGTGCGGCACCAACCATTGCACATCTTCATGGGTGAGGTTGTTCCTTTCCATGATCAAGGCGGACACATCGGCCATATTGGAAACGGCAAACTTGAACACGGATTTGCCGTCCTGGTATACAAAATGTTGTTTGTTCTTAACCGTCTCTTCAGACGCCGGTAAAATGGAACCTCCCGCATCAATCTTAAGGAACTGCCTTCCTATCCCGTCTGAACGGAGGTATTCATCCTGCACTCCCAATCCTTCCTCGTTGGGTTCGAACAATACGGCACCTGCACCATCCCCAAAAATGATACAAGTGGTCCTATCTGTATAATCGAGAATAGAGGACATCTTGTCCGCCCCAATCAACAACACTTTTTTGTATTTGCCAGACTCAATATAACTTGCCGCAGTGGACATGCCATATAAAAAGCTGGAACACGCCGCTTGCAAATCGTAGGCAAAAGCGTTCACTGCACCAATTTCAGAGGCCACGTAGGCAGCTGTTGCCGCAACCGGAAGATCCGGAGTGGCAGTGGCCACCAACACAAAGTCTATTTCCGATGGGTCAACGCCGCTTTTTTGAATCAAATCTTCTGCGGCCTTGATGGCCATAAAAGATGTTCCGGCATTTTCCTCTTTTAAGATTCTTCTCTCTTTGATTCCAGTTCGTGTGGTTATCCATTCATCATTGGTATCTACCATGGTTTCCAATATTTTATTGGAAAGAATGAAATCTGGAACATATCCTCCTACAGCTGTAATCGCTGCCGTTGTTTTCTTCATTTTTAGCCTCTCTTTATTGTCAAAAACTTTGAAATTTGACCCAAAAGCGGTGAAAATTAGTCAATTTATATGACTTTCCCGTTAAAAATGGCCCGTTTTTAAATTTAACTATGGTCCATAAAAAAACTCCCGTTGTTACGCAACGGGAGTCGGTCTATTTTATAGGAAATGCGATTAAGCCGCAGTTTCTTCCTCTGCTTTGTCAATCAAAACCTGACCTCGGTAATACAATTTACCTTCGTGCCAGTGCGCTCTGTGGTACAAGTGCATCTCACCTGTTACACTGTCTTTGGCGATGGTAGGCGCAACTGCTTTGTAATGGGTTCTTCTCTTGTCCCTTCTGGTTTTTGATGTCTTTCTTTTAGGATGTGCCATTATAACCTATTTATCCGTTAGTAACTTTTTTAAATCGTCCCATCTGGGATCTGTTTTTTCTGCTGGTTTTTTGTTCTCTTTTGGCTGGAGTTCTTCCAGCTTGTCCAAGATGTCCGATTTTAGGGTGCCGTCCTCAACTCCAGGGTGGACCCGTTTCTGTGGAACGGCCAGCACCAACATTTCATAGATGTACTGTGCAATGTTGATTTGATATTCACCATGGGGAATGATCAAGATTTCATCATCTTCATCATTGTACTCCTCTCCAAATTTGATGACGAGATGCAATTCCGATTCGATAGGTTGATCAAAGGGTTCCCCTGTAAGGTCACAGTCCACGTTGACGGTTCCCTCAGCCTCAATCCTCAATTCCATCATGTTGCTCATCTTTTCCAAGATGGCCTTGGTGTGGATTGAAGCTCCGTTAAACTCTTGGTAATCAAAAGATTCAAAGAACGCATTGTCAATCTCGTACACAAATTCATGTTTTCCCAACTTCAGACCTGAAAAAGGGATATTAAACTCTTTCAGCTTCATCATTTCTACACTTAAGGTTTGTGTACCAGCCTCTAAAGGCGGGTGCAAAGATACTACTTATTTACAAAACTGCAATTCCAACACCAACAAATATCCACATTTCGCGCAACTTTTTAGCCGCCGCGCTTCACCTTTTGCTTTTGAAGTGGATTTTTGGTCAATTCCATATACTCCATCCGGTTCCTAAATACCTGAATTGCAGTGAATACCGCTTCCTTGAACGAACTCTCGTCCGCCTGGCCTTTTCCCGCAATTTCATAGGCGGTTCCGTGATCGGGCGATGTTCGCACCTTGTCCAATCCTGCGGTATAGTTCACTCCTTTTCCAAAGGAAAGGGTCTTGAACGGAATCAGTCCTTGATCATGATAGGCCGCCAATACGGCATCAAAATTTTGATGGGTATTCGACCCGAAAAAACTATCGGCAGAATACGGCCCGTACACCAGAGTGCCTTTGTTGAACAGTTCCTGAATCACCGGTTTCAATATCTTATCGTCCTCTTCCCCTATGGTTCCATTGTCGCCGCTATGCGGATTGATTCCCAATAAGGCAATCTTTGGCCTGCGGATCCCAAAATCCATTTGAAGCGATTTTTCCATGATGGCAACCTTATTTCGAATCAATTTTGCCGTAATGGCCTGTGCCACATCCTTTACCGCAATATGATCGGTCAACAATCCCACACGAAGCGAGTCCGCGACCATGAACATCAGGCTTTCTCCTTTCAGTTCTTGGGCCAAATAATCGGTATGGCCTGGAAATTTAAAATCGTCCGACTGTATGTTGTTCTTGTTGATGGGAGCTGTAACCAACACATCGATCTCGCCTTCCTTTAGTGCT
Organism: Flagellimonas aequoris; assembly: GCF_003584165.1. Lineage (GTDB taxonomy): Bacteria > Bacteroidota > Bacteroidia > Flavobacteriales > Flavobacteriaceae > Flagellimonas > Flagellimonas aequoris. The sequence continues at coordinate 7,383 of NZ_QXFJ01000028.1, read as the reverse complement.
TTCACAGCCGCCTTCAGGGATTGAATGGCATACATGCCTCCTTCCTTGGTGGCCTGTCCGTATTCAATATGCGGAGCCTCTTTCCAGACGTTCACAATGTTGATCTTTCCTTCCAAGGCTTGGGAAGCATCCCTTACCCCGTTGAAGGTGATATCGATTCCCAAATCGTTCTTTTGTTGGGATATGGTCTTGTTCGATGCAAATAGGATCGGGGTACAAAAATCCAACATTCTTGCGTCCTCAAAGGTTTTGAGTGCCACTTCGCACCCGATGCCGTTGATGTCCCCAATGGAAATCCCCAGCTTTATTTTTTGCGTTTCCTCCATATAATCAATGCCGTTATGGCTACTTTTGCAATACAAAACTAGTCAATTAATAATACACATGTTCACAGGGATCATAGAGACTTTGGGGAAAGTTGAAAAGCTTGAAAAAGAAGGGGGTAATCTGCACATCACCATTTCTTCGGATATAACATCGGAACTGAAAATAGACCAGAGCGTGGCCCATAACGGAGTGTGTTTAACCGTGGTTTCCTTGAGGGATGACCAATATACCGTTACCGCCATAGAAGAAACCCTGAACAAGACCAACCTTGATGAACTCACCTTGGAAAATGAGGTGAACCTGGAGCGTGCCATGGTGCTGGGCGCCCGTTTGGACGGCCATATTGTTCAAGGTCACGTGGACCAGACAGCCGTTTGTGCCTCCATTGAACAAAAGGATGGCAGCTGGGTCTTCACTTTTACCTATAATACCGACCTCAACAATGTGACCATTGAAAAAGGATCCATTACCGTGGATGGGGTTAGCTTGACCGTTGTGGATTCCCAAAAAGACCGCTTTAGTGTGGCCATCATTCCTTATACCTATGAGCACACCCGTTTCCATACCTACAAAGTAGGCACAACGGTTAACCTAGAGTTCGACGTAGTTGGAAAATATGTGTCTAGGCTGTTGGAACTTCGGGATTAAAAAACGTTTTTCATTCCTTTCCAAACCCTTAAGAGCACAAAGGCGGAAACCACAACCAAGGCAGTAAGGCCCATGGCCAACTTGTAATCTCCATAAATCCAATACCCTGTGGCAAACATAATGGAGTAAATCAGCACAACACCGGCCAGCATGGCCTTTATGCCTGATGGCACACTCCATTTTTCATTGGTCTTGACGATTTCCACATGTTCTTTTTGGGCTTCATCCACAACCTTGGCCCATCCTGGACCGCCAGGCTGAATCTTTAGATAGAAACTTCGCAGTACCTCTTTGCTTTCAGGTTGGGTAACAAACGTGGCCGTTAACCATATAATAGAAGTGACTACCATAATAAAAGGTAAATCGGCCCACTCTGGGAAAACTCCCGTTTCTGGGGCAAACAAAACTTCTCGTAGGGAAGTGGTTTCCAATAACACTGCCAAAATTCCCGAAGAAAACATGGCGGTAATCTCGCTCCAGGCGTTGATACGCCACCAGAACCAGCGTAAAATGAAGATAAGTCCCGTACCCGCGCCGAAGGACAACAATAGGTTGAACACTCCCATGGCATCCTGTAGGGCCAAGGCCAAAAATGCACTCAACACCATTAATAGCACCGTGGACAACCTCCCCACGTTAACCATTTGTTTTTCCGAAGCATTAGGGTTTATCTGCTGTTTGTAAAAGTCATAAACGATATAGGACGAACCCCAGTTCAACTGGGTAGAAATAGTAGACATATATGCGGCTACGAGGGAGGCCAGAACAATCCCCAAAAGACCCGTAGGTAATTTTGTCATCATTGCAGAATATGCCAAATCATGCCCCAATTTATCTGGTGTGACATTGGGGAATGCTTCATGGATACTGGCAACATCGGGATAAATCACCAACGAGGCCAAAGCCACCAAAATCCATGGCCATGGACGAAGGGCATAGTGCATGATATTAAAAAAGAAAGTGGCGCCAATGGCATGATTTTCATTTTTTGCTGCCAACATTCGCTGTGCGATATAGCCCCCGCCCCCAGGTTCTCCCCCTGGGTACCATGAACTCCACCATTGGACCGCCAAAGGTATGATCAATGCCGTGATCAGTGCTTTTTTATCGTTGAAATCAGGAAGTATGCTCAATTTCCCTTTTACATTCTCATTTTCCAGCACTGCTTGCAAACCACCTACTTCTGGTAGATTAACCAAATAAATTGCTGCCCCTATGGCTCCGGCCATAGCCACAAAAAAGAGAAAGAAATCACTATAGACCACACCCTTAAACCCGCCTAGGGCACTAAAAATAACGGTTATTAGGCCAGCACTTACCACCGTAACCCAAGGATCTAGGCCCAACATGACGCCCCCTATTTTGATGGCCGCCAAAGTAACCGAGGCCATGGTGATCACATTAAACAGTACACCAAGATAAATGGCCCTGAACTTTCTTAAAAAACTCGCGGGTTTACCTCCATATCGAATGGCATAAAACTCCAGATCTGTATTCACATTGGATTTCCTCCAAAGCTTTGCATATACAAAAACGGTCAACATCCCCGTCAACAAAAAACACCACCAGCCCCAGTTGGCGGAAACCCCATTGGAGCGCACCAAATTGGTCACCAAATTAGGGGTGTCCGTAGAAAATGTGGTGGCCACCATGGACAGTCCCAAGAGCCACCAGGGCATACTGCGCCCCGATAAAAAGTATTCTGCTGAATCCTTTCCGGATTTTTTGGATACGTAGATCCCGATAAAAAGTACTAGGGCAAAAAACCCGAAAATGATAATGTAATCTATAAGATGAAGTTCCATACGTTTGGTTTGGCAAGAGATAAAGATAGTTTTTTTGGGTTACTTTTGTATACGACCAATGCTTCTTCATGTTACTTTCTTCCCTTTCCGATGTTTCAATAACCGCTTGGACCATGGCCGCCACCGCAGTTTTCCTCATGGGTGTGTCCAAAGCAGGCCTCAAGGGAATGTCCATTTTTAATGTAACCCTGATGGCACTTGCCTTCGGTTCCCGCGCTTCGACCGGACTTTTTATTCCCTTATTATTGGTAGGTGATGTGTTTGCAGTGGTCTATTACAATCGACATACCCAATGGAAATATATTTTGAAGTTTATTCCCTGGATGATCCTTGGCATCTTGGTCGGGGCGATGATCGGTAAGGACCTTCCGGAAAGAGAATTCAAATGGGGTATGGCCATTGTTATTTTTTTGAGTTTGGGCATGTTGATCTGGTGGGATAGGAGAAAATCGGAAAAAGTGCCCACCCATTGGTTGTTTTCCGGCTCTATTGGCATCTTGGCCGGCATTTGTACCATGATCGGAAATTTGGCCGGAGCCTTCACCAACATTTTCTTTTTGGCCATGCGCTTGCCAAAAAACGAATTTGTGGGTACCGCTGCATGGTTGTTCTTGATCACCAATCTTTTTAAACTTCCCTTTCATATTTGGGTTTGGAACACCATTTCCGAGGAAAGTCTCGCTATCAACCTACGGTTGCTCCCCGCCATTTTTGCTGGGCTCTTTTTGGGTGTGTTCTTGGTGAAAAAAATCAACGAAAAAAATTACAAGCGCTTTATTTTGATCGTAACGGCCATAGGTGCCATTGCGATTCTTTTTAAGTAGTATAGCACATCATAGATGAAATAAAAAAGCCCCATCCAAATGGATGGGGCTTTTATACCTATATAAGGTTCTTCCTATTCCGAAGCGCCTTCATAAATTGCATTGAAAATCAATTTGTAGGTTCCCCTTGGTTGCCCACGGAACTGTGGCCTGAAGGCAAACAAAATGCAGTTGCCCTTACCGTACTTGGCCTCAACCAAGGCAGGTTTCTTGGCAATGTAGCGCTCTTCACCCATGGCCCAACCACTCATCAACAGGTTCTTGGCTGCATACGTGGCAATGACTTTTACATCAGGGGCTGGGGCATCCTTGATGTCCTCTTTGCCTCCCTCTCCAGATTTTCTTTGCTTGTCGATCACAAAAGCACGACTTCTATTGAACGAAACCGCAACGGTGTCCTTCATCCCGAACGCCAAAGGATTCGTGGTGTCAATCCCTGTTCTGATCAACGATCCGGGAATAAAGAAGTCTTTGCTGTCCGCACCTTCCACTGCATCACGCAAAGGCAAGCCAAATTGTTCTATCACAAAATCACTGGCCTCATCAAAAGCGATCAAGGTACCTCCTTCTTCCACATAGTTGCTCAATGCCATGGAACCGTCCAATCCAACACCACCTGTAAACTGTTCGGGCATATCCAATACGCTGTTGCCATGCAAAATGGAGCCAGGTCTTTGGGACGGTATGATGATGGCGTCGTATTTGGACAAATCCTTCATTTTGATATCCTTGTCATGAAGGGTATCAAGATCAAAAGCGTACTCGTCCATCACAAAACGGGTCCATCCTTCATCCATATTGGATACCCAAGATTTATAGAGTCCAACTTTTGGTAAGTGTATCTTGGTCAGTTGTACTTCCGGCTTGGCCATCAATCCGGTGAATTCCAAACCATACTCCTTGGCCAAAGATTCCATTAGGGTCTTATCGCCAGAAACCACAAAGGACCCTGCGGGAAAGGTCTCTTTTCCAGATTTGAACTCCGTCATGGCCCTGTAGGCCGTTCCTCCAGCCTTCAATATTTTATTGGTGGCAGCCACGGATGCATTGGTGTTCACACTAAGGGCATATCCGAAAGATCCATTTTTGTTTACGCTTCCTTCATAATAATCCACCTGTCCTGAAACTTTTTCGGTTGGAGCTTTGAAAGGTTCCGCAATCTTGTCCACATCGATGCCCATTTGCATAGGTAAGGTCCATCCGGCCAAATCATAAGGGGTGTCCGGTGGCCCTCCTGGATACTGAAAACGCGTGGGATAGTTTTGCTTTTCCATCAAATCTATCAAGTAGGGTCTAAAGGCTTGGCCTGCATAAATCACGTATGAACCTTTCTCATATTTTTTATCATTGACGGTGAAGTCTTTGGTGGCCCTTTCAATTTCAATACCACCACGCAGCAATACGTTGACCAAGTTTACCGCTTCAAAGGAATCCCATTGGTTCTTATCGATGATGTATGCAAAAAGTCCTTCTGTTTCTCCTTTCTCGATAGCGGACCTACCCATTCTATATATATTGTATAGGTAGCTGCTTCTGCGGTCGGCCGCCAAATCCAAAGTGGCCCATGTACCTACCAACATATAGTCCACAGCATCCCTGAAGTGTGATTCACCACCTTTCCACGGGTCTGGGTACATGATGTCGGTTCCATCGGTCGGGGTGGTTCCCGCAACCGTTTTGGGAAGCTTTTCCGGATCATAAAACCTTGGTGTCGGCGTTGTATGTCCTGTTTCGGTAAGAATACCGATCATGTTGTGGTAATAGGGAACGGTTCGGCCCCCACCATTCCAAAACATGGTGTAGTTGTTATCGGCAATCGCGCCAGGCATGTTTTCCAACGAAAAACGCTTGGACATGGCCGAGCCCACTTCACTAACCGCGGAGGTAACCGCAGGATGAATGTTCGGGTTTACGGGATCTGCATAAGGGGGAATGGAAATCTTGGTCCAAGCCGGTGAGGATTGGTGATGGTTGTACACAATCTGTGGGTACCATTCGTTGTACAATATTTTGGTCACGTTATAGGTTTCCGGCATGTTGTTCATAAACCAGTCCCTATTGTTGTCGTGGCCCATGTAGTAATGATACAAGATGGGCGGACGGGAGGTTTCATAAGGGGTTCCCAAATTTTTTCGGTACCAGTCCACTACAATATCCAACCCATCGGGGTTCATGACGGGCATGAGAAGTGTGATCACATTTTCCCTGATCCGTTTCATTTCTGCTGTTTCGGAAGTGGCCAAGGTATACGCCAGTTCAGAAGTCATCTGTCCGTGGGCCAATTCTGTGGAGTGCATTCCTCCATCGACCCAAACGATGGCCTTACCTTCTTCCGATAGTTTTACCGCCTCGTCATCACTGATACGAGCACGGGCCAATTTGGCACTGATGTCCTTCCATTTGTCAAGCTGGGCCAAGTTTTCTTCCGTAGAAATAAATAGAAGGTACATTTTGCGGCCAAGGACGGTTTCCCCAAGTTCGATTTTTTTGACGCGGTTGGAAGCATTGTCCAACTTGGTCAAGTAATCTTCTATTTGGGCATAATCCGCCAATTTGTAGTCGTCTCCTACCCGAAAGCCGTACACGTCTTTTGGGGATGGCACATTTTGCGCAACCATGGATGAAGCGCATGCCAAAGACATCGTTGCTGAAAACAGCAATGCCTTGAGGTTTGCAATGTTAAAAGTCATTTTTTTGAATTAGTTAGAATTGAACTGAAAATTAAGCATTTGTAGGGAGGAAATTAAATGGTGGAGCATTCAATTGCCTTTACCGATACTTTTTTTGTGGGTTGGTAATCAAGCAAGTTAAAAATCATCAAATTGTCAGGTTTCCTTTTTTATTTTAAAAGGGCCGCCCGGTTTGGGAGGCCCTTTTGTTTGTCGTATGTCCCTGTGGCTATTCGGACCATGCCTTTCCACCGGTGAGTTCCTGTAGGTCCCCACAGGGGATGTACTCCCCGGGGATGGGCAGGTAGGCCAGTACCTCCTCGCCGACCTTCTCCGAGGACTTGTAGGCCCATGTGGCCAGGTCCCTGAGCTCGTTGGCGAAGGTATAGCGCGCCACCTCGTCGTCCAGGGTGGCCTCGCCCCCCTGCATGATGGCCTGCATGTAGTCCATCACCGCCTCGTTGTGCGCCTGTTCCTCCTCGTCGGTGCGCTTTTTCAGGTAGGTGGCGAGCACCGGCTCGATGTCCGCTGCTTCCAGCTCCGCCAGCTCCGTCTTGCCGGAGTCCTCCAGTGCCCTGTCGTAGAACTTCTCCATCTTCATCATCACGAAGTCCCTCTGGTCCAGGGGCATCACCTCGTCCAGGTAGGAGTCGATGAAGGCGTGCACGTTCACCTCGGTGGCCGAGGGGGTGTCGGTCCTGGGAAGGATCACGTCCAGGGTGGTGGCCAGGGCCTGTCCCTGTCCCTTGTCCAGAAAGCCGGGCGTCCATTCCGCATAGGCAGGTTTGTCCTTGCAGCCCTGGAGCAGGCTTAACAGTGTGGGGGTCGCCACGGCGTAGCCGAAGGCCATCCCCATGTTCTTGAGTGCTGATCTTCTTTCCATTAGATGTTTCCTTTTTTGAGTTCCTGGGCGGCATGGTTGGCGGCCCTTGCGGTGAATGCCATGTAGGTGAGCGAGGGGTTCACGCAGCTGGCAGAGGCCATGAAGGCGCCGTCGGTCACGTAGACGTTCTTGCAGGTGTGCACCTGGTTGTTCCCGTTCACCACGGAGGTCTTCGGGTCGAGGCCCATACGCGCCGTACCCATCTCGTGGATACCCAAACCGAGGGC
>NZ_QXFJ01000027.1 GCF_003584165.1 Flagellimonas aequoris | reverse complement strand
AGCAAGTTGTGTTTTTGTAAACAAAAACTGCGCACTTCGTTTACAAGTGACCTTTTGAACAATACCAAATTCATGGAAAATGGCAAGACCTAGAAAGGACATATCAAAACAAAGGACGATTGTCATCGCCTTCAGGGTTTCACAAAGCGAATACTTGATCATTACCAAAAATGCGGAGACAATCGGATTGTCCACGGCCGAATATATCCGGAGAAAATGTACTGGAAAATCCCTGCCGACCAAAAAGGTAAATCCAATGGACCGGAAACTTTTTGTCGAGCTGAGCAGGGTGGGAAACAACCTGAACCAGCTTGCCAGGGTCTCGAACTCAGGTATCCGTGCCCCGTTCAGTATATCCAAACAATTGGGGGAGGTAAAAATGTTGTTGCAACAGCTCAAATCAAATATCTCGAACAATGATAGGTAAGATAACTATAGGAAAAGATTTCTATGGTGTTCTGGTCTACAATGAAAAAAAGGTAAACGGAGGAATAGGATATGTCATCGATTCCAATATAGAGCATTCCACAGCGGTAAACATGACACAGGAATTCAATTTGATCAGGCAATTGCGTCCGGGACTTGGGAATGCGGTATTCCATGTTTCCTTGAACCTGCCGTACTCTGACCAATTGGACGATAAAGAATTTGCTTCATTGGGATGCGACTATCTGATGAAAATGGGTTTCGATAACAACCAGTTCATCATGTACCGCCATACCGACACGGAACACGAACATATCCATATAGTGGCCAACAGGGTAAGGTATTCGGGCAGGATAACAAATGATAGTAACATTAAAAGAAGAAGCCGGAAAGTGCTCAATGATCTGGAAAGGAATTATGGACTGACCCAAATTTCAATAAAAGCCTGTGCAAAAAAATCACTTGACCATAAGGAAATAGAGAAAACCCTGAGAACAGGCGGTTTACCTATCAAACTTATCTTACAGGAGCGGATTGGTTTGGCAATCTCAAGGGCAACGGATACAACTGAATTTGTCAAATTACTGCAAGAGCTAAGTATATCGCCAAGATTCAACATTAGCAAAACCACAGGAAGGGTCTCGGGCATATCGTTCAACTATCAAGGCATAGTATATAAAGGCAGTACCCTTGGTAAAAATTTTTCATGGAACAGTATCGTAAAACAAATCGATTATGAGCAAACAAGAGACCGTTCAGTTATACTCTCAACTAATGGAAAGGAACGAGGAACTGATAAAATTGGCGAAGGAAACCATAATGGAACAGTCAAGGTTGAACCAAGAAATAATAGGACTGCAAAAGGCACTGAAAATTCTGCTCAACAATCAAAAAGTTATGTGGGAGAAATTAAGGGAAATGGAGTAGTCGAGCCTCTATTGGATGAAGCGGAGTGGAATCCTTTCAAACTGGAACTCAAAGATGATATTAATAAGAAGAAGTCCAAAAGAAAGAAGAAAAGGAAAGGGCTGGGCCTCTAGAACTTGAACTTATGGAAAATAACAATAAGCAAAAACCTTCAGGAATGACCCCCTCCGAGATCCAGGTATTGGAGATGATACGCAGTAAAAGGTTCCTGTCCATCAAAGTGATCATCAAGAACGGGGAGGTCGATGCCATTGAAGGTCTGGAACGATTGGACACAGGGGAGCGTATCATCGATATGTTGAAACAACATGATTTTCAGAACCTGGAAATCAAACAAAGCAATGGTAAGATTGTTTGTGTAAACAGGATATTCAGAAAAAAAGTCTCCCCTCTGGCAAAAACAAAAAGAAGTTAACCAACCATTAATATTCAATGGATAAAATTGTCATCCGATACTGGATTTAAATAGTTTAAAAAGGTAAATTAAAGCCTGCTTATACAAATACGGTAGTGACCATACAAGATAAAGGAGCTACCGCTATTTAATGGAAATGTCCAACACAATCATTGAACAAAGGCAGAAAAACAGAACATTCAACAGCACATGGCTCAAGACATTTAAAGGGTTTGAGGATTATTCGGAGAAAGAAGCGGAAAAAATCTTGGAGCAACTCAGGGAACTCGCCAACATAGTTTGCCGCCATGTCCAAAAAGGGAACATATGAACTTAGAGGTATTCAGTCAATTTGCCAAAAGGGAAAAGGGAAGGATTATAGGGAAAAATAATACGGCCGTTATCTACACCCGTGTTTCCAGTAAAGAGCAATTTGACAAAAATGCCAGTCTCAGCACACAACTTAAATATTGCCAGGAGTATGCACTTCGAAAGGAATTGGAAGTTCTGGAATATTTCGGGGGAACCTATGAATCTGCAAAGAGCGATGAACGTAGGGAATTTCAAAGGATGTTGAAATATGTCAAAAGGAGAAAGAACATTGGCTATATCATTGTCTATTCCTACGATAGGTTTTCACGTACGGGCGCGAACGGTGCCTATATCAGCGAGCAGTTAAAAAAGCAGGGAGTGGCCGTTATTTCGGCCACCCAGGAAATCGATGTAACCACGAGTGCTGGGACCTTTCAAGAAAACCTATACCATATGTTCTCCCACTTTGACAATCAGGTCCGTAGGGACAAATCCATTACGGGAATGCGGGAGAAGCTGCGAAGGGGGCATTGGACGGGAGCCTACCCATTTGGATATACCAATACAAATCCTGGGAAAGGAAAGGTCCCGAATTTCGTAATTACCGATGAAGGAAAATTGTTGAAGCAAGCTTTTTTATGGAAGGCCAATGCCAATATGTCCCATGTCGAGATTGCAAAACGGCTCAAAGAAAAGGGCCTGGACATACATGCAAAAAAATTGACCGATCTTTTTAGAAATCCATTCTATTGTGGACTTATTGTCAATAGCCTAATTCCTGGAGAAGTGATTCAGGGAAAACACGAGGCCCTGATATCGAAAGAAATCTTTTTAAAGATCCATAATTTACTTCACGAGGGAGATGCACCCAAGAAATATTCGTACGACGATGAAAATCTGCCATTAAAACAGTTTGTCAGATCTTCGGTTTGTGGGACACCTTATACTGGGTTTATTGTGAAGAAAAAGGGGCTATATTATTACAAGAACAGACGTAAGGGAAGCAGGGAAAGCAGAAGTGCAAAAAAGCTCCATGAAGAGTTTATCAATGTTTTGAACAGGTATACCATAGCCAATAAAAAGTATATCGAACCTTTGACCGATATCATACACGATACCTTGTTGGCCAACAATCAAGAAGCACTTAACGACCAAAAACGATTGACCAAAGAACTTGCTCAAATCGGAGAGCAGATAAATACATTGGAAAGAAGATTCGTTTTGCTGAACGAAATCACAAAGTCCCAATATGATCTTTTTATGCCTGAACTAAAAGCTAAACAAAGGGAATTGGAGATGAAATTGGAGAATGGCGGGATAAATAGTTCAAACCTCAAAAAATCAGTAATAATGGCACTCGATTACGCTTGTAACTTACCGTATTTATGGAAGTTAGGGGATTTGGAAACAAAAAGGGCCATACAATATATGGTGTTCCCCGACGGGATTGAGTATGACTTCAAAAACAAAGCAGTTCAAACTTTTCGGGTCAATGAAATTTTTGGCGTAATCAGTTCGTTTTCAGGTAATTTGAAGGTAATAAAAAACGGGAATTTCCACTCGATTTGTGAAAAATCCCGTTTAGTGACCTCGGCAGGATTCAAACCTGCAACCTTCTGAGCCGTAATCAGATGCGCTATTCAGTTGCGCCACGAGGCCTTTTTAATGGGCTGCAAATATATTTCTTTTTAACTTTATCACAAAACCTTAGCACACAAAATAATGGATTTTTCCACCTACATTCGTGATATAGAAGACTTTCCAAAGCCAGGAGTTGTTTTTAAGGATATTACACCGCTCCTTAAAGACCCAAAAGTGTTCCAAAAAGCTAGCGATGCCTTGCTGGGTTTTACATCGAACATGCAAATTGATAAAGTGGTCGGTGTGGATAGTAGGGGGTTTATTTTCGCACCTCTTTTGGCTTCAAGATTGGGTGCGGGTTTTGTCCCTGTGCGCAAGTCGGGTAAACTTCCTTTTAAGACCTTATCGGAATCCTATGCCCTAGAATATGGCGAAGATACCCTCGAGATGCATACCGATGCCATTCTAAAAGGGGAAAAGGTACTTGTCCATGACGATGTCTTGGCTACCGGTGGTACGGCAAGCGCCGTATGTAAATTGGTGGAAAAATTGGGTGGTGAAGTCGTCCAGTGTAATTTTTTGATAGAACTTACCTTTTTGAACGGGGCCGATAAGCTGAACGGTTATCCGATTAAGGCCCTACTTCAGTATTAATTTTCATCCAAGGCCTTTGTGGTCACAAAATAGCGCCATCCAATGATGGCCAATTGGAATTTGGTCGCTTTGGAAAGGTCCAACCCCTTTTTGGAATAGGAGGGCAGTATTGCCTTATTGATCTTGGCCAGTGTTTTGTACAGCATGGAATCTAAACTAGACTACAAATATAGTTAGGATGATCAGAATGGTTTCAAACACCGTCCGCCGGTTCCGATAATCCAAAAAAAGGTTGGCCCAAAGCTTGACATATATAGGGAGGTTTAAATGAATATGATAGCTATGATTTGGATAAGGATCATAACAAAAAACTTGACAATTGCGATCATGGTTTGATTGATTTAAAGGTTAAAAAAACAACTATAAACCGGTTATATTTTTTGAAGATATAATGATAAAAGTCATGCCTCCAAACATTTAGGGAAGAATCTATACAATTGCATACAAGATTGTAGTTAAAAAAATGCTTGACTCCTACGAGAGTAATACAGTGTCTTGAAAAAAGTTATAAAATGTAATGTTAAATAACATTTTATATTATAAAATGACACATTTGTAGGGGTGTTTTAGGGGTCGTTTCAAAAACCTAGGGGCGTTTCGTTTAAAAATGGGCCCTTTCTGGCATTTTCGTTTTTTTGAGAGCCAAAAAAACCGTCAGATTTCTGACGGTTCTTCCGCTAATTTTGGGTTGTATAAATCGAGTTTAGTTGCCTTTTTTGGTCGTTATCTCAATGACACCGTCCTTGGCTTTTTTACCGTATTTTTCTATGGCTTTGTCACCTTTAAGGACGTTGATGCTCTCAATGGTATCGGGTGATATTTTTTTAACGTCTTCAGATTTTACTTTTTTTCCATCAATATAATAAAGGGGTTCATCTCCGCCATCATTGTCAATAAAAAAGAAGCTGGACTTACCACCAATGACCTCAATGTCCTCATCGTCATCAGAATCTTTCATGATCATAATATGACCCCCGTCTTTCTTCATGCGCTTTACCTTGATTTTTTTGGATACTTCATCGTCATCATCGGAAGTGATGAATATCGATGTCCCATTTTCAATTTCCATTTCTTCCATTTCATCATCGGAAAGTTCCTTGCCATTAACAATCACCTTTTTTTTGGCATTGTCTTTTCGGATGATGACTTCAGTCTTGTCGTCTGAGCTCCAATGGATTTTGTCTCCATCCATTTTATGGATTTTGATGGTTTTATGTGCAGTGTTGCCAAAGGATACCAAATTGGCTTCGTCATCATATAGAACCATTATGGGATCTATGGGGCCATCGGAATTAGAGTTGTAGTTGCCACTAAATTTGGCGCCCTTGGAATTTTTTCCACTTAGGTTTAGGGAAATATCAATAATCTCTTTAGCATCATTTCGTACTGTGGTATAGCTAAAGTCGATACCGTCTTTGGCCAGGTCTTTTTTGATTTTGTCCAACTCATCATTAGAGGTATCCTTGTTTATGGTGAGTTCCACGGATTTGTCGTCCATGATACTATCGATACTGTCCTCATTGGTATACCGATATACATTTTCGACACTGAAACTGACCAAGAACAGTCCCAATAAAGGAATTACCAATAAGGTTTTAAAGACACTGATTCTTTTGGACTGATTTTGATTTAACATGACTATTCGTTTTTTGATTAATGAATTATAGAATGAATTTGTAAGTCTGAAATTTTGATTTTCAACAACTTGTCTGAGCATGAGGTATTGATAATTTTTCTTGTCCTCCGCAATTTGTATGGCACTTCTATCCGCCAAGAACTCCAAGTTCTGTTTGATGGCCGGTTTGTATAACCAAAGTACAGGGTTGAACCAAAAGAGGATCCTTAGGATTTCCAGTAGGAGAATATCCAAGGTATGGTACTGTCTGGCATGTACCTTCTCATGGGCCAAAACGGTGTTCAGTTCCGTTGGGCTAAAAAGACTCGGATTGTAGAAAATATAATTGAAAAAGGAAAAGGGCGAGATTTTTTTCTCGGTCTCCACGTGTAAAAAAGGGCGTTCTTTCCAGGTTTTGGCATTTGCGGCCAATTTTTTCAAAGAACCCAATTGAAGAATAAACCGCACCAACATAATGGTACACACCAGAACATAAATGGTCAACAATATGTTTTCCAGAGTAAACCATGACCCTGTATCGGTGACGGTATGGACTCTGGTTGAGGTGCCCGCGGTATTGATCAGAAAAGGTTTGGACGTAACAATGGTCCTTTGGATCTTGATTAGGGGAAATGTCAATGAGAGGACCAAGCCGGATAATAGGAATACCCTGTTTTCCGTAAAAAAGGTGTCACGTTTCAGGAACAGATGATAGACGGCAAGGAAACCACCGGATATCAAGGCTGATTGAGCAAAATAAGATACTATGGATTCCATTATTTTTTCTTTTCGATTAGGTCGATTATTTCCTTGAGCTCATCCACTGAAATTTTTTCCTCATTGGCAAAGTAGGATACCAGACTTTTATAGGAATCGTCATAGTAATCGGCAATGGCAGCGTTCACGTACTTTTTCCTATAGTTCTCCTTGCTTACGGTGGGAAAGTAGCGATGGGTGTTCCCAAAGGCTTCATGGTCCACAAAGCCTTTTTCCTGAAGGTTCCTTACAATGGTCGATAAGGTATTGTAGTGGGGCTTGTCACCTTCTATCTCTTCGAGGATTTCTTTGACGAAGGCCTTTTTCAGCTTCCAAAGAATTTTCATGACTTCCTCCTCCTTATTGGTCAATTTCTGCATGATGGATAAATTGTTGATCCAAACATAATACTAATTGAATAGTTAAACAACTATTTTTGTAGTTTATTAACTGTTTTTTTAGTTCTTGAATTTTGAAGAACCTTCTTTGAAGAGTAAATCTTCTGTTATCTTTACACTAAATTCTACTCTTTGGGAAATCTGCTTTTCATTGTCCTGGGTCTTGTCCTACTCATTTTTGGAGGTAACTGGTTGTTGAAGGCTGCGGTAGCACTGTCACTTCGACTGTCAATACCAAAAATTGTGATCGGGATGACGGTGGTTTCCTTTGCCACTTCAGCTCCCGAGCTTATTGTGAGCGTCAAAGCAGCCCTGGAAGGTTTTCCCGATTTGGCACTGGGCAATGTGGTAGGTTCCAATATTGCCAATTTGGGACTTGTACTGGCGATAACGGTCATCATGGGTAGTATCGATGTTCGAAAGAGTTTTTATACCACCGACTGGCCTGTAATGATGATTGCTTCGTTGCTTTTCTGTGGCTTTATCTATTTTGATGGTATTCTACAGCGCTATGAAGGGATGATCCTGGTCGCTTTCCTTTTTATCTTCTTAGTGTATCTGCTCAGGTTTCAAAAAACGGCCGTTGTTGATGAAATGCCGGAAGATGACGTACTCCTGCCCTTATATAAAATAGTATTGTTTTTGGGAGTTGGCGGTACTGCGCTATGGGGAGGTTCCGAATTGCTTATCAATGGGGCGGTTGGCATGGCCAGCACTTTTGGGGTAAGTGATCGTGTGATCGGTATCACGGTGGTTTCTGTAGGTACGAGTATCCCGGAGTTGGCCGCATCCGTCATTGCCGTACTGAAAAAGGAAAAGGCCATTTCGTTAGGTAACTTGATTGGGTCGAACATCTTCAACCTGTTGGCGGTTTTGGGAATAACCTCCATCATAACACCAATAACCGTAATGGATCATGGCCTGCTTTCCAGCGATATTTTTTGGATGCTCGGCATTTCCTTCTTGATCCTGCCTTTGGTGTTCTTTCCAAAGGGGCTGCGATTGGGTTGGCGTGATGGATTGGTGCTTTTGGCCTTTTATGCCATCTTCGTCTATATGACCCTAAAATAAAAACCGCCCCATTGAGCGGGACGGTTTCCATCTATAATCAACAACTAATTTATAAACTTCTTATACCTTGGCGGATTTTACCGTTTTAATGATACGGGCCGCAACTTTGTATGGATCCGCGTTGGAAGCAGGTCTTCTATCTTCCAACCATCCTTTCCATCCTTTCTCAACGGTCATGATCGGAATCCTAATGGAAGCACCCCTGTCGGAAACCCCATAGCTGAAGTCGTGGATGGATGCAGTCTCATGCTTACCGGTCAAACGTTGGTCGTTAAACTCTCCATATACGGCAATGTGCTCGGCAGTTACAGGCCTGAAGGCTTCACAAATTTTCTCATAGGTTTCTTTGGAACCACAAGTTCTCAAAGTACTGTTGGAGAAGTTGGCGTGCATACCGGAACCGTTCCAGTCCCCTTTGATGGGTTTTGGGTGGTATTCAATATAGTAACCATAATCTTCTGTCAATCGGTCCAATAGGTAACGGGCGGCCCAAACTTGGTCACCGGCAGTTTTGCCTCCTTTGGCAAAAATCTGGAATTCCCATTGTCCACATGCAACCTCTTGGTTGATACCTTCAAAATTGATACCTGCCTCAAGGCACAAGTCTGCATGGCGCTCCACCAATTCCCTACCATGGGTGTTTTTACCACCTACAGAGCAATAGTACATGCCTTGGGGACCAGGATAGCCGTTTATTGGGAAACCAAGTGGTAACTGGGTTCTGGTGTCCATGATGAAGTACTCCTGTTCAAATCCGAACCAGAAATCATCATTCTCATCATCGATAGTAGCTCTTGAATTGGTTTCGTGTGGGGTACCATCCGGGTTCAACACCTCTGCGATCACCAAGTAACCATTGATCCTTCCTGGATCTGGGAAAATGGCAACAGGCTTAAGTAAGCAATCTGAAGAGCCTCCTTCGGCTTGTTCAGTAGAACTTCCGTCGAAAGACCATACAGGACAGTCCTCCAACTTTCCGCTGAAGTTATCTTCGATCTTAGTTTTGCTCCTCATGTTGGCGGTAGGTGTGTAACCGTCCAACCAGATATACTCTAATTTTGATTTGCTCATAATTCTGGTAGTTAATTGTTCTCAAAGTAATGAAGCACAAAAATAAATTTTTCATTTAATTATCAATGTTTTAAGGGGGTAAAATCACAAACTTCTCTTTATTATTTATATTACCCCTGTTTTAAGCGGGGATGAGTGAAAAAAAAGTAAATTTTACCCCTAATATTATTAAATTGTTAATTGTAGATTTGAAGTTTAAATAATTTAAAAATGCCGAAGATCAGATTTCAAGCTTTGGAAGAGAGCCGAAAGAGGGAGCATACCTCCATTAGCGAAACGGGTAAAAGATCCGAGTTGTTTGGAAAGAATGTTTTTAATGAAGAAAAAATGCTCCAGTTTTTGACGAGGGATGCTTTTGATAATGTAAAATCCGCCATTTTCCAAGGCAATAAGATAGATAGAAAAATTGCCGATCAAGTGGCCGAGGGAATGAAGGCATGGGCCCTGTCCATGGGAGCTACCCACTATACCCACTGGTTTCAACCGTTAACAGGGGCCACAGCCGAAAAACACGATGCTTTCTTTGATATTCTGCCCAATGGGCGAGCCATGGAAAAGTTCGGAGGCGCTCAATTGGTACAACAGGAACCTGATGCTTCCAGTTTTCCCAGTGGTGGTATCCGAAACACTTTTGAGGCCCGCGGCTATACTGCTTGGGACCCAACATCACCGGCATTTATATATAAGACAACCCTTTGCATCCCAACCATTTTTGTGGCCTATACCGGGGAAGCATTGGACAACAAGGCCCCATTATTAAGGGCATTGCATGCCATTGACCAGGCGGCGACGGGTGTGGCACAATATTTTGACAAGAATGTAAGAAAGGTACATGCTACCCTAGGGTGGGAGCAGGAATATTTTTTGATTGACAAGGCCTTGGCCAAATCCCGTTTGGACCTTGCTACAACGGGTAGGACTTTGGTGGGAAGTTTTTCTGCCAAGGGACAACAATTGGACGATCACTATTTTGGAGTGATCCCCCCAAGGGTCTTGAGCTTTATGAGCGATTTGGAAAAGGAATGCACCAAATTGGGCATACCTGTTAAAACACGACATAACGAAGTGGCTCCCAATCAGTTTGAGTTGGCGCCGGTGTTCGAGGAGGCCAACCTTTCCGTAGACCATAATTTATTATTGATGGATGTGATGGAAGAAATTGCGGACCGCCATAATTTCTCCGTGCTTTTCCATGAAAAACCTTTTGCGGGTATCAATGGGTCGGGCAAGCACAACAACTGGTCGTTGGCTACTGATACTGGGGTGAATCTGCTCAGTCCTGGGACCACACCCATGAAAAATCTTCAGTTTTTGACCTTTTTCGTCAATACTATCAAGGCGGTGGACACCTATGAAGAATTGCTCCGTGCCTCCATAGCTTCGGCCAGTAACGATCACCGTTTGGGGGCCAATGAGGCACCTCCTCCCATCATTTCCATCTTTATAGGAAAGCAACTCAACGATGTGCTCGATGAATTGGAAGGGGTTTCCAAAGGAAAACTGTCCCCGGAGGAAAAAACGGAGCTCAAGTTGAATGTGGTGGGCAAGATTCCCGAAATCTTGTTGGACAACACGGATAGAAACCGTACTTCACCTTTTGCCTTCACTGGGAATAAATTTGAGATGAGAGGGGTGGGTTCCAAGATGAACTGCGCCAAACCCATGACCATTCTCAACACCATCGTGGCCAAACAGTTGACCGACTTTAAAAAGGAGGTTGATGCATTGATCGACAAGAAAAAGTTGAAGAAGGATGAGGCCGTTTTTAATGTGCTTCGCGAGTATATCAAGACTTCCAAGCGCATCCGGTTTGAAGGGGATGGTTATGGTATTGAGTGGCAGGAAGAAGCAAGGCGTCGTAAGTTGAGTTTCAACAAAAACACTCCAGAAGCCTTGCAGGTAATCACGGACAAAGAAAGTGTTGCCCTTTTTAAGGAGATGGACGTGATGAGTGAGGTGGAGCTTACCGCACATCAAGATGTCGAACTTGGAGCTTATATTTTCCATATTCAAATTGAGGGCCGTGTCTTGGGAGAAATGGTCTACAATCACATTATCCCTGCTGCGGTAAAATATCAGAACATTTTGCTGGAAAACATCAACGGACTCAGGGAAGTTTATGGGGCCGCACATAAAAAGGTGGCCGAGACCCAATTGAATATCTTAGAGCAGGTTGGGGAACACATTGTCGAGATCAAGAAACTGACCGATGAAATGACGGATGCCAGAAGACGTGCCAATGGTATGTCCATGCGGAACAAGAAGGCCCAGGCCTATTGCAACAATGTAAAACCCTATTTTGATTCGATACGGGAACAATCCGATGCCTTGGAAAAATTGATTGCGGACGAGTTTTGGCCGTTTACCAAGTACAGGGAGATGCTCTTTTCAAAATAAAGGTTTTTGCTTGAAAAGAAGTGGTTCCGTACCCATAATTTGAAGGCTTTCCGTTATTTTTGCCCAAACCTAATTTATGTCGTCCGACTCCAGTAAGAGATATGCGCAACGAGGTGTTTCTGCCTCCAAGGAAGATGTGCACAATGCCATCAAGAACATTGATAAAGGTCTTTTTCCCAAGGCTTTCTGCAAAATAGTGCCCGATTATCTCACAGGAAGTGAAGACCATTGCTTGGTCATGCATGCCGACGGGGCAGGCACAAAATCCTCCTTGGCCTATATGTATTGGAAAGAGACCGGTGATATATCGGTTTGGAAAGGGATTGCCCAAGATGCCCTTATCATGAATGTGGATGATCTGATCTGTGTGGGTGCTACGGACAACATCATGTTGTCCTCTACCATAGGTAGAAATAAAAATTTGGTTCCTGGGGAAGTGATTTCTGCCATCATCAATGGTACCGAAGAATTGATTTCTGACTTAGGCAAGCATGGCATTACCATCCATTCCACAGGAGGTGAAACAGCCGATGTAGGGGATTTGGTGCGTACCATTATTGTGGATTCTACCGTTACGGCGCGCATGAAACGCAGGGAGGTCATCGATAATGCCAATATTAAGGCAGGAGATGTAATCGTCGGATTGGCATCGTACGGCCAGGCGACCTATGAAAGTGGGTACAATGGCGGTATGGGAAGCAATGGTCTGACGTCGGCTCGCCATGATGTTTTCGGAAAATATCTGGCGAAGAAATATCCCGAAAGTTACGATGCTTCGGTTCCTGAGGAATTGGTGTATTCTGGAAACACAAAATTGACGGATTCGGTTCCCAATGCTCCTTTGGATGCAGGAAAATTAGTGTTGTCACCCACAAGGACTTACGCCCCGATCATCAAAAAGATCCTATCAAAATATACCTCGGATGATATCCACGGAATGGTACACTGCAGTGGAGGTGCCCAGACCAAGATTTTGCACTTTGTTGAGCAGTTCCATATCATCAAGGACAATATGTTCCCGATACCTCCTCTCTTCAAATTGATACAGGAACAATCTGGTACCGATTGGAAGGAAATGTACCAAGTCTTCAACTGCGGGCATCGTATGGAAATCTATGTAAATGAGCAAGTTGCTGAGGATATTATCTCCATCTCAAAAAGCTTTGGTGTGGATGCGCAGATCATTGGTAGGGTGGAAGCTTCCGAAAGCAAAAAATTGACCATCCAAAGCGAGTACGGCAAGTTTGAATATTAGCATACGAATCTTCCTTAAATAGCGTTTTATATTATAAACCTCACGCTATGGAAAGAAAGGAATTTTTAAGAAGTTTAGGCGCTGGTGCTGCATTCGCCCTAACGTTTCCCTGTCTGCAAGGATGCTCCAAGGACGAAGTCAACGGAAATATTGTGGAAGAACCTACGGGTATTGACTTTACGGTAGACCTTGATTCCGCCGAGGCAGCCAACCTTGCCAATAATGGAGGTTTTATCCTGAAAAATTTAGTGGTTATTGCCAAAAACCTGGAAGGTGAGTTCATTGCCGCAAGCCAAGTCTGCAGCCATGAATCCTATGATCAGGTTCGGTTTGTGGACCAAAGCGGCGGTATATTTTATTGTGATGTGCATGGTTCCCGATTTGATCAAGATGGTACACCTTTGAACCAAGTGGACAGCGCACCCGCCAAGGCCATAAAAGTGTACAACACAGAGTTGAACGGTTCCATACTTCGGATTTATGAGTAAACCTTTTAGTCCCAAATCCATGAAAAAGATATTGATCCTACTTTCACTTGTTTTTGCATCTGCACTTCACGCCCAGGAATGGCAAACAAGTTTTTCAGATGCCGTTTCTAAAGCAACCGAAGAGAATAAACCCATTGTTTTGGTGTTCTCCGGATCGGATTGGTGCGCTCCCTGTATCCGTTTGAAGAAGCATATTTTCGATAGTGATGAGTTTAAAGCATATGCTTTGGAACATTATGTGCTATACAATGCCGACTTTCCAAGAAAGAAACAGAACCAGCTTCCAGAACCTTTGTTGAATGCTAATAAAAGCTTGATAGAGAAGTATAACCCGAAGGGTTATTTTCCCTTAGTGGTGGTTTTGGATAAAAATGAAAAAGTATTGGGAGAAACAGGTTTTGTGGCCCGTTCCACCCCTGAAAAATATATTGCGACCCTCAATAAGTTCATAAAATGAAAAAGCGATTTGCTCTTTTGTTCAGCCTCTTCTGTATGCTGTCCCAAGGGCAGATGCTGCAAAAGGATGTAACCGTAAGGAAGGTCTTAAAGTTGATGGGCACCCGATTCGAGATTACCGTGGTGGCCCCCAACGAGGAAATAGGGTATATCAATATTGATCTGGCCGTTTCGGAAATTGAACGTATTGAAAAAATCATTTCTTCATGGGACAAGGATTCGGAAACATCCCTGATCAATCAAAATGCAGGCATAAAACCCGTCAAGGTAAGTCCTGAGCTTTTTGGATTGATAGAACGCGCTATAAAGATTTCGGATATTACCGACGGCGCTTTCGATATCACTTATGCTTCCATGGACAACATTTGGAAGTTTGATGGGACCATGACAAGCCTTCCATCCAAAGAGGATGTCCAAAAGTCCATTACCAAGATCGGATATCAAAAAATTGTTCTCGACCCTGAAAAGGAAACGGTGTTTTTGCCCGAACCCGGCATGCGGATTGGCTTTGGTGCCATTGGAAAAGGATATGCGGCAGACCGTGCCAAGGAACTTTTGGTTTCCAAGGATGTGAAGGGTGGCATTATCAACGCTTCCGGGGATTTGACCACATGGGGAACCAAGGTTACCGGTGAAAAATGGCTGGTGGGCATTGCCAATCCCTTGAGCAAGGATAAAGTGTTCAGTTGGTTGCCGATTATAGAATCATCCGTGGCAACCTCGGGCAACTATGAAAAGTTCGTGACCTTGAACGGTAAAAAATATTCCCATATCATCGATCCCAGAACCGGTTATCCCACTACGGGAATCAGCAGTGTTTCCATTTTTGCCAAACAGGCGGAACTTTGTGATGCGTTAGCTACTGCCGTTTTCATCATGGGAAAGGATGTTGGTCTGCACATGATCAACCAAATTGATGGAGTAGAGGCCGTTGTGGTGGACTCAGATAACAAAATCCATAAGAGTTCTGGTATCATGTTCGATGTGAATCCGTAAATTTACCACATGCGAAAACCTCTATTTTTACTGCTCCTCTTGATTTTTTCAAGCTCTTGCGTCGCCGTTCGTGAATATGACAAGGTCTATCTGAACGATGTGGAAATGCAATTGGGGGCACGGACCAATGAACGTTTCGAGACCAATTTCCACATTTACAGGGAGGCGTCCTCTGGTGCCAATGGCGGTAAGACTGGTGGTGGTTGTGGCTGTAACTAACCTTAAGTAAGCATGCAAAACAAACCTTCAATGATCCAACCAAGCCGCCTTATCAGAATAATCATTTTAGTTGCTTTTGTGATGTTGGGTCCAATGGTTTTTGCCCAGCAGGATGATACTTCTTACCAAAAGCGAGTGTTGGAGACCAGTGAGGTCGATGTATTGTTCAGCTATTACAACCAAGATGGAAAACATGCCGCTGTTACGGGCGGGGAAGGTACCGAAGAATTGACGGATGCCACCTCTACCATTGTGTTGCGCATGCCCATGAACGAGAACGATGTGCTGACCGTGGATGTGGGGCTTTCGGCCTATACTTCCGCTTCATCCAGTAACATCAATCCCTTGGATGGTGGAATCAATGTGACCCCCTTCGATGCTTCTTCAGGGGAATCCAGAAAAGATTTGTTGGCTTATATCAACCCAAGTTATTCGCATAGTTCAGAAGACAGGAACTCCATTTGGAGCGCCAATGCCTATCTGTCCTCCGAATACGATTATTTTTCTATAGGTTTTGGGGGCAGCTATACCAAACTGTTCAATGAAAAGAATACCGAAATCACCTTGAGTGGCAAGGTGTTTTTGGATAAATGGAATCCCGTTTATCCCATTGAACTCCGTGAAGGGTTTTTCGATAATCGCATCATGGGAAATGGAACATACAGCCCTATTTTTTCTGAGTTTGATAAGGAAACGAGAAACTCCTATTCCTTGTCTTTAAGCTTTTCCCAAATATTGACGGAAAAACTTCAAGGAGCCCTGTTTTTGGACTTGGTGTCCCAGAACGGATTGCTGAGCACACCCTTCCAAAGGGTTTATTTTGCTGATTTTGAGGATTTTTATATTGATGATTTTCAGTTGGCGGACAACATAGAGCAATTGCCGGATAGCCGATTGAAGGTTCCTGTTGGAGGTCGATTGAACTATTATCTGAACGATTTGATCGTATTGCGGTCCTACTATCGGTTTTATTGGGATGATTGGGGGATTACCTCCCATACCGCAAGTTTGGAGGTACCGTTCAAAGTGACCGATAAGTTTACGTTATACCCAACCTATCGCTATTATACCCAAACAGCGGCCGATTATTTTTATCCCAAGGAAGTTGCGCTTTCTTCCTATTCCTTCTACACTTCGGATTATGACCTTTCCGATTACAGTGCCCATCAATACGGCATGGGGGTACAATACCGGGATATTTTTACCTCGGCACGCTTACTCAATTTTGGCCTGAAGACCATTGACCTGCGTTTTAGCCAGTACGATCGCAGTGATGGCCTCAATGCTTTCATCATTACTTTGGGGACCACTTTCGTAGGGAACTGATCAAATTTTCTTGGAAAACAATCCAACTAAAAAATCGTAAATTCGCAGTCTTAAGGAGGACAGGTTTATGCTAGACAAACTGAATATCGTAAAGCAACGTTTTGACGAGGTTTCCGATTTGATCATTCAACCCGATGTGATTGCCGATCAGCAACGATACATCAAGTTGAACAAGGAATATAAGGACCTTAAGGTCCTTGCCGATAAACGTGATGAATATATAGCCCTCACCAACAACATTCAGGAAGCAGAGGAAATCATTGCCGATGGCAGTGATGCGGAAATGGTGGAGATGGCCAAAATGCAAATGGACGAGGCCAAAAGTGCCTTGCCCAAATTGGAGGATGAAATCAAATTTTTATTGATCCCCAAAGATCCAGAAGATGCCAAGGATGTAGTGATGGAGATCCGTGCCGGAACCGGTGGGGACGAGGCCAGTATTTTTGCCGGGGACCTTTTCCGTATGTACACCAAATATTGTGAATCCAAGGGATGGCGAACCAATGTCATCGACTTGAACGAAGGAACCAGTGGCGGGTATAAGGAAATCCATTTTGAAGTCTCTGGAGAGGATGTGTACGGTACCCTGAAATTTGAGGCCGGGGTGCACCGTGTACAGCGTGTTCCCCAAACGGAGACCCAAGGTAGGGTGCATACCAGTGCCGCGACCGTCATGGTGATTCCCGAAGCGGAGGAATTTGACGTGCAGATAGACCCCAAGGATGTACGAATCGATTATTTCTGTTCTTCGGGACCTGGTGGCCAGTCAGTGAATACCACCTATTCCGCAGTGCGGTTGACCCACGTTCCCACGGGGATTGTGGCGCAGTGTCAAGACGAAAAATCGCAACACAAGAACAAGGATAAGGCCTTTAGGGTATTACGGGCCAGATTGTACGATATGGAGTTGGCCAAAAAACAGGCTGAGGATGCCGCAAAGCGAAATTCTCAGGTGAGCAGTGGTGACCGTTCGGCCAAGATCCGCACCTATAACTATCCCCAGGGAAGGGTAACCGACCATAGGATCGGATTGACCCTGTATGATTTGCAGAACATCATGAACGGGGATATCCAGAAAATCATCGACGAACTCATGTTGGTCGACAATACCGAAAAACTAAAAGAAGCTTCGGAAATTTTCTAAGCTTCGTGTGATTACAATGGTCCGTTAGAGCACAGTCGAGAACCACTTTAAATGAAAATAGAACACCTCATTTCGCAGATCCGTAAAAAGAAATCCTTTCTCTGTGTAGGCCTTGATACGGATTTGGAAAAGATTCCAGAGCATCTCCTTAAAGAAGAGGATCCCATTTTTGAATTCAACAAGGCGATTATAGATGCTACCCATTCCTACTGCGTGGCCTATAAACCCAATATTGCTTTTTATGAGGCGTATGGTTTACCGGGGTGGAAATCGTTGGAACGTACCATGGCGTATTTGAATGCCAATTATCCTGAAATGTTCACCATTGCAGATGCCAAGCGGGGCGATATCGGGAACACTTCCACACGATATGCCAAGGCCTTTTTTGAAACCATGGATTTTGATTCCATTACCATTGCGCCTTATATGGGCAAGGATTCGGTGGAACCTTTTTTGGAATTTGAGGATAGGCATACCATTTTATTGGCATTGACATCGAATGAAGGCGCCTTTGACTTTCAAACCAAAAAATTGGAAGGGGAAGAACTGTACAAGCAGGTTTTGAAAACTTCTAAAACCTATAAGGGTTCAGAACGGTTGATGTATGTGGTAGGGGCAACCAAGGCCACTTATTTGCAGGAAATCAGGGAAATTGTACCCGAAAGTTTCTTATTGGTGCCTGGAGTAGGCGCGCAAGGGGGCAGTTTGCAGGACGTGTGCCAATACGGCATGACCAAAAACATTGGATTGTTGGTCAATTCTTCGCGCGGCATATTGTACGCCTCCAAGGAAAGCGATTTTGCGGAAATAGCTGCTGCTAAGGCTGAAGAAATCCAAAAGGAAATGGAACACGAGCTTGAAATTTATATCCAATCTTAGGATAGGCTTTCCAATACTTTTTTAATTCCTTGGGCTTTTCTCTTGAAGAATTCACCCAAACGTGTATCTACGTGGGCAACATCCGAAGCTTTCTCGATAAAATTAGAGTACATGACCTCCAAAACGGAAATAGCTTCACTTCCACTGGTGATCGGGGTCACTGTTCCGACTCTGCAATATTGATTGTTCATGATTTCCAAGATTTGTTAATATCAAAGATACGTTGAAATGCTGCCCATGGATTATGATCTAGTGGGGTATACGACTAGAAATCAGGTCTTTTATCTAAAATTTAACGAATCAGGGTAAAAACGGAACTTATTCTTACAATGGCTTAGGATAAAATTAACTTACCTTTAATTATAACGTAGAATGTCGGAAAATTGAAAACATGAAAAAACTAGCACTACCGATTATACTATTTCTGTCGATACTTGTGAACGCCCAAAACAATGGTTCTTGTAACTGCTGTTCGGAAAATCATAAGGCTTTTGACTTTTGGATTGGGGAATGGGAGGTTACCAATTACAATAACGGCAAACCTGCAGGCAGCAGTGTGATCAGCAGGGAGGAGGATGGTTGTGTGATTCGTGAGAATTGGACCAGTGCCCAAGCCGGATATACAGGGACAAGCATGAATTTTTACAATGCCAGTACAGGGCAGTGGGAACAATTATGGGTGGACAATGCGGGGGCTATCCTGAAACTGAAAGGAAACAGGGTTGAAAATCAAATGATTTTGACCTCGGATGAATTTATCAAGGAAGATGGTAAAAAGTACAGAAACCGCATTACTTGGACAAAACTTGAGGATGGGAGTGTGCGACAATTATGGGAGGTGCTCCAAGGGGAAACGTTGGTTTCAACAGCTTTTGATGGCCTTTACAAAAGGAAGTAAACAAAAAAAAGCCAGTGCGAGAACACTGGCTTTTAAACTAACTAACTCAAAAAAATGCTAACTCAGATAACTTGTTACAAAATTCTCTTTAAACCTTCACGTCAAGGTTAACTTAACTTTAGGATTTTGTTATAATTATTTCATTTTATTGAGTTTATAACGGAGATATTTTTGACTTATTGCGTTATTCAAAAAAAATTATAATTAATCTTGCAAAGCAAACACCTTTTTTAACAAATCTGTTGTCCTGGACGAAACCTTTGTCCTAATTTCCTTCTCTTCCACGGCGATCATGGTATACACTCCGGCCAAGGCTTCGTTGGTGGTATAATCGGTTAAATCGGGGTTCACGTCGTTGGTGAGGGGCAGGTTGTTGTATTTGGTGATGATATTGCTCCAAATTTTGTCCGCACCTACTTTTTGGAACGAATTCTTGATGATTGGGTTGAATTTATTGTACAACTGGGTCTTGGTGGCCTGTTGCAGGTACTGCGTGGCGGCGTTGTCATTGCCCAACAAAATTTGTTTGGCATCGTTAAAGGTGATGCCCTTCACTGCTTCCACAAATATGGGGGTGGCCTCACCTACGGCATCTTCGGCTGCCCTATTGATGATTTTTAGACCTTCGTCAGCCAGGCTGGACAATCCAATGTCCCTCAAGGTTTTATCAACCTTTTGAAGTTCTTCCGGCAACAGGATCTTCACCAGCTCATTTTTGAAAAAACCGTTTTCAAGGGCCAGTATATTCACCTGTTTTTCAATACCCATGTTCAAGGCTTCACGTAATCCTTGGGCAATTTCTGCGTTGCCAATTCCTGTTGTTCCCTGGGGTAATTGATTCACAACCTGTTGGAGTTCGGTGCATGCTACAAGTTGAAATAGTAGGATGCAAAGTAGTGCTCGTTTCATGATATATTTTTTATAGTTAGGGTGAAATTACAGCGAAACCTCTAAAAGATGGTCCTGTTCCCTTGCTTTTTAGATAAAATCACCGTGTTATTTTTTAAGGAAACACCTAAAAGAAACGGGATTGCATTAATTTAAATCAAGGACTAAGCTAGATTTCGACTTGATTTCCAATGACTTGTCCAATCCGATGTCCTGACCTGTAATCACGTTCGTACCGCTTTGATGATTTTGGATGCCTTCGGTGAACCTTGCCAGGTCGATTTGCTGGTCTTTTAGGGAATTGTTCAATACCACCATGACCGCATCGTTCGGATTTTCGGGAAAATACCTAAAGTAGACATACACATTGTCCATTGGGGAAAAGTGCAAGGTCTTTCCTTTGTGGATCACCGATTTGGTTTTTCGCCAGTTCAATAGTTTTTTGGTATAATCGAAATACGCCTTTTGCCCATCGGTTCTTCCGGATTCCAAGAATGCATTTTGTGGGTCGCTAGGCCATCCGCCAGGAAAATCTCTTCGGATATCCCCATCGCCCTTACTTTTTTCACCTAGCATCCCAATTTCGTCTCCATAATAGATTTGGGGAATGCCCCTTAAAGTGGCTAACAAAGTAATCGCTAACTTGTATTTGTTCACATCCCCATCAAATGCCTGGTTGATTCTGTTCACATCATGGTTGCCCATCATGATCAATAGGTTGTTGATGTTGGGATAGAGAAAATCCTGTGTCAAGTGATCATAAACCTTGAAGAGGCCATCTCCCCAGTTTTGTTCCGATTGGTTAAAGACTTGGGGAAAAATATCGTGAAGGGGAAAATCCATCACCGAAGGTAAGTTGGAATTGAACCCTTGGATGGCACCGATCTTACTGTCTTTTTGCCAAAACGCGATATGGGCCGTTTCGTGCATAAAAACCTCGCCCACAATGTTCAGATTGGGATACTCCTCCATTACCCGGGTCACCCATTCGGTAATCCCTACTTTGTCGTTGTAGGGATAGGTGTCTACCCGCATGCCGTCCAAATTGGCACTTTCGATCCACCAAATGGTATTTTGCACCAAATAATTGATGACCATGGGATTGCTTTCGTTCATATCGGGCATGGTGTAGTCGAACCATCCATCCATACATCCTTTGGCATCATATTTCGAGGCATTGGGATCCAGTTGGGTGGTTTGGATGTAATTACTCCTCTTAAAACCGTTTTCACCGCCTTCCCAATAATGCAACCAATCTTGGGCAGGTAAGTCCTGTATCAACCAATTGCTAAGGCCCCAATGATTGGGCACGTAGTCCATAATGTGTTTCATGCCCCGTTGGTGCAATGCCTCGGTCAACCGAGCAAAATCCTCATTGCTGCCATAACGGGGGTCCATTTGGTAGAGGTCACTACAGGCATATCCGTGATAGGAATAGGTCTTTTCATTGTCGAGGGTCAAAGGAGTGCTCCATAAGGTTGTGGCTCCAAGCTCATCAATGTAATCCAGATGGTCAATAATTCCTTGTATGTCTCCTCCGTGCCTACCGCCTTGTTGGCTCCGATCGGCCATTTCAATGGTTTTGGGATGACTGTCATTTGACGTGTCACCATTGGCAAATCGGTCGGGCATCAAAAGATAGATTACATCCGAGGAGTCAAAACCTTTTCGGTTGGCCGAGCCTTCCCTTCGCTCCAAGAATCGGTAGTCTACCGAAGAAATGGTTCGTCGTCCTTTTTTAAATTTTATTTTGATGGTACCCGGTTGTACGCTCTTGGTATCCACCGTAATGAACAGGTAGTTTGGGTTCTCCGTTTTCTCAATTTTTTTGATGGGGATATTGGGCAAGAATTCAGGTTGGAGTTCACTGATTTGGTTTCCATGTACCAACAATTGGAGTTCGGTGTTCTTCATGCCGGTCCACCAATAAGGAGGTTCCACACGTTGCACTTGGCCAATGCCGAAGGCAAAAGTCATCAGAATGAATAACGAAATGATATTTTTCATCTATGTTGATTTTTTTTGGACCATTTTCAAAGTTGAAAAATGGAATGGTTTTCTTTGGATTATAAGTAAAAAGTAGAGTCGATGTTTCCGTTAAATGGATACGATTTGGTCATCCTTGTCATCCACCCGTGAGACTAACAAAGCAGCTACCAGAAAGGAAATCCCGCTCGTCATCAGCGCATAAATGGGTTGTTCATTATATAGATGTCTCACCATGGGACCTCCGATCAATGCATTGACAATCTGTGGAATCACAATGAAAAAATTGAAGATACCCATATAAACACCCATTTTTTGGGGTGGAATGGATCCCGCGAGAATGGCATAGGGCATGGCGAGAATACTGGCCCAGGCCACCCCGATACCTACCATGGATAGGATGAGCCAATTTTCATCGGGCATAATATAAATGGACAAAAATCCGAGTGCTCCAATAATAAGAGAAATGGCATGTGTTTTCTTCCGCCCCACTTTTTTGGCGATGGCAGGCAGGAAGAAGGCAAAAATGGCAGAAATTCCATTGTAGATTCCAAAGAGGATGCCCAACCAGTCCCCGGCATTTTGAAATGCTGTACTCTGGTTGTCGTTGGGGTCCAGACCATAAATATGTTGAGCAATGGCAGGAAGTGCAAAGACCCATAGTCCAAAAAGCCCAAACCAGGAAAAAAACTGCACCCAGCTTAATTGCCGCATGGTACGGGGCATTTTCCTGAAATCCGTAAAAATATCACTTAGTTTTCCCGGAGCTTCGTCAATGGTGCCTGGCCCTTCCGATTGAAGTAACTGGGCCATTTCTTCAGGGGTGTACTCTTTGGTGGTGAACACCGTCACCAATACGCTGGTAATGAGCACCACGGCACCTATGATAAATGATAGTAAAAGGTTGAAAGGTACTTCCCCAGCTCCTGCGGTATTGTCCAGTCCGACCCAATTGGTCAACACATAAGGAAGCCATGAACCCACAACGGCCCCAATCCCGATGAGTACGGTCTGTAGACCATAACCCAAGGTGCGTTGGTCCGCGGGTAGAATATCCGCGATCAAGGCCCTAAAGGGTTCCATGGCCACGTTAAAGGATGCATCCATGACCATGAGCATTCCGGCACCCACCCAAAGAGCGGGCATAAAGGCGGTAAACATATCTGCATTGGGCATCAAAACAAGCCCTAAAGATGCTAAAAGGGCACCGGTAAGGAAATAAGGTCGTCTTCGTCCCAAACGGTTCCAGGTCCTGTCACTGTAATGACCCACAATGGGTTGTACAATAAGTCCGGTGAGGGGTGCCACAATCCAGAACCAACCAAGATCATGGACATCGGCCCCAAAAATCAGTAGAATTTTACTTGCATTGGCATTTTGAAGGGCAAAACCCATTTGAATGCCCAAGAAACCAAAACTGAGGTTCCATATTTGCCAAAAACTTAATCGACGCTTTTGAAACATTGTGATTTTTATATTGGATCAACAACAATTAATGCAGCTATGAGACTGCTTTTAATACTTTTTAAGGAAAGTAAAATATAAGCGCTGATAAAATCAAAGATATGTTTTTTTTGAAACATTGAAGGAGAAATAAGATTTGGTCCTTGCCCCATCCATAATCAAGAAAAAATCACTGTTTTATTATTGTAGACCATAGTCTTTCTTGCCACATGGAGCTGAACGGCTCGTGAGAGCACAATGCGTTCCAAGTCCCTTCCCTTGGCAATAAAATCGTTTACGGAATGGGTATGGGAAACAGTGGCAACATCTTGTTCTATGATGGGTCCTGCATCTAAGTCCGCGGTCACATAATGGCTGGTGGCCCCAATGATTTTTACGCCACGTTCAAAGGCCGCATGGTAGGGTTTGGCACCCATAAAGGCAGGTAGGAACGAGTGATGGATATTGATGATTTTTTGAGGATATACATCGATGACCTTAGGTGATACAATCTGCATATAACGGGCCAACACAATAAAATCCGCTCGGTGTTCCTTTAAAAGTTCCAGTTGCCTGTCTTCGGCTTCCGCCTTGTTCTGTTTGGTCACGGGTACATGAAAAAAAGGAATGTTGAACTGTTCTGCAACGTATTCCAAATCTTTATGGTTGCTCAAAATAAAAGGAATATCCACAGAAAGCTCCCCAGAATTGTATCGGCTCAACAAATCATATAGACAATGGTTGTACTTGGAAACGAACACTGCCATTTTGGGTTTGTATCCATCCAGATACACTTCCCATTCCATTTGAAATTGATCGGCCAATTTGTTTTGGAACTCCTTTTTGAATGTATCCAAAGGCAACTCTTTTTCAAACTCACTTTGCAATCGCATGAAAAACACCCCGGCCTGTTTGTCCACATGTTGGTCAAGATAAACTATGTTTCCTTCTTGTTGATGGATAAAGGTGGTCACCGACCGAATGATACCCGCTTGATCGGGACAATGTATGAGTATGGTAAGCTTCATGTCCAATGTTTGATCGGATAAAATTAGAGGTTTAAGAAAGTGATGCCTAAACCTCGGATATTTTTTGTAAAATCCTAATCAAAATACGTTTTGATTTGCATTTTCTGTAAATTGCAGGGCAAATTCAGACCTTTTATTGCAGATGGAACAAATAACAGCCTATAAACCCAAGAACAAGATTAGGATTGTGACCGCGGCATCGCTCTTCGATGGGCATGATGCGGCCATCAATATCATGAGGAGGATCATACAAGCTACTGGGGTTGAGGTGATTCACTTGGGGCATGATAGGAGTGTGGCCGAAGTGGTGGATTGTGCCATCCAGGAAGATGCCAATGCCATCGCCATGACTTCCTACCAAGGGGGGCACAATGAATACTTTAGGTATATGTTCGATTTGCTGAAGGAAAGAGGTGCAGGACATATCAAGATTTTTGGCGGCGGCGGTGGAGTCATTCTTCCCGATGAGATCAAGGAATTGATGGATTATGGAATCGAGCGCATTTATTCCCCAGATGATGGTAGGGAAATGGGGCTTCAGGGGATGATCAATGATTTGGTACAACGTTGCGATTCGGTTGTCCCAGACTTATTTATCCCAAAAGGAACAAGCTTGGCGTCGTTGTTGGATCAACGAAATCCGAATACGCTGGCAAGGCTGATTTCCTTGGCCGAAAACCGACATGATGCATTTGAGAAGTTTCAATCTGAGATAGAGAAAAGGGAAGGAAAAGTTCCTGTGCTTGGTATCACGGGTACTGGAGGTGCGGGAAAATCCAGTTTGGTGGATGAATTGGTACGTCGCTTTCTGATTGACTTTCCGGAAAAGCACATTGGGATCATATCCGTAGACCCCTCAAAAAGAAAAACGGGAGGTGCTTTGTTGGGTGATCGCATCCGGATGAATGCCATCAATAACGAACGCGTTTATATGCGTTCCCTGGCTACCCGTCAATCCAATTTGGCCCTCTCCAAACATGTTTCCGAAGCGGTACAAGTGCTGAAGGCGGCCAATTATGATCTCATTATTTTGGAAACTTCAGGAATCGGGCAATCCGATACTGAGATTTTAGAACACAGCGATGTTTCCCTATATGTGATGACACCAGAATTTGGTGCGGCTACCCAATTGGAGAAAATTGACATGCTCGATTTTGCGGATATCGTGGCCATCAACAAGTTTGATAAAAGAGGGGCTTTGGATGCCCTTCGTGATGTGAAAAAACAATATGCCCGCAACCATGGATTATGGCATGCCAAGGAAGATGAACTTCCTATTTTCGGTACCATTGCCTCTCAGTTCAATGATCCGGGTATGAACAACCTGTACAGAAAGGTCATGGATACCTTGGTAGAAAAAGCAGAAGCTACTTTGGATTCAACGTTTGAGGTTTCCGGGGAAATGGCTGAAAAAATATATGTGATACCGCCTTCTCGAACCAGATATCTTTCAGAGATAGCGGAGAATAACCGTGCTTACGATGTCAAGTCAAAAGAACAGGCCAAAACAGCACAAAAACTGTATGGCATTTTCCTGATCTTGGCCTCAACATTGGATGTAGAACCCGAAAAAGCCGAAGGAATCTTTTTGGATAAAACTGGTTTGAATGAAATGGAAATCAATAAACTGGCTTCCAATCAAACATCAAAAGAGTTGGTGGGTTTGTTGATCAAGGAATTCGACAAGGTGAAAATGCAATTGTTGCCACAGCATTGGGAAACCCTCTTGAAATGGAAAGAAAAGGTAGAACGCTATGCTTCCGAATACTATGTTTTTAAAGTTCGTAACAGGGAAGTGAAAATCAAGACCCATACCGAATCTCTTTCCCATAGCCAGATTCCGAAAGTGGTATTGCCCAAGTACAAGGCTTGGGGCGATATTCTTCAATGGATTTTGCAAGAAAACGTTCCAGGGGAATTCCCATATACAGCGGGGCTGTATCCGTTCAAGCGGGAAGGAGAGGACCCTACCCGAATGTTCGCAGGCGAAGGTGGCCCGGAGCGAACGAACAGACGCTTCCATTATGTGAGTATGGATATGCCTGCAAAGCGCCTTTCCACCGCTTTTGATTCGGTGACGTTGTACGGAAACGATCCAGATCATCGCCCTGATATCTATGGAAAGATTGGGAATGCAGGGGTCTCCATTTGTTGTTTGGATGATGCCAAAAAATTGTATTCCGGATTTGATTTGAGCGACCCGATGACATCGGTAAGTATGACCATTAATGGTCCGGCACCCATGTTGTTGGCATTTTTCATGAATGCGGCCATTGACCAAAACTGCGAAAAATACATCCGTGAAAATGGATTGGAGGAGGAAGTGGAGAAGCAGATCAAAGCCATTTATAAAGATGTGGAACGCCCTTCATATTTTGGACAACTTCCCGAGGGGAACAATGGTTTGGGATTAATGTTGCTAGGGGTTACAGGAGACCAGGTACTTCCGAAGGAAGTATATGACAATATTAAGACGGAAACTTTGGAGCAGGTACGTGGTACGGTGCAGGCGGATATTTTGAAGGAGGACCAAGCGCAGAACACCTGTATCTTTTCTACTGAGTTTGCCCTAAAGTTGATGGGTGACGTTCAGGAATACTTTATTGATCATAACGTAAGGAACTTTTATTCCGTATCCATTTCTGGATATCATATTGCGGAAGCAGGGGCAAACCCTATTACCCAGTTGGCCTTTACGCTTTCCAATGGGTTTACCTACGTGGAATATTATTTGAGCAGGGGAATGGACATCAACAAGTTTGGTCCTAATCTATCTTTCTTTTTTTCCAATGGGGTAGATCCTGAATATGCCGTTATCGGTAGGGTAGCCAGAAGAATTTGGTCCAAGGCCCTTAAAGAAAAATATGGGGCCGATCCAAGAGCCCAGATGTTGAAGTACCACATCCAGACTTCGGGAAGGAGCCTACATGCCCAAGAGATTGACTTCAACGACATTCGTACCACACTGCAAGCATTGTACGCCATTTATGATAATTGCAATTCTTTGCATACCAATGCCTACGATGAAGCCATTACCACGCCCACTGAGGAATCCGTACGCAGGGCCATGGCCATCCAATTGATCATCAATAAGGAATTGGGATTGGCAAAGAATGAAAACCCATTGCAGGGATCCTTTATTATAGAGGAGCTTACCAATTTGGTCGAAGAAGCCGTTTTAATGGAATTCGATAGAATCACTGAAAGGGGAGGGGTGCTTGGCGCCATGGAAACCATGTACCAGCGATCCAAGATCCAAGAAGAGAGTTTGCATTATGAGACTTTGAAGCATTCTGGGGAATATCCCATCATTGGGGTGAACACCTTTTTGAGTTCCAAGGGCTCACCTACGGTTTTACCGGCTGAGGTGATTAGGGCAACCGAGGAGGAAAAACAAAATCAGATCAAAACGTTGCAGCATCTCCATAAAAGAGAAAAGGACCATGCGGCAAAACAACTGGGGGAGCTACAAGAAGTTGCAATGAACCATGGGAATATTTTTGAAAAATTGATGGAAGTGGCCAAATGTTGCTCACTTGGACAAATTACCGAAGCCTTGTTCCAGGTTGGGGGTCAGTATCGCCGAAATATGTAGGGAAAAATTAATCGTTTCTGTTGGAAATCGACTTTCTCCACTTTTTAAAAGTGATGCGGAAAGTCTTGATTTCTCTTCGGAGAAGGTTCAAATATTCCTTTTCCTTTACTCCGTCCCTTTCAAGGCCATTGCAATAGGCCAAAATGTTACGGGTCATGACGTTGACAAAGGAAAGGCTTTTCATGCGCACGGAATGGGAGTTGCTCAATGCGGCCTGTTCTACTTCTTTAGTGATCAAAAGAGCATCGGTCACCAAGGATTTGGTAATATCGTCACGAAAACTGTCTATTTGACGAAAAGACAGCATTTCCCTATTATGTGCAAAATAGGAAGCGACCGCTTCGCTCAAATCACGTAGAGCCAAGGATTTACGGTATACAAGCAGGGTATTAAGAGAACTTCTCTCCATCTTTTCAAAAGCAATTTTGTACTATAAAATTACGGACGATTGAAAAATTCTTACTTTTGTTTTTAAACCAATAATAAAGTTTGGCTTTAAAAAGAAAGATTTATCGATTAATTTTCTTTCCAAATGAAGATAGATGAACTTAACTGGCAAATACTTGGGCACCTGCAACGCAATGCAAGGGAATCTTTTGCCAATATTGGCCGCAAGGTTGGGTTGACCTCGCCAGCTGTTGCGGAGCGAGTAAAGAAGATGGAGGATCTTGGGATCATAGAAGGCTACAGGGCCAATATTTCATATGTGGAGGCCGGACATCAGTTAAAGGCGATCATTATGTTGAGGGCCTTTATGGGAAAACTAAAACCCTTTTTGGACAAGGTAAAATCTTTTCAGGAGGTTGTAAATTGCTATCGGATCACAGGGAATGAGAACATTATTATGGAAGTGGTGTTGCGCGACCAGTCGCACCTGGAGAAATTCATAGATGAACTCATCGTATACGGAGAATGCCGAACGCACATTGTTCTGTCCAATGTAGTGGCCCATGCCCCTATTAAAAAAGGGAAGCCAAACAAATAACTTCCTTTAAATTTGATAGGACCAAGTAGCTTTTGGCTAGGTTTTTGTTCAATATTTGCTATGAAAAAATTACACTATACCATCATTCTTTTCATCTTTTTAGGCCCTTTAGCGATCGGCCAAAAATTGGTGCTGAAAAAAGGAGAAATTATTGAAGGCTTGGCCGTTAATGATTCTACAAAGAGTACGTTCTCACTCTATTTGCCTACAAATTTTAGAACGGATACCGAATGGCCATTGCTGATGGTGTTCGATGTGGAAGGCAAGGAAAAGCAAGCGATATCCATGTTTGTTCCGGCTGCAGAAAAAGAGGGGTATATTCTGGCTGCACCTAAGATGGTGGACAGCCTCTCTTTGACCAATAACATGCTTTTGACAGGTAAGACCATGGAGGAGGTGGTCAATATGCTTCCTATAAAACAAGGTCGGGTTTACGCAGCGGGTTCTTCGGCTGGAGGGAGATTTGCTACATTGGTCCCCATTTTCATCAAAGGAGTAAAGGGAGCTATTTCCATTGGGGCCTCGTTGGCCAATAGGGAATTGTTGAATATCAAGAGCCCTTTTCATTTTATCGGTATGGTGGGCAAGGACAATTATGAATATACTTCAATGCTGACCGATACCAAATTGCTGGATAAAATGAAGTTTCCAAATCAAATGCTGCTATTTGATGGAGGCAACGATTGGCCAAGTTTTGATTATCTGGAGAAGGGCCTGCAACTGTTCACTTTGGATGCCATGGGCAGAAAATTGATTCCCAAAGATTCGGCCTATGTGGAAAAAGCATATCAAGAGGATTTGGCCAAATTGAACCAGTTAAAGAATATTGGAGATCTTCTTTGGGCAGAACAGTACATGACCGAAATGATGTCTATTTACGGTGCACATAAAAATCTGGATTCCCTGCGGTTGGTGCAAAAGGAGTTGAGAAAGGACAAGCAGTTCAGAAGTATGAAACGTAATGAAAACTCGGCTTTTCTCAAAGAATCAATGTTAAAGGAAGATTACCAGTATTATATGGAGGAAGATATATATACCCACAATTTCAACAACTTGGGCTGGTGGAACCATCAAAGGGGAGAAATCAAAAAGTTTATGACAGGTACTGACCCTTTTGAAAAGGAGATGGGACACCGATTACTGGGATTTGTAAATGCCTTGGCGGAAGATTATATCGATTTGGTCCGATCTGATGAAGTAGTGGATGAAGATGCCCTAGCTTTCCTTTACATGCTGAAGACCATCTTGGAGCCGGAAAATTTTGAGTATTATCTGAAAACCATTTCCTTGAGCGCTAAGAATGAAGATTTTGGCACTTCGCTGTTTTATTTGGAAGAAGCCTTTAAAAAAGGGTTCAAGGACAGGGAAAAACTATATACTTTGGAAGGCACGGCCTTGTTCCGCATTACGCCTGAGTTTAATGAGCTGGTATCCAAATATTTGAAGGATGCCCTGTATGAGATCGATGAAAATTGATTTTCCGCTTACCTTTGTGTAAAATCATTCAGATGAAATATATTGGTCTGTTTTGTCTTTTGTGCCTATTCTCTTGCGGAAAGGGAAAAAGATATCATGATGAATCCAACGAAACGCCAAAATCTGCCCTGGTGGCTGATATTTTGAAGTTTCAAGAAGAATTGGATGCCAGTTTCAAAGACCCGGAGGAATCGCCGTTACCGGATAAATATAAAAAGGATTTTGAGGGATTGGACTATTTTGAACCGGACACTACCTATGTGGTGAAGGCCAAATTGGTCCGTACCCCGGATGCTGAACCTTTTTTCATGCCTACCACTACGGATAGGAAAACGAATGAGGTTTTATATGGTATTGCCCATTTTACCTTAAATGGGGAAGAAAGGCAATTGGAAATTTACCAAAGTCTTGACCTGATCCAACAGGAACAATACAAGGAGTATTTGTTTTTACCTTTTAATGATGCCACCAATGGGGAAGAAACCTATGGGGGAGGTCGTTATATCGATCTTTCCATTCCTGAAGGGGATACCTTGGTAATCGATTTCAATAAGGCATACAATCCCTATTGTGCCTATAACAAAAAGTACTCCTGCCCTCTAGTGCCAAGGCAAAACTATTTGAGAACTAAGGTGAGAGCAGGAGTGAAAGATTTTCATAAAGACTAAAAAAAGCCTTAGACCAGAGGAATAAGGCTCTTTAGTTTTTACATATGCTTCTTTTCTAGAAAGAATAGATGGCTGCGAATAGTACAGAAGCCAAGCTTTTGGTTGGAGCCAAATCATTGTCGATGAAGGCATCCTCAGCAGAGCTATCCAAACGAATCTCTGGTTTTAGGATCAAGTCACCAATAGTTGCACTACCGGTTAGGGTCAAGGCCAATACACTACCATCACCGCTGGTGTCAGAACCAATACCTGTAGCATCTCCAAAGAAGTCCCCAGTCATGAAATATTCACCACGTAGACCCAAGCTGAAGGTTTCGGACACGGCATATTGTGGATAAAGGGCAACACCGGTGAAAGAACCACCATTGTCTTCAATGGAGAAGTGGGCGGCGTTCAATCCCAAGTAGAAATCTTCGGAAAGATCAAATCCACCGGTAAAGTCGATTTCATAGCTACTTTGGCTGTACACAAAGTTCAAGAACTGACCGGAATATCCCAATTGGGCACCCACGGCATAGTCTCCGGTTGGGTTGAATTCGGTAAGATCCGTTGGGTTCATCACGGCCAACATAGCGGTCCAATCGCTTCCAAGATCAAAATCAGCCTTCAAACCAGTATGGCTAAAAGGTCCATAAGAGAATAGGTAAGACGTACTGTAGTTGAAGTTGGCTACGGGGGAAATCACCTCGTATCCCAAGAAAGTGTTGAAGTTACCAAAGGTAAGGGTTACATCATCGCTAACATTCCAATACACATACAACTGGTTTACGATATCTCCGGTGGCAGAATACATTGGGGAAGCAAAAACGGCATCCGTACCACGTGGGCCAAATACCAAATCGGCCACAAAACCTACTTTTTCACCTTCATAAGCGGCAACAAGGTTGGCCATGCCCAAAGAAAAGCCGGGCAAGTTGGCAAAAGAGGAACCTGGAGCAATGGCATTCTCGTCGTTTGGTGCGGTCAAATTGGCCCTGTAATAAGCATCTACCGAACCACTAAAGCTGAATTTTGGTTTTTCTTCCTCTTCTTGTGCAAAAGCAGAAATTGTTACCATTGAAAGTATGGCGAAGGCCAAATTTTTTCCGAAATTTGTATTTATAATCGCTTTCATATCATAATCATTTTGAGTTGTCCCATTGGGACTACTAGTTGTTTAAATTGTGAGTTTTTGATTGAAAAGGTTATCAACGGAGCGTTTGGCAGAACGCTCCGTTTTCTTTTCTATGTGAGTTTTTAATTGTTCTGTGAGGAAATATGCTCTGGATAAGCTTCCACACCGTGCTCGTGAATATCGAGCCCTTCGATTTCTTCTTGTTCTGATACGCGAAGACCGATAGTTTTCTTCAAGATGAAAAGGATCACAAAGGTACCAAGGGCAGCCCAAGCAATGTAAGCTAAAGATCCATAGGTCTGTACCCAAAGAAGTTTGGCACTTCCTCCGTATAACAAACCACCATCCAAAGCGAACAGGCCGATCAAAACCGTTCCCAGAAATCCGCATACACCGTGTACGGAAATAGCTCCCACGGGATCATCGATTTTGAATTTTTTATCGATAATCTCAATAGAGAATACTACGGCCAATCCACAAAGTAGACCAATGGCAAGACTTCCTACGGCACTAACGGCACCACATCCTGCAGTAATACCGACCAATCCGGCCAAAGCTCCGTTCAAGGTCATGGAGATATCTGCTTTTCCGTAACGGATCCAAGTCAAAAGTAGTGCGGCAATGGCACCCATGGCAGCAGCCAAGTTGGTGTTGATGATTACACTACTGGCAGCAATGGTATCGTCACCACCCCAAGCCAACTGGGAGCCTCCGTTGAATCCGAACCATCCCAACCAAAGGATCAATACCCCAAGCGCACCGAACATCATGTTGTGTCCTGGAATCGCTTGTGCTTTGCCATCTACATATTTTCCAATACGAGGACCTACCATGATGGCGGCCACCAATGCGGCACCTCCACCAACGGCGTGTACTACGGATGAACCGGCAAAATCGATGAATCCTGCGGTGTTCAACCAAGCATCGTCATCAAATGGCCAGTACCAGCTACCGGAAATAGGGTAGATGAGCGTGGTCATTACGGCAGAGAAAATAAGGTACGTGGAAAACTTGGTCCTACCGGCTATGGCTCCTGATACAATCGTGGCAGCGGTTGCACAGAATACGGTTTGGAAGAACAGGTTATACCAGTCTGTCGCACTGAAAAAGAAATATCCTTGATCGGAAGGGCTGGTCCTGAAGAAACCTCCGGCCACCAGGTCGCTACCGTACATGATACCGTAACCCAAGGCCCAGAACATGACCGAGCCAATGGCAAGGTCCATAAAGTTTTTCATGATGATGTTACCAGAGTTCTTGCTGCGGGTAAAACCTACTTCGACCAAGGTAAATCCTGCTTGCATGAAAAACACCAAAACACCTGCAATGGTGATCCATAGTGCACCCATGTCGCCAGTGATGGCTTCCACGGCTTTTTCTATCGCTTCTTGTTCCTGAATAATCATAATCTAAATTTTTTGAGTTGTTTTTTGGTTATACTTTTAATTGATTCCGGCGCTACCGCTTTCCTTGGTTCGGATCCTGTAGGCCTCAATCATGTCGGAAACGAAGATTTTTCCATCTCCCACGTTGCCGGTGCTTGCAGTGTCCAATAATACGTTCACGGTTCTTTCCAGAAAGTCATCGGATACCACGATAACCAAATACCTCCTCTGTATATCGCTGGTACTGTAAGAAATGCCACGATACACATGTCCTTGTTTTTCATTGCCAACTCCTGTTACATCCCAGTAACTGAAGAAATTGACCT
Source organism: Flagellimonas aequoris (assembly GCF_003584165.1). Lineage (GTDB taxonomy): Bacteria > Bacteroidota > Bacteroidia > Flavobacteriales > Flavobacteriaceae > Flagellimonas > Flagellimonas aequoris. The sequence goes on along the minus strand of NZ_QXFJ01000027.1, from coordinate 210,721 downwards.
CAATTTGATGGAGTGCTTTCTTCACTTCGTCAAACTTCGATTTTCTAATAATTGCCTCGACTTTTTTCATAATTAAGTAGTTAATTGATGTCTCAAATATATAGTAATTCACAAAAGACTATTAAAAATGAGTGGGTTATCCGTCTATTTTTATGGGTATAAAAAAAATACCCCTAAAATTTTAGGGGTATCTGATTTTAAATAAAGTTTTGTTATTTATTTGTTGATTTTTTTTTAACATAAACCTTTTGGAAATTAATTTTTGTCATTAAAAGCTTCAAAAGGAGTTGTTAATGTTTAAGTTTTAACAAAATTTAACTATAAAAATGTAATTTGTAACTATCCTAGTTGTTTGGCCAACCAAAGGCCAAAAATAACGGCAAGAACCCCAAAACAGATGCTTGCGACCATGTAAATACCAAAGTTCAGGAGGTCGCCATTCTTCAAAAGGGAGTGTTTCTCAAAAGCAAATGCTGAAAAAGTCGTGAATCCTCCGCAAAATCCCGTGGCAAAAAAAAGTGTGCTGTTATAAGATAGGATATTACCTTTTGCGGACAATCCCAATACCAAGCCAATAAGCAGGCAACCTACAATATTGACCAGAAATGTTCCCAAGAAGAAGTTATGGAACAAAGGATTGAGGGGTTTGGAAATCAGGTAGCGCATTACGCTGCCAAATCCCCCACCTAAAAAAACAAGAAAGGCCTGTTTCATGCCCTAAAGGTACAAACTATACCGCTTCCTTGTATTCGGTTTCGGATGCCTCTCGGGGGAAGAGTCTTGGAAGTGAGGTCTCCGAAATTTTTTGAATCGGTTTTCTTAATCTTTCGCCTGCCCCGTTGACGCTAAAGATCAACAGTATTGCATTAATAGCGAGCAAAATGAAAAGGATGCTAAAGAATAACGTCATTTTTTCTGCCAAATTAATGTTAAACAAAAGTACGTCTTTTCCTATAGTATACGAATCAAACCCCATTTAATGTTGTGTAAATGAGCATTTTTGTGGTAAACTCAATTCAGGTGTTAATTTTTAAGAAAGTATTTGATAAGGAATAGGATTATTATAAAAGTTATAAAGGAAACAAGAATCCAGATAACACCTTTGTAATTTTTCCGATGTAGTTTTTTGTCCTTTTTATAGGATAGGGCAATGATAACCACAAAGGCCAGAAAAAAAAGAATGGCGAAAATTAACTGTCCCGTGCTGAACATATTTTTTACTTTTATGCAAATCTAAATCAAATCGAGAGCAATGGAAAGTAAAATAAAGGCAGTGGAGCTTTTTCACAATTCCTTCGGGCTTGGCGTGCTACATGAGCCGGTGGCAAATCTGGGAAAGGAAAAGAATAGGTTGAGGTTCAATTTGATGGACGAGGAGAACAAAGAGTACCTTGAAGCGGCCAATGATGGCGATATGGTAGAGGTGGCCGATGCGTTGGGCGATATGCTGTACATTCTTTGCGGCACCATTTTGGAGCATGGTATGCAGTACAAAATAGAGGAAGTCTTTGAGGAAATCCAAAGAAGCAATATGAGCAAGTTAGGGGCGGATGGCAAGCCGATCTATCGAGAGGATGGAAAGGTATTAAAGGGCCCCAACTATTTTAAACCAGACATCCAAACAATCATGGACAAATAAAAAAAGCACCTTTTAAGGTGCTTTTTCATTTTATTATTCAACGGGATACCGCCATCCGAACTTATCTTCGGCCCGGTTGTACTGTATATCGGTAATCCGTTTTTTCAACATGGATGCATAACTGTCCTTCAATTCAGGAAGTTCATAATCTTCCCCATGATAGCCAAACCCTGAAATGGGGGATACCACTGCTGCCGTCCCGGCACCGAACATTTCCTTGAGGGAGCCATTTTTGGCGGCTTCCACCAATTCGTGAACGGAAATCTTCCTCACTTCTGTTTTGATGCCTTCGTCCTTGGCAATGTCCAAAATGCTTTTTCGGGTAATTCCATCCAAGATACGATCATTGGTCGGGGCGGTCATCAAAGTATCGTTGATGCGAACAAAAACGTTCATGGCGCCAGCCTCTTCAATATATTCGTGTGCATTGTCATCTGTCCAGATAACTTGTTGGTAACCTTTGTCCGCGGCCAATTTGGTCGGGTAGAACTGACCAGCGTAGTTTCCACCTGCCTTGGCATAACCCACACCCCCATTGGCGGCACGGGAATAGGTCTCTTCGATCAAGACTTTCACCTTTCCAGAAAAATAGGAACCGGAAGGTGCGCAGGCGATGATAAACTTATATTCATTGGCCGGGGAGGCATGGAAACCTGTCCCTGATGCAAAAATAAAGGGTCTAATATACAAGGAACTCCCCGCATTGGTTGGGATCCAATCACTTTCCAATTGGATGAGCGCATGGAGTCCATCCATAAAAAAGGATTCTGGCAATTGTGGAATGGCCAAACGTTCCGCTGATTTGTTCAATCGCTTGAAATTTTCCAGAGGACGGAACAAAAATACCTTGCCATCCTCATCCTTATAGGCTTTCATCCCTTCAAAGATGGATTGACCGTAATGAAAGATCTTCGCTGAAGGATCTAGGGTAATGGGTTGGTAGGGAACAATCTTGGGGGCTTCCCATTCGCCATTTTTGTAATCGCAGACCAACATGTGGTCTGTATAAACGCTTCCAAAGGATAGATTGTCAAAATCCACCTCATGGATTTTGGAGGTTTTAGCTTTCTCTATAGCTATGTTGTTAACCATTGTTTCCATATCACTTACATTTGCAATGTTAAAATTAGCTATTTATTGTTAGTTTTGAGCGTTATACAAATCTAAATATCATACTTGATCTACAAACTTTTAAAACTTATTAAAAATGAAGGTTTTTAACACTATCTCTATTGTATTGTTACTGATTTTGGGAGTTTCCTCCTGCAAGCAGAAGACCATTAAAGGCGATTATTTCGGTCAGGAATTCGAAGTTTCGGACAAAGCCGTCAAAACTTCCGGTACCTATGATGGTATTGGAGCCAAGGATTCCCTTCAGACACAGATGATTGGGGAGATTACCGAAGTGTGCCAGGCCAAGGGCTGCTGGATGAAGGTGAAGTTGGATGCCGATAATGAGGTTTTTGTGCGTTTTAAAGACTATGGGTTCTTCGTTCCCAAGGATGCTGCCGGCAAAACCGTGGTGATGAACGGTGCCGCTTTTTTTGAAGAAATGTCCGTAGAAGACCAAAAACATTTCGCTGAGGACGAAGGCGCTTCGGAAGATGAGATTGCTCTGATCACTGCTCCCAAAAAGACACTCCGTTTTGAAGCGGATGGCGTGCTCATCGCCAATTAAATCTTGAAAAGAAAAATCATTGTTACCGGGGATGGCTCCAAAACCATCCAAATTGAAGACTGGGACGAACAATACCATTCCAAACACGGTGCTGTTCAAGAGGCCTACCATGTTTTTATGGAACATGGTCTGCGATTGTTCCAAAACAGTGAGATCCATGTTTTGGAAATTGGCTTCGGAACTGGGCTAAATGCTCTCATCACCTTATTGGAAGCTCCAAAGCAGCATCTGAAAATACATTATGTTGGGGTGGAAGCTTATCCGGTTACCTTGGAAGAAGTGGGGCATTTGGATTATTGTCATCAATTAAAGGCGGAAGATTCAGAGGAATTGTTCCAGTTGATGCATCAATCCAATTGGGAAGAAGAGGTTCCCGTCACCGATTCTTTCCATCTGCTCAAACAAAAGAAGGATTTTAGGGAAATCAAGGATTTGAATAAGTTCAACCTCATTTATTTTGATGCTTTTGGTGCCAGGGTACAACCCGACCTTTGGACTGAGGACATCTTCAAGATTATGTACGATGCCATGGCAAAAGGAGGTATTTTGGTTACTTACGCTGCCAAAGGTAGTGTACGCAGGGCCATGCAGGCTGTTGGCTTTACCGTTGAACGGTTGCCTGGACCGCCAGGAAAACGTGAAATGCTCAGGGCAATCAAAAATTAGACCTTGCCAAGATACTGTTAATGCCGGTGACCCAGATTGTCTTAAAAAGTTTTAAAGTTTGAACAATAGTGTTAAACCTAAATTAACGTCTCAGAAACAGCCATTTAAACCATTAAATTTGTGTCAAAATGATAGTATGAGGGTGTTGATTACAGGGGCAACGGGTCTGGTGGGCCAAGCAATCACCAATGTCTTGCATTCCAAAGGCATTCCCGTAAACTATTTGACCACGAGCAAGGATAAAATCACCAAGTTGGAAGATTTTCAAGGTTTTTATTGGAACCCATCCAAAGGTGAAATCGATGTGGACTGTTTCAAAAATGTTCAGGCCATTATCAATCTTGCAGGTACCAACATCGCTAAAAAATGGACTCCCATTCATAAGAAAAAAGTGATTTCGAGTAGGGTGAACAGCTTGAAAACCCTAAAAAAAGGTTTGCAGCAAGTTGGGGCCAATGATGTGGAATGTCTGGTTTCGGCATCCGCCATTGGTATTTACCCCGATTCTCTTTCCCATTACTACGAAGAAGATGAACAAGATTTAGGTAAAGGATTTTTGGGCAAGGTAGTCCGTAAATGGGAGGCCGAAGCGGACACGTTCAAAGAGCTGGATATCAATGTAGCCAAGGTCCGGATTGGAGTTGTTTTATCTACGGAAGGTGGGGCCCTTCCTAAGTTGGCCCTTCCTATCAAGAATTTTGTGGGATCACCACTGGGCAGTGGTAATCAATGGCAGTCATGGATCCATATTGAGGATTTGGCACAACTATTCGTTTTTATTGTGGAGAATAACCTGAAAGGGGTGTACAATGGAGTGGCCCCTAATCCAGTAACGAATACGAAAATGACCAAGGAAGTGGCCCGCATTTTGGAGCGCCCTTTATGGATGCCCCATGTGCCCAAATTTGTGCTTAGGGCAGTGTTGGGCAAAATGTCGACACTAGTTTTGGCCAGTCAACGGGTGAGCAGCAAGAAAATTGAAAAGAAAGGATTTACCTTTCATTATGCCAACATCTGCACGGCTTTACAAGACTTGTATTCAGGCGTAAAAGAAGAGGAAACTTCTCCTTTGGAGGCGACCAAGAACGAATTGGTCTGAATCTAAAGTATTCACGTAGATAAGATTATCAATCCGCCTAGGCGGATTTTTTTGTGATTTGTGGTGACATTTTGACATTTTTGGACAATTGGCAGTACTTTTGCCATTTCAAAACGGAAACAAAACAGACATAAAATGAGCAATAACAGTAAGGTTGAGGAAATGGAAGACGAGCTAAACAATGGCAAGACGACCGATAATACTGAGCTGAACGAAGAAAATAGGGAAATGGACCAAAATGAAGGACAGGAAGAAAAAGTTTCTGTGGAAGATCAATTGAGACAAGATTTGGCCCAGGAAAAGGATAAGTTCCTAAGACTTTTTGCCGAGTTTGAGAATTTCAAGAAAAGAACCTCAAAAGAACGCATGGACCTGTTCAAAACGGCAGGACAAGAAGTCATGGTGGCCCTATTGCCCGTTATGGACGATTTTGACCGTGCCCTTAAGGAACTTTCCAAATCCGACGATAAGGAAATGTTCAAAGGGGTGGAACTCATCAGCAATAAATTCAAGGAGACCCTAAAAAATAAAGGCCTGGAAGAGGTTGAGGCTAAGCAGGGAGATGCCTTTGATGCCGAAGTGCACGATGCCATTACCCAAATTCCCGCACCCGATAAAAAACTGAAGGGCAAGATCATCGATGTGGTTGAAAAAGGGTTCAGGCTCGGGGATAGAATCATCAGGCACCCAAAAGTAGTGGTAGGAAACTAGAGTTATATGAAGGAGGATTTTTACGAAATATTGGGAGTCTCCAAGGGAGCATCCGCAGCGGAAATAAAAAAGGCCTACCGAAAGAAGGCCATTGAATATCACCCTGACAAGAATCCTGGCGATACAAAGGCGGAGGAAATGTTCAAAAAAGCCGCAGAAGCTTACGAAGTTCTTGGTGACCCGGACAAGCGTGCCAAGTACGACCAGTTCGGTCATGCCGCTTTCGATGGAAGCGGTGGCTTCGGTGGTGGAGGTATGAACATGGATGATATCTTCAGCCAGTTTGGGGATATTTTCGGTGGTGCCTTTGGCGGTGGCTTTAGCGGCTTTGGTGGTTTCGGAGGAGGACAACGCAGGGTGAAGGGGAGCAATCTTCGCATCCGTGTAAAACTGAATCTGGAAGAAGTGGCCCATGGGGTCGAGAAGAAGGTGAAGGTGCGCAGAAAGGTACAGGCAGATGGGGTAACCTATAAAACCTGCCCAACCTGTAACGGAACCGGACAAATCACCAAGATTACCAACACCATATTGGGTAGAATGCAAACCGCTACTACCTGTAGTACGTGTGGTGGTTCTGGTCAGACCATTGATAAAAGACCTGCAGGTGCCGATGCCCAAGGGCTTATTGTGGAAGAAGAGACCGTATCCATCAAAATTCCACCAGGTGTTGAGGATGGTATGCAGTTAAAAGTTTCCGGAAAGGGTAATTCAGCTCCTGGGAACGGAGTCCCCGGAGATTTGTTGGTAGCCATAGAGACCGTGGAGCATGATACGTTGAAGCGGGAAGGGGACAATTTGCATTATGACCTTTATATCAGCATTTCCGAAGCTGTTTTGGGCAGCTCCAAAGAAATTGACGCCATTGGCGGCAAAGTCCGCATCAAGTTGGAGGCTGGGATACAGTCCGGTAAAATATTGAGATTGAGGGGTAAAGGAATCACGAGCCTTAACGGATATGGTAGTGGTGACCTTTTGGTACACGTGAACGTTTGGACCCCAAAAGAAGTGACCAAGGAGCAGAAAGAGTTTTTTGAGCGCATGCAGAACGATGAGAATTTTACGCCAAAACCGGAAAAATCCGATAAATCTTTCTTCGAAAAGGTGAAAGATATGTTCTCTTAAGCATAAAAAAACTTTCTGTTTAAATAAAAAACGTATATTTGAAACTGATGTTGGGTGACCGATATCTAATTTTCTTTTTCATAGCAATTTTTTTCCCATCCTTGAATTTTTTAAGGGTGGGTTTTTGTTTTTAAGGAATATGCAGGTATTGGGCAATTACATATCTTTGAAAAAATAGTTTACATGGATCATATCCTTGTTGCCAAAAATGTTTCCAAGACCTATGGAAACTATACAGCGTTGAGCAACATTTCACTCGAGATTCCTAAAAATTGCATTTATGGACTTTTGGGCCCCAATGGGGCTGGGAAGACCTCTTTTATACGTATCATCAACCAGATTACCCACCAAGATGCCGGGGAGATTTTTTTCAATGGGGAACATTTGTCCCCCAAACACATTGCCCAAATTGGATATTTGCCAGAGGAAAGGGGGTTGTACAAAAGCATGAAGGTAGGTGAGCAGGCCCTTTACCTGGCCCAACTTAAAGGGTTGTCCAAGCACGATGCCAAGGAACGACTGAAATATTGGTTCGAAAGGTTGAACATCGGCGACTGGTGGAACAAGAAGATCCAGGAACTTTCCAAAGGAATGGCGCAAAAGATCCAGTTCATTGTTACGGTGCTCCATGAACCCAAGCTGTTGATCTTTGATGAGCCTTTCAGTGGTTTCGACCCCATCAATGCCAACATCATAAAGGATGAGATCCTTAAATTGAAGGAACAGGGAACTTCTATTATTTTTTCCACCCACAGAATGGAATCCGTGGAAGAATTGTGCGAGTATATTGCTTTGATCCATAAATCGGAAAAAATTCTGGACGGGAAACTGGCAGACATCAAAAACGCCTACAAAAACAATATTTTTGATGTAGGCCTTCAAGTGGCAGAAAATGGTGAAGCCCTTATGAAATCTTTGGCGGAGAGATTCAATATCCTTTCTTCCAACCTAGAAAAGCAAGAAGGCCATTTGGATTTTAAAGTTCAGTTGCCATCATCTCATACGGGTGATATTTTAAGGGAATTGTCCACGGTAGGAAACCTATACCGTTTTGATGAGACCATCCCTTCGGCGAACGACATTTTTATCCAAACTGTAAACAATAAGGAAAATGGCAAGTAAACTCGGATTGATCATAAAGCGGGAGTATTTGGCCAAGGTCAGGAACCGTTCCTTTATTGTAATGACCATACTGAGCCCCTTATTGATTGTAGGTATGATCGTTTTGATTGCCTATTTGGCCAAGATCAATGATAATGAGACCAGGGTGATTTCAGTTTTAAACGAGAGTTCCTTTTTTCAAGAGGAATTTAAACCAACCAAGAGTTTGTCCTTTGTGCAATTGGACCACCTAACCCTGGAGCAGGCCAAGGATTCCACCAATGCGTTGGAATATTATGGATTGTTGCACATCCCTAAAGGCGAAACAGTGGAAGAAGTGGCCCGTGCCACCTATTTATTCACCAAGGATAATCCCAATTCCAGTGTTACCCAAAAGTTGGAATCTATCTTCCAAAGACAGTTGCGCCAGGATCGACTTGAAAAACTTGGGGTGTCTTCCGATCAGTTTTCCAATGTGGAAGCCCCTTTCGAAATCAATCTGGCCACTTTTGATGGGGAAAGAAGTATCAAGGGAATCAATGAGATCAAGGCTTTTATCGGTGGTGGTTTCGGATATGCTATCATGATGTTCATCATCATTTATGGAGGGTTTGTAATGCGTAGCGTAATCGAAGAAAAGACCAGTAGGATCATTGAGGTCATCATCTCCTCCGTAAAACCCTTCCAACTGATGTTGGGCAAGATTGTGGGCAATTCCTTGGCAGGATTGACCCAATTCACCATTTGGATTATATCCGCATCAGTGTTGTTATCTTTGGTCGTGATGGTGTTGGGGATTGATCTTAGTGCCATGTCCGGGGACCCCAATATGCCAGCCGGGCCTATGGGTGGTATGTCGCAATTAGCTCCTATGGACAGTGATATGATGATGTATACCAAAGAGATTTTGGATATTCCCTGGGGAATTCTGATCATTTCGTTCTTCATTTATTTTGTACTGGGCTACCTGATCTACAGCTCCATTTACGCGGCCATTGGTGCTGCCGTGGACAACGAAACGGATACGCAACAATTCATTTTCCCCATTATTTTGCCATTGATGCTGGCCATTTATGTGGGGTTCTTTTCCGTGTTCAGCAATCCACACGGGCCCATTGCCGTTGGTTTTTCACTCTTTCCGCTAACATCGCCCATTGTTATGTTAATGCGTTTACCGGGTGGAATTGGAGAAGGTGGAGTACCTTTATGGCAGTTTTTGTTGTCCATTTTCCTATTGATCGTTACATTTTTGGGAATTGTTTCTTTAGCGGCCAAAATTTATAGGGTCGGGATATTGATGTACGGTAAAAAACCTACCTACAAGGAGTTGGTAAAATGGTTGAGATATTAATTCGGTATGCAAGAAGGTCCAGAAGAATTAAAAGAGATTATTAAAGAGGATATCTGGGGATCCATCAAGGATTTTTTGGATATCGGTTTTCATATTGGCCAAGGGGAGAAATCCATCAACTTAACGGTTGGCCTACTTCTTCTGCTAACGGTTGCCTTGGTGGCCACCAAGTTTCTTCTAAAATGGCTCCGTCACATCCTAACCCGAAAAATGGAGCAGGAGGACCAACAAAAATTCACCAGTGTCTTTAAGTTCACCAATTATGTAATTTATATTGTTGCCGTTCTGGTAACCTTAAGCGCGGCAGGAATCGACATTACCTTGGTAATCACCGCATCGGCAGCCTTGTTCGTTGGCCTGGGTCTGGCACTCCAGGAACTGTTCAAGGATGTTTTGGGAGGCATTTTTATCATTATTGATAAATCCTTGCAGGTGGGTGATGTGGTTGAGGTGGACGGTAAGGTCGGGAAAGTCTTCGAAATCAAGCTGCGTACCACGCGTGCCATCACAAGGGATGACAAGGTGTTGATCTTGCCGAATCATAAGTTCATCAGCGACATTGTCTATAACTATACCCAAAACCATAAGACCACCCGTGAAAAAGTGAGTGTGGGCGTGGCCTACGGCAGCGACGTAAACTTGGTGACCCAAATTTTGGAACAGGTGGCCGCAGGGCAAAAACAGATATTGAAAAACCCCAAGCCGTTCGTACTTTTTGATGATTTTGGGGATTCTGCATTGATGTTCTCCCTTAATTTTTTCACGAACGACAGTTTTAGGGATCCAAGGATAAAAAGTGAACTTCGGTATAAGATCAATGCCAAGTTTAAGGAAAACAACATCAGTATCCCTTTCCCACAACGCGATGTACATATTATTCAGCCTAAACCATAAGAAGACATAAAAACCTCGATCCACCATATTGCAATCTGGAGGCTGTTCGCTTTCGTTGTGATACTTTGCAGCCATTCCGGTTGGGCCCAAAGCACAGATGTATTACGAGTGGAATACCTCAATATTCCCCAAAATGATACGGGTATCAAGACCCAACGCTACAAGGGACTCTTCAATCTGCCGATAAAGCTCAACGAAAAAAAGGACTATCTCATCATGGGGATGGAATACAACAGGTTCGATATGGGGTATTCGGAAGATTTTCCCTTTGATAAGAAAGAACTGATACGCTTCCATGTCATTGATATGAACCTTGGATTTATTACCAAATGGAACGAAAACTGGAACCTGGTTACCATACTCACCCCAAGGATGGCCTCCAATTTTATCAGCGGCACGACCACCGATGATTTTTTTATGAACGCGACGGCAACGTTTTGGAAAGAGAAACCCGATGCCGAAAAACCCTATCGTATTGTATTGGGCCTTACCTATAACAGCACCACCGGGCTTCCGGTGCCATTGCCCTTGATCAACTATTACCGAAGGTTCCATCCGGACTGGGCATTTACTCTTGGTATTCCCCGTTCTGATCTGAAATATTACGTTTCCAAGAAGCATGTTTTCGAAATGGCACTATTCTTGGATGGATACTTTATAAATCTCCAGAACAACATTCTTTTGGAGGACGGCCAGGTGGCCTCAAAAATATCGCTCACCTCTTTGTTGGGGACCATTGGGTACCAGTACAACATTTCAAATCGCATGGCACTTTTTGCCATGGTGGGCACATCGGTGGTGCAGGAAGGGAAATTGAGGAACGATGAACAGGGAAACGTATTTTTATTGAATGACGAGTCAAATTTCTATATTAGGACTGGCTTCAAGATTGGAATTTTTTAAAAGATAAGGTATGTCAAAGATTTTGGTGATAGAGGATGAATCAGCGATCAGAAGGGTATTGGTCAAAATATTGGCCGAGGAAAGTGATAGTTACAATGTGTTGGAGGCCGAAGATGGCCTGCAAGGCATCGAGACCATTAAAAAGGAAGACTTTGACCTGGTGCTCTGCGACATCAAAATGCCTAAAATGGATGGCGTGGAAGTACTGGAAGCCGCTAAAAAGATAAAACCTGAAATACCCTTCATCATGATTTCCGGTCACGGGGATTTGGATACCGCTGTGAACACCATGCGATTGGGTGCTTTTGATTACATCTCCAAACCGCCAGACTTGAACCGTTTGCTGACCACGGTTCGGAACGCCTTGGATAAAAAGGAACTGGTTGCCGAAAACAAGATTTTAAAGAAAAAGGTTTCCAAAAACTATGAAATGATCGGGGAGAGTGAGGAAATCGGTACCATAAAGGAAATGATCGAAAAGGTAGCCCCGACCGATGCACGGGTGTTGATCACGGGATCGAACGGAACCGGGAAGGAATTGGTGGCCCACTGGTTACATCAAAAAAGTCCACGCTCGGCTGCACCCTTTGTGGAAGTGAACTGTGCCGCAATTCCTTCGGAACTCATAGAAAGTGAATTGTTCGGTCATGTAAAAGGTGCCTTTACTTCTGCAGTTAAGGATCGTGCAGGAAAATTTGAAGCGGCCAACCAAGGGACCATTTTCTTGGATGAGATCGGCGATATGAGTCTTTCTGCCCAAGCCAAGGTACTAAGGGCCTTGCAGGAGAACAAGATTTCGAGGGTGGGTTCCGATAAGGACATTAAAGTGGATGTTCGGGTACTTGCGGCTACCAACAAGGACCTGAAAAAGGAAATAGAGGAGGGCAAGTTCAGGGAAGACCTTTATCATAGACTGGCCGTTATCTTGATCAAAGTACCCGCTTTGAACGACAGAAGGAACGATATTCCTTTGCTTATCGACCATTTCTCCAAAAAGATAGCCTCGGAACAAGGGACGGCTCAAAAGGCTTTTTCCAAAAAAGCGATCGACCTGTTGAAAGGTTATGACTGGACCGGTAACGTACGTGAACTCCGCAATGTTGTGGAACGATTGATCATTCTGGGAGGCAAGGAAGTCTCCGAAGAAGACGTAAAGCTTTTTGCCAGCAAGTGATCTATTGCTTACAGCTTCCCAATTTTTCAAGGGCTTCTTCGGACAAGGTCATCACGCGTTGGTGATATGCCTTTTTATGTGGGGATAACTTGGTGTTCAGAAGTATCAATCTGGATTCTTCATAGATATTGGTGATAAAACGATGGGCATCTTCACAATCCACGTCGGTTACCACTTTTTCCAATGATGTTTCAAATCCAAGGAGACAACTATGCACCTGTTCCTTCACCGAGCTATTTTGAGTCAAAAACAAAGGATTTTGATTATCCAACACCTCTTTGGTATTCATGACCAGGATGTCATCATTGTAATTACTTGAGGTTTCCTGCTCAAAAACTTGCAGAACCTTCATGCCGATCATGGTGTTTTCCAAGGCCTTGTGCAATGTTAATTTGGAATCTTTCAGGGATTCCGCCTTGGTGGCCAGTTTAAGTTCGGTCTGGGTACTTTCCAAACTTTCAATCGTACCTTCACAACCGCAATCCAAAAAGTTCCCCCGGGTTTTTTCAATACCGTTCAAGGCTTTGTAGGCGTGGTATTTGGCCATATCCAAAGTGGTGGAAACTACGGCGTTCTCTATTTCACTTTTGATGAACTGTAAATTGGAATTGGCATACTCACAGGCATTCCGTGTAGTAAAGGCCGTCATCAACCAAAAGCCCAGAAGGCCCAGGGTAAAGGCAATAAGTAGGATTATTTTCCTTGTTTTCATAACGCTTCTTGATTTGGGACAGTGCGTATTTGATATTCACTAAGTTACGTGGGGGGATTCTGTCAAGGAATATAAAATCGATAAAATACCTTCTAAACCCACAAGTGGTAAAAATATCGATGAACTGCACTCTTCAATGTAGTTGAAGGTATGGTCAAAAAGGTTTATATTCATTCCTATGGAAAAAATAAATACCGATCGCTTTTTGGTACGAGAGGAGATAAGGCTCTCCCAAGAAGAAACCTTTGAAGATTTTGGGGCCTCCAAAAAGGACTTGAAGGAAGAATTGAAGGATATACGTAAAAAACTAGGCGAATTTCAGGATACATTGTACGCCCACGGCAAATATGGGGTGCTGGTCTGTCTACAAGGGATGGATACCGCTGGTAAGGACAGTCTTATCCGGGAAGTGTTCAAGGATTTCAATGTTCGTGGCGTGGTAGTGTACAGTTTTAAAGTGCCCACTACTTTGGAAAGGAAACACGACTATTTATGGCGACATTACATCGCATTGCCGGAGCGGGGAAAATTTTCCGTGTTCAATCGAACGCATTATGAAAATGTGTTGGTGACGAAGGTACACCCAGAATATATTATGGGTGAAAATTTGCCCGGTATTGAATCGGTGGACGATATAGACAAGGATTTTTGGGAGAAGCGATACCAACAGATCAATGAATTTGAACAGCACGTGGCCGAAAATGGCACCATTATCTTCAAGTTTTTCCTGAATCTTTCCAAAAACCAACAGCGCCACAGGTTATTGAGAAGGATAGAACTCAAACAAAAAAACTGGAAATTTTCACCGGGCGATCTGGAAGAAAGAAAACTTTGGGAAAAATACCAGGCGTGTTACGAAGAGGCCATCAACAAAACTTCCACGGAACATGCACCTTGGTACGTAATTCCGGCCGACAGCAAGAAGGGGGCAAGGGTCATTGTGGCCTCCATTATGCTGGAAGCGTTAAAAAAATACAAAGATATAGAGGAACCCGAGTTGGATGATGAAATAAAGGCTAATTTAGAAACCTTTAAACAAGAACTGGAAAAAGAATCCTGATGAGAATAGTCCTCCTATTGGCCTTTTTATTGGCCAGTACCCCTTTTTTTTCACAGACCGAAGACGAAAAGCAAATAAAGGCCATTTACAATATGGCATTGACCAATGGTAAGGCCTATGATTGGCTCAATTATCTTTCCAATCAGATCGGTGGTCGCCTTTCTGGTTCCGTTCAGGCGCAACATGCCGTGGATTATACCAAAACCCAGTTGGATGCCCTAGGGTTTGACAAGGTTTGGTTGCAGCCCGTGATGGTGCCGAAATGGGTAAGGGGCATACCGGAATTTGCTTACTTTGAGACTTCACCCGGACTTACCACCAATGTGCCCATTTGTGCCTTGGGAGGGTCGGTCGCAACCCCTGATGGAGGCCTAAAGGCCAATATCGTGGAAGTGAAGGGACTGGAAGAATTGGAAAAGTTGGGAAAAGCTAAAATAGAGGGCAAGATCGTTTTTTATAATCGCCCTATGGACCCGACCTTGATCAATACTTTCTCGGCCTATTCCGGATGTGTGGACCAACGGGCTTCCGGAGCTGTTGAAGCGGCAAAGTATGGTGCACTGGGTGTCATCGTACGTTCCATGAACCTCCGGTTAGATGATTATCCGCACACGGGATCCATGCGGTATGGCGATACTCCGGTGAACCAAAGGATACCAGCGGCAGCGATCAGTACCAATGCGGCAGAATTATTGAGTACGACCTTAAAGTTGAACCCTAACACCAAATTCTACTTCAAACAGAGCTGCAAACAGTACGATGATGTGCAATCCTATAATGTAATTGGTGAGATTACGGGTAGCACCTATCCCAATGAAGTTATGGTCGTAGGGGGCCATTTGGATTCTTGGGACTTGGGGGATGGGTCGCATGACGATGGTGCAGGTTGCGTTCAAAGCATGGATGTGCTTCGGATATTGAAGAAAACGGGATATAAACCCAAACGTACTCTTCGGGTAGTGTTGTTCATGAACGAAGAAAATGGTATGCGGGGCGGTAACAAATATGCCGAAGTGGCGCGTGAAAAGAACGAGAAACATGTCTTTGCCCTGGAAAGTGACTCTGGCGGGTTTACGCCAAGGGGCTTTTCCATAGATGCATCAGAAGAGAACATTGAACAGATACAAGGTTGGAAAAACCTGTTCGAACCCTATTTGATCCATGTTTTTCAAAAAGGTGGTAGCGGTGCCGATATTGGACCCCTAAAGGATGAAGGTGTCGTACTTGCAGGTCTGAAACCGGATTCGCAACGTTATTTTGATTATCACCATGCTGAAAACGACACTTTTGAGCAAGTGAACAAACGTGAACTGGAGTTGGGAGCGGCCACTATGGCCAGCTTGATCTATCTTATGGATAAATACGGCACGGTACCGACCCAAAAGGTGAAAGGCTAGGCGGCTAGAAGATCATTCCAGCTGTCCTTTCAATATTCTTTCTATCCTCTTATCGGGGACCAGCCAAATGATGGCGACTAGAACGAACATGGCTCCGGAAAACCATACACTTACCCAAGCCATCGTAATACCTATGATATAAAACATTGGGGATAATTTTCCTTTCAAATCTTTACCCACAGCGTTCTTTAGGATGGAATCTTTTCCTTGAGATTTGATAATGGAATTTTGAAGAAAAAAATAGGCTATGGCGGCCATCAACAGGATGAAACCATACAAGGCCATGGGTTCCGTGGCAAAATGATTTTCTCCCATCCATCCGGTCACAAAAGGAACCAGTGAAAGCCAAAACAGCAGATGTAGATTGGCCCATAGGATTTTTCCGGTTACCTTTTTTACGGTGTGCATCATATGGTGATGGTTGTTCCAGTAAATGCCCAGATAGATGAAACTGAGCACATAGCTCAAAAAAATCGGCAATAAGGGGCTAAGATCATTGAAATTGCTCCCGTGCGGTACTTTGATCTCAAGGACCATGATGGTGATGATAATGGCCAACACCCCATCGCTAAAAGCTTCCATTCTTCCTTTGGTCATGATTTTCAGTTTAAATGTTGGTAATTTGGTTGTTTAGGTAGTTTATCTGGTTTGGCCTTGCCAGATTTTCGCATTTGTTTAGGCCCATACCAAAGCCAAAATCCGGTCACGGTAAAAAGGAGCAAGGAAACCCCCATGATTGTGGTATAGGACAATTTTATATATCCGTCTGTGTTAAGATATCGGTCCAAAATGGAACCATCGTGCACATTTTCCAAAAAGTCCGATTTTCTTTGTCCTATGGAAAGCACTTCGCCTGTGGCCCCATCCAGTTGGACTTCATAATAGTTATCGACAAAGATAAATTTTACGGAACCCTTTTGTTTTCGCATATCGATTCGGTCCAACTCCAAAGAAAGGTCGGGAGAAACAAAATTATGAAGGGTGGTGCAGGCAATGGTGTGCAGACTGTCCACGGGCAACCAATTCTTTAGTTCGGCCGTGGTCCCTTTTTGAGTTTTGGGCAGAATAACGCCATTGGTGTTTTTTTTCCAGCCTAAAAGGAGGCCTGTGACAGAGATGAAAAAAAAGAAAATAAATAATAAGGCTCCAGTGGTCCTGTGGACTTTTCTAAAAACCCGGAGTATTTTGGCCTGTTGTGTCCGTTTACCCATTCCAGTTTAGTTGAAGCATAAATATCATCAAAATTTGTCAAAAGCTAAAAGTCTTAACCAATGGATGCATTTATACCCAAAGAAGGGATGTGGAATTATTTAGCTTGGACGAACGCCATGGCCTCATCCATTTGCGAAACATCAAAATACTGTTCCAACCTACCTTTGCTGGCCCTTTGAAAAAAGAGATTGTCAATCGGGACAAGCGCCTTCAAGATCTTGCTGTGGGCCACAATGGCCAAGTGCCCCATTTTCTTGTAGTTTCTCAGGGTCCAGATAATGTCTTCCATAAAGGCTTTGGTACTGCTATGGGCAATCTTGAGCTCGTCCAATTTCACCAGTACATTTACCGTTGCAAAGCCTTTCTCCAATTTTTCGTCAAAGAATTTTTGACAAAGTTTTTCGTCCGTTTCATCAAAACCATCGATTACCTCAATGGCCAAAACGTTGTCTTCAAAAGTTTTGATTTGTTCTATCATGGTATAGATATTTTGTTCAACTGCCAGCTAACGGAGTCCCAAATACACCCACTGCCAACTCCGCCCAAACCACCAGAAAAAGGATGATGATGGCCGAAACCCACAATAGCCTCTTATTTGGGGTCTTTGCCTTTCTGATGGCAAGATCAACGGAAAAGCCAACGCCTGAAAGGAGGATACCGGCTACTACAAAATCCATCAAGGACCATTGTACCTCATTGGTGAACTGCATGGCGATAAAAGGAATCAATAAAAGGAAGGCTACCGTGATCAAAATAATCAATGGGCGTTTTACGGATAACATGGGATGGTATTTGAAAGATTCCCTCTAAGTTACTCCATGTAATACGGTATTAAAAGTAATTTGGGAAAGATTAACGCTTCTACAACCTAGGATGTGGTAAAACAATATATGCCGTTGCTCAGAGTACAAGCATAAGGGAAAGTTGATATACAAAGCTTACACCATTTAAAATGCTATGGAGCCATATTCCATGCCATACATTTTTACTTTTATAAACCACAAACCCTAAAAATAACCCCATAATGAATTGCTCGTTTATGGTTCCTGCCATACTGGATAATAAGTCACCATGGTATTCCGACCTAGCATTATAATATCTCATGGGAATATGATAAGTGCTAAAAAAGAGAGCGGTTAAGAATATGGAGGCACTTGCACTTTTGGTCAGTTTTAAAATACTGCTTTGTAAGATTCCCCTAAAGAAAAACTCTTCCCAAAAAGCAACTATGACCAACATGTAAAGGATGCTAATGGGCAGGTATAAAATAATTTTCCAAGATTGGAACAATTTCAATATCTGCTCGGAATCCCTTACTTCAAAAATTAAAAAGGGAACCAACAGAATAACCGAGACCAGAATGACTTTACCATCTTTGAAGATGTTGGACCACTTAAAAAAAATGCTTGAAAGTGATTCTTTGTGAAGTTTAAGAATGAGCAGAGGTATAAGGAACTGTACCAGCCAATAAACAATGGAACTGCCGAGAAGGTTCATGAAAAAAATGCTGGCAAAGTACAACAGACCATACATTACCAAGTATCCAGATGTCTTCTTTTGCAGAAGGCTTATAGGTTGCTCATCGTTTCTGAAAAAATACATGTATAAAAGTGCTACAATGGCCAATATTGCAATTAGACCAAAGTCAAACCCTTTTTTCAATATGGTCAGTGACCAAAAATAAATGCCCGTCGAAAGTAGGATAATGACAAGGGAGGGCAAGTATTTTTTCTGCATTTAAAGGAATGTGTTTTATTCGGTGATATTTACATCACTTTTCAACTCTAAGATTTTATCTATGAAGACTTCATTGGTCTTGGGACTGATATAGATTTCATTGTATCTGTCATATTTTATAATCAGACCCTTTCTTGCCGTGGCTGGCCTAAACCCTATCCAAAGGGTGCGCCCCTTTACAATTTCCCTAATCCGTTCGTAACCGATTTTACCTTTCATGGGGCCGCAGCGGTAAATGAGCCCCTTGGGCGAAAGTTCGTAATCGGTTCCAAAATACATCCAGAAAAGAAACACCACAACACCCAAGACGAGTGGGAGCGTCCAATATTCATGGGGTTCCATTTCCCCAATGAAAATGCCATACAGGGTAATACCCAACAAGAAAAGGTTTGTCCCAATAATGATGGTACTGAACAAAATGTCCTTTTGGCTTTTAAACTTCATTTTGTTATTGTGTGACAGGGAATAATATGCCTATTGCCTTTGTTTCTGTGCCCTTATGGTGACAATCATAGCCAAAATCAAAAGTGCACTCGAAGAAATCCGCATCCAGAATCCTAAATTCATATCACTTTCTAAAATAAAGTTCAGAACGATCAAGATGCCACTAAAAATAATTAAGGCAATTGGCAGTATCCTTGACTTCATGTTTGGTCAGCGTTTCATTATATCAACATCGATAATCCAATCCCAATCATAAGCAATGAAGCTACGATAAGCAGGTTCAACGTTTTGGTCTTTCCTCTTTTTGCCAATAAGATTCCTAACATGATGATACTATTTTTCTACAAATTACTAAAAAGAGCGGAATTTTGGTTACGGCAATTCATAACAGGAAGATAAATAGTATTATTCCGATTTTTTGAATCCAAAAATGTTTTTAGCCTATGCACCTTTTCGACGTTTTAAAAGATAGGCTCCTCCCAAGATGGAAACCGGGGCAAAAATAAAAATAGCTAGTAGCTGTGTATAATGATTTCCTTCCGATTTAAATAATGAGAAGGCCGCAAAACCGGCAATGATTCCAGCCAATATATAATTGGTCTTCAGATTCGCCCCTTTTGCTATCCACTGGGCAACAAGACCTGAAAGGAAGGAAGAAACGGCTCCGTACAAAGCCGTTAAGATGGCGAAACCAATGGTTGGGTTGGCATGTGGGTTTTGGGCTGTCAGGTTGAAAAATGCCAATGAGGTCACTACAAAAATTACGTATCCGGTAAGTATTCCTATAATTTTTCTTATCATCATTAGTTTGATTTCATTGTTTAAAATAAGCTTTTTGAGCTCTCGAGTTGTGTTTACCATATGGTTTTTCAACATGAGGCCATATGCTCTTTCATTTCAAGAGTAATCTTTTGTGTTATTTTTCATCAGGATTTCTTGCAAAGAAATTTTTGAAGAAGACCAATTGATATTCTATGGAATTTTTCCAGTATTCCCCGTTGTGTTCACCAGGTCGTTCAATATAATCGTGGGGAATATGCATATCCAGCATTTTTTTATGTAGGGCCTTGTTCACCTCATAGAAGAAGTCCTCAGTGCCACAGTCAAAAATGATGGACAGATCATTGGCGGGGTATTTGTCTATCATATTTATGATGGTCATGTTTTTCCAATTATCCTTATGGTCGATCGTATCCCCGATCTGTTCCGAAATTTCCCAGTGGGTCTTAAAAGGTGTGATGTCCACCCCACCACTGGTACTGCCCATGGCCCCAAAAACATCCGGATGGCGTAATCCAAGATAAAAGGCTCCATGGCCGCCCATACTCAATCCGGTTATGGCCCTATGGTTGCGATCGGGAATGGTTCGGTAATGATCATCTACATAGGAAACCACTTCTTTGCTCACATGTGTCTCGTATTTGCGCTCAGGATTGATGGGGCTGTCAAAATACCAACTGTTGTATCCGCCATCTGGGCATACCAAAATCATTTGATGGTTGTCTGCATATTCCTTTAGGTTTGGGGCAGTTTCCACCCAAGAGGCATAGGAACCGCTGTAGCCGTGCAATAGATACGCCACAGGATAGCGAGTGGTCGAATCATCGTAGTGGTTTGGTTTTATGATGACACATTTAATGGTCTTTTGCATGGAAGGACTGTAAATGGCCACGGTATCCACGGTGGAGGCCGAAGCGGTGGTAAGTCCTATGGTGATGAAAAATAAAAAGAGGATTTTTCTCATTTGGATTGCATTTGATTCAAATTTTCCATTCTGTTTTTTTACTTGCCATCTTGAAGGAATGTCTGTGGTGTATTCATTACAGGCTATTTCTTGATTTCGTAACAGAGCTCCACCATTCCATTTTTATAGGCGGTGGTATCCTTTAGGTGAAGGGGCAATTCTTGCCCAAGATGGTCAAAAAAGGGCAATCCGCCCCCCAATATTATGGGCAGGATGCTGATCCGTATTTCATCTGCCAATTTGTTGATAATAAAATCTTTGGCAAGCTCTGCGCCACCCACAACCCAAACATTTTTATACTTTGGCCTTAGTTGTTCTTCTACAAGTTTGTTGAGGTTGCCAGCATAAAATTCGATATTGGATCTTTCATTGGGAAGTTTCCGTTTAGTGACCACAATGGTAGGTTTGTCCCCGTACGCCCAGCCATATGATCTGGAAAGTTCCAAAGCGTGTTCATAGGTTTTGGACCCCATTACATAACAATCAATCGTCTTGAGAAATTCTTCCGGATCTTGTCCTGAAACACCTTTTTCATAACTGTCCGATGTCTCGAACCAAGAAATGCTATTGTCTTTTTTGGCTATGAATCCATCCAAACTGGAAACCATATGTATGGTAACTGTTAATGATTGTGTTGACATAAGAATTGGACTTACTGGTTAAAGTGTGGATATTGGAAAATGTCCTGTACCATGTTCATTTTGAAATAAATGTACTATTTTTTTAAACGAGTTCAATACACCACGGAAATCTGCACGCACAACAATTATGGCCTTCAGCCATTTGACTGAAATTGATAGTTGTTCCCATGGCCATACCGAATGATCGCCCTTTCCTTTTCATGCTTTAATCTATAGCTTTCCAAGGTATTGCACTATAAAACCCTTACCTTTACAGCCTTGGGAAAACCCAAGGATCGAGAAATCGAATAATCCTATTAAAAAGAAAATAATGCAAGACGGAATTTATGCTAAGTTCAATACCCCTAAAGGGGAAATATTAGTGAAACTTGCCCATGATAAAACCCCAGGAACCGTGGGTAATTTTGTTGCTCTGGCCGAGGGAAATATGGAAAATAGCGCAAGACCCCAGGGAAAACCTTACTATGATGGTCTTAAGTTCCACAGGGTGATTGCCGACTTTATGATACAAGGAGGGTGCCCATTGGGCACCGGTACCGGAGACCCAGGTTATAAGTTCGACGATGAATTTCATCCAGAGTTGCAGCACGACACCCCAGGAGTATTGTCCATGGCAAATGCGGGACCAGGTACCAACGGGAGCCAGTTCTTCATTACCCATGTGGCCACGCCTTGGTTGGACAACAAACACACTGTTTTTGGACACGTGGTGGAAGGTCAGGATGTAGTGGATGCCATTGCACAAGGGGATACCATCGACAGTCTGGAAATCGTAAGGGTAGGGGACGAAGCCCAAACCTGGAACGCCATAGAGGCCTTTAGGATTTTTGAAGGCGCCAGGGAAAAACGAATTGCCGAGGCGAAGGCCCAAGCAGAAGCTGAAATGGAAAAGTTGGCCGCGGGATTTGACAAGACTGATAGTGGACTTCGATATAAGATTGTTCAAAAGGGAAGTGGACCCAAGGCCGAGAAGGGAAAAACGGTTTCGGTACACTATGAGGGTGCCTTGTCCAACGGGCAGGTTTTCGATTCTTCCTATAAAAGAAACCAACCCATCGATTTTACATTGGGCATTGGTCAGGTGATCCCGGGATGGGACGAAGGTATTGGATTATTACAAGTGGGTGACAAGGCCCGTTTTGTGATTCCATCCCATTTGGCTTACGGAAGTGCCGGGGCCGGAGGGGTAATTCCTCCCAATGCAACTTTGATCTTTGATGTGGAATTGATGAAAGTGAAATAGGAATACTTCACTACTAGATAAATAGGAAAGCTTCCAGCAATGGGAGCTTTTTTATTTGGATCGGTTTACACTCAATAAGAGTAAACAAAGGTTTAGGGCCAGAAGGAATAGCAAAACGCTAAAAAAGGTATTCATGGTCGTTGCGTGTTTATAGTATAACAATCGAACGAAAAAATACCCTACCTATTGCCCGAAATGTATAGATTGCTCGTTTTCCTTTATTTTTTGGACCCATTCACGCTCAAAAAGAGCAAGAGAACATTAACGACCAAAAGAAATGAAAGTACTCCAAAAAAAGTGTTCATGTGGATGTAAGGTTAATGGTTATGGGGGAACAAAGCCTGTTTACACTTAATAGATTGGGAATGCCAAATTGGTTGCGTAAAAAATGTAAAAAAAATAAAGCCCGGGCTTTTGCCCGGGCTTGACATATAAAAAAGTGTGTTGCTACCTTAATCTATAACTTGTACATTAACGGCGTTCATTCCTTTTTTACCTTGTTGTAGTTCGAATTCTACAACATCACCTTCTCTAATTTCGTCTACCAAACCTGAGACATGTACGAAGTGATCTTTGTTTGAACCATCTTCAGTGATGAAGCCGTAGCCTTTAGAATCATTGAAGAATTTTACTGTTCCTTTACTCATAATGAAAATTAAAAAAATTAAATGAACCGCGAATGTACATTTAATTTATTGATAATTAGGGTTTTTTAAATAATTTCTTAAAAAATTATGCTGTTGGGTCCGGCGTTAAACGCAAATAGGGTTTGATTTCCTCCACACCTTTGGTGAAAATCCCCTTGGCCTCTTCGGTAGGTATTGCTGGGCTAACCACCACTTTTTGACCATGTTCCCAGTTAGCGGGAGTCGCAACCTTATGGTTGGCGGTCAATTGCAGGGAATCCACCACACGCAATAATTCATAAAAATTACGGCCAGTGGAGGCGGGATAGGTCAAGATGAGTTTTACTTTCTTATCCGGACCAATAATGAAAACCGAACGTACGGTAAGGGTATCATTGGCATTTGGATGGATCATGTCGTACAAATCAGAAACCTTTCTGTCCTCATCGGCAATGATCGGAAAGTTAACCTGGGTATGTTGGGTCTCATTGATATCCTTGATCCATTCTTTGTGCGAATCGGCCCCATCAACGCTGAGAGCCATCATTTTCACGTTCCTTTTGTCGAACTCCCCTTTGAACTTGGCCGCGGTACCCAATTCCGTGGTACAAACGGGGGTAAAGTCAGCGGGATGAGAGAAGAGGATTCCCCAACCATCGCCCAAATAATCATAAAAATTAAGGGTTCCTTCTGAGGTTACCGCAGTAAAATCGGGAGCGGTATCGCCCAATCTAAGAGTTGCCATATATGTTGTTTTAGAGTTGATACATCATTACCCTACAAAATTAGTAGATATATCGTCACTTGTGCTGAATTTTGGTTAAAAGTGTATTAAAAAACTTTGTTCAACTTGTAATGAAAAGGTAATCCGTTACAACCTTTAGTTTGTTATTTTTAAACTATGGAAAACGATACATTGGAACAACTCCGCTATCCGATCGGGAAATTCGAGGCCCCGTCGGTCATCACAGAACAACTTTTGAAGGAATGGATCTCTGTTTTGGAACATTTGCCCCAAAAGTTGGAGGAAATGGTAAAACCGCTGAATCAGCAACAGTTGGAAACCCCATACCGACCTGGAGGATGGACGGTACGGCAATTGGTGCACCATATTTCCGATAGCCATCACAACAGTTATATTCGTTTTAAATGGGCATTGACAGAGCAAAATCCTGTGATCAAAGCCTATGACGAAAAAGCTTGGGCCGAACTCTTTGACACCCGTACAGCACCCATTCAAATGTCCCTGGATCATTTAAGGGCCATACATGCCAAATTGGTCTATTTGTTGAAAGGTCTTTCCAAAGAAGACCTAAAACGCTCCTTTATCCATCCTGACGGAAATGTAGCAACAACGTTGGAAGAAAATGTGGGCCGGTATGCTTGGCACAGCAACCATCATTTTGCGCATATTGCCAATCTGATAGAGCGGGAGGGCTGGTAGCCTACAGGTTTTTGGTCAAGATCCACATGGCCTTTTCCGAGGGCTTGGCTCCGGGGAGGACCACTTCACTTTCCCGTTTGATCGCGTACCCATTTTTTTGATAGAATAGAATGGGATTGCCCTTTTGCATGGTATCCAGCCAAACTGTTTTTTTGTGGATGGAACGGGCGAAGTCTTCAATATATTGAAGTACCTGCTTGCCAAATCCTTTCCCCGAATGCTCTTGGAGAAAGTATATTTTTTCGGCCTTCAAGGCTTCTTCTTTGGGTATCTCATCTATGCCACAATCCTTCACCAGTTTTAGGATGCCAACCGTAACGGTATCGTGGTTGATCAAAAAATGCAGGTTGTTGGGGTCTTCCAGTTCACGCTGAACTACTTCCTTGGTCAATCCATGGGAAATGTAAGGAGTGGGGTCCTCATTTTCCCATAAGTGGAGATAATGTTCTCGGTAGGAACGGGTTCCAACAGAGAGATAAGTTTCTAGATTGGTGCTATCGACTGGGACCAAATGGATTTTGAGAACGGGAATCGTTGATTGCATATTAGGCTTCCTTCCATTTAATGTTACAACCCAGACTTGGTTTTTGTTCCACGCTGATGGGTTTATCGTCCAAAAGGGCGTCCATGGCATTTTTTAGATCCTTACCCGTAAGTGGGATGCCGTTTCCGGGTCTGGAATCGTCCAATTGTCCTCTATAGACCAACCTTAAGTTCGCGTCAAAAAGATAAAAATCGGGCGTGCAGGCCGCATCATAGGCTTTGGCCACTTTTTGGGTTTCGTCGTACAGGTAAGGAAAAGTGTAATCCTCTTCGCCGGCCTTCAATTTCATGAGATGCGGGGCGTCTTGTGGATAATTGGCCACATCGTTGCTCGAAATCGCCGCAAAACCGATCCCCTTAGCCTGATATTCCTTCGCAAGTTTTGAAATCTCTGGATTCACATGGATCACAAAGGGGCAATGGTTACAAATGAACATGACCACAGTGCCCTTTTCACCCTTCACCTGTTGAAGGGACAGGATTTTATCGGAAACCGTGTCCAATAGTTCAAATTCAGGTGCCTTTGTTCCCAAAGGTAGCATGTTACTGGGAGTACGTGCCATGGTATATTGTTTTGGATAGATCAAAAATAAAAAACGGCCTGCAAAAAGGCAGGCCGTCATCCATATTTTCAAAGATAAGGTCTAGATGTCGTCAAAATCAACATCGGTAAAGCTACCCGATGCGGTACCGTTTTCACTAAAGCTTGTTTCCTCGTCTTCTTCCTTCTTGAAATCCTTTTGGTGGCGCTCGGAAATGACCTCTTGGCCTTTTTCGTCGATGATGTATTCCATCATTTCCTCCATAATTTCCTTGAAGGCGGTAAAATCTTCCTTGTACAGATAGATTTTGTGCTTTTTGTAGTGGAAAGAACCATCATCGTGGGTAAACTTCTTGCTTTCTGTGATGGTTAGGTAATAATCCCCGGCCTTGGTACTTCTTACATCAAAAAAGTAAGTTCTTCTCCCTGCCCTTAAGACTTTCGAGTAAATCTCTTCCTGGTCCATGATATCTTTCTCGCCCATATGGTATAGTGTATTTGGTACTATGTTGAATTATGTTACCAAAAATGTAAAAAAAATGCTAATTCAGCAACTTTTTTATGATTCTTTACCCGAGAGTTGGTTGAGGTAAAGCTCTTTGTAATAGCCTTCAACGTTGTTCAACTCTTCATGGGTGCCCTCTTGTATGATCTTGCCGTTATCCATAACAATGATCTTGTCCGCATTTTTTGCAGAGGAAACCCTATGGCTCACAATAAGGGTGGTCTTGCTTTCTGAAACTTTTTTGAGATTGTTCAGGATTTCTTCCTCGGTTTCGGTATCCACAGCGGAAAGGCAATCGTCAAAAAGATAGATTTTTGGATCTTTCAACAACGCCCTGGCAATGGACACGCGCTGTTTTTGTCCACCACTTAAAGTAATGCCGCGTTCACCAAGTATGGTATCGTATTTTTTGGCAAATCCTTCAATGTTCTTGTGGACCACGGCTTGCTTGGCCACCTTCACGATTTCGTCAAAAGAAGCATTTTCATTTCCGAAGCGGATGTTGTTCGCAATGGTATCCGAAAAGAGGAAGGCATCTTGCGGAACTGCCCCGATAGCACCTCGTAAACTGTCCAAATTAAGTTGCTGCACGGGAATCCCATCTACCAAAACTTCCCCGGAAGTAGTATCGTACAAACGCGCGACCAAATCGAGGATAGTGGATTTACCGGAACCGGTTTTTCCTAAAATGGCCACGGTTTCCCCGGCCTTCACTTTAAATGAAACCCCGTTCAACGCAGTAATGTTGGTGTCCTCGTAGGTAAAGGTCACGTTTTTGAACTCGATATCCCCATGGATTGGGGTGGGTTTCTTTACCTCATTCTGGATCGAAGGCTCTTCCTTCAAAAATTCGTTGATCCGCTTTTGTGAGGCCTCCGCCCTTTGGATAATGGAAGTCAACCACCCTACGATGGCCACAGGCCATGTAAGCATGTTCACATAGAGAATGAACTCTGCAATGATCCCCACGGATTCAATTTGTCCGTTGATGTATTGTCTTCCACCAATATAGATTACAAAAATGTTACTGATGCCGATCAAAAGGATCATTAAGGGGAAGAACCATGCGTTTACCTTTGCCAAAGCCATACTGGTGTCCTTTCCCTCATTGGCAAGGTCCCTTAGCTCTGCATTGATGCGGGGTTCTATACTGTATGCCTTGATCACGGAAATACCCGAAAACGACTCCTGGGTAAAAGTGGACAGATTGGACAGGAACTCCTGTACCTTGGTACTTCTTTTGTGGATCACCTTGCTGATCTGGTAGATCAACACAGATAATACCGGCAAGGGCAACAATGTATAGGCGGCCAACGTAGGCGCCTTGATGAACATAAGGGGAATCAGACAGACAAACAAGGTAAGCGTTTGGATTCCGTACATGATGGCGGGGCCACCGTACATCCGAACTTGGTTGATGTCCTCACTGATCCGGTTCATCAAATCCCCGATCCTATGTTTTTTGTAAAAATTAAGGCTCAACAGTTGGTAGTGGTCGAACACCTCATTTTTAAGGTCGTATTCAATATAACGTGATACGTTGATGATGGTCTGGCGCATCCAATAGGTGAAAAGGCCCGATAAGATGGCCGTGCCCACAATGATGAGGATGTATTGCAACAACATTTCCTTGGCATCGGAAAGGGTGATGGACTTGTTCAAAAATTGCTCTACAGCCTGTATGGACTTGTTCACATATGATGGCAAGACCAAGGAAAAGATGCGTGCAATCACAGTGATCAAAATCCCGACGAGAAGCTTTAACCAGTATTTTTTAAAGTATTTATTGAGGTGTCTTAGTTCCTTCATAAAGGGGAAAGGCAGTTTTTTGAGTGTCTTTATAGGTAGACAATCCAGCAAATATATGGCATTGCCAACAAAGTAAATGTTATAAAACTGATAAGAAAACAACTTTGGTAGGTAAGATTGAAATATAAGATTACTTTTGCGGAGTGAAAGCCAATCAACGACTTTAAAGTTCTTTAAAAATGCTTACCCGCAGGCATATCAGAGTAAAAGTGATGCAGTGCATTTATGCATTGGTCCAGTCCAAGGACGATTCCTTGGCGAAGCAGGAAAAATTCCTAAGAGTGAGTATAGAGAACATGTATGTGCTCTATCTACTCGTTTTGAGCCTTTTGGCCGAACTTCACCGCATGGCCGAAAAACACGTCAGCCACGCCAATAAAAAATATCTTGCTACCGAAGAGGACAACTATCCGGATAGGGAAAAGTTTGTCAAGAACCGCTTGTTGCTACAGATTGCCAACAACGAGGCCTTGAAAAGCGAACTTTCCAAACGAAAGTTGAACAATTGGTACCTTAACGAGGAATATATCAAGATACTCTACAAGGACGTCACCTCCAGTGACATATACAAGACTTACATGACCAATGGGAAGAACGGTTATGAGGATGATCGTGATGTGGTGCTGCAGTTGTATAGGGAGATCATTGCGCCCAATGAGAAGGTATACGATTACTTTGAGGATGAGAAACTTACCTGGGTGGACGATTTCCCCATTGTGAACACCTATCTCATCAAACGCTTGAAAAAGGCCAGCGAAAGCTCTGCGGAGCGTTTCTTTTTGCCGGCATTGCTCAAGGACCAACAGGATATGGACTATGCCAATGAGTTGTTGACCAAGACCTTGCTCAACGATGCCAAATGGGAAAAGGAGATTGAGGGCAAGACCCCCAATTGGGACAATGATCGTATCGCCGAGATCGATTCCATCATTTTAAAGATGGCCATTTGCGAGTTGCTCAACTTCCCCTCCATACCAGAAAAGGTGACCTTGAACGAGTATTTGGAGATAGCCAAAGAGTACTCCACCCCCAAGAGCAGCATCTTTATCAATGGAGTTTTGGACAAGTTGGCCAAGGAGTACAAAACCTCTGGAAAGTTGCAAAAAATAGGAAGGGGGCTCCAATAAACAATATTTGTTTAATTTTGGGAAAACAAATTTTAATCATGAAAAGAATAACAACAGTTTTTAGTTTGATCGCAGCCGTTGCTTTGATGGGGGTTTCCTGCAAGGACAAAGCTTCGAACAAAATAGTTGCGGACAATGTTGAAAGTGCCACTACAAGGGATGAGGCACAGAAAAAACTTCCGGTAATGACCTTTGAAACTTCCGAGCACGATTTTGGTACCATTGAAAGGGGTACCCCACAAGAAACCGTGTTCAAGTTTACCAATACAGGTGATGCCCCTTTGATCATTACCGATGCAAAAAGTAGCTGTGGCTGCACAGTGCCCGAATACCCAAAGAACTCCCCGATCGCCCCAGGAGAAACTGGCGAGCTTTTGGTGAAGTTCAACGGTTCAGGACAAAACCAGGTGACCAAGACCATCACCGTTACCGCCAATACAGCAAAAGGTTCTGAAATCTTGAGGATCAAGGCCTTTGTTAACCCTAAGGAGGCGATGCCCGCTGGTCCCGTTAAATAAGGAGAAGATTTAAATGGAAAACCTCGGACAGTTTTTACCTCTGATCATGATTTTTGCCGTGGCGTATTTTTTTATGATACGTCCGCAGATGAAACGTCAGAAGGATGAGAAAAAATTTACTTCGGAATTGAAAAAAGGAGACCGCATCATTACCAAAAGCGGACTTCATGGCAAGATTGTGGAATTGAACGACAAGGATTTTTCCTGTGTCATCGAAACCATGGCCGGCCGTTTAAAGTTTGATCGTTCTGCCATTTCCATGGAAATGAGCAAAAAATTGAACGCTCCCGAAGAAAAGAAATAGCGTACAAAAAGTTTTATCAAGAACGTCCCTTGGAACATTGCGTTCCAAGGGACGTTTTTTTTGTACCTTATTCCAAATTTAAAAAGCATGAACACACGTAGGCAATTTGTAAAAAGAAGTTCTTTGGGCATGGCCGGACTGGGGGCCAGCTTTATGTTCCCGACCGAAATGTTGGCCTCCATTCGAAGGACCATCAGCCCCAATGACAAGATTCAAGTGGGACTCATTGGTTGTAACGGTATGGGTTTTTCCGATTTGAGCTCCATGTTGCAGAACAGCGAAGTGGAAGTGGTGGCCCTATGTGATGTAGATGAGAATGTGCTGCGTGAAAAAACGGCCGAACTGGAAAAGGGAGGTATCAAAAAACCAAAATGGTATTCCGATTATAGAAAACTGTTGGAGGACAAGGATATCGATATTGCCATCATTGGAACGCCTGACCATTGGCATTGCCTACAACTCACGGATGCCATTGATGCAGGAAAAGATGTGTACTGCGAAAAGCCCATAGCCAATTCGGTGGGTGAAAGTCAAGCTATGTTGGCCAAAGTGAATGCCAGTGACCGAATGGTGCAAATAGGACAGTGGCAACGCAGCGAGCCTCATTTTGTGGATGCGATCAACTATGTCCATTCCGGGAAACTGGGACAAATACGATTGGTAAAAGCATGGGCCTACCAAGGGTGGATGCAATCCATTCCCGTGTTGCCGAACAGTCCCGTCCCTTCCGGTGTGGATTATGCCATGTGGTTGGGACCAGCACAAACCAGGCCTTTCAATAAAAACAGGTTTCATTTTAATTTTAGATGGTATTGGGACTACGCAGGCGGTTTGATGACCGATTGGGGTGTGCATATGATAGATTATGCCCTTTTCGGTATGAAAGCCTCCGACCCCAAATCGGTGATGGCCATGGGAGGTAAATTTGCCTATCCTGATGATGCGGCCGAAACGCCGGATACATTGCAGACCATTTATGATTTTGGTGATTTTTCCCTGCTTTGGGAACACGCAACAGGAATTGACGGTGGAAACTACGGTCGAAACCACGGGGTAGCCTTTATTGGAAACAACGGGACATTGGTGCTGGACCGTGGCGGTTGGGAAGTGATTCCCGAGCACGACCGCCCACATTGGAGCCAAGATCTGGGACCCAAAATAGAACCGGTTCCCTTGCAAAAAGGAATTGGCCAAGGTTTGGGATTACATACGAAAAATTTCTTGGAGGCTGTAAAAACTAGAGACGCCTCTATTTTAAAAGCACCCATAAAAGTGGGTTATGATGCCGCAATGGTGAGCCACTTGGGCAATATTGCCTATAAAACAGGTGAACGCTTGTTTTGGGATGCCGAAAATGGGAAATTCAATCATTCAACGGCGGATGCCCTTTTGACCAAAGAGTACCACAACGGTTGGAAGTTTCCGAAGTTGGGGTAGGTTGTAAGTAAATTTGAGACCTTTCGACAAGATTCTTATCGGTATGTAAATGAAAGGTTGCTTGTCTTATGTTATGTTTTATGGCTATTGTTGTATTTTTCGACAGGAGCATCCAATCTTTAGAATTCCAACTCAAACTTGTTCATGAGTTCTTTTCGCCCTAGTGAGGTTATTACAATTGCCCTGGAGTTTTTTGTCCTCCGTATCCAGTCCAATTCCAACATTTTATCAAGCAGGGCGGCACCGAGCGAACCAGCAAGGTGGTATTTTCGTTCGCTCCAGTCAAGACAGGCTTTTGCAAAATTTCGTCTTTGTTTTTCTAGGGAAGTCATATCCAAGCCGAAGTCACTAAAAAAATGGTTGCCATTCTCGGTAACGATGAAATTTTTGTCCATTAACTGAATTAGCTCCCGTTCCAATAATTTATCCGTAATCAGAACACCGACCTTACCCGCTAGATGGTCGTAACATGTCCTGCAATACTTAATCTCGTTTTGGGTGGTTCGATGGTCTGATTTGATACTGGATTTTTTATTGGCGAGGTTTGCCAATGATTCTACGGCATAGGCCACTTCAGGATTCGAAAAGGAGTAGTATCTATGCCTACCCTGAATATCTACTTTTACAATATTTCCCTGCAGCAACTTTGACAAGTGGTTACTTACCGAAGTCGCCGACAAATCCGCAACAAACGCCAGTTCACTTGCCGTGTAAGCCCTTCCATCCAATAGATTCCATACAATTTTTGCCCTTGAAGGTTCGCATAGCAGCGATGCGGTGGAAATAAATTTATCTTCTTCCATGGTTCAGTATCAAATG
Source organism: Flagellimonas aequoris (assembly GCF_003584165.1). Taxonomy (GTDB): domain Bacteria; phylum Bacteroidota; class Bacteroidia; order Flavobacteriales; family Flavobacteriaceae; genus Flagellimonas; species Flagellimonas aequoris. Next base: position 178,520 of record NZ_QXFJ01000027.1, on the reverse strand, counting down.
AAGTATAAATGTAATAAATCAATTTTCTTTGGAGCAGTTTAAAATATATTAATGAAAGACATAGAAATTTTACTGGAGAACAGGGTCGGGACATTGGCCAAGATGGGTGAAATCTTGGGGAAACACAAAATCAGTCTTGAAGGAGGCGGTGTTTTCGATAATGGGGCATTTTCAATAGCCCATTTTTTGGTAGAGGAAGCGGATAGGGCCAAGACGGAATTGGGAAAAGTAGGTATTGAAGTGGTAAAGATCCATGATGTCATTATTCAAAAGTTGAGACAGGATGTACCGGGTCAATTGGGTAGTTTTTGTAGGGAACTTGCCCATGCCAAGGTCAATATTCTTACCCAATACAGTGATCATTCAAATCAACTGATCATTGTTCCGGACGACTATGAAAAGGCAAAAGCAGTGTCTGAACAATGGATGAAAACATGGTGGTCAAATGAAGATTACATCATATGAAAAAGGAACATGAATACTCCACAACTGTTAAGTGGACCGGAAACCAAGGGACCGGGACATCCAATTATAGGGAATTTGAGAGAAGTTATAGCATTTCTACCGTTAACAAACCTGATATTTTTGGTTCTTCGGACCCGGCGTTTAGAGGGGATAAAACAAAATACAATCCGGAGGAATTTTTGGTTGTATCACTTTCTTCATGCCACATGCTTTGGTACCTGCATTTATGTTCCGAAGCTGGGGTTATTGTTATGGAATATGCGGATAACGCTACGGGGAAAATGGTTGAAACCGCAAACGGAGGGGGGCATTTTACCGAAGTGGTTCTGAATCCCAAGGTTAGGGTTGTAGAAAGTTCCATGATTGAAAAAGCGAACGAACTGCATAAAAAAGCAAATGAACTTTGTTTTATTGCCAACTCTGTGAATTTCAAAGTTGACCATCATCCGTCCTGTTTTTGTGATTAAGAGGGAATGGACCTAAATAATTTAACGGTTGGTAGTTTCCTATGATGAGATTGGATATCCATTAAAAAGCAAGTGGTTTTTGGAATAAAATAATGGGTGCAAGGTCCATTTATCCCAATTTAACTTTCGATCTATTTTGTGGTTGATTCTTTGTTATGGGTGTTTATTAGTGATTTTTTTATTTATGAGTTGATATTTGTAGACTGATATTTCTCCAAGGTATTATCGATCAGATGTTCAATGCTTAAAAACTTGCTTGCAAGTTTTAAAACAATATCTTCAAGTGTAGCATTTTCAAAATGTTCCCAACCTTCCATCAATGTCAATGGGCCATATTTTGTGCTTACGTTTTTCCAGTCTTGCTCAAATATTAAAAAATCCTCTCTAAAACTATTCGCAAACCCTTTACTCGTAATGGAATATCCTTTAAAATCTCGAAGTTTTAATGCATGAATGTTATAAAATATCTTGTTTTGCCTTAATGTCTTGTCGTTGATCCAGATGGCAAAAAAGATTCTTGTCCGTGCGTTTAATGGATTCATTTTGTCATTTGTCCAACTTCTTTTGTACAATTTCAGGACAACAGATTCTAAGGTAATGCCAACATGGATTTCCATGTGCTTTTTAGTTAGCATTTTCTTGTCGAGTCGGTCAGCTGATTTTTGAAATTTTTCTAAATAATACTCATAGTTCATGACTCAAGATATTATCATGTTAGGGTTCCTACACTCAGGCTACGATCCATTTACAGGTAGGTTTGATTATTTAAATCGCAGATTTGCCAATCTATCTATACCCATCATTCAAGCCCACTCCCTTTTCAATCATGGGAAGGATCTTATCCAGCCTGCGCAATTTGGTGGCTTCTTGTTTGGCTTCCGCAATGTATTCGCAAAACTCTTTCTGTTTGTAGGGGGCAAAGGCGTCAAAAGCACTTTTTAAACTTGCGTTTTCAGCCAATTTGGTTTGGAGAAGGTCTGGAATTACGGCTTTCGTGGGCTTTGCAGTCGCTAGTTCAATTCCCTTTTTTTGATTTTGAATGGCCTCTTGCATGTAGGCTATTACGCCCTTTTTATCAACCTCTTCCAAAGAAAAGAATTTCCAGTGCCGCATGCCCTTCGTCTTGCCTTCCTGGGCATTTTCCAGTACTTTTTTTTGGTCGTTCATTAAGGCCCCATTGAAGAACCAGACACCAAAATAGCCTTTGAATTTACTGACGCCAAAAACGTTTTTACCATTTACGGTATACACCGGAAAACTCCATTTAAAATCCTCCTCGCAATCGGTTTGGAGGGCCAACTCGCGCAAAAGCGCAATTCCGTTTTTAAAGGGATGTTCCTTTTCATAGAAGGCTTCTAGTTTTTCCGATTTTTCCATGGCGTTACTTGATTTGACTGGCGGTCAGTTCACAGATTTTCACAATGACCTCCACTGCTTTTTGCATGCTTTCCAAAGGAATATACTCATATTTTCCGTGAAAATTATGTCCGCCCGCAAAGATGTTAGGGCAGGGTAGGCCCATAAAACTCAATTGGGAGCCGTCGGTACCCCCACGGATCGGTTTGATGATGGGTTCAATGCCCAAGGATTCCATGGCCTCTTCGGCAATCTCCACAATATGGAAAACGGGCTCCACTTTTTCCCGCATGTTGCGGTATTGGTCCTCAATGACCAGACTTGTATAGTCCCCATACTTTTGGTTGAGCTTATCTACAACGTCTCTCAACAACTCTTTTCTGGCTTCAAAATGAACGGCATCATGGTCGCGGATGATCAGTTCGATCTCAGCCTTTTCAATTTCTCCTTTAATCTTGTGCACATGGAAAAAACCTTCCATACCCGTAGTATGTTCAGGAACTTCCCTTGGGGGGAGCAAGCTTAAAAATTCATTGGCAATGCCGATGGCGTTCACCATTTTGTTCTTGGCATAGCCCGGGTGCACACTTTTTCCCGTAAAGATGAGGTTGGCCTTGGCCGCATTGAAGTTTTCGTACTCCAGTTCCCCAATTTGGCTGCCATCCATGGTGTAGGCCCAATCGGCCCCGAATTTTTTCACATCAAATTTATGGGCACCTCGGCCAATTTCCTCATCAGGGGTAAAGGCAATCCGGATCTTCCCATGTTTGATTTCGGGATGTTGCACCAAATATTCCATGGCCGTAACGATTTCTGCCACACCTGCCTTGTCATCAGCGCCTAAAAGCGTTGTGCCGTCTGTGGTAATCAACGTCTGTCCCTTGTATTGTAACAGGTCTTCAAAATAATCAGGAGACAGTACAATGTCCTTTCCCTTGTGCAAGACAATGTCTTTGCCATCGTAATTTTCGATGATCTGGGGCTTTACGTTCTTCCCTGAAAAATCGGGGGAAGTATCCATATGGGAAATAAACCCAATGGTTGGCACTTTCTTGTCCACATTACTGGGCAAGGTGGCCATGATATAGGAGTTTTCATCAATGGAAACCTCTTGCAGACCAATTTGATGGAGCTCCATCACCAGTTTTTTGGCCAGGTTCCATTGCTTTTCCGTACTTGGGGTCGATTTGGAATAAGGATCACTCTGGGTATCGGTCGTCACATAGTCCAGAAAACGGGGCAGTAGTTTTTCCATGTTGGGCGTTTCACCAAAAATAAGGCTTAATTGGGCTATATTTGAATTTCCAACGGATTAAAAAAGTATCTTTCCCTATCATTTAAATCAACCTTCATTGAAGCCAATTTGTTTGATTTCTTTCCTCTTGTTGTGTTTTTCGGGTACTGCCCAAATGGAATGTATGCTGGGTGTGGGCGGAAAGGACAACGAGACGATTATCAAGGTGTTTGAACTCAGTGAGGAGCAACAGGAGAACCTTAAGAACTGGAGTGCGGAACTTAAAGTGCGAAATGACCTGTTGAGGGACAAGGCCCAATACCTGATGAAGAAAAACGAGGAGAGTTCCCCAGAGGTGTTGATTACGGTTTCACAGGAATACAAAATCATTTTGGATAGCATGAAACAGAATATCCGCATGATGGATAAACGCTTGTTGGGCACCTTCAACGAAGCGCAATACGAGCGGTATACGAAACTATGCAACCAGATGACCTTGCGTCCTATCTACGTAAACAGGTCTGTTGACGAAAATTGAAGGAATTACAACAATCCATAGCAAGAGTTTTTATTTTTGTCCAAAATCTTTTTGATGTACAAAATCCTTATCCGACCCATCCTTTTTTTGTTCGATCCAGAAACGGCACACCACTTTTCTTTTTGGGCCATCAGGATTTTTTCAAGCTTGGGTCTGGGCTTTCTTTTTAGGAAAACCTTCGTCTTGAACGATCCCAAGCTCGAGCGTGAACTTTTTGGGTTGAAATTCAAGAATCCAGTGGGATTGGCGGCCGGATTTGACAAGGATGCCAAATTGTACAACGAGTTCTCGGATTTTGGTTTTGGTTTTGTGGAAATCGGGACGGTTACACCCAAGCCCCAACCGGGTAATCCTCGAAAAAGATTGTTTCGTTTGGTGCAGGACAAAGCCATTATCAATCGCATGGGCTTTAACAACAAAGGGGTTTTTGAAGCCGCCGAACAACTAAAAAAGAAGCATAGGGTGTTAATCGGCGGAAACATTGGAAAGAACAAGGTGACTCCCAATGCAGATGCCATCAAGGACTATCTCATCTGTTTTGAAGCCTTGTTTGAACACGTGGATTATTTTGTGGTGAACGTGAGTTCACCCAATACACCAGGGCTTAGGGAACTTCAGGATAAGGAGCCCTTGACCAATCTGTTGAAAAAGCTGAGGAGCCAGAATACGAAGCTGTCCAAAAAACTCAAGCGGAAGGAGAAACCCATCCTGTTGAAAATAGCTCCGGATCTAACGGATGATCAACTCATGGATATCATCGACATTGTAAAGGTTACGAATATTGAAGGCATCATTGCCACAAATACCACCATTGAACGCAAGGATTTAAAAACCCATCTGATCCTGACCGAAGAGAAGGGTGGTCTTAGCGGTAAACCCTTGACCAAAAGAAGCACGGAAGTCATCCGGTTTCTGTCTGAAAAAAGCAATAAGGCCTTTCCGATCATTGGTGTGGGCGGAATCCATTCTGCTGAAGATGCATTGGAGAAATTGGATGCCGGGGCCGATTTGGTCCAGCTCTACACTGGGTTTATCTACGAGGGTCCAGCACTTATTAAAAAAATCAACAGGGCCATTTTAGACCGGATGCAATAGATCATGCACAGCTTATTTTTGCACAGTGAGGAAACCATACATTACCCTATTCTGATCGGGTTTGTGGTGTCTTCATTGGCCTTGGCCCTTTCCCCTGGGCCGGACAATATTTTTGTGCTGACCCAAAGTATTTCCAATGGGGTAAAATCAGGATTGGCCACGGTTTATGGCTTGGTGTCGGGTTGTTTGGTGCACACCACTTTGCTGGCTTTTGGTGTTTCGGAGATTATCAAACGGAGCGATACTTTGTTCTTTGCCATCAAACTTTTTGGGGCCTTGTATCTGTTGTTTTTGGCCTATAAAGTGTATCGAAGCGATGCATCCATCCTATTGAACAAGGAAAAGACTCCTGCCAAATCCACAAAAAAATTGTTCATGACCGGTTTCACCATGAACGTTCTCAATCCAAAGGTCACCATCTTTTTCCTGGCCTTTTTTCCTGGGTTTTTGTTCAGTGATACATTGAACACCGTATTTCAATTTTATGTTCTGGGGTTACTGTTCATGCTTTGTGCCTTGATCGTATTCAGCCTTCTTGCCGTTTTGGCGGGGAGTATTTCCAAATATTTAACGACCCATAACAAGGCAGGATTCTATTTGAAATGGGTGCAGATCGTGGTTTTTGTTGGCATCGCCATTTATCTGATCTTATCGGATAAATAGTGCTATTTTTACGTTTGCCTATGTCAAAGATCAAACTCATAGAATGTCCACGGGACGCCATGCAGGGAATCAAGACCTTTATCCCCACAGATGAAAAAGTGAGGTATATCCAAGCTTTGTTGGGTTGTGGTTTTGATACGATTGATTTTGGAAGTTTTGTCTCGCCCAAGGCCATTCCACAAATGCAGGACACCGCAGAGGTTTTGGCCAAGCTGGACCTTTCCCGCACCAAGAGTAAACTATTGGCCATTGTGGCCAATATTCGGGGTGCGGAAGATGCCTGTGAACATCAGGCGATTGACTATTTGGGCTTTCCTTTTTCCATTTCGGAGAACTTTCAGATGCGGAACACCCATAAGACCATAGCCCAATCTGTGGAAACCCTGAAGGGAATTTTGGAACTGGCCCATGCACACGACAAAAAAGTGGTCACGTATATTTCCATGGGTTTTGGGAACCCGTATGGCGACCCGTGGAATGTGGGGATTGTGGGGGAATGGACAGAAAGGTTGGCCGACATGGGAATCCATATTTTGTCTCTGTCAGATACGATTGGAAGTTCCACACCGGAAGTGATCGACTACCTTTTTTCCAATTTGATTCCTACATATCCTAATATCGAGTTTGGGGCGCATTTACACACCACTCCTACCAAATGGTATGAAAAGGTGGATGCGGCTTACAAAGCAGGTTGCCGTCGTTTTGATGGTGCGGTTCAAGGTTTTGGAGGTTGCCCTATGGCCAAGGATGAACTGACGGGGAATATGCCCACTGAAAAAATGCTTTCCTATTTTACGTCCCAAAAGGCAGATACAGGTGTAAACTGGATGGTTTTTGAAGCCGCCTACAATAAGGCTACCGAATTGTTTTCGGTCTATCATTGACCTTAGGGTTGAAGAATCCATTCCATTTATTTATATCGATTCTAAATTAATTATCTTTGGGGCCTAAATGATTTTTAGGATGACGTACAACGGATTATTGGCCACTTTTCCCAAAGAGATCAGACTCTTCATTGCCACTTTTGTGGTGATCCTTTCCATAGGGTATTTTACCGGATTGCTTTTTATAAAACATACCGAGGCCACATCACCTGATGGTATCGAGGAAAATTACTTGGGTAACGAGGAAGATGAGGAGGCAGCGGTGATGAAGTTTAAAAAAGGGGATAGGGAGATGCTCACCACGGTACATACCCATATTTTGTCCATGTCGTTCATCTTTTTTTTGTTGGGTGCATTGGTGTGGATGACCCACGCACCTAAAAAATGGAAACTCTTTTTGACCATTGAACCGTTTTTGTCCGTAATCCTCACCTTTGGTGGAATTTATTTGATGTGGTCAGGAATCGGTTGGTTCAAATATGTAGTAATCGTTTCAGGAATTTTGATGACGGTTTGTTTTACAGGAGCTGCCAGTTTAGTGCTTTGGCAATGTATCAGCCCAGCAAGGTTGAAGGATTGATTTTCCTCAATTCTCAATAAACTGATAATCGATATCCTGAAAATTCAAATAGGCAATTCCAGACTCTTCGAAGGAAAGTAATCCCAATAATTCCTGTATTTCTTCCCGGTTGACCAGTATGATAAAATGTTTTTTGCCTACAGAAATAGGAATTTTTCTTTGATGTGCCCAATGCTGCAAGTGGTTTTCCCAATAATTAAGATCCAATTGACCTATGTATTCCTTCAAGGCATCCAACTCCCACTCATACAATTCAAAGCAGAGGTTGTTGAACAACAATTGAAACAGTTTCGTATGGTTGCAAAAAGTCAGGACTCCGTTTTTGGATCGGTTCAAAACGTTCAAAGAATGGCACATAATAAAGATTTGTACCCTAAAGATATAAATAAATTAGAATGATTCTAAATAAAGACTAGAAAATATGAAATTGGGCCATAGAAAATCTCTATCTGGATTGCAGGCTGAAATCAATTAAAATAGTGGTATATTTGCACGCAATTAATCCGTAATTGCAATGGAAGCCCACCTAAACAAAATTGTTGGCGAAGGACTAACCTATGATGACGTTCTTCTTGTGCCCGCATATTCCGAAGTACTTCCCCGAGAAGTCAATATCCAATCCAAATTCACTAGAAATATCACTATTAATGTGCCTATTGTTTCTGCGGCGATGGATACCGTGACCGAATCCCGAATGGCCATTGCCATGGCCCAAGAGGGGGGCATTGGGGTGTTGCACAAGAACATGACCATTGAGCAGCAAGCCCTAAAGGTTCGTAAGGTAAAACGTGCAGAAAGTGGCATGATCATGGATCCTGTAACGCTTCCTTTGGATTCCAAGGTTAGGGATGCTAAGGCTAGTATGAAGGAATTCAGCATAGGGGGAATCCCGATTGTGGATGCCAATAAAAAATTGATTGGGATCGTGACCAACCGCGACCTTCGCTTTGAAAAGGACGACGACCGTCCTATCTCCGAAGTCATGACTTCCGAAAATTTAGTGACCGTTGGTGAGGGAACCTCCTTGGAGCAGGCCGAGGTTATTTTGCAGGAAAATAAAATTGAGAAGCTTCCGGTGGTCAACGACAAGTATGAACTGATCGGATTGATCACTTTTCGTGATATCACCAAGCTCACCCAAAAACCCATTGCCAATAAGGACCAATATGGTAGGCTACGGGTTGCCGCTGCTATTGGCGTTACCGCCGATGCCGTAAAAAGGGCCGGAGCACTGGTTGAGGCCGGTGTGGATGCCATCATTATTGATACGGCACACGGGCACACCAAAGGTGTGGTGGGTATTTTGAAAGAAGTAAAAAAATCATTCCCTCAGTTGGAAGTGGTTGTGGGTAACATTGCCACTGCCGAAGCTGCCAAATATTTGGTGGAAGCAGGTGCCGATGCTGTTAAGGTAGGTATCGGACCAGGTTCCATTTGTACCACCCGTGTGGTAGCCGGCGTCGGTTTTCCACAGTTTTCCGCTGTGTTGGAAGTGGCCGCTGCCATCAAAGGAAGCGGGGTGCCCGTTATCGCCGATGGTGGAATCCGCTATACCGGTGATATTCCAAAGGCCATTGCTGCTGGCGCCGATACAGTGATGTTGGGATCATTGTTGGCAGGGACCAAAGAATCTCCAGGTGAAACCATTATCTATGAAGGCAGAAAGTTCAAATCGTACCGTGGTATGGGTTCTGTGGAAGCCATGAAAGAGGGGAGCAAGGATCGTTATTTTCAGGATGTGGAAGATGATATCAAGAAATTGGTTCCGGAAGGTATCGTGGGCCGAGTTCCTTACAAAGGAGATCTATACGAAAGCATGCACCAATTTATTGGTGGTCTGCGAGCTGGTATGGGCTACTGCGGTGCCAAGGATATTGCTACTTTGAAGGAAACAGGACGATTTGTAAAAATAACTTCCAGCGGTATCCATGAAAGCCATCCGCATAACGTAACCATCACCAAAGAAAGTCCGAATTATAGTAGGTAAATTTTCTCTAATCGAAATTGTGTTGTTTTTCTGACTAAGGTTGTCTATCCTTGTAAAAGCTAATTCAACCTATTTATGTTCCGAAAAGTTACCCTTTCAATTTTTGTGCTATTTGTTTTATTTTCCTGTAGCAGTGATTCAGCAGGCGAAGAAGAACCTACAGCGGTTGTTAAACTACCTACGGTAAATTCAGTATCTGCCATTTCGATAACAGACATTTCTGCAGTAGTTGGGGGAAATGTTACCAGTGATGGTGGTGCTTCTGTTTCGGCAAGAGGTGTTGCTTGGGGAGTTTCCTCGAACCCTACTGTGGCAGGAACCAAGACGACAAATGGAACGGGAACAGGTGAGTTCAGTGCCTCATTGTCTGGTTTGCAAAAAAACACCCAGTATTATTTCAGGGCTTATGCTATCAATTCTAAAGGAACTGCCTATGGTAGTGAAATTACATTTACCACGAATGCTTCCTTGGCCGAATTGACTACCAAGGCTGTTACTGAAATTACGGAAAATTCAGCACAAAGCGGAGGAGAGATAGTAGCTGATGGAGGAAAAGCCATCACTTCGAGAGGCATATGTTGGAGTACAACAACCAACCCGACCATTGATGATAATAAGACCGTTGATGGCGAGGGAGTTGGTTCATTTGACAGTGCCATGTCTAATTTGCTGGCGGATACAGAATATTTTGTTAGAGCCTATGCGACAAATTCTGAGGGTACGGTTTATGGAAACGAATTGTCATTTATAACTTCAGCAGAAGTTGACAAGATTTATGAAGGTGATATAATTTTAAGGACCCAGCAAGAGGTGGATGATTTCGGGGTTAATAATTATATTGAGGTTACTGGAATGGTTTCCATTGGTGTTGGAGGAGCAAATGATATTTCCAACGTGGATGCCCTATCGGATCTCAAATCCATAGGAAAAGACTTGATAATCTATGACAATGACAATCTTGGGAATTTGGATGGTCTTTCAAATCTCACATCCATACAAGGTGATTTAACAATTAATTTCAATGATGTCTTCACCAATATTGATGGATTGGGAAATTTGATTTCTGTGACAGGCGATATAGAAATAGCTGGTAATGATTCACTTCAAAATATTCAGGGGCTTTCAAATCTGGAATCTCTTGGAGGCGGATTTAGCATACGAACAAATAATGTTTTGTCCTCTCTAAATGGTTTTCCTGGTTTAACGGCCATGAATGGAAGTTTAACGGTTCAGGGAAATGGTTCATTGACAAATTTGGATGGTCTGGAATCGACTGTATCGGTAAATGGAAATTTAATAATTAGTAACGAACCTCAATTAACAAATATAGATGGTATAGCAAATGTTGCCACGGTTGATAATCTTCTTATAAACAATACGGGTATCACTGTGCTCAACAATCTAAATGTTTTGGAAAGTGTACAGAATGATCTAAGGTTGACAGCTAATAGTCAATTATCGAGTATCCAAGGTTTTTCAAGTTTGACTTCGGTGGAGGGTATTTATATACAGAGTAATGCTTTATTAGAGTCAATTTCAGGATTTGATGGAATCATTTCACTGGAAGGAGATCTCTTTATTAAAGCAAATAGCTCCCTGTACGATATAACTGCCTTCCCATACCTCACCGGTGTTTCCGGTAGTGTTGATTTGAGTGCCAATAAAATGACCAATCTGCAATTTATGTCAAGTGTAACAGCTATAGAAGGAGGGCTTTATATTAATTATTCTGAGACCTTACTTTTCTTAACAGGTTTGGAGAATCTAACTGAAATAGGTGGTGCATTAATTCTTGAATCAGTCCCACTTATTAATATCAATGTATTTGATAGCCTAATTACGTTAGGTGGATTGACTATAAACAATAATCAGTATTTACAAAATATTGAATTTCCAGTTTTAACAGAGGTGAAGGGAAATGTTTCGATAATGAACAACCTTGACCAATTCTTTAATTTGGATACAACATGGAATATTGACACCATAGGTGGTAATTTGATTATTTATCAGAATAATCCGAGTATGGCAAATTTTGGGTTGCTTAATCTTAATGCTTTTCAGAATTTGGCCTCAGTCAATGGGAATATTGAAATAACCAATAATGTTAATCTTAGTGATTATTGCAGCTTACAATCACTTGTGGTTGATGGCGGATTAATAGGCAATTTTACGGCAGTTGGAAATGATTACAATCCTACGGCCCAAAATATCATTGACGGGAACTGTAGTAATTGATAATGCTACTTCCCAGCATAGCTTTGCCAGTCCTTGTCCTTGTAGATGTTGTCGCCAAAGTATTTGGCAATTTGCATAAAGGGTTCCACTTTTTGGTATCCGGGAACTGGGGATAACATGTTCATCTCCTCGTCCAGAAATACCACGGTGGGATAACTCAACTGGCCTTGTAAAAGGGCAGCGGCCAATTCATGGTAGCCATTTCTTCCGGAAGGGACAAACTTGAAGGTTTTGCCTTTGTATTCAATGGGATCTTTACCCTCTGCGTCCAATTTTACCATATAAAAGTTGGCCTGCATGTATTTGGATACATCGGGATGTTGGAACGTGTCCTTGTCCATTTTTTTGCACCATCCGCACCAATCGGTGTACACATCGATGAACATTTTCTTGGGTTTTGCGTCGGTTTGGGAAAGCTTAACAGCTTCATCCCAACTTAGCCATTTTATATCTTGGGCGTTGGTCTGCAGTCCAACAAGAAGAAGAAAAAACAAACTGATTTGGGTAAATGTCTTGCGCATGATTTCTTAATTATGAACGTTTTGTCGTTCCATCCATACAAAGCTAACGAAAATTGTGCCAAAAAAGTATTCAGGACCAGAGCTCCAACACAAATATCAAAATGGATACAAGCAAGGCCAAAGGCGAGTAATATTGGCTGTCCATCCGGGCAAAACGGGTTGTTCTCATTTTTTTGAAGAATCCCAGGTATTTGAAATCGCCCAAAGCCCTTAAAAGAAAGATGAAGCCAATAGCTGCGGAAGCATAGGTTAGCTCTCCATGTTCCATAAAATCGATGGCTTTGTTAAGGTAAACTAATGCAAAAAGACTCAAGAACAGTCCCACAAGAACGGTTCCCAACTTGCCCGGTTTAAAGAGAAACTTGCCATTTTCCTTCGTGGGTAGCACCACGGAAGGATCCTTGATGCCGAAAATCGCCCAATAAAAATGGAGTCCGGCCAAAAAGATAAAAATAATGGAAAGCAACAGGGCTATAGTGCCCATTCTAGTTTACGGTTTCTTTCTTGGGTGCTTCAAATAGCGATTTAACATCTACTTGGTTCCTTAAAATATCATCAAAGGTTTCGCGCTCGCGAATCAAATGGCCTTTGCCTTTGTACCACAAAACTTCAGCAGGCCGATATCTGGAATTGTAATTGCTTGCCATGGTGAAGCAATAAGCACCTGCATTTTTAAAGCACAGAATATCCCCTTCGGAAATTTCATTGATGCGTCGGTTGCTTCCAAAAGTATCGGTTTCACAGATATACCCAACAACAGAGTAGTAACGCTCTCTGCCATTTGGGTTGGAAATGTTGATGATCTCATGACTGGAGCCGTACAGCATCGGACGGATCAAATGGTTGAATCCGGAATCCACACTGGCGAACACCGTGGAGGTGGTCTGTTTTACCACATTCACTTTGGCGAGGAAGAACCCAGCTTCGCTTACCAAAAACTTCCCAGGCTCAAAGGCTAGGGTCAGATCCCTGCCATAAACTTTACAAAATTCGTTGAACCTTGCCGATAATTTTTTACCTAATTCCTCAATGTTGGTCTGGATGTCACCTTCTTTATAAGGTACTTTAAATCCGCTTCCAAAATCGATAAACTCCAGGTCCTTGAAGTTTTTAGCAGTCTCGAAAAGAATTTCAGAGGCATAAAGGAATACATCAATATCCAAAATATCGCTACCGGTATGCATGTGGATGCCATTGATGTTCATCTTGGTCAAGTCCACAATGCGCAACAAATGCGGAATTTGATGAATGCTGATACCGAATTTCGAATCGATGTGCCCTACGGAAATCTTGGAGTTCCCTCCGGCCATCACGTGGGGGTTGATACGGATACAAACTGGAATGTCGGGGTGTTTGCTTCCGAACTGTTCCAAAATGGAAAGGTTGTCGATGTTCACCTGCACACCCAAGGCGGCAGCGGCTTCAATTTCTTCCAATGAAACACCATTTGGCGTAAAAATGATGGATTCGGGTTTGAAACCGGCCAATAGCCCCAATTTTACTTCTTGGATGGAAACCGTATCAAGCCCACTTCCCAAACTGTTCATGAACCTTAGGATACTGATATTGGACAAGGCCTTCGCTGCATAGTTCAATCGTAGGCTGGGTACTTCCTTAAAAGCATTGGTAAGCCTGTTGAACTGCGATGCAATTTTATCCGCATCATAAACATATAGTGGGGCACCGTATTGGTCAACCAGTTTCAATAAATCCTTGGAATTCATGCTATATCCGTCTTTAATGGACAAATCTAAAGTAAGTCCTTGGGTTATACAAGAACAAAAAACATATTTTATATATTTATAACAAAATGTTTGAATTGCAACAATCCTTTTCTAGAGAACTGTTTGCGGCTTTGCTTGGGACATTGTACTTTTAGACAAACCACAACCATGAAGCTGCCATTATTTCCATTGCAATCCGTTTTCTACCCTGGTGAGACCGTACCACTACATATTTTCGAAGATCGGTACAAACAATTGATCCATGATTGCAGAAAAGAGGCCTTGACGTTTGGGATCCCCGTTTTTATCAATAATTCCATTTCCTACGGTACCGAAGTGCAATTGGTGGAGGTGGTCACTACCTACAATTCTGGGGAAATGGATGTGGTCTGTGTGGCCAGACAGGTGTTTAAGATACTGAGTTTTGAAAAGCAAATGGAAGGCAAATTATACGCTGGGGGAGATGTGGAATTTTTGGAAATGGAGAACGATGCCGACGACAATCTCAGGAAAGAGGTAATCCAAAAAGTGGAAATGTTATACGATTTGATGGATGTCCCTTTCACCCAGACGTCGCCCAAACAGTTCAACAGTTATTCGTTGGCGCACAAAATGGGACTTTCTTTTGAACAGGAATACGAACTCCTGCTGATGACCAAAGAAACCGACCGATTGCATTTTATCAAGGCCCATTTGGAATCGACTACCAATATTTTGAACGAGGTCAACCGCACCAAAACCGTTATAGAAATGAACGGACATTTCAAAAATTTCGACCCTTTGGACTTTCAGGATTTTAAGCCTTGAGTTCCGACAGTGAAAAAGCACGGAATAATTGGCAATAATTCCATAATACCTTCAATTTCTCCGTAGTGTTTTCTATTTTTGTCGGCAAACAAAAGTAAAATTCACAGATGAATCTTCACGAATATCAAGGAAAAGAGATTTTGGCCAGTTTTGGGGTCAGGATCCAGCGAGGTATTGTTGCCCGCAACGCCAAGGAAGCGGTAGAGGCCGCGAAACAACTTACACAGGAAACCGGAACCGGATGGCACGTGATCAAAGCACAGGTGCATGCTGGTGGCCGTGGTAAGGGCGGCGGTGTAAAACTTGCCAAAAACTTGAAGGAAGTGGAGGAATTGGCAGGTAGTATCATCGGGATGAACCTGATAACCCCGCAAACATCTGCCGAAGGTAAAAAAGTTCACCAGGTTTTGGTGGCCGAGGATGTATATTATCCAGGCGATAGCGAAACCAATGAATTTTATATGTCCGTGCTTTTGAACAGGGGTACCGGCAGGAACATGGTGATGTATTCCACCGAAGGGGGTATGGATATTGAAGAGGTGGCCGAAAAGACCCCTCATTTGATCTTTACCGAGGAAATTGACCCAGGATTGGGCTTGTTGCCCTTCCAGGCCAGAAGGATTGCCTTCAACTTAGGTTTGTCCGGTACGGCTTTCAAGGAGATGGTGAAATTTGTTTCCAACTTGTACAAAGCATACGAACAGAGTGATGCCAGCTTGTTTGAGATTAACCCGGTTTTGAAAACTTCGGACGATAAGATCATGGCGGTGGACGCCAAGGTGACCATCGACGATAATGCACTGTATAGAAGAAAGGCCTATGCAGAAATGCGAGACCTTAGGGAGGAAAACCCTATTGAGGTTGAAGCAAGGGAAGTAGGTTTGAACTATGTGGATTTGGATGGAAACGTGGGTTGTATGGTAAACGGTGCCGGGTTGGCCATGGCCACCATGGACTTGATCAAGATGGCAGGTGGTGAGCCGGCCAACTTCTTGGACGTGGGTGGTACCGCCGATGCCAAAAGGGTAGAGGAAGCCTTCCGTATCATCTTGAAAGATCCCAACGTAAAAGCAATCTTAATCAATATTTTTGGAGGAATCGTTCGTTGTGACCGTGTGGCTCAAGGTGTGGTGGATGCCTATAAGAATATGGGCGATGCCATTAAGGTGCCCATCATTGTGCGTTTGCAAGGCACCAATGCCGAATTGGCAAAAGAGATCATCGATAATTCTGGATTGGCCGTGCATTCAGCGGTACAGTTCCAAGAGGCTGCTGATAAAGTGAAAGAGGTTTTGGCATAAGACACCAAAAATTAAAATAGACAAGGGCAACGTTTTCTTAACGTTGCCCTTTTTTGTTTTCCTGGAATAGGGAAAGAAGACAAAATCATTTTTTGTTCTATTTCAGAAATGGTTTGCAAGGTTATTGGTCCTTTCTTAATTCGGCTGCAGAGTTTTCATAATTGTTCGGATTTTCTTCAAAATCTTCAATATTAGGACATCGTTACACGAGTTAAACATTGGTTAAATCATGCATTTGTGTAACATTTCGATTTTTTTACCGTCTTATATTTGTAGTGTCTTTAAAACAGAAACGTTTTTTTGACAAATCATTAAAATCATTCATCAATACATCAAAAAACAAAATCATGAGAAAAATTAAAATTGCATCCGTAGCTTTTATGTTGTTCGCCACATTGGGCGCATTCGCCAACAAAGGCAACAATGAACTTCCAGAAAAGAGCTTGTCCTCTCAAATTTATGAAATGTTGAAGCAGAATAACTTCGAGCTTCAATACAACGAGTTGACAGCTGATGTACGTTTCACCATCAACCAAAATGGGGAAATGGTAGTACTTTCCGTGGAAACCAAAAATGAGGTTTTGGAAAAATTTGTAAAAAGCAGATTGAACTACCAAAAAGTGGAATCTGGAAAACCCGTAGAGGGCAAAATCTATACGGTTGCCGTAAGAATTACCGCGTAATTGACGGAGATTGTTTGAGTTAGTTAGAAAGCCTTGATATGATCAAGGCTTTTTTTATGCACTAAAACCATGGTTTTTGAGTTATGTATAAGGAAGCAAGCCCCAAAACCAAACCAAATGGGAACCTACGAAGAAAAACTGAGCATCCTTTCGGAGATGATCGCCTTTGCCAGGGTGGATCATTCGATGAAACGGTCCGAATATGAGTTCCTGCTCAAGGTGGCCTCCAATTTAGGGATCGATAAGGAAACGTTCGATGGACTTTTAAAACATCGCTCCCCTAAAATAACCCTGAAGTCCCAAGCAGAACGTATTGTGCAGTTCCACAGGTTGTTGCTGTTGATGAACATTGATCGCGAACAACACAAAAGTGAGGTCAATACCCTTTACAATATAGGACTTAAGATGGGGCTTCCGCCCGTTGCCATTGGTCAGGTCCTTGAGGTGATGCACCGCTATCCCGACAACGTGGTCCCTCCTGATGTGCTCATCGATATCTTCAAGGCGCACTACAATTAATGCCAAAATGACATTATTTTCCCCTGTATTCATGTCATAAAGACATGTTTTGGGTATTGGTACACCATTTGTCTAGTACTAGGTGATTTAAATGTTTAACTAAAAATTGAATCGCCATGAGTATAGTAAAAAGAAACAACCTGTTTTTTCCATCCCTGATGAACGATTTTATGGGTCCTGATTGGTTTGGTGGAACAGAGAAGTGGAATGCTTCCGTTCCCGCTGTCAACATAAAGGACAATACCGAAAATTTTGAATTGGAACTGGCTGTTCCAGGTATGAAAAAGGATGATTTCACCGTGGAAATTGATAAAGATGTGTTGACCATTTCCAGTGAACTGCAAACCGAAAACGAAGAAAACAAGGAAAATTACACCCGAAAAGAGTTTTCATACACCTCTTTTAGAAGGGCCTTCACCTTACCTGAAACCGTTGATGGTTCTAAAATCGATGCGAAATACGAATATGGAATTTTGAAATTGACCTTGCCCAAAAAGCAAGAAGCATTACCAAAACCAAAACGTTTGATTGAAATCGCATAAGAAATTGAAGACACCAACTATAGGTGTTTCATGATGGTTGGATTAGTTGGTTAGTTTGTTGGCGCGCCCCTACAGCAATGTTCGGGGCGCGCTTTCGTTTATTCCTTTTCTTGGAGCATCTTGATTTCGTCCCGTAGTTTGGCCGCCTCCATGAAGTTGAGTTCTTTGGCCGCTTTTTCCATAGCCTTGCGCTTTTCCCTGATCAATTTTTCCTTTTGGTTCTCGGTCAGGTATTCCAAATCGGGTTCTGCGGCGCGCAGTTCTTCCTTTTGAAAATGATAGGTGGACACGGAATTCTTGGCCAAGGCATTGTCCAAATTCTTTTTCAAAGCCTTGGGGGTGATGTTGTGCTCCTTGTTGTAGTTTATCTGCTTGTCCCGACGGTAATTCGTCTCATCAATGGTCTTTTGCATGCTGTCCGTGATGGTATCCGCATACATGATGGCCTTTCCGTTCAGGTTACGGGCCGCACGCCCCACGGTCTGTGTCAGGGAACGGTTGCTTCGGAGAAATCCTTCTTTGTCCGCATCCAAAATCGCAACCAATGAAACTTCTGGCAGATCCAATCCTTCCCGAAGCAAGTTTACACCAATGAGCACATCAAAAATGCCCTTCCTCAGATCCTGCATGATCTCCACGCGTTCCAAGGTATCCACATCACTGTGTATGTAACGGCATCGAATATCGATTCTGGTCAGATATTTGGTCAGTTCCTCTGCCATTCTTTTGGTCAAGGTGGTCACCAAGGTACGTTCATCCAATTCCACCCGCTGTTGGATCTCTTCTATCAAATCATCAATTTGATTGGCACTGGGTCGTACCTCGATCACAGGGTCCAATAATCCCGTTGGGCGAATCACCTGTTCCACATAAACCCCTTGGCTCAACTCCAATTCATAGTCCGCAGGTGTAGCACTTACATAGATCACTTGGTTTTGAAGGGTTTCGAACTCTTCAAACTTTAAAGGTCGGTTGTCCATGGCCGCGGGCAAACGGAATCCATATTCCACTAGGTTTTCCTTGCGGGAGCGGTCGCCCCCGTACATGGCATGCACTTGTGGAATGGTTACGTGGCTTTCATCAATGACCATCAAGTAATCATCGGGGAAATAATCCAGCAAGCAGAAAGGCCGTGTGCCTGGTTCCCTACCATCCAAGTAGCGGGAATAGTTTTCGATACCGGAACAATAACCCAGTTCCCGAATCATTTCAAGGTCAAAATTGGTGCGCTCGTCCAATCGCTTGGCTTCCAAGGGTCGTCCAATCTCTTTGAAATAGTCCACTTGTTTTACCAGATCATCCTGAATTTCACGAATGGCATTCTGTAAGATGTCGGGCGAGGTCACGAACATGTTGGCCGGGTATATATTCAGCGAATCGTAAATTTCGATGACATTATTGTTGAACGGATCTAAAGCTTCGATCTCTTCAATCTCATCCCCAAAAAAATGGATACGGAACGCATGGTCTGCATAGCCTGGGAACACATCGACCACATCCCCCTTCACCCTAAAATTTCCATTCCTGAAATCCGCAGTAGTCCTGGAATATAGGCTTTGCACGAGTTGTTTCAGGAATTTGGTCCGGGAAATCACTTGGTCACGATGGATGGTGATCACGTTCTTTTGAAATTCGATAGGGTTTCCAATGCCATACAAACAGGAAACCGAGGCAACCACAAGCACATCCCTTCGTCCCGAAAGAAGCGAAGAGGTTGCACTCAACCGCAGTTTTTCAATATCCTCGTTGATGGAAAGGTCCTTTTCAATATAAAGCCCACTAGTCGGAATATAAGCTTCTGGCTGATAGTAGTCGTAATAGGATACAAAGTATTCCACAGCATTGTTCGGGAAAAATTGTTTGAACTCCGAATACAACTGGGCAGCCAAGGTCTTGTTGTGGGCCAAAACCAAAGTGGGCCGCTGCACCGACTCTACTACATTGGCCACGGTGAAGGTCTTACCGGAACCTGTGACCCCAAGCAAGGTTTGATGGCGCACATTTCCCTCTATGCCCTCTACCAATTGTCGTATGGCCTCGGGTTGGTCCCCAGTGGGTTTGAATGCTGAGACTACCTGAAATTTCATTCGATAAAAATAGTAAAGGATAATGCTAAAAGGAAGCGAATCAATGAGATTATCTTTTTAAGGAAAAATGCCCTTTGATTTCTTGGTTCGAATCATCGATGGCCACAAACCAATAGTCCCCGGATGGTAGGGGACGACCTGCGATTCTTCCGTCCCAGCCCTGTGAATCCTGTGATATCTGTTTTAAAAATTTACCATAACGGTCAAAAATTCGGATACTTTGAAAGACTACTTCCGCTGATTTTTCTGGTTGGATGAACTGCCAATAATCGTTGATGTTATCCCCGTTTGGGGTGAAGAATTTTGGAAAGCCTTCCAAAGTAAGGTCTTGAACAAATGCTTTTTGGGCCACCCCGCAACCGTTCTTGTCGCGGACATACAATGTGTGGTTCCCAGGTTCAATATTGCTAAAGACACTGCTATCGGAATAAGGACCATTCATGTTGTCAATGGCAAATTCATAATCCCCAATACCCGAGGCTTCCACTTGAATGCTGAGTAGTCCATTGCTGTTTTGAACCCTAAGGTTGTCTATAGAAGCCATTTCAGAAGAGACTACATGGAATATCTTGGTGGTGGGACATTCAAGGGTACCAGCTTCCCTGTCCACTAGATTGTAAGCTTCATAACGATAGGTGCCATTTTCCGTGATAGCAACTTCACTGGTCTCCGAAAGCAATGTTTCGTTGTCCTTGTCATCCACTTTAAACCAGCGATATCCATCGGCAACATCGGTGGAGAAGGCCATGTATGGAGCTTCGTTTTCACAGAATGAAATGGTATCTGGAAAATCAATTTCGGGATTGATGGTCACAAAGTCACCCACGTTCACATCCCAATAGGGGCCACATCCAAAGGATGTGGTAAAACTTTCCTGAAGACATCCCATGGCGGTACCTGTTTCGTTGGAAGGGGATATGGTGATGAAATAGGTCTTATTGGGTTCCAGATTGAAAATAGGGGTAGAGTTGGTATAAAACCGGGAATTGTCCAAGATGTCGCTACTGGTCGGTGTGGTTCCAATAGTGACATAGTAGGAAGTTGCCCCAGGTACATCGTTCCATTCCAGTTCGGTGGTCAAGGGAACGTTGGTTTCCCCATTCGGGGGATAGGTCATACTGGTGCATTCCGGTAGAGCCGAAACCATTCCCGTGGTAAACTGCTGCGAGGAACACCCCATTGCCGTTCCAATGTCATTATAGGGGATGATGGTTACAAAAATGGGGGTTTCAGCTGGAAGATCAAAATCTGGGTTCAAGGTCAACCTGTTCCCTACATCTTGCTGCAAAATATCACTACCACCCGCTGTAGTGCCCAATCTAACCAGATACCCCGTGGCTCCATAAACATAATCCCAAGAAATGTTGGTTTTTGGATTGACATCGGTAGCCATATCTGAAGGCTGTGTCATTGTTGCACAGGAGGCAGGAGGCTGTGTCAACGATTCCGTGGTAAAGCTTATACTGGGGCAAGTAATATCTGGCCCATCATAAAAGTAGAGTGAAATGGTGACGTAAACGGTTGCATTTTCCGGTAGTCCAAGTGGAGGCGTGTAAGTGGTTCCGCTGACAAATTTAGGAGACACAATATCATTCCCGCCCGGTGTTGTACCTAGGGAGATGATGAATGCATTTACCCCATCCACAGGATTCCAAGAAATCGTGGTATTCAGGGGAACGTTCGCAGCACCTTCGGCAGGGCTTAAGAGGTCAGGGCAATTTTGTGCATGTGCCATCACGCCCATCAAAAGAACCAAGAAAACTAATTTTCTGTTCAGCATTTACATGATATGTGCATCTCCCAAGATACTACAAATCACGCTTTTTCAATAGGACATAGGATAAATAGATGAAAATGGCAGTCCAAACGAAGGCAATCAGGAACTCGTACCAATAGGTGTGGTAATCGAACTTCATGTCTTCCCCAATCTGCTGCCCGATGTTCTGGACCGCAGAAAGACGAGTGAAGGGCTCCTTAATCAAGTTGGACATGGACTGCAATGGGAAAAAGTTCTTAATATGTTTTGCCGTGTCCCAACTAACCACTTTCCAACCCAAAAGCCCAAATACCACTTGTTCCAAAATGCTCCATAGAATCAGAAAGCCCAAAGCAAAAGCCGAACGTTTTACCAAGATGCCCAAAAACAGACAGAAGGAGAAAAAGGCCACCAACTTCACAAAAAAGGCGAACAAGAAGTCTAGATCGGAGAAGATGATGGACATTTCGTTATAATCAGAATAGGCCAACCCCAAAATCATGGATACCACAAAAACAAATACAGTGGAAATGAGAGCAAAAGAAATGACAGTCAATAACTTGGAAAGTATGAATTCCTTCTTGGAAAGTCCGTCGATCAAATTTTGTTTTATCGTCTTGTTGCTGTATTCGTTGGACATCATGGAAACGATCACGATTGCCAAGAACAATTTAAAAAGTGCGGTGACAAAGGTGTTAAAGTGCCAGATGTATGGAAAGTTGAAGATGCCCTGATCGGCTAAGTGAAACTGCACAGGTCCGATGTCGAACTTTATGGCCGCAATCAATGCGATGGAGGTCAGAAGCACAAAATAGGAGATGATCAAGACCTTACTGGCCCTATTGTTCCACAGTTTTATGAATTCTATTTGGAGTAGACGTAACATTCGTTTTTTGATTAGTTGTTTTTGGTCAAGGTTAAAAATTGTTCTTCAAGGCTTTCTTTGCGTTTCACCAAATGGGACAGGACGATTCCTTTTTCAAACAGCATCTTGTTCAGCGATTCCGCGTCCATTTCCTCTTTCAGATAAGCCGTAAGGGTACCGTTGAAGTTTTCTATTTTCCCAAAACTTGCATTTTTTTCAAGCAATTCCTGAAGCTTGTCCAGATTTCCACATCTCAGTTCAAAAAAGCCATGGCTGGCCAACATACTGTCTACCGGGCCGGAATACAGATTTTCTCCCTTTCGAAGAATGACCACATGGGAGCAAACCTTTTCCACTTCATCCAACAAATGCGAAGCCAACAAAATGGTAGTGCCTTGACCGGCAATGGTTTTAATGATTTCCCTAATTTGATGGATGCCTTGGGGGTCTAGGCCATTGGTGGGCTCATCCAGAATTAGTATTTCAGGATCGTTGAGCAGGGCGGAGGCAATGGCCAAACGCTGCTTCATCCCAAGGGAATATGTCTTGAATTTGCTGTCCTTTCTCTCCCAAAGTCCAACCAATTCCAATTTTTCCTGGATTTTGGTTTCAGGTACCTCCTTGATCTTACAGACCAGTTGAAGATTTTGGATGGCGGTCATATAGGGGTAAAAGTTGGGCCGCTCAATGATGGCCCCTACTTTTTTCAATGCTTCGTGGGTGGAGGTGTTGCCCTCAAACCAGCTGAATTCGCCGGAAGTACGGTTGACCACGTTCAATATAATGCCTAAAGTTGTGGACTTACCACTTCCGTTGGGGCCCAAAATGCCATAGACGTTTCCTTTTTCAATGGTGAAGGAAAGATCGTTCACGGCAGTCAGGTAACCGAATTTCTTGGTGAGATGGTTAACGGTCAGAATTGTTTCCAAAGGTTGCTAACGTTTTTTGAATGGTTTATACTAACTTGACGATGTTTATCGAAATTTGTTACAAAATAACCCTTTACAATGTCCGAAGAAAAATTGATGTCCAAAAAGAAACCTGCCTATCCCATAAGCAAGGAACTGGATGAATATTTGGATTATTACAACCGAAAGATCGAGATTCCCATCCATTATGATGATCTTCTCCGGTTTTCTGGCAGCGTGGCCGTGTATGATGCGAATGATGAGGACACCCTTTGGGTGAGGGTCTATTATGCGGAGTTTGATAGGGACGAAATTGATCTTGCATTGAAGCGCGTCTATTCCATATTCGTTTCGGATGGTAGCGATTCCATTCTACAATACCTGAACGTGGATTATGTGGATTATTGCACCTTTGGGAACTCCAAACCCTTTCGGATCAAGATCCGTAACATCTTGAACGACAACTACACCTTGCTCTATGTAAAAAAGACGGATGCTTCCAGGGTGTATGGGCTGGAGTTGGAGCACATGCTGTCTCCCTACAACCTGAATTTTGTGATCTATGAGAATACTTTGATCGAAGAGCACATTGTGGGTATTCCCGGGGATCTGTTTATCAAGAACAATTTGCCGGAGTGTTCAGAATTTGATAAAGCACAGATTGCCAAGGAGTTTGTAAAGTTCAACGAGCGCTGTATGATCCGACTTTTGGGAGATATGCGCTCCTACAACTATGTAATGGTTCCCACCCACGATTTTGACAGTGTGGTCTACAAGATACGCGCCATCGATTTTGACCAACAGTGTTATGAAGGGAAGTTGAAGGTGTACCGCCCCCAATTTTTCAAGGAGAACAAGATTATGGTGGATATGGTACAGAACAAACTACGGATGGACTCGGTAAACCAGTATATTGTGGAGGAGCGTTCCATCATTGCCAAACGGATTTTGAGTTGGGGACATCGACTCACAGCACTTTTGGATGCCTGCCGAAAGGATACCATTTCTACCCCGGAGAATATTGAAATGCTCAAAGCCCAATTACAGGAACTTACGGGCGATATCAATTTTAGGGACAGTAAGAATATGGGTGAAATATTGACCCATGCCCTGGATTTTGTCCGCAGGAATTATGAGGATGTCAGTATGAAACAGATTATCGAGAAGAAGTTCTAGCTTTTCTGCTCCTTGTTGAAGTAGACCAAGTAATAGTACATCTGGCGTTCCTCATCCCATCCTTTTTCCACAAATTTCTCTGCAGATTCCGGGTTGATAAAGTCCAATTTAATTTGGATGTTAGTATCCAGATTGATCACATTCTTGATCTTTCTTCGGGCATCGCTCACTGCTTTGTTGGCAATGTCGAAGTTGGAAACGTCCTCAATGCTGTATTTGGGTCCTTTTTCCACTTTGTAATGTTTGAACTCGGGAATCAATTCCGGGTTTTCCATCACCTCGTTCAAAAAGGCGGTTTCCTCAAAGGCATCGTTTTTGGCAAAATGGTTCACTGCGCGATTCATGAACAAAACTTCCTGTTGTTTGTCCTCGGCAGGTAAAACCACATCCTTGGCAAAGTTCTGGCAGAATTTCAGGTAGTTTTTGGTGTAAAAGTTCTCATCGGTCAAAGGGATCAGGCCCAAAAAGTTTTCCAACCAATATTTGGCATCATACCGGTTGCTATCCACTGACAACACTTTGTACCCTTCCTCTTTTTCCACATTGAAGACAATACATCCCTTATCCAGTTTGTTGACATTGATACCTTGTTTGATTAAGATTTCCAGATTTTGTTCCGTTTCCTTGAACTGAAGAAAATCGTGTTTCAACTCACTCTTAAAAATGCCCACGGCATCGGTTTTCTTGTTGTCGATTACCACATCCGAAAAATGCACCACGTAAACCTCACCACTTTTGATATGGGGGTGATTGGATTGGTCATAGAGGTGTTGGGTAATCTTTTTTGAAAGTTCGTGCCCGTTCGCCGGGTTTTCAAAAATACCTGAAACAGCCGTGAACATATCGTTGAACTCCACATCCACGTCATTGGAAAACCTATAGTAATTCTCCTCTTTTTCCCGAAAGGGGCGGAAGAAATATTCCTTCAACAGACCCGCCATCTCATCGTTCAAGGTAAAAGGTTCCGACGATAAGAACGCGGCTTCGTTCTTACTTTTGTTTCCTACTCGGTGGAGGGAAAGACTTTCAATCTGGGCGTTATATAGGTTTAGCATTTTTTAGGTAAAGGGTTTAGGGTGAAAGGTTTATAGTAAAAGGGTGAAGGGTTTGGGGTGGAAGGTCAAGTTCGATTCAATTCCAATTTTCATCAAAATCCATATCATCATAGCTGTCGAGGAAATCATCATCATCATCAAAGTCATCTTCTAAATCACCTTCCTCGGCTTCAAAATTTTTCTCTGGCGGGGCATCGGGAAGTTCCCCAAAACTGAACAGCAGACTCGGGTAAACGCGTCCATCCTCTTTTTCTGCAATATCGGCCAATTCCACAAAAAAGGTCCACATGCTGAAAAAATCGTACACATAGATCATTTTCGGGGTCTGTTCGGTTAGTACATCATCCAAACTGGTCTCGTTCATCAACCGAACATCAGAATCGCTGTCGCTCATGTCAAAAAGGGCGATTTCCTCATCTTGGTTCCATTCTTCGTCGCAAGTATAAAAAGAAGCCATTTCACTGCCTTCAAAACCAAAGGCTTGGGTAATGGCATTGTGGAATTCTTCCAAAGTATTGTTGTCCTCAATCTCGATATCCCTGAAGATATCTTCCTCAGCATCAAGTATTATCCTGATTTTATAAATCATCCAAAAATTTTTAAAGTGGGCACAAAGTTACAATAAATAGACCTTATTTGGTGAACCGGTGCAAGGTAAACGTCATGGTGGCCAAAAGAAAAAATGCCCCGATTTGGTGCGCGATTCCCAACCAGAGAGGAACGGCATAGATCAAGGTGAATACACCCAACAAAAATTGTACAAAAACCATGGCCAAAAGCACTTTCAGACCTTTTTCCTGCAGCGGAGTACGCTCTATTTTTCGAGTTTTGAACCATATCGCCAAAATAAATGCCACCACTACATAGGCAAGATAACGGTGAACAAACTGTACACCGCTTTTACCTTCAAAAAAGTTCTTGATCACAGGTTGTTGCTCAATATAAACCGTTTCGTGTATCAATTTTCCTTCGCTCATCAATGGCCAGTGGTTGTGGATGAATCCCGCATCCAATCCCGCCACAAAAGCGCCCCAAATGATCTGCAGGAGCAGGACGACCAAAGCGAACCGGATAAGGTTCCTAATCTTTGTGTTGACTTCTTTTTTATCCGGATAGATTAGATCTAGGGCAACCCAAAGGCTATAGGCAAAGGTAAGGAAGGCCGTTGTCAAGTGGGCGGCCAATCTGAAATGGGACACGTCTGGCCGATCCACCAATCCGCTTTTGACCATATACCACCCCAAAAATCCTTGGAAACCACCCATGATCAAAAGGATCACTGCTTTTTTAATGGTGGGCCTGTCCAATCGTTTAGTGATCAAAAAGAACAGGAAAGGTATGATGAACACCATGCCAATAAGTCTTCCAATGAACCGATGCAGCCATTCCCAAAAATAGATGTCCTTAAAATCCTCAAGGCCAAAATGACTGTTCAGTT
Source organism: Flagellimonas aequoris (assembly GCF_003584165.1). GTDB lineage: Bacteria > Bacteroidota > Bacteroidia > Flavobacteriales > Flavobacteriaceae > Flagellimonas > Flagellimonas aequoris. The sequence goes on along the minus strand of NZ_QXFJ01000027.1, from coordinate 151,634 downwards.
TTTGGTATTCCGGGTATTGTTGGTACAATTCAAAGGCTTCCTGCCATTCTTGGTCATTCATGGGGGGAAGGGTGCCCTGTATCAACTTGTAGTCGGAAATGGATAGTCCGGAATGGGTAAGGCGGGTAATTCCCCCGACCAAAACCATCACAAAGATGAGCGCACAACCCGTTAACAACCAATACACCACATATTTGTTCTTTTTCATTTGGAGTGGACTTTTAGGTTCATTGATTTGCCTTTTTCCAACATAAATTGATAAGCGGCTTCGTATTCGTTCGGAATCTCGCCCTCTAGAATAGCCTCTTTGATGGCATCCTTGATGATGCCTATTTCCTTGCTAGGTTTTAGGTTGAAGGTTTCCATGATCTCTTCTCCGGAGACCGGGGGTTGAAAGTTTCGGACGTGGTCCCTTTCTTCGACCTCCACTATTTTTTGACGAACAATCTGAAAATTGTTCTTGTACCTTTTCTGTTTCTTTGGATTTTTTGTGGTGATGTCGGCTTCACACAAAGTCATGAGGTCGTCCACAAAATCCCCTGCATCAAAGACCAATCGCCGTACCGCGGAATCTGTTACATGGTCTTCGGATAGGATGATGGGCCTGGAGCTCATCAACACCATTTTTTGAACGAACTTCATTTTTTCGTTCAAGGGCATCCGGAGCCTTTTGAACAGCTTGTACACCATTTTAGAACCCACGAATTCGTGGCCATGGAACGTCCATCCAATTTTATCATGGAATTTTTTGGTGGGTGCCTTGCCAATATCGTGGAGTAGGGCGGCCCATCGCAACCAAAGGTTATCCGTGGTTTCTGAGATATTGTCCACCACTTCCAGCGTGTGCCAAAAATTGTCCTTGTGCCGTTGTCCTTCCACTTCCTCAATGCCCTGCAGCGCTGTCAATTCAGGAAGGATTAAGGGAAGCAACCCCGTTTGGTGCATCAGCTTAAAGCCAATGGATGGCTTGGGACTCATCAAAATTTTGTTCAACTCGTCCACGATACGTTCGTTGGATACAATCTGGATACGCTCCTTGTTCTCCGAAATGGCTTGGAGCGATTTCAGTTCTATGGTAAAGTGCAGTTGCGTGGCAAACCGGATGGCGCGCATCATGCGCAAGGGATCGTCGGAATAGGTGATTCCGGGTTCCAAAGGGGTACGTAGGATTTTTTGGTCCAGATCGGACAATCCATTGAAAGGGTCCAACAGGGTTCCAAAACTGTCCTTGTTCAATGCCAACGCCAAGGCGTTAATGGTAAAGTCACGTCGGTTTTGGTCGTCTTGCAAAGTTCCGTCTTCCACAACAGGTTTTCTGCTATCATGGTGGTAACTCTCTTTTCGGGCACCGACGAACTCCAATTCCAAGTCATTGTGTTTGATCATGGCCGTCCCAAAATTCTTGAACACGGAAATCTCAGGTTTCCCCTTAAGTTTGGAAGCTACTTTTTTGGCCAGTTGAATACCGCTGCCAATGGCCACAATGTCGATGTCTTTTGGAGTGCCCCTTTTTAAAAGATAATCCCTTACAAATCCACCGATCACATAGGAATCAACCCCCAGTTCTTCGGAGGCTTCACCGATCAGCTTAAAAATGGGATGTTGTAGGGCTTCTGTATGCAACTCCTTCGTCATTTACTCACGGATTACCTTTACCTGACCGTCATTACTCAATTTGATGATGGAAGAGGGTATGGCATTTTTATTTACGTCCGGCAAATTTACCACATAGTCCACTCCTTTTAAAATTTCCGGGGCTATATCCTTGAATTGTTTTGGTGTGGGTTCCCCTGAAATGTTGGCGGAGGTGGAAACAATAGGTTTTTTGAATTTGTTGATGAGGTATTGGCAAAATTTATCCGAGGCCACCCGAATGGCCAAGGTATTGTCTTCGGCCACAAGATTTTCGGCAATTCCCTTGGGTTCATCAAAAACAATGGTGGTGGGTTTGGTGGCCAAATCCATGATATCATAAGCTACTTCTGGAACTTCCCGAACATGGCGTTCCAACATGGCCTGATGGGCCACCAAACAAATGAGCGCCTTGCTGTCTTCCCTTTTTTTGAGTTGATACACTTTTTTAACCGCTTCGGGATTGGTGGCATCACAACCGATTCCCCAAACGGTGTCGGTAGGATAAAGGATAAGTCCACCTTCTTTTAAAATTTTGATGCAGTTGTTGATTTCTTCGGTCATGTGGTCTATTTCAGCTAAAAACCCAGTTTAACAATACTTTTGTCTTAGATACTTTTATGCAAAGTTATTCCATAAATTACAGACTTTGTTATTTTTGCCAGAATGAACCCGATGGAACAAGAAGCACCAAAAATTTCAGTAATAGTGAGCACATACAACGCGGAGGAGTGGTTGAGGAAAGTGTTGTGGGGTTTCAATTGCCAAATTTTCAAGGATTTTGAGGTAGTGGTCGCCGATGATGGCTCGGGTCCCAAGACCAAAGCATTGTTGGATGAGCTCTCCGAACAGGTTTTTTATCCGATTATCCATGTTTGGCAAGAGGACGATGGTTTTCAAAAATCAAGGATCTTGAACAAGGCAGTGGAAGCCTGCAATGCGGAATACATCATCATGACCGATGGGGATTGTATTCCCAGGGAGGATTTTGTGGAGGTGCATTACATCAACAAAGAACCGGGTTATTTTATTTCAGGGGGATATTATATGTTGCCCATGAACATTTCCAAGTTGATCACTTTGGAAGATATAGAGAAACAGAATTGTTTCAACATTCAATGGCTCAAGGAAATGGGGATTCCCAAGACTTTTAAGAATAACAAACTCACAGCCAAAGGTTTTGTTTCCAAGTTTTTGAATACGTTCACCCCGACCAATGCCAGTTGGAACGGGCACAACTCATCGGGTTGGAAAAAGGACATCCTGAATGTGAACGGTTTTGACGAACGTATGCAGTATGGCGGTCAGGACCGGGAATTAGGGGAACGATTGTTTAATTTCGGGATCAAATCCAAACAGTTGCGCTACAGTGCGGTTTGCGTGCATTTGGACCATAAGCGAGGTTACAAAACCCCGGAATCCATTGCCAAAAATCAGTCCATTAGAAAGGAAACCAAGTCACAAAAGGTGGTGTGGACCCACTATGGCATTACCAAATAATAGGCAAGCTCATTCTTTTTTTCCAATCTTTTACGCTCCTTGAACCTTTCCAAAACTCCTAGGGCATTCAGGTAACAGATGGTAATTCCACGCTTTCCATCCAGAAATCCAAATCGGATGACATAATGGTTAAAAAATTTCCACGCAGGCTTGATCATCATCAAGAGGTAGTTGAAGTGCTTTTCCTTGTAAAAGTCCTCCTTGGCCTTAAGACAGCCATATTTAAGCATCTTACCTTTATAATCCTCGTAATCCTTGTAGCAGTAATGGATCAGTTTTTCTTTTAAGATTCCTGATTTTCCATCTACTTCCAACGTTTCATGGACGATTTTTCTGTCGGTAAAACATGCTTTGCTTTTTCTGAAAAGTCTATGATTTTTATCGGTCTGCCAACCGCTAAAATTAAGAGGTTGGTTTTGGAACATGAATTTTCTGTAGAACCAATAGGCTTCATCGGCTTCAGGATTGTTTATGGTAGCGATGATTTCTTTTTGAAGGGATTTGGTTACCACTTCATCGGCATCCAAAAACAAGACCCAATCATTTGTCGCCTGTTTCAGGGTGAAGGATTTTTGTGATGTAAAATTCTCGAAAGGATTTTGTATCACTTTCACTTTGGGATGGTCGGTCAAATATTCAAAGGTGCCGTCAGTACTAAAAGAATCTACCACAATGATTTCATCTGCAAAGGAAACGGAATCGATACATCTTTCAATGTAACCCATTTCATTGTAGGTGATGATCAGCGCTGATAATTTTTGCTTTGGGGTGCTCAATCCAGCCATATTTATTGGTGTAGTGTTTTGGTATTTACAAATCTATAACAAAAAAAAAGCTCAAAAATTGTTTCTTGCTTTATTTTTCTTACAACAATCAGGTCTTCATTTTCCCTACCGATTTTTTGTTAAAATCTAAATTTTGGGACAATCATTTTTCTTGTAGAGGCCAAAAAAGAAATAGGGTTGCTTCTCATTTCAGAAAAAAACAACCCTATTCCATAATTATTATTGAATACTCTTTTCAGAGTTGTATACAATGGGATTATACTGCTACATCATGCTCCCTTAACGCATTGTTCAATGATGTTTTCTTGTCGGTACTTTCTTTTCTTTTCCCAATGATCAAGGCACAGGGAACTTGAAACTCCCCTGCAGGGAATTTTTTGGTATAACTTCCTGGAATTACAACTGAACGTGCGGGCACCCTACCTTTTAGTTCAATGGGTTCATCACCGGTTACATCAATAATTTTGGTAGAAGCCGTCAACACTACGTTGGCCCCCAAAACGGCTTCCTTTTCAACTCTTACCCCTTCAACAACGATACAGCGTGATCCAATAAAGGCATTGTCCTCAATGATTACCGGAGCAGCTTGTAAGGGTTCCAACACTCCACCGATACCAACACCGCCACTCAAATGGACGTTCTTGCCTATCTGGGCACAGCTACCGACGGTGGCCCAGGTATCCACCATGGTGCCTTCATCCACATAAGCACCAATGTTCACATAACTGGGCATTAAAATGGTTCCTCTGGAAATATATGCGCCATGTCTGGCCACCGCATGAGGTACCACACGAACCCCTTTTTGCTGATAGCCCCTTTTGAGCGGAATCTTGTCGTGATATTCAAAAATGCCAGCTTCCAGGACCTCCATTTTCTGGATGGGGAAATAAAGTACCACGGCCTTTTTTACCCATTCGTTGATCTGCCATCCATCCTTGGTGGGTTCTGCACAGCGCAATTCTCCCATATCGATAAGGTCGATCACCTCCCGTATGGCCACTTGGGTCCTTTCGTCTTCCAATAATGCTCTATTGTCCCATGCTTCTTCAATAAGCGTCCTTAAATTGGTCATTTTTCTTAAAATTTTCGCAAAGATACGGCCCTCCCCAGAATAATGCCCGTCATTTTTAAGGGCATAACATTTTTAGGGTTATTTTTGCCAAAAAATTGTCTTGGCGAGAATTTTGGCTTTGGATTATGGTAAGATTAGGACGGGAATTGCGGTGACCGATGAACTGCAATTGATTGCCTCCGGACTTACTACCGTTGAGACCAAGGAACTGATCCCGTTTCTGGAGAAGTATCTCAAGGAAGAGACAGTGGAACGTTTTGTGGTCGGACAACCCAAACAGATGGATAATTCCCCGTCGGAGTCAGAAGAGCTTATCCAAGGATTTTTGAAGAAGTTGATGGCCGTGTTTCCCGCCATTCCAGTGGAACGACAAGATGAGCGGTTTACCTCTAAAATGGCGTTCCAGTCCATGTTGGACAGTGGGGTGAAAAAGAAAAAACGCAGGGACAAGGCCTTGGTTGATGAAATTAGTGCCACGCTTATATTGCAGGCATACCTTAACAGATTTTAGTTTATGATTTTACCCATTGTGGCATACGGTGACCCCGTTCTACGTAAAGTGGCAAAGGATATCACACAGGAATATCCAAAACTTGAAGAATTGATCACGAACATGTGGGAGACCATGTACAATGCCCATGGGGTAGGTCTGGCCGCCCCACAAGTGGGCTTGCCCATACGCTTATTCGTAGTGGATACCGCTCCGTTCGGGGATGATGAGGAATTGGACAAAGAAGAACAGGAACAGCTCAAAGGTTTCAAAAAAGTGTTCATCAATGCCAAAATCGAAGCCGAAAATGGCAAGGAATGGGATTTTAACGAAGGGTGTCTGAGCATTCCCGATATCCGTGAGGACGTTAAACGTAAACCAGAGATCACCATTCAGTATATGGATGAAAACTTTGTTTCTCATACCGAAACCTATGATGGGCTTTTGGCACGGGTGATCCAACACGAGTATGATCATATTGAAGGCATACTTTTTACGGATAAACTTTCATCCCTTAAAAAACGCTTGTTGAAAAGCCGCCTCGATAAAATTTCCAAAGGAAAGATTGATGTGGAATACAAAATGAAGTTTCCCAACATCAAAAAAGGACGTTAAAAAAATCGCAGTTTGCGATAAAAACATATTTTTGCCCGCAATAAATAATACTACATGGCATTGGACAAGATTTTATCTATAGGTGGAAAACCTGGACTTTACAAATTACTCACCCAAACAAGAAGTGGTTTTGTTGGTGAATCCCTGTTGGATGGCAAGCGTGTTACCGTTGGCATCCGCAGCAATGTAAGTGTACTTTCAGAAATTGCCATCTATACTTTGGAAGAAGAAGTTCCCTTAAGGGAAGTGTTCCAAAAGATAAAGGAAAAGGAAGGTGGCAAGAAAACATCCATCAGTCACAAGGCCGATAAAATCGAGTTGGAGGAATACTTCTTCGAAATCCTTCCCAACTATGATGAAGACAGGGTCTATGCGAGTGACATCAAAAAAATCGTACAGTGGTACAACATCCTTCTAGACAACAACATTACTGACTTTGTTGAAGAGAAGGATGGTGAGGAACCTACTGCTGTAGAGGCCTCCAAGGAGGAGGAATAATCATTCCTTTTCCCAATCCACCAATTTGGTGGGGTAGAAATTGATGTTCATTTCTTTTAGATAGGGCACCTGTTGGGCCAAACGTACTTTGTAGTCATCCCAATTTAGGTTTTCACTGGAGGACCATCCCAACTCGGCAACTCCTATAATGCGGGGAAAAGCTAAGTATTCCAGCTCTGCACTGTTGCTGATGGTTTCTGACCATAATGGGGCCTCCACACCTAAAATACTTTCTTTCGGAAGTCCTTCCACATAGGTTTCGGGATTCCAATTGTAACTTTCATCCACAGGAATGTATGCCGCCCAGTGTAATCCCAATTTGGTAAGGGAGTCGTATTGCATATCCAAATAGACCTTTACGGCAGGTGACAGAATAATTTTAGACCCGTTTTCCGCTGCCCTTATGGCATTGTGGGGTTCGTTCCAAAGCTGGGCAATGGATGTTGGGGCAATTTTAGCCTGTGCGATTTCATTCCAACCAATCATGGTCTTGCCATGTTTTTGGACAATTTTCTCCACCTTTTCCACAAAATGGATGTAGTCACTTTTTTTGGTGGAATGGCTTTCGTCCCCTCCAATATGGAAGTAGGGACCAGGGGTGATTGCCGCAATCTCACCAATCACATCATCCAAAAAGGCATAAACCGTATCCTTTTGGGCATCAAAAGTGCTAAAACCTACGTGGGTTCCGGTGTAGGCCTCCAATTTTTTACCATTCCCGTTCAAGAAAGGATAGCTGAACGATGCCGCATTGGTATGTCCGGGCATATCGATTTCAGGGATAATGGTGATATGCCTGTCCGCCGCATATTGTACCAATTCCTTGTATTCTTCCTGGGTGTAAAAACCACCCTCGCCACCACCTACTTCGGTAGCACCACCTACCTCGGTCAGTTTGGGCCAGGATTTGATTTCGATTCGCCATCCCTGGTCATCGGAAAGATGCAGGTGCAGGATGTTGAACTTGTAATAAGCTAGGGCATCCATATATTTTTTTACTTCGTCCAAAGTGAAGAAATGTCTCGCTACATCCAGCATGGCACCACGATGTCCATATTTGGGCGAGTCCATGATCTTTCCCGACGGAATTACCCATAAAGGATGGTCCGTTAGGGTGTCGTTGCTTTTTTCGGGAATGAGTTGTCTCAAGGTCTGGATACCCCGAAAAGCTCCTGCCGCTGTTTTGGCATTCAACAAAATGGAGTCTTTTTTAATGTAGAGTTGATAGGATTCCGGTGTTTCCAGAGCTGTACTATCGGATTGGTTGATGTAGATCAGTCGCCCGGTTCCACCATCGGGGGAAGCGTTCACCATAAGATCCAATCCTGTTTTTCCCTTTATTTTTTCAGAAAGAAACTTGCCCACTTTTTCAAATTGTGGATCTGTGGTCGTGGTGTAGATTACCGTGCTACTATCCAACCCAAAAGCTGTATGCGTGGCAATGGTCTTGACTGGTTTTGGGATCAAAGGGGCGCTGGCCAAGTCGGTTTTTGGGAAGTTGATTTCCTTTTTTTCGGTTTGGCATGCTGCCATGCAGAGTACTGCGGTGAACAGCAAAAGGGTTTTTTTAATCACGTTTGTTCAGTTTTTAGTCTATGTAATCTTTAAGGGTCTCATACCAGATGTCATACCCTTTTTTGTTCATATGCAATCCATCTTCCACAAAGATGTCCTGTTTTACCTTTCTCTTGTCCAACATGGGATACCAAACATCCACAAAATCAACTCTTTGCAGTTCACTGGCCAATTTGCTCAGTTTTCGGTTTAACCTTCGGTATTTTCCGCGATAGTGCCATCTTGAAATGCTAGGCTTTGCCGAGATGAGCACAATTTCCATAGTTGGATTTTTTTGTTGTAACTGCGCCAAAATTCCTTCTGCGGTCCCCAGAATTTTTCGAGGGCTTTTCTTGGCGAAAATATCGTTATCCCCTTCATAAATGAACACTTTTACTGGATTGTAGTTCAAGATCAATTCGTTCAGGTAAAGTTCCAGGTCTGAAAATTGAGATCCTCCGAACCCCGTGTTCAATACTTGATGCTGTGGGAAACGTTCTTGCACATCGTTCCAAAATCGTATGCTGGAACTACCCGTGAACACGATGGCCGGCTTGGTGGAGTCCCACAGACTGTCATTTTTTATCTGAATGTCCTTCACTTCACTTTCAAAAGGCTTGGAAGTTTGGGAATATCCAATGGATGAAATCAGTAAAAATGCTAAAAGGATCTTTCTCATGGATTGGAATGTTTCTCCCAAAAATACAATTTATGGTATGGATCGTTGACTACTCGTTGCTTTTCGCATCAATTTTTTAAAAGGCGTTGAAAAGTTGCCCAAAAATGCCCAAAATCCAACATGTCCTAAAATATGGGATTTGTACTTTTGACTAAAATTTTATAGATGAACGCAAGATCAGAGCAGCTAAAGGCATTTGAACGACTGTTGAACATCATGGACGAGTTACGGGAGCAATGCCCTTGGGACAAAAAGCAGACCATGCAAACCCTTCGGCATCTGACCATTGAAGAAACCTACGAACTTGGGGATGCCATTCTGGACAACGATCTTGAGGAAGTAAAAAAGGAATTGGGTGATCTATTGCTTCACATTGTCTTTTATGCCAAGATCGGTTCGGAGACCCAAGACTTTGATATTGCCGATGTGGCCAACGGTATCTGTGAGAAATTGATCAACCGCCATCCCCATATTTATGGTGATGTGAAGGTGGAAAATGAAGAGGAAGTGAAACAGAATTGGGAAAACATCAAACTGAAGGAAGGCAAAAAAAGTGTGCTCGAAGGCGTGCCCAATAGTTTACCAGCCTTGGTAAAGGCCAACCGAATCCAAGAAAAGGTGGCCGGTGTAGGTTTCGATTGGGAACATCCCGAACAGGTTTTTGAAAAATTGAAAGAGGAATTGGGTGAGCTTCAGGAAGAAGTGAAGGCCAACGATGCCGATAAAATGGAGTCCGAGTTTGGGGATGTGTTGTTTTCCATGGTCAATTATGCCAGGTTTTTAAACGTCAATCCAGAGAATGCGCTGGAACGGACCAATAAAAAATTCATCAAGCGTTTCCAGTATTTGGAAGAAAAAGCAAAAGCCTCAGGAAAGAGCCTTAAGGACATGACCTTGGCTGAAATGGATGTTTTTTGGGAAGAGGCCAAAGGACTGTGATGCACTATAATTTATCCTTTAGCTTATGTCAGTTTGACTTCATTGTTTTGTCAAACTAGCTATATTTGCCATCTTTTCATACGTATCCGTTTTGTTTCAGCAGTACACCAAAGAATTCGCCTATAACCTAAAGTTGTCCTATCCCGTTATTTTGGGGATGTTGGGGCATACGTTTGTGGCTTTCGCCGATAATATCATGGTGGGCCAATTGGGACCTACAGAGTTGGCCGCTGTTTCCTTGGGGAATAGTTTTGTGTTCATTGCCATGTCGCTGGGTATTGGTTTTTCCACGGCCATAACACCCTTGGTGGCAGAGGCGGATGGGGCAGGAAATCAGGCAGCGGGCAAGAATGCCCTAAAACATGGCTTGGTACTTTGTACACTTTTGGGGCTCTCTCTTTTCGGAATCATTTTGCTTTGCAAACCTCTGTTGCATCATATGGAACAGCCACCTGAAGTGGTGGAACTGGCCGTCCCTTACTTGGAGCTTGTAGCCTTTTCACTAGTGCCCTTGATCATGTTTCAGGCGTTCAAACAATTTTCGGAAGGACTTTCCCAAACCAAATACCCCATGTATGCCACCATTTTGGCGAATGTGGTGAACATCACCCTTAACTACCTGTTCATTTTTGGTTCCTTCGGGTTTCCTAAACTGGGCGTGGTTGGGGCGGCCATCGGTACGTTGGCCTCACGGGCCATCATGGTATTGTTTATTTGGTTTTTATTGAACCGTCGGGAAAAATTCAGGCCCTACGTGACCCATTTCAATTTCAAGATTATTGAAAAAAAGATGATCAATAAAATCATCAGTCTGGGTTTTCCATCGTCCATGCAGATGTTTTTTGAGGTGGCCATATTTACGGCTGCCATTTGGTTGAGTGGGGTACTGGGTAAAAACGCCCAAGCGGCTAACCAAATTGCCTTGAACCTGAGCAGCATGACCTTTATGGTGGGTATGGGACTCAGCGTGGCGGCCATGATCCGTGTGGGTAACCAGAAAGGGCTCCAAAATTTCAAGGAATTGAAGCGTATCGCCGAGTCCATATTTTTCTTGACACTTATCTTGGAAATCGTTTTTGCCACACTCTTTTTAGTGGGTAGGCATTGGTTCCCCACTATTTACTTGGATGTGGACGATATTGCCAATCAAATGGACAATACAGAAGTGATTATCATCGCAGCCAAATTGTTGTTGGTGGCGGCTTTCTTTCAAATTTCAGATGGTTTGCAAGTGGTGGTCTTGGGGGCTCTCCGTGGTTTGCAGGATGTAAAGGTTCCCATGTTGATAACCTTCATCGCTTATTGGCTCATCGGTTTTCCTGCTTCTTTTTATTTGGGTCTATACACAGATTTGACCAGTACTGGAATCTGGATTGGATTGCTTCTTGGGCTCACTGCATCGGCCGTAATGTTGTATCTTCGGTTTAAGTATTTGACCCAAAAATTGATATCTGAATAAAAATACCCGTTTGGGTCCAAATTGATAACACATGGAACTACCTAAATTTTTATTGGCCGACAATACAGACTATCCCGAGGCCATTTTCATTGTCCATACCGAATACCCGCGTTTTATCATCAATTTGGAAAATGATGAAGTGGAATGGATGGAGGAATTCTCCAAAGAGGACGAAGCGGATTTGATGGAAGAAGCCGAAAGTCTGATCGAGGCGGCTACTGCTTTTTACGATCGTGAAGTGGCAAGATACGACGCGTAATGCTCGAACAAATCCTACAGTACGATAAAGACCTCTTCCTATTCCTGAATGGTTTGGGAACGGAAACTTGGGACGGTTTTTGGATGTTCATGACCACCACCCGGAATTCCGCTCCACTTTATCTACTGTTGCTTTACCTTACCTACAAACATTTGGGTTGGAAGAACACCGCCATCGTTTTGGTTTCTGTTGCACTTTTGATTACCTCTACGGATCAGTTGGCCAATTTTTTTAAATATGGGGTGGGTCGCTTGCGTCCATGCCACGACCCAGAAGTGAGCAGTGTGATGCGTTTGGTAAAAAGTTACTGCGGAGGACAGTATGGATATTTTTCGGCCCATGCGGCCAATTCCTTCGGGCCTGCCGTGTTTTTTATCGTGTTGTTCCATCAAAAGGTGAAATACATCAGTTGGGTTTTGTTGTTTTGGGCCTGTGTTGTAGCGTATAGCAGAATCTACATCGGGGTGCATTATCCCTTGGATGTGATCACGGGTGCTTTCATCGGTTCGCTCTTCGGATGGTTGTTTGCCAAGTTGGCTATATTTGCATTCCAAAAAATAGGGACATGATCTCCACCACCCGGTATTGGTTTTTTATTGCCCTCATTGTGCTGGTGTACCTCATCGGGATGTTCGTGACCCTGTTCGAGAACGATTCCGCGCAATTTGCCGTAATGGCCATGCGAATGGTCCAGGAACATGATTTTTTAAGCCTTTTCAAAGGCCCGGAGGAGTATCTGGACAAGCCACATATGCACTATTGGTTGGCGGCCCTTTCCTATAAGATTTTTGGCATCCATGATTGGGCGTACCGAATTCCCGGTATTCTGTCCACCTTGTTGGGTGCTTATAGCTGTTATGGCCTTGGAAGACTATTGTACAACAAGGATGTAGGCCGGTTTGCCTCCTTGATCTTTATGACAGCCCAGACGATGGTGCTGGCCAATATTGATGTACGTACGGATGCCGTGCTCACCGGCTTTACCATATTTTCCATTTGGCAGTTGGTGGCCTATATTGAAAAGAATTCCCTGAAAAATATTGCCTTGGGTGCATTTGGGGCGGGAATGGCCTTTTCCACCAAAGGACAGATTGCGTTGGTGGTTATTGGTATTTCCGTATTGTGCCATTTGGCCTACACCCGAAAATGGTACCGATTGCTCAACTGGAAACTGTTGGTGGCTGTTTTGGTATTCGGATTGACCATTGCACCTATGCTGTATGCTTATTACCATCAGTTCGATCTACATCCCGAAAAAGTGATTCGCGGAAAGGACCATCGCAGCGGAATCTTCTTTATTTTTTGGGAACAGAGCTTTGAACGCATGAGCGGTGAAGGGGTAGGGAAGAACAGTAGCGATTTCTTCTTTTTCTTCCACACTTTTTTGTGGGTATTCCTCCCTTGGACCGTTTTGGCCTTGATCGGCTATTGGAACCAATTGAAAACATTTTGGCAGGTGAAATTCGCTTACCGACCCAATCTGGAGTTTTTAACACTGGGCGGTATTTCCATCCTGTTTTTTGTCATCAGTTTTGCACAGTTCAAGTTGCCACACTACATGAACATTTTAATGCCGTTGTACGCCATTCTTTCCGCAGCATTTCTCTATACCCTTTTTCAAAAGGAAAAAGCCAAAATGGCCAAAGTGATTTTGGGCTTCCAATATTTTATATTGGGATTGGTCGTGGTGTTCGTTTTACTGGTCAGTTTTTATATTTTCCCAGTGGAACATTGGTATGGGTATGTCTTTTTGATAGTTGCTCTCGCATTGACTGCCTATTTTATTTGGAAGAAGGAAGATTTTGCCGCTAAAATTATTGCTGTGGCACTATTCAGCTCTGTATTGTTGAACGGATTGATGAATGCCCATTTCTATCCAAAACTGTTGGAATACCAAGGCGGGTCCACCATGGCCGAAAAGGTAAAGGAGCAAAATATTCCGGTGGATAAGATCTACAAAGTTTCCGAACAACACACGTGGGCCTTGGATTTTTACGACAAAGACCCTGTCAATATTGTTTCCATCCCTGAACTAAAATCCAAAAAGGATGTTTGGGTATATGCCACCGATCAGGAATTGGCTCAACTCTCCAAACAAGGGATTCAGTGGGATGATCAAATCACGGTGGACCAGTTTAGGATTACCCGATTACAGATCAAGTTCCTGAACCCGAATACCCGCCAAGAAAAGCTCAATAAAATGCATTTGGTGCATTTAAATTAGGCTACCGATTCCAATTCCGGTTTTTTGAAATGATATAGAATTCCAAAAAGGGAGGTGAGTGCCGTAATCAGAAAGAAGGTAAAGCTGATGCCGATGGAGGTACTGGCATCCAAACCCAGCCATTCCGCCCCATACAAAAAAGTAACTTCCCTACTTCCAATGCCGCCAATGGTCAATGGAATGACCGACACGATGGACGATACCAAGAAAACAAAAAGATATTCGATGGCATCCGTGGAAATGGATAGCGCCTTCAAGATGAAAATCACACAGACCAACTGCGCCAATTGCACTAGAGCAGAATAGCCGAACGATTTCCAAAAAACGAGGAGTGTTGTGGTAAAGAACAGCTTGTTCATAAACCAAAATACTACCAAACTCAAAGGAATCAGTAATATCAACAACCAATCAAAACCATCAAAAAATGGATTTTCGGACAAGGTTCCCAGAAAGCAAGCATATATAAAAAGCAGCAACATGCCACTCAAACGATCTAACAATAAACTGGATACCACTTTTTTGGTCCCAGGTTGAAATGCTTTTTGCACCACATATCCCTTGTAGGCATCACCGCCAATTCCTCCAGGTAAAAACAGATTGTAGAACATGCCCAGCAAATAGAGCTTTAAATTACTCCGATGTGAAACTTTGGCCCCAATTTGATGGAAGTATGCATTCAACCGAAAAGCGGCTATTGCTTTGGAAAGCACAAAAAATACCAAGGCCAAGAAAAAGAAGAAAGGATTGCTTTTCTTCAGGGTCTCCAAAACGTCCTTCAGATCTATTTTCGTGAAGATAAAGTAGATCAGGGCTGCACTTACAACAAGTTTTAAGGCAGTGATGAGCTTTTTACGCAGCTTTTCCGTCACCTATCGTGATTTTTTTAATGCGATATGGTCGTTTTTGTTGGGACTCGTAATACGTGCGGATCAAGAGTTCCATCACAATACCGATGGTAAACAACTGTATACCTCCCAAAATGAACATCATCCCGAAAATGAGCAAAGGCCTACTTCCGATATCTTCCCCAAGACCCAGTTTTACGATTAACAGGTAAATATTGATGAAAACACCCAATATGACCAACAATACGCCCAAAATACCAAAGAGGTGGATGGGGCGTTGGAAATACTTTCGGATGAAGAGCAGCAACATCATATCGGCTACCACCTTGAAAACACGCTCCAAACCATATTTGGAAACTCCGGCATGGCGCGCATGGTGTTTTACCGGAACCTGTTTGATCTGGGCACCTTCCAAAAAGGCCAACAACGTGATAAATCGATGCATCTCGCCATAAAGGTTCAAGCCTTTGGCAATGTCCTTGGTAAATACTTTTAAGGCACAGCCGTTATCCTTAATGTCCAGTTTGGTCACCCTTCTCACCATAAAATTGGCAATCTTGGATGGTATTTTTTTGACGAGGGAATCCTTTCTTTTTTGTCGGATACCTGTGACTACATCATATTCACCGCTAACGGCGTATTCCAACATGTGAGGAATGTCGGATGGGTCGTTCTGAAGGTCACCGTCCATGGTGATGATGTATTCCCCTTCGGCGTAATCAAGACCGGCCGCCAAGGCGAGACTTTGGCCGTAATTTTTTTTCAGCTCGATCAAATGGACCTTGTCGTTATCCATTTCCTTGACCCTTTGGCGGGTTTTGTCCGTGGAAAAATCATCGATATAGACGATCTGGTAGTTGTACCCCGGAAGACTTTCATGGATTTTCTGGGTTAACAAGACCACGTTGTCCTCCTCGTTGTACAAAGGAACCACTATGGATAAAAGGGAATCGGTAACGGTGCTCATTCAGTATAAAATCTGTGCAAATTTATCGCTTTTATTTAAAGTTCCTTGGTTATCTGATCCAATAGGAGCTTGGCCGCATAAAACGGGGAAATTTTGTTGTCATCAATATCTTTCAATAAGGTCAGTTGTGCATTTTTAAAGGATTCCTTTTGATGAAAAAACTGTTTAATGTGTTCATCCACGGTCTGTAGGAACCAATTCTTGTTCTGGGTCTTCCTGTTTTTATCAAAAAAACCATTTTCCTTGTTCTGTTGCACAAAGTTTTCCACCACTTCCCAAATTTCCTTGATTCCGGTATTTTCTGTTGCGGAGCATTTCAATACTTTGGGGATCCATCCGTTTGCTTTCGGTGGATATAGATGCAAGGCCCTGGAAAATTCGGTAGCTGCAAGCTCCGCTTTTTCCAAATTGCTTCCATCCGCTTTATTGATGGCGATGGCATCGGCCATTTCCATAATTCCCCTTTTGATGCCCTGTAGCTCATCCCCGGCACCGGATAATTTCAGCAAAAGGAAAAAGTCTACCATACTGTGCACGGCAATCTCACTCTGGCCCACCCCGACCGTTTCCACCAAGATCACATCATAGCCTGCAGCTTCACATAAAATGATGCTCTCCCTTGTTTTTCGGGCCACACCACCCAATGAAGTTCCCGAAGGGGAGGGGCGAATAAAGGCGTTTGGATCTTTGGACAGTTCCTGCATTCGGGTCTTATCTCCCAAAATACTGCCTTTACTCAATGAACTGGTGGGGTCCACGGCCAAAACGGCCACTTTTTTGCCCAAAGAGGTCAAATACGTCCCAAAAGTTTCTATAAAGGAGCTCTTGCCCACACCTGGGACTCCGGTTATTCCTATTCTGATGCTTGCATTGGGCTTGGCCAGACATTTTTCAATCACTGCATTGGCCTTTTCATAATGGGAAGGATGGGTGCTTTCCAACAATGTGATGGCCTTGGCCAACTGGGTTTTATTGCCATTGAAAATACCTTCGGTCAACTCCTTCACGGATACTTCCTGTTTACGGAGTGCCTTTATTTTTGAAATGGTATTTGTTGGTGTGTTCTTATCGTTTGTCAAGAGTATGTCCCTTAGGATTTATCACGAAGGTATAAAGTTTTTGTTTGTTACCGGGAATGGGAAGAAGACGAACGATGGATGCCGATATCCATTTCACATAAATTTAATAACTGTTTAAGGGTACTTCCAGTTTCAATTTGGTAACTTTTCAGATTAATGACCGATGTGTTTTATACTATCGGTTTTTATCAACCCTTAAAAAGAAACGAATGAAAACTATTTTTGAAGCGAAGGCGACCAACACAGGAGGCAGGTCCGGACATGTAGAAAGTGAAGATGGCGTATTGGACTTCGATATTACAATGCCGAACTCCAAGGGCAAGCCAGACCCAAAATCCACCAATCCCGAAGAACTGTTCGCGGCGGCCTATTCCACTTGCTTTGCGGGAGCTTTGCAGGCCGTTGCCAAGGAGCAGGGAATTGATGATCTAGGGGATTTTAACGTTACGGCTACCATAGAATTCAATAAGGAAGAAGAAGGTTTTTACCTAGAGGCCACTTTGGATGCCTATTTGCCCACGGTAGATCAGGAAACAGGGGAAGATTTGATCAATGCGGCCCATGAAATCTGTCCTTACAGCAAAGCTACACGTGACAATATTACGGTACATCTCAATTTATTACTGGACGAATAAGTCTTATAAGTACTTGATAAAGAATCCCGTTGAGCGAACTCTTCGGGATTTTTTTGTTAAAAATGACTCAAAATCGCACTAATTTGCAACGAGGCCATTTTTGTATCGTCCTTATGATGAACAACTAAAAAACCAAACATAGAACCGAGCGTGTTCCATATTGAGCTAGTGGAGCGGTGTAAAGCGAACGATCGTCAGGCACAGCTTAAACTGTACCGTCAGTATTGCGATGGTATGTTCGGTGTGGCCATGCGGTTCCTTAAAAATACGGATGATGCAGAGGACGTGCTACAGGAATCGTTCATCAAGGCTTTCCAACGTATCCATCAGTTTAAAGGAGAGGTAACCTTCGGGGCTTGGTTAAAAAGGATAGTAGTGAACGGGAGCATCGATTTTTTGAAGGCAAAACATCAACAGACCGTGGAGCTCAATGAAAATTACCTCCATGTCACGGATGAAGATGGCTGGACAGTTGAAGAGGGGATTTCTTTGGAACAGGTTAAGGTGGCCATTGAAGAACTGCCCCAGAAATATAAATACGTGGTGCAATTGTTCTTAGTGGAAGGATATGACCACAGCGAGATTTCAGAAATCTTGAACATCTCGGAAACCGCCTCAAGAACAAGGTTGTTACGGGGCAAGGCACAGTTGAAGGAAAAATTAAAGGATTTGGCTTATGGCACATGATCTAAGGGATTTGTTTGAAAAGGAAAGGGAGCAAAAGCACTATAGCTTAAAAGAGGGGCATGAGGTCCGGTTCCTTTCCAAATTGGAAGAGGATATGCCTACCGAACCACCGAAGAAAAAGGTATATACATGGTGGCTGCAGATTGCGGCATCGGTAGTGGTGGTATTAGGATTATCGATATATTTTTTTGTGGGATCTGACAATAAAATCGACCCTGACGGGAATATCACCGTAGTGGATCGGGAAAACCCAAGCGGTGAAGCACAGAACATATCCTTGGGTGATCTTTCCCCGGACCTCAAAAAAATAGAAACCTACTATACGACCAACATCAACCTGCAGCTTTCCGATCTGGAAATGGATCCAAACAATAAGGAACTCATGGACAGCTATATGGACCGTTTGGCGGAGCTGAATGCCGAGTACCACAGATTGAATGCCGAGCTGAACGAACTGGGACCTAACGACCAGACTATAGAGGCCCTCATCAAAAATCTACAGCTTAGGCTGCAGTTGCTACAAAAGTTGAAAACCAAGTTGAATCAATTAAAATCATCAAAAAATGAACAGGAATCGTCTAATATTGTTTAGTGGTTTGCTCGCTGTGCTGGCAGGGTTTACCTGCCATGCACAGGAGAAATCGAAGACTTACAAGGAAACCTATAATGTGGACAAGGACACGGAACTCAACATCAATACCAGTTATGCTGATATTGAGTTTGTGACCTGGGACAAGGACCAGGTGGAAATTACCGCAACTATTGAATTGGATGGAGTGCCCGATGAGGATGCCAAATCGTACTTGGATAAGGATCTGATAAAGATCATGGGCAACAGCAAGGAAATTGAAGTGAGCACCGAAGCTGCCGGCCCCTATGCTTTTGGTTATAGAAGTATTGATATTGATATTCCGGATATTCCTTCCGTGGCGCATATCATAGAGAATATCGATATTCCAGAAATCCCTGAGATTGCCGTACTTCCCGAATTATCGGTGATGCCTTCCATGCCGCCCATGCCACCGATGCCATACATGGAGTTTGATTATGATGCTTATAAAAAGGATAAGGAAAAGTATTTGAAGGAGTGGAAGAAGAAATTCGACAAAAACTTTGATGAGGATTACAAGAAGCACTTTGAGGAGTGGAGCAAGGAGATGGAAGAAATGGCCAAGGAACGTGAGGAACAAATGGAGGAAATGAAAAAGCAACGTGAGGAGCTTAGGGCCGATCGTGAAAGAATGCGCCAAGAAATGCGAGAAGAGTTGCAGGAACAACGTGAAGAACTCAGAAACCAAAGGGAAGAATTGAGAAAGCAACAGATGGAAGAAGCCAGGGCCGTACGTGTTTCTCCCAATGTGTTCTACTTTTCATCCGATGGGAAGAACAAAGAGTATAAGGTAAAAAAGCATATCATCATCAAAATGCCAAAATACCTGAAACTAAACTTGAACGTCAGGCACGGCGAGGTAAAACTGGCTGCCAATACGAGGAACATCAATGCAAGCTTGTCCTACGCAAGCTTGCTTGCCTCTACCATTGATGGCGACAAGACGGACATCAGGGTCTCATATTCACCGGTGGTGGTGCAGCGATGGAATTACGGAAAATTAAAAACTGATTATTCCGATGATGTAAGTCTAAAAGAAGTAAAGGAATTGAAGTTGAATGCCGTATCATCCAATGTGGTGATCGGCAGGTTGACGAGTAAGGCATCGGTCACGAACAATTTCGGCAACCTGAGCATCAATTCGGTTTCCGATGGATTCCATACCTTGGATATTTCAGTGGAAAACGGGGAGTTGGATTGCAAATTACCGGCCACCCCCTTTGTGATTTCGGTAAATGAAACCACATCAGGATCAGGGTTTAAGTACCCCCAGGCCTTGAAACTACAATCTTCCAAAAGTCATGGTTCCAATTTGTATAAAGGGTACCACATCAATGACAAGGATGGCAAATCCATCAGCATCAATTCCAAATACAGCGAGGTGGTTCTTAAAAATTAAAAAGACCTCCCATTCCCAAAGAACCACCTACTTTCGGCCGTCCTCCCTACAAGGCCAACACTGCTTCAAGCCCATATCAACTTCTTCGTCCACAAAAAGCCTTCAGCTTAATGCACATCTTCCTTTAGGAAGGATTTGAAATTCTTTTTGAACCGGTTCAACCTTGGAATGGAAACATTCTGGATGTAACTATTGTTCGGGTGTAGTTTTTCGTAATCCTGATGATAATCTTCGGCCCTATAAAATTTGTCGAACTTTTTCACTTCGGTCACTATGGGTCTGCCATAGACGTGTTCCGCTTCCAATTTGGCCATGTAATCCGTGATGATCTTCTTCTGTTCATCATTCTTATAAAATGCAATGGAACGGTATTGGGCGCCCCTGTCGGGTCCTTGCTGGTTTAATGTAGTGGGATCGTGAGAGCCAAAGAATACTTGTACCAGTTGTGTGAACGAGACCACTTTTGGGTCATAATACACCTCTACGGATTCGGCATGGTGGGTTTTACCATAGGAGACTTGTTCATAGGTAGGGTTTTTCTCCGTTCCGCCCGAGTAACCCGAGTATACTTCCTTAACACCTTTTACGCTTTCAAAGATGGCCTCTACACACCAAAAACAGCCACTGGCAAAATAGGCCGTTTCGTATTGTTGTAATTCTGGAGGGGTCAGTTTGGGAGTTTCTGGATTTTCAATAGGCTCTTGATGGGCCATTTCTTGTTCGGTGGATTTCTCTTTGGGTCGACAACTGGTCGAAACCAAAATCAGAAGGGTAAAAAATGTAATTCTCACGATGTTCATGTTCTTTCTTACTTAGTTGCTATAAGATACCAAGAATTACACGAAAGGGTGTTAAAATTTGTGAATTGACCTCATTTCTGCCCTGGACTAAAATTTGCCTTACAATTCAAAATCTTACAATTTTCCTACATGATATAATGAAAATATAATCTTTTTCCTACAAATATATCGTTCATTATCAACAACTTACAAAGCACCCTACATTTTCACGATCGATGAAATGCACATGCCGTCGGTATGGTGTTTTTGGACCCAAAAACGTTCGTCGTCGATAAAATGCACTTTAACCAAGAAAAGTTTTTACACCGAAAATTTTGATCTGTTAAGCGACACAAATCTGATCTAGGGTAGGTGCGAGGGTAATTTTACTTCGTAATAAAAACCCAAATCATGAAAACAATTTTAACCATCATCGCAGTAGTTTTTTTCGGAACAGTGGCCATGGCCCAAGATACTTCCAAAGAAGTTAAGGTAGATACCGTTACTGTGGGAGTTGAGTTGAACATCGATCTTAGCACATCCGTTAAGCAGAATAGGGAAGTTGCCAGATTGTACAAATTCAAAAACTCAAGGGTTAAAAAGGAACTTTCTTTCACAACCAAAAAAAACAAAGCTAAATTGGCTTAATCATGATTTTAAATTTGCTGATTCTCTTTGCCTTGTTTTTGAGCATGGCATTTGTGGTCGCTTCGATCGTTTTTTCATTAAGGGATAAAAAATTTCAAGATAAATAGGTAAGCAGTAGAATATTTCATAACAGAAAAAGGCCGGTTTTAAAACCGGCCTTTTTTATTTCTGTTGTTTCTGAGATCAATCCACAGAATTGAACTCTTCCACGATCTCTTCGAACTCTATGCGGTAATAAGTACCTTTTTTATCATAATCGCGGCTAATGGTACCCCTTAGCTGCCTAGCAAGGTTATAGATCAATTTAAGACCCAAGGAATTGGATGTCCTAGGGTTGATGTCCTCGGAATACCCTATGCCATTATCGCCAAGGTACATTTCAAAACGATTGTCCCCAATCTTATGGACCGACACATGGACTTCTCCATTATGCCCTTCCGTAATGCCATATTTGAGGGCATTGGTGATGGTTTCATTAATGATCAATCCCAAGGGAATAACTGTATCTATACTGAGTTTGTGCTCGTCGATGTCCAAATCTACCTTTACACTGTTGTTGCTGCCCTTCACGGAACGCACCAGATAATCGCATAATTCCTTTACATAGGGTTTGAGTTCTATTTTGGAAAGATAGTCGTCCCTTTTGTAAAGCATTTCATGCACCATGGCCATGGATACCACACGGTTTTGGCTGCTCTTGATGATGTTGCTGATTTTTTCATCGGCAATGGCCCGGGATTGCAGGCTGAGAAGACTGGATACCGTTTGAAGGTTGTTCTTTACCCGATGGTGTACTTCCTTGAGCAAGGTTTCTTTCTCTTCAATACGTTCCTGGATCTCGTTTCTGGATTTGTACAGTTTATGATGGGCCCTTAACAGGTTTTTTCCAAATACGCCCCCAAGTAGATACACGGCAAAAACGGCACTCAAGAAAGCGAACCAATTTCTGGATTCCATGGGAACGGTATTGTTCGATATCTTGAAATTCCCGGTATCATAAAGGAATAGGATAGTAAGTACCGCCAAATTGATGATCAGGTAGAGTTGGCCGAACACCTTGGTGGTCACATACCCCGCAAAGACCACAATGGCGAGCACAAAAATGAACGGACTTTGGATGCCCCCACTGTAAATGGTGATGATAATGGCCCCAATCATGGAGAGTATGGAGGTCAGGTTATAAGTGAGCACTAAGTTGTTGTGCTGCTTGTAGACTAAGGTGTTGATGAGGTTGATAAAGGCATAGCCCAAAAATACATAAGGAATTACCCCTCTGATATCCAAAAGGAAAAAACAGATCAACCCGAAGACGGCAGCAAAAATCGAAGAACTATAGTTAACCTTTAGTATCAAATCAATCTTATCTTGTAATCGATATTTATCCTCACCAGGAATTTTCATATGCTGCACGTGATTGTACCCTCTACTACCAAAAGGTTGAAAATTGGGGTAGTAAAAGTAACTTAATGGGGTGTTTCAGGGTGTAAATCTAACTATGTTTTTGATATAAAAAAAGTGGCAGCTATAAATAACTGCCACTCTTAAAATTTTGAATGAGAGGGTTTAGTCTTCCACCAATACCCACTCCCCTTTATCGAGTAAGGGCTCTGCCTGCTTAAACTTCATGGATTTGCTCTCTCCCGACATTACGTTTTTAATGGTGACCCTATCGTTACGCCCAATTTTCGGTTTCTCACGAACAATAGTCTCGGTAATATGGGGTCTTTGCCCTTGGGTTTGGCCCGCGGCCCTGTTCTGGGCAGCCAGCTCGTCACTGTTCGGGATTTCTTCTTTGGAAGTCTGAAGGTTTTCCTTGGGTCTGCGAACCGTTCTGGCCTCTTGGATCTGATTGGTGTTCTCAGAGGGCAATTCCCCTTTGAAAAGGAAAGAAATCACTTCTTTGTTCACTTTGTCTATCATATCCTTGAAAAGTTCAAAAGCCTCAAACTTGTAGATCAATAAGGGATCTTTTTGTTCGTGTACGGCCAATTGAACGGATTGTTTCAACTCGTCCATCTTGCGCAAATGCGTCTTCCAGGAATCATCGATGATGGCAAGGGTGATGTTCTTTTCAAAATCGGTGATCAATTGCTTTCCGTCCGTTTTATAAGCTTTCTCCAAATTCGTCACCACGTTCAAAGTCTTGATGCCATCGGTAAAGGGAACCACAATACGTTCGAACTTGTTGGTGTCATCCTCGAACACTTTTTTGATGACCTGGAAGGCCACAGTGGCACTTCGCTCCATTTTTTGTTGATAGAAGTTATAGGCGGCCTTATAGACGGTCCCTGCAACTTCCTGGAAACTCATTTTTTTGAATTCCTCCTCGGAAATGGGTGACGTGATCGAGAAGAATTTGATCAACTCGAATTCGAAATTTTTGAAGTCATCCGCCATTTTGTTGGTCTCCGCCACCACTTCACAGGTGTCGTAGATCATGTTGGCAATGTCAACTTTTAAACGATCTCCTTGAAGGGCGTGTTTCCTTCTTTTGTAGACTACTTCCCTTTGGGCGTTCATCACATCATCATACTCCAACAAACGTTTACGGATGCCGAAGTTGTTCTCTTCCACCTTTTTCTGGGCGCGCTCTATGGATTTGGTCATCATGGAGTGTTGGATCACTTCTCCTTCTTCCAATCCCATGCGGTCCATCATTTTGGCGACCCTATCCGAACCGAACAAACGCATCAAGTTATCTTCCAACGAAACGTAGAACTGGGAACTTCCTGGGTCTCCCTGTCTACCGGAACGACCTCTCAACTGTCTGTCCACCCGTCTGGAATCGTGTCGCTCTGTACCAATAATGGCCAAACCACCTGCTTTTTTCACATCTGGGGTCAATTTGATGTCGGTACCCCTACCGGCCATGTTGGTGGCAATGGTGACCACTCCGGATTTTCCAGCTTCGGCCACAATATCGGCCTCTTTTTTATGGAGCTTGGCGTTCAATACGTTGTGCGGTATTTTGCGTACGCTCAACAGTTTGGACAACAATTCCGAAATCTCTACCGAAGTGGTACCGATCAGCACGGGCCTGCCTGCAGTGGCAAGCTGGGTCACTTCTTCAATAATGGCGTTGTATTTTTCGCGCTTGGTCTTGTAGATCAAGTCGTGCCTGTCATGTCTCGCAATAGGTCTGTTGGTCGGGATTTCCATCACATCCAACTCATAGATTTCCCAAAACTCGCCAGCTTCGGTTACCGCGGTACCGGTCATCCCTGCCAACTTATTGTACATTCTAAAGTAGTTCTGCAAGGTGATGGTGGCGAAGGTCTGGGTCATGGCCTCGATCTTCACACTCTCCTTGGCCTCAATGGCTTGGTGCAGTCCGTCAGAATATCGTCTTCCGTCCATGATACGACCGGTTTGCTCATCCACAATCAACACTTTGTTGTCGATGACCACATATTCTACATCCTTTTCGAAGAGGGTATAGGCTTTCAATAATTGGGTGAGCGTGTGGATCCTTTCACTTTTGATGGCAAAATCCTTGAAAAGGTCTTCCTTGAGATCGGCCTCTTCCTCAATTTCCAGATTTTGGTTTTCGATCTTGGCAATTTCGCTACCGATATCGGGCAACACAAAAAAGTCCCTATCCTGATCGCCAGAGATGTATTCAACTCCCTTATCGGTCAGTTCTATCTGGTTGTTTTTTTCATCGATTACGAACAACAGTTCCTCATCCACTTTGGGCATTTCCCTGTTGTTGTCCTGCATGTAGTAGTTCTCGGTCTTTTGCAACAATTGTTTGACCCCTTCTTCACTCAAAAATTTGATGAGGGCCTTGTTTTTGGGAAGACCACGATGTACACGTAGCAGTTGGAAACCACCTTCTTTGGTATCCCCTTCCTTGATCAACCGTTTGGCCTCTGCCAAAACCCCGGTTAAATATTGTCGTTGTTTTTGAACGATATCGGAAACCTTGGGTTTTAGTTCGTTGAATTCGTGTCGGTCACCTTCAGGTACAGGTCCGGAAATGATCAACGGTGTTCTGGCATCATCGATCAATACAGAATCCACCTCATCCACAATGGCATAGTGGTGTGGACGTTGTACCAGATCATCAGGCGTATGCGCCATGTTGTCACGTAGGTAGTCAAAACCGAACTCGTTGTTGGTTCCGTAGGTGATATCGGCGTTGTAGGCCGCCCTTCTTCCATCGGAATTGGGTCGGTGCTTATCAATGCAATCCACGGAAAGGCCGTGGAACTCGAACAATGGGCCCATCCAGGCGCTGTCCCTTTTAGCCAAGTAATCGTTCACGGTTACCAAGTGCGCCCCTTTTCCTGCCAAGGCGTTCAGATAGAGCGGGAGGGTGGCCACAAGGGTCTTACCTTCACCGGTCTGCATTTCCGCGATTTTTCCTTGGTGTAATGCAATACCTCCAATCAACTGCACATCATAATGGACCATATCCCAAGTGACTTCTTTTCCGGCGGCATCCCATGAGTTTTGCCAAACGGCCTTGTCATCCTCCAAGGTCACATAGTCCCTGTCACCGGACAATTTTCTGTCAAACTCGGTGGCGGTTACCGTTAAAGTTTCGTTGGCCGCGAAGCGTTTTGCGGTTTCTTTTACCACGGCAAAGGCTTCGGGTAAGATAGTGTTCAGGGTATTTTCTGAAATTTTATAGGCCTCTTCGTTCAGCTTGTCAATTTCAGTATAGATTTCTTCGTTTCGGTCGATGTCATTGGAGGCTTCGACTTCTGCTTCAAGGGCTGCGATCTTATCGTTGATCTCTTTGCAGTCCTCAGCGATCTTGGCCTTGAAATCGACGGTTTTCTGTCTTAGTTCATCGTGCGACAATCCTTCCAACTGCTGCTCGAAGGATTTTATTTCTTTTACCAAAGGTTGGAGCGCTTTTACATCTTTCTCCGATTTATCTCCTACAAAAACCTTTAGTACGGAATTAATTAAACTCATGGAATAATTTTTCGTTTGAATGGCAAAAGCTGTTCCAAGGATGGGATTACGATGGAAATCTTTTGCTGGGCTGTCAAAATTACATAAAAAAAAGCCTCAGATGAGACTTTTTAACGTGCTTTGTGCTTTATGAATTTAATATTCATCCTCGTTCCAGAGGTAATCTTCCTCGGTGGGATAATCAGGCCAGATCTCTTCGATGGATTCGTATATCTCGCCGCCCTCTTCTTCCATGGACTGCAAATTTTCAACTACTTCCAACGGGGCTCCCGTACGAATCGCGTAATCTATCAGTTCGTCTTTGGTGGCTGGCCAAGGTGCATCACTTAAATATGAGGCTAGTTCTAACGTCCAGTACATAGTAACGGTTTGATTTTAAATTTTTTGCAAAAATAAATTTTAAACCCAATTTGTCAAGTAAAAACTGGATTATTTAAAAATTATTTTATTGTTGGCAAAACTTAGCGGTCAAAAAAACGATTTTATCAGTCCAATTTCTCCGGAATCCACTTGATTTCATCGGCGTTTACATCTTTGGACAACTTTCGTGCCAATACAAAAAGGTAGTCGGATAGGCGATTCATATAGGAAAGCAAGGTATCTGGAACAGGTTCGTTCTCGTGCAAATAGGAGATCATCCGCTCAGCCCTACGGCAAACCGTTCTGGCAATATGACAGTATGACACGGTCGTGTGGCCTCCAGGAAGGATAAAATGTGTCATTTCAGGAAGGTTTTCGTTCATTTGGTCCATTTCCTGTTCCAAAAGGGCAATGTCCTCTTGGCTAATTCGTGAAATTTTCAGGCGTTTGTCCTTGTCGGGTTCCGTGGCCAATATAGATCCCACGGTGAAGAGTTTTTTTTGGATCAGTACCAACATTTCTTTGGAATGGGCATCCATTTGCTGATCGCGGAGCAGCCCCAAATGCGAATTGAGTTCATCGATGGTGCCGTAACTCTCTATGCGGATATGGTGTTTGGGAACCCTTCGGCCTGTAAATAGTGCCGTGGTGCCCTTATCGCCTGTTTTGGTGTATATTTTCATTTTTTCAATTATCAATGTTCAATAAACAATAATCAATTAACAGTTGTTGTCCGATCGGTATTTGTACTGTCAATTGCTCATTATGAATTGGTAATTGTCCATTGTTCACTGTTCATTGTCCCGCCTTCGCTTTCCTTCCATGAACCTGCGCGATTTCCTACGTTTGGTGGCTCTTTTATTTCTGGTCAAAATCACCAAATAAATAAGCCCCAATACGCCGAGCACGTACCAAATCGTATTGTCTGTTGCAACATTTTCCATACCTAAAATTACTGCTTTAAATCCGAATGGTGAAATGCTCCTTTACCTGTTCCCTACGGATAAATAGGATGCCACAATGATACAGGTCCATGCTGACCGTAATCTCAGGTTGAGCTATGAGGTGGTTCCACTCTTCCAGTTTTTTTTTGTCAAAGTAGATGTTGTCAATTATTAGCAAACTGTCATTATGGAGTCTACCTTCATTCAGTAGCATATTGAATTCGGAAGGGCTTAGGCTTTCAAGAAAGGATAAATCCAACATCTGTTGTCCAAATTGAACCCTTGGGAAGTTTTCCTTTACTAGTTTTTTGATTTCAAGGTCTTCGATAATGGCATGCTGAACGTTGAAATATTCGATGCTTTTGAGCAAAACATTGATGCTTTTGTCTTTATGGTACGTCTTCTTATTGTAAAGGCATTTTGTTACAAAATTGAAGACGAAGGGTGAATGTACCCCGTGTTCGTTGGTGGATTTCAGCAGGAATTGAAGATACGAAGCGATCCTGAACCACATGATTATCCTTCAAGAATTGAGGAAAGCTCAAACCAGCGCTCCGTTTTGGTCTCGATGGCATCCGAAACTTCCTTGAGTTCCACGGACAATTGATTGATCTGATCACCTGTTAAGTCAGGATCGGTAAATCGGTTCTGTAGCGTCTCTTTTTGCTCCTCAAGCTTTTGGATGTCCTTTTCCAATTGCTTGTATTCTTTTTGCTCATTGTACGAAAGTTTACCCCCACTGGTGTCCCTCCAGTTTTTTTCCTGTTTCTCCACCACGGTGGATTTGTTTTCCCTTTCTTCTTCCACCTTGCTGCTCTCGTACACACGGTAATCCGTATAGTTGCCTGGAAAATCTTCGATAATCCCATTTCCTTTGAAAACGAACAGGTGATCTACGATCTTGTCCATAAAATAACGGTCGTGCGATACCACGATCAAGCAGCCAGGAAAATCCAACAGAAAGTTTTCCAAAACATTGAGGGTCACAATGTCAAGGTCGTTGGTGGGCTCATCCAAGATCAAGAAATTGGGGTTTTGGATGAGTACCGTACACAAATAAAGCCGTTTGCGTTCCCCTCCACTCAATTTTTCGACAAAGTCATATTGCTTTTTACGGTCAAAAAGAAAACGTTCCAAAAGCTGTTGGGCAGAAATCTGTCTTCCTTTTTTCAGGGGAATGTAATCCCCAAATTCGCGGATCACATCAATGACCTTTTGGCCTTCCTTATCCGGAATCCCTTTTTGGGTGTAGTAGCCAAATTTTAGGGTATCGCCCACCACAACCTTACCGCCATCCACATGTTCCTGTTGGGTGATGATGTTCAAAAAAGTGGATTTACCGGTGCCGTTCTGTCCAATGATACCTACCCGTTCACCTTTGGTGAAGTTGTAATCGAACTTGTTCAGAATCACTTTGTCGCCATAAGACTTGGTGATATTGTGCAATTCCAAAATCTTGCTGCCCAAGCGCTCCATGTTCAGCTCCAATTGCACTTCGTGCTCCTTTCTACGTTGATGGGCCCTTTGCTTGATCTCATTGAAATCGTCAATCCGGGACTTGGATTTGGTGGTCCTGGCCTTGGGTTGCCTTCTGATCCATTCCAATTCCTTTTTGTAGAGCATTTTGGACTTCTGTTGTTCCACGGCCTCCCGCTCCATGCGTCCCTCCTTCTCATTCAGGTAATAGGAATAATTACCCTTGTAGGTGTAGAGTTGGTTGTTGTCCAATTCGATGATTTCGTTGCAGACGCGGTCCAGAAAATAGCGGTCGTGGGTAACCATGAAAAGCGTGATGTTCTCTTTGGCGAAATAGGCTTCCAGCCACTCGATCATCTCTAGGTCCAAGTGGTTGGTAGGCTCGTCCAAAATAAGCAGGTCAGGCTTGTTGAGCAGCGCATTGGCCAATGCCAATCGTTTTTTTTGACCTCCCGATAACGTGGAAACCTTGGCATCGAGTTGGGTCAGTTGCAGTTTAAAGAGGATTTGCTTGTACTGGGTCTCGAAATCCCAGGCTTGGTGGTGCTCCATGGCTTCAAACGCCTTTTGATATTGTACGGAGTCATCCGGGTTTTCCACGGCCTTTTCGTAGGCTGCAATGATCTTTAAAATCTCATTATCAGTGGCAAAAATGGTTTCTTCTACGGTCAGGTTAGGGTCCAAATAGGGTTCTTGTTCCAAAAAGGATATTTTGATCCCTTTTCTAACGTTCACTTGACCTGTTTCGGAAGTATCCTTGCCCGACATGATGTTCAATATTGATGTCTTGCCACTCCCATTCTTGGCAATGAGCGCAATTTTTTGGTCTTTGTTGATACCAAAAGAAATGTCGGAGAACAGGACCAGTTCCCCATAGGATTTCGATATGTTTTCTACCGTCAATAAATTCATGGATGCTGCAAAATCATCAAGCTTACAACTTGGAATACCGAATAAGATATACGTATCGGATAGCCAGGGTCAAAAGTAAGGGAATCAGTACGGGCGAAAAAATCTGCACTTTGAATAACCAAAGCAAAAGCATCAATCCTATCAACCCCAAAGCGGTCCAAAGATATTTGGTTGACCATTCAGGCAGTTTATCCTGAAAGGCAAAAATGAAGGCCACAAATGCATTCAAGGGGAAAGCCCAAAGCACATTGAAGTTTCTGGGTGTGGAGGTATGGTCCGTGGCCACCCAAAGGAGGAACAAAACCGTTCCGGCCAGTCCGGTAATTAACATCAGTGAAAAATC
The DNA here is from genome assembly GCF_003584165.1 of Flagellimonas aequoris. GTDB lineage: Bacteria > Bacteroidota > Bacteroidia > Flavobacteriales > Flavobacteriaceae > Flagellimonas > Flagellimonas aequoris. The sequence continues at coordinate 121,318 of NZ_QXFJ01000027.1, read as the reverse complement.
CAACCACCTGCTCCTTGTTTGGTGGCGATAATCGAAATAGGTGATGATTCCCGTGAATGCCAACAACAGGATAAACCAGAACAACGGGGTCAAAGGAAAAAAGGTTTGGTTTATGTGTTCGCTATAATCCAAAATGGTGCGCTCCCTTTTCAAGATGGGTTTCCCGTCCAACGTGGTATGCCTCATCTGTTCCATGGCGTAATAGGGCATGAACATATGCTCTTGTACGGTCGCTTTTCGATCTACGGGAGATCCAAAAGCCAAGTCAATGCCGAACATGGACCATGAATTGACTTTTAGAAATTGTCGCACCAATTGCCTGAAGGTATACTGCTCTTCCAAATAGGAGCCATCAAAAACAACTTTGTCCCCAAATTGATCTTTAAGGATGGTGCCCGTAATGCTGGAACAATTGTTCAAAAGGGGGTCGTAGAGGTAATCCCTGTTCTGGGGAAGGTAATTGTTCTCGAAAAATTGGAGCATTTGGTTTCGCTGCTCTAGGGTAAGGTCCAGAATCTGTTCCTTGATCCATCTTTTTTCCAGTTCGTAAGAGAACAAAAAATTATCCAAAGTGTCTCGGGAAAGGGAATAGATCAAACGTCCCTTGGCAAAATTGAGATAGAAATTGGGTTTGTTGAAATCAAATGTCCCGTAGTTGTATACCACATCAATACCTAAAACGGAATCCTGCACACGGAAGGCACTATGCCCAAAAGCGGTGTACACCTCATCGCCTGCGGCACAGGTAAGAAGACTGATCTGGGATTTTTCCGAGAGTTCGGGTACTTGGGAAAACAAGGTTTTCCCGACCAAAAGGAACAAGATAAGTAATAGGGATTTTGGTTTCATTCCAAATTTCATCAGCGCAAATATCAGAATAAATACGGCTCCTTGAAATAGGATTCCGTAACAGTTTGTTTTTTCCCTTATTTTTACGGAAATCAATACCTATGAAGTCCTATATTCCCAACTTTTTAACGCTTTTGAATGTTTTGAGTGGTTGCATTGCCACAGTTTTTGCGGTGCTGAACCATTTGGAATGGGCCGCACTATTTGTATTCATCGGAATATTTTTTGATTTTTTTGATGGATTGGCTGCCCGGATCCTAAATGTTCAGAGCGAAGTTGGGGTGCAATTGGACTCCCTTGCCGATGTGATCACCAGCGGGTTGGTCCCCGGAATTTTCATGTACCAATTGTTGAATATGGCCGAAAGGGGAGGGTGGAACCTTGGCTTTGGGCACGATATGGAGCTGTCCGTCATGCCATTTTTAGGTTTTGTGATTACACTGGCTTCCGCTTATCGGTTGGCCAAATTCAATGTGGATGAGAACCAGGTTTCATCCTTTGTGGGCCTTCCCACACCTGCCAATACGCTTTTAATTATTTCCTTGCCCCTTATTTTGATGTACCATAACAACGAAGTGTTGAACGACATCATCCTCAATCCTTGGTTTTTGATCGGTTTGACGATTTTAAGTGCCTACTTGTTGAATTCACCCATAGAACTTTTCGCCCTCAAATTCAAAAATTGGAGTTTTAAGGATAACGGAATTCGTTATTTGTTCTTAATCGGAAGTTTGATCATGTTGTTGACCCTGAAGTTTTTGGCCATTCCCTTGATTATAGTATTCTATATTCTGGCTTCTTTGTTGGTGCCTTCTGGGAAGTGATCTAGAAATCCAATTTCTTTTTTCTGAGCTCAAAGTTCTGCCCCAGATATACCTTTCGCACCATTTCGTCTACCGCCAACTCTTCAGGAATACCAGCTTTTAGGATGCCTCCTTCAAACATGAGGTAAGAACGTTCCGTAATGGCCAAGGTCTCCTGTACGTTGTGATCGGTGATTAAAATACCGATGTTCTTGTTCTTCAATTGGGCCACAATACGTTGAATATCTTCCACAGCTACGGGATCTACCCCGGCAAAGGGTTCATCCAACAAAATAAACTTTGGATCGGTGGCCAAAGCCCTTGCAATTTCCGTACGACGGCGTTCGCCTCCTGAAAGTAGGTCGCCACGGTTTTTACGAATGTGCCCCAAACCAAATTCATCGATGAGCGATTCCATTTTCATGTGCTGCTCCTTCTTGGTCAACTTGGTCAGCTGCAGTACACTCAGAATATTTTTCTCAATGCTCAGTTTTCGGAATACCGAAGCTTCCTGTGCCAAATAACCGATGCCGTGTTGCGCCCGTTTGTACATCGGGAAACTGGTAATATCGGTGCTGTCAAGGTAAATGTTGCCGCCATTGGGTTTGATGAGCCCAACGATCATGTAGAATGAAGTGGTCTTTCCGGCACCATTAGGTCCCAAAAGACCCACGATTTCTCCTTGGTTCACTTCTAGGGAAATACCCCTAACAACTTTTCGGCCGCGGTAAGCCTTCATGATATTTTCTGCGCGTAGCTTCATAGGAACGTGCCAAAACTAAACATATTCTTTTTCTGGGATGGTGTCTTTTGGATTTTTTTAAGCATCATTGGCTTCCAAATCTTCCCAAAATTCATAGGCCCTTCGCAAATGGGGTACCACGATGGTACCACCCACCAAAGTGGCGATGCCCAACGTTTCCATGACCTCTTCTTTGTTGGCCCCGGCTTTTTTGGAACTTTCCAAGTGGTATTTCACGCAATCGTCGCATCGAAGCACTGCGGATGCAACCAGCCCCAACAATTCCTTGGTCTTTACATCAAGGGCCCCGGCCATATAGGCATTGGTGTCAAGATTAAAGATACGCTTGATCAACTTATTGTTGTCGGCCAACAACTTTTCGTTCATTTTGGAACGATATGCATTGAATTCTTCTACTTTATTTGGCATTTTTTCGCGCGTTTTCTTTTTTCTCTTCCCTTCTAACCACCATTCTGGAGATATAGATGCTGATCTGGTACAAAATAAGTACAGGGATGGCCACTACAATTTGACTGGTGATATCTGGAGGTGTAATGATGGCTGAAAGGATCAGAACGACTACCAAGGCAATCTTCCGGTACTTTTTCAAGATTTCCGGGGTTACCAGACCCACTTTGGTCAAGAAATAGATTACGATGGGGAGCTCGAACATGATCCCACAGGCAATGACGGAGGCTCTAACGGTGGATACGTAGGATGCCAGGTCAATCTCGTTCAATACCTCTTTACTGACCTGATATGAGCCTAAAAAATTGATGGACAACGGTGCCACCACATAATATCCGAACAGCACCCCCAAAAAGAACAGGGAGGAAGCGGTTAGGATGAATCCTCTGGAGTGCTTTCGCTCTTTTTCATAGAGTCCGGGGCTTATGAACCGCCATAGCTCGAACAATATATAAGGGAACCCGAGGATTACACCGGCCCAGATGGAGGTCCAGATGTGGGCCGAAAATTGGCCCGCCATCAATCTACTCTGAATAGTGAACGGCAGGGATTCGCTACAAAATTCGGATGTTACCCCAAAAAAGGTCGCGATGTTGCAAAAGAACTTGTAGGTGGGGAAGTCCATGTTCTTTGGACCAAATAGGATGGTATCAAAAATGAACCCCTTAAAAATAAAAGCCAAGCAAGCGATGATCACCACGGCGAAGGTGGAGCGTATCAAATGCCAGCGCAATTCTTCCAAATGGTCCAAAAAGGACATTTCATCCGGATTTTTCTTTTCTGTTTTTGCCATTATAGGATTCCCTCGTTTATAAGGTTATGGATATGGACCACACCGGCGTAGGCATCACCCTCAAAGGCCAAAAGTTGGGAAATGCTCTTTTCCTGGAGCAATTTCAACGCATTGATGGCCAAGGTATCCACATCTACCGATTTTGGGTTGGAGGTCATGATGTCCTTGGCGGTCAGTCCACTTATATTGTCATATTTGCTCAGCATCCTTCTTATATCCCCATCCGTAACGATGCCTACTACTTTGTTGTCTTCCATGACGGCCGTAACCCCCAACATTTTGGAGGATATTTCAACGATTACATCTTTTACGCTGGTGTTGATGTCCACTTGTGGTTTTTCATTGTTTACCACGATATCGGCCACGCGTAAATACAATTTTTTGCCCAAGGCGCCTCCGGGATGGTACTTGGCAAAGTCAGCACTGCTGAAACCCTTGAGCTCCAAAAGGGAGATGGCGAGTGCATCGCCCATGGCCATTTGCGCTGAGGTGCTGGTCGTTGGGGCCAGATTATTAGGACAGGCTTCTTTTTCCACAAAGGTGTTCAATACAAAATCGGCCTGTTTGGCCAATAGTGAATCCATGTTCCCGGTAATACCCACAAGTTTGTTCTTCCCTATCTTGATGAGTGGCAACAGGGCTTTTATTTCGGGTGTGTTTCCACTTTTGGATAAGCAAATGACCACATCGTTCTCCTGAATGGTGCCCAGATCGCCATGGATGGCATCCGCGGCATGCATGAAAATGGCAGGAGTGCCTGTGGAGTTCAGTGTGGCCACAATTTTAGAGGCTACAATGGCACTTTTCCCAACGCCGGAAACCACCACCCTTCCCTGCGATTCCAATATGTGTTGTACGGCATGTGCAAATTGGTCATCGAGTAGGTCTATCAAATTGCTGATGGCCTTACTTTCGATTTCAAGTGTCCGCTTTGCGATGGATAAAATTGACTGAATGTCGTTCAAGGTAAATAACGGATTATCTAATTGTATTCCTAAAAGAATATCTTATCTTTAAGATTACAAAACTAATCAAACTATCTTTTACAGACCATTATGGAAGATAGAATACTTCCTACTTTTGAAGATTGATTAAAATGATTGTTTCAATGGCCTTTCAGGTTGCTTGTTATTAATTGAAAAATGCGGAAATGAGCCTAACGAATACCGATTTGCATTCCTCACTCAAAAAATATTTTGGTTTCTCAAAATTTAAGGGGCTTCAGGAAGATGTCATCCAAAACGTGCTGGATGACAAGGATACTTTTGTAATCATGCCCACAGGGGGCGGGAAGTCCCTTTGTTACCAGTTGCCGGCCATTATGAAAGAGGGTACCGCCATTGTGGTTTCCCCTTTGATAGCTTTGATGAAAAACCAAGTCGATGCCATCCGGGGCATATCCGAACAAAATGGTATAGCCCACGTGCTCAACTCCTCACTCACCAAGACCGAGGTAAGACAGGTGATGGAGGATATTTCCAACGGCGTCACCAAATTGTTGTACGTGGCACCGGAATCGTTGACCAAGGAAGAATATGTAGATTTTTTGAGAAGCGTGAAACTTTCCTTCGTAGCTGTTGATGAGGCACACTGTATCTCGGAATGGGGACACGACTTTAGGCCTGAATATCGAAACCTAAAAGGCATCATCAACCGATTGGGAGAAGGCATTCCCATTATTGGACTGACAGCAACGGCCACACCAAAAGTACAGGAAGATATCATCAAAAATTTGGGAATGAACGATGCTTTGGTGTACAAGGCATCATTCAATAGGCCCAACCTGTTTTATGAGGTAAGGCCCAAGACCCAGAATGTGGACGCCGATATTATCCGATTTGTTAAGCAGAACCAGGGAAAATCGGGTATCATATATTGTTTGAGCAGAAAACGTGTAGAAGAGCTAGCCCAGGTATTACAGGTGAATGGGGTGAGTGCAGTGCCTTACCATGCTGGTTTTGATGCCAAGACAAGGGCCAAATACCAAGATATGTTCCTGATGGAAGAAGTGGATGTGGTTGTGGCCACCATTGCCTTCGGTATGGGAATCGATAAGCCCGATGTGCGTTTTGTGATCCATCACGATATCCCGAAAAGTATAGAAAGCTACTATCAGGAGACCGGTCGCGCCGGCCGTGATGGTGGTGAAGGTCATTGTTTGGCCTTCTATTCATACAAGGATGTGGAAAAACTGGAAAAGTTCATGTCCGGCAAACCTGTGGCGGAGCAGGAAATCGGAAATGCCTTGTTGCAAGAAATTGTGGCCTATGCCGAAACTTCCATGTCAAGAAGAAAGTTCATCCTGCATTATTTTGGTGAAGAATTTGATGAAGTGGATGGGGAAGGGGCCGATATGGACGATAATTCCAGAAACCCGAAACCCAAGGAAGAGGCCAAGGACGAGGTGGTGAAACTGCTGAGTGTGGTTCGGGATACCAAGGAAAAATTCAAGACCAAGGAAATTGTCAGGATTTTGGTGGGCAAGACCAATGCCATGATTTCGTCACACAAGACTGATGAGAAGGAATTTTTTGGAATCGGTGCCGAAAAAGACAAGTCGTACTGGATGGCGTTGGTCAGACAGGTACTTGTGGCGGGATTGCTCAAGAAAGAAATTGAGCGGTATGGAATTTTGCACTTGACCAAGGCCGGGGAGGATTATCTGGAAAATCCTGAATCCTTTATGATGACCAAAGACCATGTGTATTCGGAGGACACCAACGATGCGGTGACCCAAGCAGGCAAATCGGGAGGTGCATCGGCGGACGACAACTTGTTGAAATTATTGAAGGACCTCCGTAAAAATGAAGCCAGAAAAAGGGAGGTGCCGCCTTTTGTGGTGTTCCAAGACCCTTCTTTGGAAGATATGTCCCTCAAATATCCCATTACCATGGATGAACTCTTGAACATTCAGGGCGTAGGCGAGGGAAAGGCCAAAAAATACGGACAGCCTTTTATCGACCTTATCACCAAATATGTTGAGGAGAACGAAATCATCCGACCAGATGACCTTGTGGTGAAAAGTACAGGGGCCAATTCAGGCTTAAAACTATATGTGATCCAAAGTATAGACAGAAAATTACCTTTGGACGATATTGCCTCTGCCAAAGGGTTGGAGCTCCCTGAACTTATTAAGGAAATGGAACAGATTGTTTTCAGTGGCACCAAATTGAATATCGGTTACTGGATCGACGAAATCCTGGACGAGGACCAGCAAGAAGAGATCCATGACTACTTTTTGGAAGCCGATACCGATTCCATCACAAAAGCCATTGAAGAATTTGATGGCGACTACGATGATGATGAGCTTCGGTTGTACCGACTCAAATTTATAAGTGAAGTGGCAAACTAATAGTTGCCACTCCACTCACCTGCCGTAATCATGGCAATGATAAATCCAAAATAAAGGATGAACAGCACCAGATAGATCAGGGCCAATGCCAGGCCGATATAGGCCAAGATCTTTCCTGTCTTCACATTGCTGTAATCCGTATAACTTTCAGGACTTTGTAAGTATAACTGATTGGCGGTCTTCGCCTTCACCAAGGCGATGATGCTAAAAATGGCACCGAATGGACCGCAACATACCAAGGTGCCGACTATGGAAATGATTCCCATGGTCAGCACGGTACTTGCCCCAGGTAAGGGTTGTTGGCTCATATATTGATTGAATTATTGATATTGTTCCATCATTTCATTGACCTTTTCCATATAGCCGTCCCAGCCACCCATTTGATTGATGGACCAGATAGTGTAAAGTAAGTAAAGGAAACCTAAAACCATACCTATAATTGCCAAGATCTTGACGGTTTTCAGGGTGCTGTAATTTTTATAAAGGTCTGGGTTTTCGGTATAGGCCTTTTCATCTTTTCTGACCAACAAGAAGGCAATTCCACCAAGAATAAGTCCGGGTACGCCTCCAAAACAGCAGCATAAAAATGAGAGAATGGCCAACACCATAGCTATCGTTACATTTGGTAAATTTTTTTGTTCCATGATTTAAATGTTTAGTGTATCAATTTGATTATGAAGTTAATGAGTATCAACGCTACGCTTGTAATGCTCAGGAAAATAATGTACCTGTTGTCCACTTTCGCCTGGAATACTTTACTACTGATCAGCAGAACGAACAATGGAATGAGTGTGTAAACGGCCGGATACATTTTGAAGGCAGCCAAGAATTCACCATGCAGTAGCAAGTCGACAGATCGTTGCATGCCACAACCAGGACACTCCAGTCCGAACAGTTTCTTGTTGAGACAGGGCAACATGTAATCCTTTAAACTGAGGGCAAATATGGTTGGTTGTAGGTGCATCTTAGTCTGTAATAGGTGAAAAATACTATTATTTTTGTTTACAGGTTTAACTTTTTGGTCATTTTTTTAACGGTAAAAGGGATATGGGCAAATTTTCGATAGGTGATAGGGTAGAGGTACTGGACGAAGCCATCAAGGGTACCGTACAACATATAGAAGGGGATACGGTCACCTTGATGACCAAGGATGGTTTTCCCATGAAGTTCGCGGCCAGTGATTTGGTAAAGATTCAAGGGAAAATATCGGTTTCCAATATTGAGGTTTCCCAAATGATGGGAGAGAAGGAAGTTCCAAGGAGGAAAAAGGCCGTCAGTAAAAAACCAAAGGAACGCAATTTGCCCAAAATGGAGGTGGACCTACATATCCATCAATTGGTAAGATCCACCAAAGGACTCACTAATTTTGACATGCTCAACATTCAATTGGAAACCGCCAAACGCCAACTGGACTTTGCCATCCAAAAACGCATTCAAAAGGTGGTTTTCATCCATGGGGTGGGCGAGGGCGTTCTAAAGGATGAACTGCAGTATCTTTTCAATAAATATGACAACCTCAAATACTATGATGCCGACTATCAAAAATATGGGTTAGGGGCTACCGAAGTCTATATTTTTCAGAATGTTTCTTAGGGAATGGCGGTAGTGACCTCCCCGAAAGCACTAATGTTGAGGTTGGTAATACGTTCACCGCTACCTGTTACAAAAGAAATGCCACTCAAGCTGATGTTGTGTACAAAGTTGGTACCCTCGGTATCTGCATAAGTTTCAATGATCACCATCCCATCTTGTGCCTCCACTTCATCCACGACCACCGGATCTACGGTAGGTATATCGTCACAGAAGTAATTCTTGCTAACGCCATCCGAAAAAATACGATAAGTAACCTGGGATTGGCTGGGCACCGTACTTTCCGTGACTATAGTGTCCCCTACAACCCCTTTATTCAATACACCGCTCTGTAATTCCAAAATCAAGGCTTCGTTGTCATTGATCTTGAATAGAATATTCTTGCTGGTTGTTGCGGGTGCCGTACAATATTGAAGCGATACACTGTCAAAATCGATGGTCTCTATCTGCAGGTCGCCATCGCTGCAAGCAAAAAGTGCCAAGGAGCACAAGGCCAAAAAGAAATATTTTCCCATGCGCCAAATTTAAAGCAATTCCCTTTTAATAGCCCAATCCAAAAGGCGACTTTAAAGGAAATTAACTTTATTTCACGTATTTTTGCCCCGTTAAAAATGACGACTGGACCATGCAAAAAGTGTATCTGGACAATGCGGCGACCACGCAGGTAAGGGATGAGGTGATTTCGAGAATGCAAGAAGCCCTGGCCGTGCATTATGGTAACCCTTCATCTACCCATAGTTTTGGCCGCTCTGCAAAAACAGCTGTGGAGCAAGCCAGAAAAACCATTGCCAAAACCCTAAATGCCCAACCTTCCGAGATTATTTTTACCTCGGGTGGGACCGAAGCCGATAACATGATTTTGCGCTGTGCCGTTCGCGATTTGGGTGTGCGGACCATTATTACCTCAAAAATAGAACACCACGCGGTTCTGCATACCGTGGAGGAACTGGAAAAGGAGTATGGCATTGCTGTTTGGTATGTGGACCTTGACGAATTTGGAAATCCAAAAATGGACCATTTGGAAAGCCTTTTGCAAAAGGATAGTTCCAAAAAGCTGGTCAGTTTGATGCATGTAAACAATGAAATCGGGAACATTACGGATATCGCGTCCGTTGGAAAGCTTTGCAAGCAATATGGGGCATTGTTCCACTCCGATACCGTACAGTCCATCGGGCATTATGCTTGGGACGTGCAATCGGTACATATCGATTTTATGACCGCTGCCGCCCATAAGTTCCATGGACCTAAAGGCATTGGATTTGCCTTTATCCGAAAAAATTCCGGACTGAAACCTTTGATTGTCGGGGGAGCGCAGGAGAGGGGTTTTCGAGCTGGTACGGAGCCGTTCCATAATATTGTAGGGTTGGAAGAAGCCTTTGTAAAGGCTTACGAACATTTGGAAGAAGAGACCAATACGGTTAAGGAATTAAAGCGCTATTTTGTTGAAAAGTTACAACAGGAGATTCCTGGAGCTTTCTTCAATGGATTGTCCGCTGATTTGGAAAAAAGCACTTATACCTTGGCCAATGTACGTTTGCCTTTCGATAAGCAAAAAGGCTTGATGCTTCTTTTTCATTTGGATATGAAAGGAATTGCCTGCTCCAAAGGAAGTGCGTGCCAATCAGGAAGTGATCAAGGTTCTCACGTGCTTGCGGAGATTTTATCACCGGAAGAAATGGATAAACCTTCCCTAAGGTTCTCTTTCTCCATGTACAACACCAAGGAAGAAATGGATTATACAGTGCAGGTGTTAAAGGAATATGCCAATTCCTGATTAGTCTTTGTTCTTCTTTTTCTTTTCCTTGTCGTAAGGGAATTTTCTGGAGGCCGTCTTCATCATTTTATCAATGAGTTCGTTGGTGTTCTTGCCTGTCTTTTTGGTGATCACGTTTTCGTATTTCCAGAGGAGCTTGCCGGTTTCACCATCACTGATCTTCAATCCGATCCTACCATAATTGGCATCCCCGCTGAAGTAATCCATAAAACTAAAATCTGTGGGCACACCTTCTGAAAGTAGGATGTTCAGGTTTAAATTGCCACTGATGATGCCATCCACGTCCAAGATTTTGCATAGGTCTTGGGTGGTGTAGGTGTCTATATTATTGTAATCAATTCCGTTTTGGGCCAAAATGGCATTGGTATTGTGGATATTCTGAAAATCCACATTGAACTTTTTGCGTTTCTTGCGTCGGGCAAAATAAGTTTCCAATGCGTTCTGTACCGCGTAGCCTTCTTTTTTTGCAAGGACCTTCAATTCGTCATGGTCCACGGTTTTCTTCAGCTCCAGATAGGCAATGAAGGGTATAATGGCCAGTGTTTCATGGTCCTCGGTAAGCTCATCGAACTTCATGTTCTCATAAATGTTCTTTTGTGCCGAAACCAAGGTGCTTGTCAATAGAACAAAAACGAAGACAAATTTTTTCATCAGTATCATTTTAATCAAATCGTAACCCAAAGGGAGGTCGAAATTGTTTTCAACAAATAATATGGCGGGTCTGTTGCTGACTGATTTGCGCTTGCAAAAGTACGGTTATTTCCTGAAAAAAGTGCTGGTAAAGGTATTGGAGTTGCCCACATTGTCCGTTACGGTCACTTTGAGTTCACATTCGTTGGTGTTCAGGATCTTGTCATCAAAATTATAGGTAATGGTATTGGTTTTTGGTTCGTACTCCATTAAGATCCACTCGCCGTTCAAAGTGGCACTGTAGGTGTCTATCCCACTCAAGTCGTCGGAAATGTCGAGACTCAAATAACTGTAGTTGCTCAGCCATTGTTTCTCCTTAAAGTTTTTTGGTCGAATGGTGGGTGCAACACTGTCCCTCACCAAAGTATAGGTGCCAAGGGTGCGGGTACGGGTAGTGAATGATCCATCCCTTTTGTAGGTCTTGGAATACGATGGTCTCAGATCCTCGTCCAAATGGGCAATGAATAATTGTTTTCTTTCCTCCAACGGATATTTGGAAGGGTCAAAGCTGATGGTAAAGTTTCGATGGGCCGCCACACTGTTATCGTGTATGGCAATGGTATCGGTTCCTTTTTTTAGGTTGATGTAAAAATCTTCGTAAAAAGTATTGGCCGGAAAATATACTTTGGCCGCACCAAGGTCAAAATTGTTAGGCTTGTCGGCAATGATGAAATCATCCGTCCGATTATCATCCTTGGCCACTTTTTGAGGCTCCCGTTTTCCTTCGACCGGAATGATCAGCTTGGTAATGTTCCCCTCAATGTCTGAGATAAGCAATTCCACTTGGTAGGACATCCCCTCCTCAATGTCGATTTTTCCATTGTTGTATAGGGATTTGTAGATATCCAAATGGTTATAGGGTTCCTTGAAGCATTTTTGGATACGTTGTCTGTTTTTATAAAAATAAGGGTAATCGATCAAGGTGTTGATGTAACGCGTCTCCCCGAAGGAAAAGGTTTCAAAATCGAATTCGGAATATACCCTGCCGTTAACCGTTTGTTTTACCGAGTACACACCATTCTTGTTGGCGGCCAGATCTTGGCGGTCAAAGCTGTTAATGCCGAACCCAATGGTTCCCAAAGCCGATACCTTGTCGGCAAGTAAAGAACCGTCGGGCTGTTTGGTAAAATTGATCTGGGTGGTTTTGGCACTTTGGTTTATCAGGGCACCATCCGATAAGGGGTATCCGAATAGGCCCAAAACGGTTGGATTGGTGGCGTCGCGCACTTCGTATCCGTATAGCAAGGGGTTGGTCGGTTTTTCGGATACGCTGCTTCGTATTTCAAAATGAAGGTGTGGACCGGCCGAACCACCCGTATTGCCAGAATAGGCTATCACGTCACCTTTGGTAACTTTCAATTCCCCATAATCAGGAAACATCTCCACCTCATAGGACTGCTTGTCATACTGCACCTTTTTTACATACTCTTCCAATTCTGGACCGAATTTTTTAAGATGCCCATATACCGAAGTGTACCCATTGGGATGTGCCACATAGATTACCTTGCCGTAGCCCCAAAGGGAGACCTTGATCCGTGTAACGGTCCCATCCGCTACGGCCATTACAGGTAAACCCTCCCGTTGCTGCGTCTTGATGTCTATCCCAGAATGAAAATGATCGGAACGTAGTTCCCCGAAAGTTCCGGCAAGAATCAACGGTATTTCCAAAGGCGACTGAAAAGCATCCTGGGGATAATTGTCTTGGGCGACAAGTATTCTAGTGGAAAAAAAGAGGAAGACTACAAGATTAAGGCGCATAGTGTAATTTATAATTACTTACGAAAGTAACCAATGTTTTGTTTTTTGGAAAAGGATTTGCCGAGGTTTGGACTTAAACCAAAGCTTTAAGAATTAATCCAAAAAGTATTGCGAGGTAACCCTAGGATCGTTAACTTTGTGTAATACGTATTGTTGTTTGCATCTATGAGCGAACTTGTTGAGATTGTGGATTCTTTGGAGAACAAGGTGAGCAAACTGCTGCACAAAATGGAGCTATTGCACAAGATAAACACCAAGTTGAAAGAAGAATTGGACCTGATAAAGGAAGAAAGCAAGCTTAAGGAAGAAGCTCTGGTAGAATGGGAAGAAAAGTATAATTCCCTGAAGATGGCGAACACGATGCTGGGTAGTAATGCTAGTAAAACTGAGGCTAAGCTCAAGATAAATACATTGATCCGCGAACTGGATGTTTGCATTGCCAAGTTGGCGGATTGACATGTGCCAGAATTATGGACGAGAAGCTCAAAATAAAGCTTTCCATTGCCGATAGGGTATATCCGCTAACGATAGATCCACGGCAAGAGGAAGGTTTGCGTAAGGCCGCCAAAAACATTGAAAACCTGGTCAAAAAGTTCGAGCAGAACTATGCGGTCAGGGATAAACAGGATGTTTTGGCCATGTGTGCCCTACAGTTTGCTTCTAAAATTGAGCAAGGCGGAATAGATCGTTCCGAAAATACCGAGGCCGCCCTAGAGCGTCTTAAGGCATTGGATGAACTGGTATATTCCAAATTGGGGGAATAAGTTCTTTTAAATAAAATATTGTTACTGCCCACATTGGTAAATATTTTTTGACAAACTCAACGCTATTATAATTCAAAAGGGTGAGTTTGGGTTGTAAAAGCAGGCCCTACTTGTATAGGGATCCTTGATCAGCCTGGTAGCCCTAAACCTGTAATATGGAGTTTGTACAAAACTTCGGCCAATGTGGGCTTTTTTTTTAACTAAACACTATCAAACATGGATACTATCATAGGAATAATCGTAGCGGCTGTTGTGGGGCTGGCGATAGGATTTGCAATTGCCAAGATGATGGAGAAGGGCAAGGCATCCAAAACCATTGCCAACGCAAAGAAAGAGGCAGCGGATATCATTAAGGAAGCGAACAAGGAAGGTGAAGGCATTAAAAAGGATAAGATATTCCAGGCCAAGGAGAAATTTTTGGAACTAAAGGCCGAACACGAAAAGGTCATCATCAATAAGGACAAAAAAATTGCCGAGGCCGAAAAACGCACCCGTGACAAGGAGTCGCAAGTAAGCAGTGAGCTGGCCAAGAACAAAAAGTTGAACGACCAACTACAGGAGCAGATCAAGGAATTGGACTATAAAAGTGATATCCTTGATAAAAAGCAATCCGAACTCGAGAAACTACACAAGAGCCAAGTGCAGCAATTGGAGGTCATTTCAGGACTTTCCGCAGAGGAAGCAAAGAGTCAGTTGTTGGAATCCCTGAAAGAAACGGCAAAGTCCGATGCCATGGCCTATCTTCAGAACACGCTGGAAGAAGCAAAGCTTACAGCCCAACAAGAGGCCAAAAAGATTGTAATCAATACCATCCAACGTATCGGAACCGAAGAAGCAGTGGAAAACTGTGTTTCAGTCTTCAATCTGGAATCCGATGATGTAAAAGGACGCATCATTGGCCGTGAAGGAAGAAATATCCGTGCCCTTGAGGCCGCCACAGGGGTAGAGATCATTGTGGACGATACTCCGGAAGCCATCATCCTTTCCTGCTTTGATTCTGTACGTAGGGAGGTTGCACGACTTTCACTCCATAGATTGGTGACCGATGGCAGGATTCACCCTGCCCGTATTGAGGAAGTGGTGAAAAAGACCGAAAAGCAGATCAACGAAGAAATTGCCGAAATCGGGAAAAGGACCGTAATCGATTTAGGAATCCATGGATTGCATCCGGAACTGATCAAAGCAGTGGGTCGTATGAAATATCGTTCCTCGTACGGACAAAACCTATTGCAACACTCCAGGGAAGTGGCCAAACTCTGCGGGGTAATGGCCGCCGAATTGGGACTCAATCCCAAACTTGCCAAACGTGCTGGATTGTTGCACGATATTGGTAAGGTGCCCATGGCAGAAGTGGAGGTGGAAACGCCCCACGCCATTTTGGGTATGCAATGGGCCGAAAAATATGGTGAGAAAAAAGAAGTTTGCAACGCTATTGGCGCCCACCACGATGAAATAGAAATGACCACCCTAATTTCCCCTATCGTACAGGTTTGTGATGCCATTAGTGGTGCACGTCCTGGTGCAAGGAGACAGGTATTGGACTCCTACATTCAGCGATTGAAGGACTTGGAAGACATTGCCTTCGGGTTCAATGGGGTGCAAAAAGCCTATGCCATCCAGGCAGGTAGGGAGCTTCGCGTTATAGTGGAAAGCGAAAAGGTAAGCGATGACAAAGCAGCCGAATTATCCTTTGAAATATCCCAGAAAATACAAACGGACATGACCTATCCTGGCCAAGTTAAGGTGACGGTCATCCGTGAGACACGTTCCGTTAACGTAGCTAAATAGAAGTTATTCCCCTTAGTTGGCGTTGTTAATGATCCAATCCAGGGGAAGCTCCGTGTAGTTGGAGGTAGACCTGTTGGAGGCATGTGTGGAACCATCGGACATGACCACAAACCACATGTCGTTTCCGTAGGCTACTGTGGTAATTTTATACCCGTTGTCCGACTGCTCCCTGATCCAATCTATGGGATATTCGTATTGGGTCTTCCAGGTTTGAAGGCCCAAATTGGACCCAGCACTCATGCTCAGGGCCCATAACCCGTTTCCGTAGTTGGCAGAGGTTATGGAGTAGCCATCGTTCCAGTTTTCGGTAATCCACTCTTTGGGCAGTTCGTAACTTGTTTTCCATCGTTGAGCCGTATAACCAATGTTCTTGTCCATGAACACGTACCATTCGCCACCTCCACAGGCAATCTCTGTGATGTAGTAATAGTCGTTCCATTTGGTGGTGATCCAATCCTTGGGAAAGACATCCGATTTTTTCCAGGATTGAGGCCCCATGCCATATGCCTTGCTCATGACCACCACATAAGTGTTTTTGTCGGCATTGTACTCCACTGCGGTAATGTAATAACCCAAATCCCATTGCTCTTTGATCCAGTCGCTGGGATACAACGCAGCTTCCTTGATTTTTTGCTCGGAATAGGCCTTGCTGCCCAGATTGCTCATGACCACCGACCAAAGGGGAGTGTCATATTCCTGGTCCATGCCCAGGGCAATGGATGTAATGGCCGTATTGCCGGTAGTGTACTCCACTTCGCCTTTGTTGAGGTATGTAAGCAGTTTGAACAATAGTTCGTCCTCATTGTAGTAATCATCCAAATAGCCCTTGGTGAGGGCATCAGGATTCATTTTTACCCAATACAGCATGGGTTTCATGTACTGTGTGATATCTGAACCGGCCAACCCATTATCGTCCACCGTGTAGGCCTGAAAATTGCCATTGCCCAAATCTTTCAAATAAAAATTGTCCGCACTGTAGGTGGACCCTTCAGGTCCCCGAACGATTACGGCGTCCACACCGTTCAAAAACTTGTCTTGGGAACCATCCGATTTGGTGAAGTTTTCATAAGTACATAAAAAACTGGCCAATTTATCAGCACCGTTTGCGTAATATTTTACACGTACTATGGCTTGGTCCTGTTCGTAGAAGATGATCAGGGCGGTGTATTTGACTTCACCGCTGATCCAACTGGTTTCGTAATAATCTTGGGCCTTGGTCATTAATGAACAACAAGCAATGGCCAAAAAGGCAATGAAATTTTTCATAATCGGGGTACTTTGGTGGTTGATTGGTGGTCAAAAATGGTTTATCAAACAGAGTTAAGCAAAAAATTGGGGTGTATGGTCAAAAATAGCAAGTGTAAGTATGGTTTTGACCGGAAAACACTCCTTTCTTAATTGTGGAACAGGACTCCAAGATGACAATTATCATACTTTCCCCTTGGTGATTGAAGTAACTTCATAGAAGGATTTTTAAACTGCAGCGAAGATGAAAAATGGGGTTCCTGTTTCCGAGATCATGACCAAAAAGTTGGTCACATTGAAGACCACAGATGATTTGGTCACCGCAGAGCGACTTTTCAAAAAGCATCACATCAGGCATATTCCGGTGGTGAAGGGTGATGTCATTAAGGGTATGCTGAGCTATACGGATCTTCTTCGGATCAGTTTTGCCGATGCCATTGATGAACATGAAGAATATGTAGATACCATTGTGTACAACATGTTCTCCATTCCCCAAGTGATGGCCAATGATGTGGTAAGTGTCACTTCCAAGACAACCATCAAAGAAGTGGCCCAACTATTGGCCACAAATGAATTCCACGCATTGCCTGTTGTGGATGATGGAAAACTTGTAGGAATCGTGACCACTACGGATTTGATCAAGTACCTTTTAAAATTGTACAAATAAGGATACTTTCACTGGTAAACAGCGGAACTTTAATTGGTTTTATGCGACGGGATTTGTTGGAGGCGAAAAGTGGTTTATTCCTCTTCGCTGCTGTCGTCCTCTTCCTCGGCCTCTTTGTTCAATTTATGTTCAAGGATGTTCAGCTTTTTAAGCTTTTCTTTCCAGGTCTGTAGGGCCTCTTTCTGTTTGTCGATGTTCTTGATCACCTCCTTTACCAAGGGATTGTCTTCGGAGTCTCCTGAGAAAAACTGGAGGTTGTTCTCCAATTGGCGTATTTCCGATTTGCTCTCATCAATTTTACGTCTGATGAAGACCCTTTCGTTGCCAATGGCATAGTTGTCCTCGGTTTTGGCCAACTCCTGTACCTTGTTGCCGTATTTGAGCAGTTCGGATTCGTGTCTGCCGACCCCCAGCTTTTTGAGCAGGGCATCCACAATTTTATTGAACTTGCCGTTGATGTGCTTTTTGTTGTAGGGAATCCGGCCGTATTGTTTCCATTCGGCCAAAAATTCCTTGATGGCTTCAAGGTCCTTTTTCTTATCGCCGCTTAACTGAAACTCCTTCAAGCGCTCCAAGCAGGCATTTTTCTTATCGAAGTTTTCGTATTCCTCCTTATGGGCGTCATTCTTATCGGAATGCAATCGGTCAAAATAATGGTTGCAGGCCTCCTTGAACTCGTTCCATATCTTGTCCGAATATTTTCGGGGCACATGCCCTATTTTCTTCCATTCATTTTGGATGCGCTTCATTTCCGGGGTAACCGTGGCCCAGTCATCACTGTCTTTAAGGGAAAGTGCCAGATCTAGCAGTTCCTTTTTCTTTTCAAGATTCTGCTGTTGGTCCTTCTTCTGGTTTTTATAGAAGGAATTCTTGCTTCTGTTGAACTTGCGAACGGCATCTTTAAAATGACTCCAGGTTTCCTCGTTCACTTTTTGGGGCACCTTGCCTGCCTTAAAAAAGGAATCCCTGAGTGCCTCCACTTCCTTGATCTGCTTTTGGATGCCTCTGTGGTTATCTGCAACATGATCGGCTATATGGGCAATGGAAGCAATGATTTCCTGCTTCTTCTCCAGGTTCTTTTCAAATACTTTTTCCAATTCCTGGAAATGTTCTTGCCTACGCTGGTGCATGGCCTTGGTAGCATTGCTGAAACGTTCCCAGATTTCCTCGCGGTGTTCCTTGTCCACGGGTCCTATGTCTTCCTTCCAGATCTTGTGCAAGGTCTGGAGTTCCCTGAATGCCTTTCCCAGATCGGGTTCATCGGCCAAGGCTTCGGCCCGCTCCACCAGTTTTTGTTTTTCTTCCAGATTGTGCTTAAAATCGAGGTCGCGTAACTCCCTGTTCAAGTGCAGAAAATCGTAGAAGATTTCCATGTGGTGATGGTAGGTGCGCCAAACATCGTTATAGTTGGTCCGTGGAATGGGACCTGCATTTTTCCATCGTTCCTGGAGCTCCTTAAAATTGTTGTAAGTGGTGTTGATATCCTCTTCAACGTCGATGAGCCCTTTCAGCTCCTCAATGATTTGCAATCTATTGTGAAGATTGTTCTTGAGGTTTTGTTCCAGTTGTTTGTAGTACTGATCACGTTTTTCACGATAATCGGAGTACACCTCGTTAAATTGTCGCTTGGCAACCGAGTTGTACCTGAAATCAATTTCATTGCCTCCTTTGGAGACAAATTCCTCTTTCTTTTGTTCGATGAATTCCTGAAACTTTTGATCGAACTCATATTTAATGGCACTGACATGTCTGCCAATGGCCTGGACCTTTTCATTTTTGACCAAACGTTGTAGTTCCCCCACCAAATTTTCTAGTGGCATGGAATGATAGTCCAGCATGGGGATGTAGTGCCGTTTTTCATTTTCGGAATCCTCCGCATCCTCTGCGTTGGATTCGTCAATTTCATCAATGGCCTCATTGGAGTCATCGGACTGTTCGGAGGGTTTGGATTCTTTTTCGGTATCCTTGGCCTCGGAAGGAGTGGTCTCCGACTTGGGCTCTTCGGTATTTTCAGGCATGGCATCTTGGGACTCATTTGGTTCGGAATTGGGGCTTTCCTCCAAATGTGCTTTTATGTTGTCCGATGTCTGCTCATTCCCACCTTCAGCTTGCTGAAGTTTGCGTTCATTTTCCTGCATTAGTAGTCTCTTTTCCTGTTGATTGATGGTAATCTATAGCCAATTTAACAAAATTAAATTGTCTAATTGCAAAAGTACCGATTCTTCTTTTGCCTATGATTTTTGATGTACGGATTGGCCCAATCCTTTTATCGATCGTACTTTTTTAGGGAGTGTTCCAGATTTCCCAAGCTTTTTCGGCTTGTAGCTTCAACATTTGAAGCCCATTACAAATGCTGGCCCCACTTGCCTCGCCCAAGGCCAAAAAAGTGGTTTTTTCAGGGTTGTAGATCAAGTCGTAGAGCAAATGGTCCTTGTTGAGAAATTGATAGGGAATATTGGGTTTTTCGGCAATGTTGGGATAGGTGCCCAAGGGGGTGCAGTTGATGATCAAGGTGTGGCCCTCAATGACTTCCCTGTCCAGTTCATCATAGGAAAACTGGCTTGCTTTTTTGTGTCGGGAAACATAGGTGTTGGCTATGCCCAATTCATCCAGTACAAACCGGACGGCTTTGGAGGCACCACCAGTACCCAAGATCAATGCCTTGGTGTGGTGGGATTTTAAAAAAGGCTCCAATGATTTCTGAAAACCGTAGGCATCGGTGTTAAAACCTTTTAGTCCTTTTTCAGTAATCTTGATGGTGTTCACGGCCCCTATTTTTCCTGCCTTGGCATCCAATTCATCCAAAAAGGGAATCACTTCTTCTTTGTAGGGAATGGTCACGTTCAAGCCTTTGATGTGACTTTGGGAAAGCACTGATTCCAATTCTTCTATCCTTTGGATATCGAAATTTTCGTAACTGTATCCGTTCAGTCCCAAATCCTTGAATTTCTGGGTGAAATAGCCTTGCGAAAAGGAATAGGAAATGTTCCTACCGAGTAGCCCGAACCTGTTTGTTTTCTTTTCTGTTGTTTCCATACCAATCCAATACCAATAATACCAAAATTCCAAGGAAAATGAAAAGTATGGCCCACCAAGTTTCGCCATCCCCTATATGGGGAAGGTACCTTTGGTAGTTGAGTATAATTTTGTCGCCATTGGAATCCAACAAAGGGATACCAGTGCCGTCCGTTTTAAAAATGGTTCGTTTCCAGGGCCATAGCACCCCCAACGACCCGGTTATAAAACCAAGGATCACGGACGTGGTTGTGGCCTTGAAATGCTTGAGTACATAACTGAGCAAATGCGAAAAGGTGACCAAACCTGTTGCGGAACCCAGGGTAAAAATGGCCAAAATCTTTAGGGTCTGCATGCGTTCGGTGTCCTTGAAAAAACCAAAATCCCCTGAAAAAATATCGGAGAAGGTATCATAAAGGGCGTTGACCGAATCTACTAGAAGCAACACATAGTTTCCAAGGAGAATCAAAATGAACGACCCGGAAAGCCCGGGGAGTGTCATTCCCGAGACACTGATGATCCCACAGAAAAAGATGAACAACAAATTATCGTTTTCCTTTGCAGGGTTCAAAAAACTGATGGATATCCCGATGATCAGTCCAAGAATACCGGCAGGGATGGTCCGTTGGTTCCAAGGCTCAAAATCTTTTCCGATATGGTAAATGGACCCCACTACCATACCGAAGAAAGTGGCCCAAACCAAAGTCTCGTTCCGGTCCAAAAAATAATCCAAAATCCTGGAGACGCTAAAATAGCTTACCAGCATTCCAAAGATCAAGAGGGCCAAAAACTGGGCGTTGGTGTATTGATAAAAACTCTTGAAACGCCCGTTGAACAACAATTTGAGGGCTTTGGAGTTGAGTTTTTGCAAGGAATAGATAAACTCTTCGTAAAAACCGCCCACAAAGGCCACAATACCACCTGAAACCCCGGGAACTTTATTCGCCGCGCCCATACAAAGCCCTTTGATGACCAAAAAGAAATTGTCCAGAAATGTTCTAGGTTGATGCATGGGCACTTATGTTTATCCTATTTTTTGGAAGCTGCCTTTTCCAGGATAAAAATAAGTGAAAAACCTATGATGGCTAGGATAATGGCGAGCATTAATTTGTTGTCCCCCTCAAAAGCACCGGGCCATACGTTCATGTCGTCCACCACCACAACTTTTTCACCAAAAACTTTGGTTTCCAAAACTTTTTTCCAAGGCCATATTTTGTTGAGGGAACCCAAAATGAAGCCGGTCAGCAAAGCCAAGGTGATATTTTTATAATGGTTGAACATCCATTTCAGCAATCTGGCAAAGCTCAACAGTCCAACAACCGCTCCGAGGCCAACCGTTGCTACAATCTTGATGTCTCTTTCGTGGACAGCATCCAGAATGGTTTTGTAAGAGCCCAAAAGTACCAAAATGAAGGCTCCTGAGATGCCAGGTAGGATCATGGCGCAAATGGCCAGGGCACCTGACATGAACAGATAGGGGAGGCTACCGGAATTCTCACTTACGGGCAGTTCCGTGATAAAAAAGGCCAACAGGGCCCCGAGGATCAAAACGATTACGGTTCCTGGGTTCCACTTGGTGATTTCCTTTCCCACGAAGAAAATACTGGCCACTACCAAACCAAAGAAAAAGGACCAAAGCAGGACAGGCTCGTTTTCCAAAAGCCAACTCAAAAATTTTGCCAAGGAGAGCACACTGATGAATATGCCAACAAAAAGAGAAATCAAAAAGTTACCATTGATCTGGTTCCAAGCAGCTTTAATGCCTTCTTTACGGAGAATGGTAAACAATGAGAGATTAATGTTGTTGATGGAGGTGATCAACTCTTCATAAATTCCTGAGATGAACGCAATGGTACCTCCGGAAACTCCTGGGACCACATCAGCGGCACCCATGGCCATACCCTTAAGGGTAACGAAAATATAATCCAGTAAACGGCGTGATTTCATGCGGCAAAGATAAACAAATGGGCTGCCCTATTTGGCGGTTTTCTTGATTTTGGAAACCAATGCCTTTACCCATTTTACTTCGCTGAATTCTGGAAATTCTTCATCGAACAACTGCAATTTGTCCATATCCATTTCCATGGCGTCGGACAAGGCTTTTTTTGCTTCGGCAATGTCGTTGTTCTTGAGGTGGATACCTGCCAATTTATAGGTGAGCACGGCACTGTCGGGATAAAATTCCAGCCCTTGGAGCAAAACCTGTATGGATGAGTCAAAATCACCGATCCTCTTCAGGACTTCCGACCAATTCTTCCAGGTTTCCAATTCATAGTTGCCTAGGTCCACAGCTTGTTTATAGGCAAAATCGGCCTCATCCAAATTGTCCATGGCAAAATATATTTTGGCGGCTTTTTTCCAATACAATGGGTTTTCTCCGTCAATATTTATGGCCTTGTTGATGTAATACAATGCCTTTTCATAATTCTTTTGCCTAAAATGGAAATCGGTAATGGCCAACCATCCCTTGTCCAATAGAGGATCTTCGTGCACTGTATGGTAGTAATAGTATTTGGCCAAATCATAGTTGCCCAGTTTCTCATGGCATTTCCCCAATCTTAGAAATGCATGGGAGGTGGGGTCTTCTATAGAAATGGTGGATTCGTAATTTTCAATGGCCTCGTTATAGCGACCCAATTTTTCCAATACTTTGCCTTTTTCGAAGTATGCCCCGATGAAGGTATCATCGGAAATTACAGCGAAATCAAACGCAGTGAGCGCCTCTGGGTACATGTCCATGGCATAGTACATTTTCCCCAATTGATGCCAAGCCACTTCGGAATAAGGGTTTCTTTCCAAATAATCGTTCAGGTAATGGATGGCCCCATCAAAATCCTCAAGGAACTCAAAGCAATAAACCACATTGTACAACGAAGAATAATCACTGTCATCAAACTCCACACATTTCATAAAGCTGGTCTTGGCCCTTTCGTAATCGTCCATGAACAGATATTCCATGCCCAAAAGGGAATGGATATCGAACGTATCTTCGGTCAAATGCAAAGCCTCCAAGAGCAAGTTTACAGCTTCTTGGTGGTTGTCCTGTTTGGATTGGATGTTTGCCCTTTGAATGTAGATTTCTTCATTGTGGGCATCGATGTTTTGGATTTCGTCCAATAACTTTTCGGCAGCATCGAATTTGTCCTCAAAGGCCAATACCTCTACCTGCAATAGTTTAAGTTCAAGGGAATTTGGGTGTTGTTCCAAACCAATTTGAATGGCCTTTTTTCCCAAGGAGATTTTACCGTTGTTGAGGTAGTGATGAATAATCTCTTCAAAGTCCTCCGCGTCGAAGAAATAGACGTCATCCGTCTTCAGCATGGACTCGAATTTGCTAATGGATTTGTCAGGATATTCGTTAGAATCTAACGCCATAGGAACGTTTTTGGTTTAACTATGGACTTAAAATTAACCCTTTGCCTACCTTATTAAGTCCAAAATTTGGGTATGTTATCAACAAATTAGTTAACAGCGTCGGGTTTATAGCTGTTTAAAATGGCTAGTATTTTGTCGCAACCCTCCTCAATTTCTTTCATGGAAATCGTTAATGGAGGCGATATTCGTACTGCTCTCGTCTCAAATAACAACCAAAACAGAATCAGTCCATTTTTAGCCGCTTCAAGGACCAAATAATCGGCCACTTCCTTGCTTTCCATGATGGGAGCGAGCATTAATCCTTTGCCTCTAATCTCTTTAATCAAAGGATGTACCAAAAGCTTCCGAAACAGTTTTTCTTTCTCTAGGGTCTGTGGAATGAGCTCCGTTTCGGTAATCTCACGTAAAGTTGCCAAACTGGCAGCTGCTATGACAGGATTTCCCCCAAAAGTAGTGATATGTCCGAATTTGGGATGGTCCTGCAGGTCGGCCATCATTTCCTTGCTGGCCACGAATGCGCCAACAGGTAATCCAGACGCCATACCTTTACCGATGACCAAAATATCAGGCACGCAATTGAAATGTTGAAAAGCAAAAAGTTTGCCCGTTCTGCCAAAGCCTGGCTGGATTTCGTCCAAGATCAGCAGGGCACCAACATCGTCACAACGTTTTCTTACCTTTTCCAGATAGCCATTTTGTGGAAGGATGAATCCCGCACCCCCTTGAATTGTCTCCAAAACAACGCCAGCAGTCTTTTCTGTAATCTTTTCCAGATCTTGCTCGGAGTTGAAGTCGATAAACCGAATATCCGGTATCAACGGCCTAAAGGCACTTTTTCGTTCTTCAAACCCCATCAAACTTAAACTACCGGTGGTGTTGCCATGATACGCTCGGTTTGCCGCAATGATCTGAGATCTTCCCGTATGCCTTCTGGCCAATTTTAAGGCCCCTTCCATGGCTTCAGTACCCGAATTGACCAAATAGGTGGTCTCCAATTTTTTTGGAAGGTGGGAAGCCAATAATTTGGCAAACTCTACAGCGGGTTGCTGCACATATTCCCCATAGACCATCACATGCATGTATTGGTCCACTTGTCTTTTGATGGCTTCTGCCACCCTAGGATGGCAATGGCCCAGTCCACATGCGGATACCCCGGCCACAAAATCCAAATGGGCATTGCCATCTTGGTCATAGATATAACTTCCTCTGGCTCGGGAAACCTCTAAGCCCAAGGGATGTGAAGAAGTCTGTGCCTGGTATGTGAAAAAATCTTCTTTCTGCATTTATGGGGTCTGCGCCTTTTTTTTGACCGTTGGCTGCTTGGGTCTTACGGCCTTTGTATTTGCCTTGGCATTTACGGGGTCGTTCTCGTTGTTTTGACGTTCTTCTTCCTCTGCATCAATATCGATGGGATTATCGATTCCCCGGATTTTGACCAATTCGATGTTGTTGTCATCCTCGTCAAATATTTCATCCTTGGACATGATCCGTTCATCGCCACGCCATACAAAACCTTTCAGTTTTCTGCTCTCCACGGGCAAATCCGTTTCAGGGAAAATATCGCCATCCGGATTTACGAAGAAGGTAATGTCCTCAATATCGTTATTGGCCATCAACAGCCGGATTTTACTGCAAATGGTCTTGTCTATGCCGATCAACTCCTCGTCGTCATTGTACACGTAATAGATGACTTCGGTATTACTGACCAGATCAATGATTTTTAGCTCATTTTCAATGAACTTGCCAAAGAGGTTCTTTCCTTTGGCTTGATTGTACCCTGTACCACTAATGGTATCGAGGGAAATGATGAATGCGTTCTCGATGACCTTTAAGGAGTCCAGTTTTTCGGTTTCCATATCAGAAATCAGGTGGATGCTGTCCCCTGTGATCTGGTTGTCCACGTTCCAGAGGATGGGGTTCTTGATCAATTGGGTAATACCTGTGGATTCATCAAAATGGATGGAATCACATTTTCCGCTCAGATCGGTCTTGTAGAATTTGGCATTCCTGAAGGCCCTCAATATCCTGTGTTCCTCCTTGCCGGTGACCATTAGGGTGTCCCCATGCATATAAAGGGAATCTTTTTGTACCAGACTGATGGAGACGGCCCTTTTGGTGGCAAAAACAGAATCCTTGGCCTTATGTACCTCGGCATAATGGGCCTTGATTACGCCATTGTTTATGGTATCCGTTATCTTGATATTGTTGGTGGCCGAAGCAAACTCCGTGACCTTGTCAAAATAGAGGCTATCTCCTTCAATAATCTTGTTGTCGTAGTCGATACGGGTGTTTTTGATGCCGTATCCCTGTTCGATCTTGGTGTCGTAAAAGCCCCGCTCACAATAGATTTTGTATTCTTCTCCCGTTATGGTCGACGGACCGTACATGTATGCATTTTTGGAGGTGGTATAATAATCCAACTGCTCGGAATCAATAATATAATCCGGGTTGTCGATATGTACCTGCCTTTGAAACTGGTACTTTTTTGGTGTCATAAAATAGGTGCCGATTTTACTTGTCAGCACATTGGCAGAATCCACCACTTTTCCACCCGAATTGTAGTAGGCTTTCTGGTTTTCTCGATCAAAGTACAGGGTGTCGGTGGTCAATGTCATCTGCCCGTTGGTCAAATCCACTTTTTCCCAAGCCTTGGCCAGTTTGGTGTTACCGTCATAATCCATCTTGCCACTGTTCATTTCTATGGAATCGCCCTGTTGCATTCGGATGTTCCCAATAGCTTTTAGTTTATTCTCTTCCGTATAGAAAATGGCAATATCGCACCAAAGGTCGGCGCCTTGATGTTCAAACTGTACCTGTCGTTCATCATCCCGACTAAATATGGAAGCACCTGGGAACTGGGCCTCATCCTTGGTAAAATTGGCCCCATAGACAATGTTGATCTGCCTACCTTCGGTTTTTGGTTCTTTTTGCTGGGCCATGGCTCCTACAAAGGAAAGGACCAGTATCAAAAAAGAAATTCTTTTCAAATCCATGGAATTTTGCCCAAAAGTAGGGTTTTTGGGCAAAGTGGCATCAATCCTTTAGAAAGGTTTGTGAATTGCAGGGAAACTGTACTATTTTGGTCTATTGGTTCAGATAGGCCGAATACATCCAAATCAATTTTTCCTGTTCCCTGATATAATCGCTCATTAGGGCATTGGTACCTTCATCATTGGAATCACCGGACATTTCCAGAAGCTCACGCTCCAAAGGAAGCAATACCTCATAGCCTTCCAGTATTTTCTGAATGGCTTCCTTGCCGTTCGAAATATTTTTAGCAGCCTTTATTTTAGAAAAAGACGAATAGTCGCCATAGGTGTGCAAAGGAGTGGATCCCAAGGTTAAAATACGTTCTGCTATTTCGTCAATTTTGATCAAGGAATCGTTGTACAGTTCCTCAAACTTTAAATGAAGTTCAAAAAACTTTTCTCCTTTGATGTTCCAATGGAATCCACGGGCATTCATGTAGAAAATCTGATAGTTGGCCAACAACTCGTTCAGTTTTTCAGATAATTCTTGGGATGCTTTTTTATCTAGACCTATTTTGTTGAGATGATTTGACATTTGTATTGTTGTTTATTTTGATGTTATTGAAATACGTTTTTTAATTTGATTCAAAGTTAAGGATACCCCCATTTTTGAACAGTGACCTAGGTCACTGTATAAGTGTCTAGGATTTGTTTTTCTTTATCAAACTGATAGCAAAACCACCCCCTTCTACTAAATGAACCGACAAAGTGGATCCCTTTTTCACATCAATGTTTTCAATGGATATTGCTGTGGGGTTCTCCTTATAATTTGCATCTGCAGCATCTTTATAGATGATTGCTTCATAGTCGACTCCATCATCCAAAAAGTCGAAATCAATATCGATGTCCCTGGCATTTTCGTCGGTAATGCCACCTACGAACCAGTTGCCCGTTTCCCTTTCTTTACGGGCAATGGTCACAAAATCTCCTACCTCACCATTCAATACCACCGTTTTGTCCCAATCCACACCCACATCTCTAATAAATTGGAAGGCGGGCTGGTTCTCATAATTTTCGGGGAGGTCGCATGCCATTTGAATGGGGCTGTAAATGACCACGTACAAGGCCAATTGTTGTGCCAAGGTGGTGTTGATCTGATTGTTGGGTTTGGTGGGCAGGGCAATGTCGAACACACCAGGGGTAAAGTCAATGGGACCGGCCAACATTCTAGTAAAAGCTACAATGGGTAAATGTTCCGGGGGATTACCACCGTCCGAGGCCCAAGCATTGAACTCCTGTCCACGAAGCCCTTCCCGAGCAATTACGTTGGGGTAAGTACGTCGGAGGCCAGTTGCCTTTATGGGTTCGTGGGCGTTCACGGCCACTTGGTATTTGGCTCCCGTTTCCACCACTTTTCTATAATGGTTCACCATCCATTGTCCATGGTGGTATTCGCCTTTCGGAATAATTTTGCCCACATAGCCGGTTTTCACGGAATGGATGCCCAATTTGTGCATGAGTTGATACGCGGTGTCCAATTGTTGTTCATAGGTGCGGGGGGCTGCGGAAGTTTCGTGGTGCATGATCAGTTCCACTCCCTTTTCCTTTCCATAGCGGGTCACCTCTTCCAAGTCATAATCGGGGTAGGGAGTGATAAAATCAAAGACGCCCTCACGGTCCTCAAAACCTATCCAATGCTCCCATCCGGTGTTCCAACCTTCTACCAGTACGCCAGTAATGTTGTTTTTGGCCGCAAAGTCGATATAATGTTTGGTGTTTTCCGTGGTAGCCCCATGTTTTCCATGTGGTTTGGCATCGGTGGTAAAGGAATTCATGTCTTGTGAAGCGGCATAATCCCATGTTGATTTACCAATGTGCATTTCCCACCAAATGCCTACATATTTTTTCGGTTTGAACCAGCTCACATCGCCAATTTTGTTGGGTTCGTTCAAATTGACGATGAGCTTGGAGTCGATAAGCTCCGTGGCCTTGTCCGCAATCTGGATGGTCCGCCATGGTGTTTTAAAGGGCAGGGCGCGCTTTACTTTATATCCCAAACGGTCCGAACCTACCAATTCACTGGTCAGCTTCAAGGTTTCATTGTCCACTTTTAGGGTCATGCCCGCATAATCGGTGAGGTTGGCCTCATGGAAACTAAGGTGTAGCCCTGAATCCGAACGCATGGTCACCGGAGTGTTCACGGCATTTTCAGGAATATTGCTCTGGGCCAGGTCGGCATTGTTCCTTTTGGCTATGGCATCGATTTCCGAAACTTTGGAGGTGTTGTACAGATGTTCATAAATATCCCAATCCCCGGGTATCCAAAACGAGGTGTAGTCTTCCGTCAGTTGAAACTCGGTATTTTCATCCATAATGATGATGCTATCGATGCCTTGTTGTGGCAAAAACTCATATCGGAACCCGACACCGTCATCATAGGCCCTGAAATACACGTTGATTTTTCGGTTCGGTGCTTGGGTCTCTTCCAGTTCTACCTTCAACTCGTTGTAATGATTGACCACATCCTTTTGTTCACCCCAAGGCATTTCCCATGTCTCGTTTACAGTATTTGTGCTACTACCAATGATCTTGAGATGATTTTTGATGGATTCTTGGTCTTTAAAATCAAATCCCATGGAAGAAGTGTCAATGACCACTTTGTCTTTATGGTTCACCAAATAAATTGGAGCACCATCGTCCGTAACCTGAAAATCTATGGAATTGTTCCCGCTGGGCGATGATACAGTTAGAGTAGCTGGTTTTTCGGTACAGGAAAGCAATGTCCCGACCAAAAAAAGGAGGGTCAGCAGTTTGTTCATTTTAGTAGCTTTTGGATAATTTCTTATGTGTGGTACGGTTTGAAAAAGCCGTATCGAATTACCCTTAAAGGTACTGAAAAATGAGCAATAACTGAAGTTTACCTATGGATAGTTTGGAGTCTGTCGGGACCCACGGAAACTATTTTGATGGGTACCTGTAACTGCTCTTCCAAAAAGGAGATATAATCGTTAAGGGCCGGGGGTAGCTCTTCGGCCTTGGTCAGCTTTGTGAGATCCTTGGCCCAGCCTTTCATCTCGGTGTATACCGGTGTTACGTACTCACTTTCAATATTATAGGGCAAGTGTTGTATTTTTTCACCCTTATAGTCATAGGCAGTACAAACTTTTATGGTCTTGAACCCGCTCAGCACGTCTGCCTTCATCATCATCAGTTCAGTAACACCATTGATCTGTACGGCATATTTTAATGCAACCAGATCTAACCAACCACAACGTCTGGGTCTTCCCGTGGTCGCCCCGAATTCGTTTCCTACACGACCCATGGTGGCACCGTCCTCATCAAAAAGCTCGGTAGGGAAGGGTCCACTGCCCACACGGGTGGTATATGCCTTGAAAATACCCAAAACACGTTCAATTTTGTTGGGGGCCACGCCCAAACCGGTACAGGCACCCGCTGCGGTGGTATTGGAAGAGGTAACATAGGGATAAGTGCCAAAATCGATATCGAGTAAAGAACCTTGGGCACCTTCGGCCAATATTTTCTTGCCTTCTGCTTGTGCCTTGAAAATATATTCTTCGCTATCGATAAAGGTCAATTTCTTCAAAGCTTCGACCCCAATACAGAACTCTGCTTCCAGTTCGGCCAGATTGTATTCGATCTCCACATCGTAAAAGTCGATCATGGCCTCGTGCTTATCGGCAAGGGCACGGTATTTCGTTTTCCAGTCGTCAAATTCAAGATCGCCCACACGCATACCGTTACGGCCTGTCTTGTCCATATAGGTCGGGCCGATTCCTTTTAACGTGGAACCGATCTTGGCCTTCCCCTTGGAAGCTTCCGAAGCGGCATCCAACAATCGGTGCGTAGGAAGGATCAAATGGGCCTTTCGGGAGATAAGGAGTTTGGATACAAAATCGATATTGAATTTCCCAAGGTTGTCCAATTCCTTTTTAAAGATGACGGGATCAATGACCACGCCATTACCCACAATATTGATGGCATTTTTATGGAAAATCCCAGAGGGAATGGTATGCAGTACATGTTTGATACCATCAAATTCCAAAGTATGCCCGGCATTTGGGCCTCCTTGAAACCTGGCGATGATATCGTATTCCTTGGTCAGTACATCAACAATTTTTCCTTTTCCTTCGTCTCCCCATTGGAGTCCAAGCAATAAATCTACCATGAAATGTGTGGGTTATTCGGTTAGGTTTTCTTCTTTTTTGTTTCGGGTTCCGTAGAAATATAAGGAGTGGTTGTTGATCTTGATATCAAAAACCTCCTCAATCGTTTTTTTGATGGATTGGATGCGTGGATCACAAAACTCCACTACTTCACCGGTGTCGGTAAGGATGACATGGTCGTGCTGACGGTCAAAATAGGATTTCTCGTATTGTGCCTGGTTTTTACCAAACTGGTGCTTTCGGACCAATTTGCACTCCAACAACAACTCGATGGTATTGTAGAGGGTGGCACGGCTTACCCTGTAGTTTTTGGTCTTCATTTTGATGTAGAGGGATTCCACGTCAAAATGGTCGTCACTTTCGTAAATTTCCTGTAAAATAGCGTAGCGTTCAGGGGTCTTGCGGTGTCCCTTTTCCTCGAGGAATGCGGTGAACACATTTTTTACAATTTCCTGATTTTTGTTGTTATCCATGGCTTTCTACCTAAGCTAATGCACAAAGGTACAGCTAAAAATTAAATTCTGGTCACTTTGTCGATCCCTTCAACCTGCTTTAAATTGTCCATAAGCTTTTTAAGGATGGAGTTGTTTTTTACTACCAAAGTGATTTTTCCTTTAAACGTTCCACCATCTGCCGAAAAGTTGAGGTTGCGCATGTTCACGTGCATGTTTTCAGAGATGATTTTGGTAATGTCCTTCACCAACCCAAGGTTGTCGATGCCCGTAATCTCGATATCCACCGAAAACTCTTCTTGGGTGGAATCTATCCATTTGGCACTGATGATCCTATACGCATAATTGGATTGCAATGAAATGGCATTGGGGCAGTTTTTCTTGTGCACCTTGATGCCATCGTTCACACTTACAAAACCAAAAACATCGTCCCCTGGGATGGGATTGCAGCACTGGGACAATTTATAGTTGAGGCGCTCTTCCTCTTTACCAAAAACGAGCATGTCGTACTTGGTGGTGATTTCATCTTTGTCAATATCCTTGGGAACCGGGGTTTTGCGGATCCTGTTCTTGAAGAAATTGATAAAGGCATTGTGGTAGGAAGAAGCAAAATCCTTGAGCTTATCGTTGTCGATGACACCGATACCGACACGGTAGAACAAGTCTAAACTGGTCTTCAGTTTAAAATAGTTCACCAGTTTGTTCACGGTATCCTCGTTCAGCGTGATCTTTTGCGATTTCAGCTTTCTTCGGAGAATCTCTTT
The DNA here is from genome assembly GCF_003584165.1 of Flagellimonas aequoris. Lineage (GTDB taxonomy): Bacteria > Bacteroidota > Bacteroidia > Flavobacteriales > Flavobacteriaceae > Flagellimonas > Flagellimonas aequoris. The sequence goes on along the minus strand of NZ_QXFJ01000027.1, from coordinate 89,276 downwards.
ACCTTCCTCGGCCACTTCTTTCTTCTCCTCCATCAAAGAGGATTTGATCTTGGACCTAGCTCTGGCCGTATTGGCATAGTCCAACCAGCTTTGGCTGGGCTTGGCCGTTTCAGAAGTCATGATCTCTACTTGGTCCCCACTGCGCAATTGCGTGCCTAGGGGTACCAATTTTCCATTGACCTTGGCCCCACGGGTTTTCATACCAACTTCCGTATGGATGTTGAAGGCAAAATCTAGGGCCGTGGCTCCTTTGGGCATGGATTTTAAATCTCCTTTTGGTGTGAAAACAAAGATTTCTTTGGCGTACAGGTTCAGTTTGAATTCTTCCACAAAGTCAACTGCATTGCCATTGGCACTTTCCAACGCTTCTTGCAATTTGTTGAGCCATTCTTCAATACCTTGTTCCTTTTGAGCGCCATGTTTGTACTTGAAGTGTGCAGCATATCCTTTTTCTGCAATCTCGTGCATACGCTCACTGCGGATCTGCACTTCTACCCATTTGCCTTTGGGTCCCATCACTGTAATGTGAAGGGCCTCGTATCCTGTGGATTTCGGAGAGGTAATCCAATCGCGCAATCGCACAGGGTTGGGGGTGAAGTGATCTGTGACAATGGAGTATATCTTCCAAGCCAGGAATTTTTCGTTCTTCCTATCGGATTTATAAATGATCCGAATGGCAAACTTATCGTATACCTCGTCAAAGGAAACATTCTGGGCCTTCATCTTCCTTCGGATGGAGAAGATGGACTTCATCCGACCTTTGATGTAATAGTTGAGACCTTCCTTGTCCAAAGAATTTCGGATTACATCAGAAAAGGCTTCGATGTATGCCAAATTCTCTTCTTCCGTATCTTCAATTTTGGCCTGAATATCCTTGTATACCTCAGGTTCGGTGTATTTCAAGGCAAGGTCCTCAAGATGCGTCTTGATGTTGTAAAGTCCTATCCTATGCGCCAAAGGGGCGTAGATGTATAGGGTTTCGGATGCGATTTTTACCTGTTTGTGCTCCGGCATGGAATCCATGGTGAGCATATTGTGGTAACGGTCCGCAATTTTAATGATGATTACCCTTACATCATCGTGCAGCGTCAACAGCATTTTTCTAAAGTTCTCTGCCTGTTGACTGATGTCCATGTCCTTTTTAAGGTGGGCGATCTTGGTAAGTCCGTCCACGATCCGGGCCACGGTTTCCCCGAACATTCGTTCAATATCGGCCAGGGTATAGGGAGTATCTTCGACCACATCATGTAAAAGGGCCGCGGCTATGGAGACCGCATCCAACCCAATTTTGGAAGCAACGATCTTGGCTACAGCAATAGGGTGGAAGATATACGCTTCGCCCGATTTCCTCCGTTGGTCCTTATGTGCATCCACGGCCACGTCAAAAGCGGAGCGTATCAGTTTCTTGTCCTCATCGGTCAAGGTCTGATAGCTGATGCGAAGCAATTCTTTGTATTGCTTGGCAATCTCCTTGTTTTCTTTTTCGATAGCAGCGGCTGTCATAGTATATTAAAATTACTACAATCTTATTAGGTAAACAACAAAAACTATGCCTTAAGGTTTCGGATGCGCTCCACCAAAGGTGGGTGGGAATAGTGTACGAAAACGTAAGCAGGGTGGGGGGTCAAGTTGCTCAAACTGTTCTTGGACAACTTCTTTAACGATGTGACCAAAGGTGTTGCCGAAAAGGTGTTCTTGGCATAATCATCGGCTTGAAACTCGAACTTTCTGGACAGATAGTTCATGGCCAAACCTGTGATTTCCGAAATGGGACTGTACAACAAGGCAAAGCCCACCAATGCAGCATGGAAACTTGGTGTAGTTACTCCAATGGCCTTAGAAATTTCTGGGTGATTGATGAAAAGGGAAAGGATATACAAGGTGAATCCTGTTACGGCCAAAGACAACACCAGGTTGAAAATGATGTGGTTTCTCTTGTAATGACCGACCTCGTGTGCCAAAACGGCCACAATTTCCTCTTCATCCAGATCGTGGATCAAGGTGTCGAACAACGTAATCCGTTTTTCCTTGCCAAACCCCGAAAAATAGGCATTTGCCTTGGTAGAACGCTTGGAACCATCGATCACGAAAACATTCTTGAGTTCAAAACCGACTTTTTGGGCGTACCCTTCAATAGCATTTTTTAAACTGCCTTCGTTCAATGGCGTCTGTTTGTTGAACATGGGCACGATTAACCTACTATAAAACAGGTTGATGAAAAGGATGACAACGCCAACCATAACCCAGGTGTAGACCCAAAATTTTGGGCCTGTCCATTGATAAAACCATATAAAAAGGGCCAAGATACCACCACCTAATATCGCAGTCAGTATACCGCCTTTGATCTTATCCATAAAAAACAGTTTTTTAGTGGTCTTGTTGAAGCCGTATTTTTCTTCGATTACAAAAGTGCGGTAATAAGAAAATGGCAATCCCAAGATGGCACTGCCAAAGGTGATCAACCCAAAGAATATCAGGGCCATGGGGATAATATTCTGGCTTATGGAACGCGTCAATTGGTCGATCCACTCGAAACCGCCGAACCACAGAAAGCATAGGGTCAATACAAGGGAAAATCCATCCGAAAGCAACCCAAAACGATAGTTGGCAAGCTTGTACTCCTGCGACTTTTGGTATTCCTTCTCATCAAAAACATCGGAAAGTTCTGGAGGCAAAGAGGATTTAAATCGTTTGGCATTCAGGTATTCCAAGAATTGGTGAACCAAATATTGGACAACAAGGATGGCGAGAATAACATAAAAGAGTAAAGTTTTTTCCATAGACTAGAATCCGCGTTGTCGCTTGGCTTCAAAGATAAGTATTGCCGCCGATACGGAAACGTTCATGGAATCGATTTCACCTTGCATCGGGATTATGATGTTTTGGTCGGAATTTTGGAGCCAATCTTCCGTCAACCCTGTCGCCTCGGTGCCCATGACCAATGCGGTGGCCCCTGTAAAATCGCAATCCACATAGTTTTTGGAGGCAGTTAGGGCGGCACAGTAAATCTTGATTTGGTTCGATTGAAGAAACTGGATGATTTCTTTCGTGGAACCCATCCCTATTTGATTGGTAAAAACGCAGCCCACACTGGATCGGATGATATTCGGGTTGTACAGGTCCGATTTGGGATTGGCAATCAACACGGCATCTACGGCCGCAGCATCGGCGGTTCTTAACAAGGCACCGATGTTCCCTGGTTTTTCAGGAGCTTCGGCCACTAGTACCAAGGGTTTTTTGTTTTTGAAATGGATGTTTTCCAATCCGTGTTCTTTGACCTTCATGATACCCAAAACACCTTCTGTGGTGCCCCGGTGGGCAATTTTCTCATAAACAGGTCGGGTAATCTGGATAATTTCAGGTTTTGAATGTATCAGTATATCCTTCAGGTGATGGTCGGACCAAATCTCTGGGCAATACAAAAAGGTGGTCAGGGTATAGCCTCCTTTTTGGGCAAGTTCCAGCTCACGGTGTCCCTCCACCACAAAAAGCCCGGTCTTCTTCCGCTCACGGGATTTTTCCTTTAATAGCAGTATGTTTTTTACCAAGGGATTTTGGACACTGCTGATCGATTTGGCTTCCATCACGAAGTAAAAATAGCGTTTCTTGTAATCTAAAAAAGCGGTTTTCGACCAATTGCCAAAATATAGACCATGAAAAAAACAACCATCCTAATGATTTTTTTGGCCCTAATGGCCTGCAAACCTTCTTCAAAAAAAGAAGAGACCCAAGTGCCGGAACCGATTGGGTCGGGCATTCCTAAATCAAATTATCCAGAAAATTTAGCCAAGGTTTTTGAGGCGCACGGTGGCCTAGATCTTTGGAAATCCATGCGGACACTTTCCTTTGTGCTTCCCAACCCCGATGCGCCCGAAACCCACACTATTGACCTATGGTCAAGAAAAGATAGAGTGGATACGGAAAAGTATTCCATGGGTTTTGATGGGGAAAGTGCTTGGCTTTTGGATACTGATAAAAACTATAAAGGAGATGCCGCCTTTTACCACAACCTGATGTTCTATTTTTATGGGATGCCCTTTGTATTGGCCGATGATGGCATTGTGTACGGTGAGGCTGAAGACTTGGTGTATGAAGGGAAGCATTATCCTGGAATTAAAATTTCTTATAATATTGGAGTGGGTGCTTCTTCCAAAGACGAATATTTTATCCACTTTGATCCAGATACACACCAAATGGCATGGCTAGGTTATACGGTCACGTACCGAACAGGAGAAAGTTCGGATAATTTCAGATGGATACATTATGGTGAATGGCAAAATGTTGGTGGCCTAGTATTGCCCAAAGCCATCACATGGCATAATTATGAGGGCAGGAATATCTTGGACGCCCGTAATACAGTAACCTTTGAAGATGCCTCGGTGAGCAAGGAGCCCAAACCCGATAGTTTTTATGAAAAACCGGAGGAAGCGGATTTTGTTGAAATCAAGAAGAGTTAAAAAAAGCGGCGTTCATTTGAACGCCGCTCTCTTTTTTGGAGTCTATTGTCCTGCTTTTTCTCTTTCATATTTGTCCATATACCGGTGCCATAGCTTGGTCTGGTGGGTTTCCAAGGAAACGTCCCTGCCATCGATATAAGCTTTGGAAAGTTGGTTGGTGCGCATATCCAAGGCATCACCCTCAGAGATGAACAGGGTGGCACTCTTGCCTACTTCCAACGTTCCGTATTGGTCATCAATACCTAGAATTTTGGCCGTGTTACTGGTCAATAGTTGCAAGGCTTTTTCCTTGTCCAATCCTTGCCCTACGGTCTGACCTGCATAAAAGGCCATGTTTCTAGCCTGGAAGTTGGCCGCTTCCTCATTTTGTAATCCAACCAAGAGGCCGGCATCCACCAAAAGTTTTGGCAATTTGTATGGCAAGTCATAATCGTCGTCTTCGTATTCAGGCAAGGCATGGGTCTGTCCTACCAAAACGGCTACATTGTTTTCCTTAAGGAAATCGGCAATTTTATTGGCACGATATCCCCCCACGATCACAATGTGCTTCACCCCGACTTCCTTGGCCATGTTCACGGCATCTGTCATTTCCTTTTCGCCATCTGCGTGGATGTACAAACGCTTGGAGCCATCAAAGAGTCCCTCCATGGCAGCAAATGGTAGGTTTTTCTCTTTTTCAACAGCTTTTCCATAGGCACTGGAATTCAGGAAGAACATTTTGATGTCATCTACCTGGTCGCCATAGTCTTTGTTGGGAATAAAGCCTCGCTCTTCACCCATCCACCATCTACCTCTCCTAAAGAAGGATGGCCAGTTCATATGGATGCCATCATCGGTTTTAACGGCAGCATCTTCCCAGTTCCAGGCATCAAACTGTACAATACTGGAGGTTCCGGAAATAGTTCCACCCTGTGGGGTTACCTGTCCCAACAGCACGCCATTGGGCCTCATGCTCTCCACTACCTTCGATTCGGCGTTGTAGGCTATGATGCTCCTCACATGGGGAATCATTTCGCCTATCTCATCTTGATCATCACTGGCCCTTACGGCATCCACTTCTACCAAGCCCAAAGGTTTGGCAGGAGCTATAAAACCGGGATAAACATGTTTTCCTTTGGCATCGATCATGGTTCCAATAGTCGGAGCCATAAGGTCCGCACCAATGGCGGTGATCTTACCATCTTTAAAAATGATGGTACAGTTCTCAATGACCTCCCCGTTACCGATATGGGCCGTAGCGCCAAAAATGGCAACTTGTTCCGTTTGCGGAGGCGCTGGGGTTTGTTGTGCGTTCAATGAAACCCCTAAAGCTATGGCTATGATTAAAAATATTTTTTTCATGATGTATGGTTTATAGGGTGTCACAATTAAATTGTTCTTTCTTGCTTTGGACCGGGGTCTTGGTCTTTCCGCCTTTTTTCTTCTCGTTCAGCATCATACCGATGAGTTGGTTCCTTTCTTTTTTGGCGGATTCACGCAACATTTTGTCCTTTTCCAAATCAAAATAAACAGTTCCTTCGATCATTGTTTTTTCTGCCTTGGCATATACGGACAATGGATGGTCTGACCAAAGGACCAAATCGGCATCCTTACCTTCCTCTATGCTTCCTACGCGGTCGTCCAAATGCAAAAGTTTGGCAGGGTTAAGGGTAACCATTTTCCATGCCTCTATTTCTGAAACACCACCGTATTTTACCGTTTTACCGGCCTCTTGGTTCAATCTACGTGACATTTCCGCATCATCACTATTGATGGCCACGGTAACACCCTGACTGGCCATGATGGCTGCGTTGTACGGGATGGCGTCGTTCACCTCGTACTTATAGGCCCACCAATCGCTGAAGGTGGAACCCCCAACACCATGTTTGGCCATTTTATCCGCGAGTTTGTATCCTTCCAAAATATGAGTGAAAGTGTTCATGCGGAAACCAAACTTCTCCGCCACTTTCATCATCATGTTGATTTCGCTCTGTACGTAGGAGTGACAGGTAATGAATCGTTCACCGTTCAAGATTTCGGCCAAGGTTTCCATTTCCTCATCATAGCGATAAGGCTGTCCGCTCTTTTTCTTGGTATCGTATTCCTTGGCTCTTTGGAAATAATCGGTGTATACCTGTTCTACACCCATCCGTGTCTGTGGAAAACGGGAGTAACTGCCCCAGTTGGACTGTTTCACGTTTTCACCCAAGGCAAACTTGATAAATTTGGGAGAATTCGGGAAGATAAGGCCATCGGCATTTTCGCCCCATTTCAACCTTAAAATAGCAGAACGCCCACCGATTGGGTTGGCGGAACCGTGCAATAACTGAATGGTGGTAACACCTCCTGCCAGGTCTCGGTAAATGCCCATATCCTTTGGATCTATAACATCCTTCATACGGACCTCTGCCGAAGAATTTTGTCCTCCTTCGTTTATGGCCAAAGCGGCAATGTGTGAATGTTCGTCAATGATTCCTGCGGTCAAATGCTTTCCTGTTGCATCCACCACTGTTGCACCGCTCGCCTTAAGATTTTTACCAACTTTGGAAATCTTTCCGTTTTTTACAAGTACATCGGTGTTTTCCAGGACAGCTTCACCGGTCCATACCGTAGCATTTTTGAAAAGAATATTTTCTTGCTTGGGCTTGGTCTTGTAGCCATATCCTACATTGGGGTAGGTGAGGGCGACCAATTCAGGTTTTTCAGTTTCTTCAGGGGTTGATTTTTCCTCAAAGGGTTTGGTTTGGGTCATGGTTGCTGTGGACTCATCCCCATTGGGAAGTATCACCTTTCCGGTAATGGTTTGTGACCCTGGCATTACATGGGCCACCATGCGGTAGGATCCCATGCCATCTTCAGAAAAGGCAAGGTTCAACCAATCGTCATCGTAAGCAATTTTGGACTCCAAGGTCTCATCACCTTTTTTGATTTCGGCTTTTGGTTTATCTACGGAACCGGTCACTGATACGGTATAGGTATTCGCTCCAACAGAAAGATTGTAATCCCCACGGATGTCCACAATGTCCATGGACTGGATGATGTTCTTACTTCCTTGTACCCAGTTTTCATAAAGGATGGTTCCCTTGTCGAAAATTTCACCGGAGGTGATCAGGAAATTGGCCTGACTTCCAGCCTGTAAGGAACCTACTTGCCCTGATTTTCCCAAAATACTTGCGGGAATAGTGGTCAATGCCTCAAGGGCCTTGGTCTTGGGAAGTCCATATGCAATGGCCTTCATCAGTTTTTCTTTCAGGTCCGAGGGGGACTTTAACCCGTGAAGGGTTATGGTAAACTCGATGCCGTTATCCGCCAATACTTTGGGGTTGGATGGGGCCAAGTTCCAATGTCTCATATCCTTAAGGGCAATATACTTAGCCTGATAAGGGTTGGAAACATCATAAGCATCTGGAAAGTTCAAGGGGAGAATCAACTTCGCATTGGTGGCCTTGATGTCGTCAATTCGCTCATACTCATCTCCTCCTGCCAAAATAACATATTGGATTCCGAAGAGGTCCCCGATTTTGTCGGCCCTCAACACATTGCCATTATCGCCTGCATCAAAAACTTGAACCAACCCCTTGTTGGCAATCAAAGCTTCTAAAGAACGGTCCTTGGTGTCCACGTTGCCTTTGCTGTACCAATCCATATCGTAGTACATTTGGCGCATAAGGGCCATGGCGCCCATTAGGGAACTAGGATAGGATTGACTTTTGGCAACACTCTTGGTAAAAGAAAAGTATTGTGCCGATTTATCGGACAGGATACGTTGTGCCTCACTGCCTTCGTCATTAAGGGCAACGAGCAATCCGGTGCCGCGGGCAATTCCGTCCTCGATGTGCGCGTTTACGGTTCCAAAACCGGCCTTTCTAAGCTCACCTGCTTTTTTGGAGTCGTATTTAAACTCGTTGATGGCGTTATTTTCTGGCATGATATGGTCGTTCCAGTAAAATCCTTCCCTTTCCGGGCCATATTGTGCAGAACGTCCACCACCACTGGCGCGTTCAGGTTTTTTTACCCCGAAATCCGAGAAAATATCAACAAAGGATGGATAGATGGATTTTCCTTCCAAATCCTCCACAACCGCATTTTTAGGGATGCTCACGGATTTCCCGACCTGTACCACTTTTCCGTTTTGGATCAGAAGGGTACCTTTTTCAATAACTTGGGTTGGGGTAACATAGATCTTGGCATTGGTAAATGCCGTGTAATTGTTGTTCTTCTTTGCCTTTACACCGTCATTTATGGGAAAATAATCCTGTGCAAACAAAGAAACACTGCCCATGAAGAGGGACAGCGCCAAGAGTTTAATTTTCATAAGGTTATTATTGAATTAGTTGGTTTAAATATAACCTAAGTGCATAGATTGCACAAGTTTCAGCCACCTTGAAAAACCCTGTTTTGGTAATTGATCATGAGCCCCACGACCGAATTATAACTTTTGATACCTTCCTTTTGGTTGTTCACCTTCAAAAATGTGTTGAACACGGATTTGAACAGGGGCTCCAATGGATTCTCATATTTTTTCCAAAAATCGTTCAATTCCTTAAAATTTTCCTTTACACCGGGATTAATGGTGGTCAAAATCCTATTGTATTGGGTTTCATCCTTGTAAAACAGATCGGAAAGGCAATACCCCAAGGCATGATGATAGGAAGCGTATTTGAAGTAAGCATCATCACTGTTCGACGTGACCAGATAGCCAATGAAATTGGTCGCATCCTCGGCGGAGTATCCCAATTGGTGGCCCACTTCATGGCCACTTACCATAGGTAATCGAAAGAGAGGTGTTATCCCGTTTACTTGGGCTTCATTGGTAAAAGGATTAAGATAACCCCCATAACCCATAATGGTCAGTGGCAGACTGTAAATGGAGGATTTCAGACTCGGGTTTTTGTATTCAAAATCCGGATATTGTTTTTTGAGTATTGTATAGGCTTCCTCGGTTTTTTGAAAAATTTCCCTTTTGGAGTAGGGGATGTGTACCGGGGCAAGGCTATCCTGGGTTATTTGGTATTGGTACTGGTTCGTTTTTTCCACAATATATTCGGTAAAATCCACCAATTCCTCCATGGTATATTCCCTTTGGATGTTCAACTTCCATGTGATGGGCTGACGGTAATAATTCATGCCCCAAAGCAAATGGAAAGCAAAATAAGCTATGGAGAGGACCACGACCACGTTCTTTAAAAAGAGCAGGGGATTGGCCTTGATTACTTTCCAATGTTTGTAAATGTATCTGCCTGCCAAAAAAAACAAGGCCGTGTAAAGCAGATCCCCAAACGAGAAAGGGATCCATCCGAACAGTATTCTCAGAAACCTGGAAATATAGATGTACAGGCCATTGCTGTAATAGTTTTCCACTACGTCCGGGTAGCTCGCCAACCATCTGACCAATAGAATTTGGGCCGGAAGTAAGAGGGCGATAATGGTTTTTGTTCTTTGTCCCATTTACATAAATAAACTCAAGGTCTGTGGCATGTTCGAATAGAAAAAGCCGCACGGAAAAGCACGGCTTTTTTGTATTTTCTTTTAGGTGGTATTATTCCATGACTCCTACTACTTCCAAATCGAATACTAAAGTGGATCCACCAGGGATAGGACCATAGTCAGAATCTCCATATCCAAGATGTGGTGGGATGAACACACGAAGTTTGTCGCCCACTTTCATGGTCAACAATGCTTCCCTAAAACCTGCCGCCAATTGCGCATCGGGGCTGTACTTCATCGGGAAGGGGGTATAACCGCCTTGATCTCTACGACCAGGATTCAATTGATTGAATTTTTCGGCAATCTCTTGAATATTGCTATCAAACAATTCCCCGTTCATCAACCAGCCAGCATAATTTACCAAAGCCATTTGACCAATTTCGGGTTGCTCGCCTTCGCCTTCCTTCAATTTAAGTATTTTTAGTCCTGTTGGGGTTTCTTCGGCTTTTGCCATTTGCTCGGTAAACTCCGCTGCCAAATCTTGTTTCATTTTAATAAAAGCTGCCGAAACCGCTTTTTCTTCCTCAAAGTAATCGCCCAAGATTTTTATCGCATCAAATTTTTTGGCCTCCTTTCCGTTCCGAACAATTTCCACATGGTTCATCACCACATCGGTTTTGGGCCTGTCGCCGGGGGCGGTTTCTACATTGGCAATGGAATCCACCACGTCCAATCCTTTTACCACTTCCCCAAAAACAGTGTGCTTGCCATCCAACCACGGTGTTTCTTTGTGGGTGATGAAGAATTGGCTGCTATTGGTCTTCGGACCACGGTTGGCCATGGAAATGATTCCCTTTTTGGAGTGTCTCAGGGAATCGTTGAACTCATCCTTGAAAGTGTAGCCAATGTTTCCACTTCCTGTACCCGATGGATCACCGCCCTGGATCATAAAATCCTTGATGACCCTGTGGAAAATGATGCCGTCATAGAATTTTTTGTCCTTGTATTCATCGTTCACATATGGGTTGTTGCCCTCAGCAAGCGAAACAAAATTGGCCACGGTAACGGGTGTTTTTTGGTATTCCAATTTTATGACGATGTCACCTTTCGTCGTCTGGATATTGGCAAAGATGCCATCTCCCAAATCGGCATACTTGCTCGATTTACATCCGAAGAAAACCGTGGAAATCAGGATTAAGATATAAAGGGATTTTTTCATTGTATTTTAAATTTAGTTTAAACTGTCCTTGTTTATGATGATGGTGTGTAACTCTATCGAAGATTTTACCGGGGTCCTTGGTCCAATGGCATTGTTGTCGCCTTGGTATCCGTATGCCTGGAGCGATGGGAAAATGAAGGTTGCCTTTTCGCTCACCTTGAGTAATTTAACTGCATTCTGTAATCCCGGGAACAATTGTTGTTTGTCCACCACATGAGACACGGGGCCAATGTCCTTGGCGGTATATATAGTGTCATTGTCCAAGGTCATCAAATTGTAGGAGAACAAGATTTGATCATTGGTCTTGGGCAAATAGATTGCTGTATCGTTCTTGGTCTCAAAATAATACCAAAAACCATTGGGGCTGGTCAAATATTCATGAACCGTATCTTTTTTGATGATATCCTGAATGGCCTTTTCTTCCTCTGCCAGCAATTTCTTGTTGCGTTCAATGGATTCCTTGTAGAAACTACCCGTTTTTACCTCAACGGGTTTTCTAGGTTCGGGTCCGCCACAATTGATGAACAAAAGGGCCAGGAAAAAAACGAAAGCAATTCTCATGGGTTCAGTTCGCTTTTATAGGTTTTTAGGATGTCGTTAAAGCGTGATATGGTCTCTTCCATACCCAATTCACTTCTTCCCCCGGCAGCATTGGTATGGCCACCACCGTCGAAATGATTACGGGCAAATTCGTTCACTGAAAAATCACCAGTGGAGCGCAACGATATTTTGATGATGCCTTCTTCCTTGTTTTCAATAAAGATCAAGGCAAAAATAATGCCTTCCAAAGTAAGGCCGTAGTTTACAAAACCTTCGGTGTCCCCTTTTTTATAGTCGTAGGCATCCAATTCTTCCTGGGTCAGGGTGATATAGGCCGTGCGGTATTCCGGCAAAATGACCATATTGCTCAGGGCCACTCCCAACAAATGTAATCTTGAAGGGGAATTGGTATCGAAAACCTGACGGTGTATCTCCATGTTTTCCGCGCCTCTGTCAATAAGTTCGGCCACCACTCGGTGTGTTTTACTAGAGGTAGATCGGTATTTAAAAGACCCCGTATCCGTCATGATCCCAGTATACAGATTGGTCGCGATATCCTTGGTAATGGCGTCCGTTTCACCCAAATACTGGATGAAATTGTACACCATTTCGCAGGTGGAACTCATGGTAACATCGGAATAGGTTACCTTGGCATAATCACTGGGTTGCTGATGGTGGTCGATCATGATAAAATCGGCCGTGACCGCTTTCAGAGTGGTCTCCATTTGCCCCACACGGGACAGGTCATTAAAATCCAAAGTAAAGATAACCGTGGCTTCTTCCAGCAATCGCACGGCTTTTGGATTTTCCCTTTCAAAATTGATGACAGAGTCGTTTTCCGGCATCCATTTCAGGAATTTTGGATAATCGTTCGGGGCGACCACATAGGCGGTCTGCCCCATTTCCTTTAGGAAACCATATAGCGCCAAACAGGAGCCCATGGCATCTCCATCTGGGTTTTTATGGGGGATGATCGCTATTTTTTGAGGTTGGGAAAGTATCGACTTTACTGTAGTGATGTCCTCTGGATTCATGCGGCCAAATATACAATAATATAATATAGAGCTAACTTGCATAATCCTTATTTTTGAAGACCTAAATTCCAATCATGAGACACTTTAGTGTATTGTTCCTTTTGGTTGCCCTGATTATGGGATGTAAAAAGAAGGAAGAAAAACCGACCGTAATCCAAGAAGAAACAAAACCCGATTTTATTGTTGCCTTCGGGTCTTGCAACATGCCGCAGGAACCCAATCCTTTTTGGGACGATATTTTAGCAGAACAACCCGATGTATGGATCTGGGGCGGCGATATTGTGTATGCCGATACCGAAGATATGGATAGGTTACGTTCCATTTATGCCATGCAGGATACGGTATCCGATTATGCAAAATTAAAGACTGAAGTGCCGATTATCGGTACATGGGACGACCATGATTTTGGGGTCAACGATGGGGGTGCCAGCTTTGCGGTTAAAAAGGAAAGTCAACAAGTGTTCCTTGATTTTATGGGGGTTCCTCAAGATAGTGAAAGAAGGACCCGTGAAGGCGTTTATGCTTCCCATGATTATCAGACCGAAGCGGGAAAATTGAAGGTCATCATACTGGATACCCGTTATTTTAGAAGCGACTTGGTGAAGGATGAAGACCCCAATAGACGGTACAAACCTAATATAGCTGATGATGCCACTGTTTTGGGTGATGCCCAATGGGCGTGGTTGAAAAATGAGTTGACCCATTCCGATGCCGACTTTAACTTGATCATGTCCAGTATCCAATTTTTATCGGGGGAACACGGTTTTGAATCTTGGGGCAACTTTCCGAAGGAAGTAGAAAAAATGGAAAATATGATTGTGCAGTCCGAGGCAAAAGGGGTTATCATTTTGTCCGGAGATAGGCATATTTCGGAATTCTCTAAAACGAACCTTCCGGGATTGGCTTATCCCTTGGTTGATTTTACGAGCAGCGGTCTTACCCATTCCTATTTTAGTTATAGCGGGGAACCAAACAAATATAGAGTAGGGGATGTGGTCTCTGATAAAAGTTATGGGATCATCAACCTAAATTTTAAGGATAAGGAGGCCGATATGAAAATTATGGGGGATAATGGGGCGGTACTTCAGGAGTTAAAACAAACCTATTAAACCTTGTCCGTTATTCGAAAAACTGTACTTTTGCGCAAAATTTAAAGAAAATGACTGGAAATAGAACGTTTACCATGATCAAGCCTGATGCCGTTGAAAACGGGTACATCGGTGCGATTTTGGAAAAAATAACGGCTGCTGGGTTCAAGATTGTGGCCATGAAGTACACACAATTGAGCAGAAGGGATGCCGGGGAATTCTATGCCATCCACAAAGAGCGTCCATTCTTTGGCGAATTGGTCGATTTTATGACCAGAGGCCCCATTGTGGCCGCTATTTTGGAAAAGGACAATGCAGTTGATGATTTTCGTGCCTTGATCGGTGCAACCAACCCTGCCGATGCTGCCGAAGGTACCATCCGTAAGTTGTATGCCGCCAGTATCGGTGAAAATGCCGTCCACGGTTCCGATAGTGATGAAAATGCTGCCATTGAAGGTGCTTTCCACTTTTCTGGAAGGGAAATTTTCTAAGGACAATAAAATACTAAGAAGAAGCCGCTCCAAAAGAGTGGCTTTTTTTGTTGGAATATAAAAGCAATTCTTCCTTGCCGCCGGGAGGTAAGATTAAGTCCTTCCTTGAAAACCCTAGTTTTTCAAGCAGTTGACAGGACCTTTTGTTTTTAGGCATTACGATGGCCAAAACTTCATCAAAATCCAAAGTCGATCTAGCATATTCCGACAGTGCATTACTAGCCTCGAACATAAGCCCCTTTCCTTCAAATTCAGGTAAAAGGGCAAATCCGATATCCGGGTTTGCTAGATATTCCCGTTTCAAAAAGCCACAAAGACCTATAGGTGCCTTGGATTCCTTCAAGACTAATTTATATAGCCCAAAACCATTGGTTTTATAGGAGTTTAAAAGGCCATTTCGGATGTAATTTTTGGCATCTTCCTCGGTTTTGACCCCTTTGTCACCAATAAATTGTAGCCATGACGGACTATTGAGCAATTCCAGGATAAAGGTTGAATCGGAAAGTGCCGCTTCAGAAATGATCAGCCGTTCCGTGGAGAGGATGACTTACATGATAAACGATATGCCAAAATCATCGCAGTACCAATTTTTTGACCAGTTCCCTACCCAGTTCCTCATTGATCATGGTGATGATCTTGGATTTTCCCAAACTGAGTTCCTCGCGCAAAACCGAAGAGGAAAGCGAAACGTAAAGCGTTTCATTTTTCAATTCTACCGATGTAGTGTAGTTGTTCACCCCATTGCCCATCAGGTTGGTCCAAGCTTCGCGGGCATCCACCTTGTCCATACCCTTTTGAAGGTTGTTTTCCTTGATGAATTCGCTCAAAGCATCACCCAAAGCCATATGGTCATTGTTTCGTTTGGCCATTATTTGGGAATTTTAATGGGTTCGAAACGCTTGTACGTATATTGGATGCCATCCATGTTGGTCACGGAGAAACCCATGGAATCCACTGCAACCAAATTCTCCTCCCACTCACTGAACTCGTTTTTGTACTGAAGGACAAAATTTTGGTTTCCCTTTGTTAGGGTAAAAGACTCCGTGTCGTTAGAAGTGTCATATGTGCCGTCAAATTTGGGCTGCATTTTTTTCCGGTACCCTTTTCCGTCTTCAAATTGAATAAAGTCGATACTTGGATTTACACCGTATTCCTTGATGGAGCCATCGGGAAAAACCACTTCTGAAATCTCCCAATAGCCATTCAAATAATGAAGGTCTGCTTCCTTGACGGAGGTACTTTCGCAAGCAAAAATCAATAAAGTGATTATGGTAAAAAGGAATTTTTTCATGATGCTACAAGGTAAAGATTTTATAGCTCTGATGGATATTTTTCACCACATTTTCGGTACGTTCCGCATGGGTGTCACTGATAAAGATCTGCCCAAAATTGTCATTCTTCACCAAACCCACAATATGGGAAACCCGATTCTCATCCAACTTATCAAAAATATCATCCAATAATAGAATGGGGGTAGTGCTGGCCTGTTCCTTTATAAAATGGAACTGGGCCAATTTCAAGGCGATCAGGAAGGATTTCTGCTGTCCTTGACTTCCAAATTTTTTGATGGGATGTTCGGCAATGGTAAAGTTGAGGTCGTCTTTGTGAATGCCCACAGAGGTATATTGCAGTGCCCTGTCCTTATCGATGTTGGCCTCCAAAAGATCAAGCAGACTACCTTCATCAAGTTGACTTTCGTACGACAACATGATTTGTTCCTCTTTATCCGAAATGTGCTCGTACTGCTCTTTGAAAATGGGAATAAAGGAAGAAATGAACTCTAGCCGTTTTTTATGGATTTCGGAGCCCAAGGCATGCAATTGTTCGTTGTAAATGGACAAAGTTCCTTTTTCAAAAGTATGGTTGGCCACAAAGTATTTTAAAAGAGAGTTCCTTTGTGTCAACACCTTATTGTATTTGATGAGGTTGTTGAGATAGGCTTTGTCCGATTGCGAAATGACCCCGTCCATAAATTTTCTTCGGGTGTCGCTGCCTTCCAAGATCAGATCGCGATCAGCAGGAGAAATGATCACAAGGGGTAAAAAACCGATGTGCTCCGAAAACTTTTCATACGGTTTGCCATTTCGTTTGATTACTTTTTTGGTGCCTTTTTTAAAGCTGCAGATAATTTTTTCGCTCCTGCCTTCCTTTTCAAACTCCCCATCCACCACAAAAAATTCAGTATCGTGTTTGATGTTTTGTGTAGAAACCGGATTGAAATAGCTCTTGCCAAAACAAAGGTGGTAAATGGCGTCGAGGATGTTCGTCTTTCCAACACCATTATCGCCAACCAAACAGTTGATTACCGGGTCGAATTCCAGGTCCTTGGAATCAAAATTTTTGTAATTGACTAAAGATAAATGTCTTAAAAACATATGGCTTTTGAGAAACAATGGGATTTTTGCAGGTTGGTGCCCAAATTTGCGATTCCAAAAATAACGAATAAATTACCTTTTGGTTTTGGATAAAAACTTTATTTTTGCGCGACCAATTTAATGACGGATGGCAACATACAAGAAGAGAGGCTTCAAGCCAAAAAATAAAGAAGAGGAAGCTCAATTAGACGATCACGACAGTACAACAGCGGAAGTATTCCACACGTTGGACGAGAGTGCATCACGCACCGAGGCATGGGTACAGAAGAACCAAAACTATATTTTGGGCGTTATTGGAGCTGTTGCTGTTGGTGTTTTGGCCTATTTGGGTTACCATCAGTTCATCCAAAAACCAAAGGAGGCTACTGCCGCCAACGAACTTTTCTATCCACAACAATATTTTGACCAAGCCTTGAACAGCGAAACCGAAAGGGATTCTTTGTTCACTTTGGCCTTGAACGGTGCCGAAGGTAAATATGGTTTCTTAGACATCATCGAGGAATACAGTGGTACCAAAGCGGCCAACCTTGCCAAATATTCTGCAGGGATGACCTATTTGAACCTTCAGCAATACCAAGATGCTATTTCCCAATTGGAAAGCTTTTCATCCGATGACGACATCATGGGAGCTATGGCAAAAGGGGGTATCGGGGATGCTTTTTCCCAATTGAACCAGCCTGAAGATGCCTTGGATTACTATCAAAAAGCCATTGCCCATAGCGAAAACGAGTTCACAACTCCAAGATTCTTGTACAAAGCCGGAGTGGTTGCCATTGAACTTGGACAAAAAGAAAAGGCATTGGGTTATTTTGAACAGATCAAAGAAAAATATCCTGACTCCCAAGAAGGAATCGGTATCGATGCCTTGATCGGGATGGCCCAAAACTAAAACATGGCCACAGAGAACAAAAACTTATCCGTTTACGATAAAAATAAAATCCCAAACGCGAAGGATCTTCGGTTTGGGATTGTTGTTTCGGAATGGAACGGACAGATTACCGAGGCCCTTTACCAAGGTGCCCAAGAGACCCTTTTGGATTGTGGAGCATTGCCAGGGAATATCATCCGTTGGAATGTTCCTGGTAGCTTTGAGCTTACCTTTGGCAGTAAAAAAATGATCAGTACCCAACAGGTGGACGCTGTTATCGCCATTGGAAGTGTGATCAGAGGGGAAACCAGCCATTTCGATTTCGTATGTAGTGCAACGGCCCAAGGCATCAAGGATTTGAACGTTGCTTACGATGTCCCGGTCATTTTTTGTGTGCTTACCGACGATAATCTACAACAGTCCTTGGATAGGAGCGGGGGCAAACACGGCAACAAAGGAACCGAGGCGGCCATAGCGGCCATCCAGATGGCGGTGTTGGGGAAATAGAACAATCTTAAGTTCAAGAATCAAACTCAAGCTCAAGTTCGAAGAATAAGTTCGAGATTCAAGTGTGAGCCTAACGATTCTGTTTTTCCAGACTTCCAATATTCCAACAATCCAGTAATCTAACAATCCAAAAACCCATCAGTCCAAAAATCCACGGATTGGTTGTTAACATTTTTTGGGAACGGCGCCCCAGCCCTTTTTTCTATTTTGAGTACCTTTGGACATATAGGAGAAGGATATCATGCGAAACCCCCTGAAACTTAGGAAAAATAGGAGCTTTGAGTATTCACCGCGATACTATAAGGGGGAGGGCAATCCTTATAAGATAGAACACAAACTGGATAAATTCCGAAGTACGGTACAGACCAATAGAGGTATCAAGAACAAGTTTACCTCGGCCATGGATGACCTGAAAAACGAAGGGGACAAGAACATGAAACTTCGATTTCTTGTAATAGTGGCCATCTTGGTCTTATTGTTCCTCATCATCATAGACTTCGATTTATCGATATTCTGGACTTCCTAATGGCGGACATCATCAAACTTTTACCGGACCATGTTGCCAATCAGATTGCGGCAGGGGAGGTGGTTCAACGCCCTGCTTCCGTGGTAAAGGAATTAATGGAAAATGCCATAGATGCCGGTGCCAGTACCATTAAATTGATCATCAAGGATGGTGGTAAGACGTTGATCCAAGTCGTTGACGATGGGATGGGAATGAGTGAGACCGATGCCCGATTGTCCTTTGAGCGTCATGCTACATCTAAGATCACATCTGCCCAAGATCTTTTCAATCTACATACCAAAGGGTTTCGCGGTGAGGCTTTGGCTTCCATTGCAGCCATTGCCCATGTGGATATGCAAACAAGAAAAGAGGATAGCGAGGTGGGCGTTCAGCTCAAAATCGAAGGAAGTAAGATCGTTTCCCAAGAGGTGGTGGCCACTCCCAAGGGTACATCCATTTCCGTGAAAAACCTGTTCTTCAACATTCCAGCACGAAGAAACTTTTTGAAATCCCACCAAGTGGAGCTACGGCATATCACCGATGAGTTCCATCGGGTGGCCTTGGTACATCCCAATATCGAATTCCATTTTTATAACAACGGGTCGGAACTGTTCAATCTGCCCAAAACAAAACACCGCCAGCGGATTGCCCATATTTTCGGCAACAGGATGGAGGACCGGTTGGTGCCCGTGAACGAGGAAACGGAGGTGGTGAAAATTTCCGGATTTGTCTGCAAACCCGAATTTGCCAAAAAGAGCAGGGGCGAGCAGTTTTTCTTCGCCAACGACCGTTTTATCAAGAGTCCTTATCTGCATCATGCCGTGACGGCCGCCTTTGAAGGTTTGATCAAATCGGATATGTACCCAGGTTATTTTCTTTATTTGGAAGTAGATCCATCGTCCATCGATATCAACATACATCCCACCAAAACCGAGGTGAAATTTGATGATGAAAACACCTTGTATGCCATCTTGCGTTCCACGGTAAAGCATAGTCTAGGGCAATTCAATGTGGCCCCGGTCTTGGATTTTGATCATGATCCCAATCTGGATACGCCTTATGCCTACAAGGAAAAAGATGCGATTTTGCCTAGGGTTACCGTCGATGCTTCCTTCAATCCATTCAAGGAAACTTCGGAATCCAAGGGAATGGGTAAATCCTTTCAGAAAACAAGTGTTAAAGGTTGGGAAGGCATGTATGAAGGCTTGGACAAGGATATTGATGTGGAGGAATTCAGCAGTGTGGTAATCGAATCCGAAAGTGAAGTACAAGGGACATTATATACCGATGAAGAGGTGGAGGAACGCTTGGCCGCCACTTTTCAATTAAGACGGAAATATGTAATGAGCACCGTGCGATCGGGCTTGTTGGTCATCCATCAAAATAGGGCCCATGAACGCATTTTGTTCGAGAAATTTTTAGGGGAAATCACCGTAAAGGAAGGGGTAAGTCAACAATTACTCTTTCCTTTGGAACTGACTTTCAACAAACAAGAATTGGCCGTTCTTAACGAAATCAAGGAAAGCCTGACAAATATCGGGTTCGCTTTTGAAAGTTTGGAGCATGAAACTGTAAAAGTGACAGGTGTGCCCTTGGTAGTGCCCGAAAGTGGGATTGGCACGGTATTGGATCGTTTGATTGCCGATTATATGGAAGGTTTTAATGATGGAACCCTTTCACAGGCAGAGGTCCTGGCCAAAGTGCTTTCCAAAAACCTGGCCATTAGAACGGGGGAAGTTTTGGACCAAGAATCGCAATTGGCATTGGTGAACAATTTGTTCGCCTGCAAGGAGCCTTCCCTTAGTCCGTTTCAAAAAATAACGTATACCA
The DNA here is from genome assembly GCF_003584165.1 of Flagellimonas aequoris. GTDB lineage: Bacteria > Bacteroidota > Bacteroidia > Flavobacteriales > Flavobacteriaceae > Flagellimonas > Flagellimonas aequoris. Next base: position 68,956 of record NZ_QXFJ01000027.1, on the reverse strand, counting down.
TTGTCTCCGAAGGAGATATCGATAAAAAATTCAGCTAGATGGGTAGAATGACAGAGGCAGTAAAACACTTGTTGATCATTAATGTGATCATGTTTTTTGCCACACAATTATATGGGGACCAAATGTACCAATGGATGTCGCTTTGGTTTCCCAAAAACCCCAATTTTGAGTGGTGGCAGGTGGTGACCCATATGTTTATGCACGGGAGCCTCATGCATATTGTTTTTAATATGTACGCTCTTTGGGCATTTGGTACGCCATTGGAGCGTATTTGGGGAAGGAACAAGTTCCTGTTCTTCTATTTTTCGGCAGGATTGGGTTCCGCAGCATTGCACACAGGGGTCAATTATTTTCTTTTCACCGAAGGAATCAATGCTTTGGAAGGAGCCGGCATTGCCAAGACACAGATTTTGGATATTTTGGCCAATGGACAATATAGTCCAGGTTGGTACAATGTGGCATCAAAAGGTACTATAGACAGCATGCTTACGGCATTCAATACACCTGCAGTGGGAGCTTCGGGAGCTATTTATGGTGTTTTGGTAGCTTTCGCCTTTATGTATTCTGAGGCAAAACTGATGCTCATCTTTTTACCTGTGCCCATCAAGGCCAAGTATTTTGTGCCCCTATTGATTGCCAGTGACTTGATATTTGGTATTAGCAACGTGAATACAGGGGTGGCGCATTTTGCCCATATTGGGGGTGCGTTGATCGGATTTGTAATGATGTGGTACTGGAAAAAGAACCAGTTTAAAAACAATAGATGGGATTGATCTATGGCTAGTGGAGGACTTCAATATCAATATGCTAGGCTGACCATTGCGGAGAAGTTGATAGCCCTGAACGTATTGGTTTTTTTACTGGATGGACTTTCCAAGGCTTTACTTGGGCATTCCGTTTCCACATGGTTCCAATTGCCTAAGGATTTTTTGGAGTTTATTGGACAACCCTGGTCCTTGGTGACCTATTCCTTTTTCCATGCAGGGCTGATGCATATTTTTTGGAACATGATCATGCTCTATTTTGCGAGCCGTATCTTTTTGAACCTTTTTGATGCCCAAAAGTTCATCAATGTATATTTTTTGGGGGTCATTGTGGGTGGATTGGTATTTCTTTTGAGCTATAACGTATTCCCAACTTTGTTGAATACCAACACAGCATTGATAGGGGCCTCTGCTGGGGTAACGGCCGTGCTGATCTTTGTCTGTGCCTATATTCCCAACCAGGAGGTCCGCGTATTTTTCTTCAATATCAAACTGTGGTATATAGGGGCGTTTTTTGTGTTGATGGATTTGATCCAAATCCCTTATGGAGGAAATATAGGAGGTAGGCTGGCTCATTTGGGAGGGGCGTTACTCGGCTATGTCTATGCCCGTCAGCTGTTCAAGGGAAATGATATCGGTTCTGGGTTTACCAAATTGAGAAATGCCATCACAAGTCTTTTTAAACCAAGGGAAAAAAAGGCACCCATGAAAACGGTTTATAGAAAGGGTGCAACGGCAAACAACAAAGTGGATTACGACAAACAGGCCAAACAACGAAAGATAGATATCATTTTGGACAAGATCAGCAAGTCGGGGTACGAGAGCCTGTCCAAGGAAGAAAAGGATTTTTTGTTCAAGGCGGGTAAGGAAGACTGATGAATGAATAAATCAACCTCAATATTTGATAGGGTGGTTTTTGCAGTCAATTTATTGATTGCCATACTTCTTCTGTTTGTTGGGGTCCTTTCTTTTGTACCCTTTCAAATAATTCCCATACTTTCTGTTTTGAGCTTGTTTGTTCCATTTCTTTTCATTCTCAATATTTTGTTTGTGGCATATTGGCTGATCAAAAGAAAGAGGAAATTTTTACTTTCTTTTTTTGCATTGGTTTTAGGGTATTTGATCTTTGGAAGATTCTACGGGGTTGGAAATGAAGCTGATGTGTCACACCCACGCCCTTCTGATTTAAAAGTAATGACATTTAATGCTTGGGGATTCAACAAAAATGGTTGGATAAAGGAGTCTGACGTAGGAGATAAAATCATTGCTTTTATAAAAGATGAGGATCCCGATATCTTGTGTTTCCAAGAGTATGATAGGAATAGATATAGACAGTTACAACAATATCCATATAGAAGTGAAACACCTTACGGGGCGCATAGGACAACCCAGGCTATATTTTCGAAGTACCCCATTATAGGAAAGGGTTCTTTGGATTTACCAGGTACGATCAACAATATTATCTATGTGGATATCGCATTTGGAAAAGACACTCTTCGGATTTACAATACTCATTTACAGTCATTTAGTATTATACCAAGCACAGAGTCTTTTGCTGATGGAGAGAAGTCTGAGAGAACATTTAAACGCTTAACAAGTACATTCAAAAAGCAGTTGGAGCAAGCAAAAATTTTTAGAGATCATATAGAAAATAGCCCGTATACCAATATTGTTTGTGGGGATTTTAATAATACCCAATTTTCAAACATATATAAAATCATAAAAGGGGATAGGCTGGATACTTTCTTGGAAAAAGGAAATGGTTTTGGTCGCACTTATGACTTGTTCAAATTCCCCATCAGGATAGATTATATTTTAGCCGACCCGGAATTTGAGGTGCTTTCCCATCAAAACTTCAACGAAAGACTTTCCGATCATTTTCCGGTCATGGCCACATTGCGCTTGGATTCACATCAATAAGCAATCCATTGTATCCGCAAAAATGTGGAGGAGCAGGGCTAGGCCAATCAATCGTGTGGGTTTAAAAAACGGAAGGATACAATATCCCAAAATGGCCCAATAGGAGTGCAACGGATGAAAGCCGATACTGCAACGGTTTGGGTCGAATAGTGGATTGGCCCAAAAATGGTCAATATCAATGAGAATACCGGCCCATAAAATCAATAATGCTCCTATCCGGTTTCCTTTCAAAAAATAGAAAGCGATGAAGATGGGAACTATAAAATGGATTCCGTAATGGATACCGTGCCTAATCATGCAAAAAATCCAAAGATTGTTCTTTTAAGTAGGTGAGTGCATTGGTTCCCTCATTGAACAGGAGGTCCAAAATACTGAGGTTCGGAATAAAGCCATGTCTTTCTTCAAATACCTGTGGGTAAGATTCCAGATTCATTTTCCTTTCCTTTTTGGCCTCTACCAAAAAACGGGTATCGACCACGCCCTTGGGGCTCAATTCATATTTGTCCGTTCTTTCCCCTGCTAATGGAACTCCCAAACAGTCTCCTATAATCTCAATGGCCTTTAGGTTAAACTCCAATAGAGAAGCTTCGTTACCTTCGAACAAAGGCCTGATATCATCCTCATAGAACTCAAAGAACGGAGAGGTGCGGTATGCGGTTTCCAGGGTGCGCCAATGCTGTTTTTTCCAAGGGTAGCTGTTATCCATAAGCACGTCGGCATATTTTTGACGACCTTCCTCGCCACCCACATGTTGTATGGGGATATTGAGCATGTGCTTGCCCTTGTCCGTGCAGATGTAGCAACGATTCCTGTAGGTCTGCTTCTGAAAATTGTCATGCGCCTCCCAAACCACTTCTTGCTGTGCTATGGCAGCAAAAGTAGCGATGTTGGGAAGATATGTTGGATGAAGCAGTAATTTCAAAAGTGAAACGATTTTGAATTATGCCGTTTTCTTCTTCTTTCTTTTACGGAAAAAATCGAAGACGAACCAACCGATGAGCAGGGCCACAAAATATTTGAAATAGGACACAGGTTCGCCGCTCCCACCCACAGTGGTAAAGATTCGGTCCCAACGAGGCCTCCAATGGGCTATACCTTCCTGGAAATTGTCAAAACTCATCCAGAGGAATACGGGCTTGCCCACAATGTGGTCGGCAGGTACATAGCCCCAAGTTCGGCTGTCCTCGGAATGGTCGCGGTTGTCGCCCATCATCCAATAGTAATCCTGTTTAAAGGTATAGGAATGGGCTTCCTGCCCGTTAATGTAAACTTTATTCCCCGTGATTTTTACATCATTGTGTTCGTAATCCCTTATGATTTTCTTGTAAAGTGGGATGGTCTTGGCATTGATCTCTACTGTTGTGCCTGCTTTGGGTATGTAAATGGGGCCAAAGTAATCGTTGTTCCAAGGATATAGGTTCGGTTTTTGAGGGAATGCACCTCCATATTCGCCTTTGGGCTCCTCGGTCTTCACGACCGAATCTATGGCTGGGTTCTCACGGAGTTGTGCCACCATTTCATCGGTCATGTTCGCAACCCTAAACCGTGGTTTCTCTTCTGTCAAGGAAAGCCTTAATTGACGAATAACATCGGTTGGGATTCCTTTTTCTTTAGTGATGAGTTCAATTTTGCCATCACTTGTTCTATTTCCTCCTAAAATATAAGGGGAAAGGGCATTGACCTGACTTTCGCTGATGTTGGTGGCAATATATTTTCGTAGATAATCCGCGGCATCAACATCTTCCAAATACTTACTGGAAACGCCATTTTGGGCATAAACCTCATAATCATACATGGGTTTGGCACGGTCGGAAAGTTTTAACTGTTGCCCATTAATATAGACATACCCATCAATGACTTGAAGGGAATCTCCCGGAGTGCCCACACACCGTTTTACGTAGTTGGATTTTTTGTCGACAGGTTTCATTACGGCTTTTTGCGCCTTAAAAAACTGGTACAGGGTATCCGATGGGAGACTGAAAACGACAATATCATTTTTCTTGACTTTTTCAAAGCCGGGCAAACGCATATAGGGCAGTTGCAACTTGTTGATCCATGAGGTCTTGTAGGTCTCGGGGTCCACATCGGCCAAGTAGGAACGTGTCTTGAGTATCGGAAGGGTGTCGTGCACCATGGGTGCCGCCAAGGTGGTCATGGGTACCCTAGCGCCGTAATGGAACTTGCTCACGAACAAAAAGTCCCCAATTCGCAAGGTGCGTTCCAAAGAGCCCGTTGGAATTACATAGGGTTGAATAAAATAGGTATGGACAAAGGTAGCGGCCACAATGGCAAAAACAATGGAACTTACCCACTCCCCAAGTCCGGTGCGTGGTTTCAGGCTTCTATCCTCAATGTAGGCTACATCTTCAAAATAGTTGATATAGTAGATGTAAAACCCAAGGGTAAGGATCACCAACCAAGTATCTAAAAGGGAATGTTTTCCAAAACTTCGGATGGTTTCCACCCAAACTACGGGGAACATCAATAAATTGATTATAGGAATGAAGAGCAACAGTACCCACCACCATGGCCTTTTGATGATTTTCATCAAAACGATGCCGTTATAAACCGGAATTGCAGCTTCCCAGGCCTTTCTACCTGCCTTTACATATAGCCTCCAGGTTCCTAAAAAGTGGATGACTTGAATGACCAAGATGAAAATGATCCATTGTATTCCGTCCATATAAAAGTTTCTTAGTTAGACTTGATGCCTAAATTGTTGTTACGTTTTTTAGCTTAGGTTTAACACATCCTTCATGGTGAAAACTCCAGTTTTTCCCTTGATCCACTCTGCAGCGATAACAGCTCCCAGAGCAAATCCCTCGCGATTGTGTGCCACGTGTTTTATTTCAATTTTGTCTACGGCACTTTCGTAGGAAATACAGTGGGTTCCAGGTACCATACCTTCGCGGATGGAATTTATGGTAATGGCCTTATCTGCGGTTTCGTGCAACTTCCAATTTTCATAGGAAGAATTTTTGATGATTCCTTCGGCCAAGGTAATGGCGGTACCACTCGGGGCATCCAATTTTTGGGTATGGTGGATTTCTTCCATGGAAACCTTGTATTGTTCCAACCCGGCCATCATTCTGGCCAAATGGGCATTGAGTTCAAAAAAGATATTAACGCCCAAGCTGAAGTTGGAGGCATAGATGAACCCTCCATCATGCTTTTGGCATAGTTCCACGGCATCGGCATAATTGGACAACCAACCTGTAGTGCCACTGATTACGGGAACGCCATTTTTAAAACAATTCGTAATATTTTCAAACGCAGCATCGGGAGTACTGAAGTCGATGGCTACGTCCATTGATTTGAAATCGATATTTTCCGTACCGGCATCAATTTTGGCAACGATGGTATGGCCTCTTTCCTGAGCGATATGCTCGATCATTTTTCCCATTTTACCATATCCAAAAAGACCAATGTTCATTTCTTAAAATTTAACGACCAAGGCCATTCCATAGTTGGGTTGGTTGGTCAGGGGGTTCAATTCCAAATAAGGTTTAAAATCGATTACCAAATCATCATCCACATTGTATTGTTTCAAGTGGGCGTCCACGTTGGCATCGATGATGTTCAAGGCATAAAGAGCAATGGTGATGACCAAAGATAGATCTCGGTCACGTTGAGTGCTTTCCTGAGCTTCTTGGAGGGCATCGTCTGATATACGTGGTGTAGTTCCATCGCCATAAAATTCATCGTCCGTGAATCCTGCCAGCCTACGTTTAAAGGCATTTCTTGCCCTCCTATACTCGGTGTTGTTGTAGGAATAGGCATAAATGGCCGTACCCATGGCACCCCACACGATCGGTGCCTTCCAGTATCGCTTGTTGTAGATTTGCCCCAAGCCTGGTAGAATAGCGGAGTAAAAGGCAGCCTTACTGGGAGCCAGAGGGTTTACGCTTTCCCTTTTGCTCACTTCCTCAAAGGTGATACCCTCTCCGTTCAAACCTTGGGTCAAGGAATCCACTTCTTTGGTCTGAGGTTGTTCTTTTTCCGGGTTTTCTTGTTTTTCCTGGGAAAAGCCAATGTGAAGGAACAATATGGAAAAGAACCAAAAAAGAAGGTTTTTACTCACCTGTCAATAGTTTTTTGATACGCTTGAACTCTTCCTCGGAATGGAAGGGAATCACAATTTTTCCTTTTCCGTTGCTGGATGCGGTTACATCCACTTTGGTGGAAAGATAATCTTTTAAGGCATCGATTCCGTTGGAAACAAAGCTGGGCACTTGTGCGGGCTTGCCATTCTTGTTTTTTTCTACACCAGGATTGTCCGAAGGTTCCTTATAATCCTTCACGATCCTTTCGGTATCGCGAACGGAAAGGCCATCGGAAACAATTTTTTCGTAAATGGCGATTTGGTCCTTTTTCTTGTCGATGTTGATCAAGGCTCTGCCATGACCCATACTGATGAACCCATCTCGCATTCCGGTTTGAATGATCGGATGCAGTTTCAATAGTCTCAGATAATTGGTGATGGTAGAACGTTTTTTACCCACGCGATCACTCAATTTTTCCTGTGTGATCTGAATCTCATCGATCAGGCGTTGATAAGACAGTGCAATTTCAATGGGGTCAAGGTCCTGCCTTTGGATGTTCTCCACCAAGGCCATTTCCAAGGATTCCTGGTCGTTGGCAATACGGATGTAGGCTGGAATGGTTGTAAGTCCCACCAACTTGGAGGCACGGTACCTACGTTCGCCCGAAACCAACTGAAATTTGTTGAAATCGAGCTTGCGAACGGTTATGGGTTGTATGATGCCGAGCTCACGAATGGAACTGGCCAGTTCTTCAAGGGCTTCGTCATTAAAATTGGAACGCGGCTGAAAGGGGTTCATCTCTATGGATTCGATATCCAATTCCACTACATTCCCGATGACCTTGTCCGCATTCTTGTCCGAAACCGATTGGATATCGTTCTCGGGGTCTTTCAAAAGAGCGGACAGGCCTCTACCCAAAGCCTGTTTTTTTGTTGCTTTCGCCATTTAAACTTTCTCCTTGTTTTTCTTCAAAATTTCGTTGGCCAAGTTAAGATAATTCGAGGCACCCTTGCTGCTGGCATCGTATTTTATGATGCTTTCCCCATAACTTGGTGCTTCACTCAGCCTTACGTTTCTTTGGATGATGGTATCGAAAACCATATCCGCGAAGTGTTTTTTCACTTCTTCAACAACTTGGTTGGATAGGCGTAGCCTTGAATCGTACATGGTCAATAACATGCCCTCGATATCCAGGTCGTTGTTGTGTATTTTTTGGACACTTTTTACGGTGTTCAACAGTTTTCCCAAACCTTCAAGCGCAAAATATTCACATTGGATGGGTATCATCACAGAATCTGCAGCGGTAAGGGCGTTCAACGTTAAAAGACCCAAGGAAGGGGCACAATCGATCAGTACAAAATCATATCGGTCACCAAGACCTTTCAGGGCCTCCTTCAACATATATTCCCTATTGTCTTTGTCCACCAATTCGATTTCAATGGCCACAAGGTCAATATGTGCCGGAATAAGGTCCACATTGGGGGAATCGGTCGGAATGATGACTTCATCCACACTCATCGTATGTTCGAGCAGTTGGTAGGTTCCTTGCTCCACGGAATCCACATCGATACCTAAGCCGGATGTTGCATTGGCTTGGGGGTCGGCATCGATCAATAAAACTTTCTTTTCCAATACACCAAGAGAGGCCGCGAGATTTACCGTAGTGGTCGTTTTTCCCACACCGCCCTTTTGGTTTGCAATAGCAATAATCTTGCCCATTTCATAGTAAGTTAGGTGCTAAAAATACGATTATTTAAGATGCTAAAAAATGTAAATTGTTAACAGTGGGTGAATAAACCCGCTATTATGCGTTAAAGAAAGTTAAAGTTGTATTTACAAGCTAGTTAAGCGGGTTCAATCCATCAAAATGTTCAAGATTTCCATGGCTGCATCCGCAATCTTGGTACCGGGTCCAAAAACGGCCACTGCTCCATGGTCCAATAAGTGCTTGTAATCCTGTTTTGGGATGACACCGCCAACGATGACCATAATATCTTCCCGACCCAGTTTTTTCAGTTCTTGTACCACTTCGGGTACCAATGTCTTGTGCCCACCAGCCAAGGAAGAGATACCCAAAATGTGTACATCGTTCTCCACGGCCTGTTTGGCCACTTCGGCTGGGGTCTGGAAAAGGGGTCCGATATCTACATCAAAGCCTAGATCGGCATAGCCAGTGGCCACTACCTTGGCACCACGGTCGTGCCCATCCTGACCCATTTTGGCCACCATGATTCGAGGTCTTCGCCCTTCCTGTAGGGCAAATTCATCGGCCAATTTTTGGGCCTTTTCAAAACTTTCGTCGTTCTTGATCTCTTTGGAATACACGCCGGTAAAGGATTGGATTTTTGCTTTATATCGGCCAAAGGCACTTTCCATGGCGTCACTGATTTCGCCCAAAGTGGCACGTTCTTTGGCAGCTTGTACGGCTAAAGCTAGCAAATTTTCCCGGTCGGCTGTATTTTGGGTCGCTTTTTTGGCCACTATCCGTATCTCTTCCAAGGCCTGCTCCACCGCTTTTGTATTTCTGGTGGACTTGATTTGCTGAAGTCGCTCCATCTGCTGTTTGCGCACTTTGGCGTTGTCCACTTCCAAAATCTGGAGGTCGTCCTCGTTTTCCAATTGATATTTGTTCACGCCCACGATAACATCCTGTCCACTGTCGATTCGGGCCTGTTTTCTGGCCGCGGCTTCCTCGATTCGCATTTTGGGGATACCTGCCTCGATAGCCTTGGTCATACCTCCCAATTTCTCCACTTCTTGGATAAGTTTCCAAGCTTCCTCGGCAATGTCATGGGTTAGTTTTTCCACTTTATGGCTACCTGCCCAAGGATCCACGGTTTTGGTGATGTGGGTCTCCAATTGAAGGAAAATCTGGGTGTTTCTGGCAATCCTTGCCGAAAAATCTGTAGGTAGGGCAATGGCCTCATCCAAAGCGTTCGTATGCAGACTTTGGGTTCCGCCAAAAGCGGCGGCCATGGCTTCGATTGTGGTCCTGGCCACATTGTTGAAGGGATCCTGCTCCGTTAAACTCCAACCACTGGTCTGGCTATGGGTGCGAAGCATCAGCGATTTGTCACTTTGTGGCTCGAACTGTTCTACCAATTTGGCCCAGAGCATACGGCCCGCTCTCATTTTTGCGATTTCCGAAAAATGGTTCATCCCAATACCCCAAAAGAAGGAAAGTCGCGGTGCAAATTCATCAATTTTTAATCCTGCCTTGATTCCGGTTCGGATGTATTCGATACCATCGGCCAAGGTGTAAGCCAGTTCCATGGCCGCAGGGGCACCTGCTTCGTGCATGTGGTAGCCCGAAATACTAATACTGTTGAACTTGGGCATCTTTTTGCTGGTAAACTCAAAAATATCGGCCACAATCTGCATGGAAGGGGTAGGAGGATAGATGTAGGTGTTCCGCACCATGAATTCCTTCAGAATGTCATTTTGGATGGTTCCCGCCAATTTTTCCATGGGCACGCCTTGTTCCTCGGCAGCCACAATGTAAAAGGCCATGATTGGGATTACGGCCCCGTTCATGGTCATGGAAACGGACATTTCATCCAACGGAATGCCATCAAAAAGGATTTTCATGTCCTCCACAGAATCGATGGCTACCCCTGCCTTGCCTACATCTCCTACAACTCGGTCATTGTCGGAATCATAGCCCCGGTGAGTAGGAAGGTCGAAGGCTACCGAAAGTCCTTTTTGGCCTGCTTCCAAATTTCTACGGTAAAAGGCGTTGCTCTCCTCGGCGGTGGAAAACCCGGCATATTGTCGGATGGTCCATGGTCTCCGGACATACATGGTGGAGTAGGGCCCTCTAAGAAAAGGGGAAATTCCGGCGGCGAAGTTTTCGTGACCGAGGTTTTGGGATTCGCTGGTATTTGACTCTTGGATAAGTTCCAATTGTTGAAGGTCTTTTCTACTCATATTAATCCGAGTTTTTGATTAATTAGCACTAATCCTGCGGCTATCAAAATAATTGATGCTCCAAATTTTTTTATCGAATTGGAAGCCAGTATATAATCTTTGTCTTGTAGCCAGTTAAATAGATTCTTCCCTTCAAAAACAAAATACAATAAACCTATACTGATGAGAATAAATCCGATGAACCAGTATTTTTGTGAAAACTCATCCATATTGTTCATTTTTAATCCTTTCTTGTTCGGTAGCTTCCGCCAATCGCTTTTCTATAATGGGCACAATGATGGTCTTTCTGGGCAGGGTCTTTATGAAAGGATACAATTCCAGGTCATCCTTCATGCGGTCCTGTGAGTTTTGGTACTTGTTGGTGCCCAATGATATGATTTTGCCTTCATCAAACAGTTCTTGCTCTTTGGCGGCACTTTCCTTGATTTTTTGTTGGATGGTCCCTTTTTTCAACGCATCCAAAAATCCTCCGGAAGCTTCCAACTGTTTGAAAAGCGCCAAGGCTTTTTCCGCCAATTGCTTCGTCAACGATTCAATGTAATAGGTGCCTTCCGAGATTTCAGCAGCTTCGTTGAAATACCCTTCTTCCTTTAATAACAACAATTGGTTTCTGGCAATGCGTTCGCCAAAGGCATTGTCCTTGTGATAAATGGCATCGTAGGGCATATTGCATACCGTATCCGCTCCTCCCAAAACGGCCGACATGCATTCTGAGGTGGTTCGTAACATGTTCACATTGTAATCGTACAACGTTTTGTTACGCTTGGATGGAACGGCCAAGATATGGCAATCGTTCTGGATGCCATATTCCATCGCTACGGTTTTCCAAAGCCAACGTAAGGCCTTTAACTTGGCTATTTCAAAGAAATAGTTGCTACCCACAGCCACTTTGAAGGTGATGGGGAATGACTTCTCGACTACGCTCGAGTTGACATTTGCAAAATGGTTCAGATATTCGTGTGCGTGCGCCAACCCATAGGCCAATTGTTGTACCATGTTGGCCCCTGCATTTTGATAAAGTGACAGGTCTACCCCCACCACAGATACTTTGGCGTCAGATTGGGTCAATCGGACAATCTCTTCCAAAATTTTATGGTCAGTCTCCAAATTATGGAACCAATTGCCATCTTTGGCCAGATGACCAATCAAGTCGATATACAGATGGATAGGGGCTTGGTGACCTTTTGTGGCCGCCAATAACTTTTGGATAGGTTCCACAGCCAAAAACTCAAAATGAAAATGGATCGGAACACTTGCTAAATCGATTTCGGAGAGTAGTACATTAAAATCGGTCCCTTCGTTTGGAACAGTAAAAATCAAGCTTTCCACTCCCTTTTGAAGGATTTCCCGTGCCTTACCATTGGCCTTTTTGGCATCACCTGCGTAAATGGTTTGGGCAATGGTCCAAGGATGCCCCTTACCAATCGAAAAGGTAGGAATGCCCTCAACGTCCTCGTGGTTGTAAAAGGGCTTCACCTTGATTCCCTCCAAGGATTCCCATACCAAGGCTTCGTTGTAGTCGGCACCTTTTAGGTCGTATTGGATCTTTTGTTTCCATTGTTTGGCGGAAACTTCAGGAAACCCATCAAATAGGCCAGTGTTACTCATCTTGTTTGTTCTTTATGCTGTCTTCGTATTCAATTAAAAAGATTTCTTCCTTATCTTTTTTCATGTAATATTTTTCCCGGGCAAGCTTCTCGATTTCCTTTTCATCCGACATTTTTTCCAGAATTTCCTGGTCCTTGGCAATTTCCCCCTTCAAAAACTCCTTTTGTTTTTCCAGTTTTTGGATTTCGTCCCTCAGTTCCAAATGGATCAATAGGGAATTGGTATCAAAAAAGGCCATCCAAATCACAAAAATGGTCAACACAAGGATGTACGTGTTCGTCATCATCTTAAACCATTTTTTCTGTTTGAGTTCCTTGAGACCCATGGTTATGTCAATTTATTGTTGATGATGGTACGTACCATATCCACGGCCACCGTATTGTAATGGTTGTTCGGGATGATGATGTCCGCAAACTCCTTTGATGGTTCAATGAACTGTTCGTGCATGGGTTTTACCGCAGTTTGATAGCGTGTCAAAACCTTGTCAAGATCATGGCCACGTTCCCTGATGTCCCTTTGCAACCTGCGGATCAAACGCTCATCGGAATCGGCATGCACAAAAATCTTGATGTCGAACATATCTCGCAGCCTGGGGTTGCTCAAGACCAGAATACCTTCCACAATCATCACTTTTCTAGGTGGAGTAGGTATGGTTTCCTGCAACCGTGTTTCCTCCACAAAAGAATAAATAGGCGTGTCGATGGTCTTGCCTTCTCGTAATTGCTCAATATGGTCAATGAGCAGATCAAAATCGATGGAATTCGGATGATCAAAATTGATTTTTGCCCTTTCCTGCCGATCCATATGGGATAGGTCGTTATAATAGGAATCCTGGGATATGACCCCCACTTCATTTTTGGGAAGTTGGTCAACAATTTGGTTGACCACGGTGGTTTTACCACAACCAGTGCCCCCGGCAATCCCTAAGATCAGCATACTTTTAATTTTGGTACCAAAAATAAGCAATTGATTAGATCTGCCCTTGGTTTAAAACGTTACATAATTAGTTACCATTTATCAATTAAATAATGACCAAAGTCATAACCATTCAAACTTAATGCTGGTAGCTTTGTGGCATTCTAATGCATTAATCTTATCTTTATCAGGGTAACCTATGGAAACACTTTTTATGGATAACTCTTATTCGGTCAAGGTTGATGCCGACTTTGACTTTAAACTTTCCAAAGACCAAATTTCCTCCTTGGATTTGATAAAAACTGGCGAAAACGCCTATCACTTGTTGAAGGATGGCATCTCCTACCACATTGAGATTTTGGCCGCCGATTTTTGCAGTGGAATGTACACCATCGGCATCAATGGCAGTGAACATCAAGCCTTGATCAGCACTCCTTTGGATGAACTCATTGAGAAAATGGGCTTTGCTACCAATTCCAACAAGAACATCGATTCCATTGAGGCGCCTATGCCAGGATTGATCTTGGATATTTTGGTCAACGAAGGGCAAGAGGTGAAAGAGGAAGATCAATTGGTGATCTTAGAAGCCATGAAGATGGAAAACATCATCACTTCGCCTCGTAATGGGGTCATCAAAAAAATAGCCGTCAAGAAGGGAGATGCAGTTGACAAAAAACAATTGTTGATTGAATTTCAATAAGATATCATGAAAAAAATATTGATTGCCAATCGTGGCGAAATTGCGGTCCGTGTGATGAAGACCGCAAAAAAAATGGGAATCCGTACCGTGGCGGTCTATTCCACGGTGGATAGGAATGCTCCACATGTGCAATTTGCGGACGAGGCCGTTTGCATCGGCGAAGCTCCATCCAACCAATCGTACCTGTGTGGTGACAAGATTATTGAGGTGGCCAAACAACTCCATGTGGATGGGATTCACCCTGGATATGGTTTCTTGAGTGAAAATGCTGATTTTGCCGAAGCCGTTGAAAAGAGTGGAATTACGTTTATTGGTCCCAAAAGCAAGGCTATTCGGATGATGGGAAGCAAATTGGCGGCCAAGGAAGCCGTAAAAGCGTACAACATTCCCATGGTGCCGGGGATTGATGAGGCCATTACCGATGTGGCCAAGGCCCATGAAATTGCCAATGAAGTGGGGTATCCGATCTTAATAAAGGCCTCTGCCGGAGGTGGAGGTAAAGGTATGCGTATTGTGGAGCGAGAAGAAGACTTGGAATCCGGAATGAAACGTGCCATCAGTGAGGCAACTTCGGCTTTTGGGGACGGTTCCGTTTTTGTGGAGAAATATGTAAAATCACCAAGGCATATAGAGGTGCAGGTCATGGCCGATACGCACGGAAATGTGCTGCACTTCTTCGAACGGGAATGCAGTGTGCAACGTCGCCATCAAAAAGTAGTGGAAGAAGCACCATCCTCTATTTTAACTCCAGAAAAGAGAAAAGAGATGGGCATTGCGGCTACCAAGGTGGCTCAAGCCTGTGACTATATTGGAGCGGGAACCGTGGAGTTTTTGATGGATGCCGACCACAACTACTACTTTTTGGAAATGAACACCCGTTTGCAAGTGGAACATCCTGTTACCGAAATGATTACGGGCGTGGATTTGGTGGAATTGCAGATCAAAATAGCAAGGGGAGAGGCTTTACCCATGAAACAGGAAGACCTTTCCATTCATGGTCATGCCGTGGAGCTTCGGGTGTATGCAGAAGATCCTTTAAATGATTTCTTGCCCAGCGTTGGGAATTTGGAAACGTATAAACTTCCTGTTGGAGAAGGCGTCCGGGTAGACAATGGTTTTGAGGAAGGTATGGACATTCCCATCTATTACGACCCCATGCTGTCCAAGTTGATTGCTTATGGTAAGACCCGAGAGGAAGCCATTGAATTGATGTTGGAAGCCATCAACCATTACAAAGTAAAAGGGGTGCAGACAACTTTGCCTTTCGGCAGTTTTGTATTTGCACATGAAGCCTTCCGTTCCGGAAATTTTGACACCCATTTTGTAAAAAACTATTATTCCCCGGACAAGATTCACGAGGAAAACTCCAAACATGCTGAGATAGCTGCTTTAGTGGCGCTTCAGCAGTATTTGGAAGATAAAAATATAGTGAGATTACCTTCAAATTGAACCCTATGGATTCCAAGATAAAGACACTACAGGAAAAAATTACCGAAGCCCACTTGGGTGGCGGTATCAAGAGAATAGAAAAGCAGCATCAAAAGAAAAAATTGACCGCTCGGGAGCGAGTTCTTTACTTGCTGGACGAAGGCTCTTTTGAAGAAATGGGTATTTTGGTCACCCATCGCACCAAGGATTTCGGCATGGACAAAGAAATCTATTATGGCGATGGAGTGGTAACCGGATATGGAACCGTAAACGGAAGACTGGTCTATGTATATGCACAGGATTTTACCGTGTTTGGTGGTGCCCTTTCCGAGACCCATGCAGAGAAAATTTGTAAGGTGATGGATTTGGCCATGAAGGTCGGAGCTCCTGTCATCGGATTGAATGATTCTGGTGGGGCTAGAATCCAGGAAGGAGTGCGATCATTAGGCGGTTATGCCGATATTTTTTATCGAAACGTGCAGGCCTCAGGTGTAATCCCTCAGATTTCTGCCATTATGGGCCCCTGTGCCGGAGGAGCAGTGTATTCCCCTGCCATGACGGATTTTATCATCATGGTGGAAGAAACCAGTTATATGTTCGTGACCGGTCCAAATGTGGTAAAAACCGTTACCAATGAAGAAGTGACCTCTGAGGAATTGGGTGGAGCCAGCACGCATGCCATCAAATCTGGAGTGGCCCACAAGACTTCCGCAAACGATGCAGCTTGCTTGGAAGATATTAAAAAATTGTTGGATTATCTTCCACAGAATAATACCCAACTCCCCGAGTTGAAACCTTATGTTGTCGGGGATGAAATAAGGGAAGAACTCTGTGGCATTGTTCCCGATAACCCCAACAAGCCTTATGATATGCACGATGTAATCAAAGGAATCATCGATTCGGATACGTTTTATGAAATCCATAAGGATTATGCGGAGAACATCATTACGGGTTTTGCCCGATTGGGAGGCCGGAGCATTGGTATCATTGCCAACCAGCCCATGTTTTTGGCGGGGGTTTTGGGGGTGAAAAGCTCCAGAAAGGCAGCACGTTTTACTAGATTTTGTGATGCGTTCAACATCCCTTTATTGGTTTTGGTGGATGTACCTGGGTTCTTGCCAGGTACCGATCAGGAGTGGAGTGGCATTATCATGCATGGGGCCAAGTTGCTATATGCCTTAAGCGAAGCTACAGTGCCTCGTGTAACTGTCATAACGCGTAAAGCTTATGGTGGCGCGTATGATGTGATGAACTCCAAACACATTGGTGCCGATTTTAACTTTGCTTGGCCCAGTGCCGAGATTGCCGTAATGGGTGCCAAAGGTGCGAGTGAGATTATTTTTAGACGCGAAATCGCCGAGGCGGATGACCCAGAGGCCAAATTAAAAGAAAAGGAAACCGAATATGCCGAGAAATTTGCCAATCCGTATAGAGCGGCACGACGTGGTTTTATTGATGAGGTGATACTTCCCCAAGATACAAGGCGCAAACTTTTGAAGGCTTTTGCCATGCTGGAGAAAAAACATGTGGAACCACCTAAACGGAAACACGGGAATATTCCTTTGTAAAAGGTTCTGGTTTGCATAAGTCATTCTGAGCAAAGCGAAGAATCTATTTTATGTATAAAAGGTAAAGGGGTTTGACACGAATTTCACCAATTCCCACGTATACCTTATAACAATTGGCTCAAAATTGTCTGGTCGAGCGCAGTCGAGACCTCAGTCTTGGTCAGGATTATACTTGTAGTGCGAAGCATTTCTACATTCGGCCAATATCTGTATTAGATCAAAGTTTCCATTTGCCAAGGCCAGCTTCTTTTTTGCGCTCCATTTTTTAATTTTCTTTTCAAAATAAATGGCTTGCAATACATCATTGAATTCTTGTTGAAAAATAAGTTGTACAGGTCTTCTTCGAAAAGTAAATGCAGAGCTATTCAAACCGTCTTGATGTTCTTTAAACCTACGGTTCAAGTCATCCGTGATGCCAGTGTAAGTTAGTCCATCGGCACATTTTAGTATGTAAACATAATATAGGTTCATGATTTGGGCGGGTCTCGACTGCGCTCGACCTGACACCAAACATAGTGAAGTTTTAAGATACGATAACTACTTCGCTCGACCTGACAAACTTCCTACAAATCTATGGTCTTTCCCGTCCTAACGGATGCATCTGCCGCCAAAACAATTTTTAGGCTATTGATGGCGTCGTTCAAATGATGGGTTAAGTCCACATTATTGACAATAGCGTTGAGAAAATACTCTTGTTCCAACAAACACAGGCCATCGTGGTCGGGCTCATCTTCCGTACTGATGATTTCATCTTTTTTTGTGAAGTGGCCCTCTGTATCCAATTTGCTATGATGCAATTTTAAACTGCCCGTTTTGGAATGACCTTCAACATCATCGGAGGCTCCTTTGTTTAAGTCACTTATGGAAACAGATCCGTTTGGTCCGATCACATCTTTGATGAAAAAAGCAGTTTCGCTCATCATGGGTCCCCAACCAGCTTCGTACCATCCTACGGAACCGTCTTCAAACCGGACTTGTAATTGTCCATAGTTGTACATGTCGGCATCAATCTCATTGGATAATCTTGCCCCAATAGCAGAGACACTTACTGGGTTAGAACGTGTCATGGAACACATGACATCAACATAATGTACACCACAATCCACAATGGGAGACATGGATTTCATGAGTTGTTTGTGGGTATACCAATGGCTTCCGGAACTCTGTTGGTTCAGGTTCATTCGCATGACCAAAGGTTTTCCCAGGGTTTGGGCCATTCGGGTAAACTTGGCCCAGGTAGGGTGTACCCTTAAAATATAGCCCACTACCATTTTCTTGCCCTTTTTTTTCGCTAAATCCACTAAGGTTTGGGCTTCTTCCACAGTAAGGGCGAGTGGTTTTTCCACAAAAACATGGGCATTGGCCTCCAAGGCTATTTTTACATAATTAAAGTGGGTGTCGGGATAAGTGTTGATGGAAACCACATCAGGCTTTGTGACTTCCAAGGCGTGGGTATAATCGGAAAAGGTGGCAACTCTTCCCAATTCATTGGAAAGACGTTCCCTACTTTCTTCCCCGCGGCTGACCAATCCCACGATTTCAAACCCATCCAATTGGTGATAGGCCCGAGCATGGGAGGTTCCCATGTTGCCACAACCCACGACCAAAGTTTTTAATTTTCCCATTACTTTTTATGATTTACCATTTAAAGATAAGATTATCCCAATTGTATGGTGGTCTTTATGGATTAATGATTGTTATTGAAACCAAGCAAAATGACTTAAATCTATAAACTATTGTGTAGATGTGTTTCCATTACATTAAACCTTTCCTAAAAGCTTTATTCGTCCAAAGGGTATGCCTATTTTTGCACCATGCAAAAAACAGCCCAAAAACCCAACTTTGAATTTGTAGCCCTAATGGCTGCATTGATGTCCATCGTAGCCTTGGCCATTGATGCTATTCTACCTGCCATTTCCAACATTGGGGAAGCAATCAAAAGTTATGACTCTACGGACAACCAATTGTTGGTCACCATGATTTTTTTGGGACTTGGAGTTGGACAATTATTTTTTGGCCCTATTTCCGATAGCTTTGGCAGGAAACCTGTGGTGTATGTAGGCTTTACCATTTTTTTGATGGCGAGCGTCATTTGTTTGGTGGCACCTTCCCTTGAGATTATGGTCGTTGGAAGAATTTTACAGGGAATAGGCCTTTCGGCACCGCGTACCATTGCAATCTCTATCATCCGAGACACCTATGAGGGAGACTATATGGCCAAAGTCATGTCTTTTGTAGTGGCATTTTTTATCTTGGTTCCCGTAGTGGCACCTGCCATTGGTAAGTTGATATTGGATGCAGCAGGATGGCAAGCTATTTTCTATGTTCAAATGTTCTTTGTACTGGTGGTGTCCTTTTGGTTTTGGAAGCGACAAAAGGAAACCTTACACCCCGAATATAAAATCCCATTTACAAGCCACGTGTTCATCGATGGGTTGCGGGAGTTTTTCCGGTACAAGGAAACGGTGGCGTTTACTCTAACCTCTGGTTTGGTAACCGGGGCTTTTTTGGTGTATCTGAGTTCGGCCCAACATATTTTTGAAGATCAATATGCGCTAAAGGAGATGTTTCCTTACATTTTTGCTGGATTGGCCATTTCTATTGGATTGTCCACTTTTTTGAACGGTACTTTGGTCATGCGTTTTGGGATGCGAAAACTATCGTTGATGGCCACTATTGTTTTCTGTTTGGTGGCGATTACCTATACCATTATGTTTTTGAATTCTCCGAACCCCAATATTTATGTGCTGGTAGGCTTTTTGTCCGTACAATTTTTCTGTTTAGGGTTTATGTGGGGGAATTTCAGGTCCATTGCCATGGAACCTGTTGGTCATATTGCAGGTATTGGGGCAGCCATAAATGGATTTATCTCCACGGTATTGTCAATTCCCATTGCCACATTTATCGGAGAATTTGTAAAAGACAGTGTTTGGCCTTTGTTCGCGGGATTGGCCATTTGTGGTCTATGTGCGCTTGCCATTTTTCTTTTGGTGCACAGACCCAAGAAAAAGGTGGCAACGGTTTGATTAATCCCCTTGGGGAAAGAAAACTTCTCCGCTACAGGAATCCGACGTGGCTCCGGTAACAGATTTTAGTACATTGGTTTTGCCTTCTAAACGGAGAACGCCCATCAATGCGAACACCAATGCTTCTTTATAAGCAATAAGGGTCTTAGTGGGTATGACCACTTCAATATCGGGTCCCAATTTTTCTTGAAGGATATCCATAAAAAAATGATTTAGGGCACCGCCCCCTGTAGCTAACAATTTGTTTTGGGGTTTGCTACTGTATTTGTGTGCCGAAAAGGCAATCTGCTCGCAATTGTGGTGTGTCAGGGTGTGCAATAAATCAATGTTTGTACTTGCAGAAGCATCGATCAAGGGGATCACTTTTTCTGTAAACCATTCATAGCCTGTGGATTTGGGGTAGGGCAAACGGTAGTATTCCAAACGGTTCAACTTCTGTAATAAGCCATGGTCCAATTTTCCGGAACGGGCCAAATTTCCATTCTCGTCATAGGGCAGGCCCATTTTATGGGTGATGTAGTTCAAGGGCATATTGGCCATACCGATATCATAGGCAATACGTTCACCGTTCTTTTCAAAGGATATATTACTGATACCGCCCAAATTCAAGCAAAAATCAAACTCATGGAACAAAAGCCGATCTCCGATAGGCACCAAGGGTGCGCCTTGTCCCTTTAGGGACACATCTTTGGTACGGAAATCGCACACCACTTGTTTGCCACTGGTGTTGGCCAGGAGTTGTCCATCGCCCAATTGAAACGTTATCCCTTCTTCCGGCCGATGATGCGAAGTGTGTCCGTGGCTGGCAATAAAATCAATTTCTTCCGCCAGCTCGTCAATAAAAAGTTTGGATTGTTCCCCTAGCCATATGCCATAGTTTTTATGCAATTGTGCATGATCCATATCGGACAGGTAAATGGCGTTCTTGAGATATTCCCTCATCTCATCGGAATACGATACATCCTTGGTCTGTTTTATGGAAAAATACCAATGACCGTCTTCCTCCCAAATGTGGCAATAGGCCATGTCGAGTCCATCCAAAGAAGTGCCTGACATTAATCCCAATACTTTGTACATGCTCATAGACCAAAAGTTTTAAGTTGGATGGGAAGCGACCCTTTGGCAGGAACTTTTCCCATGAAATGTTGCAAAGCCACTTCCTGGAATTCTGTAAAATCCTGATACACCAAAACGATGTTGGAGTTGCCCCTCAACCCTAAAATGTCCAATACATAAGGATTTCCAAACAAATAGAGGAGCACGTTTTTATTTGCGATCCACGATTTGATGGTTTCCAGTACCTTTTCATCAAAACCGAACAGGTTTTTAGGTTTCACGGCAGGAGGGAAAATAGCTAAGACTATATTTTCATGTTCTGCAATTTGGACATTGATTTGATCCAGACCCCAGGCAATATCCAAAGCCATCGAACCATAAGCGTCCTGCAATCCTTGGGAAAAGAGGTTCTTTTTGTCGTTGCTGAGGGATAGGTTGAGAAATGGAGACGTCTTTAATGCTCTGCAGGAACTTGGTGACCCGTATAGTTCGGTTATGCAATTCTGGGCCACATCCGCATTGATGGAGGCGGCGGTTTCCCAACCAAGACCTTCGGTTGCTGTTGTGTTGGAGAATGCTTTTTCCTTCAACTTCCAGATCCGATGGAAGCTTTCTTCAATTCGTTCTGATTTTTCCTGTTTTAAGATGGTCTGAATGCCTTCATTCACATTTTCACTAAAACAGAGGACATCCATTCCAGCAGCAAAGGCCTTGGCTTCCAAATCCCCTTTCTTGCTAAAGGTTTTGGATACGGCATGCATGTTCAGTGCATCGGAAATGATAACACCCTCAAAACCCATTTGCTCCCGTAACAAATTGGATATGATTTTGTGGGAAGTGGTCGCAGGTCCCTCGTTATCCAATTGCGGAAGTAGCAAATGTCCGACCATAACCGAATCGACACCTTTTTGTATCAATTGTTGGAAGGGAAAGAGCTCGTTTTCTTTTAATTCCTGCAAGGACTTATCGATCACGGGCAATCCTAAATGGGAATCGGTTGCTGTGTCCCCGTGACCTGGGAAATGCTTGATGGAGTTTAAAATTCCGGAATCGGACATTCCTCTAGTGAAAGCTTGGGCTTTGGTAAAAACATCTTCCTTGTCATCCCCAAAAGAACGATAACCGATTACTGGATTTTCAGGATTGTTATTGATGTCCACCACTGGTGCCAGATTCCAATGGATGCCAGCATTTAGGCAATCGGAACCAATGGCTTTGCCAATTTGATGGATGAGGTCGTTGCCATTTTTTAAGGCTCCCAAAGTAATGGCATAGGGGTATTGTGGCGTATTTTCAATGCGCATGGCCAATCCCCATTCCGCATCAATGGCAATCAAAAGCGGGATTTTGGCCGCTTTTTGGTATCGGGCGATGAGCTGCTTTAAACGGTCGTAACTTTTCTCATTGTGGACTACCTTCTTCTTGCCCTCAAAATTGGTGGCCGCACTGGCACGGCTATGGAAAAAACAAATGGACCCAATATGGTGTTCCGAGATAAGTAGCTCCATTTTTTGGACTTCCTCCTCGGTATCGTTGATAAAGACAGCGGGCATGAACAGTTGCCCCACTTTTTGGGACAACGTAAGCTGGTCTTTTGGGGGCAAATGAACTTTATTCATCAGTTTCCACGGTTTTTTTGCCGTAATCGGCGGGGTAATCCAAATATCTCAATACAATGAATGCCGGAACGGCAGCGATGACCACCCAAATGAAAAATCCATCGTAGCCCAACCATTCCTGAATATAGCCGCTGAGCATTCCGGGCAACATCATCCCAAGAGCCATAAATCCGGTGGCAATGGCATAGTGGGAGGTTTTGGAAGCCCCATCGGCCACGTATATGAGATACATCATAAATGCGGCAAAGCCAAATCCATAACCAAATTGCTCCAAGATTACCGTGCCTACCACAGCATAAATACTGGTGCTTTGGGTAATAGCTAACAGGGCGTACAGTGAGTTGGGAAGGTTAAGGGCCAACAACATGGGGAGCATCCATTTTTTAAGGCCATCCCGTGAGATTAAAATACCTCCAACGATCCCGCCCAAAGAAAGCATAATGATGCCCACCGTTCCATAAATGGTACCCACGGCTTCCGTGGAATAGGCAAGACCGCCCACTTCCCATTTGTCCAAAAGAAAAGGCGAGGCCATTTTTACCAATTGCGATTCGCCCAATCGGTAGGTTAGTATGAACAGCAGTCCCCAACCGATCTGTTTTTTTTGGAAAAAGGAGGTGAAAACTTCCAAAAACCCGACTGGTTTGGCTTCTTTTTCACTGGAAGATCCCTCAAACTTTGGAGTGGTGAAGAAATTGGAAATGGTCAGGACCAACATTAAAACGGAAGCACTGATCATAGTAAGGGACCACGCTTTGGTATTGTCCCCATATTTGTTTTCCAGGTAACCTGCAAAGATGACGAGGAGTCCCTGTCCGGTAATCATGGCCAGGCGATAAAAAGTGCTCCTCAAGCCAATAAAAAAGGATTGTTTTTTCTGGGTAAGCCCGATCATGTAATAGCCATCGGAAGCAATGTCGTTGGTGGCCGAAGCAAAGGCGGCCATCCAAAAAAAGGCGAGGGTAATGGTGAAAAAGGAATTGGACCCCATAAAGAGACCGATTCCCAAAAAGGCCAAGGAAATGACCAGTTGCATCATCAAAAACCATTTGCGTTTGGTGCCGTTAAGATCTACAATAGGGCTCCATAACGGTTTGATGACCCAAGGCAGGTACAACCAACTGGTGTATAGACCTATTTCCGCATTGCCAATCCCCAACCGCTTGTACATGATCACGGAAACGGTCACCACTAAAATATAGGGGATTCCTTGTGTAAAATACAGGAAGGGAATCCAAAGCCAGGCATTTTTGTCTTTCGGCGCTACATTCATTTGGGATGTTTTAATAGGTTTTGATAAATGCTCCTCTCGGATTTCTCTATGATTTTGGCACCCACCGTTTTTTCGTAATAGGTTGCTGGACCGACCCCTCCAATGATGGCATAGGCATAGCCCATTTCATGCAAGGCCATTAAGGATTTTACAAGCAACACCTTGCCAATATCCTTTCCTCGTTCCGAAGGAAGCACCCCTGTTGGCCCGAAAAAATTCTTGGCCGTACTTTCAAAACAGGCGAAGCCCAAAATGGATTGTTCCTTTTGCGCGATAAAACAGGTTGTGGGAAGGTTGGAGAATGCCGCAGCAGTCTCATCGGCCCAGTTGACACTGAAATTTTCCCGCACCCAATTTACCACAATGCTTTTTTCTGGAGGGATGGGCTTTCTGAACACGATATGTTCCTTTTCCAAAAGCTGTTTTTCTGCTTTGGTGATATCGGGTAGGTCCAAAAGGCGCACAAGCATATCCTGCATGATCAATTCGGTATTAGGTTGAGGGTTTGTAGGGTACTTTCATTTCCGTAGGTGTCCATAATGGTGATTCCCAAACTCTTTTTGGATTGTTTTTTTGACATTTCAATCTGATAACATTCCGATTTTTTACTTTCTGAAAGATATGCCTTTGCGATAAGTTTGCGTTTATCACCATGGATTTCGTAAAAATTCAGAAACCTGGGAATGCTATCAGTATGGGAAATACAGATGTCCAATTGGTCATTTTGGTTTTTGGCGGATACAATGGCAGGTAATGGAACGGTTCGCTTAATTTTATTTAAGGGACCGGGGTTGTTTGATGGATACCTGTAAAATTTCTTCTCCAGTTTTTGGTTGACTTTTTCATGGGTGCCCATCAATGATTTGGCACTGAAAAAGATATTTCCGTTCACATGATCCAAATTTCTTGAGAATTTGAGCTGTTTGGGGATTTCGTTGTTTTTGGTCCAGGCTTTGTCGCTGTTATTTTTGATTTTATAGGCACCATTCCCTATGTACAGATGGGTGTTGGGCGTGGCATTGTTCCACCACGAAGTGATTTTTTTGTGAGAAGCAACAGAAAAATCCATGCTCCAATATACTTGGGGAGCCAAATAGTCCAACCACCCTTTTTGGACCCAAAGGAGGGGGTCGGCGTAAAGATCTTCATAGGTGGTCTGGCCTGCTTGGGTATCCGAACCCTTGGGGTCCGTGCTACGGTTTTTCCATACCCCAAACGGACTAATGCCGAACTGCACCCAGGGTTTTGTTGTTTTGATGGTTTTGTGGACCATGCTCACCAAAGAGTCCACATTGCTTCTCCGCCAATCTTCCAAGGTCTGTCTGGGGAGGCCATATTGGGCATAGGTGACGGAATCCTTGAAAACTTTCCCTTCCACCTTATAAGGATAGAAATAATCATCAAAATGGATGGCATCCACGTCATAATTCGAAACCAGTTCCTTTATGATCTGATTGAATTTGTTTCGAACTTCTGGCAGTCCTGGATTGTAGTAGTATTTTTGTCCGTATTTCAACATCCAATCGGGATGTAGGTAAAAATCGTGGGTTTTGGCCAAGACGGTGGTGTCCAAATTTACCGTGGCCCGATATGGATTCAACCAAGCATGGAATTCCATGTCATGTTTGTGGGTCTCTTCGATCATCCATTTTAAGGGATGGTCAAATCCTTTTGGAGCTTCACCTTCCTTCCCTGAAAGGTATTTGGACCACGGGGCAAGGTCTGTTTGGTAAAGTGCATCTCCGGCTGTTCGCACTTGGACTATGGCTGCGTTGAAATTTAGTTTCTTATAAAAATCCAGTATGGCAATGAAGTCCTTTTTTTTCTTCTCAACATCATCTTCTGGGTGTTTAGGCCAGTCAATATTGGCCACGGTGGCGATCCATACCCCCCTAAATTCTTCTTTGGGCACCTTAGTCGTTGCACAGGACAAAAGGAAGATAAAAGGAATTAAATAAAGAATTCTTCTCATAAAGGCGAATAAAAAAGGCCTACGATGTACTAAATGTAGGCCTTTTTAAATAAAATCAATCTATTGTGCAAGATTAGAAATGGTATCGTACAAAGCCTTCCATGGCTTCGTATTCGGCCATACCCAATGCATTGTATCGGTTGGCGGTTTCTTTGTTCCTTTGCTCTGCACGCTGCCAAAACTCCCTTTCATCATTACCGGGGAACATGGCGCTATCCTTTTGGGATTGGTGTTTAAAGATGGCATTCTTCTTTCTGGCCATGTCCTTGGGTCCAATCGGGATGGCCATTTCCATATCGGCAATGTCCCATTCCTGCCAAGCGCCCCTATATAACCATACATAACAATTTCTGATCCAATCCACCCTATCATCCTTCAACTTTTGCAAGGCCCTAAAAACACTTTCCAAACAGACCCTGTGTGTGCCATGAGGGTCGGAAAGGTCCCCTGCGGCAAAAATTTGATGGGGTTTCAATCTGTTCAACAAATCGTAAGTAATCTGAATATCCTCATCGGACAAGGGTTTTTTTCTGACCGCTCCGGTTTCGTAGAAAGGAAGGTTGAGGAAGTGTGCATTATCTTCTTTCACCCCGCAATATCTACAGGCTGCCAAGGCTTCTCCTTTTCTGATGAGCCCTTTAAATTGTTGCACCTCAGGGCTGTCCACATCACCGGGTTTCTTGTTGGCCAAGAACTCACGTACCTCCTTGAATTTCTTTTTAAGCTCTTTGTTCTCTCTTTGAATATCGGTCGCGAAATCCAAAAAGCGGATTACCTCATCATCAAACACTGCGATGTTTCCTGAAGTTTGGTACGCTACGTGCACGTGATGCCCTTGGTCTACTAGTCTAAGCAAAGTACCTCCCATGGAAATAACGTCATCATCAGGGTGTGGACTAAAGATGAGCGAGGTTTTTGGGTATGGTTCCGCTCTCTCAGGTCTTTGGCTATCATCCGCATTGGGTTTTCCTCCAGGCCAACCCGTAATGGTGCGTTGCAGTTCATTGAACACATTAAGGTTGATTTGTTCGGCAGAACCGATTTCCGCGATCAGATTGCCCATTCCATATTCGTTGTAATCCTCGTTGGTCAATTTCAAAATGGCCTTGCCCAATTTTTCGGAAAGCCAGATGGTGGCACTTTTGATGAGTTTGTCGTTCCATTCACATTCCGTAACCAGCCATGGCGTCTTTATCCTGGTCAGGTTGGAAGCTGCGGCGCTATCCACTACAAAATCACAATTCTCATGGTGTTGTAGGAAAGTAGCCGGTACAGACTCTTTGATTTTGCCCTCAACCGCTTGGTGTATAATGTTTGATTTTCCTTCTCCCCAAGCCATCAAGATGATTTTTTTGGCTCCCATGATGGTCCCTACCCCCATGGTAATAGCTCTTTTGGGAACATTTTCTTCCCCGAAGAAATCACTGGCGGCATCCAAACGGGTAACCCTATCCAAACGTACCAATCGTGTTTTGGAGTTCAGCGAGGATCCAGGTTCGTTGAACCCGATATGCCCGGTTCTACCGATCCCCAAAATTTGGATGTCGATTCCCCCAACATTTTGGATTTTTTCCTCGTAGTCTGCACAATATTTCCTGACATCATCTTTGGACAGGCTTCCGTCTGGGATATGGATGTTGTAAGGTTCAATGTCGATATGGTCAAATAGGTGTTCGTTCATGAAACGCTTATAGCTGTGGATGGAAGTTGGATCCATCGGAAAGTATTCGTCCAAATTGAAGGTGACCACGTTTTTGAAGCTCAACCTACCTTCTTTGTAAAACTGTACCAAGTAATCGTACACTTTTGTGGGGGTGGATCCAGTGGCCAAGCCAAGCACTGCTTTTTTGCCTTGTTCTTGCTTTTGTTTGATGAGGCCGGCAATTTCATTGGCAACATACCATGATGCACTTTCCGAATCTTGATAAATATGGGTGTTTACCTTTTCAAACTTTACGGTTTCTGCATCTATGGGCTCGTGTTTTAAGGGGTTTTTGACCAATTCTTGCATGTTTTGTCGGGATTAAGAGTTTAAAACTCGACAAATATAATTTAATTTTGCTGTTTTTTGCAATATATTTGCTGTTTTATGCTTTTTTAATCAAAAGTTAACATTGGTTTGAAAGTAAACGGCATAATCTGGAATTGTTTTCTACTTTTGATTTTGAACCCAAACAAGAATTTGATGCTCAAGGAAGAACGACAACATGCCATCCTAAATGAAGTGGAACTCCACAACAGGGTGCTATTGACGGATTTGGCGGAAAAACTGGATGTGTCCATTGATACGGTCAGGAGGGACGTCAAGGAATTGGATGCGGAGAATCTGTTGACAAAGGTGCACGGCGGAGCGGTATCATTGGGTTTTGTCAACCATAGTCCTGCCAGGAGTAACGTTTATGCCCTGGATAAGAAAGTGAGCATCGCCAAAAAGGCGTCAACATTGCTAAGAAATAACAGTGTGATTTTGATCGATGGAGGGACCACTTGCCTGGAATTGGCCAGATTGTTGCCGACCAACATCAAGCTTACCTGTTTTACCCTTAGTCTTCCCGTGGCCATGGAATTGTTAGGTAAGCCCAATGTGGAAACCATATTTATTGGGGGCACACTTTCCAGGGATTCACAGATTGCCGTGGGATCCAATACCATAAATGCACTGGCACAGATAAAAGTGGATTATAGCTTCATCGGGACCGGATATGTGGACGCGGAGTTTGGGTTGACCGAGTTTGATTGGGAAGTGGTACAGACAAAAAAGGCGGTGATCAATGCTTCCAAGAAAACGGTACTTTTGTGCATATCGGAAAAATTGAATTCCCAGCATCGTTTCAAGACCTGTGATTTGAATGTGATCAGTACCATGGTGACCGAACTGGAACCTTGGGACAAAAAGCTCGATGCCTTTAAGAATATGAACATACAATTATTGTAGTAGTGGTGGAAAAACACATTAAGATAACGGAGAAACCGTCTTTGTACGACCGACTGGAGGAGATGGATGCGTTGGAGATCGTGGCCAACATCAATAATGAGGATAAGAAAGTGGCCCATGCCGTGGAGCAGGTTTTGCCCAATGTGGCCCAAGTGGTGGAAGAAACCGCAAAGCGCTTTGAAAAGGGAGGTCGTTTATTTTACATTGGAGCGGGCACTAGTGGTAGGTTGGGCATTTTGGACGCTTCAGAGATTCCACCCACCTTTGGGATGCCCTATGATCGTGTGATTGGTTTGATTGCCGGAGGTGACAGTGCCATTCGTAAGGCGGTGGAATTTGCCGAAGACGATACAAAGCAGGCTTGGAAAGATCTTCAGGAGTATGATATTAATGACAACGATGTTTTGGTAGGGATTGCCGCATCAGGAACCACACCTTATGTATTGGGTGGTATAGCAGATGCCAAGGCACACGGTATCTTGACGGTAGGTATCACGAACAACCCAGGGTCGCCATTGGCCTTGGATTCGGACATTCCGATAGAAATAAATGTTGGACCGGAGTTCTTGACAGGCAGCACACGTATGAAGAGTGGTACCAGTCAAAAGTTGGTACTCAATATGATTTCCACCGGACTTATGATCCGCATTGGGCGTGTGAAAGGCAATAAAATGGTGAACATGCAGCTCAGCAATACCAAATTGGTGGATCGTGGAACCCGATACATTATGGAAGAGTTGGGCTTGAGCTACGAAGATGCGGAAAAGGCCCTTAAAAAATATGGTTCCGTTAAACTGGCCGTTGATGCCCTAAAATAAGTCTAGGGCTATTTAGGGACCAATTTGACAATGCCTTTGCCTTCAATACCTACATAAATGTAGCCATCGGGTGCTTGGCGAACATTTCGGACCCTACCCATACCATCCAATAACTTTTCCCGATAGACGACCTTGTTATTCTTGAGTTCCAATCGTTCCAAATATTGAAAGGCCAGTGATCCAACCAATAGATTTCCTTTCCATTTTGGATATTTGTCAGAGGTTACAAATGTCATCCCAGAGGGAGCAATGGAAGGTGTCCATTGATAGATAGGTTGTTCCATTCCAGGCTTGGAAGTCTCGTCGGTAATTTTTGTTCCACTATAATTGATTCCATAGGTGATGACCGGCCAGCCGTAATTTCTTCCTTTTTGGATAATATTGATTTCGTCACCACCCCTAGGGCCATGTTCGTGCTCCCAAAGTTCTCCCGTTTCTGGATGGAGTGCCAAACCTTGGGGGTTTCGGTGCCCATAACTGTATATGGCCTTTTTGGCATTGTTGATTCCAACGAAAGGATTGTCTTTTGGAATGCTGCCATCGTCATTTATCCTGTAAATTTTTCCGCCATCCCTTTTAATGTCCTGCGGATTTACATCCCTATCGCCCCGTTCCCCAACAGAAAAGAAAAGATAGCCGTTACGGTCAAACTCCAACCTAGAACCAAAATGTTGCCCGCGAGTGGAGTTGGGCACTGCTTTGTACAACAGTTGTTGGTCCACAAGCTTATTATTGGAAAGCTTGGCTCGCAAGATGGCCGTGTTTCCACCTTTCCCATCGCCGTCACTGGAGGCATACGAAAAATAGATCCAACCATTCTCCTTGTATTTGGGATGCAGTTCAATATCCAATAATCCTCCCTGACCACGATTGTATACTTCTGGAACATTCTCAATTTCTATATTTTTTCCTGACTTGTGTAAAATCAATTTCCCTGACTTCTCCGAAACAAGAATTCCACCATCTGGAAGAAAAGCCATGCCCCAAGGGTTCTGGATGCCTTCAACCACGGATTCTACAGTAAAATCAAGGGTTTTGGGAAGATTTACGCTTTTATCTGGCTGTTGGGCACAGGATGTACTGAGCAGTACAACGAAAAAATAGGCAATTGACAGACTTTTTTTCATAGTTTTACGTTGAAATAACAGATTTTATAGATAAACGGTTACTTTTTGGTAATCGGGTGTGTTGAAGATAAAGAGATTTTTATAAGAATAGATAATTACTTTATAGAATATTAAGGTCCCAAATCTGAAATATTCTCTTAACAAGACTTAACCCTATGCTCCCACAGAAAACAAGGCATTTGCTATATGTCGTGTTGTTGGTGTTCATATCAATCTTCGGTTCCACGGTATTAGCAAAAACAGGTGTCAACGGGATACTGACCAAAGTGGTATCCTCCATCACCGAGACAGTTACAGAAGAAAAAGCATCGGTCAACACGGCCGAAGCCCCCACGGAAACCGGGGAAGATCAGTTCCCGACAAGTACGGCGATGTTCGCGACCAT
Source organism: Flagellimonas aequoris (assembly GCF_003584165.1). GTDB lineage: Bacteria > Bacteroidota > Bacteroidia > Flavobacteriales > Flavobacteriaceae > Flagellimonas > Flagellimonas aequoris. Next base: position 37,872 of record NZ_QXFJ01000027.1, on the reverse strand, counting down.
TATCATGGGCGCCAATGAAGAGGTGGTGTGTCCCAACGATGGTAGCACATTGGCCAAGTTCTTTTTGTGCGGGACCAGTGATATCCGAACCATTTCCCTTTCCCAATCCGGAAGTACGTACCAATGGCAGAAATTGGATCCCAATACTTGTGCGGCCACGGTTGTGGATGATTGCCCTACCATTAACGGAGCCTGTACTTGGAATACTGTGGGTACCGGTGCAACTTATAACCTTTCTACCGCAGGCGAGTTTAGGGTGCGGGTAAATTCAGGGCAGTACTATTACTTTAAATCCACACTCAATCCATTGGATCCGCAATTGATCAAAGAGGATATCATCTGTGGAAATCCGGGAAGGGTAGAGGTCACCAATGTACCTGCTGGGTACGAATACAGTTTGAGCAGTCCATCTGGACCGTACCAAGATACTCCTTATTTTGACATTACTTCTCCCGGCGACTATCGGGTCTATGTGCGTTTGAAAAACGTTTCAGGTAGTGCATGTGTGTTCCCTTCCAACTTGGTGACCGTAGGTGATCTGGACATCAATGTGGATGTTACGGCAAATGATATTTTGTGTAGTGGGGAGTTGGGCAGCATCGATGTGCAGGTTTCTGGCGTTCCTGGGTTTTATACCTATCGATTGGTGAAAAACGGGGTGACCGTGGACACTTTTGGACCAAATGGTGCGGATACCTATACCTTTGCCAATGTAAGTCCAGGAACTTATAGCATCAGGGTGGAGACCAATAATTGTTCTGAAACCGTCACTAATGATGTTAACGGTGATCCAATCGTAATCGGTGGGGGAATCAGTCCTTTGGCCGTTTCGGCTACGGCTTCTGACAGTTTTGGCTGTGGGGCCACATCCGTGAATGTAAATCTGACCACTTCAGGAGGTACGGCTCCTTATCGTTTTAGTGTGGATGGTGCTCCTTTTGGTTCGCCTTACTCTGGAACCACTAGTTTTTCGGTAACCGCAGCTGGAACCTATTCTATTTTGGTTGAAGATGCAAATGGCTGTCAGCGAAGCGCATCAGTAGACGTTCAGGATATTCCACCACCCGTTTTCAACATTGTAGAGCAAGATGCCAATTGCGGTGGAGCCAATGATGGTAGGGTTACCATCAACGTGACCAATGGATTTGGCTATGAAATCGAATACAGTATCAACAACGGGGCTACCTTTCAGATAAGTAATGTGTTTTCCAACTTGGCCCCTGGTTCCTATAATGTGGTGTTAAGGTATGAGCAGGATTCCTTTACCTGTACCACGGCACCTCAATCGGCAACCATTGGCACACCATCGACCATTACGGCAACGGCTACGCCAAATACTATTCCTTCCTGTACCAATGAAACTGGAGGACAAATTACTATTTCCGGGGTATCCGGGGGAACGGCACCTTATGAGTATAGCATTGGTTCCGGCTTTGGTACCAACCCAGTATTTCCGAATTTGGGTGTGGGAACTTATACACCCATGGTGCGTGACGCCAACGGTTGTGTACAGGCACTTCCTGATGTGGTGTTCAACGCATTGAACAAACCAACGGATCTTGCTTTCAGTATTTCAAGTTTGGATTGTATCACCACCACCGCCTCTGTTGATGTTTCGGTAACTGGTGGTACGGGTCCTTACACTTATGAAATCATTGCACCAACAGCTAGCGCCATCAATAATGGTACTAACAGTACTTTTACAGGATTGGGATTGGGTACTTACACCTTTAGGGTGACCGATACCGAAGGTTGCTCCTACGATGAAAATTATGCCATTACCGATATCAGCTCCATTGGTGTTGCCGCCCAACAGACCAAAGTGGTTACCTGTGTAGACGATTCGGATGGGGAAGGCCGCTATTTGGTGGATGGATTTAATTCAACCTACAGCTACAGTATCGATGGTGGATCAGTTTTTACAGGACAAAGTAGTGGTATAGTGCCCTTAACGGGATTATCCGCAGGAAGTTATGTGATTTCCGTTACCGACGAAGAAACCAATTGTACCGATATGGCTACTTTGGTTATCGAAGAACCTTCCACGGCATTTGCGATTTCTGGGTTGGATGTTACCGCCATGAGCTGCCAGAATGGAAATATTGGTGCCGTGCGTATCAATACCGTTGGTGGATGGGGAGGTAACCGTTATACCTTGATCCAACCCGATAGTTCCGTACGTGGGCCTAAAAATGGAAGCACGTTCTCCAACCTATCACAAGATGGAACCTATCAAGTAAGTGTTACTGATGCCAACGGATGTACGGTAACCGATAGTTTTACCTTGACCCGTTTGGATGCTCCAACCTTGACCTTGGATAATGGGGCTTCGGATTTCTGTTATGACAATTTTACGGCTTCCACTTTAGTGGTCAACGCCTCAGGAGGATTGGCACCATATCAATATCGAATCAATGGTGGGGCTTTGGGGGCCAGTAATAGCTTTTCTGGATTAACCCCAGGTACTTATACCATTGAAGTGGTGGATGCCAACGATTGTAGAGATACAGTCACGGCTACTATCGCACCTCAGGTTATTGCAAATGCGGTCACCATTCAAGAATTGGATTGTGCGGGACCTCCGGGACAAATCCAGGTGAATATTAGTAATGGCTATACTTCAGGTGGCAATTATGATATTTATGAAGTGAGTATCAACGGGGCACCGTATACTTCGGACAATAACAATATTACAGGGACCTCCTTTGTGTATAGCATACCCAATGATGGTTCCATTATTTCGGATACCACATTCCAGTTTATGGTTAGGGATAGCCGCGGTTGTACCACGGAATCCAATATGGTGACCATTTCACCACCTGAGACCATTGCAGGATCTGTAGTAGGAATCGATACCCAGTGCGGGAACAATACGAGCGGAATAGTACAATTGATTCCCGATACCACTCAAGGGGTGCCTCCATATGAATTCAGTAATGACAACGGGGCCACTTTTGGAAGCCAAAACTTCTTTTCTGGTTATGGTCCAGGCACCCATGGAGGATTTGTGATCCGTGATAGTAGGGGGTGTGTGAGCCCAGAATATTTTGCGACCATCGCTGCCAGTGATCCTTTGGATGCCACGGTGACTCCAACGGATGCCATTTGTTCGGCTGGGGCAGTGAACGGTTCCATTTCCACAACCATCAACAATGGTGTAGCACCATTTGATTATATTTTGTTGGATGTTGCCGGTAATTTGGTAGCCTCCTCCACAGGAACTGCAAGTACTACCGTGAACTTCCCAAATCTTCCTTTGGGCAATTATACCGTGGTGACCACCGATGCTTCAGGATGTGAGGATCGTGATGAAGTGATCATCGATCAAAATCAGTTGGATTTGATTCCTTTAGATCCTATTCCTTCCGATTGTTCGGACACTACCTTCCCATATCGTGTTCAAGCTATTGGGGGAACGGCACCTTACGAGTTTAGATTGGTGGGAGATCCTATTTTTCATCCTCCAACATCTGGAAATGATACGTATGACTTCACAGGTCAAGTAGTTCCCGGTATCACCTATTTTGTTGAAGTGAGGGATGCCAATGGCTGTACCTATATTGAAGAAATTGATCCTATTGGGCCATCCAATCCAGTGGCAGTTGTGGCCACGACCACCGCTGCATCCTGTAATGTATCAGGTAGTGGTTCCATCGATTTTGAGGTCAGTGGCATATCCGGAGCTGGGAATTTTACACTCACTTTACAAAATACCGACACAGGCGCAACTGTTTCCGGACCAACTGCTTACACAGGCGAAACAATACCTTATAATGGTACCTTTAACGGATTGGCCCCAGGTAATTACCAAATAGTGGTCCGCGACGATGTAAATGGTTGTAGTGGAAGTACCTTGGTCTTTATTGGCTTTAGTTCACCATCCATCACCATTGATAATTTTGTGGAAGCGACCTGTAATGCTGGGGCTTTGGTCACCGTTAGAGGTTTTGGTGGAACGGAACCTTTCAATTATGCTTATGTGCCATCAGGAAGCCCGGCTCCTACCGTTTTTGCATCGGCGACCACTTTTGAAATTCCAGGTCCATACCCTGCCGATTATGATTTCTATGTTCAGGATGCCAACGGTTGTACGGCACTGACCACACTGACGGTGACCCAGGAAGCCGGAGTGCCAAATCCGGTTATCAACGTGGTGAACCAGTGTACCGCAACCAGTGGTTATCAAATTGATATGGTTTCTCCGATATCCACAGGGTCGGGACTGCCCGAAGAAACCTTCCAATACAATATTGGTAGCGGATTCCAAACGGCCACCACTTTTACCGTGCCTAACCCTGGAACCTATTTGATCACAGTACGAGATGGCAATGGTTGTACCAATACGGTAACCGCAGAAGTATTCGATTTCTTTGCCATTACGGCAGATGCTACTTCGTTTCCAACTTGTAATGCGGGGGATGGAGTAATCACGGTGAACACCACTGGAGGTAGTGGCAATTTTGAGTTTCAGCTTCGGGATGCCAATACCTTGGCCAATATTGGTCCAGCACAGAGCTCCAATGTTTTCAATAGCGTATTGCCAGGGGATTATAATATTTTGGTTACAGACCTAAGTTCCAATACTTTCCCATTGTGTTCCGATGAAGCCATCGTGAATGTATCTACGGTCAACAGTCCGATCATTACGGCCACGCCAAGTAGTGATGTCACTTGCTATGGATCGAACAATGGGACCATATCAGTGGAACTGCAACCGGGTAGTGATACCGATACTCCACTGAGCTATATTCTGTATGACGGTTCTGGATCAACTATCTTGGCGGGACCCCAAGGTTCCCCCGTTTTTGATGACCTTCCACCCAATACCTATCAAGTGGAGGTGGTTTCTGATAGAGGCTGTACCGATCGTTCTTCCGATATCATCATCATTGAGCCTGCAGATTTAACCGTTACTGCGGTCAACACACAATTTACGTGCAACCCGTCCAGTAACCAGTTCAGTACGGCAACCATTACCGTTTATACGGATACCAATGGGGATGGAACAGGAACTGCAACGGGAACAGGTCCTTATACCTATAGCATGAATGACGGTACGCCACAATTTGATGGTACCAATTTCCAAACCAGTAATACTTTTGAGGTCATTGATAACGGTACCAACCAGACCATTATTTTGACCGCAAGAGATCAAAACGGTTGTGAGCAGACTTCTACGGTAACCATCGATACTCCAACGGATATCACTTTTAGTTACAATGTGAACCAAATTACCTGCGATGCTTCGGGTACGGGTGTCGCTCCGGGTTCCATTGATATCATCATAAATGAAGGCCCTGGAAACTATGAGGTTGAAATCTTGCCATTGGGCTCGGAACCTGCAAGAAGTTCAGGAGGGACCGATCGTGTTACCTGGGACATTGCGACTCCCGGAGACTATATTTTTGCTGTTACCGATGTAGGCAGTGGGGGATGTTCCTATTTGACTGCCACCATCAACATGCCCGAATATAACAACATCGAAGGGGTCATTGCCGAGGTTCAACCTGTTACTTGTTTTAATGGAAATGACGGGGTGATCAGTCTACAGATCAACAATTATAGTGGGGTGTATAATTATGAAGTATTCAGCAGAAATAGTTCAGGAGTTGAGACTTCTACTGGTGTTACGGGCACTTTTGATACTAATGCACCCTTAAACACTCCGGAACTTATTCCAAATGTACCTGCAGGTAATCTTGTAGTGCATATTGAGGCGATGGATTCCCCATTCTGTGATGAGGTCAGTAATGTGGTTACGGTCAGGTCTCCGGATAGGGCACTTACCGTAAGTGCTGTCCAAACTTCTCCAGTGACCTGTAATGTGCCCGGTTACGGTGAAATTACCGTGGCTGGCGATGGCGGTTGGGGAACCTATCAGTACCAATTGATGGATTCGGGTGGAAATATCTTGGTCGATTACCCTAATACCAATCCGGTATTTGAGAACTTGTCGACTGATACGTACACTATCAATGTTAGGGATTTGAGGGGATGCGAATCATCTACCAACATCAATCTACCATTGCCAACACCGATTGCCGCGGATATCCAAATCGTACAGCAACTGGCATGTAACAATGATAATAATGGTATCATAGAAGCATATAATGTAGGTGGAGGACAGGGCCCCGGTAATTATCTGTACCAATTGAACCGGATTACGGATGGTACCAATAGTGGTCTTCAGACCACCCCAACTTTTGCTAATTTGTCGGCTGGGGATTACACCATCACCATTTTTGATGGTTGGAACTGTAGTTATACCACGGTTCCGATTACCGTTCAGGATCCAGAAATTGTGGTGGCGGAATTGGTGGAACTTCAACCTCCGGGTTGTGGGGATTTGGGTAGAATGGAACTGATGGTCACCAATCCAGAACCGGGAGTGGATTATTTCTACCGCAGATCGGGGACCTCTGACCCCTTTGTGCCGTTCGGAGCTGGAATGACCAGTGTGGAAATTGCAGCCGATATTACTCTGGACCCAGGGCCATTCCAATATGATGTACAAAATTCCAACGGTTGTCCGTTCGAAAGATCGAACCAGATTTCATTGGACCCCGCCGCGCCTTTAGTCATTGCCTTGGACTTGACCAATGCGACCATCAATTGTGCCGGGGAAGCGACCGGAATCATCCGTTCAGAAGCCTTTGGCGGTATAGGAAGTTATGTGTATACCTTGGTGAATTCGAATACGGTGCCACCCAATGCATCTACTATTGTTCGTCCTGCCCAAGCTTCCGGTATCTTTAGGGAATTGAACCCGGGAACCTATTATGTATATGCGGAAAGTGGAGGATGTACCGCCATTTCGGACCCCATCGTCATCGACCCAAAACCACCATTGGTGTTGGAGTATTTGGAAGCTGTACCAGTAATGTGTGCGGGAGACGCCAACGGACAGATCATTATTGAGGCGAGTGGAGGTACAGGAGCCATTAGATATTCCATTTCGGACAACTTGAGTGAATTTTTTGAAGGGAATGATCCAAATAATCCGAACAGAAGAACGTTCACGGATTTACCACCAAGAACCTACGATATCATCATTCAGGATGATTTGGGTTGTACCATTACCAGAACGGTGGAGATAACCCAGCCTATGGAATTGTTGGCAGGGGTAATTTCAACCACACCGGAAACTTGTATGGGCGATGGTGATGGCACCATGACCCTTCAGGTAACAGGGGGGACAGCTCCGTATTTCACCAGTGTGAATTCTGCCGACGATGCCGATTTTGTACAAAATGATACCATGTTCTTTGATAACCTGCAAGGTGGGGAAACCTATGTGGTTTTTGTTCGGGATGCCAATGGATGCCAGACCAATGTAATTGCGGAAATCGGTATTGGAGTGGATATTGTGGCCGAACCTGTTGTGGAATATGGCTGCGAAGGAATATTCCCAAATAGTACCACTACCATCAAAATTGCGGATAGTTCACAACTTTCGGAGCTCTTATTTTCGTTGGATGTGGATGATGTTCAATTGGCGACTGACCAAAGAACCTATGGAGATTTGTCACCAGGGGAACATACGGTATATATTTATCATGCAAACGGATGCGTAACCTTCGTAGAGTTTGAGATCGACGCCTATGAACCGTTGACCTTGGAAGCCATAAAAACTGGGCCTAATGAAGTAACCGCAATGGCCACGGGAGGATTTGGAGGATATGAATATTTCTTCCAAGGGGAATCCTATGGTGAGGTGAATATTTTCAATATTAATGTAGATTCCAATATCAACATCATGGTCCGTGACCAAAATGGATGTGTGGCCAATCTGGTGATGCCCTTTAATTTTGAAGGAATGCCAGAAATGCCGAATTTCTTTACTCCCGATGGTGATAACCTAAATGATTATTGGTATCCGGAAAATCGAGAGTTTTTCCCGGATATTGATGTCATCATTTATGACCGATATGGCCGGGTAGTGGCTCGATTGGACCAAGTGAAGAAATGGGACGGAAACTATGAGGGCAAACCGTTGCCCACAGGGGACTATTGGTATGTGGTTAATGCGAATGACAGGGAAAAACAGCGCTTTGTAGGGCATTTTACCCTATATCGTTAAAGAGTTTAAGTGTTGACAACCAAGAGGATATCTTAATACAAAATATAAATCCCTGTTCATGTGCAAGAATGGGGATTTTTAGATTTGTAAAAGTTGCAAGGGGAGTAGGTTAAATATCATCAAAATTTATATTTTTGCAATCCATTTTCGGGATGTGGCGCAGTCTGGTAGCGTACACGCATGGGGTGCGTGTGGTCGCTGGTTCGAATCCAGTCATCCCGACGAACCATGGTTTTATGACACTAAGTAAAACCTTAATTAATTGAAAACCAGAAAATTAATTTTTTCTGGTTTTTTTTATTTCCATCTGAAACCATCGGTGAGGATGTCCTATAGAGTGTCCTATTTTTGTCGGGAAAAATTCCCTAAATTGTACTTCCATTATTGATTTTTCGTGTGATTTGACTTTCGCTTCAACCAATGTTTCACTTAAAGCGAGAACACATGAATACCTCTAACTCCTTCAGTATCAGTTTTTGGCTGAAAAAATCAGGAAGAAAAAAAGATGGACGGTTTCCAATTTATGTCCGGATCAGATGTAAAGGAAAAAATGCAGATCTCAGTGTCCATAGATCAACTTTTGAAGAACGATGGTGTCCTATTTTGGGAAAAATGGACCATAGGGCCAGTGAATCCGTTGTTGTAAACAAATATCTGGACGACGTCCGTGCAAAGTTGCTGGAATGCCATCGGCAACTTAGTGCCGAGAGTAACTTTATAACGGCACAATCCATCAAGCTTCGATATCTGGGAAAGGACAAGGTGATGCTCACCCTATTGGACCTTTTGGAGTACAACCGAACCTATGAGTTGCCCAAACTGGCCAAAGGGACGGTCAAGAACTATTCCTCCACAGAGACCTACCTGAAACGCTTCATTGCCAAAAAATATCGGGTACCCGATATTGGGCTGGCCTCGATAGACTATGCCTTTTTGATCGAGTTTGAAAACTTCCTGCGGAACTGCGAACCCATCAAATCGTTCCAGACATTGAACAACAACGGTATCATGAAACATATGCTGCGGTTCAAGAAATTGGTGACCATGGCCTATAAATTTGATTGTATCCCCAAGAATCCCTTCAATCTGTATAAAGTGAAAATGGAGGATTATGACAGTGCTTTCTTGGAAGAGGAGGAAATTCTGGCGCTGGACCAATTGGAATTCGAGGAAAAGGGCATGGAACTGGTCCGGGATATTTTCCTTTTTGCCTGTTATACCGGACTCAGCTACATAGAGATCAAACTTCTCAATCCCAATGGTATCGTATCCGGTATCGACGGGGAACTCTGGATCGATGTAAAACGCCAAAAGACCAAGACCGAAGTGAAGGTTCCCCTATTGCCCAAAGCCAAGAAAATCTTGGAGAAGTATGTGGATTTTCCCAAAAATGAAAATACCGTTCTTCCAGTGTATTCCAATCAAAAGGTGAACCAATACCTAAAGATCATTGCACAAAGGGCAAATATTGATAAGCACCTAACCTTCCATGTGGCCAGACATACCTTTGCAACGACAATCACCTTAATGAACGACGTGCCCATTGAGACCGTTTCCAAACTCCTCGGGCATACCAAGCTTTCAACGACCCAAAAGTATGCTAGGGTCGTGGAAAAGAAAATCAGCAAGGACATGGCCCAGTTGAAGGAGAAATTGGGAAGCGGGCAAAGTAAAGCGAACGACAATTCGGAATATCCGACCCTAAAGATTATCAGGTAATGTGACCCAGGGCTTGATATTGTTCTTTTGCCACCCATTTATTTTAGAGTTTGCTAAAATAATAAATTACTGTAACTTCGTAGTATGGATAAGAACATATGCATACGTTTGGAGGCGGATGCCAAACAGATAATGGAATGCAGGGAAACTATGCAAAATTTGGAAAATTCCATGGACTCCCTTTCAGGGATAATGAATTTAATGGGCAATCCGGTTCGGCTTAAGATTCTCTACCTTTTGAACCAAGAGCAACGCTTATGTGTCTGTGACCTTAGTGATATACTGGAAATGAATGTATCCGCAATTTCACAACATTTGCGCAAGCTCAAGGACAGAAATTTGATCACATCCCAAAAGGAAGGCCAGATGATCCATTATTCCTTGGTGACCGATCATTCGCCGTTACTTTTTCCAATTTTTGACCTGCTCGATAAAAAAGAACAAATAAAACCAGTAAACCATGAATAACAAGAAAACCTTAATGGGATCTTCCATTATTTTGGCCATGGCCACCTCCCTTTGTTGCATAGGACCACTTTTGGCCATTGTGGCCGGAACATCTGGCCTGGCGTCCAATTTTAAGTTTTTGGAACCGTTCAGACCGTATTTGATCGGAATTACGGGTTTGGTTTTGGTAGTGGCGTGGTACCAACAGTTAAGGACAGTCGCCAAAAAGGAAATAGACTGTGCATGCGATACGGACGAAAAGCCGGCCTTTTGGAAGGGTAAAATTTGGTTGATGACCATCACGGTCTTTGCCTTAGCGATGCTTGCCTTTCCCTATTATGCCCAATCTTTGTACCCGAAACAGGAAGCCAAGGGTCAAACGAACTTTTTTGCGAGCCAAGATGTCAAGGAAATCAATATTCCGGTCGTGGGAATGACATGCAGTGGGTGCGAGGCACATATTGAACACGAGGTCAATGGACTTGATGGGATCATCATGGTCAAGGCAGATTACCAAAAAGCCAATGCACAGATAATGTACGATCCCGCCAAAACCACCAGGGATGCTATCGTGAACGCCATTTTGAAAACCGGATACACCATAAAGGACCAGTGATAATGGATATCAATCTGTACTCTACAATTACCTGTCCGCATTGTGGCAATTCCAAAGAGGAAAAGATGCCTACGGATTCTTGTCAGTTCTTTTATGAATGTGAAAATTGCGGCTCCATTCTAAGGCCCAAAAATGGCGATTGTTGCGTGTATTGTTCCTTTGGTTCGGTGGCCTGTCCCCCCATTCAGGCAACATCCGGATGTTGTGGTACATGACCAAGTGACCCTGAAAATTTGTAAAGCCTTGGTTTGAACCTAAGTATTTTTATCGAAAATCTTTTTATGTTGAATCAATATATTGTAATTTTGCGATAAAATAATGATATGGGACTGGCAAAGACCGAAATATTTACCGAAAACCAGAATGAGCTCGCCCTCATCGGTAAGGTATTTGCCCATCCCGCCCGGATTGCCATATTGCAGCACCTCTTCAAGGTCAAGGCCTGTGTCTGTGGTGACCTTGTGGACGAGATAGGACTGGCACAGCCTACGGTTTCACAACACTTGAAGGAACTCCGGAACATGGGACTCATCAAGGGCGATGTGGAGGGCACCAGTGTCTGTTACTGTGTCAATGTGGCAAATTGGAACGAAATGAAGGATAAGTTCAAGGCATTCCTCGATCAGGGGATTGAACTGGACCAAGAGTGCTGTTAGTATTTTTTTGAACCCATTAATCGTTTTATTGCGATTAACTAATAAACTGAAACCATAAAATAGAAACCATGAAAACAAAAATGATCCTAACCATGGCACTGCTGCTGTTGTGCCTCCCATTGACCACACATTCCCAGGAACTGAGGGGAAAGATCCAACGCTCCGTAAAGGAACTGAAGACCGTTTTTCCCCAGATACCCAAAGAAAAGATCCAGCTTTTGGACCAACTCGCCGCCAGAATGGTGTCCAATATGGGGGAGACCCCTTATACCGTTGTATTTGTGGACCAGGACAATGACGATATGGGCCAATTGGCCATGATCTGGCTCAGGACGGGCCTTATGTACTACGGATTATATGACAGGTTCAAGGTGGAATCCGCTGGTCTGGATACCGCCAATGAGACCCTTCCCGGTCTGGCCCTGCTGAAGAACGATGGGTTCAGGGTCTCCAATGCGCAGGGCGAATCCCTGTTCACGTATTCGGTCCGCTATGGCTCCGATAGTTGGACCATCAACAGAGAGACCCTCGAATCCTTACATTTGGACGAGGACAGCAGTGTCAAGGTATATGTACAGGATGGGCTGACGGACCGAAATGCAGAGGTCCTTTTTGAAAACAAGGCCGTCATCGCGGGGGAAATGATCTATGTCGCCACCCAGGTCGATGCTATTATCAAAGCTAAAATGAACAATCCATGAAATTATCAGAAGTAAAAGAAGTACTGTCCCGATTGGAAACCCTTGGCTTCCAATTGCCCACCGGGGAAATGGTCCCCGGACATTTCCATGTCACCGAAGTGGGGAAGATTCACAAACACTTTATAGACTGCGGGGGAACCGTGCGCCATGAGGAAGTGGTCAGTTTCCAACTGTGGGAGGCCAACGACTATGACCACAGGTTGCATCCCGAAAAGTTGGTTCATATCATCGAACTGTCCCAAAAGGTATTGGAAATAGAGGACTCACTGGAAGTCGAAGTGGAATACCAGGGCACTACTATCGGAAAATATGGCCTTGCCTTTGATGAAGGGCATTTTCTGTTGACCACCAAGATGACCGACTGCCTTGCCAAGGACCAGTGTGGGGTCCCCGAAAAGAAACCAAAGGTAAGACTGTCCCAATTGAAAAGTGAGCCCTGCTGTTCCCCGGACGGCAATTGTTGCTAAATCTTAATTCTATATAATGACTACGACCACAACTAGCCTGTTCCCTGAAATAGCGGGATTCATCACAACCTTGAAACTGGATGCCGTTTCCCCGGAGCGTAGGGAAATCCTTGATCCCCTTGCCGGGTTCATACAGTCGAAAGTTTCCGAAAATCAGGAAATACGCCTGAATTTCATTTGCACCCACAATTCCAGGAGGAGCCACCTGTCACAGATATGGGCACAGGCCATGGCTTTCCATTTCAACATCAAGAACGTATTTTGCTATTCGGGGGGGACCGAAGCCACGGCCCTGTTCCCGATGGTGGCGGAAACCTTGGGGAAACAAGGGTTCCAGATCCAACAGCTTTCACAGGGACAAAATCCTGTCTATGCCATCAAATATGCGGAAAATGCCCATCCGGTGATCGGGTTCTCCAAGAAAATGGACGATGCCTTCAACCCCAGTTCCGGCTTTGGGGCCATCATGACCTGTGATTCGGCCAATGAGGCCTGTCCCTTTGTGCCCGGTGCGGAAAAGCGCATCCCCATCACCTTTGAGGATCCCAAGGCCTTTGACAATACCCCGCAACAGGCCGAGAAATACCTTGAAAGGAGCATACAGATAGCAACGGAACTTTGGTATGTATTTTCACAGATCAAATCATAACACATGGCAGTAAAAAAATTGAGCTTTTTGGACAGGAACCTTACCCTTTGGATCTTTATCGCCATGGCGGTAGGGGTCGGTATCGGTTACTTCTTCCCGTCCTTCCCCGACATCATCAATTCGTTCAACAGCGGCACCACTAACATCCCCATTGCCATAGGTCTCATCCTGATGATGTACCCACCTTTGGCAAAAGTGGATTATAAACTGTTGCCCAAGGTGTTCAAGAACACCAGGATCTTGACCATTTCCCTGGTGCTCAACTGGATCATCGGCCCCGTGTTGATGTTCGTCCTGGCCATCCTCTTTTTGAGGGACTATCCCGAGTATATGGTCGGATTGATATTGATAGGTTTGGCCCGTTGCATTGCCATGGTGCTGGTCTGGAATGACCTGGCCGAGGGCAGTGCGGAATATGGTGCGGGACTGGTGGCCCTGAACAGTATCTTCCAAGTGTTTGCCTACAGTTTCTATGCGTGGATCTTTATCACCGTTTTGCCCCCATATTTTGGCTTTGAAGGGGCCATTGTGGACATCTCCATAGGGACCATAGCGGAGAGTGTGGCCATTTATTTGGGCATCCCCTTCCTTATGGGCATCCTTAGCCGAACGATATTGGTCCGGATCAAAGGGGAACAGTGGTATGCCCAAAAGTTTGTTCCCGCCATTTCTCCCATGACCTTGATCGCCCTGTTGTTCACCATTGTGATCATGTTCTCCCTCAAAGGGGAACTTATCGTGGAGATTCCCATGGACGTGGTGGTGATCGCCATACCCCTCTTGGTGTACTTTACCCTGATGTTCATCATTGGGTTCTTTTTCACCAAGGCGATGGGTGCCGAATATGACAAGACCGCTTCGGTGGCCTTTACAGCAGCCGGGAACAACTTTGAGCTCGCCATTGCCGTGGCCATTGCCGTCTTCGGACTGGATTCCGGCCAGGCCTTTGCAGGGGTCATCGGGCCCTTGGTGGAAGTTCCTGCCCTGATTCTGTTGGTAAGGGTCGCCTTTTGGTTGCGCAAAAAGTATTTTAAACCGCAAACCGCATAAGGATGAAAATTGCACTCTTCTCGGACATCCACGCCAACCTTCCTGCCCTTGAGGCCTTTTTTGTGGATGTGGAAAAACATAGGCCGGACGCCATCTATTGCCTTGGGGACCTTGTGGGCTATAACATCTGGCCCAACGAGGTGGTCCATGAGATCAGAAAACGCCGGATACCCACCATTGCGGGCAACTATGATTTTGGCATCGGACGCAACAGTGATGATTGTGGCTGTGCCTACAAGAGCGATGAGGAAAAGGCGAACGGGGCAATTTCCATATCCTATACCAACTCCATTATGGGGGATGATGAAAGGGCCTACCTGAAAAACCTTCCATCCCATATCAATGTGGAGTTCAAAAGGAACGATGAAACAGTGAACCTACTCCTGGTGCATGGAAGCCCAAGACGAATCAACGAGTATCTTTTCGAGGACCGGAAGGAGAAGAGCCTGGTACGCATCCTGCGGGATGCAAATGCCGATATCCTCTGTTTTGGACATACACACCAACCCTATCACAAGGCCCTTTTGGATTATGATGGAGGCACCATATACCGCCATGCGATAAATATCGGATCCATCGGAAAGCCCAAGGATGGCGACAATAGGGGATGCTATGTGCTGTTGAACATGGATGGGAACTTCCGTAGGCCGGACAAGAATAGCATCCATGTGGAGTTTGTACGCTTCGAATATGATGTCGAAAAGGCGGCCAAAGCCGTTGAGGGCAGCATATTGCCCAACGCTTACGCTGGAGCATTGAGAAAGGCCCATTGATTATTTTTTAAGGCCTTAGTCTAAATATTTTCTTGTAAGACAATCCAAATCTGTGATGAATTTTGTAAGGAACAATGTAAGTACAAGAATATAACAGGCAACTTGGTGGAAATATTTTCCATTGTAAATCTACCCTTGATCAGCATTTAAGGGAATTGAAAACCATGGTCAGTTACAGGGAAATTTTACCACTACTAAAGCTTCATCCTTAATTGACAAAGGAAATAGGAAGAGTGAAAAATAAAAGTTTCACCAACCTCTTTGTATACATATCCTGTGTAGGCTGGCACACCATTAAACCGAAAGCCATAAAAGCAAAGCCATGAAAAAGAAATGTTGCGATATTAATGAACAGATCGAAAGTTTCTACAGTTATTTAAAATACTTTACCTTAAAAAAGGTTCGGGATGAAACCATTGCGGAAGATATTGTGCAAGAGGTAATGCTGAAACTGGTCGAGTCCTATCAAAAAAATAGGGAAATTGAAAACATCAAGGCCTGGCTGTTTCAAGTTGCCAGAAATACCATTTATGACCATTTCAAAAAGAGTGCCCCAATTGTTGAACTTAGTGATGTAAAGATACTTGAGGCAACTGAACCAACCAATCTGGAGCTATCCGTGTATGATCATATGATACCCATGATCCAGTTCCTTCCCAAAAAATATGCCGAGCCTTTACAATGGAGTGACATCGACAAACTATCCCAAAAAGATGTAGCTGAAAAGCTGAACTTGGGGTATTCGGCTGCAAAAATGCGGGTGCAAAGGGCAAGAACAAAGCTAAGGGAATTATTTGTGGAATGCTGTGATATCGTATATGATGCCAATGGCAACTTCGTCAATTGCTCTGTTAAGGAATCGTGTATCCCGTTAATAAACCACTTGGTTGATTTTCAGGCATCCACAAAGTACAAATAGGTAGAATCATTTTTTTATTGAGAATTGTGTCTTTTGACACGCCATTTTAGACTACATAGTAAAGTTTATTTAAAATTACTGAACTATGAGTACTGAAGTCAAAATTTTACATTCATCCTGCTGCGCCACTGCATCCCCCATAAGGGCACAAATCGAAAAAATTGCCAGTGAAAACCATCTGGACGTAAACATCACCGAGTTTTCTGACCTCAAGGACACCATGCCCTACGGGGTCCTTACCTTTCCTGCATTGGTCATTGACGGGAAGGTTTATGACTATAAAAAAGTCAGCAACGACAAGGTGTTATTAGCAATTCTTTAAAACGTTTTTAAGATGGAAATCTTTACAAAACTGCTTACCCGACTGGCAGACTATGTTGTCCATGTCCTTTTGGGTATTCCTGATACGGATACATTCGGCTCAGCATTACACTATTTCATCATTGCCTTTGGCTCTATTTCCATTCTGGTTGTGCTGGTGACCTATGTAATGGGAGTGGTAACAAGCTATTTGCCCATGGAAAAAATCCGGGATTATTTGGAGAAACACAAAAAATCAGGTCTTGGGAATGTTGTGGCCTCCTCTTTGGGTGCCTTGACACCTTTTTGCTCGTGTTCTTCCATTCCTTTGTTCGTGGGAATGATGCAGGTCAGGATCCCACTGGGAATTTCACTTTCCTTCCTCATAACCTCACCCTTGGTGAACGAAATCGCTATTGCCATTTTCTGGTTGGGCTATGGTTGGAAAGTTACAATAGTGTACCTACTTTCAGGAATCGTCTTGGGGGTGATCGGTGGAATTATCCTGGAAAAGATGGGTATGGCCAAATATGTGGCAGAATGGCTCAAGGACAATGAATGGAAAGCGCATTCGAGGGAAAAGGATAGCAGAAATTTGCTGAAACGATTTCCTGGAATTCATCGGGAGGCCATTCGGACCCTTAAAAACCTTGTCCCCTATATTTTTATAGGAATTGCAATAGGGTCATTTATCCACGGCTATGTCCCCGAGTCATTTTTTGGCACCTATATTTCAAAATCCAACCCTTTTGCGATTCCCATTGCCGTATTGGTATCGATTCCATTGTACATTGATGCGGTTGGAATCCTGCCCATATTGGATTCGCTCGTTGACAAAGGGGTTCCGTTAGGGACGGCCATGGCCTTTATGATGGGTTCGATCGGACTTTCCATCCCCGAAGGCCTGCTGCTCCAAAAAGTGATGCAAAGGCAGTTGATCATTGCCTTCTTTTCAACTATTGCCATTGGAATGATCATTTCCGGTTATTTGTTCAACCTCCTTTTTTAACAACCTATACTTATGAAATGTGATATATTCAATATTTGGGAAGACCTTCGGACTGATTTAAGGAACTATGTGGGCAAGCGTGTTTACAATGAGCATGATGTTGATGATATAATGCAAACGATTCTTATCAAGGTCATAACATATTGTGAGAAAAAAAATGACGTAAGATATATAAAGGCTTGGTTATACAGGATTGCACAACATACAATTTTTGACTTTTACAAGAAGCCAAGAAAGACCACACTTGTTGACCTGGAACAGTTGCACCTGTTTGTTCCGGATGAATATGATGAAAACGTCTTTGTTTGGCTCGATAAGTTTATAAATGGTCTCCCTATCGACTATTCAACTCCCTTGAGACTTTCGGATATAGAAGGCCTTCCGCAGAAAAGTATTGCCGCGCATCTGGGCTTGACATTATCGGCAACAAAGTCAAGGATCTTAAGGGCAAGGAAAAAGGTTAGGGCAAAGTTTGATGAATGTGGTGAAGTTGAATATTCTGAAAACCAAATGTGGAGATTTACCATTACAAAATCCTGTTGCCTATCATAATTTTGTATAAACCTGCATCCTTTGTCCATTTTCCATGTCTTAGGGGTAAACTTTAATCTTAAAAACGTATGAACATGGAAGTAAAGACAAAAAATGCATTGAGAGTGACCCTTTTTCAAGTGGGAATGCCAACAACTGGGGAAGGTACTTGCTCAGCCTGTGATTCTGTTCAAGGTGTATTGCTATCGGCGATTCAAGAAGTTCAAGAACTCTTTGATCATTTGAACTGCGAAATCTTGTTCAGTTCAACCATGATTAAAACGATAGAGGAAGCCGAAAAAGCCCATATTGTTGCTTCCCCTACCATAAGGGTCGGCAACCTCGATTTCCATCCTGAACATTTGGAAGACAGTCCGGAAGCCAGGGAATGGGTTTGGAATGGAGCTACAATGGGAGAACCCAATAAAGAAATCTTAATCGAGGTATTGCTCAAAGGCTATTTTGAACCCAAAAATGACCATGGGGAAATAACCTTGTCCCCTTACATTCTAAAACACTTAAAAGGAGAAGTGACCGCGGATTCCAACTGCGGATGCCATTGATGAATGATTGGGTGAACCGCCTTAGGTTCTGTTAGATGAGATTTACCTCATACAAGAAAAGACCTTATTAAGCTCATCGGAAACGATGGGCTTTTGTTTTACCTATTTTTTGAATTTGGCAATCTTCCCAGTAGTATTTCATTACCGTTCAATACCCCAATGCCGTATCGTCCCCTCGTTTGTCCGCCCCGCCCTCAAATAAGTCATTTTCAGGACTAGGACGGCGGATACGCTTCCCATAACCTAGGTTCGTGCCTGATTGATATTGTAGCCTTTGGTTTTTAGGGTTCTATGGGTTTTCAAAGAAAAACCTTCGGTTTCAAACATGCGTACAAGGGATATCCATCTAAGGTTTGGAACTATAATACCCTTATGGGCCTTCTGGAGGGGTAGATTTCTTTTTTATCTTCCAATAGTTTTCGAAAGATAAGCCCGCAAATGGTTTGTCGGACAAGGGACGGCATAAAGCCGTTCCCCTGTCACTTTTTATTCCGTTTCCTTGCCACTCCAAAAATTTGTCTTCCGCTTGGTTTCCGCTCAAATATTGTTTAACCAAAATCCAAAGATCATGGAAGCACAAACAAAGAAGAGAGCGACACGTAAAGCAGGTAACAACCAAGGTTCAAAG
The DNA here is from genome assembly GCF_003584165.1 of Flagellimonas aequoris. Classification (GTDB taxonomy): domain Bacteria; phylum Bacteroidota; class Bacteroidia; order Flavobacteriales; family Flavobacteriaceae; genus Flagellimonas; species Flagellimonas aequoris. Next base: position 18,764 of record NZ_QXFJ01000027.1, on the reverse strand, counting down.
TCGGAACAAACCAAAACTGTGGAGAAGGTGGAAAACGTTCCACAGATCCAGTTGTTGGGAATCGATTCGGTTTTCCCGGACCCAGACCAACCCCGAAAAACCTTTGATGAGCAAAGTCTCAATCATTTGGAACAGAGCATTGCCGAACATGGGGTGCTGCAGCCGATCACCGTACGAAAATCCGACGAAGGTTTTATCATCGTCATGGGTGAGCGAAGGTATCGTGCCAGTAAATTGGCAGGATTGACCACTATCCCTGCCATGGTAAGGGACTATAGGGACACTGAGATTCTGGAGGTCCAGATCATCGAGAACCTACAGCGCAAGGATGTGGAACCCACGGAGGAGGCCGAGGCCATCCAATTTTTGTTGGATCGTTACGAACCCGGGGAGATTGCAAAACGTCTGGGCCGATCTGAGAACTATATCCGGCAACGCATCAAGTTGGCAGGATTGATCGAGGGATTCAAGGCCTTTATCCGCAGTGGGGAAATGACCCTCTCCCTAGGGGTGGCCGTGGCCCTTTTTGAACCCGGAGAACAACTGATGCTGTTGGAAAGCCTAGAAGACGAATTCCAGGAACATCGGATCAAACGGATGATCGAAAGCCGCACCTTCGATCTGTCCAAAGCCCCTTTTGGGTTGTCGGATAAGACGTTGCTTCCCAAAGCCGGGGCTTGCCATACCTGTCCCTTCAATGCTGCCAATCAGGGCAATTTGTTCGGTGATGGGAAGATGGTCTGTACCCGGACCTCCTGTTTTGAGAACAAAAAGACCAAGACCTTTATGCAGCTATTGAAAAGCGTGAAAAAGGAAGGATTGAAACTGGTGCCCAACATCAACAAATACCGGGTGGACGAGGAACGCAACCAATGGGTCATGGCCCAAATGGAAAAGGAGGGCCTAGCGGTGCATTTGACCAATGGGCTGGACATTTTAAAGGAGCCCATAGAACCTACCATGAATCACATTAGGGAGGAGCACCGACACTATGAATATACCGAGGAAGAGTTGGGTGAATTCCTGAAAGAGGCCCTGGAATCCTTCACGGAGGAAAAGGAGGCATGGGACAAGGCCGTGGACCTTGGATTTGAAAAGGGTATCCTGCTGGAAACGGACACCTATTTGACCCGGCCGGTATTTGTGAAGGTCAGGGAAGAAACCCATAGTGGAAGTTCAGGTACCAAGGCCTTGGAGCAACGCAAAATGTCCGAGTGTACCCCGGAGGAGCAGATCATCAAGATCAATACACGGGAATTGCGGAAAAAACAGATCGAGAACAACAACCAGTTCAAGGAAGTCGTGGACATGATACGTGAGACCGATTATATCAACCTGAAAAAGCCTTTGTCCACGGATGAAATGGTGGCCATTGCCATTTCCCTGTTCGAGAACAACATCGGGTATTATAGCCAAAGGGAACATTTTGGGGAATTCTTCGGCGAGGATTCCAAGTTATCCGATGGGGAACGGGTGGCCCGGTTCAAACAGGGTTTCAAAAAGGAGACCTTGTATAAACTGCTCCGGTTCCTGTTGACCCGACAGGTACACCTTGGGGAAAGCAACCACTCCAATGATTTGACCAACCGATCCTTTTATGTGGCAATGCAATCCTTTTACAAGGAGAAGATTTTGGGAATCGAAAAATCCTATACTGAAAAGCGTCAAAAACGGGAGGAACGGATCAAGGAAAGGGTGGCCAGTTTAGAACGGCAGGCCAAAATATTGGAGGGATAGGGCTTCCAAATGGTACAAAAGAAGGGTTCGGGAAAGCGAACCCTTTTTATTTTGGTCGAACCATGCCGGTGTCCTACCACAGATAGGGATTTGAATAGTTAGGGAACCCAAACTGGGTCAGGTTACCCATCAACCTTGGAAAATACTTTGGAATGAATCTTCAATTTCCTGGATTTCAGCATCTGTCAATTCCGCAAATTCCTTTTCCCTTCTTTTTTTGGACAATATACCTTCATTCTGGTTCAGAAACTTGATCAAAAGATCGACTTTGGTATCCGGTAAGGTCACACGGGCATTGATAAGGTTTGTCATCCGATCGTATTTTTCCAAATAGTCCAATTCTTCCGGTATGATCCTTTCAATGGTCTCTTCCACACAGGTATACAGGAATTCCGCTTGTTTGGTCAAATCAAAGTACCGGTATAGATCAATGGTTTCGTTCAGGATATCGATGTTATGGTCTTGTGTTTCCTCCCATTCGATCAAATCGACCCTTGGCGAGGAAAAATGCTCCAGAATATCCTGATATTCATCAATCCGTTCCAGAATGGCAGAGGATATGGGGAATATCATACCTCTCTTGGTATACCCCATCCGGGTAAGCAAATGGTGGATGATATAGCGATGTATCCTCCCGTTGCCATCGGATAGGGGATGGATAAAAACAAAGCCAAATGCGATGGTGGCCGCGGCCAATACAGGATTGTACCGAGACTTCTGCAACAGCTCGTTCGTGCCGAACAACCCTTGCATCAAAAGAGGAAGGTCCTTGGCCTTGGCAGAGATGTGGTCGGGCAAGGGGGAGAGGGTCTCCCTATCGTGCTCCCCAATAAAGCCTTCCCCGGTCCTGATGCCCATATGCCTCAGTTTTTTGTTGCCGATGACAATATGCTGTAACCGTTCGATCTCCTGTATGCCCAAAGGGGACTTGCCCGATTGGCCTATGGCTTTTCCCCAATTCCTTGCCCGCATGCTCGGGGGATGTTCCCCTTCTATGGCAAAGGATGCCTTCGAGTCCTTCAACAATAAAAAAGCAGCGGTCCTTCGAATAAGATCCTTGTCCCGTTTGCCCAATCCCTTTTCGATGGTTTCAGATAGGTCCTTGGCAATATACCCATCCAGTTTTGCCGTCCGTCGGATCATCGGGCAGTACCCCGGGACCCCGGGCAGGTTGTTCTTGACGCGATGCCGTGTGGAATTCTCGGGCTCGGCCGTATATTGTAGGTTGGGGTCCACCACCGTTACATAAGTGCCCTTGTTCAGGTTCGGTACGTCAAGGGTTATTCCGGTCAGCCATTCGTATAGAAACCACGCCCTTCTAGTGTATTGCCCCGTGGGCTCCTCTTCCAACATTTGGTGTATGATGGCATCCCCGGTCAACTCGAAAAACCTTTTGAGGAGATATAGGTCCAAGGGCTCGTATTTAAGGGCAAAGACCAAATGGCTTTTCAGGTCGTCCTTGGGTTTGTGCCTTATGGTGAACACTTGCCATTGGTCCGTATCGTAGCGTTGGTGCTTCTCCGTTGCCATGGCCAATATATCAGGCAGGGGAACCGCTACATCAAATTGATTCTCCATTGTGGCAATCAAAAGGGACTGACCTACCAAGAAACCTTCCTCAGGTAAGGTGCGGCCATGAAAAACCGTTATTTTCTGTGAAAAATCATTATTTTTCATATGATGACGTGAAATATAATGACAAATATACCATGAAAAACAATTACTTGGCGTGAAAAACGATGATTTTTATATATTTTTCATGAAATATAAGTACATCTGTCTGGGTTGACCGTTGAAGATCTTGCACTTCCGGGGCTAGCGAACCCTTAATGGGGGATATTCCCTGTCCGTACCCATGAACATGGTCAAAAGGAAAGGTCAATAGGGTATGGACACCTCTTCGTAGTCCACTTTTTCAATGATGCCCGGATAGTTGGAATCCACACTTCTACTATAGAGGTCCTTGGTGACGGGATAGGCTTCCAGATCACCTTCCCATAGATCGTCATCGATAAGATCTTGAACATCTGATTTATTGTTGCCGTTATGTAACCAAGCATCCAAGTTTTCATCATCAATGATGACGGGTCGCCTTTTCTTTTCATTGTGGATTTCCTCGAACATGGGGGTGGCGTCCTTGGTGAGTACGGCAAAGGTCCTCCGTCCATCGGCCGTGTTGGTATAGATGCCCGCTAGGTATATGGGGTCGCCGTTCTTTCTATGGAAATAAAACGGAACTTTAAAATCCTTTCCCTTGACTTTCACTTTCGTATTGTGTGGTTCGAAGAATCCGTCCACGGGAATGATACAGCGTTGGTGCTCCCAACAGTACCGGTACACGAAGTGGTCAAAGAGCTTTTCGGATTTGGCATTCAGTCCCCCAAAGGTTTTTGGGTTCTTGAAATACTCCGTGTAATTTTCCTGCTTTTCCTTTGGGGGCATGATGCCCCACATCGCAGGGAGCATATTGTAGGGCTCTTCCTGGCCCAAAGTCCACATCACAGGATGGCTCCAGCCGTTGGCGTGGAAATAAATGAGTTCCAGGTCGGTGTCCAGGTCACCGTACATGGCCTTGACAGAAAGGAGTTTTTCCAGCTCCTTCCGTTCCCGGGTCTGTCTGGTCGAGTAACACATGTTGAGGTTGAATTATGCCGTATTAAGATAGGCAAAATTGTTAAAGTTTTGAAACGGCTCGTCCCTTTCCGTACATTTGGATATTTTCCAAATTATAGGAATAAATCCAACATTTTATGAAACCCACCATTCTCCATATCGATCTGGATACCTTCTTCGTCTCCTGTGAACGACTACTGGACAGCCGTCTGATGAAGCGGCCCCTCTTGGTCGGTGGGTTGGGGGACAGAGGGGTGGTCGCGGCCTGTAGCTATGAGACCCGGCGTTTTGGGGTGCATTCAGGGATGCCCATGAAAGTGGCCCGGAGGTTGTGTCCGGAGGCCACTGTGATTAAGGGCAATGCAGGGACCTATATGAAGTTCTCGGACAATGTGACCGAGATTATCAAGGAGAGTGTCCCGGTCTTTGAAAAGGCCAGTGTGGACGAGTTCTATGCCGACCTTTCCGGGATGGACCGTTTCTTTGGCTGTTACAAATACGCCTCGGAAATTCGACAACGGATCTTGAGGGAAACGGGATTGCCTATTTCCTTTGGACTCTCCCAGAACAAGGTGGTCTCCAAAGTGGCCACCGGGGAGGCCAAGCCCAACAACCAGATGAAGATCGATCTTGGACTGGAGAAAGAGTTCCTGGCGCCTTTACACATTCGTAAACTGCCCTCCGTGGGGGAGAAAACCTATGGGCTTTTGTCCAATATGGGGGTGACTACCATACAGACCGTACAGCAACTGCCCTTGGAGATGCTGGAAAGCGCCTTTGGGTTGCATGGACGGACCATCTGGATGCGGGCCCAGGGGCTGGACAATTCCCCCTTGCTCCCGTTTCATGAACGGAAGTCCATTTCTACGGAACGTACCTATGGAAAGGATACCACCGATATGGTCAAACTGGAGACCACCTTGTTCGCCATGGCCGAGAACCTGGCCTACCAACTCCGAAGGGCCAATAAGATGACGGGCTGTGTGAGTGTGAAGATCCGGTACAGTGATTTCAAGACCTACACCAAGCAGAAACGGGTTCCCTATACTTCTGCGGACCATGTGTTGGTACCCTTGGTGAAGGAACTCTTTACCTCCCTTTATGACCGAAGGATGCTGATTCGTCTTGTTGGGGTCAACTACAGTCATATCGTTGGTGGGTATTACCAGATCGACCTGTTCGCGGATGACGAAAAACTGCTCAACCTCTATCAGGCCATGGATCGTGTACGGAATCGATTTGGGGAATCCAGTTTGATGCGGGCCTCGGCCATGGGGGCCCATAGTATAGGAAGAGGCGGAAACCCCTTTGACGGACAACCACCCATCTTATTGGCCCATAGACAACAATAGCATGTACTTGAACTGCCATACCTATTATTCCTTGAACTACGGGGTGCTTTCCGAAACGGAGCTCTTGGAGTTGGCCTGTTCCCATGGGGTGGAAACCTTGGCCCTGACCGATATCAACAACAGTTCGGCAGGGATGAACTTTGTGCGACTGGCCCATGAGCAGGGAATACGTCCCATTCTGGGCATCGATTTTCGGAACGGGAACGTACAGGAGTTTGTGGGCCTGGCACAAAACAATGAAGGGTTTCGGGAGATCAATGCCTTTCTATCCGAACATTTGCATAAGGGAACATCCATTCCCTCCGTGGCTCCAATATTCGAACATGTCCATGTCATCTATCCCTTCGAGAAGATCCAGGAGGAGGAACGGACAGACTTCCGAGCTTATGAGTACATTGGGGTATCCGTCGAAGAGCTCCGGAAATTACGGTTCTCCCGGTACCGGGATTATACCGATAGATTGGTGTTGTTACAGCCCGTGAGCTTTCGTAACAAAAAGGATTTCAATACCCATCGGTTGCTTCGGGCCATAGGATTGAACACACTGTTGAGTAAACTTCCCCAGTCCGAGGAGGCCAGACCCTCTGATACCCTTCGGTCCATGGAGGAACTAAAAAAAGCCTTGGTTGATTTTCCGCATATCTGGGAGAATACGCAGCGGTTGATGGACTCCTGTACCATTGCCTTTGGGTTTGGAAGTGAGCGGGTTTCCCAGAACCAGTCCCGTTTTTTGGCGTCCAAGGCCTTGGATGTGGAGCGGTTGCGGGAACTGGCATTGGATGGGCTGCCTCGACGCTATGCCCATCCCACGGAAAAGGTCAAGGAGCGGATGTTCCGGGAACTGCGTACCATTCAGGAACTGGACTTCGTGTCCTATTTTTTGATCAACCATGATATCGTCTCCTATGCCAAGTCCAAAGGGTATCCCTATGTGGGCAGGGGGAGTGGGGCCAACAGTCTGGTGGCCTACCTGATCGGGATCACCGATGTGGATCCCATTGAACTGGACCTGTATTTTGAACGGTTCATCAATCCCTTTAGGGCCTCCCCTCCGGATTTTGACATTGATTTTTCCACCTGGGACCGGGACGATGTCACGGCCTATATTTTTGAACGTTTCGAGCATGTGGCCCTATTGGGAACCTACAACACCTTTAAATACCGGGCCGCTGTTCGGGAACTGGGCAAGGTGTTCGGTCTGCCCACCGAGGAAATCGATAAGCTCAGTGCAGGTCGGTATGAGCAAGGAAGCTTGGACGAACTGGCCCGATTGGTGCTGAAATACGCCACCTATATCCATGGGATGCCCAATTACATCAGTGTGCATTCCTCGGGGATCTTGATTCTGGACCGTTCCGAGCATTACTATTCGGCCACGACCCTGCCGCCCAAAGGGTTTCCGACGGTGCAGTTCGATATGATCATTGCCGAGGATGTAGGCCTGTTCAAGTTCGATATCCTTGGGCAACGGGGATTGGCCAAGATCAAGGAGGCGGTTGAGGTGATCAAGGACAACCGACCCGATGCCATGCTTTGGGACATCAAGAGCGTGGAGGCCATGAAACAGGATGCCAATATCAATCGGCTGTTGAGCCAAGGAAGGGCGATAGGGGCCTATTATGTGGAATCCCCAGCCATGCGGGGGCTGATGAAAAAGCTACGGACCCATGACTACTTGGGACTGGTGGCGGCCAGCTCCGTGATCCGTCCAGGGGTATCCTCCTCGGGGATGAAGGATGAATATATCCGCAGGGAGCGGGAACCGGAACGCCGCAAGGAGGCCAATCCCATCCTGTTGGAGATCATGCCGGAGACCCATGGGATCATGGTCTATCAAGAGGATGTGCTCAAGGTGGCCCATCTCTTTGCAGGACTCGACCTAGGGGAGGCCGATGTGTTGCGACGGGGGATGAGCGGAAAGTTCCGTTCCCGGGAGGAATTCCAAGCAGTGAAACTCAAGTTTTTTGAAAACTGCAAACAAAGGGGGCACGATGCTGCCTTGACCCAAATGGTCTGGGAACAGATCGAGAGTTTTGCGGGCTATGCCTTTGCCAAGGGACATTCCGCTTCCTATGCGGTGGAGAGCTACCAGAGCCTGTATCTGAAATGCTACTTTCCCCTGGAATTTATGGTAGCCGTGCTCAACAATGGGGGAGGGTTCTATGATACAGAGCTCTATGTCCATGAGGCTAAGATGTGGGGAGGAATTATCCATCCGCCCTGTATCAACCGCAGTGATCATGTCAATGTCATCTATGGGAAGCACATCTATTTGGGGCTGGGGCAGCTTCGGAGTTTGGAACGTTTGGTCATCCAACGCATCCTGAACGAAAGGCAGCTCCATGGGAAGTTCCGGGATTTTGATGATTTTATCGACCGTGTCCCGATTGCCATCGAACAGTTGACCATCTTGGTACGTATCGATGCCTTTCGTGTGTTTGGGGTACCCAAGAAACAAGTGCTTTGGCAGGCCGTGTTCAAGACCAGGGCCCATCGAAAGGATACGGTCCAGAAATTGCTCTTTAAACCCAACCACCGGCATTTTACATTACCAAACTTACCTTCCCATCCTATTGAGGATGCCTATGACCAAATAGAACTCTTGGGATTTCCGCTATGTGGGTATTATGAATTGATGGACGGCAAGGTAAGGAGCCGATTGACCGCCGGTGATTTTGAGGCCCATGTCAACCAAAGGATATGGATCTATGGTTCCCTAGTGCATACCCGACTGAACACCACATCCAAAGGGGACACGATGCGCTTTACCACCATGCTCGATCTGGAAGGGCATTTTTTTGACTGTGTCCACTTTCCCCAAACAATGGCATCCACACCCATTCATGGAAAGGGGACCTATCTATGCCATGGAACGGTGACCGAAGAGTTCGGGCATTTCAGTCTGGAGGTGGTTACGACCGTCAAACAACCCTTGAAACCTGACCCGAGACAAGTGGGATCGGGAGCGCTATTGGCCAAATAAAAGCGAGTAAGGACGTATTCCGATCAATACTGCGCAAAGATAAACCCGGAAAATATTTCTCGGGAAAGGGACGGCATAAGGCCGTTGCCGATGTCACTTTTTTCATACTCTAGTAATGACCTGATATTTTAGGGGGAAAACTCCAATAATGAAGTTTGGAACTACTTTTTATTGGTCCAAAAAGAGTTCCTTTTAAGAACCATTCTTTGCAATAGAGTTGCACTTGGATTTTTTTATCTTTGCCCCGTGAAATTTTTGACAATCATATTAACAATATACTTCTTGGCGCTCAACGTGGTGCCTTGTAGTGATTCAGGGAATGCCTCTGACGATTGCCAAACTGTTTCGGTAGTCGATTCTGACGGCGACCAAGGTGACGATTGTGAACTTTGCTCGCCTTTCTGTCAATGTCATTGTTGCCACGTTCACACCATAGATTTTGGGCTTGTCGCATTTGAACCGTACCAGCCAGAAATCCCAGACGAATTCTTTGCCCATTTTGATGACCTCGGCAAGGATATTCCACCTTCTCTTTTACAGCCCCCTCGGGCATGATCCAGTTTTTATAGGATAAAACTATCCTGTTTTGACGTGACTTTTTCATGGTTACGTCAATATCGTGCGTTGCTTTTCATCAATGCGCCCAGTAAGAATATAAACTGAATCAATACCCTTGTCCATGATCAACAGAATCATTGATTTTTCAATCAATAATAAATTTATTATAGGTCTGCTGACCCTCGCATTGATTGGTGCGGGCGTTTATAGCATGACCCAAGTTCCCATCGATGCCGTACCGGATATCACCAATAATCAAGTACAGGTCATTACCCAATCACCCAACCTGGGAACGGAGGATATAGAACAATTTGTAACCTATCCCGTGGAAGTTGCGATGAGCAACCTACCCAATGTCAAGGAAATCCGCTCTGTTTCCCGTTTTGGGCTTTCTGTGGTGACCATTGTATTTGACGATGAGGTGGGCACTTATTTGCCCAGACAACTTGTAGCCGAAAAACTGCCCGAGGTTCAGGAACAGATCCCTTCTGGCTTTGGCAAACCCGTTATGGGGCCAATTTCAACGGGATTGGGTGAAATCTACCAATATACCCTTGAAGTAGATGATGAACATCAAGGTGAATATTCGGCAACGGAACTGCGAACGATGCAGGACTGGATTGTACGGAGACAGATGGCCATGGTACCCGGCGTGGTCGAGGTAAACGCCTTTGGCGGAAACAAAAAGCAATACGAAGTGGCGGTTGACCCGGACGAACTTCGCGCCATTGGTATTACCATTACAGAAGTGTTCTCGGCCCTTGAAAACAACAACCAGAATACAGGTGGGGCCTACATCGAGCGTAACCACCAAGCCAACTTCATTCGTGGTGAAGGGCTGGCCAGGACCATATCGGATATTGAAAACATGGTGGTCAAGGCCGTTAATGGCATTCCCATCAAAGTGAAGGATATAGGTAAGGTAAGCATGGGAAGTGCGGTACGCTATGGTGCGCTTACCAAAGATGGAAAGGGCGAAGCCGTGGGCGGAATGATCTTGATGCTCAAAGGGGCAAATTCCAACGAGGTGATCGAGAACGTGACCCGACGTGTGGAACAGATACAACGGTCCCTTCCTGAAGGGGTGTCCATCAAACCTTTCCTTGACCGTAGCGAATTGATCGCCGAGACAACAGGCACGGTAACGGGGAACCTTTTGGAAGGTGGGCTTATCGTGATCTTCGTGTTGGTCTTGTTATTGGGAAATTGGCGTGGCGGACTCATTGTGGCTTCGACCATACCCTTATCCCTATTGTTTGCCTTTATTCTGATGAATGTTTTTGACGTATGGGCAAACTTGATGAGCTTGGGGGCAATCGATTTTGGAATCATTGTGGATGGTGCGGTGATCATCGTAGAGGGCACCGTTTTTTTAATGTACTCCTATGTGGTCAAAAAGAATGGCGTTAGTGCAGAAACACGGGATGACATCGCCGCTAAGGCCTCCAAAAAAATGATGAACGCCGCTTTCTTTGGCCAGCTGATCATTCTGATCGTGTTCCTGCCCATTTTAGCCTTGGAGGGCGTCGAAGGGAAAATGTTCCGGCCCATGGCCCTCACCTTCATTTTCGCCATGATCGGGGCCATGCTATTGTGTCTTACCTATGTGCCCATGGTTTCGGCATTGTTCCTACGGCCGCCAAAATCCAAAAAACAATCCTATGGCGATAGGTTCGTGCATTGGATTGAGCAGAAATATGAACCGTTGTTGACCAAATCACTTTCCAAGGCCAAAATGGTCGTAAGCATTGCCCTTGGCCTTTTTGCCATTGCCATTTTCGCCTTTACGAGAATGGGCGGTGAGTTTATCCCGCAATTGGACGAAGGTGATATTGCCTTTCACGCGATTTTGAAACCCGGCAGTTCCCTGTCGGAAACCATCGAAACCACGACAAAGATTGAACGTATCGTGAAGGCCGAATTTCCCGAAGCGGAAACCGTTCTCAGCCGTATCGGTGTCGCCGATGTACCAACGGACCCGATGCCCATGGATATCGCCGATGTCTTCGTTATCCTCAAACCAACGGATGAATGGACATCTGCAGAAAGCAAGGATGAATTGGTGGAAAAAATGAAGGAGGCCATCAGTATCGTTCCCGGTGTGAATTTTGAGTTTACCCAACCTATCGAAATGCGCTTCAACGAACTACTTACGGGTGTTCGTGAGGATGTGGCCATTAAATTGTTCGGGGAAGACCTCGGCATATTGGCAAGCAAGGCTGAGGAAATGGGGGAAATCATTGCCACCGTTCCCGGTGTTGCAGATATGAAAGTTGAGGCCACGGACGGCCTGCCACAAATCACCATTGACTATAACCGCAATAAATTGGCACAGTACGGTCTAAAGATCGAACAGCTCAATAAAGTGGTACAGGCCGCCTTTGCAGGAGGAAAGGCAGGCGTAATCTTCGAGGGTGAAAAACGGTTTGACCTGGTCGTAAGACTTCAAAAGGAAAACCGGCAAGGCATCGAGGACATCCAGAACCTGTTCATCAACCTGCCCAATGGTTCGCAAATCCCATTACGTGAAATTGCCGAGGTAAGTTATGAACCAGGCCCGATGCAGATAAGCCGTGACAATACCAATAGGCGGACCTATGTGGGCATCAATATTCGCGACCGTGACGTAAAATCGGTGGTAGAGGATATCCAAGAAAAATTGGATGCCCAGTTTGACCTGCCCACAGGATATTACATTCGGTATGGTGGAGCTTTCGAAAATCTGGAACGCGCCAGCAATAGATTGCAAACTGTGGTCCCTATTGCCTTGTTCCTGATTTTCATATTGATTTATTTTGCGCTAAAGTCCTTTCCACAGACCTTGATGATCTACCTCGCCATCCCGATGGCCACCATTGGCGGTGTGTTCGCCCTCTGGTTAAGGGATATGCCCTTTAGTATTTCCGCGGGGGTCGGCTTTATCGTGCTTTTTGGCGTGGCCGTTCTGAACGGACTCGTCATGATAAGTGGTCTCAATGAACTGAAGGAAGAAGGTGTGACCAATCTTAAAGGTAGAATTATAGAAGGCACCAAAAGACGGATTCGTCCCATTATGCTCACGGCCTTTACGGATATTTTAGGGTTTCTTCCCATGGCCGTTTCGGCTTCGGCCGGGGCAGAGGTACAGCGACCTTTGGCCACCGTGGTCATTGGTGGCTTGATAACTTCGACCCTCTTGACCCTCTTTATCCTACCCATCTTTTACCAATGGGTCGAGGGACATTCGAAACGGATGAGGAAACCCGACCCGAAATGGGGTACCCCTGTGGTCATGGTCCTTCTTTTGTTCGCCACCGCACTGCCTGCCAAAATGCATGCGCAAAAAGGTTTTGAAAATGCACGACAGATCCAACCTAAAGATTCACTGCCCGCTATTTCATTGGAAGAGGCGGTGGAAGTTTCCAGGAAAAACTACCCGCTGTTGAAAGCGAAACAATGGGAGGTCCAAAAACAAACCGCCCTAAAAGGAATGGCTTACGACCTTGGCAATACCCAAGTCTTCACAGGTGGCGAAGAAATTGTGGACGGACAAGGAATTTATACCTTGGTTGGGGTTGGACAACAGAATATCGACCTGTTGGGCATCAGTGCAAAAAGGCGTTTGCAGAGACAACGCATCGCTTTGGCCGAGACAGCTCTTGACCTTTCCGAACTGCAAGTGGAACAGGAGGTCAAAAAGGCTTGGTCAGAAGCCTATCGACAACGACAGAAATTTGAACTGTACCGTGAACTGGATTCCATTTATTCACAGTTTAAAAGAGCAATAGAACTCAACTTCAAGGTAGAGGCCATTTCCCGGCTGGAATATTCATCGGCCACAAATCAGGCCTTACAAATCAACAATCAACTGCAACAGGCCGAAAGTGATTATGCCATTGCCCTGCAAAAGCTCAATCTTTGGTTGGTTTCGGACATCTACTATTCCGTTCCAGAAAAACTTGATGAAAGTGCGGTAACGGTTTTGGGATGGGACGGGGATTTGGGAAAACACCCAGCGCTGGAACTTTCACAAAGGCGCATCGAGGAGGCCGAGGCGACATACGATGCGGCACGGGCTGACTTGCTGCCTAAGTTCAACCTTCAGGGCGGACTGCAACAGGTCAATGGCAATAGCGGGTTCTACACCTATCAAGCCGGCATTTCGGTTCCTTTGTTTTCAGGTGGACAGCGTAGTCAAGCCAAGGCCGCCAAAATTGAAAGTGAAATCGCAAAGACCAATGCGGATTATACCAAACGCCAGCTGCAATCCGAATATCGGCAGGCGGTGCAAGCCTATCGGAAATGGAGCGCATCGTGGCAATTTTATAGGGACAAGGCCTTGCCGCTTGCCCAAGAGCAGCGCAGGGGAGCGTTGTTGGCCTACGCGGAGGGTGCGGTGGACTATGCAGCGTTCACACAGATTATTCGGGATGCCATAAACACGGAAACGGATGCACTTGACGCTCTTGACAACTATCTAGAATCAGTATTTGAATTACAATATTTTAAACAATAGACAAATGAACAATCTTTTTAAATATAGCGTTATCGGGCTCGTGACGATGCTCTTGGTTCTTACTTCCTGTGGGAATTCCAAAGCCGATACTGAAGAAGCAAAGCAAAAAAAACCTGAAATGGGCGAAATGCACAAAGAAAGTGAAGCCAAAGAAGCCATGCTTACGGAGGCGCAGTGCCGGAACCTTAACATGAGAATCGATACCGTTGCCCAACGTGTTATGAAGCAGTATGTGGAAGCCAATGGCCAACTGGAGGTCCCACCTCAGAATGAAGCGACCATTACGACGGTCGTGGGTGCCAATGTGGTGTCCATAGAGGTCATTGAAGGCGACAAAGTAAAAAAGGGACAAACGGTCGCCTATTTGTCCCACCCCAATATCATCCAGAAACAGACCGATTACCTGAACGCCTACAGTAACAGCCAGTTTCTGCAAAAGGAATTTGAAAGACAAAAAACCCTGTATGATGCCGGGGTGGGCAGCGGGGCCAACTTTCAAAAGGCCGAAGCGGAATACCGGGCCTCCCAAAGCCTGGCAAAAGGATTGGAAGCACAGTTGGAACAATTGAACATTAGTGCATCCGGGGTCAGAAACGGTACGATTTACCAACGGGTGGCATTGCGAAGTCCCATTGAGGGATTTGTCCAAAAAGTAGCGGTCAAAACCGGGCAGTACGTAGAACCGCAGACCGACCTATTTGAAATCGTTGACACCCATCACGTCCATGCCGATTTAATGGTGTTTGAAAAGGATGTGTACAAAGTAAAGGTAGGCCAGCAAGTATCCTTCAATGTGCAATCCATTCCCGGAAAGGAACTTACTGCGAAAATTTATTCCGTAGGGAAAACTTTCGAGCAAAATCCCAAAGCGATACACGTCCATGCTGAAATCGAGAACAAGGAAGGGCAGCTGATTCCAGGGATGTATGTTGAAGGACGGATTGAAATCCAAAAATCCGAGACCGTTGCGGTGCCTGAAAGTGCAATAAGTTCAAACGAAGGAAAGAAGTATATTTTTAAAGCGGAGCGTGAAGGCAATGACTGGAGCTTCAAACCTGTCGAAATTAGCACAGGCCCAAATGACGGGGATTGGGTCGCCATCGATTTTGTAGATTCCGTTGGGCCATATACTACATTTGCATACAACAATGCCTACTATTTAATGGCCCAAATGAAAAAAGGGGATGCGGGACATAGCCATTGATAAAATTACAATATGATGACAGAAATTGAAAAAACATTGGAAAACAAAGGTGTACGCCCAACGGCGATGCGTATTTTGATCTATAAATATTTGGCTGAAAAGGAAGTGGCCATTGCCCTGACCGATATGGAGAACGCTTTCTCAAAAGCGGACAGAACCACATTGTACCGGACCCTGAAGACCTTTGAGGAAAAACGAATTGTGCACCAAATAGATGATGGCACCAATATTTCAAAGTATGCCCTGTGCGAACCAGGTTGCAATTGTGAAATGGAACAAGATCTGCACCTGCACTTTCATTGCGATAACTGTGATGAAACGGTCTGTCTCACTGAGCATAAGATTCCCCATATCAATCTACCTGATGGGTATGTTGCAGAAAATGCCAATTTGGTCATTAAGGGAATTTGCGACAAATGCAGCGGTCAATAAATGCACTTCCGTTGCACGAAACTAATTACGACCTTACCGTCTATGAAAAAGAAAAAAGTAAAACTACGTGATCTAGGTTCAAAGGAACGCCAGGGCGAAAACGGACACGAAAGTGGCCATAACCATGGTGGTCCTGAAGGTGTATCTAAATTCAAAACCTATTTACCGGCCATTTTCAGTTTTGTAATGCTCATCATCGGCATAGCAGTGGACTATTTTGATGCTTTCCCGTTTTTCAAGGGCTGGATAAGAATCGCATGGTACACCCTTGCCTATTTGCCTGTTGGTTTTCCTGTCATCAAAGAAGGTTGGAACAGTATAAAGCATGGTGATTTCTTTACTGAATTTTTCCTGATGTCCATTGCCACTTTAGGGGCCTTTGCCATAGGCGAATACCCAGAGGGCGTGGCGGTAATGTTGTTTTACGCCGTGGGCGAACTGTTCCAAAATGCAGCAGTCAATCGGGCAAAGGGAAATATTAAGGCCCTTTTGGATGCGCGACCGGACGAAGCTTTGGTGCTTCGTAACGGGAATTTCGTTACCGTAAACCCCGAAACCGTCGAGATTGGCGAAAGGATACAAGTACGTGTGGGTGAGAAAATCCCCTTGGACGGTATTCTCTTATCCGAAAGAGCTTCCCTCAATACGGCGGCAATTACTGGCGAAAGTAAGCCCGATACGATAAATAGAGACGAAAAAGTCTATGCCGGAAGTATTAATCTTGAGGGTGTTATCGATGTAGAAACCTCCAAAGAATTCAAGGATAGTTCCATCACTCGAATCTTGGATATGGTACAAAACGCTACAGCCAGAAAATCAAAGACAGAACTGTTCATTAGAAGATTTGCGAGAATTTATACGCCCATTGTAGTTTTCCTTGCCATTGGATTAACGTTCTTGCCCTACTTTTTTCTAAATGACTATGTATTTAGGGATTGGCTTTATCGCGCTTTAATATTCCTTGTGGTTTCCTGTCCCTGTGCCTTGGTCATTTCCATTCCGCTCGGCTATTTTGGTGGTCTGGGAGCGGCATCCCGAAATGGGATTCTTTTCAAAGGTGCATCTTTTTTGGAAGCAATCACCAAAGTGAACACGGTAGTGATGGACAAAACGGGAACCGTTACCAAAGGGGTTTTTAAAATCAAGGAGATCAAGACTGCCCAATTTGAGGAAGCCAAGTTTATGAAATACTTGATGGCCATGGAGGAACAATCTACCCATCCCATAGCAAAAGCAATTTTGGAATACAAAGCCGAAGGAACGGATATAAAGGCAACCGATGTTTCGGAAGTTGCCGGAAAGGGATTAAGGGGAACGGTCAATGGGAAAACAGTGCTGGTGGGCAATAAAGCGCTAATGGCCTCAAACAACATTGATGTGCCTCCAGAAACCGATGATATTGTAGATTCTATTGTAATGTTGGCCATTGATGAAAAATTTGCAGGCTATGTTACCATTGCAGATGAACTCAAGGAAGATGCCCATCTAGCCATCCAACAAATCAGGGATGCCGGGATTTCGAAAATCATAATGCTTTCGGGTGACAAAGATTCCATAACGCAACAAGTCTCGAAAAAGCTGAACTTTGATTGGGCAAAGGGCGGCCTATTACCAGAAGATAAGCTCGGCGAAGTCGAAGAACTCAAAAAACAATCAGACACCAAAGTGGCCTTTATGGGCGATGGCATTAATGATGCGCCCGTTCTGGCCATCAGCGATGTGGGCATTGCCATGGGAGGCTTGGGTAGTGATGTGGCCATTGAAACAGCAGATGTCATCATTCAGACCGACCAACCGAGCAAGATGGCACGGGCCATTAAAATAGGACGCTCCACCCGAAAGATAGTTTGGCAAAATATTGGGCTCGCTTTTGGCGTGAAGGCATTTGTGCTCATCCTTGGAGCGGGAGGCCTAGCCACGATGTGGGAAGCAGTTTTTGCTGATGTGGGGGTTGCCTTATTGGCAATATTGAATGCTGTTCGACTTCAGCGGATGAAGTGGAACACTTAGTTTCAAAGAGGAACCATTTTTTGGGCTAACTTATATTTCAGCCGTTGTTGGCAGCTCCATGGTTGGCCAAGACCTTCAATAAAATTGTATATGAGACACTTCGCAGGTTGTGACACCCAAACAACTGTCCTTGTTTTGGAGGGGACTTCAGGAAGGTTAGGGGTCTGATTCTTCGAGAAACGGCGACAGGACTTATGAGACAATATGAAAGCTTCCGGGCATAAAGAATCTTATCCGAACAATTACGAAATGCTTATCACTGTAGATGAAAAATAATCCGGTCGTAGGGTGGATGAGCCGGGTAAACTGAGCCACCCGCGCCGGACGAAAGTGAGCAGTGTAAATCAACTGCTTGGATTTGACCTGTCCGTGGGTTAAACTTAGTTTTTATTTTTCAATTTTCTTCTCATTGATTCACCTTTTATGTCGATTCTGTGTGCCGTGTGTACCAAACGGTCGAGTATGGCGTCGGCCAGAGTTCTCTCCCCGATGATGTCGTGCCATTTTGATACGGGCAATTGTGATGCAATTATGGTCGATCTCTGTCCGTGACGATCCTCGATGATCTCCATGAGCGCATGCCTGTTGATATTGTCCAGTGGCTTGAGCCCGAAGTCATCAAGTATCAGTAGGTCCTGTTTTTCAAGCTTGCCTATCTGTTTAGGATAGGAACCGTCAGCTTTTGAGGTCTTCAACATGGTAAAGAGCTTGGCCGTGTTGAAGTACATGACCTTTTTCCCCATGGAACAGGCCTGGTGGCCGATTGCGGAGGCCAGATAGCTTTTGCCGACCCCGGTGCTCCCGGTAATGAGGACATTCTCCCTCTTTTTGATAAAATCGCAGTTGCCAAGGCGCTGTACCTGGTTTTTGTCCAATTGTCTGGAAGGTCTGTAATCCACCGCCTCCATAACGGCAGCATACCTAAAGCGCGCCGATCTGGTCAGGCGTTCTATCCTGCGGTTATGGCGGTCGTCCCACTCGCATTGTACGAGGTAGGCAATGATCTCGTCATTGGTATAGTCGGTGTCCGTTCCGTTGGGCCCCAAGGTCGTTTCAAATGCCCTGTGCATGCCATGGAGCCTGAGCTCCTTCATCTGTTGTATTGTCCTTTCGTTCATATGTAGTATTTAAGTATTTGTCCCTATTCATAATATTTTCCGCCCCGTATGTTCTGGTGCTCGGGCATTTCCAGATTATCATCGGCGCCCTCATCAAGCTTGTCCCAGCCCTTTTTTAGGATGCGCTCGACCATATTGTAATTATATGCACCATATTCCGTTGCCCTTCTACAGGCGCTGTCAAGACGGTCCCTGCCATATTTCTTAGCAAGGTGCAGTACGCCAAGACAGGATTTATAGGATTGTTCGGGATGCTGCTTCT
>NZ_QXFJ01000026.1 GCF_003584165.1 Flagellimonas aequoris | reverse complement strand
GCCCTCGGTTTGGGTATCCACGAGATGGGTACGGCGCGTATGGGCCTCGACCCGAAGACCTCCGTGGTGAACGGGAACAACCAGGTGCACACCTGCAAGAACGTCTACGTGACCGACGGCGCCTTCATGGCCTCTGCCAGCTGCGTGAACCCCTCGCTCACCTACATGGCATTCACCGCAAGGGCCGCCAACCATGCCGCCCAGGAACTCAAAAAAGGAAACATCTAATGGAAAGAAGATCAGCACTCAAGAACATGGGGATGGCCTTCGGCTACGCCGTGGCGACCCCCACACTGTTAAGCCTGCTCCAGGGCTGCAAGGACAAACCTGCCTATGCGGAATGGACGCCCGGCTTTCTGGACAAGGGACAGGGACAGGCCCTGGCCACCACCCTGGACGTGATCCTTCCCAGGACCGACACCCCCTCGGCCACCGAGGTGAACGTGCACGCCTTCATCGACTCCTACCTGGACGAGGTGATGCCCCTGGACCAGAGGGACTTCGTGATGATGAAGATGGAGAAGTTCTACGACAGGGCACTGGAGGACTCCGGCAAGACGGAGCTGGCGGAGCTGGAAGCAGCGGACATCGAGCCGGTGCTCGCCACCTACCTGAAAAAGCGCACCGACGAGGAGGAACAGGCGCACAACGAGGCGGTGATGGACTACATGCAGGCCATCATGCAGGGGGGCGAGGCCACCCTGGACGACGAGGTGGCGCGCTATACCTTCGCCAACGAGCTCAGGGACCTGGCCACATGGGCCTACAAGTCCTCGGAGAAGGTCGGCGAGGAGGTACTGGCCTACCTGCCCATCCCAGGGGAGTACATCCCCTGTGGGGACCTCAACACCCTTACCGGTGGAAAGGCCTGGTCCGAATAGCCACAGGGACATAGAATAACAAAAGGGCCGCCCGGTTTGGGCGGCCCTTTTTTATGCCAAAAAAATACCTCGGATGGTTCTAACGTGGGGTGAACCTTTTCCGAGGCATTTAATCAATAAACACTATCACATGTACCGTAAAGCCCGGTACTAACTATGATCCACACATCAAGCAGTCATCGTCTGCTTGGCCTTCTTTGGCGCGTGCAATCATTTCTTTCATTTCTTCTGGCGTTAAGGGCTGTATGTCAACTTCCTGTTGACTTACAGACATAGCGTTTACATTTATTTCTTCCGCGGCATTGGATGGGGTTTCAATTTCAGCCATGACCGTTACCGGTTCCTCTTTCTTTTTGGTATTGTCCAGCGTGAATTTAATGGCGTCTACCGCAGCTTTTGTCCTCAAATAGTACATACCTGTCTTCAACCCGCTTTTCCAAGCATAGAAGTGCATAGAGGTCAATTTAGCATAATTGGCATTCTCCATGAACAGGTTCAAGGATTGGCTCTGGTCAATGAAATATCCTCGTTGACGGCTCATGTCGATGATATCCTTCATGCTGAGTTCCCAAACGGTTTTATAAAGCTCCTTGATGTCTTGTGGAATGGCATCGATATCCTGCACCGAACCATTGGCACGCATCAATTCCTGTTTCAAATTCTCGTTCCAGAGTCCCAGTTTCACCAAGTCTTCCAACAAATGCTTGTTCACCACAATGAATTCCCCGGAAAGTACCCTTCTGGTGTAGATGTTTGAAGTATAGGGTTCAAAACATTCATTATTCCCCAAAATTTGGGATGTGGAAGCGGTGGGCATAGGAGCGACCAACAAGGAGTTCCTTACCCCATGTTTTAGGACCTCGTTTCTCAGTTTATCCCAATCCCATCTTCCTGATAGTTCGCTGTCCTTTATTCCCCAAAGGTTATGCTGAAACTCCCCTTGGGAAATGGGTGATCCCTTATAGCTTGAATAGGCCCCATCCTCCTTGGCCAGTTCCATGGAAGCAGTAACTGCTGCAAAATAAAGGGTCTCGAAAATTTCTTGGTTGAGTTTTTTAGCCTCATCACTGGTGAAGGGCAATCGCAACATGATGAAGGTATCCGCTAATCCTTGGACACCCAAACCAACAGGTCTGTGCCTCATGTTGGAATTTCGGGCCTCTTCCACCGGATAAAAGTTTCTATCGATGACCTTGTTCAGGTTACGGGTGACTTGTTTGGTCACACGGAAAAGTTCCTTGTGATCGAACTCTCCATTCTTTATGAACATGGGGAGGGCAATGGATGCCAAATTACATACGGCCACCTCATCCGGGGAAGTATATTCCAAAATCTCCGTACAAAGGTTGGAGGAACGGATAGTCCCCAAATTCTTTTGGTTGCTCTTGCGATTGGCGGCATCCTTGTAAAGCATGTACGGGGTACCTGTTTCGATTTGGGATTCCAAAATCTTTTCCCAAAGGTCCCTCGCCTTGATGGTCTTTCTGCCTTTGCCCTCAGCTTCATATTTTAAATAACGGGCCTCAAATTCTTCACTATGGGAATCGAACAAGCCTGGGCATTCGTTCGGGCACATCAAGGTCCATTCGGCATCGGCCTCTACCCGTTTCATGAACAGATCGGGGATCCACATGGCATAGAATAGGTCGCGTGCACGCATCTCCTCTTTTCCGTGGTTCTTTTTCAGTTCCAAAAAGTCAAAAATATCGGCATGCCAAGGTTCTACATAAATGGCAAAGCTTCCCTTACGTTTTCCACCCCCTTGGTCCACATAACGGGCGGTATCGTTAAAAACCCTGAGCATGGGAACAATCCCATTGGAAGTACCATTAGTTCCTGCAATATAGGATCCCGTGGCCCTGATGTTGTGGATGGACAACCCGATACCTCCTGCAGATTGCGAAATCTTGGCGGTCTGTTTCAAGGTGTCGTAAATACCATCAATGCTGTCATCTTTCATGGCCAAAAGAAAGCAGGAGGACATTTGCGGTTTAGGGGTACCGGAGTTGAACAGGGTCGGGGTGGCATGGGTGAAGTACTTTTTGGACATCAACTCATACGTTTCCACTGCGGAATCCAAATCATCCAAATGGATGCCCACGGCAACCCTCATCAACATATGCTGGGGGCGTTCGGCAATTTTTCCGTTGATTTTCAACAAATAGGAACGTTCCAAGGTTTTAAATCCAAAGTAATCATAGCCAAAATCACGATTGTAGATGATGGTGGAATCCAGCTTTTCAGCATTCTCGGAAATGACCTGGTACACTTCATCCGAAAGCAAAGGCGCTTTTTTTCCCGTTCTTGGGTTCACATATTCGTAGAGGTCCTTCATGGCTTCGGAGAAGGACTTTTTAGTGTTCTTGTGTAGGTTGGAGACGGATATCCTAGCAGCTAGCTTCGCATAATCGGGATGTGTTGTGGTCATAGTGGCGGCTATCTCCGCGGCCAAATTGTCCAATTCCGAAGTGGTAACCCCATCATACAGTCCCTCGATGACCCTCATGGCCACCTTTACCGGATCGACAAGACCGTTGAGTCCGTAACAAAGTTTTCTAACCCTGGCCGTGATCTTATCGAACATAATCGGCTCTTTTCTCCCATCTCTTTTAACTACATACATAGTGTTGCTCGTGTTTTAGTCGTTGTTGATTTGTTCCTTAGTACTGTTAAAAAATTAACATTTTAAAATAAAGGCCATGAAAACCCTCTAAACCTATGGTCAGGAGGGTTGCAATTTTCTAATGATCAAAAATCCGCGTCGAAACTGATCTTTTGGGAATCGGAGTCCTTCTCTTTGTTCAGCACTCCTGCCTTTTGATATTCCGATACGCGTTTTTCAAAGAAATTGGTCTTCCCTTGGAGGGAAATCATGTCCATGAAATCGAATGGATTGGTGGCATTGTATACCTTTTCACATTCGAGTTCCACCAACAATCTGTCCGTTACAAACTCCAAGTACTGGGTCATTAATTTAGCGTTCATCCCGATCAGGCTCACCGGTAGCGATTCGGTAATGAACTCTCTTTCTATATTGAGGGCATCCACAATGATGTCCTTGATTCGTGATTTGGGTACCTTGTTCACCAAATGTTTGTTGTGTAGGTGAACGGCAAAGTCGCAGTGCATTCCTTCGTCCCTAGAAATCAACTCATTGGAAAAGGTTAGACCCGGCATCAATCCGCGTTTCTTCAACCAGAAAATGGAGCAAAACGCCCCGGAAAAGAATATTCCCTCAACAGCTGCAAAAGCGATCAAACGTTCGGCAAAACTTGGTGATTCTATCCATTTAAGGGCCCAATCGGCTTTCTTTTTTATGGCTGGGAAATTCTCAATAGCTTTGAACAAGGTGTTTTTTTCTTTCTCATCCTTTACATAGGTATCGATGAGCAAAGAATAGGTTTCAGAATGGATGTTCTCCATCATAATCTGAAAACCGTAGAAGAACTTGGCTTCAGAAAATTGCACTTCGTTTACAAAGTTTTCAGCAAGGTTTTCGTTTACGATACCATCGGAAGCAGCAAAAAAAGCAAGGATATGCTTGATGAAGTACTGCTCGTCCTCGTTCAATTTGGTGTTCCAATCGGTGAGATCCTGATGAAGATCGATCTCTTCGGCGGTCCAAAAGCACGCTTCACATTTTTTATACCATTCCCAAAGGTCGTGGTGCTGAATGGGGAAGATTACAAATCTATCCTTGTTTTCCTGTAATATGGGCTCAATTGCTTCGGACATGTTATTCGTTATATGGTTATTTAGTATGGAAGGAAGTTTCCTCTTGAATAGAGAAAACAAATATTTAAAAATGTTGCTTAAATGTAAAGGGGCAACTCGGAAAACGGGAACAAAGTTTTTAACACCCAATGTTGAAATCTAGGACAGCCAAGCGTGGGCGGAGGACTAATGGAAACAAGGATCGTGGATAGATTTTTTGACCATAAAAAAAGACCAAAAAGTATATTGAACAATACCTTTTGGTCTGGCTTTTATGATGAACGTGCATATAATGGGATATTACCAAACAGTACGGCCTCTCCAAGTTCTGCCTTGACAATCTTTTATCGTTCTAGGTAGTTCCCCCGAAACCTAAAATCAAATCCAGATTTGGCCAAACTGAAGATTTTGTCTTGCAAGCGGTTTCCTATAATCAAGAGAATGGTTGCTTTGGCCGTACAATTTTTGGTAATACAATATGTTAAGAGCGTTGGTCGGGATATGTCATTTTTTGGCAACGACCTTGTCCCAATCGGATCGGATCTTTACTTGCTTGTGTTCCGATACCGCGGCAAAAACCAAGGCAACGATCAAAATCACAAAAAGAATTATACATTTTCTCATTTCAACGCGACATTAGATTACACCCTAATTTTTGGTAGCGCCAAGATAGACAACAAAAATCCCGTGCCATGTTGTGTATGTATGAACGGTCACTTTTTGTGTATAATCGGTTTTGGGTATTTTAACAATTTCATCCTGTACATCCAATAATTCAGTTTTTTGGGCCGAAACTTGACATTTTTCACATGATTTTGCATTTTCTACCAGTTATACGTGTTAAATGCCCATTAGCACATAATTTTAAATCTGTATAGAGAATAATCCTAAATTTGAATTAACGTATACCTACACAATATGTTGGAAGCCGTAATTGTTGATGACGAGATCAAGGCACTTCAAAGCCTGAGTTGGGAATTGACCAACTTGAGCGATGAGGTGGATATTGTTGCATCCTTTACCGATGCCCATGAGGCATTGGACTATTTGGAGCGCAATACCCCTGATTGTCTTTTCTTGGACATTGAGATGCCCGCTATGGACGGTTTTCAGTTTATCAAGAACCTGAAGAACAAGGATTTTCCGGTAGTGATCACCACGGCATACAACCAATATGCATTGCAGGCCCTCAAGAACGAGGCCATTGATTACCTGCTCAAACCCATTGATACCGACGACCTTGAAATCACCATTGCAAAGATCAAGCGCTACAATGCCAAGAATCTTACGATAGAGCGACTGGAAAAAATTCTATTGAATTTCAATGCCGAGTCTCACAGTAAAAAAATTACCATCAATACCGATGGTAAATTGGTTTTTCTGAACAGCGATGAGATCCTGTTTGCGGAATCCGATGGAAACTATAGCACCATCTTTCTAAAGGATGGACAAAAGATCCTGCTCACCAAAAAATTAAAGGAAGTCAATGCGCTTTTGCCTGAAAATAGCTTTTTCAGAATCCACAACTCTTACATCATTAACCTCAACAAAATCAAAGAATTCCTAAAAACCGATGGCTATGTGGTTTTGGAATCCAATCATAAAATTCCTGTCTCCCGGCAAAAAAAATCCGACTTTTTGGATATGCTGTAACCATCCCAAAAACCTGTGGCCATAGTAAAGTTCAAACAAATCGACCACCTACATCGAGTACAAAGAACGACTCTGTTTTTTTTGTTTGCTCTCCTTACATCCATTGGTTCCAAAGGACAGGACATTCCTGACAATTTTGAGGAAAAAGCAGAAACCCTTGCGCAACTAAGGCCCAAAACCTATGAGTCCATAGACAAGGAACTGGACGAAGAAAAGCGGGACACTACCTTATTGCGTTATTTTGCCGCCATAAGCAAGGAAAACGATTATTTGGAAGGTGAGGCCTACGCCTTGAACCAATTGGGAATGAAGTACAGGAACTATTCCCAATATGAGAAATCGGTCCAGTTGCACGAACAGGCTCTGTCACTATCGGAAAAAGCGAACAATACCGAGATGCGGGTATTGAGCCTGAATATGCTTGGAGTTGTTTACCGCCGCACCGATGCCATAAAAACGGCACTGGATTACCACCAAAAGGCACTTGAGTTGGCCGAACAGGTGGAAAATCCGTCCAACCATATCAAAAGGAGCATAAATGTGGCCTTAAATGGCATCGGGAACCTTTATCAGACCTTGGAACAGTATGACCTTGCCATTATTCAGTTCCGCCGCGCCCTAAAACTGGAAGAGGAACTGGGCAACAAGTTGGGTCTGGCCATCAACCATCAAAACATTGGCCATTGCCTTGAAGAAAAAGGCGATCTGGAAGCTGCTCTCGAAAACTACAGAAAATCGTTGGCGTACAACGAAGAAATCAACTCCGATATTGGTCGCGTAATCTGCAAGAACAGTTTGGCACAAATCTATCTGAAACAGGACATGCCCTACGCAGCCTTGGTACTTTTGGAGCCGCTGCATGATGAATCCAAGAGAATCGGCGATTATTTCATCGCCTCATCAGTCTTCATCAATACCGGTTGGGCACATACCAAATTGGGGAATTACGAAAAGGCCCATGATTTTATTTCGGAAGGCCTTGAAATGGCCCAAACCCGAAATCTGCCCAGTAGCATCCTGTACGGGTACCAAAAAATGTCGGAACTGGAGAATGCCCGGGGCGATTACAAAAAGGCGTACGAATTCTACAAAAAGGCAGATGAGTATGATGCCGAAATATCCAGTGCCACCAACCTAAGGTACATGAACGACATCATCGTCAGATATGAAGCGGATAAAAAGAACAACCAGATTGCCGTACTGGCCAAGGAAAACGAGATTGTTAGGCTACGGTTGAAGAAAAACCAGACCACCCTGTTGGTGAGCGCATTGATCGTTGGACTCATTTCTTCCATTCTTTATATCCTGTACCGACAATACCAAAGTAAGAATGAAAAAAGGGTGCTCACCTTGGAACAGAAAATGCTCCGAAGCCAAATGAACCCTCACTTTTTGTTCAACTCGTTGAACTCCATCAAGCTTTACATCATCAACAACGAGCAAAAAAATGCAGTGCACTATTTGAACAAGTTCTCCAAACTGGTCCGAAAGATTTTGGAAGCTTCTTCACAACGGGAAATCTCCTTGGCCGAAGAACTGGAGACGGTAGAACTTTATATGAACATCGAAAACATCCGATTTTCCAATGAAATCGATTTCAGCATCAATGTGGATAAGGATATCTACATCGACAATATTAAAATCCCTTCCCTCACCCTGCAACCTTTCCTGGAAAACTCATTATGGCATGGATTGTCCCCTAAAGAAGGTGACAAGAAAATACAGGTACGTGTAAAAAGAAAAGACCAGGGACATGTGACCATCGAAATCATAGATAATGGTGTGGGGCGAACCATGGCAGAAGCCAATAAAGAGAACAGGGTGCTCAAAAGAAAATCAGTGGGCATTCATATTACCAAGGAAAGGTTGGCCAATTTTTCCAAGGATTACCAAAATAAGTTTGATGTGGACATTGTTGACCTCTTCGACGAAAATGGGAATCCCAATGGAACCAAGGTCATCTTGGACATCCCCACTATTTAGGATTGCCCTTGGCAACCTCTTCCAATTCACTGTACCAAGCCTTGCCAAATTTTCTGATCAAGGCATCCTTTACAAATTTGTATATGGGCACCTTCAATTCTTTTCCCAATTCACAGGCTGGGTCACATATTTCCCATTTGTGGTAATTGACCGCTGTAAACTCGGAATATTCGCGGGTCCGAACAGGGTACAGGTGACATGATATCGGCTTTTTCCATTTGGTAACACCATTTTCATAAGCCGCCTCCAATCCGCATTTGGCTATCCCATCCTCCGAAAACACCACATAGGCACACTCGTTGTTGTTTACCAAAGGGGTCTCCCATTCACCATCCTCTCCCTTTACAAAGGCACCTTGTTCCTCTATGGCCTTTATACCTTCGGGGCGTAAATACGGTTTAACATCCTGATAGATGTTTACCAATTTATCCGTTTCGGAATCCTCCAAGGGCGCCCCATACTCCCCACCTACACAGCAGGCTCCCTTGCAGGCATTCAGGTTGCAGACAAAATCGTTTTCCAAGATCTCTTCGGATACGATGGTTTTTCCTATCTGGAACATACAGCTCAGTTTTGGGACAAAGGTAGTCCAAAACCCAAAATTTGACATTTTATAAACTTTTTAATGTCATCCAAAAGGTTTTTTTACACGTACATTTGCTGTCCGAAAAAAATAGGTGCCATGAATTTCAACTTTAAGGAAATAGCTACAGCGGGAATGATCCTTTTTGCCGTGATCGATATCTTGGGAAGCATCCCCATCATCATATCACTCAGGAACAAGGTAGGTCACATACAATCGGAAAAGGCCTCCATTGTCGCTGCCTGCATTATGGTGGCCTTTTTGTTCGTTGGGGAAAAGATCCTGAAGCTGATCGGTATCGATGTGAACTCCTTTGCCGTAGCGGGTGCCTTCATCATTTTTTTCTTGGCCATTGAGATGATCTTGGGGATTACCCTATACCGTGACGATGTGCCGGAGACCGCTTCCATCGTTCCCATTGCCTTCCCTTTGATCGCTGGTGCAGGAACCATGACCTCTCTTTTGGCCCTGCGTGCCGAATATCATGTGGAGAACATCATTGTTGCCATTCTACTAAACATTATCTTTGTATATATCGTTCTTAAATCCAGTGCGCGAATAGAACGGGTGTTGGGCAAAAATGGGCTTAACATCATCCGAAAGGTGTTCGGTGTGATCTTGATGGCCATTGCCGTAAAGCTTTTTGCCTCCAACATCAACCAATTGCTCGAGCACGGATATTAAATCAGTGTCATGAATAAGACCTTTAGTATCATCCTCATCATTTTGGCCATGGGGCTCATCGCCTATAATGTGACCTTAGTGAATTTTGAAAATCCGTTCCAAGGCGATAGTACTATCGCCCTAATCGGCATTGTGGCCTCGTTGTGTGCCATCGTATTGCTGCTGATCTTTATGACCTCCAAAAAGATTGAAAAGAAGCTGAAGTAAGGAACAATTAAGGTTTAACCCTTACAGCTCCCACTTGGGATGGGTCTATAATGGCTTCATCCAATTGCTTTACCTTTTTCAGCATGGGGTCAAAATCCCCTTTGATCTGTGCGGACATGTTGGGCGAAAACAGTTGTTCTGCGATATTCGCCTTTAGATAGGCCTTTATCTTATCCTCATAGGCATAGAAATCCAACCTCACTTTTCTATCCAACACAAACTGGATGAAACGGTCAAAAAGGATGTCGTCTACCTTGAATTCGTCCAAAAATTGGTTCTGGGTATATTCGGCATAGCGTGTCCTGTCCTCCTCCAAATGTTCAAAAACAAATCTGGCGAAAAATTGGTAGGTATCGTCCATACTGTCAATGGCCTCTTCCTCATTGGTGCCAATGGGCACGAATACATCGGGAATGATCCCACCACCACCATAGACCACTTTTCCTTTTGGGGTCACGAATCTTAGGGAGTCCGCTACCTTAATGCTATCGGCGGAGACAAGCTCCCCGCTGGTATAGCGTTCCATGAACTTTTTATAATAATCATGGTTTCCGTTCTTGTACGATTTTTGGATGGAACGACCCGTGGGCGTGTAGTATCTGCTCACCGTCAACCTGACCGCAGAACCGTCACCAAGGTCCATTTCGCGTTGTACCAAACCTTTTCCGAAAGAACGTCTTCCCACAATAGTCCCGATATCGTTGTCCTGAAGGGCTCCTGCAATAATCTCACTGGCAGAGGCCGATCGCTCGTTGATCAGCACATATACGGGTTTGTCCTCAAAATCTCCCTTATCAGTGGCATATGCTTTTTTTATCCTTCCCTTTTTGTTTTTGGTGAACACGATCAGTTTGTCCTCCCCTAAAAACTCATCCGCTAGCTTTTCCGCAATACCCAAATATCCACCGGGATTGTCCCTAAGGTCGAGAACCAATTTTTCGGCTCCTCTCAATTTTAGCTTTTTGAGGGCGTCTTTAAACTCATCAAAGGTGGATTCCGCAAAACGATTTATTTTGATGTAGCCCATATCCCCCGTTAGCATGTAATATGAATCCACGCTCCTAATCGGTACACGGTCACGGGTCACGGACATGTCCAATACCTTGTTCTCGGATTTTCTAAAAACCTTTAAGTTCACCTTGGTCCCTATTTTTCCTTTCAAGGTGGAAACCACATCATCATTGGGTATCCTCCTGCCGTACAAGGTATCTTGATCGGCCATTAAAATACGATCACCAGGCCTTATCCCGCTAATGTAGCTGGGGCCGTTCTTTATGGTCCTGATCACGGTGATGGTATCCCTGAACATGTAAAAACTTACCCCGATACCGGCAAAATCCCCTTTCATGCTCTCAGCGACCTCGTTCATTTCACTCTTGGGAATATAGACGGAATGGGGATCCAATTTGCCCAAAATGTTGTTCACGGTCACATCCACAATGCTGTCCGTGTCTATTTCGTCCACATACTCATAGTCAATATAGTCGATAAGTCTGTTGAGTTTATCCTTTTTGGAATTGGTGGAAAAGAGCTTTTCCGGTGAATCGTTGAAGTGGAGTTTGCCCCCTATAAAGATGCCGATGGCTACTGCCATTGCCAACAAGGTGGGCCAAATATATCCGTTGATCTTTTTCATAATAGCAATATGGTGTTTAGACCATTTCTTCCAAAATGGGCAAGTGGAGCACTTCTACCCCTGCCCGCTCCAGAAATTCCAGTCCGGAGTCATCTTTATATGCTTGTTGGTATACCACACGTTTTATGCCAGCTTGGTGGACCAACTTGCTGCATTCCCTACAAGGGGACAAGGTAATGTACAAGGTAGCCCCTTCGCAGGACTGGGTTGAGGATGCCACTTTTAATATGGCATTGGCCTCTGCATGGAGCACATACCATTTGGTATAGCCTTCATCATCCTCACAAACATTCTCGAAACCTGTTGGGGTCCCGTTATACCCATCGGAAATGATCATTCTGTCCTTTACGATAATGGCCCCCACCTGCCTTCTTTTGCAGTAGGACAGTTTACCCCATTCCTGGGCCATCCTTAGGTATGCCTTATCGTACTTTTCTTGTTTGCTCTCCTTCATAAATCCATGAATAAGCTGATAATTAAATAAATATACCTGCTTTGGAAGACCCTTACAACCTTATTCGATTAATTTTAACGATGCCCTCACTTGGGAAACGTAGCAATGAGCAAGGGTATTGTAATGGCAATGATCAAAATTGAGGCCGCCGCAATAAAAATGCTTCGTTTCACCTTCAACAAGTCCAATACCACAAAAGCTATGCCCAAAACTATCAGGATAATGGTTACCTGTGACAGTTCTATTCCCGTGGCAAAACCTAAAAGCGGTGTAACCTTGTCTTCTTCTTCCGCCATCAACATCTTGAAGTAATTGGAAAAGCCAAAACCGTGGACCAATCCAAAAAATCCGGTGGCCACATAATGCAATAGTTCACCAATATTCACCCCTTCTTTGAACACGTAGGTAAAATTGAACAAAGCCGTCACCAAAATGGTCACTGGAATCAAGAATTCTATGAGTCCCACATCCACTGTCGCCACATCATACACGGATAGTGCCAACGAGGTACAATGGGCCACGGTAAAAATGGTCGCCAACACCAATACATGCTTCCAATTTTTGAACGTAAAGGGCACCGCCAAGGCCGATAAGAACAAGATATGGTCATAGGCCCCAAGGTCCAACACGTGGTGGAGCCCCATTTTAACGTAGAAAAAAAACTCTTGCATAGCTTCTGATTATGAAATTCCTCGCTCCTTTTGAATGGTCTCGTAGGCTTTTTGTACTTCCTTGAACTTTTCCTCCGCTCCTTTCCGGATGGCCTCATTTTCGGTCACCACACGATCGGGATGGTATTTTTTTGCCATGTTACGATAGGCTTTTTTCACCTCGTCATCTGTGGCACTTCTATCAATCTCCAAAATTTTATAGGCATTATCGGCAGATTTCACGAACATGGCCATGATGCTTTCAAAATCATGTGCCCCCACCCGCAAATAGCTGGCTATCTCTCGCAATTTTTGCACCTCGGAGGAGCTCAATTGCCCATCGGCCTGTGCAATACCGAACAAAAAATGCAACAATTGTAATCGGACCTCGTAACGGGTGCGTTGCACCATATAGGCACAGATACGCTCCGCGGAAACCTCTCTTTTCTTGATGACTTCGTTGAAGGTTCGGAAAATAGCATTGGCCCTTTCCTTTCCATACGTGCTCAAAAAATACTGCCTCACATAATCCAACTCGGTCTGGTTTACCTTGCCATCGGCCTTTATGATGATGGAGCACAGGGAAAGTAGGTTCAACTCAAAATCGGCAGGGGAAACGGTCTGTTTGTTGGCATTCTGGAACACCGTACCGCCTCCACTGTTGGAACTTCCCCAACCATCCAGAAGGCTTCCCACGATAAACCCCAGAACAGCTCCCGGAAACCGAAATACAAAATAGCCGAGAAAGGCGGCCACCCATTTGATCATCCTGCAAATTTTAAACCCCAAATATAGGGCTTTGCTCAGTAAACAAAGCTTTAAGCAATGTTAAGGGTGATGAAAAAAACCATACAATACCGTATCTTTGGAATCTAATTAAAAATAAGCCTATGTATCCCGAAGAATTGGTAAAACCTATGCGCGCAGACTTGGCCAACGCCGGGTTTGAGGAACTACATACAAGTGAGGCGGTAGAAAACGCCCTAAAACAGGAAGGAACCACCTTGGTCGTGGTCAATTCGGTTTGTGGATGTGCCGCAGCCAACGCCAGACCAGCAGCCAAATTGAGCCTACAGAACGGTAAAACACCAGACCATTTGGTGACCGTTTTTGCCGGGGTTGATATGGACGCCGTGACAACTGCAAGAAACCATATGGTCCCTTTTCCTCCATCGTCGCCAAGTATGGCACTTTTTAAGGATGGGGAACTTGTACATATGATCGAAAGACACCATATTGAAGGAAGACCTGCTGAAATTATTGCAGAAAACCTGATGGAAGCATACGACGAATTTTGTTAATGCTTTCGATTATATAGAAAAGCAGACCACCCTTAAGGGTGGTTTTTTTATTTTTACGCTTAACTAAAATTAAAGTCGCGACCGTGCTCAAATTGCTTTCGTATCCATTGACCGTTCTGTTCTTTATCTGTTTCGGATTGGTCTTGGTCATTTTCCATCCCATCCAATGGTTATGCCTAAATGTTTTTGGGTATGATGCCCATAAAAGGAGCGTTTCCATCCTCAATTGGTTCATTATGTTGTGCACCGGTATTTTGGGAACCCGTTACAAGTTTAAAAACACACATGACATCCCTACGGATAGGCCTCTGATCATTGTGACCAACCACCAGAGCATGTACGATATTCCCCCCATCATCTGGTTTATGCGAAAGTACCATCCCAAGTTTGTGAGCAAAATAGAACTCGGTAAAGGGATTCCGAGTGTTTCCTTCAACCTAAGACATAGTGGATCTGCTTTAATCGACAGGAAAGATCCCAAGCAATCCATAGAAGAACTTCAAAAATTGGGAAAGTACATTGAAAAGTATAACAGGAGTGCCGTCATCTTCCCAGAAGGTACCCGAAGCCGGACAGGGGCACCCAAACCTTTTAGAACCACTGGACTGAAGGTCTTAATGAAGAACGCGCCATCAGCATTAATTGTACCCATCAGTATAAACAACTCGTGGAAATTGCTCAGATATGGCAAGTTCCCCATGGGACTGGGCTCCTATGTACAGTTCAAGGTGCATGCCCCAGTAGAAATCCAAGGAAATGCAGATGACGTTATCGCTGAAGTTGAAAAACAAATTGTTTCCGGAGTAAACACCGCATCATGAAAGAATACCAATTGATACAAAATACTGTTCATTTTGTCAAAAAAACCCTTCTGGAAGCCGAGGGTGGTCATGATTGGTTCCATATTGAACGGGTTTACAATACAGCCAATCTCATTTTAAAAAATGAAAGGGCAGATCAACTCGTGGTGAAACTTTCGGCCCTACTGCATGACATTGCAGATCCCAAATTCCATGATGGGGATGAAACTTTGGGGCCTAAAATGACCCAAGAATTTTTAAGGGGTCAAAATACTTCGGAAGACACTATCGACCATGTAGTGAAAATTATTCAACACATGTCGTTTAAAAATAGCCTGGACAAAAACCAAGGGACGTTTACTTCAAAAGAAATGGAAATTGTTCAGGATGCCGATAGGTTGGATGCCATAGGCGCCATCGGTATAGCAAGGGCCTTTAATTACGGAGGATTCAAGAACAGGGCACTGTATGACCCTGGCATGCCCCCGAACCCCAATATGACCAAGGAAGAGTACAAAACTTCCAATGCCCCCACCATCAACCACTTTTATGAAAAACTGCTCTTGCTAAAAGATGGCATGCACACCGAAACCGGAAAAAGAATTGCCCAAGAAAGACACCAATTTATGCTTGAATATCTGGAGCAATTTTACAAAGAATGGAATGGTAGGGAATAACCTTTTCCTAAAAATTTAGACCCTATTTTTTCTGGGGCAAACCCCGTGTCAGCCAACCTCTACGATTTGCCGTTGCTATAGCATAAGGCGTGATCCAAAACAATCCGAAAGTATAAAGGATACTATACGAATAGGCCCAAAAGGATTCTGACAGTTGATACCGCTTTGCATAGAACAATACCGGGAAAGTGGTCACAACAAGGATGCTGGCCAATGTGGAACTGATGAACAATAATGGGTGAGACAAAATGAAGAACAGCATGAACAGCAATAAGGGATAGCTCATGACAATGCGAAGGAACTGGCTCAAAAACAGAAAACGTGTTCCTGCTTTTGGACCCTTACGAAAATTTTTGAATACGTATTTTGACATTTCTATATTCTCACGGACATTGCTCCTACCCCATCTAATGAACATTTTGTAGAGTCCACGGTATTTTTCGGGAACATTGGTATAGCAATAGGCATTCCTTTGGAACAATACATGATGGCCCTGTTTTAGAATCATGTTGGTCATGGCTCGGTCCTCGCCAATATCCGAGGGCTTACCCATAAAAGTTTGGTTGATCCAATCGGGCAAACAGGCAAAAACTGCCGAACTTCTATAGGCGGCCAAGGCACCAGGGGTACAAAGAACAGAATTCAGACTGCTCTCTGCAGACCGAACAAATTCAAAACTAAGAACAAAACTTACATCCAACATTTTTGGCAGCAATGCCTTTTCGTTGTTCAACACTCTAATATTGCCGGCAACTGCACCACATTCCGGATTTGTGACAAAGGGGCTTACCAAATTGCGCAAGGTGTCTCTTTTTACAATGGAGTCACTATCAACGGTAACAAAGACCTCTCCCGTACCTTCATTGAAACCACGGTAGAGTGCATGCCGTTTTCCTTGGTTCTTGGGTTGCTTGTAAATAGCCAAACAATCTCCCAATTCCCTTTTGGCCTCCTGTATCCAATGCCATGTGTCATCTTGGCTTCCATCGTCCACGGCAAGTAGCTGCAATTTTTCCTCGGGATAGTCATTTTTGGCAAGACTGATCAACGTATGATAGACTTGTTTTCCTTCATTATAGGCCGGAACAATTACGGTACAGGTGGGCAGTTCCTCATCCGATACAGAGGCTATGGCCTTATATTTAAAGTACCTATATACCGTGTATAGAAAAAAGCCGACCCTAAAGAGGAACAAAGCCCCTGCGAAAACCATAAAATAAAGACCCAGTGTGGAACTCATCCGTTCCAAGTTGAACTGTTCAAAATCGCCCTGCAGGATATATACAAGATAAGCAGAGCCCAACATAAGCACAAAAGTGCTACCCAGGACAAAGACGCCCCAAGCATCCGCTGTTTGGAAAAAAGTCCTGATTCTTTGTTTCAGATGAAAACCCTTTTGTTTTTTATAGGCAATATGAAGATTGTTATTTGCTTTTTTTTGCGATTGGTTATATGCAGTGTTTCCCATGTGTCCTATCGGTAATTTTTGCTGTTTGTGGGATGTACGTAAGGGTTGCCTTTTTAGATGCTTTTTTATAATTATTTAACGTAATCGGAACAAAAACGGTTCCCAAAAGCACCATAATCGTAAATGATATTGATGGAATACATGACAAAGCCCATGATCTCCTACAGTTTTTTGTATCTTGGTTGGACATAATCAAACTAAACAAAATGCAAAGAAGAAATTTTTTGAAAAATGCTGCCGCTGCATCGGCTGCATTTTCCATTGTTCCCAGTTACGTATTGGGCAAAACGCATGTTCCCCCAAGTGATACTTTGTATGTGGCCGGCTTCGGTGTTGGTGGCAGGGGTAACAGTGTAATTAATGGGTTGAACGATACCGGTCGGGTCAAATTCGTGTCTTTCTGTGATGTGGATGCCCGCCGTGCCAAGGAAACTTTTGACAAGTTCCCCGATGTACCCCGCTACAAAGATTTTAGAAAGGTTTATGATGAGCGTTTAACCGACATCGACGCCATTATGGTGGCCACTCCCGACCACATGCACGCTACCATTGCGTTGCCTTTTATGCGCGAGAAAAAACACGCCTATGTTGAAAAGCCATTGACCCACAATATCTACGAGGCACGTTTGATGACCAAAGTGGCCAAGGAAAATGGTATCGTGACCCAAATGGGGAACCAAGGTGCATCCAGTGACGATAGCCGAATTGCCCGCGAATGGGTAGAATCCGGCATTATCGGAAAAGTGCATACCATTGACTGCTGGACCAACCGACCCGTTTGGCCACAAGGCGTTCCCATGCCCACTGAAAAACAAAGAATCCCAAAAGAATTGGATTGGGACCTTTGGTTGGGCGTAGCTGCTGAAAGGGATTATAATGCTGCCTACCTTCCGTTTAAATGGAGAGGTTTCTGGGATTTTGGCACAGGCGCTTTGGGAGATATGGGTTGCCATATCATGGAAACCCCGTTCAGCGTGCTGGATTTGGGTTACCCTAAAGAAGCCGAGGCCAGTTGTACCACGGTTTGGGTAGGTGATTTTGTGGAGGCCGATTATAGCCACTCATGCCCTCCATCGTCTAAAATACATTTGAAATTTGACCATGAAGACCATGGTGAAATTGCCCTTAACTGGTATGATGGCGGTATCAAACCTGACCTGCCGGACGAGTTGAAGGATGGTGAGACCATCGGTGATTCTGGAGGTGGAACCGTAATGTACGGGGACAAAGGCATCTTGGTTTGTGATACCTATTCCAGAAATGCACGACTGTTGCCTTCCGATATGATGGATCTGTATAAAGCTCCGGCTCCAAAATACCCAAGGGTACCTGGCAGTGTGGGCGGACATATTGCAAACTTTGTGGATGGTTGCCAAAACGGAACACCGACTTCTTCCAACTTTGAAAAAGCAGGTCGACTGACCGAAACCGTCCTTATGGGTAATCTGGCCGTAAAAGCATATCAGTATAAAGAGTTGAAACCAGGCAAAAAAGCCACTGATTGGGATCCTTACCATTCTCCAGGAAGGAGAAAACTTATCTGGGATGGTGAGAACATGAAAATCACCAACTACGATAAGGCCAATGAATGGGTCACCAGAGAATATAGAAAAGGTTGGGAACTTAAATAAACCTGACAGACCTAATATTAAGACTGGCCCTCATTTTATGAGGGCCAATTTTTTTTCATAGTGTTTTTTCACCACCATATTCCCGCAAAGTGAAATGGCCTTTTTTAAAACCTCCTTTTGGGCTTCCGGCTGTTGTAATTGGGACAAAATTTCTGCTTTGACCGCATAGTAAAGTTCTGTATCCTTGAAATCGGTCTTTTGTTCCAAAACCAATAATTCTTCCATAGTCTTAACGGCCCCTTTCACTTTTTTATAGGCCACCAATCGGTTCAGTGCCAGGATGGGTGAATAATGCATTTTTAATTGCACGTCATACAGATACAGAACGTTTCCCCAGTCCGTGGAGGCAAAATCATTGGCAGTAGAATGATAGAAGGACCGGGCCGCCTCCAAGTGGTAATTGGAAGGCATTCTGTCCTTTGTTCCCGCATTTTCTAGGTGACCAATACCAATTCGGATTAAATTTTGGTCATACTTGGTACGGTCATGATGTTCCAAAGTGACCAATTCCCCTTTTTCATCGATGCGTGCATCAAATCGGGAAGCGTGAAAACACATCAATGCGATCAAGGCTTCTAGGTTGGGATGCCGGCAATATTTGTTTTCCCTTAGCAGCAAGGCCAAACGCAAGGCTTCATAGCAAATGTCCTTTTTGATCATTTGGGAGCCTGACGTCACCGCATATCCTTCGGAAAACATCAAATAAATAACCTGCAATACTTGGAACAACCGGGATTGCAATCCCATTTCAACGGGAATCTTCAGCATTTTCACATCATCCCTGAACTTTTTCTTGGCGCGGGTGAACGATTTGGCCACCGCCTCTTCCTTTTTCAAAAGGGCATCGGCCAGTTCCTTATTGCTGAACCCTCCTATCAACTTTAAGCTTAGGACAATCTGATATTCTTTGGAAAGTGATGGATGGCAACATGCAAAGATCATCTGCAATTGGCTATCCGTGATGGTATCGTCTAAAACCAAATCCACTATCTTCTCTCCTTCACTTAAAATATTCAGATTTTCTGTTTCTTGAAATGCTATTTTTTGGTCGCGCCGAAGATGATCCAACAAACTATTGTTGGCCACCATATATAGCCATCCCGTAGGATTGTCCGGAATGGATTTATAGGCCCAGACTTGCATGGCTTTTATAAATGCTTCCTGTGCCACATCCTCGATTTGCTCCAAATGGGCGGTACCATATTTATGGGTCAAAATGGAAACCACTTTGCCATATTCACTTCTAAAAAGATGTTCAACAGTATGGTTGACCTTGTTTTCTTCCACCATTAAAAATAAAAAAGCCCGATGTAAACCGGGCTCTATTGCAAATACAATTTTTAGGGCTCCATGGTAAGTATTTCCCTTACTTCAACGAAGCTCCCCTCATAATCAAAGATGGGGCATCCCTTGGAAATTTCAACGGCTTCCTCCATATTCTTGGCCTTGACGATCAAATAGCCGCCCACCATTTCAGCGCCTTCGGCATAAGGTCCATTGGTGACCACTTCACCTCTGTCATGCACCACTTTCCCATCCTTGTCCAATGGCAGTCCATCAATCAGTTTGCCCTGTTCCTGAAGACCGCCCATCCATTCGCCCCATACTTCCATGTGGGCCTGTTTTTCTTCTTGCGACAATTTATCAAAGGCATCATCGCCACCTCTGAACAAATACAAAAAATTACTCATACATTAGGTTTTTGTGTTCGCCTTGCGAACGTGTTATACTTTGTTTTCATCATGATGACGAACCTATTGCCAAGAATTGGACAGGTATTATAAATTTATTTAAAATAACCTCATCTGACCATCTTTGTATTGCTGGTGCAGGTCCATGTTCAGTTTTGGAAATACTTTATCCCCAAAATACCTCTTTCTGGCCAAATGTGCCATTTTATGGATCTGTTCGGCTATCTTCCCCTCCCCTCTGGTACGGACACCAAATCGACTATCGTTTACTGAACCTCCATGACAATCTTGGATCTGGTGCAATACTTTTTCCGCACTATCGGGCATGGTCTTTTTTATCCAATCGGCAAAGATTTGACCTATGGCACCGTTCAATCGGACCACGGTAAGACCGAATGAAAGGGCACCGTATTCGGAGACCTTTTTTGCCAAAGGCAACAGTTCATGACTATTTATCCCCGGAATCATAGGGGCCAACATAGCATTTACGGGAATCTTGTTTTCTGATAAAAGCCTTATGGTTTCCAATCTTTTTTGGATGGATACCGTTCTGGGCTCCAATATTCTTCGTGTTTTTTCGGAAAGCGAAGTGACCGATACGTTGACTCCTACCAACTGATGGGCATTGAGTTCCTTCAAGATATCCAAATCCCTCAGAATAAGGGCATTTTTGGTTATAATGCCCACGGGGTGCCTATATTTTAAAAACACCTCCAGACATTTCCGGGTAATTTCAAACTTTTGTTCCGCGGGCTGATAGCAGTCCGTGTTTCCGGATAGGACAATGGTCTGGGCCACCCAATTTTTGTGTTTTATCTTGGCTTCCAACAAAGCCGGGGCAGATTTCTTTACCAAAATCCGTCGTTCAAAATCAAGACCGGCACTATAGCCCCAATACTCATGGGTGTTTCGTGCGTAGCAATAAATACAGCCGTGCTCGCACCCTTGGTAGGGGTTCATGGAATACATCATACCCACATCCGGGCTATCCACTTTGTTTACAATGGTTTTGGGAAA
Source organism: Flagellimonas aequoris (assembly GCF_003584165.1). Classification (GTDB taxonomy): domain Bacteria; phylum Bacteroidota; class Bacteroidia; order Flavobacteriales; family Flavobacteriaceae; genus Flagellimonas; species Flagellimonas aequoris. Next base: position 1,745 of record NZ_QXFJ01000026.1, on the reverse strand, counting down.
AATGGGAATGTATTGGGTCCTATTGCTCTCTGCTTCTTCACCTTCCAAACGACAAAACTCCAAAAAGTCCTCCCGCATTTCATACACATGTTGTAGAAATGTATTGGGTGTGTTTTTCTGTGCGCCTCTCCCTTTAATAAAATCATTGGATGACATTTTTTGGATTTATTCCAAATATATGGAATATTTCCTTTTGTTGGATTTGAATCAAAAAGTTAAAAACAAAAAAAGCCCCTTAAAAGGGGCCTTTAAGCTAGCATGACTTATGGCTGATTACAGTCGCTGTTATCGACCTTGCCATCCCTGTTCTTGTCTTCCTCTTTATCGGCCACACCATTTTTGTTCAAATCCCAGCATTTGACCTCAACAGCTTCTCCCATTGTAATAATATTACCTGAACCACTTGCTGGCTCGGAATCATAATCTTTGGTACAAGACATTAAAAAAAGTCCAAGGGTCCATAAGCCCATGGTAAGTAGGTTAAGTTTTTTCATGATAATGATTTATAATTTGGGCTAAAATAGACCTGCTTGCCACTTATTCTTATAAGTAGTTGACCTTTGGCCTTTTAGGGTTGATGGATTCCGAATACCGGTTGATTGGAAAACAATGACCTTCTTAAAAAACACATTTATGATCATATGGGCTGAAAAGTGGATGAGCCGGGTAAACTGAGCCACCCGCGCCGGACGAAAGTGAGCAGTGTAAATCAACTGCTTGGATTTGACCTGTCCGTGGGTTAAACTTAGTTTTTATTTTTCAATTTTCTTCTCATTGATTCACCTTTTATGTCGATTCTGTGTGCCGTGTGTACCAAACGGTCGAGTATGGCGTCGGCCAGAGTTCTCTCCCCGATGATGTCGTGCCATTTTGATACGGGCAATTGTGATGCAATTATGGTCGATCTCTGTCCGTGACGATCCTCGATGATCTCCATGAGCGCATGCCTGTTGATATTGTCCAGTGGCTTGAGCCCGAAGTCATCAAGTATCAGTAGGTCCTGTTTTTCAAGCTTGCCTATCTGTTTAGGATAGGAACCGTCAGCTTTTGAGGTCTTCAACATGGTAAAGAGCTTGGCCGTGTTGAAGTACATGACCTTTTTCCCCATGGAACAGGCCTGGTGGCCGATTGCGGAGGCCAGATAGCTTTTGCCGACCCCGGTGCTCCCGGTAATGAGGACATTCTCCCTCTTTTTGATAAAATCGCAGTTGCCAAGGCGCTGTACCTGGTTTTTGTCCAATTGTCTGGAAGGTCTGTAATCCACCGCCTCCATAACGGCAGCATACCTAAAGCGCGCCGATCTGGTCAGGCGTTCTATCCTGCGGTTATGGCGGTCGTCCCACTCGCATTGTACGAGGTAGGCAATGATCTCGTCATTGGTATAGTCGGTGTCCGTTCCGTTGGGCCCCAAGGTCGTTTCAAATGCCCTGTGCATGCCATGGAGCCTGAGCTCCTTCATCTGTTGTATTGTCCTTTCGTTCATATGTAGTATTTAAGTATTTGTCCCTATTCATAATATTTTCCGCCCCGTATGTTCTGGTGCTCGGGCATTTCCAGATTATCATCGGCGCCCTCATCAAGCTTGTCCCAGCCCTTTTTTAGGATGCGCTCGACCATATTGTAATTATATGCACCATATTCCGTTGCCCTTCTACAGGCGCTGTCAAGACGGTCCCTGCCATATTTCTTAGCAAGGTGCAGTACGCCAAGACAGGATTTATAGGATTGTTCGGGATGCTGCTTCT
>NZ_QXFJ01000025.1 GCF_003584165.1 Flagellimonas aequoris | reverse complement strand
ACCGCATTCCCAAGTCCCGGACGCAATTGCCTGATCAAATTGAATTCCTGTGTCATGTTTACCGCTGTGGAATGCTCTATATTGGAATCGATGACATATCCTATTCCTCCGTTTACCTTTTTTTCATTGTAGACCAGAACACCATAGAAATCTTTTCCTATAGTTATCTTACCTATCATTGTTCGAGATATTTGATTTGAGCTGTTGCAACAACATTTTTACCTCCCCCAATTGTTTGGATATACTGAACGGGGCACGGATACCTGAGTTCGAGACCCTGGCAAGCTGGTTCAGGTTGTTTCCCACCCTGCTCAGCTCGACAAAAAGTTTCCGGTCCATTGGATTTACCTTTTTGGTCGGCAGGGATTTTCCAGTACATTTTCTCCGGATATATTCGGCCGTGGACAATCCGATTGTCTCCGCATTTTTGGTAATGATCAAGTATTCGCTTTGTGAAACCCTGAAGGCGATGACAATCGTCCTTTGTTTTGATATGTCCTTTCTAGGTCTTGCCATTTTCCATGAATTTGGTATTGTTCAAAAGGTCACTTGTAAACGAAGTGCGCAGTTTTTGTTTACAAAAACACAACTTGCTTCGTGACCTCCGATCAACTATATCACAAACCTATGGCCTATGGATTGCTTATAAGGGCTTTGCCGTACATGGCCTTATGTACGGTAAATCATTGAAAGGTCTTCTCAGAAGGAAAATCAAAAATTGCACTGAGCTTGAACCAAGGATTTCTATGGAAAGGAGAAAAAGCCGATAGGTTCCTTTGGACAGAATTTTCCATATTAGATCAATGGCCCTGTTTTCGTCCCAAGTCACATTGAACACGGGTCCATGGGCCGGACACCGGGATATTTCGTATATTTGGTATAGAAAGAACCATGAAAAAGTCGCACAACATAGCATCATCCAAAGCAAAGAACCTAAAGGGTTACTTTCCCGGGCCTGTATTTTGGGATGTCGACCCCAGCGTGCTTGATGTAGAAAAGGACAAGATCTTTATCATCGAAAGGGTACTGTCCCGCAACATGGGGGACCCAAAATATTTTGAGCTTCTCGAAAGGCTGTATCCGATAAGTGACATTGTCCGGTGCGCGAAAAGGAGCGAACAAATCCGAGGGAACAGCAGTATCAGGGCCGTGGCCGAACGTTATGGAATCAGACCGGACCATATGAAGAACTACAACCCTTCCTTCGGATAATGGCCACGGACCAAGCCGTTTCAGACGAGCTGAAAAGCGTAATCCTCCAATTGATGCAAGCAGATTGTTTAAGGGATTTCAACCTTGGGGGTGGCACCAACCTCGCAATCAGGCACAACCATAGGGTTTCAACGGACATCGACCTCTTTTCCCAAGGTGTGGTCGGGGTCGAAAGATTGAGGGAAATAAGTTCCTATTTCAGATCAAACTTCAAAGACGACCTTTTGGGCCTCATGGAAGAAAACTTTGGGGACGATCAAATGGCCTTTCTCAGGGTGAACGTACAAAGGAACGGGGTCCCCATCAAAATAGACATCATCCAAAACGTCCCATTGTTCCACCCTGTTGACATAGTGAATAACATACGTTTGATCCATGAACTCGACATCGGGGCATTGAAATTGGTGTCGGCCACAAATCGAGGGACCCAAAAGGATTTTGGGGACCTTTTGTTGCTCTGTGGACTGTATTCCCTTGAAAAACTGCATTCCGAGCTTATGAAAAGAGAAAACACGTTCATCGGCAAAAAGTTTGGTACCATTTTCAACGTTGAGGGACTTCCCAGTGGTTTGGCCAGTGACCTGTCCGCTCTGGGCAATTTCAATAGGGCAACGGACAGAAAACGTGAAAGCAACCGTCTTATCCTAACGGAAAATTCAATGATTCCGGGTTCTTGGCCCGAACTTGGCCAAAGATGGGCAGCGATGGTCGAGGCCTATGCAAAATCAAAAGGTTTGCGTTTTTCCCCTCCTTCAAGAAAGAGAAAATGGAAAAACAAAGGGATTGGGCTATGAAAAGTCAGCCTTTCAGTGAGAAAGCTCCGATTTTTGAAAGTTTGCTCCAACATGGTTTGACCTGACCCACTATGACCGTTGTAGTGATAAAAAGCGGAAGGGGAGAAAAAGACAAAAGAGCTCGGTATCCAAGTAAGGAACCTGAAAATCGACATTGCTCAAAATGGGCATGCTATCCCTAGAAACAGCCTTGGGATAACAAATCCTCAAGGCCAGCTTATCAGTACCCAGAAAAATCCTTACTTCCCTTTCGGCCTTCCATCCCATGTTTGTCCCGTTCTTTCTTGTATATATGTCCCACGATCAAATTGAACACTTCACTTTTGGACAGACCATTGCACTCGTGCCAACACGAATGATAGGTGAGCTCTACCATCTGGTGGATTTTACTCTTCTTTTCAATGGGCAACGAACAGAACCGTTCCTTCAACATATCTTTAATTTTGAACCATTATTGTACATTTTGGCCCCGATTACATCCATTTTGATGGTTGTCTTGTCCTAGAATAGGTTGTCATGATAGAAGCAATAATTTAAATTTAATTATGAAAAGTGTAAACTCCTATTCGGACGATTTTAAACGAAAGGTTGCCTCCCACTATCTGGGATCGGATCTCAGCATGGCGGCAACGGCAAAACTGTATGGTCTCAAAACACCTTCATCCGTGCAACAATGGGTGAAAAGGTTCTGTCCGGACCAGGCCCTGCCGAACGACGGCACCACCAAGGAACCGGCCCCAACTGTCCTACCGGACTCCCCGGAGGGGATGCTGGCCAGGATCAGGGAACTTGAGTCCGATCTGGCAAGCGAGAAGCTCAAAAACCTTGCCGCCAACAAAATGATAGACATTGCGGAAAGGGACCTTAAAATCAACATCAGAAAAAAGTCTGGTGCCAAACAGTCCAAGAAATGAAAGAGACCATGCCCAAGACAAGCGTTGGAACGATGTGCGGACTGTTTGGCAAAACGAGACAGGCCTATTATAAGTTTTTGAGATACGAGTACAGGATACTTGCCGAAAGCAGTTGGTGCTCGAGATGGTTCGGAATGAGCGCGCCATACTTCCTGGCGTGGGCGTGCGCAAGCTCCATAGCATCATCTTCGGACCATCCCGCCCACAACAGGTCACGATGGGCAGGCATGCGCTCTTCACCCTCCTGCGGGAAAACTCGATGCTGCTGCGACGCTCCAGGGGCAAGGCAAGGATCACCAATTCACGTCATCCGTTTCGGCGGTACCCCAACCTGGCAAGGGAGATGACGGTCGATGCCCCGCACCAGCTCTGGGTCAGTGACATAACCTATATCGATACGATGGAGGGATTCATGTACCTTGCGCTCGTCACGGACGCATATTCCAGGAAGATAATAGGATGGGACATATCCCCAAAACTAACGGCCTCCGGTGCGATCGGTGCCCTGAACATGGCCATATCACAGTTGCCGCATGGGACCGGTCCCAAACCGGTGCACCATTCGGACAGGGGCATCCAGTATTGCTGCGACAGGTACATAAACATCCTTAAGGGTACCGGCATCGGGATCAGTATGACAGAAAAGGGGGATCCCCTGGAAAATGCAATAGCCGAAAGGGTGAACGGCATACTGAAGACCGAATGGCTGAAGAACAATAGGCCAAGGCTCAAAGTGGAGGCAATAGATATGTTCGGGGACATCGTCTCCTCATACAATGGCCGTAGGCCCAATCTAAGCCTCAATATGCAGACCCCCGATTCGGCCCACATGTCCCACGGACCGATACCAAGGGCATGGAAAAATTATTGGAAGGAAAGACATAAATATGATCAGGGAACAAACCCCTGCATGATGACAAAGGGAACCTTGGGTGTAAACCTGACCTAGGATTATTGAAAAATGTGTAAACTTGTTATAGTATCAACCGCTTTGAGTGACAACTTTTTTCAGGACGAGACAGGTAAATACATTTAAATATATGATCGTATAAATGTACAGATATACAATATATACTAGTTGTCCATCCATACATTTCAGGGGGGGGTGGCCATTATAAGAGATAGTACAAACCCTTCGAGTTCATAACCAACGGTTCAAAAATAGTGACCACAGATAATGCGGTTAGGATAAAATCGACATGTATCCATGTAGTATTTGAATCAGATAAGCACGAAAGTCGTGCAGATTGAGATACAGGGAAATATCCACCCTTTTCTTCTTCCTCCCTTTCCACGAAAGTGCACCCAAAGGGTGCACCATCGTACTACAAATAACAAAGGTTGACAGAGTATTTATGATTTGAATTGGGACTTGTCTTGCCTTGTCTTTGGGATGCCATAAAATAAGAAAACATCAGATCCGAGCACTTCATTTGCTATGTTCAGTTTAATCCGGCGAGGGTGGTTCAGTTTGCCCGGCTAATCCAATAAGCGTGACTGTAAAATATGGTCGGAACGGGCAATGTGATACCCTTTGGATAATAAATTACAATATTTTTACCCGGAAAATTTGGGCTAGAAAAAAATTTTGTTTCTATGGTGTGGCTTCCGTCCGAACCGTAGCCACTCAAAGGTTTACCGATAGGCCCTTCCAGTTCGTTTTTGGCTCATTGGGTTGGATATCGTCGCTTCTTGAACACGAACTTAAAAAGAGTGTCATGACTACAGTATAAATAAGAATTCTCATATTAAAGTCATAAGATTTTTCAATTATACATGTTTAGATTAAAATGGTTTAATCTCGTGGAAAGTTTAGTCTGACTGCTAGCGGCTAGAATATGCGTAATGCGAGATTCACAAAGTCACTTCACTGTCCATTTAGTCACTAATATCCTTACTTTAAACCTAATAGTATATTAATTTTTGTTTCTATTTGCTTGCTCAGTCTGTACAGCTTATTAAAATCAAGATTTTCAACCAAAATCATTTCAAGAACTGAATATTTTGGCATTTCCATCAAAATAGTCGCAGTGGATAACCTTACATTCCATCAAAATAGCTTGCAAACGAATGGAATGATGAGAATTAAAATCATACTATCGATTCTTATATTTTAAACTTTCAAGAAATTTTAAATCCTAAAAACAAAAAGTACAAATCGTGTGTAGCAAGATAATTTTGATGAAGGGAATTAATTTGCGCCAATTTCAGCAACCAAAGGTCATCCCATTATTTTAACTACAGAGCTTATTTCAAATAATTGAGCGGAAGACATGATTAAATTAAAATCAAACATCACTTAAAAGAAGAATGTAAAGAATCAATTATGGTATTTATATTTCTGAAAACTTATATTCATGATTTTTTAGACAAAAATTATATTTTAGTCTAAAAATAAATGACGTCAAAGACCAGATATAAGTTACAGGAAGTTTTGTTCATAATACTCTACTGGATTGGTGCGGGAAATCTCTACATTCTTATTCGGTACAGTGGGTCTACCAATGCATTAGTAGAAATAGGTCTTGGGGAAATTGAAAATATTTTTCTTTGGGCTACCCTAGCCTCTTTCTGCACAGGGGCGGGGTTGGGTATTTTAGAAATATTTATCTACCCTCGTTTTACCAAAAAAAAGTCTTTTGCCATAAGCATTGTTTATCGCACCATAATTTTCATATCGTTACTTGTGCTCATAATTATGATTTCACTTTGTGGAGTTAGCTACTTAAAAGGGTTTGAAATATCTGAAGGTTTAATTCTAAGCCTAGATTTTTTTCTGTCAAGATCATTTTTTATTCTATTGTTATACATGGTCATTATTGGTGCATTTATGAACTTCATACTTTTTATAAATAGACGCTCCGGTCCTGGAGTTATTCTCAATTTGATTAAGGGTAAGTACCACCATCCTATAGAAGAAGAAAGGATATTTATGTTTTTAGACCTACAATCATCTTCTAAAATAGCAGAGGAGCTTGGCCATATTAAATTTAGCAAATTTATTCAGGATTGCTTTAGTGACCTATCCGATATACTTCTTACGTATCATGCATCTATCTACCAATTTGTGGGTGACGAGGCCGTGCTAACCTGGAGAAAACAGAATGGATTAAAAAATATAAATTGTATAATTATCTTTTTTGAATTTGAAAGGCTTCTTCTTATGAGACAAGATTATTATATGGAAAATTATAATCATAAACCCATCTTTAAAGCCTCGCTCCATGGAGGATACGTCACGGTGGCAGAAGTAGGTAGTTTAAAAACAGAAGTTGCCTACCATGGCGATGTACTCAATACAGCCGCAAGAATACAAGGTCTATGCAACATCTATAACCAAAAATTGCTGGTTACAGAGTCAATAGTTGAAATTATAGACAGCAGGTGCATTCAGGCTAAGTATATTGATGAGGTGAAATTGAGAGGTAAAAAGAATAAAGAAAAAATATTTACACTACACACTCATTTTTAGCATCTTAATGAAAAGATTAGGAAAACAAATTTAGAAGGTAGGATTTTAAAATCGAAAAAAAAATGTTTATTCGACATTATTTGTATATTTGTCGAATTATGAACAAAGACGAAATAAATAGGGCAAATATAATCGAAGCTTCCAAAGCTGTCTTCAGGCAATACGGTTATGAAAAGGTGACCATGAACGATATTGCCGATGCTGCAGGGAAAGGAAGAAGCACGCTGTATTATTATTTTAATAATAAATATGAAGTTTTTGAACAGGTGGCTATTGAAGAATATTCTGCTATTTTGAAACCAGCAGAAATGCAAATTAAAAAATCAAAATCGCTTTCAGAAAATCTCGTTCTTTATAATCGTTGTAAACTGGAGCAAATCGAAAAAAAATCCAATGAATACGTTCATTTACTCACTGACATCAAGGAAAATAAAGAACTAATTGCCAAAGTAATTAGGATTGTAGCACAAAAAGAAATCAAACTCGTTAAGAATATGATAGTTTGCGCCATAGAATCCGAAGATATACTACCCATCGAAGATGATAACCTTAATTTCTTAGCATTGGCCATTGTTACCGCTATAAGTAGTTTAGAAAAAGAAATGCTACTCTACGGTTCTATCGACAACTTGAGCGATAAATTATATTGGCTAATTAATCTTTTGGTCAAAGGTCTAAAATAGTTTTTTTTTAAAATATTTTAGACAATAATACAAAATTTGTTTAATGTTTAAATCTGTTATAATGAAATCAAACTTTGTGCTTATATCCTATGTAGTATTGACTTTAACATTCACCGGTTGCGGGGACAAAATTGAAACACGTGAAGCAGAACCTATTAAGGTCAAGGTCACTACCATAAGTGGCGAAAATAGTCAGCAGCGCTATCGGGCTATAGGGTACAGCGGTATAATCAACCCAAGCAAATCCATAACCCTGAGTTTTCAGGTATCCGGTACTGTTGAAAGGGTACCGGTCGCAATGGGTTCTTTTGTAATTAAAGGTACTTTACTGGCAGAAATTGATGAAACTACCTACAGAAATCAATATCAAGCCCAAGCGGCCCAAGCAGAACTGGCAAAAGAAAATTACCTGCGTACAAAAGAGGTTTTTGAAAAAGGGAGCATTGCAGAAATAAAAATGATCGAAGCCCGGTCAAACTATCAGCAAGCCAAATCCTCTGCGGACGCCACTTACCAAAATATCAAACACACTAAAATATTCGCCCCGGTAAGCGGATACATAGGCGAAAAAATGCTCGAGGCAGGAGACCTTGCCAGCCCAGGCAAACCAGTCCTTAAGCTTCTACAAATCGATGTGGTCAAAGCCTCGGTACCCATCCCAGATGAAGAGATAAACAACTATAAAAAGGGTGACCCGGCCAGGGTGACCATTGAAGCGCTTGACGATGAAGAATTTATGGGCGTTGTTGATGAAGTTTCAATCCAGACAGCGCAGGACAATCCCACCTATACCGCTAAAATAAACATAGACAATCCAGACCGAAGGATCAAGCCCGGCATGTCCTGCTCAATTGTCTTGAACAATGAAAGGAAAGAGAGCACTATGACCTTCATTGTCCCGGTAGAAGCCGTCTATGCAGACGAAAAAGGAAATCAATTTGTGTATCTGGCAGACAACGAGGCAAATAATGCGTACAGGCAACAAATCAAGACTGGGAAGCTGTACAACAATGGCATCGCGGTCACTGAAGGGCTCAAAGATGGAGACCTATTGATTACGTCCGGATATCACAAGCTTACCGATAAAACTCCTATTCAGATAATAAAATAAAAATTAGATATTGATGAAAAAGAGCGGTTCTATTATAGAATGGGCAATGAAAAACAGTGTCTTTCCATTGGCTCTGGCATTTGTCTTATTTGCGGTCGGGATTTTCGGGTTGTTCAACATGCCCAGAAATGAATTTCCTGAATTTACCATACGGCAAGGCCTTGTCATCGGATTTTATCCCGGGGCTTCTTCAGAGCAGGTGGAGGAACAGCTTACCTCTAAGGTAGAACAATTCCTATTCAGTTATAATGAGGTGAACAAGGCAAAGACCTACTCCTATTCCAGGGACGGGATGATGTATCTCTATGTGGAAATAGCAAACCGCATAGATCACAATTCAACTCAGCAATTTTGGAACAAATTAAAAAGTGACATCCTTATTTTCCAGCAGTCCCAACTCCCCGATGAAGTCCAGGGAGTAGTTGTTAACAGTGATTTTGGTAGTACTGCCGCTATGATTCTTGCCGTAGAATCAGAATCTAGGCCATATAAGGATCTGGAGCGTCATGTAGAGGAAATAGAAGATGATCTGAGACAGCTGGATGATATTGCCAAGATAAGCCATTCCGGAGGCCTGACCGAGCAGGTAGCCATATATGTGGACAATAACAAACTCGCTCAATATGGCATAGGCCCGGGCCAGATCATGCAAAGCCTCAAACAACAGGGAGCAATAAGTCCTGCAGGAACCTTAGACGGGAAAACGATAGACAGGCCCATACATCTTAATACGTTCTTTAAAACGGAAAGCGATATTGCCCAGCAGGTCATCAAGGTAGATGACAATGGTCACGCAATTCGCCTACAAGACCTTGCTAAAATTAAGCGTGAATATGAGGATCCCGACTCCTACATCACGGTAAACGGCACAAAAAGCATGATCATTACCCTAGAAATGGCATCAGGTAATAATATTGTGCAGTTCGGCGATGAAGTGGATGAGCACCTTACAAAACTTAAAAACAGACTTCCCGCTGACATCAAGATTACCAGATTAGCAGACCAGCCCAAGATCGTTCATCATTCCATAAGCCACTTCATGAAAGAATTTGCCTATGCCTTGATAGGGGTGGTTATTGTTGCCATGCTGTTACTGCCTTTCAGGATAGCTTCGGTAGCCGCGGCGACCATCCCGGTAACCATTGCGGCCACCCTGGCCATGATGTACCTTTTTGGCCTTGAGTTGAACACGGTTACACTGGCGGCACTCATCATCGTGCTTGGGATCGTGGTAGATGACCCCATCGTGGTCATAGACAATCATGTTGAAAAACTGGACCACGGACAGTCAGTATGGGAGGCCGCCAGAAACAGTGCGATTGAGCTGTTCCCTTCCGTATTCACGGCAACGATTGCCATCAGTGCTACCTTCCTGCCTCTCGTTTTCTTCATGCAAGGCGTGGCGTCTGATTTTATAAGCGCGTTCCCCTGGACCATAATGATTGCCCTTTTCCTTTCCCTGATCATCTCCATCCTTTTGATACCTTTTGTCAACACCGTTTTCATCAAAAAGGGACTTCATGAAGCAGAAGACAAAAAAGATAAAAAATCATTTCTGGACAGGGTCCAATCCTTCTTTGACAAATATGTACAGATAGCCGTAAAACATTATAAGCTCACCTTAACCGCTGGCATTGTATCCATCTTGATAGGGATGGCCATTATGGGTGTCTTTGTAAAACAGCAGCTCTTCCCGGTAATCGAGCGGGACCAGTTTGCCATTGAGATAACCCTGGCAAAGGGATACAATCTCAAAAAGACGGACAGTGTGGTAAAGCAATTTGAGAAGATTCTGGCTAAAGAAGAGCGCATTGCCTCGTATACCAGTTTTATCGGCGAAAGCTCACCCAGATTCCATACCCTTTATGCCCCTAACCTACCGGGCAAGAATTACGCCCAGATACTTATCAACACAACTTCTGATGAAGCTACCGAAGAGCTTCTGAGAGAATACAACAGCAAATATACCTCCATGTTTCCTTCGGCACATATCCGGATGAAACAACTCGATATGATCTCTAATCCCGCCCCCGTAGAGGTGAGATTGTATGGTGATGATATCCCGCAATTGAAAAGTTTGGGCGACCGCATCATCAACATCGCCAGGACCACGCCCAATACCATCTGGTCAAGAACCAATTATGGTAACGCACAAGAATCTGTTGAACTGGATATCAAAGAAAATGATGCTGCTAGGTTAGGGCTCAACCGCAATGACATTGCCAATTCCGTAAGCATGAATTTAGAGGGCGTGACTGCCACGCAATTATGGGATGCAGATTATCCCATAAATGTGAAGATTAAGACTGATAATACAGGCGATAGTAATATCTCTGCACTGGAAGAAATGGCAGTAGTCGCGCCTCAAAAGCGAACTACGGTGCCACTTAGGCAGGTAGCAAGAGTTCAGCCCCAATGGCATCAGGAACAAATCGTAAGGAGAAACGGTATGCGTTGCTTGACCGTTCGCGTGGATATTGAAAAAGATGCCATTGCGAATGAAGTATTGGCAAACTTACAGCCCAGGATCGATGAGCTGGATATTCCTGATGACGTGAAAGTAGAATACGGTGGGGAATTTGAAATGCAGCAGGAAAACCTTGTTCCCATGGGGCTCTCATTATTTATGAGCGTAATCATCATATTCTTGATCCTTCTATGGCATTTTAAAAGTCTCAAACCTGCATTTTTGAGCTTTCTGACGATGCCCCTGAGCATTTTTGGAGCGGCCCTGGGGCTTTGGTTAATGGATTATCCTTTTGGATTTACCTCGTTCTTGGGCATTCTCGCCCTCTGTGGAATTGTGGTGCGTAACGGTATCATTCTTATCGATTTTGCTAACGAAATAAGGGCTAAAAACAATCTGACTTATAGAGAAGCTGCCATTCAAGCCGCTCAACGCAGAATGCGACCCATCTTCCTCACCTCATCGGCTGCCGCGGTGGGCGTGATACCCATGATCGTAAGCCGATCTAATCTGTGGGGGCCTCTGGGCACGGTAATAGCCTTTGGACTAATGATGTCTATGGTATTGACACTGTTTGTACTGCCCGTACTTTACTGGCTATTTTTTAGAAAAGATGAAAACATAAAAGCTGAAACCAATGCGCACTAAAAAGAGCATATTTATAACGCTACTGCTTTCCCTATTTATTTTCGGAAAAGGCAATCTGTGGGCACAACAAAAGTCCATCAGCCTGGATGAAAGCAAAAAGGCAGCATTAACGTATAGCAATGACATCAAAAATGGCAATTTACGTATAGAAAAGGCCGAAGCCGCCAGACGGGAGGCCATAGCAAATTATCTACCTACCATTGAAGGTAGCGCAACGGGAATTTATGCGTTTGAAGATTTGATACCTCCCGTACCGGAGACGTTGCCGGATGGAATCGACAATTTTTATTTCGCAGGGATCACCGCAACGGAAACCGTGTACGCGGGAGGGAAAGTACGAACCGGGAGCGCCCTTGCAGACCTTCAAGGAGAGGTAAGCCGCATTAGGGCCAGGCAGTCGGTTGATTCTGTAGTACTGCTCACCGAACAAAAGTACTGGCGCCTCGTAAAGGCACAGGAACAAAAAAAGGTATTGAACGCAAACGAAGATTACCTGGAGGGATTGTTGAAACAACAGCAGGACCTACTGGATGCAGGGCTGATCGCAAAAAACGATTTGCTCAGGGTTAGGGTTGAACTCAGCAAGCTTTTACTTCAAAAAAGCAAGCTAAAAAACCAGCGGAACATTGCCCTGCTGGACCTTACGCTCTATACCGGTATTCCATTTGACACCACGATGGTTGCTGTTGACACCATCTCTGTTAGGTCAATGCCCCTTTTTAACTACAGTCAGCCCAATCTTGACCTAAACAACAACAGCAACTATCAATTACTGGAGAAATCCATTGAGGCCGCCAGGCTTCAAACCCAATTGGAAAAAGGTGACCTGCTGCCCAGCGTGGCCGTGGGAGTAAGTGGCAGCAGGTTTGGCTCCTTTGACAATAGTTTTGATGGAAACTTCCTGCCCATGGCCTTTGCCACCGTGAGCATCCCCATATCTGCCTGGTGGGGCCCGGAAAAAGAAAAGGTCAGGCAAAAGCAGATTCAAGAAGAAATAGCCATCAATGATCTAAGGGATGGAAAGGACCAGTTAAAAGTGGGGATTATGAAAAGTTGGTACGACCTATCTGATGCCTACAAGAAAATTCTGTATGCGTCGGAAAACCTAAACTATACCCGGGAAAATTTGAACGTAAATCGTGATAATTACAACAGTGGGTTAAGCAACCTCACGGAATTATTGAACGCACAGGCCTTGTTTCAGGAGGCCAAAACTGAATTGGTTAGTGCTTTTGCAGATTACGAGGAAGCAGAAGCGGTGTACCTATACCAAACGGATCAACTGGAAGTACCGGAAGTAAACAAAGAAAAAAAATATTAACTATTTGTCAAAAACAGGTAACCTTAACTTAAATCACACATTATGAACCAAGAAAAAAATTTACAAGGGGTTTTTCACGGAGTGCACGATATACGTGTTGACGAATCCTCAAGACCAAAGAATACGGATGATGGGGTAATCATCAAAGTTTCAAAAGCAGGGATCTGCGGATCTGATATACACTTTTATCATTCAGAAATTGTACCGCCCGGTTCTGTATTGGGACACGAGTTTACCGGTGTTATCAATGAGGTAGGCCAAAATGTGAAAGGCTTATCCCCGGGAATGCGAGTAGTGGTAAACCCAATGGTCAACGGCATAGGGCTGGGACTTAAACCGGGCGGCTTTGCAAATTATATACACGTAGAAAATGCTGCCAGAAACGTCAATGTTATCCCTATTCCTGAAAATATCAGCAAAGAACAGGGAGCGCTTATTGAACCATTGACCGTGGGCTACGCCGGCGTTAACCTGGTAGCGGTAAAAAAAGAGACCAATGCCATCGTTTTTGGTGCAGGTACCATAGGCCTGGCCACCATAGCTTCATTAGCTTCAAAAGGTGTTAAAACCATCATTGCAAGCGACGTGAGCGATAAGCGATTAGAAAAGGCAAGGGAACTGGGTGCCACCATCACATTCAACCCATCCTCTGCAAAGATGGGTTTACAGGATTTCCTTATAGAAAAACTGGGTAGTACCCCATCGCTCTTTGGTATGGAATTGCCCAATCTTGATGCCGCATTTGAATGTAGCGGGGTTCCTTCCGTCTTTATCGATGCGTTAAACGGATTGAGGATAAAAGGAAAGCTCATTATTTTGGCCACTTATCCTCAGAAAATTGAAATCGACATTAGCCATCTTGTTTTGCAGAAAGCACTTACGGTTCAGGGTTCCTTTGCATATACCAGTGAAGAAATGATTCAGGTCATCGATCTGGTATCTTCAGGGAAGGTGGACCTCACCTCTATCGTCACGCATGAGTACGCGTTGAAAGAACTTCCCCAGGCGTTTGAAACCCAGGCCGATAGTCAAAAGTCCATCAAGGTACTGGTAGCTATATCCTAATATATAATTGATCTTGACTTTAGTCCCTGATTTTCTCATCAATAGATGTCAAAAATTGAAGTCAGGATCAATAACCTCTGGATTAAAGTTCACCGAATTAAAACGAGCTCTTGTTCTAAAAAGCCCTGACATTCAACAAATGCTATAATAGCACCTATGAATCATAGAACCCATAAGTACGGCAAAATGCCCAAAACGGCAGTTGTCATCCATTTTATCTTTGTACTCCTCTTTCTTGGCCAAGTAGTCCATTCCCAGAGCGATTACCCAACAAAAAACCAGGTGCTGGATACAGTACTCCCTTCCTTTTCAATATATAAGGACGCGTATTTCATAACAGGTGTACCCACAAATTCAAGTATCTCAAAAGAAACTGCTGATGCCAAATATCAAATAAGTTTTAAACAGCTTATCCTAAGGGGCGAACTTCCTTTTAACTCCCACTTATTCCTTACCTATACACAGAAGGCATTCTGGAATGTGTATGAATTTTCCAGCCCTTTTCAGGAAGTGAACTTTAATCCTGGTATCGGGCTGGGTGCTCCAGTTTTTGATCGGCACGATAGGCTAAAAGGCTTAGTGGAAATGAAACTGGAACACGAGTCCAATGGTAGGGATAGTATCTATTCCAGGAGCTGGAACAGCCTCTCCCTTAACTACAATACCAGATTAGGTGAAAAATTAATGGTAGGGATCAAAGGTTGGTTACCATTTGTCTATAAGGAGGACAACCCAGACCTCTTGAATTATATAGGTTTCGGCGAGCTTAGTTTCTTCTACGATTTCAGCGACAAGCTAAAGCTGGATGTCAACATGCGAAAGGGAAATCAATGGGACTGGAAAGGTCGTGTAAGGACCAGGTTATCTTTAAGGTTGTCTGAAACCACAAACCAGCACCTTATGCTGGAGTGGTACACAGGATATGGGGAAAGTTTGATAACCTATGACCAGAGCAGAAGTATGATACGCTTGGGGTATTTAATCAAATCTCCTGACCTCAATATTTTAAAGCGAAAGAAAAATAAAAAGCCCAACAGGTAAAATTTTTAAACATACAATTTTAAATCCAAGCGTTTATCGGACGAATAACCTTTGGGTGGATGAGCCGGGTAAACTGAGCCACCCGCGCCGGATGAAAATGAGCAGTGTAAATCAACTGCTTGGATTTGACCTGTCCGTGGGTTAAACTTAGTTTTTATTTTTCAATTTTCTTCTCATTGATTCACCTTTTATGTCGATTCTGTGTGCCGTGTGTACCAAACGGTCGAGTATGGCGTCGGCCAGAGTTCTCTCCCCGATGATGTCGTGCCATTTTGATACGGGCAATTGTGATGCAATTATGGTCGATCTCTGTCCGTGACGATCCTCGATGATCTCCATGAGCGCATGCCTGTTGATATTGTCCAGTGGCTTGAGCCCGAAGTCATCAAGTATCAGTAGGTCCTGTTTTTCAAGCTTGCCTATCTGTTTAGGATAGGAACCGTCAGCTTTTGAGGTCTTCAACATGGTAAAGAGCTTGGCCGTGTTGAAGTACATGACCTTTTTCCCCATGGAACAGGCCTGGTGGCCGATTGCGGAGGCCAGATAGCTTTTGCCGACCCCGGTGCTCCCGGTAATGAGGACATTCTCCCTCTTTTTGATAAAATCGCAGTTGCCAAGGCGCTGTACCTGGTTTTTGTCCAATTGTCTGGAAGGTCTGTAATCCACCGCCTCCATAACGGCAGCATACCTAAAGCGCGCCGATCTGGTCAGGCGTTCTATCCTGCGGTTATGGCGGTCGTCCCACTCGCATTGTACGAGGTAGGCAATGATCTCGTCATTGGTATAGTCGGTGTCCGTTCCGTTGGGCCCCAAGGTCGTTTCAAATGCCCTGTGCATGCCATGGAGCCTGAGCTCCTTCATCTGTTGTATTGTCCTTTCGTTCATATGTAGTATTTAAGTATTTGTCCCTATTCATAATATTTTCCGCCCCGTATGTTCTGGTGCTCGGGCATTTCCAGATTATCATCGGCGCCCTCATCAAGCTTGTCCCAGCCCTTTTTTAGGATGCGCTCGACCATATTGTAATTATATGCACCATATTCCGTTGCCCTTCTACAGGCGCTGTCAAGACGGTCCCTGCCATATTTCTTAGCAAGGTGCAGTACGCCAAGACAGGATTTATAGGATTGTTCGGGATGCTGCTTCT
>NZ_QXFJ01000024.1 GCF_003584165.1 Flagellimonas aequoris | reverse complement strand
AAAAAAGCCCCTTCACATGTGTAAAGGGGCTTCGAGGAAGGCGGCGACCTACTCTCCCACCTGGTGTGGCAGTACCATCGGCGCAAACGGGCTTAACTTCCCTGTTCGGAATGGAAAGGGGTGGGCCCCGTCGCCATGGCCACCTAGATCTTCAATATCTTAATGATCGGTTACTGAGCGTAGCCGAAGTATGACATATGTTGGGACGGACCTTTGGCAAGGGCCGAAAAAAGAGTCAACGAAGTATGTTTTATAAGGGAGTCCCGAGAGGGCCTGCGCAAGCTTACGGGCAATTAGTACCGCTCGGCTGCATGCATCGCTGCACTTCCACCTACGGCCTATCGACGTGGTCATCTCCCACGGCCCTTTAAAGAGATCTCATCTTGTGGCGGGTTTCGCGCTTATATGCCTTCAGCGCTTATCCCATCCCGACTTAGCTACCCGGCGATGCCCCTGGCGGGACAACCGGTGCACCAGCGGTCGGTCCAGTTCGGTCCTCTCGTACTAGAACCAGATCCACTCAAATCTCTCACGCCCGCAGTAGATAGAGACCGAACTGTCTCACGACGTTCTGAACCCAGCTCGCGTGCCACTTTAATGGGCGAACAGCCCAACCCTTGGGACCTTCTCCAGCCCCAGGATGTGACGAGCCGACATCGAGGTG
Source organism: Flagellimonas aequoris (assembly GCF_003584165.1). Taxonomy (GTDB): domain Bacteria; phylum Bacteroidota; class Bacteroidia; order Flavobacteriales; family Flavobacteriaceae; genus Flagellimonas; species Flagellimonas aequoris. Next base: position 4,787 of record NZ_QXFJ01000024.1, on the reverse strand, counting down.
CCAAACCCCCCCGTCGATGTGAGCTCTTGGGGGAGATCAGCCTGTTATCCCCGGCGTACCTTTTATCCTTTGAGCGATGGCCCTTCCATGCGGAACCACCGGATCACTATGCTCTAGTTTCCTACCTGTTCGACCTGTATGTCTCACAGTCAAGCGCCCTTGTGCCATTGCACTCTGCACACGATTGCCAACCGTATTGAGGGCACCTTTAGAAGCCTCCGTTACTCTTTTGGAGGCGACCACCCCAGTCAAACTACCCACCACGCACTGTCCCCATTGCTGGGTTAGGCCCCGGACAAACGAAGGCTGGTATTTCAACAACGGATCCACACTGCCTGGCGACAGCGCTTCAAATCCTCCCAGCTATCCTACACATCCCTTGCCCAGGGTCAATACGAAGCTATAGTAAAGGTGCACGGGGTCTTTTCGTCCCACTGCGGGTAACCGGCATCTTCACCGATACTACAATTTCACCGAGATCATGGTTGAGACAGTGCCCAGATCGTTGCACCATTCGTGCAGGTCGGAACTTACCCGACAAGGAATTTCGCTACCTTAGGACCGTTATAGTTACGGCCGCCGTTTACCGGGGCTTCAGTTCAACGCTTCACCTTGCGGCTGACGTCTCCCTTTAACCTTCCGGCACCGGGCAGGTGTCAGGCCCTATACGTCATCTTTCGATTTGGCAGAGCCCTGTGTTTTTGATAAACAGTCGCCTGGGCCTATTCACTGCGGCTTACCGAAGTAAGCGACGCTTCTCCCGAAGTTACGCGTCCATTTTGCCTAGTTCCTTAACCATGAATCTCTCGAGCGCCTTAGAATTCTCATCCCGACCACCTGTGTCGGTTTACGGTACGGGCCGCAATGCTCGCTTTTCTTGGAGGCGCCTCCGCTGGATTATCACCGCGGCCGTGGCCTTGGTGTACTATCCCCGAAGGTTCAACGTGCTATTCCGTCAGCACGCACCAACTATGGCGCCCCGTCACTTTTGTCGCATTGCGGGTAGCGGAATATTAACCGCTTGTCCATCCACTGCCCCTTCCGGGTTCGTGTTAGGTCCCGACTGACCCCCGGCTGATTAGCATGGCCGGGGAAACCTTGGTCTTTCGGCGTGCGGGTTTCTCGCCCGCATTATCGTTACTTATGCCTACATTTTCGTTTCCGTACGCTCCACGGGACCTCGCAGGCCCGCTTCAACGCAGAACGGAATGCTCCCCTACCACTCCTTGGAGTCCATAGCTTCGGTAATGTGCTTATGCCCGATCATTATCCATGCGGGACCGCTCGACCAGTGAGCTGTTACGCACTCTTTAAATGGATGGCTGCTTCCAAGCCAACATCCTGGCTGTCAATGCAGTCCCACCGCGTTTTGTCAACTTAGCACATATTTGGGGACCTTAGCTGATGGTCCGGGTTCTTTCCCTCTCGGACATGGACCTTAGCACCCATGCCCTCACTGCCCTGAAACATTATATAGCATTCGGAGTTTGTCAGGAATTGGTAGGCGGTGAAGCCCCCGCATCCAATCAGTAGCTCTACCTCTATATAACTATCAGGACGCTGCACCTAAATGCATTTCGGGGAGTACGAGCTATTTCCGAGCTTGATTGGCCTTTCACCCCTACCCACAGGTCATCCCAAGACTTTTCAACGTCAACGGGTTCGGTCCTCCACTATGTGTTACCACAGCTTCAACCTGCCCATGGGTAGATCGCACGGTTTCGCGTCTACTACTACCGACTAGAGCGCCCTGTTCAGACTCGCTTTCGCTGCGGCTGCGCACCATAAGTGCTTAACCTTGCCGGTAAAAGTAACTCGTAGGCTCATTATGCAAAAGGCACGCCGTCACCGGTAAACCGGCTCCGACCGCTTGTAGGCGTATGGTTTCAGGGTCTTTTTCACTCCGTTGTTCACGGTTCTTTTCACCTTTCCCTCACGGTACTGGTACACTATCGGTCTCCCAGGAGTATTTAGCCTTGGCGGATGGTCCCGCCGGATTCACACAGGGTTTCACGTGCCCCGCGCTACTCAGGATACCACTATCTTTAACGCTCCTTGCCTGTACCGGGCTATCACCGTCTACGGCCCCTCTTTCCAAAGGGTTCCAGTTCGTCGCGCAAAGAACATCGTGGTCCTACAACCCCAACATTGCCGAGACAACGTTGGTTTGGGCTGTTCCGATTTCGCTCGCCACTACTCTCGGAATCACTCTTGTTTTCTCTTCCTCCGCCTACTTAGATGTTTCAGTTCAGCGGGTTCGCCCACCTTGCGGTGTGACAGGCCTTCAACCTGCCGGGTTGCCCCATTCGGACACCCACGGATCAAAGCTCATGTGCAGCTCCCCGTGGATTTTCGCAGCTTATCGCGTCCTTCGTCGCCTCTGAGAGCCTAGGCATCCCCCATACGCCCTTCTTTTGCTTGTCGCACCCGTACCAAGTACGGATGCCCTCTCGTAATCCTTATATATTCTATTCTACTTCGTGTTTCTTCTTTTGACTTCGCCATGATGGTATAAACCATCACGCTCCGTCCCAATATGTCAATGAACTTTTGTGCCAAACTTGATTTGGCATCCCTCCGGGAAATTACCGACCTTGATCGGTGCCGCCCCTTCGGGATCCCCGCATCCGCGGGGAAAATGTGGAGAATAAGGGAGTCGAACCCTTGACCTCCTGCGTGCAAGGCAGGCGCTCTAGCCAGCTGAGCTAATTCCCCATATACCAGTAGTTGGTACATAGTAGTTAGTAGCCAGAAAACGATCAACTACCTTCTCAACTTCTAGAATTTCCTTTCAATACTTTTTTAAAGAACCTTTATAGACCTTGAACCTAAAACTCAAAACCTATGACCGCGGCCTTCGCCGCCTCCGTAGTCTCAGGCAGACTCGAACTGCCGACCTCTACATTATCAGTGTAGCGCTCTAACCAGCTGAGCTATGAGACTGTCTTGGCCTAAAAATTCGCCAGTATATCAAAAAAACATATTGTGAACGACAGCATAAAGGTAAAGGACCACCTCGTGCGGGGCCCGAACAACCTCCGGGCGTCTCTTTCTCTAGAAAGGAGGTGTTCCAGCCGCACCTTCCGGTACGGCTACCTTGTTACGACTTAGCCCTAGTTACCGATTTTGCCCTAGGCCGCTCCTTGCGGTGACGGACTTCAGGCACTCCCGGCTTCCATGGCTTGACGGGCGGTGTGTACAAGGCCCGGGAACGTATTCACCGGATCATGGCTGATATCCGATTACTAGCGATTCCAGCTTCACGGGGTCGAGTTGCAGACCCCGATCCGAACTGTGACCGGTTTTATAGATCCGCGCCCCCTTGCGGGGTGGCTTCCCTCTGTACCGGCCATTGTAGCACGTGTGTGGCCCAGGACGTAAGGGCCGTGATGATTTGACGTCGTCCCCACCTTCCTCACGGTTTGCACCGGCAGTCCCGTTAGAGTCCCCATCTTTACATGCTGGCAACTAACGGCAGGGGTTGCGCTCGTTATAGGACTTAACCTGACACCTCACGGCACGAGCTGACGACAACCATGCAGCACCTTGCAGGCAGTCCGAAGAAAGGGATGTCTCCACCCCATGCAGCCTGCATTTAAGCCCTGGTAAGGTTCCTCGCGTATCATCGAATTAAACCACATGCTCCACCGCTTGTGCGGGCCCCCGTCAATTCCTTTGAGTTTCATTCTTGCGAACGTACTCCCCAGGTGGGATACTTATCACTTTCGCTTGGCCACGGAGCACGAATGCCCCACAGCTAGTATCCATCGTTTACGGCGTGGACTACCGGGGTATCTAATCCCGTTCGCTACCCACGCTTTCGTCCATCAGCGTCAGTACATGGTTGGTCACCTGCCTTCGCGATCGGTGTTCTATGTGATATCTATGCATTTCACCGCTACACCACATGTTCCGGCAACCCCACCATGACTCAAGACCTGCAGTATCAAAGGCAATTTTATGGTTGAGCCACAAACTTTCACCCCTGACTTACAGGCCCGCCTACGGACCCTTTAAACCCAATGATTCCGGATAACGCTCGGACCCTCCGTATTACCGCGGCTGCTGGCACGGAGTTAGCCGGTCCTTATTCTTACGGTACCGTCAGCCACCTACACGTAGGTGGGTTTCTTCCCGTATAAAAGCAGTTTACAACCCATAGGGCCGTCATCCTGCACGCGGCATGGCTGGATCAGTCTTCCGACCATTGTCCAATATTCCTCACTGCTGCCTCCCGTAGGAGTCTGGTCCGTGTCTCAGTACCAGTGTGGGGGATCCCCCTCTCAGGGCCCCTAACCATCGTTGCCTTGGTAAGCCGTTACCTTACCAACTAGCTAATGGTACGCATGGCCATCCCTGTCCGATAAATCTTTAATCAGGTCATCATGCGATGTCCCGATACCATGGGGCATTAATCCAAGTTTCCCTGGGCTATTCCCCTGACAGGGGCAGGTTCCATACGCGTTCCGCACCCGTGCGCCGGTCTCAAGGGTGCAAGCACCCTCTACCCCTCGACTTGCATGTGTTAGGCCTGCCGCTAGCGTTCATCCTGAGCCAGGATCAAACTCTTCATTGTATTTCCTTGAATGTCTGTCCGACACCCGGAAATATCCGGGCCCCCGCATCAAAATGGTTCTTATTCTCTTTACGCTGTCGTTACAATATGTATATGAACTTCTTCTTGTTTTTCCCGAAAAAAAAATCGGCCACTCGACCAATCCCCCTCTCGAAAACGCCCTGCCTCATCAGCTAAGCGGGTGCAAATATAAGAACGTTATCCCGACTCC
>NZ_QXFJ01000023.1 GCF_003584165.1 Flagellimonas aequoris | reverse complement strand
AGTTCCGCATCATAAATGATCTCTTCCTCAAAATCCACTTCTCCGTTATCCATCCATGCGCTTATGCTCTCCTTCCCAAATGCTTTTGCCTTTGCGGAGTTGGACTGATCTTGCAGGTACTGCTTCAGGTCCTCGACTTCACCGGAGTCCCTGTGCTGGAAATACCATACGAACTGTTGGGGCGTTAGGGAGAGGTCGTGTCCCAGGGAAAGGTGGTTCTTGGCCTTGAACATGGCCAGGTTGGTGACCCCGTTGTCGATCAGGTATCCGTCCACGATGTTCTTGATGTTGGAGTCGGAATTGTAATATCCCCTTTCTGCTTGGGACAGCTTTCCACTGGCAAATTCCTTGAGCTGAAATTCGTAGAGGGAGACATTTGTGGGCGCGGTGATGATATAGGGGTCCTCGAACCCGGCCCCGCCACCGTTGCCGCCCTCCCCATTTCCCAGATCAGGTTCCCCGGGAATGCCGCTACCGGATCCCCCAATCAAACAGACCATGGATTCCTTGTAGAAGAGCCGGTCGTCGCCCGTGAGCTGTGCCTCCAAAATGCACATCTCCCCTGCGGGGTGATCGGTCCCCCCAAAGTGGCACCATAATTCCACCACGTCATAGCAAGTGTCGTTCTTTTCAACAATGCCAACATCCAGTCTTTCCAGGTCCAAGGAGAACAGTTCCCTTCTCCCCTCAAAGGAAAAGGAGCCGTGTTCGGCAAGGGCACGGATACCATCCTTTAGGTGGTACCTGACCAGAAAAGCCTGCAGGTTGCCCGATGGATTCCGCTGTAGCACCAGGTTCTCGAAGAAACTGCCATCGTTGCGGTCCCTTTTTATCGGAAAAGTATAGGATGTCACATCATCGTGCGTAATGACCTTTACCATGGAAGTGTCCACGGTAAAACCATAAAGATCGGAACCCATGTTTTTGGAAGTCGTTGTCCCGCCCATTGATGACAAGCGGGAAATCGCCGTACGAACAGGTTCGTCATTCAGATCCTGCAGTGACATCTGTTCCAGTGAGATATCTAATGGAATGGAGTCCTGTTCTTTTGGGTCGTCCTCTTGGGGCGGTGTCTCCCCAGGGCTACATGCGTTCAACAGAAGAAGGAACATCAGCAGCCCGATGGGGTACAAGCATAGTCTTTTCATGCCTTGTCAGGTTAAGTTATCAAACAGTAAGGTAGTTGTGGGGTACAACATACAGGCCCGGCCCGAGATTGATCGGAGCACAGGGACATTAAAAAATGGTGTATGGGGTATATTGCTACGGAAAGCGAGGACAATATAGCTTTTTTTGAATAAAAATCGAATAAACCTCAAAAATAGACCCTAAGTAAATCGTACGGAAAGTTTGGATATAAATAGGAAGAAGTTGCTCTGACAGTATCCAAATAAGGCAATTTGTCGGGACAAAACCATCAGTTATGTTGATAGTTTGAACAACCATAAAATAAAAAAGGTGGAATAGCTTCCACCTTTTTTGCCCCAAATCTTACCATGAACTTAACCTACTTATGCTATGGCAATACTAAAGTAGGTTTGTGGGTTTGCCAGCGCATAAAAACCCGCCAATCTACTAGTTTCATCGATGAAATGCACTTATGCATCCCTAATATATGATTCGTTAATACGCCCTTTCGTTCTTCCCTTCAAAGAAGTTGATGAACGCCCTGTTCACTACACGGTTACCTCCTGGTGTGGGATAATCTCCGGTAAAATACCAATCTCCAAGGTTCTTGGGACAGGCCTCATGAAGGCTCTCTACCGTTTGGTAAATGATATCCACTTCCGCATTGATACCTTCCGGACTCAAGATTTCTGCAATTTTCTTGGAAATCTGGTCAGGGGTAAAGGGAGCATAGAATTCCTTCACGTAGTTGACCACGTCTTTGTCCTTGGATGCGGTCTGCGCCAAACACTTTTTATAGATTTCTTCGATCTTGTGCGTGGTGCCGTGTTCTTCATGAAGTGCTTGTGCCGCTTTAAAGGCAACAAAGTCTTCCAGTTTGGCCATATCAATACCATAACAATCCGGATAACGGATCTGTGGGGCAGAGGACACCACGATGATTTTCTTTGGTGATAGCCTGTCGAGGATTTTCAGGATACTTCGTTTCAGTGTGGTACCGCGAACAATACTATCATCAATAATGACCAGGTTATCGTTTTCCTTCACAGAGCCATAGGAAATGTCATAAACGTGGGCTACCAAATCGTCCCGGCTGCTATCTTGTGTAATGAAGGTTCTTAGTTTGGCATCTTTGATCGCCACTTTCTCGATCCGTGGTCGTACCGAAAGTATTTTATGCAGGTTTTCCCGGGTGATATTGGAACCAAGTGCCAAGATCTGTTCCTCTTTTTTTAGGTTGAGGTAATTCTGGGCTTCCTTCACCATCCCAAAAAATGAGGTCTCGGCGGTGTTGGGGATATAGGAAAACACGGTGTTCTTTAAATCATGGTCAATGGATTCCAAAATTTGGGGGAATACCAATTTGCCCAATTTTTTTCGTTCCTGATAGATTTCCTTATCACTACCTCTGGAAAAATAGATACGCTCAAACGAACACGCTTTGCGCTCGGTGGGTTCCAAGATTTCTTTCAAGGAAACGCTTCCATTTTTCTTCACAATGACCGCATGTCCGGGGTCCAATTCTTTTACCTCTTCAAACTTCACATTGAAAACGGTTTGGATCACAGGTCGTTCCGAAGCCACCACGACCACTTCATCATCCTTGTAATAATAAGCAGGTCTGATTCCAGCAGGATCACGCATCACAAAGGCATCGCCATGGCCCAATAATCCACCCATGGTATAGCCACCGTCCCAGTTCTTGGAAGCTTTTTTCAAGATCTTGGCCACGTTCAACCGTTCCGCGATCAAAGGGGAAGCTTCCCTTTTGTTAAATCCTTCTTTTTTGATCTGTTTGTACAGTTTGGCCACTGCATCATCCAAAAAGTGACCTATTTTTTCCATAACGGTCACCGTATCCGCCATTTCTTTGGGATGCTGGCCCAGTTCCACCAAATTCCCAAAAAGTTCATCAACATTGGTCATATTGAAGTTTCCGGCAACGATCAGGTTACGATGCATCCAGTTGTTTTGGCGTAGAAATGGGTGTACGCTTTCAATGCTGTTCTTTCCAAAAGTGCCGTAGCGCACGTGTCCCATCAACAACTCGCCAATGTAGGGGATGTTCTTTTTTTGCCAGGCCACGTCCTTATCATGTCCCGGATTTTCGGCAAGGGTAGTATTGATACGCTGATTGATCTGGGCAAAAATATCCTGAATGGGTTGTTGCTGTGCGGACCGTACCCGACTCATGTAACGCTCTCCGGGCTTCATGTCCAACTTTATACTGGCAAAACCGGCGCCATCCTGCCCGCGGTTGTGCTGCTTCTCCATCATTAGGTACATTTTGTTCACCCCATAAAAGGCCGTACCGTATTTTTCCTGGTAATATTCCAGAGGTTTAAGCAAACGGATCAATGATATTCCGCATTCGTGCTTAATGGCATCACTCATAATAAACCAAATAAAAATGCCCCGAAATTTTCAGGGCAGGTATTTATGTTAATTCTATATTGAACTGTGTCAAGTCCCTAAACTGTATCAAACGCGCATCTACTTCGCGTTTTTGCAGGTCTACCATGCGTTCCGTACCAAAGCGCTCCACACAAAAGGAGGCTAGGTTAGATCCATGGATGATGGCATTCTTCATACTCTCGAATGAAATATTTCCCATTTCGGTCAAATATCCGGCAAATCCGCCCGCGAAGGTATCGCCAGCTCCGGTGGGATCAAAAACCTCTTCCAAAGGAAGTGCCGGGGCAAAGAAAATGTTCTCTTTATGGAACAACAGGGCACCATGCTCTCCTTTTTTGATGACCACATACTTAGGACCCATTTCTTGAATTTTCGCTGCAGCCTTCACCAAGGAATATTCACTCGTCATCTGTCGCGCCTCTTCATCATTAATGGTAATCACATCAATTTTTTTGATCACTGCCATCAATTCGTCCCAAGTACTGTTCATCCAAAAGTTCATGGTATCCAGTATGATCAACTTTGGTCGTTCTTCCATCTGATTAATTACACCCATTTGGATATTGGGATGTAGGTTGCCCAACATGACCACATCTGCAGCAGTAAAATCAGCGGGAACGATTGGGTTGAAATCGGCCAAGGTGTTCAGCTCGGTGACCAAGGTGTCGCGAGAATTCAGGTCGTTATGATATTTTCCTTCCCAGAAAAACGTTTTTCCGCCTTTCACCACTTCCACACCGGTAAGGTCAATGTTCTTGTTTTTTAGGATATCCATATAGGACTGGGGAAAGTCGTCGCCCACTACGGAGACGATGGCAGCATCCAGTTTAAATTGTGAGGCGGCAAGACCAATAAAGGTTCCGGCACCGCCCAATATTCTGCCAGTCTTTCCAAATGGGGTCTCAATGGCGTCAAAGGCCATAGATCCCACAATCAGCAATTTGCCCATTCCCTGAATTTTGGTGCAAATATAAGATATAGAAGTTCCATATGGTACTATGGGTGGAGCATTTGCAAAAAATTGACAAAATAGGGTAATCAACCGACTATTTTCTGCCGAAGTCAGCAGGGATTTCACCCCACGCCCTGGTTTCCCATTTTACGATGGGGGTGGTGTAACGGTTCTTTTTTAACCAATCCTCTGCCCGTTCTATGAGTTCAAAAAGCTTGGCATTTTTTGAGGTTTTATCCAACTTGGTGCCACATTTGCCTTTTCGTACCCAGCCTATGGCAATCCTGGAATCGGAATATAGGATGCGGTCACTTTTTTTCTGCTTTAAAAAAGCAAGTCCATGTACCAAAGCCAAGAATTCGCCCACGTTGCTGGTGCCTTGCTCAAAAGGCCCTTGGTGGAAGAGAACTTTTTTGGTTTTGGTGTCCACACCGCGGTATTCCATCTTGCCGGGATTGCCACTGGAAGCTGCATCCACGGCTATGGAATTATAATTGGGATCCCCAATTTTTAGGAGTTCTTGCTGCGAAAGTTCCGATTTGCCCTTTGTGGTTCCTTTATAATCGGCATAGTTGCCATTGTAGGCCTTTTTGGCTTCGGCAAAAGAGGAAAAGGATTTGTATTCGGCACCCTTGTATCCTTCAATTTGGGCCTTGCAATCTGCCCACGATTCGAAAATCCCGGGGTGTTTGCCCTTCCAGACCACATAAAACTTTGCTTTTTTCGCCATCAGCTCAAAAGTTTTTCAATGATCTTGGGAAAATGTTCGTATTCCAATTGGTGTACCTTTTCGGCTATGCTATTGGCATCATCTGAAGGGTTTACTGCGGTCTTGGCCTGAAAGATGATGGCACCCTCGTCATAATGTTCATTTACATAATGAATGGTGATGCCCGTTTCGGTTTCGCTGTTTTCCTTTACTGCTTGATGAACCCTTTCGCCATACATCCCCTTACCACCATATTTTGGAAGCAGTGCTGGGTGTATGTTGATGATCTTGTTCGGAAAGGCAGCAATCATATTTTCTGGAATTTTCCAAAGGAAACCGGCCAATACCACCAAATCGGCGGAAAAACCTTTTAACACTTGTACCACGGCATTAGAATTTGTGAAGGAAGTCCGGTTAAAATAAAAAGCGGGAACCCCAAGTCTATCACAACGTTCCAAGACCTTTGCCTCTTTCTTATTGGTAAGTACCGCTGCCACCTCAATTCCAGGGCTTTCCTGAAAATATGTAATGATGTTCTCTGCGTTGGAGCCACTGCCAGAGGCCAAAATGACAATTTGTTTCATCTGTTAGGATTTGATATGATTTTGGACTAACTTCAGGCGGCTAAAGTAAGGTACTGAGCCTTAAGAAGTTTAATTTGGAGCACATTTTATCGACAAATGATGTATTTAATCCAAAGTTTTATATTTTTGCCAACGATAAAATTTTTAAAACCACAATAATTATGTCAGACATTGCATCAAGAGTAAAGGCTATCATCGTTGATAAACTCGGTGTTGATGAGAATGAGGTAGTTGCTGAAGCCAGCTTTACCAACGATTTAGGGGCGGATTCCTTGGACACTGTTGAACTTATCATGGAGTTTGAGAAAGAATTTGATATCCAAATACCGGACGACCAGGCAGAAAACATCGCTACTGTTGGTCAAGCCATTAGCTACATAGAAGAAGCGAAGTAATTATATGATATATTACTAAAGATTTTAAATTATCCATGTGGTGATGATCGCATGGATAATTTTTTTTATAATTTAGGTCTAAAGGGTAAAAAAATAGTTCAATGCAGTTAAAGCGAGTTGTGGTTACCGGAATGGGGGCATTGACCCCAATTGGCAACAATCTGGAAGCTTATTGGGAAGGACTACGGACCGGCAAGAGCGGTTCTGCGCCCATTACGTATTTTGACACCGAAAAGTTCAAGACAAAATTTGCCTGCGAGTTAAAAGGATATGACCCCAACGACTTCTTTGACAGAAAAGAAGCCCGTAAGCTCGACAGGTTTGCACAATATGCACTGGTATCTTCCGATGAAGCCATTGCGGATTCTGGGATTGACCTGAACAATGTGGACAAATTTAGGGTCGGCGTTGTATGGGGTGCCGGAATCGGGGGATTGGAGACTTTCCAGAACGAGGTGATTGGCTACGCCCAAGGTGATGGCACACCACGTTTTAATCCGTTCTTCATCCCCAAAATGATTGCTGATATCGCTCCAGGGAACATTTCCATAAAGCATGGGTTCATGGGACCTAACTATACCACGGTTTCAGCATGTGCGTCTTCGGCCAATGCGATGATAGATGCACTCAACTATATCCGTTTGGGCCATTGCGATGTTATCGTTACCGGAGGTAGCGAGGCGGCAGTGACCATTGCAGGTATGGGCGGATTCAATGCCATGCATGCCTTGTCTACAAGAAATGAAAGTCCCGAAACAGCTTCAAGACCTTTTGATGCAACAAGGGATGGTTTTGTATTGGGGGAGGGTGCCGGGGCACTTATTCTGGAAGAATACGAACACGCCAAGGCAAGAGGCGCTAAGATTTATGCCGAAGTACTTGGTGGTGGACTTTCCAGTGATGCCTACCATATGACCGCACCACATCCGGAAGGAATTGGAGTGGTAAAAGTGATGGAAAACTGCTTGGAAAATGCAGGGTTGAAACCAGAGGATGTGGACGCCATCAACACGCACGGTACATCAACACCTTTGGGGGATGTGGCAGAGTTGAAAGCGATTTCCAAAGTTTTTGGAGACCACGCGCCCAACATCAACATCAACTCTACCAAATCCATGACCGGGCATTTATTGGGAGCAGCAGGGGCCATTGAGGCCATTGCCTCCATATTGGCCATGGAACACAGCTTGGTGCCACCTACCATTAATCATAGTGTAGTGGATGAAGAAATCGACCCATCGTTGAACCTGACCTTGAACAAGGCACAAAACAGGGAAGTAAAGGTTGCCATGAGTAATACTTTTGGTTTCGGAGGGCACAATGCTTGCGTGTTATTTAAAAAAATAGGGTAGTTTTGTAACATGAAACTCACCTCCAAAATATTCAATTCCCATCCAAACTCGGATGGGGATTTTTTTTTGGGAATGAAAAGGATACTTGGTTTTAAACCCAAGGACATCAACATCTACAAAAAGGCCTTTTTGCATCGCTCCATGAACCAAAAGGATTCCAGCGGGAACCCGATGAACTATGAGCGATTGGAGTTTTTAGGAGACTCCATGTTGGGGACCATTATTTCCAGACATTTATACAACGAAGTTCCCGAGGGAGATGAGGGCTATCTTACCAAAATGCGCTCCAAGGTGGTCAGCCGTAAGCACCTGAACGAATTGGGAAAGGATCTGGGCCTGTTGCGATATGTGGAAAGCAGGATACCGAAGTCGCATTTTGGGGAAAACATTCACGGAAATGTGTTCGAGGCCCTAGTGGGTGCCATCTATCTTGACCGAGGTTACAAATACTGTGAAAAATTTATCCATGAAAGGGTCATAGAACCTTATGTGGACATTGAACAGTTGGAAGGAAAGGTAATCAGCTATAAAAGCTTGGTGATCGAATGGTGCCAAAAGCAGAAAAAGCCTTTTAACTACCATGTTTATGAGGATACCGGCAACGATGAACTCAAACATTTTGCCGTAAAATTGACCATTGGCGACCGTATCCTGGCCAAGGCAAGAGCTACTTCCAAAAAGAAAGCGGAGGAAAAGGCATCCAAGCGCGCGTATTTTGCCTTGCAGAACAAAATAGAAAATCCATAATTTTAAATAATAGTAAATTCAATCGTTTTCGTTTGATTTATAAGTGTATTGTCTTGTAATAACTAGGCATTGAATCGGATTAAGACTATATTTACAGCTCGTGTTAAGGCATGTTGACAACGCACAAGATATCGGCCGACTTTTTCGATGATAGCTTTCAGCTCATCGCCATACACAGTAATTTGGAGGATTATGCCATCACTTATGCCATAAATTCCAATTGCGGGTTGCACTTGAAAAGAATGAAGAACGACCTTCATCTGGATCAGAACCAAACCTACGCTGTGTTCGATTGGGACGACGAGCTCAACCATATGTATTGGACCTTGATTTCGAACAAATGTGAGGTAGAGGAAATCATTCCCTCGGAGGGGTTGTTCGCGAACAACGTTTCAACAAGGACCGATCATTTGATCAAGGAGCGGAAAGAGGTGGACTATTTTTTAAAAGTGGATGCTGCGGAAGATGACATCTTGGTCCAGAAAATAAAAGCCATCAACAAGATATCGAAGGTCATTACAGCATATCCCTTGGACACGGAGACCTTAAAATCAAAAAGAAATTTAATCTTTTAACAATGCCAACTAGAAAGAAGACTAAAATTGTAGCAACATTGGGGCCTGCCACCAGTAAGAAAGAAACGTTGAAGGCAATGATTGAGGCAGGAGTCGATGTTTTTAGGATAAACTTTTCCCATGCCGCTTACGAGGATGTTGCCGAACGCATCAAAATGATCAGGGAACTAAATGAAGAGTTGGAGGTAAACACAGCAATCCTAGCAGACTTACAAGGGCCGAAACTCCGTGTGGGGGTGATGGGAGGTGAAGCCATAGTGGAACCCGGAGATGAAGTGACCTTTGTGACCGGCGAACCTTTTGAAGGCAATGCCCAGCGTGTTTATATGAATTATCAGAACTTTCCCAAAGATGTAAAGCCAGGGGAACGTATCCTTTTGGATGATGGGAAACTGATTTTTGAAGTAAAATCCACCAATGGGGAAGACGAAGTAAAAACCACGGTAATCCAAGGAGGTCCGCTAAAATCGAAAAAAGGGGTCAACCTCCCCAACACCAATATTTCCCTTCCCGCATTGACAAAAAAAGACATCAAGGATGCCATTTTTGCCATTGGTCAAAAAGTGGATTGGATGGCACTGTCCTTTGTACGTCATAGTCAAGATCTTATTGATCTTCAGGAATTGATCAAAGAGCATTCCGATCATAAAATTCCGATTGTGGCCAAGATTGAAAAGCCCGAGGCCGTTGAAAATATTGATAAGATCGTAACCTATTGTGACGGGTTGATGGTGGCCCGTGGGGATTTGGGAGTTGAAGTGCCTGCCCACGAGGTGCCGTTGATCCAAAAGAAATTGGTACTACGTGCCAAAAAAGCGAGGATACCTGTAATCATCGCCACCCAGATGATGGAGACCATGATAACAAGTTTGACCCCCACCCGAGCCGAGGTTAACGATGTGGCCAACTCCGTGATGGACGGTGCGGATGCCGTGATGCTTTCCGGTGAAACTTCCGTGGGGAACTATCCCGTTCAGGTCATCGAAAAAATGGCGAGTATCTGTATGAACGTGGAAGGATCTAGTTTGATCAAGGTGCCCCAGACACCTCCAAGCATCAGAACCAAAAGGTATATCACCAAATCGGTTTGTTACCATGCCGCTTTGTTGGCCAACGATATTGAGGCCAAGGCCATTTCTACCCTCACCAACAGTGGGTATACCGCGTTCCAAATTTCTGCTTGGAGACCAAGTGCCCATATTTTGGTGTTTACATCCAACCGAAGGATCTTGACCCAATTAAACCTTTTATGGGGGGTAAAGGCTTTCTACTATGACAAGTTTGTGTCTACAGACCAGACCATAGAGGATGTTAACCAAATTGCCTGCAAACAAGGATTTTTGGGTGTAGGAGATATGTTGGTCAGTCTTGCTGCGATGCCGATTAAAGAAAAAGGTATGGTGAACACCCTTCGTGTGACCGAAATAGAAACCTGTAATTTTTAGGAATACCTTTTTATAGATACCGAGGCCCCTTGATACAATCCGTAACAAGGGGTTTCTTTTTTGATAGGGCTTAAACTGTAAGTTTCCGTCTGGGAAATAGACTGATTTTGGGTTGGGTAATACCAACGAGGAAATCAACCTAGAAAACATGAAATACGAGTACAATGATTCCAGATTGGGGGCCATATTGGGTTTGACAAGTGATTTCAAAAAAGATGAGTATCGATTTTCGGATACGTCCAATACCATCAAATTTTTATGGAATAGAAATTGCGACCCCGTTGGACTGTTAGTTGATGGCATGATGGTGGAACTCTTACCCAATCAGTTGATGACCGTAACCAATTTGCAGCATGTATCCCTTGAGGCATCACAATTGCCGTTGGCCGCCATCCTTTTCAACAGGGAGTTTTATTGCATATTCGACCATGATAGCGAAGTGTCTTGTAATGGTATTTTGTTCTTTGGCACCCAAGACCTTCCCATCGTTACCATTTCAGAAGATCAATTGAACAAGTACAATTTGTTGTACGACATGTTCGTGGAAGAGTTTTCCACCCCGGACAACATCCAAGGGGATATGCTCCAAATGCTCTTAAAGCGAATGATTATCCTGAGTACCCGGTTGGCAAAGGAACAATTGATCGTAAAAACACTCGATAACGACCAAATCGACATCATCAGAAGGTTTAATTATTTAGTAGACCTACATTATAAGACCAAGAGAAGGGTAAGCGATTATGCCGAAATGCTCTTCAAATCCCCAAAAACACTTTCCAACCTATTTTCCATCTACAACCAGAGATCGCCCCAACAGATTATTTTGGATCGGATTGCCTTGGAATCCAAACGACTCATCAATTATACCGATAAACAAAACCAAGAAATCGCCTTCGATCTTGGGTTCAATGACGCTGCCCATTTTAGCAGGTTTTTTAAGAAAATGACCCAAATGACGCCCTCGGAATATAGAGAAAGCCTTGTTTTTGTTGCCTAAGGGAAAGTTGAACAAGTCAACGGGAAATCCCTCCTAACCCTTACCTCCCTTATCACCGCATCTTTGCTCTGTAATTTAAAAACAGGTAAAAGATGAAAGCAAACGATAAACCCATTTTCAACCTTATCGAAATTTTTAGAAGCTCGCCCAAGCAGCAACAACCGTTGGTCGCAGTGGAGCATTGTGAGCAAAAGTTCCATCACGATTTTTACTGTGATGCCGAGAAACCCTTCATTCAGAATTATTAATCCATTATAACATTAAATAAATTAAATCATGAGCACATTCAATGTACCTAAAAAAGAAGAAGTAAGCGCCGCCAATCAGGCCATTTTTGACAACTTGGAAAAAGCCTTGGGCTTTGTTCCCAACCTGTATGCCACCTTTGCCTATTCCCAAAATGCACTGGGCAATTATCTAACCTTTGCCAATGCCAAAACTTCTTTGAAAGCCAAAGAAAAAGAAGTAGTGAACTTGGCCGTGAGCCAAGTGAACAATTGTGACTATTGTTTGGCCGCACATACCGCCATTGGTAAGATGAACGGGTATACCGATAGTCAGATTTTGGAGTTGAGGGCCGGTAAAGCTTCTTTTGACACCAAATTGGATGCCTTGGCAAAATTGGCCAAAAACATTACCGAAAACCAAGGAAAAGCCGATGCCAGCGTTTTGGAAAACTTCTTTAATGCGGGGTGGACAAAGGAAAATTTGATTGATACCATTGTTTTGGTGGGCGATAAGACCATCTCCAACTATATCAACAACACTGTGGGCACACCTATTGATTTTCCTGAGGTTCAGCCTTTGGAAGCTATAGAAGCCTAAGATTCCAACACCTATTGAATTCAACAAACCCTTCCATGGCAATGAAAGGGTTTTTTTATTCCAATTCCAGTTCGGCAAAGAAGGTTGGGGCAATGCTTTTTGCCATATAGATGGGCCAATCGTTCTTGAACAAATGGCTTTCGGTTATCGCACTTTCGTAGAGAAGGTAAAGCCCTCCGGACATTTTTTCCGTTTGCGCCTTGGACAGGTTGGAAATGTTTCGGCCTACAACCTCACCCAAGTAAAGGAGCAGTTCTTTTTTCTGTTTTTGAATGACCCCTAAAATCTTCTTTTGGTTGGGAGAAAGTTCACCCAAGGTTTTAAGCCCCCAACATCCTTGAAAATTTTCTTCACGGTACATGTCCTGTAAAAGGTCAAAAATGGCCAACAACTGATTTTTTCCAGTCTTGCTTCGCTCCACATACTTTTTCAGGGAATCCATAAAAGCTTGGTGCCGTTGTTCCAAATAGGCGACGCAAATGTCCTCCTTCGATTTAAAATGCCCATATAAAGTGGCCTTGGCAATGCCACTTTTGTCGATAATTTCATTGATCCCCGTAGAGTTGTACCCTTGGGAGTAGAATAGATTACCAGCGGTGGTGATGATATGTTGGTGCAATTCAGGGCGTTGCATATGTACAAATTAAATAAGAAAATGCGGGTCGGACAACTAAAGCTAAGCCTAAACACAAAATGCGGTTGATATGCCAAATGAAAACCAATGCCTCCAATCTTTATTTCCTGCCATAAGTGGTTAATATAGTGATATTTGTAAACATTTTCTTATATTGTCAAGAGCAATTTATCGATCAAATAATTAAAAATAGTCAAATGAAAAAACTACTCTCGGCCCTGATATTGGGCCTTCTTTGCCTTTCCATGAACTATGGGCAAGGGTTTCAATTCACAGCGGATGATATCAACATCCAATACAAAAAATATACATTGAAAAACGGCCTTACCTTGTTGGTCTATGAAGATCACAAGGCACCCATTGCTGCGGTGAACGTATGGTACCATGTGGGTTCCAAAAATGAAAAACCCGGTAAAAGTGGATTCGCCCATTTGTTTGAACATTTGATGTTCAACGGAAGTGAAAACTACAATACGGATTATTTCCAGGCTTTGGAAAGTATAGGGGGAACCGATTTGAACGGAACCACCAATAGTGATCGTACCAACTATTTTCAAAATGTTCCGGTCTCTGCCTTGGACCAAGTATTGTTCTTGGAATCGGATCGTATGGGACATTTGTTGGGCGCCATTGACCAAGCCAGATTGGACGAGCAGCGGGGTGTGGTCCAAAACGAGAAAAGACAAGGGGAAAATCAGCCGTATGGCAAGCAATGGGATTACCTGACCAAAGCCATGTATCCCAAGGGGCATCCGTATTCTTGGACCGTTATCGGGGAAATGGAAGATTTGAATGCCGCCTCTTTGGAGGATGTACAGAATTGGTTCAAAACCTATTATGGACCTGCCAATGCCGTGGTGGCCGTAGCTGGTGATGTGAATGCGGAGGAAATCCTTCAAAAAGTGACCGCTTATTTTGGAGATATTCCCTCTGGTCCCACCTTGGAAAGGCAAGAGGTGAACATTCCCAACAAAGTGTACGATTCGCGCCAGGTATATGAAGATAGGGTTCCCGAGACAAGGGTTTTGTTTGCTTGGAACTCTCCTCAATTTGGGTCTAAGGAGGATCTTTATTTCGATTTGATTTCTTCTATTTTGACCAGTGGCAAGAATTCAAGGTTATACCAAAAGTTCATTTATAAAGATCAATCGGCCAGTGCCGCGGTCTCCTTTCAGTCTTCCAGTGAAATTGCCAGTGAGTTCATCACGTGGTTGAATGTAAAGCCAGGGCAGGATGCCGAAAAATTGGAACAAGAACTATGGGATGAGATTGATAAGTTTATCAAGGAAGGCCCGACCGAAGAGGAATTGAAAAGGGTGAAAGCTAGTTACTTTGCCAACTTTATCAAAGGATTGGAACGGATAGGTGGTTTCGGTGGTGTTTCCGATATCCTGGCATCCAATGAAACGTATCACGGGGATGCATCATATTACAAAACCCAATTGAAATATATTGAGAATGCCACTGCCGAAGACCTTAAGAAAACGGCGGCCAAGTGGTTGACCAAGGGCAAGCATGTGCTGATTTGTAATCCATTTCCAGAATACGATGTGGTTCCATCAACGGTGGACCGGAGCAAGTTACCTGCCCTTGCAGAGCAGAAAAGCTCCAAATTCCCCGATTTGCAACGTACCCAATTGTCCAACGGACTTAATGTGGTCTTAGCCCAACGCAAAGGGGTTCCCACAGTGGTCATCAATTTGGTGACCGATGCGGGTTACAAAACCGATTATCTGTCCACCCCCGGTACCGCAAAATTGGCCATGAACCTCATGGACGAAGGTACTAAGGATAAAACTTCTTTGGAAATCAATGCGCAGCTCCAATTGTTGGGTGCTTCCTTGAGTACGTTCTCCAGTCAAGATGAATCCAATGTCTACATGACAACGTTAAAACCCAGTTTGGACGCTAGTTTGGATTTGTTCTTGGATGTGGTGCTGAATCCTATTTTCCCTGAAAAGGAATTTGAACGTTTGCAAAGCGAACAGATCAATGACATAAAAAAGGAAAAGTCGCAACCCATCACCATGGCCTTGCGTGCCATGAACAAATACCTATATGGGGATGATCACCCCTATAGCAGCCCTTATACCGGAACCGGTTATGAAGATGGGGTGGCCAAACTGACCCGTAAAGATGTAGTGGATTTCTACGATACTTGGTTCAAGCCCAACAACTCAACTATAATCGTTACAGGAGACGTGGAAATGAGCGAATTAAAATCCAAACTGGAAAAAACATTGGGCAAATGGAAGAAAGGCGATGTGCCCAAAATTGTGTTCAACCAGCCTAAAACCAGCACCAAGAATACGCTATATCTGATGAATAGACCTGAATCCCAACAATCCGTCATCTTGGCCGGACATTTGACCGAAAAATATGGGGACGTTTCCGAAGTGGCCTTGGAGCAAATGGTCAATATCCTTGGGGGCGATTTCACTTCCCGTATCAACATGAATTTGAGGGAAGACAAGCACTGGTCCTACGGTGCGGGTGGTTTTGTGATGGGCTCCAAGGAAGTACGTCCATTCATTGTCTACGCTCCAGTTCAGACCGATAAAACCGCTGAATCCGTTACCGAGATACGCAAGGAAATTTCCGAGTTCACGTCTACTCGACCTGCCACGAAGGAGGAATTGGAAAAAGTGAAGACCAACCAAGTGTTGAAACTTCCAGGACAATGGGAAACCAACAGTTCCGTGAACAGTTCGGTGAGGAATTTGATTCGATATAACTTACCTGATGATTACTATCAAAAATACGACCAGAACGTTAGGACGCTTTCTGTGGATGACATCCGAAAAGTAAGCAACCAAGTCGTGAAACCGGAAAAAATGAACTGGTTTATGGTAGGCGATAGGGCCGAGATCATTTCAAAATTGGATGAACTTGGTTTTGACAGCATCATAGAAATCGATGCCGATGGCAATATGCTGAAACCAACAGTGGAGCCCATAAAATCGGACATCAAAAACTAATAGATGAACCTCCCTCTGGGAGGTTTTTCTTTTTTTAAGGGGATTAGAAATCGAACTTCAATTGCACCAACACCGATTCCTTTTTGGGTGGTTCGTCCTCTTTTTCGGTATTGAGGTTTGCCAATGAAATCCCCAACAACCGAACCGATTCTTCCAAGGGGGATTGGTATAGCAGTTCCTTGGCCGTTTCCAAGATGAGGTCCTTGCTCGAAATATAATAGGGCAGTGTCTTGCTTCGCGTCTGCAGAGTAAAATCGCTGTACTTGATTTTTAAGGTGATGGTCTTGCCTGCAATTTTGGATTTCTTCAACCGCCGTTCCAGTTCTTCGGCAATGTGATCCAATTTTTCCAGCATAAAGATTTCGCTGCTCAGGTTTTCAAAAAAGGTCCTTTCGGCCCCAACCGATTTCGGGATACGATGCGGTTTCACGGCACTCAAATGGATGCCACGAACCACATGGTAATAATATTTGCCACTCTTGCCAAAATGTTCGTCTAAGAATTCCAGGGATTTCTGTTTTAGGTCCTTGCCGGTAAAGATTCCCAATCGATACATTTTGTCCGCGGTTACTTTTCCCACCCCATAAAATTTCCGGATGTCCAGATCCTCCAAAAATTGGATGACTTCTTCGGGGTTTACCGTTTTTTGTCCGTTGGGTTTGTTGTAATCACTGGCCACTTTGGCAATGAACTTGTTGATGGAAATACCTGCAGAAGCCGTCAATCCCGTCTTGTCCAAAATTTTCTGACGGATTTCTTTGGCAATCAAAGTAGCGGACGGATTTCCTTTTTTGTTCTCCGTTACATCCAAATAGGCCTCATCCAAAGAAAGGGGTTCTACCAGATCGGTGTACTCAAAAAAGATGCTTCGAATTTGTAGGGAGATTTCTTTGTACCGATCAAAACGGGGTTTCACAAAGATGAGTTGTGGACAATTCCGCTGGGCCTGCATTCCGGACATGGCACTGCGCACCCCAAATTTTCGGGCCTCGTAACTGGCGGCGGAAACTACGCCGCGTTTGGATCCCCCACCCACGGCAATCGGCTTCCCTTTCAGCTCAGGATTGTCGTGCTGCTCCACGGAGGCATAAAAGGCATCCATGTCTACGTGAATGATTTTTCTTAAGGGAAAATCGAAGTCCATACTCAAATTTAGGGTATATTTAGTTTGATGGAACATTTGGAAATAGAGCGAAAATTCTTGGTTACCTCCGATGCCTATCGGCAAGAGGCCACTTCCCAAACCCGGATTGCACAAGGATATTTGAACACCGACCCCGACCGGACCGTTCGGGTGCGAATTATGGGCGACAAAGGTTTTTTGACCATAAAAGGAGGCCCCAACGATTCCGGTACCACTCGATTTGAATGGGAAATTGAGATCGGGACTGCCGAGGCTACCAATCTAATCGACCTCTGTAACACGGGGATTTTGGAAAAGCATCGGTATGAAGTTCCCTATGGCAACCACTTTTTTGAAGTGGATGAATTTTTGGGTGAAAACAGAGGGTTGGTTGTGGCGGAAGTGGAGCTCAATCACGAAGACGAAAAATTTGAAAAACCGGAATGGCTAGGTGAGGAAGTCACAGGTCGGAAACAATATTACAACTCCCAATTGAGCAAAAATCCCTATACTACATGGTAGCCCAAACCGATACAAAAAGAGGCACCATCAATATTTTAATATTGGTGTCCGCATGTTTGGCCATTTACTTTGGGCTGTATGAAGACAAGACCCTTTTTATGTTTCTGAAGCCGTTGACGACAATCTTGGTGATTGCATTGCTGTTATTCGCCCCAAGAAAGCGTAATGTTCGATTGGGTAATATGGTCACCATTGCCTTGGTGTTCTGTTTGCTGGGGGATGTCCTCTTGCTTTTTGAAGCCTATTTTTTATTTGGACTTGTGGCATTCCTGATTGCCCATATTCTGTTCTCTGTGGCCTTTATCCAATACAAGGGGTTTTACAAAAGCTGGATTTCCTTTTTGCTCCTGTTTGGCATTGCCGGAGTATTGTTCTTTTGGTTGAAACCCGGTTTGGGCGATTTGCTGCTGCCCGTTTCCATTTATATATTGATCATCACGTTTATGGCGTGGCAAGGGGTGGGTTTGTACCTACGGGAAAGGAACAATGCCCATGCTTGGATGGTCATGGCCGTATTGTGTTTTATGTTGTCGGACACGTTATTGGCGATTGCCAAATTCAAGACCCCGTTTTACCTTTCTGGGCCATTGATCTTGGCTACGTATTGGATGAGTATTGCCTTTATTGCGAATGCAACGTATAGCATCACCAAAGGGGGTAAAGAGACAGTTTAAAATATTTTTGTCAACAGGACTATAAAAAAGCATATCAAGACAAAAATTAGAGATAATACTAGGCCTACTCTGGAATAATAGGCATAGAGACCAATTTCTTTTCTTTTTTTGTTAAAGGCATCTGGAAGAGTTACAAACATTAAATAGAGACATATCATTAAAATAAACGATGCTGATAAAATTGGATATGCATTCATAAAATCAAAACAAAGAGCAAAAAAATCCCTTGATAGTTTTTTCATGCTTTTTGTTTTATAAATGATAGACAATCAATGCGATGGACTTCTTCATCATCTTAACAAATCACTCCTCCCTCAAAGAGACCAACTCCCCTTCGCTGCTGATAAAGATTCTCAACTCTTCATCTTTTTCAAGTTCAATATTATAGCCAGTACTGCTATCAGCATTTTCCACATATTCAATTTCATCAATGCGGTAGTCCTTGAATTTTTCATTCAATAGGTTCCAAACTTTTTCCGGTAGGTCTTTTTCCTCGATTTCATGTTCTGTTCTCACCCAGGTGCCATCCTCCGTAAAAATAGCGGCATATTCTTCCCCGTTCATGTCAAATTCGGCCTCCCATTCGTTGGCGGATTCCTTCATCCAACCTACACTGGCCATATCAGGGAATTTTTGGGCAAATCCGTTTCTGGCACCTTCAGGCGCATTGGTATAGATGTAATACATATAGATGGCCACTCCAATGATGATGATGGCGGCGGCTCCGATGAAATACTTTTTCGTGTTCATTTCTGATGATTTTTATTTCTTGGTCTAATTTTTAATCCAGTTTTTTATCGAGGGCCAAAACGGTGTTCAAAAGTACATTGGCGCCGTTGGCCATATCCTCAGCCGAAGTGAATTCTTTCGGGGAATGACTGATGCCCCCTTTACTGGGCACAAAGATCATCCCAACAGGTGCGAATCTGGAAACATCCTGCGAATCATGCCCCGCCCCACTAGGCATATATTGAAAGGTCAACCCAAGAGCCTTGGCAGAGCTTTCTATTTCTTTTTGAATGGAAGGGTCCGTCAATGCAGGTTCCGATGTGGTATCCAAAGGCAAAAACTCCACAGATACATGGGAGGCCTCGGCAATTTCTTCAGTTTTTTTCTTGATGGCCTGATAGACTTTTTCAATCACTTCTGCGGAAAGATCCCGTATTTCCAAACTGGCCACGACCTTCCCTGGAATCACGTTGGGTGCTCCAGGTTCTGCCCTTATTCGGCCTACCGTACCTACTTGGGTACCCTCAAAACCATTGGTGATCTCGTTCACGGCCACGATGAATTTGGCGGCTGCCAACAGGGCATCTTGTCTGGCGTTCATGGGCGTGGTACCGGCATGGTTGGCAAAGCCCGTAAAGACCACATCCCACCATTTGAGGCCCACAATGCCTTCCACAACACCGATGTCCAGATTCGCTTTTTCAAGTTTCCCGCCCTGCTCAATATGGAGTTCCAAAAAGGCTGCCAGGCTGCCAGTTTCACGGATAGCATCTTTTATTTTTGTGGTATCCCCACCGATTCTCATAATGCCCTCGCCCATGGAATATCCTGTGGCATTGACCACAGGAAAAGCGGCTTTGGTCAAATTTCCGGCCATGGCACGACTGCCCATAACCCCACCTTCTTCATTGGGGAAAATGATGACTTCCAAAGGATGCTTGGTCTTGATGTTGTTTTCTATCAAGGTCTCGATAACCTCCAAAGCGGCCATGGAGCCCACACAGCCATCATAATTACCCCCATGGGGCACCCGGTCAATGTGTGATCCAAAAGCTATAGGTTTTTTAGAGGCGTCCTTTCCCGGTTTTTTTCCAATGATGTTGCCGGCGGCATCTATGGTTACGGTCATGCCAAAACCCTTAAGGGTTTTTACCACCCAGTTCCGGGCTTCAATATCTGCATCGCTAAAAGCAACACGTTCCGTTTCACCGTTTTCTTGAAGTCCGAATTTGGCCAAATCGAAGATGCGTTTTTCCAAACGGGCCTGATCGACCTTTGGGTTGTTTTTTTGTGCAGATAAGACTCCAATGGTAAAAAAGCAAATGAGGAAGATGGAACGTGAAAACATGATAGCCTTGATTTCTTGAAAGGTAACAATTTACAAGAAACTTACCGTAATTATGCGTTCTCGGTGGCCGGGGATTTTATTTTAAACCCCAAGCTTTTCAAACCGGACCATTTTTTGTTCAACCCACCGAACAAAGGAATGGCAAATCCCACGCCCAAAAACAAAACGGAAATCAAGAAGATGTTGTAGGTGTGCACAAAAAAGGAGCCGCTGTTCAATATGCCCAAGATGAGCATGGTGGACAACGGGAAGGAAAGTGCCAAAATAGCCACCCCATAATCACTGCTAAACGTTTTTTTCTTGTCCTTCAAATCCATTTCCATACCATCCACTGCGGCAATATGGGCATAGGGCCAGAAACTACAGGCACTCAACCCGAAGGCCAAGATCAATAGAATTTCATTTTGAGTTTCAATTCCGGCCACGGAAACAAAAATTCCTGAGATCAACAACACCAATCCTGCCCGGGTACATAGGAGTGAAAATATCTGAAAAAATTGCTTTCTCTTGATTTTCACCGCCAAACCAATGAAGAGCAATACCAACGGGGTCATGATCATGCTCAATTTTTCAAGTGTTTCACTCAAAAAGAAGGGCAAGGAATGCATGGTAAAACCAAAACCCAAAAGCAATAGGGCTGCGGCAATAAAAATATTCACGGGTTCCGAGACCATGGCCTTCATAAGGGGCTTAAGCTTGGTTCCGCCATTTTTGGGCTGATCGAACTGGAGACCATAATGCCAGTTCATGGCAACGAGGTATAAGAAAAACAACACAAAAATCTTGTTCCCCAAATCGGACATGGCCGCTTTGGCCAAATAATCCTCCCCTAAAAATTCAAGAATAAAGGGAAAGGATGATAATCCGGGTGCCAGCGAGGGTATCAACAATTTGGCGGTACGGAACTCAGGGGTTCCTTTTCTGACGCCCACAAGGGGCAAAATAAGGGGCACGGCCAAGAACAAAAGCAGGTTAAGCCCAAGGGCCAATACGG
Organism: Flagellimonas aequoris; assembly: GCF_003584165.1. Lineage (GTDB taxonomy): Bacteria > Bacteroidota > Bacteroidia > Flavobacteriales > Flavobacteriaceae > Flagellimonas > Flagellimonas aequoris. Next base: position 508,684 of record NZ_QXFJ01000023.1, on the reverse strand, counting down.
GCAATATTAAAAGATGTAATTCCACCTTGATGCCCAACAACGCAATAAAAATGGTTGCGGGCAGGGCAAGGTTTAGAATTATTTTTTTGATTCCCGTTATCTCTTCCTTGTTTTTGAACTTTGCCTTGAGCAAGATTCCAATGAAGATAAAAAAGAGGAATACAATAGTTTTTTGAAATCCAGTATCCACTATACCAATACTTTATCGATGGCAGCGGTAAACATTTTCATTTCGTCCATGGTTCCCATACTTACCCTGCACCAGTTTTTGTCCATAAACTGGAAGGCACGTACACCTACCTTCAACTCCGTCATTTTGTTCAAGAACTCCTTTCCTTCCATCTCAATGGGGAAAATGAGAAAACTGGTATGGGAAGGCACATAATCGAACCCTTTTGCGGCCAAGCTTTTATATACATATTCCCTACACTCGGCGTTCAAGGTCCTTGATTTTTCAATGAAGGCCGCATCGTCCATGGCAGCCATGGCGGCGTATACGGATGGAAGGGAAATGCCCATGCCGCCTCGGGTGATATTTTGCAAACGGTTCAACGTAGCTTGCTGGGCCACAATGTAACCTACCCTAAGGCCGGCCATACCGTGAATTTTGGAGAAGGTTCTGGCAATGATGACATCCTTGCCTTCATTCACCAAGGAGACCATACTCTTTTTGGCTCCTTCGTCCAGGAACCACAAATAGGCCTCATCCACGAACACAGGAACCTTTTCGGATACCCTTGAGCAGAAATCCACCAATTCCTGATGGTCTGTCATGGTTCCGGTCGGGTTGTTGGGATTACAGATGTATACCAATTTGGTCTCGTCATCAATGGCTTCTTCCATGGCCTTAAGGTCATGCGACCAATCATCCTTTAATGGAACGGGTTTCCATGTGGCACCAACGGATTTGGCAACTTGAATTAGGGACATGTAGGCTGGGTCGGCAGAAACCACATTGCCTCCGTTCATGAAAAAGACCATGGCCGTTTTTTCCAAAAGGTCGGATGATCCTGGGCCCATCATGATGTTTTTACTTTCCACACCTTCAAAATCAGCGATTTTGTCCACCAGTTGGAACAATTCTTTCCAGGCGTACCTATTTCCTCCGGCAGCAGAATTCTTGAAGGCTTCCAACGCCATGGGCGATGGTCCATAAGGGTTCTCGTTAGCGTTCAACTTAGCGGTAAGTGGAGCCAGAGGTACAGGGGTGTCCGGCAAAAATTCCTTGAAAAATGGACTATATATTGCATTTCCTCTGACATCCAGCTGTAGTGGAGTTCTAGGGGTTTCAGCTATTCCAAAATATGGAAGGGCCATTGCTCCACCTGCGGTGAGCATACTTTTTCTGATCCAGTCTCTTCGGTTGATGTTGGTTGTTCCCATTGATTTTTGAGTTTTTAGCAAGAATTTAAAATTAGGCGATCATTTCGCTAAATGCAATGCTAAAAACATAAAAATCAATATGTTAAAATAACATAATGACAAAACAAGACCACGCATATTTTCATATTGTCATTGTTTTGGCCAAAATTGTTGTCATTTTTCTAATGGGGAGGTGGAAAGGTATTCCAAGGTCAGAACGCCCCTTAGGTTATTGATGATGATATGTTCCAACAATTCTTGGATGCTATATTCCTCAAAAAGGGTGGGGCTGGAGTAGACCATCTCTTCCATTCTGGACAAAAAAAGCACACATACGAGCTTCACCTTGACCTCTTTTCTGACCTGACCCAATTCTTGGGCTTTTTTCAATAGAGGACACACCAGGTCCCAAACAATGTCTTTTTTAAAACTTGAATATTCCTTGTATGCATTGGGGTAATATTTGGCAAGTCCATACAGAAAAGAAGGGTTGATTTCCTGTAAGGTCATCAACCCTAGTTTATAAATATAGATTATGGTGGTCAGGGGCTCATTCTCATTCGGATTTTGCTCCATGTAGCCATTGATATTGGCCCTTAATTTGTTCAAAAGGAAACCAAGACTTTCTGAAACCAATTCCTCCTTGCTGTCAAAATACCTATACAGTGTTTTTTTGGAAATACCCAGATCATGGGCCAACTCGTCCATGGAGAACCGTTTACTGCCGAACTTCGTAAAGTTCTGAATTGCATAGGCCAATATGTCCCTTTTGTTCTCCAACATGGATCAGTTTATTTCCAGCCGCCACCAAGTGCCCGGTAGAGTTCCACAATGGCATTCAATTGTCCATATTGGGAATCCACATAGCTAAGTTCCGAGTTCAAAGCATTTTGTCTTGCGGTGAGCACTTCCAAATAATTGGCAAGACCATTGTTCAACAGCTCTTCAGAATAGTCCTCGGCTGTAGAGTAAGCTTCGAGTTCCTTGGAGCGGGCCAATAGTTTCTCAGACTCCGCATTGTAGGTATAGAGCGCATCTGAAACTTCCCTTCCGGCCGTTAACAATATTTTCTCATAGGATAAAAGGGCCTTTTCCTGTTGGGCTTTGGCCACTTCCATTTGGGTACGCAACCTTCTTCCATTAAAGATAGGTTCGGTCAAGGAACCGATCAATTGGGAAAACAAAGAACTGGCATCCAACCAATTTTCAAATTCCAAGCTTTGGAAACCGCCATTGGCGGTCAGTTTTAAGGAAGGATACATACTGCTCTTGGCTACATTGGTCAGCTCAAAGGCATTAATGAGCCCATATTCGGCCTGCATCACATCAGGGCGATTGGCCAAAAGTAGATAGGGAACACCGGTTTTTAGATCGGTATCAATGGATTGGTCATCCAATTTTCCCCTTAATACTTCGTGGGCCGGTTCTCCCAACAAAATACAGAAAGCATTTTCCAAAAGCTTGATGTTGTTCTTCAAATTGATCAAGATGATTTCCGTAGTGTGCACTTGGGCCTCGGTTTGTTTAACCGCCACTTCGGTCACCTGTCCAGCATCTTTTAAGGCCTGCGTGGTCTCAAGACTGCTCTTTCTGGCTTCGAGGGTCTGTTCAGCGATTTCCCTTTGTTTGTCCAACGCCATTAATTGGTAATAGGTACTGGCAATACCGGAAACCAAGTTGGTCTTTACCGCTTGATGGGCCGCTACACTTTGCAGGTAAGAGGCACCATACGCCCTTTTGTTGCTTCGTATCTTTCCCCAAACATCAGCTTCCCATGATAGTGACCCAGAAAGTTCATACTGCTCCAAAGGCCTTGTAAAGAAGCTCCCGAACTGGCTGTTCCCTGAGTTTTTGGTACGGGTAAAACTGGCTGTTCCGGATAATGTGGGGTAATACCCTGCTTTTCCTTGTTTGAGATAAGCTTCGGCAGCCACTACATTTTGAAGGGCAATGCGGATGTCGAGATTGTTCTCCAACCCTTGGGCAATGTAGGACTTCAGCTGTTCATCGTTGAAAAGGTCTTTCCATGACACATTGGCCATGGAAATACTGTCCTGGGGCAATTGGTCCGTTCTGTACAAGCTTTCCGTTTCCAATTCCGGCCGCGAATAATTCTTGGCCACAAAGCAGGATTGCAGTAACAGGGGAGCCGTTAGCAACAAGATGAATTTATATGTGGATTGTATTTTCATGATTCTTTGGCGTTGTTGTTAAGCAATGGTTTTTTCAGTGGGTTCAGGTTTTCCGGAGATGCGCTCCTGTAATGCTTGGAACACCACAAAAAGGACCGGTACCACAAATACCCCCAATATGGTTCCCACAAGCATTCCTCCCACGGCGCTGAGTCCTATGGATTGGTTTCCGATAGCCCCGATTCCTGATGAAAGCGCCAGTGGCAACAGACCAAATATGAAGGCAAAGGAAGTCATCAAAATAGGGCGTAACCTGGCCCTGGCACCATCTGCCGCAGCATCGAATAACGATAGTCCCGCCCTTCGTCGTTGAAGGGCAAATTCCACAATCAAGATGGCGTTCTTGGCCAACAGACCGATCAACATGATGATGGCAATTTGGAAATAGATGTTGTTCTGCAAACCACCCAAGTTGATGAAGAGGATGGCACCCGCAATCCCTACGGGAAGGGAAAGCAAAATGGATAAGGGCAAAATATAGCTTTCATATTGTGCGCTCAACAAGAAATACACGAATACCAAACTCAAAATAAAGATGAGGATGGTCTGTGAGCCTGCGTTGCTCTCTTCACGGGTAAGCCCGGAATAGTCATAGGTATAAGAGGTAGGCAATACTTGTGCGGCGACTTCCTCAATGGCATTGATGGCATCACCGGTACTGTATCCAGCATTCGGAACCCCAGTGATTTTTACAGAACTCAACAAGTTGAATCGTTCCACCACCTCTGGCCCATAAATCTTTTTGAGGGTCACGAACTGGCTTACCGCAACCGACTCATCATTTTCGTTTCTAACAAAAATATGGTTGAGGGAATTTTCATTGGCACGATCTTCCGGCTTCGCTTGAATCATTACGCGATACTGTTTTCCAAATCTGTTAAAATCGGTGGCGTAGATACCTCCATAATATCCCTGAAGGGCATTGAAGATGTCGGTTGCGGAGAACCCGGCCATTTTCACCTTTTCCATATCGATGTCAAGGTTATATTGGGGGAACCCTGGATCAAACTGCGAAATGGCGTATTGGATTTCGGGCCGTGCATTGAGGGCCCCCAAAAATTGATTTTTCACATCGTTGATGGCCAACCAATCCTCTCCCCCCTTGCTTTGCAATTGGACTTCAAAACCAGAGTTGGTACCAAAACCTTGTATACTGGGTGGGGTAAAGTAAATAATCTGCGCATCATTGAAAGCGGCCGAAGTCGCGTACAGTTTCTGCATGGTGGCATTAACGGATAAGGAGTCTGCCTTTCGTTTGCTCCAATCCTTCAATTTCATGATGGAAAAGGCATAAGATCCAGCACTTACCCGGTTCAACAAACTAAATCCGGCCACACTCATCCGGGCATCGATTACATCCATGGACTCATAAATAGAATCCAGTTTCATGATGGTTTCCTCGGTCTTTTCAATGGTCGTGCCGGGAGGCATGCTCACATTGGCGAAGATGATGCCCCGGTCCTCATCGGGTACAAATCCGGATGGGGTAGTTTTGAAAAGGTAAATGGCAAGTCCCGTAAACGCCAATAATAGCACGGCAGTAATCCATTTTCGTTTCACCATACGCCCAACGGCATTGGTATATTTATTGGTGATGGCCGTAAACCCGACATTGAAGGCCTTAAAAAAGCGGGTCGTAAAGTTGGATTTGTGGCCCTTTTCAGGATCGTGCGGTTTTAGGAACAGGGCGGCCAATGCCGGACTCAAGGTTAAGGCGTTGACAGCTGAAATCAAGATGGCTACCGCCAAGGTAATCCCGAACTGTTGGTAGAATACCCCGGATGATCCTTGGATAAAGGACACGGGAATAAATACCGCTGACATGACCAAGGTGATGGAAATAATAGCTCCTGAAATTTCACCCATAGCTTTTTTGGTAGCGCTTTTGGCCGAGGTGCCGCCTTCTTCCAGCTTTGCATGGACGGCTTCTACCACCACAATGGCATCATCCACTACAATACCAATGGCCAAGATCATGGCAAAAAGGGTAAGCATGTTGATGGAGTACCCAAAAATCTCTAGGAAGAAGAAGGTTCCCACAATGGCGACGGGTACCGCAATGGCCGGAATCAAAGTCGACCTGAAATCCTGTAAAAAGAGGAACACCACAATGAATACCAAAATAAAGGCCTCGATCAAGGTCTGTACCACGTGGTCAATGGAGGCATCCAAGAAATCCTTGGAGTTGAACGGAATCACATAATCGAAACCTTTTGGGAATTCGGCTTTGCTCTCCTGCAAAATGGACTCTACCACATCAATGATTTCCTTTGCGTTGGAGCCAGAAGTTTGATACACCCCAACAGCTACGCCAGGATAACCCATTCCCGAGTTTTTCCTTACATAGCTAAAGGCCCCCAGTTCTATATCGGCCACATCCTTCAAGCGAAGGAAACCGCCATCATCCGTGGTTTTTAGGATGATGTTCTCATATTCGCTCACTTCGGAAAGGCGACCTTTGTACTTCATCACATATTCGAAGATCCCATCGGCATTTTCCCCGATCTTTCCTGTTGCCGCCTCTCGGTTTTGCTCCCTCAAGGCAGCTTGAATATCCGCGGGCACCAAGTTATAGGCAGCCATTTTATCCGGGGAGATCCAAATCCGCATGGAATAATCCTTGGATCCGAACACGTTTACGTTACCGACCCCCTTGATCCTTTGAAGTTTCGGAACCAGATTGATCTTGGCGTAGTTTTCCACAAAGGTGGCGTCATAGTTCTCATTCTTGGAAAAAATGGAGAAGAAGAGCAGGGCACTGTTCTGTGCCTTTTGCGTGGTTACACCGGTATTGATTACTTCTTGGGGCAACAAGCTATTGGCTCGGGCCACCCTATTCTGAACGTTTACCGCGGCAATATCGGGATCAACACCCAGTTCAAAAAATACGCTGATGTTGGCCGCACCGTCGTTACTGGCGGAAGAGGTCATATACGTCATGCCCTCCACACCATTGATCTGTTCTTCCAAAGGGATGACCACACTTTTTAGTACGGTCTCGGCATTGGCACCCGTGTAATTGGCATTTACCTGAACGGTCGGTGGAGCAATTTCAGGATATTGTTCTACGGGTAATATACTGAGCCCCAAAATACCCAAGATCAAAATGATCACGGATATTACTGTGGACAGTACGGGACGATCTATAAACTTTTGGAACATATATTAGTTGTTCTTGTGAGATTGTTGGATTATTTATTTAACAGGGTTGATGGTCTGTCCATCCCTTAGTTTGGAAACCCCTTCGGTAACAAGGGAGGTGCCTTCCTCAAAACCTTCGGATACGATAAACTGGGTGTCCGTTTGGGCCACAATGGAAAGTGGCTTTGTGGTCACGGTGTTGTCATCGTTCAATATAAAAACCATTTTGGTACCTTGTCGGTCCACAGTGGCAAATTGGGGAATTACCCAAACGCCTTCAAAATTGGAAGGAACCTTGATGGTGCCGGTGCTCCCGGAACTCAATAATAAGTCAGGATTGTCAAAATCGGCCCTTAGGGTGACGCTTCCTGTGGTTGAATTGATAAGATTGTTGACCATGGCAATTTTCCCTTTGTGGGGGTAAGTTTCGCCATTGATCATGACCAGTTCCACTTCTGGGGAGGCATCCGCGGAAATTCCCGTGCCGGTGGAGGCCATTTGCTTTTTCATTTCCAAAAGTTCTTTTTCGTTCATGGAGAAATAGGCGCGCACATTGCTGATATCGGAAACCATGGTCAAGGGTTCTCCCATGTTACTGCTGACCAAGGCACCTACTTTGTAGGGAAGCTCCCCGATATATCCGCTGACAGGACTGATAATGTTGGAATATCCAATATTGGCCGAAATACTGTTATAATTGCTCTTGGCCTGTTCCAACTGGGCTTTTGCCGTTTCCAATTGCACATTGCTGATGATGCCCTTTTCTACCAAGGGAACCAATTTGTTTACCTCTACCTGGGCCACATTCACGGCTGCTTGGGCTGCTTTGGCATCTTGGGATAGGGTCTGCGTCTCCAGCTTAAACAATAACTGTCCCTTTTTTACCTTTTGGCCCTCTTCCACATAGATGTTTTGGACAAATCCGGAGACTTTGGGCCAAATCTCAACATTCTGTTGCCCTTGCATGGTGGTGGAATAGGTGTTATATATGGTGATGTCCTCCTTTTTCAAGGGGGTCACTTTTAACGAGGGTGCCGAGGCAGCGGCCTGCTGTTGGGTTTTGCCGCCACAGGACATGAGTACTGCGATACTTGCTAATACTAATATTGACTTGATTGTTTTCATGTACGGTCTAACGTTGTTAGGGTTATTGTTGGGTTTTATCGTTGGGTGTTCAATTTTCTTTTTGTTCTATGATCTCAAATTTGGCAATGGACTCTTTCAGGAGTTTTTCATTGCTGGTCATATAATCCAGATATACACCTGTTCTTTCCTTGCCTTCTTCAAACTTTTTTGGACAATGTTTTTTATGATAGTCCATGACCAAGGTGATAACCGATTTTTCAGCCTCCAAACGTTTCAGGAATTCCTGCAGCTTGGTAAGGAAAAAAGTCTTCTTTTTGGCCAAGGTGAAATAACGCCTTCGATCTCCTGGCTTTGTGAAATAAGTAATGATGCCCATTTTGAGCAATAGGTTCAAGGAAGTGGAAGTGGAACTTTTACTGGCCCCTCTTTTTTCCAAGCAATCCTCAAAGGTAAGCCCATCTTCATCGGACAAGACCATAATGGCATAAATACGTGCCGCCAAAGGAGGTAAGTTCTGTTGCTCTTCCAAATGGAGCCCTAAGGTCTCGATGATTTCTTCCTTCGATTTTTCCATAAAAGGATTTTTGAAGGAACAAAATTAATGTTGGTTCGGAACAAACAAAACCAAACGAACTTAAATATTTGTTAAATAAATTCCATGTTCAAAATCAGTACTCGGAAAGAATACCTTCTTGATCCATAATTGGGATGTTGGTAAGCTTTTCTTCAGTTATGGTATGCTTGGGGAATAGAAATCTTTTTTCGAACAATTTGTTTTCGGCAAAAAAGGTAACAAAGAACTCATTGTTAAGTGCCAACACATCTTCCTGGATCAATTCAACCTTTCTAAAAGTTTTCGGTTCAAGATAACCAATTCCATGCCGCATTGTGGAGGTTTTTATATCCCCATCAAAGCCTTTGGAAACTACAATGGCCATTTCAATGGCGTCATTTCTGTTATTGATCAGGTAAGCGTTCCAATCTTTGGATAGAAACTCATCGTTCCACTCACGAATGATCACTATGTGGACATCCTTAGCAACGGGAATTTCAATATCCTTTTTCATAAAGTTGGTCTACAAGGCACTTTTAAACTGCTCCAAAAAGCGAACATCATTCTCGCTGAGCAGGCGGATATCCGAAATTTGGTGCAAGAGCAAGGCAATTCGGTCAATACCCATTCCGAAGGCAAAACCGGAATACACTTCGGGGTCGATACCACAATTTTTGAGCACGTTGGGATCCACCATGCCGCAGCCCATAATCTCCAACCAACCGGTTCCCTTGGTCATACGGTAATCGGTTTCGGTCTCAAGGCCCCAATACACATCAACTTCGGCACTGGGTTCCGTAAATGGAAAATAGGATGGGCGCAATCGGATTTTCGACTTACCGAACATTTCCGAGGTGAAGTATTGTAAAGTCTGCTTCAAATCGGCAAAGGATACGTTTTTATCCACATATAAGCCTTCTACTTGATGGAAAAAGCAGTGTGAACGTGCCGAAATGGCCTCATTGCGGTATACCCTTCCCGGAGAAATGGTCCGGATGGGCGGTTTATGGCTCTCCATATACCTTACCTGCACGGATGAGGTATGGGTTCGCAACAGGATATCTGGATCGGTTTGGATGAAAAAAGTATCCTGCATGTCCCTTGCCGGGTGGTATTCGGGAAGGTTCAATGCGGTAAAGTTATGCCAGTCGTCCTCTATTTCGGGTCCTTCGGAAACATTGAACCCAATCCTTGAAAAAATATCGATGATTCGGTTCTTGACGATGGAGATTGGATGCCTTGCCCCAATTTCCATGGGTTCGCCAGGACGGGTAAGGTCTCCATATTTTCCTTCTTCAACTTGACTTTCCAAGGCTTCCTTAAGGACATTCACCTTGTCCGTGGCAGAATTCTTCAACTCATTGATGACCTGGCCAAATTCCTTCTTTTGGTCGTTCGGTACGTTCTTGAACTCCGCAAAGAAGCTATTCAACAGACCTTTCTTCCCCAAATATTTGATTCGGAAAGCTTCTATTTCTTCTTTCGAGGTTGAAGCGAACTTTTCTACTTCAGCGAGGTGTTCCTTTATGGTCTCAATCATGTTCGATGGCACTATTGGCCGACAAATTTAGCAAATTGTCCTTGAATATATAGGCCATTAGGAAATGTACCGCAATTCCACCGAAAAAATGCCACAACCAATGTGTTCCCATTGGGAACAAGGTTTGCGATTTGTCCAGGATCCTGAACGTGAGGGCAACCCCAAAAATTCCAAAGGCAAGGATGACCAAGTATAGATTCCTGCCCCGGGTCCTTACTAAGTACCACACAATGGGCACCAAGATGGTCCCCGCGCTGATGACATAGCCCAAGGAAATCCGAAGGCCCGGGGGAATGGGAAGTATCCTCAATAGGTAGGAGGCACCCAAAACCAAAGCGATGAGCAAGATTCGTTTCCACCAAGTGCCGACCAGTTTAAAAATAAAATAGACCACCAGTGCCACACATAGGAACAAAATGGGCATCCAATCCAACCGCAACCAAAATTCATGGCTCCGTGTGGCGTGGTAAACGGTGCCGCCCACATAACTGATGGCAATTATGGGTATCATCCAAGCCAAAAACAAGTGCTGCTTTGGATTTTTGTAGACCTTGATTCCCCAGTAAATGATGAGGGCCAAGAAAACCAGGTTGCTGAAGGTATTGAAAGGTTCTACAGGAAAGCGACCATCCATGGTTTCCAAATAAATGGGGCCGGAGTCATTGGGAAATTTTAGTGCAAGCATGGTCTTGGGCAATTCTTTTGAAAAGATAAAATAAGGGATTGGTCAGATAGGGTGCAAATTATTTGAGTAGAAAAGACTCTAAACAAAAAGGCCGGTGAACTTGTTCACCGGCCTTTTTAAGATCTTCAATTTTATAAAAAGGTGACCTTACCATCAGAAAGGTCGTACATGGCACCTACAATGGCGATTTCCCCTTTTTGTTCCATTTCTTTCAGGATTACGCTTTGGTTCCTAATATTTTCCAAGGCCATTTCCACGTTCTTGATTGCCACAGCATCCACAAACTCTGAATTTTCGGAATTCCTTAATTCCTCATCTTTAGGTTCTTTGGTGGCATATACGGCCGGTTCAATCTTGTTTATCAGTGAAGTTAGGTTACCCAACCGGGCATGGTCGCATGCTCCTTTTACGGCCCCGCAACTCGTATGTCCGAGTACGACCACCAATTTGGTACCTGCCAGTTTGCACGCAAATTCCATACTTCCTAGAATATCCTGGTTTATAAAATTGCCAGCTATCCGAATACTAAAAATGTCTCCCAAACCTTGGTCAAAGACCAATTCGGCCGATACCCTAGAATCGATACAGCTTAGGATAGTGGCAAATGGGAATTGCCCATCCTTGGTTTCGTTCACTTGCTGTAAAAGGTTTCTATTGGCCTTAAGATTATTTTGAAAACGCTCATTGCCTTCTTTCAAAAACTGAAGGGCTTTTTCTGGAGTCATGGTCGACTGCGTTTCTTTGGTATGTGCTTTCATTTGCTGTTGTTATGCTGGTTTTTTGGTTTCTTAAAAAATTGAATGTAATCCTCTGGATTGTCCTCTATGCCTCTTTCTGAAATCAATTTAATGTGAATATTCCTGTTTTTTGCCTTACTTCCGAAATCTTGTAATATTTCAATGATGTCGTTGTCCAAATATTTGGTGTTGGCAACATCCAATTCAAGATATGAATTTTCCGGAATACGATCTAATTCTTTTAGGATTGCCCCTTTATTGAAGAAAGTCACCTCCTCGGCCAAGGTCATTTTAATGCGATGCCCATCATTTCCCTTTTCCTGAATGTGAAGAAAGTGGGAGTTTTGGTAGCTCTTGATCAAAATTACAATGATGCCCACACCCAAACCAAGGGTAATGCCCACCAAAAGATCCGCAAATACGATTCCGACAACGGTCACGATAAAAGGAATAAATTGTTTCCATCCTGCCTTGAACATGGTCTTGAACAAACTGGGCTTGGCCAGTTTATAACCAACAATGAACAGGATGGCAGCCAACACCGAAAGGGGAATCATATTAAGTAGTCTTGGAATGATCAATACAGAGGCAAGAAGCAAAAAACCATGCAGAATGGCGGAAAGTTTGGTTCTCCCTCCAGATTGGATGTTGGCCGAACTACGCACAATTACCTGGGTTATGGGCAATCCACCAATGAGACCGGAAAGACTGTTTCCAATTCCTTGCGCCAGTAGTTCACGATTGGCTGGGGTTACTCTTTTTAAAGGGTCAAGTTTGTCCGTGGCTTCCACGCACAAAAGTGTTTCCAAACTGGCCACCAAAGCCATGGTAAAGGCCGTGATCCAAATTTCGGTATTGGTTATGGCTGAAAAATTGGGAAAACTGAACAATCCAATAAAAGATTCAAAACCTTCAGGAACAGGTACTTTTACCAAATGTTCATCTGCAATCCCCCAAATAGCCTCACCTTTGGTGAAGGCATAATAAAGTATGCCCAATACCACGGCAACCAATGGACCTTGGACTAATTCGAAAATCTTTGCTTTTTTGCTCAGCACTTGATTCCAAAGGATTAAAATGGCCAAGGCAATGATAGCTATAAGGGAAGCGCCAGGGCTTATGGAATTAATAGTATTGACAATTTCACTGAAGGTATTTTCACCATCCACTTGAAAAAAGGCCCAGTCTCCTTCGGGATCGGCATCGTACCCAAAAAAATGGGGAATCTGTTTTAAGATAATGATAATACCGATGCCAGTGAGCATTCCTTTGATGACAGAGGAGGGAAAGTAATAGGCAATGACCCCAGCCCTTAGAACACCAAACAGTATTTGGATTAGGCCGGCGATGACCACAGCGACCAAAAAGTTTTGATAACCACCCAAGGTCCCGATAGCAGTGAGCACGATGGCGGCCAAACCGGCAGCCGGACCACTTACCCCAATCTGTGAACCACTAAGGGCACCCACCACGATTCCTCCTATGATTCCGGCAATGAGCCCGGAAAACAGGGGTGCCCCGCTCGCCAATGCGATGCCCAAACAAAGTGGAAGGGCCACAAAGAACACCACGATACTGGCTGGCAAGTCGTTTTTAATATACTTGAACATGAATAAATAAGTTAGGTTCTCCTAGGGACATTGCCCATAGGAGAAGGTTAGAAATTGATTTAAATGAGGAAGGGTCTTAAATCAATACCTTGGGAGGGGGGTCAAGGATTTCCATGGAAAACTCCATGGTCGGAAAAATATACCTTGAGGAGCTAATATCCTGTTGTTGTGGAACTTGGTAAAAAGACAGTTCATAAAAACTTTTGATGTACAGATCTAATTCATCAAAATTCTTTTCAGCTTCTTCTTTTTTGCTGCTTTTTTCCTCTTCTGCAGAACCAAAAATCATGGTCTTCCCCAATTCCTTGTCCAAAAAGGGTACAATGGGAGATACCAACAGGCAACCTATCAGCATCAGGGATAAAATTGGAAAAACCAATGTTTTTAGCACAGGACCATTTTTTGGTAAAAATAACGAAATAAGGGTATGACGGAGCTTTTTTGGCTAAAAGTCCTTGATTTTCTTAATATCATTGCTCAAAAGCCACCCGGTTTGCCCATCGGCAATCCATATTTTTTCCCACCCATCCAGCTCTTCAAGGACATTTACCTTGGTGCCTTCATGAAGGGTAAAGACAGCCTCACTGTTTTTATTGGGCTCTGAAGAAACCTTTACTTCCTTGCTGAACACAATGGCGGGATCATCTTTTTTCTCCTGTTGCTGCTGAAGATATGCCATCAACACACAGAGCACACCAAGCGTTATGGAAAATATACTTGCTATAAAGGAAATCCGTTTTTTGTTGGCACTTCTAAGGAAAAAGTAGGTGAGGTAGAGGATAACGAACAGCATGACCAAAACTACGGCAAGATAGGCCCATCCATTATAGGTAAAAAGGCCCACCACCCCATTATAGATTTTAGAAATCTCCGTTTTGGGCATTTCCTCAATGGCGTCCAATCGCATATTTTGGGCATAGGCCAAGTTGTTGAGGATCTCACTATCGTTAGGGGCCAATAAAAGGGCTTTCTCATAATAATAAATACTCGGGCCTATATTGTTCAGTTTGTAATAACAATTCCCCATATTAAAGTAGAGGGATGCGGAATGTTCGCCATTTTCCAAGATGGCGTTATAGTTTTCAATGGCCTTGGAATATTGACCGTTGTTATAATATTCCGTGGCTTGTGAGAACAAGGTCTCATTTTGAGCGAACCCTGTGGACAAATAGAAAAGGGACATCCATATGAATAACGTCTTCATGCTCATAATTGCTTGTCCAATTTAGAGATTACTTCACTTGCTTTGTCATAATCGTTCTGCATCTGCACTTGTGTGTAGGGGCTGTAACGGGCCATTTCACAACTGGTGAGCAGACCAATAAACCCTTGGATATCTTCTTGGTCCACTTGCTTTCCTTTCAAAATGCCAGTAATCTTTTCTTTACTGAATTCAGTGGTTTCGATGTTCAACTTGGCTTTCAGATAGTTGTGCAGACCTTTTTCAAGCGCTACGTAAAAGGCTTCTTTGTTGCCAAGGTCTCTTTTTGCTGCAGAGAGGTATTTTTTGGCCAATCTGTTGGCCTGTTTGATTTTGTTCCCAATCACATCACTGGCAATGGCCTCCCTTTTCTTTGAAGTAAAAATGGCAATGGGAATCAACAAAAATGGCACCAACAGTAGAATAAAAAAGCTTCTGGATCCAAAGAAATCATGGCTTCCAATGGCACTCAAATTTGGATTTATCTTGATAAAATGGAACTGCTTGCCCGTTGGAACCACCAGTTGCTTGTTAGTTGTTGAACCGGTAGCAAGATTGTCCGCAGAACTTACAGGACCTTCCATCACCTCAATATTGATTTCATCGGAATGCAAGGTCACATACTTGCCTGTTGCGGGGTTGAAATAACTGAACGGAATACTGGGAATGGGATATTTACCCCTAAACGAGGGTACTATGGTGTAGTTGTCAACCACTTTACCTTCCATTCCTGTGCTATATGTATTGATGTCCTCCTCGTGTTCTGGGTCGTAAACTTCCAACGAACTGGGTAGTTCTGGTTTGGGCAACTGGAACAATTTTAAGTTTCCTTTACCTGAAATCTCAACCTTGGCCTGAAGCGATTCCGAGGCATTCAATTGGTCCTTGCTGGTGGTCACACTGAATTCAAAATCACCTACGGCACCGCTAAAATCAGCAGGCTTTCCAGCTTCGGGTAGAGATTTTACGTTAATGGTCCTATTCCCGGCCGATACCGTTTTACTGGTCTGGGTATAGATTCTTCCACCAAAGAAATCCCTTCGATTGGTAGGGACATCCACAAAAATTTCCAAGGAAAGTGGCTCGATCTCCAATTGACCTGACTTTTGTGGATATAGTACCACGCGTTTCAGCACCACATAGCGAAATGGCTTCCCTTCATAAGTGCCATTTTGCGCGGTGTGTTTGGTAACAGGTATATCTTGGCTCCAAAAATTGTTATAGGTGGGATTGTCCAACGGGCGATAGTTGGTCACGCTGATATCCGGACTAACGTAAAGCTTGTAGACCACGGTCACGGCTTCGTTCAAATAGGGGTTGTCCTTTGAAACCTCCGCCACCAAGTGAAGGCTTTCGTCGGCCACATCATCCACTGTCTTTTCACCATTGGGCCTATCCACCGCCGCGGTGACCTCCACAGTTTTTGGGGTTGTTTTATAGGTTTCGCCTGCAATTTCTATTGTAGCTTGTTGAATCGTAAAATTTCCCCTCGCAGTAGGTAAAAGGATGTAAGTGTAGGTTTTGGAAAAAGTGCGTTTACCATTAATCCATGAAGAACTTATGGATTGTGAAGGGCCCATGACCACCTTAAAATTTTCGAAGGCAGGCGGAGTGAAATTATCCCCGTCCTTGTTCATGGTAAAATCGACACGGAGGCGTTCATTTATCCCGAGCTTCTCCTTGCTGAGGTTCATGGTAAAGGTAATTTCGTCATTCTGGGCATGGACCATGGAACCCGATAGGAACACCATCGCCAAGAAAAGTAATATGTTGCCCCTTAGCATCTTCATTACCAGTCTTTTTCGTTTTTAACCTTCTGTCCACGTACCTTTCTAGCCTCCATCTTTTCCTGCACCTTTTTCTCTTCGTTCTGCATAGCTTCTAGCAGGTTTTGTATCTGTTGCTTGGACAGTTGATTGGGTCTAGGCTGCTGTTTTTGGTCTTGGGGCTGATCTCCTTCGTTGGGTTTTTTCTCCTGCTCTTTCTTTTGGTCACCGTCTCCCTTTTGGTTTTCCTCAGGTTTATCCTCCCCATTTTCTCCTTGATCTCCCTTGTCCTTGTTCTCGTCCTCGTTCTGTTTGCCCTCGTCCTGCTTGTCGTTGTCGCCGCCTTCGTTTTTTTGGTCCTGCTTGTCTTGGTTTTTATCTTTTTGATCCTGCTTGTCCTGGTTGTCCTTGTTTTGATCTTGATCGTTCTTTTGCTCGTCCTGTTGTTTTTCCAACATTTTCTTGGCAAGGGCCAGATTGTAACGGGTTTCCTCGTCGTCGGGATTGTTCCGCAACGCTTCCTTGTAGGCCTCCACGGCTTTTTCGTATTCCTTGTTCTTCATGAACACATTGCCCATGTTGTGGAAAGCTTTATGTTTTTCGGCTTTGTCCTCCGCGGCGTCCCCTGCTTGTTTGTATCGGCCAAAAGCTTCACCATAACTTTCCCTGTTATAGTATGCATTTCCCAAATTAAAGGGCGCAGCTGCGTTTTTGTCACTTTTGGAAATGGCCCTTCTGTATTCGGATTCAGCGCCCACAAAATCGTTGGCGGTAAGTTCCTGGTTGGCCTCGTATGTGAGATTTGTGGAAGCCCTCAGGGCCTTTTCGGCTTCTTTTTGTGCCTTTTCGGCAGCGTCATCCTGTGCTTGGACCCATCCAAAACAAAGCAATAGTCCAAACACCAATCTTATCTTAGTCATCATCATGCTCATTAAAAAGATTTAGTTTTTTCAACCATTGGGTTTTTCTGTCCAGAACGAAGATGTCCAAAAATAGAAATAAAAATCCAGCAGCAAGGAACCATTGGAATTGATCCTTGTATTCCGCGAACTGCTTGGCCTCAAACTCGGTCTTGTCCATCCTGTTCAGTTGTTCCTTGATGTATTCCACTGCGTCATCCGTATTGGAACCATCAATATATTCGCCGTTGCCCCTTTCGGCAATATCGGTAAGAATGGCCTCGTTCAATTTGGTAATGACCACTTCTCCTTGATTGTCTTTTTTCAGGCTTTCCACAATACCATTTCTTTTGATGGGAATGGGCGCGCCTTTCGCCTTTCCCACCCCAATGGTAAAGATCCGGATGCCATTTTGGGTAGCATTTTCAACCGCGGCCGTGGTAGAACTTTCCGAATGGTCCTCTCCATCGGAAACGATAAAAAGCACCCTGTTGGTCTGTTGGGAATCATCGTAATAGGTGCTGGCCAAATCAATGGCGGCGTCAATGGCGGTCCCTTGGGAGGAAAGCATATCGGTGTTCATGCTCTGTAAGAACATTTTGGCCGCCCCATAGTCCGTGGTGATCGGAAGTTGTGGATATGCTTGCCCGGCATAGGCAATGATACCGATACGGTCACTTGCCAGTTGGTTGATGATTTCGGAAACAATTCGTTTTGCTTTTTCCAATCGGTTGGGGGCAATGTCCTCGGCCAACATGCTTTTGGACACATCGATTGCGAAAACAATATCGACCCCCTCTCGTTTTACTGTCTCCAATTTGGTTCCTATCTTGGGGTTTACAAGTCCAAGGATCAAGAACGAAAGGCCCGCCAAGAGGAAAGCCAATTTAACCGCTGATTTGAAACTGGAACGATTAGGTGCCAAACGCCTGAGCAATTTGGACTTGGCGAATCGTTTTTGGGTCCTTTTTTTCCAGATTTGAAGAAAAAAGAAGGCCAGAACCATTACCGGGATAATGGCCAAAAGGTAGAAATATATTTTTTCGTCGAACTGAATCATTCCTTAAATAAAACTTTTAAATATGGAATTGCGCAATCCCCATTCCAACAATAGAAAAATGCCTGCCAAAAATATCAAGGGGCGGAATTTTTCCTCGTACTTGTAATATTTGAATTCCTCTATTTCCGTTTTTTCCAATTTATTGATCTCGTCATAGATTTCTTCCAAGGATTCGTTGTCCGTTGCCCGGAAATATTTACCGCCGGTAACATTCGCAATTTCCTTGAGTAGATCCTCGTCGATTTGCACCTCTCTCATGCCATATCGGTACGAACCATCGCTGTTATAGGCGATGGGCGACAGTGCGTTTCCGTTGGTACCCAACCCAATGGTATAGGTTTTGATCCCGAATTCCACGGCAAGATCGGCTGCGGTCTTGGGTTCAATGAAACCGGAGTTGTTCACCCCATCGGTCAATAGGATGATGACCTTACTCACTGCCTTGCTTTCCTTCAATCGGTTTACTGCTGTGGCCAATCCCATGCCAATGGCCGTACCATCTTCCAGTTCACCATAGGTGATATCGTTGAGGGCGTTCAAAACGATTGTCTTGTCGCTGGTAATCGGGGTCTTGGTATAGCTTTCCCCGGCATAGCCCACAATACCGATACGATCGTTGGGACGTTCCTTAATAAAGTTGGCAGCAACTTCCTTCAAGGCGGAAAGCCTATTGGGTTTCAGGTCGCGGGCCAACATACTGGATGAAACGTCGATGGCCATCACAATATCAATACCCTTGGTGGTCTTGGTACGGGTGGAAATGTCCTCGGTCTGTGGCCGTGCAAGTGCCGTTACAATGGCAGCCAGTGCCAACAAACGCATAATGAAAAGAACCGGCTTGGCCTTGGATGCCCAATTGCTCACGGTAAATCCCTTGATGCTAGAAATGCGAAGGGATGCCATTTCATTTTTCCGCTTGAAAAAATACCATAGCAAAGCCAGTGGCAGCAACAAAAGCAGCCAAAAGAACTCAGGATTTGCAAATTCTATATTTTCAAACATCTATGCCTGTGTTTTTACGTCTAAACTGTTCAATATTCGATTCACGATCTGTTCCGCATACTCATCCCCATCTTCCCAAGTGATTACCACTTGTTGCATAAAGCCTTTGCCACCAAACGATAGAATATTGTACTTGGCCTTTTTGCCCGCCTGTTGTGCAGGGGCCTCAAAAGTTCCTGTACCGTAGGTCTTAATACCCGTTACACCGGATTGGGTGGTAAATTCCTCCTGTTTGGTGACGATGTTCTTCAGACCCAATTTTTCAAAATTGGACAGGATGGTACTAACGGCAGCATCAAAATTGGGTTCCGATTGCTCTTTGTAGGTAACGGAACTGGTACTCACCGAAAAGATGCCCACATAACTTCCGTATGAAAAAGCCTGAAGCTGTTTGATGAGTTCCTCGGCCTCTTTGGGGAGTTGAACCTCCTGGCGGACCAAAACATCCGGTGTCTCCAATTGAATAGGTGGGAACCCGTACGAACTGGAAACCCATTCCCCTTCCAAAAGGTCTTTTGTGGGGTAACCAAAAACAGTGTCTTTTACTTGTTTGAATCCAAAATAGGCCACAGAGAAGGCACCTCCCAAAAAGATGATTCCTGCAAATATGGCGGCCGCCCAGTAAATCCGCTTGCGTTGTTTTTTCTTGGCGAGTTCAGCCAAATATTCCTCATTGAGCAGGAGGTCTTCTTCCGTGGGTTCTGGAAGCGCCTCGTGGGTCTTCACCACGATTTCCTCCACCAATTTCCGATCCTGTTCGGCAACGGATGTGGCGGGTTTGGACTTGGCAAACTTCACCAGATCCGCCGTCTGTAATATTTTTTGGAACTGATCAATGGTATTATCCTCCAACTTGAGTTCGCCCGAGTCCTTCAGCATCTCCAACTTGGCAATAAGTTCCGAGGTGGTACTTTCCATGGCGGTCAGGTGCACATCTTCCTCTAGATACATCCGAACGATATTGGTCAGTTCCGAGTAATATTGTTTATACTCGTCCTGGATGAGGTATTTGGAATTTTCCAATTTTTTGAGTTCCAAAAGCGCCCGATCATAAGGGGGCAGCAAAGCCACTTTTTCCTCTTCGGTCAGTGGTTTTTTTCTGATGAAGAACCAATAGACCAATCCGCCGACCACGATCAGTCCCAATAGGATCCATAGTGCCGTTAGCCACATATCGGCCGTACTACGTTCCACTTGGATCAGTGGTTTGATGTCGTACATCTTCTGTTTGGTGGTATCCACGGCAACATCGGCCACCTTAACGCGGAAGGAATCCGTAAAGATTTGGCGTTCGTTGATGGTGATGATCTGTGGTGGAATGGTATAGGCGCCACTATCAAACTGGGTGAGGGCATAGATCCGTTGCAGGGTTACCCGATCTTTGTTTCTTATGGTATCTGCCATGATGGCATCCACTGTCTCCAAAGGAGAAAAGGTCTGCCCTTCGGGAAAATTCACCACTGCGGTGGAATCAGTATCCACGGTAATGGTATAATGGATCTGTTCCCCAATCTTGATGGCAAGGGTGTCCACCTTTGCTTCAACTTTGGGTTCAGTTTGGGAATGACCCATCAAAGGCAGCAGTAAAAGAACACCAAAAAGGGCCGTCGTGAAGACGTCTAGGATCTTTTGCTTTCTGCTATGTAAAAATTCACTCTGCATTATGCCCTTCGTTTAAAGTAACCCAACAGTTTTCGTACGTAACTTTCGTCGGTACGGCAATTGATCACCCCGCAACCTGACTTGGTGAACGAATCGGTGTAATATGCTACTTTGTCTTTATAGTATTGTCCGTAAGCGTATCGAACGCGTTTGGATTGGGTGTTCACCAATTGGTATTCCCCGGTTTCCGCATCTTGCATCTGTACCATGCCCAAATTGGGGATGGACTCCTCCCTTTCATCGAACACCCGTATGCCCGTTACATCGTGTTTATTGCCCACGATCCGAAGTGTGTTCTGGTAATCATCGGCTATAAAATCGGATAGCACGAATACGATGGCTTTTTTCTTCATCACATTGGTCAGGAACTTAAGTGCCTCCGCAATGTTCGTCTTGCTGCTTTTTGGGGTGAATTCCAACAGCTCCCTAATGATACGGAGCACATGGCTTTTTCCTTTTTTCGGAGGGATGAAAAGTTCCACTTCATCAGAAAAGAGGATCAATCCCACTTTATCATTGTTCTGCAAGGCGGAGAAAGCAAGCGTGGCTGAAATCTCCGTTATGATTTCTTTTTTGAACTGGTTGGACGTTCCGAAAAGTTCGGATCCACTGACATCGACCATCAGCATCATGGTCAATTCACGTTCCTCCTCAAAAACCTTCACAAAAGGTTCGTTGTAACGGGCGGTCACATTCCAATCGATACTCCTGACGTCGTCCCCGAACTGGTACTGCCTCACCTCACTGAAGGTCATACCCCTACCTTTGAACGTAGAATGGTACTCCCCACCAAAAATATGGTCGGACAGACGCCGGGTCTTTATTTCAATCTTACGTACTTTTTTTAGTAGTTCCTTTGTATCCATCTGGTTCAAGAAATAGGTTTTCGGGTTGGCTTAAAGTATGGCTACTTACACCGAGAAACATTGAACCGCTACGGCACTTCTACCTCGTTTACGATCTTGTTGATGATTTCTTCGGAAGTGATATTTTCCGCTTCCGCTTCATAGGTAATGCCAATCCTGTGTCGCAGTACATCATGCACCACGGCCCTAACATCCTCGGGCACTACATAGCCCCTACGTTTGATGAAGGCGTAACATTTGGAGGCATTGGCCAGGTTGATACTGCCCCTTGGAGATGCACCGAAACTGATCAGTGGCTTCAAACTTTCCAAGTTGTATTTTTCAGGGTAACGGGTGGCGAAGATCAAATCAAGAATGTACTTTTCAATTTTCTCGTCCATGTATACGTCCCGTACCGTATTTTGTGCCCTTAGGATCTGCTCAATGGAAACCACCGCCTTAATGGGTTCGGTTTCGCCTTTCAGATTTTGCCTGATGATAAGTTGCTCCTCGTTGAGCTTGGGATAATCGATTACGGTTTTCAGCATAAAACGGTCTACCTGTGCCTCGGGTAGAGGGTAGGTTCCTTCTTGCTCCACGGGGTTTTGGGTGGCCATTACCAAAAAGGGCGCATCCAGTTTAAAGGTTTCGTCCCCAATGGTCACCTGCTTTTCCTGCATGGCCTCCAAAAGGGCCGATTGTACTTTGGCAGGGGCCCTGTTGATCTCATCCGCCAAAACAAAATTGGCAAAAATGGGTCCTTTTTTGATGGAGAAATCGTTCTCCTTGATGTTGTAAATCAATGTACCGATCACGTCGGCAGGCAAAAGGTCGGGGGTAAACTGGATCCGGCTAAAACTTCCTTTAACGGCTTTTGCCAATGTGTTGATGGCCAATGTCTTTGCCAGTCCGGGGACACCTTCCAAAAGAATATGTCCTTTTCCCAAGAGACCGATCAACAATCGTTCGACCATGTGGTTTTGGCCAACGATGGCCTTGTTCATTTCAGTGGTAAGAAGATCGATAAAGGCACTTTCTTGGGCAATTTTCTCATTCACAGCACTAATATCGATAGTAGTGTTTTCTTCCATTATAAGCTCCTGTTGTTTGGTATTACTGTCAGTGATTTTGCTAGGGTGTGCAAAATGAAAATTTATTTAAAACCTACCTGTTAATTAATGGTTAAAAAAAACGCTAAACCCCTAGTTTTATGAAGGATTTAAGGGTTTAATTTTATACTTTCATCCGATATGCAAAAGAACAAGAATTTTTCCAGAATCATCTCTGGAACCATGACGTGGGGAAGTTGGGGAAAGAAACTTTCCAAAAAAGAAATGATCGAACTGATGCACCATTGCATCGAAAATGGATTGACCACCTTTGACCATGCCGATATTTATGGCAGCTATTCCACAGAGGCCGATTTTGGTAAGGCCTATGCCGAAAGCGGGATAAAAAGGGAGGATATCCAGTTGATTTCCAAATGTGGGATCCAGTTGACCCGGGGCAGGGACAATAAGATCAACCACTATCAATACGACAAGGAGTACATCATCTGGTCCGCGGAACAAAGTTTGAAAAAACTGAATACCGAGTATTTGGATCTGCTCTTGATGCACAGACCAAGTCCTTTGATGGAACCTTTTGAAATGGCCGAGGCCCTTCAACAGCTGCTCGATAGCGGAAAGGTCATGCAGGTCGGGGTTTCTAATTTCACCCCAACCCAAGTGGCCATGCTGGAAAAGGCGATTCCCGTTTCGGGCAACCAAGTGGAATTTTCCCTGACCCATGACGAACCCATGTACGATGGAACTTTTGATGATTGTATCGCCAACAAAAGGATGGCCATGGCATGGAGTCCGTTGGGGAGCTATTTTAGGGACAGTGACAAGCAAACCAAAAGGATCAAAAAGGCGATGGAACCTTTGGAGGAGAAGTATTCCGCCAATGAAAGCCAGTTGCTGTTGGCCTGGATATTGAAACATCCTGCCAAAATTTATCCTGTTATTGGCACAACTGACAAGAAAAGAATAAAACAATCCGCCAAAGCTGCGGAGATAGACATGGAACTTCAGGATTGGTTTTCCCTTTTGGTGGCAAGCCAAGGCCATGATGTGCCTTAAGATAGAAGGAAATGAGTAAAACAGCTTTGATTACAGGAGCCACAAGTGGCATCGGAAGAGCTACGGCAGAACTTTTTGCCAAAGAAGGATTCAAATTGATTCTTTGTGGCCGAAGACAGGAACGATTGGACGAACTTAAAAAAACACTTGGGGAGGAAACGGAAATCCACACCTTAACTTTTGATGTTCGTGATCGGGAGGCGGTCTTTTCGGCCATTGAAAAGCTACCGGATGAGTTTTCAAGAATCGATATTTTGATCAATAATGCGGGCAATGCCCACGGTCTTGACCCCATCGACAAAGGTAACCCCGATGATTGGGAAGCCATGTTGGACATCAATGTAAAAGGACTGTTGTATATGTCCAAAGCGGTACTGCCCCAAATGGTGGAGCGTAAGTCCGGGCACATCATCAACATTGGATCCACTGCAGGCAAGGAAGTTTATCCCAACGGAAATGTGTACTGTGCCAGTAAACATGCCGTGGATGCGATCAACCAAGGGATGCGCATCGACCTGAATGCCTATGGCATCCGCGCTGGGGCCGTGAACCCAGGATTGGTGGAAACGGAATTCAGTGATGTTCGGTTCAAAGGAGATAAGGAAAGAGCCTCCAATGTTTATAAAGGGTTTCAGCCCTTAAAGCCGCAGGATATTGCAGACATCATTCATTTTGTGGTCACAAGACCGTATCACGTCAACATTGCGGATCTGGTGGTCATGCCCACGGCCCAGGCCAGCAGTACAATCGTCAAGAAAAGCAGTTAAAACGTTGCGCGTTTTGGGTTGAAAGTTTAAAAGAGCTATTATGAATGGTTTCGAAGAATTGGATGTTTGGAAGTTGGCAAGGGAAATTTATAATGACGTTTGGGGGGCTAATCGAGAACACCTCATTGGGGAATGATTATAGTCTCAAAAATCAAATGAATGCTTCTTCAGGTTCCATAATGGACAATGTTGCAGAAGGATTTGAAAGAAATGGTAATCGGGAATTCATTCAATTTTTAAGTATAGCAAAAGCTTCATGTGGCGAGTTGAGATCTCAGCTATATCGATGTTTGGACAGGAAGCATATTTCTAAAGAACAGTTTGATGGGATTTTTTCAAAAACAATAACGGAAGGAAAAAAGATAGGTGCATTCATGGCGTATCTTAAAAAATCTGAGAGAAAGGGTGCCAAATATGATTAAAACACAAGCCTTGCACTCGCAACTTGTAACTCGAAACTTTATAATATGATCAACAAACGCCTACTCGTAAAAAACTTATTGGCACACAACGACGAGAATAGTTTTTACGATAAAAAGCGTTTTATATCCATAGGGGAAAAAGAGGGCAAGGCCAAGTTCTTGAAGCACGTCTGCGCCCTGGCCAACAGTAATCCCAAGAACAACTCCTTTATCGTGATCGGTGTGGAAGATGCCGATAATGAAATTGTAGGTGTGGACTTCTTCGACGACAGCAAGATTCAAAACCTTGTGAATGCCTATTTGGAAAATCCACCGATTATTTCCTATGAAAATATCCCATTTCCCCAGTTACCTGAAGGGAAGGTGGTGGGCCTAGTTACCATTCGATCCAATGGAAAGGTTTGTGCCCTGCGCAAGAACATTTGGAAGTACTACGGGGGTTCCGTTTTTTTTCGGGAAGGAAGCATTAGTTTGCCCAAGGCTTATGGGGTGGAGTTGAAGGACATCAATTCCGAAAAGGTGGCCACCATTGAACAACATGCCCGCAACAACATTGAACTTACCCTGGATGCGGTGATCAATTTCATCAATACGCGGCATCCCGATCTAACCAGCGACTATAAGGTATTCAAGGAGCAGTTTGTGGTCTGTTGGGCGGGCAATAAGAAAAAGGTAAAGAGCAAGACCTATTACTCCCGTGTGGATATTGAACTCATCAACGAACAGGTAAAATTGTTCTATTCTGCATTGGACGAGATCACGATCGAATACAATGAGGATTCCTTTAGTACGGTGGAATATGTGCAGCTAGGTTTGGGGACACAGCAAAAATATTATCCATTGGAAGAAATGATGATCACCTTTTCAGAGAACGGGAAATACACCATTAACAGCAAGCTGATATTTGAACCGCCCCAGTTTGATAAAAAAACGCTGTACCATGTCTATAATACCAACAATTCCCTATTGAAGAAATTGGAGAACAATATTCCCCTCACCGCATCGGAACATGTGGATGTGACCCACCTTCCTGCGACCTATCTTATCTGTTATCTGAACGGTTTTGAGGAGGCCAAGGAGCAAATGGACCGATCGCGGGATATCCTGAAAGAGTACGACAGGAATGTGTACCAATCCCTTAAGGAATCGCAACGTATTCTCAGAAAAGTGAAGTACAGTTAATCCCTTTTCAACCAGAGGAGTTGGTAGGGAGCAATTTCCAGAAGGCCACTTTTCATGACCAATTTATTGCCCGATACCAGATCAACAGGATCCCCTTTGGCAAAATAACCCAGTCTTTTGATCCATCCCGTTTCAATAACCTGTGCGTTTTCGTCAAAATTGCAAACGACCAAAAGACCTTCACGACCGTTGCCCCTTTTTTCAAAGACCAGGATATGATCATTGCCCGTGTGGCAAAGCGAAAGGCTATTGTTGTCCGCAAAAACTGGATTGCTCTTTCTGATGTTGATCAATTTTTGAAGTGTATGATAGATATTGGACTGTGGAAGATCCCTGTTATCCAATTTTGAAATCGTTTTCCAATTCTGCATGGGTCGATTTACCCAACGGCTATCATCTTTTTTGGAATTGTCATTTCGAAAGGAATAATCGTTGAGTGTCCCGATTTCGTCCCCGGCATAGATCAAGGGAATACCCCCAAAAGCCAGAATAATGCCATGCAGCATAACAATTTTATTGATGGACTCCGTAATCAACGCATTATCCTTCAGTTCCAGTGCTTTTTCCAGCCCTAATAATGAGGCTGCACTACCGGTAATGCGCCCATCCCCTGTTTTGGGGTTGTACATGAACATGAGCCCTTTGGACGACGACCAATCCAAATGTTGGCAATAATAATCGAGCAGAAACTTGCGGTGCATATCAGGATTCCAGCCCAACTCTTGGATCAATTGGTTTTCGTAACCAAGCCCAATGTCATCATGACAACGGATATAGTTGATCCAAGTACAATCTACTGGTTTTGGTGGCACATGGTCCCAACTTTTGTAAAGCAGCGAGGTTCGTTTGGTGGCAATCGAATTCCAGAGCAGAGCCATCAGGGAGGCGTTATAAGCTACCTCACATTCGTTGCCCATTTTTTGGTCCTCGCCAAAATATTTGATGATATCGGTTGGTGCCACTATGGCCTCAGCCAAAAGAATCACCCCTGGAGCCACCACTTGCAGGCACATCCTGAACAAGGAAACCAGATTATGGGCCTCGGGAAGGTTCTGGGAGATGGTTCCCATTTTTTTCCAAAGGAAAGCCAGTGCATCAAAACGGACCACATCGACACCAAGATCGGTCAATTTCACCAAATTGGTCAGCATTTCCAAAAACACTTCGGGGTTGGTATAGTTGAGGTCCCATTGGTAACTGTTGAAAACGGTCATGACCCACCGATCCATTTCTTGGACATAGGTAAAACTGCCCGGGGAGGTTTCAGGGAACACTTCGGGAAGGGTTTTTTCAAATTCGGAAGGAATGGTGTAATCCTCAAAAGTGTAATAGTACCCTTGGTATTTTTTATCGCCTTTCATGGCTTTTTTGGCCCATGAAAATTCGTTGGAAGTATGGTTCACCACAAAATCCAGCATTAGGTACATGTCTTCTTTCCGAAACTCGGAAGTAAGGGCCAATAAATCTTCTTTGGTGCCGTATTTTTTATCGACCTGAAGGTAACTGTTTACGGCATATCCGCCATCACTTTCACCTTTGGGGCGAGTGGTGATGGGCATCAAATGCAAAAAGTTCACTCCCAAATCTTTAAAGTAGGGCAACTTTTCCCTTAGGCCGTTGAGGTCTTTGTTGAAGTGCTCCACATAGAGTTGCATGCCCATTATTTTTTCGGACTGGTACCAATTGCCCGAGTCCAATCTTTCAAGATCCTGCTTTTTTAATTCTGATGGTCTCGACGCATATAATCTGGAGAGTAGGTCCATCAACTTTTGAAAATGACCTATGTGGTGTTCATCAGGATAGAGGGATGAAAACAATTTTTGGATTAAGGGAAGATTTGCTGCCAACCGAAGGTCAAAAAGGGCATCGGCATCCTTTTGTTTGAGCTGCGTGGCAACCAATCTATGTATGTTGGCCTGGTTCATTTATGCTTCGAGCTGGTCTTTGGTAGGCAAAGCCACAATGGCCCCAAAATTGGTCGTGGTTATGGCACCCGCTTTGTTGGCCTTGGCAACCATTTTTTCGAGCAGGGCAAAGTCTTCAGAAACGGGGTCAAAGTTTCCAAGATTCGAAATCTGGTTCAATAGGCATCCGATGAACGCATCACCGGCCCCAGTAGTATCCACAGGCCTTACCTCGATACTGGGGATGATTTTCTTCATTCCTTGGGCACTCAAAAGGGTTCCTTCGCTGCCCAAGGTTACCGTTATGATCTGTGTCCCCACTTCGTGAAGGACATCGCAGGCTTCGTGGATATCCGATTTTCCGGAAAGCAGTTGGGCCTCTTCCTTACTGAACTTGCACAAATGGGATTTTTCTATAAAGGGCATACATTTTTTGATGAAGACTTCCTGTTCATCTTTCCAAAGGTCTTCCCGATAATTGGGATCAAAACTGATAAACATTTCCTTGGTGAGTCCATCGAACAGATATTTGCCATAGGCCTTTTCCAAAGAACCTCCCAAAAGGGCCGTTGCGGCACCCAAATGTAGAATGTTTCCTTTTAAAGTTTTTCTAAGGTCATGGTCGTATTCCAGTTCTTTATCGGCTCCTCGACTAAAGACAAAATCCCGTTCCCCGTCCTCTGCCAACGAAACGAATGCCAAGGTGGTAAAGGTTCTGGACAATTGAACGAGGGAAATATCGACCCCCTCATGTTTGAGCACATCAAGAAGGAATTTTCCAAAAGGATCGTTCCCAACGCATCCCACAAATATTCCCTTTCCCCCAAGTTTGGATATGGCACAGGCCACATTGGCGGGGGCACCCCCTGCTTTTTTGGTGAATTGTACAGCTTTGGAAAGATCACTTCCCTGTTTTTCGGCAACAAAGTCGATCAATGCTTCACCAATACAGAATACCTTCTTCATTTTTTATGGAATTATCCTAAGGTACATAGAATTTTGTACCGCGGCCAAAAATAGGCATCGCTTTTTAAATGACCTGTAATAATCCGTTGATAAACTTTGCCGTATTTGTTTAGCATCCCGGTCATTTGTGTGTAATATTGCCAAAAACTTCTCTATGCGAACACTGGTTGTGGGCGATATCCATTCCGGGCTAAGGGCTTTGGAGCAGGTTATGGACAAAGCCAAGGTAACACCAAAAGACCATATTATTTTTTTAGGGGATTATGTGGATGCTTGGAGCACTGCTGTAGAAACGGTGGATTTTTTAATTCAGTTGAAGGATGCTTTCAACTGCACTTTTATTCGGGGTAACCATGATGAACTTTGCAGGGAATGGCTGTTGACACAAAAAGATAACCCTCAATGGTTGGCCCACGGAGGTACCGCTACCAGACAATCCTATTTGGATGCCAATCGGGACAAGTGGGAAACACATCTTCAATTTTATGCAAACTTGGAAAACTACCACCTCGCGGAGGACAACAGACTTTATCTGCATGCAGGTTACACCAACCTAAAAGGCATTGATTTTGAATATTTTGTGCAATCCTACTATTGGGACAGGACCTTGTGGGAACTGGCCACTGCGCTTAATCCTCAATTGGAACCCACCGACCCCAAATTCCCAAAAAGACTCACCCATTACAAAGAGGTTTTTATTGGCCATACTCCCTTATCCAAGACCCAAGTGGTAAAACCCCAAAAAGCGGCCAATGTATGGAATGTGGATACCGGAGCGGCATTCAAGGGAGGGCTCACTATTCTGAACGTTGAAACCAAGGAATTTTGGCAAAGTGATCCCGTGCATACTTTTTATCCGGGAGAACGGGGCAGAAATTAGGATAAATCCATCCCAAAATAAATTTTAATCGAGACCTTTGTAAAAAACAAGTTTATGTCGATTAAAAATGTGCGTTTGGAGGTGATGCAGGCCATTGAACCCCAGGTAAAGGGTTTTATGGATGAGTTTCTTATACCAACCGAGAAAATTTGGCAACCCACTGATTTTTTACCCGATTCCCAATCCGATAACTTTTTTGATGAAGTGGAACAGATCAGGGAAGAAGCTAAAGAACTCGGTTACGATTTTTGGGTGACCCTTGTGGCGGATACCATTACGGAGGAGGCGTTGCCTACCTATGAATCTTGGTTAATGGATGTGGAGGGAATCGACCAGCACAACGGAAAGGAAAACGGATGGAGCAAATGGGTGAGGGCTTGGACCGCCGAAGAGAACCGCCATGGTGATGTTTTGAACAAGTACCTTTACTTATCAGGCAGGGTGAACATGAGGGAGGTGGAAATCACCACCCAACACCTAATATCGGACGGATTTGATATTGGCACGGATAGAGATCCCTACAAGAATTTTGTATATACTTCCTTCCAAGAGTTGGCCACCAACATCTCGCACAAAAGGGTGGGCAAAATGGCCAGACAAAAGAGCAACGGTCTGCTGGCAAAAATGTGTACCATCATCGCTGGGGATGAAATGAGGCACCACTTGGCCTATCGTGAATTTGTGAAGACCATTATGGGACAGGATCCTGATGGTATGGTGCAGGCTTTTGCCGATATGATGAAAAGAAAAATCGTGATGCCGGCTCATTTTTTAAGGGAATCCGGTGGAAGTATTGGTACCGCATTTGAACACTTTTCCAACTGTGCACAGAAGTTGGGTGTGTATACCGCCCAAGACTATGTGGACATCTTGAAGAAATTGAACAGCTATTGGGAAATCGGCAATCTACGTTCCCTTACTGAACAGGGAGAAAAGGCAAGGGATTATTTGATGAAACTTCCGGAACGATTGGAGCGTATCGCGGAGCGGATGAAATTTCCCCAGACCCAACAGACCTTCAAATGGGTGGAGGCCAACGGGTCGCTTTAAGATAAGATTAG
This sequence comes from Flagellimonas aequoris, assembly GCF_003584165.1. Lineage (GTDB taxonomy): Bacteria > Bacteroidota > Bacteroidia > Flavobacteriales > Flavobacteriaceae > Flagellimonas > Flagellimonas aequoris. The sequence continues at coordinate 478,038 of NZ_QXFJ01000023.1, read as the reverse complement.
AATTTTCCGGCGCGATGTTTTTCTTGCCATTCCGCTAATTGCTTCCAGTGGCCTTCATAGGCCATTTTTGCCTGCATGGGCCATGAGGCAGGGTCGTGTATACGGTATCTCTTGCCTCCGGAATCCAATACTTCTTGACATTTGTCCGCAGAGGTTTCTGATAGTTGCTTCCATGTTCTGATGTTGAAATCGTGGAATAGGCCCTCGATTTTTGGGCCAATGCCCTCCACGATTTTAAGGTCGTTGTCCTTGACTTTGGTGCCGAATGCGAGTTTGGCTTCATCGGCATTAAATGCCGGTACATGATTTGCGGCTATAGAAGAAGAAAGCTCTTCGGAAATTTTGGGTTGTTTTGTTGAGGACAATCTTTTTTTACAAGTATCCAGATCGGCCTTTAGCTTGGCATTTTCAATTTCCAAAATACTGATCTGTTCCGAAAAGTCTGGAGCAGAAGGAGCATCTGATTTTCCAAAAAAGTAGCCTAGAATGGCGGCTATGATACCCACTATGGCGAGTATGATCCAGTACCAAATGTTAGCGCCTTCCAAATCCATTTTGTATGAGGTTAATTTGCCGCACAACAGCCTATCCAAAATATTAAAAAAATCTTAAAATTTTGAATTTAAATGCTAGAATTTAAGCAATGGGCACCAATTCACGAACGGAAAAAGGAACAAAAGGAACCAATCATACACTATTTATGACCACCTGTAAGATACTTCCTAAATTCTCGAACAATATTTGAGAAATTGCAGGCAATAAAAGACAAACAACCCTATTTCTCCCGACAAAGATTGGCATTGGAGTAGGGTTTAAGTTAAGTTTGAGTTAGTTAAGTTGGTTTTAAAGACTGCCCATCTAGTGTTCATCCTAGTTGGGCGGCTTTTTTTATAGGTCAAACTTAATGCCTTGAGCCAAAGGCAGTTCCGTAGTGTAATTGATGGTGTTTGTCTGTCTGCGCATGTATACTTTCCAGGCATCGGAACCACTTTCACGTCCGCCTCCAGTTTCTTTTTCACCACCAAAAGCACCGCCTATTTCGGCACCCGAAGTACCGATGTTCACATTGGCAATACCGCAATCACTGCCCGCAGCCGAAAGGAAACGCTCCGCCTCCCTTAGGTTGTTCGTCATGATGGCAGAAGAAAGTCCTTGGACCACGCCATTTTGTTGTTCAATGGCATTCTCGACCCCACCGGAATATTTCAAAAGATATAGGATGGGAGCAAAGGTCTCTTCCTGTACGATTTTGAAGGAATTATCGGCCTCCACAATGGCCGGTTTAACATAGCAACCGGTTTCGTAACCTTCTCCTTGCAGTACCCCGCCTTCAACCAAAATGTTACCTCCTTCTTTTTTGGCCTCTTCCAAGGCTTTTAGGTACATGTTCACGGCATCGGTATCGATCAAAGGTCCTACGTGGTTAGACTGATCCAACGGGTTTCCAATCTTGATTTGTTTATAGGCAGAAGTAATGGCATCTTTTACCTTATCATAAATGGATTCGTGTATAATCAATCTTCGGGTTGAGGTACATCGTTGGCCTGCGGTACCCACGGCACCGAATACAGCACCGATTACCGTCATTTTAATATCCGCATCCGGAGTTACGATGATAGCATTGTTGCCGCCCAGTTCCAAAAGGGATTTGCCCAATCGGGATGCTACGGCCTGCGCTACGATTTTGCCCATTCGGATAGATCCTGTTGCAGAAATCAAAGGGACTCTTTTGTCGTTGGTCATCAATTCACCGACCTTATAATCACCGTTGATAAGGCACGAAATTCCTTCGGGAAGGTTATTTTTTTTCAACACTTCGGCAATGATATTTTGGCAGGCAACCCCACAAAGCGGAACTTTTTCGGAAGGTTTCCAGATACAGACATCACCACATACCCAGGCCAAAGCCGTGTTCCAAGCCCAAACGGCCACGGGAAAGTTAAAGGCCGAGATGATGCCGACCACTCCCAGTGGATGATATTGTTCGTACATGCGGTGTCCTGGTCTTTCGGAATGCATGGTCAATCCGTGCAATTGTCGGGAAAGGCCAACGGCAAAATCACAGATGTCGATCATTTCCTGGACCTCTCCCAACCCTTCTTGGTAGGATTTACCCATTTCATAGGACACCAACTTTCCTAGGGGTTCTTTAAGCTCGCGCAACCTTTCGCCGAACTGCCTAACGATTTCCCCTCTTTGCGGAGCAGGAACCAATCGCCATTGTTTGAAGGCAGCCGTTGCCGTTTGCATTACTTTTTCATAGTCTTCGGGCGAGGTGGTCTTCACCTTGCCGATTAGGGTACCATCAACAGGTGATATGGATGAAATGATCTCACCCGACCCAAAATTTTCCGAACCGGTGGATGTTCCATTGTTTATCTCTTGAAGCCCAAGTTGTTTTAGGGCCTTGTCCATTCCAAAATCTGTGGCAACTATCGACATTTATAACTTTTTAAAGGTGAATTGTTATATTTTCACAAAAATACAAATAATACTTCACAGGAAAATGAAGATTTTTAAAGCATTTGGTGTACTAGGAACAAGGCTATTCCCAAGAGGGCTGGCAGTGCCTGAACGGTAAAAATTTTCTTGGATGCGGTCAGTGCCCCATAAATTCCTGCAACGGCCACACAGCCCAAAAAGAAAAGGGCCACATACACCTGCCACGTGGGATCCTCGATTAACAAAGACCAAATCAATCCAGCAGAAAGAAACCCATTGTACAGCCCTTGATTGGCAGCCAAGGTCTTGGTAGGTTCAAACAAGTCTTCGGGAAACTGACGGAAGACCTTTTTTGCCTTGGTCGTCCATGCGAACATCTCCAGCCATAAAAAATAGAGATGGAGCAGTGCCACAATGGCCACAATGATCTTGGCTAGCAACAGTATCATTCTTCTTTGGCTACAAAACGTTCATCCACAGGCATAACGGTACCGCAATTGTCGCAGGTGCGGAGTTCTTCCGACCCGTAAAAATGTTTAAAATGACCCAAAAAGTCCTTTTCGATATCGTTCAGGGGAAAATACACTTCGTAAAGTTTGTGGTTGCAGTTATCGCAGAACCAGAGCAGGCCATCCTTGGCATCAAGCGCTACCCTTTTCCGTTCCACTACCAGTCCGATGGAACCTTCCTGGCGTGCAGGGGAATGGGGTACTTTGGCGGGATGTAGGTACATATCCCCGGGCCCCAGTTTCATGGTTTTCTTTTGTCCGTCTTCCTGAATATGCACTTCAATGTGGCCTTCCAGTTGATAAAAGAGTTCCTCCGTTTCGTTATAGTGATAATCCTTTCGGGCATTGGGCCCGGCAACGATCATCACGATATAGTCATCCGATTCTTTGTAAAGGTTCCTGTTGCCCACGGGGGGTTTAAGGGTATCCCGGTTTTCCTCTATCCATTTGTTCAGGTTGAATGGAGCCTGTATAGCCATAATTCAAGATTTTACGAAAGGTAAAAAAAACCTAGGTGGCAACATAGCATACAACAAAAAAAGGCCTGCAATCCTGCAGACCTCTTTTCACAAATATTTTGGTTTGATTATTCCACTTTTATGAAAATCTGGGTAAAGTAAGGCCTACCTTCCTTGTCCAATTCAACGCTGAGGGTGGTATGCGTAAAATCACCTTCCATGGCTGCTTTGTGCGATGAACTATTGAGCCAACCCTCCAAGGTTTTTTCAGCGGTGGTATAATAGCGTGCCACATTTTCTGAAATGCTCACTGCATTAGTCACCTCTGCAATTTTGGTTGCCCTATTTTCAAAGTTATCGTGGCTCAAAGAGTTTTTGGAGATCATGTAATCATTGTGCTGCTCTGCATATTTATACGAAACAGAACTGTTTTCCAACGTATTCAATCCAATAGCAGAGCGATGTTGGTTCACCAAAGCCAACAAATCTGTTTCCATAGCCACTGGATCAATGGTTACTTTATCGTTGCCCAAGGTAGCCTCGGTATACTGTTCTTCTTCTTGGGTGGATGTTGTGCTACATTTGCTTAGAGTAAACAAGAGCACTATGACCAATACTATGCCATATACTTTTTTCATTTTCGGGGTGTTTTCGGGGGTGTTCTAAATCCCCTAGTGTTCTGGTCGCTAATCTAATGGAGAGAAAAGGCATTACCATAAAATATCCGCAGAAAGTCAATTTCTTACGTTGAATTGCACCAACTGAAATCTACCATAGCAGGTAGTCGAAAAATCTTGCCTTTTGTCTTATGGCATTGAATGTCATATGACTTGTTGGTTTACCTCAATTTTTTCCTCTGGTTCGGCTTCATCATCGTCATCCAAAACCAATGAAAATACAAAGGCGCCGATATCCCGAACAGGTTGGTAAAATACGGAATTCTCCCTGGTTTCTTCCTTGATCATGTTCATGGGACCCGCAAGTTTCTCCAAGAAAATGAGCAGCGCGCCCAAGATGACGGCAACTTTCAACATACCGAAAAGTCCACCGGCAATCTTGTTCAATAGGCCCAGCATAGCAAAATCGGCAATCTTGGTCAAAAACTTTCCGGCAAGGTTCACCACAATGATGATGGCAAAAAAAGTAATGAGAAAAGCGGCCAGTTTCAGGTACTGTTCACTCCAATCAAAGCGTTCGGCCAAATATTCCCCAGTGATGTGCGAAAAGTGGATGGCCCCATAAATCCCTGCAATAAGGGCCACTAAAGATGCCACTTCCACAAAAAGTCCATTTTTGAGCCCTTTGTACAGGCCCCAGACCAACAATATTCCGATGACGATATCAAAAAAGCTCATAGGCAGGTTTTAACAAATATAGAATATTGATTTGTACCTTTGGATTTCTTACAAAAACTTATGTCCAGAGACGAAAAATTAAGGGAACGCTGGGATGATTTGGTGGTGAAACTGTCCGCACAGTTTTCGGATGGGGACCCCTTGGAGTTGGACGGTATCATCTATCTAGTAGGTGTACAGGAACTGGGAAGTTACCACCGCAGTTTCAAAAAAGATGAAAAGGTAAACCTGATGCACATTGCCATTTGTAGGTTGTTGGAGCCCTATGGGTATTACGATTTCGAATTTTTTGATGACGAAGGTTGGCCCCATTACAAAGTAAAGGAGCAATTGCCACCCTTAAAGGCTGGGGAACAGACCGTTCTGATGAAAGAGGCCTTGGTCAACTATTTCCTTGAAAAAGAATACATCATATAATGGAACTGCAAAAACCCTATTACGCCGTTATTTTTACTAGCTTACGTACCGAGGGAGACCAAGGCTATGCCCAAATGGGTGCCGAAATGGAAGAACTGGCCCGACAGCAACCTGGGTTTTTGGATGTTGAAAGTGCCAGGGACGGACTTGGTATTACCGTGAGCTATTGGGAAAGTTTGGAAGCCATTGCCAATTGGAAGGCGAACATGGACCACAAACAGGCCCAAAAAAATGGAATAAAAAAATGGTATTCCTGGTACAAGGTGAGGATTTGCCGTGTGGAAAGGGAATACGAATTCAATAAATAATCTATGAGCCAGGACATTGCTTTTTCCAACATTGGCCGAAAAGAAAAACTTCAAAAAATAGCCTCTGACACCTACGATTTGATTGTAGTAGGAGGTGGGATTACCGGTGCAGGAATAGCGTTGGACGCTTCTTCACGAGGGTTAAAAGTCTTGTTATTGGAAAAAGGAGATTTCGCATCGGGTACCAGTAGCAAATCTACCAAGTTGATCCACGGAGGTTTGCGGTATTTGAAGCAGTTCGATTTTTGGTTGGTGAAAGAAGTAGGTTCCGAAAGGGCCATTGTGCACAAACTGGCGCCCCATTTGGTCATTCCCGAAAAAATGTTGCTCCCTTTGATCGAAGGAGGTTCCTACGGTAAATGGTTGACTTCCATAGGGTTGAAGGTATACGATATTTTGGCCCAAGTAACGGGGGACGATAAAAGGCAGATGTTGGAAAAAAAGGAGGCCATGAAATTGGAACCTCTTTTGCCCAAAAAGATATTGAACGGTGCCGGCTACTATGCCGAATACCGTACCGATGATGCCAGGCTAACGTTGGAGAACGTCAAGACCAGTCTAAAATTTGGCACCCAGGCCCTTAACTATGCAAAGGTTACCGATTTTGTGTATGAAAACGAACAAGTGGCCGGCGTTACTTTCAAGGATGAGGTTTTTAGGGAGGAATACAGTGTTTCTTCCACCTATGTGATCAATGCTGCCGGGCCTTGGGTAGATGAACTTCGAAGCGTGAACCATTCCAAAAAGGGAAAGCGTTTGCATTTGACCAAAGGGGTGCATTTGGTGTTTCCAAAGGAAAAGCTCCCGGTACAACAATCCGTTTATTTTGATATTCCCGATGGCCGGATGATGTTCGCCATTCCCCGTGGTAAGGTCACCTATATTGGCACTACGGATACCAATTACAATGCTGATAAGGACCATGTAACCACCGATATTGCCGATGCCATTTACTTGATTACCGCAGTAAACCATATGTTTCCCGACATCCATTTGGAGTTGGACGATATCGTTTCCTCATGGGCCGGATTGCGCCCCTTGATCCACGAAGAGGGCAAATCTGCTTCGGAGCTTTCACGTAAGGACGAAATCTTTACTTCGGATACCGGATTGATCAGTATTGCCGGTGGAAAATTGACGGGCTATCGAAAAATGGCGGAGCGTACGGTAAATCGCATCGCCAAACATATGGAAGAGGACCATGACCGAAAATTGGAGCCTTGCACCACCGATAAAATTCCACTTTGCGGCAGCGATTTTAAAAAGTACAAACATGTAAAAAAATATATTGCCACGGTTTTTGATCGACTGCATGACAACGGTTTTACGGAATACGATGCTTGGTATTTGGTGACCACGTATGGCAAACAGACCGAGACCATCTTGGAACTGTATGCCCAAATTAAATCGGAAAATCTACAGGAAAGAATGATCCGTGCCGAAGCCCAATTCACTATTGCCCATGAGATGGCCCTGAACCCTTTGGACTTTTTCATAAGAAGAACGGGCAGGCTTTATTTTGATATCGACAGCGTCCGGAATTTTATGGAACCCATTTTTGATGAATTCCAAAAGGCGTATGACTATTCTTCAGAAGAAATGGATGCGTTCAAAAAGGAACTGGAAGAAGAACTGGAAAGCCATTCCAACTTTTCGTTGGATAGGGCCTAATCCAACTTCTCGGTCAATTTCTCAAAAACCTTTTTGGGATCCTTGTTTTTGTACAGGATTAGGTACACTGCGTTGATGATGGGCGTTTTGGATTTCTTCTCCAATTTTTCCATCAACAAGTGCTTCCGAATAAAACGGGTTTCAATCCATGAAAAGCAAAAAACAGATTGCATATTATGGTGTTTTTTCTTTCAAAGAAACTCAAAATTGCTTTTTCATCATTTCAATGCCACCATCCATCAATCCAAAAGGAGTATCCGTAGATTTCCAGGAAATTGAAAGATAAGGTTTACATAGCTTCATGCCAATCTTACATTTTGCGCAAAAACAAGTAAGGGAAATCCTGTTTTTTAATTTAAATCCTTATGAAATGAAAAGAATGTTTTTGACACTGTGCGGGGTACTATTTATTGGTTCCACAATAAATGCATCTGAAGAAATTGTTAAGTTGGATTGCCATGGGATGGTGGATACTTTGATGTCGAACCTTGTTGCTGCAGGTGCTTATGATGGTAATTTGTCGCAAGCCGTTGAGGATTGGAACAATCTATATGATACTTGTGATGCCCTTGAACCTATTTTTTAATTTCAAAAATTATAAGGGCCTCAAAACTTGAGGCCCTTATCATAAAATTAATCCAAATGATCAAAATTTCTCCGATAATGTTTTTTGTCTTCCAATGCATGGTATGTGTATCCCAAACTATTTCTGGAGAGGTGGTATATACCAAAAAACTAAATTTTGAAGAACTCAAAGATAGGATAGGTCAGGATAACAACGAGCAAACAGTTTTGTTTCTAGAAAAATTGCAGAAAGAATCCCAAAATAATGAATACCTACTTTCCTTTTCAGGGAAGGAGTCAAATTATACTATGGTCAAAAGGCTGGTAAATGATTCTGATAGAGGAGCCCTTTCAAAATTGAATCTTGGTAGCTTCATTGGAGACTTTTATTTTAATTTTCAAACCAACGAAACAATACATAAAAAAGAACACTTAGGGGAACCAATACTGATGTTGTCTTATACAGATCCACAATGGCAGATATTGGATGAGGAAAAAATTATTGGGGGATATAGGTGTACAAAGGCAGAGTGGGACATTGTTTATAATGATATAAACAATAATCCCAAGCATAACAAAATTATTGCTTGGTATACCCAGGAACTAAAAATGCCTTTTGGGCCAGAAAAATATAACTCGTTACCAGGTCTAATATTGGAGGTGGAAGATGGTAGAAGTAGAATTGTTGCCAAGGAAATAAAGATTCACAAGGATTCAAGCATTGTGAAAATCAAAAAACCAAAAGGAGGTCGGGAGATTACGGAAAAGGAATTTGAGGAAGAAGCCAGGAGGATAATTTTACAAAGGATGGGGAAAACAGGTAATAAATAGGTACAATAGGTTTATAGTTCAATGATAAGTAAATATATTTTTATCCACTTCAGTATTGCCTTCTTGACCTTTCAATGTATGCATGCCCAAATCAAGGCGGAAAATCTGCAGGAAAGAATGATCCGTGCCGAAGCCCAGTTTACCATTGCCCATGAGATGGTCTTGAACCCGTTGGACTTTTTCATAAGAAGAACGGGCAGACTTTATTTTGATATCGACAGCGTCAGGAACTTTATGGAACCTGTTTTTGATGAATTCCAAAAGGCGTTTGATTATACTTCGGATGAAATGGATATGTTCAAAAAAGATTTGGAAGAAGAACTGGAAAGCCATTCCAATTTTTCGTTGGATAGGGCCTAATCTAACTTCTCTGTCAATTTCTCAAAAACCTTTTTGGGATCCTTGTTTTTGTACAGGATTTGGAACACCGCATTGATGATGGGCGTTTTGGATTTCTTCTCCAATTTTTCCATCAACAAGTGCTTCTGAACAAAACGGATTTCAACTCACAAAAAGCATAAATGGATTGCATTTTGAGGCGTTTTTTCTTTCGAAACAAACTCAAAATCGTCAATTCATCAATTCAATCACACCATCCATCAATCCAAAATTAGCATCTGTAGACTTTTGGGGTATTGAAGGATATGTTTTAAATAGCTTCATCCCAATCTTACATTTTTAGCGCTGAATAGGGTAAGGGAAACAAATTCTTAACCTATTAAATTTTTTGAAAATGAGAAAAGTGATTTTTGGATTATTGTTTATGTTCTCCTTTGTGCTCTCAGCGAACAATCCTTATGATGATGAAGAGGCAAAAACATGTGGTGAGTGGGCTGCTGATATTCTCGAAGTTATTGAAGAGGAATCAGGCTGTATGTCTGCTTCTGATTACAACTCGGATTATAATAGTTTGGTAAAATATTGTGCTAATCAGATGTAGTTAAAGCGATATTTAAATAAGGGTGGTTAGGCCACCCTTATTATTGTAATTTCAAATGAAAAAAAAGTATTTAATAATAGTTTGTATCGTAGCTATCTTTTGCTTTGAAAAAATAGTTGCGCAAATCCGAAGGCAGGAAATAAAAGTTATTTATAAGCTAAAGGTTGAATCCGAAAGTAATTCAAAGGTTACTAAGCATAAAGATGTGATTGAAAAACTCTATCAAGCATATTCACAATTGGAGTTTGAACTAGTGTCGAATAGTGAAATCGGGGTTTATAAATATGTTAAGAAACTTGAAATCGGGGAAGATGATATAATTTATCAATTGGCTGTTAATCATGGTGGTGGCAACTCAATTTATTTTAGAACAATAGAAAAAAAGATAGAACATATTAATGACTTTGGTAAAAAAATTAATGTGGTTTACGACCCTAATGAACTTAATTGGGAGATTACGGATGAGACAAAGTCAATATTGGGCTATACCTGTTACAAAGCAGTTGGATACAAAGAACAATACGACCCTGGGCGTAAAAAATTGTTAACATTTTCCCCAGTAGCATGGTTTGCTCCAGAACTCAACATGCCTTTTGGGCCGAATGGAATTGATGGACTTCCAGGTTTGGTGTTAGAGGGTTCTATGAATGGAAAACTTTTCTTGTATGCTGATAAAATAGAAATAAACACAAATCTCAAAAACGAAAGAAAGTTGATGATAGATAGTGGTGAGGAAATGACCGAAAAAGAATACTTGGAGCTTCTCCAAAAAATGAGGCCTATACCTAACTAAAGTCAATAATGAAAAAGTACGTTGTCATACACATCTGTTTCGTTCTACAGAACTTTCATTACGTGTTTGCACAGATTCAAAGCAGACGGGTTTGGTATGACGTAAGCATGGAGGATTTTTATGAAGGGGCCATGGATGCTGGATTGTCTGAGAGCCAGGCAATGGATGTTGTAGACAAAGTTTATAAGGCGTGTGCTGGAATTGTATAATCTTATGTCCCTGCCACTTATATAAGTGGTAGGAGCGTTAATTAAATTAAATTTTATGAAAAAAACAGTGTTGATTCTGTTCTTTATTAGTATCAATTTCTGTGCATTTGCCCAACAACCAGCGGTTGAGGTTACATACAAGGTAGATCTTTTGGAAACTGAAGTTTCTGAAGTTTTAAAGGACATTTATAAAATAGCTTATGAGAATGTAAAGTTTATAGAATTTAAACTTTTGGGTTCCACAAATGAGTCTATTTTTTATAGGGAAAAGTTGTTGACTAATGATGCAGAAAAAGGCGCTGACATTGCATTGACAATTTTAGGAGCAAAAGGCAAGTATTTTACAAATTTCCAAAAGGGTTTGGTTTATGAGGATTTACCAGCTTTTGGAGAAAGGTTTGTAATTGAGCACGTAATAATAAGTGGTTGGCAATTAAAGAAGGAGAAGAAGAGAATTGGTAAATATGAATGTTTCAAGGCAACTACTACTTATGTGGTGAATAATAGTAAAGGAAGATTTGAATTTCCTGTCGTGGCATGGTACACTCCTGAAATAAACCTACCCTTTGGTCCTAAAAATTATTCTGGTCTGCCCGGACTTATTTTGGAATTACAGGAAAAGGATAGGGTTTTCTATGCGGATAAAATAATGTTGGGAAACTTAGACAATGATCAGCTTCAGCTGATTGTCCCCCCAAAAGGTAAAAAACCCATTTCACAGGAAGAATTTGACGCCATTGGTGCCAAAATCGCCAAGGAACAATTTGGGGGAAGATGATGCAAACGAATGGGCAAATGTTGATTTATAAAGGTTAAGATTTCATTGATCAGATATTTTTTATTGGTTGGCATTCTTTTTTTCAACCTTACCAACTCTTTCGGTCAGAATATAGTCCTAAGCGGTATGGTAAAGGATACTACCAGTGCCACACCGTTGGTCAATACCAACATTTTGGCCTTTCCCCAAAACCCCGATGAAAGCACCCGGTTTGCCATCAGCAACGAAAAAGGGGAATATGTGCTCCGCTTGGAAAAGGATGTTGCCTACACCATTGAGGTAAGCTATCTCGGTTACCAAAAACTTGTTTTTGAATATACGGCCACCCAAGACGAGACCAAAGATTTAGCCCTGGTTCCCAAGGCAAATGACCTGGAAGAGGTGGTGCTGGAATATAAAATCCCCATTGAAGTAAAGGAAGACACCATTACTTACCAAACCGATGTTTTTGTAACCGGAGAGGAGCGAAAATTACGGGAAGTGCTCAAAAAACTCCCGGGCATAGAAGTGGACCGCGAAGGAAACGTTACCGCGCAGGGCAAAAAAGTGACCAAGGTACTGGTAGAGGACAAGACCTTTTTTACTGGCAACAGCAAACTGGCCGTGAACAACATTCCTGCGGATGCCGTGGACCAGGTTCAAGTGTTGGACAACTACAACAAAATTGGTTTTTTAAAAGGGCTTCAGGATTCCGATGAGGTCGCCCTTAACATCAAGCTCAAGGAGGACAAAAAAAAATTCGCCTTTGGCGACATGGAAGTTGGGGGAGGTATTAAGGACCGTTATTTGGTCCATCCCAACATTTTTTATTACAGTCCCAAGACCAACCTCAATTTTATCGGCGACTTGAACAACGTGGGCATCAAGAGTTTTACCCTCACCGATTATCTGGAGTTCAACGGCGGGTTTGGAAAGCTCATTGGGGATATCGGCGCATATCTGTCCCTGAGCAACGATGATTTTTCACAATTTTTGTCCAACACTGATTTCAAGGCCAATACCAATCGTTTTGGAGCTTTGAACATAAGACAATCGGTCACTTCCAAAATGGACATCAATAGCTATGCTATTGTCAATGGAAGTACCACTGTGACCGAAACCAACTACCTCAATACATACATTAATTCTGATGGTTCCTTTGACGAAGGCAGAAATGTCACCAATGATTATGACAATTTCTTCTTGATCGGAAAATTCACTGTGGAACACGAACCCAATTCCAAGGAACAACTATCCGCAAACACCTTTGTAAAACTCACAGAGAATAAGGGAGAAGGTTCCATTCTGACACAGAGCTTTGATCAAAGCAACTTTTTTAATACCGTTTCGAATATTTCTGCCCTTGATCTTAAACAGAACCTGGAATACAACAAGCGCTTTTCAAGGGCCCAGACCTTTAGCATGGAGGCAACGGTTGCACATTTAAAGAATACCCCTGATAAGGATTGGGAAACCAATGATGCCTTTCTTTTTGGACTTATTCCTTTGGAGGAGGACACCATGTATAAGGTCTTGCAGCAAAAACAGACCCATACCACTTCCTTTGATTTGGTTTTGAAGGATTATTGGGTACTCAATAATTACAACCATATCTACACCAGTATTGGCACAAGCCTTTCTTTTGAAGATTTTAAAGTACAGGAAGCACAGCAACTCTCCAATGGAACCATAAATGATTTTTCCGAAAATGGATTTGGAAACGATATTGACCATCGCTTTAATGATAGCTTTTTAGGATTGGAGTACAAGTTTCTGACAGGAATCTTCACGGTGAAATCAGGTCTTTTTTATCATCAGTACAATTGGGACAATGACCAGAAGGGTGTCTCCATACAAAACAATATCCAAGTTTTATTGCCGACATTTAATGCCGAAGCAGAGTTCAACAACAGTGAAAAGCTACGCTTTCAATACAGGCAACGGATGCGCTTTCCCAATATGGGACAATTGGCGGCCAACTTCATGCTAGGGTCTTTCAATTCAGTGATTCTTGGTAATCCAGAGTTGCAGAACGAACGAATCCATTCCTATTCATTGAACTATTTCAAATACAGCCTGTTCCGGGGGCTGAACCTCAATGCTGGGATTACCTATAACAGAAAAAGTCAGGGCATTAAAAATACAACAGTGTTGGACGGTATTGATCAATTTGTGACCTATACCATATTCAACCAACCAGAGAATGGATTCACGGCCAATTTCAATTTTGGAAAGAAAATCAATAAAATTAAGTTAGGGTTGGAAAGTAGGGGGAGCTACAATGAGTTTTATCAATTGGTAAATAATAATGTATCCAAGAATCTATCCCGATCCATATCCCTTACAGGTAAAATGGAGACCTTTTTTATTAATTGGCCAAATGTGGAATTGGGTTATACCCATCAACCTTCCATATATAGAACAGTGAATACTAGGAACACCTTTACCAACACAAGGTTTTCTGCACAAATTAACTATGTGTTTTTAAAGGATTTTCATTTCAAGGGAGACTTTGAAAGGACCGAGTACAAAAATGAAGATCAAAACCTGACCAATATCTTTAATGTAGCAGGCGCTTCTTTGTTCTATCAAAAAGAAAACAGCCCTTGGGGTTTCGAAATCTCTACATCCAACCTTTTTGATGTGAGTTATAAACGGCAGAACTCCTTTTCAGATTTCCTGATAAGTGATCAATCCACCCTCATTATGCCAAGAATTGCAATGTTCAAAATCGTTTACAAACTTTAGATTGCTTAATCCAACTTCTCTGTCAATTTCTCAAAAACCTTTTTGGGATCCTTGTTTTTGTATAGTATTTGGTACACCGCATTGATGATAGGCGTCTTGGATTTCTTCTCCAATTTTTCCATCAACAAATGGGCGCTTTTGGTTGCGTAATACCCTTCGGCCACCATGTTCATCTCCATCATGGCGCTTTTTACGGTATAGCCCTTTCCGATCATGTTCCCGAACATGCGGTTTCTACTAAAAACGGAATAGCCCGTCACCAAAAGGTCTCCCAAATAGGCCGAGGCGTTGATGTTGCGTTTCATTTTATAGACTCGATCTATGAACCGTTTCATCTCCCGGATGGCGTTGCTCATAAGGACACTTTGAAAATTGTCGCCATAACCTAAACCATGAGCAATCCCAGCGGCAATGGCATAAATGTTCTTCAGCATGGCGGCATATTCGGTACCGATGATGTCGTCGGAAATTTTGGTACGGATGTATTCACTTTTTAAATGTTCGGCCACTATTTTAGCCTTCTTGGCATCGGCGCAGGCAATGGTCAAATAGGATAAACGTTCCAAGGCCACCTCTTCGGCATGGCAGGGTCCTGTGAGTACCCCGATGTTCTCAAAGGGAATGTTATATTTTTCATGAAAATGCTCCCCCACGATCAAACCACTTTCGGGAACAATGCCCTTGATGGCTGAAAATATGATCTTGTCTTTCAGGGAAGCCGTCAATTTTTGAAGTTCGCCCTCCAAAAAAGCGGAAGGGATGGCAAAGATCAACACATCACTGGCTTCCACAATTTCATTGATGTCATGACTCAAATGAAGTTGTTCCACCTCAAATTCCACCGAACTCAAATAATTGGGGTTATGCCCCTCTTTAATGATGTGCCTGATGGCCGAATCACTCCGCATATACCACCCAACACGGTCCCCGTTTTCCGTCAACATTTTTACAATGGCCGTTCCCCAGCTCCCTCCACCAAAAACACCGAATCGTAGTTTGTCTTGCATGCAACCAAATTAGGCTGTAAAGCTAAAAAATAAAATCATGGCTTCATTATCAATTGATTATCAAATAGTTAAAAATTTTGGCACGGTGCTTGGTTTACATGAGGTGAACTTTAAAGCCTCGATTATGAAAAATGGAAAACTACTCTTTGGAATTTTAATGATAGGCCTTTTGGCCAGTTCGTGCTACACCGAGGTCATCGTGGACGACGGATATATTGAAGAATCACCCATCAACACCGCCTTGGTTTTGGAATCCTATGATCTGTGGTATATCGATATCAATGCCACCAAAGGAAACGGGGAAGTTCCTTTCCTACAACGGGCCTTTACCATTTCCTTTGACAGGGGAGTCGTGTACGCCAATAACAATTTGGTGGGAATAGGCAAAACCGGAAATGGTTTGGGGATTGATGTGGGAACCTATGGAACTTTTGTTGGACAAGTTGAGGTGGATCATGATGTGGACGGGCTTTGGCTTCTCGATGTGTATGCCGTGAACAACAACACCTTGGAGTTATACGATGCCAAGAGCAAAACTTCCTATATTCTTCGTGGCTTCCAGAGAAGCACCTTCGATTACGATCAAGTGTTCTACGATAACATCCATTATTTTCTACAGGAATATCAGGTTTGGGAGAAAACCTATACCAGCGAAGTTGGTGCACTGAATGATTTTGATGAGGAAAATTACCTCCAGTTCTTCTCCGATGGCGGTGGATATTTTAGATCTTCCATTGATGGACAGGGCATCCCGATTTCCAACATTCAATGGGACTATGAAGGGGATTACGAAGTGTACGATGTGGCCAACGATGCAGCCCTAAAAACTTTAACACTGGATTATGACTTCTTGGGCAATGATTATTTTGAGTTGTACGTTATTAATGACAGTACAATAGAGTTGTACCATGTGTCCAGCGGAACGGTCTATGAGTTTACAGGAAGAGGATACATGCAGTTTTTGAAATCAGGAGATACGGGTAAAAAACGTTCTAAGATTATTAACCCGACCATGAACGTAACCCGACAACGAGATATGTAAGGAAGAACAGTAATGTTCGACTATACTAATAGTTTTTTTGGTTGGTTATTTAGTT
Source organism: Flagellimonas aequoris (assembly GCF_003584165.1). Taxonomy (GTDB): domain Bacteria; phylum Bacteroidota; class Bacteroidia; order Flavobacteriales; family Flavobacteriaceae; genus Flagellimonas; species Flagellimonas aequoris. Next base: position 461,932 of record NZ_QXFJ01000023.1, on the reverse strand, counting down.
AAGGGCCGCCCCAAGTAGCAATACTTGGGGCGGTTCTTTTTAGGACTGTTTCCTTTTGTAGGTCGATGGGTTTTCCCCACTGATCTTTTTAAAGGTCCTATTAAAATAGGAGAGGCTTTCAAATCCACACTCGTAGCAGGTTTCGGTGATGTTTCTTCCGGCCAGCAAAAGTCGCTTGGCCTGGGTGATGCGGTATTGGTTCAAAAATTGGGTAAAGGTGCTACCCGTGTTCTGTTTAAAGTACCTACAAAAAGCCTCCTTGCCCAAATTTACTTGCTGGGCCATATCGTCCAATTCAATTTTTTGGGAATAATGCTCATCAATATAGGAATACACCTGTTGCAACCGTTGTTGCTGTTTGTTTGCCTTATCGTTGATGATGGGATTGGTATGCAACAGTTCAAATTCATTGCTTTTCGCCAAGATTTTCAACAGTTTCAAGATTTCCAAAAATTGCCCGAACCGGGTCATGGGCTGTAATTGTTTCATGATCTGCCCCACGGATTTTTTCGTCTCCCCATAAAAGGCAATGCCGTGTTGTGATTTTTCCAAGAGTTCATAAACATCTTCCAGTTCCTCGATCTCACTGAACACTTTTTCTTTAAAGGAAGCACTTATGTGCAATACCTCTTTGTGGTATTCCGTGCGGATGCCATGATCAAAATTCAAATGGGGAATGTTGGAACCGATCAGTACCAGGTCACTTCCAGTAAAGTTGGACAAATGATGCCCCACATGCCGTTTCCCGTTGGCCCCTTCAATATAGACCAGTTCAAACTCCGGATGAAAATGCCAAAAGAACAAGTCGTTCAACTTCGGATTGTGTAATAAATGAAAGGAACTCTTGTCATTCGGTTGTATGTTTTCGAGCTGAATTTTCAATTTATTGTCCTTTATGTTTTCAATTTAAGAAATAAAAGTCAATAAAGTTCAAAAATTGGTCAATGTTAGGGTGGAAACCCATAAACCATCCCCCTAGTTTTGAATAATTCAATTTTGAACCTAAAAAACAGAAACGATATGATGCAACAACAAATGAAGGTGGAAATGGCGAACAAGGCCCACGAAAATATTCCGGGCAACCCTTCTACCGCTACCAGCAGCAAGATCAGATTGAACGACCGCTCCAACGGAAAACCCTTAAGGGTTTTATCGGAAGAAGATTGGGCTTTTTGGATAGAGAACGGATACATTGTGATCAAGAATGCAGTGCCGAGGGAACAAGCCCAGGCAACGGCCGATTTTATTTGGGAGTTCGATGAAAAGGACCCCAACGATCCAGAAACTTGGTATGCCCCTGCACGTGCCGAAATGAAGATGAAGGAACTGACGGGAACCGGGATGGTAGAGGTCTATAACCATCAACATTTGTGGAACAACCGTCAGACGCAAAAGGTTTACGATGCCTTTGTGGACATCTGGGGCACCGAAAAATTGTGGGTCACCATCGATCGGGCCAATTTGAACATACCGCAACGCCCCGGGGAGAACAGAAAAGGGTTCATCCATTGGGATTACGATCCGGAGACGCGACCACAAAATGTTCAGGGGGTTTTGGCCTTGGCCGACCAAACGGATGAAAATATGGGAGGTTTTCAATGCATTCCTTGGTTGTACCGAAATTATGATACCTGGAAACTGACCCAACCCGAAGACCGTGATCACTTTCAACCAGATGTCACCGGACTGGAGGACAAAATTGTAAAAGTAAAATTGGAAGCAGGTGACCTTATGATTTTCAATAGTACCCAACCCCACGGTATCCGTCCGAATAAATCAGGCGACAAGGTGCGCATCGCCCAATACATTTCCATGATGCCAGCCGAGGAGGACAACGCTGAGATGCGGCAATGGCGCATCAATTCTTGGAAGAATCGCATTGCCCCAGAGGGCTACGCCTTTCCAGGGGATCCCAGAAAATGGGAGCAAACCAGGTACGATACCGCAAAATTAAGCCCGCTTGGCGAGAAGTTATTAGGGTTGACTAACTGGTAGATTGTCAAATCCTTAAAAATGGGGAGGCCATTAGGGTCTTCCCTTTAATAACCCTATTTTTGCCGGCTTCAAGAAAGAAGCCATGAAAAAGTACCTCAACCTTTTTGATTTTTCCCAAAAGGTAAACTACCGAACAGAGATCTTATCGGGCCTTACCGTGGCCTTGGCCCTCGTGCCGGAAGCCATTGCATTTGCGTTCATTGCAGGCCTGTCTCCATTGACAGGATTGTACGCCGCCTTTGTGATGGGCTTGGTCACCTCCATCTTGGGTGGTAGACCGGGAATGATTTCCGGGGCCACAGGTGCCGTTGCAGTGGTGATCGTAAGTTTGGCCCAGCAATATGGGGTAGAATACGTGTTTGCCACGGTAGTGTTGGCGGGAATTTTACAGCTTTTGGCCGGATTCCTTCGGTTGGGGAAATTGATGCGCTTAGTGCCCCATCCGGTAATTTTCGGATTTGTGAACGGCCTTGCCATCATCATTTTTATGTCGCAGTTGGCTCAGTTCAAAACCCCGGAAGGAGATTGGTTAACGGGCAGCACACTTTTCATTTTCTTGGGATTGGTGTTGTTGACGATGCTGATCATTTGGGGATTGCCCAAATTAACGAAAGTGATTCCTGCATCCTTGGCCGCTATTTTGGTGGTGTTCGGGATTGTGTTTTTCTTGGGATTGGATACCCGCACCATTGGTGATATCGCCTCCATTCAAGGCACGTTTCCTCCATTTCATATTCCCGATTTTCCTTTTACTTGGGAGACCTTGAAAATCATTTTTCCCTTTGCGGCGATTGTAGCCGGAGTGGGTTTGATCGAGAGTTTATTGACGCTTAACATTGTGGATGAAATCACTGAAACCCGAGGTAGGGGCAACAAGGAAGCCGTGGCCCAGGGAACGGCCAATATCTTATCCGGATTTTTCTCGGGGATGGGCGGTTGTGCCATGATCGGGCAAAGTTTGATCAATACTTCCAATGGGGCAAGGGCCAGGCTTTCAGGGATTTTTGCAGCCTTGATGCTCTTGGTGTTCATTATGTTCGGCTCCAGTTTGATTGAAAAAGTGCCCATGGCGGCCCTCACCGGGTTGATGATCATGGTGGCATTGGGCACCTTTGAGTGGGCCAGTTTAAAAACCTTCCGCCGTATGCCCAAATCGGATGTGTTGGTGATGGTACTCGTTACCTTGGTAACGGTATTCCTGCACAATTTGGCGTTGGCCGTGTTGGTAGGGGTCATCATTTCTGCCCTGGTGTTCGCTTGGGACAATGCAAAACGGATCAGGGCCAGAAAATATGTGGACGAAGAGGGCATCAAACATTATGAGATTTATGGACCACTCTTCTTTGGAAGCACCACTCTTTTTGCGGAAAAGTTTGATGTGTTGAACGATCCCGAAGAAGTGATCATCGATTTTGCGGAAAGCCGTTTGGTGGATATGTCTGCCATTGAAGCCGTGAACAAGATTACAGAACGCTACCGGAAAGTGGGCAAAAAGCTCCACCTGAAACATTTGAGTAAGGACTGCCAACGCCTTTTAGCCAATGCCGATGATATTATCGAGGTAAATGTTTTGGAAGACCCAACCTATAAGGTTGTGGTCGATAAAATTGACTGATTGTCATTACCTCTTAATCAAGGAAAAGCGCATAAAAAAGGAAACCCAGAAAAACCAAAATCAGAAGGGCAATAAAGTAGTTTTGAATTTCGAGCCATCGATCCTTTTTGGCCTGTTGAATGATCTTGTCACGGATTTTCTTTTGCTCAAAAGGGGTTAGCTCCTTGAACTTTAGTTCGGAGTCACTCACATAGCCTTCGTAAGCTTCTCGAATTTCTTTGAAACTACGCCGTTTGCGCAATAAAGCGCGGTTGGCCTTAACCACTAACATTGGTTGACTTGCAGAACCCATAGACCAAAACGTTTAATTATTGGTAATGGATTTTCAAGAAATGTTACAAAGAGGAGGGCTTAATCGCCTTTGGTCTGTCCCAAAAACGGGTTTACGTTGGGGTTTTGTGGGTTGTCGCTGGCCCTTCGCATTAATGTGATCTGTCCTGTATGGTATATGCAATCCGAGATCATGCCGTTGATGAGGTTCCAAAAGGCAAATTCCGATTCTTGCTCCCCTCTTTTAAAAATCACCTTGAATTTTTCTAGGTCCTCGGCGCTTTTACCCGATACTTTGCCACTGGCGGCTTGCAGGTTTTGCAAGGTTTTGGCCCTGAGTTCTTCATACGGAAGGTTGGTGGGGAACAACGCTTTTTCAAAAGGTTGGGCATCTGGGGCCAACAAAATGTTGTTGGACATGGTATAGATATGCTCCATGGTTTCCAAAATGGTCCTGCCGTCCGCAGAGGGTTTGTAGGCCAGATCTTGTTCCGTTAACCCTTCCGTGGCCCAATAAAACCGATAGCCAAGGCCGTCTATCATTCTGGCCACCAAATTTCCGGGTTCATAGGTTGTAGGATGGGCAGGGATTTCTTTATAGGGAAGTTCCATGTTTTGTGCTTTGATGGATGTGATGGTTAGGAATAGAAAAAATAGGCTAACGGTATTGAAGTATGGATTTTTCATAGAATGCATCATCGTCTGTGTTGGCAACAGTATTTTTTGATTATCAGAGTAGGTTGTCCAAGTCCTGTCTCCCGACGATGGCCATGATCTCCACAACTTCCCCGTTTATTTTGTAGAATATGCTATCCGATCCACAAACACAACGGCGATACCCTTTTTTAAGATGGTCCATTGATTCAAAGGAATACGGACGTTGTGCAATGAGGTCGAAGTATTCAAAAAAGGTTTCAAAATAGTTGTCCGCTTGAGCCATTCCAAATTTGACAATCCCATATTGGTGAATCCGAATCAAATCGTTTTTGGCTTCGTTGCTCAGCTTGTAGTTAGCCATTAAAAAGTGCTTTGGACTGATTCAAAATTTCATCTTTTCCGTCCTTTGTAAATCCACTTTTTTCAGCTTTTTCCAGTTTTGTCCTGATCCAGTCCACTTGGGCCTGTTGTTTTCTAGCCTGCCTCACAAGGTCGTTCACCAATTCACTTTTACTGGAATACTCTTGATTGTCCACTTGGGATTTCAACCACTCATCGTTAGGTTCTGTGAAGGAAATACTTTGTCTGGCCATAAATCGTGTTATTTGGTGCGAAAATACACCAAAAACGAATCAATTCCAAATTTTTGAAGTTGTGGTTAGCAGTTTAGCTATGAGTGGTTGCTAAGGCAGGCAGGCGAATGCTTATAGCCATAGCTGTACTTTCGTTATTTATCCTTTAACTCAATATCGATAATCTGAATCATTCTTTTGATGTTATCTATTAAAGTTTGTTCATCCATTACATTCTCTTTTTTCCAACTAAATATATTGGCTGTTAAATCTTCCATTTCACGATTATTGAAGAACCATTCATAATCTGAGGAGTAAGTTCCCTTTGGGAATTCTTGATACCTTTCAGAAGTGGATATCCCGTTTAGGGCACTTAATTTACCATCTGTAGCAGGCCAAAAACGTTCATTTAGCAGTCTTCTTACGTATCCATCTTCTTGATTGGCATCTAAAACCATAGACTCAAAGGATGAAATAAAGGACTTTAATTCAGGGTTTTGTAGATAATCAATTTTATTTGATGCGATAAGTGATTTGATATATCCATCTTTTGCTTCAAATGAATATCCGCTAAAAGCATTTGATATTAACGAATCCAATTTTAATTCAGAAACATGGGAAACATCTTTTCCAAAGAGTTGTAAAATGGAAATACCATCTTCAAATTCCGATCGGTGTTGTCTATGTATCTTATTTAGCTCCTCAAGGTTGAAATTTAATTCGGTTTTCAAATTTTGAAGAATTTCTATTTCTGCATTTCTAATTTTTCGATCTTCATTCCAATTATTGATCTGCAGTGCAATGAGAATACCAATCACAACCAAAATTATTTCCCCGAAAGCGTATTTCAGATACTTGGTGGTTTTGCCCTCTGACAGTAAATTTTGTCTAATTTTTCTAAAGAATTTTATCATTGGTCAATGGTTGCTTATGATAAAGTACAACGGTCTTGGATATACTAGAGAGGTACAGGCAAGCAATTACTTATAGCCCTTGTTGTAAGCAGTTTTTTATTCATTCAATTCATAGTTTTGAATCTCCTTTAGTCTTCCCCTTTCGGAATGGTTCCACCAAATAAGAAAGATACTTACCCAGAAAATTGTCCCTAGCAAAGTAAGAATCAGTTTTTCCCAAAACTTTTTCATTTTCTTTTCAGAAAAAAGTCCGATTAAGTCCCCAATTGGTCTCAATCTCCCTAGAGCAAATGGGGCGGTAATGAATATTTTGAATTTTTGATAGTTTGAATATCCTATATCAATCCCATCTGCCTCTGTGTTCAGAAATCCATTTTCAAAACTTATTTCCAGCTCTTCATTTATTGAGTCCCACAATTCGTCTTTTTCTGTGCTTGAAACTTTCCTATTATCCAGTTCAATTTTGGCAAGTCTTTTTGTGTCCGAACTCCAAAAATCCCTTTTCGTTCGAGAAATCCAAAGTAGCTCTTCCCATTGGAGCTTAGATAATTTATTTCTGCTTAGACTTTTACTCAAAATTGCTTACAACGGTCTCGTATAACCGTCAGTTACGGGTTAATATGCGTTAATTTTCGGTTTGGCACAGACGTTAGCAATTCCGGATGGATTCGGACGAAGTCGAATCCGCCGTAATTGCGGTTATATATTGTTGTGCATAGTACTTTTATTCTTTTCATAAATCCATTTAGTCGTATATATGCTTAAAATTCCGCCTAAAATCGTAGCCCAACCAACAAAAATCCAACTCCATAAGCAGAACACAAATACTCCAAAAATTCCAAGTAATGGGTCAATCGGTTGAGAAAAGAAATGTTCTCCTAAAATCCAATATCGAAAGTTCAGTTCCAAAGTTATGATATACCAACACAACCAATGAGAAATTAATCCAGTCGCTATTGCTGCAATTATATAATTCGTATGGTTAAATCTTCTCTTTTTCTCAATTAGATATTTCGCAATTAGTTTTGCTGTTATAAATCCAGAAATCCCAGAGTAGATATAGAAATAATTATAATCTTTATTTGTTGACGTATATGCAATCCAAATTCCAACAATAATTCCAATTATCGAAAAGAGTAATCCAAATATGGTTGAGAAAGATTTGATTTTCATTTAGAGCGTTTCGGTATTATGCACAACTTCTTTATATGAGCATAAAATACATCCATATACACACAATATAGCATACAATCAATGTATTTGATCTTCTTCTAACCTATAATACAATTCGATCAAGGTTCACAATCTGTTTTGGACAACGGCATGGAAGAACTAAAACTTAGCGCGTTTTTGTCCTTAAAGGCCTTACCAGTCCCGTCCAATTCGCCATACCCTTCGATCAATTGCCCATCCTTAAACAAAAAGGCCACCTCACGGGTATTGTCTTGGGTCCCTTCGGACATAAAGGTGTATTTGCCAATCAGCACGCTGTCCAGCAGCTCACCGGCAAAGGTCCCGGCATTGGCATCTTTTTCCGAAAGGGCATAACTGAGGCTGCCCAGCACTGTTTCATTGATATGGGTAATTTCCAGAACCACTTTGTTGCCGTTCGCTTCATAGGTATAACAACCTACTTCCAAGGCAGGAACCGGTTGGGGAGGGGCCACAGTTTTCGGTTCTTCGCTGTCCACTTCTTTAGTCTCCTTGGTCTTGCAAGCAAACACAAGAAGCAGGACCAGGGATGTAACAACTATTTTTTTCATGATCAGTCTATTTTTTTGAAGGTGAGCAAATGGGTTTCGGAACCATTGGAAAGATATAGTCTGTTATTTTCCACCTTGTATTGGGTACTGCCTTGCAGGGCGGTCAAAAATTCAGACTCCTTCTCCATATTGGGGCAGGCCATTCGGGTAGAGGCCACTTGGGTAAAACGCAGCAGGTCCTTTTCATAAAAAAGGCTTCCGGTCATGCGATTGCATCCTGAAAATCCAGAGAACCGGTTGCTGTTGATGTTGATTTCCATGTTGGGTACCTCCTGTCCATTAAAATCGGCTTTGGACACCTTGGCCCCCTTCATTTCTTCCAATACCCAAATATCGTGCAGCCTATAATCGGTAACATAAGTGCCGCAGCCTTCCAATGCCTGACTCTCATCCGACCCTGTCGATTTATAGGAGATGGTCACCGTGTAGGGGGAAACTTCGCCCGACATAGCATTGGTGCATTCCTTGTGGGCTATGATGATGTCCATATGAGTGGCCTCGGTCTGGATCCGGAACATTTTAATGTTGGCATCCTGTGCCAAAATAGGGGGGGATGGTGGCGTAACGATGGTGTCCTCCATGGTTTTGAGTTCCACCTTGTTGTCATAGATCTTTAGGCCCCAAAAAGGTTCGGTGCCCGTAGCCTTAAAATAACTGCCATCGATGTCCAAGGTGATGGGTTCTATTTTTCGTACCGTTGTGGAATCCATTTTTTCTTCAGCGGCGGGTTCCGCCTCGGTAGGTGCTTCTTTTTTCTTTTCCACACAACTGGAAAAGCAAACCAATGCTACGATTGCAAAAAGGATCTTTTTCATGGCTGCACTTTTTTGAATCGCATCATGGGAATGTCGCCCAATAAAAGTTGGAGCTTGCCATCCTCAAACGAAAACCCATCAATTTTTTGCATCATTTGAAGGAATTGTCGCTCGCTGCCTCCACAGAACATCATGGTGGTAGGTCCGGGTTCCCCAAAGGAAATAGTGTTCTCTTCGATGATATAATCAGCGGAATAGCCATTACAACTATCGGTGCCGGAAACTTTTTGGGTTTCCTGATCAAAGGTAATCTGAGGTTTTTTTTCAGGGAACAGCCCTTCAAAGGCAATGCGGGGTCCCGAAATGTATTCCAGTTCCCATGTAGTGCCATAAAGCTCATCGGCACTGGATGCAGACCTATTGCAGGAGTCTGCCAGTACCATGGCCAAAATGGCAATGATAATAGAGGTTTTCATTGTACGGAAATTAATGGTTAATGTTTCAGAAAAATACTAAAAAATTGATTTTTAACCCGTAAATCCCCCTATTAATAAATGGACAAGATTCGTGATCAAGGATTTCTAAGGCTCCACACTTCATAAATGGGATCGCCTTTACTGCTCAGTCCGGAATGGTGCCAGTCACCATCCTTTAACTCATAATCAAACTGTAAACCTGCCCCTACCCGCGAATCGTCCCTGGAAAAGAAACCAATGTTTTCCGTGTATTTTCCATCAGCGGTGGTGTAGGTGCCGCCACCAGTTCCCATGAATTGTTTGGTCTCGGTATTGTAAGCGATCCATTGAAAGCGGGTTCCGGATAGGATCTTCATGGTTTTTCTCGGACCGGAAGTATCGCGTTTCACAATTTCACCATCCCGTTTTCTGCCAGAAATGAGCCAAGCGCCATGTAAATCTCCTGGGGTACCGTCATCCAATCGTCTCCAAGTCCATTCGCCCAGTTCAAGTGCTTCACCGTTTATTTTGAAGGCAACGGCATTGGTCGTTCCGACGGATTCTGGATCAGTCGTGGAGTATTCGTAATGGAGGTCCAGTGCATCGCCGTTGGATTTGAAGCTTCCTCCTTTGGTGCCCGAAAATTTTCCTGTGGATTTCTCAAAGATGCCTTCGGAAAAATAATCCCCTGCAAAAATGAGAACGTGTTCTATTTCAATTCCATTGCTTGATTGAGTGGTGGTCCATGCTCCCTGTATGCTTTGGGCATGGATGGCGGGTAAACATAGCAAACCCAAAAGGGTAAAAAGTGCTTTTTTCATGGCTTTTGTATTTACCCTAAAATAAAAAAATGCTGTCGCTTAAGCAATTAAACAACAGCATTTCAATAATATATAGGTTCGGTTACTAGAACGTTCTCAAGTATTCGGCAACGTCCCTTGCTTCATCCTCGGTAAGGTTTTGGTTGAGCATGATCGCATTGTTGTATTCTTTCAGCAAAGCCTTGGCAATAGGATCTTCCTTCAACATACCATCAGGATTCAAGATCATGTTCATGACCCATTCAGGACTTCTTCTGTCATATACACCTTTAAGTGCTGGACCGATCATACGTTGATCGATCATGTGGCAAGCCACACAGATGGACTCGAATTTTCCTTTACCCCTGTCGGCCATGGCTTGGTCAATTTCAGCACCAAATTCCACACTCTTGATGGGACCAACTCCCTTATTGCTCAAATCCACAGGGATTTCTTGACTGGTTGGAGCCTTGGCATCCTCGGTTTTGGTTCTACTTACCTCAAAACCATCTTTCTTTTCTTCCTTTTTTCCTCCGCAACTTGCAATCATGGCACCCAAGGCCAAGAATAGAACTACTTTTTTCATTATTTGCTCAATTGATGTTTGTTTGTGTAAAAAATGCAGCTACTAAGATAGGCATTAGACACTAATAATCGGGCAGTTTTTTGTTTTGAATCTCACAGAGAAGGCATTTCAAAGGGACTCGAAAAAATCCAAGGCTCGTTTCTCGGTATAGGTGATGTTCTTTTTACCCCAAAAACCGACGTGCCCCCCATAATTTGGCGTTTCCAGGTATAGGTTGTGATTTCGGTCTACTTCTTCAAAAGGATAACATTCCGGGCCCAGGAAAGAATCATCCTTGGCGTTGATGATCAAGCTTGGAACAGCGATGTTAGGTAAAAATTGGAGCGAACTACATTGCTCATAATAATCCAGGGCATCCTTAAAATGATGGGCCCGACTGGTGTAGATATCATCAAAATCCTTTAGGGTCTTAATCTTTTTGATGTCGGCATTGGTAATGCGCTCCGGGAACAATTGTTGCTTTTGCCTAAGCTTGTCCAACAGATTTTTTTTGAACCTTTGGGCATACAATACATTTTTGGGACTGAGCAATTGCGTACAGGAATTGTGCAGGCTACAGGGCACGGAAACCGCTACGGCACCCTTCATTTCCTTTGGAATCTGGTTGCCTTCACCCAAATATTTCAACAAAAGGTTACCGCCCAAACTGAAGCCTTTTAAATAAATCTCACTGTAGTTTCTGGTGTTGAGAATGTGGTCGATGACTTCTATCAGATCTTCCGTGGCCCCACTGTGATAGGAGCGATACAAACGGTTTGTTTCCCCACTACAGCCCCTGTAATTCACGGCACAGGCATCGTAACCATTCTCATTCAGGATTTTGGCGCTCCCGGTAATGTAGGGCCGTTGTCCGTCACCTTCCAATCCGTGTAGCAGGATGACCAGTTTTTGGGTCGATTGCGTGGCTTCGCTCCAGTCCAGATCCAAAAAATCCCCATCGGAAAGGATCAATCGCTCCCTTTTTTGCACCACTCCGTTCACGGATCGGATGATTCCCGAATAAATGGTGGCCAAATGACCATTTCGGAAAAATAAGGGTGGTTTATAATTGGAGGCGATTTGTGGCATGGGGCTGTTTAATCTTTGGCGTAGGTTTCAAGGAGTTTGGCCTGTTCTTCTATGGCCGATTTAAACTCGCCCTTCAATTTTTCTACGAGTTTGGAAACAGGAAGCACATCATCTATGGCTGTAGCCCCCTGTCCAGCAGACCAAATGGTTTTCCAAGCTTTGGCCTCGGTGTTGAGCTCCTTGCCAAAGTCGATTTTGGTATCTTTTTTCAAATCCTCTTCGGTAATGCCCGCAGCTTTAAGGCTGGCAGCCAAAAAATTGGCATGTACCCCAGAAATGGCAGCCGTATAGACAATGTCACTGGCCCCGGCATCCATGATCATTTTTCGATATTCTTCCGTAGCCTGACTTTCTTCGGTATTAATAAAACGGGTCCCCATATAGGCTAGGTCGGCCCCCATTTGCATGGCAGAGGCAATGTCCCGTCCCGTGCTGATGCACCCCGAAAGCAAAATGGTCTTATGGAAGAATTTTTTCACTTCGGTGATCAAGCTCATGGGATTGATGGTCCCGCCGTGCCCACCGGCACCTGCCGATACGAGGATCAAACCATCCACTCCAGCTTCGGCCGCTTTTTCGGCATGTCTTTTTTTGATGATATCATGGAAAACCAAACCGCCATAACTGTGAATGGCATCGACCACCATGCTTACGGCACCCAAGGAGGTAATGACCAAGGGGACTTTATGCTTCATACAGAGTCTTACATCGGCCTCCAAACGTGGATTGGTGGGATGCACCACCAAGTTCACCCCAAAGGGAGCTGCTTTTTTGCCGGTTTCCTCCTCAAATTTTTTGAGCTCGGATTTGATTTCGATGAGCCATTCCTCAAAACCTTCACTGGTGCGTTGGTTCAATGCCGGAAAGGTGCCGACGATACCGTTCTTGCAGCATTCGATGACCAATTTGGGCCCAGAGATCAAAAACATGGGGGCGGCTACAACGGGTAAGGAAAGGTTTTGGATGAATTCGGCTTTTTGGCTCATGGCGTGATGTTAAACTATGTTTAAAAATAGGAACTATTCTGCTACTCGATGGAAACAGTATTCAAAACTATGGTATTTTTACAATTATTATGCATGCATAACAAAATAACCTGCTATGTTTTTTAAAGAGTTCGAGATTCGTTGGAGCGATTTGGATGCCAATCGCCACATGGCCAATTCGGCCTACATCAATTTTATGAGCCATACCCGGATGGCGTATTTGGGCCAGTTGGGCTTCAACCAAGTGAGTATGGCCATCCACAATATAGGCCCCGTGGTTTTCTATGAACACGTCTATTATTTTAAGGAGGCCTTCCCTGGTAGACCGGTAAAAGTTTCCTTGGAATTTGTGGGGATGAGCGAGGATGGGATGTTCTTTGAGTTCCGGCACAACTTTTACGATTTCAAAGGCAAAAATTTTGCCCGTTGTGAGATGATGGGTGCTTGGATCGATTTGAAGGAGCGAAAGTTGATAGGTCTTCCCGTAGAATTTTTGGAAGCGTTCCAGGCCATGGAACAATCAAAGGATTTTAAGGTTTTGACCAAGGAGGACACCCGAAAGTTCGTTCAGGTTCCCAAAGACCTGTAACAAATCCAAAAGACCTTTTTTATAGCTACCCTACGTTGGGTTTAGGCTTTTTGCTGGCGAGGTATACCCCGACCAATACAAAGGTCGTAGCCACTATTTTGATAAGGGTAAGATGGTCTTTGCCTGAAAAAAGGGCAAAAACGATGCCGACCAAAGGTTGCATGTATACAAACGCCCCTACGGTCGAGGCCTTGAGTTGGGTCAATGCAAATACGTTGAACAAGTACGTCAGGAACGTGGTCCCGATGACAACGAACGCAATGGAACCATAGGCCCAAAGCGGCATGGCACCCCAGTCCATTTCCAGCGCATCGGGGAGGGTAATGGGTAGATTAATGATAATGGCAATGGTGAACAGCCACTTCATCAAAGTAAACGGGTGGTACTTTTCAATCAGTTTTTTTACCACGATGAGGTACGCGCCGTAAGCGGTAGCATTTACTACGAACAAAAAGTTGCCCAATGGAATGTTAGGGGCATCATGGCGAATCTCGGCCCCAAAAAGAATAAGTCCAATAGCCCCAACGAAACCCAGGAACACGCCAAGCCCTTTGTTGAGGGTAATCCGTTCGCTCAAAAACAAAGAGGATAAAATCACTACAATGATAGGAGTAATGGTGACCAAGACCGCACTGTTGATCGGGGTAGATAGTTGCAGGCCCTTAAAAAAGGAGAGCATGTTCACGACCATACCCAAGATGGCACATGCCAAAATTCGCCCCCAGTCCCTTTTCTCTATTTTTTCCTTGGGACCAAAAATGGAGATGAGCCAAAAAAGGATGGCGGCTCCGGTGACCCTCAGCAATATAAACCCAAAGGGTTTTACATAGGTGGGCATGACCCCCTTGGCTACGGTATGGTTGATGCCATAGATGGTAGTGGCCCCAATGGCAGCCAGTATGGCCAAGGTTCTTTTACTCATGGATGTAGGGCTTCCTTGGCCGCTTGGACCGTTTTCTTGGAATTGCCCACAAAAATCTGCCCATCCACAAGGATTACGGGCCTTTTCAAAAAGGTGTAATGCTCCAAAATCAATTCCCTATAGTCTTTTTCGGAAAGTTCTTTTTCATGGAGGCCTTTTTGCCGGAACAACATGGCCCTTTTGCTGAACAATGATTCGAAGCTTCCGGAAAGTGCCTTCATTTCATCAACTTGCGCGGCTGTCATGGGTTCCGATTTTATTTCTTGAAGTTGAACCCCGTCCAAAGGTTCCAATTCTTTAAGAATACGTTGACAGGTGGAACAGCTGCCCAAGTGGTATATTTTTTTCATGATCTAATAGTGATGAATTGCCAAAAGAAGTCAAAATTACGCCAAATCATATTAAGATAGTGCTAATTCAATGGCTTTTCGGGCGTGGATCTTGGTCGTGTCAAATGTTGGGAGTGCGGCTTCATTGGAGGGAATGAGCAAAGGAAGTTCGGTGCAGCCCAAGATGGCACCTTCCGCTCCTTCGGCCTTCATTTTTTTGATGATGTCCAAGCAAACTTGTTTGGATGTGTCTTTAAAAACCCCTTTTACCAATTCATTATAGATGATGGATTGAAGGGATTCCCTGTCCTCGGCATTTGGTATCAACACTTCCAAACCAAAGTCCTCTTCCAAAATCTTGGTATAAAAATCCTCCTCCATGGTAAACTTGGTCCCCAATAGAGCCACCCTTTTCATGCCTTTTTCTTGAATGGCTTCGCCAGTAGCGTTGGCGATATGTAAAAAAGGAATGTTTATGGCCTCGGTGATATAATTGCTCACCAGATGGATGGTGTTGGTACAGAGCAAGACCAAGTCTGATCCTGCGGTTTCCAACTTTTTGGCTTCTCTGGCCATAAGCTGCCCGATCTTTTCCCAATCCCCGGAAAAGGAATAACGCTCAATTTCATCAAAGTCCACAGAGGAGAGCATACATTTTGAAGAATGAGAACCCCCTAATTGTTCCCGTGTCATTTCATTGAGGTGTTGGTAATATATTTTGGAAGATTCCCAACTCATTCCCCCGATCATTCCGATTGTTTTCATGATTTATTTTTTTAAAGGTTGGCCCATGCATTGGGCAGTTTCTCCAAAGGAGATCTATTTAAAAAATTACAATTCGTTTTGTATGGCTTCGATGTATGCTTGGATCACATCCTCATTTCTTTTGTAATAGGTCCATTTGCCATGTCGGGTCGGGATGACCAGATCAGCATTCTGCATGGAGTTCAAATAGGTTGAAATGGTGGATTGGGACAACCCGGTCTTATCTTGGATGTATCCCACACAAACGCCATCGTTAAAATGGTCAATGTCCTGATGGGGCGGAAAATTTAATTCAGGGTTTTTCAACCATTTCAAAATATTAACCCTAGTTTTATTGGACAGAACCTTATTGATTTCAATGATATCCATAAGGCAAATATAATTAAATATTTACATATCTAAAAATATAGATATGTAATGGTGACTTAATCTTTTGATTGATGATATGGAAAAGTTATTTGACATTCTACTAAAGAACAGGAAAATACTACATGGCTATTTGCAGAATACCCCAAAGGAGGATTTATTCAGGATTCCTGAAGGGTTCAACAACAATATTTGGTGGAACGTCGCCCATGTGGTGGTGACCCCTCAGTTATTATTGTATGGGTTGAGCGGTCGTGACTTTACCATAGAGGAGGAATTGATCAACAAATACCGAAAGGGAACATTCCCGGATGGCGAGCCTTCCAAAACGGAAATGGAGAAAATAGACGCCTACTTGTTCAGCACGGTCAAACACATTCAACTGGATTACGAACACGGAAGGTTCAAAAACTTTCAGGAATACATGACCTCGGTAAAAATTGAGTTGAGCGGTCCAGAGGATGCCATTGCGTTCAACGTCTTCCACGAAGGATTGCACCTTGGTGCCATAATGGCCTTAAAACATGCTCTGGAAAGGGACCGTTAGGATTTTACGGTCTTGAATTTCAAGTACTTGTTGATGTCATCAAAAGCAAGGGTCAATACAATAGGTCCATCGGCATAAGATGCCACCTCGTACTGGTTGTACACCATTTGGATTCCGTTTGGGGTATAGCCTAAATTTTGCGCCAAATGGAACGCATCGCCTTCGAACATAAACCCCGTGGCATTAATATTCTTGTCCTGTGGAATTTTTTCTTGGTCCCGGAATTGGGCTTCAGCAAATTGGGCAAACCCTTCATAATCTTCAAACAGATCGTAGTTTTCCAACTCTGTTCCTTCTACTTTGTCAAAATTCAAAAAAGAGGTTGAGGCATAGCCGTGGGCACCGCCAGTGAAGGAATAGGAATTCAATTTGATGGTCACAATGTTGGTATCCTCATAAACCACTTCCCCATTGATTTGGGCTTCCCAGGCCACTTCCTCCGGAAATTTTTCCTTGAGCTCTTTGTAACTGTCGGTAAAAGATGCAATGGCCTTATCCACACTGTCAATGGTTTGGTCCTCGCTAAAAGATAATAACGAAATGATTTCCTCCCTTAAAGACCTGTTGATGGCGGTGGCCACGGATGATTCATCCAATGCATTGGGGATGTGGATTTCTATTGTAGGACAATCGGTGCAGTTTTCCCCTCCCAGTTGAAGGGTATCGAAGGTAAGTTTACTTTCAGTTTCACAACCTACAACAAAAGCAAGTATCAAGAATACACCAAGGCATTTTTTCATGTTATGGAATTTTAGGGTCATCAAAAATAACACATCGTTGAATACGCCGAAAGATAACGATACATTTGTAGCTAGAATTGACCCGTATGAGCAAAAAAGAGTTAAAATTCAACAGTAAGACCATACACGGTGGGCAACAGCCAGACAAGGCCTACGGTGCCGTGATGCCCCCGATATACCAAACCTCCACCTATGCCCAATCCACCCCAGGCGGACATTTGGGATACGAATATTCCAGAAGTGCCAATCCCACCCGGACGGCTTTGGAAAATGCCTTGGCCAGTATTGAAAATGGGGAATGCGGCATGGCCTTCGCCAGTGGATTAGCCGCCATAGATGCCGTTATGAAATTGTTGGAACCCGGTGATGAGGTCATTTCAACCAGTGACTTATATGGGGGTAGTTACCGACTTTTTAAGCGGGTCTATGAAAAATTTGGCATCACTTTTCGGTTTGTGGAGATGGGCCATGTGGACAACATTGCGGTGCAGATCAATGATAAGACCAAGTTGGTTTGGGTAGAAACGCCCACCAACCCCATGATGAATATTATCGACATAAAAGCCGTTTCCGAAATCACCAAAAAGCACGGTTTGTTGCTGGCGGTGGACAACACCTTCGCAACGCCGTATCTACAACGGCCGTTGGATCTAGGCGCCGATATAGTGATGCACTCGGCCACCAAATATCTCGGCGGCCACAGTGATGTGGTCGTGGGAGCTTTGGTGGTGAGTGACAAGGATTTGGCTGACCGATTGTATTTTATCCAGAATGCCAGCGGTGCCGTTTGTGGACCCATGGATAGTTTTTTAACGCTTCGGGGTATCAAAACGCTCCATGTTCGGATGCAGCGGCATTGCGAAAACGGGGAGGCCGTTGCCCACTTTCTCAAAAACCATCCAAAAATAGAAAAAGTGTATTGGCCAGGTTTTAAGAGCCATCCCAATCATGAAGTAGCCAAGAATCAAATGAGTGGATTTGGTGGGATGATTTCCTTTGTGCCCAAAGGTGGAAGCTATGACGATGCCATAAAAATTGTGGAGAAACTGAAAATATTTACCCTAGCGGAATCGTTAGGGGGTGTGGAAAGTTTGGCCGGCCATCCTGCCAGCATGACCCATGCGAGCATTCCCAAATCCGAACGTGAAAAAAGTGGTGTGGTGGATGCCTTGATCCGGTTGAGTGTGGGTATTGAGGATGTAGAGGATTTGATGGACGATCTGGAACAGGCACTCACCTAAACTTTTTGAAAAATTTATAAAAAATAAATATTCAAATTATGGAAATAATATAATTTTGCCGTCAAATTCATAATTCACTAAAAATCACCCCGTAGCCAGCGCGAGGGGACAACTAATTTTAATCCGAATATGGAAGAAAAAATCAAAGTATTTATGGATGAGGTGAAGGCCAGAAACGGTCACGAACCAGAATTCATTCAAGCCGTGCAGGAAGTAGCGGAAACTGTGATCCCTTACATTGTTCAGCACGACATTTATCATGGGAAGAATATCCTTTTGCGTATGGTGGAGCCCGAGCGATTGATTTCGTTCCGAGTGGCGTGGGTTGATGATGCAGGCGAGATCCACGTAAACCGTGGGTACCGTATCCAAATGAACTCCGCTATCGGCCCATACAAAGGGGGGCTTCGTTTTCACCCAACCGTAAATGCCAGCGTATTGAAGTTCTTGGCGTTTGAACAAGTCTTCAAAAATAGTTTGACTACCCTGCCAATGGGTGGAGGTAAAGGGGGTTCCGATTTTGATCCAAAAGGAAAATCGGATGATGAGATCATGCGTTTTTGCCATGCCTTCATGACCGAGCTTTGCCGTCATATTGGTCCGAATACCGACGTTCCCGCAGGGGATATCGGGGTAGGTGCCCGTGAAATTGGGTTCCTTTTCGGGATGTACAAGAAAATCCGCAATGAGTTTACAGGGGTATTGACCGGTAAAGGTCTTTCTTGGGGTGGATCTTTGATCCGTCCAGAAGCTACCGGTTATGGAACCGTTTACTTTGCTGATAGCATGCTCAAAACCAAAGGGGAATCTTTCGAAGGCAAGAAAGTGGTCATTTCCGGATCAGGAAACGTGGCCCAGTATGCAGCCGAAAAGGTGCTTCAAATGGGAGGTAAGGTGTTGACGCTATCTGATTCCAGTGGATATATTTATGACAAAGATGGTATCGATGCGGATAAGTTGGCCTTCGTTATGGACTTGAAGAACAACAAACGCGGACGTATCTCCGAATATGCGGATAAATATCCTTCCGCTTCTTTTCATAAAGGGGAAACCCCATGGAAGGTGAGCTGTGATATTGCCCTTCCGTGTGCTACCCAGAACGAGTTGAATGGTGACGATGCGGCTGCATTGATCAAAAATGGTTGTATTGCCGTGGCCGAAGGAGCCAATATGCCTTCAACGCCAGAAGCCGTACATGCATTCCATGATGCCAAAATTTTGTTTGCACCAGGTAAGGCATCCAACGCAGGTGGTGTGGCTACTTCAGGTTTGGAAATGTCCCAGAACTCGCTTCGCATTAGCTGGACCCGTGAGGAAGTTGATGAACGTTTAAAGGGAATCATGGCCGGGATCCACGATGCCTGTATCCAATATGGACAAGAAGAAGATGGATACTGTAACTATGTAAAAGGAGCCAATATTGCAGGTTTCGTAAAGGTTGCAGACGCCATGTTGGCCCAAGGGGTCATATAGTTTAGACCGTCTAGAATGGTTTTGGTTAGCAGTTGCCGGAAGTTGTGTTTATTTTTACACTTCCGGTAACTGCTTCTTTTTTAGCCCATGCAAGTAACAACTAAGGCCATTGTTCTATCTTCCCTAAAATATGGGGACACTAGTTTGATCGTCCGTGCCTATACTGAATCGGATGGGTTAAAGTCCTACTTGTTGAAAGGGGTCTTGGCGTCAAAAAAAGGAAAATTGAAATCCGCCTACTTCCTTCCATTGATGCAATTGGAAATAGAAGCCTACCACAAGAATAAGGGCACTTTGGAAAGTATACGTGAGGTAAAGGTGGCCGTTCCCTACAAAACCCTTCATACCGATATCGTGAAGAACAGTGTGGTACTCTTTTTGGCCGAAATGCTGGGGAACAGCATACATGAACAAGAGCAGGACCAAAGTCTGTTCAATTATTTGGAATATAGCTTGCAATGGTTGGACGCGCATATCTTGCCACCCGATTTCCATATCCTGTTTTTGCTCAACCTGAGCAAGTATTTGGGGTTTTATCCGGACACATCCCTCCGAGATTTGTCTTTTTTTGATCTTCAGGAAGGGGAATTTTGCCCATCACCATCACTTAATCCGCTGATTCATAGTGAAATATTGTTAGATTTTAAGAAATTTTTAGGCATGAATTTTGATGCATTAAATGCGATAAAACTAACTAAGTCTAACAGGCGGGAACTCTTAAAAATGGTAATACTGTACTACCGATTGCATGTGCACGGATTCAGGGAACCGAAGTCCCTCGCCATACTAAATGCAGTGTTTAATTAAAATGTACAACCTAAAACCAACCTCAACCTTAATCCTTTTCTTTTTTTCTGTTGCCATTTTTGCCCAAGAAGTGACTGTTTTGGACGCAGATACCGGAATTCCTATTGACAATATTGC
Source organism: Flagellimonas aequoris (assembly GCF_003584165.1). Taxonomy (GTDB): domain Bacteria; phylum Bacteroidota; class Bacteroidia; order Flavobacteriales; family Flavobacteriaceae; genus Flagellimonas; species Flagellimonas aequoris. The sequence goes on along the minus strand of NZ_QXFJ01000023.1, from coordinate 441,600 downwards.
GGTTTTCAACAAGGACCAGTCCAAGACCACGGTTTCAGATGCCAATGGGAAAATTAATCTGGACGTTTTTTCGGATGATGAAAAAATCACTTTCAGGCACATCAGTTATGAAACGTTTATCACCACAAAGTCCCAGTTGGGTAAACGGGGTAACCGGGTGTATCTTCACCAAAAAACGGAACAACTACAAGAGGTAATCATGTCCGTTTCCAAATGGGAGCAGCAAAAAAAGCAGATTCCTCAAAAAGTCGAAACCCTAGATGACCGCAGCATCGCTTTTACTGCACCACAGACCTCTGCCGATCTTTTGCAGAACAGCGGAAAAGTGTTCGTGCAAAAAAGTCAATTAGGAGGAGGAAGTCCCATGATTCGGGGATTTTCTACCAATCGTTTGCTCCTTTCGGTGGATGGTGTTCGGATGAACAATGCCATTTTTAGGGGAGGGAACCTTCAAAACGTGATTTCCATTGATCCTTTCACCGTCAAAAAGACCGAAATTACCTTCGGCCCTGGTTCTGTTATCTATGGTAGTGATGCTATTGGTGGGGTGATGAGTTTTTATACGAAACAACCCCATTTTTCTTACACCGATAGTCTCACCTTCAATGGGAATGCCGATTACAGGTTTTCCACAGCAAACAATGAGAACACGGCCCATGTCGATTTTAATTTTGGGCAAAAGAAATGGGCTTCTTATACCAGCTTCACCTACAACAATTTTGATGATCTGAAAATGGGGGAACACGGTCCGGATTCGTATTTGAGAAACAATTATGTCATCACCGAGAATGGGACCGATGTGCTTGTCAGCAATGATGACCCAAGAAAACAGGTTACCACGGGATATGACCAACTCAATTTCCTTCAAAAATTTGCGTATAAACCCAACAGTATCTGGAAATACGATTTAGGTCTCTACTATTCCGAAACCTCGGATTACTCTAGGTATGATAGGTTGATCCGTCCATCCCGTGATGGTCTTGGACTTCGTTCCGCCGAATGGTACTATGGTCCACAGAAATGGTTCATGGGTAATTTTCAGATCACACAAAAAGGCAAGAACAAGTTCTATGATGGGGTAAAACTTACCACGGCCTACCAATTTTTTGAAGAAAGCAGACACGACAGGGGATTTCAGGATGTGGAATTGTATTCTACCAAAGAAAAGGTTGATGCGGTTTCCGTCAACCTCGATTTTGAAAACAAGAAAATGGGCAACTTCCGTTTGTACTACGGAGCCGAATATGTGTTCAACAAAGTACATTCATCAGGAAGCGTAAAAGATATTGAGACCGATGAAGTGGAGCGCACCGCCTCCCGTTATCCTGATGGGGCCACATGGCAGACCTTGGCGGGGTATGTAAACAGCGAATATCAGATAAAACCCAATTTTAGCTTGTTGTCAGGAATCCGATATAGTCAGGTTTGGGTAGATGCGGAGTTTGAAAAGACCTTTTACCCCTTTCCCTTTGATGAAGCAGATATTGTGACCGGAGCGTTAACAGGAAGTTTGGGATTCAGTTGGTTTCCGTGGTCCGATTTTCAGGTGACGTTGAATGGCTCCACTGGCTTTAGGGCTCCCAATATTGATGATATTGGCAAAATATTCGATTCCGAACCCGGCTCAGTAGTAGTCCCTAATCCAGATCTTGAACCTGAATACGCCTACAATGGCGAGTTGGGTTTGAGGAAAAATTTCAATGATGTTTTGGTACTTAAGGGAGCGGCTTATTACACCTATTTGGTGGATGCCTTGGTACGAAGGGATTTTTCCTTTAACGGTGAAACAGAAATTGAATACAATGGAGAGCTGAGCAATGTCCAGGCCATCCAAAATGCAGCCAGGGCCTATGTGTATGGTTTTGAATTTGGACTGGATGCCTACTTTACCGAGAACTTGTCATTAACTTCCAATCTCACCATTACCGAAGGAACTGAAGAAGACGATGACGGAACCGATAGTCCGGCCAGACATGCCCCCCCACTTTTTGGTGATGCCCATGTGGTTTGGCAGAATCAAAAACTGAAAGCGGATGTCTTCCTGAATTTCAATGGTGAAGTAAGCAATAAAGATTTGGCACTTTCCGAACAGAGCAAAGATTATATTTATGCCAGTGATGCCAATGGCAATCCGTATTCCCCATCGTGGTATACCTTGAACTTTAGGTCGCAATACCAGATCACGAATGCCCTAAAGGCAAGTGTGGGCTTGGAAAACATTACCAACCAGCGGTACCGGATGTATTCCTCGGGTATTGTGGCCCCGGGCACCAACTTAATTTTGGGAGTAGGATACGTATTCTAAAAAATAAAGGCTCGGAATTTTCCGAGCCTTTATTTTTTATCCTGTTTTAGGGTTTAGATTTTGATGCTATCTATCGCCTTTTTGGCTTCTTCCTTTACCTCTTTGCCTGCCTTTTTAAGACTGTCAATGGCTTGTTCCCCTAGTTCCTTCGCATCCTCGCCAGCTTCTTTCAGCGCGTCGGCTGCATCATTGGCGGCTTCCTTTAGGTCTTTGCCCGTTTTTTCCAGGGCTTCATTGGCTTCTTCGGAGGCTTCTTTAGCTTTATCCGAGGCTTCCTTGCAAGAGGCCAATACCGAAAGGGACATGGCAAGGACCAAAACCCCGATTACTACTCTTTTCATTACAAAATGGTTTAGTGTTTAGGTGGATGAAGGTACAGAATTTTGGCCTATTTCACCCCGGAAAGGGTATCATATTTAGGTTAAGGCTGTTATGTGGATTCTTAGGCAATTGCGTAGCCCATAATTCCATCTAAATTTATAATTTTGCAAACTTGAATTCGAGAAGAAGTAGCAGGTTATGAAGTTTGCGGAATATAAAGGATTGGATTTGCCTAAAGTATCGGAAGAAGTTCTGGACTTTTGGAAGGACAAACAGATTTTTGAAAAAAGTGTTTCCACTAGGGAGGGCAAGGAAAGTTATGTGTTTTATGAAGGCCCCCCCTCCGCAAATGGTATGCCCGGGATCCACCACGTCATGGCCCGTACCATAAAAGATATCTTCCCAAGGTACAAGACCATGAAAGGTTTTCAGGTAAAAAGAAAGGCCGGTTGGGACACCCACGGACTTCCTATCGAAATTGGTGTGGAGAAAGAACTCGGCATCACCAAGGAGGATATCGGCAAGAAAATTTCTGTTGAAGAATACAATGCCGCTTGTAAAAAAGCGGTCATGCGCTATACCGATGTCTGGAACGACATGACAGAGAAAATTGGGTATTGGGTAGATATGGACGACCCCTACATCACCTACAAACCCAAGTACATGGAGTCGGTATGGTGGTTGCTGAAACAGATTTACGACAAGGGACTTTTATACAAGGGATATACGATCCAGCCGTATTCGCCAAAAGCAGGTACTGGATTGAGCTCGCACGAGCTTAACCAACCCGGCACCTACCAAGATGTAACGGATACCACGGTAACTGCACAGTTCAAGGCTAAAAAGGATTCACTCCCTGATTTCTTGAAGCATGTGGAAGGCGATATCTATTTCTTGGCGTGGACGACCACTCCTTGGACCCTTCCCTCCAACACAGCATTGACGGTTGGGCCCAAAATCGAATACGTTCTGGTAAAGACCTATAACCAATATACCTTCGAGCCCATCAGCGTTGTGTTGGCCAAACCTTTGGTGGGCAAACAGTTCAGTGGTAAGTTTTCTGCTGTTGAAACAGAGGCAGAACTTGCCGACTTCAAAGAAGGGGATAAAAAAATCCCATATTGGGTAGGAGACAGCTTTTTGGGCAAGGATTTGGTCGGAATCCGATACGAACAATTGATAGATTACGTGCAACCGTATCAAAATCCTGAAAATGCTTTTAGGGTCATTGCCGGGGATTTCGTGACCACTGAAGATGGTACTGGTATTGTACACACGGCACCCACCTTTGGTGCGGACGATGCCTTGGCCGCCAAACAGGCCGAGCCTGAAGTGCCACCGATGTTGGTTTTGGATGAGAACGGCAATCCGGTTCCGTTGGTGGATCTTCAAGGGAAGTTCCGTCCAGAGTTACGGGAGTATGCCGGCAAGTACGTTAAGAACGAATATTATGAAGATGGTGAGGCCCCTGAAAAATCAGTGGATGTTGAGATTGCCATCAAACTAAAGGAAGAGAACAAGGCATTCAAGGTGGAAAAATATGTCCACAGTTATCCTAACTGCTGGCGAACCGATAAACCCATTTTGTACTATCCTCTTAACTCATGGTTCATCAAAGTAACCGATGTAAAGGATAGGATGTTCGAACTCAACCAGACCATCAATTGGAAGCCAAAGGCAACGGGTGAGGGTCGTTTTGGAAACTGGTTGGCCAATGCCAACGACTGGAACCTTTCCCGCTCCAGATATTGGGGTATTCCATTGCCTATCTGGAGAACGGAGGATGGCAAGGAAGAAATGATCATTGGCTCCGTGGAAGAATTGAAGGCTGAAATGGCCAAGGCTGTTGAAGCTGGAGTTTTGGACAAGGATGTGTTCGCAGATTTTGTGGTGGGCGATATGAGTGAGGACAATTACGACAAGATCGACCTACACAAAAACATTGTGGATGGCATCACCTTGGTTTCGCCAAGTGGTCAGCCCATGAAAAGGGAATCGGACCTCATCGATGTTTGGTTCGACAGTGGCTCTATGCCCTATGCACAATGGCACTACCCTTTTGAGAACAAAGAATTGATCGACGATGGTATTGCTTTCCCGGCCAATTTTATTGCCGAAGGAGTGGACCAGACCCGCGGATGGTTCTATACCCTGCACGCCATTGCTACTATGGTGTTCGATAGCATTGCCTACCGAAATGTGGTCTCCAACGGTTTGGTTCTTGACAAGGAAGGGAAGAAAATGTCCAAAAGATTGGGCAATGCCGTAGATCCGTTTGTGGTTTTGCCAGAACATGGCCCGGATGCCACCCGTTGGTACATGATCTCCAATGCCAACCCTTGGGACAACCTTAAATTTGATATTGATGGAGTGGTTGAGGTAAAGCGAAAGTTCTTCGGAACCCTTTACAACACGTATTCCTTTATGGCCCTGTATGCCAATATTGATGAATTCAGCTATGCTGAAGCCGATATTGCTTTGAAGGACAGACCCGAAATAGACCAATGGATTTTGTCCGAACTTCACACCTTGATCAAGAATGTGGACGAGGCCTATGCGGATTACGAAGCAACAAAGGCTTCGCGCATGATCTCTGATTTTGTTCAGGAGAACCTGAGCAATTGGTATGTACGTTTAAGCAGAAGGCGTTTCTGGAAGGGAGATTATCAATTGGATAAGATCTCAGCCTATCAAACGTTGTACACCTGTTTGGTTACGGTCGCCAAACTTTCGGCACCAGTGGCCCCTTTCTTTATGGATCGACTGTATAAGGATCTGGATGCGGTGACCGGCAAGGAAGGTTTTGAAAGTGTCCACCTGGCAGTGTTTCCCGTTTATGAACCAGCCATGGTGAATAAAAAATTGGAACGTAAGATGCAGTTGGCCCAAAAAATATCATCTTTGGTGCTTTCCATCCGTCAGAAGGAAAAAATCAAGGTACGCCAACCGTTGCAAAAGATCATGATCCCTGTATTGGATGCGGAACAAAAATCGGATATCGAAGCGGTGTCCAATTTGATCAAATCCGAGGTGAATGTGAAGGAAATCCAATTGTTGGACGATGCATCGGGAATCTTGGTAAAACAGATAAAACCCAATTTTAAGGTCTTGGGCCCGAAATTTGGTAAGGATATGAAAGCCATTGCTGCCCAAGTGTCGCAAATGGGCCAGGATGATATCCAAAAAATGGAACGTAACGGAGAATTAACACTCCAATTGGAAAATAAAAGCGTTAATTTACAGTTAACCGATGTAGAAATCAGTTCCCAGGACATTGAAGGGTGGTTGGTAGCGAGCTCTGGCCCGCTTACGGTGGCGTTGGATGTAACCATTGATGAAACCCTTAGAAAAGAGGGGATTGCAAGGGAATTGGTGAACAGGATCCAAAACCTACGGAAGGAATCAGGATTCGAGGTGACCGATAAGATTGACATCAAAATATTGAAGGACGGCTTTGTGGAAAGTGCCATTTCGAGCAATGAGGAATACATTAAGACCGAAACTTTGACCGCAGAGCTCAATTTCGAGGAAAAATTGGAAGAAGGTGTAGCAGTCGCCTTTGATGAAGTGAATACAAAATTGTTTATTCAAAAGCATTAGACCATGGCAGAAGAACTAAAAGTAAGATACTCAGACAAAGAGTTGGAGGAATTCAGGACCTTGATCGAGGAAAAAATGGAGAAGGCAAAAAGTCATTTGGAACTTTTGAAGAGCTCCTACATGAACGATGGTAATAATGGAACGGACGATACCTCCCCGACGTTCAAGGCTTTTGAGGAAGGTTCCGAGACCATGAGCAAGGAAGCCAATACCCAATTGGCCATCCGTCAGGAGAAATTCATCAGGGACCTTAAAAATGCATTGATGCGGATCGAAAACAAAACGTATGGCATTTGCCGTGTTACCGGTAAGCTCATCAATAAGGAGCGATTGAAATTGGTTCCACATGCCACGTTGAGCATTGAGGCGAAGAACATGCAGAAATAATAAAAACGCCTTAGGGCGTTTTTTGTTTATGAAACGATCCGTTGCCATATTGTTCTTGTTTGCCATGTTGTCCATGAATGGACAGAAACTGGTGAAGAAGGCTTTTATAGACCCTAAGATCGACTTCATACAGATAGATTCAGAGTATTGCTACCATATCGATCTAAAAACAGCCAAGACCGATGAGGTCAAGGTATCTGCCAGTATAGAGGGGGAATATGCCAAGGATTTATTGATTGCCATTGAGGAAACAGGTACAACGGCACTGATCAGTGCCGGGTTTCAGCCCCTGTTCATCAACCCTAATGATAAGTTGAGCGCCCATAAAGTGGTTTCCATAGCATTGGAGATCAGTGTGCCCGAATATAAAAGTGTTGCCGTTTACGGTACCAATTGCGATGTGAGGGTTTCGGGTAACTATGAAAATCTCAATGTTACCCTATCGGATGGTAGGTGCACCTTGGAAAATGTGACCGAAACCGTGGAAGTGGTTACCCAGAAAGGCGATATCTGGCTTACTGCCCCCAGTGGGGACATATTGGCCGAAAGTTCTTATGGGCAGGTGGAGCAGGAAACCATTCCCTTTGGGAATGACCAATTTGTGTTAAAGACCGTTGAGGGCAATATCCATCTTAGGAAAACAAAATAATATCCATATTTTTGCAACCGCTTTATTAAAAAGATGAATCAAAGAAAATCCCTGTTAATCATTGCATTGATCCTTTTGGTGGACCAATTGAGCAAGGTCTACATCAAGACCCATTTTATTTTGGGGGAATCCCATGATGTGCTGGGTTGGTTCAAGATTTTGTTCATTGAGAACGAAGGAGCCGCTTGGGGAACCAAATTGAGCGATTTGTTACCGATTTCGGAATCTTCGGGGAAATTGATCTTGACCATTTTCAGGATTTTTGCCGTTTTCGGCATTGGGTACTGGTTGTGGGACATCATCAAAAAACAATCGACCCGAACCTTGATCTTGGCCGTGTCCCTCATTTTCGCAGGAGCCATGGGTAATATCATTGATTCCGTGTTTTACGGATTGATCTTTGACCATAGCAACGGGCAGGTGGCCACCTTGTTTTCTAACGAGCCTTATGGCAGCCTCTTCCACGGCAAAGTGGTGGACATGCTCTATTTTCCGTTGATCGATACCACTTGGCCGGATTGGGTACCCTCTGTGGGAGGTCAAAGGTTCCGATTTTTTGAGCCGGTCTTCAATATTGCCGATACGGCCATCAGTACCGGGGTAGGTATTTTGATTGTTTTCAATAAAAAGGCATTTCCAAAGCATGCCGAAAAAAAGCAGGAAGTGGCAGATCAGAATGCGTAGACCTTTTCAGGAGTGATACAGTAATCCAGTCGCACATCGTTTTCATGTACATCTGAGATGAGGTCGTTCTCGGCTGGAAAAAAGGAAAGACCGATTTTTATGGTTTCCTTTTTACATTTATGCAAAAAGGTGTCATAGAAACCTTTGCCATACCCTACACGGTTTCCTTGCGAATCAAAGGCCAATAAGGGGACAAAAACCACTTCAATTTTGTTTTCGGGGACAAGAAAGCCATCAACAGGTTCTGGAATGCCCCAACTGTTCTTTTTTAGAGTGGTACCGTCCGTAAGCAGATAGTTGTCCATGGAAGTACTTCCCGTCATTTTGGGGACGATTACATGCTTGTCCCTTCCCTGGAGGAGGGTAATCAATGGAAGGGTGTCCACCTCGTTTTTATCTTCGATACTCAAAAAGATATGGAAATAAAAAAAATCCCAGATTGGGATTTGGAGCACATGATTTGCTAAAATCAAACTAAAATCCGAAGCTTGTGTAGGATTGATTTCCGCTCTCAGACTTTTATATTTCTTTCTTAGTTCATGTTTCAACATTAAATGTTGAAGATTTAGGGGTTGTTTTGGGGAAACAAAAATTTATTCTCCTTTGTTGGTTGCAACGGAGAAAAAGATTTTGAAGAAAAGCATCAAAATCAGGTACATTCCCAAAACGATCACATAGTTTTCCATAGGATTGTATTTATAGTTTTAAATGTATGTAAAAGAATTGAAAAATCCACCATGAAATGCAGATTTTATCGATGAACGACACCTTTTTTAGCAACAGTTTAACAATTTAGACTAAATCTTAGGTCGTTGACCGGGGTTTTTCCATAGTTTTTTTAGGGAAAATCCCCAATGGGAAGGAAAGGTCAAAAACTGAGATAAAAAACTGGTTGACTGCGTTTTCCAAATTAGATATGGGGAAACCTAACATATATCAATACAAAATGGGAATAGATCAAGTTTAACAGGAAACACCACATTTAAAACATAACTTTGTGTAAAGTCGAACCGGACCATTTTCAAAAGGCCATATGTCCAACCCTACATCCATTGCCGTACAGCTTAGTGCATTGCCCGATAACCCCGGAGTATATCAATTTTATGACAAGGAGGGGAAGATTTTATATGTGGGTAAGGCCAAGAACCTCAAAAAAAGAGTTTCTTCCTATTTCAATAAGACCCAGGAATATGGCAAAACCAGGGTATTGGTCAAAAAAATCCAGACCATCAACCATATTGTGGTCCCCACGGAGTCGGACGCCCTGCTCTTGGAGAACAATCTGATCAAAAAGCTACAGCCCCGCTACAATGTAATGTTGAAGGACGACAAATCCTATCCGTGGATCTGTATTAAAAAAGAACGGTTTCCAAGGGTGTTCCCCACGCGCAAACTGATCAAGGACGGATCGGAATACTACGGACCCTATACCAGTATGAAAACCGTAAGGACCCTACTGGAATTGGTAAAAAGCCTTTACCCGCTCCGTACCTGCAATTATGACCTTTCCGAAGAAAAGATTGAAGGGGGCAAATACAAGGTATGCCTGGAATATCATTTGGGAAATTGTTTGGGTCCTTGTGAAGGATTTCAGACCGAACAGGAATATCATGGACAGATTGAGGACATACGGCAGATTATTAAGGGAAACTTGCGGGATTCTTTGCTGTCGTTCAAAAAACAGATGAACGAGCTGGCCGAAAAAATGGAGTTTGAAAAGGCGCAGCGTGTAAAGGATAAGATCGATATCCTGGAAAACTATCAGGCAAAATCAACCGTGGTAAACCCCAAGATCAACAATGTTGACGTATTTACCATCATTTCGGATGAGACCCATGCCTATGTCAATTTCTTGCAGCTTTCCCATGGTTCCATTGTGAGATCGCATACCTTGGAGATCAAAAAGAAATTGGAAGAAACGGATGAGGAACTATTGCAGTTGGCCATTACGGAGATACGGCAACGATTTCATTCCAAATCCAAGGAAATCTATCTTCAGGTACCGGTGACCGTGGAGGAAAACGTGAAGGTGATCCTGCCCAAATTGGGAGACAAGCGAAGGATTTTGGAGCTTTCGGAACGGAATGCCCGGTTTTATCGGCAAGACAAGTTAAAACAGATCAAGATCACCGATCCAGATAGGCATACCAAACGCATCATGGCCCAGATGAAGGCCGATTTAAGGCTTTCCGTGGAACCCAGACATATTGAATGCTTTGACAACTCGAACATACAAGGGAGCAATCCAGTGGCTGCCTGTGTGGTCTTTAAGGACGGCAAGCCCTCCAAAAGGGACTACAGGCACTTCAACATTAAAACAGTGGAAGGTCCGGACGATTTTGCCAGTATGGAAGAGGTGGTGCACAGAAGGTACAAACGGCTCTTGAACGAGGATGAACCCCTGCCACAGCTTATTGTGATCGATGGGGGAAAGGGACAATTGTCGTCTGCCCTAAAAAGTTTGGAGCTTTTGGGCCTGCGTGGAAAAATTGCCATTGTCGGGATAGCCAAAAGACTGGAGGAAATCTATTTTCCTGAAGACCCGGTTCCTTTGTATTTGGACAAACGTTCCGAAACCTTGAAGATCATTCAGCAGTTGCGGAACGAAGCACACCGTTTTGGGATTACCCACCACAGGAACAAAAGGAGCAAGGGCGCCATTAATTCGGAGTTGGAAGGTATTGAGGGTGTCGGGGAAAAGACCGCGGAACAATTGTTGAAAAATTTCAAGTCCGTAAAACGAATCAAGGAAGCTTCGTTGGAAAGCCTTGCAGAATCTGTGGGTATGGCCAAAGCGAAGAAAATATATAAAACATTTCATTAGTCACTATGTGCATCAGGAGTACAATAACCACGATCATATTCATCTTCATTGGGGTGTTTGGGATAGCCCAGACCACAACCAATGAAGCTCCACCAAAGGTGGGTCTCGTGCTCAGTGGCGGTGGGGCCAAGGGATTGGCGCACATTGGGGCACTAAAAGTAATCGAGGAGGCCGGCATTAAGGTGGATTACATTGGAGGGACCAGTATGGGGGCCATCGTGGGCGCGCTTTATGCATCCGGATACTCCGCCAAAGAACTGGATTCCATTTTTAGAAGCACCAATTTCACCGATCTTATTCAAGATAACGTGCCCAGAAGTGCAAAGAATTTTTATGAAAAGGAAGATTCGGAACGCTATGCCCTTACCCTGCCCTTTACCAATTTTAAGGTGAGCTTTCCCCAGGCCATTTCCGGGGGACAGAACATCTACAATATGCTGGTGCAATTGCTCTTCCATGTAAAGGATGTACAGGATTTTAAAAAGTTGCCCATCCCATTTTTATGCGTGGCGACCAATGTGGAGACCGGAGAGCAAGTTTTGTTGGATCATGGCTATTTGCCCGAGGCCATTGTGGCCAGTGGTACGTTTCCGTCACTTTTTGAACCATCGGAGATTGATGGGGATGTGTTGATCGATGGAGGGGTGGTGAACAATTACCCTATAGACCAAGTGAGGGCCATGGGTGCAGATATTATTATTGGGGTCGATGTACAACACGATCTTTCCACCCGTGAATCGTTATCATCGGCCACGGAGATCTTGCTCCAGATCAACAATTACCGTACGGTGAACGACATGAAGAAAAAATCGGCCCAGACCGATGTGTACATCAGGCCCGATATAGATGAATTTTCCGTTATCGATTTTGACCGTGGTAAGGCCATTGTGGATAGTGGGGAAAAAGCGGCCCGGACTAAAATGGACGAACTGGAAAAGATTGCCACGACCCAAAATTATACACCAAGAGCTAGAAAACGAATCCCGGTGATGGACAGTTTAACCATAAACAGGATGATCATTGAGGGGAACGATCGTTATACCCGAGGGTACATTAAGGGAAAATTGCGGTTCAACCTAGCCGAAAAGATAGCCTTTGAGGATTTGAAACAAGGGATCAACAACCTATCGGCCACCGGAAACTTCAAGGCCATTCGATACGATTTGGTTTCCAATGGCCTGGGAACCGACCTGATCTTGAAAATAAAGGAAAACCCCAACAAGATGTTCATCAAGGTGTCTGCCCATTATGATGACCTGTATAAAAGTGCGGCCCTGTTCAACCTTACCAAGAAGAACTTTTTGATGAAGGACGATGTGGCTTCCTTCGATTTTATCCTTGGGGACCACATCCGCTACAACATGCAATACTATCTGGACAAGGGATATTACTGGAGCTTTGGGCTTAATTCCAAGTTTACCGATTTTAATTCGGAGATCGATTTCTCCCTGATTCGGGGCAATTTCAATGTGCCGGACGACCCAAACATCCGAAGGATCAATATGGATGTGACCGATTTGACCAACCAGATATACCTGCAGACCGTTTTGCAGGAAGAATTTGCCTTCACCATTGGGGCAGAGCACAAATTTTTACGTTACAGTACCAGGACACTTGGCGAAGGGACCGGATCGGAGGCCACTTTGACCGATGATGATGGTAGGACCACATTTGAAAAATCAAATTACTTCAATGCGTTTTCCAAAATAACTTTGGATACTTATGATGATAAATATTTCCCTACAAAAGGACTCATTTTTGACAGTGATTTACACGTGTACTTGTTCTCTTCGGACTTTAATAAAAATTTCAAGGAGTTCTCCATTGCCAAGGCAAGGTTGGGTACTGCCATCCCCATACTGCATGACCTCAGTTTCAATATTGAGGCCGAAGGTGGGGTTAAGTTGGGGACTTCCGATGTAACCTCTTTCGATTTTATTTTGGGCGGGTTCGGCAACGATTTTGTGAACAATTTTGTTCCCTTTTTCGGCTATGATTTCTTGAGCCTTCCCGGGAATAGTTACGTGAAAGCCTATGGTAGGGCGGACTACAAGATTGCACCCAAGTATCATCTTATGTTTTCCGCCAACTTTGCCAATGTGGACGATGACCTTTTCCGTACGGGAGACTGGTTTACCGAGCCCAGTTTTTCAGGTTATGGTGTGGGGTATGGATTTGAATCGTTCATAGGTCCCATCCAAATTTATTACTCTTGGTCCCCGGAGATAAAAAATGACAGTATTTTCTTTAGTGTCGGGTACTGGTTCTGATTGTTCAGGATTCATCAAACCGCCCATATTTCTTAATAATTTGCCAAAAAAAGATATAAAAGACATCAATTTCTAGGGGGTTAAGTTAAAGTCCGTTAAAAACTGAATTTCCTACAAAGGCATGGCGTATATTTGTCTCAGATAAGGGGTGGTTCCCTTATAACTTTAAGTATTGGTTTTTCATAATTTAAAGTTTGGTTGGTTATTTAGGAAAAGCCCAGTTTTAAGACTGGGCTTTTTTTATTTATACTATTTTGGAACAAGTTTTGTTTAAGTATATGTAAACCAAATGGCCCCAACATCGTTTTTGCTAATTTTATACCAATAAAATTGACTATGAAAAGAATACTGCCCTTACTTTTCCTACTTGCGGTACTACCCGTAATGGGGCAAAATTCCACCCCTGCCTTTAAAAATGGGGAATGGCTAAAGTTCAGGATACATTACGGCATCCTCAACGCCAGCTATGCAACTATGCATCTTACCTCCAAGACTTTAGATAGTGTTCCTGTGTACCATGTAGTGGGCAAGGGCAAAACCACTGGTTTTGCAAGCATCTTTTTTAAAGTGGACGACACTTATGAGAGTTATTTTGGTCAGCGGAATGGGAGACCATACAAATTCATCAGGAAAATTGATGAAGGAGGGTATACCAAAGATATGCAGATCGATTTTGACTACGATACCCGCAAAGCTGTGTTGAAAGACCATAAAAATGGAACGCAACAGGATTTCAAGATCCATGACCAAGTGCAGGATTTGATATCGGCTTCCTATTTTTTGCGGAACAATTACAACTTGGATGAGTTTGTGGAAGGCCAATCCATTGATCTCGACATGCTTTTTGATGATGATGGCATGTTCAGGTTTCAGTTGAAATATTTGGGAAAAGAAATTCTTAGGACCAAGTTTGGCAAGGTGGAATGTCTTAAATTTAGGCCACTGGTACAATCTGGCCGGGTTTTTAAGGAAAAGGAGAGTTTAACGCTTTGGGTGTCCAATGATTTGAACAAGATTCCTATCCGTATTAAGGCAGATTTGGCGGTAGGATCTTTAAAGGCAGACCTTGAGGCCTACAACGGACTAAGAAACCAGTTTAAAATTATCATGAACTAGCGTAGATCGGCATTGATGAAGCAGGATCCCAAAATTCAGTCCCAAATCAACAAACTTGAAGAAAAGTACAAAAATTCCGGTCAGGACCTGAGTTCCTATCTCGACGGCCTCCTATACCAAAAGTACCTTACCTATTGGGATTACATTCACTTGGACACGCTGTTGAGCCTTCAAGTACCCAGGACACATTTTCCGGATGAGGAAATCTTCATCATGTATCACCAGATCACGGAGCTCTATTTCAAGTTGATCTTGCACGAACAAAAGCAGATTGTTGAGGACAAATCCCAGGACCTTACTTTTTTTATTGAAAAGGTCAGAAGGATCAACAGTTATTTCAAGGCCCTGATCTCATCGTTCAGCATTATGATCAAAGGAATGGAAAGGGAGCAGTTTCTGAGGTATCGAATGGCATTGCTTCCGGCAAGTGGGTTTCAATCGGCACAATATAGGATGATAGAAATCTATGCTACCCCTCTGGAGAATATGTTGCACCATACCGAAAGGGACCACTATTCAGGAAAGAACACTGTTGAGGAACTTTTTGAACATATGTATTGGAAGAAAGGCGCCACCGATTTGAAAACAGGTGAGAAAACCTTGACTTTGAAACAATTCGAGATCAGGTATACGCCCAGATTGTTGAGGATAGCCAATCAAGTAAAGGACAGTACCGTTTACCACAAATACCTTCAACTGCCAGACGACTCCAAGAACAATGAGGAGCTGATATCCGCGTTAAAACAATTGGACATGAATGCCAACGTAAATTGGCCGCTGATGCACATGGGTTCGGCATACAGGTATTTGGCCAAAGAAGGGAAGGATGTAGAGGCAACCGGAGGCACCAATTGGAAACAGTATTTGCCACCGAGTTTTCAGAAAATAATATTTTTCCCAACTTTGTATTCAGAATATGAACTGGATACATGGGGAAAGGAATGGGTAGATCATATATTTAATCCCGCAAACAAGGAATACAAGGAATAGAACATAATGCAAAAATTTATTGGGGCAATCTTGACACTGATGGTATTGGTGTCATGCAAACAGACAAAGGAACCAGTTGATGTAGTGGCTAAAGTAGAAGTGATCGAAAAGCCTCCCGTGCTACATTATGGTTTTAACTTCGATGATTTCAATGTGGTGCACGACACCGTAAGAAGCGGGGACAGCTTTGGGGAGTTGATGCTCAAAAACAAAGTGGGCTACCCAAAGATTGCTGCCATTTCAGAAAAGTTTAGAGATACTTTCGATGTACGAAGAATAATGGTTGGCAAGCCCTACCTTATATTAAAGTCAAAGGATACTTCCGAAGTGGCCAAAGTGTTCATCTATCAAAATGACAAGATCAATTATACCGTAGTGGATCTACGTGATAGTGCTGCAGTGGCCTACAAGAGCAAGAAAAAAGTAAAACTCGTGGAAAAGGAAGTGGGGGGCATTATCAACAGCAGTCTTTCCGAGGCCATGGACAATTTAGGGGTGGATTATGGGGTAACCATAGCACTTTCCGAAGTATATGCCTGGAGTATCGACTTTTTTAAACTGGAAAAAGGGGACAAGTTCAAGGTCATCTTTGATGAACGCTATATCAACGACAGCATCTATGCCGGGTATGGCCCCATAAAAGCTGCGCTTTTTGAGCACAAGGGCAGGACCATCTACGCTTTTCCCTATGTGACGGATTCCCTTAAAAATATTTTGGACTACTACGATCAGGATGCCAACAATCTAAGGAGTACCTTTTTAAGGGCTCCCATTAAGTTTGGGTATAGGTTGTCCTCCCGCTATAATCTAAAACGTAGAATTGCCTATTACGGCTACAAGGTTAGACCTCATAAGGGAACGGATTATGCCGCTGATATTGGAACACCCATTATCGCAACTGCAGATGGGACCGTTGTGGAATCTACCCGAAGGGGAGGTAATGGCAAATATGTGAAGATCAAGCATAATAGCATATACAGCACCCAATACTTGCACATGAAGGCACAAAAGGTAAAAAAAGGCGATTTTGTTAGACAGGGCGATGTCATCGGATGGGTCGGAATGACAGGAAATACTGGAGGTCCCCATGTATGCTACCGATTCTGGAAAAATGGTAGGCAAGTGGATCCCCTTCAAGAAAAGCTTCCAACCGCCGAACCGATTGCCGATTCGTTGCGTGCAGGATATATGTCGCATATTGAACCTTTGCGGTGGCAACTGGACTGCATAGAGTTTGTGGATCCCGCCCCGGAACCCGAAGAAACGTTAATCACTTATAACCAGTAATGGCACTACCCACAATCAACCCTACTACTACGGAAGCTTGGAAAAAGCTCCAGGAACATTATCAAGAAACAAAAGACAAACATTTAAGGGAACTGTTCGCAACCGATACCGATCGGGGCGGCAAGTTCTCATTGGCTTGGAACGACTTTTTGGTGGACTATTCAAAGAATAGGATTACCGACAAGACCATTTCCCTACTGCTGGATTTAGCTGAGGAAGTTGGTCTGAAAAGTGCCATAAAAAGCTATTTCAGTGGGGAACACATCAACCAAACTGAAGACAGGGCCGTGCTCCATACCGCTTTGAGGGCAAAAAAGGGCGACAAGATTTTTGTGGATGGGGAGAACATTGTAGAGGAAGTGTATACCGTAAGGGAAAAGATCAAAGCTTTTTCTCAGGCAATCATTTCTGGGGAAAAGAAGGGCTACACAGGAAAGGCCTTCACGGATGTCGTGAATATTGGTATCGGAGGGTCGGATTTGGGACCTGTGATGGTCACCGAGGCGCTCAAGTTCTATAAGAACCACTTGAAAACCCATTTTGTGAGCAATGTGGATGGGGATCTTGTGTATGAGGTGTTGAAGGAACTTAATCCAGAGACCACCCTTTTTGTGATCGTTTCCAAAACCTTTACTACCCAAGAAACTTTAACGAATGCCCTTACCATTAAAAAATGGTTTTTAAAGAGCGCTTCGGAAAAAGATATCGCCCATCATTTTGCAGCAGTTTCCACCAATCTTGAAAAGATTAGCGAATTTGGGATTGCTGACGAAAATGTATTCCCCATGTGGGATTGGGTCGGAGGCCGTTTTTCGCTTTGGAGCGCGGTAGGTCTCTCCATCGCTATCTCGGTAGGCTATGACCATTTTGAGGAACTGTTGGATGGCGCCCATGAAATGGATGTACATTTCAAGGAAGCTCCGTTCAACAAGAATATACCGGTGGTGTTGGCCATGATCAGCGTGTGGTACAACAATTTTTATGGTGCCGAAACCGAGGCCATAATCCCCTATACCCAGTACCTGCACCGTTTTTCTGCCTATTTACAACAGGGTATTATGGAAAGTAACGGAAAAAGTGTGGATCGGGCCGGAAACCGGGTGGGTCATCAAACCGGGACCATTATTTGGGGCGAGCCCGGAACCAATTCCCAACACGCCTTTTTTCAGTTGATCCACCAAGGCACCAAGTTAATTCCAACGGACTTTATAGGCTACAAAGAATCCCTCCATGGGGATGTGGACCATCACAATAAGTTAATGGCCAATTTCTTTGCCCAGACAGAAGCTTTGATGAATGGAAAAACTTCAGAAGAGGTCAGGAAGGAACTGGAAAATCAAAACCTTTCGGCCACTGAAATTGAAACCTTACTTCCTTTCAAGGTATTTGAGGGCAATAAACCCACCAATACCATCTTGATCCAAAAACTTACACCTAAAAGTTTGGGGGCCTTGATAGCCCTTTATGAGCACAAAATTTTTGTTCAGGGAGTGGTTTGGAACATCTTTAGTTTTGATCAGTGGGGAGTGGAACTTGGAAAGCAATTGGCAAAAAATATTTTGACCGATATTGAAAATTCAGAAATCGGCAAACACGACACTTCTACATTGCATCTATTGCAAAATTTTAAAAAGTAAATTGATAGGTTTCTATTATTAGTTAAAAACCCTAAACAATTGTTTGTCAGGCGACTTTGTTTGTTAATTTTGTGTTAAGTATCTTAGCCTTATTTAACTTTGGCTTAATCGCAGTGTGTCAAAAATGGATCACATTTGCAGCGCTAATTAAACACTTAAACACTGAATTAAATGAAAAGAATCTACTTGGCTTTTGCGGCTTTATTGATGTCCGCAATGGCATTTTCTCAAGGAACCCTTTCGGGTACGGTCGTAGATGGAGAGCTAGGCGGCCCTCTTCCTGGAGCTACTGTAATGGTTAAGGGAACGAGCACAGGGACATCAACTGATTTTGATGGAAATTTCACTTTGGAGGTTAGCCAAAGTTCTGGAACTTTAATTATTTCTTACATCGGATTTGTATCCAAGAATGTCCAATTTACTACCACTGGTAGCTTGGGGACCATTTCTTTGTTTCCCGACGCGGAAGAGTTGGGTGAGGTTGTTGTTGTTGGTACAGGTATTATTGACCTTGCAACGGACAGGAAGACCCCAATCGCCGTTTCTTCGGTTCCGGTAAAGATCATTCAGGAGAAAATTGGTACCCAGGATGTTACCATGACCTTGGTGAACACACCTTCCGTTTACGTTTCAGGACAGGCAGGTGGATTTGGTGATACCAACATGAGGGTAAGGGGTTTTGAGCAAGATAACACCGCTTTCCTTTTGAACGGACAGCCGATCAACGGTATGGAAGATGGTTTGATGTACTGGTCCAACTGGTCCGGTATAAATGATATTGCCTCGGGTATTCAGGTTCAAAGGGGTCTAGGTTCTTCCAAATTGGCCATTTCTTCTGTGGGTGGTACGGTGAACTTTGTGACCAAGGCAACTGAAATGAACGAAGGTGGTTTTGGTTACGCAACAGTTGCAAACAACAACTACATTAAAACTTCTGCTGGCTACAATACCGGTATCTCCGATAAAGGATGGGGTACGAGTGTTATGCTATCTCACTGGCAAGGTGATGGTTACAACGAAGGAAACTTCGGAGAAGGGCAAACCTATTTTATATCTGTAGGTTACAGACCCAACGACAACCACGGGTTCAACTTTTTGATTACAGGAGCCCCACAGTTCCACGATCAAAACTTCACCAAGTCCATTTCTTCTTATTTGGAATACGGAAGAAGGTATAACAACAACTGGGGTACTTACCAAGGTCAATACATGACCGAAAGAAGGAACTTTTACCACAAGCCGGTTGCTAACTTGAACTGGGACTGGAAGATTAACGAAACCACAAACCTTTCGACAGTGCTTTATGCTTCTTGGGGTAACGGTGGTGGAACCGGAAACTTGGGTAACAGAATCAGAACTGCTGAGGGACGTATCGATTATGATGCCATTTATGCCCAGAATGCTGCTGTTACCGGTGGTGATGCTATAAACTTTGGTTCTGAGCCTTCTTACATTACCCGTTCATCCATGAACTTGCATAACTGGTATGGGTTGATTTCAAACCTTGAAAAGCAACTTGGTGATAATTTGACCTGGAACGTTGGTTTTGATTTAAGGACCTATTATGGAAAGCACTTTAGGGTAGTTTCTAATTTTCATGGATTGAATTCTTGGACAGATAACATCCGTTTGAGAGATCAGAACAACAACCATGAACCTTATGGAACATATGGAACCTATAAGTTTGTAACGGCCACGGAGACCTTCAAGCCTTCTGCATGGGAAGCTGCCTTTACATCATATCCAGAAGACCAGAAAATAGGATACAGCAATGATGAGCGCATTTCTTACGGTGGTTTGTTTACACAGTTGGAATATGCTACAGATACATTCTCTACCTTTTTCCAAGGGTCTGTTTCCAACCAATATCACCAAAGATTTGACCATTACCAATATGCTGACGAGTCTTTGATCAATGGTACTTCGCCTCAATGGACAGGAGAACCTTTGCCTGCGGGTATAGTGCCTGGGGTTGATTCGGAAAAAGTGAACAATTTTGGGTACAATGCAAAAGGTGGTTTTAGCTACAACCCAACTTCACAACATAGTTTTTATGCCAATGTTGGCTATTATAACCGTCAACCATATCATGACAATATCTACTTGAACTTTACCAATCAAGTAAACCCATTGACCAAAAACGAGAAAATTTTTGGTTTGGAAGCTGGCTACGGATTCTCTAGCTCTATGTTCTCTGCGAATGTCAACTTGTACAGAACTTCTTGGAAAGACAGAGTAGCTTCAAGTTCTACCGTAGAGGATGATGTGGTGACCTACACTTCAAACTTCGGTACGGAGCAATTGCATACGGGGGTAGAAGTAGATTTTAAATATAGACCGATCAATGGACTATCCATCAACGGTTTTGCTTCCATTGGTGACTGGATCTATAAGGGAAATGCCGTTACCCAAATAACCGATGAGAACAGGAACGTTATCAGTACTGAAACCATTGATTATGATGGTGGAAAAGTAGGTGGTGCTGCACAGACTTCAGGAGGTCTTGGATTTGCCTACAGAATAAACAAAATGTTCTCTGTGGATTCTGACTGGAGGTATTACAGTGATCTTTACTCTGATGTTGGAGCCATCAAGGAAAACTTGAAATTGCCAACTTTCAGCGTATTGGATGCTGGTGTGACCTTCAATATGCCTTTAGGAATCGATAAGTCAAAACAGTTGAAGATCAGGGCCAACATGAACAACGTTTTGAACCACATTTATCTCTCTGAACTTACTACGGCCAACTTTGTTGAGGCTGGTGATGAGACTTACAAAGGAATCAATGTTTCCAACCAAGGATATTTTGGATTGGGTAGAACTTGGAACGTAACCTTACGTTACGATTTCTAATCCGAACCTGATAAATAATTAAAACCCTGCCGATCGGCAGGGTTTTTTTATGCTTAAAATCCGTACTTTTAAAACCACAAACTATACCACATGGAAATTATAAAGAACCTACACTCCTATTTGGCCTATGTTGTTTTGGCAGTCCTGATCGTGGCCGTAATCAATGCTCTTTTGGGCTGGATGGGCAAAAAAGACTTCACCATGCATAAGGACCTTCGTATTAGCCTTTTTGCTTTGATATTGAGCCATATCCAGTTATTGGTGGGGTTGGTCCTCTATTTTATCTCTGCCAACGGTTTAAAGGCCATTCAGGCATTGGGAATGAGTGGTTTAAATGCCCCTGCCCGTCTTTTGGCCGTGGAGCACCCCTTTATCAATATCATCGCATTGGCCTTGATCACCATTGGTTGGTCCAGACACAAAAAGTTTATGGAGAGCGATAAAAAGTTCAAGACCATTACCATTTTCTACGGTCTTGGCCTTTTGTTGATCTTGAGCCGTATTCCCTGGAGCCAGTGGTTGGGGTAAAGTTGTCATTCCTGCGAAAGCAGGAATCTCATTCAACTTCCTTGATTAAAAACACATAAGCAGGAAAGTGATCGCTATACCCTGCCGTGTAGGTACCTCCTGAATATGTCCGCAACGGATAACCTTTGTACCTTCCCTTCTCTGTTTTGAGGAAAGGAGCAGAAAAGATGCCCGCTTTCCAGAAGGATAGGCCTTCCCTGTTTTTGGTCACCAAGTTGGGAGTCATGAAAATTTGGTCAAAAAGGTTCCATTTGTCTCCATAGGCCAAGGAGCCGATGCCTTTTCGGAACAAACTTTCCATGGGATTGAACAGACTTACACTATCTAGTTGATTTGCTTTGGCCTTGGTTTTCAATATTACTTTTAAACTATTGTCTATGGGGTCATCATTTAAATCACCCATGGCAATGATCTTGGCATCGGGATTCAGTGTTCGTACCGAGTCGATGATACGCTTGTTCAACAAGGCGGCCCGCACCCGGAACGGTTGACTTTTAGCCGGTCCACCCCTTCGGGATGGCCAATGATTTACAATAAAGTAGAGTTCTTCATCATCCATGATGCCACCCACAACCAATTGGTCTCGGGTATATTTGCGCTCTCCCATATCATCAAAAAGTAAGAGCCGATGACTTTTGAAGGAAGTGGGTAAAAACGAGGAGGATTTGTACAACAGCGCCACATCAATGCCCCGCTCATCTGGCGAATCAAAATGGATGATTTCATAGCCCTTCTCCAAAAGATTGGGATGATGCACGAGGTCCTCCACCACTTTGCGGTTCTCCACTTCACATAGACCGATAACATCCGGCGAAGTTTTGGAAGTCTCTTCACCGATTTGTGCCAGCACCCTCGAAAGGTTTTCTACCTTTTTCCGATACCGTTCCTGGGTCCAGTGGTAACTGCCGTCAGGGGTACGGTCGTCATCAAAGGTGAGCGAATCGTTCTCCGTATCGAACAGATTTTCACAATTGTAGAACGCAATGGTTCTAAGGGTAAACGTTTTGGACTCTTGTCCATGTAGTGAGGTCGATATTAATACAAGTAGGCATATTAATAATCGCATTCTATTTTGAATTTCCTACAAAAATAAGTAAGATTGTTCGCTTTTCGCAGTTTGTACAGCAATTACAACCCCTTTTTATTTAATTAACCTACTAAAGTTATGAGAACAGCTATGCTCTTGGCTGTGCTTTGTTGTGGCCCCAATCTTTTCGGTCAGCAAGGTACAGTAATCAAGGGAAATGTTCTGGAACGGGGTATCAATGTGCCTATTCCCAACATTTCCTTGGCCTTTGAAGGCACTTCAAAAACATTTACAACCGATTCCGAAGGAAAATTCGAGATGGAAACCCTGATTTCTGGTGAACAGGTCTTGGTGTTTACCGCCCAGGATTTTGTTCCAAAAAAGTATTCCTTATTTCTGGATGGGAATCCGATTGATTTAGGTTCCGTCTACTTGGATAGGGATATTGTTTTGGAAAAAACGGATAACCTTATCACCCTTACCGATGTGGAACTTTCCGATGAGGATACCTCCATTTCAGGAGTTTCCGGACTATTACAGTCTACTAGGGACATTTATTTGAGCCGGGCCGCCTTCGATTTTGGTCAGGCTTTTTTTAAGGTTCGGGGGTACGATTCACAAAATGGGGTGGTGTTGATTAATGGTATTCCCATGAACAAATTTATTGATGGTAGACCCCAATGGAACAACTGGGGCGGACTCAACGATGTGATTCGCAATCAGGAATATACCAATGCGCTCGAAAGGAATCCTTATACATTTGGAGGTATTTTGGGAAACACCAATATTGATACCCGACCGTCGGGAATGCGGCCTGGTTTGCGTGTTTCTTCTTCCATGTCTAACCGAACTTATCGTGGACGGGTCATGGCCACGTATAACTCAGGGCTGGAAAAAAGCGGTCTGGCTTATTCGATGTCCGCTTCTCGAAGATGGGCCAACGAAGGATATGTTGAGGGTACCCTGTACGATGCCTATTCATTTTTTGGAGCCTTTGAATATCAACCCAATCAGCAGAACAGTATTTCGTTTTCCGCAATTTTGGCCCGAAACCGGAGAGGCCGTTCCGCAGCGTTGACGGAAGAGGTTTTTGAATTGATGGGAAATCAATACAACCCATATTGGGGAGAGCAGGATGGCAAAATCAGAAATTCGCGTGAACGCGATATTTTTGAGCCCCTTTTTCTTCTGAACTACACCTTGGAAACCGAAAAACTGAACTGGACGCTCGGAGCGTCCTTTCAAACTGGGACCTATTCCAAGGGTAGATTGGGGTATTACAATGCTCCGAATCCAGATCCTACTTATTATCGCTATTTGCCCAGTTACCACGTCAACAGTTCATTAGGAGCCGATTTTTTTAACGCCAGCTTGGCCCGAGAAGCATTTTTGGAAAATCCACAATGGTCTTGGAACCAATTGTATGATGCCAATGCCAACAACAATGGAAATGCGGCCTACCTTCTTTATGACGATATGGTGGAAGACAAAACTATTACCGCTGTCACCAGTTTTGACTATCACCTTAGTGAACGTTTTCAGTTTGGCGGGGGAGTAAATTATCGAAAACTAGTATCTGAAAACTACGCCGAGATTACCGATATGATGGGTTCGGAATATTATGAGGATATGGACACCTTCTCCAATACTTTGAATGATGTTGATGGAAATCTTCAAAAAATGGAAGGGGAGATTATCAACTACAGTTACGAATTTAATGTTGCACAATTAGAAGGATTTGGTCAGTTGGCTTACTCGGCCAAGAAATGGAACGGTTTTGCATCGGCTTCCATTACTAGTTTCAATGTGCAGCGAAACGGGCTTTTCACCAACGAACGTTATTTGGAAAACTCTTTTGGCCCAAGTGAAAAGGTTGCCTTTTCAGGTCTTGGCTTGAAAGGAGGATTTTCCTATTTCATCACCGGCAGACATTGGTTAACGGCAAGTGCAGCCAAATTGGAACGGCCCCCGGTGGTCCAGAACATTTTTATCAATCCGAGGGAACATAACGAGGTGGTGCCTGACCTACTAAAGGAGACCATTACCACGGTAGATCTCGGTTATTTTGTTCGCTTACCCTCATTCACTGGCCGCGTGACCGCTTTTTACACTCGGTTTATGAATACGACAGATATCAATTTCTTCTTTGTGGATTCTGGACTGGGTTCCGATTTTGTGCAAGAGGTGATTACAGGGCTGGACAAGCTCCATAAGGGTATTGAGTTTGGGTTTCAATACGAGGCATCTTCTAGTGTGAAGGTGAATCTTGCGGGCAATGTGGGAAGTTATGTGTATGCCAGTGACCCTTCGGTTCAGATTAATTTTGATACATCTGGTTCCGAAGAAGACCTTATCGCCACCGAAGGAACTGAAGATTTGGGAATTGCCAAATTGAAGGATTTACGATTGGCGCAAGGTCCGCAAATGGCCTTGGCAGTAGGGGTTGAGTATCGATCGCCCAAATATTGGTGGGTTGGAGCGACTGCCAATTATCTCACCGAGAATTATATCAACCTTTCCACTATTACCCGAACCCAGAGCTTTTTGTTGGATCCTGAAACTGGGGAGCAATTCCCTGATGCTACCGATGAAAATTTGGCTAAACTGCTTCAGCAGAAAAAGATGGAGGATATCTATCTGTTGAATCTGGTGGGTGGGAAATCATGGCTTTGGGGCAAAAAATATATCAGTGCCTTTGCCAGTGTCAGCAATCTCTTTGATTCGGTTTTTAGGACGGGCGGCTATGAACAAAGCCGCAACGGGAATTTTGGGCAGATGCAAAAGGATAACCTAAGCGGGGTTCCCTCTTTTGGACCAAAATATTGGTACAGCTACGGGCGCACCTATTTTTTAAATCTAGCAATAAGCTTTTAAATCTTGAGAACATGAAAAATTTAGTTTTTGCCATAGTAGGTATATTGTTACTGTTGATGTTTTCCTGTGTAGAAAGTTCCGATTTTGATGCTCCAAAGGAAAATTGCAATACCGACTTGAAGGCCAACATCAATTTTGTGGAATTGGATTCTCTTTCCACAGAGGAGGTCACACAAATTAAGGACAGCTTGATTTTGGAAGGTTATGTGATTTCTTCGGATAAGGCTGGAAATTTTTTCAGCACCCTTTTCATTCAAGATAAACCATCCAAACCTACTTACGGTCTGCAACTGGAAGTGGATATACGACAATCCCATCTGGTATATCCCGAAGGAGGCAAGGTTTTTCTCAAACTGAAGGATCTCTATATGGTCAATAAGGAAGGGAACATCAGATTGGGAAGTGCTTTTTCTTCGTTTGGAAGTCTTTCCATCGGCAGATTGCCCAACCAAAAAGTTTTTGAGCATGTTTGGGTAGCTTGTGATGGTAAGGAAAATGTAGAACCTCTTTTGACCACAATTTCAGCTTTGGACACTCTCCCTCTAAATATTTTGGTACAATTGGTTGACTTGGAAGTTGTGGATGATGAATTGGGAGAACCCTTTGCTGTTGCCACAGAAGAAACCGAACGGCACCTTCAGGATTGCGAAGAAAATCAAACGGTTTTGCTCAATAGCGGATATGCCGATTTTCAATCTGAAATTCTTCCTGATGGCAATGGTTCCATAACTGGAATTTTGGTCAGGGATGGTAAAAACCCCCAACTGATTATTCGAAGTTTGGAGGATATAGATTTTACAAATGATCGCTGCCCGGAAATCATTACAGAATTCACCTCGAACCAAATTTTTATCTCCGAGTTGGCCGATCCGGACAACAACTCAGGGGCACGTTTTGTAGAATTGTACAACTCCTCTTCCGAACCCTTGGATTTGAACAAGTGGACCCTTCGTCGCTACACCAATGATGGAACGGAAGTGAGTTCCACCATTGATTTATCAGGATTGATCATCGGTGCGGAAAGCACTTTGGTGATTTCACCCAATGCCGAGGAATTTCAATTGGTGTATGGGTTTGCTCCGGACTTGGGGGTTTCTACCAATAGCCCGGCCGATTCCAATGGAGATGACAATTTGGAACTGGTAGACCCATTCGGAACTATTATCGATGTGTTTGGAGTGGTTGGTGAGGATGGTTCCAATACCAATCATGAGTTTGAGGACGGGCGGGCTGTTAGAAATTCAAACATTATAGAAGGTAGCCCGATTTACACCTTTTCAGAATGGACCCTATTTAACGATACCGGTGATGCGGGCACCATAAAACTGCCTCAAAACGCCCCGCAGGATTTTACCCCTGGTTTGAGGGATTGATAGGAGTGAGTTAAAAAAGAAAAGCCCCAAAGTTTGGGGCTTTTCTTCTTGGTAAAATTTTCTAGAAGGCTTTGTAGCCAAACTTTTGCCCACCCACAGAGGCATCGGCCATCAGTCCGGCCTTGGGCAGGGCAAATACGGCCACGCCGTCCTTGTATTTGGCATTAAAGGCAATTCCGGATTTTAGGGCCACGGCAGAGGTCTCCGCGGCAAACTCGAACTTCCCTTCGGTAAAGCGTTGTAAATCCGTATCGGTCTCAAAAAAGATGACCTCAATAATGGCCTGTCCACCAGCTTGTAGGCCAATGTTCAATTTTTTAAGGTTGGCCATCCCAATGGCATCCCCGTTTTCGTAGACCACCCCATTTCCAGATGCACCACCGATAATAAAGCCACCCTTGCCCACATTGGGGAAGATGACATATCCGGCAGATTTGTCAAAAAAATGTTCCAATCCAGAATCGGCTTCCAAAAGCTTGGTCTTGGCCTTTACGGCATCGTCCATTATTTTTCGGTCCTTTTTATTCTGTGCAAAGCCAACGGTCCCCATTAACAAGAGAGCAGTTAGCGCAACGGTTTTTATCATTTTCATGGTATCTTGTTTTTTAGTGTTTATCCAAAGGTAGAAAATGGTTGACCCTCATTGTGGCAAGACTTTCCCAATAAATGTTAAGGAATCCCCAAACATTGAAAATTCAAATAAGCAATGATTTAAATCATAGAAAACATTTATGTTTTAATAGTATTTTAATATGAATTATCTATGCTGTTGACGGCCAATTTTGTATTTTTAGAAGAAGAAAAAATCTATAAACAACATACTATCATGAGTAAAGAAATGGCAAACGGGGCAGATGCAAGTCAATGTCCGTTTTTGAGCGAAGTTGCCGGAGGAGGTACACAAAATGCAGATTGGTGGCCAAACCGATTGAAGTTGGAACTTTTGAGTCAACACTCTGAAAAATCTAATCCGCTAGGAGAGCAATTCAACTACGCCGAAGAATTTAAAAAGCTGGATTACGCAGCCTTGAAAAAAGACCTTTTGGATGTCATGACCGATTCTCAGGATTGGTGGCCTGCCGATTTTGGCAGCTATGCCGGTTTGTTCATCCGTATGGCATGGCACAGTGCCGGTACCTATCGTGTTCAAGATGGTCGTGGTGGCGGTGGACGTGGTCAACAACGTTTTGCCCCCCTTAACTCATGGCCAGACAACGTAAGCTTGGATAAAGCCCGTCGTTTGTTATGGCCCATCAAACAAAAATATGGTCAGAAAATATCTTGGGCAGACCTTATGATTTTGGCTGGAAACGTAGCTTTGGAATCAGCAGGTTTCAAAACCTTCGGTTTTGCAGGAGGTCGTGAAGATGTATGGGAACCAGACCAAGATGTATATTGGGGTAACGAAACCGAATGGTTGGCTACGAGCGATACACCGAATAGCCGATACTCTCATAATAAGGAAGAGCGCGATCTTGAGAATCCATTGGCAGCCGTGCAAATGGGATTGATCTATGTGAACCCAGAAGGCCCGGACGGTAATCCCGATCCCGTAGCCGCCGCACATGACATCCGTGAAACTTTTGAGCGCATGGCCATGAACGATGAAGAAACCGTAGCATTGATTGCTGGAGGTCACACCATCGGAAAAACGCACGGTAATGGAGTTGGTGATAAAGTAATGATGGATGCTGATCCTGAATCGGCAGATTTGGCATCACAAGGCTTTGGATGGGAGAATAAAAATGGTTCCGGAAAAGGTCCGGATGCCTTTACTTCTGGATTGGAAGTGATCTGGACATCCACACCTGTAAAATGGAGCAACGATTTCTTTAAGTTCTTGTTCGAATATGAATGGGAATTGACCAAATCTCCAGCAGGAGCACACCAATGGGTAGCTTCTAATGCCGAGGCTATTATCCCTGATCCATTTGGGGGACCAAACAGGAAGCCAACCATGTTGACGACTGACTTGTCCTTGCGTTTTGATCCTGCCTATGAAAAAATTTCACGTAAATTCTATGAAGACCCTGCAGCTTTTGCAGATGCTTACGCACGTGCGTGGTTTAAATTGACCCACCGTGATATGGGACCTCTTTCCCGTTACTTGGGCCCTGAAGTACCTAAAGAAGAATTGATTTGGCAAGATCCTATTCCAGCAGTGGACTACACTTTGGTGGATGCCGCCGATATAAAAGCATTGAAAGCCAAAGTTTTGGAATCCGGTCTTTCAGTTTCTGATTTGGTATACACTGCTTGGTCATCTGCCGCAACTTTCCGTGGTGGTGACAAACGTGGAGGTGCCAACGGTGCCCGTATCAACTTGGAGCCGATGAAGAGTTGGGAAGTAAACAAAGGCACTGATAAAACCATCAAGGTTCTTGAAGGAATCAAAGATGAATTCAATAGTAAAGCAAGTGGAGGCAAAAAAATCTCCTTGGCCGATATGATCGTTTTGGCCGGTAGCGCCGCTGTAGAAAAAGCTGCTAGCGATGCTGGTGTTGCAACAGAAGTATCTTTTACTCCGGGGCGTAACGATGCAAGTCAAGAGCAAACCGAGATTGAATCCGTAAATTACTTGAACACACCATATGACGGTTTTAGAAACTATGTGGTGGAAGGTGTAAAGGTACACGCCGAGCATTTGTTGCTGGACAAGGCCCAATTGTTGACCCTGACCGCACCTGAAATGACTGCCTTGGTAGGTGGTTTGCGTGTATTGGGGGCCAACTTTGGAGGTTCAAGACATGGTGTACTTACCGATAATATCGGGGTATTGAGCAACGATTTCTTTGTGAACTTGCTTGATATGTCTACCGAGTGGAAGGCTGCCAACGAAGAAAAATCACTTTATGAAGGTCGTGACCGAAGCACAGGGGATTTTAAATGGACCGGTACCCGAGTAGACTTGGTGTTTGGTTCCAATTCCATCTTGCGTGCCTTGGCCGAAGTGTATGCTTCCGAAGACGGCAAAGCGAAATTTGTAAAGGATTTTGTGGCCGCATGGACCAAGGTAATGAACCTAGATCGCTTCGATTTGGCTTGATCAGGTCAGTTCAAGGAAGAACAATAGTATTTTAATGAAATAAGGCTGCCATGACCGCAACGGTTATGGCAGTTTTTTTATAACTTTCAATACCAATATGGACAGTACCGAGGACTTCTTTAATTATATACGAAGTGGCAATCTAAAGGCCTTGAAAATGCTTTTGGATGAAAACCCCAAACTATTGGAATCCAGAGATCAACGAGGTTCTACACCACTTTTGTTAGCTGCCTATTACGGACATCTGGATATGGTAAATCTTTTGCTGGAAAAAGGTGCACAGGTAGATGCTAAGGACGGTTCTGGAAACACCGCTTTGATGGGTGTTTGCTTTAAAGGATATGTGGAAATCGCAGCACAATTGATCCAAGCAGGAGCAGATGTGAACCACAAAAATGCCATGGGTGCCACATGTTTGATCTACGCCGTAACCTTCAATCGGGAAGATATGGTAGCCTTGTTATTGGAACATGGTGCTGATGTAGCTATAAAGGACGCGAAGGGAAAAACGGCTTTGGACCATGCCAGGGAACAAGGAACCCAAACTTTGGTTGCGCTTATGCAGAACAGATAAATCAGAATGGACCCAACGGAACAGCTCAATATTTTTAAACGGATCAAGGCCATCTCGGAGATAGGATTGATTTATGCCCAAGACCCCTACGATCGGGAGCGGTATGAAGAATTAAAACAGATAAGTTTCAAACTTTTGGAGGGAATCAGTGATACACCGATTGGTGTTCTTGAAAATTTTTTCATGCCGCAAGAAGACTATCCAACCCCTAAGGTGGATGTCAGAGGATTTGTTCTCAACGAAAAAGATGAGATTTTAATGGCGAAGGAAAGCCTGGATGGCAAATGGAGTATTCCCGGAGGTTGGGCGGACATTGGCAGTACCCCATCAGAAATTGTGGTGAAGGAAATAGAGGAAGAAACGGGCATTATAGCTGAGGTTGTTAGATTACTGGCGGTATATGATAAACGGATGCATCCACATCCGCCCGCCCCTAACTATGTTTATAAGATTATCTTCCATTGCAGGATTATCGGGGGAGAAATGAAACCAGGTTTCGACATTCTCGATGCAAACTTCTTTTCTTTGGATAATCTTCCCGAACTTTCCGAAGAACGTATTTTGGAGAGCCAATTAAAGGATTTGTTCCAAACGGCAACATCAGTGGAACCTAAAACATATTTTGATTGATACCATGTCCCAACACATTACAATAGCATTGATCCAATCCCACCTCCATTGGGAAAATCCGGAAGACAACAGAAAAATGTTCGAGGAAAAAATAAATACGGTTTCCAAGGATACGGATTTGATCATCCTCCCTGAGATGTTCACTACTGGGTTTACCATGGCTCCTCAAAAAATAGAAGCAGAGGAAGGCGATATTACGGTAGCATGGATGAAATCGATGGCCGAAAAAACCGAAAGTGCCATCATGGGAAGTATCATTTTTCAGGAAGAGGACCAGTTTTTTAATCGGTTGTTCTTCGTATATCCCAACGGTGAAACCAAGACTTATGATAAGAAGCATACTTTCACCCTAGCAGGTGAGGACAAAGTGTATAAGGCAGGCGAGGAAAAATTGATATTGGAATATAAGGGTTTCAAAATTTGTCCGCTGATCTGTTATGACCTCCGATTCCCTGTGTGGGCCAGGAATACCGAAGATTACGATGTGTTGGTTTATGTGGCCAATTGGCCTAAACCCAGAATAGAGGCTTGGGACACCTTGCTCAAAGCCCGTTCCATAGAAAATCTGTCCTACTGTGTTGGTGTAAACCGTATAGGCCAGGATGATTTGGGATATGATTATCCAGGACATAGTGCCGTGTATGATGTGTTGGGGAAGCAACTTGCCTTTTCGGAAGGTGAAGAAATTCTATACGCCACTTTGGACAAGGGGCATATTGTTTCAACAAGACAAAAGCTGAAATTTTTAGAGGATCGGGACGATTTTAGTTTGAAAGGATAAAATTTTCCTCCTTTTCCCAATTCGCCCGTATTTCAATCAGACCAGGGTAATAACTGATGCGTTCTGGCTGGCTTTTTTGAAGGTAACTTCCCGTGTCCCATATTCCGTTTCCATTTTCATCAAAAATAACACGGGCCACATAATTGCCGGGTTCAAGGTTGTTGAACTCAAAAACCTGTGATTCCGTTGCCATTATCTCACGTTGCATTTCACCCTTTTCGTTGGTCAATTGTACGATTACCGGATACGTTACCTCCCCTCCAAGCCTGATTCTCAAAACCCCATAATCGGCCAAACTTCCTGTGGAAAGATTATAGTCCAATGTATCGTTCGCAATCCCGAAGAAATCCGTAATGGCGCCTGGCAGCAAGGAAAACGAATACTTTTGATTGGGTTCCGTTTCAAAATCAAAGTCGATTTTATTTTCCAAAGAGTCCAGACTGAACGAGTAGTCTGCGGGGATGGAGTCGCTGACTTTAAAGGAGATTTTACTGGTATCCAGTTGTTGTATTGGAGTGCTGGCCAATATACTGAAAGTATCCTCCGGGTTGAACTTTCCCCTTGTACTGGAGGAAACTTTTAAGGAGTCCAAAGGTAAATTCCGGGTCTTGACGGTAAACGTGTCAATGGCCTCCAACTTTTCATTGGAAACCGTAAATATGATGGAGTCCAGATCGGTCGGGGTTATCCAAAAATTCAGGGTGTCCTTGTCGCGCTCCTTCAAAATCAAGGTCTTTACCGAATCCGGTAGGGCAGTCAACGTTTCGATCTTCATGTCCCTATAATCCCCTTGATAGCCAAAGATGATCTTGTTCTTGGCCACAAAACTGGGCACGGAAGCCTTGTAATTTGATATTTCCTTGAAGAGCGTCAACAAATAAATGGAGTCCGTGGGAATGGTCACGGTATCCTGTAAAAAACCGATCTTATCCTGGCCTTGGTTGTACATATTGTTCTTATTGGCATCTTTCAAGGCAAAGAGCGCATAGTTGCCCGCCTTAAGGTTTTTCAGCTCAAAGAAAGGCAGGCTATCTCCGGTATTGGTAATATAAAGGGGCGGACTTTTATAAATGGTGGAATCGGTATAGGTGCTGTCCATTTCATACAACATCACGCTGATAAATTCGTCTGCCTTTCGATTAAAGGCATCTTTTACGGCTCCGGAAACCGAAAGGGAATCGATATAATCGCCGGTGGAGAACACATAGGTAAGGAAACTGTTAGGGTTGCCCTCATTATTGTCCTGTATGCTTTGTCCAAAATTGATGGTATAGGTAGTATTTTCCCGAAGGGTATCCTTGATGATTAACTCTATATATTTGCTTGGAGTACCTTGTGGGGTTATTTCGGCCGCGTTTTTAAAAGGAGGGGAAACGACCAATTGGTTCTGCACATCCTGTAGTTTGATCAACTCATCAAAATAGAGCCGTATTTTCTTTTCCTTAAAGTTGATGGTAAAATTTTCAGGCTCGGCACGAACGAGTTTTGGCGGGGTCACATCTTTTGGGCCTCCGGTTGGCGAACCCCTTTTGGCACACTGCCAAAGGGCCAGTACCATAAAGAAGATAAAAAGAAGTCCCAACATTTTTTTTATGTACACCATGCCCAAAAATCAATGTGGAACAAAGAAACAACTAATTTGAAAAATGGGACAAACCATTAATAAAATTTAACCCTACGGGACCATGGCCATGCTTAGAACCGAAATTTCAAGATTATGTTGTTCCAAAAGCGTCCTTGTACAGATTTCAATGGTGGCCCCCGTGGTGATTACATCATCAACCAACAGTACATGACGGAAGTTGATTTCTGCTTTGGGATTCAGCACAAAAGCTTCTTTGGAGGTTTCCCATCGCAATTGTCGGTCCTTTTTGGTCTGGGTCTTGGTATTGATCACTTTCAGCAAAACATCATCCCGGTATTCGGCATGGATGTTCTCGGCAATTTTTTGGGCAAAAAGTGCTACCTGGTTATAGCCCCTTTTTTTAAGTTTTTTGGGATGGAGGGGAACGGGAATTACCACCTCAATGTTATCTAGACCGAGATCATTCTTCAATTGAGCGCCGCACCAATCCCCTAAAAAGCCACCGATTTGCTCCTGATTTTTGTATTTTAACCAGTGCAATAGGTTCTTGATCAACCCGTTTTTTGAAAAAAAAGTGAAGGAAGCAGCCTTTTTTATGGGAATTCTGCCATAAAATATGCGGTCTACCGCATTTTCTTCTAGGTAGTTATGATCGGTGAGTGGCACATCATGTCGACAAACGGCACACAGGATGCTTTCTCCCCTAAATAATTGGGTATTACATCCAAAACATACCCTAGGCAATAGGATGTTGTTAATCTCGTTTATTATCTTAGCCAACCTTTTTGGTATCAAATCTTATATACGTTAAGAGTAGTCTGTCAACCCATGAACCCCCAAGATAACACCTTCAACTACAAGATTATCTTTGCTGCGCTGGTCGCGGTGATTGTGGGTATTCTGATTGCCTTCTACTATAGTTATGCCCAATCCAAGAACCAAATGGTTTTCCTCGAGCAGGAAAAATCACTTTTGGTCAAAGACCTGACCTTGATGAGGGCGGAAGTGGACAGACTTTCCGGACTCAACGAAGTCAATGAAATTGAACTGCAGACCTCGAGGTTCAAGGTCCAGCAATTATTGGATTCTGTGGGAAGGTTGAACTTCAATATTACGAAATTGAAGGAGACCCGCAAAGAACTTCGCAAATTGGAACTTAAGTTCGATAGTCTCAAGCTCAAGAACAACTTCCTCAGGTACAACAACAGCTTGTTGGCCAGTAAGTATGACGAGACCATAAAACAGTTGGAAGATTTACGTGGCAGGACCAAAAGTATGGAACGAACGGAGTCCTTGCTTCGAGAAACCACCCAGGAACTGGCCCGTGAACTGCGTATAAAAAGTTATTTAAAGCTTCAGGATGCAGAGGGTAGTGGATTCCGATTAAGGGCAGGTAGGCCCATCAAGACCAATAAGGCCTCCACCATTGAAAAATTGAGGGGCTGTGTCACTGTTTTGAGCGACCCCAACACCAAAGGGGACATTAAAGTGCTGTACTTGCAATTCTTGGATCCCAACATGGCCGTAATCGAGGACAATGCCAATACCATTTCGGTGAGTGGCAATATCTACAGTAAAAAAGTGGAAATCGTGTATACTGGAAAGGAAATCAGTATTTGCGATGCCATTACCGTTCCCGAGGGATCTTTGGCAGAGGGAATCTATACCCTCAATGTTTTTGAGGACGAAAGATTGCTGGCCACCTCCGAATTTCAGTTAAAATAAGGCATTTCTTTTTGGGTAAAATTCTATTTTTGCCCAATGGCAAATCAGGAAGACATTTTTAAGAAGGTTATCTCCCACGCGAAGGAATACGGATATGTGTTCCAATCCAGTGAGATATATGACGGACTCAGCGCAGTGTATGATTACGGTCAGAACGGTGCCGAGCTGAAGAAGAACATACGCGAATATTGGTGGAAGGCCATGGTGCAGCTCAATGAGAACATCGTGGGCATCGACGCCGCCATTTTTATGCATCCCACCACTTGGAAGGCCTCCGGCCATGTAGATGCCTTCAACGATCCGCTGATCGATAATAAGGATTCCAAAAAAAGATACCGTGCCGATGTTTTGATCGAGGACCATGTGGCCAAGATCGAAGCGAAGATCGAAAAGGAAGTGGCCAAGGCCGAAAAGCGTTTTGGTGACAGTTTTGACAAAGAACAGTTTTTATCCACCAACCAAAGGGTGATGGATTACCAGGCGCAGGCCGACACCATCCTAAAACGTATGGCGAGATCCTTGGAAAAAGAGGATTTGGCAGATGTGAAAGCTTTAATCGAGGAATTGGAGATCGTTTGTCCTATTTCAGGTTCCAAGAATTGGACGGATGTAAAGCAGTTCAACCTCATGTTCGGCACCAAATTGGGTGCTTCTGCCGATAGTGCCATGGACCTGTACCTAAGGCCTGAAACTGCCCAAGGTATCTTTGTCAATTTTTTGAACGTACAAAAAACCGGAAGGATGAAGATTCCTTTCGGGATCGCGCAAACCGGAAAAGCCTTCCGTAATGAGATCGTTGCCCGTCAGTTCATTTTCCGTATGCGGGAGTTTGAACAGATGGAGATGCAGTTCTTCATCAAGCCGGGCACCCAAATGGAGTGGTATGAGGCTTGGAAGGAAAAGCGAATGAAGTGGCACCTCTCTTTAGGAATGGGAGCCGATAATTACCGTTTCCACGACCATGAGAAGTTGGCCCACTACGCGGATGCCGCTGCCGATATCGAATTCAAGTTCCCGTTCGGATTCAAGGAGTTGGAAGGAATCCACTCCCGTACCGATTTCGATTTGGGAAATCACGAGAAATATTCAGGAAAAAAATTACAGTACTTCGACCCAGAATTGAATGAAAGCTACGTGCCCTATGTGCTCGAAACCTCTATTGGTTTGGATCGTATGTTCTTGGCCGTGTTCTCCAATTCATTACAGGAAGAAGAACTTGAGAACGGTACAACCCGTACCGTATTGAAAATTCCCGCAGTTTTGGCCCCGAACAAAGTGGCTGTTCTGCCGTTGCTCAAACGTGACGGACTGCCTGAAGTGGCGCAAAAATTAGTGGATGAACTCAAATGGGACTTCAACGTGGATTATGATGAAAAGGATGCCGTGGGTCGTCGTTACCGTCGTCAAGATGCAGCAGGGACCCCTTTCTGTGTGACCATAGACCATCAAACGTTGGAAGACGATACCGTGACCATTCGCCACAGGGATACTATGGAGCAAAAACGCGTGAAACTTTCCGAGGTGAAGGATATCATCGCCAAAGAAGTGGATATGCGCTACTGGCTACAAAAAATCTAATTTTTAGAAAAGACCTGTAATTTCCCCCTCATCGTTAATGTCGATACCTTCCGAAGAGGGATGTGCCGGCAGACCTGGCATTCGCATGATGTCCCCCGTGATGGGAATGAGGAATCCGGCCCCAACGGCAATTTCAATTTCGCGTACGGTGATGATAAAATCTTTGGGTCTACCCAACAAGTTGGGATTGTCAGATAGTGATTTTTGAGTTTTTGCAATGCAGACAGGTAAAGCTTCCAGCCCTAAATCTGAAATTTTTCTAAGGTCGGCTTTAGCTTTTGCAGTATAATCCACATATTCAGCTCCGTAGATTTCCGTGGCAATGGTGGCAATTTTTTCCTTTACACCCATTGTCCAATCGTAAAGCGGTTTAAAATCGGATTTTTTGGATTCCACCACATCAATAACATGTTGGGCCAATTCCAGAGCCCCTGCACCGCCTTTGGCCCAAACTTCGGCCACGGCCACCCGGGTGCCTTTGGAAGCAGCAAGTTCTTTCACTGCTTTGATTTCCTCATCCGTATCCGATACAAACCGATTGATGGCGATAACGGGAACCATTCCGAATTTGGCAATGTTCTCCAAGTGCTTTTCCAGGTTGGGCAATCCTTTTTTCAAGGCTTCCACATTGGGTTCGGTCAAGGATTTTAAGTTTGCTCCCCCATGATATTTTAGGGCACGAATGGTTGTCGTGAGCACTACTGCTTTTGGTTTCAATCCGGCACTCTGGCATTTGATGTCGAAAAACTTTTCGGCACCCAAATCAAACCCAAAACCTGCTTCGGTGACCGTGTAATCAGAATGGGTCATGCCCATCAAAGTCGCTATCACAGAATTCGTCCCTTGCGCAATGTTGGCGAATGGCCCCCCGTGGATGATGGCCGGATTCCCTTCAATGGTCTGTACCAAGTTGGGTTTAATGGCATCTTTCAATAAGGCGGCCATGGCACCTTCGGCCTTAAGATCTTTGGCATAAATGGGTTTTTTGTCATACGTGTAGCCTACAAAAATATTCCCAAGGCGTTCCTTTAAATCGGTCAAGTTTTTGGCCAAACAGAGAATGGCCATGATTTCGGAGGCTGCCGTAATATCAAAACCGGTTTCGCGGGGTACTCCGGATGTGGTACCACCAAGGCCCACAATCACATGGCGTAGCGAACGATCATTCATGTCCATCACCCGTTTCCAGCCAATGGTCCTGGGATCCAAAAGCAAAGAATTGGTCTTGCTCTGTATGTTGTTATCGATTATAGCCGCAAGCAGGTTGTGTGCTTTTTCAATGGCGGCAAAATCGCCTGTAAAATGCAGGTTGATGTCCTCCATGGGCAGTACCTGCGAATACCCACCTCCGGTGGCGCCTCCCTTTATTCCGAAAACTGGGCCAAGGGATGGTTCCCGAAGCACCACGGTAGTTTTTTTGCCCAATCTGTTCAACCCTTCCGATAGCCCAATGGACATGGTGGTCTTGCCTTCCCCAGCTGGGGTTGGGGAAATGGCGGATACCAAGATGAGATTGCTTTTTTCCGCTTTGGTTCTATCTATGGCTTTCAAGGGGAGTTTGGCCTTGAATTTCCCGTACATTTCTATTTCCTGTGGGTCTATTCCAAATTTTTCGGCAATGGTGGAAATATGTTTCAAAGAAACATCCTTGGCGATCTGCTGATCCGTCATAGTGAAGTTTTTATGTGCAGGGAGCTAAAAGGTGCTCCAAAAATTATCTTACAAGATACTCAAATCAGGGAAGTAATCCCATGACAAATGTTCTTGCATGTCCTTATTCGATTCTTCTTCCCTGGGTGGTAAAGGATAGCCCTTGTTGCCCGGAAGTGGAAATCATAACCCCTTCAAAATACGGTTGGTGGGAGGAGGGTTTTGTGGCCCATTGGAATAAAAAGTTGGCCCCCGTTCCACCTGATCGGTCCTTTTCATCAATCACGATTTCCACCGTTTCCATAGGTTTAATATAGATGGGAAAATCGAAGTAAGTGCGGATGGAGGTACCTTGGGTGTTAAAATATTCTGCTTTGTTGATATAGATGGTATCCTTTAAGTTGGTGTTCCGCATGCTGATGGTGCTGGTGAGATGGTGGGTGCGATGTTCCGTTTCACTATAAATTTCGGAATACACGGAGAGGTAAGAAGTGCCCATTACCAACGAGTCGACCTTTGAAAAATCCGCTTTGCGATTGTTCCAGTTGACCGGATCTACAGAACTCACCTCTTTTGGGGCTTTTTCATTGCAGGATAGGACAAGGACGGACAAAAAAATTAAAAGAAGCTTCTTCATGGTATTATATTGCACACAGACTAAGATACGGATTAGCTCGCTATAATTTTATGCAGAATCTGTTATGATCAAACCCAAGGGTACGCAAAAAGCGGCACCTTCCGGGGAAGATAACCGCTTCAGCAACCAAGTTGGTCAAATTTTATTTATCCGTCACAATCGTTTGCCACTTCAATGGCATCATTTCTGGCATCTACCAGATTATCCAGTGTGGTGGTGCCCCGTAAGGTTATCTCAACAAAATCACTTTCCACTTTGGTGATCACCCCATTGAAATGACTAAATATAAACTGGGATTTAATTTCTTCACCGGTCAAAGCAATACCATCTTCGGTATCTGTGCCCCTTACACGAAAGCGCTGTATAAAAGGCATCTGGACGTTGGAGTAGGTTTGGTAGGCATCATACACCAAAACAGCGGAACCAGGTTGTACTTCTATGCTTCGGGTAACAGAAAAAACATTGGATTTTGTGTTCTGTGCATCTTGATATTGGGTCTGGCTGGAGGCAAATCCAGTGGTGGTACTGTACTCTTTGGTCGCTTCTGCAGAAACATCGACCCCTTGGCCAAAAAAGGAAACGGAGGTACTCACCCCAACAGTGGCCGAAAAGGAAGAGGTACTTTCGGAGGTGAGTTCTATGGATTCTTCCCAGGCTACCGTAGTGGTGGTCTGAATGGTTTCCTCAAACACCACTTCTTGCTCCAAGGTGCCCGACGTGCAGTTGGAGAGTGTACTGTTGATGCCAAAAGAAGTGTTTACCGAAGGAAGGATAGGTTCCAAATACTTGGTGGCCAAACTTTCCACTTCCCATCTTATGGTGGAGGGGATCAATCGGAATTCCCCAACGATGGAACCATCAGGGGCGCCAGTGCTTGTATGCATCAAGGTGCTTACATTGCCTTCTGAATCTTTGTGCACATGTATGTAATCTCCCAAATAATTTTTGATGCGAATATTGCCTGATTCCTGTATTTCCATGGTAAATTCAAAATCTACGGGTAAAGAGGTTGCATCTTCCTTGTAATAGAGCCAGTAGTCTGTATCCATCCAGTGGCTGAAATAGAATTCGCCCCAAACCGCCTTAATGTAAAAAGTATCTTCTTTGCCTGAAACCGGTATCAACTTAAATTGCGTATACACGTTTTCCATGTTCATGGCATTTTCTTTTGGTCCAATGGAAAAAGGGGTGCCCGTATAGTGGTAATCTTCTATCTCACTTTGGTTGCCCGACTCCAAAATCCTGTTGGTAAATTGCCCGTCATAGACCAAATGAATGTAATACGGAAGCTCGGTGTTGATTACCAATTTGTTGTCCAGCAAGGGCAACGATTTAGCATCGATGACCACACGGGTGCCATTTTCCCGAAAGGATTCAGCAGTAAAAGATTGTTGCAATATTATAGTCCCATTGGATTCCTTTAAGGTGATGTGAAGGGGAACCCCATCACGAAGTTCGGACAGTGCAGTTTCGGACAAATCGGCAACAGGGATGGCCAAACGGGCCATATTAGTGAATTCATCAATGTCCAGGGAAGTGGAATAATTTCCTTCCTGTGCATCCACATCTATTTCAGCAACTGTGGGTATATATCCTTTTCGTACCACATTCCTTATGTCGATTAGTATACCAATACTGCCGTGTTCCTCTCCAAGGTCCTCGGGATCTATGCCTTCTGATTCCACCAAATGACCGTTTATGGGTTCAGAAATTTCAGGGGGAGTATCTTCGCCATCCTTGCTACAGGATAGGATAAAAATTAGGGACGCTACCCATCCAAGTTGTAACAGGATGCGTAGATACTTTTGTGAAAGCATTGTTTTCATGATGTTTATTTTACTTGGTTAACTGCAAGCAAAACTAGATCGGGCGCCCTCCGAAGCCTAAAAACTGCTATGGACAAAACCATGGACAACTTGAAAAGTATAGTAAAAACAGGTGTTCCGAGAGCCTGTTTTAAAAAGGAGCTGTGGGGATTAAATCTCTTCCAAAAGGGAGGCCAGATCCCCTTGTTCGGACTCGGCCAGTTTTTTCTTCAACCGGTATTTGGTCTTGATGACGCTCTCCGGACTTATGCCCAACATGCCCCCAATTTCTTTATTGTTCAGGTTGAGTTTTAACATAGCAATTAACCGGATTTCTGCTTGGGTGATCTGAGGATAGTCCTGCTTCAGCATAAAGAAAAAATTGGGGTACACCTCTTCAAAAATAGACTTGAAATTATCCCAATCCGCTTCGGTTAGAATAATCGAGTTTGTCAACTGCTTGATGTACTCTTGTTTTTGTGTTTGGTTGTCCTTGGATTGCTCCATCTGTGCCTCAAAGGTTTCGATCAACCGATTTTTTTCCTTGATGGAATTGGAGAAGTTGGTCAATTGCTGTTGACTGAGTTCCAATTGCTTTTGGGCGTTCATCAATTTGATCCGCGAAGCGTTCTGTTCCCGATTGTGCAGGTAGAAAATTCCGAACAAGAAAGTGATCTTTTCCAAAGCGTTTCCGGCAAAGGAATAGAAAAAGGTCTGCGCATAGGCATTGTGGTACTGGGTAATCCAGGTTAGGGTGGCTCCAAAAATGATGAATACGGACCCTAAAAACACAAAGTATTTGAGCTTTCCAGGTATTTTGATGAGCAACAATGTTCCCACCAAAATGGAAAACAGGTTCACTTTATTGGCCAATGGCAGCAGTTTATAGTAGGCCACCATGTCGGTTAGGTTGAGGTAGAACAGTATCAGGATCACAAGGCTTCCCAAAAATATATAGATTCTAAAGAGGCGACTGATCAGCTTGTTCACAGTAGAAAGGCTTAGGTAACTGTGGATGAACGCCAAGTACAGAATGGCTGTGATGGGTAGAAAGAGGCTATGGGAAAACGGCCATTGAAACGAGAATAAGGTGGGGATTTGATAATATCCGGTAAAGAAAAATAGGTGGCAACTGCTATAGAGGGCATAGAACAAATAGCTCCTTTTGTAGGCAGTTACCATAAGGTAAAAGTCCCCGAACAGGATAAGCAACAATACTCCGGCATAAATCCCGATGCTCCATAGGTCAAACAATGCACGGGAATCTGCACTTTGGCGGTCGCTCACGGCAATAAAGTCATAATCCTTAAAGGCCAACTCCTTTAAAATCCCCTTGGTCTTTACATAATAGGTTTTGGAGCTGTACGGCATAATATCGTCCGCAATTTTACCATCGGCATCCTCGCCACTATACAAATGGTCATTGTAAGTTTTGACTAACACCCCTTGGGGTTGGGCAAAAATCGGGACGTTGGTTTTGTCCAACGTAAAGAACTGGACATCCCAGTCATTGGCATAAAAGACCAAATCCTTCCTTTGATCGGTGTTGTTTTTAATGGTGAAACGCAACCAAAGAATCCCTGTGCTGGAATAGTCTTTAAATTGACTTCGGGGCTTAAAGTTGTTTTGGAAACTGGGATGTGCAATGGCCTCAAAGGTCAATTCACCTTCGGGATCTTGGTAAATAAAAACCTGTTCATCATCCAAGAATTTTTTTTGCCCAAGAGGTTCATTGTCCACTACAAAAGATTGTGAATGACCAAATTGAAGAATGGCCAAAAAAAGGGTGGACAGGAGTATGTTCCTCATGGGATTGGGTGATGCATTTACTAAGATAAGGAATCCCCTTAAATCATTTTTGGGGACTAAAATAGTGGATGGTTTAAGACAGCCACATTTTCAGCTCTTCAAAAAGTTCCTCGTTTGCCGAATAGATGCCATTGAACTCAGCGATGAGGTACAGAGGATTTTCATGGGCAAACGTGAACCGGATAGGTGCCCAAGTGGTGCCAGAACCCTGTGTCTGGAAAGTACTGAAGGTTTCATCATAACCGTGGTACAGTTGTTCAATTTCTTCTTTGGGTATGTTGAACTGCACCTCGGTATCGTGAAAGATATCAAAACCAACAAAGGAAATGCCACTGGCATCAAAAGTAACGGAGCCTTTAAACCGAAAGGGAGGCGGGGCCAACATGATATGGGATTGTATCCAGTCTAACCAAGTGCGGTGTTTGAAATCATTTTTAAAGATCAAAAAACTGTTCTTTACGATCATAGACCCGATTTTAGGATTGGCCTACCCTAAAATTAGAACAATTTAATGGCTTTTCTATGCGGTTTGCTTTTCTTTTCGGTACAACAGATAGGAATACACAATTGGGATAAGTGTAATGATGATGGTAATGCCCAGAAACACCTTGGCATTGACCTCTTTGTTCAAGAGCAAACTGCAAACAATCACCAAGAGTCCGCCTACGAACCAAACCTTACCACCCAGTTTGTGGGTCTCTTTCCAAATGGATTCACTTTCCAAGGTCCATGGGGTACGGATGCCAATAAAGTAATTGGCCTTGATGGTCTTAAAATAGTTCCCGAAAATAAGGTAGAGTAACCCAATGATCAAGAAAATAATGTTCGGATTGGTCAAGGTCTGGTTTTTGGCCGTGTAGATGATGAACAGGGCCAAGGCCGACATGAATGTGGTGAGGATCAATTTTAAAGTGTCGTACTTGTTGCCCATTTTTTGAATCTGTTTTTTTGGGTCGATGTAGGGTACGGCCAAGAAAATCAAATAGATGAGTAGTGGCAACAGGATGGGGATCATGATCAGTTCCGATTTGTCTCCATAACGGTCCACTTCGCCTTTTAGGTTGTAGTGCAATGGCACCTGTTCGGGCAGTTGGTTCCACACATACATCAAATAGAGAAACGGAAGTAAAACAATGCCGATTAGCGGGAGTTCCTTTTTTAGTTTCATGATTTATCTTTTAAGGTTAGTATCCAATTGAGCAGATCTTCCAAAATGGTGGTGTTGAGGGAGTATTCCACAAACTGTCCTTTTTTTTCACTGGTGACCAGGTCCGCTTGGCGCAGGATGTCCAAATGATGCGAAATACTGGGTTTTGAAATATTGAAGCGTTCCGCGATCTCCCCCGCGTTCATATCCTTTTCCTTGAGCAGCTCTATAATTTGCCTGCGGGTTTCATCATTAAGGGCCTTGAACAGCGAATTCATTTTGATTAGTTATTTAGATAAATGTCTAAATATTAATTGAGATTTGCAAATGAGTTGGGTAAAAGGTTTGGGTGAAGGGATTTTTTGGGTAAAAGGGTTAAGGATGAAGGGTGA
The DNA here is from genome assembly GCF_003584165.1 of Flagellimonas aequoris. Classification (GTDB taxonomy): domain Bacteria; phylum Bacteroidota; class Bacteroidia; order Flavobacteriales; family Flavobacteriaceae; genus Flagellimonas; species Flagellimonas aequoris. Next base: position 397,516 of record NZ_QXFJ01000023.1, on the reverse strand, counting down.
AAAGGTCATGCTGTCCCGATAACCATTGGGTTTGTTTCAGCATCCCATCTTTTGGATATGGTGGTGGGACCCTGAAAGTGTTTTGTCAGCAATAAAACGGAAATTTATGGTTATAATTTTTTGGATTGAGAAAATGTGGAATTGTAAATATGAGGAGATAAATATAAATAGTAAGTTATCTATGGCATTTAAAGCATTATAAATTCCAGAATTCTTAACTTAAATCGAGAATTATAAATTGTCTATGCGAAATTATTATTAGATGGGTAATTCAAAAAAGAAAAAGAAATCAAGACAGCAATCGTCTATTGAAAAGTCTAGGATAAGACTGTTTTTTGAGGACTCAAAGGTTTATTTTGAAACTTTTGGAGCAGCATTTTTAAGTTTAATGGCGATAATCGTTGCTTACAATTCCAACAAGATAGCAGATACGCAAACTAAACTTCTATATCAATCTTTACAACCAAATTTTAGTGCCAATAGCTATAGAGAAAAAATCAACGATAGCGTCAATGAGTATTGGGGAACGGATGTAAATAAAATCATTGACATCTATAATTATGGTGGGGGTTATTATAATTTAAAAATAAGTTTTTTGACTCAGATGTTCATTATTGATATGGAAAAAGAGTTTGTTAAAACTAATAAATATATGGCTTTTGATTTCTTGGACTCAATTCCAATGCAAATCTATCGTCAAGAAATTATTGGACCGGAAATCAAGGAAGGTCAAATTGCTTCATTTAAATGTTCAAATTTGAGACTATTACATAAAGAGGCAAATGATTTAGTTGACAAATATTATGTGCCAAAGATGAACAAAGATTTCAATGAAAAAGTTCATTTTTTAACATACATAAAAATTGAATGCACTGATCTTAATAGGAATCCAATAAAAAACTATTATTTAATAGATATAAATGGAATATATTTAATTGACCCTACTAAGATTCCGCTCACTGAAAAGGAATTCTCTTTTTCTAACACTCTAAAGTTACCTAATTGGGAGTCTAAAAATTTATTTCTGAAGGAATTGGATTCAATTCTTAAAAAGCGATTCACTTCACAACATTTTTAATAAAAGGTTGATGGATTTGCTCATTTCAATATAGTTTAATCATACTATTCTATTTATTTGAATTTTCGTACAACGCCTTCCCAGCTTCCTCATATTTGTCGCCCGCGTTCCAGAACAGTTTTTCTTGGGTATTGGCAATCAATCGACCTGAGAGCACATACCCTTGGTAAAACTTCAACAGATATCCGTAATCCAAAGAGTCGGCCTCGTCACTGGCCTGGTGGTAGTATTTAAAGATTTCGTCGTTAAAACTGCTGAACCCGGTGGAATAGGTTGGGGCGGGAATCCCTTTTTTGGCAAAGCTCACATTGTCGCTACGGTCAAATAGTCCTTGTTCAGGTGCGGGATCGCCAATGGCCTTTAGGCCAAAAGTGGAGGCACCCTTTTCAATCAAGGATTGGGCAGAAGTGCGTTCCAAACCAATAATGGTGGCCAAAGAGGTATCGTTATAACCCCCGCCGTCGGTATTGAAACAATAGGAAACTTGGTCCAAGGGAATCATGGGATGGTCAGCATAGTATTCGCTGCCCAGCAAGCCTTTTTCCTCACCGGTGAACAAAATGAACAGGGCCGAACGCTTGGTAGGATACTTGCCCAAGTTCTCCGCCATAGAAAGCACCGCGGTAACCCCTATGGCATTATCACGTGCCCCGTTATAGATGGAATCCCCTTCGGCATTCGGTTGGCCAATGCCCACATGATCGTAATGGGCGGAGTAGATCACATATTCGTTTTTGAGTTGTGGATCGGAACCTTCCATGATGGCCACCACGTTTTGGGTATGCAAGGTGGTCTTGGTCTGCCCATCAGATTTTAGGTTGTAGGATAGCATTTTGCCTTTTTCAAAACCAGGATTGTTGGTCTTTGTATTCACCCAAACATGGGGTGTTTCAACATTTTCGGAAGCATCATTGGGATTCTTCACTTCGGTACGACTGCCCATGTAATGCTGGATACGGGTCCAAAGGCCCTCATCAAACTGGACCAATTCCACCAGTCCTTTGGCACCCATGGTTTTGGCCAATTCTACTTTCTCCCTACTACTTCGGAACATTTGGCCGGGATCTTGTCCTGGTGCATTGCCCCCGAGGACCACCACCATTTTATCCTTCACATCTTTCCCCTTAAAATCCGCTTCGGTGCCATAGCCCAAAAATATGGCTTCGCCAGATTGTTCCATGGCGGGCATAGTAAAGGAAGCCAGCAATGGATAGGCAACACCATTCAGGGTCAGTTCCAGAAATTTTGGGGCACCCGTCTGTACCAAATCAAATTTTTGGTAGTAGGAATCGGTTCCAGGAACAGGTAGGGCCCCATTTCTTCGCAATTCGCTGGACAAGTAACTTGCGGCTATCTTATTGCCACGAGTTCCTGCTTCGCGACCTTCCAACAGGTCGTCCGCCAAAAAATAGATGTGGCTTTTTATAGTGTTTACGTTGACTGTGGAAGCCGCTTTTTCTTCATCGGTCTGGGCCGAAAGGATTCCAACCAACAAAAAAGCAAAACAAAGGGTAAATAAATTTTTCATCAGTATTCGAGTTAGTTTGGTGTATGAGTATGCATGATGTTTTTAAAGATAAACCAAATTGGGTTATTTCCCAGAGGGAACCACACCTTGTTCGTTTAAGATACCCTCCATTTTTAAGTGGGTGATCACGGGTTTTTTGGCCATCCGCACCAGGGTCACATGATCAAAGGCCATGGAATCCTGAGGGTTTTGGCTTCCTCCCGTAGTACCTAGCATGGTGTAACTGTGCCCTTTTCGAATACGATTGGAGAACGAATGAAAATGTCCGTTGATCACGGTGTAATCCCGATTTGCCAACACATCTTCCAAAGGACCGAGCCCCTTTTCGTCTTCCCGCATCCACAAGGGTTTATGCATGAGTACAAACGTCCATTTTACATTCGGATATTTTTTCAAAACTTCGGTAAAATAACCCAACTGGGCACTGCTCATGCCGCCAATACTGCGTTCGGGCATGCTGTAGTATTCCGATTCCTCATATTTCCCCTCAATTTCCCCTGCGATGATCTTTAGTGCCTTGGCACGGGCCTCATAGATTTCCATCATCCGTTTTTCCTCATAATCTTCAGAATCCATCATCAGAAAAAGCACATCATCATACACAAAATGATAATAACGGGGACCGAAACGGTTTTCCCAGAACTCCCGCATTTTTGGGTTGGTGAGGTCGTGGTTTCCTCCCAAATGGAAAAAGGGCATGTTCAGTTTGGCCGTGCGTTCGTCAAAGGAGTCCCATTCTTTGGTCAATATGGAATCGACTTCGGTACCACCATCAATAAGATCCCCCACACTGAGCACAAAGGTGGGATCGAGTTGGTTCAATTGTTGAACGGCCGTGGCATATACGCCTTCGCGTTCCCCTCCATTCAAATCGGAAATAATGGCAAAGGTGAAGTCATCCTCTGTTGGCTCGAAGACTTCACTGGTCCAAGGTTTTGGCCCTTCGGAAATATCGTGTTCAAATATGGGGACTACAAGTTCGGGCTGTTGCTTGCAACCCGCCAAGCAAAGCAGGGCTACAATAAAAATGTGATGATTTTTCATGAAGATTATTTTTTTCGATAATCCAGCGCGGGTTCCCTATCGCCCAATAAGGCTTCGTATTTAAAATCGGCACCTCTACGCTCATTGAATTCGGCCTTGACCTGCTCCAAAAGTTTTGGATTTTTGATGAGGTCCATGGCAGTGAGCGCCATGGTTTTGGCGGCGACCATCATTCCCTTGTAACCGATATCGGTGCCACCGGCGGCAACGGCCTGCCAGCTGTGGGCAGGAGTTCCGGGCACCCATGTGGCGGCGGTAACGGCTCCTGTGGGGGTGTTCCAGCTTACATCACCGGTATCGGCAGAGGCCTTGCCATGGGTGAACTCCATAGGTTGTACTTGTCCTGCACTTTCAATCGGTCCTGGGGTTCCCAAGGTCTTTTGGATTTCCTTGGCAAAGGCAATATCCTCGGGGGTATAGTCTACTCCACCCACTAGGGTCATGTTGGCATGCAACAAGGTTTCCAGTGCTTCATTGGGCAATCTTTCATAAGTTCCCCCAATGATTTCATAGTTCATTTCAGTCTCTGTGCCGATGGCCGCACCTTGGGCAGCTTTCACCACTCGGTCCCAAACGGCTTTCACTTCAAGGCGGTTGGAGTGGCGAACCACATAATATACTTCAGCTTCTTTGGGAACAATATTTGGGGCATCGCCACCTTTGGTGATGATGTAATGGATTCGGGTGGGTTCTGTGGTATGCTCGCGAAGCATGTTCACCAAATCGTTCATGCCTTCTACCCCATCAAGGGCAGAGCGACCCAATTCGGGAGCCATGGCTGCATGAGAAGACTTTCCGGTAAACCTGAATTTTCCTGAAATGGTGGCGAGGTTGGTGCTGGGATTGGCTGTGTTCTTATCTCCTGCATGCCATGAAACAATGGCATCCACATCATTAAGAAGTCCGGCCCGGACCATATACACTTTTCCAGAGCCCCCTTCTTCGGCTGGGGTACCATAAAAACGAATGGTTCCCGATTTTCCGGATTCTTTTAAGTAATCCTTGGCGGCAATGGCAGCGGCCAAGGAGCCGGTACCGAACAAATGGTGGCCGCAAGCTTGTCCGGGAGCATCAACTACCCTTGCTTTTCGGAAAGGAACGGCTTCCTGTGACATTCCGGGCAGGGCATCAAATTCCCCCAGCACTCCGATGACAGGACTACCGGAACCATAGGTGGCCGTGAATGCGGTTGGAATTCCCGCAACACCAGATTCAATGGTAAAACCTTCTTTTTTAAGTTCTTCTTGCAAGAGCGCAGAACTTTTTTCCTCCAGATAACCCAATTCGGGATTTTCCCAAAGCGATTTGGCAATGGAAGTATAATGGTCTTTTTTGGCATCGAGGTCGGCAATCATTTTTTTCTTGTCCTTTTGTGCCATGGAAATGGAAGAGATCAGCACAAATGCGGAAGCGAGTAAAAGTTGGTTTTTCATTGTAAAAGAGTTAGTAGTTGGGTTTTGGTTATAAAGTTGGTTGGCGATGCAAAATCGCGGTTCTTCCAAAGATAATATTTAAAACCAGTGGATGGCAGGTCATTTCCGAAGGAAATGAAAGAGAAGTGTTATCTTACCAAGACCCTATTTTTCACAAAAATAAATGCGCTCTTCTGGATCTAGGCCCAGTTTAAATTGCTCCTCCTTGGAAAAACAGGTTACATAGTCATCAACGTGTACCTTGAATCCACGTTCTGCCAGTTTGTCCTTATAGTCTTTGGCATAATGCCGAACATGGTCGTGTTGGCCAAAAGCAATTTTTCGCTGCCATTTTTTGTTCAGGGAAAAGTCCTCATAGGTCTTGATACGATTGTAATCAATGGGAACCTGAAAATACCCATGACCACCCTTTTTCATGACCCGATACAATTCATCCATAGCCTTTTTATCGTCGGGGATGTGTTCTAGAACATGGTTGCAGATGATGAGGTCAAAGGTATCATTTTCAAAAGGAATAGCAGTGATGTCTACCTTTTCAACGGGTATTGGTTTAGGGTATTTGAATCTTTTTGGTGAGAGATCACAAGGATGGTACTCAATGTGTTCGGCTTCGGAAAAAATTTGATAAAGCGCTTTTTCCGGAGCAAAATGGAGTAAGGTTACGGTGTAGGTATCATTAAAAAGACCCAAATTAGCCAAATAAAGATACATCAATCGGTGCCGTTCCAACGAATGGCATTCCGGACACAGGGCATTCTTTCTTTTTTTAACACCGACACTGCCAAAAATGGGAAACGAGGAGCCACAGATTGGACAAAAGACCCTATCCTTGAAATCGTCATGAAAGTCTTTTTCTGAGTTCGATTTCTGGTATAACCTTTTGATGCCGTGTACCAAAAGGTTCCCTATGGTTCTTTCGTTCTTCATCCTTTAAAAAAACAAGGGAATATGAATTGCCTTGTTCAATTTTGGGATGAAAATACTAGGTTGGGTTGTTAGGGATTGGGCAAAATTGATGGATGCCCCGAACCAATTGATAGTTGCCGTTTATTTGGCTTTTGAAGCATTTTCCTGTACCCTGAACACCACGATTCTTTTGATGAGATCATAAGGCATGGGTTGGTCCAAAGGAAATTGCACAGAACCTTTACCTTGCTTGTACTTTGATAATTCTTCGGCAAATTTTTCATGTCCCGAAGGGGTGGCGTACAGTCCGATATGGTTTTTATATCCCGCAAAATAAACCAAAGGTTTACCATGGGTTTTGTAGCCCGGCATGCCATAGGCGGTTTGTTCCACAGCATCCGGGGCGACATCTTTTACAATGGCCCTGATCTTTTGCATGATTTCTTGTGCCTCTTCTGGAAACTTGGAAATGTATTCATCAACTTCATCCATACGTACTGATATTGAGGTGATTGTATAAATGTAGAAAATTTAACTCATCAAAATACATAGGACAAGCGTGCCCCACCATAAAAATTACGTCCATTGCCTGGGTAAAAATAACGGGGTTGTGCTCCACCAAAACCGACAGCGTTGATGAGAACAGATTGTGCATAGTTTTCATCAAAAATATTGTTGATGCCTGTGTGCAAACCCAATGTCATGTGGTTGGATAACTGCGTGCGATACCCCAGTTTGGTGTTGAATACATTATAGGAGCTGCTGCTCTCGGTATTCGCATCGGTAAGGGGAATGTTGTCCACAAATTGATGGGTAAGGTTCCATTGTAGTCCATTGGTATGTTGAAGGTCCAACCCCGTGCTCAGGCGATGTTTGGGAACGCCCGTCAATGGGTTACCAGAGTAGTCGTTGTCGCCATCCACAAAATCTACAAAATTGTGGTCGCTAAAAGTGTAGCTAACGTAAGGCGTTGCAGTCAATTTTTGAGACACGTTGGCTCGGTAACGCAGATCCATTTCCAACCCTTGGTGACGGGTTTGACCTGCATTACGGCCGATATATTGATCTTCCCCAACACGTTGGGCCACCAAAAGATTTTTGATGTCCATCCGGTAAAGGGTCACGTTGACGGAGAATCGATTTTGGCAAAGAAGCCACTGGCTGCCCAGTTCATAATTGGTGCCTGTTTCCTGCGCAATGTCGGGGTTGATGACCCCATCGGGCGTCAGGGTTTCTTCCAGACTTGGATTGGAGAACCCACGACTGATATTGGCATACAATTGTCCAAAATTGAACGAATATCTCAGGCCGAAATTGGGCATCAAAATAGCATCGAAATTCCGTTCTGCGGAAGTATTGGCATCCCCTTCATTGAACAGGTCGTTAAACGTATAATGGGTTTTGTTGAGGTTGAGTCCCAACTGTGCCGAAAAAGCTTCGGAAAATGGATATGTGAGGGACCCAAAAAGATTGAACTGTCTCCTAAACTCGGTGTTCTTACTCAAGCGATCACCTTGCAGACTGCCATTGCCATTGTTATCGGCATATAGATTTTCAAAAGTACCCCAGTGGTATTCATCCTTGTATAATTCACCTCCCACCACATATTGGGCCTTTGCCAGATGTCCTTGAAAAACACTTCGAAATCCAAATCCATTGGTAAATTCATCCAGTATGTCAAAGGGTCTAGGCTCATAGTGGTCCAAATAGGTATAAAATAAGCTGGTGGTATTTTTGAGCTTTTCTGAAAATCGGTAAGTATGCGACAGCCCTGTCAAAACATATTTATTGGCTTCATACCCTTGTGCTGCCAACCAATTGGATGCTGCTCTCGTGGGATCTTCCTCAAAATCTGTCAAGTTGATGGAACTGGCGATATGCGCGGTGTAATCAATATAATTCGTTAAAAAGGAAAGACTGCTTTTTGAACTGATTTTAAATTCGGTATTCAATAAAAAACCATCACGCTCGAACTGACTGTTCTGTCTATATCCATCTGTTTCCAAATGGTTATAGGCAAAGGTGAGGGCAAAGTTTTCTTCAGAATGTACAAAGGAAAGATTGTCCTTCAGCATGGCATACGAACCAAATGTTGAGGTATTGGTCAATCGGGTCTCGTCAATGGAAGAGGTCTTGGTCTGCAATAATATTGCTCCTCCTAAATTGGAACCATAGGCCGTTCCCTTTGGCCCTTTGATGACCTCTATGGATCCTAGATTTTCAAAATCGTAAGCCTCAATGGCTGAAAATCCCGTACCGTTGGTCACAGGAATCCCATTAAAATACAAACGCAGTTTGTCCGTGCCATACGGTGTCCTGGCCCCAACCCCGCGAATCGTGATACGGTTGGTGTTCAAAGCCCCGGAGAGCATATAAACCCCAGAAATTTGATTGATGGCAGATGGAAAATCTACGGGATTGAACCGTTCAAACGTTTGGGTGCCAATAGTGGAAGAAGCCGTAATGCCTGTTGCTTTTTTGGGCACGGCATCGTCCATTAAAATAACCTCATCCAATTGTGTAATGGAATCTTTTTGGACATCTTGGGCAAACAATGAACTGGTAGAAAAAAAAAGAAATAATACAAAATGGATTCTAGGGCTGGGTAAAAAACTGGGGAACAAGGGCAATTATTTTTTTAGGGTTATGGTTTTTCCTTTTTGGGCACTTTCTTTGGCTGCTTCCAGAATTTCAACGACCGTCATGTTGTTTTCCAGGGCCGTCAGATCACTAGGATTTAATTTTACCTTTCCCCTGATTACGGCAGCTAAAAGCGAGAAGGGATCATTATAAGGATTGGATCGTTCTTCCAACGTCATCTTTTCTTCATGAAACCCATCGTAGCCTTCTGCCATGCGAACCCGAAGCGTATTTCGGTTATCGGCAAAAATGGCCCCGGTAAGCCCATAAATTTCCATATCCTTTCTGCCGATGGGCCAGTTCCATGAAGGTTCCAAAATGGCCATGGAATCATCATAGGTAAGCAGAATGGTGGCATCATCGTCCACTTTTGGGTTGTTTTCGGATTGGAGTTGTTGGGTAACGGCAGTCACCGAAATAGGTTTTTGGCCTTTCTTTAACCAGGTCATTAAATTGGCGCCATAGCAACCAAAATCGGTAATGGCCCCACCACCATTGAGCACTGGATCTTGAAGCCAGTCCAAAAATTCTTTATTGACCCCGATTTTGACAGGTCCCCTATGCCCATCGCGTACGATCACTTTTCGAAGTTCACCTATTTTCCCATCATCAAGCAGTTGTTTGGCCTTGTGATTGGTCGGGTACCAAGTAGTCTCATAATTGGTCAGTAATTGAATATGGTACTTGTCCGCAAGGGCCTTCATTTTTTTAGCATGATCCACACTAACTGCCAAAGGCTTTTCCACCATCACGTGAATACCTTTGGGAGCACAGGTCTCCACCACCTTTAAATGATCGTAAATGGAACCAAAGGCGGTCACGGCTTCAGGGTGGGTGGCGGCAATCATTTCTTCCAAACTATCATAGACCAAATCCATGGAAAAGCCATGTTGATTGGCATAACGTTGGGCCAATTCACGATTGGGTTCGGCGATGCCCACAATTTTGATGTCACCCATATCTTCCCTCCCTAATATCCCATGTACGTGGGAATGGGAAAGACCGGCGACCCCAATTTTTAGGGGTTCGGTTTGTGAAAAAATAGTTGTAGCGGGCATCAGGGCAAAGGTCAGACAGACCAAAATGAAACGTACCATGGGTTGATTGATTTATGTGCTTTATAAAAATAGGAACTAATTATCAAGTTCTGCCAAGAAAGTGGAGGTATTCTGTATCAAGGCAAATTCATCCTTCAGGTTGGCCAGTTCGGTTTGATGGATCAATTCGGCGCTATATCTTTTTCCATCGAACCCAATTTTGTCGAATGCGGCCGTCGCATCGGAAATCAAGGTAACATGGAACCCCAAATTGGCGGCCATGCGCACCGAGGTGGATATGCAATGTTCTAGTGTAAGTCCAACAATCACCAAATCGGTAATATTTTGGGCGATCAAGGCAATCTCCAAATCGGTTCCTATAAAGGCACTGTTCACTTTTTTTTGAAAAACAGGCTCGCCCTCAATAGGTTCCACCAAAGGATGGATGCCATTTCCCTTTTTGCCGGGATAAAGGGGTGATGCAGGATTGGTGGAATTGTGCATCACATGAAAAACGGGAAACTTTTTATCTCGAAATGCCTTCAAGATTTTTGCGCAGTTTTCCTCAGCTTGTGGATTGTTCCGTTCAGTGCCGTAATAGGCGGTTTCCTGTAAACCGGATTGAATATCGATCAAGAGAAGGGCCTTCATGCCAAAAGGGATTTGTTCATAAAAGTAAACCAAAACCATGCATCATCTACAATTCTTTTGTCTGATGGGACTATTGGAAAATTCAATTTTCACGACCCGTTCACAATGGCTATTTTAGACGAAATTTAATAAATGAAGATTGTTTCCTACAACGTGAACGGCATCCGCGCTGCGCTCAACAAAGGATTTGTAGACTGGTTGAAGGCCGTGGATCCCGATGTGGTCTGCCTGCAAGAAACCAAGGCCATGAAAGAGCAGGTGGACACTTCCGTTTTGGAAGAAGCAGGGTATCCGTTCCATTATTGGTACAGTGCCCAAAAGAAGGGTTATAGCGGTGTTGCCTTACTTTGTAAAGAAGAGCCCGATCATGTGGAATATGGTACTGGCATCGATTATATGGATTTTGAGGGAAGAAACATCCGCGCCGATTATGGAGATCTTTCGGTCATGAGTATGTACCTGCCCTCTGGTACCAATCTGGACCGATTGGATCACAAATTGATGTACATGGCAGATTTTCATGATTATGCCAATGACCTTCGAAAGGAGAGGCCTAACTTGATCGTTTGTGGGGATTACAATATCTGTCACGAGGCTATTGACATCCATGATCCGATCCGAAACAAAAATGTCTCCGGGTTTTTGCCAGTGGAAAGGGAATGGATCGGTAATTTCATCAAAAGTGGTTTTATTGACAGTTTCCGGCATTTCAATAAAGAGCCAAACAACTACACTTGGTGGACCTACCGTGCCAATGCCCGTGCCAATAACAAGGGTTGGCGTTTGGATTATGGTATGGTGGCAGAGCCTTTAAAAGATAGATTGAAGCGTTCCGTCATCTTGTCCCAGGCAGTACACAGTGACCACTGCCCCATTTTGTTGGAGATTGAAAAATAATATTTGGGTAAAGTTCGATTTATTGGTTTGAGTACCTTTACCCGTCCTAAATAACGAAACATGAAATACACCAGAATTCCACATACCGATATCAGGATCAGTAAAATTTGTTTGGGGACGATGACCTGGGGACGACAAAACACCCAGGATGAAGCCTTTGAACAAATGGATTATGCCTTAGATCAAGGGGTGAATTTTTTCGATACTGCGGAATTATATCCCATTCCACCCAAAAAGGAATTGTATGCGGTAACGGAAGAATTCATTGGGAACTGGTTCAAAAAGACAGGGAACCGGGATAAAGTGGTCTTGGCTTCCAAGATTTCGGGACCTGGACATGGAGGTAAACATATCCGTAGCACCGGGTTCAGTAAAGAATCCATTATTGGTGCGGTAGAAGGAAGTTTAAAACGTCTGCAAACGGATTATATCGACCTATACCAATTGCACTGGCCCGAACGGAACACCAATTATTTTGGACAACGGGGATTCAATGCCCATGCCATTGAGGTTTGGGAAGATAACATCCACCAGATTTTGGAAACCCTTCGAGACCTGATCGCCGAAGGAAAAATCAGGCACGTGGGACTTTCCAACGAAACCCCTTGGGGAACCATGCGCTATTTGGAGGAAAGCAAGGTACACCAGTCCTTGCCCAGAATGCTCACCATACAAAACCCCTATAGTTTGTTGAACCGTTTGTTCGAGGTGGGACTTTCTGAAATTTCCACAAGGGAAAAAATAGGGTTGTTGGCCTACTCGCCCATGGCGTTTGGGGTGCTCAGCGGTAAATATTTATCGGAAATTCCACCCAGAAAGGCAAGGATTACCCTTTTCCCCAATTACAGCAGATACAGCAGTGATACGGCTACCCAGGCTACGGAACAATATGCCCAATTGGCGAAGGAACACGGATTAAGCATGGCGCAAATGGCCTTGGCCTTTGTGAACACCCGTCCTTTTTTAACGAGCAATATCATAGGGGCCACCACTATGGAACAGCTCAAGGAAAATATTGAAAGTATAGATGTGGACCTTTCGGATGAGGTGTTAGAGGGTATTGAAGCCATCCATAACGCCATTCCGAACCCTGCTCCATAACCTTATTCCATAACCTTATTCCAAAGCATAAGCACGGTATTCGTCACCTGAAGCCGTACCCATTTTACCTCCACCACAGGAGATGACGATGTACTGTTTGCCATCCACTTGGTAGGTGATGGGAGTGGCATAACCACCAGCAGGCAATTGATCTTCCCACATTTTTTGTCCAGTCTTCATGTTGAAGGCGCGGATTTTTTCATCCTTGGTGGCAGCAATAAACAGTACCCCACCTTTGGTGATTACGGGGCCGCCGTAATTTTCAAGCCCTGAAACAGGGACATTGGGGTCGTCCAGACTTTTCTCATGACCCAAAGGGATTTTCCAAAGATATTCGCCTGTGTTCAGGTCGATGGCATTCAATGTGCCCCATGGCGGTTTTACCACAGGATAACCTCTATCATCCTTAAACCGTGCAAAACTGGCTACGGAATAGGGTACATCAATTTTGATTTTTTCCACCCGATGGTCCTTAGCTTGTTCCCTATCGGTCAGGAATTCAGCCAATGCATCAACTTCATCTTCGGAAAGATTAGGCATTCCAGGCATGGCGCCCCTTCCTTTTTGTATGATGGTCTTGATGGAATCAGGCTGCAAGCGTAATTTCACATTTTGAAGTTCAGGAATTCCCGCCAGTCCTTCCAGCTCGCCACCATGGCAACGGGCGCAATGAATTTGTGCCAAGGACTGCCCCATATGGGTATTGTTATCCCCTCCAACAGCCTTCATTTTAATAATCCATGCCATTTCATTTCCGTTCACGTACATGACCCCGTTTCGAGGATCAACAGCAGCGCCTCCCCATTCCGCACCTCCATCGGCACCGGGAAAGAGGATTACGCCTGTGGTATCCATTGGTATAAATTGCCCGTTGGAGGTTATGGACTTGAATTTTTCCAAAACGGTTGGGGCATCATCACTTTTGTTGCCCTTCACCAAGTCATCCACAAAGGCTTTTTCGTTGGGAGCATATAGGTCGTTCTCGGTCAAAATTTGACGTGCAAAGGGTTCTGGTTTCAAGGGAAGGGGTTGTGTGGCATAGGCCTTTTCACCTATCAGTTTGGAACTGGGATAGGCTTTTTCCTCAACAGGAAACAAGGGCTCGCCCGTTTCTCGGTTGAACACAAAAACATGCCCGCTCTTGGTTACTTGTGCCACGGCGGGAATGATTTTTCCATCTCTTTTAATTTCCAATAAATTGGGTGGAGCGGGTGGGTCACGGTCCCAAATATCATGGTGCACCATTTGAAAATGCCAAATACGTTCCCCGGTTTTGGCATTCAATGCCAAAAGGGAATTGGCAAAAAGATTGGCTCCTTCCCGATCTCCTCCATACCAATCAAAAGCGGCAGATCCGGTGGGGATGTAAACAATGCCCCGTTCAAGGTCCATGGCCATGCCAGGCCAACTGTTGGCGCCACCGACCGTTTTGTAGGCATCGGTAGGCCAAGTATCAAAACCAAACTCACCAGGTTGTGGAATGGTATGAAAGGTCCAGACAATCTTTCCTGTAATTACATCATAAGCACGGATATGTCCTGGAGAGGCTCCGGGTCCTTCACCAACACGAGTACCCTGGATCAGTATATTTTCAAAAATGGCTCCAGGGGTATTGGATACCACAGACTGTTTTTCGGGATCCCGACCTAGACCTTCCCTTAGATCGATACTTCCATTATTTCCAAAGGAAGGAATGGGTTTGCCCGTTGCAATGTCGATGGCAAAAAGTCGTGGTCCAGAAGTAAAAAAGAAGCGACTGGGTTCATCACCTTTAGATTTCCAATAGTTCAGTCCTCGGTTCATACCCAAGCCGGATTCGTCTTTGGAAACAGGTTTGAATTTCCAAATTTCCTTGCCGCTAGTGGCGTCGATAGCGAAGAGTTCTATGGCAGCATTCACTCCATAAAGAACGCCATCAATCACCAATGGGCTGGTCTGGATTTGTGTAGTTCTTCCTTCTTGAAGCCCCCCACTTTTATAGCTCCAGGCCAATTTTAATCGGCCAACGTTTGCGGTGTCAATTTGGTCGAGGTTGGAGTAGTGGGTGCGCTCCGGGTCGCCTAAATAATGTTCCCAGGTGGTAAAGTAGTCTTTGCTGGAAGGTGTGGTTTTTTCATCTGAACAGGATGCCAATAGGGCAACCAACAGGAAAAGCGAAAATCGTTTCATGTGCATTGGAAGGTTTCCTAAATATAGGTTTTAAAAAGGGAAACTTTTGAAAAGGAGGTTAAAAAAGGAAATCTACCACATCCTCAATTTTGGAAACTTTTCGGATTTGGATCCCCGTGTTCTTTAAGCCGATTTTATTGTTTTTGGAAACAAAAATGGTGGAGAAGCCTAGTTTTTCAGCTTCCAGAATGCGTTGGTCCACGCGCTGTACGGGACGGATTTCCCCGGCAAGGCCTACTTCCGCGGCAAAACAGATGCCCTTTTCAATTGATATGTCCGCATTGCTGGACAATATGGCGGCCATGACAGCAAGGTCGATGGCGGGATCGTCCACAGAAATGCCCCCGGTGATATTCAAAAAAACATCCTTGGCGGCCAATTTAAACCCTGCCCTTTTTTCAAGAACAGCCAAAAGCATATTCAAGCGTTTAGCGTTGAACCCCGTAGCGGAACGCTGTGGTGTTCCATAAACGGCAGTACTTACCAATGCCTGAATTTCTATCAACAATGGGCGCATGCCTTCCACAGTAGCCGCAATGGCGGTTCCACTTAAATCTTCCTCATTTTTGGAAATCAATACTTCAGAAGGATTGTTCACTTCGCGTAGTCCACTTCCTTGCATTTCATAAATGCCCAGTTCAGCCGTAGAGCCAAAACGGTTTTTTAGCGAACGAAGGATTCTGTAGACGTAGTTACGATCGCCTTCAAATTGGAGAACGGTATCCACCATATGCTCCAAAATCTTTGGTCCCGCGATGGTTCCGTCTTTGGTGATATGTCCCACCAAAATAACGGGTGTGTGGCTTTCCTTGGCGAATTTGATCAGCTCTGCGGCACACTCACGGATTTGGGAAATGCTTCCAGCCGCGGATTCAATATAATCGGTGTGCAAGGTCTGGATGGAGTCGATGACCACCAAATCGGGTTCCAAGGCGGCAATCTGTTGAAAGATGTTTTGGGTCTTGGTTTCAGTGAGGATGTAGCAATTTTCGCTTTTGGGTTGAATACGGTCCGCACGCATCTTGATTTGTCGTTGGCTTTCCTCACCGGAAACATAAAGGGTTTTATACGGTAGTTTTAAGGCAATCTGAAGTAATAAGGTGCTTTTCCCTATTCCTGGTTCTCCGCCCAACAACGTTAAGGAACCGGGAACTAATCCTCCGCCCAAAACACGATTGAACTCTTGGTCCAACGTATCCAAGCGAAGTTCTTTTTCGTGTGTGATCTCGGAAACACGAAGCGGTTTGCTGGCCTGTTTTACCGATGAGGTATCGGTTTTCCAACTCCTTTTTTCTTCCTTCTGGACCACTTCTTCCACAATGGTGTTCCATTCCTTACAAGAAGAACATTGGCCTACCCATTTGGCATATTGGGTGCCACAGTTTTGGCAAAAAAAAGCTGTTTTGGTCTTGGCCATTCCTCAAATTAGGTGAAGGCCTAAAGATATGGATTTAGATGGAGGATTGGACTATCGGATTTTTGGATTGCTCGATTTTTGGAAAGAGATGTCCAATCATCTAAATGTCTAACAATCCAATAATCTAATACCCAAAATCTGCTTTAAGGGCATCAATTTTTTCAAGGGCCATATCCTTGGTCAAGAAATCGATTTCCTCCATTTGGAAGGCTTTTTCGAAGGTCTTGAAAGCTTTCTTGGGCTCTCCGATCTGCTCATAATATTCCCCTTCAAAATAAAAACCCATCATGGTATCAGGATATTGTTTCTTGCAAAGTTCCGCCAACGGTTTAAGGGATTCATAATCCTCCTTTTTCCTGCAAGCGGCATAAATGGCCATAATATCGTTCAGTTCCACAGGCTTGGAAAAACCGAAGAGGTCCTCGATCATGGTATATCGGTCCTCCAGATATTTAAAGGCTGGTTCGGTGGATGTCAGGATGCTGGTCTTGTACTCCTTTGGACTAATGGGCCTGAAGATTTTGAACACATTGTCAAAAGCCTTGGTTATACCATAGGCCGCGATGGAAACATGGTCTGCATGCTCATATTCATCAAAGAAATAATGCAGGGATTCCTTGGTGATGGAATTGATACTGTGGTTCATTTGAAGGATTCGCTGCCTATCGTCCGAAGCTTCCTTTTCTACGATCACATTGTAAAAAATGACTTGGTCTAGGGCTGATAATCTTTCAGGGACCCTATTTTCCATTTCGGGGGCAAATATGGGTGAAATGCTCACATAAGCATTGAAAAAGGACTTGTCCTTGAACAGAAAGTAATTGCCAAAATTGGCCGTAATGTCATAGCCGATGAACATTTTGAAGGGTGCTACTTTGTATGTCGTCGCCAAATAGGGAATAAGTTCCGTGCCCAAAAATTCGTAGAACATTTTTCCTTTTTCGGTCGGTAGTCCCGATTGTTCATCATAGGCACAATCTTCTTGTCGGATATCATTTTTTCCTTGATCCACACCCACAATGATCACTTCCGGCATGCGGTCCATTCGGCTTTGGAACTTGGCGTTGGCAACCACAAGGTCGAACAAGTACTCGGCATCCAAAACCACCAAAAGGGGATATGTTTTTTCTTCGGAATAGTCCTCGGGAAAATAATAGGAAACATTCCTTCTCTCCTGTAGTTTGAAGGATTCAAAAATCTCCTTTTTGACTTGGGCACCAAGTTTCAGGCCCAACAAGCCTATTAAAACAACTAACAGCCGTTTTTTCATTGGTTAAGATTTAGGTGGTCGGGGTTTACCGATTTCTATTCAATAACGGTAATACTATGAAGGATATTGTACCGAAGATGACCACCATTAAGGTCTGCGCGATCCACATGATCCAACCAAAAGCATCGCCAGAAACGGAAGAGATTCCATAAATGCCCAATGCCGCACTTACTGCAATGGGATAGAGGCCGATTCCCCCATTGGTGGTAGACATGGCGAAGGCACCAAATACGAACCCGACCAAGAGTTCGCTCAAGGAAAGTGGGATGGTTTCGGTTACGGTATACTTGATGACCCAGAACATGCCAAAATAGGCAGCCCAAATGAAGAGGGTATGAAAAATGAACGGCCATTTTTTCTTCATTTTGAAGACGCTGAGCACGCCATCCAGCAAGCCATTCAAGAAAGATTTCAATTTATTGGCAAAAGGAGATTTGGACCTTCGGATGATGTATGTTCCTATAAAAAGTCCAACGATACCCACGGTCAAAATTCCTGCGGCACCAATCAGGTTGACCCCTTTTTCTTCCAAAAAAGACAGGATAATATCGGTCTGCAGCCCCAAGGTGACCATAATGATAAGCAACAACATCAAAAGATCGATGACCCTTTCCGTAACGATAGTGCCGAAACCTTTTTCAAAGGGGACGCCTTCATAGGTGGTCAATGCCGTGGCCCTTAAAAATTCTCCCGATCTGGGAATGCCCAAATTGGCAAAATAGGAGATCAGGACTATGAACACATTGTTGATGATCTTGGGTTTGTAGCCCATGGGTTCCAAAAGATAATTCCAACGGATGGCCCTGGAAACATGGCTTAAAATTCCAATGATCACCGATATGCTCACCCAGAAGGGGCTTGCATTGGAAATATAATGGATGATTTCCTTTCGTTCTTCGGGCGTGGTGGAGTTATAGGAATACCACACCAAAAAGAGCCCAAAGGCAATGGGAACAAAAATCTTCAGGAATTTTTTAAGGGATTTGCCCAAGACTAGTTGAGTAAATTGGTGGCTTCGTTCGGGAAGACCAATGCTGGATTGAAGACTTTCGCCTCCTCAATGTCCATCCAAGCATATGTGATCAGGATCAACACGTCGCCAACGGCCACTTTTCTGGCGGCGGCACCGTTCAGGGTAAGTTCCCCAGAACCTCTTGGCCCGGGAATGGCATAGGTTTCCAATCGTTCACCGTTATTGTTGTTTACGATCTGTACCTTTTCGCCCCTAATAATGTTGGCGGCATCCATCAGGTCCTCGTCAATGGTGATGCTTCCAATATAATTAAGGTCGGCGCCGGTTACCTTTACCCTGTGAATTTTAGATTTTACAACTTCTACTTGCATGGTGCAAAATTATCAATTCAATCTTAGATTATCAATTAAGCGAACTCCGTCTGCATAAACGGCAATAAACGCCCTGTATTTTTGGTTGTCCTGTTTTTTTAACATGGGGGTCAAGGTAGCCTCGTCGGTTATCTCGAAATACTCCAGGTTGAACGCAGGATTTTTTTCAAATTCGGATTTTACCCAATCCGCGATGGTTGTTGCACTTTCCGTGCCAAATTTTGATTTGGTTGCCTGAAGGGTTTCATGGATAAACCCTGCCTGTTCCCTAGTCGTTTTGGATAGCCTTTCATTACGGGAACTCATGGCCAATCCGTGCGGTTCCCTTTCAATGGGGCAGCCGATAATGGTATAGGGGAGTTTTTTGATCTCGGCCATTTTCCTGATAATCTGCAACTGCTGAAAATCCTTTTCGCCAAAATAGGCTTTGTTAGGGGCCACGGTTCTGAGCAAAAGCTCTACAATGGTCCCGACCCCATTAAAATGCCCGGCCCTAAATTCCCCTTCCATGACCTTGTCCAGCCCATCGAACTCATAGGATTCCGATTTTACGTGACCGCCATAGATCTCATCCACGGTCGGGGCAAAGACCACAATTTTTTTGGATACGGTTTTCAAGAGATCGATATCCCTTTCCAAACTTCTGGGATATTTTTCAAGATCATCTTTTTTATCAAATTGGGTAGGGTTCACAAAAATGCTCACCACGACCAAATCATTTTCCGAAAGTGCTTTTTTGACCAAGGAGATATGCCCCGTGTGCAAGGCCCCCATGGTGGGTACAAGGCCTATGGTACGGTTTTTTTTTCGTTCCCCTTCCAGGTACGAAACAAGCTCCTTTTTGCGGTCAAATAAATGCATCTCAAGGTTTAAAGGCGTGCAAAAATACTATAAATACTGGTAATCAGCATAATTTTTGTACTTTTGCAGCTACGTTTTTCAGATAAACAAAAGAAAGTGTTTATGAATGGTAAAAAGGTATTGTTTGTATCTTCTGAATTAGTCCCATACCTCCCAGAGAATCCAGTTTCCTTAATGTCGTACGAAGCGCCACGAATGGTCAATAGCAGCGGGGGGCAAATACGGATTTTTATGCCAAGGTACGGGAATATCAATGAAAGAAGGCATCAATTACATGAGGTAATACGTTTATCCGGGATGAACCTGGTCATTAATGACATGGACATGCCCTTAATCATTAAGGTAGCGTCCATTCCTAGGGAACGGATCCAGGTTTATTTTATTGACAATGATGAATATTTTAAGCGGAAGGCCACTTTTAGGGATTCGGAAGGAAATCTTTTCCCTGACAACGATGAGCGTGCTATTTTCTTTGCCAAGGGCGTAGTGGAGACCGTCAAAAAATTGAACTGGTCACCGGATATTATCCACGTACACGGTTGGATGGCCTCTTTATTGCCGCTTTATCTACGAAAATATTACTCCGATGAACCTTTGTTCGCAGACAGCAGGATCGTGACCTCCGTATATGGTAAAGGTTTTGAGGGGAACCTAGATATGGAAATGATCAACAAAATTGCTTTTGATGGTATTGATAAAGATGAAATCTCGGCTCTGGTGCAGCCCGACTATAATAATTTGTTAAAGGTTGCCGTAGATCATTCCGATGCTGTTATTTTAGCCTCGGATGAATTGGAGGGGGATTTAAAGGAGTATATCGACAATCTTTCCAAACCTGTTCTGCCCTACGTTACGCTGCAAGAAGCGGAAGAGGCATACACTAATTTCTATAAAACAGAGGTTTTAAAATAAATTGCATGAGATTTTCCAAGATCTTTAAAGTTTCGGCCATGGTTGGAACTTTGTTTCTACTGATGGCTTCTTGTGATGATGAGTTGGATACCATTGGCGAAGGAGTGGTTTCGGGAGAGCCCTTTACCACAGGGAAGGTAGAATATGATGTTTTTGCCTTTAACAAAGGCATTACGGCCGTGCAGACCAATAAATTGCCATTATACCAGTTGGGAACGTATAACGATCCCGTGTATGGAAAGAGGAAAGCTAGCATTATATCGCAGCTCAATTTGCCCGGCACCCCGGTTACTTTTGGGGATTTGTCCCAAGCCTCTGAAGACAAGGCAGAAACGGATGACAGTGCATCTACTGTTGTGGAAAACGAGACCGTAAAGGAGGTATATTTGTACATTCCTTTTCAATTGCCACCTTCTGCCGATAGCGACGGGGATGGTGTGGATGATGAGTTTGAAAGTGGGGATGATGTAAACGACCCCAACTCCGATTGGGATGGTGATGGTGTAACGGATAACCAAGAAAGAATTCTAGGTTCCAATCCATTTGACCCCAATGAGGATGGAACTGGCGACAACTTTGTGGCCAATAGCTACCCAAAACGATTCGACTTGGATAGTATTTATGGGGATAGGACCAAGACCTTTAACCTGACTGTTTCAAGATCGAACTACTTTCTTCGGGATTTGGATCCCAATACGGGCTTTGAAGAGGCCCAAGAGTACTATTCCAACCAAGATTTTTCAGCTTTTATAGGGGAAACCCTTTTCAACGGAGAGGTGACCATCAATAATGAAGATATCCTTTTCTTCAAGGAAGATGACCCAGATACGGAGGATGTGGACGAATCTACCCAAGTGGACACTAGACTCAATCCTGGGATACGCGTACCATTGGATAAGGATTTTTTTCAACAGAACATTTTGGATAAAGAGGGGGAAGCTGAGTTGTTGAATCAGTCCAACTTTAAAAATTTTCTCAGAGGAATCTATCTCACGGGAACCGGCATGGATGAACTGATGTTCCTGTTGAATTTGACCGAAGCCAATATTACCATTACTTATGAGTATCAGGATTATGATACCGAAGCCGAGGATACTGTAACGGCCGAAAAGAATTTTGTGCTGAGTTTGTTGACAAGCAACAGCACAACCGGAATTGTTGGAAATGCAGTCAACGTATTTGAAAATGAAGTGCTTCCGTCGGATATTGCCAGTGCTTTGGATAATGGGGAAAACGCTTCCAGGATCTATGTGAAAGGAGGAGTTACCCTGGCAGAGATCAGATTGTTTGACGAAGCTGAAAACGGCGGAGCAGAGATTATCAATCAGATCAAATCCAAAAAGTGGGTGATCAATGAGGCCAACTTGGTGTTTTATGTGGATAGGGAAACCTTGGATATGGCAGGAGAGCTAGTGGAACCACCAAGATTGTATTTGTACAATGGAGAGACAAGTATGCCTTTATATGATGTGTCTAATGAAATTGGCACAACGGCGACAACAACGAACCCCCTAAGGTATTATCTTAATCATGATGGAATCCTTGAAAAGGAAAATGACCTGGGAATCAAATATACTATAAGGATAACCGAGCACATCAACAACATTATTGTAAGGGATTCCACAAATGCCAAATTGGCATTGACCATGACCTCAAATATTGGTTTTCCCAATGTTCGGGAGGCAGTGGACAGTGGTATGCAAGGAGTGTACTATCCAGTTATGTCAACCGTAAGTCCATTGGGAACCATACTTTATGGTAGTAATGTGGAGGCAGGGGAAGAAGCCAAGAAGTTGAAATTGGAAATATTTTATACCGAGGCCAATTAAGATACTGCTGATAGATGAAATCTGGACTTTCATCGTTTTAAACAACCATATTTATAAATTTACACGTATAGATTATAAATTTGATGACCACTTACCCCCCAATAGTGGACATTAACTAAAAGAAAAGCTTATGTGTGGAATTGTAGGTTATATAGGTCATCGGGAAGCCTATCCCATTCTTATTAAAGGACTCCAGAGATTGGAGTACCGAGGTTATGATAGTGCAGGAATAGCACTGTTCGATGGAGAAAACACCCATCTCTCCAAGACAAAAGGAAAGGTGGAGGATCTAAAGAAAAAGGCAGAAATATCAATTCCTACATCCGGAAAGTTGGGGATTGGCCACACTAGATGGGCTACGCACGGTGTTCCTAACGATGTCAATTCACACCCCCATTATTCCAATTCTGGAGATTTGGTCATTATCCATAATGGAATCATCGAAAATTATGATGCCATCAAACAAGCACTCATCAAACGCGGATACACTTTTGAGTCAGATACTGATACCGAAGTGCTTGTCAACTTAATAGAAGAAATAAAGAAAAAGGAAGGGGTTAAACTGGGTAAGGCGGTCCAGATTGCGCTTAACCAAGTGGTTGGAGCTTACGCCATTGCAGTTTTTGATCGAAACAAGCCAGATGAAATCGTAGTGGCCAAATTGGGAAGTCCCTTGGCCATTGGTATAGGAGAAAACGAATACTTCATTGCTTCCGATGCTTCGCCATTTATCGAATACACGAACAATGCAGTGTATTTGGAAGATGAGGAAATGGCCATTGTGCGTATTGGTAAGGAAATCAAATTACGCAAGATCAAGGATGATGCCATAGCATATCCCAATATTTTGGAACTCCAATTGAACCTGGAGGAAATAGAAAAAGGGGGGTACGACCATTTCATGCTCAAGGAAATCTATGAACAACCCAGGGCTATTCTGGACACGTATCGTGGGCGACTTTTGGCTGATAAGGGAATCATAAAAATGGCGGGAATTGACCAAAATTTGGAAAAATTCCTTAATGCCAACCGTATTATTATTGTGGCCTGTGGAACCTCATGGCACGCAGGGCTGGTTGCCGAATACATTTTTGAGGATTTGGCCCGTATACCTGTTGAGGTCGAATATGCTTCTGAATTTAGATATAGAAACCCCGTCATCACTGAAAAGGACGTGCTTATTGCCATCTCCCAATCTGGAGAAACGGCTGATACTTTGGCGGCCATTAAACTGGCAAAGGAGAAGGGAGCTTTTGTGTTCGGGGTCTGTAACGTTGTGGGTTCATCCATAGCCAGGGAAACCCAAGCCGGTGCCTATACCCACGCCGGACCCGAGATCGGAGTGGCATCCACCAAGGCATTCACGACCCAAATAACGGTATTGACCTTGATTGCCCTAAAACTGGCATACGAAAAAGGAACCCTTTCACAATCCAAGTATCATGAGTATTTGGCAGAGTTGGAGGGAATTCCGGCCAAAGTGGAGAAGACTTTGTTGTCCAATCCTGTGGTGGAAGAAATCTCCTATATATACAAAGAATCCCCTAACTGTCTTTATTTGGGTAGGGGTTATAATTTTCCGGTGGCTTTGGAAGGAGCACTTAAATTGAAAGAAATCAGTTATATCCATGCCGAGGGATACCCTGCTGCAGAAATGAAGCACGGCCCCATTGCCTTGATAGACGAGCAGATGCCCGTAGTGGTCATTGCCACTAAAAAGGGACACTACGAGAAGGTGGTCAGCAATATACAGGAAATTAAGTCCAGAAAGGGGCGGATCATTGCCATCGTTACGGAAGGTGACCAATCTGTTAAGGAATTGGCGGACCATGTCATAGAGGTTCCTGAAACTTCTGAAAGCCTTTCGCCCTTATTAACAACAATACCTTTACAGTTGCTTTCTTATCATATTGCCGTAATGAGGGGTTGTAATGTGGACCAGCCTAGGAATTTGGCAAAATCGGTTACTGTGGAGTAACTTAAAAAATCAAGATATTAAATTTGAAAGTGCCCATTTGGGCACTTTTTTTATTAAATACGTATATTATCTCATGGATTTTTAACGAAAAAGTATTATGCACGCATAATTTTTTTCATATTTGTATCATGGAAATGGAAAATAATGTATCTTCCATTTCCATTACTTGACTTGTACATATAACTAAATTAACTCTAATCCATAGATGATGAAAAGACTCATGTTCATTTCCCTGATGCTGCTAGGTGTTATCTCCTATGCCCAGACCACCATACAGGGAAAAGTAGTTGACGAAAATAACGAGCCCATTCCAGGGGCCAATGTGGTTTTGGTAGGTAAAGCAGAAGGTACCACCACGGACTTCGACGGTAACTTTACCTTTAACACTTCGGAACGACCACCCTTCCAATTGCGCTTTACCAGTATCGGTTTCTCCGATTTTGTGGCCAGCGTAACATCCAATAACCAAACTTTGTCCATCACCTTGAAAGAGGCCAATACTTTATTGGATGAAATTGTGATCTCGGCTTCCAGAACACCTGAACGTATTTTTGAATCGCCTGTTTCTGTGGAACGATTCGGTCTCAAAGAAATCAAGAACACTACGGCCGAATCCTTTTATGGAGGACTCCAAAATTTGAAAGGAGTGGATATCAACACAAACAGTTTAACATTCCAATCCATCAACACAAGGGGTTTTGCCACTTTTGCCAACAACAGGTTCCTGCAATTGGTAGATGGGATGGACAATACCGCGCCAGGATTGAACTTTGTTTTGGGTAACTTGGTGGGGATGTCCGAATTGGATGTGCAGAGTGTTGAGATCCTGCCTGGTGCCTCTTCCGCACTTTATGGTGCAGGTGCCTTCAACGGTATCCTTTTCATGAACAGTAAAAACCCTTTTGACTTTCAAGGAATCAGTGCGTATTTCAAGGGAGGGGTAACCGTACAGGATGCTGCTGGGAACAATTTTTATAAGGATTTTGGTGTAAGGGCGGCACACGCCTTCAGTGATAGGATTGCCGTAAAGGCCAATCTTTCTGTATTGACGGGTGAGGATTGGCATGCCAACAGCATTGTGGATTTGAACAACCCGGGTTCGGATCGTTCCAACCCAGCTTATAACGGATTGAATGTTTATGGTGATGAGGTATCAACAACGTTGAATTTTGATGCGGCGGCTGGATTGCCCACAGGAACAGTTGGTTCTGCCGTGGTATCAAGAACGGGATATGACGAAGCCGTTTTGGCCGATTATGGAGCGGAAAGTGTAAAAGCGGATTTTGCTGTTCACATTCGTCCTTTCGCCGATGACTTTGAGATTATCCTGAATAGCAGAATAGGTAGGGGAACCACCATTTACCAAGGAGCCAACCGTTATGCGGTAAGTGGTTTCACCATGCAACAACATAAGCTGGAACTTAAGAACAAGAATTTCTTTTTGAGGGGATATATCGTTTCCGAAAATTCAGGGGATGCCTACGACACCCGATTTGCCGCCATCAACGTGAACAGGGCTTGGAAATCGGATGTTCAATGGTTTACCGATTATGCATCTACCTACATTCCAGCTTACTTAGGGGGCATTCAGCAAGGTGGCCTTACGCCTGAACAGTCCTCTACACAGGCACATGTTGCCGCGAGACAAGCAGCGGACACTGGAAGATTGATGCCTGGTACGGCGGCTTTCCAAAGTGCCTTTAACCAAGTCATCAACAATGGGGATTTGACCACTGGGGCCAAGTTTATCGACAAGACCAAATTCAGGCATATCAATGGTAATTACAATTTTGCCCATTTGATCGATAACTGGGCCGATCTTCAAGTGGGAGGTTCTTTCCGTGAATATGTGTTGAACTCACAAGGAACCATCTTTACGGATATTGATGGTCCTATTTCTTACAATGAATATGGTGCCTATGTACAGCTTCAAAAGAAGTTTATGGATGACCGTTTGAAATTCACTGGTTCTGCCCGTTACGATAAAAATGAGTTTTTCGATGGTTTTGTTTCTCCAAGGGTTTCCTTGGCCTATACTGCGGGGGAAGATAGGAACCACAACATTAGGGTTTCCGTCCAGCAAGGTTTCAGGAACCCCACTACACAGGATCTGTTTATTGGATTGGATGCTGGCTCTGCCGTATTGGTGGGATCTGCCCCTTCCAATTTGGATAGGGATATAAGAACTTATAATGTAAGCCAAGCCGCTCAAGATAATCTTGGACAACCCACAATGGTACAAATAGTGGGTCGAGCTGCTTACGAAAATGCCTTTTCAACTGGCTCTTTGGGAGCTGGGGCTCCTAGTTATGTAGAAACACCTTTGGTAAAACCTGAGGAGATTACCGCTTTTGAAGCAGGATATCGAGCCCAGATAGGAAAGTTTACTATCGATTTGAGCGGATATTATAACAAGTATTCCAGCTTCTTGGCCAACACTGCAGTTGCGGTACCATTTTATGGTGAAACAAAGGGTATAATTGATGGTGTGCCGGGCAATGTTGATTCAGAGGGAAATACCATAGATGTAGATCCTGTTCAACAGCAAAGAGCCTTGCAAGCCCTAGGGAATGGAGATTATCGAATTTACCAAACTTATACCAACTCTGATGCGGATATCAATTCCTTTGGTGGAACCATTGGCGTGGATACCAAATTGGGTAATTTTGACCTAGGCGTAAACTATACTTATGCAGAATTGGATATTGACAGAGGGCTTTATCCAGATTTAAGGACCAACTTTAACACACCTAAGCATAAGGTAAAGGCCCATTTTGGTAATACCAATCTATTCAAGAATTTTGGTTTTAATGTAAACTACAGATGGAGCGACAGCTATTACTGGGAAGCTTCCTTCGCAGATGGTGACATTCCTGCCTTTACGGTTTTGGATGCACAGATCAACTATGCCGTACCATCCATGAAGTCCGTCTTCAAGGTGGGTGGCTCCAATATTTTGGGAGATGAATACTACACCGCCATCGGTACAGGTTTTATAGGTTCCATTTATTATCTATCTTGGACCATAAACCCTTAATTGGCAGTAAAAAAAGATAAAGGAAGGCACTGATTTTTTCAGTGCCTTTTTTCTTTTAAAAAAAGCGAAAATCAGTTTCTGAATAAAAATGTAAAAGCATATCTTTGCAGCCGGAAAAAAAACGGTTTTTTTCTTCGTATTCAATTAAAAATAAACACACTAATGTCTAAAGTTACAGGTAAGGTTGCCCAAATTATAGGCCCAGTCATTGATGTTGAGTTTGAATCAGGGGTAGAGATCCCAAGGATTTACGATTCCCTTGAAATTGCAAAAGCCGATGGCTCCAAATTGGTATTGGAAGTACAGTCGCATATTGGTGAAAATACCGTAAGGACCATTTCCATGGACTCCACCGACGGATTGAGCAGAGGTGTTGAAGTAGTCGCTACCGGAAACCCAATCCAAATGCCAATCGGAGAGGACGTTTACGGAAGACTTTTCAACGTGATCGGTGATGCCATCGATGGTATGGAAAACCTACCTAAAACTGGAAGCAATGGACTTCCCATTCACAGGGAAGCCCCAAAATTTGAAGATCTTTCCACTTCTACCGAAGTACTTTTTACTGGGATCAAGGTAATCGACCTTATCGAGCCTTATGCAAAAGGGGGTAAAATCGGATTGTTCGGAGGTGCCGGTGTAGGAAAGACCGTATTGATCCAGGAATTGATCAACAACATCGCAAAAGGTCACGGTGGTCTATCCGTATTTGCCGGTGTTGGGGAGCGTACCCGTGAAGGGAACGACTTGCTTCGTGAGATGTTGGAATCAGGTATTATAAAATATGGTGAGGATTTCTTGCACTCCATGGAAGAAGGGGGATGGGACCTTTCCAAAGTAGATAAAAAAGCCATGAAGGAGTCCAAGGCTACCTTCGTGTTCGGTCAGATGAACGAACCTCCCGGTGCCCGTGCCCGTGTGGCGCTGTCAGGATTGACCATCGCGGAATATTTCCGTGACGGTTCCGGTGAAGGACAAGGAAAGGACGTACTTTTCTTCGTGGACAACATTTTCCGTTTTACACAGGCAGGTTCAGAGGTATCCGCCCTTTTGGGACGTATGCCTTCTGCGGTAGGGTACCAACCTACTTTGGCCACTGAAATGGGTGCCATGCAAGAAAGGATTACATCAACAAAAAGAGGTTCTATTACCTCTGTACAGGCGGTTTACGTACCTGCGGATGACTTGACGGATCCAGCGCCAGCGACCACGTTCGCCCACTTGGATGCCACTACCGTACTTTCCCGTAAAATTGCCGAGTTGGGTATCTATCCAGCTGTGGATCCATTGGATTCCACTTCCAGGATTTTGACCCCGGACATTTTGGGAAAAGAACATTACGATTGTGCACAGCGCGTAAAAGAGTTGTTGCAACGTTATAAAGAACTTCAGGACATCATCGCCATCTTGGGTATGGAAGAACTTTCTGAAGAGGATAAATTGGCCGTAGGTAGGGCAAGACGTGTACAACGTTTCTTGTCACAGCCTTTCCACGTGGCCGAGCAGTTTACCGGTATCCCAGGGGTATTGGTAGACATCAAGGATACCATCAAAGGATTTAACATGATCATGGACGGTGAATTGGATCACTTGCCAGAATCCGCCTTCAACCTTAAGGGAACCATTGAGGAAGCCATAGAGGCTGGAGAGAAAATGTTAGCCGAAGCGTAATGTCTTCCTGCGAAAGCAGGAATCCATATATAGCAAAGTCAAATTTTAAAAGATTCCCATTTGCACGGGAATGACAAGAGAATATGTACTTAGAAATCGTATCACCGGAAGCCACATTGTTCGCAGGGGAAGTAACCTCGGTTACCGTACCTGGGGTTGATGGGGAATTCCAGATGTTGGAAAACCACGCAGCGATCGTATCCCTTTTGCAGGAAGGCAATGTGAAGGTAAAAGGCAATATCACCATTGATGAAGCCTTTCAGGACAAATTTTCAAAGGGAAGCAATGGAGAGACCATCTTGGCGATCAACAGCGGTACCGTTGAAATGAAGGACAACAAGATCATTGTGCTGGCCGACTAAAACAAAATGAATTCATTCACACAAAAAAGCCGCTCCTTGGAGCGGCTTTTTTATTGTAAAACGATCAGATGCCATTCCTTTTCCCCAGAAGGATAGATTTTGATTGTTTTGAATCCAATGGTAGCATGTGCCGCCAAAGACCTTGTGTTTTTACCATCCACTTCAGTGATAATGGTATCAAAACCTGCTGGGAGCTTTTCTTTCATGGTAAGGTACAAATTGCGGAATACTCCCCTTCCCCGATGGCTTTTAGCTACACAGACCTGCCCCATCGCCATATATCCATTTTGGCTTTTGACCACCTTGTTGATTTCCTCGAACATAGGTCTGAGCACTTCAATTTCATCGGCAAATTTGGGATGCATACAAAGGGCATAACCCACAACTTGATTATCTTCAACAGCGATGATATGTCCGCAGACATCGTTCATGGCCTTCAGGATATCCATGGTGTGTTCTACAGTGACAAAGCCTTCCTTTTCCCGTTCTTCGGAGGAAATATTTTTAGGTAAATTTTGTTGTTGAAGGGCCAGAATCTGTTCCAACTCCTCCAAGGTTGATGCCTGCTTATAGAAGATCATCTACTCCACTTTGAGCCAGTCCTTGCGATGTTCCAACATCTTTTTGGATGGTTTTTGCTCCTTGTCCTCCATCAAACTGAACGAATAATCTGGGTTGGGTTCCAGGACAATGGTAGTGGTTTTTGGTATGTCAAACCTTGTAAAATTTACTTTCAAGGGAACTCCCATTTCAAATTGGCTCAGGTAATCCTCAAATTTTTGATCTGTATTTAAAGGGGCGTCATTAATGTTCAGGATAATGTCACCGTGGTCCAATCCCGCTTTATAGGCAGGGCTTCCTATTTTGGTGTTCCTCAAAATCGTGGCTTGTGAACCTTCGGCATCAATGGAGACGTATGCCCCAAAATAAGGCTCATTCATCGGTTGTTCCAAAAGTACCCCGGCAGCGTTCAACCATGGAGTGTAATCGGGCATATTGCTTTGGTACACATAATTGTTGAAAAAATCATCACCGAAGGATTTGCCTGCAAATTCAACCAATGCCGCCTGCAAATTTTCGAGGGTATAGGGAATTTCGGTCTTTCCGTATTTTACCCAAACAGACTTCATGAAATCATCCAAATTAAGGCCTTTTTCCCGAAGGGAAAGATCCAATGCCAGTCCCAATACACTTCCGTAGGAATAGTAAGAAATAAAAGTGTTTTCCCTGTTTACGGGATCTACCGAGGTAGCAGCATCCACAAATGGTGCCTGATAGCTCATTTCAATCACATTGAAAAATTGTCGGGCAGGGGAATTCCACACATAATTGAAGGTGCCTGCCAAGCCTTCCACGTATTCCTTGGGCGTGATCAGTCCGGCCCTACACAAGATCAATCCGGTATAGTAACTGGTAAAACCCTCGGCAAACCAAAGTTCGCCACTCATGTTGGCCGCTTCAAAATCAAAGGGCTCCAACGATTTGGGTCGGATGCGTTCCACATTCCATGAGTGAAAATATTCATGGGAAATAGTACCAATATTGCCATCCATGCCACCATCGGCCAAGCTACGGGTACTGGTGACAATGGTAGAATTGCGGTGTTCCATGCCATCGCCCGAGGCGTTGGGAATGTAACAGGCCAAAAAAGTATAGTTGCCATAATCATAATCAGGGAGCTCGCCATATACCTCCTTCTCGGCAAGGACCACTTTTTTCACTTTTTCAAAATAGGTGTTCACTTCTTCCTCCGTTCCATTATGGTGTAATGCCAGATTGATGGTTTTTCCATCCACCTCAAAAGAACGAAGCATATAATTACTGATCTCTGTGGGGCTATCCATAAAATAGCACAGGTTAGGAGCCGAATATGTTGTGCCGGAAACCAAAGGCAATTGCGTAGCTACTTTCCAATCCAGGTCTTCCCGAACATCAAAGGTGACCTCAATTTTACGGTCGCTCAATGCCGGAGCGAACATGAATGTAGCCGGAATGTTCAAATGGGCATGGGTTTCGTCAACCTGTGAGTAAGTACCCCCGCCCCTGTTGGCGAACAAAATGTATTCGATCTTGATGGTACCGTCATGACCGGAAACCAACCACTCGTAAGGGTTGGGGCGGGTCACTTTCAATGCATTGCCTTTACTGTCCGTAGCCTTGAAACCGTATACATTTTTGGCGAATTCGTGCAAAGCATACCGGCCAGGAGAGCTCCTGCTCATACGAAAGGCCACCGTTTCCGATTTCAGGTCTGGGAAAGTGGCATCAATTACGGCTTCGTGGTGTACCGCATTTTCAAAGGAAATGGTATACGAGTTGGTCTGTGCGCTCAGTAAAAAACAAAAGAATAGAGAGACAAGAGAGAAAGTGAATTTCATTTTCAGTAAGGTTTAAGAAGGACTAAGATACAGTTTAAAAACTGTAAGTACTACATTTGCTTTATGGAGAAACTGCCCAAAAAGTTACAATCCAAATTGGCCGAAAGAGAGGTTGGGAATGCATTGCGTTTTTTGCCGGCACAGCGCGATTTGATTGATTTTTCATCCAATGACTATTTGGGATTGGCCAGAAACGAAGAAATTTCCAAAAAGGCATTGCGGTTAGTGAAGAATGTTTCCCCAAAGAACGGTGCCACAGGGTCTAGATTGTTGACAGGGAACCATAAACTGTATAATCAGCTAGAGGATTTTTTGACCAGGCATCATGGTTCAGAATCGGCATTGGTCTTCAATTCGGGATACGATGCCAATATTGGTTTTTTCTCATCCGTTCCCCAACGTAGCGATATTGTGCTATATGATGAGTTGGCACATGCCAGCATTCGGGACGGTATTCAAATGGGACATGCCAAAAGTTATAAGTTCGCCCACAATGACCTTCAGGATTTAGAGCAAAAAATAAAGGCATTTCGAGCGCAGTCGAGAAGTGAATTGGAAATCTATGTGGTCACAGAATCCATTTTTTCCATGGACGGAGATTCCCCGGATTTACGATCACTGGCCATTTTGTGCAAGGAACAGAATTGTTTTCTAGTGGTTGATGAGGCGCATGCCACAGGCATTTTTGGACAAGGAAGGGACTTGGTTTCCCAATTGGGACTCCAAAATGAGGTCTTTGCAAGGCTCATTACCTTCGGCAAGGCCATCGGGTGTCATGGGGCCGCAATTCTTGGAAGCCAACCCTTGAAAGAGTACCTAGTCAATTTTTCAAGAAGTTTTATTTATACCACGGCCCTTTCCCCCCACGCGGTAGTCAGCGTTTTGTCCGCGTATCAGTATTTAAAAGAGCAGGGTGAACCCGTAATTCAATCTTTACAGGAGAATATCAGTTTTTTTAAATCTGAATCAGTACGATTACAGCTTTCTGAAAGGTTTATCCAAAGTAATTCGGCCATTCATTGTGCCATTATACCAGGAAACACAAAAGTGAAGCACATGGCCCGGGAGTTACAATTACAAGGGTTTGATGTAAAACCCATCCTTTCCCCAACGGTTAAGGAAGGAGGCGAACGTTTGCGGTTTTGCTTGCATGCCTTCAATACAAAAGAAGAAATTTCACGAATTTTGTCCCTGTTGAAAAACCTTATGGAAGGATGAAGACCAAGTTTTACACATTGGCCACTTTTGAATTTCCTGCGGATGCCCTTATCATCAAAGGAAAGCTGGAATCAGAAGGGATTGCTGTTTTTCTTCGTGATGAAGCGACCATCAACTCTGACCCACTGATCAGTACTGCCATTGGTGGCGTAAAACTTCAGGTATATTCTGCCGATAAGGAAGTGGCTAAGCAAATTTATGATGAGGTGAGGAGATATGCTTCGGACGATTTTGGTAACCCCATCCTTTGTCCAAACTGTAAGGCCGCAAAATCTGAAATTTACTACTCAAGAAATACGATTTTCTTTAAGCTATTTCCTTTTTTCGAACCGAGGAAGTATAAATGTATGCAGTGCAATTTTATCATAAAATACCCAAGATGACATTTTTTATAACGGGAATTTCAACTGAAGTAGGTAAAACCGTAGCCTCCGCCATTGTGGTGGAAGCCCTTGCAGCGGATTATTGGAAACCCATACAAGCAGGAGATCTTAATCACTCTGATAGCCATAAAATTGAAGCCTTGATATCCAATGATCGTACGGTGATACATCCCAATAGCTACGCTTTGAACACGCCCATGAGCCCGCACGCCGCTGCGGACATTGATGGTATTTCCATTCAGTTGGATAAAATTGTGCCACCAACCACAAAGAACGATTTGGTAATCGAAGGTGCAGGTGGATTGTTGGTACCTTTGAACAAGACCGATACCATTTATGATCTGATCCAACCCGATTACAAAGTAATCGTCGTGTCTAGACATTATCTGGGGAGCATCAACCACACCTTATTGACCATTGAAAAATTGCAACAGAAAGGCGTCGCGATCGGAATCATTTTCAGCGGTAACGAACATCCTACGACCGAGGAAATCATCCTGAAAAAAACCGGTGCTGTCTTTTTAGGCCGAATCAATGAG
Organism: Flagellimonas aequoris; assembly: GCF_003584165.1. Classification (GTDB taxonomy): domain Bacteria; phylum Bacteroidota; class Bacteroidia; order Flavobacteriales; family Flavobacteriaceae; genus Flagellimonas; species Flagellimonas aequoris. The sequence continues at coordinate 363,833 of NZ_QXFJ01000023.1, read as the reverse complement.
GAGAAAAAGTTTAACAAAGAAGTAGTCAAAAAGTACGCTGCAGCATTTCACGAAGCACTGTTATCATTTTAGCCTTTGATAAATAAGGCCACGATCCACCGTTGCCACTAAAGTATAATGTTCCGCCAAATAGGTATCGATATAGGCATTGTACTCCAATAATTTTTTATCGAAGATTTCCTTGCCTTTTCGTGCCACCAAGGTTTTGGGCTGAATGGTTTCCATAATGTATCGCAGTTCCTCCATTCCTGTTTGTCTTGGATTTTGCATATAAGGGAACAACTCTTCACGGGTAATATTGCTAGGATGTGTGGCAGCCTTTGTGGGTGGAGATACACCTAAAACCCAGTAGCCAATATGGTATTCGGTAAAGAAAATGTTTTCGGTTTCCAGATGATGGTCCGTAATATAACGGGGAACATCTACCCCTTCACCATTAAAAAATGACCCTTTTTTTATTTTGTTGGAAATGATGTTGGCATATTCCAAGTAGGATTCCATCGGAATCAAAAGAAGCAATACAATGATGACAGGCCTAAATTTTTTCTGAAGCGGGGGAAGTTTGGCAACCGCCATGCCCATGGGAATCAAAATAAAGGGGTACAATTGGATCAAGTAATGCCCGTTCACCTTTCCGGCCTGCATAAAGGACAGCAGGATGCCAAGGGTAACCGCAGTCAATAATTGTAGTCCCCTAGACTTGTAATCGATCAGGTTGGTTTTAAATCCAACAGCGAGCAAACCCAAGATTACAACCAAAAAAGGCATGGTTTTCAGTGGTGAATGGAATTTTCCTTCGGAATAGGCCATAGGGGCCTTAAAAATGGATTGCCACCAAATTTGCGTATTTCCTTCAAGGTAATAGGGTAACGCCGTGAGCAACACAATCAAAAAAGTGCCCAAGACCATTAGGGCCAAATTTACAATGGTCGAAGCTATTTTTCGTTGTTTGAATCCTTCCCACAACAAAAACAATCCCACCACAAACACGGGATAGGCCATGTTCAATTTGGACATGATGGATAACCCAAAAAGAAGCCCCGAAACCAAAAACAAATACCAGCGTGGTCTGCAGAACAACAGATACACTCCTGCCACAAAGAAGAGGGTACAGATATGTTCGGACATCACCCCCTGCAGACTGCCAAAAAGACTTTGGAAAAACACACAGAACAGGGCCACCCAAAAAGCAATTTTTTTGGAAGTGATATTTGAGGCAATGCCATACGTGAACAACGCAGTGATGGCGACCATCAACGAACCGAACAATCGTATCGCAATAAAGCTCTGTCCAAATATTTTGATGACCGAAGCAAAAAACAAAAAGGTGACGGGCGGTTTTAGGTCCCAAAGTTGGGTATAGGGCAAATGCCCATCGGCCCATGACTGTCCCATGATGATGAAGGTACTTTCGTCACGATCCACATAATCCCTAAAAAAGAATGGAAACCGGATTATTAGGGCCACCAACACCAAAATAAAAAGGACCCGTTTCCAATTCAGGTCTTCATAGTCTCGAATTACAAATGGATTATGCATGGTCTGGGTCGGTTTTATTGGTCATTAATGATCATCTTTGCAATATAGATAAATTGAATGTTTTGAGAGATTCCGTAGCACTGGAAAAATTGTCGGAAAGGGATAAAAAACACCTTTGGCACCCCCTGACCCAGCATAAGACCCATCCGGAAATGTTGGGCATAACAAAAGCCCAGGGCGCTTTGCTGTATGATGAGGATGGAAAGGAATATGTAGATGGCATTTCATCATGGTATACGTGCATGTATGGGCATTGCAACCCATTTATTCTGGAAAGTGTAATGGAACAGATGCAAAGCTTGGACCAGGTGGTTTTCAGTGGTTTTACCCATGAGCCAGCCGTGCGGCTTTCAGAGGAACTCGTCAAAATTCTACCTAAGAATCAACAAAAGCTGTTTTTTTCCGACAACGGTTCCACGGCTACCGAAGTGGGCATCAAAATGGCGTTGCAGTACCATTTCAACAAGGGTCAAAAACGCAATGTATTGCTGGCTTTTGAAGAAGGATTTCATGGCGACACCTTTGGTGCTATGTCGGTTTCGGGGCTTTCTGTTTACAATGGCCCGTTCGAGGATTTTTTTATTGAAGTGGAGCGGATCCCAGTGCCAACACCGGAAAATATCGATTTCATTTTGGCCCAGTTGAAGAAGCGATTGAAGAACAACAACTTGGCCGGATTTATCTACGAACCTTTGGTTCAAGGAGCCGCTGCCATGAAAATGCACGATGCCGAAGGTCTGGAAAAGATACTCGCATTGCTCAAATCGAACGGAGTGCTGTTGATCGCTGATGAGGTGATGACGGGCTTTGGCAAGACAGGCAAGAATTTTGCATCGGAATATTTGGAGACCCAACCCGACATCATGTGTCTGTCCAAGGCACTTACGGCAGGACTGATTCCGATGGGGTTGACCACGTGTACAGAAGAGGTGTACATGGCTTTTTATAGTGATGAAAAGGCCAAAGGCTTGTTCCACGGACATACCTACACGGCGAATCCGCTGGCCTGTGCCGCAGCTCTGGCAGCCTTGGAACTGCTCCAGACCGATGCCATTCAACAGAACATCAAAGACATTTCGGAATGGCATAGCGCGTTTGATGAGGAAATAAGAAACCATCCTCAAGTGGCTAATACAAGGCAATTGGGGGTAATCTATGCCCTGGATCTTAATGTGCAAATGGAGCGTTACGGTAATTTGAGGGACAAACTTTTTAAACACTTCATGGATCAAGGGGTCTTCTTGAGGCCTCTGGGCAACACGATTTACATTTTGGCCCCTTATGTGACCACCAAACCACAAATGGAACGGATTTATGGTGCGATAAGGTCTGTTGTTGGATTGGTATAAAACAAGGTTATGCTCAAAGAACCCATTTCCATAACTGCATTGTCATCGATTTCTGCTTTGGGAGAAACCCAAGACGAGGTTTGGCATTCCTATAACCAAAATGAACATTTTTTCTCCGAGGCCAATATCGGGGAACAAAAGGTTTGGGTTTCGCAATTACCGGAATCCATCAAGCTAAAAATCGAGGATTTGCGTCAGTCCGATACCAAGTATAGGCATTTGGACGATACGGTGCTGTTTGCCATTTATGCGGCCCGAAAGGCTGTGGCCCATACAGGTTGGGCCGAAGGCTCCCAATTTGGTATCAACATAGGGTCGTCCCGAGGGGCCACTTCCCTTTTTGAAAAATATCATAAAGCGTTTTTGGATGAGGGAAAATCATCAACACTTTCCTCTCCCACTACAACCTTGGGGAATATTTCCTCTTGGGTTGCCCATGATTTAAAATCAAAAGGCCCCGAAATTTCACATTCCATTACCTGTTCCACGGCATTGCATGCAGTATTGAATGCCGTGGCATGGATCCAAAGTGGCATGACAGATAAGTTTTTGGTGGGAGGCAGTGAGGCACCCCTGACCCCTTTCACGATTGCACAAATGCAGGCATTAAAAGTGTATTCCAGAGAAAAAAGCGATTATCCCTGTTTAGCTATGGATTTGGATAAAAACCGGAACACCATGGTGTTGGGCGAGGCTGCGGGACTTGCCTGTTTGGAAAAAGGCAATAAATCCAATGCCTTGGCCGTGATAGAAGGTATTGGGTATGCCACAGAACCTTTGGAGCACAGCGTGTCCATAAGTACGGATGCCCAATGTTTTCAAGACTCCATGCAAATGGCCTTGGGTACTCTTGATCCCTCCCAAGTGGATGCCGTGGTGATGCATGCCCCAGGTACCATAAAAGGCGATGAATCAGAATTCAACGCCATTCAAAAGGTGTTCTGTAACAAAATACCATTTTTGACTACCAATAAGTGGAAAGTAGGTCACACCTTCGGAGCTTCTGGCTTGCTCAGCTTGGAAATGGCTGTTTTGATGCTTAACCACCAGAGGCCCATACCCATTCCGTTCGTCACTTACGAAGCACTTCCAAAAACCATTGAAAAAGTTATGGTTAACGCCGTAGGCTTTGGGGGTAACGCCGTGTCGATTTTGCTTTCCAAAAGATAACTTTGGGCACTAATTATCCGCTCAAAGTCTTATCTTAACATCTAGTACCAACTTTAAATTTTGTTGCCATGGAAAATTGGTTTGCGGCTCTGACGCTTTTTGAGAAAGTTTATTGGATTGTTGCCATTGCAGGTTCTGCCATATTATTGGTGCTCGTTTTCATGACACTTATTGGTGGCGATGTGGACGATATGGGCGACGTGGATACCGATATTGAAGCGGATACTGGAATTCATTTTCAGTTTTTGTCCCTTAAGAACCTGATGGGCTTTTTTACCATTTTTGGGTGGTCGGGGATTGCCTGCATGGAGAATGGTCTTTCCACCGGACTTACTGTTTTTATCTCGGTGGTATGTGGATTGCTGATGATGTTGGCCATGGCCTCCCTGTTCTACTATTTGGCCAAGCTGCAGAGCAGTGGTACCCTTAACCTTAAAAACGCAGTGGACCAAATAGGCGAAGTGTACCTTACCATCGGAGCCAACCGTAGCCGGATTGGAAAGGTTTCTGTAAATGTCCAGGGTACTTTAAGGGAACTTCAGGCCCTTACCGATGAAGGTCAGGACCTAGTACAGGGCAATGTGGTAAAGGTCCAAGATGTGACCGACACCGGAATTTTGATCGTTAATCTTTTAAATAAATAATCAGCATGCTAACACTACCATTACAAATGGGCGGAGGGGCCACATTACTGGCCATTGGTTTCGCCATACTGTTTTTCTTTATCATCATTATCTCTTTTATCCGGAGGTATAAAAGATGTCCATCGGACCGGATTTTGGTGGTTTATGGTAAAGTGGGAACCGGAAATTCAGCAAAGTGTATCCATGGAGGGGCGGCCTTTGTTTGGCCGGTCATCCAGGATTACGAATTCTTGGATTTGACTCCAATTTCCATCGAAGTTGATTTAACCAATGCCTTGAGTAGGCAGAACATCCGGGTGAACGTACCGTCACGTTTCACCATTGGTATTTCTACGGAACCTGGCGTGATGCAGAATGCCGCAGAACGACTTTTGGGACTTGGTTTGAAGGAAGTACAGGAATTGGCCAAAGAAATCATTTTTGGTCAGTTGCGTTTGGTTGTAGCCTCCATGGATATTGAGGAAATCAATGCCGATAGGGATAAGTTCCTGACCAACATTTCACAAAGTGTGGAGTCGGAATTGAAGAAAGTGGGTCTAAAACTCATCAACGTGAACATTACCGATATTGTTGATGAATCAGGTTATATCGAAGCCTTGGGTAAAGAAGCTGCCGCCCACGCTATCAACGCCGCCAGAAAATCGGTAGCGGAGAAAAATAGGGATGGAGCCATTGGTGAGGCCAATGCCCTGCAAGACGAACGTTCCCAAGTAGCGGCGGCCAATGCCAAAGCGGTGGAAGGGGAAAACTTGGCAAAAATTAATGTTGCCAATTCAGATTCGCTACGTCGTCAACGGGAAGCTGAGGCTGAAAGAACCGCTATTGCCTCTGAAAAAGTACAGGCTGCAAAGGCGTTGGAAGAATCCTATTCCGCGGAGCGTGATGCGGAGATCGCCAGGGCAGAAAGGGAGCGTAGTTCCCAAATGGCGGATATTGTGATTCCCGCCCAAATCGATAAGCAAAAAGTGGAGATAGAGGCCGAGGCGGAAGCGGAAATGATCCGTAGAAAAGCCAAGGGTGAGGCGGATGCGATCCTGTTCAAGGCCCAAGCGGAGGCCAAGGGTATTTTTGAGGTATTGACCAAGCAGGCCGAAGGTTTGGATAAGATCGTGAAGGCTGCCGGTAATAATCCGAAAGATGCCGTGTTGTTGCTCATTGCGGATAAATTACCGGAATTGGTTGAAAAACAAGCCGAGGCCATCAAAAACATCAAGATCGATAAGGTCACTGTTTGGGATTCTGGCACCAAATCTGAAGACGGCAAGAATTCCACTGCCAATTTTATTTCGGGAATGTACAAGTCGGTTCCTCCTTTGCAAGAGATGTTCAACATGGCAGGAATGGATCTTCCAGAATATTTGAAAGGCAAGGATGTGAAGGCCATCGAAAGCGATAAAAAACCGACAAAACCTTCCAAGGAATCCGAAGATAACAAAGAGGAATAGTCGGAATTTAACAATGGAAAAGAAAGAAAACCGAAGGTCAACCTTCGGTTTTTCTGTTCTATAGACTATTTTTGATTCATGAATCAGACAAGACACGACTGGACCAAGGAAGAAATCCTTGACATATATAATAAGCCTTTGATGGAGTTGCTGTACGAAGCGGCTACCATCCACAGGCAACATCACGACCCCAACACCGTGCAGGTTTCCACCCTGCTTTCCATTAAAACAGGTGGTTGCCCAGAAGATTGTGGGTACTGCCCGCAAGCGGCCCGTTACCACACCAATGTGGAAGGAAACGATTTGATGTCCGTGCAACAGGTGAAAGCCCAAGCTTTGCGTGCCAAGGCTTCAGGCAGTTCACGGGTTTGTATGGGTGCCGCATGGCGAAATGTAAAGGACGGTCCCGAATTTGATCAAGTGTTGGAGATGGTACGCACCATCAACAAGTTGGATATGGAAGTTTGCTGTACCTTGGGTATGGTTACCGAAAACCAGGCCAAACGCTTGGCTGAAGCCGGCTTGTATGCATACAATCACAATCTCGACACATCTGAGGAATATTATACGGAAGTAATCTCTACCCGTGGGTACGAAGACCGTTTGCAGACCATCGAAAATGTGCGTAAGACCAATGTCACGGTCTGTAGTGGTGGTATTATCGGTATGGGCGAAAGTGAGGAGGATCGTGCCGGTATGCTGGTGGCCCTTTCCACCTTGAACCCACAACCTGAATCGGTTCCCATCAATGCACTGGTAGCTGTGGAAGGTACTCCAATGGAAGACCAAAAACCTGTAGAAATCTGGGAAATGATACGAATGGTGGCTACAACCCGAATCGTAATGCCGGAAACCCAAGTACGCCTATCTGCAGGAAGAACGGAAATGACCAGGGAAGGACAGGCCCTTTGCTTTTTTGCCGGTGCCAATTCCATTTTTGCTGGGGATAAATTGTTGACCACGCCCAATCCTGATGTGAATGAGGATATGGAAATGTTCAAACAATTGGGATTGACACCCCAAAAGCCCTTTATCAAGATTTCACAACCACAAACTGTGGAAGCTGCCGATTCCCAATTTGCATCCTTGGGAGAAAAACCAAAATGGTCGAGACCAGGCCATACCATCGAAAGGAACGAATTGGCCAAGGAAAAAGGGGTTGTTTCCAAAAGTTGAGGCGAGTTAACCATTTCAAAACGTTTTAGTAATTTAGCGGTTCATAATTCCTTGAAATCTTGAAGCTGAACCTTGAACAGATACCTAGGGAAAAGACCCTTTCGAAAAGGGAATTTATCCAAAACTATTTCAAGCCCCAAAAACCTGTTGTGATCGAAAGGTTTATTGAGGATTGGCCAGCCTATTCCAAATGGAACCTGGAGTATATGAAACAGGTAGCTGGCGATAAGGAAGTACCCCTTTACGATGATCGGCCAGTAAAACATGATGAAGGTTTTAACGAGCCCCATGCCAGAATGAAGATGTCGGATTACGTGGATTTGTTGAAAAGCGGCCCAACGAGATACCGTATTTTTCTCTGGAATGTTCTTAAAGAGGTTCCAGAACTTCAAAAGGATTTTACCTATCCCGATTTTGGATTGAAATTGATGAAAGGCTTGCCCATGCTGTTCTTTGGCGGGGAAGATTCCTATACCTTCATGCATTACGATATTGATTTGGCCAATATTTTCCATTTTCATTTTGAAGGAAAAAAGCAATGTATCCTTTTTTCACAGGAAGAAACCAAATATCTCTACAAGGTGCCACATTCCTTGATTACCAGGGAAGATATCGATTTTGACAATCCTGATCTGGACAAATGGCCGGCACTGCAACATGCCAAAGGCCATATTGCGGACTTGGAGCATGGAAATGTGCTGTACATACCGGAAGGGTACTGGCACTACATGAAGTATGTGACCCCAGGATTTTCCATGAGTTTACGTTCCATTGCCAAAAAACCCAAAAACTTAAGTAGGGCAGTGTATAATATTTTCGTGATGCGCCATTTTGATAGCTTGATGCGCAAGATGAAAGGCCAGCAATGGATCGATTGGAAAAATGAACAGGCCCTTTTACGTACCCAAAGGCTGATGACCCAAAAGTGGAACTAGGGTTAAATCAACTCGTTAACTTTTTCAAAAACCAAATGACTTTCCCAGCCACGGTACAACAGATAATCGGCTAATTTTTTCTTTCTTTTTTGGATGTTGGTTTCCCTGATCTGATCCAATCGTTTTTGGGCGAGTTCTTCCAAGGTGTCGAGATAATCCCCATCATTGATTTCTTTTAGGGCGCTTTTGATGTTGAAAGCGGAGATTTGTCGTAACTGAAGTTCTCGTACAATTCGGTTCCTACCCCATTTTTTAATATTGAATTTTCCACGGGCATAACTCTTGGCAAAACGTTCCTCGTTCAAATAGTTCTCCTGGATGAGGTGTCCCACAATTTTGTCAATGGCTTCGGGAATCATGTTCATCCCCTTGAGTTTCTCCACTACTTCATAATGGCAACGCTCTTGGTAGGCGCAGTAATGTTCCATTTTTTTGGTGGCCTCCGTAACCGAAACAAATGATTTTTTGGGAAAATGGTTCGGCATTCCTATTGTTTTTTTGATATCTCTAGGGATGTGCCCTTTCCAGTAAAAATGGTTCGGTTTCCTGATGAGGTAATCTGGGCTTCACCTTGCACAATTTGATAATCATCTTGCGGCAACTCTACAATAACTGACCAATTGGGATTAGTTTGCTCTACCTTCATTTGAAGGTTGCCATCCTTGTTTTCGTACCAAATGGAAATTTCATTGTCCCCGATTTTTACATTTTCCAAGGATGCATGGCCCCAAGAGCTTGGCATTTGAGGTTTGATTTTGACCGTCTTGTGTTGCGCCATGGGTTGAATGCCAAAAAATTGCCGAACAATGGGAAAGGCAAAGGCATAAATGTTCCATGCCTGGGTCACCATCCCATAATCTGGTGAAACTTCATAAATGCTTCCGGGTATGGCATAGCTGAAGGTGCGGGTCATCCGCTTCAGATAATCCAGGGCTTCATCAGGTCGCCCATAATTGTTCTCGGCAACTGCTTGAACGCCTGTGGGCAGTGTCATCACGGCACCTGTATAAGAGAATACTTTACTACCTTTAAAGGAGCCCATGTCCTTTCCTGCGGATTCATCCCGATCAATCCCCGTGACGAACATCCCGAAGGGATTTGTAAATTTCTTGGCATTGTCCAATGCTGTGAAGGCTTTGGAGGAATCGGCGATGCCCATCTCCATTGGAGTGTTCACCACCCAATTATGATAGAGCACAAAGGGCCTTGGTTGGTTTGATGGATGATCGAGAATCTGCTGTTTGGTCGCTTGTAGTTCCTTCACGGCCCATGGTTTGTTCAAGGTATCAGCCCTTATTATGGCATTTTCTATTAAATGGATGGCTTGTTCGTCCGTTCCAATAAAATCAGCATAGGACCCAAATGGGTCCGACCAGAATTCATCGTTGATTTTTTGTTTCAAGGTGTCCGCTAATGCTTGATATTTCTTGGCCAATTCCGGTTGTTCCAATTCGGAGGCCATTTGCGCAGCATCGGCAAAGGCTTTTTGGGTATAGGAAGCCACATCGATCATTTCACTGTTGAGACCGTGTATTTCCATCATCCCAAAACCATCGGGGAAAAGATTTTGGTTCCCATCATTTTCAGCCAATAGCCAATCCAGTCCTTTTTGTACCGTGGGGAAATACCTTTTCAGGAATTCTTTGTCTCCGTTCCAGCTATAGATTTCCCATATCAAAGAGGCAAACTGGGGAGTTTCGTTGATATTTCCTTCATTAAATACGGCCCCATTGGTAGACATTTCATGAAGGATCCGACCATTGCCATTGAGGACCATGGAAACACTATCCAAAAGTTGGATGGTCTTTTCCACAATATCCTCACGGCCTATGGCCATATATCCTTTTAGGGCATATTCGCTGTCCACACCAAACCACCAAGGATAATCAGGCAGTCCGGCTCCAATACCCGTTCCGATTTCTGGTATTGTACGCACCAACCAATCGCAATTGTACTTAAGCCATGTAAAGGCTTGCTCCAAGTCTTTATCCGGAATGGTAAGCTTGGTTTTGCTGGCCAATTCGGAATATCTTTCCTTCTTTTCTTGGGCCAGGGAATAAAAATTATTTTGGATTGAAGTATAGTTTTTCTTAGCATCTTCCAAGGAAGTATACGATCCTGCGATGGTAAAATTCAATATAAAATTTGACTCGGCAGGAAGTTCAATCTCGTAGATCAAGGTATTGGAAACCCCGTTAGCAGCATTTGGATTCTCATGGGTCAAGGTCAAGTCAGGGGTTTGTTCAGACCCAAAAATGCTGAACCATGGATTGGATACATCCTTTACTACCCATTTCTTTCCATCGAAGGTGGCTTCGTCCTTGCCATCAATCATGTTGGTTCGTTCTCCAAGCCAAGTGGGTCTTAAATCGGTTTGGCCATTAAATTGGAATTTCCCTGTTTTGGTTTCTTTTGAGTTGTTATGGATTACATATTGAACAAAAACGCCTTGTTTTCCATCGGGAACAAACTGAATACGTTCTACCGAAATATCTTCTTCGTCGAATTCAAACCGGTGTTTGTTCGCAAAGGGATAGTTTACGAACTCGGATGCCTTGTTGAAGGGCATCACATGACCGTTGATAATCATTTCGGCATCAAACCCATCCATAAGCTTGATGGGATGGTCCCAGATTCCTCCCATTTCACCCTTGATGTGCCATCCCAAAGGAGGGAAGCTCCCATCTTGATGGCCGACCATATAGATGCGGTCCCCGGCAGTTACAAAAGGGGATTCCAGATAGGATAGTTTCCCCTGGATGGAATCGGAATCTTGCAATAACCTTGATATGGGCTGTACTGTTTGTTTGGAGCAGGCCGCAATAAGGAAAATGGATGTCAGTAATAAAATTGGTCTCAATGGTGTGCCTTGCATTGGTGAATGCATAAAAGTAGCATTTTGTGACGAAACCCTTTTAAACAAAAAAAGCGGTCCATTTTGGACCGCTTTTTTATTAAGGTATATTGATTGTTTTACCGTCTTTGTCTTTAAAACGATATTCCAGATACTGGTATGCATCCCTTGGCTGGATCTTGATCCATTTTTTATAGGTCTTGAACCATTTGGAACGTATGGAAGGAAAACCTTTGGTAAGGTAAGCGGCTATGAACGGGTGTATGTTCAATACAATGCCGTCCGGCTTTTTCTCACCTTTGATGATCCTCTCCAGATCTGACTGGATTTTATCGATCAAGACAATGGGCGCTTCCACTTCGGCACCCGCTACGTTCGGATTTTCCTCACTGGTCTTGATGTTCATTTCGGGACGTACCCGCTGCCTTGTAATCTGGACAAGGCCAAATTTACTGGGGGGCAAAATCTTGTGTTTTGCCCTATCGTCCTTCATTTCTTCCCTAAGGTGATCGAACAGTTTTCTTCTGTGATCTCCTTTGGTCATATCGATAAAATCGATGACGATGATTCCGCCCATATCGCGCAAACGCAACTGCCTTGCAATTTCTGAGGCGGCCAATAGGTTTACTTCCAAAGCGGTGTCTTCTTGGTTCTTTGCCTTGTTGGAGCGGTTTCCACTGTTCACGTCGATTACGTGCAGGGCTTCGGTATGCTCTATAACAAGGTATGCCCCGCGGCTCATGGATGCCGTGCGTCCGAATGAGGTTTTGATCTGACGTTCGATCCCGAACTTTTCAAAAATGGGGGCCGGACCCGTGTATTGCTTTACAATGGATTCTTTTTCGGGTGCAATTTCATGCACATAATCTTTGATCTGATTGTAAAGTGTTTCGTCGTCAACATATATTCCGGTAAAGGAATCGTTGAAGACATCCCGAAGGATGGATGAGGCCCTGTTAAGTTCCACCAACACTTTGGATGGATGGGGCGCTCGCTGCAATTTCTTGCACATTGCTATCCATTTGGATAACAGGTTCTGAAGATCTTTGTCCAGTTCTGCAACCTTTTTGCCTTCTGCAACGGTACGGATAATGACACCAAATCCCTTGGGCTTGATACTCTTCACGAGTCTGATCAAGCGGTCCTTTTCTTCCTTGCTCGCTATTTTTTGTGATACCGAGACCCGATCGGAAAACGGGACCATGACCAAGTAACGGCCTGCAATGGATAGCTCGGAGCTTATCCTAGGGCCCTTGGTGGATATGGGTTCTTTTACAATTTGTACCAATAATGACTGATTGGCCTTGATCACATCGTTGATGCTGCCATTCTTGTCAATGTCTTTTTCAAATGGAAAATCTTTGAGGGTATAGTCCTTTAACTTCCCTGTCCTGACTCTTTTGATGAATTTCAACATGGAGGACAACTGCGGACCAAGGTCATGATAGTGCAGGAACGCATCTTTTTCATAACCTACATTGACGAATGCCGCATTTAGGCCTGTAACGGGTTTTCTTATCTTGGCTAGGAAGATATCCCCTACGGAAAAGTTGTTGTTATCCTCTTCTTTGTGGAATTCTATTAGTTTTCCATCCTTTAGTAAGGCAAAATCGACTGCTTCGGGAGTAGATCTAACAATTAATTCTCTATTCACCTGAATCGATTTTTATTCGTCCCAATCGAAGATTGTGGGACAAATGATTAAACAATATATGGTGTCGGTCATTTTTCGGACCGACTGAAATTCGCTTCTTGAATCTCTATGTCAAAGAACGTTTACGTGTAAAATGAAAAAGTAGTTGCAACAACTACTTTTTCTTGTGTCGGTTAGCTCTTCTACGTTTTTTACGCTTGTGGGTCGCTACCTTATGTCTTTTTCTTTTCTTTCCACTCGGCATATGGCTCTTCCTTTAGTGTTGTTATATAATTATTTTACTTGAACGTTGCTTTTTACGCCTTCCACAAAAACTTTGGCTGGCTTGAATGCAGGGATATTGTGTGCTGGAATTTTGATAGTGGTGTTCTTGGAAATGTTCCTACCTGTTTTTTCCGCTCTGGTCTTGATGATAAAGCTCCCAAAACCTCTTAGGTAAACATTATCTCCGTTTTCCAAAGACGATTTAACCTCGTCCATAAAAGATTCCACTGTCGCTTGCACGTCTCCTTTTTCAATTCCTAGTTTCTCTGAGATTCTAGTTACAATATCTGCTTTCGTCATTTCTCTTGATTATTTTTTTCTTGTTTTTTTCGGCTTGCAAATATAAACATTAAAATTAATCTTTCGTTTAAACCCTTTAATTTTAAGTATATAAACTGATACATTTGATTCCTAGTATTTTTTTGCATGTCTTTTTCCCATAAAATTCTGGATTGGTACCATACCCATAAAAGGGAACTTCCTTGGAGGGAAACCCGTGATCCCTATAAGATTTGGCTATCCGAAATCATGCTCCAACAGACCCGTGTGGCGCAGGGAATGCCTTATTACCATAGGTTTTTGGAGGCTTTCCCCATGGTTCACGATTTGGCCGAGGCCCAAGAGGAAAAAGTATTGAAGCTTTGGCAGGGCTTAGGATACTATTCCCGTGCCCGCAACCTGCATGCCACTGCAAAAATGGTAGTGGAGCAATTTGGAGGTAAATTTCCACACACTTACAAAGAGCTAAAATCCCTGAAAGGGGTTGGGGATTATACCGCCAGTGCCATTGCCTCTTTCTGTTTTGATGTGCCCGAACCGGTGGTTGACGGTAATGTGTACCGGGTGTTGGCCAGATATTTTGGCGTGGACCTTCCCATAAACAGTCCTTCTGGCATAAAATATTTTAAGGAATTGGCGAGGGAGGTCATGGATGCGGAACAGATTCGGGATTACAACCAAGGGATCATGGAGTTTGGGGCCATCCAATGTGCACCCAAAAAACCCTATTGTTTACTTTGTCCTTTGAATGAGGGATGCGTGGCCCTTAAGGAAAACAAGGTGGACAGCCTTCCCATAAAGAACAACAAGACCAAGGTACGGGTCCGCCACTTTAATTATTTGGTGTATTTGGATATCCATAACAATACATTATTGGAGCAACGAAAGGGCAAGGGCATTTGGCAAAACTTGTATCAATTCCCGTTGGTGGAGTCAGAAAAAGAAATGAATCCTGACGAAATGGAGCATTATTTAAAAAGTGAAGGCAACCCACAATTGCTGGATATGGCTATACCTTACAACCCGGATCCCATCATCCACAAACTTTCCCATCAACATTTACACACAAAATTTTGGATCGTAAAAACTTCTGATATATTGGAGGAGGGAACGGCTTGGGAAGAAGTAACCCAATTCCCGGTACCTGTTTTGATAGCCGATTTTATCAGGACATTGAAAATTTAGTATTTTTGATTAATTAGAGAACTATGAGCGGAACATTGAACAAAGTAATGCTGATCGGGCATTTGGGAGACGAAGTGAAAATTCACTATTTTGAAGGAGGTAACTGTATAGCCAGATTTCCATTGGCCACCAATGAGACCTATACCAATAGGCAGACGGGTGAGAAGGTGACCAACACGGAATGGCACAATATAGTGGTAAGGAACAAGGCCGCTGAAATATGTGAAAAATACCTGAGTAAAGGAGATAAGGTGTATGTGGAGGGAAGGTTGAAGAACAGACAATGGCAGGGTGAGGATGGCAATATGCGGTACACTACCGAGGTGCATGTTCAGGACTTTACATTTTTGACCACCAAAAATGAAAGTATGGCAAATACCCAAATGTCGGGAGGTACCGCGCCACAGAATGTACCATCTAGACCCAGTGCCCCGGAAGTCCCTGTAGATGATACCGAAGAGGATGATGACCTACCATTCTAAAAATAAAGTTTAAAGCGATACAAATTTGGATCCCGAGCCCCATTGTTTGGCAATTTTCTTTACGGCGTTTAGTGGAATCTTCACTATAAAAATACTTGTGCTTTTGTTTCTGTTGGCAGGGTCGGCCTTGATTTCTGCGGCAGAAGTCGCCATGTTCGGACTTTCCCAGACCGACATCAACGAACTGGAAGAAAATGATTCTTCACGCGGGAAGTTGATTGCACGTTTGTTGGACAAACCCAAAAAATTATTGGCCACCATTCTGATCACCAACAATGCCATAAACATAGGTATTGTGTTATTGTTCAGTTCCATTGGTGATACCCTCTTTGTAGGGATTGATGGAACCCTTCGGTTTTTGTTGGAAGTGGTAATGGCCACTTTCTTGATCTTGATGTTCGGGGAAATCCTTCCCAAAATATATGCCAACCGCAACCGGGTACAGTTTTCCCAATTTATGGCCGTGCCCTTAAAAGGATTAAATTTTTTGTTCACCCCATTGAGTATGCCCATGCGGTCGGCCACACTTTATTTGGAAGACAAGCTCGGCAAGCAAAAATCGAATCTGAGCATCAACCATTTATCACAGGCATTGGAACTTGCCTCCGAAGGGGATACCACCAAGGAAGAACAAAAGATCTTGGAGGGCATTGTTACCTTTGGCAATACGGATACCAAGCAAGTGATGCAACCTCGCATCGATATTTTTGCCCTTAACGAAAAAATGAAGTTCCCAGAAGTGCTTCTGGAAATCAAAAAGAATGGATATTCCAGGATTCCGGTGTTTTCCGAAAACATGGACAACGTTTTGGGGGTGCTTTATGTAAAGGATCTTTTGCCCTATATCGACCGCAAAAGTTTTAATTGGATGTCACTCATCCGCGAACCCTACTTTGTTCCGGAGAACAAAAAGCTGGATGACCTGTTATTGGAATTTCAGGAAAAGAAAAATCATCTGGCCGTGGTGGTGGATGAATATGGGGGTACATCCGGAATTGTTACTTTGGAAGATGTAATCGAGGAAATCGTGGGCGATATCAGTGATGAGTTTGATGATGAGGATCTGATTTTCTCCAAATTGGATGACCATACTTATGTTTTTGATGGAAAGACGGCCCTAAAAGATTTTTATCGGGTGGTGAAGATTGAGGAGGAAGAGGAATTTGAAAACCAAAAAGGGGAATCCGAGACCATCGCCGGATTTGTGCTCGAGATTTCCGGTAGTTTCCCGAAAGTGGGAGAAAAGGTGATGTTCAACGATTACCAGTTTATTGTAGAAAGTATGGACAAAAAAAGATTGAAACGCATAAAAGTAACCTTGCCCCATGAAGCATAGCCCGATTATATTCTTCGTTTTAGCCATACTTTTTATAGGATGCAAGGAAGACGTACTGCCCAAACCCAAGGCCATGTTGCGCTTGGAATACCCTGCCGCTACATATGTCCAAACCAATTTGGACTGTCCTTATGTATTTGATCAAAATACCCTTTCTGAAATGAAGGAAAACAAGGATTGTTCCTTGGAGGTGGACTATCCAATGATGCATGGGTCCATCTATCTAACCTATAAACCAGTCCATGGAAATTTGGACACCTTGTTGATAGATGCACAGAAATTGTCATACGAACATGTGGTAAAAGCGGACAACATCATAGAACAGCCGTTTATCAACCAAGATCATGGCGTCTATGGCATGTTCTACGAGGTCAGCGGGAATGCGGCATCACAATCCCAGTTTTACGTAACGGACAGCATCCAACATTTTGTGACCGGGTCCTTGTATTTTTACGCCAAGCCCAATTATGATTCCATCCTTCCGGCGGCCATGTATTTGCAGAATGACATCCGAAGGATTATGGAAAGTATCAGGTGGGAGTGATTATTCCTCCTTCGCCTTGGCCAAAAGGGCTTCCGCCTTGGCAATACTATTATTGATCTGGTCTTTTACAACCTGTACTTTTTCTTCTTCCTCGTTGAGCCATTTTTGTTTTTGCTCGGTGAGTTCCTTCCCATTCAGTATTTCATCGGAGTTGAACCGATCGCCAAATTCCTTCATCCAATCCATCATGGATACATGGGCTTCCTGAAGATCTTTCATGGCCGCTTCGTATTGTTGGCCCACTTCAGTGGTGTCAACTTTGGCTTTCAGTTGGCCGACCAATTTTCCCAATTTTCCCATTTCTGGCATCACCTCGTCATGGATGGCCATTACACGCTCCATTTGGGTTGGTCCCTCGGGAGTCTTTTTTTCCTCTTTACAGGATATGATACTTAGGGATAAAGCAAGAACGGATAAGGATAGTATTTTTTTCATGTACCTAGTTTAAAATTCAAATTTAATTATGAAATCTTTTATGGATGGATAATACTTAATTAAAATGTATTAATAGGTGATTATGGTTACCTAAAATAAAGAATGAGGTTCTTATTTTTGCATTTATTTTTTCGAATACACTGAATCTTTGGTTCAAACACAAGTACATATAAAAGGTGGGCAGTCCGTTTTGGTAGGACTTTTTATTGCCTTTATTCTGATAAGCAATCTTCGCTTTTCTTGTATGTACGTGTATTATAGCATTGATAGGGAGGGATTCATCGAGCGACTTTGTGAGAACAAGGACAAACCCGAATTGAAGTGCGACGGTAAGTGTATGCTGGCCAAAATGCTCCAGGCGCAAACCGATGAGGATGAGCGCCCTATGCCCATCATTGGTTGGGAGCAGGTACTGGTCTTTTTTGTGAAGTTGCCAGATTTCAGACTTCAAAATGCCATCGATACCGATAATGTGTACCATCATTATACCAACAATTATTCCTACAGGTTCAGCTATGTCCTGAACAAACCGCCCATCACTTAAGATTTTGCAGCGTAAGTCGGCAAACCTGGTTTGCTGCATTGTATAATCTTAAATTTTATTTCAAAATGAATATCAGTTCAATGACAAAACTTTGTGTTTTGTCTTTTGGGACCACTGTGTCCTATGCGCAAGTGTCTACAGCGCAGGATTCCATTGTAAGGCCACCCGTTCAATTGGATGAGGTCTTGGTGGAAGGAAAAAGTAAGACCGATCCCGTATTTTCCATGTTCAAGAGCGAGCCGGAAAAAAAGGTGGTGCAATCCAAAAACGTGGCCGACCTTTTTAAGGACATCAATGGATTTGCCTTGATCAAAAGGGGCAATTATGCCATAGACCCTTCTTTTAGGGCATCACAATATGAACAACTCAATGTGCAGTTTAATGGGGGTACCAAGGTCATGCATGCATGCCCCAACCGAATGGATCCCATCACCACCCATGTGATTCCGGAAGAGATAGAGCGTGTGGAGGTGGTCAAAGGGCCATATACCTTTAGATATGGACCTACCTTTGGTGGCATCGTGAATTTGGTGACCCAAGAAGTGGAAAAACAGGAAAAGGGTTATCATGGTAAGGTGAATTTTGGTGGGGAGAACAATGGGAATGCCATAACCACCTTTGCCAATGTAAAATACGTACAGGAAGACTTCGATGTGGATTTCAATGCAGGCTATCGTGATTTTGGAAACTATGAAGATGGGGATGGCAATGAAGTACCTTCATCTTTCAAAAGTACCGATTATGGGGTGCAATTGGGGTACAATCCTGATGAAAACCAACGGGTCCAGGTTGGTTTTCGACAGTCTTTTGGACGTGATGTGCTACATGCCGGTTTGCCCATGGATACCAAAGAGGACAATAGTAATGTCCTTTCGTTGGATTACAAATTGGATGGTCTGTCAGGCGATTTAAAGGCCCTGAGTGCCAAATTGTATCGGTCCAAAGTGGATCATATCATGTCGAATGAGCTTCGGCCAAGTTACAACAGCACTGAAGCAGTTTCCGAGGTCGATGCCACCACAATGGGTGGGAGGGTCGAATTGGAATGGAGGCCTGTCCAAGATCTTAAATTGTACACAGGGATTGATGCACTTTCAGTTGGGAGGACAGGAAACAGGACGCGTTTGGTAAAACGCAACATGAATGGGGACCTATTGCCCATGCCCATGGAGTTTGTGGATGAGGTTTGGCAAGACGCCCAGATCGATGACTATGGTGCTTTCGTGGAAGGTAAATATCCCTTTTCAGAAAAATTCTTGATGAACATTGGCGTTCGATATGATCTGGTTCGTTCCAAAGCTGATGCCCCAGCGGAAGATTTTGTGGCATTATACCCTGATTTGGAGGCAAGGACCGAAAATAATATCAGTACAACGGTGTCCTTCAAATATATGGTGAGTTCCAATCTTTTGTTTGAATTGGCCTTTGGTAGGGGTGTGCGTTCGGCCAATATGATCGAACGGTACATCAACCATTTTACTGTAGGCCAAGATGCGTACGAATATGTAGGTAATCCGTATTTGGATGCAGAAGTGAACAATCAGTTTGAGTTGGGTATGAAGGCGAACAGCCATTTTGAGGGTTATGTTTTCAATGGATTGGATTATGGAGCCTCTGTATATTACTCCATTTATGAGAATTACATTGTGGCAGTCATTGATCCTAGTCTGGACAAGAAATATATGCCCATGGTTCAGCCTACGGAGGTGAAAAGGTTTGCCAATTTGGACCAAGCCTATAAAACAGGTTTTGAGGTTTTCGCGCAATTGGATTTTCTTCAAGATTTCTCGTTCAAAACGGAATTGTCCTATGTATTTGCCAAGAACAAGGATCTGGATGAATCCCTGCCTTTGACGCCACCCTTGGTGTCTCGTTTTAACCTGCGTTTTGAAAAGGAAAAAATGTGGGCCAGGGCTACCTATACGCTTACCTCCAAGCAATCCGAGATTGCCCCTTCTTTTGGTGAAACGGAAACGGATGGTTATGGAATTGTAGACCTTAGTTTTGGGGCAAAACCTTTTCAACATTTTACCGTTGGGGTTGCTGCTACGAATCTTTTTGATGTGGCCTACCACAACCACCTGAATTTTTCGTTTGTGAACCAGGCCGATTATGGCAGGGTTCCGATCAACGATCCGGGAAGAAACCTTACGGCTTTTGTGCAATACAGTTTTTAAGGTTGATGTAAAGTGAAAACAAAAAAGGCGCCCATTTGGGCGCCTTTTCAATAAAGTATGATGTGATTATTTAAAATCCGAGGCGTCTACCCCTTCGTTTACCTTGATTTCCTTTACCATGAACTCAAAGGTTTGGGGACCCATGTTTTGGGTAATCTTGAACGGGAATTTGATACCCGAAACTTCTTGGTAG
The DNA here is from genome assembly GCF_003584165.1 of Flagellimonas aequoris. Classification (GTDB taxonomy): domain Bacteria; phylum Bacteroidota; class Bacteroidia; order Flavobacteriales; family Flavobacteriaceae; genus Flagellimonas; species Flagellimonas aequoris. Next base: position 343,628 of record NZ_QXFJ01000023.1, on the reverse strand, counting down.
TCACCATACCCTAAAGTACTGGTCATTTGTTGACCTTGTACTTCCTGGGTATTGATCTCTTGTACTTTTAGACCGGTTTCCACATCGTAATAGGCGGTTTTGCCATCACTGATTTTGAGTTTATAGGCTTTGGAATCTCCTACAGGCTCAATGCCTTCCAAAGAAACATTTCCGGCGGCCAAGTAATTAAGCTCGGGGAAAGCGGACGATTCTTCCTTGATTTTCTCAATTTCTTCAGTAGAAAGGTCCTTTCGTTGCCCTTGGACCACCATATAGCCGGAGTCTCCGTCCAACACTTGCTTGGACATGGAATTCCCCATCACTTTAACATCTTGCATAAACTGGTCCTTGGTGGTTTTCTTCATCTCAAGTTCCAGTTTCATGCCCTGCATTTCAGCTTCGGCAACCATGGAATACGACTCTACACCATCCAGTTTGGATTTTCCGCCGATGGCTTCAATATATTTTTCCAAAACGGTATTGGCATCTATTCCTTCGGGAACTTCTGCGTTGTAATTGGGTTTTTCGGTTTTGTTGGCGTATTTGTCGTAGAAAAGTACAGGAACGGCTTTTCCATTAAAGGAAACTTTTTCCAAGTTTTCCAATACATCACTTCCCTTACCTGTGACCACTACCCTGGCATTGGTGGTAGAGAAATATTTTTTGGCCGCTTTTTGCACGTCTTCGGCAGTAACCGATTGAAGGCGTTCCAAATATGTCTTGTAAAAATCTTTTGGTAAATCTTCTGTTTCAATATTCAAGGCATAATTGGCGACGGTTTCAGGGCTTTCCAATGCCATTACAAAGCTACCCGCGTATTTGGCCTTGGCATTCGTCAATTCCTCTGCACTTACAGGCTCGGTTGTCATTTTGTTGATTTCTTCCAAGATCTGTACCACGGAACTATCGGTCACTGCGTTTCGCACTTGGGCATACGCACTAAAGCGCATGGGGCTGTACTTATTGTCGCGGAGTCCGGAATAAGATCCGTACGTGTAGCCTTTATCCTCCCGCAGGTTTTTGAACAAGCGGGCCTGAGATCCCCCTCCTAAAATGCGGTTGGCCAAAAGGGCATCCAAATAATCGGGATCCTTCATCTTCAAGTTGGTGATGTTCTCCACAGCCACTTCGGATTGTACGGCGTTCGGCACATCAACAAAATTGATTTGGTTGTATTGCACATCTGTTGGGTCTGAATAAGTAAAGGAAGGGGGCACCGCCTTGGACCAAGGGGTAAAATATTTGGTCACCAACTCCTTTACATTCTCAAACTCTACATCCCCGATGACCACCAAATATGCATTGGCAGGCACAAAATAAGAACGATAGAATTGTTCCACATCGGCAAGCGTTACGTTGTTCACGGTTTCCTCCGTGGTGATTTCACCATAAGGGTGGTTTTTGCCATAGGCCAAGGCTGTCTGGACCCGAGTTGCAATGGCGGAAACGTCTTTTTCCTCGGATTTGATGCCCGTTAGGATCTTATCCTTTTCCTTTTCAAACTCCTCTTGGGTAAAGTTTGGATTGAGGGCAGCATCTGCCAACAGTTCCAAAATTCTTGGGAAATATTTGGAAAGGCAGCTTGCAAAAGCACTTTGGTCGCCCACATAGATATTGGCCCCCAAAAAGTCCACCTCCTCATAAAAATCATCTTTAGGGATGTTTTTGGAACCCTTGCCCAGCATGCTGGATGTTAGATCGGAAACCCCGGCCTTGTCCCCTTGTAAAATAGGGGGATTGTCAATGGTCAATTGAATCCGAACCCTTGGAAGCTTGTGGTTTTCTACCACCAATACTTTCAATCCGTTGCTGAGTTCAAAACGGGCAGGTTCTTTAAGGTTAATCTCAGGAGCGGGTCCCGGTTTGGGTTGTTTGCTTCTATCAATTTGTGCGTATGATGCTGTCATCAATAAAGACAGCACGGTCAATACAAAATACTTTTTCATCTTAGTTAGCGTCTTTTTGTTCTGGTAAATATTCCAATTCCACTCGCTGGTTCACCTTCAAATATTTTTTGGCCACTTCCATGATCTCTTCACGGGTTATGGAGCGATAAATGTCGATTTCGGTATTGATGAGGTTGGTGTTGTCCTTTAACAAATAGTCTTCGGCAAGATTGTTCGCGATGCCCTCAACACTGCTATTGGCATTCACGTACATGTTTTCGAACTTGTTCTGGAGTTTTTGATAATCCTTTTCAGAAATCAGTTCCATTTGAAGTTTTAGGATTTCTTCGTCGATTTCCTTTTTAAGGTCTTGGATGGAATTTTCTCCTACGGGAAGTGCTCCCACTACATAAGAGCTATAATCTTCGGCATCGATGGGCACAGAAATGACCTGAAGAGCCATTTTCTTTTCGTCCACCAATTTTTTGTAGAGTTTGGAGCTTTCGCCATCACTCAAATAGGTGGATATCATGTTGATGACATAAGCATCACGTTGACCTTGCCCCGGAGTCCTGTAAGCCAACAAAATGGCTGGAATCTGGATATTGGGGTCATGATATTTTGCATAAATGGTTTGGGTAATGGGATCTTCCTTGATATCGGGTCTTTTGATATCGGCACCTTTTGGAATGGGCCCAAAATAATCGGTGACCATTTTTTTGGTCTTTTCAGAGTCAATGTCCCCCGCCACGATCAATACGGCATTGTTGGGCACATAATAGGTTTTGTTGAATTTTTTGAAATCATCCAAAGTGGCGCTGGCCAAATGGTCCAAAGAACCGATTACCGCCCAACGGTATGGGTGTTTGGTATACAGGTTTTTTAAAAGTTGCTCAAAAAAGGCACCGTAAGGGGAATTGTCCACACGCAGCCTTCTTTCTTCCTGGACCACTTCTTTTTGGGTGTCGACCCCAACCTGCCCGATGATCGGGTGCATCATCCGTTCAGATTCCAACCAAAGGCCTACTTCCAAACTGTTGGATGGGAAAACCTCATAATAATAGGTGCGATCCAAAAAAGTGTTGGCGTTGTTTCTTCCTCCGTTGGCCGCTGTTATTTGATCCCATTCTCCACGGGCAATATTTTCAGTGCCTTCGAACAGCAGGTGTTCAAAGAAATGGGCAAACCCCGTTTTTTGGGGATCTTCATCTTTCGATCCAACGTGGTACATAACGGAGACAGTCACCACCGGAGCGGAGTTGTCCTGATGCAAGATCACATGCAACCCGTTGTCCAGATCATACTCTTCAAATGCCACTTCTTGTGCAGAAACCAAGGTTCCCACAAGGAGCAACGAAAATGCAGAAAGCAAGTGTTTTTTCATTGTAAATGTCAGTATTAGAAATTAATGGTGTTGTTTAGAGGTTGGTAGCGATTTCTTGCTCGATGTTACGCTAAATATAGGATAAAATCAAAAGAAAGTAGAATACAAGGTCAGTCTTTTACCACAAATTATAGCATAATTGGCAAACATTCAGTAATTTAAACAATGGATTCAAAAAGCATGATAATGAAAAATTTAACCCTTCCGATCCGCTTTGGCATTGTGACCAGTGCCGTATTGATTGCCTATTTTTTGATTTTGGCGCTATTGGGCAAGCACACCAATGTTTTCCTTAGTCTGTTCAATGGGGTGATTACGGGTTTTGGAATCTATGAGACCATCAAATACACAAAGCTACGGCAAGGCAAGGGCTTTAGTTATGGAAACGGGTTTACGGCCGGGGTCACCACGGGCTTTGTGGCGACACTGCTGTTCACCATTTTTTTTGCATTTTATGCCACGGAATTGGACAGTGGTTTTTTGGACGAACTGTCCACCGCATGGTCCAAGGACTATAAAAACTTTCAGGGAATCGTTTTCTTTACGGTGGCCATCATGGGGTTCGCCACTACCTTGGTGTTGACCCTTTCCTTCATGCAGTTGTTTAAAACCTCCAACAACGGCAAAAAATAATGGCTAAATGCGGTAATAATACTTGTAGATTAAGGATTTAGCAGTATATTTGCACCCGCTAAATTTGATAAAGCGCTATAATTTTAATCTAATCAACGCATTATGTACGCAATTGTAGAGATGGCAGGGCAGCAATTCAAAGTTGCAAAAGACCAGAAAGTGTACGTTCACCGTTTGCAGGAGGATGAAGGTAGCAAAGTTACCTTTGACAAAGTCCTTCTTTTGGAAGATGGAGGAAACGTTACCATTGGCGCCCCAGTCATAGAAGGTGCGGCTGTAGAAGCCAAAGTTGTAAAGCACCTTAAAGGAGATAAGGTAATCGTTTTCAAAAAGAAAAGACGTAAAGGTTACCAAAAGAAAAACGGACACAGACAATATTTGACCGAGATTGTGGTTGAAAGTATTGTTGCTTCAGGTGCCAAGAAAGCTGCTCCAGCAAAGGCCAAAGCTGAAAAACCAGCTGCCGAGCCTAAAAAGGAAGCCGCTAAAAAAGTTGAGGCCCCTAAAGCAGAAGCTCCAAAGGCAACTGAGGACCTAAGTTCAAAAACCGTAGCTGAATTGAGAGATTTGGCCAAGGCCAAGGACATTAGCGGTTACTCTTCTATGAAGAAAGCCGAGTTGATCGAAGCATTAAGCAAATAAGAATAGAACCAAAATTTAGATATCATGGCTCACAAGAAAGGTGTAGGTAGTTCAAAAAACGGTAGGGAATCGGAATCGAAACGCTTGGGCGTTAAGATTTTTGGTGGTCAGGCCGCTGTTGCTGGTAACATCATCGTTAGACAACGTGGTACCAAGCACAATCCTGGAGACAACGTATACGCAGGTAAAGACCATACCTTGCATGCCAAGGTAGACGGTATCGTTAAGTTTGAGAAAAAAGCGGGTGGAAAATCTTTTGTTTCCATCGAGCCTTTCCAAGCTTAAGAACAAGTTTATATATACTTCAAAGGCCCTACAATTGTGGGGCCTTTTTGTTTTCCGTTTATTTTTTAAAGGTTTAATAACCTAATGGTGATGTTGGGATGAGGTCGAATGGTTTTCTTGATTCCCATATTCCAAGGTCTATCCATGAAGAAAATAGTGGGATGTGCTTATGCAATGGTGTTTCTGGTCATCCTTGTCCATAGCGATGGTCTTGCACAACAATCCTCAATAGGGAAACCGTCAAGCAAGTCCAGCTCCATATTCCATGCTCTTCAAAAGCAGTTGGAAGCCTCAAAAAAGAATCCTGACCAACCCAAAAAAATTGTACAAAGCCATTTAAAACTAGGAGAATATTACCATTCTTTGGGTCTCTACTCCGAAGCCATGGAGCAATACAACAAGGCGTTGGACCAATTAGGCACCGATTTCAACGACACCCTTTTCATCACCCTGAACAACAACATTGGTAAGGTGTATCTATCGTTGAACAACTTTGAGCTTGCAGAACAGCATTTCACCGAAACCCTAAATGCTTCCAAGGGGATAAAGAACGATAGGGGTTTGGCCATTTCATTGGGACTACTGGGGGCAAGCCATGAAAAGCAAGGGGAATACGAGGAAGCGTTGAAAGATCAGAAAGAAAGTCTCTTGTTGTTCCAAAAAATGGAAGACCAGCCTGGAGTGGCCATGACCAACGAAAATATTGGGAGCATTTATGAGGATTTGGAACAGTTTGACATGGCCTACCAATATTTCAACAAAGCCTATCAATATTTGAAGGGGAAGGGAACAGTGGAAGAGGTCAACGTGCTCAATAATTTGGGGGATTCCTTTAGGAAAACGGGAAACTATCCCGCAGCCCTTGAAAAAACCGCAATGGCCTTGGAAGTTGCCCAAAGACTGAAAGATTTCCACCAATTGGAAAGCGCACATAAAGATCTATCGAAGACGTATGCTTTTTTGGGTGATTTTGAAAAGGCCCATGCCCATCTCCTACAGGCCGAGGAGTTCAACAGTGCCATGCTCAGGGCGCAGAACACGGACCAACTCAATGTACTCCAGACCATTTATGAGACGAACAAAAAAGAGGCCGAGATCCAATTGTTGAAAGAACAGAACAAGGTGAGCCGCGCCAATCAAAACCTATTGTGGGTTGCCCTTTTTGCCATTGCTGCCATTCTTACCATTTTGTATAACTATCTAGGAAGGAAAAGAAAGGCAAAGCTCAAGATCCAGGAATATAAACAGCGCATGCTCAAAGCAGAGCTGGAAAAGAAGGTCATCGAGGAAAAGAACCTACAGCAAGAGGTGCAACTTAAAACATCATCCTTGTCCCGATATAGTCTGCACCTGTCCCAGAAAAACAAGATTTTGCTTGATCTCGCCAATACGTTGAGGAACATTGCCGCTAGGAAGCATATGGACACTTCCGAAAAAATCAAGGCGTTGGTGAAAGAAATCGATTTCAACTTACAACAGGAACAGGAATGGGATGAATTCATGACTTTTTTTAAGGAGATACATCCGGAGTTCATCAAAAAACTTTCAACCTTGTCCGAGAACAACCTATCCCCGGCTGAGCTCCGTTTGGGGATGTTATTGCGGTTGAACCTATCCTCCAAAGAGATCGCTTCCATTTTAAGGGTGACACCCGATAGTGTTCGCGTGGCCCGTCACAGACTCCGAAAAAAACTTTCCATAGACCAAAAAGAGGAATTGGTCAACTTCATGATCGATCTCTGACCGGGTTTAGCACCCTCTTTTTAGAAAAGGTTAGCCCAATGTAAAAAAACTGTAATTGTTGCCCTCTTGTTTCTGTCCATTTTTCCATTTGTTTCCTTTTTGTTTCCCTTTAATTTAAAGCTTAATAGGTTGATATACATAGTTTTGGAATGCATTCTAACAAGAACCAAAATGAAACCAATGAACCTAAAAAAACTACTTTTTGTAACGCTCTTTCTTGTGTTTGGCACTGCCATGGCGCAGGCCCAAACGGGAAATATACAGGGAACCATTACCGATGAAAATGGAATATATGTCCCTGGTGCAAATGTTTATATCGAATCCATCTCCAAAGGGGGAATCACCGATTTTGACGGTCGATTCACCTTGGTGGGAATCCCCGAGGGAAACTACACTTTAAAAGTATCCTACATGGGTTATGCCGATGTGGAGCAAGAAGTTACCGTTACCGCCGGAAAAACTACTTCTGTGAACATGTCGTTGAATCCTACCAGTGTTGAACTTGATGAGGTACAGGTAAGCGCATATGGACTTAGTGGGCAGGCCAAGGCCCTGAACACCCAAAAAACCAACATGAATATTACCAACGTGGTTTCCACTGATCAAATAGGAAAGTTTCCCGATGCGAATATCGGTGATGCCGTAAAGCGTATTCCGGGTATTACCATGCAGGTGGACCAAGGTGAGGCAAGGAACATCATCGTTCGTGGTTTGTCGCCACAGTTGAACTCCGTAACCTTGAACGGAAGCCGAATTCCTTCCGCAGAAGCAGATAACAGGAACGTTCAAATGGATTTGATTCCTTCGGATATGATCCAGACTATTGAAGTGAACAAAGCGGTAACGCCTGACATGGATGCCGATGCCTTGGGTGGATCGGTAAACTTGGTTACCCGTACAGCTCCCCAAGGATTCAGGGTTTCTGCTACGGCTGGATCAGGGATCAATTTTATCACTGATAAAAGAATTTGGAACGGATCTATATTGGTGGGAGATCGCACCAAAAATGGAAAATTTGGTTATATGCTCTCTGCCACCATCAACGACAATGATTTTGGATCGGATGACATCGAAGCGGAATGGGAAAACGAATTTGAGTACAACACAGGAGCAGAAGATGATGAGGGCGACCCCATTTTGGAAGAAGTAGATGTAGATCCCTATACCAATGTCACGGAACAGCGTACCTATTTAGTGCAACGGGTACGAAGGAGTTTTGCCGCCAACTTAGATTTTCAGATTGACCCAAGCAACAATATTTTCTTGAAGACCATGTACAATTGGAGAGATGATCGTGAAAACCGTTTCCGATTGGAACAAGAAATTTTGGATGGTGAAGATATTGAAGTGGGCGATTTTACCATCACCAATGGTGCGTTGACCCGTTTCCCCGCGGAAATCAAAAGACAGACCAAAGGGGGTATTGCGGGCGGACGCAACTAGAATGCCCGTTTGGAAGATCAGCGCATGCAGAACTATACCCTTGGCGGTAATCACTTGTGGGGATCTTTGAAACTGGATTGGATGGCTTCCTATGCCAAGGCATCCGAAGAGCGTTTGAACGAGCGCTATGCTGAATACGAATCGGAATACATCGTTAACAATGATAACAGCAACCCCAAGTATCCGATCATGACCGCGGCGGATCCAAACGATTTTAATGATCTAGGTAGCTTTGAGTTTGGGGAAGTGACCAATGAAAACCAATATACCGATGAAGAGGATATGAACTTCTTCGTGAATTTTGAATTACCTGCAGACTTTTTTGGACAAGGAAATGGAACCGTGAAATTTGGTGCCAGAGGTCGGTTCAAGACCAAGGAGCGCGACAATGATTTCTTCGAGTACGATTTGGAGGACTTGTACCCATCATTGGCAGATGTGCCGACCAAAATATACACAGACCCAGATTATCTGGCAGGCAGCAAATACCAAGCGGGAACTTTTGCCAGCGAAGAGTGGTTGGGTTCTTTGGATTTGAATAGCACCAATGGTGAGGATGTCCCTGACGAATATCTTCCTGGAAACTTTAAGGTAAAGGAAAATGTTTGGGCTGCCTATGCCATGTTCAACCAGAAACTTACGGACAAATTGAGTGTTTTGGCAGGTTTACGGGTCGAGAATACCAAATTGGAATCCGATGGCAATAGGGTCATCTACATTGAAGAAGATGAAGACAACGGTATTGAGGAAGGCATTGAGGTGCAACCCGTATCCGATGAAAACTCATACACCAATGTTTTGCCAGGGGTACACTTCAAGTACGATGTGGACAACAGCACCATTTTGAGATTTGCTTGGACCAATACCTTGGCTCGACCCAATTATTCCGATCTGATTCCAAGAGCAGAAATCATCAACGAGGATGCCGAGGTGGTTGTGGGCAATCCTGAGTTGGATCCTACCACATCCATGAATTTCGATTTAAATGCAGAACACTATTTTGAAAGCGTAGGGATTATTTCCGGTGGGGTATTCTATAAAAAAATCAACGACTTCATTTATACCTTCATCACCGAAGCACAGGATGATACTTTTGGATCGGGCACTACCGGGTATGATGTCTTCCAACCTTTGAACGGGGATTCTGCTTCCATCTTTGGGGCTGAACTGTCCTTCCAAAGACAATTAGATTTCTTGCCGGGTTTCGCCAGAAATTTTAGTATCTATTTGAACTATACCTATTTGACCTCTAGTGCGGATGGCATCCGTAATGAAGATGGTGATGAGCGTACCGATCTTGATCTTCCCAACACGGCTCCGAATATGTTCAACGGTTCGTTGGGTTATGCGGACAGGAGGTTCAGTGCCAGGTTATCGGCCAACTTTTCCGATTCCTATATCGATGAGATTGGAGGCAACGCCTTTGAGGACAGATATTATGATACCCAGTTCTTCTTGGATTTCAATGCTAGTTTTGCCATCAACAAAAACTTAAGGATCTATACCGATGTGAACAATATCACCAACCAACCTTTAAGATATTTCCAAGCGGTAAAGGAAAGGACCCAACAAGCGGAGTTCTACAGTACCCGATGGACCTTCGGGTTGAAATATGACTTGTTCAAAAAATAATTTCGCAAACTATTTGTGAATGTAAAATGTCACATCGAGTGTAGTCGAGATGTCTTAAAATGATAGGATAAGGATGTTCTCGACTGCGCTCGAACTGACAATATAATTGTATTGATATGAAATATAAATATGTTGCTTTTGTAATGACAGTGGGAATGCTTTCCTGCAAACAACAAGCTCCCAAATTACCTGCCATAGCACCGGATATCATTACCGAAAAAACACCCAACGATACCGATGACCCCGCTATTTGGATCCATCCAAATGACCCTTCAAAAAGTATCGTTTTCGGAACCGATAAGGAAACCAATGGGGGTATTTATGCCTTTGGTTTGGATGGGAAGATCATTCCTGAGAAATCCATCAAAAATATTGAACGACCCAACAACGTGGATCTGGAATACGGCCTTCAATTGAACGACTCCATTGCGGTGGACATTTTGGCCTTTACGGAAAGGGAAAAGCAACAATTTCGATTGTTCTCCGTACCCGATATGCAACCTTTGGACGGTGGTGGTTTTCCTGTTTTTGAAGATGAGACCAACCTGGAACAGCGTCTGCCCATGGGAATAAGCCTGTACAAATCCCCAAAGGATTCAGCTGTTTATGCCATTGTGGGAAGAAAGACCGGTCCCAGCGGTTCGTATCTCTATCAGTACAAATTGGAGATGGACAGTACAGGGGTAAAGGCCAATTTGGTCAGGAAATTTGGCAGTTTTAGTGGTAAGGAAGAAATCGAGGCCATTGCTGTGGATGACGAACAAGGCTTTGTTTACTATTCCGATGAAGGAGTCTGCGTCAAAAAATACTATGCCGAACCTTCCATGGGGAATGAGGAGCTCGCTTGTTTTGGTGGGGAGCATTTTTTACGCGATATTGAGGGAATTGCCATCGCCACATATCCTAACGGGGAAGGTTTTATTATTGTCTCTGATCAACAACGTGGACAGTTTAATATTTTTTCCAGAAAGGACAATAGTTTCATCAAGGCGGTAAACTTGTCAACAACTGAAACCGATGGTTGTGATGTGGTCACCGTACCTTTGAACGACACTTTTAAAAATGGGCTTTTTGCTGCCATGAACGATCAAAAAGACTTCTATTTTTACGATTTGGGTAAATTGGGATTAAAAGTTGAATGATTCCTTCCTCCGCATGAACTTACAGGGTATATTTAAGGGAAGATCTTTATAGATGTCCTACTCCTATACCATTCAACAACACGTATATTCATTTCCCGATCTAAAATCGGTGTTGGCCAAGGCCAGCCCATTTAGAACGGGAGATGCCCTTTCGGGCTTGGCGGCCGAAAGCAATATGGAACGGGTGGCGGCCCAATTTGTGTTGAGTGAAATCGCCCTGAAAGATTTTTTGAACGAGGCCTTTATCCCTTACGAGGAAGATGAGGTGACTCGTTTGATCATGGACACACATGACAATGTCGCTTTTCAGGAAATATCTGGCTTTACGGTTGGCGGTTTACGCAATTGGTTGCTATCCCATGAAGTGGATTCCCAAAAATTGGCAAAGATTGCCAAAGCCCTTACCCCGGAAATGGTCGCAGCCGTTTCCAAATTGATGCGCAACCAAGACTTGATTTCCGTGGCCCAAAAGTGCGAAGTAATCACACAATTCCGAAATACGATTGGTAAAAAAGGGCATCTGTCGGTAAGATTGCAACCCAATCATCCTACGGATGACTTGAGGGGAGTTGCCGCCAGTATCGTGGATGGCCTTTTGTATGGTAGCGGGGATGCTGTCATCGGTATCAACCCTGTGACGGACAGTGTGGACATTGTGGGTGATCAACTCAAAATGATGGACGAGATTCGTCAACGGTTCGATATTCCCACGCAGATCTGCGTGCTCTGTCATTTGACCACCTCCTTAGAATTGTTGGACAAGTCACCCGTTGATCTCGTTTTTCAATCTATTGGCGGAACGGAAAAAACCAATGCATCCTTCGGAATAAATCTTTCCATGTTGCAGGAAGCTTATGAAGGTACCCTCCAATTGAATCGTGGAACATTGGGGAACAATCTCATGTATTTTGAAACGGGTCAAGGATCATCCCTTTCAGCCAATGCACATTGGGGAGTGGATCAGCAAACTTGTGAGACCAGGGCCTATGCAGTGGCTCGACATTTTAATCCGCTGTTGGTGAATTCCGTGGTGGGGTTCATAGGGCCTGAATATTTGTATGATGGCAAACAGATCACCCGAGCTGGATTGGAAGACCATTTTTGTGGGAAATTGATGGGACTGCCCATGGGGATGGATGTGTGCTACACCAACCATGCCGAGGCCGACCAGGACGATATGGACAATTTATTGACCTTATTGGGCGTGGCCGGTTGCAATTTTATCATGGGGGTTCCGGGTTCGGATGATGTAATGTTGAATTACCAATCCACTTCCTTTCATGATGCCCTTTACGTGCGAAAGGTTTTGAACAAAAAACCGGCTCCAGAATTTGAAACCTGGCTCCACAACATGGGCATTTTGGACGATACAGGGAACCGTTTGACCATTGAACCTTCCCATCGATTGTTAAAGAACCTGTGATGAAAGAGAAACCGTCCAAACCGATCATTAAGGATCCTTGGGAAAATTTAAAGGAGTTCACCAATGCCCGAATTGCCTTGGGGAGTGCTGGCAATGCCATTCCGTTGAAAGAAGTATTGCAATTCAAGTTCGCCCATGCCCATTCCAAAGATGCCATAACCACGGAATTAGATGTTGTTGCTCTGAAGAAGGAAATGCAATCTTGGGGCTATCCGATTTGGAACGTAAAAAGTCAAGCATCGGATAGGTCGGAATATCTAAAACGCCCCGATCTGGGAAGAAGATTGGATTCGGAATCGGAAGAATTTCTGAAAAAAAATGATGGTACTTTGGATATCGTTTTTGTTTTGGCAGATGGCCTTTCCGCTGGAGCCGTGAACCAACATGCACTTCCCTTGCTTCAGCTATTATTGCCCCAATTGCAAGGGTATTCCATTGGGTTTGTAACGGCCACCATGGCCCGCGTGGCGTTAGGGGATGCTATTGGGAGTGCTCTCAATGCTAAATTTGTGGTGCTGTTCATTGGGGAACGCCCTGGGTTATCCTCCCCGGAAAGTATGGGCATTTACACCACTTTTGCCCCAAGAATGGGTCTGACCGATGAACGTCGGAACTGTATTTCCAATATCCATAAAAATGGACTTGACCATCAACAAGCCTCCTCTTTGGTGGGCTATTTGATCCGTCAATCGTTTGCCAAAAAAATCAGCGGGGTCGATATCAAAATCAACTTGAAAGATCTTTTGGAAGACTAATTTTTAGAATTGAAGTTTTCGCCTTCTGGCCGTAATGTCCCAAGTGTCGACTTTTTTGCCATCTTCAATGACGGAGACTTCGTCATGCAGGTTGATGGTAGGGCAGATGTGATAAGGAACCCCGTACAGCACATCGCCAACCTTCCAATGGTCCCAATCGCTTACACGGATTACCCCATGTTCTTCGCTTTGCGAAAGCAATTCATAATTGTCAAGATTGAGAAACTTGATGCGCTTGTCAATAGGATTTTCTGAAGACACTGATTTGTGCCCCATATCCACGGTAATGATGCCCTCTGTAGGTTTGGAAATGACCCGAGTTACCACCAAAGCTGCATATCTAAAAGATTGTTCGGTCAGTTTTTCACCATAGCCCCAATCCCATAGCACACAGGTTCCGGGACTGGTTACCCTGTTTTCTTCCAACAAATGGGAGGTAAAGGAAGGCGTGCCTCCACAGATCATTTTTGCCTCGGGATATTGGGTTTTGAGTTTTCTGAAATAACTAGTGACCTTCTCAAGATCATGCTCAATTTTTTCGTTGCGTTGTGAAAATTCCGGATCCCGTAAATGGCCATCGTACACATGGAGTCCTTGAAAATGGAGTCCTTTGCACGATTCCAAATATTCCAATAATTGATCTAACCTGGTGCCAATTTTGATTCCTGATCGGTCCATTCCGTTGTTGATGTCAATGTAAATATGGGCCATCGTTCCACTTTCCAATGCTTTTCCATTTAAAAGTTCAGCACTGCCCAAATTGTCAATTAAAGTAGAAAACTGGGTATTGGGATAATGTTGGCACAGTTCCAGAAACCGGTCCACTTTGGGTCCCACCAATTGATGGGCGATCAATACCGAGTTGGCCCCTGCTTCTGCAGCGATTTCAGCTTCGGAAATGGTGGATGCCTTAAAATTGGAGATTCCGGATACCAACAAAAAATCCATCACCTTGGGCATTTTGTTGGTTTTGATGTGGGGCATCAATCGTTGTGTATCTCCATGGACCAATGAGATCATCTCTTGTACATTGAATTTTAGGTTTTCCAAATACAGGGCAATGGATGGGGAGTCCACTGTTTCCACATTTTGAATCCTATACCAATCGTTGCGCATGTTTTCTTGGTTTTGAGTGAATAAAGGTAAGGATCAAAGTAGATATGGGGATCATCTTTTTTGAAGGGCGCGCATTAATTGATGTGCTCGGATTTGTGGAAAGAATGATTCGGAGAAAATCTTTTCGTAGCTTTAGAGACATTAACTATAAATCTTTTTATTATGAAAAAAGTCATTATTCCTACTTTGTTGTCTTGCTCTATTTTGTTTACAAGCTGTTTGGGGTCGTTCAGTGCTTTTAACAATTTAAAGGACTGGAACCAAGGACTCACCGACAGTAGATTTTTGGATAACCTTATTTTTTGGGGATTGAATATTGTTCCCGTTTACGGACTGTTCTTTATTGGGGATATGTTGATTTTCAACGTGATAGAATTTTGGTCTGGATCGAATCCCATTGCAATGAAAGATGGTGAATCCGAGACCCAAATAGTGGAACATGACGGCAATACCTTTGAAATGGTAGCCACCAAGAACCGAATTCAGATCACTGTGGTCAAGGGCCCCAAAGAGGGTAAAAAATTGGAAATGTTCTATAAACCCGATGAAAAATCTTGGAATGCCATCCGTCCAAATGGTGAAATCATCAAACTTTCCTCTTTTGAAGAAGGTTTCTACATTGTGTACATGCCCAATGGTGAGCAGATTAAAATAGACCCGATGAATACAAGGGAAGAAGGACTGGCTGTTTTAAAACAAAGCAAAGCTTGTTACTATCAGGAAGCTTTATTGGCAGATTAAAAAAAGATCAGATTCAAAAAAACCCATGGTTTTGACCATGGGTTTTTCTTTTGGGTATTATTGAATCTTAATATCTGTAATAATCCGGTTTGAATGGTCCTTCAACCGTTACACCGATATATTCTGCCTGATCTTCCTTCAATTCGGTAAGTTCAGCACCTAATCGGGCCAGATGCAGTTGGGCCACTTTTTCATCCAAATGTTTGGGCAACGTGTACACCTTGTTCTCATAGTTGTCGTGGTGTTTCCACAATTCAATTTGAGCCAAGGTCTGGTTGGTGAAGGAGTTGCTCATCACAAAGCTTGGGTGGCCCGTGGCACAACCTAAGTTCACCAAACGGCCCTCGGCCAAGATGATCACATCCTTGCCATCAATGGTATATTTGTCCACTTGGGGTTTGATTTCGTTCTTGGTATTTCCATAGGTGCGGTTCAACCAAGCCATATCAATTTCATTATCGAAGTGACCAATGTTGCAAACAATGGCTTTATCCTTCAAAGCCCTAAAGTGCTCTTCACGGATGATGTCTTTGTTTCCGGTTGCGGTGATGACCACGTCGGCATTTTCCACAACGGATTCCAATTTCTTCACTTCATAACCATCCATACACGCTTGTAGGGCGCAAATAGGGTCGATTTCGGTAACGGTAACAATGGCACCCGCCCCACGGAAAGAAGCAGCGGTTCCTTTACCAACATCGCCATATCCGGCTACAACCACACGCTTTCCGGCCAACATGGTATCCGTAGCTCTTCTAATGGCATCCACGGCACTTTCGCGGCATCCGTATTTGTTATCGAACTTGGATTTGGTCACGGAATCGTTCACATTAATGGCGGGCATCGGCAAGGTTCCTTTTTTCACCCTTTCGTACAAACGGTGCACTCCGGTAGTGGTTTCTTCGGATAGTCCCTTTACACCAGCGGCCATTTCAGGATATAGATCCAACACCATATTGGTAAGGTCACCTCCATCGTCCAATATCATGTTCAAGGGCTTTCTGTCCTCTCCAAAGAAAAGGGTCTGTTCAATACACCAATCAAATTCCTTTTCGTTCATGCCTTTCCAAGCATAAACAGGAATACCGGCAGCGGCAATGGCAGCAGCGGCATGGTCTTGGGTAGAGAAAATATTACAGGAACTCCAGGTTACTTCGGCACCAAGGGCCACCAAGGTCTCAATCAACACAGCCGTTTGGATGGTCATGTGGAGACATCCGGCAATTCGGGCACCTTTTAAAGGTTGTTCCTTGCCGTACTCCTCACGTATTGCCATAAGACCGGGCATTTCGGCCTCGGCAAGCTCAATCTCTTTTCTTCCCCAATCCGCCAGGGACATATCCTTCACTTTATAAGGTACATACGGAATTGTCTTTGTGCTCATACTTTATATAAATTTACTTTTGTAGCTTCGCTTTTATAGTGCGACAAAGATACAAATTCGCTTAATTTTTGGTCATGCCCATTTATAAAACCATAACAGTTTCCCCAACCACCAAAGTATATATATGGAAGGTCACCGAACCCGAGGATGAATTGGCCAAGAATATGGAGCTTACATCACATTGCCAAAATAGGATGGATGGCATGAAATCGGAAGCGCATCGAAGGGCATTCTTGAGTATCAGACACTTATTGGCCTTGGCCGGTTATGAGGACAAGGACCTTGTTTATGATGATTTTGGAAAGCCCCATCTAAAAGATGGGAACTACATTTCCATCACCCATTCGCACAATTTTACGGGAATCATTGTGAGCGAAACCGATGAGGTGGGCATTGATATAGAAATGCAGCGTGATAAAATATTGCGCATTGCCCATAAGTTTACCCCAATAGAGGAATACAAGACCTTGGCCAATGCCGAGGCCATTATGAGGAAACTGACCATTGTGTGGGGCGCCAAGGAATCACTTTATAAAATTTACGCCCAACAGGGGCTTAGTTTCTTGAGGCACATTGATGTCATGGATTTTGCTTTTGCTGATGGGAGGACCGTGGCAGAAATACTATATAAAGGCAAGAAGACACATTATGAAGTGGAGTTTTTGGAATTTGAAGGTTTTACCTGTGTGTATGCCCTTAAAATGATGGGTGGATGACGATTTCTTTTTAGTAGTTTTGTTGGTGAAGAAATGTTCCTATGCCCATGAAAATATCCGCAGAACTTACCCTAACCCCACTCCAAGACGATTTTGAAACCCCGATTATTGCCTTTATCAAAAAGTTGAGGGCCTCTGGGCTCACGGTTTTGGAAAATCCGTTGAGTACCCAAGTATATGGGGATTACGAAAAGGTCATGGAGCTGCTTCAATCCGAAATCAAGGAAGCTTTTGAAAATTTAGATCACGTAGTGCTGACCATGAAGCTCGTGAAATCCGACAGAAGCGACTATGAACCCCATTTTTGATTTTTTTCTAGGACCCTATGAGGATAGGGAACTATCCTTGATCATATTGGAGGCCACCGCATTTTTCTTTGGGATTGCCAGTGTGGTCTATGCCAAAAAGGAAGATATTTTAGTCTATCCCACGGGTTTGGTGGCCACGGTGATCACCACCTATATCTTTTTTACCGATAGTCTTTTTGGGGATATGATGATGAATTTCTATTACTCCATCATGAGCATTTATGGATGGTGGAACTGGGCCCGAAGGAAAGATGACCGCGAGCCTGTTGTGCACATCACCCGAACAAATACAAAGGAAAAATGGGTGGGATTTGGATTCTTTCTGCTCACCATGTTGGTCACCTATGCGGTATATAGGGCATTTGGGGCGGAAATTGGACCAACCAATTATGTGGATATCGTAACCTCCGGCATATTTTTTACCGGAATGTGGTATATGGCCAACAAGAAACTTGAAAACTGGACACTATGGATCATAGGTGACCTAATAACCGTACCTTTGTACGCTTATAGAGGATGGGGCATGTTCTCATTACAGTACCTCATCTTTACCGTATTGGCCATACAGGGATATCTAGCATGGAAGAAAAACTTGGGCAAGAGCCTTTAAACCTCATAAAAATTGTCCTTTTTGGACCTGAATCCACAGGAAAGACCACACTGGCTGCCGAATTGGCCGAACACTACCACACTGAATGGGTACCTGAATATGCACGGGAGTACCTTCAGGATAAATGGGATCGGGAACAAAAGACCTGTGAGCCCAAGGATTTAGTGCCTATAGCTTACGGACAAATGGAACTGGAGAACCATTTGGCAAAAACAGCCAATAAGGTCCTGATTTGCGATACCGATCTTTTGGAGACCAAAGTCTATTCGGAAGCTTATTATACTGGTACCTGCGACCCTATTTTGGAAAAGTATGCCTTGAAGAACAGTTATGATCTGTATCTATTGACCTATATTGATACGCCTTGGGTGGCCGACGATCTTAGGGACAAACCGGACGAACGTGAACGAATGTATGCGTATTTCAAGGAATCATTGGAGAAATATCATCGAAATTTTATTATTTTAAAGGGAGATAAAGCCGCAAGGCTAAAAAAGGCAACAGAACACATTGATAAACTTCTCCAGAACATGATAGCATTGAGTCCGAAAGACTTGGAACAATTGGATTCCAAAGGAATTTCCAAGGAAAAGGTAGCACGCCAAATTGAAACTTTCAAGGAAGGCATCCCATTTGTAAAATTGAAAAAAGCGGCCGTTGTCGGTAACGGTATCCTCCGATTTTCAGACAAGGAACAAAACGACCTTATCCAATATTTCGAGGACCATCGGGGTACCTTGGATCTTTTGAAATTTGTACCCGCTTCCGGCGCAGCATCACGTATGTTCAAGGCCATGTTCAACTTTTTGGACTCCTTTGACCCATCAAAAGAAAGCTTGTCGGAATATATTGGGAGAACAGGGGACAAGGATGCCCAAAAATTTGTAAATCAAATGGATAACTTCCCTTTCTACGAACTTATCATGGAAAGGATAAAGGGCAAGGTGGGGAACAAGGATGAGGAAGCCTATCTTTTTGTAAAGGAAATGTTGGTGGAGGATGGCCTCAACTATGGTTTTTATCCCAAGGGATTGTTGCCGTTCCACAAGTATGATTCGGGTAGTGCCACGCCTTTCGAAGAGCACTTAAAAGAGGCCGCATTGTATGCCAAAACATCGGGGAAGGCAAATTTGCACTTTACGGTTTCCGAACAGCACGATGATATGTTTGCTGAAGAAGAATCCAAAGTGGCTCCCAAAATCTCAAAACTTACGGATACGGAATTCGATATCACTTATTCCAACCAAAAACCTTCCACCGATACCATTGCAGTTGGTTTGGACAATCAACCTTTCAAAAATGGCGATGGTTCCATTCTCTTCAGACCGGGAGGTCATGGGGCCCTGATTGAAAACCTCAACGATCAAGACGCCGATATCATCTTCATCAAGAATATAGACAATGTGGTGATTGATAAAAACTTGGAACAAGTGGCCAACAGCAAAAAAATGTTGGCCGGGGTTTTGACCAAAGTGCAGGATAAGGCCTTTGGTTATGCCAAACTTTTGGATACAGATGAGGTCTCGGTCGCAAAAGCAGACGAAATCAAGGTTTTTTTGGAAAAGGACCTTAATGTTAGGATGCCTAAAAACTATGATGATCTGGACGTGGACGAACAACTTTCCATTTTAAAGGATAGGCTCAATCGCCCTATCCGGATTTGTGGTATGGTGAAAAACGAAGGCGAACCTGGTGGCGGGCCTTTCTGGATAGAGGATGCCGATGGTAATGTTTCGTTGCAGATCATAGAATCTGCCCAGATTGATATGACCGATCCCGAACAGGAAGCCATTCTCAAGAATTCAACACATTTTAACCCCGTTGATTTGGTCTGTGGAGTAAGGAACTACAGAGGTGAAAAGTACAATCTTTTGGATTATGTGGATGAAAAACAGGGTTTTATCACCAGTAAGACCCAAGAGGGTAAGGAGCTAAAGGCTTTGGAACTCCCAGGGCTTTGGAATGGTGGTATGGCCTATTGGAATACCCTTTTCGTAGAAGTTCCGTTGGTGACCTTCAATCCGGTGAAAACGGTGAACGATCTTTTAAAGCCCTCTCACCAAGCGTAAATATCAGATAATCAAAATAGAACATCCGTTGTCTTTCTAGGCAACGGATTTTTTTTGTTCATAAGGTGACCACTTCCCGAAAAGGGTGTCCTATTAAGTGTACTCGAAATGGATTGAATGTATTTGGGTCGGCATTTTCGATGTAATGAAAAAATAGATAGTCCTTGCGGGTTGTCTGGATTTAGGTTGGTTGATTTGGTTAAGGGAGCTGTGCATTTTGTACGGCTCTCTTTTGAGTTTCGAAAACGGTCCACAACAATGAAAGTATGCTCTTTAAGATAATTCTATTTTTCAACTTGGTCTCTTTGGCCATGGCCATATATATGTTGCTTTCTTATTTAAAAAGCAAAAGGGACAAGGATGAGAGAAAAAATCCGGATGATGCTATATAAACACTATCCATGTATTGTCCATTTTTGCCAACCTTTATGTAGTCTTTTTTCCTTGTGACTATAGTTGGTAAGGATGAAAGGCCGCGAAAGCGGCCTTTCTTGTTTATTTTTTACACACTTTGGCTAAGTCTTTACACACTTTTACACAGTTCCAAAAACCCCATGAATTTATAATCATTTGATAGTCAATGGATAATATCAAATTGAACAATAGCTAAAATTTTGGCATTGGTTTTTCATATAACTAATCGAGTTTAACAATTAAAATCATAATACCATGAAAAATTTAGCTATTGCAACCGTATTGTCCTTTGTAGGAATCACAGCTTTCGCCAATGTAGAATCTCCAGAACTTGATATGGATAACGCCACTGTTATTGTTGCCCAGGACTTTGAGGAAATAGAAGTTTCTTCGCTACCTGAGGCTGTATCCAAAGCAGTGGAAAAGAACTACCCCACGGCCAAAATTGACAAAGCCTACAAAAATGAGAAGGACCAATATAAATTGGATCTATCTCTAGAAGATGGTACTACAGGAACCGTATATGCCGATGCTGAAGGTAACTGGATCGACATGTAATTAAAGTTTTCGAGACCGTGTTAGGTTAGTTAGTTTGGTTAGAAAGGGCTGCATTTGCAGCCCTTTTTTTGTGATAACTTTATAAATGTACGGCCGTCCATGCATTACGTGGCATCGTATATTAGATATCTGAGCTATGCCCAAAATCTTGATCATCGAGGACGATACTGCTTTTTGTCAAATGCTTCAAAAGTTTTTGACCAAGAATGGCTTTGTCGTTTCCACAAGTTATACCATCAAGGAGGCCGAAGAACAATTAAGAAATTCACATTTTGATGTAATCTTGTCCGATGTAAGATTGCCCAAAGGCAATGGGGTTACCCTCCTTCCCCAGGTAAAAAAAGAATCCCCCAATACCCAAGTGATTTTGATGACCGGCTATGCTGAGGTTCGCACTGCGGTGAATGCCATTAAGAATGGGGCTTTTGATTACATTTCAAAGCCCTTTACCCCTGACGAAATTGTTACGGTAATCAACAATGCCTTGAACACCAAGACAACAAATCAACAAAGTAAAGTTGAGAAACCAGCGACCAAGGCAGCACAAAATACCCAAAAGAGTTTTTTGGTTGGGGAGAGTGAAAGATCCAAGAAGTTGCAACAATATGTGCAATTGGTGGCTCCCACCAACATGTCGGTTCTATTGACCGGGGAAAGTGGTACAGGTAAGGAAGTGACTGCCAATGCCATCCACAAGGCCAGTAACAGAAAGGACCAGCCTTTTGTAGCGGTGGATTGTGGTGCCATACCCAAAGAAATTGCCACCAGTGAATTTTTTGGACACGTAAAGGGAAGTTTTACCGGGGCCATTGAGGATAAGGTCGGACATTTTGAAGCAGCCAACGGGGGCACGCTCTTTTTGGATGAAGTGGGCAATCTATCCTACGAACATCAGGTGCAACTGCTCAGGGCCATCCAAGAACGAAAGATTAAACGAGTGGGCAGTACCAAGGAAATTCATTTGGATCTTCGGATTATTGCTGCTACCAATGAAAATTTGTTGGAAGCTATTGATGACGGGGCCTTTCGGGAAGATCTTTACCATAGGTTGAACGAGTTTTCCATTGAGGTACCTTCCTTGAGGGAACGTAAAGAGGACATTCTGTTGTTCGCCAACTATTTCTTGGACAGGGCCAACATGGAATTGGGAAAGGATGTTTTTGATTTTTCCGAGGACACCAAACAGATGCTATTGGATTACCCTTGGCCAGGAAACCTTCGCGAAATGAAAAACGTGATCAAACGCGCCGTCCTTTTTACCCAAGGGGAAACAGTATTGTCTGATTCGTTGTCCAGCGAAGTGGTTCAGGGTGTCAATGGTCGCCAAGAGCCTTCATTTTCCAAATCCGAATTTGAAAAGGAACGGATCATGGAAGCCCTGAAACAGACCAACTTCAACAAGAGCAAGGCGGCAAAACTTTTACAGATTACCCGAAAGACCTTGTACAACAAAATCAACCAGTACCAACTGGAAGTTTGATCAAATAATCTTGAATTTCTGTTTCCAAATCAAACAACAACTGTTTCAGTTTGGTAAGCAGTTGATAAACCTGTTCTCCTTTTTCATGTTCGTCAAGGTTTTCCAACTGTTCTAAAATGGATATGGAATCTTTTACTTCCAACTGCCTGAACATGGGCAGCATTTTGTGCGCAACAGATCTCAATTCCTTATAATCACTATTTCCGATAGAGGTTAAGAGCAGGTCTAAATTCAAACGGTTATTCTCCAAAAAAACCTGTAGCACTTCTTGTATCGCCTTAGGGCCATCTAAAAATTCGGCAATCTGTGAAATGCTGAACAATGCAGTATCAGTTTTCGGAACCTGGGGAAAAGCCTCTTCAAAATGATTGTTTGCTTTTCCCAATGTGGAAAGGAGTATGTGGGCGGAAAAGGGCTTCTGGATTACATCGGTAAAACCAGCACTGATAAAGGTGGATTTCTTGCTGATGGATTGTCCGGTCATGGCAATCACTGGATTTTCAAAACCCATTGCTTTCAACGTTCCCAGAACGTCAAAGCCATCCATTTTGGGCATTTGTATGTCCGTGAGTACTTTGTCAAAACCAAAAATCTCGGAGTGTTCCAATTGCTTGAAATTTGAAACGGTTTTTACCCTGATATGGTTGATCCTACCAATTTCGGCAATGAGTTCTAGCATGTTTTCATCATCATCGATGACCAAGACCGAAGTGGGAAGATCTCGGGTATGTTCCTTGTTGGGACCCTTATCAAAGAAAGAATGCCTCGAAAATTGGATGGGAAGTTCCAAAGTGAAGGTACTGCCTTTATGTACCTCACTTGATAGGGATAGTGTCCCTCCCAATAGTTCTGTCAATTTTTTAGAGATGGTGAGTCCAAGCCCATATCCGCCCTGTTTGTGTTCAGGGTAATCGCCAGCTTGGGTGAATTCTTGAAAGATCAGTTCCTGTTTTTCCGGTTCAATACCGATACCGGTGTCGATGACTTTGATGTGAACCCATGGACCATCCTTTTTTTCTTGTACCGCTGCAACAACCTTAATGAATCCTTCCTCAGTAAACTTATATGCATTTCCGATGAGGTTGGTCAAAATCTGGCGAATACGGAAAGGATCGCTAATGATGGGTTTGTTGAGTTCTTCGGGAATCTCCAATTTTAGTTCCAGTCCTTTTTTATCATTGATTTCATCAAAATGGCTTGCTGTTTCATGGATCAAGGAAGCAAGTACAAAGGGTACTTTTTCCAGCTGTACCTTTCCAGCCTCCAGTTTGGAAAAATCCAAAAGGTCATTGACCAAGTTGTTCACATACCCCGAAGCGGACTTCACATTTTTCAAATAGTTCAGTTGCTTGTTGTTGAGGCCGCTGTGTTCCATCAATTCGGAATATCCATTGATTGTGTTCAATGGGGTTCTTAAGTCGTGGCTTACCGTGGAAATGAGTTGTTCCCTACTTTTCAGCAAGGATTCTGAATATTTTTTCTCTTTCTCTAGTTGCTCCTGATATCGTTGTCCTTTCCAATAGTCTTTCGAGATCAAAAAGGTGAACACAATAACGATAATCAACCCCAATATCACGGCCCCACCAGCCAAACGGGTACTTCTTTGCAGGGCTTGTTTTTGGGTGATGTTGTCCAAAAAGGCGTTCTGTACCATTTCCCTTTCAAAATCGGAAAGGACGCTCCGCATCTTTTGGGAAAGTTCCAGATCGGTGCGGTAAATCTGAAGTTCCTTTTGCAGCATGGACCGTTCCATGGCGGCGGTTTGGGTCTTTGCCTTGTTCAATATGGACTTGGAAACCTCCAATATCGAATCAATGTTATTGGCGTTGGAAGCCCCATCCGAGTTTGGGATGTTCTTGTTCAGGATGGCCACATATTCCCGGATGGATTCCTGGGTATCGGGGGATAATTGTTCAAAGTTGGGGGCAAAGGTTTCCGGGGTGATTCTTCCCATCTCCACTTCCATTTTATGGAAGGCCTGCAAAACGGAATCAAAGGATGCGTTGTTTTCATTTTTCACCTTGAGCCTGCGTAACTCTGCACTATTGAAGACCTTTTGTTGCAGGAGATGTTGCACGCTGTCCAGTTTGGAGACTTGGTTCCCGAGGTTAGCCTGTGCCAAAGGTTTTAGGGAGTCGATCAAAATAGTGATCGAGTCCACTTTCTGGGCATAGGCCTTTAGATCTTTAGGTTGTTTGGACTGCAGGGCCAATTTGGAAAGGTTTTCCGCCTCGTATAGATTGGTGAGCAGTTCATTGGTACGTAATAATTTTAGGTTGTCATCCCCTTTGCTTTGGGTTGATGCATAGCTTTTGAATTCATCATAGATGAAATAAGCGGCCAGCAGCGCCAAAACGCCCAGCACTGCATAACTGAAGATAATTTTTAGTGTAAACCTTTTTTTAGATCTAGGGTACATATTCTTATATACGCCCAGACTTTGGAGCCATAGTTCTAATCAAAAGTTAAAATTCCGGATGGTTTTTTATGAAATATGAAGACCGAACATTACATTTGCCCCATCTCAAAGGGGTGCTTTTGTAAAAAGGCTGAGATTATACCCAATGAACCTGGGCGGGTAATGCTGCCAAGGGATTGCGCTAGGCGCATCTTGGAATTTCTATGTTTCTTTAGAAACAAAAATCAATTTATTAACAAGAATAATGACCCCTTTTATTCGTAACATTTTTACGAATGAAACCCTTATTCACAACATTGGCCCTTTGTGGCCTGGGGCTCACCATGAGTGCCCAACAGGAAGAACCTGCCGACACTTTGGAAGGCAAAAAAGTGGTCCTGGACGAAGTCCTGGTCCAAGCCGTCCGGGTAACGAAGGAATTTCCCATTACCTTTTCCAACTTGGAAAAAGAGGATATTACTCCTCGAAACTTGGGACAAGATGTGCCCATTTTGATGAATTTCATGCCTGCCGTGGTGACCACATCGGATGCCGGGGCCGGAATTGGCTACACCAGCATTCGGGTGCGGGGTAGCGATGCCACAAGGGTGAACGTCACCATCAATGGAGTGCCTTACAACGATGCCGAGTCCCAAGGAACCTTTTGGGTGAACATGCCCGATTTTTCCTCATCTACCCAAAGTTTGCAATTGCAGCGAGGGGTAGGAACCTCTACCAATGGAGCAGGGGCTTTCGGTGCTAGTCTTAACATGCTCACCGATGCCTTTTCGGAAGAGGCCTATGCCAAGGTTTCTTCTTCTATCGGAAGTTTCAACACACTTCGGAACAATGTAAAGTTCAGTACCGGATTGCTCAATGACCATGTGGAATTTTCAGGTAGGCTTTCCCGCGTAACTTCTGATGGTTATGTGGATCGGGCGAGTTCCAAACTGGATGCCTATTTTCTGCAGGGGGTGTACAAAGACGACAATACCCTGGTAAAAGCTCTGCTTTTTGGAGGGCATGAGGTCACTTATCAAGCATGGAACGGGATTACTGCCGACGAACTTGCCACAGATCGTACTTTTAATTCAGCAGGGATGTATACCGATGAAAATGGAATCGTCCAATTCCACGATAATGAAGTTGACAATTACAAGCAAGACCACTTTCAACTGCACTGGAACGAAACCTGGAGCCCGGATTGGACCACGCATTTAGCCTTGCACTATACCCGAGGCAGAGGTTTTTTTGAACAGTATAAGGAAGATGAAGATTATGCTGACTATGGTTTGGAGCCTATTAACATAGGTGGGGAAACCATAAATACTACTGATTTGATACAAAGAAAATGGCTAGTCAATGATTTTTACGGGACCGTTTTTTCGGCAACCTATAACAAGAACAATCTTAAACTGATTTTGGGTGGTGGTTATAATGAATACAAAGGCGATCACTTTGGGGAAATCATCTGGGCACGATACACCAGCAATAGTGAGATCAGAGATCATTATTACGATGACAATTCCATAAAAACTGATTTTAACAGCTATGTAAAAGCCAATTATCAGTTGGACAGCAAGTGGTCCATCTTTGGTGATGTGCAATACCGCAGGGTGGGTTATGAAGCCAATGGCGAGGATACCGGTCTGGTGGATGACACCTTCAATTTTTTCAATCCAAAGACAGGTGTCACTTTCGATTTAAACCGAAACAACAATTTCTATTTATCATATGCTAGGGCCAATAGGGAGCCTAACCGCAACGATTACGAAAGTGGTAGTCCACGACCTGAAAAACTGAACGATTTTGAGTTGGGCTGGCGCTATGTTTCCCCAGATTTTCAATTGAACGCCAATGTGTACTACATGCGCTATAAAGATCAATTGGTGCTTACCGGGGAATTGAACGATGTTGGGGCGCCCTTAAGGGCGAATGTTGGGGACAGCTATCGATTAGGGTTGGAATTGGACGCCAATTTGAGGTTTGCACAGAAATTTTTGTGGAGGCCCAATCTGGCCCTGAGCGATAACCGAAACCTCGACTTTTATTTTCAACGGGACGGTGTGCTCCAGGACTTGGGCAATACCCATATAGCCTACTCCCCTCAATTGATAGCGGGGAACATTTTGACCTACCAACCCCATGAAAATTTTCAAGTGTCGTTGTTGTCCAAATTTGTAGGGAAACAGTACATGGGCAATATCGATTCCGAGGGTTCCACCTTGGATAGTTATACCCAAACCGATTTCAATGTTCAGTATGTGATCCAAACCAATGCCTTTGTAAAAAGCATTGTGCTTTCGGGTCTGGTGAACAATATTTTTGATGCGGACATTGTTTCCAATGGGTATTTCTATACCTATGATGATGATTTTTCCAACCCTGGAACCGTAACCACCATTGAAGGTGCCGGTTACTACCCCCAAGCGGGAATCAACTTTTTGTTAGGGGCCACTTTCAATTTTTAGGATATGAAATGAATGGGATTCTGTAATTTTAACAAGATGGCAGAATCCCATTTTCATTTTTCAGAAGAGAAGCCCTTGCGATGGGGTGTGATCGGTTGCGGTGGCGTGGCCGAAAAAAAGAGTGTTCCTGCATACCAGATTACACCAGGTTTTAAGGTAGATATGGTCATGCGGCGTAATGCCGAAAAGGCTGAAGATTATGCTAAAAGGCATAACGTTCCGCAATGGACCACCAATGCTGAAGAAGTCATCTTCAACCCTGAAGTTGATGCCATTTACATTGCCACTCCTCCCGATTCCCATAAAAAATATGCCTTACTAGTGGCCGAAACGGGCAAACCCTGCTGTGTGGAAAAGCCCATGGCTCCGAATTATCAGGACAGTTTAGCAATCCATCAAGCGTTCGAAGCAAAAGGATTGCCTTTGTTTGTGGCGTATTATCGTCGCTCGCTGCCTAGATTTTTAAAGGTAAAGGAATGGTTGGATGATGGTTTGATCGGTGAGGTACGCCACATCCATTGGGAAAAATCCAAACCGCCCAATGATTTGGATCTGAACGGCGGCTACAATTGGCGGACGGACAAACACATTGCCCCTGGGGGCTATTTTGATGATTTGGCCAGCCATGGATTGGACCTGTTCACGTTTCTTTTGGGTGATATCACCGGGGTAAGCGGCATAGCCAAAAACCAACAAGGATTGTATTCAGCCTTCGATGCCGTCTCTGGCATTTGGCAACATAAAGGTGGTGTAACCGGAGAAGGCTTTTGGAATTTTGGCACCCATCAGCGGGTTGATAAAGTTGATATTTATGGTTCTGCGGGCAAGATTAGTTTTTCCGTTTTGGATGAGGCTCCCATCCAACTGGAAAATGTATCAGGGCATCAAATATTGGAAATTCCGCATCCTGAACATATTCAGGAATACCATGTGGCCAATATCAAAAATCACTTATTGGGTAAATTGATCCATCCTTCCACCGGAAAATCGGGATTGCATACCAGCTGGGTCATGGATAGGATTTTAGGAACTCTTTAATTGGAGATGATCACCACGTTTCCACTTTGTGTGGCCTTATAAAAAAGAAGGTCGTAGTATCGTTTTCCATCATCGGGGCGGTCCAATTGTTGGCCTGTAAAGAGGCTGTAGGTATATCCCTCGCAACTACAGACTACATTTTGCCCATCAATGGTCATGGTGGAGCAATTGTTGGGAGCATGGTTGGGACAACTGGCCTCAAAGGCATAGTAGGTATCCAAGCTGGATTTGATCACGAAGGCGCCTCGGGTACCGACACCGCTGTTGCCCACATACACCGGATTCCCTATGGTGTTCAAATCGCTGTACAAGGGTAAATTTAGGTTTAGTTCAAAGCGAAAGCTCACTTCTTGGAGGTAAGGATTTCTATTGGTACTATCTGAACTACAGGAAATTAACAATATAAGCAGGGCAAAGCTCCAAAAGTGCTTCATAGTAGGTGTTTCTTGACATTGCTCAGCAAAGTTGAACAAAATTTACCTATATTTGCGTTAAATCCTCGCAAAATCCATGCAGGTCATGGGACTCGTTGAGGATTTTTTGTATTTGTAAAGAAGAGTTCATTGGGGAAATTATTTTTTTGATTTTCTTCAATGTTCTTTTGCATTAAAATTTGAAGTCATGAGCAAAGTATCATACTACACAGCGGAAGGATTAAAGAAATTGAGGGATGAGTTGAACCAACTCAAGGATGTGGAACGTCCAAAGGCATCACAGGCCATTGCAGAAGCTAGGGACAAGGGAGATTTGTCCGAAAATGCTGAGTACGATGCAGCCAAGGAGGCACAGGGGCTTTTGGAGATGAAAATTTCTAAAATGGAGGAAACCTTGGCCAATGCCCGTTTGATCGATGAATCGCAATTGGACAATTCCAAGATATTGGTGCTTTCCACGGTAAAGTTGAAGAACCTGGCCAATGGCATGCAAATGAAGTATACCCTGGTAGCGGAAAGTGAGGCCGATCTAAAAACGGGAAAAATTTCAGTGACCTCTCCCATAGGAAAAGGCCTATTGGGCAAATCTGTAGGTGACGTGGCCGAGATCAAGGTGCCGAACGGAACTTTGAAATTGGAAATTTTGGAAATCACCAGAGACTGACAGCAATTAAAATTCTGTATATTTAATCCCGTCTTAGGACGGGATTTTTTATTTAAAACCAATCACAATGGCCAGCATTTTCACCAAGATCATCAACGGGGACATTCCTTGCTACAAAATAGCCGAGGACCAGGACAATTTCGCTTTTTTGGATATCAACCCAAACTCCAAAGGGCACACCTTGTGCGTTCCCAAAAAAGAAGTGGACAAGATTTTGGATATGGAAGAGGAGGCCTATATGAAACTCATGGCCTTCTCAAGAAAGGTGGGCAAAGCTATCGAGGCAGCTGTTCCCTGTAAACGTGTTGGGATGACGGTCATTGGACTCGAAGTACCCCACGTACATGTTCATCTTATCCCACTACAGAGCATGGCGAATGCCACCTTTCAACATAAGGAAAGTCTTAAACCGGAAGAATTTGAAGCTGTGGCCGAAGCTATAAAAGCCCAACTTAGTTGAAACCTTCCAAATAAAAGTATACCCCACCTGCCACCAAGCAGAGCATAAGCACCATAATAATAAAGAACAAGGTGGTGAACCTTACCGAAGGCCTATCGGGCTGAACCAACTTGTTATAGTAGTCAAAAACCCTTTCAATATCTGGGGTCCAATTGACCGGGTAAATTTTGGAATGACACTTCTTGCACTCTATTTCATGTGTTACCTCGTTCGTTGTACGATGAAAGAACGGGTTAAAGGTGTGTTTTTGAAAAAAGGTAAGCTTCAGTTCCTGATTATAACATTCGGGGCAGTTATTGGTAATATCAGCTTCCTTTATTACGAGTCTTTTTTCCTTTGCCATAGGTCATTTTTCAATTGCTCTCAGGGAAATCTGCATGATTGTTCCTTCCTTACTTGACGAAAATACTTTAATTTTTCCTTTATGGTACTCTTCCACGATTCTTTTAACAAGGGAAAGTCCTAATCCCCAGCCTCTTTGCTTTGAGGTGAACCCTGGACTGAAGATGTTTTGCCAGTCGCTTTTTGCAATGCCATGTCCGGTGTCCGAGATTAAAATATTGACGTTGTGTCCCTTCTTTTCAATCTGTATGGCAATGTTGCCCTTGCCCCGCATCGCATCGATACCGTTTTTGACCAAGTTTTCAATGCTCCAGTTGTACAAGGGGGGGTTCAGTAGTACGGGAACTTCATCCACATTGCTACTAAAGGAAAAATGGACCAGCTTGGAGCTTCGCTTTTTCAAATATTCGTAGGCCTTTTCGGTTTCGGCAACAATGTTGTGCTCTCGCAATTCGGGAATGGACCCGATTTTGGAAAAACGTTCGGTTATGGTCTGTAATCGGTCAATGTCCTTGCCAATTTCTTTGGTCACATCCGGGTTGATGTTTTCCGTCTTCAACAGCTCGTTCCAACCCAAAAGGGATGTCAATGGCGTGCCGATTTGATGCGCCGTTTCCTTGGCCATACCGGCCCAAAGCTTGTTCTGCTCCGAAGCCTTGTTGGTCCTGAAGAAGAAAAAGATGACCGCCCCGAACAGAAAAATGATCAATAGGAGCGCCAAGGGATAATATTTCAATTTGTTCAGTACTTCGGAGTTGCCATAGTAGAGTGTTTCCAACAATTCCCCATCCTGAATGATTAAAATGGGTTCGTTCTCGTTTTTGAACTGGGCTATCTTTTTTTGGATGTAGAGACTATCGGCCACTTTTTCCTCGGGAATATTGTGCGTTTTGTATGACCCTTCCTCATTTAACAGGATCATGGGGGTAGAAGTATTGTTCCCCAACACTTTCAATGTGAGGTTCCCTAATTCCTGATCCACAGAAGATTGGACGAGTTCCAACTGGGCTGTGGCCCAGATCTCCATTTTCAATCGCTCTTCCTCTTTGAACTTTTTGAAAAAACTGTTGGTGTTCCACAAAATCAAACTCACGATCACAAATGCGGAAATCAGCAGAATGATGTTGGAAGCTTTCCTTTTAGGACTGAAGTTCATTTTTGGCTGAATTGTTATTAAAGATAGCGGAAAATGGAAAACATGTTAATAGTTCGTTGAAATAACGGGTTCCAAAGGAAATCATTTTATGTACTTTTGAAATTCAATTAAAATTAACATACATGGAAGTTCAGGGAAGAATCAAAATGATTGACGAAACCAAGACGTATGGAAACAATGGTTTCAGGAAAAGAGAGTTGGTAGTAACCACGGAAGAGCAGTATCCACAACATATTTTGGTCGAGTTTGTCCAGGATAAATGTGATCTGTTGAACAATTTCAGTGTGGGCCAAATGGTGAAGGTCAGTATCAATCTAAGAGGTAGGGAATGGGTAAACCCACAAGGGGAGACCAAGTATTTTAATTCTATCCAAGGTTGGAGGGTGGAAAGCCTGCAACCTGAATCCAACGCCGATAATATGCCACCGGTTCCTCCCATGGAGGCCTTTGAACCTGTGGATGACTATAATGAAGAAGATCACGACGACCTTCCCTTCTAAGATATCTTTTTAAATGGTATAGAAGATCTGGGTGTAAGCCCAGATCTTCCTGTTTTTGGCCCTATTGTGTATTTTTAAGAAAAATTGCGCCGTGGATGACTTCGAAGAGGGACTACCCTTATATTTTTTGAACAATAGGATGGAATTTCCACCCGTGGAGGCCGCCAACGAAGATGGCCTGCTTGCTGTTGGGGGGGATTTATCCATGGAGCGGCTTCTGCTTGCCTATAAAAATGGCATATTTCCTTGGTTCAATGATGATTCCCTCATTCTTTGGTGGAGCCCCGATCCCCGTATGGTCTTGTTTCCGAATAAGGTCAAGATTTCCAAAAGTATGCGTAAGGTGTTGCGGGACAATCCGTTTGAGCTTACCCAAAACACCTGTTTTGAAAAAGTGATGGAGCACTGTGGCAAGGTGGAGCGTAGCGGACAGGATGGTACTTGGATCACTCCGGAGATGAAATCAGCCTACGCGAACCTACACAAAGAAGGTTGGGCCAAATCCTATGAAGTTTGGGAAAATGGCGAATTGGTCGGGGGTTTGTATGGAGTAGACTTAGGACATATGTTCTGTGGGGAAAGCATGTTCAGTCTACGGCCGAATGCATCAAAGTTTGCCTTCATCAAAATGGCCCAAGAACTAGAGCGGAAAGGCTATGGTCTTATCGATTGCCAAGTGCATACCGATCATTTGGAAAGCTTGGGGGCCGAACTGATTCCTAGAAAAAAGTTTATGGGTATCCTGCGATCCAAAGACTAGACTTCAAGATACCTGAAACAGTTTACTTCGTGGTCGTTCACCATTCCTGTGGCCTGCATATGGGCATAGATGACCGTACTGCCAACAAATTTGAATCCTCGCTTTTTCAGGTCTTTGCTAATGGCATCGGAAAGGGGCGTGGTGGCCGGGGCATGTTTATAGTTGGCCAAAGTGTTTCGAATGGGTTCGTGATCTACAAACCCCCAGATATATTGACTAAAGCTTCCAAATTCCCTTTGCACTTCCATAAATGCCTGTGCATTGGAAATGGTGGCGTGGACTTTCAGTTTGTTTCTGATGATGCCAGGATTTTGTAGAAGTTCATCCACTTTATCCTGATCGTACCCAGCTATTTTTTTATAGTCGAAATAATCAAAAGCCTCTCGGAAATTTTCGCGTTTTCTCAACACGGTGATCCAGCTTAAGCCTGCCTGAAAAGTCTCCAAGATCAAAAATTCAAAAAGGGTTTCGTCGTCCTTTACAGGTACTCCCCATTCTGTGTCGTGATATGCTTCATAAAGGGGGTCTCCCAAACACCATCCGCATCTATGTTTGTCCATTTGGTTTCAGTTTTGTTCAAAAGTAAGGGAAAATTGAAAATCGTTAATCGAAAGTTAAAGTGTTGAATATTGATAGTAATACTATTATTTTTGCGAGAATTTATTTTAAAAGTAATCCAATGGATGTGTTGATGCAGACCCTAAAGATTGGGATAAACGAGAAGTTGTACATCAAGGACCCTGAATCTTCGAGCCTTGGGAAAAAAATTGTGGAGGAAAGTATATTGTTGATCGATGAGATTGGGTTTGAGCATTTCACTTTCAAAAAGCTCGGGGCAAGGATTAATTCCAATGAAAGTTCCATATACCGGTATTTTGAGAACAAACACAAATTATTGCTCTATCTAGCCTCATGGTATTGGGGATGGATGGAATACCGGATGGTCTTTGATACCAATGGCATTTCGGACCCTGTGGAAAAACTCAGCAAAGCCATTGAGGTCCTGACCCAAAATGTGGAGGAGGACAATGCTTTTTCACACATCAACGAGGTGGTGCTGAACAAGATCATCATCAACGAGTATTCCAATTCGTATTTGGTCAAGGAATTGAATGATGAGGATAAGAACGGTTATTTTATCGTATGCAAGCGATTGGTGAGCCGTTTGAGCGAGATGATCGTGGCTGTGGATAAAACCTATGCCTACCCTCTGAGTTTGGCCAGTACTATTTTAGAAGGCACCCTTCATCAATATTTTTTAAAAGAACATTTTCCCATGCTTACCAATTGTAACGAGACCGTTACACCGACCCATTTTTTTACGGATCTGATATTCCGCACACTAAACCTAAATGTTAATGGCTAAAAACATTCTCACCGCGTGGCAGCGGTTGATGGGCTTGCTTGCCCTGGACAAAAAAGACATCTTTCAAATTTTTTACTATGCCATATTTGCCGGATTGGTAAACCTTTCCCTGCCTTTGGGAATCCAGGCCATCATTAATTTGATACAGGGTGCAAGGGTCAGTACCTCATGGGTGGTATTGGTGGTATTGGTGACCTTGGGTGTGGCATTTGTAGGAACCCTTCAGTTGATGCAGATACGGATCATTGAAAACCTTCAACAAAAGATTTTCACCCGTGCTTCTTTTGAATTTGCCTACAGGTTTCCCAAGATCAAGATGAGCGAGCTTAAAAACTATTACCCTCCTGAGCTGGCCAATCGTTTCTTTGATACATTGACCATCCAAAAATCGTTGTCCAAGGTCCTTATCGATTTTCCGGCCGCTTTGTTGCAGATTGTTTTTGGCCTTTTGTTGCTGTCCTTTTACCATCCCTTCTTCATCATTTATGGGTTGTTGTTGGTCCTGCTCATCTACATTGTGTTCAAGTTTACGGCACAACGTGGTTTGGACACCAGTTTGGAGGAATCCAAGATGAAATACAAAGTGGCCCATTGGCTGCAGGAGATAGCACGATCCATCATCAGCTTTAAGCTGTCGGGGAAAACGTCACAGGCCATTAATAAAAATGATGCCTTGGTCGCCGATTATCTCGATGCTAGGGAAAGCCATTTTAGGGTGTTGGTGCTGCAGTTCATCCAAATGATAGGATTTAAGGTGTTGGTAACGGCAGGACTGTTATTGATCGGAGGTCTATTGGTTTTGGATCAAGAAATGAACATAGGGCAGTTTGTGGCCGCAGAAATCATCATTCTTTTGGTCATCAACTCTGTGGAGAAAATGATTATGGGATTGGAAACCTTTTATGACCTTCTCACCTCATTGGAAAAATTGGGTCAGGTGGTGGACAAGGAATTGGAGCCTCTAGACGGAGAAACACCCTTTGCAGGAAAAGAGGGCCTTTCCGTGGAACTTCAAAATATTGTGTACAAGGTGCCTGGTCGTGACAAAAAAATCATTGATGATGTTTCGTTGACCATTGATCCAGGAGCACGCATATTGATCAAAGGCCCCAAAGGCTCCGGAAGGTCAACCTTGCTACGTCTGATTGCGGGAATCATAGAACCGAATCAAGGGAACATTTTTGTGAACAACGTATCCATTTCAGGTATTAACCTCAGGGAATACAGGTCTTTGCTGGGCCATGCCCTTACCGAGGAATATCCGTTCGAAGGGACCATTTTGGACAACGTTACCTTCGGAAACAGGGAAATCCCCATGGAAGATGTGTACTGGGCGTTGGAAAAGGTAGGACTTACCCAATTCGTCAAGGAGCAACCCCTTGGGTTGAAGACCATTCTGTATCCCGAAGGCAAAAAGATTCCAGATTTTATTTCCAAAAAGATTGTGTTGGCCAGAAGCATTGTCATTCGGCCAAAGTTGATGATCCTTAAGGATCCACTGGACCAATTCGATGAAATAGAAACCGAGCGGATAATGGATTTCCTTGCCGACCCATCCAATGGTTGGGCCCTGGTTGTGGTCAGCGAAAATCCAAAATGGCTCGGCCGATGTAAGAAGGTCGTGAAAATGGAGAACGGTCGGTTGACCCATATAAACTAAGATTTATGCTGAACATTTCCTCACATAGCAAGTTGAACGAAAAAGTGGACATTACAGGCTACAAAGCTGGTAAAAAGGTATTCCACAAAAGGCATTACAAACAATTCAACCGTTTTTTGGCGGCGTTTTCCATCATTATGTTCTTTGTTTTGTTTTTGCCTTGGACCCAGAACATCTCCGGTAAGGGATATTTGACCACCCTGACCCCAGATCAGAGACCCCAGACCATTCAATCGCCTATTCCCGGCCGTATTGAAAAGTGGTACGTAAGGGAAGGTGATTATGTGGAAAAAGGGGATACGATCCTCCATATTTCCGAGGTGAAGAGTGAATATTTCGATCCCAATCTGGTGGAACGTACCGGTCAGCAGATCAAGTCCAAGTCCATGGCGGTTACATCCTATCAAGAAAAGGTGAAGGCCTTGGGAACCCAGATTACCGCATTGACTCAGGAAAGGGGATTAAAACTGGAACAGGCCAAGAACAAGCTGATCCAATCCAAATTGAAGGTGCAGAGTGACAGCATAGATTTGGAAGCGGCCAAAACCAATATCGCCATTGCGCAGCGACAGTATGATCGGGTGGTCCAATTACAGGGTGAAGGCCTTAAAGCGGTTACCGATGTGGAAGAAAAACGCCTAAAACTTCAGGAGACCCAAGCCAAGCTCATCAGTCAGGAAAACAAATTGTTGACCAGTAAAAATGACGTCATTAATGCCCAAGTAGAAATCAATCGGGTACAAGCGGAATATACTGATAAGATTTCCAAGGCACAGAGCGACCTGTATACGGCACAGTCCAACCAATTTGATTCTGAGGCACAGGTGACCAAGTTGGAAAATGAGTACACCAATTACGAAATGCGGAACAGTCTACTCTATATTCGGGCACCACAAAGTGGCTATATCAACAAGGCCATACAATCCGGGATTGGGGAAACCTTTAAAGAGGGAGCCCAATTGGTGGGTATTATGCCGGCGGATTATGATATCGCTGTGGAAACCTATGTAGATCCCATAGACCTTCCCTTGGTCCATGTTGGGGAAAAGGTTCGTATTCAGTTCGATGGCTGGCCGTCCATTGTGTTCAGTGGGTGGCCGAATGTTTCCTACGGGACCTTCGGAGGAAAAATAGTGGCGATTGAAACCTTCATCAGCCCGAACGGAAAATACCGAATGCTATTGGCCCCTGATGAGGAAGAAGCCCCATGGCCAAAGGATATTCGAGTAGGTTCAGGTGCCAATACCATGGCACTTTTAGAAGATGTCCCGATTTGGTATGAACTCTGGCGTCAACTCAATGGTTTCCCGCCCAATTATTATCAACCCCAAAACACCAGTGCAGATGCTACCAAGAAATAGGGTAATCAGCTTATTCCTTGTTGCTTTCTTGTGGGTTGCCTTTAAAGGCCAAGCCCAACAAGACTCGTTGGTGTTGGGCTTCAAGGAATATTTGGGCTATGTGAAAAAATACCATCCCGTGGCCAAACAAGCGCAACTGAACATTGCCATGGGACAGGCCAATCTGATGAAAGCCAGGGGAGGCTTCGACCCAAAAATAGAAGTGGATTATGAGCGAAAGGAGTTTAAGGGTACCGAATATTGGGACCGTTTGAACACCACGTTCAAGATTCCTACTTGGTTTGGCATTGAGTTGAAGGGAAATTTTCAACAAAATGAGGGGTACTACCTGAATCCAGATGAAACACTGCCCGAGGATGGTTTGTACAGTGCCGGAGTTTCCATGTCGTTGGCCCAAGGCTTTTGGATCAACGAACGGATGGCCACTTTGCGAAAAGCCAAGTATTTTAGGGAGCAGTCCAAAGCGGAGCAAGACCTTCAAGTAAACGAAGTACTCTACAGGGCATCTGTGGCCTATTTCGATTGGCTCCAGGCCCATAAGGATGCCAAGGTATACCGGGATTTTTTGGAGAATGCCGAAATCCGGTTCAATGGGGTTCGTGAGAGTGCCTTGGCAGGTGATAAGGCCATGATCGATACCGTGGAGGCCAAAATTGCTGTTCGTAATCGTGCATTGGGATTTGAGCAGGCCAGAGTAAACCTGATGAAGAAATCCCTGGAACTGTCCAATTTCTTGTGGATAGAGGATGTTCCCGTGGAACTACAGGAAGGGGTAAGGCCAGATGAAAATATGGCATTGGACGTGGACTCCACCTTGGAAATACAGGGCGTGCCCTTGGACAGTTTCGACTTGGACAGCCATCCCAAATTGGTTTCCTTGGAGTATAAGATCGAAGGATTGCAAGTGGACAAGCGATTGAAGACGAACAAATTACTCCCGAAGTTAGACGTGGAATACAATTTTATCACCGATACTCCAGAATATCTCAATTCCTTTATCACGGAAAACTATAAGGGAGGTCTATCCTTTCAATTGCCTTTGTTTTTGAGAAAGGAACGGGGCGATCTAAAGTTGGCCAAGTTCAAGTTGAAGGATGCCCAATTTGAACGGGACAATGCCCAGGTAGAAATTCAGAACAAGGTTACGGCCATTTACAAGGAACTGGATTCCTATGTGGCACAAAACCAGTTGATTGATGATATCGTCACGGATTATTCCACGCTATTGGCCGCAGAGGAAAGAAAGTTCAGTTTTGGGGAAAGTTCCCTTTTCCTCATCAACTCTAGGGAGAGCAAGCTCATCGATGCCTATCTGAAGCAAAACGAAATGGAGAACAAATTTTTTAAGACCAAGGCCACCTTGTTCAAGAGTTTGGCCATTAACCCAAAATCATTGTAAAAACCCATTCTGCCTTGTAAGGATTGGGATTGATTGGCAACCAATGACAAAAGTCAGCAAATGGGCAACCTGCCCAAATTACTTTTGAAAAAAATTTTTATGGAGGTTTTGGAGAAAAACAGATTGGAACTTGTTCAGGAAAGTATTTTGAATGGAATGGATTGCCCCCAATATCGGGATATGGTCCATGATTATGCGCTAACTGGAAAAACAACTGGAGAGGAGCAATCCGAACCCCGGATAAATTTCACACAGCTGAACGACCGCCGCATGAGCCGCTGGGACAAGACCTTCAAGCTACCGGAAGAAGCCCTTCAAAAATTATCCAAGTTGGATAGGGAGTTGATATTTTTGGCCATCACCGAAAGCTGGTGTGGTGATGCAGCCGCTAGTTTGCCCGTTGTGAACAAAATTGCTGAATCCAGTTCAAAAATATCCCTAAAGGTGGTTTTGCGTGATGAGAACCCAGAACTCATGGAAGCATTTTTGACCAACGGAACCCAATCCATTCCCAAAGTGATTGTGTTGGATGGTAAGAACCAAGAAATTGTGGGAGAATGGGGCCCAAGACCGCAAGGTGCCGCCGAAATGGTCGAAACCTGTAAAATAGAACATGGAAAACTGACCGATGCCTGCAAGCAGGAACTCCAAGTGTGGTACAATAAGGACCGCGGAGAAAGCACCCTAAAAGAAATTTTTGAATTACTTGCTTTGGAATAGGTAAGTGATCGTGCCTATCTGTTCGCTTTTGGAACTGGCACTGAAACGGGCCTGAAGGGCATACTTGATAGCGTTGTCCACCAAACAGCCATTGCTCGTTCCGGAACTTTTATCATTAAAATCAGCTTCGGTCACATATCCGTTGGCATCCACTTTGATGTTGATGACCACTTTGCCACCTTCAATACAGGTGTAGATGGGAGGAGGCAGGTAATAAGAATTTCGGTCTACCAAAGAAAAGGATATGGAAGTACGCCTTTCCTTGAGGTAGTTGGTGAATTCCTCTTTTTGGGCATCCCGTTCGCCCAATTTTTGTTTTTTCTCGTCCCGCTCTGCCTTTAATTTTTTCAATTGGTCTGAAAAAGCAGCATCCTCTCCAGGTTCCCCGGTCTCACTGTTCATGGCTCTTTCTTCCATAAGTTCTTCCAGGGTTTTAAGAGGCTCGGGATTGCCTATGGTAGGTTTAGCGGTTTCGTTGAAGGCCATATGACTTTTGATGGGGTCGTTGTTGGCCGCCAGTTCCTCCAATTTTTGTTCCTCTTCCTGAATCAGTTTTTCAATGTCCTCGTCGGCCAAGCTCATCTCAATAACATATTCATCCTCCTTCATTCCCCCCAAGTGGATGCTGAATAGCAACAAAACCACGATGGACATGGAGAAGAAGGTGATAATAAGCGATAATTGGCTTCTGTTCAGGTTCATGGTCTAACTATAACCGCATTTTTCCAAAAATATTTTATCCTCAGCATCCGAGCAAAAATAGTGCAAGATGCCTTTTACCCCAGCTCTTCCTTGAAAACCAAGGGGGTGGTAGCATTATTTACGTTGTAATCCCCTATTTTGGTTCTTCGGAGGGCCGATAAATAGGCCCCTGAACCCAATGCTTTTCCAAAATCATGTGCTAAGGACCTGATATAGGTGCCCTTGCTGCACACCACTCTAAAATCCACTTCTGGTAGGTCGATTCTAGTGATTTCAAATTCCAATATTTCTATTTTTCGGGCCTGCACTTCCACTTGTTCTCCCTTTCTGGCCAGTTCATACAAACGTTTGCCATCCTTTTTCAAGGCGGAGAACACAGGAGGTACCTGTTCTATTTGCCCCAAAAATTGGTTGGGGACATTTCGGATGGATGTTTCCGTAAGATGTTCCGTTGGAAAAATTTGGTCCACATCGGTTTCCAGATCA
This sequence comes from Flagellimonas aequoris, assembly GCF_003584165.1. Lineage (GTDB taxonomy): Bacteria > Bacteroidota > Bacteroidia > Flavobacteriales > Flavobacteriaceae > Flagellimonas > Flagellimonas aequoris. Next base: position 303,347 of record NZ_QXFJ01000023.1, on the reverse strand, counting down.
TAGGAAGGAGTGGTGGCTCCCAGAGTAAAAGTGCCCGTATATTCCTTGATTTGTCCCTGCAGTTCAGGAATTTTTTTGGTGAATTTACCCGTGCAAATGACCAACAGACCTGTGGCCAATGGATCCAAGGTGCCTGCATGCCCAATCTTCAACTTCTTTAGGTTGAATTTTTTCCGAATGGCCCATTTTAGGGCATTCACGGCTTGGAATGAAGTCCATTCCAAAGGTTTGTCGATCAAAATGATTTGACCGTTCAAAAAGTCTTCTTCGGTTTTCAAAGGCTTTGGGGTTTGGGCAAAGATAAAAATCTATCCCCAGATACTCCACGCAAGGGCGATCAACCCAACGATCAAACAATAGATGGCAAAATAGGTGAGTTTGCTTTGGCGAACCAGTTTAATCATCCAGGTACAAGCGGCCAAACCGGCAATAAAAGCTGCGATGAATCCTGCACCCATAGCCACGGCTTGATCTCCATGGAAATTGATTTCGCCTCCCATCACATCCTTGGCTACTTTTCCTAGGATAAGGGGCACGACCATCAAGAAAGAAAAGCGAGCCGATTTGCCCTTGTCCACTCCCAACAATACCGCTGCGGAAATGGTGGCCCCACTTCGGGAAATTCCCGGCAATATGGCAACGGCTTGTGCCATTCCAATTACAAAGGAACTTCGGAATGAAACTCCTTTATCCGTTGTTTTGGCCAAATCCGCCAAGTACAACAAAAAGGCGGTGATGATCAGCATGATGCCCACGATGACGATGGCACCATCAAAAAATACTTCAATAAAATCATTCAAAAAGAGTCCGACCAAAGCGGCTGGAATCATGGAAATGATGATTTTCAGGGAAAACTGGGTCTCTTCGTTCCATTTGAATTGAAAAAGTCCCTTAAAAATTCCGAGAATATCTTTTCTGAACACCACAATGGTACTCAAAGCGGTGGCAAAGTGAAGAATTACGGTAAACAACAAACTTTCTTCGGGCATGGCATGGGCTCCCAAAATCGCTTTTCCCAATTCCAAATGCCCACTGGAGGAAACGGGCAAAAATTCGGTCAACCCTTGAATGATTCCAAGGATGATAGCATCGATCAATTCCAAATTATTCCTTGTTTTTGTTAGGGTTCAACAAAATGGCGTATACCTGAATGCCCAGACCGATGAGCACCAAGGTCGGTGCCAATCGAATCCTTCTAAAACTGTAGATATCCGGATTGAATACGTTGGGATCATCGCTCCCGCCGCCACTCATCAAAATAAAGCCCAAGGCAATAAAGGCAATGCCGATAAAGAGGAAAAGGTAATTTTTCTTTTGAAAAATGAACTCCTTGTTGGGTTTTTGATCGTTCTTGTTTTTCTTGCTCATGCCGCAAAGTTAATAATAAAGATCATCGGTCCTCAAGTTAAGGAAACGTTGGGTGGCAAAATGGGTACTTGCCCACGAAATGACCACTCCCAAACCAAAGACCCCGACAAACAAAAAGATAAGGGTCACATATTCATTGAACAGGTCCAACTCGGGAAAATTCTTGTTGATGTAATAGATCAAAATGCCCAAAGCGATCAAGGCCACCACAGCTCCTACCATTCCCAGTTTGATGTTCGTCCAGATAAAAGGTCTTCTGATAAAGGTTTTGGTAGCCCCTACCATTTGCATGGTCTTGATGATAAATCGTTTGGAATAAATGGAAAGTCGAATGGAACTATTGATGAGCAATACCGCTATCACTGTAAAAAGGGCACTGGCTACCAATATCCAAAGACTAATTTTTCGGGCGTTGTCGTTCAGCAGTTCAATCAAGGGCTTGTCGTAGCTTACTTCTTCCACATAGGTTTTGGAAGCCAGGTCACCAGAAATCTGTTCAATCTGTTCAGGAGAAACAAAATCGGCCTTTAAATGCACATCAATGGAATTTTGAAGTGGGTTGTACCCCAAAAACTCCACAAAATTTTCCCCAATATCCTCGCTATATTGCTCTGCGGCATCTTCCTTGGAAATATATTCTGCTGACTTGGTGTATTCGGCCAAGGCCAAGCTTTTCTGTAGTTGATCTATTTCCACAGGTTTTGCATTGTCCTTCAAAAAGACCGAAATAGTAATCTGCTCCTTAAAATGGTCTGCCAACTTTTTGGTGTTCAACACCAAAAGTCCCAGTACGCCCAACAGGAAAAGGACCAAGGCAATACTCAAAACCACGGAAAAATAGGAGGAGATCAGTTTTCTTCGCTGATATCTTTCAATATATTGGCTCATATAGTGGAATCAGTACGTAAAAATAGAAAAGTAAATTGTATTTAGGGGATTAAACCTATTTTTGCAACTCGAAAATAAAAGTGATCAGCATGAACTACAATTTCCGTGAAATTGAAGCCAAGTGGCAGAAGTATTGGGCAGAGCATGAAACCTTTAAGGCTTCTAACCATTCCGATAAACCCAAATTTTATGCATTGTCTATGTTCCCCTATCCTTCGGGGGCAGGATTGCACGTGGGTCACCCGCTGGGCTATATTGCCACGGATATCTATTCGCGTTACAAAAGACATAAGGGTTTCAATGTGTTGCATCCCATGGGGTATGATTCCTTCGGTTTGCCGGCGGAACAGTATGCCATCCAAACCGGCCAGCATCCGGCTATTACTACCGAAAACAACATCAAAAGATATAGGGAGCAGTTAGATCAATTAGGTTTCTCTTTCGATTGGAGCCGAGAAGTGCGTACCTCCAACCCACAATATTATAAATGGACACAATGGATTTTTATCCAATTGTTCCATTCGTGGTACAATAAAACATCCGATAAAGCGGAAAATATCGAAACCTTGGTTTCCGTGTTTGAAAAAGAAGGGAATGCCAATGTGCAAGCTGCTTGTGATGATGACACCCCCATTTTTTCTGCTTCGGAGTGGAACCATTTTTCAGCAAAGGAGAAGCAAGAAATCCTTCTAAAATATAGGTTGACCTATTTGGCGGATACCGAAGTAAACTGGTGTCCGGCTTTGGGGACCGTTTTGGCCAACGATGAGATTGTAAACGGCGTTTCGGAACGAGGGGGACACCCAGTGATCCGTAAAAAAATGACGCAGTGGAGCATGCGCATTACAGCTTATGCCCAGCGTTTGTTGGACGGTCTGGACAACATCGACTGGCCACAACCCTTGAAGGATTCCCAAACCAACTGGATCGGTCGTTCAGAAGGGGCTTCTGTAAAGTTTAAAGTGTTAAATGTTGAGTTAGAAGATGAAAACTCAAAACTCAAAACTCAAAATTTACCATTTGAAATAGAAGTCTTCACCACCCGCCCTGATACCATTTTTGGGGTGAGCTTTATGACCTTGGCCCCAGAACATGATTTGGTGGCCAAAATTACCACGCCAGAACAAAAAGCTGAGGTGGAAGCCTATGTGGAGGCTACCGCCAAACGTTCCGAACGGGATCGTATGGCCGATGTAAAAACGGTTTCCGGCGCCTTTACAGGAGCGTATGCTGAGCATCCATTTACCAAGGAGCCCATTCCGATCTGGATTGGCGACTACGTTTTGGCCAGCTATGGAACAGGAGCCGTGATGGCCGTTCCTTGTGGGGACCAACGCGACTATGATTTTGCCAAACATTACAATTTGGACATCCCCAACATTTTTGAGGGGGTGGATATTTCCGAAGAGGCTTTTGCCGACAAGGCCACGACCATTATCGCCAATTCCGACTTTTTGAATGGACTTTCCTATAAAGAAGCCACCAAAAAAGCCATTGCAGAACTGGAAAAAATAGGTCAAGGCAAGGGGAAAGTGAATTACCGCCTTCGGGATGCGGTGTTCAGCCGTCAACGGTATTGGGGGGAACCTTTCCCCGTGTATTATGTGGATGGGATGCCGCAGATGATCGACTTGGAACATTTGCCGTTGGAATTGCCCGAAGTGGAAAAATACCTTCCCACCGAAACAGGCGAACCGCCCTTGGGCAATGCTACCCATTGGGCTTGGGACCGCCTCAAGGCGGAAGTGGTTAGCAATGATCTTATTGACCATGTTAATGTTTTTCCTTTGGAATTGAACACCATGCCGGGTTGGGCAGGAAGCTCCCAATACTTTAATAGGTATATGGATCCCCGAAACAACGAGACCATTTTCTCCAAGGAAGCCATTGACTATTGGCAAGATGTGGATCTCTACATAGGAGGTAGCGAGCACGCTACGGGCCACTTGTTGTATTCCCGTTTTTGGCAGAAGTTCATGTTCGATATGGGCTATGTGCCCAAGGACGAATATGCCCAAAAGTTGATCAACCAAGGGATGATTACGGGGACTTCAGAATTTGCTAATCAAGCCTCGGTTAATCAAGCGTATGTTTCTGGATATAAGACTGAAAGTGGATCTGAAGGAAAGAGAGCGTCAAATATTATTTTCTTGGTTAAAGAAAACGAAAACGGAGAATTAGATAAGTTTCAGTATTATGGTGAAGATGTGAAATATGTTTTCTTCAGTTCTGATTATGAATATCTTGACGAATACAAAGAAGGAGAATATGCTGTCCCCTATAATCAGGTAATACCTCATCGTTTTGATGTCAATTATGTAGATAACAATATTTTGGATATCGAGGGTTATAGAAAAACCAATGAGTCATATAAGGATTCCATCTTTGTTGTGCCTGGGGGATTTTGGTTGGAAGGCAAATTCACAGAATTGTTTTCCGGGAAATCAAAAGAATTTAAAACATATCCAGAAGTCGAAAAAATGTCCAAATCCAAATACAATGTCGTCAACCCTGATGCTATTTGTGAGGAGTACGGGGCGGATTCCCTTCGGTTGTATGAAATGTTCTTGGGCCCATTGGAGCAATCCAAACCTTGGAACACGGCAGGTATCACTGGCGTATCTTCCTTCTTGAAGAAACTATGGCGTCTATTTGAAACCATCGAGGACAAAGAACCCACCGCGGAACATTTAAAGTCACTGCACAAGACCATCAAGAAGGTACAAGAAGACATCGAACACTTCTCCTTCAATACTTCGGTGTCCAGCTTTATGATCTGTGTGAACGAACTCACGGCCCAAAAATGTACCAGCAAATCCATTTTGGAACCGTTGGCCATTTTGGTATCGCCCTATGCACCCCACATTGCCGAAGAGCTCTGGGAGCGATTGGGTCATACGGAATCCATTGCGGAAGCTCCATTTCCCAAGTTTGAAGGAAAATATTTGGTGGAGAGCACCAAGGAATACCCCATTTCCTTTAATGGCAAGATGCGGTTCAAGTTGGAATTCCCAACGGATATGGACAGTAAGGCTATTGAAGCAGCGGTATTGGCCCATGAAAAGACCCAAGAACAGTTGCAGGGTCGTGCTCCTAAAAAAGTCATTGTGGTCCCCGGAAAGATTGTAAATATCGTGGGATAGTTTTTGGATCTATGAATTGAAGTCCATTTTTATTAAAAATTTTTCACTAAACGTATAAAAAAGCATGCCAATCGGCATGCTTTTTTATTTTTAATGACACATACCCCTAAAAAAATAGGGGTCAAGTCAAATAAAAATTTATTAAAAGAGATTACCCCATTAAAAAAAGGGGTATATATGTTAAAAAACATGTTTTTTGACCACTACCCCCTGCTTTTTGTCGATTTTTTCTGTTCCAGTCTGTTTTTTTTGCTCACCTTTGGGGCAGAAACATTAAAACTTCAAAAAAATGATTGTTGGGGTACCAAAAGAAATCAAGAACAATGAAAACCGGGTTGGGATGACTCCAGCTGGGGTTTTTGAATTGGTAAAGAACAACCACACCGTGTATGTGCAGTCCGGAGCTGGTGAAGGCAGTGGCTTTTTCAATCAGGACTATCAGCGTGCTGGCGCCACTATTTTGGATACTATTGGGCAGGTATACGCCATGAGCGATATGATCGTGAAGGTTAAGGAACCCATTGCCCAGGAATATGATTTGATCCAGAAAGGGCAGATTCTGTTCACCTACTTTCATTTTGCATCCAGCGAAGCGTTGACCAAGGCCATGATCAAAAGCAAGGCGGTATGCATCGCTTATGAAACGGTAGAGGATGAAGACGGGACCTTACCGCTCTTGACTCCCATGTCGGAAGTGGCTGGAAGAATGGCCATTCAACAAGGTGCTAAATTTTTGGAGAAACCCGTAAAAGGTAGGGGCGTGCTTTTGGGAGGTGTTCCCGGAGTGGCGCCAGGCCGTGTTCTCGTTTTGGGAGCCGGTACCGTAGGCATCCAAGCTGCTAAAATGGCAGCGGGACTGGGCGCCCATGTAACCATCATGGACGTGAACATGAAAAGGCTTCGTCAAGTGAACGATATCATGCCCAGCCATGTGGTGACCGAATTTTCCAATGAGTTCAATATCAGAAAACATATACAGACCCACGACCTTATTATTGGTGGCGTTCTATTGAAAGGGGCAAAGGCCCCCAACTTGATCACTAGGGACATGCTCAAGGACATGCGTCCCGGAACGGTAATCGTAGACGTTGCCGTGGATCAGGGAGGATGCGTGGAAACCACCAAACCAACAACCCATGAGGACCCGACCTATATTATTGATGATGTGGTCCATTACTGTGTAGCCAATATGCCAGGGGCAGTGCCTTATACTTCTACTGTTGCCTTGACGAATGTAACACTGCCCTATGTGCTAAAATTGGCGAATATGGGATGGCGTAGTGCCTGCAAGTTGGACAAATCCCTTTCCATGGGACTCAATATTGTTGAAGGTGAGGTGGTCTATAAAGAAATAGCCGAAACCTTCCATTTGCAAGAGCCCGTATTGGTATAACTTACATTTTGTCAGTATATCGACCCTGCCATTATTTGGCGGGGTTTTTGCTTTATAGTAGTATATTTACTAAAAGCAAAAACAGAATAAGCTATGATGACATATTATATATTGATCGGTGCGATAGCCCTGGTCAGCTGGTTGGTAAGCAACCAATTGAAGAGTAAGTTCAAAAAATATTCCCAGGTGCATTTGCGCAATGGGATGAGCGGTGCGGAGATTGCCCAGAAAATGTTGGACGATCATGGTATTCGTGATGTAAAGGTGATTTCCACCCCTGGAATGTTGACGGACCACTATAATCCCAAAAACAAAACGGTAAACTTGAGCGAAGGCGTGTACAGCCAACGTAATGCCGCCGCCGCTGCGGTAGCGGCCCACGAGTGTGGTCACGCCGTGCAACATGCCCAAGCCTATGAGTGGTTGTCCATGAGATCCAAATTGGTGCCTGTGGTGAGTGTCACCTCGGGAATGTCCACGTGGATTGTGTTCGGAGGTATTGCGCTTATGGCAGCTACCGGGGTTACCGGAGGAATCGGTTTTACGATAGCCGTGATTGGTTTGATTATGATGGGATTTGCGACCCTGTTCAGTTTTATAACCCTACCAGTGGAGTACGATGCCAGTAAAAGGGCATTGGTGTGGTTGAAACAAAAGCATATGGTGAGTCAAGAAGAATATGCCGGTGCAGAGGATGCCCTCAAATGGGCGGCAAGGACGTATTTGGTCGCTGCTGTAGGTGCTTTGGCTTCCCTGCTTTACTGGGGACTACAGGTTTTTGGTGGAAGGGACTAAAGAAAGAAGATGTCAATAAAAAAGGGGCCATTTGGCCCCTTTTGTTTTTTTATGCTTTTTGGATAATCTATTCAATCCAATTGGCTACTTGGTTATCGATCATTTGAAGACCCACACCTTCGGTTCCGGTTACGGCGATCATATCCAAAATATCACGGATGGTGTTTTCTTCCTCCACTTGCTCCATTACGAACCAATCCAAGAAACGTTCCGTGGCAATATCACCCAGTTCGCGGGCTTTTTTCACAATATTATGGATGGATTTGGTCACCTTCACTTCGTGTTCCAAAGTATTTTCGAACACATCCACAATGGAGGAATAGTCGTGGTTGATATTGGTCACCTCGGGTGAAATGGGACTTCCACCGGTATCCACCAAAAAATTAAAGATCTTCATCATGTGCTCCCTTTCTTCCTCAGCTTGTTTGAAGAAAAACTTGGCACTGGTAAAAAACCCATTTTGCTCGCACCAAGATGCCATGGCCAAATAGGTGGCAGAGGCATGGGCTTCCATTTTGATCTGGCCATTGAGTAGGTCCATGGACTCCACTTTAATGCTCATGCTTTGTCTTGCTATGTCTTTCATATGAATAGGTTTTTAGTGAGTTGCAATGTTAAAATTACGAATTTTTAACTGCATTACTGCCGAAACCCCTTGATTTAAGGGTAATTTATGATGGAAAAAAGGAAGGGTTTAGACTTCAACGGCTTCGGTAGCAACCGAGAGCCCTAGGGCCACAAATCCGTGTTCCACTAGGTTTTTAAGGTCGATGACCTCCATAGTGTTCAAAATAAAAAGATGCTCTTTGTTGCACAGCAATAAAACTTCGAAACCATGTTTGTTTAGGTCGCCGTCAAAATGAGCTTCTATGGAAATGGAAAGGACCTTGTGCCGAAGCGATAAGAGCTGGCAAAGGGACATGCGAACGGTCTTTTGCCCAAGATCAAGGTAAAAGGCACGCTCATTGGCAGCCTGATGAAGGGAATAATATTTGGACCGATAGATTTCAACCATGGGCCAAATTTAATCTTTATTTAGATTGAATCAAAATATCAAATCTGAATTTGTCGATCAATTTGTTGGTTCAAGGAAATAAAGGTCTCGGTTCGGGATACCCCTTCGATCTGTTGGATCTTTTTGTTGAGGACCTGCATAAGGTGTTCATTATCGCGGCACAATACCTTGATGAGGATGGACCAGTTTCCAGTGGTGTAATGGCATTCCAAAACTTCCGGTATTTTTTCCAATTCCTTTACCGCTCTGGGGTTGGACATGGCCTTGTCCAAAAAGATACCGATGTATGCCATGGTGGTATAGCCCAAAACCCTTGGATTGATAATGAACTTGGAGCCTGCCAAAAGCCCAGAACTTTCCAGTTTGCGGAGTCTTTGGTGAATAGCGGCCCCGGATATCCCAATGTTCCTCGCAATTTCCAAAATAGGTTTACGAGCATCTTCCATGAGGTATCTTAGGATTTTCTTGTCGATACCATCAATCTTTAAGGAATTGTTATTGTTTTTCACCAGTCTGATTTTAATTTGAAGTCAAAGGTATGTAAATTCAATTAAAACCTAACCAGCTACAGAGTCAGGGTTATAGCCCAGATAAGGCACCTGATATTCCTTGAAGTGGATGCCGTATGTTTTTAGTTCGGATAAAATCGGTGCATATACCTCCTTACGAATGGGAATTTGTACCCCAGGTGTCGTAATCTTTCCGTTCAGGATTTGCAGCGTTGCCATGGCAACGGGAAGCCCAACGGTCTTCGACATGGCCGTGTAGGTTCTGTTTTCGCCGATTACCACCATGTTGGCATCGATTTGTTTCTTTTCACCGTTCAGTTCGTAGCCAAACTTATGGTACATCACGATCATATCCTTTTCATCTTCCTGAAGGGTCCAGCTCTCTTCCAAAATGTACTGAAGCATCTGGGCCGGGCTGGCATTTTTCAGTGGAATTTTTCTGGAATGGTCAAATAGGTTCAACTCCAGCAATTTGCCCCACATGATATCATCCTGGTCAATTTTAAGGTAATGTCTCAACTTCAATTCTACTGAATCCGTTGGGGAATAAGGGAGAAAAAGATTTACAAATTCACGATAGGACATGCCTTCTGAATTCTCAATAGAGTAACTGTCGTCAGTCATTCCCAAAATGACGAACATTTGCCAAGCCTTGGAATATCCTACCCTGCGTATGGTTCCCCGGTATAGGGTCAGGGCATCTTGGAGCCCATAGGCTTCACGATAATTCAAGGAATCCCTATTGGCATAGGCTTCAAAAGTGCCATAGCCTTCGATGTCCAGAAATTCCGTTCTTCTAAAAAGCTTTTGGTAAGGGATGTATTTGTAGGTGCCTTCTTGTATAAACTTTGCGGCCCCTCCCTGTCCGGCCAATACCACGTTGCGTGGGTTCCAGGTGAACTTATAGTGCCAAAGGTTGGTATCGCTTGCGGGTGCCACGAGCCCCCCAGTGAAGGATTCGAATAACAACATTTTTCCACCGGCATCCGTGATCCGATCAATGACCTCCATGGCACTCATATGGTCGATGCCAGGATCAAGCCCTATTTCGTTCATAAAAACAAGCCCGTTCTTTTTCACTTGTGCATCCAGTGCCTTTATTTCCTTGCTGATGTATGAAGCGGTAATCAAGTGTTTTTTATAGTGAAGACAATCTTCAGCAACTTTGATGTGTAGGCTGGCCGGCAGCATGGACACTACAATCGATGCTCCTTCTACTGCCTTTTTTCGCTCTTCGTCATTGAAAATATCCAATGTAAATACAGTACAGTTGGGGTGTTCTGCAAATGTTGAGGGTATATTTTCGGGCTTAAGATCGCCAATGTGTATGCGAAGGTTTTCTTCGGTGGATTTTTTTAAAAGATAATCCAAAAGATAGGAGGTCGATTTGCCTGCTCCAATGACCAAAATAGTTCGGACCATAGGTTTTGCGTAATTTTGAAGTTGTAAGATACTAAGGTATCAAATTGTTATATTTATAAAAAAATTACCAAATAAAGTTATGAACAGAACAATTTTGTCAACTGCTGTTTTTATGGGGCTTTTGGCCATCATTCTTGGTGCTTTTGGAGCCCATGGATTGCAAAAATTGGTTGATGCCAGTGCGGTAGAAACCTTCGAGACGGGGGTGCGATACCAAATGTACAATGCTTTGTTCCTACTTTTTTTGGGGCTTTGGACCGGACTCGCCAATAGTTATAAAAAACGCGTTTTTGTTTTGGTGCTCATCGGGGTAATCTTGTTTTCCTTTTCAATCTACCTGCTGGCATTGAACAGTTTAACCGCTTTTGACTTTAAAAGAATCGGATTTTTAACACCGTTGGGAGGTGTTTTCATGATCTTGGGTTGGTTTTTTTTAGGATATTACATTTTGACCAAAAAACCACTCAATTGACCCTTAAATGCTGTACGAAAACGTTATAATTTTCTAGTTTTGTACCAATATTAAAACAAAAACATGAAGGATTCTGCCCAAGTTTCGAAAACGATTTCGTTAAAGTCCTATGGGATACAGCATGACAACATCAATTACCAACTTTCGCCAGAAGAGTTGCATGATATCACCCTAGAAAAAGGAATGGGGAAGGAGGCATCTTCCGGTGCATTGGCGGTGAATACTGGCGAGTTTACGGGAAGATCGCCCATGGACCGTTTTATTGTGAAGGATGCCATTACCGAGGACAAGGTCTGGTGGGGAAACATCAACATCCCTTTTGATAGCGAGAAATTTGATCGGCTTTACAACAAGGTCATTGATTACTTAAACAAAAAGGAACTTTATGTAAGGGACTCGTATGCCTGTGCCGACCCCGATTACAAGCTGAACATTCGGGTCATCAACGAGTATCCGTGGTCCAATATGTTTGCATACAATATGTTCCTTCGACCCACCGAAGACGAACTTGGGCATTTTAAACCGGAGTGGACGGTAGTGAACGCTCCTGGTTTTAAAGCAGATGCGGCGGTGGATGGTACCCGTCAACATAACTTTGCCATCTTGAATTTTTCAAGAAAGATTGCTTTGATAGGCGGAACGGGCTATACTGGCGAAATCAAGAAAGGTATTTTTTCTGCCCTTAATTTTATCCTACCGGTATATAAAAACACGTTACCCATGCATTGTTCAGCAAATGTGGGGCACGATGGGGACACGGCCATTTTCTTCGGGCTTTCAGGAACAGGTAAGACCACCTTGTCCACAGACCCCAACCGAAAGTTGATCGGGGATGATGAGCATGGCTGGACACCTGATAATACCGTATTCAACTTTGAGGGGGGGTGCTATGCTAAGGTCATCGATCTTTGCCAAGAGAACGAACCGGAAATTTATGGGGCCATTAAAAATGGGGCTATCCTTGAAAATGTGATTATGGACGGAAATGGGGTGGTCGATTTTTCAAATACTTCCATTACCCAGAATACAAGGGTGAGCTATCCTATTGACCATATTGAAAATATCCAGGTACCTTCCATAGGTAAAAATGTGAAGAACATCTTTTTCCTTACGGCGGATGCCTTTGGGGTATTACCTCCGATTTCCAAACTGACCCCGGCACAGGCGGCCTACCATTTTATATCTGGCTATACGGCAAAGGTGGCTGGTACCGAAGCGGGGGTAGTGGAACCACAACCTTCTTTTTCGGCCTGTTTTGGTGCGCCGTTCATGCCTTTGCATCCCACCAAATATGCTGAAATGCTGAGTAAAAAGATGATTGAGTCCGGTGTGGACGTATGGTTGGTGAACACGGGATGGACAGGCGGCCCATATGGTGTGGGTACCCGTATGAAACTGAAATATACCCGTGCCATGATTAGTGCCGCGTTAAGTGGGGAACTAGGGCTTTACAGTTATGACAAATACCATATCCATTCCGTATTTGGAGTGGCACAGCCCAGGGAATGTCCAGGTGTTCCCAAAGAAGTGTTGAGTCCCAGGACTACATGGAACAACGATGAGGCTTACTATACAACAGCCTTTAAACTGACGAACGCGTTTCGGGAGAACTTTAAAAAATTCGAGGCTTATGCCAGTGAGGAAATCCGGCGGGGCGGCCCACAACGATATGCTTTTTAAACAAGACGCCCCCGCACTGCGGGGGCGTTCATTTTTTTTTACAGTAAGTTTTTTTACTTGTTCACACTGGTGATGTACTTCTGCAGGGCCATCGTCATGGAGGGTGTCTCCGGTGTCGGCGCCTGAATGTCGATCCTAAGTCCCGCTTCTGTTGCTGCTTTTACAGTACTGTTGCCAAAAACGGCAATACGTGTATTGTTCTGTTCAAAATTCGGGAAGTTCTTCAAAAGGGATTCGATTCCGGAAGGACTGAAGAACACCAGAATGTCATAGTAAACATCTCTAAGATCGGACAGGTCACTGATCACTGTCTTGTAGAAAATACCTCGTTTCCAATCTACGCCAAGCTCGTTCAAAGCTTCTGGCACGGCAGGTTTCAATTGATCGGATGATGGTAGAAGAAATTTTTCGTCCTTGTACTTTTTCATCAACGGGATCAATTCATTGAAAGTCCTTTTGCCCACATAGATTTTTCGTTTTCTGTACACTACATACTTTTGCAGGTAGTAGGCCACGGCCTCCGATTGGCAAAAATATTTCATGGTGTCCGGAACCTTAAAGCGCATCTCCTCGGCAATCCTGAAAAAGTGATCAACAGAGTTTCTGCTGGTCAGGATGATTGCCGTAAAATTGTTCAAATCAATTTTTTGCTGCCTAACATTTTTAGCTTCAACCCCCTCCACATGAATGAACGGCCTAAAATCTACTTTAATTTTTTCCTTTTCGATTAATCTGGAGTACGGGGAATTTTCGACTTTGGGTTCTGGTTGGGAAACCAAAATTGTTTTTACTTTCATAAGTTTTTAAACTTTTAGATAGCTTCCAATTAACACCAAGGGCGCAATTTCGAGTGCGCAAAGGTACAAAATAAAATACACAAAATACGGAAACATGGCTTTTTGATGGTTCTTCAAAAGCTTGATCGTACCAATGCCATTTATTAGGATTATAAAGGAAATGGCCACATATATCATTGCTTTTGAGTTGATTAGGACATAAATCAATAAAATATTGGCCAAGGCAATGACAATGCTGCTGTAGTTGAGATAGGAAGTTTTGCTAAAAATGATACCTAATATAAATTCTTGGTTGTTGAACACATACCCGGTGAATGATTGGAGCAACAATTTTGCAAACTCAAAAAGTGCCAACGCTCCTAAAACGATTAAAAAAGTAAATACAGGATCTCCTTGGGGCATTACATCAAATGCTCGTAGCGCTAAAAAAATGAAAAGTGAAAGATTGAGCAATTGGAAAATGGACATCAAGATGTGGAACCAGTTCAAAAGAGGACCTTTTTTGCTATTGAGCAGCACATATTTATCATTGAACGGAAGGATGATGAAATTCAGGAATTTGGAACTGTACCAGTATTTTCCAATGGCCAGAAGCACCAAACTTGAGAACAAGACCAAGGTCATCCAATCCAAGGAAACGATGCTTTTTTCAATTGGGTTCATTCGCGAATCTTGAAGGGTTGTCCGTTAAGGCCTGGAGGAAGTCCATTTTCGGAAATCCCAATTCTAAAATACACCGGATTTTCCATTTTCGTCAACGGGAGTTCAAAAGAATAGTAAAGGGTATCCTTAGATTTTAGTAGTGCCCGATGAAATTCTTTACCCTTTACCTTTAAGGGAAGCATTTGCTCTACCTGCTTATAGGCATTGGAATAAGAAATAGTGTATTTCAACTCTTCCAAGGGAATATCGAAAGGGTAGGGGTTATATACTTTAAGGTCATAACCAATACCTGTTTCCCTTTTGTTCACTATACATTTTAGACTTCGGTACGACTGAAAATTGTCAATGTAGATACCATGAAATACCGTGCTATCCAAGTGCATGTAAGAGAGGTCTCCACTATTTCGGTATTTGGTCACGTACAAAACTTTTTTGCCCCTCACCTTTTCTTCGGACCCATCTATGGAATATTGGTTTTTCCTGTACATATAGTTGTTCAACGAAATGGCAGGTATCCCCGAGTAAAATTGGTACATGGGAGCGCGTCGATACGAATTTTCAAAAACCACAGGAACGTCACCGGCCTTTTCGTGCAGTTCATTTACCCATTCCTTGTTGCCATGGGTTTCATAGAGTACGGGGAATAAGGGGTGATAGACCAACCAGACTCGCGCATAGAGCAACAAAATCAAGCTAAAGAGACCTATTCGGTACATCCATTTTCTGCTCTTGGCGTTGTCCAACATATAATTGAAAGCAATCACAACCAACGGGATGGTTATCGCAATGGCCCACTGGGCTTGTACCCTTCTATTGAAACTTGAAATGAAAAAGAAAATTATAATTCCATAAACCAGATAGACCAATGCCTTTGAAAATTTATCAGTGGCCCTAAACTTGAACAAGGCGCCATAGACCCAATAGAACAATAGGCCTATGATGACAATCAAATTCAGGAAATACCCCAACGTAAAACCATCAAAGGAATAGGCTTGGTTGGGACGTTCATATAAATGGAAGGTAATGGAAACAAAGTCGTTCTGATAAAGCCAAACAAAATGTGGAATGTAGCAAACCAACGCCAACACCACTGCCAACCACGCTTTTTTGTTGGCAATCAATTTTATATTGGAAAGAAAAACGAACAAAATAACCAGAACGGCGTGGTACTTGCTGTACATCAAGGCGGCCATTACAAGGCCTAAAAGCAAAGTGGTCGGTAGTGATGGATCCTTCAAAAAGCGTTTGTACAACCAGAGGAACAACGCTGTAAAGAATAAAAGAGGGGTATCCGGCAAGGTGAGGAACCCGTAGGCGTTCATCAAGGTAAAGGAGAATACCAACAGAAAGAAATGCACCACATAATCCTTTTTCTTTGGATTGTCGATAAGATCCCATAAAATGACATAAGTGCCCACGGAAAGTACACAGCTCATAAAACGGACACCAAGTTCCCCATCAAAAAGAAAACTGCTGAGCTTGATCAAAAAAGCCACCATCGGGGGATGATCGAAATAACCCCAAGCCATATTTTGTGCATAGTACCAGTAATAGGCCTCATCATAGATGAGTTCCGTAACCGAAGCCTGGATAAGGTTCAACACAAAAAGGATGGCTAACAGAACAAGAAAAAGTTTGGGAAACTTTTGAGACATTAAACGGATTTTTAAGGACCAAAGTTACAAATATTGACCAAGTTGTAAATGCCCTTAGGAGTAGAGGCTTGCGAGGGCAAGATAGAAAAGCGTATTTTTGACGATCTAATCGAATGTGCATGGCAGACGGCTTGGTGATCATACCCACTTTCAATGAGATTGAGAACATTGAGGCCATTGTGAAAACGGTTTTCGACCTCAAGAAGGATTTTCATGTTCTTGTTGTGGATGATAACTCTCCAGATGGTACAGCGGCATGTGTCAGGAGCCTTCAGGAGCAATTCCCTGAAAAATTGTTTTTGGAGGTGCGCAAAGAAAAGTCAGGATTGGGCACGGCCTATATCCATGGTTTTAAATGGGCCTTGGCACATGGTTACGAGTACATTTTTGAGATGGATGCCGATTTTTCCCATCGCCCTGCGGACCTGTCCCGTTTGCATCGGGCCTGTGTCAATGGTGCCGATATGGCCGTTGGTTCACGATACAAAAAAGGGGTAAATGTGGTGAACTGGCCTTTGGCCAGGATATTGCTTTCTTACGGGGCTTCATTTTATGTGAAGTTCATTACGGGGATGAAGGTGCACGATCCCACTGCGGGTTTTGTGTGTTACAGGAGAAAGGTATTGGAGACCATCAATCTGGACAATGTCCGTTTCATTGGCTATGCTTTTCAAATAGAGATGAAATATAGGGCCTACCTGAAAAAATTCAAGATAGAAGAGGTATCCATTATCTTTACCGATAGGATCAACGGAAAATCAAAAATGAACTCGGCAATCATCAGGGAAGCCATATTTGGTGTAATAGCCATGAAATTTAGGAGCATATTCTTTAAAAAGAACTTTTAGCCATGTCAAA
This sequence comes from Flagellimonas aequoris, assembly GCF_003584165.1. GTDB lineage: Bacteria > Bacteroidota > Bacteroidia > Flavobacteriales > Flavobacteriaceae > Flagellimonas > Flagellimonas aequoris. The sequence goes on along the minus strand of NZ_QXFJ01000023.1, from coordinate 286,689 downwards.
AATACTGTTGAAAAATGCCAAGGTCGTCAACGAAAACAGCATTTTTGAAACCGATGTGTTGTTGGAGGGAGATTTCATTTCCCGAATAGATCGGGATATCACTGATTCCCAAGCAAAGGTGATTGACCTGAATGGAGACCTTTTGTTGCCAGGCATTATAGACGATCAGGTACATTTCAGGGAGCCAGGGCTTACACATAAAGGCACCATTGCAACTGAAAGTAGGGCCGCCATTGCGGGCGGTATCACCACTTTTATGGAGCAGCCCAACACCAACCCACAGACTACCACCATAGAAAAGTTGGAGGAAAAAATGGCCATTGCCGCCAAGGATTCCTTTGCCAACTATTCCTTTCTATTTGGGGGAACCAACGACAATCTGGAAGAGTTGAAGCGACTGGACAAGAATGCGTGTTCAGGGGTGAAATTGTTTTTGGGATCTTCCACAGGAAATATGCTGGTAGACAATGAAGCAGTCCTTGAAAAAATCTTCAGTAATACCGAAATGGTGATTTCCGCACATTGTGAGGATGAAGGTACCATACGTGCCAACTTGGCCAAGTACCAGGAAATGTACGGAGATAATATTCCCATAGAACTGCATCCCATCATCCGTAGCGCTGAAGCCTGTTACCTCTCATCATCCAAAGCGATAGCCTTGGCTAAAAGAACGGGGGCCAGATTACATGTATTTCATGTTTCCACAGGAATTGAAACGGAACTTTTCACCAATGTCATTCCCTTGGAAGAAAAGAAAATTACGGCTGAGGTGTGCATCCATCATCTCTGGTTTTCCGATGAGGATTATGCCCAAAAAGGCACCTTGATCAAATGGAACCCCGCCGTAAAGACCAAAGCGGATAGGGAAAAATTGTGGGAAGCACTTTTGGATGACCGCATTGATGTGGTGGCCACCGATCACGCACCGCATACATTGGAAGAAAAGGACAATCCTTATACCAAAGCCCCATCTGGAGGGCCGTTGGTACAACATGCTCTTTTGGCCATGCTCCAAAAGGAATCCGAAGGAATGATCACTTTGGAAAAAATGGTGGAAAAAATGTGCCACAATCCGGCCAAACTCTTTGATATTGACCGACGTGGATTTATCAAGGAGGGATATTATGCGGATTTGGTCCAAGTGGACAGAAATTCCCAAAACGAGGTTAAAAAAGCCAATATTTTATATAAATGTGGATGGTCCCCATTTGAAGGTGTTACTTTTGGGTCCAAGGTTGTCCGTACTTTTGTGAATGGACTTTTAGCCTATGATAACGGCATTTTTGCCACACAGAAAAATGCAAAAAGATTGACTTTTAACAGATAAAGGATGAAAAGGATTGCCGCGGGTTTTTTGGGTCTGTTTTTGATGGTGGGTTGTGCGGAAGAGGTGGTTAAAAAGCCCGAAAACCTTATTCCCAAAGAAAAGATGGCCGATATCCTAAATGATTTGGCCATATTGAATGCATCCACGTCAGCGGCCTCAAACAAGTTTGAAGATTCTGGAATCAATATCATGGAGTTTCTGTACAAGAAGTATGGTATAGATAGTGTTCAATTTTCACAAAGTGATTTGTATTATGCTTCTGTTCCTTTGGAATACCAATCCATTTACGAGAATATAGATGCCAAGTTGGAAGAACGGACCAAAATCATGGAAGAACGTTCCATGAAAAAGAACGATAGCATTCGGAAAGTCAATGAAGCAAGAAAGGATTCCTTGAATGCCAATAAGGATAAAAAAAAGGTGGTTCCTACCAAGCCTTAAACTTGGTGCAACAAAAATCGATGGCCCTATCCAAATCTTCGTATTGAAATCCAAGGGTTTCTTTTAATTTGGAATTGTCGTAAATCTCTTGATGGTAAAGTCCCTTCGCCATATTTTTGGAAAGCCTTCGTCTTTTACCCAGCAAATTACTTCGGAGCCAATCCAATCTCCAAAACATCTCCAAGGAGGAATAGGAAACCTTTTTTAATGGAGGTTCTACTCCCAATTTTGGGGCTATTTTTTGGAACAATTGCCCATAGGTCAAATTTTGGCTCACCAGGATAAATCGTTCCGATTGTATATCGGAATCCATAAGGGAAACCATGGCATTTACCACATCCCCTACCGATACAAAACCGGTACCCCCGGGAATAAAATGCTTTTTGCCTTTGGCAGCGTACGTGAAAAAAGTGCCACTCCCTGACTTCCAAAACCCTGGTCCAATGACCACTCCAGGGTTCACGATGACCACGGACAATCCTTCTTGGGAGCCACGCCAAACTTCTAGTTCCGCATTATATTTTGTAAGGCCATACACGGATGCACTGGCCTCGTTCCATTCATTCTCTTCCGTGGCCTCGTTGCCCTTGACACTAGGGCCAATGGCGGCAATGGAACTCACATAACAGAGTTTTCGAACGCCATATTTAAGGCTAAGGTTCACAATATTGGCCGTTCCTTCCACATTGGTCTTTTCCAATACCTTAAAATCCTTCGGGTCGAAAGAAATCAGAGCGGCACAATGATAGACTTGCTCAATGCCATCGAATGCATTTTCAAGTTCTCCAATATTGGTGATATCGCCCACAACCCAATCGATTTGACCCATCAATTGGTTGGGTTGCCCCGAATAATACCCAAAAACCTTGGAAACTTTTTGCAATGAGTCTTTGGTTCGGTACAGCGACCGGACCTTCTGTCCATTGTTCACCAAGTGGTAAAGTAGGTGCGAACCTATCAATCCAGTGCCTCCTGTAACCAAAATCATGCTGTAAAAATACCTATTTGTGCCGTAATTTTTGAGTCAAGTGCCAAGTTCATTTTATATTTGCAACCATTCAAAAAAACAATCCATGTCTAAGAATTTTGTCCAAGAACTACAATGGAGGGGAATGGTGCATGATGTAATGCCCGGAGCCGAGGAACACCTTATGGAAGAAATGCGTGCCGCTTACGTGGGCATTGATCCCACTGCGGACTCCTTGCACATTGGCCATTTGGTAAGTGTAATGATGTTAAGGCATTTTCAATTGGCGGGTCATAAACCATATGCTTTGGTAGGAGGTGCCACGGGAATGATCGGTGACCCCTCGGGTAAATCGGCTGAACGAAATCTTTTGGATGAAAAAACCTTGAGGCACAACCAAGAAGCGATCAAGTCACAGTTGAGCCGTTTTTTAGATTTTGAAAGTGATGAACCCAATGCCGCTGTCTTGGTGAACAACTACGATTGGATGAAGGATTTCACTTTCCTTGAGTTTATCCGCGATGTGGGAAAACATATTACAGTGAACTACATGATGGCTAAGGATTCCGTGAAAAAGAGACTTTCCGCGGATGCGAAGGAAGGTATGTCCTTTACTGAGTTTACCTATCAGTTGGTTCAGGGGTACGACTTTCTATACTTGTACCAGCACCATGACTGTACGCTTCAAATGGGAGGTAGCGACCAATGGGGGAACATTACCACGGGAACGGAACTTATAAGAAGAATCGGTGGAGGCAAGGGATTTGCCCTTACCTGTCCTTTGATTACCAAAGCGGATGGGACCAAATTTGGTAAAACCGAAGGGGGCAATGTATGGTTGGATGCGGAACGTACCTCGCCCTATAAATTCTATCAGTATTGGTTGAACACTTCCGATGAGGATGCCGAAAAATATATCAAGATCTTCACCTTTTTGACCCAACAGGAGATTGAGGAGTTGGTGGCAGTCCATAAAGAAGCCCCCCACGAGAGGGCATTGCAAAGGAAATTAGCGGAAGAAGTGACCACCATGGTCCATTCCAAAGAAGATTTGGACAATGCCATTAAGGCCAGCGATATCCTTTTTGGAAAATCAACTTCAGAAGACCTGAAAGGATTGAACGAGAAAACCTTTCTGGATGTTTTTGAAGGAGTTCCCCAAGCTCAAGTTTCAAGGGAAGAACTTCAGCCTGGTTTGGATATGATCGGGGCATTGGCCGCCAAGACCAGCTTTTTAAGCTCCAATGGTGAGGCCAGAAGGGAGTTGAAACAAAATTCCATTTCAGTAAACAAGGAGAAGGTCACTGAGGATTACTTGATTACCGAAGCGGATTTGATCAACAACAAATTTGTACTCCTTCAGCGGGGCAAGAAGAATTACTTTGTTCTGGTAGTAGACTAGAGAGGTTCAGAGTACCATCAAATTGCAACCTCTAATATCGGAACTGTCGAACCTTCCCAAAACTTCAAAGGAACCATCCGAATAGGTTTTGCCCAGATCTTGGGTGGCTATGAAGGAACAGGAATATACATTGGCGAGGTCTATAATATTGATTCCCCCTGTTTTCCCCATAGCTTGAAGGCTCAAGGGATCTTCGGTATCGCGTGTCACGATTTTCATCCAGGGAGGCGTTTCAAAAATTCCATTTCCCTTGGAATAGGCTTGGGACAACAGTTCGGTCATCCCATATTCGGAATGGATGGAAGGGACACCAAAGGCATTTGTGAGAATTCCATGAAGCTCTTCCCTGATCAATTCTTTTCGGCGACCTTTCATGCCCCCTGTCTCCATGATGATAGTGTTATCCAGTTTCATCGGGAATTGTTCCGCCAAATCTAATAAGGCAAAGGACACCCCGATCAATAGCGTTTTGGTTCCCCTTTTTTCCAATTCCAATAGTTTTTGATGAAGGGCTTCCAGGTCATAGAGGTAGAACCCACTATCAGGATGGTGGCTACGGGCCACCATCTCGTTGACCATATAGACCAAAGAGGATCCCTTCCGCTCCAAGTAGGCGGGTAACAGGGCAAGGATACAATATTCTTCCACTGGGCCATAAAAAAGCGAAAAACCTTTTAGAAAACTTTCTTCATATAGTGATAGATCGGGAACCAAGTGTTTGCTGGTTGAACTTTGGGTGGTACCACTACTTTCAAAAATAGCCTGGGGTGCTTCCGAAGAGGAAATGACCTTGTGGGTCTTGAAAAATTCTATAGGTAAAAAAGGGATGTCCAAAAAGGGACCAACTTGGGAAGGAGGTTTATCCAAAAGGTCGCAAAACGTTTTATAAATGGTATTATGGTGGTATTGAAACCTGAATAGTTCCCATGCCATGGCCTCAAATTCATCTGAATTGGCAATGGAGAAAATCCGATCTGTGGCTATTGGGTGCATTGATGGGCAAAATTACCCAAAAAAAAAGCCCCTTGGATAAAGGAGCTTAAAAGATCTTGTTATTTCACGACCAGCTTTCGGGTCATGGTCTTCTTGTCCTCTGTTACCTGGAGTACATACACTCCGGGGACAAGTCGGGAAATATCCAATGTATTGGTGGTAATCCTATCCGTTAAAACAACCTCTCCGAAAACATCATAGATTTTGATATCCTTGGAGCCATTGGATTCTGTCGTAATGTAGACTTCATCCCCATAGGCCGGATTAGGGTACATTTTAAAACCCTTGAGTTCCTGTATGGGCTCAGTGTTTATGCTGACCAACTCCTGACCGTAAGTAAGTATGGGTAAAGCCATAAGTAAAATAAAGTAGAGTTTCTTCATGTAAGCTGATTTGGGGTAAATGCGCAATGTAAAAGTAGGCAAACAGCTACTTAAGACCCATTATTTGTTGTGAAACGGATGATTGTGTTGGGAAACGTTTGAATTTTGTGGTCTAGGGAAGGGAAAAAAAGGCTATTTGATGATTAACTTTCTGGTAGCCACCTTGTTGTTCTCAAAAACGCGTAAGATATAGACCCCTTTGTCCAAGCTGGAAAGGTTGAGTTCCTTGCCCAAAATGGTGGTCTCCAAAACCTGGGTACCAAGCACATCAAAAACCAAGATTTTTTTTGGGGAATTCAGTGAAGTTTCGATATAGACCTTGCCTTGGGTAACAGGGTTGGGATAAAGCTTAAACCCGTCAATATCCGCACTGCCCCTGGCATTTTCCTGAGAAAATCCGAAGGCACATACAAAAAAGAACATGACTAGGTAAAAGTGCTTCATACGTTAATGGTTGCAAACGCTGTGCCACAAATATAAAAAAAATGCAACGCGAATGTGGAACCATTTGACGAATAGGGGGTTACTTTTCGACGAAATGCAAAAAAGAAGCCCCCGAACTATCGGGGGCTCTATATTTTAAAGGGCTTAATTCTTAGTTGACACCAACTGTCCAGCCAGTTCCCCAAGAAGCGAAATCAGTTCCAGTACCGTTTCCAATACCTGTTACCAAATCAGCTTCGGCAACACCTCCATCAATCTCAGTGTTTGCACCAACATTAGTAAAGGTTACATCAGTAAAGGTAAGGGTGTCATCAGTAATGTTTTGGGATGTTGGAGTACCAGCATCGTCATCGTCTACAGAAATACCAGTGGCCTTACCAATAATTTCTATATTGCTAAAAGTACCTTGTGTACCGGCACGAAGCAAAAATCCTCTTGTACTGTCGGAAGTGCTCTCACTCACAATGGTAACATTGGAAACCGTTGGGTTGGAGAAAGTACCGGTTGCATTGGTATAATCGGTATTGAATCCATCACACTCGAAAGCTTCGTCACCAATTCCATCACCTTGGATTACATAAGCGTCAGTAACAGATCCAGAGAAGCCCTCGGTCCAATCGATGGAGTCATCGGCAGCATTGACAACCAATACATACCTAACATCCACGGTACCACCGAAGAATTCCAAACCATCATCATCTCCTTCCAATGCCTCGATGTACTCCACGATGGTTCCATTTCCAACACCATAGAATGAAAATCCGTTGTTTTCAGATTGTCCATCAGCTGCACCACCGGAGTATTCTACCCTTACATACCTTAAAATACCTGAGTTGTCATCAGACTGGTTTCCTCCGTAGGGAAGGTTTCCGATTTCTGATGTAGAAGTAGCGGTACCCGTAACAGAGTTTATAGGAGCCCTTCCCAAAAGGATCAAACCTCCCCAGTCACCAGCAGATGGGTTGCTAGCTGCGGAAGTAAATACGATTGGATTGGCAGCATTACCATCGGCAATAATCTGGGCACCTTGGGAAATGGCTAGATAAACACTGGTACCAGCGGCTTGAGCCTTAATAGTTGTACCGGCGGGAATGGTAAGTGTAGTTCCGCTTGCCATAATTGTGGAACCGGTTAGGATATAATTCTTTCCGGTCTCCAAGGTCAAGTCCTCGGTGTAAACCCCACTAAGTCTTACTTCGGTTTCTTCCGAAGAGCCACCTGTTGTGGTGGTGTTGTTCGTAACACTGTTATCGTTGATAACAATATCTGCGGTATCGTCGGCTTCACAAGCAATAAACAAAGCAGCGGCTATACCTAAAAATAAAAACTTGTTTTTCATCTGTTTAAGTTTAAAAAGGAATTAAAATTTATATTTAAGGGTTAGCCCAATGTTAACCCCAAGGTTATACTGTCTTATAATAATATCCCCATTTCCTGTGTTTTCCCTTGTTAGGGTCACATCAGGATTCAATAGGTTCCTGGCACTCAAGTTGGCTTCGATATGTTCCCCGAAAGCGTTCTGCCACACAAAGTTTAAGGTAGGCACCCCATTTTCAACAATGTTGCCCAACGATCCAGCACCAAGTGCATAAATACGATCGGAGAAATAGGAGAACACCACGGTTGCTTTTGGTTTATAGGATCCAAAAACGGGACTATAGTTCAAATCGGCATTGATGATGAAAGGAGACGCACCTTCCAATTCGTCCGAGTCCCGATCAAATGAAGTTCCAAAAGTATTTTCGTCTCCAGCCTCAATAGCCTTAAGGTCTTGGTTGGTGTATGTGTAAGCTGCGTTCATACCCACCGAAACAGTGGCATTATCATCAGCATCGGTAATAAGATTTTTTCTAAGCTCAAGTTCCACTCCGTAGGCCTCTGCTTGGTCTCCAGTTCTAAAAAAGCGCTGGGTTCCTGTTGCATCTGCGGCGATCACCTTGTTTACAGGGTCTTGGATCAATTTTCCGAAAGCGGCAAGAGAAATGATTTCTCCCCTTTCCAAGAACCATTCGTATTTGAGGTCAAAGTTGTAGATGTTGGAATAGTTCACCCCTTTACCATTTCTTCCTCCAAAAAGGTCGGGGTTACCACCCACACGTTGCGTTACGCCTTCATAAACAAAGGGGGCAACTTCCTTAAATTCTGGGAATGAGGCCGTATTGCTGAAACTTGCCCTAAGGTTCGAATTCTCGGTAAGGGCATATTTCACGTTAAGGCTTGGGAGAAATAGATTTTCATACACATTTCTAAAACCAGGATCGTTCGGTGGAAGGTTGATTACATCGTAAACAATTTTTTGGCTAACGGACTCAGCCCTTAATCCGGGAACGATGTTCAACTTTTCCCCAACTTTAAAATCGACCGAAACGTAACCGGCATGGATACCTAGGTTTCCTTTATAGGTATTATCAGGTAGCCCAGGTCTGTTGATGGAACCAATATCATTGTTTATAGGGTTGAGGTTCCTGATTTCATACAATGCATTTTCACTTCCCACCAAACTACTGTTCTCAATGGTAAAAAATGAGTTCAAATCGTTCACATCTGGAATTTCCGTAGTTCTGTCGAAAACACGATAGCCATAGCGGATACTGTTGAACCTACGTTCCTTTCTTCTCCCATTGTATCCGAAACTCATGGTAATGTTATCAGATAGTTTATAGGACAAATCCATATAGCTGTTCAACTCATCATCCTCGATACTCTGGAAGAAACGTTGATTTTCGAAAGCGGTATTGGTGAAAAATACAGGGTTGGTTGTAGGGTCATCATCCAAACTGAATTGGTAGTTCTCCATGGTAAACCTTTTTCTATCCGGCTCATCGGAGAACACTTTGTTGAAGCCCACACCCCAGTCAAAGGAAAGTTTCTCATCAAAAATATGTTGCCCGGTCAATTGGTTCACAAAGATCATGTCTTGGTTGAACTGTGTGTTCTGTATAAAGAAACCATTGTCCGAAGTAATACCATCTCTGTTATAACCATCACCATCAATGCCATAATAACCAACGGCGTCAGTGGAATTGTTCACGAACAGGGAACTGAATTTCACTTTGTGATCACTGTTTATCTTGTAGGCTATATTGCCAAGCATGGTAGTAGTGGTCTTATATGCGTATTCGCGAACCGTTGGGAAATCAAATTTCAATACGTTGGTAAAATCCCTGGCAGGACCTTCCCTTAATTCATATGAGTTCCCAAAACTTGCAGCTCCAAAAAAGCTCAATCTGGATTTGTCGTTATTAAAATTGAACGAATATCCTCCTTCAATGGCACCAGAAAAATTAATGGGGTCCATGGCTTCTTCAGGATCTACACCATGTGATAGGATAACAGCGAAAGGATCATGGCTATATCTGTTGTAGAAGCCGAAATCCCCAGTGCCTTCGCTTTTTACAAAATCCTCCCCGGCGGCATTGGTGTTTATTCCCCCGCCAACGGACACATTCAGGTAACCATCGCCGGTATATTCCTTGGAATCGATGTTCACGTTACCAGCGGCAAAATCACCGTAGAAAGTAGGGCTATAGGCTTTGCTCACCGATACGTTTTCAATAATGGATGAACCAAAAAGATCAAGATTGATGTTCTTTTTGTTCACATCGTTGGATGGCAGTGAAAGCCCGTTCATAGTAGTATTTTGGTAACGGTCTCCCAAACCTCTCACATAGACGTTGCTCGATCCCTGTTGTTTGGAAATACCGGAAATTTGGGCCACAGCAGCGGCGGCATCGTCTATACCTTTTAAGGTTAATGCTTCGGCACTGATGGCTTCTTGCATGACCAAGGCATTTTTTTGTTGAAGTAACAGGGCAACTTCGGAGTCCTTTCTGGCGGTGGTGGTTACCACAACCTCGTCCAAACCAACACTGCTGGCGCCAAGTCCGGCGTTTATCTCAGTAACTTTTCCTGCTTCAACGGTTACATTGGGCACCTCCAAGGTTTCGTATCCCAAAAAGCTGATAACCAAGGTGTAGGTTCCGGGCTCAACATCGGCAATCTCAAAAAGACCATCAAAATCGGAAGTGGTCCCCTTTGTTGATCCCTTTATGAGCACATTGGCAAAGGGAAGAGGGTCATTGTTTAGTTCCTTGTCCGTCAACTTACCCACAATGCTTCCATTCTGCTGAGCGGAAGCAATCAAGGTAAATAAGGAAAAGGCCACTATAAGGTAAGTTTTCATACTTTGCTCTATAGGATTAGAATTCGGGGCAAAGAAACGGGGAGGCTGTAAAAGCGGTGTTAGCTGCATGTTAAGACTTCATGCCATAATCGTTACAATAAGGTTATCAGATTAAATGAACGTTAAGCATTTATGCCATTAGTGTATTATCTTTACATTTGACGGATTAACACAGAAATACCATCCCATGAAAACTAAGGACATTAAGATTCTACTTGTTGATGATGAACCTGATATTCTGGAAATTGTGAGTTATAATCTTTCTGCCGAGGGTTATGAGGTCTTCACTGCCAAAAATGGTGTGGAAGGCGTTGCCAAGGCAAAAAAGAAACAGCCCCATTTGATCATTATGGATGTGATGATGCCCGAAATGGATGGTATTGAAGCTTGCGAAATGATACGCAATACACCAGGACTGGAAAATACGATCATTGCATTTTTGACTGCCCGAGGGGAGGATTACTCCCAAGTGGCCGGTTTTGACGCCGGTGCCGATGACTATATCACCAAACCCATAAAACCAAAGGTTTTGGTAAGTAAGGTAAAAGCCTTGTTGAGAAGATTGAAGGAAGAGAAAAAAGAGGTTGACGAGATTGTGAAGGTCGGCAACATTGTAATCAACCGCGAAGAGTACAAGATTGTAAATGACGGTGAAGAGATCGTGCTTCCCCGAAAAGAGTTCGAACTTTTGTCGCTACTTACCTCCAAACCCAATAAAGTATTCAAGCGCGAAGTGATTTTGGACAAGGTATGGGGCAACGAAGTAGTGGTGGGTGGCCGTACCATTGATGTGCACATAAGAAAGCTCAGGGAGAAAATTGGGGACGACCATTTTAAGACCGTGAAGGGCGTGGGGTATAAGTTTGTTCTCTAATGGCCATAAAACTAAGGAAGTCATACAAATTCGCCCTTAGATCGTCCTTGGTCATTACCCTTCTGACAACCATTCTGTTTGTGGTGTTCCATATGGATCTTGGCCATATGGATTGGACCTATACCTTGCTATTTGCCCTAATCAGCTTTTCCATTTGCTTTACCGTAATCCAAGTAAGGGTAGAACGGTTTATCTATCGGAGGATCAAAAAGATTTATGACGATGTCTCCCTCTTGGAGTCCTCTACTTTTTCTTCAAAACCGGTTACCACCGATATGAAGACCCTTACAGAGGAAATCGAGAAATTTGCTGAAGGCAAAAAAATCGAAATAGACACCTTAAAGATTCGCGAAGAATACCGAAAAGATTTTTTGGGCAACGTTTCCCATGAACTGAAAACTCCGCTATTTACCGTACAAGGGTACATCCTTACCCTTCTGGATGGCGCCATGAAGGACAAAAAGCTCCGCGAAAAATATTTGGAAAGAGCCAATAAGGGAGTGGAACGCTTGATCTACATCGTAAAGGATTTGGATTTGATCACCAAATTCGAGGCCGGGGAACTCAAGGTGGAACGGGAAGATTTTGATATCATAGAACTCATTCAGAACACGTTCGATCTCTTGGAGATGAAAGCGGCCAAAAAGCAGATTGCACTGACTTTTGATATGGAATATCCCAATCCCATTTACGTAAATGCAGACAGGGAAAAAATCCAACAGGTAATCAGTAACCTTTTGGTGAACTCGATTAAATACGGCCATTCCAATGGAACCACGGAAGTAAGTGTGGAAAACTTGATTAAGAACAAGGTGATCGTAAGGGTGACGGACAATGGTGTGGGCATCCCCAAACAACACATCCCAAGACTTTTTGAACGCTTTTACCGTGTAGACCAAAGTGGGAGCAGAACGGAGGGCGGCTCAGGATTGGGCCTTTCCATTGTAAAGCACATCATAGAGGCCCATGGCGAAAAAATCTATGTGGAAAGCGAGGTGGAGGTAGGATCCGAATTCTCATTCACCTTGGAGAAGAGTGCAAACAAAGAGGAATAGTCGATTTCAGAATCAAAATGGGCCAGACCTTTAAAATCTCCCATTCTTGAAAGTTGTTCCAGGGTAAAATCATCTTGCTCGCAATAGGGTACCAATTCTTGTTTTTCCAATCGTTTGGCCAAATATTCCTGCTCGTACTGTCCAGGAGTAGGAATAAAAAATGCTCTTTTCTCCAATTTGGCCAAATCCATTACCGTGGTATATCCAGATCGGCAAAGCACTTTGCTACTTTGGTTGATCGCTGTTTCCAGCTCGCCCGACTTCATAAAATTGTAAAGGATGATAGATCCCTTTTCAGTTTGAATGTCTTCTTTGGATTGTTCCTCCTCAATTTTTCCTTTTACAAAAAGGATGTTTCCCTCAAATCCCTGGAGTTCCTTCAGGAGCTTTTCTTCCAAAAAGGAGCGCTGGGGCTCAGGACCTGAAAGAAGTACCATCAGATCATGGACAATCGGAAGGTCTTTTTTTTCAAAGCGGCTCAACGGTCCCAAATACACGATCTTCAACTTGGATTTTTTCAGGTGTCCCAATTTTCCGGTGAGGTTAGGCTTGCCCTCAACATCGGGAACCCAGCAAGCATCAAATTTTTTAATTATTTTTTGATGTGCCTTGGAGCTCATCCACGTGGTATTGCCGGACAACACATTCAGTTGGTGCGTGATAAAGACACAAGGAACTTTTTTATAGAATACCCCTAACCTATTGTCGGATATGATACCGTCCAATTGGTGTTCCTTTACCAATCGTTTTATTTCTTTTTTTTCCTTAGCGATGGCCTTCAATACTTTCGGGGAATCCCAGATCATTTTGATCTTAAAATTCCGGGCCTTTTCGGCATAAGTGATTTTATAGGAAGAGAGCTCAAAAGAAGGTACATCAGGGAATTCCTTTTGCAAAAGTGAAAGGGCCACCCCATCTGAAGCTATGAAAGGTTGATGCCCATGATCCAACAATGCCCTTATGATGGGGATGCACCTTGTGGCATGTCCCAGCCCCCAGTTTAATGGGGCTACCAGAATTCGCTTTGAATTTTGCATAACTGCAAAAAAACAAAATGCCAATTGCTTATAGATTTCCTTAGTTTTGCCAAATCATTAAATTTTTGCGCAATTCAATTCGAGAGTGGGAAGTAAGAACAAACTAAAACGGTTCAAGGAAAACGAAACCTTTTCCAACGTGGTGCAGCCCAAAAGGGATGAAGTGATGGAAGGGTTCCAACATAAGGGCGACTGGGCTTCGTTTTTTGGCAACAACAACCCTATTGTATTGGAGTTGGGCTGCGGCAAGGGTGAATATACTGTTGGGCTTGCCAAAAGAAATCCAAGCAAGAATTATATTGGGGTGGATATAAAAGGTGCCCGTTTTTGGAGAGGGGCCAAGATTGCCATGGAAGAAGGTTTAAAGAATGTGGCCTTTTTACGTTCCCAGATTGAATTGGTCGATTTGCTTTTTGGGGAGAAGGAAGTGTCTGAAATTTGGATTACCTTCCCCGATCCCCAGATCAAATACAAACGAACCAAACACCGGATGACCAATCCTGATTTTCTAAAAAAATACAAACATATTCTTAAACCCGATGGGGTGGTCAATCTAAAAACGGACAGTGAGTTCATGCATGGCTACACGCTTGGCCTCTTGCAAGGTTTGGGGTATGAGATTATCTACTCCAACCATGATGTGTACAAAAACGAAGGTGCTCCTTCGGAGGTTTTGGAGATTCAGACTTTCTATGAAAATCAGTATCTTGAAAAAGGAAAACCAATTACATATATCCAATTTAGGATTCGCTGACCACTGACTAATGACCCATATCCTCATTCTTTTTTTTGCCACCTTTTCGGCTGCTTTTATGGCTACGGTACCACCAGGGCTGCTCAATATGAATGCGGCCAAGATCAGCGTGGAGAAAGGAAAGTTGAACGGGGTCATCTTTAGCCTCGGGGTGTCTTCCATGATCATGGTGCAGGCATACATCGCTGTATTTATTTCCAAATTTCTATATCGGAATCCAGAGGTCATCGACATCCTGTTAAAGATTGCCATTGCCATCTTTGCCTTTTTTGCCATCTATTTTTTTATTGTGGCCAAAAGAAAGAAGGAGAAAAAGCTCAAAAAGGTCAATTTGAGCAAGAAGAACAGTTTTTTTAAAGGAGTATTGTTGGCAGCTCTTAACCTGTTGACCATTCCCTATTATAGTGGTCTAAATGCCATGTGGAACGAAGCTGGGTGGATCAAGTTCGAGGCGCAGGATATCACCACTTTTGTAGTTGCGGCAGGAACTGGGACCTTTGCGGTACTTTATCTCTATACTTTTTATTTTGATAAGCTGGAAACCAAGACCAATCGCTTTTCAAAGAACTCAAACTATATTTTAAGTGCATTGATGCTTTTGCTCTTAATCATTACCTTGATGCGTATTCTGTACCGATAACATGGAAGAACCCAATTTTTTTGACAAGGTTTATGAAGTGGCCAAGGAAATCCCCTTTGGTCGGGTTACTTCCTATGGGGCCATTGCCAAGTATTTGGGAGCGGCACGCAGTGCCCGTATGGTAGGGTGGGCCATGAACAGTTCATCCGCCAAGGATGTGCCGGCGCACCGGGTGGTCAATCGTGCTGGGGTGCTGACGGGCAAGCATCATTTTGGGGGTACCAACCTCATGCAACAACTCTTGGAGAATGAAGGTATCCAAGTCCAGGACAATCAAATTGTCGATTTTCAAAAACACTTCTGGGATCCTGCCAAGGAGCTATGATCAATATCCGGGGGGATGTAGTTCATCAAACTCCGAATGATCTTGAAATGCCTTGGCGAGCAGTAAAATACTGGCTTCGTCATATAATTTGCCTACAAATGTCATGCTGGTCGGGTGGTTTTTTTTGTCCAAGCCCGTGGGGATGGCAATAACGGGATGCCCCGTTAAATTCGTGGCGAGCAATTGATCGTTTCCAAAGGAAGGCGAGATCAATACGTCATAATCCTTCATCAGATTTTCCATTTTCTGCATGAGCACTTGGCGTTGTCGGTTGGCTTGCAGGTATTCCACCGCAGGAATAAATCGGCTTTGGCGTAAGGAGTTGGCCCTTGAGCGTTGGTCCTGTTCCACCATGAGGTCCACTTCTCCAGAGCGCACCAATTCATCAAAAAAGGCACCTGCCTCAGCCCTTAGGATAATATCGAAACCTCGGTATGGAACATCTTCAGGAAGTTCCACTTCAGTAGGTTCAATGCCCATTTCTTTCAAGACTTTCAGGGCATTTCTCAAATTGTCACCAGTGTCGGTAGTATCTTTTTCAATGTCCTTTTTCAAATAGGCCACTTTAAGAGATTTCACATCTTTGGCCCAATCCACACCAAAGGGCATATTTTTGGTGGTTAGATCATTTTTATCCTCCCCTTGAATAACGGAGAACACGATGGCACAGTCCTCGGCATTTCTGGCCAAGGGCCCAACTTTATCCATGGACCAGCTCAGGCTCATTACCCCATATCGACTTACCCTTCCGTAGGTGGGACGCAATCCCGTAACACCGTTTCGGGTACTGGGTGAGGTGATGGACCCCAAGGTCTCCGTACCCAATGCAAAGGGGACAAGTCCGGCAGAGGTTGCTGATCCTGAACCAGCAGAGGAACCTGTGGCTCCTTGCGTAATGTCCCAAGGGTTTTTGGTCTTGCCGCCGAACCAAACATCACCTCGGGCCAATGAACCGGAGACCAATTTGGCAACCAAAACCGCACCGGCATCTTCCAACTTTTGGATTACTGTAGCTGTTTGATTAATGACTTGATTTTTATAGGGTTCGGCACCCCAAGTGGTGGTATAGCCGGGTACGGCCATCAAATCCTTCGTGCCATAGGGGATGCCGTGCAAAATACCTCTGTATTTCCCTTGTTTGATTTCTTCATCGGCGCGTTTGGCCTGTGCCAAAGCCAAACTATCTGTAATGCTGATACTACATTGTAAGGTAGGCTGGTATTTTTTCAAGCGGGCCAAGAAAAATTGGGTCAACTCGGTTGACGTGATTTTTTGATGCTTGATCAAAGAGGCCAATTGTGGAATGGTATAAAAGGCCAAATCATCAAAACGTTCGGGGATTTCAACATAGTCGGGAATGTTCCACTCATTTCCATTCAATTGCTCGGGCATGGTAAAACCAAAGGGCACGGGATCAAACCGAACAGCAGGGAACACATCATTCTCCAAAGGGTATTTTCTGAGGGAATCAAAACCCGAAAGGTTTCTTTCCAAATATGGATACAGAGTGTCGATATTCTTTTTGGAGAAATCGAGACCGATCAATTTTTCAGAACCTTTTACATCTTTTTTGGTAAAGCTGTGTTTGCCCGTAGAGCAGGAAAGCCAAAACAGGGAAAGGGCCAATAAGGCGAGATGGGGGAGTTTGGTATTGCGCAGCATGTTGGTTGGTGGTTAAATAAGCACCTAAGCTACGGTTTTTTCACATAAAACCTAGGTTCATAACCTTCATTTGTTGATGCCGGGCATACCTTTCATAAATCAAAATACAGGCTTTTTTGAAATTCAATCCGCCGACTTCAAAATCTAAGACCAACGCCGTATCTTTGTAGTTTAGAATCAGTTCAAACGACTGATGGTTAAAACAGGATACATGAAGTTGAAGAAAGTAGACATTCTTAAAGCGTTGGAGAAAATATCGGCCCCGGGTGAGGGTCAGAATCTTGTAGAAAGTGGTGCCGTGACCAATGTGCAGGTATTTGGTGATGAGGTTGAGGTAGATGTGACCATCAAAAACCCAAGTCTTCAGGCCAAAAAGAAAACGGAGGTGGAGATATTGAAGATCATCCACAGCGAGGTATATGAAAAGGCCAAAATAAAGGTCAACCTAAAGGTTGATGCCCCAGCAAAGCCAAAGGTGAACCAAATTAAGGGGAACCCTATTCCCGGAATACAGAACATCATCGCGGTGGCTTCTGGAAAAGGAGGTGTGGGCAAGTCTACCATCACGGCGAATTTGGCGGTGACCTTGGCCAAAATGGGTTTTAAGGTAGGATTATTGGATACGGATATTTACGGACCATCCATGCCCATCATGTTCGATGTGGCCAATGAGAAACCTTTGTCCATCAATGTGAATGGCAAGGCAAAGATGAAACCCATTGAAAATTACGGGGTAAAACTTTTGTCCATTGGATTTTTCACCCAGCCCAACCAAGCGGTAATCTGGAGAGGACCCATGGCTGCCAAGGCCTTGAACCAAATGATCTTTGATGCCCATTGGGACGAATTGGATTTCCTATTATTGGATTTGCCTCCGGGCACTGGGGACATCCACTTGAGCATTATGCAATCCTTACCGGTAACCGGAGCAGTGGTGGTGAGTACGCCACAGGAAATAGCCTTGGCCGATGCCAGAAAAGGTGTTGCCATGTTCCAACAGGAAGCCATCAATGTTCCCGTTTTGGGCATTGTGGAGAATATGGCGTACTTCACTCCAGAAGAACTGCCTGATAACAAATATTATATCTTTGGACAAAATGGGGCCAAAAACTTAGCGGAAGACCTCGATGTGCCATTTTTGGGAGAAATGCCATTGGTGCAGAGCATAAGGGAAGCTGGGGATGTGGGAAGGCCGGCAGCTCTTCAAACAGCATCTCCCATTGAGGAAGCTTTCGAAGAATTGACCAAAAACGTGGTCCAGGAGTTGGTAAGGCGTAATACCGACCTGCCCCCAACCGAGGCGATCAAGATTACAACAATGGCTGGTTGTTCGGCCGTTAAAAAGAAATAGTTATGACTTCAGAAGAAATTAAGAGCAACGTGGAAAAAGCATTGGAGGAAATAAGACCCTTTCTCCAAAGCGATGGGGGTGACATTACCTTGATATCCATAGACAACGACAATTCCGTGAAGGTTAAGCTGGAAGGAAATTGCATCGCGTGCAGTGTCAACCAAATGACGTTGAAGAGCGGTGTAGAGATGACCATAAAAAAGTATGCTCCTCAAATTGAAGAAGTTATCAACGTTAGCTAACTGACAAAAATCATAATTCCTTTTTTAGGTAAGCAGTAAGTTGCACGCCAAAAATTTTTTTGTACATGATCAAAACCGACATACTGATTATTGGAGCGGGACCTACGGGTCTCTTTGCTGTTTTTGAAGCAGGCCTTTTGCAATTGAAATGCCATTTGATAGATGCCTTGCCACAAGCAGGAGGGCAATGCTCGGAAATCTATCCCAAAAAACCCATTTACGATATCCCTGGTTATCCCGAAGTATTGGCGGGGGAGTTGGTAGATAATTTGATGGAACAGATCAAACCCTTTCAGCCTGGTTTTACCTTGGGAGAGCGTGCGGAAACCATTGACAAATTGGAGGATGGCACTTTTGTAGTCACGACGAACAAAGGTACCAAACACCATGCCCCAGTGGTGGCCATTGCTGGTGGACTTGGGAGTTTTGAGCCTAGAAAACCTCTTTTGGACAATTTGGCCAAGTATGAGGACAATGGAGTCGCCTATATGATCAAGGAACCGGAAATGTATCGTGGTAAAAAGGTCTTGATTGCGGGTGGTGGTGATTCTGCCCTCGACTGGTCCATTTTCTTGGCCGATATAGCGGATGAGGTTACGTTGGTACACCGAAGAAATGAATTTCGGGGAGCCTTGGATTCCGTTGAAAAGGTGCAACACTTGAAAAATGAAGGAAAGATCAATCTCATGACCCCGTCCGAAGTGGTGGCCCTTCATGGTGAGAATGTTTTGGAAAAAGTCACCGTCCAGAATGTGGATACATCCGAAGAGACAGAGGTGGAAGTCGACCATTTTATTCCCCTGTTTGGACTTTCACCAAAATTGGGACCCATTGCCGATTGGGGCTTGGAAATTGAGAAGAATGCCATCAAAGTGGACAATTCCTATGATTATCAGACCAATATTCCCGGTATTTATGCCATTGGTGATGTGAATACCTATCCAGGAAAATTGAAATTGATCTTGTGTGGGTTCCACGAAGCTACTTTGATGTGCCAAAGCGCTTATCAACGTATCTTCCCCGATAAAAAATATGTGATGAAGTATACCACTGTTGGGGGTGTTACCGGTTTTGATGGCAGCAAGAAAGAAGCGCCTAAGGCTGTTGTTAAATCTATCGACTAGTAATTAGGGATTAGTACTTGGTAGCGAGGTATGGCGGTTCAAAGATTTGAGGATTTGATTGTATGGCAAAAAGCCCAAGAATTGGCCCTTACGGTTTATCAATCGTTCGGTAATTGTAATGATTTTGGGTTTAGGGACCAGATAAGACGGACAGCTGTTTCAGTGTCCAACAATATTGCAGAAGGGTTCGAAAGAAGCTCTAATGCAGAATTTTCCAAATTTTTGTTTTATTTCTTGGGTTCGAATAGCGAAGTCAGATCAATGGTTTATCTTTCCATAAAATTAGATTTGCTGTCCAAGGTCAATGCTGAGCAAATTATTGAATTGACCAATGAAGTCTCCAAATTGCTTTATGGACTCATCAAATCGATAAAACCAATTCCAAACTCCTAACTACTCTTTACAATTAGGTATGAGCGATATAAAACTAAAGATTATTGACAGGGAAGGTGTGCTTCACGAAGTGGATGCACCGACAGATATGAACATGAACCTAATGGAGGTCGTGCGTTCCTACGAGTTGGCCCCAGAAGGTACCATCGGTATTTGTGGTGGGATGGCTATGTGTGCTTCCTGCCAATGTTACGTGCTTTCCGATCATCAACTTCCCGAAAAATCTGATGATGAGGAAGCCATGTTGTCAGAAGCCTTTTTTGTAAAGGACAACAGTCGTTTGGGTTGCCAGATCCACATGACCGACGATTTGGATGGGCTGGAAGTGGAATTGGCCCCTGCAGAAGATTAGATCAGAGTACTCTTTCATACATTTTCAATAGCAGACGATTGGACTTTCCCGTATCTTAGGGTCATGGGAAAGACGTTGGTTTTCTGTTATTTGGTACTGCTGTCCATTTTTGGGTTTTCCCAAGAGAAGTATCCCCAGCTTACACAAATCGTTACCGATAACGCAGGTATTTTCACCTCAGGACAATTAGAGGGCCTTCGAAGCAAACTAACCCAATTTGAGACCGAGACCACCAATCAGTTGGTGATTTTGACCATCAATGATTTGGAAGGTGTAACTATTGAAGAATACGCCAATGGGGTATTCAATCAGAACAAATTGGGGCAGGCAGGCAAGGACAATGGCATTCTCATCCTATTTTCCAAAAATGATAGGGAAGTCCGAATAGAAGTAGGCTACGGTTTGGAACCTTACATTACGGATGCGGTGGCTTCCCGAATCATCCGTAATACCATGATTCCTAAATTCAAGGAGGAGGATTATTTAGGCGGCCTTGATGGGGCATCCGATCAGCTTATCGAATTGTTGAAGAACCCCGATGCTTTGGCCGAATTCAATAAGGAAATGGAAGCCGAGAACGAACTCCCGTGGTGGGGTTATGTGTTACTGATGGTTTTCCTTTCCTTTTTTATGGTCCCAGGCGGATTTGTTTTTTACAAGGGATATTCCAGTCTGATTGAAATGTTCCGGGGCATCATGATAGGGAAACTGGGACTTTTCCCAGGAGTTTTCATGATTTTTGCTGGGTTATTGCAGGTGTTTTTTGGCTTGATTTTTATTGGGGTACCCTTGTTCTTTTTAGCGACGATCATGGGTATTACTTTTGATGAAGAAGTGCTATTTGGGAGCGTCGGATGGGTCATTTATGGGATAATTGGGTTTTTTCTTCTCACCATACTATTGGCCATTTTAAAGATACGGATCAAAGGGAAGGAAGATTTCAAACTTTCTTGGTTCAAGTCCGATAAAACCTATATGAGCAAGACCTTCTCATCCTCGGGGAGCCATTCCTTTGGTTCAAGTTCCGGTGGAAGTTCCAGTAGTTTTTCTGGGGGAGGTGGGAGTTCTGGAGGAGGAGGTGCCAGCGGTAGTTGGTAAATGATACGGAAATCCCTTATTTTCACAAGATAAAATAAAACCAACCCCCGTAATGAGAACAGTTACCCTTGCAGCCCTTCTTTTATGTTTTTCCTGTACCCAAAAGCCCCAGACCGAAGTGGAGGAATGGGAGGCGCAAGCCAAGGACATCACCATCATCAGGGATGATTTTGGCGTGCCCCACATCTATGGAAAAACGGATGCAGACGCCGTATTTGGACTCTTGTACGCCCAGTGTGAGGACGATTTTAACCGGGTTGAACAAAATTATATCTGGGCCACGGGCCGTTTGGCCGAAGTAGAGGGTGAAGAAGCCCTATACAGTGATCTTCGGGCCAAGTTGTTCATGACGGAGGAAGAAGCCAAGGCCAACTATGAAAAAAGTCCCGAATGGTTGAAACAACTTTGTGATGCCTTTGCCGACGGAATCAATTATTATCTGTATACGCATCCCGAGGTAAAACCCAAATTGCTCACCCGATTTGAGCCATGGATGCCCATGTATTTCAGCGAAGGATCTATTGGTGGTGATATTGAGCGCATATCCACCCGAAAAATCCAAACATTTTACGAAAGTGGTATGGAAATTCCTGAAATGGAATTGCTCCAACAGAAGAAAAAGGAGGAAATGGCAGAACCTAAAGGATCCAACGGAATTGCCATTTCTGGGGATTTGACCCAATCAGGTAATGCCATGTTGCTCATCAACCCCCATACATCATTTTACTTTCGGGGTGAAGTGCACGTAGTTAGCGAGGAAGGGTTGAACGCCTACGGCGCTGTCACCTGGGGACAGTTTTTTGTGTATCAGGGATTCAACGAAAAAACGGGATGGATGCATACGTCGACCTATACCGATGTCATGGATGAATTCAAGGAAACCTTGGTCAAAAATGATGGGAAACTGTTCTATCAGTATGGTGAAGAATTGCGCCCCGTAGATTCCGCTGGTGTGACTTTGAAATACAAGGAAGGCGAGGAACTCAAAGAGAAAACCTTTCCGATGTACAGGACCCATCACGGGCCTATCACGCATATAGCGGATGGCCAATGGACCGCTTCTGCTATGATGTGGGAACCCGTAAAAGCCTTGGAACAATCCTATATTCGTACCAAACAGGACGGATATGCCGGTTTCCGCAAAATGATGGACATCCGGACCAATTCTTCCAACAACACCGTGTATGCCGATGCTGAAGGGAACATTGCCTATTTTCACGGGAACTTTGTTCCCAAACGTGATGTTACTTTTGATTATACCCAACCCGTGGATGGCAGTAATCCCAAGACCGATTGGCAAGGACTACATACCGTGGATGAGAATATATTAGTGTTGAATCCCAAAAATGGCTGGATCCAGAACTGCAATTCAACACCTTATACTTCGGCATTGGAGTACAGTCCGAAAAAGGAAGATTACCCCAATTACATGTCACGTGACCAAGAAAATTTCAGGGGCATTCACGCCATTGAATTGTTGACCGGAAGAAGCGGCTATACCTTGGACAGTCTGATACAATTGGCGCACGACCCTTACCTGCCCGCCTTCAATGTTTTGATTCCAGGTCTGGTGAAAGCCTACGATGCCCATTCGACACCTGAATTGAAGGAGCCCATTGAAACCCTGAGGCAGTGGGATTTTACAACATCCAAGGAATCCGTGGCTATGACATTGGCCCATTATTACGGTACGCTTTGTTATGCAAAAGCCGAAAGACCCGAAGGCATGTATTCCATGCAATGGGTGGAGTATTGGGGAAGCGATTGGCCCGATGAACAAAAGTTGAATCTGTTTAAGGAAGCGGTTGAAAAATTGAATTCCGATTTTGGTACTTGGCAAATGCCTTGGGGCGAGGTGAATCGCTATCAACGTTTGAACGGGGACATACGCCAAGCTTTTGATGATGCCAAACCCAGCATCCCCATTGGTTTTGCCAGTGGAACTTGGGGTGCATTGGCCGCTTATGGTGCCCGATACGACAACAATACCAAGAAAATTTATGGAACCCGTGGCAACAGTTTTGTGGCCGTGGTGGAGTTTGGAGATAAGGTGAAGGCCAAGACCATGTTGGCAGGTGGACAAAGTGGGGACCCCAATTCCCCCCATTTTAATGATCAGGCCCAACGCTACGCGGATATTGAATGGAAGGATGCCGCCTATTATAAAGAAGATGTGCTCAAACGGGCCGAAGCAACTTATCACCCTGGAGAAAAACAATAAAAACCAAACTACCTACCATGTATAAAAAATCGATATTCCTACTGGCCGTACTTTTTGCAATCTCCATTTCCTGTAAGAAGAAAGCTGAAGAGCAAATAATCAATCCCAACTTGACCATTGTAGATGATGGGGACCCCCAAATTTCCATTTCCGAAAATGGTGCAGTGGCCGCGGCCCATCCGTTGGCGACAGAGGCGGGGGTAGAAATGCTGGAAAATGGAGGCAATGCCATTGATGCGGCGGTGGCCGCGGCCTTTGTACTTGCAGTGGTGGAGCCGAGCATGTCTGGATTGGGAGGAAGGTTGCAGGCCATTGTGATGACCTCCGAAGGAAAAATTTCAGGAGTGGACGCTACTACCCAAGCTGGTATTGATTACGATCCCGAAACAGCACCCAAAGGGCAGTATGGATACGCTACCATTGGCGTCCCCGGTGTGGTGAAGGGCTTGACCAAGTTATTGTCCGACTATGGGACCTTGGATTTGGAAACGGTCATGCAGCCTGCCATCAAATATGCTGAAGAAGGTTTTATAGTGTTGCCCGGGGAAGCCTTGCGTCAATCCACGGCCATGGATAAGATCAAAGAGTTTACGGGTACTTCCAAATACTTTATGAACGGGGGCACCACTTATGTGGAAGGAAGCCGTTTGGTGCAAAAGGACTTGGCCCATACCCTGAAATTGATTGCCAAGGAAGGAGAAAAGGTGTTTTATGAAGGTGAAATTGCCCAGAAAATTGTGGATGATGTCCAAAAAAATGGGGGCACCTTGAGTATGGCTGCCATGGCAGAATATCAGGCTAGGGATGCCGACATGGTAGAAGGATCCTACAGGGGATTTGGACTCCACGGGTTATTTATTCCATCTTATGGGGCCATTACCATTGAAATGCTCCAGATCCTTGAAAATTTTGACTTGGCCGATGTACCGGAAACCACTTGGGCCGAATTGGTTTACCAAGCGAATGTCAAGGCCTATGAAGATCGTTATGGTCAAGAGGATTTGGAAGTGGGCAAGAAATTGACCTCCAAGGAATATGCCAAAACCTTGGCGGATGCCATGGTGCCTTTTCCCACACAGCAAGCTGCCATGAATTGGAATCGACCTGCATCATGGACCGAAAATGGACATACCACCCATTTATCCGTAGCGGATGCCCGAGGAAATGTGATTGCTTTGACGCAGTCCCTTGGTCCTATCATGGGATCAAAAGTGGCTACCGATGGACTTGGATTTGTATATGCTGCCACCTTGGGTGGTTATTTGGGTGATATGAAACCTGGCGAACGGGCAAGTTCGCACATTAGTCCATTCATCATTACCAAAAAAGGAAAACCGTTTCTGGTATTGGGTGCTGCTGGAGGAAGCAGGATCGTTACCGCCGTTGCGCAGGTGACCAGTAGGGTTTTGGATCAAAAGATGCCCTTGAACAAAGCCTTGGCCGCAGCCCGCGTTCATACCGGGGATACTCTGATATTGGCCGAAACCCATCCAGGGACTTGGACTTTGGAAGACATCAAACAATTTAAGGAAGATGGTTTCATGGTTGAGGAAGTGGACCAACCTGGTCGTTTTGGTAGGGTTCACGCCGTAATGATGGATACGCTTACCGGTAAATGGATCGGTGCCGCTGACCCGGATTGGGAAGGAACGGCCGAGAGTCCTGTTACTTTGGGAAAAGTGGAATAAGAAGTGATGAAGGAAGGGGTTATTCTTCTTCCTTGATGATGATAAGACTGGCCTTGGATCCTGTGGAAAGGTTCCAACGGTTGTTGTGGATTACTTCCCCCTTGTCGTCGGTAACCACAACTTGGGCCGTATTGGGGCCAGAAGAACCTTGGTTCAATGCCTCAAACTCAATTCGGTTAAAACCTTGTGTCAAATCTATATTGATGCCTTTGAAAGATCCCGTCAACAATAGATTGTATTCAACCACTTCTCCATTCAAATAGATTTTGATACGATCACCATCCACATATTCATGGTCGCGGCACACAATGCCTACAAATTTGGCATTGGTCTTGAAATCACCAAGATATTGGTCACCAAAATGCTCCTTGGAACCTTTTTTCTCCTTTTCACCCACTTTTGGGTCAATGTCCATGTCGTAACCCGCTTGTAAAAGTTCACGGTCCGGCAACATCTTAACCCCAGGCTTGTTGTTCTTGGAGGCAAAATTTTCGTCTATCACGGAAGGCATCCTGAGAGCGGTCCCTTGATTGCTTGCCTTTACATCCAAATTGTTGTTCTCGCCAATTTTTAAGGGTTTGGTGGTAGGAAGGTCGGATTGAGCCTGTAAAGTCATCAGCCCCAGTGAGAAACCTAGTAAAGAAAAAACAAACTTTTTCATGGCAAGATTGAGCAATTTTGAAATATAAAAGTAGCAAATACCTTGCCATGAAGATGATAAATTGTCGTTAAATCGTTAACCTGCAGGTGTTTTCTTCTTTCCTTTCAACCCAAACAAAGGATGAAGCAAAGGGATTCTTAAAATAATGAGGTCGTAGATCAGCCAACTGATCCCGAAGGTGCCCACTACCAAAATGAAGGCTTTGGGCAAAAATCCCCAATTCAAGTTCATCAGGTAATAGCCGATACCAACGGTTATGGTTTGGTGCAAAATGTAGAACGGGTACACCGCGCGGTTGGCATAGGCGATGCCCTTGCTGGGCCTGTTTAGGTATTGGGCGGCATAGGCGAAAAGCACCAATATCCAAGACCATATGTTCACTACTTTGAGCATGGCTTCGGTAAAATGGATTACATAACCATCTTCAAAAAACAACCAGATAATCGACTGTCCCGTAAAGCCAATGATGCCCAAAACAAGTGCTTTGTACTTCATTCGGGCCACCGTTTTCCAAAAAACTTCCCCAGTGGCAATCAATACAAAGCCGTAAAAAAACAGGATGATATTGAAAATGAAATTGAACCAATCATCTATCAAGGCATGGGTGATGGGAAAAAAAGGTTCCACTAAGGATTCAACAAGATATAGGGGAATCACGAAAATATAGATGCCCCATGTTTTTTGTATCATCCTTTTCACCCAATCGATAAAACGGGTATTGTGTTTTCTAAGGTATACGAATAGGGGTGAAAGGATCCATGAAAAAACCAGTAGATAGGGCAAAAACCACAGGTGGTGCCAACTAATGTTCCCTTTCGGATAGACTCCTTTGAAGGCTATGGTGGTGAAATATTGCAAGTAAGATCCGCTGAACTCCCCATCAGCCAATCGTTCAAAATAAATCTGTGGAGGAACAATCAAGATCATCCCAACCACCAACGGAATGCCCAAACGCAGAAATCGTTCCAATGCAAATTTACCCCAAGACCTTTTTCCCAAAGCATAGTATGTCCCCATACCTGATATCACGAACAAGATGGGAAGTCGCCATTGGTTGAGGAACAACATGGGCCAACGGAGCCAATCATAGATTACATTGTTTTTAATGTGCCACCCCCAAGGGACAAAGAACATGCCCACATGATAAAAAATGAGCAAGGCAAAGACGATTACACGAAGCCAGTCCAGATCGTAACGTCGAATTGATTTTTCCATCATTTAAAAAGTTTTTGCCAAAGTTGAAAAGAGTGGTTCAAAAACCCTTCTTTTTTGGGCGAGGAAACGTCCTGAATTACAATTTGGGAGAAATTAGGCCCTTTTTTGGGCTTTTCTCTCTTTCACAAATGCGGATGGGGATTGACCCACATGCTTTTTGAATGCATTGTAAAACGCTGATTTTGAATTAAATCCAACGGTTTGTCCTATGGCTTCCACGGTGAGATGTGCATAGTCACCATCCACCAACCGGTCTTTGGAGAGCAAGATCCTTTTTTGGTTGATATAATCGTTAAAGTTCATTCCAGTACTGGAATTGATCAATTTGGAAACCGTATTGGCATTGGTATCCAGTTTTTCCGCAAGGTTTTTTAGGGAAGCTTCCTGCTCTGCAAAGTATCCGGATGCATCCATAAAATCCTCGATGGTTTCAAACTGTAAGGAGTCGGTTGCCAAGGTCTCGTACTTGTCAGAAATCCAAGATTTTTCAAAAAAGCGCGATTCCGAAAGGATAAAAAAAGAGGTGATGAATGTTGCCAACGTTTCCAACATTCCCAAGTAATGATCCCCCCCATCATCATCAAAATTTGAAAATACGATAAAAAGGGAAAGCCCAAGAATTAAAAAAACGAGAACGGTGTGACGCGAAAACTTGTACCTGTCCACCTTGATGTTTTTGGGCGAGACCAGTCCTTTTTTCCGCGCCTTTAAAACCAACCTTGTGGTAAGAACAAAATAAAAGGTAAAGCTGACGAGGACCAGCCAGCGGAATTTATTTTTGATAAAATGATAGGAATAGCTCACATTATCAGGGACATCCAAATATCCCAGATCACGGTGGTAGGCCCCTAGATAAGCATTGTACTTCACTTGAATAGGACTCAGCAGATAGCCGGTCTGTGAAATTCCATACAGCAGGGGCAATAAAAAGTGGGGCCAATGCTTTTTAAGGGTAAAGGGCTCTCTTTCCAGCAAGGTATATAGAAAAAAGTAGAGACTTGGGGCAATGAACAGGACCAAAAACTCGGTGGAATCATTCAGGTGGATCACATATTTCATCGACCCGGTATAACAGAGATACACATCCAAAAAAACGATACACTGTATTAGAATGACCCATCCGAAGAGGTGTATGGCCGATGTGCGTTTAGCCCTCAAAAATATCACCAAGGTCAAAAACAGCCCCTGTACGATCCCAAGCAGCATGATATGCGAGGCGAGATCATACCGAATGGGAA
Organism: Flagellimonas aequoris; assembly: GCF_003584165.1. Taxonomy (GTDB): domain Bacteria; phylum Bacteroidota; class Bacteroidia; order Flavobacteriales; family Flavobacteriaceae; genus Flagellimonas; species Flagellimonas aequoris. Next base: position 258,619 of record NZ_QXFJ01000023.1, on the reverse strand, counting down.
TTTGATCAAATATAACTTTTACATCATCCATGTTAAGGGCTTAAATTGTATCTTGGAGACATACTGAAAATGAAATTACCATTCTTTTTTTAATCAACCGTAGACCGAAATGAAAAAGCGACAATTCTTGCAATATATGGGAAGTGCTGCCATGGCTGCTCCCTTTTTTACCTTGCCATTGGAACCTGGTCAACCAGAGGCTGATATTCCGTATCCATCGGATAAGGATAGCGATGAATTTTGGGAACGGATCCGCGCGGATTTTAGGTTGAAACCTGACTACATCAATCTGGAAAGCGGATACTACAACATAATGCCCACCCCTATTCTTGAAAAATATGTAGAGCACATGAAAGAGGTGAACTATCAAGGTTCCTATTACATGAGAACCGTTCAAGGGGAGAATAAAATGAAGGCTGCGGCACGGGTAGCCAAATTGGTGAACTGTTCAGAAAAGGAATTGGTCATTACTCGCAACACTACGGAGTCCCTGGATCTGATCATTGGGGGCTACCCTTGGGAAAAGGGGGATGAGGCCGTGTATGCCGTTCAGGATTATGGGGCCATGCAAGTACATTTTGAACAGATGGAAAAGCGATACGGCATCGTTTGCAAAAAAGTATCTCTGCCCAACCATCCCAAATCTGATGAGGAAATCGTTTCCTTATACGAATCGCAAATAACCCCAAAGACCAAATTGTTGATGATTTGCCATATGGTAAATGTGACCGGACAGATCTTACCCATCAGAAAAATTTGCGACATGGCCCATTCCCATGGGGTAGAGGTCATGGTGGATGGTGCGCATTGTGTGGGACATATTAAAGTGGATTTGGCCGAGTTGGATTGCGACTATTACGGTTCCAGCCTCCACAAATGGCTTTGTGTCCCCCTGGGTGCAGGCATGCTCTATGTAGCGGAAAAGAACATCCCGAAGATTTGGCCGCTTTTGGCAGAGCACGAGAACGATCCTACCAAAATCAGAAGGCTGAACCATACAGGTACCATCCCTGTACATACCGATTTGACCATCAACGACTCGGCGGATTATTTGGAAATGATAGGGTTGGAACGCAAGGAGGAACGGATGCGCTATCTGCAACGCTATTGGAGCGATCCATTGCGCGATGTGGAAAATGTGGTCATCAATACGCCCATCGAGCCCCACAGGAGTTGTGGAATCGCCAACGTCGGTCTGTTAAATATGAAGCCAGGGGAAATGGCGAAAACCCTTTTGGATGAATTCAAGGTGTGGACCGTGGCCATAGATTTTGAAAATGTACATGGGTGTAGGATTACCCCCAATGTGTTTACCACTACAGCTGAACTGGATCAATTTGTGGCAGCGATCAAGACCATGGCGAAGCGGACCTAGGGATTGATATAGTCTACCAGTTTTTCCGGGCCCTCCAACAATACCCGAACAATTTGTAGGGTACCATCAGGCTTGGTCGCAATATGCCATTTGATAAGGCAGATTTGCCCGTTCTCGATTTCAATCCCGGTAATGCTTCTGGGGTGAACGCAGCTACCATCGTTAAAAAGAGGTATCTCGCCCGGTTCTGGAAATCGTGGCCTATGGGTATGGCCAACGATGGTCAGGAGTAGATTTTTGCTTAAGATCCAACGCTTGGTCCGTTTTTCTATCCGTATAAGTTCTTTGTAGTTTTTGGCGGGACTGGTCGGGTCGGCAATGCCCACCACTTGAAGGGGTTTCCACAGGATGCGTACCAAAAACCGTCCTATGCGCCAACAGACGTAGTTCCACCAATCCGCTTGGTGACCGTGGGTAAGAAAGATCTGTTGTTTAGTATCCTTGTGTTGGAGAATAAGAGCCTCGTGAAAGGTAATCCCTTGGAAGAGTGCTTTGTCCGATCCGTCTATGGGTTCAAAATAATGGGAGAGGTTCTTTTTTACGTAGTCGGGGTCTTTGTACACCATGTCATGGTTTCCCCACAACATTTTGAGCCTCTTTTCCAAATGAAACTGCCGCAACAATTGGTACACATTTTTATGAGCCTCAAAAATGGAGTCAAAACTGATGTTTTCCCAAAGCTCGTCTCCGTCACCCAGTTCAAAATAATGGAAACCTTCCCGATAGTAATGGTTCAGTGCATGGAAATAAATGTTCCGATTGTTGGCAAAATCATCCGCGAAACTGTTGTCGCCCCTGTGGCAATCACTGAAAAAGATGAACTTGGAACTGTCATCAAAAAGGATGGTCTCGGCGTTGTCGTAAGCTCGGTCTAGTCTGGTGGCTGAGGACATGGGATTATTTTTGCTAAATATCCTTAAAAAAGGCAATTTATCCATAAAGATACCCATAACAAAGAGTGCAATTCTACTTTTTGTAACTTTACAGGTTCAACCCCGACTAATTCGTGTATGAAGCACAATTACGATACAGAAAGTCCGATAGTGCAATTGGTCAGTTTCAACAGTCTGTTGAAATATTATGATGACCTTGTCAACAGCCCAAATACTTACTTGGCTGAGCGTGCAAAGTATGTTTTGGAGGCACAGGCACCATACCCTGAATTGAGGGAGGGCTTCTCCGATCTGTCGCTTCTTGAAAAGCACAAGGAAGTGATCAAAATTATTTTGGAGGATACCTTTGCCCCCGTGTTGACCAAAAATGAGATCAAAACGGCTTCCACTCCGTTTGAAAGCCTGGTTTTTAATTCCTCGGAGCGTTTTCAAAATATCTTAAAGGAGGCTGGGGAGGATTTTGAACTGGAAATCAGCAACATACCTTCCGAATTCAGCTATATCATGCGGTGCACGGTTGTCCTGAAGTTTCACTATGGATACAATCTGGACTTTAAACGACCTTTCTTTTATGATATTCCGGATGCCAATGGGGTGATGCACCGCTATCGCATTTTGTACAATGCGGATTTTATGGAGGTCATTCCAACCGAAAAGGCCAAGGAACTTACGCAAGAAGATGTGGATGAGCTCTTGGAAAATTTTGAGAACCTAGACCTCTGGAAGGAAAAAATACCACCCAACAGTTTTTTGGTAAAGGGTTTTGTCATTTCAAATATGTTCGATGTAACCGCGGAACATTCCATTTCGGAAATCAAATCCACCTTGATCGGAAGGGCCCAAAGGGGTAAGGAAAACTTCATGGAAAGTTTTGAGGATACTTTCAGGTCCTTGTTCAAGTTGAGTGATATTAGGGTAGGTTTTTCAGGATATGATGCCGGAGCCAATAACTTTTTCAGGATTTATGGCAAGGGGATGGAAAGCTATATTCTCAATGGAAAGGATTTGGAATCCTGTGATTCCATGCTCTGCGAACATTCCTATGGCAAATTGTTCCGGGAAGGCAAATATTTTGCCATCGCAAATGTGGAAAAGTACTATCAACGGGCAAAAGATAATGTGCAACCCTACAAAAATCTGTTAGATCAAGGTATCAAAAGCGCCATTTTGGCCCCAATTGCAATAAATGGAAATCTATTGGGGGTTTTGGAACTGGTATCTGGCAAAATAAACGAGCTCAACAGCGTGAATGCCAATAAGCTGGACGACGTAATGCCCTACCTCATTTCTGCGGTGCTTCGGACCATTGAGGAAGAGGAAAATCTTATAGATGCGGTAATCCAGCACGAATGTACCTCTGTGCATCCTTCTGTGTATTGGAAGTTCCAAGAAGAGGCCAAGCGATTTATGGCCGATGAGTTGGCAGGCCATCAACCGGTCTTCCATGAAATCGTTTTCAAAGATGTGTATCCGCTGTATGGACAGATAGATATCAAGGATTCGTCCAAGGAACGTAATCTTTCCATTCAAAAGGATTTGATGATCCAACTCTCCGAAATCAATGAAATACTGGAGGTGGCCATCAAAAAATATGGTCTGCTTATTTATGAGGAGTTGATGTTTCGGGTAGGCACTTATTTGGATGAGGTGAAAGAGGCTTTGTTCACCCATACCGAACAGGCGGTTTTTGATTTTGTGAAAGAACAAGTAAATCCTGTGTTCCAGCACTTGAAAAAAGAGGATGGGGAAATTGCGGAACTGCTCAAGAAATACGAGGAGAAGATAGATCCTTCCACGGAGTCCTATTACGACCATCGCAAGAATTACGATGAAAGCGTCATGGAAGCCAACATGCAGTTGGCGGCCCTTTTGGATAAAAAGCAGGAAAAGGCCCAAGAAATGTTCCCTCACTATTTTGAAAGATACAAGACCGATGGTGTGGAGCACAACATGTACATAGGCAGCTCCATTGTAAACGATAGGGCTTTTGATGATCTTTACCTAAGAAACTTAAGGTTATGGCAACTGCAGGTTATGTGCGAAATGGAGAATAAATACTACGCACTTAAACCCAAATTGCCTGTTAAATTGGACGTGGCTTCCCTTGTTTTGGTGCACAGTACTTCCCTGGCCATCCGATTTAGGATGGACGAAAAAAGATTCGATGTTGATGGCACCTATAATGCTAGGTATGAAGTGATCAAAAAGCGAATTGATAAAGCCTATATCAAAGGGACCAATGAGCGTTTGACCCAAAAAGGCAAGCTTTCCATTGTCTATAGCCAGCGTAAGGACGAACGGGAATACCTTCGATATATCAGATTCCTAAAGGCGAAAGGATATTTTACCGACAACATTGAAATCGTGGAGCTGGAAGGTCTTCAAGGGGTAACCGGGCTAAAGGCCATACGGGCAGAAATTTTGTACAAAAAGGACAAAAAATCAGAGCAGACCTATACCTATGACGATTTGATGGAGGAACTAAGGTCTTGATCTAAAAAGGAATCCTATCCGGTCCAAAAAACCGAAAGGCAATACCAAACGCAAGTACCGAAACAATCATGCCCAACATGAAAATGTTGTAGGTGATTCTCAGTATTTTATATTTTTTGTTCAATACCAATCCAAGGAAATATAAGTCTTTGGTCAGTGATGAATACACATAATCCTTGTCCTTGGTCAGTTCGGACATGGCCCACTCATATTCCTCGAGCTTCATTTTATGAAAGTTGCCAAAGAACAACAGGTTCACCCTTTTTTGTTCCACATCCTCTTTGGTGAATTTCCCACTAGTGATGTTGGGCCTAGTGGCCAATACCGATAGGATCATGGAGGTAATGCTGAAAAGGATCAAGATCAACGTAGGGTAAATCAAATAGGTGTTGGAAGGGTTGTCCAACTTGGTGAGCAAATTCGCCAATACCAATGATATGATGATGGCATTCACGGACAACAGAATGTTTGCTTTGGTGTCCGCTATATCGCTGAGCTTTAAATGGTTGCTCTGTGTAACCCGATACAGCGTTTGAATGCTACGGTCTGGGCTGTCGCTCTTGTATTTGGCCTTCAGGGCTTCTTTTTTGGCAATGGTTTTTTCGGTCTTCTTTTCCTTGAGCAATTGATTTAGGTTTTTTTCTTTGCCCTTTTCCCAATTGTCCTTGGCATAATCGGTATAGAATTTATGTTTGGTCCGGAACATTTGAATGTTCTTTTCCCGCCATTCTTTGGAGGAATAATCGGCTATGCCCAATTCCTTGAGTTCATCCCTTAGGTAGTCGGCGGTCTCCCAATAGCTTTTCTGCGCAAAATGCGAAATATCGGCATCCCTAATGATTTCTTCCAGTAAATTTTCGGGTTCATGACTCATTTTGGTGGCCAAGATCAAGTTGCTGACCTGTTTTGTGCCAGAGGCACTATAACCATTTTCCTTTAGGAAAGATGCCGCCATTTTTGCACTACTTTCTTCATGGTTTTCAGTCCCCTCAACATAGCCTATATCATGTAGCCATGATGCCAGTAGTAGCCATTCGTTTTCCTCATCGCTCAAATCATAGAAGTTGAGCAATTCTTTAGTACTTTTAACAACTCGTTGGGTATGTCGTAGGTTGTGGTACAAAAACCTTGGATCAAGTTTTTCGGATAGTAGTTCAGTTACAAAACGTTCAGTTTTTTCAACGATTTCCGACATATCTCATATTTGAATATCCAAAGTACAAAATTTTGGAGTCAACCTCACGGGATATGAAGAAACATTACTTTTTGGTCCTTTTACTGGTTTTGGGATACGGTTGTGCCACTTATGAGGCGAAATATGCCGAACCCTACTCGGGCAACTTGCCTTCAGATAAAAACAGGGAACTCGAGCATACTTTTTACTTGATCGGCGATGCCGGTCTATCACCAGAAGGGGATCTTAATCCAACCCTGAAAAGGTTCAAATCCGTTTTGGACAAAGCGGATAAGAAGAGTACCGTTCTTTTTTTGGGAGATAATATTTATCCTGCCGGATTTGTGGATAAGGACGTAGATCCTGAAGGGCATGAACGCTCCAAGCACTATTTGGATGCCCAGTTGGCAACCTTGGAATCCTTCAAGGGCAACGTTATGTTCATTCCTGGAAACCACGATTGGTATAGCAACGGTCTAAAAGGTTTGGAAAGGGAGGAAAAGTATGTTCAAAAGGCATTGGACGACAAAAATGTCTTTAAACCTGAAAATGGTTGTCCCATTGAGGACATTGAGATCAGTGATGATATCATGGTTATTGCCATAGACACAGAATGGTACCTGACCGATTGGGACAAGCATCCGACCATGAACGATAAATGTGAGATCAAGGATCGAGGCAGGTTTTTTGAGGAACTGGAGAGCTTGATCAAGAAAAATCTGGACAAAACCATCGTGATTGCGATGCACCATCCTTTGTTCACCTACGGGGAACATGGAGGGCAGTTTTCTTTTGGGCAGGGACTATATCCAACGGGGGGCAAAGTACCCCTTCCCATCTTGGGATCGGCGGCAAACCTGTTGAGAAAAACCTCAGGGGCTTCTATTGAGGACCTGTCAAACAAAAAATACAATGAACTGAAAAAGCGGATCATCACCCTTTCGCAATATTCGGATAAGGTGGTTTTTGTTTCGGGACACGAGCATACCCTTCAATATATCGAAGAATACGGTAAACCGCAGATTGTAAGCGGGGCAGGCTCCAAAACGGGGTCTACCCGACTTTTGAACGGCAGCAAGTTTTCTACGGGGAGGGGGGGGTACACCATTTTAAAAGTGTTCAAAGATGGTTCTTCCACCGTTACGTTTTATGGTGCCGATGCAGATTCGGAAGATTTATTGTTCAATACCCAAGTATTGCCTCCCGATAGGTCTACTACGGAGGTTACCATGTCCAATGACTTCCCACCCTATAAAACAGCTTCTATTTACACACAAGAGGAGGTGACAAAAAGTGGTTTTCATAAATGGCTTTGGGGAGAGCGGTACCGAAAATATTATGGCACCCAGGTAAAGGCACCCACGGTGCTTTTGGATACCCTTTATGGAGGTTTGAAAGTGGTACGGAAGGGAGGGGGCAACCAATCTAATTCTTTACGGCTGGCAGATAGCGAGGGCAGGGAATATGTGATGCGGGACCTGAGAAAAAGTGCGGAAAGATATCTTCAAGCCATCGCATTCCAGGACCAGTACATCATTGGGCAGTTTGAAGGAACCTATACCGAAAAATTATTGTTGGACCTTTATACCGGAGCTCATCCCTATGCACCTTTTACGGTGGGAAAACTTTCCGATGCCGTGGGCATCTATCACACTAATCCGAAGCTATACTATGTGCCCAAGCAGTCGGTCTTGGGAGATTACAATACTGATTTTGGCGATGGCCTATACATGATCGAGGAGCATGTTTCGGATGACCATGACAATCTGGAAAGTTTTGGACGTACCAAGAAAATTGAAAGCACATACGACCTGATCAATAAACTAAGGAAGGACGAGGAGTACAGTATCGATCAGAAAGAGTATGTCAAAGCTCGCCTTTTTGATATTTTGATTGGTGACTGGGACCGCCATGTGGATCAATGGAGATGGGCAGAGTTCAAGACAAAAAAGGGGAACAAGGTATACAAACCCATCCCAAGGGATAGGGATCAAGTGTTTTCCCGTTGGGGTGACGGAGTTATTATGGGTTTTGGTTCAAGGGCCGTTCCGGCACTTCGCATTTTTGAGGGGTTCCATGAAAAGATTAGAAACGTAAAAGGTTTTACGTCATCACCCAGAACTTTTGCCTTGGATATGGCCTTGCTGTCCGAATCAAATCTGGACATGTGGATTGAAGAGGCAAAATTCATCCAACAGCATATCAACGAACAGGTGATCGATGAGGCTTTTATGGCATTTCCCGAAGAAGTTAGGGACGAAACGTTGACCACCATCAAGCATGCGCTTTTGTCCAGAAAGGACAACTTGGTAGAAACGGCCAAATCGTATTATGCCGTACTCAATAAATTCAGCGTGGTGACGGGTACGGACAAGGACGATTACTTCAATGTAGTTTCCCTGCCCAATGGGGGAGTTGAGGTACGTGCCTACCGCATAAAGGACGGCGATATGACGGACCTTTTCTTTAAAAAGACATTTGATCCAACATATACCGAAGAAATATGGATCTATGGATTGGATGATGATGATGTGTTCGATGTAAATACTGAATCCTCAAGGATTAAAGTGCGTGTTGTGGGTGGACAGAACAATGATGTTTACAAGATTTCTGAAAAGTCAAGAAATGTGTACGCATACGACTTCAAATCCAAAAAGAACACTTTTGATGAAGCCTATGGGGGAAAAACGAATCTGATCAATGACTACGATACCAATACCTATCAATTTTTAAAGATCAAGTCCAGTAACAATCAAATTTTACCAACATTGGGGTTCAACCCTGATGATGGTTTTAGGATTGGCCTAACCGATACGTATACCTTCAACGGATTTAGACAAAACCCATTTACGCAGCAACATGTGTTCAATGCTGCATATTACTTTGCCACCAATGGTTTTGATTTTGGGTACAAGGGAGAATTTGCCCATGTTTTCAATGATGTGAACCTTGAGTTAAAAGCGAGGTTCACCAGTCCCAATTTTACCCTCAATTTCTTCGGTTTTGGCAATGAAACGGTCAATAATGATGATGAGGAGCCTTTGGGACTCGACTACAATAGGGTACGGATGAGGACTATTAGTCTTGCCCCATCCTTTATTTGGAGAGGCTATTTGGGTTCTAAGGTCAGGATAGGTGCGTCATATGAAAGTATTGAGGTGGAGGAAACACAGGATAGGTTCATCAATCTGTTTTATCTGGAAAATGGCGAAGAGAGCCACCAGAGTTTTTTGGGTGTGGATGGGGAATACAGCTACACCAATACGGATAACGAGGCATTTCCAACCTTGGGAATGGGCTTTGCCCTGCACGGAGGGTTTAAGACCAATGTGGAACAATCGGGAAGATCTTTTGGGTATATCATCCCCAGTTTTTCGATGGATCATAAATTACTTGCGAACGGCAGGCTGGTGCTTGCCACCAAGGCAAAGGGACACTTTACCATAGGGGATGATTATGAATTTTACCAAGCGGCTTCCATTGGAGGCAATAACGGATTAAGAGGGTATAGGTACCAACGCTTTACTGGAAAAAGGGCCTTTTACCAAAATACGGACCTGCGATATAGTTTCAGGGGAAGACGTACTGGAGTGTTACCGGTAACCCCGGGTATCTATGGAGGTTTCGATTATGGACGTGTATGGTTTCCAGGGGATTCATCGGACAAATGGCATAATTCATATGGAGGCGGATTTTTCTTGAATGGGGCTGATATACTGACAGCCAATTTCGGACTTTTCAACAGCTCGGATGGTATGCGATTTGCTTTTCAGCTCGGTTTTGGGTTCTAATGGATCACGTATCGGTAGAGTTGTCGACCGCCAAACCTATTTTCTTCGTCGGCAACGAGAAGCGTTTTGTTGTCCAAAAAGCTAATGGATTCAATTTGGGTGGAACAGTATAGGTCAATGGTTTCAATATGGGCTTTCGAAAAAGCAGGGAGGTGAAAACCGGTAATCAAAAAAACTTGGCCATAGCTTAAAAGGGCTATCGTATTTCCATCAGGAGAAATATCCGCGCTGGTCACGGAACAACGATCTTGGTCTCCACATAGAAATAGGGAATCCAACAATTCAGCTTTGTAAGAACCTTCTTGATCTGGAACTCGGTATACCAATGTTTTACCACTGTAGGGTCGTGTTCTGTTTTTGGTGAAGATGTACAGATAACCTTGTGAATGGAAAAATCCTTCGGTATCAAAATATAAACTGTCTTTCTCTGGAGGAAAGCTGTTTTGCTGAGGATATCGGAATTCTATTTTTTGAGCTTTGGGCTCTTTTTTATCCAATTGCCCCTTGGTTATTTTATAAATGGAGAGGTCCTTCCTTGAGTTATTGTTATTCCCAAAATCACCAATGTATAGATTGCCTTCGGTATCTGTGGTCAAATCTTCCCAGTCCACATTTTTGGCATGGGCTATTTTTTTTGATTTGATGGTTTGGGCCTTTTGGTCTACCTCGTATATCTTATCTTGGTTACCACTGTCCTCTATGACCCAGAGATGTTCACTTGGTGCCGTTTCCATTCCGGATACCTCCTTGAGTTTGGGAGAAAACTTTCCCAATGGCTGCAAACTGCCATAAGGCATTTGTTGGGCACACCCTTGAGCCACTACCAAAAGGAATATCAAGGCAATCTTATTCATCTGTCTCCTTTAGGGGCATATACACTTCGGTCTTCCATTCCAATTCATTACCTCCCATATTAGGATTGTTGTAAAAGACCTCAATGGGCTTTTCCTCAACGGGGATATTGTGCTCCTTGGCATAATCCAACAAATAGTACCACGCCCTATCCGAAGTGATGTAGTTACCATTATAAATGGTCTTCAAGGCTTTTTTTTGAAAAATACGCTTATAGGTGATGCTGGGGTGTTCCGGTAATTTTTCTGAGCGGATAATGGGGTAACAAAAATTATAGGAGAGACTATCTTTTTTTAAATCCCAATCCAAAACCTCAACAAACGGAGGTCCGTTCAATTTTACGTCATTCTCGAACAAAATGGAATTCAAGAAAGGGTAATTGGCCATGATACCGGCCGCTTTTTGTTCTGGGGCGGTTTTAAGAAAGACACAGGCACAGAATGTTGTGAATGTTTCTGCTTGTTCTATTTCGGAAACCTTGAATTTTTTAAGATGATCGTTTAAAAATTCATTGAACGAAATGAGTCTTTTTCTGGATCCTTTTTCAAAATCATTGTCGGAAAAGATGACATCCAATTTGTTTTGCAGGGAGTTTTCCTCATCCTTGATGTTCACGGTAACCTTGCTCAACGAATCATGAACCTTGGTTATTTCCCAGTCGTAAAGATGTACCGAATCATTGGCAAAAATCTTTTGTGTAAAATGCATTGGACTTTCAAATGTAACGGGAGCAAAACTGTCCAACGTTCGGTTCCAGGCCTTTACACTTTCATAAATTGTTCCTGGGATAGTCCTTGCATTAAAGCTAACTTGATAATCCTGCGGCTTTAAAAAAAGGTACCATATCATGGAAACCAAAAAAAGCGCAACGATAATTGATAAAATCTTCCTCATACCAAGGGGCAAAAATAAAGATTAGCCCTTAGTCATATCCAATTTGTCTACAATAAATTTTCCCAGATCCCGTCCTTGTTTTATACCCACCTCAATGGCGGCGCGGTAGTGGATACCTCCGTACATTCTGCTGATGGCGGCCTCATCGGCTGCTTGTCTGAAAGATTTAAAGGTTCGGATAGGAAGTCCATAAGGTAACTCGGTGTCGTCCTCAAAGGCAAAATCATCTCCGAAAACATCGGTAAGGGCCGTTGAGGCCGCTCCAGAGACCACACTGTGTCCGCTGGTATATTCAGGGAATGGAGGTGTCTGAAGTACCGGTTCCCAACTGTCATCGATATACTCATTGATAACCGTTTCCGGACGTATCAGGTTGCTACGATATTTTTCGTCCCAGCAGCTAATGAAGGCATCGGCAATGGCAATGGAAGTTTTGGTGTACGCATACACTGTTTTGTCAAAATCGGCATCGACGTTCCTGCAAGCAATCTTGGTAATTCCGATCCAGTGTGCCCCTGGGGTTATTTTTTTAGTGGCGAACATCAGGTGGCCCCTCGTGACCGAAACATAAGGATTGCAATCCCAAAATTGGGCAATGGCAATCTCATCGGATTTATCGCCTTTGCCTATCATGGATTTTTTCACCTCGTAAACTTCCATTACCTCCTTAAAAAATTGGGAATCCTTATCCAATGAAAAAGAGGGTGGGGGAATTGGTTTGAATTGTGCTGCAGAATCCAAGGCAAAAGGACGGATTTTGCTCCAGTGTGGTTCTATGCCGTTCATATAGGCGGGTGGCGTTGGCTGCCAACGAGTGGGGTCTTCTGAATCCACAGTAAACTTGGGCATCGTGCGGGTTTCCTTATAGTTGTCCTTGTTCATCCAAGCGGCAATATAGTCGGCCACTTGCAGACCATACTCCTTGGAGGCATTGAACTCCGACTCGTTTTGGTTTGCCCAAACAGTATACAGGCTATCGCGATAATTCTCCAATCTTTCTTCGGAAAAAATAAGCCGCTTGCTCAAATCGATATGGGCAATGAGGGCAGCAAGGTCATAGTTGACATTTTCCGTGCTCTTTGGATCTGGAATACTTGTCAATTCGGTTACTTGGCCCGCCAAGGATTTGTAGTTGTCGTTTTTCTTGGCAATAATTTCATAAGCCGCAATGTTGGGGTAGGCAAAGATCCTACTGGCCACTGGTGGCGAAAAGATGTCATGGATCATTATCTCCACGACTTGGTCCACGGATTGGTGAAATTCCTCGGCGGTGACTACAATGGGCTCTTCTTTCTTTTGACAGGATGTCAAAACCAATAGTGCGAATGCGATTAAACTTGCTTTTACTTTCATGGCCTCTTGATTAATTGATTTTATAGACTTGTGCTTTGTCGTTGTTGAATACGGCTAATAAATATTTTTGTCCACCTAGGTTGATGGTCCTAAGATGGCGTAATGATTTTTTGGTAAAGTCCAGTCCCAGAACATTACCCAGAACAACTTCATTTTCATTTTTGAGCAATGCCCCTGGGAAGGAATCCAAACGCCCATGATAGGGTTTTACACCAAAATAATTTCCTCCTACCAAGGCTTCTGAGGTACCATCCCCGTCAAAATCATCCACAAGGAAAGTCATGATCGGAGACACCTGAAGTTCATTTTTAAAGGGGACAAATACAAATTTTCCGTTGTCGTTCCTCAAAAATCCGGATTGAAGGGTATTGACCTCCAATAGCGTGGACTTTTTCAGGACATCATCTCCAAAGAGTTCACCCATGGTCTTGCCTGCAAAAGACTTGTAACTGGTGTATTTCTTTTTAAGGAACACCAGTTGGGAAGCAAGACCGTCCAAGGTCTCCAACGGATAGTACTTTCCATTTTTTTCCATGGCCGTGACCGTTTCGGTCTGCCCGTTCTCATCAAAATCGTTGAAATACAACTTCATGGGGTATTCCCGTGATGCCTTGAACTTGGAATTGGTTCCCCAGTTTCCAAGTAGGTAGTCCATATCCCCATCTTGATCAATATCAAAAGCTTCAACAGCCTCCCATAAACCTTTTAGGTCCATGTCATTGACCAAAGTAAAGTGGTCCTTTTCGTTTTTGAGGAACTTGGGCGACATCCATTCCCCCACCAATATAAGGTCGGTTAGGCCATCGTTGTCAAAATCGCTCCAAAGGGCATCGGTCACCATTCCTTGGGAATGCTCTTCAAATTTTTTGAATATCTGGAAGGTACCATCCACATTTTCCAAGAGATAGGAAGTTGCCGGTGCCCCGAACCTTGCCGTAATGGTATGCCCCCCCACAAATACATCCAAATCGCCATCTTGGTCAAAATCAAAAGGACGCATAATAGAGGAATTTTGAAAGAATTTGGGAAGCTCTTCAGAAACGAAAGAGGAATCTTGTTGCATATAGCAGTTATCCAATAACACTTCCGATTTTCCGAAAAAGTCACCGCCTCCAGAAGTTACAAACACATCATTTTTGCCATCTTTGTTGAAATCGGCAATAGTAGCAGATATATTTTCCTTAACCGAATCTTTTTGGATTGACGGGTAGTTTTGCTTTACAAAAATGGAGTCCTGCTGCACGTAAATGCGCGAAGGTTCAAATTTGGACCCACCAAAATAGACATCCTCTTTCCCGTCTTGGTTCAAATCGCCAATAGCCAGTGCAGGACCCCTATCGGAGACTTGGTAAGGAATCAATTTTTCACGGTTAAAGTCGGTATAGTTGTCCTCCACATGTGTAAAATCCAACCCCAAATTATTAGCAACTGGGTTGAAGAGTCTTTTCTGTGTTTTATGCAGTGAACTGTAATCAAAAGGCTTGGTGTTTTCTGGTTCCACGGTAAGTACTTGATTTACAGCAACATTTTTCAATACCTGATATGTCCTATCAGGCCATATGATCTTGATGGAATCTATTTTTTGGATGTTTCCATATCCGAAATGGATCATCGGTTCTGAAGAGGCCTGAAACCCACGGGTAGGGAACAGTTCCTTGAACTGCAGCCCCCCATTTTGATAGGAATAAACCTTGGTTCCGATGCCAAAAGTGTTCTTGCCGCCAAACTTGAACTTTAATTCAAGGTAGTTTCCTTTTTTGTTCGCCTTGTTGATGTACAGGGATGCCGGTTGGTTGATATTGTTGGTCACCAGGTCTATATCGCCATCGCCATCTAAATCACCCATAGCAGTGGCGCCAGAAATGAGGGTGTCCTTGGTAATCCAATTTCCGGACATGTCCTTAAAGTTCAAGTCCTCGTTTCCTTGAAAAACGTAATTGTGCACATTGCCTGAGGGCATAAGATCCAGGGCCCTTTCATCCACCAATTTGGTATTATCCAATTTTTTCTGGATTTGTTCGCTGGATACAAAGTTGATAAAATCCAAGTCGTTGGGTCTTTTGGGGATGCCATTGGAAATGAATACATCTTGATGGCCATCAAGATCGTAATCTGCAAAAAGGGCGCTCCAACTCCAATCTGTGGCAGCAATTCCGCTCATCAGGGCCGTTTCCATGAAATTGCCATCCGGTTGGTTCACAAAGAGCATGTTTCTGGTGAATTGATAATGGTACCCAAACCGATCTATCCGCATTTTTTGTGTTTGGATGTTGTCATCTCCTTCAGAGGATTTTAGTGCCACTTCATCTTCTGGGAGCATGTCCAAGGACATAAAATCTGGCCTGCCGTCATTGTTGATGTCGGCTACATCGTTCCCCATGGAGAACCTACTGGTGTGTCCAAAATATTTTCTGAGGCTTTCTGTAAAGGTTCCATTACCATTGTTTAAATAGTAATAGTCATCCTCGTGGAAGTCGTTGCCCACATAAATATCGGGATATCCATCTTGGTTGAAATCGGCGATGGCCAATCCCAAACCATAACCGTTGATCCCACCATAAATACCGGCTTCTTCACTTACATCTACAAACTTGCCGTCATCGTTTCTCATGAGTTTGTCCCCGGTCTCATAACGACGTTCGTACCTTAGGTCAAAGCGACCAAATGAATTTTGGGTATGCACGGCATGGTTGAGCAGATATAGGTCCAAATCACCATCTAGATCATAATCAAAAAAAGTGGCGTTGGAACTATAGGAGTCAAAATCGAGACCATATTCGGCAGCACTTTCGGTAAAGGTATTATCCCCATTGTTGATGTACAGTTCGTTGAACCCATTGAACCCGTTAATGCCCACTACGGCACACACATAAATGTCCAAAAGACCATCCCCGTTCACATCCGCCATGGTAGTGCCCGTGTTCCAGGTACTGTTGCCTTCAATTCCTGCTGTACTGGAAATATCCTCAAACGTAAGATTACCCTTGTTCAAGTACAATTTGTTCTTTGCCTGATTGCCGGTAAAGAAAATATCTGGAAGACCATCGTTGTTGATGTCCCCAATGGAAATACCTCCGCCATTGTAGAAGTAGAGATAGTCCAAGATACTGAGATTGTCCGTTGAGGTCAACGTATTTGTGAATTCGATTCCCGTATCTTTTGGTTTGGGGTTTTCAAAAAGGCTGCCTTCCTTTTTGCATGAAACAAAAAGGGTCAAGGCAAGAGATATGGAGAAAAGCCTATTCATTGACGGCAAATATCTTGGGTTTATTGTTATTGATTGCGGTAATGACAAAGGTCTTGCCATTTTTATCCTTGAATTGCTCAATATATTTTACTTCATCCCTTACCTTGAACCCACTGGCATCATATTCCTGCCATGTAAAGCCCAATTTACCATCCCCTAACAATAGGTTGCCTTGGCTGGCATCCAATCTGGAAAATTGTGGTTTGAACTCAAAATTGTTTCCAGCCATGATCAGGTCAAGATTCCCGTCATTATTAACATCTGTACAAGTAATGTCGCAAATGCACGAAAGTTGCACCCTTGGAGGTAGGTTTTGGATTCGGAACTTGCCCCCTCCTTCATTGATGGCGATTACCGAGGCAGAAGTCTCCACTTTTTTCACGATGGACTTTGCCAGCACATCTTCGGGAAAGAGTTGGTGAATGGTTCGGCTTGCATAGTCAGAGGCTTTCAAGTTCTGTTTTTTGAGTGCCGGTAATTGCTCCGTAAGCTCTCTTTTTTGATGGATGGGATAATCGCCACCATTTTCTTGTAGGGTAACGATCTGTTCTATGGTACCGTTGTTGTCGTAGTCATTGATCCACATTTTCATGGGGGCGTATTGGGTGGGTTTGTAATGTAGGTTCAATCCTTGATTGCCTAAAATCAGATCTTGGTCTCCATCACCATCCAAATCAGCGGCTTCCACAGTATTCCACCATCCGTATAAACTATCAAGTGAACTGGACATTTTTGTCAATCTTCTGCCTGTGTTCTTATATAGTTTTGGGGTGTCCCATTCTGCCGTTACAATAAGATCCTTTTTATTGTCGCCATCAACATCTACCCATTTGGAATCGGTTACCATGCCTGCATCTTTTAAGTCGTAGCCCAAACGTTCGGTAACATTTGTAAAAGTGCCATCTCCCATGTTCTCCAGAAACAGATGGTCGGGAGACAGACCATATACACCTACCACACTGCGTGATCCGATGAACACATCCACGTCACCATCACCATCAAAATCGTAAGGGGCAATAGTAGAGATGTTCTTGAAAGTGGAAGGTAACTCATTTGGGGATTTGGTGAAATTTCCTTTGCCATCGTTCAAGTATAGACGAGCCCTATAAGTTCGTTGTTGCCCAACGTTGTTGCCTCCGGAGCCAACCATTAGATCTTGGTCCCCGTCACCATCGGCATCGAAAAATGCAGCGGCTACGTCCTCAAACTCTTTGTCATTTTCAAACACATCCAATTTCTTTTGGGCCACTTTTCCATTGCCGGAATGGATGTACAGGGCACCCGCTTGGCCACTGGCCCCACCAATGTAAAAATCTTCGTTACCGTCTCCATTAACATCAGCCACAGCAAGTGAAGGCCCTTCTTGTGACAATTTTTCATAAATAAGGCCTTCGTAATCAAAATCATTATAGCTGTCTTCTTTGTGTGCCACAAAACTATTGGTGTCCAACTCGTTCAAGTAAGATTTTTTGGACTCTTCCTTTGGAAGCTTGTAGGTTTCCTTAGCATTGGCATGATCAAAAGTGATGACTTGGTTGGCAGGAATGTTTTCCATTTTTTCGGTAAGGTCGTCTGGCCATACCACCCTGATGGAATCCAATTTTTCGGTTTTTCCCAGACCAATGGTCATTTCATACCCCATTGAAGACTGGAACCCTCTGGATGGGATCAACTCTTGGTTTACGATATTACCATCAAAATAAAATTTGGCCAATGCACCGACGGCAAAAGAGTTGTTTTTTGGCCCCTTGAACTTTAACTGAATGAAGTTGTTGTGCAACTGGGTATCGGCATTGTTCTTATAGACAAAAGCGGGCGTGTTCACATTGTTGATGACGAGATCCAGGTCGCCATCGTTGTCCAAATCGGCATAAGCTGCTCCATTGGATCGGGAGGGGAGGTCAAAGCCCCATTCCTTGTTGGCATTTTTGAACGAGATGTCCCCATTGTTTTTATAGGCATAATTGGGTTGGGGTTTAACAGGCATTTTACTGATAATGGAATCAATGGATTCCTTTTTGCCTGTCAAAGCCATTTTTTGCACGATTTCGTTTGCAAAAAAGTCAACAAAGTCCAAATCCGTAAGATCGTGGTTAATCCCGTTGGTGATGAATATGTCTTTCAGTCCATCATTGTCCATATCAAAGATCAGTCCTGCCCAACTCCAGTCCGTGGCGTCGATACCACTGTAGTAGGCAATCTCTGAGAAGGTGCCGTTGCCATTGTTGAGCTGAAGGGTGTTCTGAATATATTGCTGCCCGAAATCTTTACTTTGTTTCAGATTAAAAACATTGTATCCTTCAAATTCCATGACTGATTTTACCCTGTTCTCCTTTTCGGGAAGCATATCGGTGATAAAAATGTCATTGTGCCCATCGTTGTTGATGTCGGCTACATCGATTCCCATTGCGGAAAGGCTCAGGTGGGAGGTCCAATCCTTGATTTCTTCCTTGAATGTTCCATCTTTTTGATTGATGTAAAGATAATCCCGCTCATAAAAGTCGTTCGAAACGTAAATGTCAGGATAGAGGTCACCATTGAAATCTGTCACCAGAACCCCAAGACCAAAACCAATAAGACTACCGTAGATTCCGGCTTCTTCACTCACATCCACAAATTTACCATTATCGTTTCTTAAAAGCATGTCTCCCACTCCTTTGAAGATATCCGGAACCCCTTCCCAATCCTGGGCCCTGACGTCGCGCTGTTCGGCGTACCCAAGACTGCTTACAGGGATATTGCTATTGTTTAGGATGTAAGCGTCCAAATCCCCATCCTTGTCATAATCAAAAAAGGAGGCATGGGTGGTGAACCCGGTCTTGGCGAGATTGTATTCCTCCGCTTTTTCGGTAAAGGTGAGGTCCCCATTGTTGATGTAAAGGTCATTGTCATGGTTGTTGCCTTCCATATTGCCTGCATTACAGACATAAATATCCAAAAGGCCATCCTGGTTTATGTCTACCATGACCACTCCGGTTGACCATGGTTTGTTGCCCATTACCCCTGCACTTTCTGAAATGTCCTCAAACTGGAAGTTGCCCTTGTTCAAGTAGAGCCGGTTGGCCACCATGTTCCCGGTCAGATAGATGTCCTGAAGACCATCATTGTTGATATCACCAATGGCCACACCGCCACCATTGTAAAAGTTTCTGTATTTGAAAATATTGAAATTCTTTTGGTTTTCTACCTTGTTTACGAAGGTTACACCAGTTTCTTCCGGGGTCAACAGGGTGAAGAGTGTTTCGGTTTGCTCTTCTTGAGTCTCTTGGTCAGCCTCCTTTTTTTTGCATGCCAGGGAAAGTATCGTCAAAAGGCATGGAACGGCATATCTCAGTTTCATCTATTGTGCTGTTTTTTTCACTAAAAAAATGGGAGCCTCGTTGTTCAATGAAATGATGAACATCTCTTTCCCATTCACATTTATTTTTTCAATTGTTCTGGCAGCGCCGGAAATTCCTAAGTTATGCTTCCAACTTATGTTGCCACTTTCATCATTTTGCAATAAAAACCCGTGTGAAGCGTCTAATCTACCAAGTTGGGTGCTTATCTCAAAATTATTGCCTACCATTAATATTTCATTAATCGTTTGTTTATCGTTCCTGTCCAGATAAATATCATTTACAGTGGACGACTGTACCAACCATGGTAGTTCTTTGGTTATAAAGTTGCCATTTCCGTCATTTTCGAAATAGGATGTGCCCAGGACATATACCTTCCTTTTGATGGACTGATCCAATTTGTCCTTACCAAAAAGTTCCTCGAGCGAGGCCTTTGCAAAATCTTTGTAGAATAGAAATTTCTTGTTTAAAAAGGGCATTTGCTTTGCAAGCTCGTCCTTGGATGAAAATGCGGTTTCCTTATCGCCATGAAAATGGGTCACTACGGTTTCAATGGAGCCGTTCCCATCAAAGTCATTGATGTAAAGGGTGATAGGTTTCTCCACAGAGGCATGGAATTTGGTGTTCAATCCCCAATTACCTGCCAGTATGTCCATATCCCCATCGTTGTCCAAATCCGCAAGTTCAAGACAGTTCCACCAACCATTGGTGTTTTCGAGTCCATTGTCTTGCTGTTTTATAAGGTTTTGCCCATTGTTCATAAAAATGGTTATGGGACTCCAATGCCCCGCCACTATAAGATCGGGAAAGCCATTTTTATCCAAATCAGCCCAAACAACATCCTTTATGTTGCCAATATCTTCAAAATCTGGGGCAAAAGCGGAGGTCATGTCCTTGAAATTTCCATGGCCATCATTTTCCAAAATGAATTGTTTGGATTTTATCCCGAATTTTGTGGGAGCATTATTGGAAACAATGCAAAGGTCCAAATCCCCATCTTTATCCACATCAATGGCCACGATTTTGGAAGCATTGACCTCTATGTCTCCAAACTTGTTTATCTCTTTGGAAAATTTGCCGTTTTCATTCCTGTAAAATCTAGGCTGAAGGGGTTTTCCACGGGTAAATTCGTTTCCACCGCTTACCACCACTAGATCGAGGTCCCCATCATTATCCGCATCGAAGAAGGCCTGGTCAATATCTTCATTGATAGCGTCAGGTCCAAACAGTTCAGGCTGATGTTCTTTAAAAACACCTTTTTCATCCTGAAGGAAAAGTGCCGAGGCCTGATTTTTACCTCCACAGATGAACAGATCATCCTGTCCATCATTGTTGATGTCCGCCACGGAAATCGAAGGCCCTTCGTTGGAGTAGGAAAAGGGAACCAGGGGGTTCCGGTCGAAGTCCAATGACGGATATTCTTTATGTACAAAGTCGATTGGGCTTTTCATTTTTGCATACTCTGATAGAGTGGATTCGGTTCGATTTTCGTAAAAATTTCCCGATGCATTGGATATGGATACTTCCAAAGTTCTGTTGGCCTCAATATTACGCAAGGTTTCATAAGCGCCCCCAGGCCATACAATCTGGATGGAATCGAGGATTGAATCCCGCCCAACACCAAAATTTAAAGAATAGTCCTTGGCGGAAAGAAACCCTCTTGTTACTATATTCTCCTGAACAGCCTGTCCATTCTTTTGATAAACAATGGCTTTGACACCAAGGCCCAAACGGTTCTTGAGGCTTCCCTCAAATTTAATTTTGATATAATTACCTTCTGTTGAGGTATTTTCCATCACAAAGGCCTCTTGGTTAACATTGTTCACGACCACATCCAAATCTCCATCATTGTCCAGATCGGTATAAACACAACCGTTGCTAAACGATGTTACTTGGGGTGCCCAAATGTCGGTAACATTCGTGAAGGCTGCACTTCCATTGTTCTTGTAAAAGTAATTCTGGACTTTTTTGGTCGGTAAACGATCGATAAGTTCCATATCCTTGTCGGTAAGCCCTTTTTCTATGGTTTTCTGGATCTCTTCATTAGAAATGTAATTGATATAATCCATATCATTGGTCACACCCTGTATCCCATTGGAAATGAATAAATCTTTAAAGCCATCGTTGTCAAAATCTGCAAATAGAGCACCCCAGGACCATTCAGTAGCATCAATGCCGCTAAGGTTCGCGATTTCCCCAAAATTTTCCCCATCCAGATTAAGCAGCAAGGCATTTTGCATATACTGTGGTGCAAAACCATTTCTCAAATATTGTTGATAAACGGGATAGGGATACTCCAGACCGGAGGTTTTATAGGTTTCAAGATCTTCGGGCAGCATGTCAAGGGATAAAATATCGGAAAGGCCATCATTGTTGATGTCCGCAATGTCATTCCCCATGGAAAAATGGGTGGTATGCCCCATTTTTTTATCGTCCTCGGAAATGGTTTCCTTAAATGTCCCATTTTTTTGGTTGATGTAGAGATAATCATTTTCGAAAAAATCATTCCCAATATAGATGTCAGGATATCCATCATTGTTGATATCACTTATTGCCAAACCCAATCCGTAGCCAATGGCTCCTTGAAAGATGCCGGCTTCTTTTGAAACATTTGTATAGTGGCCGTTGTCGTTTCTATACAGGATATCGCCGGACATGGAATCCACTATTTTTCTCTTGCCCCCTTTTCCATAAGATCGGTTGGGGTTAACGGAGTGGTTCATCAGGTACATGTCCAGATCCCCATCAAGGTCGTAATCAAAAAAAGCGGCTTGGGTGGCATAGCCAATAAAGTCGAGGCCGTAATTGGATGCCTCTTCCTTGAAGACAGGAATGCCGTTTTCGTTGTTACCTTGATTGATATAAAGTAGGTTTTGTCCTTGGATACTGCCGTGATCACCCACTTTACAGATGTAAAGGTCCAAAAGGCCATCATTGTTGATATCCGTATGGGTAACCCCAGTGGTCCACCCGGTATCGTTATTGATATGTGCCGCGGTGGTGATATCCACAAATTGAAAGTTGCCCTTATTTAGGTATAGTTTATCCGGTCCTTGGTTGGATGTGAAATAAAGGTCGACCAAGCTGTCCCCATTAAAGTCGCCCGCGGCAACTCCTGCCCCGTTATAGAAGTAGAGATAGTTAAGAATATTTAGTTCCGGGGTTTGTGTGAGTTCATTTTTGAACGTAATCCCTGTATAACTGGAATCTTTTAGTTCAAACAATGTTTTAGGTCCTGATTTTTCACAGCAAACCAAGGTTAGTATCACCCCGAGAACAAGCCAGTACGGTTCTCTCATTTTATCTTTCAATAGCACGGGTCAAGATACTTATTTCCATAGGGAATAGAAGTATTGGAGATATTAATGTTTGTCAAAAAAAGAATTAATAAACGACTAATAGAGTGAAAAATGGCAAAAAGGAAAGGCCACCTATAGGTGGCCTTTCCATGTGTATAAAAACAGCTTAAACTTTGATAATGTTAGTATCCTGGGTTCTGAACCAAGTTAGGGTTAGAAATAATGGCTGTTGCAGGAATTGGGAACAAGTTTTTGGTTTCATCACCGGAAACCTCTTTGTATGACCAAGGAGCGGTAAATTGTCCAAAACGGATCAAATCGTTTCTTCTCCATTGCTCACCATACAACTCCCTACCTCTTTCATCAATAATATCCTGCTCTGTAACGCTACCGATTGGGCTGGCCCCTCTAAGGGTCCTAAGCTCGTTGATCAGGGCAGTGGCATCTCCACCACTTCTAAAGGTTGCCTCCGCCTTCATCAAATGGGCATCGGCATAACGGAATACGATTTTGTGGTTAGCGAAGGCGCCGTTGGCAGGGTTATATTTGATTACCCTGATACCGGTTCTTTCATTGTTACCCAATAGACCTGGTAATTCTTTGGTGAAAACCAAAGGGGAACCAGTTCTGTCCTTATAAGGGTTTCCGTTTGCATCGTATTGCTGGCCAATCAAGAAACCATTACCGATACCATAGTTGGTCCCATCAGTGGGTACAAATCCTCTTCTTTCCTCTTGTCCTGAACCAGGGGTATTGATATTGGGATCACCTTCGAACAAATCATAGAACTCGGCGATAGTAGTAAACCCGTTCCATCCACCCGCTTGGTCGGGAACAATTTGATTGTAGTGAAGGGTGTTCCAAATGTTCGGACCAACACCTGAAGTGGTAAACCAAATAGTCTCATCATTGACAGAGTCCTCAAACAATTCAAAATATCCCTCTTGCAAGTCGAAACCTTCAGCTTTAATATCATCGACAAGGCTGATTACTTGGGCCATGTCAGATGCATCAGCTGTTCCGGTTCCGGTGAAAATATGTTTGTTCAAGTAGAACTTGGCCAAAAGGAGCATACCTGCTGCCTTTGAGGCACCGACCAAATCGGTACTTGGGCCGATCGATGGAAGATCTGGAATGGCTTCGGTCAAATCCTTAACCGCAAAGTCAAACGCTTCGGCACGGGTCATTACGGTTGGGTTCACGTCTGGTCCCTCATCCGGTGTCCTGAAGGGAACTTGTCCGAACATATCGATCAACCAGAACATGCTATAAGCTCTTATGAATTTGGCTTCGGCGGCTTGTTGAGCGGTTGGGTTACTTCTGCTATCGATAACGGTAGTAGCATTGTATACATTCTTGTTTTGGTCATTCCAAACGTTTTTCACCCTTTGGTGGGTTGGGCTCCAAGTGTGGGAATGTAACGTTCTCCATACCCCGTTGTCCCCCCAATCGGTTCCACGGGTAGGTACCACAAATTCATCGGTACTTACTTCGGTTAAGGCATATAGATTTTCTTGTGTCTCTATTTGATCCCTAACAGAATTATAAAGCCCAGTTAAGCTACCAGCAGCGTCCACTCCATTGAATTCACCACTCAAATCTGCGAATATGGAGTCGGTCTGTTCTATCTCCAAATTGGTACAACCCACCATTGCCAGCGCGATTGCCCAAATGTATATTTTGTTTAGTTTCAAAGCTTTCATAGAAATTATTTTTTTAAAAAGTTGCGCTAATACCCAATGTAACGGTTCTTGCCCTTGGGAAAGCCGTGTAGTCGATTCCAAGAGATGGGATGTTGTTCAAAGACTTAGGTACGTTGACCTCTGGATCAAGACCTGAATAATCCGTGATAATGAACAAGTTTTGGCCGATCATTGACAAACGAAGACTCTTCAAAGCTCCTTGACCGCTCAAAGGCACATTGTAGCTCAAGGAAGCATTTTGCAACCTTAAGAAGTCACCTTTTTCCAAGAACCGGGTAGAAACGTCAGCGGCATTGGCATTGGATTCACCGTTGGTAAGTACATCCTTTGTAATGTTTTTACCCACACCGATGATACCAGCTGTAAAATAAGCATTTTGGGTGTTGTTATACACATAGAAACCGTATTGTCCTGTAAGGAATGCGTTGAAATCCCAGTTTTTATAGGACACGCTGGTATTGATACCCAGAGTTACTTTTGGTAGGGCACTTTTTCCTACAAATTCCTGAACGTCACCATTAGGATAGAGTGAAATACCATTTTCATCAAACCCGCCGAATTCCCTCAGGTAATAAGAGAAAAGTGGTTGACCTCCGGCCAATAATTGCGCGTAGGCTCCAGTAAGGCCGTTACCGTTGATTTCACCTGTTTGGATCAAACCATCAAAATCCTTCACCATGTTATCATTATAAGCTCCATTGACACCTAAGTTCCAAGTGGCGTCTTCGGTTTGGATGATATCGTAGTTCATAGAAACTTCCACACCTTTATTGATAACCTTTGCATCCAAGTTTCCAAAATAGAAAGCTTGTGGCGATGGTTGTGCTGCCTCTTGTTGAAGTAACAGGTCGTTGGTTACTTTGTGATAAACGTCTACGCTACCAGTAAACCTGTCATTGGCAAAACCAAAGTCAATACCAATGTTGGCTTGGTTGGTCTCTTCCCATTTCAAATCGTCATTTGTGAAAGAAAGAATTTCCAGACCTGGAGCATTAATGTTTTGGTTTTGATCTATACTTATTCCCGCAAAACGTTGTCTTACGGTAAAGTTACCATACCCTAAACCTTCTTGGTTACCCGTGATACCATATCCCAATCGAAGTTTCAAGGTTGAGAAGGCATCACCAATAAAATCCTCTTCGTTCAATTTCCAGGCAAAAGCACCAGAAGGAAAGTACCCATACTGATTGTTTGGTCCAAAACGGGAAGAACCATCTACCCGAAGGGTACCTGTAAGGATATACTTGTCGGCGATGGTATATTCGGCTCTACCGAAGAACGATTGCAGTTCATCGGTATAATCAAAATAATTACCCGCCACTGCACTGATTGGAACACCACCTGGGGACGTTACCGATTCGTTTTGGGAAACGGTTGGGAACAAACGGTTAACGAAAGTTCCGGAGCTGTTGTATCCAAATTGCTGATAAGAACCGGATAGTTGACTCTCTATGGTTGATGTTGCAGTGCCCAAATCAGAAATCATTTGATTCAGGTCATTAGAGCCAAAACCAAGGGCGGTAATGTTTTTACCTGCCCTTTGATAACTTTGGAAGGAATAGCCTACTAGTGCTGTAAGTTTGGAATTTTCAAATTCCTTATTATAGGTAAGGGTAACATCCAATAGTTTGCCCGTTACGTCAACTTGACCAAAAGCTCCTTGTCCTTGACCTGGAGCATCTCCAATACCTGTGGATAATCCGGATTGTACCTGATATTTCTCCGAAGTGGACTTGTCATATCCTACGGCTACCTTTCCTTTTAGTTCTGGAGTTATGCTGTATTCTGCAGAAACGTTCCCCAAGAACCTGTCGGTATGGGTAACATCGTCGTAGTAATTCAACAATTGCAAGGGATTGATTTCACTTCCTCCTGTGGTAAACGTAGTCCTGGCAGGCCAAGTTGGATTGGCAAAGTAAGCGGCACCGATTAAATCTCCGGTGGAACCAGAGTTGTTGCTGATGGCACCCCCGTCATCATTAATTCTTGACACGGTCAATGTTGCGTCCAGTTTCAATTTATCTTCTAAGAAACGCTGTGAAGCGTTGATCCTACCAGTAAGTCGCTCTTGGGCATACCCTTCAACAACACCAAATTGTTTTCCGTACCCAAAAGAGGCACGAACATTTCCACTTCCATAGTTTTTGGAGTAGGAAAGGTTTTGGTTTTGGGAGGCAGTACTTCTGAGAATAAGCTCTTGCCAGTCTGTATCATACCCATAATCCAGTGCGTTAGGGTCACCGCCATAATTTGGCAATGCGGTCAGGAATTCGTTCCTGTTCAATAGATTAAACCTTTTGGCAGGGGTTGAGTAGCTCAAGTTTGAAGTGAACTCAAACTGCCCTTTACCAGTTTTACCGCTCTTGGTAGTAATGATCACAACCCCATTCGCACCTCTAGAACCATAAATGGCGGTTGCGGAGGCATCTTTAAGGATGCTGATGCTCTCAATATCGTTTGGGTTAAGGAAGTTCAATGGGTTTTTTGCTGAACTTGAACCTGTACCAACATCGGCACCATCCGCAGAAGTACTTTCACCTGAAAGCGGCATACCATCCACTACAAAAAGTGGGTTGTTGTTGGAACGAACGGAACTCGTACCCCTAATCCTTACATTGATGCCTGCTCCCGGTTCACCACTACTTTGGGTAATCTGAACACCGGCAGTCTTACCTTGGATCAATTGCTCAGGCGAAGCAATCACACCTTGGTTGAAGTCCTCGGACGTAACAACCGCAACGGCTCCGGTCGCATCTTTTACGGTGGTCTGACCATAACCAATGATCACCACTTCATCAAGGGCCTGTGCATCCTCTTCCAAGGTTACATTAATAGTAGATTGGCCATTGACCGCAATTTCCACGGTCTTGAAGCCAATGTAACTAAACACTAAAGTAGCCGTACCATCGATGCCATTTAGGGTGTAATTACCGTCAAAATCGGTCTGCGTACCATTGGTAGTACCTTTTACCAATACGCTCGCCCCTGGCAAAGGCCCATTTGCGTCAGAAACGGTACCTGATACTGTCTGAGCCTTTATCATGCCAAAGCATAAGAATGCCCCAAGCAACAAAAAGCTTTTTAGTAGCGTAATCTTCATAAATAATTAATTTTAAGTTTAGTTAATTTTAATTCAAGTGTTAAACATATATAAAAATAATGTTAATCAAAATTTAAGCATATCGCAATGCATCACGAAAACGGTTTCGTGTTAATAACTTTAGATACATGAGGGGTTGGCAAAACTTATTGAGTACATTTGTTTAAATCACAAAATAACTTAAGATATTTGGTGAAATCCATAACACGACCACTAATATAGTGTTTTTATTTTTTGATTGTGTTAACGTTTCAGGGAATGTTTCCTTGCGTTTATTATCCGTTTTTGTTAAAAAAGGATTTTGCCCGTTTCTTTTTTTCAATATTGAGTAATTTCCCGCGCTGATGCCAAACGGACTAAATTTTTACCACTTTGAAAGCAAAGATTACCTTAAAAGATATTGCCAGAGAACTTGAGGTGTCCATTTCCACCGTTTCCAAGGCACTCAAGAATAGTGAGGAAATCAGTAGGGATACCAAGGAAAAAGTACAGGCTTTTGCCAAGCTTTATAACTACAAGCCCAATAATATTGCCATTAGCCTTAAAAATAAAAGGACCAAGAATATTGGGGTGGTCATCCCGGACATTGTACACCATTTTTTTACCACGGTAATCCGCGGGATAGAAAAGTATGCCAATGCCAGAGGCTACAATGTTATAGTGTGCCTTTCGGAAGAGTCTTTTGACAAGGAAGTCATCAATATGGAAATGCTCGCCAACGGAAGTATAGACGGTTTCATCATGTCACTTTCCTCTGAAACGCAACAAAAGGGGGACTTTAACCACTTGAAGGAAGTTACCGAACAGGGAATTCCCGTGGTGCTTTTCGATAGGATCACCAATGAAATAGATTGCGACAAGGTCATCATTGATGATGAACTGGGCGCTTATATGGCCACGAAGAAATTCATCGAACAGGGGAAAAAGAACATTGCCCTGATTACTACCGATGACTATTTAAGCGTCAGCAAGGCAAGGACCATGGGCTATATTAGGGCTCTTGAAGAAAGTGACCTTGGGGTGGATGAAAGTAAAGTGCTTAAACTACCATCCATGGAAATGGACGAAAAGAGCATCAAGAAGTTCATGGACAGCCAAGAATTGGATGCGGTCCTATGTGTAAACGAGATATTTGCCGTTTACAGTATGAGACTGGCCCAGCAAAAGGGACTCAAGATCCCAGAGGATATTTCGTTCATTGGATTCACCGATGGTCTACTCTCCAAATATGCCAACCCGAGCCTTACCGTGGTTTCCCAGCATGGGGAAAGAATGGGGGAGGTCTCTGCCAAGATGCTCATCGATCAAGTGGAAAGCGAGGAAGAGGAAGAAACCTACCAAACCAAAATTTTAGAACCTACACTTGTTATTAGGGATTCCATATTTCATTAAGTTTGCGACATCCTAAACCGTAGGATGTGTACATTAGCTCATCAAGATTATAATTATCAATGAATCAGGATTATATAAAAGCCGATTCTTGGTCCATTATTGAAGAAGGTTTTGATCGTGAAAGGGTCAAATCCTCCGAAAGCCTATTCAGCATAGGAAATGGGGCCATGGGACAACGTGCCAATTTTGAAGAACAGTATTCCGGGGAAACTTTCCAGGGCAGTTATATAGCAGGGGTTTATTATCCAGATAAGACCCGTGTGGGATGGTGGAAAAATGGGTATCCCGAATATTTTGCCAAAGTGCTCAATGCACCCAATTGGATAGGGATCAACGTGGTCATCAACCAAGAGCCCTTGGATTTGAACACTTGCAAAAAAGTCGAAAACTTCCGTCGTGAACTCAATATGAAGGAAGGATGGTACAAAAGAAGCTTTGTGGCCACTTTGCCCAGTGGATTGGAAGTTGCGGTGGATGTGGTTCGCTTTTTGAGTCTTGATTTGGATGAAACCGGTGCCATTCAATACAACCTTCAAGTGCTGAATGGAGATGCTGAAGTGGCCATGGAGCCCTACTTGGATGGAGGTATCAAAAATATGGACAGCAACTGGGACGATAAATTTTGGAGCATAACCAAGATTGCTTCAGAAGGAAATAGGGCCTTTGTGGAATCCCACACCATGAAGACCAATTTTGCCGTTTGCACCTTCATGCAGGCCGAAATTTTTGTGGATGGAGAGAAAATGGAAGCCGCACCAAAAGTTGAACAGACCGAAACCCTGGTAGCACATGCCTATTCTGTCAAAGCAGCGAAAAATGAAACCATTACACTAATAAAGTTTGGAGGATATACCGTAGACCGCAACCATCCCAAAGAAGGACTCTGTACCACAGCCAATGGAGTTTTGGATAAAGCTTCTGATTTGGGGTTCGAGGCCTTACTGCAAAAGCAGAAAGAGGCATGGGGCCATATCTGGGAGATGAGTGACATCACCATCGAGGGGGATGTAAAGGCGCAGCAGGGTATCCGTTTCAATATATTCCAACTCAATCAAACCTACTTGGGCAAGGATTCCCGATTGAATATTGGACCCAAAGGATTTACCGGGGAAAAGTACGGAGGAAGTACTTATTGGGATACCGAGGCCTATTGCCTTCCGTTCTATATGGCGACCAAAAACCAACAGGTGGCGTGGAACTTGCTTCAATACCGGTACAACCATTTGCCCAAGGCCATAGAGAATGCGGAAAAATTGGGCTTTACCAATGGAGCTGCTTTATACCCGATGGTGACCATGAACGGGGAGGAGTGCCACAATGAATGGGAGATTACTTTTGAAGAGATTCACAGGAATGGGGCCATTGCCTTTGCCGTCTATAACTACTATCGATTTACAGGGGATTATAGTTATATCCCTAAAATGGGATTGGAAGTACTGATCGGAATCGCAAGGTTCTGGTACCAACGAGTCAATTTTTCTCAGGATAAGCAGCAATATGTAATGTTGGGGGTTACCGGACCAAACGAGTACGAGAACAATGTCAACAACAACTGGTATACCAATTACCTTGCCAAATGGTGTATTGAGTACGCCATCGAGCAGATCGGCAAAGTGGCCGGAGAGTATGCTGATGATTACGGAAGGATCATGGCCAAGACCAAGTTGACCGAAGCCGAGATTAAGGATTGGACCAAGGTTGCGGACAACATATACTTCCCGTATTCCGAAAAACATCAAGTGTTCTTGCAGCAGGATGGCTTTTTGGACAAGGATATGATCAAGGTACAAGATTTGGATAGCTCGCAACGGCCCATCAACCAAAAATGGAGTTGGGATCGCATCTTACGTTCACCATATATAAAACAGGCCGATGTACTCCAAGGATATTATTTTTTTGAGGACCACTTCAGCAAGGAGGACCTGGAACGCCATTTTGATTTCTACGAACCCTTTACGGTACACGAATCCTCTTTGTCACCCTGTGTGCATAGCATTCAGGCGGCTAAATTGGGTAGGATGGAACAAGCGTACACTTTCTATTTGAGGACTTCACGGTTGGATCTTGACGATTATAACAAGGAAGTGGAGGAAGGATTGCACATTACCTCCATGGCAGGAACTTGGATGAGCATCGTGGAAGGTTTTGGTGGCATGCGGGTATTGGACGATGCCTTAAGCTTTGAACCACAGATACCGGAACAATGGAACTCTTTCTCCTTCAAGGTCAATTTTAGGGAGCAGATCGTCACCATGACTGCCTCCAAGGAAGGGACCTTTTTCGAGCTTACGGGAAATGATGCCCTGACCATTAAGGTCCATGGCAAATCCGTTGAATTGCTCCCGGGCAAAAAGACGAGGGCATGAAAACCAATCGCTTCATCACTTTTCTGGTAGTGCTAGGGGTGTTATCTTCATGCAAATATGAAACCGACCAGAAACAAGTTGAGCTGCCAATGAAAAAGAAAACCGTAGTCTACCAAGTGTTCACCCGTTTGTTCGGAAATACCAATACCACCAATAAACCTTGGGGCACTATTGAAGAAAATGGAGTGGGCAAGTTTGCCGATTTTGACGAGAAAGCCCTGAACGAAATCAAAGACCTCGGCATCACCCATATTTGGTATACCGGCGTGCCGCACCATGCCTTGATCCATGATTATACGGCTTACGGAATCTCCAATGATGACCCGGATGTGGTGAAAGGTCGAGCTGGATCTCCCTATGCGGTAAAGGACTACTACAATGTCAACCCAGATTTGGCCACAGATCCCGCAAAGCGTTTGGAAGAATTCAAACAACTGATTGAACGGACACACAAGGTGGGGATGAAAGTGATTATCGATATTGTTCCCAACCATGTGGCTCGCAATTATGAAGGGAAGACTAACCCTGAAGGAGTGGAAGATTTTGGGGCAACAGATGACACCTCTAAAGAGTATGATGTCAACAATAACTTTTACTATATCCCCGGTCAAGCCTTCAAGGTGCCTGAATGGAAAGAAGGATACTTGCCTTTGGGAGGGGAGAAAAATGCATTGGCCGATTCCAAATTTGAGGAAAATCCGGCCAAATGGACAGGAAACGGTTCCCGATTGGCCCAACCTGATTTTTACGATTGGTATGAAACCGTAAAGATCAATTATGGGATAAAACCGGATGGGACCGAGGATTTTGTGGAATTGCCCGACGATTTCGGGGGCAAGGATTATCAGGTCCATTATGACTTTTGGAAAGACAAGACCCTGCCCGATTCATGGCACAAGTTCAAGGACATAGCTTTGTACTGGCTGGATTTTGGTGTGGATGGTTTTCGTTTCGATATGGCCGAAATGGTCCCCGTGGAATTTTGGAGCTATCTCAATTCCAGTATCAAAATGAAGAACCCCGATGCTTTTTTGCTGGCCGAGGTTTACAATCCCAGTTTGTACCGGGATTATATTTTTAAGGGCAAAATGGATTACCTCTACGATAAGGTGGAGCTTTATGACAGCATCAAGCACATCATGAAAGGCTACGGATGGACGGACCATATTCCTGTGGTACAAAAGGGAATGGCCGATATTGAGCACCACATGCTCCACTTTTTGGAGAACCATGATGAGCAGCGTATTGCAAGCCCTGAATTTGTGGGCCGTGCGGAGATTGCCAAACCGGCAATGGTGGTTTCGGCCACGATCAGTACATCGCCTACCATGATTTATTTTGGACAGGAAGTTGGGGAACCCGGTGCCGAAGATGCAGGTTTTGGTAAACCTTCCCGGACGTCAATTTTCGATTATATCGGGGTGCCGCATCATCAGCGATGGATGAACAATAAAAAGTTTGATGGAGGCCAACTTTCAGATGAAGAGAAAGACCTACGGGATTTTTACAAACGTCTGTTGAATTTCACGATTCAAAGTGATGCTTTGATGGGGGAATACCAAGACATCCATTTTTATAATAAAGAAAACACGGAACATTATGATCATCGGATACTTTCCTATGTGCGGTGGTCCGATAATGAAAAACTCATCATTGTTTCCAATTTTGATACGGAGAAAAGTTATGCGCTTGACCTGAGGATACCTGAAGATGTACTATCAAAATGGCAGTTGAAGGATGGTGACTATCCGTTACAGGAAAAACTGTATGGTGCGTTCAACACAAAACTCTCTATTGTGAATGGTCAAGGGACCATGGCCATTGAATTGGAGCCCCTTCAGTCTTATATCTTTAGCGTAGGGAAATAAAAAAAGCGGATTGCTTCTTCGGCAATCCGCATAATTTGTGATCGGTCATTTGTTTTTATTCCTTGGCAGCGGTTTTTTGATACATAAATGCAATTACCGCACCTAGGATTCCGTAGAATATGATATCAAGAACAGCCTCGGCCATGTAGCCGATCAGATCCATGAATTCCGTAGTTCCATAGTTTAGTAGTCCCATGCCTATCCCTACAAAGACACCGATCCATGCGCCAAATTGGAACCCTTGGCTCAGTGAGTGATGACCGCGGGCCCATTTACCGTAAAGGGTACTCAAAGCAAAAACGGCGATAAGGTTCGCCAAGGCAATCATCCCCAAATCAGGGACTTCTTTCATGACGTTGATGATGGAATGCTCCTCAAAAAAATCTGCAGTGGCAATACCCCAAATTAGGTATCCCAAGAAAAACATAACAATGGTTCCCACCAAAGTGGCCAGTAAATTGGATTTTGAAAACATAGGAATTGCTTTAATTGGTTATTGATATGATAAATGTATCAAATTATAATTCACATATAATCAAAATAATATACAAAAAATTAAATAATTGATATTTTGATGTGAATTTTTTACGGTTTTCTAAATTCTAAAATACCTTTCGTTTCACTTTCAAGTTGTATTTTTAAAATCCAAAACAAACCAAAGATGAATAAAAACTTGATGGTGGCACTGGCGGCCATTTTCATTTTCAATAGTTGTAAAATGATTGATTCAAAACCATTGGTCATAGGACACCGGGGAGCCATGGGCCATGAAACGGAAAATACGCTGGCATCCATTCAAAAGGCAATGGAGCTTGGGGTAGATATGATAGAAATCGATGTCTTCAAAATAAAAAGCGGAGAAATTGTGGTGTTCCATGACGAGGACGTGTCAAGACTAAGCAATGGGGGCGGAAAAATTGAGGACTATAATATTGTGGAAGTGAGACAGCTTACCTTGGAGGGTAATCATAAGATTCCCGAGCTGAAGGATGTTCTGAAAACTATAGACAATAAAGTGGCCTTGAACATTGAATTGAAAGGTGCAGGAACGGCAGATAGGGTTAACAAAATTGTCACCCATTATATTGAGGACAAGGGATGGTTACCCGAGAATATTCTGATTTCCAGTTTTAAGTGGGATGAACTTAAAGCGATGCGAGGTTATAACAAGGACATCCAAATAGCCATTCTTACGGACGAAGACCCAATAAAGGCTATGGATATAGCCAAGGAATTAAACGCTGTTGCCATAAACCCCAATTATAAGACCTTGACCAGGGAGAACACTGCCAAGATTCATGATGAAGGATTTAAAGTGTACACTTGGACGGTAAATGAACCCGAAGACATCCAAAAGATGGAGGATTTCGGGGTGGACGGTATCATTACCAACTATCCGGAACGAGTGAAGTAATGTTCGATGTCATTATCGTAGGCGGTGGTGCGGCCGGATTCTATGCGGCCATTCATATTGCTGAAAAGGCACCTCACCTAAAAGTTGCCATTTTTGAACGGGGGAAAAGCGTACTATCCAAGGTAAAAGTATCAGGTGGTGGGCGTTGTAATGTCACCCACGGTGAATTTTCCCCCAAAGAACTGACTACAAATTACCCACGTGGCGAAAAGGAGCTTTTGGGACCTTTCCACAAATATGCCCCTATGGACGTGATGGCCTTTTTTGAAGAACGTGGTGTACCTCTCAAGATTGAGGAGGATGGTAGGGTGTTCCCAATCAGTGATTCGTCCCAGACCATTATTGACTGCTTTCTTGGAGAATCCAATAAATTGGGGGTACAGGTGCTGAAGAATAGCTCGGTAAAAGCTTTCAAGAAGGTGGAAAAGGGATGGCAAGTGACCACTATGAACAAACATTACTTTGCCAAAAAATTGTTGTTGACCACGGGCAGCAATCCGAAAATCTGGGAACAATTGGAGGCTATTGGCCACCATATTGTACCCCCAACCCCTTCCTTGTTCACTTTCAATATCAACGATGAAAGATTGAATGGTATACAAGGAGTGAGTACCCACGCAGCTCTGGAAGTAATGCCCAAAAAAATGTTTGCCACAGCTAAGGAAGAACTTGACCTAAAAAGCCTATCCAAGGAAGAACCGGTTCTATTGTCCGAAGGCCCTGTGCTGGTCACCCATTGGGGACTGAGCGGCCCGGCAATACTAAAGTTGAGCGCTTGGGGGGCCAATATCCTCCACGATTACCATTATTCCTTTAGAATAAAAGTCAATTGGACCCCAGAGTACACCACGGAATCCATGGAGGCCTATTTAAGGAAAGTGAAGGAATTGGAGGCCAAGAAAACAGTCTTGCGTACCCATGCGGTCGAAATCCCAAAACGGTTGTGGGCCAAATTGGTACAAGCGGCCAGCATTGGGCAGGATGAAAGATGGGCAGATTTGACCAAGGAAAAACTTCAAGATTTGGCAGAACAACTTACTGCAAGCATCTTTAAGGTAGATGGCAAGAGCACCTTTAAAGAAGAATTTGTGACCGCCGGGGGTGTGGACCTTAAGGAAATCAACTTTAAGACCTTTGAGAGTAAGATACATCCCACACTTTATTTTGCGGGGGAAATCATCAATGTGGATGCCATTACGGGTGGTTTCAACTTTCAAAATGCTTGGACAGGGGCCTATTTGGCGGCCCAAGCAATCACATCTGAATGAAGATTCAACAATTGAAGAATTTGCCCAAAATGAAATATATAAGAATAGGTTTTTATGAAGA
The DNA here is from genome assembly GCF_003584165.1 of Flagellimonas aequoris. Classification (GTDB taxonomy): domain Bacteria; phylum Bacteroidota; class Bacteroidia; order Flavobacteriales; family Flavobacteriaceae; genus Flagellimonas; species Flagellimonas aequoris. The sequence goes on along the minus strand of NZ_QXFJ01000023.1, from coordinate 222,738 downwards.
TTTTAAAGGAGAAGACAGTATACTAATCTCAGTAGATATTTATGGGTTGTTGGAATTGGAAACAGTTTTTGACAGATTATCCAAAGGAGAAGAGAAAATCGATATGAAAGATTTAAAATTGATTGATATGAGATATCAAATACCTCTTTTGTTGTGTTTGACAGAGATAGATGAAGGGTTCATAAAAGTAAATAACCATTATGAATGGAGGTTGACATCTAAAAAGTGGGATGAGTTTCACCAAAAAGCTATAATGCTTTATAGAAATTCAGATAAAGGACATCAGTATTTAGATTCTGATTCGATTGAAAAAAATGACTTTCAAACCATACTTTCATTAGACGAGTATCAAATAGAATTTTGGGAAAAATTCAGTAAGAATTTTTCATGACAAGTAGTCTATTGCAATACCATGGCCATTACAGCTGCCAATGCAGCCCCTAAAATGGGTCCCACAACAGGTATCCAGGAATATTCCCAACCATTACTTCCTTTGTTTTTTATAGGCACTAGGGCATGGACAATCCGTGGTCCCATATCCCTGGCCGGATTAATGGCATAGCCCGTGGTACCTCCCAACGAAAGGCCAATGCCCCAAACGATCAAGGCGACTGGTAGGGCACCTAGCGAACCTAGTCCAATAATGGTATTGTCCGAAGAAATAACCGCATCGGTAAAATAAAGTACGGCAAATACCAAAACGAAGGTGCCCAGTATTTCCGTCAAGAGATTCAGGAACGTATTGGGAATGGCAGGGGCATTACAGAACACCCCCCTTTTGGTATCCCCATCTTCGGTAGCGTCAAAATGATCTTTATTGATAAGCCAAACTGAAAAGGCACCAAGCATGGCCCCAATAAACTGTGCCAAAATGTAGCCAGGTACGGTATCCCATGGAAATTCCCCTGCCACGGCCAACCCGATAGTGACCGCAGGGTTCAGGTGTGCCCCGCTATGTGGTCCTGCGACCACCACCCCTGTATAGACCGCAAAGGCCCATCCCGTGGTGATCACGATCCATCCGGAACCATTGCCGTAAGTTTTTTGTAAAGAAACATTGGCGTTTACGCCGCATCCCATAAGCATGAGCAAAAAGGTGCCCACAATCTCTGCAACAAATGGAGTCATATGTTTGTTTGTTTTTTAAGGGTTGATGATTCAAGGATTTTCGGTCCAATATTCCAATGCTTTAATGGCACGGTACCAACCTCGGATTCCTTCGTCAATGGATTCCCGGTTTGTTGACGGGTTGAAACGCGCATCGGTCTGCCAGATATCCTGAATTTCTTCGGGACTTTCCCAGTAGCCGACAGCCAACCCAGCCAAATACGCGGCACCCATGACCGTGGTCTCCACAATCCTTGGTCGTACCGTAACCGTATTCAATACATCGGCCTGAAATTGCATGAGCATATCATTGACTGTAGCGCCACCATCCACACGTAATTCTTTTATGGAAATCCCAGAATCGGCCTCCATAGCCTTCAAAATATCCATGGTTTGGTAGGCGATGGATTCCAAGGCGGCACGGGCAATGTGGGCATCGGTGCTGCCACGGGTAAGGCCAAAAAGGGTTCCCTGGGCATGTTGGTTCCAGTGGGGTGCGCCAAGCCCTGCAAAGGCAGGAACAAAATACACTCCTTCGGAACTGTCCACAGAACTGGCCAATTTTTCAACGTCCGAAGAGTTTTTGATAATCTTTAAACTATCGCGCAGCCATTGCACCACGGCCCCGGCAATAAAAATGCTTCCCTCAAGTGCATAGTGGGTCTTCCCGTTAATTTTCCAGGCCACGGTGGTCAAGAGATTGTTTTTTGATACGATGGGTTGTTCGCCAATGTTCATCAACATAAAACAACCGGTGCCGTAGGTATTCTTTACCATGCCTTTTTTGGTACACATTTGGCCGAAGAGGGCTGCTTGTTGGTCCCCAGCAATCCCAGCAATGGGAATTTTGGATGCGAAGAAATTGGGGCAGGTATGCCCATAGACCTCACTGGATTGCTTTACTTCTGGGAGCATTTTTCTCGGAACGGTCAACAGTTCCAAAAGCTCATCGTCCCAATCCATGGTATTGATGTTGAACAATAACGTACGCGAAGCATTGGTGACATCGGTAATATGAAGCTTGCCTTCGGTCATTTTCCAAATGAGCCAGGTGTCGATTGTTCCCATGGCGAGTTCTCCAGCTTCGGCTTTTTCCCTGGCGCCCTCCACATTATCCAATATCCATTTGACCTTGGTTCCTGAAAAATAGGAATCGATGACCAGACCAGTTTTTTCTCGGATCATGTCCGATTTTCCCTGTCGTTTCAAATCATCACAATAGGCAGCAGTGCGTTTGTCTTGCCAAACGATGGCATTATAGATGGGTTCACTGGTTTTTCTGTCCCAGACCACAACGGTTTCGCGTTGGTTGGTGATACCGATGGCGGCCATTTGCTCGGCTTTGAGTCCTTTTTTGCTGACCGCTTCAGCGGCCATTCCGGCTTGTGTGGCCCAAATTTCATCGGGATCATGTTCAACCCATCCGGGTTTTGGGAATATTTGGGTGAATTCTTTTTGTGCTACGGATATGATGGTCCCCTTTTGGTCGAAGACCACGGCCCGGGAACTAGTGGTACCTTGGTCCAAAGCAAGGATATATTTGCTCATTTTATTAATTTAAGTGCGCTTGAATTTACTAAAATTACTTCTAGAAACGAATCCAAAGGAACATGAAAACCTATATCGCATTGCTCAGGGGCATTAATTTGGGAAGTCACCATAAGATTAAAATGACCGAACTCCGGGATTCTTTGGAGCACATCGGGCTCCAAAATGTGCAGACCTATATCCAAAGTGGCAATGTTATTTTCGATACCGATATTGAAGGGAAGGAAAAAATTCAGGATGTGGTACATGCAGTTATTCTAAAGGATTTTGGATTTGATGTTCCAACTTTGGCGGTTACTCAGGAAGCGGTTGAATCCATTTTAAAAACCAATCCATTTGCGGATGAGGAAGAGAACAGACTGTATTTTGTGCTCTTGAAAAATCCTCCTGAAAAAAGTTTAGTGGACCAATTCAACGAACAGCAGTTTGAGAACGAGGATTTTCACATCACAGATCAATGTGTTTATCTGGTCTGCAAAAAAGGATATGGAAATGCCAAACTTAACAATAACTTGATTGAACGAAAACTGAAAGTGGAGGCAACCACCCGGAATTTAAAAACAATGCAAAAGCTTTTAGAAATGACCATTAAGGATTGAGCTCCCAAATTTTGTAGTTGAGTGCCGAGGCAAAGGCAACCCAAAGTAGGTAGGGCACCAATAACAAAGCGGCCGACTTACTGATGACCCGAAACCATCTGATGGTGAGCATGATCAAGGTCAATAAGATCAAAATGACCACCAATCCCAACAAAGGGTTCTTAAGGCCAAAAAATACAATGCTCCACAGGGCATTGAACAATAACTGGAACACAAAATGATAGAGTGCCGTTTTTACCCAAATATGGTGGTATCCTTTGGACCAGACAATTCCAGCGGAAACCCCCATCAAAATATAGAGTGCGGTCCACACTGGTGCAAATAAAGCATTGGGCGGGGTAAAACTGGGCTTGTTCAGGGTAACGTACCAATCATTTACCGAACTCTGCGTGGCAATGCTCGATAGAAAACCGATCAAAAGGCAAACGGCGACGCTGATGGCTATGTAAACGATTCTTTTTTTCATGGTTGGTACGAGTGCATCTAAAATAAGAATTTATTTGAATCCGATTTCCTGTAAGGGCACGGCACCTTATATTTGTCCAAACATCGTTCAATGACGGAAAAAGATTTTCTGCCCGAATCTTATGAAAATCTGCCTACCAAAGGCAAGTTTACCTGGAAAGCACCTAGCAATATCGCATTGGTGAAATATTGGGGCAAAAAGCCGGTTCAGATTCCTGCCAATCCTTCCATAAGCTTTACGTTGGATGCTTGCGCGACCACCACTTCGGTGACTTTTGAAAAGAAGGGAAAAGCAGGGGATTTTTCTTTTGATCTTTTGTTTGATGGGAAGCCCAAGGAAGATTTTAAGCCGAAGATCCATACTTTTTTTGAGCGGGTACAAGCGTATTTGCCCTTTTTGAAGGGGTATCATTTTATAATAGAAACGTCCAATTCCTTTCCTCACAGCAGCGGTATTGCCAGTTCGGCCAGTGGCATGGCGGCCCTTTCCCTTTGTTTGTTGGATATGGAAAGAGGCATGGTGCCAGATGTGAACCAAGAATACTTCAATACCAAGGCCTCCTTTTTGGCCCGATTGGGATCGGGAAGTGCTTGTAGGAGTATAGAAGGTCCTTTGATCGAGTTTGGAGTGCATGACCATATTCCTGGAAGTTCCAATTTGTACGGGATACAATATCCTTTTAAGGTGGATGGGATTTTCAAAACCTTCCAAGACACCATTTTGTTGGTGCACAAGGGCGAAAAGCAAGTGAGCAGCACGGTGGGCCACCAATTGATGCACGGACATCCGTATGCCGGAAACCGGTTTCAACAGGCTCTACAAAATATGGATGCCTTAAAACCCATTTTTGCCAATGGGGATTTGGATGGATTCATCAAATTGGTCGAGAGCGAGGCACTGACACTTCATGCCATGATGATGACGAGTATGCCCTATTTTATGTTGATGAAACCCGATACGTTGGCCATTATTCATAAAATCTGGAGTTTTAGGGAAGCTACCCAAGTACCGGTATGTTTTACCCTGGATGCGGGAGCCAATGTACATTTGCTCTATCCCGATCATGTAAAGCAAACAGTACATCAATTTATTGATGAAGAATTGGCGATGCACTGTGAAAATGGCCATTACATCCATGACAGGGTAGGCCTCGGGGCCAAAAAAATAAATAGCTAAAAATGAGACGATAAGCACTTTTTTTACGTTCTTTGCGTTGCTTTTTATCAAAAAGTACAATTTGAAAGATCGAATAGTTTTGTTTATCGTATTTTTTGAAAAATTAAACAAAATAGTTTGTATCTTAGTGTAAGCATATGAAAGGTCCACTATTCTATTCAAAGATTTTACTTTTCGGGGAGTACGGTATCATCAAAGATTCCAAAGGACTTTCCATTCCCTATAATTTTTTCAAAGGGGCATTGAAATGGGACAACAATCCCTCTGAGATGGCCCAAAAATCCAATGCAAGCTTGAAAGCTTTCGCGGCATATCTGAGGAATTTGGAAAACCAGGACAAGGATTTGGTTTCTTTTGATATGGAGGCTATGGAAGCTGATATTGCCAACGGTATGTATTTCGACAGTTCCATCCCCCAAGGGTATGGTATCGGAAGCAGCGGGGCCTTGGTCGCAGCCATTTACGACCGTTACGCCAAGGACAAGATTACCGTTCTTGAAAATTTGACCCGGGACAAATTGCTGCAGTTGAAAAAGATTTTCGGTAAAATGGAATCTTTTTTCCACGGAAAATCTTCAGGGTTAGATCCTTTGAACAGCTACCTGAGCTTGCCCATTTTGATCAATTCCCAAGATAATATTGAATCCACCAGTATTCCTTCCCAAAATACCAATGGTAAGGGTGCCGTGTTTTTGTTGGACAGTGGAATGACTGGGGAAACGGCTCCCATGGTACAGATTTTCATGGAGAAAATGAAACAGGAAGGTTTCCGCAACATGGTCAAGAACCAGTTCATCAAACATACTGATGCCTGTGTGGAAGATTTCTTGAACGGAAACGTAAAATCCCTTTTTGGGAACCTGAAACAACTTTCCCACGTGGTCTTAGATCACTTCAAACCGATGATTCCCGCCAAGTTTCACCAACTTTGGCAACAGGGCATTGAAACCAATGATTACTACCTAAAACTCTGTGGATCTGGAGGTGGAGGTTACATTTTGGGCTTTACCGAGGATTTAGAAAAGGCCAAAAAGGCACTGAAAGATTATAACTTAGAGGTAGTGTACAACTTCTAAAAGCAATCCCATGCTTAGTAGAAAAAACAAACTCCTGCTTTTTAAGCTATTGAGTCTGTTTTCTGTGGTGCGCGGGTATAATATTTTGGTGATTACCCTAGCCCAATATTTGGCATCCATCTACATACTGGCACCAGAAATACCCTTGCGAAAGGTAATTTTCGACCTCAACCTTTTTTTGATTGTTACCGCTTCGGCCCTCGTCATAGCAAGTGGGTATATCATCAATAATTTTTACGATGCCGAGAAAGATCTGATCAACAAACCCACCAAAAGTATGTTGGACCGTTTGGTGAGCCAGAACTTTAAGCTTACTACTTATTTTATCCTGAACTTTTTAGCGGTATTCGCGGCCAGTTATATCTCATTTAGGGCCGTTCTGTTCTTTTCGGCCTATATTTTTGGTATTTGGTATTATTCACATCGACTGAAACGAATACCCTTTTTGGGCAACCTGGTTTCGGCCACTTTGGCCATTGCTCCCTTTTTTGTGGTGTTCGTGTATTACCACAATTTTAAAACAGTCATTTTTGTACATGCCCTTTTTCTTTTCCTGTTGATTTTGGCCCGCGAAATGATCAAGGATATGGAAAGCATGGCCGGGGATATGGCCCAAAATTATAGGACCATTCCCATCATTTATGGTCCCAGAACATCAAAAATGTTGATTACGTTTCTGGTTCTTCTGACTCTGGTTCCTGCCTTTCTATTGATTAAGACTTTTGATGTGGGGTACATGTATCTCTACTTTGCGGCGAGCATTATCTTGCTGATCGTTTTTCTGGTGTTGCTGTGGAAGGCCCAAGGCAAAAAGCACTACGTTTGGCTGCACAATATTTTGAAATTTATCATCGTGGCAGGGGTGATCAGTATTCTCTTGATCAATGTGGATGTGGTGCTGAACCGTATTTTGTAATTATTTGCCCCCGAGGTTTTTTGGACCCGAAAAAGATTACATTTGCAAAAAATTGATGACTGATGACGAGATCAGACAATAACCGAAAAGGTAAACCTTCAAGAAATAGCCGTGAAGGGGGCAATTCCCCAAAACCATACGGCAAAAAATTTGCCCCAAAACCAAAAAAGGCTGCTCCACAAAAAAAATCCAATCCCGATGAGATCCGCTTGAACCGATACATTGCCAATGCCGGTATTTGTTCCCGAAGGGAAGCGGACACCTATATCGCTGCTGGCAACGTAACGGTGAACGGCAAACCTGTCACCGAAATGGGTTACAAGGTAAAACGTTCCGATGATGTGCGTTTTGATGGCAAAAGGCTCAGTATGGAGAAGAAGGAATACATCTTACTGAACAAACCTAAAAACTTTATCACCACCACTAGTGACGAAAAGGGGAGACGAACCGTAATGGAATTGATTTCCAGTGCCAGTAACGCCCGTTTATTGCCTGTGGGACGGTTGGACAGGAACACCATGGGATTGTTGCTCTTTACCAATGACGGCGACTTGACCAAAAAGCTTACCCACCCGAAACACGGCGTGCGGAAGATCTATCATGTGCATTTGGACAAAAGTTTGAGTGTTGCCGATCTTCATAAAATTGAAGCCGGTTTGGAGTTGGAAGATGGCCCGATCGAGGTGGACAGCATCAGTTTTATCCAAGGAGCACCCAAAAGGGAACTCGGCATCGAGATCCACAGTGGTCGCAACCGGATTGTGCGCCGCATCTTTGAACATTTAGGCTATGAAGTGACCAAATTGGACCGTGTGATCTTTGCCGGTCTTACCAAAAAAGATCTACCAAGAGGGCACTGGCGCCATTTGACCGAGCAAGAGGTGATCAATTTGAAGAATATTAAGTAAAATTAAAGGAAGTTTTAGGTTGTATATGTGGCCATTGTTACCTAGTATTTTAGCCTTTATGGAACAATTTCGGAATGGTTATTAAATTCATTTCAATTTTTGATTTTATTAAATCCAATCTCAAAGTAACATATTCAACACCCCCATCACTATATTTTCTAATCTCATTTAGTTCATTAGAATAGGCTGAAATACTACGAGTTACCGCTTTGTTTTTTTCAAAATCAGAACTTTCCAATAGTATCTCTGTTGTCGACAAAACCGTACAGTGAAAAAAGAGTTTTTCCCAGAAATCATATTTGCTTTTTTTTAAATCAAGGTACATATCAGTCAATTCAATATCCTTATGATATGAAAAATAGTTTAAAACTGAGTTTATAATTGATTCGCATTCCTTTTCGATATTTTTAATTTTTTTAATAGTAGATTTATTCTCATTACGTAGTGAATAACCATTTTGATACGAATTTATGTTTCTTAAAAAAAACTCCATTAACTTTTCTCCTTTTGTACTATTCCAAAACATATGCTCTTTTGAGGTTTCGTTAAAATTTTAGATAATGTTAAATATAATTCGTTTGAATAAATAATATAGACGGATACCTGCCCGTCGGCAGGCAAGAATGAAGTTAGTCTATTTCCGGTTACAATTCCACTGACAATTCCCAGATAACCATTTGGGTTGAGGATAAAGGATTTCCCCAAAGAGCATTGGAGTCATTTGACGGTAGAGGAAATCATCCAATTGAAGATGATAAGTAATGAAGGGTTACACTTACTCTTATTCATCACTTACATATTCCAAAATATCCCCAGGTTGGCAGTCCAGGGCCTTACAAATGGCTTCCAACGTATTAAAGCGTATGGCTTTGGCCTTTCCTGTTTTTAAAATGGAAAGGTTGGACAAGGTGAGCCCCACAATTTCTGAGAGCTCGTTCAATGACATTTTTCGCTTTGCCATCATCACATCCACGTTTACAACAATCGGCATAGCTTAAATGGTTAGGTCGTTTTCAGATTTCATATCCACGGCATTTTGTAATATTCTTTCCAATACGGCAATGGCCGTTGCCACTGCGATGCAGATGAAAGTGGTCAGGATACACATACCTAAAAAACCGGCAGGGTCGTCATCTTTGTGATGAAAAATCATGATGTAAACTCCTGCCAACACAATTAAAATGCCCGATGCAATGGCACAATAGCGTATGCTTCTCAAGGTTTTTATGGAGTTGGTGGAGAACAGTTTTTCCTTTGCAATATATCCGAGCAATCTGAATGCTTTGTATAGGGCTATAAAAAAGGCGATGGAAGCGGCGTATCCATACAAAATAAAGGGATCTGTATAAATGCTGAACAGATCCAAGTTTTGTGCCCTTCCTTCCATTAAGGGAAATCTGATCAAAAGGAAAAGGGCCAAAATTCCGATGAGCACAACCACGCCTTGAAGAAATAGAATAGGTGTTTTTTTCATGATAATTACTTTGAATGAGATACTTCAAAAATAAAAAATTTATTGAAAAACAATAAATAAAAATTGAAAAACAATAATTGTAGGGTGAATATCGATTCACGCTACCAATATTCCTTATTGATTGTGCAAGGTTGTTTTGTGTAAAATGTCCTATAAAATCACCGATTGAACCAATACGTCATCTTTAAGGTCAACGACCAAACCTTTCCTTCCAGAGGCGACAATTGTTCATTGCTGTTGAATACCAGAAACAGGTCGGATGCCGGGGTATATCGCCACTGAAACCGTGAATTGAGGCTAAAGTTTCGGCTCTGCTCGTTGTACTGGAACAGGTTGGACCAAAATAATTTGTTCGTAAAGGTGATATAGGCCTCCGTGCCCACGAGCCAAAAATCGGTGGTGTACCAAGGACTGGGCAGATCCAGGTTGTTATAGCTCAACGTGGCCCCCAAACTCACATAGGGTTGAAAACGGTACCCGAACTGTGCATTCAAGTTGGTTCGGTACCCACTCGAAAAATAACGTCCCAAACGACTTGCAAAAGAATAGGTAAAAAGACTTTTGGGTTTTGAACTGTATTCCATGTATACACCGTTCCAATGGTGACGTGTTCCGGTGGCCAATTCTTCTTGATCCGTGTTGGTGGGGTCGAAGGGAGCCAAAAGTTCCACATATTCGTTAAATAGGTTGAGGTTAAAGGAACTTCGGTTCAAAAAATTGACCTGGTACCCCAAAATGGACAAATAATCTGTGGTGTGCATGCTGGGGTCGAAATAATACTGCCCGGAAAAAGTAGGACCATGGCTGACCACTGTTTCGCTGGCTGGCAAGAAAAGATATCCGGCCGAGCCATTGAAATTGATATAATTGGTCCGTGGTACATATCCCACTTCCGAAACAAAATTCTTTGAGATGTATTCCTGTTGTACACGCCAGTTCCATTGTCGGCTGCTGTAGGCCAAATGGGCCCCTTGTGCAAAACCGTTTTCGGTAGATTCTGGCCCTAACGATTTGAGCATGAACAGTTTACCGGTGTACTTATTGTCACTGGATGCCAGATTGTATTCCAACCCGAGGTTTCTGTTGAACTTGGTGTAGGTGGTCTTTAAACTATCGGCCAAGGCCTCATAATCCATGGATTCTTTATTGACAAACATCAGGCCGATGTTGGAACGTGAAAACACCTTTTGCTGTAAAGACAATACCGCAAAGTTTTGGCTGGGCAATCCGGTTTCGTCCACTTTTTCCGTCTGCATGTCCATAAGACCTAACCGAAGGTTCCGGTTGAGGTTACCACTGACCCGTGCCCCCGCAATAATGGGGACCCCCAAACCAATACGGCGTGAAAAGAACGGACGTATGGTCTCGTACCCAAAACTGGAGAACAGATCCGCATTTTCAAGGAAAAACTGCCGTCTTTCCGGGAAAAAGAGTTCAAAGCGGGTCAAATTGGCCACTTGGCGGTCCACATCCACCTGCGAAAAATCGGGGTTGATGGTCAGGTCCAGGTTCAAGGAGGAGGAAAGTCCCAGCTTCACATCACCGCCCACCTTAAAGTCGTTGTCATACGTAATACCATCAATACTCGAATCACCAACCGTTCCCAAAACATAGGGAATGAGGGAATAGTTGAGCCCCTGGTCTGGGGGAGGATTGTCCCAAACCAGATTGCCTGTAAACGCCAAAGACGCCGTTGGAAATTGCCTAGGAATGGGTGTCCAGCTCGACTTTTCGTTGGTACTGATATCCAATCGGGAAAAGTTGATGCCCCATTCCTTCACTCCTTTTTCATAACGGATGGATTTAAAGGGAATGGCCATTTCCACCACCCATTTGTCTTCGTAATGCTCCACTTCCGAAACCCATTTGCTGTCCCAGTTCAGGTCCACACTGCCCCCGTTAGACATGGTGCCGTCCCATTGTGCGCCATAGGCGTTGGCCCCAAAACTGAATCCCGTGGTCTGGTTGTTGAAAGGGTCCATGAACAACAGAAAATTATCGTTGCCCCCAAAATTGAAATCCCTTCGTAGCGACTCCACCACATAGGTGTTCCCAGGGGTTTTGAAAAAAGTGGCCAGGAGGTATAGGTGCTTATCGTCATAGGCCATTTTCACTTCCGAAGGTTGGGTGGCCTTACGATCATCCATGGGGAGCACCATAAAAAAGTCGTTGGCGGGCTCTGCCTTTTGCCAGGTGGCCTCATCTCCCTTACCGTCTATGGTAAAGGTTTCCTCGGTTTTTTGGATATGAATGTTATAGGCTGCGTTTTTCTTTTGGGCAAAGGAGTAGACACCAAAAAGCAGCAGGGCCAATAGGAGTACAGGGGATTTCAAGTATGGGTCGGTCATTTTTAGTTTGTGCGCTAAAAATAAGAAATTACTCGGTTTTATGATGATAAATCAAGAAGAGTATAATTTTTTTAGGGTTGGATTGAGGGATTGGTAAAAATCGATATGCAAAGAAAATGAGCTAATTTATGTTCGGTAGTATTTCTCGGTTTGGTTATAATATCGCAGCAGATTTTCAGCAATTGAAGGTAGGACGTTATTCGCAATTAATTATATTGAGTTTTGCGAGTGATTTTTCCAAAATTAATGCTCCAACATCTCTTTTATGAGACCAAATGTTTTTTTACAGTACAATTCCATAAGTCGAATATATTGTGTAATTCCTGATTCAGTTTTCAAATCACCATTAAAAGTGGTTGATATGTAATTTGGAAAATTAGCATCCTTATCATTGTAGGCTGATTTCAGAAACAAGTTGATAATATTCAAAAATTTCAAATCATTGGCTACTCTTCGTTGTTCTTCAGTCCCATATACTTGAAAGTTTTTTGAAAACCACAGTGAGGTTAACTGAGACGTGTCTCCGATTTTTTTATTTTTCGTATCGATGAAAGACCGATAATCATCGAAAATCTCGTCTCCTTTTATAAATTGACTTCTAACGGTTTGTTTTAATGAGTCATATTCATTTGACTCATTAATTATGTTGTCAAGAGTCGAACAGTAACCGCACATAGCGATGGGAAAGAAAGTATCCCAAACCTTCATCATTTTTTCAGTCTGGAATATATGATAATCACTAAACATGTTAGAAAAGGGAGCAAAGCAATGAACTGACAGTAATTTTCTTTCTAAAACATAGTTCTCATATTTCCCAATTAAATTGTTATGCTGTTTTCTTTTCAAAAAGCTAAATATCCCCATTTTTTAAATATTTCTAAATCATCTTCCGCATTGAAAATATGATTCTTTGTCAAATTAATTAAATCGATCAACCAATAAATTTCGAGAAATTTATATCGTAAACAAAAACAAAAATCCCCAACACCTGCTGTGTGGGGAATCCTTTTTTTCAAACAAAACTCAGGTACTCAACTTTGCTTAGGCTCTTGGGTTTTCGGTTTTTGGCCGTATTGTTCCAAGAATTTCTTTTGCATGTCCATCATGCGTTTCTGGATTTCATCCAGATCCATAAAGTCCTTGCCAATGGGGCTTTCAAAGAAATCCTCCTTAAAGAAACGCTGGGTGAACAGGGAATCATCGGCAAAAAAGCTGTGAAAATCTTCCTCATTGAACGGGGAAAAGCTGCCCGAAAACCTTGAGGTGAAGGACTGCAACAAACTGTCCTTGTCCATGCGGTCCAATTTATCGGCATAATCTGAAGAGGACCAAGTGTAAATGGAATCGTACCGGATCAAGTTGCCGTCCTTGTCAAATTCCCGGTTTACCTTCCAGTCGCCCTTGGGCTGTTCCACGGTAACTTTGTCCTTGTTTTCCGTTGCTGAATCTGTTTTGTGTTCTTGGCCATGGCAGCTTACCATCAAGAGCATGGCGGGTACCAACATCAATGTACTTTTCATGTTGCTCAAATTTTAGGTTATACACCAGTTATTTTGGTGGCTTTCCTGTGTCAAGTGGCGCCAAGAAAACCACTTTAAATGTCAAACATGACACTGCAAAATAAATACCAAAGCGAGGGTTTTGTACACTAAATAGCGAACCTTAATATATTTTTAAGACCTAGGCAGGTCTAGTGTAAAATAATCGTTAAGATACTGGATGTCAGGATGTCATCATATGGTGACAACGTGTTTAGCGTTTCCCCATATCCTGGAACAAGGTCCATTGGTTGGGATCCAACACCACGGAATCAGGTTTTTCTTTGGTATTGATTTCAAAGCTTTGTGACCGTTCCTTCATCTCGATGGTTTCCAGAGTGGTCTGCCCATTTTTGACCAATCCGATTTCCAAAGGAAATTGAAACACATGGTGCTCCTGCATTTGCTCCAAATGGACGATAACCTTTCCTTTTTTATAGTCCCAGTTCCATTTTAATTGAGGGTGTCCTTTGGTGAACAACCATTGTTGGAAAAAAGCCTCTAGATCTTGGCCTGATACCTCTTCCATCACATGGCGCAAATCGTCGGTAAGGGCATTGCTGTTTTGGTAGGTGGCATAATACTTTTGAATGCCTTCCCAAAAGGTGTGGTTGCCCAACTTATGACGCAGCATGTTCAATACCCAACCTCCTTTTTGGTAGGTGTTGGTGCTCAGAACCTTCATGGGGTCTTTGATGGTTAGGTCTACGATCGGGGATGGATTTTTAAGGTAGTAGTCAAAGATTTCTTTTTTGTCAATGGCCAATTCCTCTTTTCTTCGCTCGTCGCCATACACACTTTCCAGATAAAGAATGCAGAAATAGGTGGCAAACCCTTCACTGAGCCATACGTGGTTCCAGCTTTTTTCGGTGGCCGAATTGCCGAACCATTGGTGGGCAATCTCATGGGCGATCAAGGGTTCCACAGTCTTGTTCCCGGTCACGGAATTTTCAAAATAGGCGATGGTACCTGCATTTTCGAGTCCGCCCCATTGGGTCTTGGCCTGCATATTGGCCAATTTGGCATACGAATAGGGGCCGATGTGATTGATGAAATACTCCAGAACGTCCTTCGCCACGGTATAATCACCAAAGCCTTCCAAACGGTTTTGCGGATATACCCATGCGGAAACCTCAATGTTGTCCACTTCACCAACCACCCTTGATGCAAATTCGGTCACCCCGATGGTCATCACCTTGGTGGCCACGGGGGCCAGTTCTTGGTAAATGGTGAGTTTGTACCCGTTCTCCAGATTGCTCTCTTCCTGTTTTTTGCCGGTTGCCACCACATCGTAATGGTCAGGGGCCGTAATACGGAATTCCACACTTGCTTTATCGTACGGATGGTCCACGGAGGGAAGCCAGTGCCGCGCTAAATTGGGCCAGTTGTCCCCAAAAAAGGAACGTTTTCCAAATTTGGTTGTGGAAATGACGAGACCCCGCTCAGGAATGCCGTGGTATTTTATGGTATAGGTCTGGGTGTTGCTTTCGGAAGTAGTGGGAACAATGTTGATTTTGTTATCCGCATAGGAATAATTGGCAGGTGTAGCGCCTTCCAAAACTTCGGTGACTTCCATGCCAAATTCCCCCGATTTTTGAATAAGGTCCAAAGCAAATGGAACAACTTCGGATTTAAAGGAAACCGTAATCTCGGCCTCACCCTTTATTTCGTTGTTTTCATCGTTCAGGTTCAGTCCGAAAACATAGTTTTGGACATCAACAGCTTCATTTTTGGGATATAGATCTTGGGCATTTCCTAAGAGAGAAACCAAGGCAAAAGCCAGCAGGGAGGTTAGAATTCTTTGTTGCATAACGAAACCACTAGAATTGATGGTTCAAGATACAATTTTGGGCAAGAGCTTTGGTAATTTTTTAAAGGGAACTAAAGGAGGGATTTTTGTAATATTGCTTATTCGTAAATTGTTTGAATAGTGGCAGATTGCATGGTAGTTTCTTGTCAAACCGCTACGCAGTTTGAGTGGGACACAAACCATTTATTTTGCACGTTCAATACCATTACTCATACAAAATGTTGGCAGTGGTTATTTAATGTCATTTTCAGGAATGTCATATTTATACAAATCAAATTTTTTTAATATATCAGATGTTGATAAATTTGAATTTCTTGCGAACAAGTAAATTCTTTCGTTTATTTCAAACTCTCTCATTCCTCCACCATGTCTATCTAATTGGTAATTTAAAAAGAATCCTTTATCTGTTTTTTCAACAATATATCCTCGTCCGTAGAACTTATTATGGGTATTTTTTCTGGCTTTTGGATTAGCAAGGTTTACAGGTTTTCCTATTCTTATAAGAACTTTGCAATTATCTAAATTATATTTTCGAAATAAATCAGTTAAATCGCAATTTGGCTCTTTCGCTGCATGAAATACTTCTTCAGAAATTGAAATCAATGCTCCCTCTTCACCTAGCACATCTCTTTCATATTCAAGAGCATATTTATCATTTTTTGTTTTAATGATTCTCCAGCCAATATGATTATACTCTTCTTTAGATGACATTTATAAATCTTAATCTGCGTTATATATCATGAACTTATCTGTGTTAATAACTCTTTTTAAATAATCCAAGTGTTTGTTTCTAGTATTATCTGATAGATTTATTAAATATTTTCTGCTGTATTGGGCTTTCTTTTGTTCTTTATTAGTTGGTAAAATAATCACAGACTCATCAACCACACTTCACAGAGAAAAGGAAAATCTATGGAGACAATTTCATAATTGATTTTCATAGATACTGAATCAAGCTCAGCACAGGAAAGTGAAGTTAGTATTTATGTGGTTAAAATCCAGCACAAATGGATGGATGCACCCTTTGAATTGATGTAGATTAAAAAGAAAATAGAGCCTTTACAAACTCAGCGCCTGTTCCATTTTTTCCTTTATCTGCTCCAAACACAGATTTCCTAAACTGCCTTCATGGGTATGCTCAATGTCCTTTTTGGGTTTAAAGTTGCCATTTTCAATGGCCTTGCCCATGGTCTTGTATGCATCCCGGAACGGCATGCCACTTTTTACGAGTTCGTTCAAGGTGTCCACACTGAAGAGGTAATCGTATTTGGGGTCGTCCAAAATTTTGGGGTTCACCTTGATTTCCTTTAAACTGAAGGTCATTAGTTCCAAACAGGCCTGCATGTCCTGCAAAGCAGGAACGATCACTTCCTTCACCAATTGAAGGTCACGGTGATAGCCACTAGGCAAATTGTTGGTGATCAAGGTGAGCTGGTTGGGTACCGCTTGA
Source organism: Flagellimonas aequoris (assembly GCF_003584165.1). Classification (GTDB taxonomy): domain Bacteria; phylum Bacteroidota; class Bacteroidia; order Flavobacteriales; family Flavobacteriaceae; genus Flagellimonas; species Flagellimonas aequoris. Next base: position 206,322 of record NZ_QXFJ01000023.1, on the reverse strand, counting down.
ATTCGGTTACACTTGGCACGGATCAATTCAAACACATCTGGGTTTTTCTTGTGCGGCATAATGCTGCTGCCCGTGGTGAGTTCGTTCGGGAACGAAATAAAATCAAAGTTCTGGCTCATGTAAAGGCAAATGTCCATCGCCATTTTGGATAGGGTGGCAGCTACACTGGAAATTCCAAAAGCAGCAGCTTTTTCCACTTTTCCGCGACCCATTTGGGCGGCCACTACGTTGTACTTTAAGGTCTCAAAACCCATTTCCGTAGTAGTGAACGTTCTGTCTATAGGAAAGGAACTTCCATACCCGGCAGCACTTCCCAAGGGGTTTTGATCCGCGATTTTATGGGCGGCCTGTACAAAGTACAGATCATCGATCAAGCTCTCGGCATAGGCAGAAAACCAAAGTCCAAAAGAGGAGGGCATGGCAATCTGAAGGTGGGTGTAGCCTGGTAAAAGCACGTTCTGGTGTTTTTCAGCAAGCTTCATAAAAAGGTCGAACAGGGTTTTTACCTGCTCCCTGATTTCGGTAAGTTCTTCCTTCAGATACAATTGCATGGCCACCAAAACTTGGTCGTTTCGAGATCGTGCCGAATGGATTTTTTTACCTGTATCGCCCAATTTTTCGGTCAGGATGAATTCGATTTTGGAATGCATGTCCTCAAAATCGTTTTCAATGGTGAAATTACCCTTTTCGATATCCTTGCCGATGTCACCCAATGCTTTCACCAAATCCTTGGCTTCTTCTTGGGAGATCAACCCAACCTTGCCCAACATTTTGGCGTGAGCGGTGGATGCGATTACGTCATATTTAGCGAGTACCAGATCTAGTTCGCGGTCGTTGCCCACGGTAAAATGGTCTATTTTTTTATCGGTGCTAAAACCTTTGTCCCAGAGTTTCATAGTTCAATTATCAGTTTTCAATTAACAATAAACAATCTGTGGTTTGTCCAAATTTATTTTTCTTCTTCCTTTATGGAGTTCAGAGTGAATTTATCATAAGCTATTTTATCAAAGACCTTAGATTTCCCAGTTTTCAACCATCTTTTGTATATGAGATTTCCATTCAAATAAACATAGAGCTGATCATCTTTTATCTCTTTTAAAAATGCCATTGAACCAATGTTAATTGCTAATTATTTATTGTATTTTTTATTGTAAAAATCCTGAAAGGATTTTAATATACAGGTCGATGCCTTCCTCAATTTCATGCACAAAAATGAATTCGTTAGCGGAATGGGAACGCGTACTGTCACCTGGTCCCAGTTTTACCGATTGACAACTCAATGCCGCCTGATCGGACAAGGTAGGGGAGCCATAGGTTTTTCTTCCCAAAGCTAGACCACTTTTTACCAAAGCATGGTTCGGATCAATACAGGATGAATTCAAGCGTAACGAGCGAGGAGTCATTTTGCAGGGTGCCTCTCTTTGCAGCCTATCCGAAATTTCCTGATTGGTATAACAGTCGTTCACCCGAACATCCACTACCAAATCCACTTGTGCTGGCACCACATTATGTTGTTTTCCGGCATTGATCTGGGTAACGGTCATTTTTACTTCACCCAAAGCCTCGGAAATCTTTTCAAACTTGTATTCCTTGAACCATTGCAATACAGGTATGGTATTGTAAATGGAATTGTTGTCGTTCGGATGTGCAGCATGTGAAGGGGTACCTTCCACAACGGCATCAAAAACCACCAGCCCTTTTTCGGCAATGGCGAGATCCATCAAAGTGGGTTCGCCCACCACGGCCACATCAATTTTTGGAAGGATGGGCAACAGGCCGCGTAAGCTTTTATCGCCAGCATCCTCTTCTTCCGCAGTAGCCGCCATGATGATGTTGTGGCTCAACCCTTCCTTGTCGTAAAAATGGACAAAGGTGGCCAACAACGAAACCAAACATCCGCCCGCATCATTACTTCCCAAACCGTATAGCTTACCATCTTCAATATGCGGATTAAAAGGATCCTTGGTGTAGGCACTGTTCGGTTTTACGGTATCGTGATGCGAATTGAGCAATAGGGTAGGTTTGTTTTCATCAAAATATTTGTTGAAAGCGTAGATGTTGTGATATTGGCGTTGCGTTTTTACGCCAAATCCCTGCAAGAACGCTTCAATGGCATCCCCGGTTTTATCCTCTTCACCTGAAAAGGAGGGAATGGAAATGAGCTCTTTCAGCAGCGCAATGGCTTTTTGGGTCAATATGTCTTGGGATATCGTCATAAAGTCAGGGTCGTATATTCCACATTGCTCTGATCGAGCATTTCACTATTTCCCACACAAACTTTGGCCACATGGTTGCGCAAGGCATAGAAGCAATTGTGCAATTTAGGGAGCATACCATCGGCAATGATGCCATAGGCCAAAAGTTCATCATACGCTTTGGAGTCAATGTGTCTGATTACCGAATCTTCATCGTCCACGTCCTGCAAAACCCCTTTTTTCTCAAAACAGTAATACAGTGTGGTCTCAAATTGGTCGGACATGGCAATGGCTAATTCGGCGGCAATGGTATCAGCATTCGTGTTGAGCAACTGGCCTCTTCCATCATGGGTCAAGGCGCAGAAAATGGGCGTAAATCCAGCTTGTAGCAGTTTAAAAATCGCATAGGTGTTCACGGTATCCACATCACCTACGAGTCCAAAATCCACTTTTTTGATGGGTCTTTTATGTGCCCTGATAGCATTGGCATCGGCACCGCTCATGCCTATGGCATCGGTTCCCAAGGCTTGTAGTTTGGCTACGATGTTTTTACTCACCAATCCACCATAAACCATTACGGCAATATCAAGGGTTTCAGGATCTGTAATCCTTCTTCCATTGACCATTTGGCTCTCAATGCCCAATTTGTTGCCCAGTTCGGTTGCTTTTTTACCACCGCCGTGCACCAAGATTTTGTTTCCATCCATTTTGGAAAACAGGCCCAGGACATGTTCAAACCCTTTTTGGTCTTCTATGAGGTTGCCCCCTATTTTTATTACGGATAGTTTTTGTTTCATTTTATGTGTTTATTATGCCCCCATCGATGGTTATCGTGGTCCCGGTAATCCAGGAACTTTCCTCTGATACCATAAAAAGGGCCAGCTTGGCTATATCTTCTGGAGTACCCAATCTTTTCAATAAAGTTGCTTTTTCTGCCCTGACCACCGCCGTTTCCGAATTCTCAAAGGCCTTTGCCGATTCCCACAGCAGTGGAGTATCAACCGGTCCCGGACAAATGGCATTCACCCTAATCTTTGGGGCGTATTCCACGGCCAATTGTTTCATCAATGCAACGGCACCGGCTTTTGATGCACAATATGCGGGATGATTTGGAAAACTCTTGAATGCCGCTATGGAAGCGTTAATCAAAATGTGTCCCCCAGACCCTTCTTTCAAGAAGGGCAATCCATACTTACAAAGATAAAATATGGAACTCAAATTCGTGTCGAGGGTCTTATGCCATGTGTCTATTTCCAACGCTTCAACATTACCCAAACCAAGAATCCCCGCATTCAAAGAAAGGACGTCCAACTGACCAAAGGTATCCATGGCCAATTGCACTAATTGTTTGTTATAGGAAGGATCTGTAACATCGCCAGCCAAAAAAACGGAATTGCCCAATTGCTTTTCCAGATTTTGGCCCCGCTCCATGTTTTGACCGGATAACACAAGTTTGGCACCTTCCGAAGAAAATGTTTCGGCAATGGCTTTACCCATTCCGCTTGTGGCACCCGTTACAATACAGACCTTATCCTTTAACTTCATTTGTTTTGCTCCAAAATCTTTTTCAATACAATCTGGGCAGAAAAAATCCGGTTTTTGGCCTGCTCGGCCACCAAGGATTGTGTTCCGTCCAACACGGCATCTTCCACCACTACGTTTCTACGCACGGGTAAACAATGCATGAATTTGGCCTTTCCCAATTTTTCCTCCGTCATGGTCCAGTTCAAATCCTTGTTCACCACTTTGCCATAATCGGCATAGTTGCTCCAGTTTTTCACATAGACAAAATCCGCATTTTCAAGGGCCTTTTGTTGGTCATGTTCAATATGGCAGCCTTCCGTGATTTCCGGATTCAATTCATATCCCTTTGGATGGGTGATGACAAAATCGGCATCTTGCAGTTTCATCATCTGCACAAAGGAATTTGCCACTGCATGGGGCAATGCCTTTGGATGTGGAGCCCAGGACAAAACCACTTTTGGCCTTTCCTTGGTTTTGTTTTCCGCTAGGGTAATGGCATCTGCCAAAGCCTGAAGAGGATGCCCAACGGAACTTTCCATATTCACCACTGGAATGGAAGCATATTTGGCAAACCCATTGATTACTTCCTCCGCTTCGTCCTTTGTTTTGTCCACCAAACCTGCAAATGCCCTGATGGCCACGATGTCACAATATTGTGAAACCACTTGAGCCGCTTCTTTGATATGTTCCGATGTGCCTTGGTCCATAATGGTACCATCTCCATATTCCAAGGCCCAGCCCTCGTTGCCAAAATTCATGACCATCACCTCCATACCGAGGTTCATGGCCGCTTTTTGACTGCTCAAGCGAGTGCGTAGGCTGTTATTGAAAAATAATAGGCACAAGGTTTTGCGTTTGCCCATACCTTCAAATTGATAGGGGTCTTTTTTTAGGTTGATTGCTTCCTCCACCCAATCGGGGAGGGAGTCGATATCGTTTACGGATAAATAGTGCTTCATTTCAATGCTTTTTTGAGCGCGTCAAAGAATAGATCGATGTGTGCCTTGGTGATGTTCAATGCCGGTAAAAATCGCAGCAACTTTTTGTTGTTGGCGCTACCCGTGAACATATGGTAGTCATAGATCAGTTTTTTGCGCAGTTCGGCTACCTCAAAATCAAATTCGAGCCCAATCATCAACCCCCTGCCTTTCACTTTGATGATTTCGGGGACCTCGGCGGCCTTTTCCCTGAAATAGACTCCCAATTCCGAAGCATTTTCTATTAGGTTTTCGGATTCCAATACTTCCAAAACGGCCAAACTTGCGGCACAGGCCAAATGGTTGCCACCAAAGGTGGTGCCTAAAAGTCCATAAGAAGGTTTAAAGGATTCGTGGATCAACACCCCGCCCACAGGGAAACCGTTGCCCATACCTTTGGCTATGGAAATAATATCGGGCTGTACACTTCGACTCCGCTCAGTGTCCAAATGATGTTGAAACCCGAAGAATTTTCCGCTTCGGCCATAACCGCTTTGTACTTCATCGGCAATCAAGACTACATTGTTTTCCTTGCATTTTTCGGCAATGAATTGGTAAAATGCAGTGGTCGGTTCATCCAAGCCACCCACTCCTTGAATGGCCTCCAAAATCACAGCACAATAGGAATCAGAAGTAATGGCTTTTTCAAAGGCCTCAAAATCGTTCAAAGGCAAGAAAGTAACCTCTTGCTGTAAATTGATGGGCGCGTTGATTTTTGGGTTGTCCGTAGCCGCGACCGCAGCGGAAGTACGTCCGTGAAAACTATTCTTGAATGCGATCACCTTGGCCTTTCCGGTGTGGAAGGACGCCATTTTCAAGGCATTTTCATTCGCTTCGGCCCCTGAATTACACATGAAAAGGTCATAATTCTCACAGCCGGACAGTTTGCCCAATTTTACTGCCAATGCTTCTTGCACAGGATTTTGTACGGAATTGCTGTAAAATGCAATTTTCTCCAATTGATTTTCTATACGCTTTACGTAATGTGGGTGCGTATGTCCGATGGAAATCACAGCATGTCCACCGTAAAAATCTAGGTATTTTTGTCCTTTGTCATCCCAAACTTCAATGCCCTTGGCGGAAACAGGGGTTACATCATAAAGTGGGTATACGTCGAATAATTTCATGGCTATCCCTTTTTGATATGGCTAATTTTTTCATAGGAACTCACGATTCCCTTGATCAAGGAAGAGCTCAAACCTTGGTGTTCCATTTCGTTTAAGCCTTCAATGGTACATCCTTTGGGTGTGGTCACTCTATCGATTTCCTCTTCGGGGTGGCTACCTGATTCGATCAAGAGACTAGCGGCCCCATTGCAGGTATGCATGGCCAGTTCTTGGGCTTCCTTGGCATCGAACCCTAATTGAATGGCGCCTTGGGTAGTGGCACGGATCAAGCGCATCCAAAAGGCAATACCACTGGCGCAGATTACCGTGGCGGCCTGCATTTGATCCTCGGGAATTTCCAAAGTATGCCCCATACGGTTAAAGATAGCCTTGGCCAAATCAATACGTTTTTTGCCCAATTCGTTGCTGCAAATACAGGTCATGGACTTGCCCACGGAAATGGCTGTGTTGGGCATACTGCGGATAATGAATTTATCCGTACCGATGCTATTTTCAATCTTTGGGATGCTGTACCCGGTAATGGTGCTGATGATCACATGTTTTTCGGTCAACAGGTCCTTGCTCTGTTCCAGCAAGGTTGTAAAATGACCGGGCTGGACGGCGAAAATCAGGATATCGGAATTTTTTATGGCCTCCAAATTATCTGAGGTCACGGTCACATTCCCGTATTTTTCCCAATCCTTGATGGATTTGGTGTTCCTTTTGGTGAGGTACATGGTGGTGGCGCCGTTGGTGTGTAAAATTCCTTTGGCAATGGCCAAGCCCAAGTTCCCTGCTCCTATGATGGCTATTTTCATATTTTTCTTATTTGTCATCTCGAGCGCAGTCGAGAGATGTATATTTTCATCAATTCAAGTTTCACATCTCGACTGCGCTCGATGTGACAGCTTTTTCTGAGGTTTATTAAAAAACTCCCGCTTTTAACAACAGGCCTTCGGTTTCTGGAAAACCGTACATCAGGTTCATGTTCTGTACCGCTTGTCCGGAGGCTCCTTTCAACAAATTATCGATGGCCGAGGTTACCAGCAAAAGATCATCATGTTTATGCAAATGGATATGACACTGATTGGTGTTCACCACTTGCTTTAAGTTGATTTCCTCTTCGGACATGTGGGTAAAAACAGCATCTTTATAAAAAGTTGCATATAGTTTTTTGGCATCTTCCAACGAACCTTCGAACTGAGTGTAGGCCGTGGCCAGGATACCCCTTGTGAAATTGCCGCGATTCGGTAAAAAAATCAATTTACCTACCGCATTGCCAAAAGATCTTAAGCTTTCCCCAATTTCACCCAAATGTTGATGGGTAAAAGGCTTGTACCACGAAACGTTGTTGTTCCTCCAACTGAAATGCGAGGTAGCGGACAATCCGACACCTGCTCCTGTACTCCCCGTTACGGCGTTCACATGGATCTCATGGTTCAACACATCTGCTTTGGCCAAAGGCAACAAAGCCAACTGAACAGCTGTGGCAAAACAACCGGGATTGGCTATCGCTTCAGCAGATTCAATGGCTGACTTGTTCAGTTCTGGAAGCCCATAGATAAAACGCTTGCCATTAAGCATGGAATCGGCCTGCAACCTGAAATCGTTGCTCAAGTCGATGATCTTCGTGCTTACCGAGAAAGGATTTTCATTTAAGAATGTTGTGGAATTCCCGTGACCTAAACAAAGGAATACAACATCTACATCGGGATTGATTTCTCCAGAAAACTGGAGGTCTGTCATCCCCAAAAGATCAGGATGCGCCGAGGAAATCGGTTTTCCGGCCCTTGTGGTACTATATACAAAGTCGATTTCGGCATGGGGATGGTTGAGCAGAATTCGTATCAGCTCTCCGCCCGTATATCCAGAACCACCAATGATTCCCGTTTTAATCATAATCTTGGTTTACGTGGTTTGCAATTTTCCCGGAGTTGGACAAAATCTTGATAAAGCCCTTGGCGTCATCGGCTGTCCAACCTTTGTTCATTTCCCCATAACTTCCGAAGGAAGCATTCATCAAATCGTGTTCGGATGAGATACCGTTCAATTCAAAACGGTATGGGTAAAGGGTCACGAAAACATCTCCCGAAACGTGTTTTTGGGAATCGGCCAAAAAGGCCTCGATGTTGCGCATTACTTCATCCAAATAATGGCCCTCGTGTAACAACATGCCATAAAAACTGGACAATTGTTCCTTTTGGAACTGTTGCCATTTGCTCAAAGTGTGTTTTTCCAATAGGTGGTGTGCCTTGATGATGATCAAGGGAGCTGCAGCTTCAAAACCTACCCTTCCTTTGATTCCAATAATGGTGTCACCCACATGGATATCCCTACCGATGGCGTATTTGGAAGCGATTTCCGATAGCTTTTCAATATTGGCCACTGGATGGTTCTCTTCGCCATCAATAGCCACCAACTCCCCTTTTTTGAAGGTGAGTTTCACCTCTTTTGGAAGCTCTTTTTCCAACTGGCTCGGATAGGCGCTGTCCGGTAATGATAAGTGGGAAGTTAAGGTTTCCGAACCACCCACAGATGTTCCCCAAAGTCCCCTATTGACGGAATATTTGGCTTTTTCCCAAGGATAATCGATACCGTTTTTCTGTAGGTATTCAATTTCTACTTCCCTGGCCAATTTTTTGTCTCGGATAGGGGTGATGATTTCAATTTCTGGGGCCAATATCTGAAAGATCATATCGAACCTTACTTGGTCGTTACCCGCACCGGTACTGCCATGTGCAATATATTTGGCGCCGATTTTTTTGGCGTGTTTTACAATTTCCAACGCCTGTACAATCCGTTCTGCGCTTACAGAAAGGGGATAGGTATTGTTGCGAAGTACGTTTCCGAAGATGAGGTATTTTACCACGGTATCGTAAAAAGTGGAAATCGCATCGATGGAGGTATAGGTGGTAGCTCCCAAGGCAAGGGCCTTTTTCTCTATTTCTTTGATTTCTTCTTTGCTGAAGCCTCCCGTATTCACACTTACTGCATGCACTTCAAACCCTTCGTCCTGTGAAAGGGATTTGGCACAGTATGAGGTATCCAATCCGCCGCTATAGGCTAAAACTAATTTTTTCATTTTATAATTCTTTAAATTCAGTGTCAGTTCTCGAATGGGTTTGGACTGATACTTATTTTTGTTTCTTTTTAAGGAAAAGGTTCTCTTTTATCCGTTTTAATCTTTGAAAAACCTTTGAATCTATTTTTCTGGGGTCCGATTTTTTTGCATTGGGGTCGTACAGCATACCTGTACAAAGGCACATTTTTCTGTCTGTACGGGTCAGGATATCGAAGTTTTTACAGGTTTGGCAACCTTTCCAAAATTCAGGATCGTCCGTTAATTCAGAAAACGTAACAGGTTTATAGCCCAGTTCGTAGTTCATCTTCATCACGGCAAGACCTGTGGTAATCCCAAAGATCTTGGCATCGGGGAATTTTTTTCTGGATAGGTCGAACACGGCCTTCTTGATCTGTTTGGCCAATCCTTGGTTTCGGTAATCGGGGTGTACGATTAATCCGGAGTTGGCAACAAAATCCTTGTTGCCCCAAACTTCGATATAACAAAACCCGGCGAACTTATCTCCATCCAAAGCAATAATGGCGTTGCCATTCTGCAACCTTTTCATGATATACTCGGGGGTACGTTTGGCAATACCGGTTCCGCGGACCTTGGCAGATTCGGCTATGGTGTCACAGATGATCTGTGCGTATTTAAAATGTGATTCGTTAGCAACTACAATATCCATTGCAAGCGTTTAAACTGTAATAAAATAATAAATTGTTGATTGTATTTTGCGGAAATGGACTCACCTATTTCCAATAGAAGAATTGCACCCTTACGGGCGGCGACGGGGGCTAAATGGACTGATGGGAGCGGGTACGCTCAACGTAAATGCTATGTATTCTTGTCCTTTCATTAGGGTGATAAAAGTACAAATTAATTCCAATAAGCCTAGGAATGGGTGCTATTTTTTGAAGAAATATAACTTTTTTGACCCTCTACCTATCATTTCATAAATAAAATAGCCGATCACCAAAATGTATTCAATGGCCAATAACCAAAGATGCTCCTTGTAATCCGCATTGGCATAGGCTTGATAGCTCAAAATGACCATCAGCGACCAGACCAGTGGAAACCGGAGGGATGAAAAGATGGAAATCCCCATGAGGAACACCACGTACCACGGGTGCACGGTACTGGTCAAAAAGTAATAACAGGAGAGCACCAAAACCATGGAGGTTATGACAGTGGGCAGTTTTTGATTCTTTCGGAAGAAGGTAATCAATAGGGTGATTACGATTACAATTTTTGTGATGAGGGCTCCATAGGTATCGATGAGCTCCCAAGGTTTGGCCTCATAATAGGTCACTGCAATTTTCTTGACCACATTATAGATTCCGGCATTGAATTCAAAGTTGGAAAACCAGAGTTTTAGGGTCTCTGCATAATTATCGATGAATACTGGGGAATAAAATGGAAGGAGCAATGCCAAGCAGCCCACTATGGTGAGCGCATAAAATCCGATACTTTTTTTTAAGCCAAGGTATTTTAGTAGAATGGGCAATAATAACAAGGGCACCAGTTTTACCATGATGGAAACAGCATAAATCGGTGCGGCCCAAACCCATTGCTGTTTGGCGAGCAGATAAAGCGACCAAACAAAGAAAAACAACATGACCCCTTCAAAATGAAGGTTGCCCGTAAGTTCTATGATGACCAAGGGATTTAAAAAGTACCAAAAAACCATGTGGTTGGCTTGGTTAAGTTGTTGGAGCAACTTCCTTCCGAAGTAAAGTATCCCAAGGTCTGCCAAAATGATGATCAATCGCATGGCGATCATGGATCCCAAAACACTCTCCCCGCCCAAAAGGGCAGAAAGGGCAAAAAGGATTTGGTTCACTGGGGGATAGTTGCTAAAATGCCGGGCGTTGAGTTCGCTCATGCCCGCATGCAACTCCTGCATGTTGGCGATGACAACCTTTCCTTGTTCCATCAATTGGTCCGGAGTGTACAAGTAGGGGTTGATACCGTTCTTGATCAATTCCCCATCCCAGATAAAGCGGTAAAAGTCTTGGGAAAGATTCGGTTCCGCAACCAAAAAAACCAATCTGAAAAGGATGCCTATCACCAAAAGGAACTTAAAGTTCCACTTTTCAAACTGCATGATCTTGTAGTACAGGAAAAAAGTTGCACCAAAGAGCATAAACAGTTTTACCGTGTCCGTGCGGACAAGGTCATAGGCAAAAGAGGCGTAGAACAGGATACTGGCGATAGCAAAAAGTATCGGGTATCTGTGCAGTCGCCAATAAGATTGCATGATTTTATGCCTTGGAGGTCAATGATTTAAAGAAAACGAATCCGAAACCTAGGAACAACATCAAATGGAAAGGGAACAATCCATAGTCGTTCAAAGGCACGGCACTGTACATTCCAAATAGGAAATAGATCATCAGGGCGAATTCCAAGATCATGTTCGGGGAAAGCTTTTTCGCCAAATATTTGTTGCCCTTCCAAGTATCTTTAATGCTGTTGATGTTGAATTTTGGAGTACGTACAAATTCACTTCTTTTGCCCAAATGTCCTTCCAAAACGGCAACGGTATTGTGCAAAGAGAAGCCCAATGCTACGGAGAAGAAGGTAAAGAAGAGTTTAATATAGTCCACAAAATTATCGAAACTGCTCCCCTGAATACTCTTGTAGGTGAACCAGTAACAGATAAACAGGATTATGGTACTGATGATGAAGAAACTGGTCACTTCAAAAATCCATCCCAAATGTCCATAAGTGTTTTTGATATAAAGCATTGGGATGCTCAACAAGGCCACGATGAATACACAAAGGAACATAGAACTGTTCAACAAGTGCATTACGCCATGGAACTTGGTCTTGAACGAAATGTTCTTGGAAGTAATCACGCTCCAGAAGGATTTTCTAAAGTTTTCAGCTCCACCTTTGTTCCAACGGAATTGCTGTGAACGAGCGGCACTGATCACTACAGGAAGCTCTGCTGGGGTTTCCACGTCTTCCAAATATTTGAATTTCCAGTTTTTCAATTGGGCGCGGTAGCTCAAATCCAAATCCTCGGTCAAGGTATCGCCTTCCCAGTTGCCTGCATCCAAGATACATTCCTTTCTCCAAATACCGGCGGTACCGTTGAAGTTGATAAAATGTCCTTTGGAATTTCTTCCTACTTGCTCTAAGGTAAAGTGGGCATCCAAAGCAAAGGCTTGGATACGGGTCAAAGTGGAGTAATCACGGTTGATGTGTCCCCAACGGGTCTGAACCACACCGATTTCCTCATCCTTGAAATAGGGAACGGTTTTTTTCAACCAATCACCTTCGGGAAGAAAGTCGGCGTCAAAAATGGCGATGAATTCTCCTTTTGCAATGGCCAACCCTTCTTTAAGGGCGCCGGCCTTGTATCCTTTTCTGTTTTCCCTGCGGATATGTTGGATGTCCAATCCAGTTTTCTGAAGTTCTTCGATCCTTCTGGCGGTCTCCAAAACGGACTCGTCCGTGGAATCGTCCAAAACCTGGATTTCCAATTTGCTTTTTGGGTATTCGATCTTGGCGATGTTGTCCAACAAACGCTCCACTACATATTCTTCGTTATAGATGGGCAATTGGATAGTGACAAAGGGGATTTCCTTGGGATCTAATAGGTTGAACTTGGGAGCCTCCTCGTTTCGCTTTTTATAGCCCAAGTAGTTGATCAAAAGATTCAACTGAGAAAGGCTGTACATAAAAATCAAGATTAAGGCTGTACTGTAAATGCCGATGATGATGTAAGCGATAGTAAGTCCCATTATTTTAAACTGTATTTAAAGATCCAACCCAAGATTTTTATGCCCGCAAATATAGTACCTTTTACCGTACCTGATACTTTTGATACGCCAATTCTTCGTTTGTAACGTACTGGTATTTCGGCATATGACATTTTTTTTCTTAATATTTTTAACTGCATTTCCACAGTCCACCCATAAGTTGTGTCCTGCATCCCCAATTCTTTGAGTTTTTCATATTTTATGGCCCTAAAAGGTCCTAAATCCGTAAATCTTGACCTAAAGAGCACCCGCATTAAAAAAGTGGCCAATTGGTTCCCAAAAACTTGTTGTGGAGTCATGGAACCAGGTTCCCTGAGCGACTTTTTTCGCGCTCCTACCACAAAATCCACATCATTTTCCAATATTGGGGCGACCACCTTATCCAACTCTTCGGGATAATCTGAATAATCTCCGTCGATAAATACGATGATATCGGGTACTTTGGATTGTTTGGATATGTATTCCAACCCTTTTAGGCAAGCGTAGCCATATCCCTTGCGGGTTTCGGTGACTACGGTTGCCCCGGCTTTACGGGCATTTTCGGCCGTATCGTCCTGGGAACCATTGTCTGCTACAATAATTTCGGTAACATGTTCGGGCAATTCGGAAACGACCTTTCCTATGGAATCTCCTTCGTTGATTGCGGGAATAATGACTCTGATATCCGCCATGCGAGGGGGGCAATTTTGGTTTGTGTTTGAGGACCAAAACTAACCTTTTCTTTGGATTTTGGGTTGAATTAAGCAGGAAATGAAAGTTGGCAACTACAGATTTACGGGATGTTTATTTTTGATTCACCAAACTCATCAAATCCACATCGTTCCCCAAAAGAACTTGGTTACTATCGATTCTGCCCTCCAATGGGCCATTTTCCAGTTTGAGCACGCCTCTGGGGCAAACCGCGGAGCAAATGCCACAGCCCACGCAGCTGGCTCGAACAATGTTTTCGCCTTTTTGGGCATAGGCGCGCACATCGATGCCCATTTCGCAATAGGTGGAACAGTTACCGCAAGAAATGCACTGACCGCCATTGGTGGTGATCCTGAACCTTGAAAACAATCGTTGTTGGAAACCTAAAATAGCAGCCATGGGGCAACCGAAACGGCACCATACCCTGCTTCCAAATATAGGATAGAAACCGGTACCGATCACTCCGGAAAAAATGCTTCCGATCAAAAAGGAATAGGTCTTCCGAAGGGTTTCCGATTTGAAAAGGAACACATGACCCCCATCACTAAAAAAATGAAACCCGATCAAAGCGATGATGATTACAAAATATCCAATGGCCCCATATTGGGCATCTTTTTGCAGTTGATTTCTTTTAAAAAGCATCACCCAACCGAAAACGAGCGTTAGCAATACGGTTACCCCGATTAAAAAAGTGCTTTTGGTAAGCCAATATTTGCTGGTGTCGGTTCCCAAATAGGAATAGACTACCGCAGTGGTCATCAACGTAACAAAAACAACCACGCTGTGAACTACCCAACGTTCTATTTTCCAGGCATTCACCGATTTATCACTCAATTGCCTAAAAGCATCCCCGGCAGTTTCGGCCAATCCTCCGCAACCACAGACCCAGGAGCAGTACCATCTTTTTCCATAGCGATAGGTAAGGATGGGAGTAATCACGAAAATGGACAAGATGCCAAAGATCAACAATGCAAAACCAATATCGCCCGAACTCAAAAATCCTTTGATGCGATACCCTTCAAAATTGTAATAGTTCAGCGGCCAGACACTTTTTAGGTCGTAATAAGGAAGGCTCCCTCCATTGAGGATTTTATGTCCGTTCAAACGGGCCATTACTTCGGGAATAATGAAGGCAAAGGCCAGTTGAAAGAGCATCACACTGAACGTCCGTAATCTTTCGTAGCGGTTATGGCGGTATTTCCAAAGGAATTTTACCCCAAAAATTAAAATGGCCACCGTGTACAAAGTGCCATAAACAAACCATTGGCTAGCGGGATTACCGCTCAATAATTTGCTCAAAGGGTCAAAAAGTGCAATGACACCTTTATTTTCCCCACCATTCACTTGGCCCAAATACTCGGGATAGAAATAGAGGATGATATAGAACCCGGTCAAGGCCAGTCCGGCCATCCATCCCCATAAACCCCTGCTGGAAATAGATTTGAACCATACCCCGTCATTTTTGATGCCTGGGAGTTTTTTGGAATAGGCATCCCACGAAAACCAAATAGTACCGAAGGATATGGCTAATAAGGAAACCGTTAACCATAATGTTTTGTTCGGAAAAGAAACATTCAGGGAGGCCAATAACAGAATACCCATGCCTATCATTCCCAATACGGTAGCAAGCTTTTGGTTAAGGCTTAAATTTTTGGGTGGTTGCCCAGTGAGGGCCATACTTTTATCGTAGTTGCTCATGGTCAATTATTATCATCCCAATTGGAAGATTCTTTTTAAACTTTTCTTTTTCAGTTTGATGGATTTTCCAAAATCGGTATTGAATTTGGAAATAATATGGCTCTCGTAGGTCCTGTAAAATTCTGGGTCGAAATTCGCATCGGCTAGATGGGCCACCACAAAATTGATGTCCCTTTTCTCGTTGAGCCATTGGTCAATCACCTGATGGCGCAAACGGATACCAAAGGTATTGATGCCCAACAGCTGTTTGGAATTTTGATCAAAAGCTATGGTGATGCATTTTTTTTCCTGATTATGCCTCCAGTGAAAATGGGTTTCGTTTTCTTTTTTCTTCTTTTCTGGAAAAACCCATCCGTAAGTTTGGTATTCAATGTCCAGGAACTTGGCCGAGTTGAACCAATGTCCTGGATTATACTCCATTTTGTTGCCACAAATGGTCTGGGCCAGAGTCTCGCCCATCATACGGCCCGTGTACCAAACGGCTTCCACGGGTCTACGGTTGCCAATGGCTTCGTGTTGCTCTGCGCAATCGCCAATGGCATACACATCTGTAATGTTGGTTTCAAGGAATCGGTTCACTTTAACCCCACGGCCCAATTCAATTCCAGAGTCTTTCAAAAAATCGATATTTGGCGTCACACCAGCTGTCAATACCACCAAATTACATGGAATTTCTTCACCGGTTTCGGCCACAATCACCGATTTTACCCTTCCGTTTTTGTCGCCTATAATTTCCTTTAAAGAGGCATTTAACCGAAGGTCGATATGGTGCTCCCTAATATGTTCATTGATCATTTGTGATTCCCCACTGGGCAGGACACTGTTCCAAAAACTACTCTCACGGACCAAAAAGGTTACAGGAATGTTACGCGTCCGAAGCATTTCAGCCAGTTCAATGCCGATCAATCCACCTCCAACGATTACGGCCCGTTGGCAAACTTTGTTGTTCGGGGCATTTTTTTCCAAAAGGTCAAGGTCTTGCTTGGAATACAGTCCTTGAACACCATCCAAATCCTGGCCTGGCCATCCAAATTTGTTGGGTTTGGATCCCGTGGCAATGATGAGTTTATCATAAGGGATGGCTTGGCCGTCATTGAGTAAGACCTTTTTATCGCCGGTGCTCACTTGGGTTACAAAACCTTGGATTAAATCAATGCGGTTCTTTTCCCAAAAATGGTTTTCGTAGGGTTGGGTATGCTCGAACTTCATGTGGCCCATGTACACGTACATCAAAGCGGTCCTAGAAAAAAAGTACTGGGTTTCCGAAGAGATGATGGTAATCTTTTTATCGGAAAGTTTACGGATATGCCTGGCGGCGGTTACGCCGGCAATCCCATTTCCAATAATGACGATGTGTTCCATGGGTTTGGTCTGTTTAAAAACTTGAGTCGTACTAAAATTATGGAACTTAACACAATCTAGATAAATTAGTAAGATTTTAAGAGGCAACACTTTCCATAAAAATGTATTTTAGAGGGGTATTTTATTGGCTATGAAGAAATTGATAGTGCTTGTTTTGCTGATTTCCATCTCCTGTAAAAAGAAAGTGGAGGACAAGGTGAATGGGGTAAGCTTTGTAAGCTCAGGGGAGGAAGTGGCACAGATTCATGTAAACCCTATTCTGGATATCCATGCCAATTATGCGGCCATAATGCCCTTCGGATTTATTCCACAGACGGACTCTTCCGAATTGATTTTTAACTCTGACCGCCAATGGTTTGGCGAAACCAAGGAAGGTGCAAAACAATACATTGGGATGTTGCACAAAAACGGGGTGCGAGTAATGTTGAAACCCCAAATTTGGATACGTAGAGGGGAATTCACCGGTAACCTGACCATGCAAACCGAGGCTGAATGGAAAAAACTCGAGGATTCCTATTCCAAGTTCATTTTGCTATATGCCGATTTGGCCCAAGAGACCCAAACGGATATTTTTTGTATCGGTACCGAACTTGCTTCCTTCGTTAAAAACCGACCTGAATATTGGAGCCATCTTATAGAAGAGGTCAGAAAGGTATACAAGGGTAAAATTACCTACGCCGCCAATTGGGACGAATATGCAAAAACACCTTTCTGGAACGAACTGGATTATATTGGGGTGAACGCTTATTTTCCTATTTGTGATCGTCAAAACCCTACCATGCAGACCATGCGGGAAGGATGGCAACCATGGAAGACAAAACTTAAAGAACTTGCCCTGGAAGTCAAAAAACCGATGTTGTTCACAGAGTTCGGTTACAGAAGCATGGACTATACGGGCAAGAAACCTTGGTTGGTAGACCGAAATGAAGAGAAAGTAAACCTGCAGGCCCAAGCCGATGCCACTCAAGTAATCTTTGAAGAGTTTTGGGACGAGGATTGGTTCGCGGGTGGATTTGTATGGAAATGGTTCATGCACCATGATAAGGTCGGTGGGTTGGCCGACAATCGCTTTACGCCCCAGAACAAACCTGCGGAATCCGTGATACGGAAGCAGTATGCCAAAATAAAGAAGTACGGTCCTTAAAGTAGAATAAGATTGTGGGATTTTTTTACCAATCAGATTAATAGGTTGATGTTTTTTTTGCCATCTTTGTAGAGCACCCCTCCCAACACATTATTACAATGAGAACAGTAATTTCCCTAATTCTTTGGGTTTGGGCTTGTACAATCGTAATTGCCCAAGAAAAACAATATTACAAGGTGGTTGCCGAACAGGGAGATGGCATTTTTTCTTTGTTGCGCAAGCAAGGTCTGAATCCCATAAAACATTATGGTGAATTTATCGATTTGAACTCTGAGAATATCAAAGACGGTAGTTTTTTACAGATTGGAGTTGAATATAAAGTCCCGATAACTGAAGATTCTTTCAAGAAAACTGGGGTTCTGGTGCAGGCTAATAACGATATTGACAAGCCTATCTTTGACAAAGAACTGGAACTAATGTCGCTTGAAAGTGAGCGCTTAAAAAATGCAGTTTATTATCTGATTGTAGAAAATGAGACCATGGGTCATAACGATTTTGTAAGAGACGTTGTCCAGAACTTGACTACAAAATTGATGGTCAACGGTGCCAAAGTATATGTGATGGGTGATGAAGTTTCCAAAGATTCCTTGAGTATATGGACAGAAAGACAAAGAATGGGCAGGTACGTTGAGGTCATCAATGAAAGATACCTTCAAAACAACGGTAAGTATCAACGAGTGTTGTTTATACGGGACAATGGCGCAGCAGAAAATGAAGATTTGGATGTGGCGGTGTACCATTATGATAAAAGTGAACAAGGCCAGCGATTTGCGGAGAACATCAAAAATGTTTTTAAAAAGAACAGTATTTCCAATGAGACCTATAAAGACGTCAATATGATCTTTGAAGACCAGAACAGCTTATATTTGGCAAAAAATATTCTGCCAGCCATTAGTTTGCTGACACTGGAGAACGCGTCCAAGGAATCAAATGATAAAATTGCTGTCCGTCCCGATAAGAGGAAATTTGCAGGGTGGATCAGCAACGGAATCATGAACGACTATGTGGACCTGGAAATTGAAAATTGAATGAAAGATCAGAAAAACCTCATTTCTTTTTTACTGATGCCCTTGTTATTGGTCCCTTTGGTAGTCGGGGCTCAAAAATCCTTATCGAGCGTTGTGGCCGAAAAAGGTGATGGTATCTATTCTTTGCTGCGCCGATATAATGTAAGCCCCACCAAATATTACAACAGGTTTGTGGAGCTGAACGCTGAACGATTGGGTGAAAGTGAGTCCCTGTACGTGGGGCATTCCTATGTGCTGCCGGATACCTTGGCCTTAAAGAAGATTGAAGAAACGGACACAAGGACTTCATATCCCATATTTGGAAAGAACTTCGCAAAAATTGACTCTGTGAGCAACCGTTTGGAGGATACTGTTTATTATCTCATTTCCGGTCATGGCGGTCCCGATCCCGGTGCTGTTGAAAAGTATGATGGTAAATTGATTGCCGAGGATGAATATGCCTACGATGTAACCCTTCGTTTGGCGCGTGAACTCTTGTCCCATGGAGCCGAAGTACACATCATCGTTCAGGATGAAAACGATGGCATCCGTGATGAAAGGGTATTGGAACTGGATACGGATGAGACCGTTCTTTCCAATGCCATTCCGCTAGGGCAGTTGGCACGGCTGAAACAGCGCACCGAAGCGGTCAACGACTTGTACATGAAGAACAAAGGCAAATACCAACGCCTTTTGGTCACCCATGTAGATAGTCGCAGTAAGGGGACCAATATCGATGTGTTCTTTTACCATCACGAGAACAGTAAAAATGGTCAACGATTGGCAGAAAGCATTCACCAAACGTTTTTGGCGAAATACAAGAAATTTCAACCCAACCGAGTCTATAGTGGCACCTTTATGGAACGCAGTAGTCTTTATCTGGTCAAAAATACGCTGCCGGCCATGGCCTATATTGAAATAGGCAACATCCGAAGCAAGCTCGATCAACGCCGGATCTTGGATCCGGATAACAGACAGGCCTTGGCCAAATGGATTTCCGAAGGAATCCTATTGGATTATGAATCCTCCAAAGATTTCACTGCCAAATAATTAGCAACAACCTCCGCCGTTATAGTGCCAGGTGCTTTCGCTCACATGGATTTCGTCAGATGCTTTGGCCAAAGCGGCAGCCGTTTTGTCACAAACCGCCAGCGGTTGGTTCTGTAACAGTACGTGCCCTTTTTTATCGTCAAAATATTCATCGTTTCCATAATAAATGGCTGTTTTGCCCGTGAACATGCAAGGACCATCAGCAGGCATGGGATCCTTGATGGCAGCAATCTCTATGGATTCGATATGGATGAGTTCATCGGTAGGGTAATGGTTGGGAGACAAAACACGGTAAGATCTTCTGCCTCGTATTTCGATAGTGCCAAATCCAGCATCGGTAAGTACCTTTACATAATCTTTCAATGGAATACTGCCGCTCAGGCACTGAGCACGTAACCTGTCATCATTACGCAGGGTATCGTTCATCGGCTGTTCGCAGATAGGATCGCTCATCACCAATCGGCCATGGGGTTTCAACACACGGTACATTTCACCAACGGCTTTTTTAAGATCTTCCATTTTAAAGATATTGAAAAGACAGTTCTGCGCGGCCACATCAATACTTTCATCTGCGACGGGAAGATGTAGTGCATCACCCTTCACCAAGTTCACAAAATCACTTTGGAACCAATCGTTTTCCTGTTCTGCTATTTTGAAGTTCTTTTTTGAAGCTTCCAACATTTCATCCACAGTGTCGACGCCCGTCACACCACCTTTTTGTCTGGAGAAATAGGCAAATTGGAGCAATTCCATCCCTCCACCAACACCTACATAAAGGATTTTGGGGTTATTGACCAGATCCTGGGCCGAAACGGTACTGCCGCAACCATAGTTCATTTCCTGCATGATCTTGGGAATGGACAATCCCGGGAATTGCCAAACAGGGGTGGTGGTACAACAAAGCCCAACATCGGGGGTCAGGGCCGCTTCTTTGTAAAGATCTTGGGTAGCATCTAAATAGCTCATATTTCCTTGATTAGTTCTCTGAATAATTTGATCATTTTGGGTTCTGCCTTGGCAGCGATGTCCAGAATCTCCTGAATATTAACAGGTTCCAGGTTGTCCGGATCGCATTCATCCGTCATAACAGATACCGCTACAACAGGTAGTCGTAAATGATTGGCAACAATTACTTCGGGTACTGTACTCATTCCTACTGCGTCTGCCCCCAAAATTTTCAGCATCCTATATTCCGCTTTGGTTTCCAGTTGAGGTCCGACCACAGAGGCATACACCCCTCTTTGGATCGAAACGCCCTCTTTTGTGGCAATGGCGTGAATTTTTTTGCACATATCCACATCATAAGGTTCGCTCATGTCCACAAACCGATTGCCAAATTCGGACACGTTGCGGAACGCCAATGGCGACCCGCCTTGAAGATTGATATGGTCCTCGATCAGCATAATGTCCCCTTTTTTAAAGTTGAGGTTGATGGCGCCTGCCGCATTGGAAATGAACAATTTTTTGATGCCCAACAAATGCATGACCCGGATAGGATAGGTAATGTCCACAAAATCGTAACCTTCGTACAAATGGAAACGGCCTTGCATTACCACGGTTTTTTTGCCCTCGATGGTGCCAAAGATTAATTTGCCGGTATGGAACTCCACCGTGGCCAACGGAAAATGTGGGATATGGTTGTAGTGGGCCTCAATTGGATTTTCGATATGATCGATCAACTGGCCGAGCCCTGTGCCCAATACTATGCCTATTTCAGGGGTTTCGAATCCCCTTTTTTTCAAATATTCAACAGATTCTTCTAATTGTTCCTGCGTCATGTTTTTATATGTTTTAAAAAGGGCTGAAACGCCCCAATATCTTTGATGTCTTCGTAATAATCCACATCGTTCCGTTCGTCCAAAAGAGCAATTTTCGTCCCTTCAATATCCTTCAATGTTGAGGCAAGTACCGTGTTGGTGCCCCATGCCTTGTTCTGGAACAATTTTTCATTCAATTGCTTCATACCCAATAGATAATACCCGCCATCTTCTGCGGGACCCACCACATAATCGTGGTTTTTCAATTGGCGAAAGGCTTCTTCGAGATCTTTCTGGGCCAAATGGTACATATCACTTCCAATAATGATGACTTGGTCGAACCCGGCCTGAAAACCTTCCTTGAAAGCGTTCAACATCCGTTCCCCAAGATCCTTGCCCACCTGCAATTTTTTTTGATAGATGTGGTTGTCCCAAATATCATCTTCCCAAATCTCTTCCGAATAAAAGACCCATTTGTTCACACTCAAATCTTTGGTCAGTGAAACGGTATGGTTCAAGAGAAACTTATAGATTTCCAACGCAGCATTATCCCCGACCGTAGCGGCCAATCGGGTCTTGCATTTACCAAGTTCGGGGTTTCGCGTAAGGATCAAAAGAAGGCTTTTGCTCAACACATTTGAATTTAGAAAGAGATTGCAAAATGCTGTTTAAAGATAGGTAGATTTTTCTGTTTCGATCCCTAATTGATGTGTGCTTTATTATTTAATAACCTTCTTCCAAAAATGGTATCGACATCATCATGTATTTAAAATGATTATCTTCCACCAAATGCACATAGATGAACAAGTTTTACCTTTTTGGGGCATTGGCTTTGATGTTTTTAGGTTGTAAGGAAAAGAAATCCGAGAGTGAAACAGTCCTGGTACCCACCTATTATTCGGAACCTTACCGACCACAGTTTCATTTTTCGCCCGAGGCCAATTGGATGAACGACCCTAACGGATTGGTGTACCATGATGGGGTATATCACTTGTTTTATCAGTATTATCCCGAGGATACCGTATGGGGACCCATGCATTGGGGTCATGCAGTGAGTACAGATTTAATCCACTGGGAGCACAAACCCATTGCATTGTTTCCTGATGAACATGGATTGATTTTTTCCGGCAGCGCCGTGGTCGATAAACATAACACTTCAGGATTTGCTACAAACGGGGAAACACCTTTGGTAGCGATTTTTACCTATCATAATATGGATGGCGAAAAGGATGGCAGAACGGATTTTCAAACACAAGGGATTGCCTATAGCTTGGACAATGGTGAAGCGTGGACCAAATATGAGGGCAACTCGGTTATTGGCAATGAGGGGATCAAGGATTTTAGGGACCCCAAGGTGTTCTGGCATGAAGCGTCGCAAAAATGGATCTTGACCTTGGTGGCGGGAGACCATGCACAATTTTATACGTCTCCTAACTTGAAGCATTGGACCTTAACCGGAGAATTTGGCAAGGAGTATGGAGCCCATGGCGGGGTTTGGGAATGTCCGGACCTGTTTCCGTTACAGGTTGATGGCGAAAACGAATCCGAATGGGTGTTGATCATCAGTATAAACCCGGGAGCACCCAACGGGGGTAGTGGAACCCAGTATTTTCTTGGCAATTTTGATGGCAAAACCTTTACCACCGACCAAAAGGAACCTAAATGGGTCGATTACGGTACCGATGATTATGCTGGGGTCACTTATAACAATGTACCCAATGATGATCGAATTTTTATTGGTTGGATGAGCAATTGGGATTATGCAAGGGACACTCCAACGGAAAAATGGAGAAGCTCCATGACCGTCCCCAGAAAATTGGCTCTTAAAAAAATCGGTTCGGACTATTTTTTGACCAGCTTCCCGATTGATGGCATTGATGATCTGGCATCATCGGATCTTTCCAAAGCCTGGAAAATCAATCCAAAAGAAACTACATCACGGACCATTGCGGGTCTGGACCAATCCATGATCCAACTCAAAACAACATCCAAGGATTTTAGTATCACTTTTCAGAATGCACAAGGAGAAACCTTGGTTCTTACCATGGATGCCAAAAACAATCAGTTTTCGGTGGATCGTAGAAAATCCGGGAAGGTCAATTTCCAAAAAGAATTTGGGAACAAAATACATATTGCTCCCACTGAAATGTTAGAGGGAGAGACCTTCGACATGAAAATTCTTTTGGATCGATCTTCTGTGGAGATTTTTATCAACGGCGGTTTGTTGACCATGACGGAGCAAATTTTTCCGAACGAACCGTTCAATACTTTGACTGTGGAAAACCGGGATTCCCAATCAAGTCTCACCATCGATAGTGTTAAAAAAATGGAATCCGTTTGGTGATTAGGACACGGTCTGACCATTGTCAGTTTTTTTCAGATACTTCCTGTCGAACTTTAGGGCAAAATTTGGTCCATGCCTGCAACTGGGGAACAGCTTGAACATTTAGCCGTCCAATTGGACGAGGTCATTCATTTGATTCTGGAACAGGACAATGAAAAGGCTTCCATGATTGATACGGTATGCCCCATTTATTTGGAGAGCGCCAAGAACCTGATGCACTATGCCACTTTTAGAAGTCTTGATGTGCGAGGCTTGCAGAAATCGTTGAAACAATTAGGCTTGACACGCTTGGCCAATGCCGAGGGCAATATTTTGGGGAGCTTGGTCAATTTAAAGATGATGGTGGATAGTCTAAGGGCCAAAAACATGAATCATGAAAACCTTCCCTTTTTATCCATTGGTGAAGGCAAAAAACTATTGTACAAGCATACCGATCAGATTTTTGGGGAACATACCAAGGACAGAAGGGTACGGATCATGGTTACCCAACCTTCCGAAGCGGCAACGGACTATGATTTGGTTTTGGGCATGGTGAAAAATGGAATGGATTGCGCTCGGATCAACTGCGCGCATGACGGTCCAAAAGTCTGGGAATCCATAATTGACAATATTAGAAAAGCGGAGAAAGAGTGTTCCACAACCGTAAAAATAGCCATGGATTTGGCAGGGCCCAAAATTCGTACGGGGGACATTGGGGAAGGACCAAAGATCAAAAAGTTCAAGCCTCCGAAAAATGCCCATGGTGAGAAGGATATGGTATTCATTAAATTGGTGGCCGAAGGTGGGCATGAACTGAAATCCAATGAAATTCCTGTGGATAAGCGGTGGATGGAAAAGCTTCGCGTTGGTGATGACATCAAGATAAAGGATGTTAGGGGAAGGTCGAGAAAGATCAAGGTGGTTCAAAAGGATAAAGATTTCGTTTTGCTCCTAAGTCCAAAGTCACTTACCCTGGAATCTGGTGCCATTTTAAAACCATTAAGGAAGAAATTGAGGAATGGAATGGTTGGAGAGCTTCCGGGAAAGGAGCAATTTTTGCTGTTGAGGGAAGGAGATCATTTGATCATTGGTTCAGAAGAGGAGAAGGCCACTTTACCCATTTTTGATACGGAAGGAAATTTGGTCCAAGCTGGTAAGGTGAGTTGCAGTCCTCCGGAAATTGTCCATAAAATGAAAGTAGGTGCACCCATACTTTTTGATGATGGAAAGATTGAAGGGATTGTCGTGGAAACCGCATCGGAGTGGTTTAAGGTAAAGATTGTAAGGGCTGGGGAAAAAGGAGCAAAACTGAAATCCGAAAAAGGGATAAACGTACCGAACCTTGATTTAGGAATTTCCGGCTTGACCGAAAAGGACAGGGAGGACTTAAAGTTTGTGGCAAAGCATGCCGACATTGTTAACTTTTCCTATGTGAACAACGAAGAAGATGTACAGGAACTTTTAAATGAATTGGAGCAGCTTGGGGCAAAGGATACCATGGGGGTCATTTTAAAAATTGAGACCCAGATGGCCTACAAAAATTTGATAGGAATCCTTATTGCGGCCATGCAGGCCAAAAAATTGGGTGTCATGATCGCAAGGGGGGATCTTGCCTTGGAAGTAGGTTGGAAGAACATGGCTATGGTGCAGGAAGGTATCCTGTCGTTCTGTAGTGCAGCGCATATCCCTGTGGTTTGGGCCACCCAGGTTCTGGAAAGTTTGGCCAAAAAGGGTATGCCGTCGCGATCTGAAATTACCGATATCACATCATCGGTACAGGCAGAATGTGTTATGTTGAACAAGGGGCCGCATATTCAGGAGGCCATTGCTTTTTTGGACGAGGTCTTGGTCAATATAGAAGCTTCCCATGATAAAAAGGAAGTGATGCTACCCAAAATGGAATGGGGATGAAAAAGAAAAGGCACCAAAACGGTGCCTTTGAAAGAGACATTATTAAACTACAGGAATTTTTTGATGGGTAGTGTTTAGTATAGCTCAAAAAATATAATTGTAGAGACTGCTAATAAGGGAATAAACGGATAGTGCAATTACAAAATACCAAAACAGGTATCCTAATTTTACTTCAATAGTGTTCATTTTTCTGAGTGTTTGCTTATAAGATTGAGGTTATCTGCTCTCCGAAATTAGTCAAAACACTCTGCCTACAATCCACATTTTTATTCGTTGCTGGAATTAGGACATAACTGGTCAAAAATGCTTTGTAAATGGAAAAACCGCCGAATAGGCGGTTTTGATTTTAAAAAATATTGCATCTATCTGTTATACAATATGTTAATATAAAAACATTTAGTGTTGAATTGAACCATGGCGGTCAATTTCGGTTTTTGAAGCGGTATTGAAACGGGTATCTAAACCAATGGGGTACCCTTGAGTCGCTTTTCTATTTTGCGCTTCTTTTCGGTAAGACTTTTCATGACATCCATTAATTTGGAGTCCTTGGTCTTTTTATAGATTTCGTTAATGGAAAGTATGAGTTTTTTGGCCTCTCTGGAGGCTTCAACCCTATCGCTGGTGGACATATGGCTCATGGGTCTGTTTTCAAACTCCTCTGCCTGTGTTAGTAACTCTTGGGTCATTTTTGTTTAAAGTTATGCTGCGTCCGTTAAATATAAGTGTTGTTGTCATATTTTCTAGTTATGGAACCATTTGATTTTTATATTTATGAAAACATTAAGAGTTTAAAATTCAATACTTTATAAAATGTTAAAATCCTCGGTGTTATCTGTATTGACGATTCAAGTCAATCTTAAAATGAATTGAGGAAACCCATCAAAGGACCAATCGATAGTTTTGTTGTAAACATTTCAAAAACTTTCGATATGGCAATTATTGGAAACATCATAAAAGGCTTCATTGAGGCGAGGGACACCCTTAGTAGTGAGGGCAACCCAGTAGAAGAGCAACAAAAAGTTTTGCAGGAACTTTTGGAAAAGGCCAAGGATACACGATTTGGGGAACATTATAATTTTGATTCCATCTTGGCATCGGAGAATATCCAAAAAACATTTGCCGAAAATGTTCCCTATTTTGATTACAACAAAATATCCAACGAATGGTGGAACCATATCATGAAGGGGGGGGGCGATGTGACTTGGCCCGGAAACCCTGATTTTTTCGCACTCAGCTCCGGGACCACTGGGAAAAAATCGAAAAGGATTCCGGTCACCGAGGATATGATTTCTTCTATTAAAAGGGCTGGTATTAAGCAAGTGTATGCCCTGAGCAATTTTGATATGCCAAGTGATTTTTTTGAAAAAGAAATCATGATGCTGGGCAGTTCAACGGATCTCAAGGAACGCAACGGTCGCAAAGAAGGGGAAATAAGCGGTATCAGTGCCAGCAACATACCCTTCTGGTTCAAAAAATATTACAAACCCGGGGAAGAGATAGCCCGCATCGACGATTGGGACGAGCGGGTGCTCACCATTGCCAAGGAGGCCAAAAATTGGGACATTGGCGCCCTGAGCGGTATCCCTTCGTGGATGGAGCTTATGCTGAAAAAAGTGATCGAATACCATAACGTGGACCATATCCATGAAATTTGGCCCAATCTGCAGGTGTATACCTCCGGAGGGGTGGCCTTTGATCCTTATGAGAAAAGCTTCAATGCCCTGTTGGGAAAACCTATCCAGATCATTGATACCTATTTGGCCTCGGAAGGTTTTATGGCTTTTCAGAGTAGGCCGGATACCAACGCCATGAAATTGATCACGGACAATGGTATCTATTTCGAGTTTGTGCCTTTTAAACCGGAATACATCAATCCGGATGGTTCGTTGGTCGCACATGCTCCTTCCTTGACTTTGGAAGAAGTAGAGGAAGATGAAGACTATGTATTGATCATTTCCACTGTTTCGGGCGCATGGAGGTATGTCATTGGCGATACGATTGCCTTTACGGATGTGGATAGGGCCGAAATCAAGATTACGGGAAGGACCAAATTTTTCCTGAACACTGTGGGTTCGCAATTGTCAGTGAACAAGTTGAACGATGCTGTTAAGCATCTGGAAGAGGAACTCAACATCAAGATTCCGGAATATACGCTTTGTGCCAAACGGTTTGATGATGGATTTTACCACTCCTGGTATTTGGGGTCGGACCAATCCTTGAACAGCTCCAAAACCGCAGAGATTCTCGACACGTATTTAAAACAGGCCAACAAAAATTACAAAGTGGCCCGCTCCAAGGCACTGGAAGGTGTAAAAGTGGCTTTTGTTCCCCAAAACGTATTTGCTGAATGGAGTGGCGCCAATAAGAAAAAAGGTGGGCAGGTAAAGATGGAACGTGTTATGGGTGAGGAAAAATTCCGGGAGTGGGAAGCGTTTGTTTCCCAAGAATTATAATCTTAGCCGTTATCGGCCGAATCCTGTTGCTTCACCATTTCCATGATTTCATCAGGGGATAGGTAATATTGCTTGATCCTGTCTTTATAGGTGGGATGAATGGCGGAATTGTCCAAGATGAACCGTTTCGTCTTCAAAATGTATTGAGACATGCCATGGGAAACCGCAAAAGAATCTGCGGCACGTTCTGCCTTTTTTACATATTCCTTCAAAAAAACGTATCGGAACCCAAATCCGATAAGGTTGAACCCGCTCCTATTTTGGTAATCCATAATGTGACCCAGTTCGTGGCCCAACCATCCGACCAGAACATCCGAAGGGACATCCACAGTTTTGAATTCCTCCCCGGTAATCTTGAACCTTTCACTGATCAAGATGGTATAGTTCCTTTCGTCTTTAGATTTGAATAGGGCACCAAAGGCGGGCTGTGCCTGCATCACCGATTTTTTAATGTTCCTTTTGAACTTGAAAGTTATGGGAATGTCCCGCAGTTCGGGGTAGTGCATCAAGGCAATTTTCACCTCTTTTTGGATGCTCTTCGGGATTTTTTTATTGGTATGGGGAAACATCTGCAAAATCAACACTAGGCATAGAATGAATAGAAATAATTGTTTTAATCTTTTTCTCAAAACCAATGGGGTAAAAAAAGGGGGAAACCAACGGCTGCCCCCTTAATGGTTATAGTGTTTATCTTAAAACTGATATCTCAGTCCCAAGGCAATATCAAGATCCAGGTCATCGGAGTAATTATCGTTAAAACCGAGCTCCGGTCTCATATCCAAAGAGATAAGTAGTGGTATGTCAAAATCGTATTCGATACCTAGGTCACCTGCCACAAGGGCAAAGGCACCATCATTGTCGCCGGCATCAAAGGAACCAACACCCCCACCGGCACCCACATACCAGTGGAACCCGCCATCAATGGGCATGACCCATTGGTACAGACCGACCAATTTAAAGGCATCTACGTTATGGGAATCCCTCCAACCGAGGTCAAATTCCAATCTGTTGTTCTCTTTCAGGTAACGTTGATAGGAGATTTCCCCACCAAATCCATCGTTATCGCCAACCCGGATACCCAAGGCGTTCTTGGAAATGCTTTGGGCACTCAAAGTAGTGGCTCCCATTAAAAAAAGAATAATTAAGATATTTTTCATGATGTGTTTATTTTGACACAAAACTAGGATGGGACACCTGCCGTACTTGTCTCATTTCAATCAAAGATTGATGCAATACCGATTAAAGAATTGTTAAAGCAGGGGTTTTAGGAATTTGAAGAGCCCCTCAAGAAACTTTCGCCAGAAGGGTCTGTTGCGAAAGCGTTCCAAGGTCATGATGTCGGCCTTTTTGCATACGGCAAAAAACTCTTCCTTGAGTTCGGCGGTTATTTCCTGATCATAGATTAAGATATTTGCCTCGTAGTTCAGCTCAAAGCTTCTGATGTCAAAATTTCCCGAGCCAATGGAGACCAGGTCATCATCCACGACCAAGATCTTACTGTGTGAAAAATCCTCCCTCAAATAAATGTTGACCCCAACGTTGAGCAATTCCTCAAACTGCGAGAACATGGCGAACATGGCCGCTATGGAATCGGATTTTTTAGGAATGAGCAAGGTAATGTCCACCCCTTCCATGGCTACGATCTTTAAGGTCTGTAAAAAGGCTTCTCCCGGTAAAAAATAAGGGTTGGCGATCAAAATGGATCGTTGGGCTTGGTTCATCATGCTGATGTATTGTTGCATGATGGCTGGATGGTCGGAATCAGGGCCACCGACCACTACTTGTGCACAGGCAGTTCCGACTTCATCCTGCTCAAAAAGATAGTCCTGGATCCGAAAATCCCCATTCTTGCTGGCAAAGTAATAATCCTTCAAAAAAACGAGATGGATGTCGTTTACAATGGGCCCTTCCAATTTTAAATGTGTGTCTTTCCACTTGCCGAGTTCACCCCCATGTCTAATGTATTTGTCAGAAACGTTTACACCTCCCGTGAATGCCACTTTGTTGTCTATGACCACAATTTTTCTGTGGTTCCGAAAGTTGAGGGAGAACAATAGGTTGTTCAGCCTAATGGGCATTATAGGGTGGATCTCCACCCCGATATCCTGAAAGTGCTTTTTAGGTCTTCCCCGAAGGTGATAGCTTCCCAACGAATCATACAAGATCCTAACTTGGACCCCTTCCTTGATTTTTCTTTGGAAGAGTTCCAGCATCTTGTCCAAAAGCCCCCCTTGCTCCAAAATATAATATTGTAGATGAATGAAATGCTCGGCTTCTTCCATGGCTTTGAAAAGCGCATTGAAAGTTTCGCCCCCGTCCTGTAGCACCTTGATCTGGTTGCCACATGTGGCCTTGGTATTGGCACTGGATTGGATTAGGGTACTCAATCTTTTTTTGCGGATATCGGCATCAAAATTGACTTGGTGCTTTTCCAAGGAGGAGTCTCCTGGAAACCTATAATGTCTCCTTCTCTCAAAATCTTTGCTGTTGAAGAATTTGAACTTTCTCCGGTTCATCCCAAAAAGATAGTACAGGACCACCCCGATGATGGGGAGTGCAATTATGGACAATACCCAACTGATAGATCGGGAAGGGCGCCTACCATGATAGATGATGGCACCGATGGCCCAAATGGAAAGTACAAGATATACTATGGTGAATACGGTCTTCACGGTACGGGAATAGGTGTTTAACTAAGCTAATACGGAAAATTTAAAAGGCAATCTCCATGGAGTCAAATATTTTCGTCTTAAACAAAAAACTCTGGCAATGTTTTGCCAGAGTTGGGTTTTCTAAAGAACAGTTGCTTAGATGGAATCTTTTTCAACAACTTCCTCGATTTTGTCCCCGACATCGTCGGCGGCATCCTCAATTTCATCACCAGCTTCCTCTACACCGTCTTTAACATCTTCTATGGCTTCTTCAGCCTTGTCTTCTTTTGTTTCCCTGCAACTGTTCATACTCATGGTAAATGCCATGGCCATGAACAATACTAGCAGACTTATCGATTTTCTCATGGTTCTCTGTTTTTAAGTTAATGATTCTTAGTGTTTATGCTTGATTCTAAATCTTTTTTCTACCGGTTATCAGCGAAATGATAAACAATACAATAAAGATGAAGAATAGGATTTTGGCAATACTGGCCGCACCGGCGGCAATTCCACCAAAACCGAAAATTCCGGCCACTATGGCCAAGATTATAAAGGTGACTGTCCAACGTAACATATTTTCAGGTTTTAGGATTGTTGTCCGACTAACTCTTAATCAGTACATTACAAATTTCGGAATCATGAAGGAGAGGTCTTGTCGCTATCGGTTTTTATCTTGACTCATTAGCTATATCATTTGACCAGTCTATTGCTTTTATAGGTTATAGGTAATATTGTTCAGAAAGAATTCGTT
The DNA here is from genome assembly GCF_003584165.1 of Flagellimonas aequoris. GTDB lineage: Bacteria > Bacteroidota > Bacteroidia > Flavobacteriales > Flavobacteriaceae > Flagellimonas > Flagellimonas aequoris. Next base: position 174,895 of record NZ_QXFJ01000023.1, on the reverse strand, counting down.
GGACATGAGGTTGGCCTTGAGCTTTACCTCGGGAGGATTTTGTATGAAATCCTTCAGGTCTTCCATTTTAGAAGCATTGGATAGCCAGAATGATGTCGAATCTTCTGGAACGATGATAGGTGCAAGATTGCTGATGTTATGATAGCTGGATACAAAGGAATTGGTCTTGCTCGTAATCAACGCGGAACATAGGAACCCATCTTCCAACTTATTGTATACACCGGCCAAAAAAAAGGGCTCTTCTAAAGGTTTACACAAATAATAACTACAGGTATTACCGTTCTTGATCATGTGGGTGTAAAAACCGGTGACCACGATCAAGCATCTTCTTTGGCTGAACGATTCCTTCATCCATTCCACTTGTTCCAGTTCGTGCAATTGCACATTAAGGGTATTGGCGTTATTTTGAAAAATGTACCAATCTTCCTTAAAATTTTGTGGCATGAGCCCCCAAATGGCAAACGTAATCTCACTTTGATTGTCCATGGTGACTACGGAGAGGTTGGTTTCGTGAAAACCATGGATCAAGGGGTTTTGGGTGTACAGGTTTGGATATTTGAAAGGAATGCCAAACGCTTTTTCAATTTCATTCTTTTCAGCTGCATTGGAAAGTTTGTAGATCATAGCTCTTCTCAATTTTTGGTACAATTAAATTGATTTGCTGAAAAAGGGTTGACTCAAAAGGATTTAATGATGATGCTTTTGCCCAAAAATTTGAAAAATCAAAATAAATGGACGTAGCGATTGTGCAGGTTGAAACAAAGTCTATCTTTATAAGTTGGCGGAATATGTATTAACCTTGATCAGCCGGAACACCTATGATAAAAATTTATATAGAGGCCCAGAAAACTGCCGATTCGGTGGAGCAGGTGCGAAAAGTTATAGGTGGTACCATTACGGAACGTTGGGGGCAGTATACCCTTAACGTTGACAGTGACAAGGCCCGCGGCCATATGAGCTACATTGAATTTGAATGGGGCGTGAGCTTGGTGGAGTATGACTTGACCTTTTTTGATGAGGTGATGATCATGGTGGATACCTCAAAATTCAATCCCATCAATTTTTACTATTGTTTGGAAGGTTATAGTGGACATAAATTTGGCCACGAGTCTACGGATGAGATCAAGTTCATTGAACAATTTCAGTCCGTTATCCTGACCAATAGGAGTGGAGGTGTGAGCGACCGTTATTTTCCGAAAGACATCAAAATTTCCCTGAGTGTGATCCAAGTCCGCAGAAAGCCCTTTTTAAAGCGGAGGTTAAATCAAGGTGATTCGCTCAACAAGCAATTGTACGAGGTGTTTTTGGACACGGACCACGAAAAGGTGTTCGCCTATTTTGGATCCTACAACCTAAAAATGGCCGATGTGATGACCGCTCTAAAGAATGTAAAGGGCAAGGGCATGATCCGCATTATGCAGATGGAAGGTTTGGTCTATCAGATCTTGTCCATGCACATGATGCAACACAATAAGGAAGTGAAGAACAAGCACTTATCCACATCCCTGTTGAAACGGGAATTGAAGCAGATCAGGGATTATGCCAAGAAAATAGAAAAGAACATATCAAAGGATTTTTCCTTGGAAGAGATTTCTGCCGAAACCGGACTTACCCAGGCCAAATTACAGGAAGGATTTAAGTTGTTGTACAATAAAACGGTAACGGAATACATCCGAAATGCCAGACTTGAGGTAGCTAGGGACCTGATTGCCAATTCCGAGATGAACATTTCTGAAGTGGTCTACTCCATTGGTTTTACTAGCAGAAGCTATTTTTCCAAGATTTTCAAGGAAAAATTCGGGGTGAGCCCAAGCGACTTTATGAACAGCAAACGAAAGCTGGGAACCTCCGAAAAATAGCTCCCAAAATCCTGTAGGGGCAGGTTTTAGACGAAGGGGGGATTTACAATGTTAATTTAATGTTTTGTAATTGTAAATTTATTTACAGTTTGTCTTATTTTTGTAAAAAATTTAGACTTGGAAATCCTCTGGAAACATCTATCGGAACCCAATGGACTTGGTCATGTGCAGCGCATCAATTTGGAGTATGCCGTACAATTGCAGGTAGTACGAATCTTGATCAACGAAGCCGAACACCTGATGGATTATCTTTCCCTGATTGTTCTAGAAATTGATTCCCGCAATGGGATGGTCTCCGTGCATGACGATACCCCAGAGCCACTGTACTCCATGGTGGAACGTAATTTTGTTCAGGTCAACACGATTCAAGAGGAGACAGCCTCAGAAGTGTATTCGGACTTGCAGACTTCTTTGATGGCGATATCGTAGCGCATCTTATCTTTTTTTCTTTCAATTAATAAAGCTTGCTTTGTTTGGCTACATATCTTGTAGGCTAAACTAAAAAAAACAAAACCCCCGCAATCCTTATGGATGCGAGGGTTTGTGGTGGTACCTCCAGGAATCGAACCAGGGACACACGGATTTTCAGTCCGTTGCTCTACCAACTGAGCTAAGGTACCATGCCCTAAAGCGGGTGCAAATATAATTTCAAAATTAGGATATACAAACAAAAACAAGAAAAAAGGCATCGAATTTTTTCCAATTCTCGATCTTTGTATCATGAACCTTGTCATCGACATCGGCAATACCTTGGTAAAATATGCGGTTTTTGAAAACGGCAAGATCATTTACGACCAAGCTTCCGAGTCGGGACTGTTCCTGTCCAAGGTCAAGGAACTCTTTGAACGATACCCCAAGATCGGCCATGCTATTATTTCTTCCGTGGGGAAATTGGACCATAAGGAACGTGATATTGTGGCCCTGTTCTGCAAGGTTCATGTACTTTCCAGTGCCTCTAAAGTGCCGTATAAGAATAGTTATGCCACACCACAGACTTTAGGTGTGGATCGCTTGGCATTGGCCACTGCGGCGTTTTACCAAAATCCAAAGGGCAATACCTTGGTCATCGATGCCGGTACCTGTATTACGTACGATTTGGTGAACAATATTGGCGAGTATGTGGGTGGGGCCATATCCCCAGGGGTTCGTATGCGTTATAAGGCCATGCACAATCAAACCGCGGGACTTCCGATGCTGGAACCCGAGGCGATCTTGGACTTTATCGGAAACTCTACCCATGCCTGTATGCATAGTGGCGTAATCAATGGGGTAACCTGCGAAGTGGATGGGGTCATTGACCAGTATCGTTCACGCTTTCAACATTTAACAGTTATTTTAACAGGCGGCGACTCCCATTTTTTTGCCAAAAGGCTAAAAAACACCATATTTGCGAACTCCAAATTTCTCTTGGAGGGGCTTAATGGCCTGCTGGAATACAACAAAGACTAAATGGTTAAAAAAATTCTGATTGCTTTTTTTTGTGTGATGGCCCATGGCCTGTTCGCGCAAAACGGGACCATTTCACCATACTCCTATTTTGGTATTGGGGATCATAGGGACCAAGGGACTGTGGACAATCAAATGATGGGGGGGATTTCCGTATATGGCGATAGTATCCATATCAACTTGACCAACCCAGCAGCCTATTCAAAATTAAGGTTAACGGCCTATACTGCCGGAATTTCCCGCAGGGAATATAGATTGAAGGATTGGAACGAACAGCAGAACACCTCGGTGACTACCTTGGATTATTTGGCGATAGGGTTTCCGCTATCGAACAAAATGGGTATGGGTTTTGGTGTGATGCCGTTTACATCCGTAGGGTATAGTCTTAACGATATAAGGACCAACGGGGAGGGCGCCGAGGTTACCAACATCTATACAGGAGATGGTGGCTTGAACCGCATATTTGCTTCCATTGGTTTTGAACCTATCAAGAACTTGAGCTTGGGGGTAACGGCAAATTTTAATTTTGGTTCTCTTCAGTACCAAAGGGTCCAGAGTGTGGAAGGGGTCCAATTTGGAACCTTGGACAACCGCGAGTCAAAAATCAATGGGTATGATTTCAACTATGCCCTGAACTATACGCCCAAGATTAAGGATAAATACACCCTGTTCGCATCCGTTTTGGTCAACACACAGGGGAATTTGATATCAAAGAACACCCAGACCTTGGGGTCCTTCTCCCTGACCAATGGGAATAATGTAGAGGTGGTCGACGTAGATCTCGATGCTACCAATTTAAGGAACACCGAACTGAAGATTCCTACCCGTACAACTTTAGGACTTGGTTTTGGGGAGGATAAAAAGTGGTTCATGGGGGCCGAGTACAGTTTTCAACAATACAGCGACTTCGACAATAGCTTTTTGGGACTGCAAAATGTAACCTATAATGATGCCAGTACGTATGCCTTTGGGGGATATTGGGTTCCGGATTATCGTGCCCTGTCCGGCTATTTTAAAAGGGTCACCTACCGTGCCGGATTGCGTTATGATGTAAGCGGTTTGGAGGTCAATGGAAAAGAGATAAACAATTTTGGCATAACTTTTGGTCTTGGTATGCCGTTGGGAGGTTCTTTCTCCAACCTGAATCTAGGTTTTGAGTTGGGAAGAAGGGGAACCACAGATGCCAACCTCATAGAGGAAAGTTATTTGAAGATCAACATAGGGTTATCCTTAAATGACATATGGTTTCAGAAAAGAAAAATAAATTGACGGGGCCATTTTTTTAAAAATTGATAAATAACCACCCATTAGGGATCCTTTAGGAGGATTTTTTAATGAAAATTTGTACTTTAACCACTTTAAAATTAGTAAGATGAAAAAGAGACACTACTTAACAATGATAACGGTCGTTATGTTGACGGGATTAAGTATGGCCCAGGCACAAAACCCCGAGTGCATGACCAATCTTTCCATTTACGCGGAACATGCCAAGGTAAAAAACTACGATGCAGCCTATGAGCCATGGAAAATGGTTTACGAAAGCTGCCCCGATATTAACAAAGCCAACTTTTCCTATGGGGAAAGGATTTTGGAGCATAAAATTGAAAAGTCCTCAGGAGCGGAAAAGGATGGGTATATCCAAGAATTGCTTTCCCTCTACGACAATAGTATAAAGTATTTCCCTAAAAACTATTCTGCAGCCGATGTAGCTATTGACAAGGCCCTGTTGTTGTATGACAATAAAATGGCTTCCGATGAGCAATTGTTCAGCATGTTGGATAAAGCTTTCAAAGAGGATAGGGAAAACTTCACGAATCCAAAGGCATTGTACTTATATTTCTCCAGTTTGGTGGATTTACACGGTGCTGGTAAAAAGGACCTTCAGGATGTATTTGATACCTATGATGATGTAACAGCAAAATTGGATGAGGAAAACCAAAAGTTGACCGATGTGGTGACCAAATTGCTTCCCAAGGATTCCTTGGGCACATTGACCAAGAAAGAAAGCAGTGTTCTTAGAGCGGCCACGGTTAACTCCGAATCTTTTGGTAAGGTAGCCAGTAGTGTCGATTCCAAATTGGGGGCCCTTGCTGATTGTGACAACTTGATTCCTCTTTATGAAAAGAATTATGAGGCAAAAAAGGGAGATGTTAAATGGGTGAAAAGTGCCGTTGGAAGAATGTTCTCCAAGGATTGTACTGACGATCCCATGTTCAGGAAATTGTTCGAAGCCCAGTTGGCGCTTGATCCTTCTGCTGATGCCTATATGTATGGAGGGGTGTTGAAACAAAAATCCGGGGATCACAAAGGAGCGATCGCAGACTTCAACAAAGCAGTGGAACTGGAAACGGATTCTTATAAAAAATCCAACATTCTGTACAAAATTGCAACTACCGTGCGAAGGAGCAGCGCGTCCCAAGCAAGGAACTATGCCCTTAAAGCGATTGACGCCAACCCTGCGAACGGTAAGGCCTATTTGTTGATTGCCAACCTGTATGCCGGTAGTGCCAACGATTGTGGTAGTACTCCCTTCGAGAAAAGGGCCATCTACTGGAAGGCCGCTGAAATGGCAAGAAAGGCAGGTAGAGTTGACCCAGCTTTGAGCAGCCATGCAAGCCAGACTGCGGCCAGCTACGATGCCAAGGCCCCTACTAAGGAAATGATTTTCAATTCTGGTATGGCAGGAAAGACGATTACCTTTAGCTGTTGGGTAGGCGGTAGCGTTAAGGTACCTAGTCTATAAGAGTGAAACGAACATCACAAAATATTTTAAAGTGTTTTGCCACGGTCTTTACCGTGGCAATCCTTTTTATGTCCTGTGAGGATCAGTATAAACGGGTAGGTGAAGAAGCCGTTAAACCCATTTTCCCACAGGGTGTGGCACAAAACTTTACGCTTACCTATACGGAAACTGTTGAGGCCATGAGTTCCCAGGATTCTGCAAACTCTAGGGTCATCGCCGTGCTTACAAGTCCCATCTCCGAGGATTTCGACAATCAAAGCTTTAAATTCCGTACCTTTCCTAAAGGACTTAAGGTTGATTTCTTTGATGAAAAGAACCAAAAAAGTGTTATTTCGGCAGATTATGGGATTGTATATTCGCAGACCAATTTGATAGATTTACGTGGAAACGTGGTCATCGAAAGCTATGATGGTAAAAAATTGGAGACAGACCAATTGTATTTTGATAGGAAGAACAACTGGATCTTTACAGAAGCAGCCTTTACCTATACCAATCCAGATGATGGGACCGTCATGGATGGTGAAGGTATGGATTTCAACAAAGATTTCAGCTTTTTTAAAGCAAACAAGACCTTTGGTCTTATGACCATAAAAGAAGAAGAGGGAGAACAACAATGATCAAGATTTTAAGATACACAGAATACCTTTACTTGGCCGTAGCTGCCATTTCCATTTATAAGATTGCCACTCTTTGGAGCATTAACCCCAAGGACACCTACATTTTTATTTTTTTTGCGGCGGTGTCCATAGCCATGTTCGTGTTTAGAAGAAGGTATCGGAAGCGTTTTGAACAGCGACAGAAGGAAAATCAATAACCATTTTGGACTCCTCGATTATCATCATACTTCTTTGCCTGTTGTTCTCGGCCTTTTTCTCGGGAATGGAAATTGCTTTTATTTCTGCCAACAGGATCCATATCGAGATTGAAAAAAAACAAGAGGGGTTTTTGGCCAAGGTGTTAGGCTTGCTTACCGAAAAACCTTCCAAGTTCATCGCTACCATGCTCATAGGCAATAACATTGCCTTGGTCATCTATGGCTTGTTCATGGGAGAGGTGCTGATGGATTGGTTTCAAGGCATGTTGCCCACCAACTATGACTTTTTAAATTCATTGTTGACCGATTTCAGTCTGTTGACCCAAACGATCATATCAACCCTTATCATTCTGTTGACAGCAGAATTTTTGCCCAAGGTGCTTTTCCAGATCTATGCCAATACACTGCTGAAATTGTTTGCCATACCGGCCTATATCTTTTATGTATTGTTCTCGTTCATCTCATGGTTCGTAATCAAGGTTTCCGATTTTATCCTTAGGGTATTCTTCAAGACCAAAGGCGATGAGGTGCAGCTTTCCTTCACCAAATTGGAGCTTGGGGATTACATCAACGAGCAAATGGAAACCGTAGAGGAGGAAGATGAAGTAGACTCCGAAATACAGATTTTTCAGAACGCCCTTCAGTTTTCCACGGTCAAGGCCAGGGAAGTGATGGTGCCCCGGACAGAAATTACCGCCGTGGAACTCAATGAGACCCCAAAAAACCTTACCAAGTTGTTTACTGAAACGGGTTACTCCAAGATTTTGGTATTCAAGGAAAATATTGATGAGATCATTGGCTATGTACATTCCTACGAACTTTTTAAAAAGCCAAAGACCATCAAAAGTATTTTGTTGCCAGTGGAATTTGTGCCGGAGACCATGTTGATACAGGACATCCTGAACGTGCTCACCAAGAAACGCAAAAGTATGGCCGTGGTATTGGACGAATATGGGGGTACGGCAGGTATTTTGACCGTAGAGGATATCATTGAGGAACTTTTTGGTGAAATAGAGGACGAACACGATACCACGGATTTGCTGGAAGAGCAGATAAGTGAGAATGAATTTAGGTTCTCTGCGCGTTTGGAGGTGGACTACATCAACGAGAACTATAAACTGGAACTTCCGGAAGGCGAGGAATACGAAACTTTGGGTGGTTTGATCGTAAATAGAACGGGCGAAATACCCGAGCAGGACTCCGAGGTGGTCGTAGATCGCTTTACCTTTAAAATCCTTGAGGTGTCCAATACCAAAATCGATTTGGTGAGCGTGCGTATCAATACTGAGGATTAACAATTTCCGCAGCTTTTTAAGCTTTCCTATTTGAAAAGAAAGTGGTATTTTCGCCCACTGAATTTAAAGAAACAAGCAGTAAAATGGCAATATTAGAGAGTATTAGAAAACGGACAACGGTTTTGATCCTGATCATAGGTTTGGCCTTGTTCGCATTTGTAATATCCGGGGTGTTCAAAAGTAATGGCTTTGGGGGTGGAAAAGTAGGCTCTTCTGTGGCAGAGATCAATGGGGAGGATGTTTCCATTGAAGACTTCAGGGCCAAGGTAGAAACAGCTTCCAGGAGCTATCCTCCAAGTTTCACTTCCATGCAGTTGGTGAACATGGTGTACGACCAAGAAGTGAGAAAGACCATTTTGAACCAACAGTTCGAGGATTTGGGCATTGATGTGGAAAGTGACCAGATCATAGAGTTTGTAAAAACTTCCGGTTATGCCCAGATTCCAGATTTTCAAGATGAGAATGGGGTCTTCAACGAAGAGGTATTCAAAAGTGCCATTGCCGATTGGAGAGCCAATGATCCATTAAGATATGATGCCTGGCTTCAAGACGAAAAAGCCATTATAGAAGCTGCCAAGGAACGTTTGTATTTTAATTTGATCAAAGGAGGCGTTGGAGCTACCTTGGCCGAAGGAAAATTCGATTACAAATTGGCCAATGATAAAGTGGATATGCAATATGTTCGTATTCCCTATACTTCTATCCCTGATAGTACCATCGAAGTTTCCAAAACGCAGATCCAGGCCTACATCAATGATCATAAAGATTTATTTGAGCAGAACAAGGCGCGTGACATCCGTTTTGTATATTTTGAGGAGAAACCTTCCACAGAGGATGAGAACAATGTAAAAGCTGAAATTTCAGCTTTGATGGATGATACTGTGGAATACTCCGAAAGTACCGACACTTATGATACCATTCCAGGATTCAGGAACACCAAAGATATGGTGGTCTTCTTGGATAGGCATTCCGATACCAAGTTCGATACCATCTATAAGGCCAAAAAAGATTTGCCTTCCGTAGCTGCCGATACTTTGATGGCCATGGCAGTTGGACAAATTTATGGGCCTTATAAAGATGGGGATCTATACAAGATTTCCAAGGTTATGGACAAGAAAACCAACGGTTCGGTCAAGGCAAGCCATATCCTTATTTCTTGGGCAGGTGCTGAACGTGTTAGCCCCACTGTAACGAGGACCAAGGAAGAAGCTGAAGCTAAGGCCAAGGAGCTTTTGGCAGATGCCAAGAAGGAAGATGCTGTGTTCACTGCTTTGGCAAGGGATAACTCAGACGGACCTTCTGCTCCGCGCGGAGGGGATTTGGGATACTTCCAAGAAGGTGTGATGGCGGATGCCTTCAATGATTTCTGTTTTAACAATCCTGTGGGGACCATTGGTTTGGTAGAGACCCAGTTCGGATACCATATCATTAAGATTGACGATAAGCAAGATGTAATACAGGTTGCCACTTTGGCGAGGGAGATACAACCTTCCGAAGCGACCATCAATACCATCTTCACCAATGCTACCAAGTTTGAAATGGCCAGTTTGGATTCCGAGCCTGAAAATTTTGGGGACATTGCCAGGGAGAGCTCTTATGCAGTTAGGCCAGTGAACAAAATTGGCGAAATGGATGAAAACCTTCCGGGTCTTGGCGCACAAAGAAGTGTTGTACAATGGGCTTTCAACGAAGAGACTAGCGTAGGCGATATCAGACGCTTTAATGTGACCAATGGATATGCTGTGGTACAGTTGACGAAAAAGTACAAAAAAGGGCTGATGTCCCCGGAAGATGCTTCCGCCATTGCATTGCCAGAAATTAGAAAAGAACTTAAGGCAGAACAGATTATAGCGGCCAACAAAGGAAAGGCTATGGATGCCATTGCCTCCGACAACAATGTGAGTTTGAGCACTGCATCTGCGGTAACCGTGAAATCCCCAACGTTGCCTGGTTCGGGTCGTGAGCCTTTAGTGGTAGGAACTGCCTTTGCATTGGAGAAGGACCAGACCTCTAATTTGATCAAAGGGGAAACAGGGGTCTTTATGGTCAAAGTAACCAAAAAAGAAGCTGCCCCCGATGTGGACAACTTCAGTACTTATGCCAATAGTTTGAGAAGTAGTGCAGCCGCTAGGGTAAATGGTGCCGTATACAATGCCTTGAAGGATAAAGCCGAGATTGAAGACAATCGGGCTACCTTTTATTAGGATCAAGATTGGAATAACATATAAAAACCTCCCAAAATGGGAGGTTTTTTGTTTTCGGAAATCCCCTAAATAGATTGGGAAGAGGACTTCAAGTTAAGACTGTTCATATTCGTCCCACTTCATTTTATAGGAGATGGAGGTTATTTTTCCATCCGTATCCACGGAAATTTCAAAACCTTGCTTACTCCTAAAATAGGCATCACGGAGAAAGTACCACTTGCCATTTTTAAAAAAGTACTCTCTCTTGTCGGGCTTCCATGCAGCAATGGGATAAATAAAGTCCAATATGGTTTGAAAAAGGGGAGCGGTCTGGGAGTTGAGTATAAAGTCGCCTCGAATGTAGCTTTGTAGTTTTGGTAAAGCTGTATTTGTGCCGATTTGTTCAAAGTTTTGCACTTGTTCCCCATCATCGATCACAATGAACATATTGGAGCTTTTTTTCTTTTGACCATATAGGTTTGTGGTTTCCTGGGAGATGTAGTACACTTTGTATTTGAGTACTTCGGAAATGCGTACGGAATCAATTTCTTCATAGGTGGTTTTGCAACTTTCACTGATGAATCTGTTCAACCTCTTGCAAGCTTGCCCCTTGACTTGCGAAAGGCAGTTGAAGGAACTGATGAAGGAGCATCCTATGACCAGAACACGGGAAAATTTTGGAAGAACTTGAAACATATGACACTTAAATTGGTGACTAACACCAAACTTAGGGGCAATACCTCGGAACTTTGGATAGCAATTGATGAACACCTCGTTTGGATGTATGCAAGATGGATTTGAGTTCAATAATAAGGGAGGCCAAATTCAATTTGAGACCTCCCTTTTAATTGTTAAATAGTGAATAAGTTTATTGTTTTATCAATATCATTTCCCGATCGGCAAAATAACCATCTACCGTATAGTATAGGGTAATAGTCCCTGTATCTGGATCAACACTTCCTGCACCTGAGGTAGCAATTCCAAAATTGTCCATAATGTAACTTCCGGGTATGGTTAAGGTATTGCAGACATCGGAAATATACAGGGGGTATGGATTTGTAAAAGCATTGTCCCTACTAACTTCATAAGTTCCCGTACCAGTACTTGTGATTGTCACCGCACTTTCGTTCCCATTGATATATATATAATTACCTTCCAAATTGGATGGGCAAATGGCCTGTAAGGTTATGGCAGTTGTATTCTTGTCAGATACTGTTTGTGATGAGTCTAAAATTTCCAGAACAACGGTTTTTGGATTTAATGCGTTCAAGCTTTCAGAATTCACTTGGATTACCACATTGGCGGATTTTTGCCCAGCTGGAATTACAAACTCAGTTTGGCTCAAACTAAATTCAACATCCTCATTTGCCGTGGACTCACTGTTTATGCCAATGGTTACCGTAACATCTTCTCCTAAAGGATTACCATCTGCGCCTTGATATTCAATAGGAATTTCAAAATCATAAACTGTTCCACTACCATCTTGTAAAAAGTTATTTGTTATTGATTTTTGTTGAAATTGAACAACAATGGGACCTTTTCCAAAATCGGTTTCTTCCTGATCTAATAGGGCGTCACACGCAACTAAGCTTAACATCAATAGGGATGCAGCAGAATAAATTAAGGTATTAATACTTTTTTTCATGGCTCAGTTTTATTGTTTCCAAAAAGGATATTTAGTAAAAGCATCGTTAATTGAACTTGGAGGGACATTATCTCCGTTAGTGGAATACTCTGATGTGGGATAAAGCAACCTTACTGGGCGAACCCCGTCGGAATCATCAGGTGTTGGGAGATTATTGGGAAACCCGGTACGAACCCATTCCATCCAAGATTCAATGGAGGACGTTCCATTTAAAGCAATCCATTTTTGAACAATTATTGCTTGTATTTTATCGGTGGAAGCATTCCAGCTTACATTAGGTATATTTTGGTTATAGTAGTCACTAGGACTTTCCGCTACGCCCAAATAATCGAATGAAGCCGTAATTGCCTTTTCGTAAAGATCTTGTGCTTCACCTGCTCCACCGGGGAGGTAACCTCTTACAACGGCTTCAGCCTGCAAGAATAGAGCTTCGCTCAGCAACATGATGGGCTGGTCTTGATCGAAGCTTTTCAATAGACCTACACCAATTTTGGAAAGGTCTCCTGAAGTAAATCCTTCTCCAGGCAATTCAGTAGATTGCCATACACCTTTAAATTCTCCTCCATCCTCAGATGCTGAATATAGATATCCTATTCTTGGATCGTTGGTCGTGGTCAAATAGTCAATTGTGTAATCTGATGCGACTGTATAGTCATGTCTATCCTGCTCAGCATCCGAAGTATTGTAACCAGCATAGTTCCAAAATGGACTTTGTTTGTTGGTGTCTTTGGAATAGTTTGGGTTGGCGACAACATCCTCTGTTATATAACCCATGCCATTTGCATTGATAAGGTCGATTTGTTGCTTAATGTAAGCATCTTGACCTGTATTGCTCAACCTTATCAGCATTCTAAGTTTTATGGTATTGGCAAATTGTATCCATTGCTCCATATTACCGCCAAAAATAATATCACTGCTTTCAGGATTTTCTGCAATTTCTGGGAGGTTCAAAGCTTTTTCCGAATAAATGGTCAATGAGTCTATTACACTTTTATATATGGTTTCGGAGTCATCATATTTTGGTGTTGTATTCTCAGCCCTTTTGTTTGCTTCGGTAAAAGGAACATCTCCATATAGATCAACCAAATACTGGTATTGAAATCCTTTGATGACCTGTGCAATTACCTTATAAGCTGTATAATCGACTGCACCTGTAGGATCTTCATACCCTTGGATATAGGTAAGGTCTTTGAAAATTGAACCATAAGGTGTGGTAAATACAGAATTGTTGAAGGAGTTCGTGAACTGATATCTAAACAACTGCCCATTGGCAGACCAGTTGGAAGGTGTTGCCCAGTTATACATTACCATATTGCCTAAGTAGGTCATGGTTGTGCCATTTAGGGAAGCAAATGTATTCTGTGCAACGGGTAGTGTAAGACCAGGTGTTGACACTGGCGGATCATTTGGATTTTCGTTTACATCAAAAAAACTATCGCTACAACTCGTAGATAGTATCAATGCTATCAGGATGAAGCCATTTTTTATTGATTTATATACATTTTTCATAATGAATTTTTTTAAAATTTAGCGGTAAGGGTCATACCAAATTGTCTAACAGGTGCCATTTGATTTTGAGTTCCAAAACCAACAGCATTGCCACTGTTGTAATTAAATTCAGGATCTGTGTAAACATTGTCAGCAGGTCTCCACATATAAAGGTTCCTTCCATATACCCCAACATTTAAATCCTGAATGCCCAACTTGTTGGCCAATTTGTCATCAAAAGCATAGGAGAGGGATACTTCTCGAAGTTTTAATACAGTGGCATCAGTTACATAATTGGATTTAATGTTGTTATAGGTGCTCCAGAACGCGTTTCCTCCTCCCGATGTTAACCGATTGGTATTTTCTATGTATCCATCATTTCCATCAGAATAAACGGAATTAGGGAAAACAAATGGTTGTCTTCCAGACGTTACACTATGCTTGGTCAAACCTGTGAATTCCAAGGCATCGACCAAGTTGTTATAGAAAACATGTCCAGTGCGATAATCGGCAACGGCATATAATGTAAACCCTTTATAATTTATGGTGTTATTTAGACCAACGATGTAGTCTGGAGTAGTTTTGCCCTGTACTACCAGATTACTACTGGGCGTGGGATCTCCATCCTCATCTACAATGACTCTTCCAAGGTCATCCCTTTCGTAATCCGTTGTTTTAATTAGAGGATATGGTTGTCCCTTTTGTGCGACGATAACAGCGCCGTAGGCGATATTGTCGGAATAAGGGCCACCAACAACTACCTCATCAACACCTTCTGTGAGTGAAACTACTTCCGATTTCATCAAGGAATAATTTACACCTAAGTTCCAACTGAAATCTTCGCTCTTCAGGATAGTTCCCTTTAAATCAACCTCAACTCCCTGGTTTTGCAATTCACCAAGGTTGGTATACAATCTGGAGGCCCCAGAAGTGGTTGAAACGTCAATAGGGACAATTTGATCTGTAGTATTGGTCTGATATACAGAAAAACTACCTGATAGTCTATCATCTTTAAAAATGCCAAACTCAATCCCTGCTTCCATTGATTTTGTAAACTCTGGTTTTAAGTTAGGATCCCTGTCGGTGCCGGAAAGGGTAAGACCGGCAGTAGATTCAAAAGGAAATCCTGCTGGTGCACTAAAAGTGGTACTGTTGGAATATGGCCCTGGGTCATTTCCGGTCTTTGATATACTGAAACTTGCCTTAAGGTATTGTAAAGTACCTTTTAGGCCTTTGAAAGCATCTGTTGGTACAAAGGAGACACCACCTCCAGGATAAAAGAATGATCTATTTTCTTTGGAAAGGGAAGAGGACCAGTCGTTTCTTCCTTGACCGTTCAGAAATAAATAATCACCTATGCTTAAGGTAATATCGCCATAAACACCAACTTTTCTGTAGTTCTGGGATGTTTCGCTTCCTTGTAGTTCACCTGTACGTGTGGAGACATTGTAAAAGCCGGGGATAATCAGATTATTTCCCGTTATATCAATGACTTTGTAGTCTGTCATTCTGATATTATGACCAAGGTTTGCCTTTACATTCAATAAATCCGAAATATCTTTGTTCGCCGTTATAATAAAATCACTGTTGAAGCGAGAACTATTATAAATGTAATCTCTGGTGGAGGGAGAAAACTCATCAATCCGTGAGTAGGTTACAGGTAATTCGAATGAGTATGATAACCCTCCATGATATTCTTTAAGATCATTAGTATATTTAGTATAACCTACTCTTGCCAAAGCTGAAAGCCAATCGGTGAATTTATAATTAACATCACTGATAAAAATCATTTCGGAATTGTTGGATTTATTCCTTTGTGTGTCAATAATAAACCAAGGGTTTTCATAAAAAGCATAATACGATACTTCATTTCTGGTAAACTCACCCGTCCTCCAGTTTTTCATTTGGTTGATAGGTATATGGAGAGGACTGTTTAGAAGATACCAGTATAGAGGTCTAGCCTGATGGCCACCAACTCCGACAGTATTTGAATGTGACCGATAAAAGGATATATTGGAACTGACCTGTAGATTACCAAAATCATACATCCCTTTTGCCCTTGCATTGGTTCGGTTGAACTTATCTTGTGGAATTGTACCTTCTATATTGGAGTGATCAATAGAAAATAGAAAATTTGAATTTTCATTACCTCCTGAAAATTCAAAACCATTCCTGATGAGACTCCCTGTTTGAAAAAAGGATTTATGGTTGCCCGGAATTGGACTATAAGGAACCTTCCAAACCCTACCATCTTCATACTGTTCGCTTGCATCTACAAGACTTCCATCAAAACGGGGTCCCCAAGCAACATTCTCCAATGGCCTTATGGTGCCATCAGGGAATCCACCAACACCAAACTCATCCTGCAGTTCAGGTAAAAATGAAATGTTATCCAATTGAGCGGTTGATGTGAAAGTTATGGATGCTTTTCCAGTTCCGGATTTAGTGGTAATGATCACAACGCCATTGGCGGCATCCGATCCATATAGTGCGGAGGCATTACCACCTTTAAGTATGGAAATTTCCTTAATGTCATCAGAATTCAATCGATCTAGTGCATTTCTATCAGCAGGGAAGCCATCAATTACAATCAATGCTTGGTTGTTCCCCAAAAGGGATCTATTACCCCTAAGTACAATTCTGGTAGATGGATTTACACCGTTGCTGATGGTATTTATCTGCATGCCCGAAACCTTTCCTGCCAAAGCGGTCACAGTGTTTACAGCCCTAGTTTTCGTTAAGGCTGAATTGTCAACAGATGCAACCGAATAGGATAATTCCCGTGGCTTACGTTTAATACCAAGGGCCGTTACCACCACTTCCTCCAAAGCCTGCGCATCCTCTTCCATGGACACATTGATGACAGAGGGAATGCCGACCTTTCTTTCCACTGTCTTTTGTCCTATATAACTAAAACGCAAAGTACTACCTGTACTTGCCATGATGGAGTAATTACCATCAAAGTCGGTTTGGGTTCCGACAGAGGTTCCGACAACCAAGATCGAAACCCCGGGAAGCGGTAGGCCATCCTGATCGGTCACCGTACCTGAAACATTCTTTTCTTGAGCTAGAACTGATCCAAAAACAAATAGAAACAGCCCAAGCACCATCCAATACTTTTTGGTTTTCATAAAAATTTGATTAAAGTTAGTTAGCGCAATCGCGCAAGGCAGGAGGTAAAATCTTAATTTGTAGGCTAAATCAAATAATCTTCCTAAACAATGAAATTTTGGGAAAGAAGTAAGTTTTAGAGCCCCCACCTTGTGGATTGCCGAGCAAAAAAACTAAAAGAATGGACCGACCTTGTTAAGGCTTAAAAACCTTTACAAGATTCCCGAACGAGATTAACACTAACATATAGATTGTGGGTTCAATATGGATTTGTGACCGATCGGGGATAATTCCAGGCATTGGATTTATGGGAAACCTCAGTGGCTTATATGTTACTGGAAGTAATGGAGATGTCCTGTTGATTAGATTAAATAGGAAAGTGTTCATCCCATCGTGTTCTCGAGATGCCGGAAATCTAATTCAAGGAATTACTACGCAGCTCTCATCATAAATTCGGTAGGGGTGGTGTGGGTAATCTTTTTAAATGCCTTGTAAAATGAAACTCGGTTGTTGAAACCGCACTGGTATGCGATGTCCGAAATGGATTCCGACGAATTTTCAAAACCCGCACACAATTTGGCTTTGGCTTCTTCAATCCTGTAGGCATTTACAAAATCATAGAAATTCAGATTAAAGTTCTCATTGATAACCTGTGATGCATGATGTCTGGAAATGTCAAGCAACTCGGCAATATCATCCAATCTAAGTTCATGTCTCAGGTAGAGCTTTTCTGAGTCCATCAAATGCGCCAATTTATTTTTCAGCTCTAAAGAAAATGACTCGGAGAGGCCAGTCTTCTCATACTTTTGATGAGTTTTGGATAACGGGAAAATACCATAAGCTTTTATTGATAGCATGTGTATACGTGCCACAAAGGTGTAGATTAGAATGGCATACAATAAAAAGGAGCCTAGTTGAACAATTTCAAAAACCTTTAAAAATTCATCATCCCTAATGAACCAAATGAACAAAAGGATAATGGTATTGGAGATAAAGGCCATTGCCAGTAATAATGCCAATTTGTTGGACAGGGGCCTCACTTTTTTGTTGATAAACGGTAGATTGTTCCAAATTGTCATACTTTATAATTTACATCTTCAAGTAGAAAAGTGTAAAAAAGAAGCCTTACATCTGGACCTTAATTGATGAACATCTCCTTTGGGTTTACGGATGATGGATGTCAATTGGTTTTATTTTCCTATTCCCGAAACAATTCAAGGGTATAATCAAGCAATCCCTTATCCCCATATTGTCCATGGCCGGGCACAATTAGGGAGACATTTGGATATTTTGCTTGGATTCGGGCCACGGTCTGCGACCACTCTGAGGTATTGGCATCTTCCAGGTTACCTTTACCGGCCCCGACGGATTTTATCAAGCATCCACCGAACATGGTCTGATCTTTTGGGAAATAACCTATAATGTTATCCACGGTATGTCCCTCCCCCATAAAATCGAGGATGACGGTTTCATGGCCAACTTGCAACTCCAAAGTTTTTGAAAATTTATTGGTGGGAATTGCCAACTCCTTATCATGAACTAATTCTATGGTCTTTTGGTTGGCATAAGAAGGAATATTTCTATCGTGAAAGGATTGAAGACCTCCCAAACAATCATCATGGAAATGGGTGGCTACCACAGCTTTTACATGCAAGTCTTTCGATTTTAACCATTTTAAAAGTTCTTCGGAAACTTCATTATTAACTGGGGTGTCGAACACAATGGCTTCGCCATCTTGTACCACAATCATCCCATTACAGGCCACTTTGCCAAAGCTTTCGGTTTCCAAATAAGAAACATGCAAGAAGGCATGTTCCGTGAGAGGTTCAATTTTTAAAGTGGCAGATTCATAGCCATCAATGGGGTTACGAGTTTTGCAGCCAATTACCCAAACCAATACCAAAAGAAGAAGGTTGACCTGTTTCATTAAATGAGCGTTACAGTATCATTTTCGAATAGGGCAGTATCGTAGGGAATCCTTTGTCATGAAAGTATGCCATGGTATTGTCATCGCCGGTAACCATTAAAAAATCACCGCCCCATGCCCCCAAACTTTTTATCATTCCGGGATAATCCAAAAACAGTGAGCGCTTTACGGGTGGTATACCAAGGGCTTCGGATAAAATAGTTTCATGTTCCTCCATCAAAATTTCAAATTCCGACAAGTTGGGGCTAGCAATCATTTTTTGGGTCAAGGTAGAAATGCGTTTGACCAATGCTTCCTTGTCAAAAGAGCGGTTTCTATAGGCCTCTATGGCGTCCTTACTGCTTTGCTTTTGGTTCAGGTGGACAAAGAACAAAGAATCCTTAAAATATGGATTGAATTGGATTTCCTCCACATGGGGCACTCCTTTTTTCAATTGATAGGTCAGGGGCGAATTGTGCTGTGCGCAGGCAATGTCGTAACCACTTCCGCCAAAGGCTTTCCATAAAAGCTCATAGGCATCTACTCGGGCCCATTGGGCCAAATTGTTGATCAGCGTAGATGAGGTTCCCAAGCCCCATGACCTTGGAAAACTGAGGTGTGTTTCCACCAAAAACCCATCATGGTCAGATAGAAATAAGGGATTGTCCAATCTAGCCTGTTGGAGCAAAACCTTAAGCGTTTGGGCAATTTTAGGGTCAGATGATGAAATGATGCCTAAGTTTTCGATGTCGAATTCCGCATGGAACCACTCTTGGTCCGATTCATCATAACTTACCCATTTTAGTTGGGCAGCGGATGTAGGGGTTGCCTTAAGCGATTGACCATAACTAGTAGGAATGGCAAGTGCCAGTGCCCCATCCAACACGGCGTATTCTCCCGAGAGCAATAATTTTCCATTACTATAAAACTCCTTTTGCATCATGATTTTTGCAGTTTTTCCAAGGCTTCTTTTACCGAGGCGTTGGTCACGGTTTCATGCTTGAAATAATGGACAAGCTGTGCTTTTTCGCTTTCGGTGGCCCCCATTTGGTTGAGCATGTTGAGCAGGTGCATTTTCATGTGACCTTTTTGGATCCCAGTGGTCACCAAACTTTTTACAGCAGCAAAATTTTGTGCCAATCCCGCAACAGCTACAATTTGCATCAATTCCTTGGCTGATGGGTTTTGAAGGATTTCAAGTGCCAATTTCACTAACGGGTGCAATGAGGTAAGTCCTCCTACCGTACCCAAGGCCAGTGGAATCTCTATCCAAAATTTGAATATACCATCTTCAATGGTGGCATGGGTCAAACTGGAATAGTTCCCATTTTTGGAGGCGTAAGCGTGTACCCCTGCCTCTACGGCCCTAAAATCATTTCCAGTTGCGAGCACCACGGCATCGATTCCGTTCATGATGCCTTTGTTATGCGTCACCGCGCGATAGGGTTCCACATTTGCAATGTTGACCGCTTGCACAAATTTTTGGGCAAATTCTTCTGCAGATATGTCCTTTATGACCAATTTGTCAACCGGGCATTCCACTTCGGCCCTTACCAAGCAATTGGGAACATAATTGGACAAAATGCTCATGACCACCTCTATGTTTTTCTCCTCTTCGGAAAAATCTAGATGGCCCTTAGCCTGATCTTTCAAGGTTTTGGCAAATTGCTCCAAACACGAATTGATAAAGTTGGCACCCATGGCATCCAAGGTCTCAAAAGTGCAATGCAATTGGTAATACCCGGAAATCTTGTCGGAGCGATCCCTTAATTCAATGGCATTGATGCCACCTCCCCGTTTTTCCATATTCTGGGTGATGGAAGCTACACTCTCCAACAAACCTGGTTTGATTTCATTGAAAAAAACACGGAGTTTTTTAGCGTCGCCTTTGTAAATAAAATGGACTTGCCCCACTTTTTCGGTACCCAAAATGGTGGTTTTAAAGCCACCTTTATCCAACCAAAATTTGGCAGCTTTGCTGGCTGCGGCCACAACCGAACTTTCTTCAATGGCCATGGGGATGGCATAAAACTCCCCATTGATCAAAAAATTGGGTGCCACCGCAAAAGGCAAATAGTAATTAGAGAGGGTATTCTCAATAAACTCATCATGCAATTTTTGCACTTGGGGATCGGGGTTCCAATAGCGTTCCAACAGTTTTTTGGTGGCTACAGGGTCCTTGGTGCATTGATTGGCGATCCAATCTATCTTTTCAGCTTTGGAAAGTTTGGAAAATCCTTCAACTGGCGTGTTCATAGTGTTTGGTAAAAGGACTCAAATATAAGGATATTGCCACTTTGGGCGATAGTTGCCAAAATTTTGAAGCGATTTGACCAAATGCTGGGCCAAGATCCATGTTGCAAATGCAACATTAAAGTTTATTTTTCGGATAAATATTAGTAAACTTGGAAGCTTTTAATCAATTTTCTACCGCATGAACAAGCAGTTTCTCCTATTGCTCTCCCTCTTTGGCTTTTTGACTTTTTCCACGGCACAAAAGAAAAAAATAACCCTCGAAGAAATTTGGGGAGGAGCGTTCAGTACCGAATACATGGATGTTTTGCGCTCCATGAACAACGGTAAGCAGTACACCATTCTCAACTTTAACCGTTCCCCACGATCCAGTAGTCTGGACAAGTATGATTATGAAACCTTGGAAAAGGTAGAGACCATTGTTGCCTCTGGAAACAATGTTCCTTACTTTTCATCCTATTCCTTTAGTGATGACGAATCGAAAGTGTTGTTGGCTACCGAGGTGGAACCCATTTTCAGGAGATCTAGATTAGGAATCTATTATGTGTACGATATTGCCTCCAAGGGCTTAGTGAAGATCTCCGATGCAAAAATCCAAGAACCAACCCTTTCTCCTGATGGTTCTAAAGTCGCCTATGTGTCGGACAACAACCTCTATATTTTGGATCTTTCTTCCAAATCAGTCCAACAAGTAACCACAGATGGACATAAAGGAACCATCATCAATGGGGTGACCGATTGGGTGTATGAGGAAGAATTTAGCTTTGTCCGTGCCTTTGAATGGAACAGTAATGGAACCAAGATCGCTTTCCTTCGTTTTGATGAAAGCGAGGTGCCCAATTTCTCCATGGATATCTATGGCACCAATCTGTATCCCTATCAATATGAGTTCAAATATCCCAAGGCCGGCGAAAACAATTCCGTGGTCACCTTGCATATGTTCGATGTGACATCAGGAACCATTTCCCATGTGGATTTGAACGATCCTTATTACATTCCGAGGATCAAATGGATGAACAGTCCCGATCATTTGAGTGTACAAACGTTGAACAGACATCAGGATGATTTGAAATTGTTCGATGTTAAGGCTACCGATAATTCCGTTTCCCTTCTGTTGGAAGAAAAGGACAATGCCTATGTCGATATTGATGACGACCTTACTTTTTTGGCCGATGATAGTTTTATCTGGACCAGCGAAGGGGATGGCTACAACCATTTGTATTTATATGGGAAGGATGGCAAATTGAAGAACCAGATTACCCAGGGTCCGTGGGAAGTGACCCGTTACTATGGGTACGACAAAAAGAACAATAGGATTTTTTATCAGTCTGTGGAGAACGGTTCTATCAACCGCGATGTGTATAGCATTTCCACTAATGGGAAGAAAAAGAAGCGACTTTCCACCAAAGTAGGCACCAATTCCGCGGCGTTCAGTACCAACTATACCTATTACATCAATACCTTTTCAAACGCCACCACGCCCTATGAGTTTACCTTGCACAAAGCTTCGGATGGCAAGTTGGTGAAAGCGATCAAGGACAATTCGGCCTTATTGGAAAAATTGGATGGGTACGAAATGACACCCAAGGAATTTTCCACCATCAACATTAACGGGTACGATCTGAACATGTGGATGATCAAACCTGCTGATTTTGACCCTAATAAAAAATATCCCCTTTTCATGTTCCAATATAGTGGGCCTGGGTCACAGTCGGTATCCAACAGTTGGATTGGCAGTAATGATTACTGGCATGAAATGTTGGCTTCTGAAGGCTATATTGTGGCCTGTGTAGATGGTAGGGGAACCGGGTTAAAAGGTAGGGACTTCAAAAAATTGACCCAAAAGGAATTGGGTAAATATGAAGTGGAAGACCAGATTGCCGCTGCCAAAAAATTGAGTGAACTCCCTTATATCGATGAGAACCGAACAGGAATTTGGGGGTGGAGTTATGGCGGATTCATGTCCACCAATTGTATTTTGAAAGGCAACGATGTTTTTGAAATGGCCATTGCGGTTGCCCCTGTTACTTCATGGCGGTTTTACGACACGATTTACACGGAACGTTATATGCAGACCCCACAGGAAAATGCCAGCGGTTATGATGATAATTCCCCGTTCAATTATCCTGAAATGTTAAAGGGCAAATATTTATTGGTCCATGGCTCGGGGGATGACAATGTGCATGTGCAGAACTCCATGCGTATGATCGAGGCTTTGGTGCAGGCCAATAAACAGTTCGATTGGGCCATTTATCCCGATAAGAACCATGGTATTTATGGAGGTAACACCCGGTTGCACCTCTTTACCAAACTGACCAACTTCGTCAAGGAAAATCTATAATCAAACTTTAAGATATATGTCAGCAGTAGCGAAACCAGTACACAAAAGAGAATTATTTGGGCACCCGGTAGGCCTGTACGTGTTGTTCTTCACCGAAATGTGGGAGCGATTTTCGTACTATGGTATGCGGGCCCTTTTTACCTTGTTCTTGGTAGCGGAGACCACGGCCCAAAACCCTGGTTTTGGTTGGACCAATGAGGAGGCCTTGGCCCTTTATGGCTGGTACACCATGTTGGTTTACATATCTTCTGTGCCTGGTGGCTGGGTTGCCGATAGGCTTTTGGGACAAAAGAAAACCGTAATGCTTGGGGGCGCTTTACTGTGTATTGGGCATGCCGTGTTGGCCCTTAACTCAGAGACAACCTTTTACATTGGATGTTTGTTCGTGATCATGGGGGTGGGTTGTTTAAAACCCAATATTTCTTCCATGGTAGGTGGATTGTACAAACCGAAGGACGAGCGCAGAGATCTTGGATTTTACGTCTTTTACATGGGGATCAATATTGGTGGTTTTTTGGCTCCGATCCTTTGTGGCTGGGTTGGTGAGACCTACAACTGGCACTACGGGTTTGGATTGGCTGCCATTGGAATGTTTCTAGGTCAGGCCGTTTACATCTGGGGCCAGCGTTTTCTGCCCCATGTGGGAAATCTAATTTCTAGGGATAATGAGACCGATAAGGCCATTTTGGATACACCACTGACCAAAATTGAAAAGGATAGGGTGAAGGTGCTCTTGCTTTCGTTTTTGTTGATTATTTTGTTCTGGGCCGCTTTTGAGCAGGCAGGTGGTTTGATGAACCTGTATGCCAGTCAAAAAACAGATCGTAATTTCTTTGGATTGTTCGAGATTCCCGCATCGGTGTTCCAATCCGTGAACTCCTTTTTCATCATTACATTGGCCACAGCTGTAGGAGCTTTTTGGCTGCGCTGGAGAAAGAAAGGAAAGGAAGCCTCTTCCTTGTTCAAAATGGCCGTGGGACTGATTATCATGGCCCTTGGGTTTGGATTCATGACCGCAGCTTCCGTGCAATATGAAAGTACTGGTTCTTCCGGCATGTATTGGTTGATCTTGGCGTATTTGTTCCATACGATCGGGGAACTTTGTGCATCACCGGTTTCATTGTCGTTCATTACCAAACTGGCACCGTTAAAGTATGCTTCCATCATCATGGGACTCTACTGGGCAGCCACCGGTTTGGGTAATAAAGCAGCTGGGCTGATCGGTGAGATTTCCCAAGAATTGGGCGAATTTGAAATTTTCTTAGGCATTACCATCATTTGGTCCTTGATTGGTTTGGTGGTCATAGCCTTGTTGAAACCACTGAAACGATTGACCCATGGAGCCGAGGATGGCGAGGGGAAAGTATCGGATGAAGATGAAGTGGAAGGATTTGAGGTTGAGAAAGCCTAGTCTTCTTCCACAATAAAAACATAAAATCCCTTTTCACCAGTGTAGTGGAAAGGGATTTCTTTTTGTTTGCAGGTCTTCTCCCAACGTTTCACCACACTTTTATAATTGCTGCCATCTGCTAACACCATTTTAGGTCGAAGGGAATCCAGGACACGTTCCAAATTCACTTTTGGGGATTGTGTCAACAGCAAATAATCAATTTTTGAAGTTGGGGGATACAGGGCCAAGCTACCCATTACATACAAGGTTTGCTGGTTGATGGAATAATAGTTCTTTAATGGTTCAACTCTACTATTTTTAACCCGTTCGGCAATTGAATAATCCTTGGTCAAGCTTCCCAAATTAAGGGAATCAGCAGCGTAAATTTGCAAGGAACTTCCCATTTGATGCAATAAAACAGTATTTCTGGAACGATGGGTCAGGATGAGGGTTTCCTTCTTTTGGATTTGCACTTGGTTCCATAAGTTCCAACCTTGAAAGCCAATGAATCCCAATAGTAGGATCATTGCCAATTTCCATTTGGGTCGAGATAGAAAGACCACCAATGCGAAGACCACCACATACCCCAATACCAATTGCACCGCATCGAACGGAATGTCTTTAAAAATGAATTCTTCCTGATGGGCCACCCAACCCACCGTGGCATTCATCAATTTGATGATTTGATCATAAACGAGCACCAAAGTTGCAGGCAGCGCATCCATCAATGCCAAAAAAATAACCAGAATACCAAAACCCAAAATCAAACCTAAAAATGGAATGATCAACAGATTGGCCACAAAAAATAAGGCAGGAAATTGATGGAAGTAAAATAGACTAATGGGTAATACGCCCAACTGTGCGGCTACACTAACAGACAATAATTGCCATATTTTCTGAAGGAAATAATTATCAGGATACCAAAACCGCTGCATTTTGGGATAGATCCAAACAATGGCGAACACAGCGGCATAACTCATTTGAAAACCTACCTGGAACAAGAACAAAGGTTTAACCAACAAAATGAACAACATGGACAAGGCAATAATGTTGAACGAATTGGTAGGTCGGTTAAGGTGCATGGCATAGGCCAAAAAGGAAAACATGGTCACCGCGCGTATGATGGAAGGGGAAAGCCCAGCGATAAAGGCATACGCCCAAAGTAAGGTTACAATAATGACCAACTTTAAGGTTTTCCCACTTCGTAATCGTTCCAAAGGGGATAGCAGGAATTGCAACAGTAGCAGCAAGATGCCCACATGAAGTCCGGAAACGGCCAAAATATGCACGGCCCCGGCATTGATATAATTGTTGTACGTGTCTTCGGAAATATCGTCGCGTTGTCCCAACAATAGAGCTTGGATAACTCCCACTTCCTGAACACCAAAATCATGTTTCTTCAATTGGGCAATGATATGCTCTCGAAAGCTGGAGGCTACCCCCAACAAGGTTTGGGAAGGATGTTCAATGGGCACCAATACTTTTTTATTGGCCAATATCTGGTGATGGATGCCTTGTTTCTCCAAATATCTTTTGTAATCAAATTGATGAGGATTAAGCGGAGGTGGAACGGTCTCAGGTTTTGCCAAGATGAGCAACTCATCATCAACCTTAAAAGATTTGTCAGTGCTGTCCGAAGGTAGGATCAACAGTATTTTTCCTGAAGCACTTTCGGTGTCCAAGGCAATGACCTCTGCCACATATTTTTGGGAAAACGGGTTGGGCTTCAACCTCTCCGTAATTTTGAGATGCCATGTGCTTTCCAAATTCAAATCGTGATCAATTCTATAAGAATTGACCGGGAATGTAGCCATGCCCACCACAAAAACGCCCAGGCCAATACCAAAAAAGGCGGTGAACAGTTCAAAAAAAGGGAATCCGTCCCTTGTCTGTTTTTTGCCGATCCCATACAAAACGGGAAGCAGGACCAGCAAAACGATCAGGAAGGACAATGGTGGCAATCCACCATAAAAACCCAGTACAATGCCCGCCATCACACACAAGGTGAGCTTTACGGACACAAAATTAAGCTGGCGCACCTAGAGGATACGCATGGCTTTTACAAAGGCGTATTTCCAGTACCCTTCCCGTAATGAGGATACCAAAACGCCCCTTGAGGTTGTGGCGTGAATAAATCTGATGTCGTCCCCATCCACTTCAACGACCAACCCCACATGGTTGATGCGTTTTCCGCTTTTGGAGGTCTTGAAGTAAAGCAGGTCCCCTTTCTGAACGTCATCAACATCAATTTTTTGGCCTTCCATGGCCATTTGATAGGAAACCCTAGGGAATAGAATATCATTTTCCTTTAAGGAAACAAACACCAGTCCAGAGCAGTCCATGCCCTTTTTTGTGGTGCCCCCATACTTGTAACGCGTTCCGGAAAAGGTCATCGCCGTGGAAATAATGGCCTCTGCCTTTTCGTTGATGCGTTCTTCTTTTTTGGATTTTCTGGGAGATGTGTCTTCGGTCGACCCCTCAACCGTAACGGTTCGGGTCTTGCTGTAGGTTCGTTTTCTTTTACCGGGGCCACAGGCAACAACGGCAAAAAATAACAGTAAGATTATGGTTTTTCGAAACATCCAAGAATAGATTTTCTTTCTTGGAAGATAAAACTACGCATTTTCGACGATTAATCGGGCCGCCAATTGACTGGCACCTCTTCCCCCCAATTTTTCGCGTAACACTTTATAGTCGGATAAAATGCGTTCGCGTTCGGGTCCCCCGATAATTTTTGACAACTCTTTTTTGAGATTTTTTGATGTCAATTCATTTTGAATCAGTTCCTTAACAACTTCTCGGTTCATGATGAGGTTGACCAGGGAGATGAAATCCAAGGTAATGATGCGCTTGGCAATCTGGTAGGAAATCCAATTTCCCTTATAGCACACCACTTGAGGGATGCCAAAAAGGGCTGTTTCCAAAGTGGCCGTTCCACTGGTGACCAATGCGGCGTGGGAATGCTTGAGGAGGGTATAGGTTTTGTTGGAGACATAACCCACTTTGTTTCCTTTTAAAAAGGGTTCGTAAAATTCATCGGGAAGGCTCGGAGCACCTGCAATTACGAATTGATAATCGGGGAAATCCCCTTTCACGGACAGCATCACATCCAACATTTTCTGCACCTCCTGTTTTCGGCTACCGGGAAGCAATGCAATAATGGGTTTTTCAGGGTCTAATCCGTTTGCTTTTCGGAAGGAATCGTTTTCTTCCAAAGGGGTATTTTCAATGGCATCAATAAGCGGATGTCCTACAAACTGTACGGGGAAACCATGTTTCTTTTCATAGAAATCTTTCTCGAAGGGAAGGATGACATACATGGCATCAATATCCCTTTTAATTTTTTTGATTCGTCCCTCGCGGGAGGCCCAAATTTGGGGCGAAATATAATAATTGGTCTTAAAACCTTGTTCCTTGGCCCATTTCGCAATCCGAAGGTTAAATCCAGAAAAATCGATAAAAATGATGACATCTGGTTGGAACTTTTCAATGTCCTCTTTACAATAGGAAATATTTTTGAAAATAGTGGGGATGTTCTTGAGCACTTCCAAGAAACCCATAAAAGCCATGTCTTTGTAATGCTTGGCCAGTGTTCCTCCGGCTTGTTCCATCAAATCACCGCCCCAGCAACGGATATCGGCCGAGGCATCCTCTTTTTTAAGGGCCTTGATCAAGTTGGAAC
Organism: Flagellimonas aequoris; assembly: GCF_003584165.1. Taxonomy (GTDB): domain Bacteria; phylum Bacteroidota; class Bacteroidia; order Flavobacteriales; family Flavobacteriaceae; genus Flagellimonas; species Flagellimonas aequoris. The sequence goes on along the minus strand of NZ_QXFJ01000023.1, from coordinate 146,739 downwards.
CGTGGAGGTCCCCTGAGGCTTCACCGGCTATGATATAGTATTTCATTGCTAAAAATCAAGTTCAAAATTAAGCCTAGGACAGCACTTTATACAACAAAATAACCAACGCCGTCACCAAAGTGGCCAACATCACACCTTTGGCCCTTTGATCCCTTTTGATCCGTAGAAAACCAAAAAAGGCAATCAAGTTCAAAATGGCACCCAATGCGAGCAAACTGCCAATATGGCCTTGCTCCACTGCGGCATTAAAGGTGTCCACAATCCCTAAATCCGAAAAGAGGAGAATGTAGAGCAAGGTGCCGAACGTGTTCGCAATGATTCCTACCACAAAACCGATGATGATTTCTTTTCTAGTGTTCATTTAAGTTCCAATTGTTGATTAATGGTATGGCATGATGCGCTGTAAGGTCGAACTGGGTGGGTACCACCGAAATGTAACCTTGTGCCAAGGCCCATTCATCAGTGTCCTCTCCTTTGTCCAAAAGCTCGAACTCCCCGGTAAGCCAATAATAATCTTTGCCAGAGGGGCTCCTACGCTTGTCAAATTCCTCTTTCCAATTGCCCCTTGCCTGTCTACATATTTTGATCCCTTTGAGCTTTTCGGTTTTGGGAATATTTACGTTGAGCACGGTTCCTTTGGGCATTCCATTGGTCAAAGCCTCGGAGACGATTTTCTTCACGGCATCCAAACAAGGTTCAAAATCGGCGTTCCAGGAATAGTCGCAAAGGGAAAACCCTATGGCGGGAATACCTTCGATACCGGCCTCAATGGCAGCGCTCATGGTACCCGAATAAATGACATTGATCGAAGAATTGGAACCATGGTTGATGCCGCTTACACAAATATCCGGTGTCCGGTCCAGTAGCACACGAAGGGCCAATTTTACACAGTCGGCCGGGGTTCCACTACAGCTATACTCGCTCGGAGCGCCTTCTTTATGGTCCACCACCACTTTTTTGGAAAATAGCGTGCTGTCTACCGTAATGGCATGCCCCATACCCGATTGGGGGCTGTCCGGGGCCACGACCACCACCTCACCGATCTCTTTCATGGTGCGTATCAGGGCCCTAAGTCCAGGGGCTGTGATTCCATCATCATTGGTGACCAAAATGAGCGGTTTTTCCATGAGGTATAATTAAAGGCATAAAAATACGTTTTTCATAAGGATATGAAGCCTTGACCGTTTAACAAAAAATTAAAAGCGGCACACAGAACTGGCACGGTTTTTTCTGTATCTTAGGGAATTCATACAATTAAGAACGACGGATGACGTAATGAAGATTTGACGGTATGAGGTCAGATTGTTTCGCTCCAGAAAAAAATCACATTATGAAGAAGAACTTTATCTTGGCACTTTTGGTTATTCTTGTTGCAGTAGCCTCATGTAGCTTTACCAATAAGTCTTTCGACAACGACGACAAGGATAAGCTTTTGCTGGATTTGATTACTTACGTTTTGGAAAGGGGCCACTATGAGCCCAAAGACCTTAACGACAATTTTAGCTCCAACGTGTTCGATGATTTCATCGATATTGTGGATCCTACCAAAAGATATTTCCTTGAAAGTGATATCAGGGATTTTGAAAAGTATCGGTTCATGATCGATGACGAGATCAGGAACACCGATATTACTTTTTTCAATGCCGTATACCAACGCTTGATGTTGCGTATGGAAGAAGCAAAGGAAATTTACAAGGAAGTTTTGGCAGAACCCTTCGATTACACTGTTGATGAAACCATCAACATCGATTACGAGAACCAAGAGTTCGCCGCCAACAAAAAACAGCTTAAAGAGCGTTGGAGAAAGCAACTCAAGTACAACACCTTGAACGTTTTTGAAAACAAAATCGACAATAGAATCTCCGATGCGAACCAAGAAGCCAACGTGGACTCAGAGACGATATTGGCCTTCAACGATATTCCTGCTAATGTGGACAAGGTGACCACCGAGGAGGAAGCAAGGGAAGTGACCAAGAACACTTTGGACGAATTCTTCGACTTTGTGGACGATTTGGAGCGTAAGGATTGGTTTGTTCAGTATTTGAATACTATTGTGGAGGAGTTTGATCCCCATACGTTCTATTTTGCCCCAGAGGAAAAAGAACGATTTGACATTGGCATGTCCGGTAAGTTTGAAGGTATCGGCGCCCGACTTCAGAAAAAACCTGAAGGAGCTAAAATTGTCGAGATCATTTCAGGTGGACCCGTTTGGAGGGATCAGTCCCTTGAAGTGGGGGATGAAATTTTGAAAGTAGGCCAGCAAGGAGAAGAGCCCATCGATATTGTAGGGATGCGCCTTGATGATGCCATTAAATTGATCAAGGGCCCAAAAGGAACCAGAGTGGACCTTACCGTTAGAAAAGTGGACGGAACCATCCAAAAAGTGTCCATTACAAGAGATGTGGTGGAATTGGAGGAGTCTTATGCAAAATCCGCCACTATTGATAGTGATGACCACAAATATGGATTGATCAACCTTCCTAAGTTCTATGTAGATTTTGAAGATTACGCCGAACGCAATGCGGCTACCGATGTGGCCAAAGAGGTGGAAAGATTGAAAGAGGCAGGTGCCGAGGGCATCATCTTGGATCTAAGGGACAATGGTGGAGGATCTTTGAAAACCGTTGTGGAAATGGCCGGATTGTTCATCAAGGACGGGCCAATTGTACAGGTGCGTTCCTCTGGACAACGCAAAGAAGTACATGAGGATAAGGACGAGCGTATCCAATGGGACGGTCCTTTGGTCATATTGGTCAACGAATTGTCCGCTTCCGCTTCCGAAATTATGGCAGCTGCCATGCAGGATTACAAGAGGGCCGTTATCATTGGTAGCAAACAGACTTTTGGTAAAGGAACCGTTCAAAATGTGATTCCTTTGGACAATATTGTGCGAGGCAACGATCAAGGAGATTTAGGGGCCATTAAATTGACGACCCAAAAATTCTACAGGATCAATGGAGGTTCCACACAGTTGGAAGGCGTGAAAAGTGATATCGTGATTCCGGACAAATACAGTTATATTGACCTTGGGGAGCGTGATCAGCAAAACCCTTTGGGGTGGGACAAGATTACTCCAGCCGATTATAAAATTTGGGATGGCTATATCGATTTTGAAACTGCCGTGGCGAACAGCAAAAAGCGTATGGAAAACAATCCTCAGATCAAGTTGATCGAGGAGAATGCCAAATGGATCAAGGAGCAGCAAGATGAGAATGTAATCTCCCTAAATTTTGATGCCTATGTGCAAAAAGCGGATGAGGCCAAAAAGCAATCCGACAAGTTCAAGACCTTAAGGGATTATGATTCCAAACTGTCTTTTGGCTCTTTGAAATATGAAACGGAACTCTTTACACAAGATTCCGTACTCAGGGAAAAGAGGGACAGATGGCACAAGGATTTGGCCCGTGACATTTACGTCGAAGAGGCCGTGAACGTGCTAAAAGACCTTCACTTGAACAACATCAAGCAACAAGAAAGAAAATTGGCCAGCGTAAAAGGGTAACCAATTTCTCGAAATAAAGAAAAGCCGACTCCAAAAAGAGTCGGTTTTTTTATGGCCAGAGATTACATAATGTAAAAATCGTTGGATTCAATAGGTTTGGGCAAGTCGGTTTCGTCCAAAAGTTGTCGAAGGTTGATGTCGATGGTCCTTGCTATGGAGGTTACTGGAGTATCGGTTGGTTGATTTTCAAAAGGGTCTTGTAATCTAAAGGCGGCTTTTTCAAGAAAAAAGAAAACCATAGAGATAATGACCAAAATAAAAACCTCCAATACTACCACTAAACGAAGCGGTTCCGACATGGCCAGAAAAATAACGAATAGGTAAATGGCCAAATGCAGGCCTTTCCGGTATGTGGTCGGGAACACCGTATTTTTGATGCGCTCACACTTCCCCATTGATGCAGTTAGTCGTGCCAGAGTTCCTTCCATTTGTAATCTGGAAAAGCCATCCAATTTTCCTTCGTCATATTGTTTTTTAATGGAATCGGTCTGAAAATTGAGAATGCCCAAGGGGACATTTTTTTGCGATTGTAAATGTTCCAGTTCTGAATCCGAGATCAACCCGCCCAAATTTTTAAATGGATCCATCTTTCTTAGAGATTGTCCCAAGGAGTAACACCATGCAATTTGTCTATAAGCCATGCTCTTGATCACGGGATCGTCGGGTTCCGTATACATTTTTAATTGTAAAACCAACGTACGGGAGTCGTTTACGATCTCTCCCCATACTTTGCGGGCTTCCCACCATCTGTCATAGGATTGGTTTACTTTAAAAGAAATCAAAATCGATATCGCAATACCCAGTGTAGTTGCTATTGAAATTGGAATGTCAGGCAAAAAATCAGAAAAAAAAATAGGAAGGATATCTACCACTAATCCAATGAGCGTGACAATAAGTAGGGAAATCTTGATTTCATTAAAAATGTATTTTAGAGGGAATATCTGTTTGGTGATCATCGGGAAAGCAACTTATGATGTTGTATAAAAGTAATGACAATTCAATTGATGTTGGCCAAAACAGCTCCTTCAATTTTATTTAGTTTTGTGTGCTTAAAGATTATCGATGAAGAGAAAGACACTCTATGCCATTCTTTTTGCATTATGTTTGATCGGCTTTTGGCTGTTCGAAAATTTTTATACTCCGGCCACATATTCAAATCCCAATAGTTCGGGAGAGGATGTGATTGAAATGGATTTTTTGCCTAGTTCCACCACGGGTGAGGTAGTACATCACGAATTCTTTTCCCTTTCGTACAATGAACCTTATGAGCAGGCAGAATGGGTGGCCTATGAACTCAAAAAGAGCCAGCTTACTTACGATGACCGCAAGCGTCCCTATTTTATCGAAGATCCCTTGGTGCCCACCAAATCAGCCGATTGGAGAAACTATCGGGGTTCCGGTTACGACCGTGGACATTTATGTCCGGCAGGGGACCGCCGCTTTTCAGAGTTTGCCTATAATGAGACCTTTTATACCAGCAATATAAGCCCACAGGACAAGGATTTCAATGCAGGGGTATGGAACCGCCTGGAGCAACAAGTGCGTAGGTGGTGCAAAAAATACGGTGATTTGATCATTATCACAGGAGGTGTGCTCGAAGAGGGTCTAGAGGAAATCGGGGAGGAGGATGTAGATGTGCCCAGATACTTTTATAAGATTGTTCTTAAGGGTGATGGAAATGCTGCGCAGACGTTGGCATTTTTGATGCCGGCCACTGAAAGTAATGCTCCATTGCAGAGTTTTTTGGTCCCCATCGATACGTTGGAAGAAAGAACAGGAATCGATTTCTTTCAAAAACAACCCAAGGCTTGGCAAGAAGAAAGGGAACAAAACGTGGATGCTTCCGGATGGAAATTTTAGATGCCGTCCTTTAAACGATTCGAGTCCAGTTTTAGGAAGATAAACAGCAGCATACTGAAAAAGATAAGTCCAGAGCCGCCATAACTAAAGAAAGGTAAGGGAACCCCAATAGTAGGCAAAAGACCGATTACCATTCCAATATTGATGAAATAATGAAAGACCAATAGGGATATTACCCCGTAACCGTACATGCGGCTGAAATCACTTTTTTGCCTTTCGGCGATGTGAATCAACCGTAAAAAGAAGAACGAAAATAGGAGGATTACTGTGGTGGTACCCAAAAAGCCCCATTCTTCGCCCACAGAACTGAATATGTAATCGCTATGCTGCTCAGGTACGAAATCCCCTTTGGTACGTGTGCCCTCCAAAAATCCCTTGCCAAAAAAACCACCGGACTCAATGGCCTTTTCGGACTGATAGGTGTTGTACCCGATGGTCTTTCTTATTTCCTCCAGTTTCTTCTCATCCTTTTCCAAGCCCAACCAGAGCGCAAAACGGTCCCTATGCCGTTGTTCAAATACTTTTTCGAACACAAAGTTTACCGATAGTGAGAACAAGGTAGAAACCACAATGACACCGATTACGGGGAGCACGGGAATTTTTAGCGTTGCTTTTTTGAACGTATATACCAAAAGGGCGAGGGTTATTAATCCAATGACCACCCACACGGTTCCGAACATCAAGGTAGTGGCAAATAATAACACAATGACCAATAGAATTCCGAGATAATATAGTGGAAAACCTTCCCTAAAAAGCACAAAAAACAATGAGAAATAGATGAGGGCACTTCCTGGATCGGGTTGAGGTAAGATCAACAGGGCGGGCAATAGTATGATGGTAAGGGCATATAGTTGATGTTTGCCGCTACGGATATCGGTTTGGATATCACTTAAAAATTTGGCCAAGGCCAAGGCGGTGGTTACCTTGGCAAGCTCCGAAGGCTGAAAATTAAAAAAGCCCAGATCGTACCAAGAGGTGGCCCCTGCAATTTTTTTCCCAAAAACAAAAAGCCCCAAGAGCAAAACAATGGAAACCACGTAGAAAATAGAGGCAAACCGTTCAAAAAAACTGGATTCAACAAAAAGAACAAAAATGATTCCTAGAAAGGCCAATCCAATAAAAAAGAGCTGTTTCCCATATAGGGTGGAAAAGTCAAAGATGGAAGTGGCCGTATCGCTCAGCGAAGTGGAATAAATATTGATCCATCCAATGAAGACCAACAAAACATAAAGGATTACCGTAATCCAATCTATCCTACCAAAAGGGCCTTTACCAGACATATTCGTTTATCTTGAAAGGTTCGCCAGTATAGGGTTTGGCGTATTCATGTTCCAAGGTTTTTTCCAACATCCGTGTCTCCAAATCTTTCCGGGTTATTTCTCCCTTGATGTATTTTTCAATCAGAAGGGACGCAATATGACCTGCATAACGGGCACCGAAATATCCGTTTTCAATATATACGGCCAGTGCAATCTGTGGATTTTCAACAGGGGCAAAGGCAACAAAAACGGAATGATCCGTGAGTTGCATACGTTCACCATCCACCCGGATATAGTTTTCTACCGTGCCTGTTTTACCAGCTATATCAATTCCCGGAATCTTAAGCCATCTGGCCGTTCCATAATTGTATACGTCTGCCATGCCGTGAATGACCGGCTCAAAATATTTCCGGTCTATGGTTGTATAATGGGGTGTTGTAAACTTGGGATCGATGGCGCCAGAATTCCCAAAACTTTTTATCACATGTGGGGTATAGAAGTAACCGCGATTTGCAATTGCCGCTGTCATATTGGCTAATTGAAGGGGAGTGGCGGCAACTTCACCTTGCCCAATGGAATTGGAAATGATCGTGGAGGCGGCCCATCTACCATCCCCGTACCATTTGTCATAATATTCCTTATCCGGAATTCTTCCCGGTGCACCCGTGGGAAGGTCAGTGCCCAAATAATCGCCAAGACCAAAACTTTTGATGTGCTTGTCCCATACATCCATGCCTTCGTCCGTAGTGCTATATTTGTCGTATATTTTTCTGAAAACCCCAGCAAAATAGGCATTGCAGGATTGGTAAATTCCCGAGTTCAAATCACGGACACCACCTCCGCAATGGCAGCCCCGTAATGTATTGCCCACGTAAAAGCCATGGTAACACCTAAACTTCGTGCTAGGGTCTATAACACCTTCCTGGAGGGCTATCAGGGCATTCAGTGTTTTAAAAGGGGATCCTGGTGAGGGTTGGGCCAAGATGGAACGATCCCAGGTGGGTTTGGATATGGTATCGTAATGGAGTTTGCTATAATTTTTGGAACGCTCCCTTCCCACCAAAAGGGCCGGGTCGTAGGTGGGACCCGAAATCATGGCCAAAATTTCCCCTGTTTTGGGTTCTATGGCCACAATGCCTCCTCTCTTGCCGTGCATCAGTTTTTCCCCGTATTCCTGGAGTTCTTTGTCCAAGGTAATGTGGATTTCCTTGCCTTGTTTGGGCAGGGTATCCAGTTTTCCATTTTTGTACGGACCAATATCCCTGTTAAAACGATCTTTTTGGATGTGTTTCACTCCCTTTCGCCCACGGAGGATTTCCTCATACTCCATTTCAATGCCAGTTCGTCCCTTTAGTTCACCGGCAACGTAATAGGGATTGTTTTGCAGGTCTCCTTCGTTTACTTCACTGATATAGCCCAAAACATTTGCCGCACTATGGGTATTGTAATACCGTAACGACCTTTTTTGGATATAGAATCCAACATAGTGGCGCATTTTCTCCTGAAGTTTGGCATAATCTTCTTTGGATAGCTGAGGAACCAAAACCGAAGGTAGCCTAGGGGAATATATTCTTGCCTTTTCCATTTTGCTCAGGAATTCCAACTTGTTGATTCCCAAAAGTTGACAAAACTCCACGGTATCCAGAGGCTTTACTTCTCGTGGGATGACCATGACATCATAGGCAGGTTGGTTCCCCACCATTAATTTTCCATCCCGGTCATAGATATATCCCCGTTCCGGGTAATCATATATTTTTTTGATGGCAGGATCGTCCAATATTTGGTCGGGCGAAAAACGGAACAATTGCAAATAGGATAATCTCCCAATAAAGGTGAACCCAATAATGACGACAACCGATGACAATAACAATTTTTTCATACTCGACCAGATTTGTAGACCCCTAGCCCTTTATATCCAACGACGCAGTTTCAAAATTATTCACTTTTAGGACTAAAAAGTGAGCTAAACAGTGTACAAAGTATTAAAGTTACGATACCTGTGGCAAAAACCTTTTTCAAAATTAAAAGGATATGGGCAATACTTAAAATTTCCAGCGAAAAGAATATCAAATGATGAATGAGTACCATCAAGGCCAAAAGGGTCACTCTTTGGATATTGGTGGTATTCTTAAAACTGAAATTCTGAAACTCATAATTGACCCCAAAACAGAATCGCATCAACACCGGACGGGCGTACGCAATGGTTAAAGAAGCCAAGGCATTCAGGGCCATGGTATCGGAAAAAATATCGATGATGAAACCCAACAAAAAAGCAATGACCATAAAGAGGGCGCGGTTGCCTTTAATGGGGTACCAGTAGAAAAATATGACGTAGACCATCGGGTTGATGAAACCCATAAAATTCAGGTTGTTGAAAATCAGGACCTGGGTCAGGATCAATAACACAAAACGGAAAATATTTATAAAGATCGTGTTATTCATTCAGGGTCCTATTCTCTAATTCTTCGATTTCTTTCTTGTTCCGGTTCTCTATCAAATATACGTTCTTGATGTTGGCCATGTCGTTGAACAGTTCCACATCAATATTGTAAAAGCTTCGCGAGGCGTTGAGGTCATATTTTTTGATGACGCCGATAGGAATGTTCTCAGGAAATATGCTGGACATACCTCCCGTAACAATAGTATCGCCCACAACCAGCGGGACCAGTCTGGGGATGTCCACCAATTGGGCGGTGGTATAGTCTTCTGTATTCCATATCAAGGAACCAAAGTAGTTGGTGCCTTTTATCTTGGCATTGATGTTCGATTTGGTGTTGAGCACACTCTGTACCGTGGAAAAATTGTTCGATACATTTTCGATGATACCCAGAATACCTTTGGTGGTGATGACACCCATATCTTGCTTTACTCCATCATTACGGCCCTTGTCAATGGTCAGATAGTTTCGGGGCGATGAAAAACTGTTCTTGATGAGTTTGGCACTCAAAACCCCATATTCCACATAAGTGGAATCGAGGCTAGGGATGGTATCAAATTGGGTGTTGAAAAGCATTCTTCGTAAACGCTCATTTTCTTGTACCAACCTTTGGTTTTCTTCACGTAGTCCAAAGTAGGACGAGATATCCGCCCCCGTTCCATAAATACTACCGGACAACCACTTGGAGGAATTGAAGAATTTGGATTGATGATAGGAATGCGACCGAACGGTCATCACCAACGAAATGAGCGCAAGAAAACTGTAAAGAAAAGCATTTCTATAGCGTAAAATAAAGTTGATGATGCGTTGCATGCAATCGTATCGTTAAGTAAGGTTTGAATACCTACAAAGTAACAGAACTGTCCAAAAGACAGGTCTATTTTATTAAAATACTTTTATAGCGCTCCAAATTTTTCAGGGCGATTCCTGTACCACGCACTACAGCTCTCAACGGGTCTTCGGCAATGTAAACGGGAAGATCCGTTTTTTGGGAGAGCCTTCTGTCCAACCCTCTTAGCATGGAACCTCCTCCGGCCAAATAGATACCGGTGTTATAAATGTCCGCTGCCAATTCAGGTGGGGTTTGTGATAAGGTTTCCATCACGGCATCCTCTACCCTTAAAATGCTCTTATCGAGTGCTTTGGCAATTTCCCTATAAGAAACCTGTACCTGTTTGGGCTTACCGGTGAGCAAGTCACGTCCTTGGATACTTTTGTCATCAGGTGGGGATTTCAGGTCTTCCGTAGCGGAACCGATTTCTATTTTTATGGCCTCGGCAGTTGTTTCGCCTACATATAGGTTGTGTTGCGTACGCATATAATAGATGATGTCGTTCGTGAAAACGTCACCTGCAATTTTCACCGATTTGTCGCATACGATACCTCCTAGGGCAATTACGGCAATCTCCGTAGTTCCTCCACCGATATCCACGATCATGTTCCCTTTGGGCTGCATAATGTCCAACCCGATACCAATGGCAGCGGCCATGGGCTCGTGGATCAAATAGACCTCCTTGCCGTTTACTCTTTCTGCGGATTCACGAACTGCGCGCATTTCCACTTCGGTAATGCCGGACGGGATACAGATGACCATACGAAGGGCAGGTGGGAACCATTTTTTCTTCAGGGCCGGAATATTCTTGATGAACATATTGATCATCTTTTCCGAAGCATCAAAGTCGGCGATAACCCCGTCCTTTAACGGTCGTATGGTCTTGATGTTTTCATGGGTCTTCCCCTGCATCATATTGGCTTCGCGGCCTACCGCGATTATTTTTCCTGACACACGGTCCCTTGCCACAATGGAAGGACTGTCCACAACCACTTTGTCCAAGTGGATGATCAGGGTGTTTGCAGTACCAAGGTCAATAGCAATCTCCTCGGTCATGAAATCAAAAAATCCCATACAAAAGCGTCTATTTTCGGATTAACGGTAAAAATTATCGGCTAAAGTACTAAAATTAATGTTTAAAATGTCTAGTACCTGTCATCACCATGGCCATTCCATTTTCATTGCAATAATCAATGCTCAATTGGTCCTTGATGGACCCCCCCGGTTGGATCACACTTTTAATACCTGCATTGTCCGCAATCTCCACACAATCAGGGAATGGGAAGAAGGCATCACTGGCCATAACGGCACCATTAAGATCAAAATTGAAGGATTGTGCCTTATGGATGGCTTGGTTCAATGCATCCACCCTTGAAGTCTGTCCGGTTCCACTGGCACACAACTGTTTGTTTTTGGCCAATACAATGGTGTTGCTCTTGGTGTGTTTGCACAATTTGGAAGCGAACAATAGGTCTTCGATTTCTTCAGCGGTCGGTTTTTTATCCGTTACTGGGGTCAAGTCTTCCTTGGCATCAGTTTTGGAATCCTTGTCTTGAACCAAAACACCGTTCAAACAAGTGCGAACCAAAGTTTCGGGAAGCTGTATTTCATTCTGGACCAAAATAATCCTGTTCTTTTTGCCTTTCAAAATTTCCAATGCCTCGTCGGAATAACTGGGAGCAATGACCACTTCACAAAAAAGGTCGTGGATTTCTTCCGCAGTAGGCTTATCAATTTCAACATTGGAAATCAAAATACCTCCAAACGCAGAAACGGGATCTCCTGCCAAGGCATCCACATAAGCTTGTTTGATGGTGCTTCGCGTAGCCAAACCACAGGCATTGTTGTGTTTTAGGATGGCAAAAGTTGGATCGTCATTTTTGAATTCGCCGATGAGGTTTACCGCGGCATCCACATCCAAAAGGTTGTTGTATGAAAGCTCCTTGCCATGCAATTTGGTGAACATGGCCTCAAAATCACCGAAGAAATACCCTTTCTGGTGTGGGTTTTCACCATATCGCAATACTTGACCTTTGGTTTCACTGATTTTCAACACGGCTTCTTCTTGGTCCTTGTTGAAATAGTTGAAAATGGCAGTGTCATAATGTGAAGAAACATTGAATGCCTTGGCGGCAAATCGCTTGCGTTCTTCCAAAGTGGTGGCGCCATTTCCTTTGGAAATGATTTCCAAAAACTCTGCGTAATCTTCCATGGAGGAAACGCAAAGTACGTCCTTGAAGTTTTTGGCGGCAGCCCTGATCAGGGAAATACCCCCGATATCTATTTTTTCGATGATGTCCTGCTCGGATGCCCCACTGGCCACTGTTTTTTCGAAGGGATAAAGATCCACGATCACAATGTCCAATTGCGGAATATCGAATTCCTTCATTTGGGCCACATCACTCTCATTGTCCTGCCTGTTCAAAATCCCACCAAAAACTTTCGGGTGAAGCGTCTTTACACGTCCGCCTAAAATGGAAGGGTAGCTGGTCACGTCCTCGACCGGAACCACATCAATACCCAAATCACGGATAAAGGTCTCGGTTCCCCCTGTAGAATAAAGGGTAACCCCAAGTTGGTCCAGTTTTTTAACGATGGGTTCCAGACCATCTTTATGGAATACGGAAATCAATGCGGCGGAGGCTTTTTTGGCAGTCATCTTCTGTGTCTTAGAATCAATTTATTAAGCGCACAAAATTACCCCTTTTGTCACGAAAAAGCAGAACGGTTTATCAACAAAATAGTAGAAGTTTTACAGAATTTTGGCCACTTCGCGGTTCACGAATTCCAAAAAGCGTTCATCGGCCTCCGTGAATGGATCTGGGGTGTTGGAATCAATATCGATTTGTCCCACATTTTCACCATTCACAAAAAGAGGCACCACAATCTCTGCTTTAACGGTTATGCTGCAGGCAATGTAGTTATCCTGGGCTGCCACATCGGGTACCACAAAATTCTGGTTGCTCACGGCCACTTGACCGCAGATACCTTTTCCAAAGGGAATAATGGTATGATCAGTGGGCGCACCGGCATAGGGTCCCAATTTCAATTCCTCTTTGTTGCCATTTTTGAAATAAAACCCTACCCAATCATAATATGAAACATTGCTGCGCAACAATTCGCAGATTTCACCCAAACGGGTTTCAATGGATTGGGATGTATTGGCAAGAATTTTTAGTACTTCGGGTTCCAAAGATGTAAGCATGGCATTCTTTTTTGCAAATGTATTGAATTGGGATTTTGTTCGACAAATGATTTGAAAATTACCTGATTCCGGCATAAACTTCTGTTAAGCAAAGCAATAAATGCTGATATTTTGTAGTTTTGTAGTCAAATGAAGCAGATTTTCCATCAATTCCTATCCTCCCTAATGGCCATTTTGGTGTTGGCCTCTACCGTTTCGTGGACGGTGGACAAACATATTTGTATGGGCCGGGTGATGGATGTTGCCCTGTTTTCCCATGCGGATGACTGCGGGATGGGCAAGGATATGGAAAAATCCTGTTGTGATGATGAATCCTTTACGGTTCAGGGGCAACATGACCTGAAAATCACCTTTGACGATTTTAGTCTGAACCAACAGTTCTTCATTGTAAGCTTTGTGCATACCTATTTCCATTTTGTTGAAGTAGATGAAAAGGAACCCAATCATTTTAGTGAGTACAACCCGCCACCCTTAATACGGGATGTACAGGTTCTGGACCAGACTTTCCTTATTTGATTTAACATAGATTGATTCAATCCCGATCCTTTTGGTCGGGCTAGTGCGTTTATGCGCTTTTTTCACTCGATCTATTGTCTAAATCAAATTTTTATGCTGAACAAAAGCATCAAATTTCTAATCGAAAACAAACTGGTGGCCATTTTGCTGCTTGTGCTCTTTTTGGGCTGGGGAACCGTGAATACCCCTTTCCATTGGGAAACCGGTTTTTTGCCGAGTGATCCCGTTGCGGTTGATGCCATTCCGGATATTGGCGAAAACCAGCAGATCGTTTTCACCAAATGGCCAGGCCGTTCACCCCAAGACATTGAGGACCAAATTACCTATCCTTTGACCACCTCCTTATTGGGGATTCCCGGAGTTAAAACCATTAGAAGTTCATCCATGTTCGGGTTTTCGAGCATCTATATCATTTTTGATGAAGAGGTGGAATTCTATTGGAGCCGAAGTCGCATCCTGGAGAAACTGAATTCACTCCCTAACAACCTTTTACCGGATGGCGTAAATCCTGCTTTGGGCCCCGATGCCACAGCATTAGGACAAATTTTTTGGTATACATTGGAAGGTCGTGATAAGGATGGCAATGTAACGGGGGGTTGGGATTTGCAGGAACTGCGCAGTGTTCAGGATTATTATGTAAAATATGCACTTTCCTCAGCTTCCGGGGTGTCTGAAGTGGCTTCCATTGGTGGATTTGTTCAGGAATATCAGGTTGATGTGAACCCTGAGTTGATGAAACAATACAAGGTGGGATTGGATCAAGTGGTAAAGGCCGTAAAGCAAAGCAATCGCGACATTGGCGCCCAAACCTTGGAGATCAACAAAGCAGAATATTTGGTCCGCGGTTTGGGATACATCAAATCTTTGGATGACATCAAGAACGCTGTGGTTACAGCCACTGATTATACGGCCATTCGTGTGAAGGACGTGGCCCATGTTTCCTTGGGGCCAGCAGTAAGAAGAGGTATTTTGGACAAAGAAGGAGCCGAAGTGGCCGGTGGGGTAGTGGTTGCCAGATATGGAGCCAATCCTTTGGAGGTCATCAACAATGTGAAGGAAAAGATCAAGGAATTGAGTGCTGGGCTGCCATCAAAACAATTGAAAGATGGTACCACCTCCCAATTGACCATTGTACCCTTTTATGATCGTACGGAACTCATTCAAGAAACCTTGGGTACTTTGAACGAGGCCCTCACCCTGGAAATTCTGATTACCATTTTGGTCATCGTGGTCATGGTGTTCAACCTTAGGGCATCGGTATTGATTTCCGGACTCTTACCTGTTGCGGTACTCATGGTCTTTATTGCGATGAAATATTTTGGAGTAGATGCCAATATTGTAGCGCTATCCGGGATTGCCATTGCCATTGGCACCATGGTAGATGTGGGTGTGATCTTGTCCGAAAACATCATTCGGCACATGGATGAGAACGAAGATAATTTATCCATTAACGAGGTGGTCTACAATGCCACTTCTGAGGTTTCAGGAGCCATTGTAACCGCCGTACTCACCACCATCATCAGTTTTATCCCTGTTTTCACCATGGTGGGAGCTGAAGGGAAACTGTTCCGACCACTTGCCTTTACCAAGACTATGGCGTTAACGGCCTCCATCATTGTGGCCCTCTTTCTCATACCTCCATTTGCTGCCATGATTTTCAGGAAGAGCAACCGTAAATCCATTTTTAAACAAATATGGAACGGTTTGCTGATTGCCTTGGGGTTGATGGCCATCATTTTTGGGTATTGGTTGGGATTGGTGTTGATTGCATTTGGGGTTTCTGGGATTTTGATGTTGAAGGATGTTATCAACAGAAAACAATGGAACATGCTCAATGTTGGCATCAGTATTGCCACCATTGTCTCTCTTTTGGCTACCTATTGGAGACCTTTGGGCTTTGACAGGAGCATTGCCATCAACCTGATTTTTGTGGCACTGATTTGTGGTGTGCTCTTGGGTGGTTTTTATCTTTTCAGAAGCTATTACAGTCGCATTTTGACTTGGGCCTTGGAAAACAAGTTGGTGTTTCTCTCCATCCCCACGGTTATTGTGGTTTTCGGTGTTATGATCATGCGCAACACGGGTCAGGAATTTATGCCTTCACTCAATGAAGGTTCCTTCTTGTTGATGCCCACATCATTGCCCCATGCAGGAGTGGAGGAAAACAAAAGGGTATTGCAACAATTGGATATGGCCGTGGCTACCATCCCCGAAATTGAAATGGTTGTGGGTAAATCGGGAAGGACCGAATCCGCATTGGATCCCGCCCCACTTTCCATGTATGAAAATATTATTCAATACCGATCAGAATACCAGAAGAACGAAATGGGTAGTCCACAACGATTTAAGGTGAACAAGGATGGATACTTCGAACTAGAAAATGGCAAGTTCGCCGCCAATCCAAATTTGGAAGTAACCCAAGAAGAAAACTACGTGGATTCCCATGTTGCGGAACCACTCAAAATCGATAGGGCACTTTTGATCCCTGATGCCGATGGGGAATACTTTAGGAACTGGCGACCTGAAATCAAGAGTCCGGATGATATCTGGAAAGAAATTGTTCGGGTCACCAAGTTGCCGGGAGTGACCTCTGCGCCAAAGCTACAACCCATTGAAACCCGCTTGGTCATGCTTCAAACTGGAATGAGGGCCCCAATGGGCATCAAGGTTAAAGGGCAAGATTTGAAGGAAATCGAAAATTTTGGCCTTCAATTGGAACCCATATTGAAGGAAGCACTAGGGGTAAAGGATGAAGCTGTTTTTGCCGATAGGATTGTAGGAAAACCTTATTTGATGATCAATATCGATCGTGAAAAATTGGTACGATACGGATTGGTGATCGAAGATGTGCAACAGGTTCTTGAGGTGGCCATCGGAGGTATGTCGCTCACCCAAACTGTGGAAGGCAGGGAACGTTATGGAGTCCGTGTCCGTTACCCAAGGGAATTGCGGGAGAATCCTACCGATATTGGGAACATCTATGTGCCCGTGACCAAAGGAAATCCGGTTCCATTGAGTGAATTGGTGACGATTAAATATGAACAGGGACCTCAGGTCATTAAAAGCGAGGATACCTTTTTGGTAGGCTACGTTCTATTTGATAAGCAAGATGGTTTTGCCGAAGTGGATGTGGTTGAAAATGCCCAAGCCAAGATTCTTGAGAAAATCGAAAGCGGAGAATTGGTGGTTCCCAAGGGCATCAGTTATAAGTTTACCGGTACCTACGAAAACCAATTGAGGGC
This sequence comes from Flagellimonas aequoris, assembly GCF_003584165.1. Lineage (GTDB taxonomy): Bacteria > Bacteroidota > Bacteroidia > Flavobacteriales > Flavobacteriaceae > Flagellimonas > Flagellimonas aequoris. The sequence goes on along the minus strand of NZ_QXFJ01000023.1, from coordinate 129,886 downwards.
CAAGAAAACCTTGTCGGTTGTAGTGCCGTTAGCATTGTTGATCATCTTCCTAATCCTGTATTTTCAGTTTAGATCGGTGGCTACCTCTCTGATGGTTTTTTCAGGGATAGCCGTGGCTTTTGCAGGTGGTTTCATGATGATTTGGCTTTATGGGCAGGATTGGTTCCTGAACTTCAGCTTTATGGGAGAAAATCTAAGGGACCTTTTTCAAATGCATACCATCAATTTAAGTGTGGCTGTCTGGGTCGGGTTTATTGCTCTATTCGGAATTGCTACCGATGACGGAGTGGTCATGGCCACATACTTGACCCAAACCTTTGATAAGAACAGTCCTGAAACGTTAAAAGGCATTCGGGCCTCCGTCCTTGAAGCTGGGAAAAAACGGATCAGGCCTTGTTTGATGACGACGGCAACCACCATTTTGGCACTTCTACCCGTTTTGACAAGTACCGGTAGGGGAAGCGATATCATGATCCCCATGGCCATCCCAAGTTTTGGGGGTATGTTGATCGCATTGATCACCCTTTTTGTAGTGCCGGTATTATATAGTTGGAAAAGAGAAATGCAATTTAAAATGCAAAGTCGATGAAAAAGAAACTCCTATTCCTTTTGATAGCAGTATTGGCCTTTAGTGCCAAAGCCCAGACGCTTGAATCGTATTTGCAACAAGCGGAACAGAACAACCCTGTGATCCAGGCAATGGAACTCAGATATAACATTGCAGAGGAAAAAGTGAACGAAGTGAACACCTTGCCGAATACCACCTTTGGGGCAGGTTATTTTGTAAGCGAACCCGAAACCCGAGTTGGAGCGCAAAGGGCCCGTTTTTCGGTTTCCCAAATGCTTCCTTGGTTCGGGACCATAACGGCACGTGAAAATTATGCCGGTTCCATGGCAGATGCAGAATACACCGAAATTGTGATTGCCAAACGCAAACTGGCACTGTCATTGGCGCAATCCTATTATGTGTTGTACGGCATTCAGGCGAAAAAAACAGTGCTTGAGGAAAACATAGCATTATTGAAAACCTATGAAAAATTGGCACTTACTTCGGTTGAGGTTGGGAAAGCTTCAGCCGTAGATGTGTTGAAACTGCAGATACGCCAAAACGAACTGCAGCAACAACGCCAAATTTTAGATCAACAATATTTAGCGGAACAAGCGGTATTCAACAATTTGCTCAACCGTGACGAAAGTATCGGTGTGGAAGTGGTGAGCGACATGCAGATACCGTCCGAAGACCCTATTTTGGGGAAGGAAGGGTTGTCCATGAACCCCGAACTGCTCAAGTACGACCAATTGTTCCAATCGGTGGCCCAATCAGAATTGGTCAACCAAAAGGAAAATGCCCCGAGTTTTGGAATCGGGTTGGACTATATCCCAGTTTCAGAACGCACGGATATGATGATGAGTGATAATGGAAAGGACATTTTAATGCCCATGGTCACTTTTTCCATTCCCATTTTCAACAACAAATTCAAATCGGTGACCAAGCAGAACCAATTGCGCCAAAAGGAAATCGAATTGCAGAAGGAGGAACGGCTGAATGTATTGGAGAACACCTATGCCAAAGCCATTTCGCAGCGCAATGAAGCTAGAATAGCATTTGAGACCCAATCCAAAAATTTGGAACAGGCCAAGGATGCAGAAGAAATCTTGATTAAAAATTATGAGACGGGCACCATTAATTTCAATGATGTGCTGGACATTCAAGAACTACAATTAAAGTTCCAGACCAATCAAATTCAATCTACGCAGCTGTACTATATGCAGTCTGCCATCATCAATTATCTAATTAACAAGTAAATTTATATATCACATGAGAACAAACATCAGAACAATTATCGGAATTGCATTTGCATCAGTGTTGGTACTTACCGTATCATGCAAAGGAAAAACTGCAGAAAGCAATGAGGCTACAACGGAAGAGACCATGGACCATGATATGGACCACAAGGATCATGACATGGATAGTATGGATCATAAAGACCATAACATGGGAGAAATGGGAACTGCAGACAAACAAGGTAAGGAATATACCTCCAAATATGTGTGCCCAATGCATTGCGAAGGAAGTGGCGGTGACACTGAAGGAAAATGCCCTGTATGTGGCATGACCTACGTTTTGAACGAGGATTACAAGGAGGTTCAGGCCGAAAATTAAATGACCTTTTGGTCCCATGAGCCCAAAGTGATGCGCATCAAGGTCAAAAATATGGTATGTGACAGATGTAAGAGCGTTCTGAAAAATGAATTTCAGAAGGCAGGCATTGTGGTGGAGCAGATTGATCTGGGAGAAATCCTATTTGCAGATGGGACCGAAGACAAGAAGGAGCGTATTCGGGAGATTCTGAATCAAAATGGCTTTGAATTGATTGACGATTTGAATGAAACCATCATGGTAGACATCAAAAAGCATTTGATTGGAGCCGTTGAAAATGGGATTACACAGAATCTCTCGACATACCTTTCGGAAAAGATGAACAAGGAGTACTCGGTGCTCAGCAAAATGTTCAGTGCGAAAGAAGGATTGACTATTGAAAAGTATTTTATCCTTCTAAAGATGGAAAAAGTGAAGGAGGAAATCCAGATGGACAACAAAACATTTTCAGAAATTGCCTATGACCTGAACTATAAAAGTAGCAGTCATTTGGCAAAACAGTTCAAAGCAATCACTGGAATGTCCATGACAGAATATAGAAATATACAGGATTGGGATAGGAGATCGTTGGATCAAATTGTATAAAAGAAACCCAAAATTGTAAAAGACCTCCGAATGTCGATCCTTTAGTTTTGAAAAAAAATAAGAAGATGAAGCATACCTATCACATACACGGAATGAGCTGCAATGGATGTAGAAACCATGTTGAGGAAACCCTTTCCAAAGTGAAGGGGGTGGACACGGTTGTGGTGAACTTGGAAAAGGCCGAAGCCGTAATTGAGATGAAGGAGCATATTCCCATTGAAACATTTGAAAAGGCATTGGAACAAGATGGGGGCAGGTATAGCATTCACATGCCAGGTCACCATCATCATGAGCAAAAAAAGGAGAAAGAACAACCAAAACAAGAAGGTACAGGCACTTATTACTGTCCCATGCGTTGTGAGGGGGACAAGACCTACGACAAACCGGGCGATTGTCCGGTCTGCGGAATGGATCTGGTGGAGGAACAAAATCTGTCAAAGTCGTCCGGGGAAAAATGGACCTGCCCCATGCACCCCGAAGTGGTTAAGGATGGGCCCGGTTCCTGCCCCATCTGTGGAATGGACCTAGTACCCATGAAGCCAGAAACAAGTGCTGAAGAAAAGACCTATCAAAAGCTCCTGAAAAAGTTTTGGTTGGCCGTTGGCTTCACCTTGCCCATCTTTTTGATCGCGATGAGCGATATGATCCCCAATAATCCTTTGTATCGGGTTTTATCTCCAACCTATTGGAACTGGGTACAATTTGTCCTTTCGTTACCCGTGGTTTTTTATGCTACCTGGATGTTTTTTGAACGTGCTTACCGGAGTATAAAGACCTGGAATCTGAACATGTTCACCCTGATCGGATTGGGAGCAGGGGTGGCATTTGTGTTCAGTGTGCTAGGGTTGTTGTTCCCCGATGTTTTCCCTGACCAATTCAAGGATGAGTCCGGTGCGGTGCATGTGTATTTTGAGGCGACCACGGTCATTCTTACCTTGGTGCTTCTAGGACAATTATTGGAAGCGAGAGCGCACAGTAAAACGAGCAACGCGGTCAAGGAATTGTTGAAACTGGCTCCCAACAAGGCCACCAAGGTGGTTAATGGTGAGGAAAAAGAAGTACATATCGATGAAATTGAATTAGGGGATATCCTAAGAGTGAAACCAGGTGAAAAAATTCCGGTGGACGGAGTCATTACCGAAGGGGAAACCTCTGTCGACGAATCCATGATTACCGGTGAACCCATCCCTGTAGAAAAAGCAGTGGACGACAAAGTAAGTAGCGGGACCATCAACGGGAACCAATCCTTTTTGATGAAGGCCGAAAAAGTGGGCAGTGATACCTTGCTTTCCCAAATCATAAACATGGTGAACGATGCTAGTCGCAGTAGGGCACCCATCCAAAATTTAGCGGATAGGGTATCGGCCTATTTTGTGCCTACCGTGGTAATCATTTCCGTCATCACCTTTGCGGTATGGGCCATTTTTGGGCCGCAACCGCCCTATGTTTTCGCCTTGATCAACGCCATTGCGGTGCTGATCATTGCCTGTCCATGTGCTTTGGGATTGGCAACGCCAATGTCTGTTATGGTCGGAGTTGGTAAGGGAGCCCAAAATGGCGTATTGATCAAAAATGCCGAGGCTTTGGAGAAAATGGCAAAGGTAGATACCCTCATTGTGGACAAAACAGGAACCATAACCGAAGGGAAACCCACTTTTGATCATTTGGGAACTTTTGGCGATGCCTATTCTTCTGAACAACTGTTGCAATACGTGGTCTCGGTGAATGCCAATAGCGAGCATCCCTTGGCCCAGGCAACCGTTCAATTCGGAAAGGAAAACAATATTGAAATTCTGAAGACCGAACACTTCAATGTTGTATCGGGTATGGGTGTTGAAGGTAAAATAAAGGATACGGAAGTCCATCTCGGCAATTTAAAGTTGATGGAAAAGGCAAAAGTGGACATTTCCAATTCCATGAAGGAAGAGGTGAAAAAATCCCAGGAACAGGGACTGACGGTTTCCTATCTTGCCATAGACGGGGTTTGTCAAGGCTATGTCTCCATTGGTGACAAGATAAAGAAAACCAGTGCCAAAGCCATCAAGGCAATACAGGACAAGGGTATTTCTGTAATCATGCTCACGGGTGACAATGCAAATACTGCCAAAGCGGTGGCCAAGGAACTAAACTTGGATGATTTTAAGGCCGAAACACTTCCAGAGGATAAAATGAAGGAAGTGGAACGTCTGCAATCCGAAGGAAAAGTGGTGGCCATGGCAGGGGATGGTATCAACGATGCACCGGCATTGGCCAAAAGCGACTTGGGTATTGCCATGGGCACTGGAACCGATGTGGCCATAGAAAGCGCCATGATTACCTTGGTAAAAGGAGATTTACACGGTATTGTGAAAGCCAGAAACCTAAGTGAAGCTGTAATGAAAAACATCAAACAAAACCTCTTCTTTGCCTTAGTGTACAATACCATCGGGGTTCCTGTGGCAGCAGGGGTGCTCTATCCCATTTTTGGGATTTTGCTTTCACCCATGATTGCGGCACTGGCCATGAGTTTCAGCTCGGTTTCGGTAATTACGAACGCTTTGAGGTTAAGAACAAGATCAATCGACTAATACATAATGGTAAAACGCAGTACGGCAATTAAGATTCGAAAGGCCCACAGATATTTGGGACTGTTTTTAGGCATCCAATTTATCTTGTGGACAGCAAGTGGACTTTATTTCAGTTGGACCGATATCGACGAGATCCATGGCGACCATTTCCGAAATATGCATCATGAACCTATGGCTTTTGATGGGTTGATAGGTCTTTCCCAAATCAATTTGCCATCCAAGATCAGTTCGGTGAGTTTGAAGGAAATAGCAGGCCAACCGTATTATTGGATCAACAATGAATTTTTGGTGGATGCCAAAAGTGGCGAACTAAAGGAAGGCATTACCCAAGACGATGCCTTAGCTGTGGCCAAAGACCGGATGGCACATCACATGAAAGTAAAGGATATCAACCTATTGACCGAAACCGACAAGCAACATGAGTACCGCGAGAAAAAATTGCCGGCCTATGTCATCACTTATGATTCCCCCGAAAATATCAAGGCCTACGTTTCCGTTGCCGATGGGGCATTCCAGACCATCAGGCACCGCAACTGGCGATGGTTCGATTTTCTTTGGATGACCCATACCATGGATTACGAAGGAAGGGACGATATCAATAATATCGTTCTGCGCGCATTTTCCCTTTTGGGATTGATTACCGTGTTGAGTGGATTTTTGTTATGGTTCACATCATCACCAACAGCGCGGAAATGGGTACAACGCAAAAAATAATTGGCATGAAAAATAGAAATCTATTGAACGTAGGGATCGCAGTGGTCGTAGGACTGATCTTGGGATACCTCATTTTTGGAAGTAGCTCAGAAACAAAACCAGAGCCCGACCACGATCATGATGCCGAAATGGCTTCGGGGCAGATGTGGACCTGTTCCATGCATCCCCAAATTATGCAACCTGAACCAGGTAGTTGTCCTATTTGTGGTATGGATTTGATTCCGGCGGATTCCACAGGGGAGGGTTTGACCCAAAATCAAATCAAAATGACGGACAATGCCATTGCCTTGGCGGGAGTGGAAACGGTAGTGATTGGTTCTGGTGCCACAGATACGGACCAGGTAAAACTATCTGGAAAAGTAGCGGTGAACCAAGAATCGGATGCGGTCCAATCGGCTTATTTTGATGGAAGAATTGAGAAGCTGAACATTAATTTTGAAGGAGAAGAAGTGCGCAAAGGTCAAAAATTGGCCACCATCTATTCCCCTCAATTGGTATCGGCGCAGCAGGAACTGCTGACCGCCTCTGGGTTGAAATCATCTCAACCACAACTGTACCTAGCTGTTCGCAACAAACTTAAATTGTGGAAGTTGTCCGATTCGCAGATAGATAAAATTGAATCTTCGGGCCAAGTAGTGGAGAATTTTCCGGTGTATGCCAATGTTTCGGGTGTAGTGTCCTCCATTATGGTGGAAGAAGGAGACTATGTAAAGACCGGTATGCCATTGGTGAAAGTGGCCAATCTTAATTCGGTTTGGGCCATTTTTGACGCCTATGAAAGCCAGTTGTCCCTCTTCAAGAAAGGACAGTCGATGGAGGTAACCACCAACGCCTATCCCAATGAAACCTTTGGTGCGACCATATCTTTTGTGGACCCCCTTCTGAACAATGCCACAAGAACGGTGAAAGTCCGTGCCGAACTCGATAATAAAAAGGGACTTCTAAAACCTGGCATGTTTGTGCAGGGTAAGATTGATGTTGCAAATAAGAGCGCCATGGAAATGCTGACCGTTCCGGAAAGTGCAGTGCTCTGGACAGGCAAACGTTCGGTAGTCTATGTTAAACCAAATCCAACCGAATCTGTTTTTGAACTCAGGGAGGTAGAACTCGGCAATTTGATGGAGGGTAATTATCAAGTCCATTCAGGGTTGAACTCAGGTGAAGAAGTGGTGGCGAAGGGAACATTCACTGTGGATGCCGCCGCTCAATTGCAGGGCAAAAAATCGATGATGAACCCCAAAGGAGAAATGAGCATGACAGGACATGAAGGACATGGAGCCATGGGGATGAAAATGGATTTTTCCAAGGCGGCACAACAAACATTTGACGGACTTTTGGACAATTATTTGCAATTGAAAGATGCCCTGGTGGCATCTGACCAGCAAAAGGTGAGGCAATTGGCAGAAACAGGTACTAAGCAAGCAAGGGAATTGACTTCCAAAGAAATGGATGCCATGGGCCGATCACATGTATTGAAGATTGAAGAACAGTTTGGTGCAATGGCCAATGGAGCAACAATTGAGACACAGCGTGAAGCATTTGTTGCGCTATCCGAAAACATGATCTTGGTAGGCAGTCAAATGAAGGGAATGGATAAAAAACTATATGTGCAGCATTGCCCTATGGCCGATAACAACAAGGGAGCCAATTGGTTGAGCCTTGAAAAGGAGATTCGAAACCCCTACTACGGTGATGCCATGCTCACGTGTGGGAGTGTTGTTTCTACGATAAATTAATTTATTGAAATACAAATAGTTGAGCTCAATTATTTTTGATTTCGGAAAGGATTTTAGTTAATATTTAGCCAATAAAAATTTTCGGATTCAAAACTGAAATACATTTACTATAGTTTTTAATTTATTGACTCATGAAACAAGCGAAGTCAACTGGAAAGTCATCTCCTGCAAAAGCTGTTAAACCAGCTGCTAAGAAGACTACCCAAGCTACTGGTAAGAAAAAGTAACTTGGTATTTGGGTCCAAGGAATGGACCTCCTACTAAAGCAAAAGAAAAACGCCCTGATGAAAGTCAGGGCGTCCTATTTTTATACAAATGCCTTTGGGCATTACATCATTCCTGGCATACCGCCACCCATTGGAGGTCCTGCAGGAGCATCTTCTTTGATGTCGGTCAAGGCACACTCCGTGGTCAAGATCATACCTGCAACAGAAGCGGCGTTTTCCAAAGCGATACGGGTCACTTTCTTGGGATCGATGATACCGGCCTGAAGCATATCCACATACTTATCGGATTTGGCATCGTAACCGAAGTCCTTTTTGCCTTCCAATACTTTAGAAATTACTACAGAACCTTCACCACCAGCGTTTTCTACGATGGTACGCAAAGGAGCCTCAATGGCTTTTGCCACGATCTGCACTCCTGTGGTCTCGTCCAAAGAGTCGGTAGTCAATTTTTCTAGGACTTTTTTGGCCCTTACCAAAGCAACACCACCACCAGCTACGATACCTTCCTCAACGGCGGCACGGGTAGCGTGCAAAGCATCGTCCACACGGTCTTTTTTCTCCTTCATTTCCACTTCAGAAGCGGCACCAACATAAAGAACGGCAACACCACCGGCCAATTTGGCCAAACGCTCTTGCAATTTCTCCTTGTCGTAATCTGAAGTTGTAGTCTCGATTTGAGCCTTGATTTGGTTTACCCTTGCCTTAATGTCAGAAGGTTTACCTGAACCGTTTACGATTGTGGTATTGTCCTTATCGATGGTAACGGTTTCAGCAGTACCCAACATATCCAAAGAAGCATTTTCCAAAGAGAATCCTCTTTCTTCAGAGATTACGGTACCACCGGTCAAAATGGCGATGTCTTCCAACATGGCCTTTCTTCTGTCTCCAAAACCAGGAGCTTTTACAGCAGCAATTTTAAGTCCACCTCTCAATTTGTTCACTACCAAAGTGGCCAAGGCTTGACCTTCCACATCTTCGGCAACAATCAACAAAGGTCTTCCTGATTGGGCCACAGGCTCAAGAATAGGAAGGATTTCCTGAAGGTTGGAGATTTTTTTATCGAAAAGAAGGATAAATGGATTATCCAAATCGGCAACCATTTTGTCTGTATCTGTCACGAAGTATGGAGAAAGGTATCCACGATCGAACTGCATTCCTTCAACCACATCCACATAGGTATCAGTACCTTTGGCTTCTTCCACAGTGATTACACCTTCTTTACCAACTTTGGTAAAAGCGGTCGCGATCAAATCACCTATGGTCTCATCGTTGTTGGAAGAGATAGAGGCCACTTGCTTGATTTTATCGGAATCGTTGCCTACTTTTTTGGCCTGTTTTTCCAAATCCACTACCAAAGCTTCAACAGCCTTGTCGATACCGCGTTTCAAATCCATTGGATTTGCCCCTGCGGCAACGTTTTTAAGACCTTCTTTTACAATGGCCTGTGCCAAAACGGTTGCGGTAGTGGTACCGTCACCGGCTTGGTCGTTGGTCTTGGAAGCTACTTCCTTTACCATTTGTGCACCCATGTTCTCAAGGGCGTCTTCCAATTCAATTTCTTTTGCCACGGAAACACCATCCTTGGTTACTTGGGGTGCGCCGAAAGCTTTGCTGATGATGACGTTTCTACCTTTAGGGCCCAAGGTTACTTTAACGGCCTCGGCCAATTTGTCAACGCCTCTTTTCAGGCCATCACGTGCATCTATGTCAAACTTAATATCTTTTGCCATGTCTCTTTAGTTGATTTTTTCTGATTAAACAATTGCCAAAATATCACTCTCTCGCATCATCAAATAGTCGGTACCGTCCAATTTAAGTTCGGTTCCCGCATATTTTCCATAAAGCACGGTATCACCGACCTTAACGGTCACCTTTTCATCTTTGGTGCCAGGGCCAACGGCCACTACGGTTCCTTTTTGCGGTTTTTCCTTTGCGTTGTCAGGAATGATGATACCTGAGGCAGTCTTGGTCTCGGCCTGTAGCGGCTCGATTAGCACCCTGTCTGCCAATGGTTTGATATTTACTTTAGCCATATTATTAATTTTTAGGTATTTGATTTAAAAATTCTCGAATCAATTGGACAGAAATTGTGCCAATGCGCAAAAACTGACATTCTGTAGAACAAAAATGCCAGCTTGTCATTCAAGCTGGCATTTTGCTATACTTTGTCACTTCAAATTATCCTCCGATGGTATCCGTTGGATTGGTGTTACCGGCAGGTGGAAGTTGTTCTGGTACTTCTTCAGGAACTGTCTCTGGGACCGTTTCAATGTCATCGCCCTGCAACAGCTTGGAATCTGCATTGCCGTAATTTCCTTTTAAGGAAACATTGGAAAGCAAGATCAACACAATCAACAGGGTGGCAAGGGTCCAGGTACTTTTGTCCAAAAAGTCACTTGTCTTCTTTACACCGCCCACAACTTGGGTTCCACCTCCTCCAAATGAAGAGGATAAACCACCACCTTTAGGGTTTTGGACCATGATGACCAACACCAATAAAAGGCACACGATAATGATCAATATCAAAAAAATTGTAAACGTGCTCATTTCTTTATTTTACTCTTTTTCGTTCTGCAGCTTCTTCACCGCCTGAATTTGGTCTGCAAAGAAACCACTTTTTTCTGGATATTTCAAACTCAATATTTTAAAGGCTTGTATTGCCTTTTTATATTTTTTCTGCTCCAAATACACCTTGGCCAATGTCTCGGTCATGAGTTCATTTTTATCGAACTTCGTGGACTCTTTTATGTTGACTTTCGGGTTCATATTTTCGGCGGGTACGATCTTTGGGTTGTTTTCGATAAATCTGTCCAAAAGCTCGAATTTCTTCTTCCGCTCCAGTTCTTCCATCACATCTTCCTCAGGTTCTGGGTCTTCGGTTTTGGAAGTAAGCTGTAGCCATTCGGTGAACGAGTGTTTTTCTTTTTTGGTGAAGGGAATGGGCTTGCCCAGGTTCAGTTCCTTTTCCGGTTTGGAAGTTTTCTCTTTTTCAACTGGGACAACAGGCTCTTCCTTTGGCCTGGTCCTGAATAGTTCTGGATTCAAGATCTGTTCGGCATCCTGAAGGTTTTGCGGTAAGGCAGGTTCATCGGATTCCACGAGCATGCTTTCCGCAAGCGGATTGGGTTCAATCTCTTCCGATATGGCCTTTTGGTCTTCCAATTTGGAGCCCCTGCCTACAATGGCATCTGCTATATTGTTTTGGACAAATTCGGTGGAAGTGATATAATCAAAAAGTACATCGCGATCCGTGGTGTATGCCGCGGTAACCTTTAGTGCATTGTTGTATTTGTAGCTGTCCAGATTTTTCAACCCTTTCAAGTGCAAGGCCCTAGCGGCTTGAAAATAGGGATATTCCTCTATCATATCTTCCAGTTCCCGTGTTTGTTTTGGGGAAAGGATGGTATTGGAGTTCTGAAGAATATGTATAAAATCCGAAACGTTCATAATAAGGTTACCAATTGCCCAGGGATGCGTTGAAAATATCCTGTGTCAGTCGTTCAAAAATCTCTTCATGTGCCGCGGACTGAATGGAGGTCAGCGATGCGGCGGCATCAAAATCGTAAAAGAAGGAGAACCTTCGTTCAAAATCGTTGTCCGGTTTTTTGGTGTTGAAAAATCGAACGTTCACACTCATGGTAAGCCTGTTCTGAGAGGTTCTCTGGTCCGATGTTGCAGTCATCGGAATTACTTTGTATTCTACAATTTCGCCTTCATAGACCAAATCACCGTTACTACCTGTAAGGGAAAGGCTGGTCAAGTTATTGATCATATCTTGAAGGGATAAGGTAAAATCCCTATCCAAACCTGGTACAATAGTGGAGCCGGGGGTTTGGTCCGCGTAATTTTGGAAAAAGTTAACCTGAAAGGTCTTGGCTTCGCCAACATCCGCTCCCGAAAAATTGTAGGCCCCGCAACCGGAAAGAAATAATGTCAAGCCCAATACTGCTACCCTAAACCCATTTTGTATGCTCATATGCTTTGCAATCATTTTAATCGAAGATCAAAGATCGTATTGTTTTATTTTTCGGTAAAGGGTTCTCTCCGAAATGCCCAGTTCTGCCGCTGCCGCTTTTCTTTTACCGCGATTGCGTTCCAAGGATTTTTTGATCAATTCGATTTCCTTCTCCTGTAAAGATAAGGTTTCTTCTTCTTGGATTTCTTCGGCAAAATGGTAGCGGTCCTCTTGGGGCTGCATGGCAGGGGCTGCGGACGTGGCCTCCATTACCGGTTCGGGAAGCCCTAAAACTTCTGTTGCTACATTTTCTTCAAGATCAATGTCTTCTTCCTCTTCATGGCTTCCATAGATTTTGCGGATCAGGTTTTCATTTTCCTTCTGCACTTTAGAGGTGTCGTTGTCCTTCAACAATTCCAAGGTCAGTTTTTTTAGGTCGTTCAAGTCACTTTTCATATCGAAAAGAACCTTGTATAAAATTTCCCGTTCGTTGCTGAAATCGCTTTCCTTTTTAGGTTGACCGACCACGGCAGGTAAATTGGAGCCTGCGGCATCGGGTAGGTAACTGTTCAAAGTGGCTGCGGAAATGGTACGGTTCTCTTCCAATACCGAGATTTGTTCGGCAATGTTCCGCAACTGTCTGATGTTCCCGGGCCAATGATATTTCAACAACAAATGCACGGCATCATCTTCTAACCGGATGGTGGGCATCTTGTATTTCTGGCCAAAATCCGAAGCGAATTTACGGAACAACAAATGGATGTCCTCACGTCTTTCCCGTAAAGGAGGAATATGGATTTCCACAGTACTCAACCTATAATAAAGATCTTCCCTGAATTTCTCCTTTTTTATAGCCTCGAACATGTTGATGTTGGTCGCGGCCACAATGCGGACATCGGTCTTCTGCACTTGCGAAGAACCTACTTTTAGGAATTCCCCGTTTTCCAACACACGGAGCAAACGTACCTGTGTGGTAAGGGGTAGTTCTCCTACCTCGTCCAAAAAGATGGTACCGCCGTCGGCCACTTCAAAATAACCGCTTCTGGTTTGGGTGGCCCCGGTAAAGGCCCCCTTTTCGTGTCCGAAAAGCTCACTGTCGATGGTTCCTTCGGGAATGGCTCCGCAGTTTACGGCAATATATTTGGCATGTTTTCGGTGCGAAAGAGAATGGATGATCTTGGGAATGGATTCTTTTCCCACACCACTTTCCCCGGTCACCAAAACCGAGATGTCCGTTGGTGCCACTTGAATGGCTTTTTCTATGGCCCGGTTGAGTTTTACATCGTTACCGATGAGCTCGAACCGTTGTTTTATGGATTGTACACTTTCCATTTTCTATGATGCCTGCATCTGCAGGAGTCTTTTCTTTTTTGAGTCCCAATTGGTTGCTGAGCGTAGTCGAAGCAACTATTCGGGGAAACAAAAAGTGGTTAATTATTTTTTGAGTACCCCACTGCCTCACCGATCAAGGTGGCCGAAGTACATTCATTGATCTTTACGTTGACAAAATCGCCCACTTGGTATTGTTCCTTGGGAAATACCACTACGGTGTTCTGCGAATTCCGGCCCATCCAATGGGCATCGGATTTTTTGGAAGGTCCTTCGATAAGTACTTCTTCAACCCTCCCTACATGTTCCTGGGTGCGGAAGAGACCGTGCTTTTGTTGCAGGTCGATGATTTCACGAAGGCGTCTTTTCTTGGTTTCTTCGGGAACATCGTCTTCCATTTTTCGTTCCGCCAAGGTTCCAGGTCTTTCAGAATAAGCAAACATAAAACCGAAATCGTATTTCACATATTCCATCAAACTCAAGGTATCTTGATGATCCTCCTCGGTCTCCGTTGGGAAACCGGTAATCATGTCTTGGCTAATGGCACAGTCGGGAATCATTTTTCTGATGTTGTCGATCAGTTCAAAATATTCCTCACGGGTGTGAAGACGGTTCATCTCCTTCAAAATTCTATTGCTGCCGCTTTGAACGGGCAAATGGATGTATTTACAGATGTTGTCGTATTTGGCCATGCTCTCGATCACATCCAAGGTCATGTCCTGTGGGTTAGAGGTAGAGAACCGGATTCGCATTTTGGGCTGTGCCTCTGCCACCATTTCCAATAGTTTGGCAAAGTTCACGGAAGTGGCCTTCTGTATTTCGGAGGCTTTTTCAAAGTCTTTTTTTAGTCCGCCACCATACCAAAGGTAACTGTCCACATTCTGACCCAAAAGGGTCACTTCCTTGAAACCTCTTTCCCAAAGGTCGTTCACTTCCTCCAAAATGGATTGTGGGTCACGGCTACGTTCGCGGCCACGGGTGAAGGGGACTACGCAAAAGGTACACATATTGTCGCAACCTCGGGTGATGGAAACAAATGCGGTTACGCCATTGCTATTCAAACGAACAGGGGCCACATCGCCATAGGTTTCGTCCTTGGAGAGAATCACGTTCACGGCGTTTCGGCCTTCATCAATTTCTTGGATCAGGTTAGGCAGGTCTTTGTAGGCATCGGGGCCAACGACCATGTCCACAATTTTTTCCTCTTCCAAGAACTTGTTTTTCAAGCGCTCGGCCATACAGCCCAATACGCCCACTTTCATCCCTGGGTTGATTTTTTTAACAGCGTTAAACTTTTCCAAACGCTTGCGCACGGTCTGTTCCGCCTTTTCGCGAATGGAACAGGTGTTTACCAGAACCAAATCGGCTTCTTCCAAGAGTTGAGTGGTATTGAAACCTTCCTTGGCTAAGATGGAGGCCACGATCTCGCTATCGGAAAAATTCATCTGGCACCCATAACTTTCAATGTAAAGCTTGCGGGTGTTTTTATCATTATGTTGAAGTGCCAATGGAGTTCCCTGTTGGCTCTCGTCTATTATTTTCTCTACGCTTTCGTCCTTGATCATATTGCTTCAATGGGGTGCAAAGATAGTGCTTATTCCATTTTAGTGACAATATGGCAGTATTTTTTAAGATTATATTGAGGAATGGGGGGTTAATGGTATCTTGAGGACAGAATCATAACCACAACCAACATGGACTACATCAATATTTCTAAGCGAATAGACCAAAGTGTTCCGGTCGATTTTGGTCGCGTGTTCAACAATTCCATCGAATTGTTCAAAAAAGTATGGTTACAAGGTTTCATCACTGTTATGATAACCTTGGTTGCTATGGTTCCCTTCTACTTTATCATGTATGGTCCTATGGTGGCCATGGGCATAACGGATCCAGAAATGATGGATTATGATGATGTGTCCGCGGCAATGTCAGGTGTCATGCTATTGGTCATGCCCGTATTTATTATTTTTTCCATGACTATTACTTTGTGCTTGAATGCTGCATTTTTAAGGATATGCCGAAAATACGATTTGAATGAAATGGGCAAGGAGGATTATTTTTTCTATTTCAAAAAGGAGTATGTGGTAAAAGCACTTTTACTTTCCGTCTTAATGATTAGCCTATCTTTCTTGGGTATGCTGGCCTGTGGATTGGGCATTATTTATTTGATGGTTCCCATGTCGTTGTTCCCTGCTTTTTTTGCTTTTGATAAGGAATTGACATCAGCGGAAATTGTGAAGGCCGGTTTTGCCTTGGGCAATAAAAATTGGCTCATCATTTTTCTATTAGTATTTGTAACCTCTATTATTGCCCAATTGGGCATACTGCTATGTTTTGTAGGTGTGCTGTTCACGGCCATGTTTAGCAAGGTGCCTGCCTATTTCATATATAAGGAGGCCATAGGCCTATCTATGGATACCTAAATTTTGGGGTGCGTTTGGCGCAACTTTTTAAGGAATTTCCATCTATGTGGTTAAAACACAAACTACTATGAAAAAGACTATTCTGCTTTTATTTTCTTTAAACTTTCTGTTGTTTCTTTCCTGTACCAATGATGATTCGGATGATAGGTATGCCGAATATATTGTGGCCAGGCCATTGGTCATGAGCAAGGCTGAATTTGATGCCAGTGTCACCATCATTGCCCCCAAACCCATTGAAGAATCAGGAAAGGTATATGCCTATGGGAACTATATCTTCATCAACGACAAATACCGTGGCATCCATGTCATCAACAATAGCAATCCCCAACAGCCTGTAAAGGTCGGGTTTATCAATATTCCCGGGAACATCGATATCTCCATAAAGAATGATTACCTATTTGCGGACAGCATGATGGATTTGGTAGTACTCGATATTTCCAATATCGATAATATACAGTTAGTAAATCGATTGGAGGATGTATTGTACAACAACGTGTTCTTTCCCATGGAGGCTGACTTGTTCGAGTATGAGGATTATGACTATGATACCGAGATAGTAGTAGGTTGGGAGACCACAACCGAAAGAAGATTAAAGTCTGAAGTGGAACAAAGAAACGGTGGTTTTGTGCTGATGGATGGTTTGGCAGCCGCTGAGTCTTCCGATAGTGGCACCGGGCAAGGGGGCTCGTTGGCCCGCTTCAAGATTGTGGATCAATATTTATATGCTGTGGACAGTCACAATATAAACGTTTTTGACATTTCCAATTTGGACAATCCCCAAGATTTGGAAGATGTGTATGCTGGATTTGACATCGAGACCATTTTCAATCAAGGCAACTATTTGTTTTTGGGCAGTATGAGGGGTATGTACATTTATGACATTACTTCGCCAGCTACTCCAACATTGGTTTCAGAATTTGAACATGGAACGGCCTGTGATCCCGTTGTGGTCGATGGTGATTATGCTTATGTGACCTTACGAGGCGGTAACTGGTGTGGCGCAACGGAAAGCGGGCTGTTCATTGTGGACTTGACCAATATAGAAAGTCCTGTACTTGCAGAATCCTATCCTTTGGATGGCCCATATGGTTTGGGTATCAAGGACGAAAAACTTTTTGTTTGTGATGGAGCTTCAGGGTTGAAGGTCTACGATAAAACCGATATCCATGATCTTCAGGAATTGAACCATTTTGAGGATATTGTCACCTTTGATGTGATTCCTCTCGACAGTCATTTAATTATGGTAGGCGACGGGGTCCTATACCAATATGAGTATTTGAACAATAACATTAAACTGTTGAGTCAGATTGGTCTAAATTGAAAGAATATCCTAAAAGAAGAACCCAAATATCCCGTTTTCAGCGGGATATTTTTTTGATATGGTCTACACAAAAATCCCAAAATCGAAAAATTGATATACTTTTGTTACCACAAAACCCTGTGCATGCCAAAGAATTTAGTTATTGTAGAGTCCCCTGCAAAGGCAAAGACCATAGAGCGATTCCTAGGAAAAGATTATCAAGTTGAGTCAAGTTTCGGCCACATCGTAGACCTTCCTTCAAAGGAATTGGGAGTGGATGTGGAGAACGATTTCAAGCCAAAATATACCGTAGACAAAGAGAAGAAAACCTTGGTGAAAAAACTCAAGGACCTTGCACAAAAAGCAGAAGTTATCTGGCTAGCAAGTGATGAGGACCGCGAGGGAGAGGCTATTTCTTGGCACTTGGCGGAAGAGCTGAAATTGGACAAGAGCAAGACCAAACGCATCGTTTTTAACTCCATTACCAAGTCGGCCATACAAAAGGCCATTGAGAATCCCAGGGACATCAACTATAATTTGGTCAATGCACAACAGGCCCGAAGGGTCTTGGACCGATTGGTGGGTTATGAACTTTCCCCGGTGCTTTGGAAAAAGGTAAAACCAGGGCTTTCGGCAGGTAGGGTACAGTCCGTTGCCGTGCGTTTGATCGTGGAACGCGAACGTGAAATCGAGGGATTCAGCCCTGAAGCATCATTTCGTGTAAAGGCGGAATTCAAAACGGATGGAGGGAATGTTTTTGCTGCCAAATTGAACAATACCTTCCCGAACAAGGCCGCCGCCGAAGCATTTTTGAAAAATAACATTGGCGCCGAATTTTCCGTTGCGGATTTGGCCAAAAGACCGGCCAAGAAATCTCCGGCACCTCCATTTACCACTTCAACACTTCAACAGGAAGCATCGCGAAAGCTATATTTTTCGGTGAGCCGTACCATGCAGGTGGCCCAACGACTCTATGAGGCCGGTTTGATCACCTACATGAGAACGGACAGTGTCAATCTTTCCAATGAAGCCCTTTCTGCGGCTAAGGATGCGATTGTACAGAGTTATGGTGATGAGTATAGCCAAGTGCGAAACTTTACAGGAAAGACCAAAGGTGCCCAAGAGGCCCACGAGGCCATTCGCCCTACCGATATGAAGTTGCAGTCCCCATCATTGGAGCGGGACCAGTCCAAACTTTATGAGCTGATATGGAAGAGAACGCTTGCTTCACAAATGAGTGATGCGGAACTGGAGCGTACCAATGTGAAGATCCAGGCCAGTACCCACAACGAGGAGTTTACTGCTAATGGAGAGGTGATTAAGTTCGACGGGTTTCTTAAGGTATATCTTGAAGGGACTGACGACGAGGACAATATGGAGGAGCAAGAAGGTATGCTGCCTGCACTACGTGTGGGCGAAAACCTTCAAAACATATACATTTCAGCAACAGAAAGATTTACCCGTCCGCCGTATCGCTACACCGAAGCATCTTTGGTGAAAAAGTTGGAAGAATTGGGTATCGGAAGACCGTCTACCTATGCGCCTACCATTTCCACTATCCAAAATAGGGGCTATGTAGAAAAAGGCAGTATTGAAGGAACGGAGCGAAAATATGTTCAGATGGTTTTGGAATCTGGGAAACTCTCGGAACAAAAACTCTCTGAAATGGTAGGATCCGACAAAGGAAAATTGGTTCCCACGGACATAGGAATGATCGTAAATGATTTTTTGGTGAACCATTTCACCAAAATTCTCGATTATAATTTTACCGCTCAGGTAGAGGAAGATTTTGATGAGATTGCCGCCGGCGAAGAGGATTGGCAACAAATGATGAAAAACTTTTACAAGGATTTTCATCCGAACGTACAGGAGGTTGAGGAAACTGCTGAGCGTGCTAGTGGGGAACGGGTATTGGGTGTAGATCCCAAAACGGGGCGACAGGTATCCGTAAGGTTGGGCCGCTTTGGCCCGATGGTTCAGATAGGAACGGTGGACGAGGAAGAAAAACCGCAGTTCGCCAGTTTGCTGCCCGAACAGTCCATTGGTACCATCACTTTTGAAGAAGCCATGGAACTTTTCCAATTGCCAAGAAAGCTTGGAGTGCATAAAGGTGAAGAAGTGGAGGCGAATGTTGGCCGGTATGGACCTTATGTTCGGTTTGGCAAAAAGTTCATCTCGTTGGATCAGGGCGAAAGTGCTTTCGATGTAGATTTGGTACGAGCTATTGAATTGATCCAGGAAAAAGAAAAAGCCGATGCGCCTATTGCCACTTACGAAGGTAAGGAAGTGACTAAGGGAAAGGGAAGGTTTGGTCCTTTCATCAAATGGGACGGCATGTTCATCAACGTGAACAAAAAATACGACTTTGATCATCTGTCACAGGCCGATGTGATCGAATTGATCGAGGACAAAAAAATAAAGGAGGCCGAGAAAGTGGTCCAAGAGTGGCCGGAGGAAAAGATTAGGATCGAAAAGGCCCGATGGGGAAGACATAATATTATAAAAGGTAGGGTAAAAGTGGAGCTTTCCAAAGATGTGGATGCCGCCAAGATGACACTGGAAGAAGCCAAGGCCCTGCTCGAAAAGAAAGCACCAAAGAAAAAAGCCAAGACAAAAGCTAAGAAATAGTATGGCGTTCGACTTTTTGATCCCTGTTTCGGACAAGGTATTGGCTCATTCCGAATTGTTGCCACAACAGGCATTGGGCAAGAACATTTTCATGCACACGGAAAAGGACGGACTTCCCGTCTTCGCCCAGGCCGACGTCGCCATTTTCGGCGTCCTGGAATCTAGGAACGCTTTTGAAAAGAAACCTGAGAAACTCGATTTGGACGAGGTGCGTATCCAATTATACAAGCTCATGATGGGCAATTGGAACTCTACCATAATAGATATAGGGGATGTAGAGGAAGGTGATTCCGTGGAGGACACCTACTTTGTGGTAAAGGAAATTGTGGCCGGGCTTTTGGAAGAAAATATCATTCCAATTGTGATCGGTCTTACCCAAGACATTACGTATCCCACGTACAGGGCCTTTGATAAGATCAAGGATATGGTCAACTTGGTATCCATTGATAGCCGTTTTGATTTTGGCGAGGATGAGGAATTGATCTCTTCGCATTCCTATATGAGCAAGATCATTACCGATAAGCCCAACAATCTTTTCAACTTTTCCAACATTGGTTACCAGAGCTATTTCAATGCGCAGGAAGAGATGGATCTTATGGAGCGATTGTTCTTTGATGCATACCGTTTGGGAGAGATTGCCAACAACATAGGATTGGCCGAACCTGTATTGCGGAGTAGCGATATCGTAAGCTTGGACCTTAGGGCCATTAGGGCCGCCGAAATAGGAATGTCCAAGAACTTTTCCCCAAATGGTTTCACGGGAAGGGAGATATGTGCCATTGCCCGGTACGCCGGTATTAGCGATAGGGTTTCTCTTTTCGGTATCTACGAAGGGGAGAACTCCCACCAGGCATTTCAAATGATTGCCCAGATCATTTGGTATTTTATAGAAGGGCTGAGTTTCAGGATCAAGGAACAGCCCAGCTCCAAGAGCGAAGACTTCACAAAATTTACCGTGCCCACCGATTCGGAAGAACTGGTGTTCTACAAGAGCCATGTTACGGAACGCTGGTGGGTAGAGGTTCCATCAATTTTAGCTGAACATACTAAAACAAATTCGGTGGCGTTATTACCATGCACCGAAGAGGACTATTTGGATGCTTGCAACCAAATTATTCCAGAAAGGTGGTTCAAAGCCTACAGGAAAGGCTTTAACTGAACAAATTAAAATTTTGAGCATTGGTTGTGTTTGCACAATAATTTATTCAAAAATCAGTTTTGAGAGTAATGAAAATGTGTTTCACAGTCTAAAATCTTGAATCGATAATTTAACCTAAAGTATGAGAAAGCTATTCTTTTCATCTCTAGCACTTGTTTTTTTGCTAAGCAGTTGTGGCTCTAAATCAAGGTCAAAAGGTGAACTAGTTGGGGTCAGTGGAAAACAATGGCATCCAGAAAAACCCTATGGGATGGAACTGATTCCCCGCGGCGCCTTTGTAATGGGTAAGGCTGAGGAGGATCAGGCGAAAGTATTGAACGCTCCGACAAGAACGGTAACCGTTCGTTCCTTTTATATGGACGATACGGAAATCACCAACAGCGAATACCGTCAGTTTGTGGAGTGGGTAAAGGATTCCATTGTAAGGACCAGATTGGCCATCTTGGCCGATGAACTTGGCATTGGACCGGAAGATGAAGGTATCGGAGAGTATGCTTTTAAGGATACTGACACCACCGAGCTTTCCGCTTATGACAAATACATGCTCGACAACTATGCCGGACTTGGTGAAACAGGCTATGAAGGAAGGGCATTGAACAAGGATGTGGATTTGATCTGGGATACTTCCGAATATCCAGATGAATACTATTCCGAAGTAATGGATTCCATTTATCTTCCTGAAGAAGAAAGCTATAACGGCCTAAGGTCCATTGATGTGACCAAGTTGAAGTACAAGTACAACTGGATGGACATTGAAGCGGCCGCTAGGGCCAAGACTGGAGGACGTAAAGATTTTATCAGACATGAAGAATTGGAGATCTATCCCGATACCACAGTTTGGATCAAGGATTTTGAATATTCCTATAACGAACCCATGCACAATGACTACTTCTGGCACGATGCCTACAGTGATTATCCTGTAGTGGGTGTAAACTGGATGCAGGCCAAAGCGTTCTGTAACTGGAGGACCAAATTCAAGAATGACGATCAAAAATCCCGAGGCAAACAGTTCGTGAACCAGTTCAGATTGCCAACAGAGGCCGAATGGGAATATGCCGCAAGAGGTGGTATTGAAGGTGGAACCTACCCATGGGGTGGTCCATACGTAATCAGTGATACCGGTTGTTTCATGGCCAACTTTAAGCCACAGCGTGGTGATTATGCCGCGGATGCAGCACTGTATACCGTGGAGGCCAAATCGTTTGAACCGAACGATTACAATTTGTACAATATGGCAGGAAACGTTTCGGAATGGACCAATTCCAGTTTTGACCAAAACGCATACGATTATCTTTCAACCATGAACCCCAACGTGGGATCGGGCCAGAACAAAAGAAAGGTAATACGAGGTGGATCTTGGAAGGATGTTGCTTATTTCCTTCAAGTGAGCACCAGGGACTATGAGTACCAAGATTCTGCAAGGAGCTATATCGGCTTCAGAACGGTACAGGATTACATGGGAGAGGAAGACTCGACCAACGGAAGGAGTGGATTATAAATAAAAATTTATCGAGAGCATTATATAAATCAAAGTTTGTAACCAAATACTTATTTATATAACTTAATTAAAACTAGAATTATGGCACAGTCAAAATCAACAAAAAAATTGTTTAACATGGCCTACGGGCTTGGAGCATCGGTAGTAATTATTGGTGCATTGTTCAAGATCCTTCACTGGGAGTTTGGACCCCTTACAGGTGGACTTCTTCTTGCGGTTGGACTTATTACCGAAGCATTGATCTTTGCTATCAGTGCATTTGAACCAGTAGATGACGAATACGATTGGGCTTTGGTTTACCCAGAGTTGGCAGGTGGTCAACAAACCGCCAGCAAAAAGCAAGATGCCAAAGATGCTAAGGAAGCAGAAGGTATCCTTTCCAGAAAATTGGACGAATTGCTTAAAGAAGCCAATATCGATGCCAATCTATTCTCTAGCTTGGGCGAAAGCATCAAGAGTTTTGAAGGTGCCGCTAAAAATATCGCACCTACTACAGATGCTATCCAACACACCAAAAAATACTCTGAAGAGTTGTCACACGCTGCCGCTCAAATGGAGTCTTTGAACAGCTTGTACAAAGTACAGTTGGAAAGCGCTAGCCGTCAAGCATCCATCAACGAGGAAGTGGTACAGAATGCAGGTGCCTTGAAAGATCAAATGGAATCTTTGGCCACCAACCTATCTTCTTTGAACGGAGTTTACGGAGGTATGCTTTCCGCCATGGGTGGTAGAAACTAATTAGAAGTTTTGATCAACAAAAGACAAACCCAAATCAAATTAATTTTAAAATCTAATTAGAAAACATGGCAGGAGGAAAACAAACACCACGTCAGAAGATGATCAACCTTATGTACTTGATCTTCATCGCGATGTTGGCCCTGAATATGAGCAAGGAGGTTCTTGCAGCTTTCGGACTTATGAACGAAAAGCTGGAAACTTCAAACACGAACATGGATGCAAGCAATTCTGACTTTTTGGCCAGCTTGGGCACAAAGGCAGAGGAAAATGCTGAAGAGTACGGTGAACTTTACCAAGATGCTCAAAAGATCAAAGAACTTTCCGATACGTACTACAACTATTTGGAAGGATTGAAGAAAGCAATGACCAAGGATCTTGAAGATCCAAAGGATTATGTGGTCATGGACAAATCTGATTACTTGGACCAAAAATTCTTCCAAGGCGATAATTTAGGCCCAGAAGGAAAAGAGTTCATGAAGCAGATCAATGATTACCGTGAAGGTGTGATCAATACGTTGCCCGAAGATAAATTTACTGCTGTTAAGGAAGCTGTAAAGACTCGTTTCGCAACTGGTGATGCCGACGGAAAAGTGAAGAAAAGGGATGGTACCCGTCAAGATTGGATCAACTATCATTATGAAGGGTTTCCATTAGTAGCCTCTTTGACCAAGTTGACCCAATTGCAATCCGATATTAAAACTACCGAACAAGAGGTATTGAAAAACCTTTTGGAAGGTAACCTTACGGCTGCTGTATCCCTTACAAACTTTGCAAGTACATTGTCCGCTCCTAAAACAGCATACTACGCTGGTGAAAAATACGATGGTAAGATCATTGTTAGCAAGACTGACAAGACCTCTACTCCGGTAAAAGCTGAATTGACCTTGGATGGTAGACCATTGAAAGAAGGGACAGATTACGCTTTGGAAGCTGGTGGTATCAAAATGTTGATCAGTGCCGGTACCCCTGGTGACCATACCATCAAAGGAACCATGACCTACATGCAGGACGGTAACGAGGTGCCTGTGGAAGTGAACAACACTTTTGCCACCATCTCCATGCCTAATGCAGCGGTTATCTCTGCGGATAAGATGAATGTGGTATACCGTGGTGTGGCCAACCCAATGACCATCTCCATTCCTGGTATTCCTGATAACAAAGTAACGGCGTCTGCCGCTGGTTTGACCAGAAGAAGCGGAAGCAACTACATCATGAACCCAGGTACAGGTAGAACGGTGACCATCACCGCTTCCGGTACTTTGCCAGATGGTAAAGGTATCTCTACCAAGTCAGAGTTCCGTATCAAGGATATTCCAAGACCTAGCGGTACCGTTCGTGGTGAGGCTGGTAGCATCCAGATGCCAAGGAGCAACCTTGAGATTTCCACTGTAAGTGCCATGTTGGAAGACTTCGATTTCGATTTGAACCTTGCCGTTAGCGAATTCAAGTTCAAAGTTCCTGGTCAGCCTACCGTAGTGGTTAGCGGAAATAAATTGGATGCAAGGGCCAAATCTGCTCTTAGAAGAGCTGGTAGGGGCGATGCCATCCAGATATTTGATATCCAAGCGTATATCACCAATAACAAGAGCTACAAGTTGAAGAAAGTATCTCCTGTTGTGGTTGAGCTTACAAACTAATAAAGTATAAAAGTATACAAGTGATCATGAATTGGAAAAATGCATTAATAATCGGATTGTTGGGCGTGTTGCCCGTATCAATGATGGGTCAGGCAAACATCTTGAATGCCAAGTTGCCCAGTGATATTGGCAAAAAGACCGAAGCTCAAATAGAGCAGGACGCCGATGAGCCCCTTAAGTACGGTTACGTGGATGATAGGGATATCCTTTGGTCCAAGACCGTTTGGGAGATCATCGACCTGGACGAGCGTGTCAACTTTCCGCTGTACTACCCCACCGATACCATTGGTATCGGGGCAGACAGAAGGTCTTTATACCACGTTCTGATGAAGAACATCAGAAATGGAAAGCTCACAGAAATTTATACGGATTCCTATTTCACCGAAAAAAGGAAACTGGAAGATCTTTCTGCGACCTTGAGCAAAATCGATACCACGGACCTTGGTTACGAACAAATGAATGCCGGTGAGCAAATTTCCCCTGAGTTTATCAATAAAAGGGATCTTACCGCTGCGGACATTGAGGAGTACCACATAAAAGGTATCTGGTATTTTGATAAGCGCCAGGGAGAGCTTAAATATCGTTTGTTGGGGATTGCACCCGTTGCTCCCGATGTGAACTTTATTGACGACGAGTCTGTAGATCCAAATTCCAACAAAGTTGAATTGTTCTGGGTTTGGTTCCCTGCGGCCAGGCAAATTTTGCACGAGGCCAAGGTGTACAACCAGAGAAACTCTGCAAGACCCCTTTCCTTTGACATGCTGTTGAACGCAAGACGTTTCAACGGGGTGATCTACAAAGAGGAAAACGTACATGAAGATCGTAAAATCGA
Source organism: Flagellimonas aequoris (assembly GCF_003584165.1). GTDB lineage: Bacteria > Bacteroidota > Bacteroidia > Flavobacteriales > Flavobacteriaceae > Flagellimonas > Flagellimonas aequoris. Next base: position 104,397 of record NZ_QXFJ01000023.1, on the reverse strand, counting down.
CGATTACATTTTTGACAATGCCTTGTTCCAATTGCTTGAGGCCCAAAGGATTAAAGAATCCATTAGGGACAGAGAGCAGGATATGTGGGCTTACTAGCCTATAAAAACAAATTTCCAATTCATTACAAATTACGCCGCACACTAGTGCGGCGTTTTTTTTGTAAAAATTTTCTTGACCCATGTGGTCAGCAAGGCACATATGGCTAATTTTGATCTATGTTGGATTATATAGTGGTAGGTATGGGATTGGCCGGGATTTCCTTTTGTGAAGTACTGGAAAGAGAAGGCAAAACCTTTAAGGTTATTGCGGATCGTTCGCAACAGGCATCCCAAGTGGCGGGCGGACTCTACAACCCCGTAATTTTGAAACGCTTCACCATGGCATGGAAGGCCAAGGATCAATTGGAATGGGGCAAACCGTTTTATGAACGATTGGAGGAAAAGCTGGGGGTAAAATTGGACCATCCCCTTCATGTACTCCGCAAATTTGCCTCCATCGAGGAGCAAAACAGTTGGTTCGAGGCTGCCGACCGTCCGGGATTGGACCATTTTCTCTCCCCTGTTGTGGTTCCAAACCAAAATCCTGCCATTGACGCCCCTTTTGGCTTTGGAGAGGTAAAACACACGGGAAGAATAGATACAGGCGTACTGGTGAAGGCTTATGGTGCCTATTTGGGGGATAAGGGCATCATTGATCGTTCAACCTTCGAATTTTCGTCACTCACCCATCATGAAGACCATGTGGAATATCTGGGCATAAAGGCCAAACAGATTGTCTGTGCATGTGGATACGGCCTTACTGACGACCCTTATTTTGGATATCTTCCGCTGAACGGGACCAAAGGGGAACTTTTGGTCATCTCCGCACCGGAATTCCGAGAAGGGAATGTCATTAAATCGTCTGTTTTTACCATTCCGATGGGCGGGGACAAGTACTTGGTAGGGGCTACTTACAAATGGAAGGACAAGACCAATGAACCTACTGAGGAATCTAAGAACGAACTTCTGGAAAAATTGGTCACCTTTCTAAAATGCGATTTTGATATTGTGGACCATGTGGCAGGCATTCGCCCTACGGTGGTGGATCGCAGGCCTTTGGTAGGCAGGCATCCCGAGCATCATAATTTTTATGTGTTGAACGGATTTGGTTCCAGAGGAGTGCTCATTGCTCCCTATGCCTCTGGACAATTGTTCGACTATATTGAAAAAGGAGTAGCACTCGACCCTGAAATCGATATTCAGCGCTTCACGAAAAAATACTACGGAAATTAACCTTTTACAGGGTGATGGTGTTCCACGGCATGGGAATCATACTTGATAAAGAAATTGATCCAAATGTTTCGGGACAATCTAATGATCAAAGGCATGAAAGCCACCAAAGTGGCCACAATGGAAATGAATGCGGTCTTCAAAGAAGTTCCGATAAAGAGGAAGGAAATCACAAAAGCGGCAACGGCAAAAGCAATACCCACAGCATAGCTCACATACATGGCACCGTAAAAGAAAGAAGGTTCGATCTTGTATTTCAAACCACAGTGTGAACACCGCTCGTGCATTTTAAAAATTTGGGAAAGTGCATAGGGATTAGAGGTCTGATACATGCTTTCCTCATGGCACCTAGGGCAACTTCCTGTTAAAATGCTGTAGAGTTTGGTTCCTTTTTTTAACATTTGCACCGATTTTTACGCAAAAGTAAAGATACTGCAAGTTTTGTTATGTAATTCAGGTCACATAAAATGCTAAATGTTCACAACCTTTCCGTAGCCTTTGGGGGCGAATACCTTTTTGAAGAAATCTCATTCCGTTTGAATGGGGGAGATAGGGTGGGTCTGATAGGGAAAAACGGGGCCGGTAAATCCACCATGCTTAAATTGCTTTCCAAGGAAATGCGTCCGGATGAAGGTACCATTGCCATGGAAAAGGACATCAAGATCGGTTTCTTGAAGCAGGATATCGACTTTGAAGAAGGAAGAACGGTTCTGGAAGAATCGTACCAAGCTTTTGCCGAGATCAAGTCACTGGAACTGAAATTGGACGAAATCAACACCGCTTTAGCAGAACGTACCGATTATGAAAGTGAAGGTTATCACCAATTGATGGTAGACCTGAACGACGTGACCCACCGTTATGAGATTTTGGGCGGCTACAACTATCAAGGGGATACCGAAAAGGTGTTGTTGGGGCTTGGTTTTAAAAGGGAGGATTTTGAAAAACTTACCGATACCTTTTCAGGTGGATGGCGAATGCGTATTGAATTGGCCAAACTCCTTTTACAAAGCAATGATGTGTTGTTGTTGGATGAGCCTACCAACCACTTAGATATTGAATCCATCATTTGGTTGGAGCAGTTTTTGAACAATTACTCAGGGGCCGTGGTCATCGTTTCGCACGATAGAATGTTCCTGGACAATGTGACCAACCGCACCATAGAGATCTCATTGGGCAGGATTTATGACTACAACAAGCCTTATACCAAGTTTTTGGAACAGCGGAAAGAGATCAAGGAGCAACAGTTGAGTGCCCAAAAAAACCAAGAAAAACAGATCCAGCAGACCGAACGCTTGATTGAAAAGTTCAGGGCCAAGTCCAGTAAGGCTTCCATGGCCCAGTCGCTCATTAAAAAGTTGGACAAGTTGGAGCGCATTGAGGTGGATGAAGAGGACAGCAGTGTCATGACCGTTCGTTTTCCAGTGTCCGTAACCCCAGGAAAAGTAGTTGCCGAGGTGGAAAACCTTTCCAAACATTACGGTTCCAAAAAAGTGTTGGAAGGGGTAGACCTGTTGGTGGAGCGTGGGAGCAAGACCGCTTTTGTTGGGCAGAACGGACAGGGCAAGACTACTTTGGCCAAAATCATGGTTGGGGAACTGGACTATCATGGCAATGTAAAGACAGGGCACAATGTGCAATTGGGGTATTTTGCCCAAAATCAAGCGGAATATTTGGATGGCAACAAGACCATTCTTGATACCATGATCGATGCTGCCAATGAAAGCAATAGGAGCAAGGTCAGGGATATTTTGGGATCTTTTTTGTTCCGTGGCGATGATGTGGAAAAGTATGTTAAGGTCCTCTCCGGAGGGGAACGCAACCGATTGGCGTTGGCCAAAATGTTGTTGCAGCCGTTCAATGTGCTGGTCATGGACGAACCTACCAACCACTTGGACATCAAATCCAAAAATGTGTTGAAACAGGCCCTTCAAAACTTTGAAGGAACGTTAATTTTGGTATCCCACGACAGGGATTTTCTCCAAGGACTGACCGATCGGGTATACGAGTTCAAGGATGGCAACATCAAGGAATATCTGGGTGATATTGACTTTTATCTGGAACAACGAAAGGTAGATGACTTCAGAAAAATTGAAAAGGGGGAGAAGAAGGTAGAGGAAAAACTTCAACCGGAAACCAAAGAGAACGATTACCATACCCAAAAGAAATTGAAGTCGCTAAAGAACAGATTGAGCGGTGTGGAAAAAAGGATTTCCCAGTTGGAAAAGGAAATTGCCGATATTGACCATGAACTGCTCATGGACTACGACACTACCATCGCCAAGCCTGGTTTTTTTGACAGATATCAGGGTAAAAAGAAAGAATTGGAGGCCCATATGGAAGATTGGGAAAACATCTCCAACGAGCTGGAAGCCATAGGATAATCAGCACTTTATGTATCTGACCACAGAATTGGACGGCTTCACAACAAAATCCTGTCAGTTCGCCGATTTAATTTGTAAGTTTTTTCATATTCTTATTACTTTGTAAGTAAATTCCTTGCATATAAATAAGTATTTGGATGAAAAGATTGGCTATTTTCTTCTTTTTATTGACAGTCTCGGTTGGATTGTCACTAGCAAACGGACAAGTTTCCCAAAGGGAGAAGGATGCACTGATAGACCTTTATAATAGTACCAAAGGAGAGCAGTGGAAGGTGACTTGGAACCTTGATGCCTCTGTGGAAACATGGAAAGGTATTGAGGTCAAGGAAGGACATGTTGTAGGAATAACCCTTTTCATGAACAATTTGGATGGAGTTTTGCCAGAAAGTATTGGTAAGTTAAAGTACCTGACTCGTTTAAATTTGGCCTTCAACAATATCACCGGTGTACTTCCCAAGGATATCGTGAAGCTTGAAAGCTTGAAAGAGTTCCGTTTGGAAATGAACAGGATCAAAGGGGCGATACCCCAAGAAATAGGACAGCTTAAGAATTTGGAAGTTTTTTCCATGTTCAACAATTTTTTGACCGGACCTATTCCTGAAACCTTTGGCAACATCCAAAACTTGAAGGAACTCAATTTGTCCAGCAATAACTTGAAGGGAATCATCCCAAAATCGATCGGGAACCTTTCCAAGTTGCAAGCCCTTGGTTTGTTTGAGAACAGCCTGGAAGGCGAGATTCCAGCAGAAATAGGGAATTTGGGCCAATTGAAGGAACTGGTATTGGCCAATAACCAACTGGGTGGTGAGATTCCCGTGGAATTTTCACAATTGGCAAGCTTGCAGATTTTGCAACTTCAGAACAATAGGTTCAATTCTTACACAGGCCTGAAAGCCATGGACACCAAGCAGTTTTTGGTGTTCGATACAGATGATAAATCGCTTAATCCTAGGTTTAACAGTATTGAGTTTGATCGTTCAAGAATGGCGGATACCAAATTCGAGGACGATGAAAACAATGAAAATAATGAGTAGTTAGTTATTACTTTAGTTTGTTTGGTTTGGGGATACAGGGATGTATCCCCTTTTTTGTTTGTATGTTTAAGGAAACATTTTAAGATTTCTTTAACCATTGTAAAAAATGTAGCGAATAGTTTTGCAGCGACTAATTCAACTGACTCATGCGAAAGCTCATCATCTCCGCCGTTGCAGGCGGCATCATCATTTTGGCTTCCTTGTATTTTGCTGGCTTGATTGCCGGCAGTAAGGACAATAGAAGGCCACAGTCCCCAAAAGTGGTCAAGACCGTTTTTGTGGATACCGTTAAAAATAGAACGGTTCCCCTTGTAGTGCCCGCAAACGGAAACTTGAAAGCCAAAAAGCGAGTAGAGCTCTACTCCGAGGTGCAGGGCGTGTTCCGTCCTGGGAGTAAGCTTTTCAGGACTGGGCAGGAGTATACTGCTGGACAAACGCTTATTCGCATTGATGCCGATGAATATTATGCTTCCGTACAATCGGCAAAGAGCAGTCTATACAATTTGCTTACCTCCATTATGCCCGACCTTAGGTTGGACTATCCCGAAATTTATCCAAAGTGGCAGGACTATCTGAATAGTTTCGACATTGAAAAAACCACTCCCCCCTTGCCCGAAATGAGTTCGGAAAAGGAAAAATTCTTTATAACAGGAAGGTTGATTGTCTCCAACTACTACAATGTAAAGAATTTGGAACAACGTCTTTCAAAATATACCATTGCGGCTCCTTTCAATGGGGTGCTTACCGAAGCCTTGGTCACTGAAGGTACCTTGATCAGGTCCGGGCAAAAGCTTGGGGAATTCATCAATATAGGCGAATATGAACTTGAAGTTTCCGTAAGTAAAACCTATGGGGATTTCTTAAAAGTGGGCAAGGAAGTAGAACTCTACAATTTGGATAGGACCAATAAATATGCGGGTAAGGTTACACGTGTAAATGGAAGGGTAGACCAAGGTTCCCAGACCATAACCGTATCCATAGAAGTGGATGGCGACGACCTGAAAGAAGGCCAATATCTTGAAGCAAGCCTTGAGGCGAGGGAAGAAGCCAATGCCATTGAGATCAACCGTTCCCTATTACTGGATAATGACCAGATCTTTGTGGTGAAGGATTCCATTTTGGATTTGATGTACGTGGACCCCATTTACTTTACGGATAAGACGGTAGTGCTCAAAAATGTCCCTGATGGGGAAGTTATAGTTTCCAAGCCATTGTCCGGTGCCTATGCGGGTATGTTGGTGAAAGTGTATGATGAAAGCAAATCCCCAAAAGCCCAACCATGAGAAAGGTTATCTCGTATTTTATAAAATACCACATGGCGGTCAATATATTTATATTGGCATTCGTCGTGTTCGGGATTGTGGGGATGTTGTCCTTAAAATCCTCCTTTTTCCCGCTTTCGGAATCCAAGAATATCTTAATCACCATTACCTATCCAGGAGCATCTCCGCAAGAGATTGAGGAAGGTATTGTCCTAAAGATAGAGGACAACCTAAAAGGGTTGGAAGGCGTGGAACGGGTAACGTCCACCTCTAGGGAAAACAGCGGGTCCATCAACGTGGAGATAGAGAAAGGCAGGGAAGTGGATTTCATGCTTTTGGAAGTGAAAAATGCAGTGGATCGTGTGCCCACTTTTCCCACTGGAATGGAACCCTTGATCGTGGCCAAACAGGAAGCCGTTCGGCCTACCATAAGTTTTGCCATAAGTGGGAAGGATATTCCCTTGGCAACCTTAAAGCAGATTGGTCGTCAAATTGAAAATGACCTGAGGGCCATTGACGGAATCTCCCAAATTCAGATTGATGGGTACCCGGATGAGGAAATCGAGATTGCCGTAGATGAGAATAGGCTTTTGGCGTTCGACCTTTCCTTCAGTGAAGTGGCTCAGGCCGTAGCCAACCATAACATATTGGTTACGGGCGGTAATATCAAGACGGATACGGAAGAGTACCTTATCCGTGCCAATAACCGTTCGTATTACGGGGATGAACTTTCCAATATTGTGGTCCGTGGAGATAGTGATGGCCGCACGGTTCGTTTGAAGGATGTGGCCACCATCCGTGACCGTTTCTCTGAAACACCCAATGCGTCATACTTCAACGGGGAACTGGCGGTGAACATCACCATTACCAGTACCAATACGGAAGATTTGTTGGGCTCTTCGGACAATGTGAAAGAATACATCAAGGATTTCAACGAAAAATACACCAATGTACAGTTGCAGGTAATCGACGATAGGTCGGTAACACTGAACCAACGTACAGAATTGTTGAGGGATAATGCCATTATGGGGATGCTTTTGGTTTTGGCATTCCTGTCCCTTTTTCTCAACACCCGCTTGGCCTTTTGGGTAGCTTTTGGACTTCCCATCGCCTTTTTGGGTATGTTCATCTTTGCACCCATGTTCAATGTAACCATCAATGTGTTATCGTTGTTCGGGATGATCATTGTGATCGGTATTTTGGTGGATGACGGGATTGTGATCGCGGAAAATATCTATCAGCATTACGAAGATGGTAAACCTCCGGTTCGGGCAGCTATTGATGGGACTATGGAGGTGATACCCCCTATTCTATCGGCCATCATTACCACCGTTTTGGCATTTTCCATCTTTTTGTTCTTGGACAGCCGTATTGGGGAATTTTTTGGGGAAGTCTCGGTTATCGTAATCTTGACCCTAATTGTCTCCTTGGTCGAGGCACTGCTTATACTGCCTGCACACTTGGCCCACTCCAAGGCGCTTCATAAACAGGACAGTTCCCCAAAAACAGGGATTGCCCAAGTTTTTGCCAAGTTACGGGTCATCAATAAAATTGGGGATAACATCATGTCCTTTATGCGGGATAGATGGTATGGTCCGGCCCTAAGGTTTACCCTTCAATATAAAATATTGACGTTTGCCCTTTTCTTTATGGCCTTGGTACTCACCTTTGGGTCTATTGGAGGGGGAGTGGTACGAACCGCATTCTTTCCCATGGTGGCCAGCGACCAGATTTCCATTCAGCTCCGTATGCCCAATGGAACAAATGAAAAGGTGACCGATTCCATTATCAGTTTGATCCAGGAAAAGGCACATATTGTGAACGAGGAACTCACCGAAAAATATTTAAAGGGCATGGACAAAATGCTCTTTGTGAACATGATCAAAAATTTGGGACCAGGTTCCTCTGCGGCAAGATTGGAAATCAATCTTTTGCCGGGAGAGGAAAGGCCTGACAATATTCGCGCCGATATGGTTACCAGTAGGCTCCGGGAGCTTGTGGGGCCAGTGATCGGTGTGGAAAGTTTGATATACGGTTCTGGAGGAAATTTTGGAGGTAGCCCGGTTTCGGTATCTCTGTTAGGGAACAATATTGCGGAATTGAAGGCGGCCAAGGACGAATTGAAACAGGCCATGCTCAACAATGCCAACTTGAAGGACGTTACGGATAACGACCCAGCAGGTATCAAGGAAATACGGTTGCAACTCAAGGAAAATGCCTATTTATTGGGATTGGATTTAAGAACCGTCATGAACCAGGTGAGATCTGGTTTTTTTGGGACACAGGCGCAACGTTTCCAAAGGGGACAGGATGAGATTAGGGTTTGGGTGCGTTATGACCGTGAGAATCGATCTTCCATCACGGATTTGGATGAAATGCGCATCGTGGCACCTAACGGCGACCGGATACCGCTTACCGAAATCGCCACCTATACCATTGAACGTGGGGATGTGGCCATCAACCACTTGGATGGCCGAAGGGAAATCCAAGTTTCCTCAGACCTGACCGACCCTGAGACTACTAGTGGTACCGATGCCATGGCATGGATCAGGAGCGAGGTGATGCCTGAGATAGTGTCCAAATATCCTTCCATTTCCCCATCCTATGAAGGACAGAATAGGGAGGCCAATAAACTTTTTGGTTCCCTGGGGTTTGTGGGACCGGTGATTTTGTTTCTCATCTTTATTACCATTGCCTTTACCTTTAGGAGCATTAGCCAACCATTATTGTTGATTCTTTTGGTGCCCTTCAGTTTAACGGCAGTGGCCTGGGGACACTGGATCCATGGTTTTCCCATCAACATCCTTTCCATGTTGGGAATCATTGCCCTTATCGGGATCATGGTGAACGATGGATTGGTATTGATTGGTAAGTTCAACATCAACCTAAGAAATGGTTTAAAGTTTGACGAAGCATTATACGAAGCCGGACGCTCCCGTTTTAGGGCCATATTTCTAACCTCTGCCACCACCATTGCAGGTTTGGCACCGTTACTTTTGGAAAAAAGTAGACAGGCACAGTTCCTAAAGCCTATGGCCATATCCATTGCTTACGGAATTGCGTTTGCCACGATTCTCACGTTGTTGATGCTTCCCTTGTTTCTTTCCTTTGGAAACAGCGTAAAAGTCTTGGCAAAAAGACTGTGGACAGGGGAGAAAGTGACACCAGAGGAGGTGGAGCGGGCCATAAGGGAACGGGATGAAGAGATTTTGTTGGAAAAGGAAAGCCTCCCCAGTAGCAATGGCCTGAGCCAAAATGGAATGAACACTGAAGAACACGGAACCTCAATAGAAGAAGAGACCACACGATAATGAAAAAGATGCGTCAATATACATTACTGTTATTTTTGATTTTTGGTCTTTATGTGCATGCGCAAGATCAGGTACTTTCCAAGGAAGAAGCCATCGATATGGTCTTGGAGAACAACTTGAGCATACAGGTGGCCAAGAACGCCAAACTAATTGGCGATAATAATGCCAATATCCTGAATTCGGGCTATCTACCAACAGTGACTGCCAATGCAGGTGGAAGCATTGATAAGCAAAACTCCGAAGGGGTATTGGCCAATGGCGACACCAGGACCGCAGAAGGAGCGGAGACCCGTCGGTACAATGCCTCGGTAAACGTGAACTATGTCTTATTCGATGGATTGGGTCGGCATTACAATTACAAAAGTTTTCAGGAGCGATCCCAACAAACGGAACTTCAGGTTCGCCAGACCATAGAAAATACCATTCTTCAATTGTTCACAGTGTATTATGAAGTGGCCCGTTTGACCGAAAACACCCATACCTTGGAACAGGCCATGGAAATTTCAAAGGATCGGCTAAAAAGGGCCCAATATCAATTTGAATATGGACAGAATACCGGGCTGGACGTACTGAACGCCGAAGTGGATATCAATACGGACAGTATCAATTTATTGAATTCCAGACAGCTACTTCGTAACACTATGCGCGACTTGAATTTGATTTTGAACAGGGACCTTACGGAACTTTTTGTGGCCGATACCACCGTTAATTTTATTCCTGGCCTCCAAATGGAAAGCATGTACAACGAGGCTAAAATGAACAACGTCAGACTTCAGATTGTGGAAAAGGATATCAACATTAGCGATTACAGCATTAAGGTGGCCAGAAGCGGGTTTTTGCCCACCATAGGTCTTACCGGTACCTATGGTTGGAACGAGTCCAACAACAATAGTCCTTTGGCCTTTACCTTGCAGAATACCTCCACAGGGGTTACCGGGTCCATCAATTTGTCCTGGAACCTTTTTGATGGTGGAAGTACCATAACGGGTATCAAGAATGCCAAGATCAACTTTGCGAACCAAGAGCTTGCGAAGAAGCAGATAGCGTTGGAGGTGGAACGCGATATCCGCAATGCATGGGACAGTTATTCCAATGCTTTGTATGTGTTGGAGGTACAGGAAAAGAACCTTCAGACCAACCAGAACAATTTTAACCGTACTGATGAGCGCTACAAATTGGGTCGGGTGACTTCCATTGAGTTTAGGCAGGCCCAATTGAACTTGTTGAATGCCGAACTTGCCAAGAGTCAGGCCAAGTACAATGCAAAACTGGCCGAACTGGTTATGTTGCAGGTAAGCGGTCAACTGCTCAATGTAGAATTTTAGGCCATGTACGAGCATTTTTTCCAATGTCCGTATTGTTGGGAAGAAATTTCGTTTCTTTTGGACTTTTCCGTGTCGAGACAGACCTATGTGGAAGATTGTGAAGTATGCTGCAATCCCATTGAAGTGACGGCAAGGTTTGAAAACCAAGAGCTAGTGGGATTTGAAGCCAAGGAGTTGGGTCAATAATTTATTGATAAATCCTTACGTAATCGATTTCAAAGCTAGCCTCCGTTAAGGAATTCGACACCTCTCCACCCAAATTACCGCCTATAGCAAGGTTTAGGATCAAATAATGACCATGGTTGAAGGGTTTGTCATCATCATTGAGCAATTCATATACCAAATTGCCATCCACAAAGGTCTTGATGCTTTTTTCCGTCCATTCCATGGAAAAAATATGGAACCCATCCTCAGATTCGGGAAAGGATAACGTACCCCCTTCATTTTTATATTCCTTGGTGTTAAGGTCTCCCCAATGAAAATGGGAAATAGTGGTGTTCTTGTCCCATCCGGTCTGCTCCAGAATATCGATTTCCCCACAAAGTGGCCAACCTACTTTGCCGAATAGGTCGCCAAAATAATTTCCCGTTTCGTTCACGTTGGCGCCCAACGTCCAGATGGCCGGCCAAGTACCGTCCTCAGTTGGGAGTTTGGCTCGCACCTCTACTTTACCATAGGTAAACTCAAATTTGGCGTTCAACCGGGCAGAGGTATAGGATTTGGTGGAACCATCAATGGTGTAAGGTTCTTTGTAAGCCCTGATAAAGAGGGAGCCATCCATGACCTCTGAATTTTTGATCCTGTCCGTGTAATGTTGCAACTCATCGTTGTACCAGCCACCATTTTCGGGCGGGATCACTTGATGGTGCCATTTATGGGTATCGGGACTCCCTGAATAATCAAATTCATCTGAAAAGACCACGGTGGTATATATGGAATCTGATTTTTTAATAACGTTTTTTTTGCCTTCCTCGGAGGATAGGGACAAAACTCCCAAAAGAAGGAACGTTGGCCAAAGTAATGTTGCTTTCAAACCGATAAGTATTGGATAAAGGTTGCCTATTCCTAAAGATACTATTTATGGTGAAATCGGAATAGGTTCATGAAATGATGTAACTAAGCACAAAGAGATTCCTCGCTTTTTTTCTTGGATGCATCATTCTTTTGGGTGTACAAAATCGCGATTCCGATACCGGCCCCAATGCAGGCCAGAATGGCTCCGACCACACTCGCATAGGTAACTGGAAGGCCAAAAACCATGGGGAGCCCACCAAAATAGGCACCAGAAGCGTTGCCCATGTTAAAGGCACTTTGGTTCATGGAAGACCCCAATTTTTCGGCACCCTTGGCAGCTTTTATAATGGCTATCTGAATGGGTGCGGTCACGGAGAACGTAATCATGCCAACAATAAAACTGATGACAAACACGGCAATGGTATTACTGGCAAGAAGGGAATTGATCAACAGGATGGTGGTCATGCTAAAAAGACTGATGACAACCGATTTTACAGGAGGAAATATTTCTACCATCCTAGCACCCATAAAATTGCCCACGAACATACCCATGCCTGCCACGATCATCACATAACCTACAGTGGTCTCCGGCAAGTTGGCAATGTTGATGACCAAAGGTGCAATATAGCTGTACCAAGCAAAAAAGCCCCCAGACCCGATGGTTGTCAATGCAATCAGGGCCCATAGCTTCTTACTTTTAATTCCTTCTGAAGTGTTACTGGTACTAGAAGAATCGGGTTCCTCCAAGGATTGCTTCGGCATCCAAAAGTAAAGACTGGCAAGAGTAGCCACTCCTGCTATACCGACCAGCATAAAGGAAAAACTCCAATGCCATTCCTGACCGATATACGTGCCAAGAGGAACCCCAAGAATGTTGGCCACGGTAAGACCGGAAAACATGATGGCCATAGCTTGGGCCGCCTTACCTGGTTTGGCTAAATATCCCGATACCACTGCCCCGATACCAAAAAAGGCACCGTGGGGCATTCCCGATAAAAACCGAAAAAGCATCATCACCCAATAACTGCCCGAAAAAGAGGATAGAGTGTTGAATACCGTAAACCAAACCATGAGGAACAACAGTGTTTTCTTTGGAGAAAGCTTGCTCGTAATCCTGGCCATGAAAGGACCGCCGATAACCACCCCCAGAGCATAAATGGCAATAAAATGCCCCGCTTTGGAAATGGAAATACCCATGGAATCGGCAATATTGGGTAGAATTCCCATAATCACAAATTCCGTGAGACCTATGCCAAAACCTCCTATGGCGAGGGACAATAATGCCTTTTTATTGGTTTGATTCGAGTGGTTGTCCAAATAGTTGTTCTTTAGGTTGTGGTTGCGAGACGGCAAAGGTACGAGGTAACACCCAATCTCCTTGCAAGCATATTTACATTATTCTATATGGATTTACCAAATCTGTTACAAAAAATCAAAAGCCCCGTTCCATTGGAACGGGGCTTTGTTAGGTTGAGTTACACAAAGTATCAGTTGATGCACGGGTTTGGATTGGGACCAAAAGGTCCCCGAACATCGCCATCTGGTGTTTGGATGGTATATACGTGTTCCTCTTCAAAGGCGCCGCTGGTATAGGATATCACCAATTGGCTGGTTCCTGCCGGTACATCCACATTAAACGTAGCAGCATCGCCAGCGGTGAAGGTATAGTTGGTGGTCACCCCATCAATCTCGAAGGTGACAAAGGCACCATCCCACCCATCGCCATAAAGGTCCTGCATCTCAATGACCCATGTGCCTGCAATGGTTGCATCGGATATAGGCGAACACTTGACCAAAACGATAAAGTTGAAAGCCTGTAACTGTTCTGGTTGCCCTGTTACGTTCGCACTATAATTGTCTACAGTGGTCACAGTGCCATCGGTACCGGTTGATTTACCCAAGAAGCGGATAAAGTCCCCACCTGAAATATCATCTACCGTAATACCCAAGGCACTGGCAATATCCGTGTAGGGGATGGAAATGTCACTTGGAAATTGGGTAACGGTGGTCAGGACAACGGTATCGGTGGCCACCCCACCCGATTCAATACTTACACTAAGTTCCCAAGAAGCCACATTGTCACTGGGATCATCCACGGTGCCCGAAAAGGTTGAGGAAGCCAAGTCGCCCTTGGCCACTATGGTCTGATCCAGCTTGATGCGAACATAGGGGGCCTTGGAGTCGTCCAATTCGAATACGTTGAGCGGGTTCTTGTCCTTATCCTCACAGGCTGCGATAGCAAGTACCAGGAGTAGAAGACCGAAAATATATTTAAAAGTACTTTTCATATTTGTCATTTTTAAATTTTATCAATGAACGAAACCTTCAGGATTGGTGTCCCAGAACACAGGGGTGTCCGGTGCACCCTTTTGGGTAATATTGGTATTGCTGTCCGCAGCGGTCTGTGAATACCACATCGACCTTAGGAAAGTACCCGGGTCCTGTAGGGCAAAAGCAGGGGTCAGATTATCTGGCTGCCCTGTTCTTCTGTAGGTGTTATAGGCTTCGATTCCGTTGCACCACAAGGCGATGAAATACTGCTCAACAATGATGCGTAGTTTGTCAGTATCGTTCCCTGCATCATAATTGGCTAGGATTTCGGCCACATGGTTGTCAATGGCAGTGGTGGAGGGTTCAAATCCTGTACCGCTGGCAAGTGGAGCCCCAAAATTAACCACGGTGTTGATAGATTGCCTGATACCGGTTTCCAAATAGTCACGTGCATTCCCGGTGGTGTTCAACGTCAACGCCGCTTCGGCCAACATAAAATACGTATAGGAAGACATCAATATTGGGGAGATTCCCGCTCCGGCCAATCCTTCATTCACAGCCCCGGATCCAGAGACATTCCTAAAGGAATCGTCATCGAAAGGACCGCCGATCGGATAGGTTCCGTGTAAGGTCCTAAAGGCATCATCCGGGGGAATACCATCATTATCCAAGTGGTTTCTTCCCCAATAACCGCCCAATCCATTGGTGGCAGGTACAATACAGTAGGGTTCGCTGGGATCCCACCAAGATGGCAAGGAAACCTCGGTGACGCATTCCTTGGTAATTACATCTGCACCCGAAAAATCACTTTGCTGGCGATAGAAATAGTACCGTATTCTTGGATCGGGCTCATTGTATTGGTTGGCCATCAGGTTCATGTAATAGTTACAGGTATAGAAGTCTGAGCTTGGACCCGCACCATCATAATTGGCATCAAAATAGGGGTGTCTGCTATCCGGAGAGGCATTGTTAGTTCCCCATTGGAAAAAGAAATCATCCGAGGAATCCAAGATCAATTGGTTGCCACTGATCAACTCGTTGATGCGAGCGGTGGAAACTCCAGCCCCAAATCCATCAGCATTGGCAATACGCGTCTGCAAGTACAATTTTAGGCGCATGGTATTGGCCACCTTGATCCATTGGCCTTCATCACCATCATAAAAAAGATCATTTAGTGGAAGTGCTGTTTCATCCTTGTTGAGATTGGCAATAGCATCGATCAAGAGTTGATCTACGGCGGCATAAATGGATGCTCCAGTATCCAATTTTGGATTCAGGATGCCTTCTCCGCCCTTTGCGGCTTCGGAATAGGGCACATCGCCAAAGAAATCGACCATGGACATCATAATGTATGCTTCCAAGATCTGTCCTATTGCTATATGGGTATATTGTCCAGCTTCTTCTGCCAATGGGTTCATGGTACGGATGTCAATCAAGGCCCTGGCATAAACATTGTCCCAAACCCTGTCAAAGTTTGAGGGGTCATAGTTTTCCCGATAAGTAGGACCAAACCCATGTTGCATACGAACAGGTTCCATGCCGAATTGGCTCAGACCGTTTTCGGCGCGCCCCTCTTCCCCAGAATGTATCTGGGCCGTCATAAGTTGTATCTGATTCAAAAAGAAGTCTACGCTCGCTTGTGATGGGTTGAGAGCATTGGGGCTCTCAACAACATCCAACGCGGTGGTCTCACAGCCTACCAAAACAGTCAGGGCGGCAAACAAGAGACAAATTATCTTTGATATTTTTTTCATAATATGTTTTTTAAAACGTGTTAGCAGTTTTTAAAATGATGCCCTTACGGTAAGTCCATATCTTCGGGTAGATGGTCCGGTGAAGAAATCAATTCCTTGCCCGTTACCGACACCGGTACTGGATGAGTTGGTATCGTACCGAACATCATCGGGGAAATTCACCGCTTTATACCATAGGTTGGAACCGGATAGTGTAAACGACATGCTTCCGAATGGCGTTTTTTCCAATAATTTCTTCGGAAGGGAATAACCCAATGAAGCTTCTTGTAGCCTAATAGTGGTACCATCGTAAATGTTCACTTCATTGATACCTCCTGCGAAGAATGTGTTGAAACCAAATTCCGTAGAACTAATGGCTACATTGTTGGGACTGCCATTGGCAAAAACACCCGGAAGGATATAGTTGGATTCCCGATCAATGGGTTTGTCGGGATCTACAACCCCACGCCCTATCAAACCTGCCGTAGTCACGGAATAGATATCCCCACCGTGCCTATATTGGAGATTTGCCGACAATGAGAAACCTTTGTAAGTAAAGGTAGGGATCAACCCCGTGGTCCAGTCTGGATTGGGGTCTCCGATTTCGGTGATGTTGTTGTCCACCAAGTATTGCCCATTGTTCCCAACGACCTTGTTACCATTGTCGTCCCTTAGAATGGTGGAGCCCAAGAATACACCAAAAGGCCTTCCTTCCACGGCGTAGTTGGCGGCTTCGCCAGAAACCGCAAAAGTCAATAGGATGTTATTGGTTCCTTCGGCAAGGTCGGTTACAATGGTCTCATTGGCTGTGAAGTTTCCAGCCAGATTGAATCCAAAACCAGATTCGCTTTCCCTGAATATATTAAGGTCATAATCCACTTCAACACCCTTTGTCTCCACTTCCCCTATGTTTACAAAAGTGGAGCGGAAACCCGTGGAACTGTCCAGGGTACGGTTGGTAATTAAATCCGTGGTTGACTTTTTGAACAAGCTCACATTTAAATTCAACCTGTTGAACAACTTCGTGTCCAAACCAATTTCCAGTTCCTGTACTTTTTCTGGGGACAGGTCCCTATTTCCGAGTACGTCGGAAACGGAGTTGCCCGAAACCACATTGCCATTGGCATCCACAAAGGTCCTAGCTCCCAAGGTCAATACATCCCTTGTATTGAAGGGGGTTGGGAAGCCTGCAGACGAACCATATCCCAATCGGACCTTGGCATAGTTGAGTACATTTCCTTGTATGGATGGGAATGCAGTCGTGGGAATGAAGGAAAGACTTGCTCCGGGATAGAAAAGTGAATTGTTTTCCCTTTCCAGGGTGGATGACCAGTCATTTCTGCCCACCACATTCAAGTAGAGCATATCTTTATAGGACAACGTGGCATCCAAGTAGATACCTACAAGATTCTCCTCAAAATTTTGGTTGAGGTTGGCCCCTGAAAATGAGTTTACCGAAGAAGGGGTGGTGAAGTTATAGTGCTCCAAAACCCCGAACACCAATTGCCCTTGACTTTCTATACCGTCTTGGGCATAGGTGTCCCTTCTGCTATTGGCCCCAAAGGTGGCGGCGAGGTTCAGGTCATCTGAAAGATTCTTTTCCCCGGTTAAGATCAGGTCATGGTTCCAAATGGAGTTTCTCACGGAAGTCGTTCTCAAAATACCCAAGGTAGGACCATCCACACCGCCTCTGTTTTGCCCGTAGGAATTTAATTCTGTATAGGTATCAAGCCCCACCCTATAGGTAAGGTTCATCCAATCGTTGAGCGCATAGCTCATGGACATGTTACCTGTAAAACGATCGGTCTCTTGCGATGTCTTGGAATTGGCAACGGTCCAATAGGGGTTTTGGATGTCGTTTCCAGAACGATAGTACACGCTCCGACCGTCCGCAGCTTGGTAGGGGATGTTGGTAAGGTCAACGCTGATCGGGGTGTAAAGGACATCCCCGAAAATGGCGGAACCGTTAAAGGCTGCCCCACTACCTGTGCTCACGGCGTTTGGAGGAGATTTGTAACCTGTCCTCGCAAAGTTGAAAACCCCGGAAACCGTAAAATTATTGGATAGTCTGGCATTGCCTCCCAAGCTAAAGTTGTTTCGTAACAACCTATTGCCACGGGTAACTCCAATATCCTCCGTTCGGCCGTAATTGGCATTGAAGCTCACTTTTTCAGAACCTCCCCGAACGTTTACCGAGGTGCTGTACACATATCCCGTTCTGAAGAATTCTTCAACCCCGTTATAGGGAACATATGGATATTCATCATCCAATAAATCTTCAAAACCGGCTATTAAGGTAGGATCTGCCATGTAATTGAAGGGGTGTCTTAAAATAGCTTCACCATTAGATCCCGTACCTATATATTGACCGGCACTGGCAATACCATCATCATCGGTTCGATCAAAACGGGGCCCCCAGTTACTGAAGAAATACCCAAAACCTTGGTGGAAACCGCCTCCATAATTTTGCTGGAATTTAGGCAGTACAGCATTCGACATGAAAACTGACTGGGTCACGTTCACCTCGGTCTTGGTCGGAGCATCTCCTGTTGCGGCTCCTTTTGTGGTAATCAAGATTACACCATTGCGGCCCCGGTTACCATAAAGCACGGTCGCACTTAAGCCCTTCAGTACGCTCACGCTCGCGATGTTGTTGGGATCCAGGTCCAAAAAACGGCTCGATTCGGTATTGCCGTCCAAAAAGTTGGTTTGGGTGTTGGTTCCCGAATCAAACGGAATCCCATCAACAATGAACAAAGGTTGATTGGATTGCGTGGCCGATGAATATCCCCTGATAATAATATTGGTTCCCGAACCGGATAGACCGTTATTGGAGGTAATGTTGACCCCCGCAACCTTGCCGTTCAGTACCCTAGCGATATCAGCTTCAGGTCGAGCTTCTACTTTTTCTGATTCGACCGTGGTGACCGCATAGCCCAAAGAGCGTTTCTCCTTCACGATACCCTGTGCGGTGACCACAACTTCTTCAAGTTGGGAAGCATCTTCCTGCATTTGCACATTGATGACGTTTTCGGTACCTACATTCCGCTCCATGGTTTTTTGCCCTAAATAGGAAAAAACGAGTACATCACCCGTAGTTACCCCAATGAGGTAGTTGCCATCAAAATCGGACTGTGTGCCATTGGTTGTGCCCTTAACAATAATGTTTACTCCGGGCAATGGAACACCATCTTGGTCGGTGACCGTTCCGGTGACCGTTTTTTCTTGAGCATAGGCAAAGGCCATGGATAGACATATGGCCAACAACGCTCCAAACAGTTTCTTTACTTTCATACGAATAAAGTTTTGTTAGTAATTGAATTGAGTCAGGCAACTGAGAAAGGTGGGCGGAGTAAGGAAAAATGATAGCTAATTCAAATAATACTTCTGGGAAGAGAACAAAACTTAATGGATTCTGTTTTTTTAGAAGTAAGGCCTCTCACCGCCCTACCTTTACAATTGCATAACAAATCAATCCATTAATGTGTTGGAATAGGTACTTTTAAAACGGCGAGTACCCCAAAAAAAGGGATGCCCATGGGGGAGTACTTTTTTTAACATTTACAGATTCATTGTCAACTGATTAGTCCCAAAGCAAAAAGACCTCTTGAATTTCAAGAGGTCTTCCTTACCGAATTGAAGAGAGAAATTGGAATGTTTACTGTTGCCTATGCCATTTGAACATCATACTCGTAAGCGGCGATGCTTCTATAATCATTTGGGCTAAGCCCGGTGATTTTCTTAAAGGAGGAGTAAAAACTGTTCTTGCTATTGAAACCTACTTCGTACATGATGGCTTTTACACTTAACTGTGGATTGTTCTCAAGAAGATATTTTGCTTCTTTGATTCTGTAATCGTTCAGAAAGGAATAAAAATTTTTGGAAAAATAGGTGTTGATGACTTGGGAAACCTTATACCTATTGTGTTGGATGTGGTTGGCCAAATCATCAAGACCAAGTTCGTTGTTACGGTATAGCCGATCCTCATCGAAGGCCTTTTTGATCTTTTGCCTGATGGTGTGGGCCTGGGCCTGGGTAAGACCCGATTTCTTGTACTTTTTTTTGGGCCTTTCCGGGACTACCTTGGGAGTTTCATCACCCAAGTACCTGGAAACGATTTGTATTAGTAGTCTTTTCATTGCTCGATGATTTTGATTGATGACTACTAGTTAGGAAGAATCCTTGTTAATTTAGGTGTTCCCGATAAGAGTTTACCTCGCTTTCATGTGTACAAGATATTGGCTTGGCGTTAGGTTGGTGTCTTTTTTAAAGGCTTTGTTAAAGGACACCTTGTTGTTGTAGCCGACCTCGTAGGCAATGTCGATGATATTGCGTTCCCTTTCTTTCTTGAGCAATTCTTTGGCATCGTTGATGCGATGGTGGTTCACAAATTCATGAAAACTCATGTTAAAGTGCTCGTTGATCAACTGAGAGGCATTATGGCGGGTGGTCCCCAATTTCTGTGCCACCATGTCTAGGCTGATATCGTTCCTTCGATACAACTTGTCTTTATTAAAGATCTCATGGAGGTCTTCCTTCAGTTCTTGGGAAAGACTTTCTGTTAACCCGGATTTAACATATTTTGGGAACAATGGGTTTGTATAAGCATACTGTCCACTGAACACATTGGGCTGCACATTGGCGGCATACCCGATATAAAGTACCATGGTGCTCATTAAAACGATAGGGGCATGGAAAAGAAATCCACTGTTTTTACCGGCAATAATGTAGAGCCCATAGACCAGATAGATCACTACATAGCTGACATGTATGCCATACATGTTTTTTTGCCAGATTCTTGTTTTTTTCTCGAGTCCCTTTTTGTTCTTGGTAATGATCAGATGAACAAAATAGGCGTAGATGGCCAAAGAGATAGCTTTTATAACGACCATTAATGTCAATTTTGTTGAGTCCCCTGGGTTTAGTCCTTGCTGTAACCTGTCCAACATCTGGTCTATTTTTTCAGGTCCGGTAAAGGCATAAACATATAAAATCATATAAATTACAAGACCTAGGGTTGGCAAAAAATGCCATAGGTCCGAGAGTTTGAGCTCGCTGGATTTTGAGACCCTTCTAAAGTATAGGAACAGTAAGGGGCCATAAAGAAAAGATGACCAGGTGGACATTAAATAGGTATGGGGAAATTCAAAAACATAATTGGTATTGTTCAAACAAATGTTCAAAATGAACAGGGAATGGATAAAAACAAACAAGGAAATCAGTACTCTGGCCTGTAGGTCAATGCTTTTGTTTAACAAGAGCACGAACATGACATAAAACCCAATGATGGAAACAAAGAAGTACAATACGGACCACGCTGAAATTTTTGGTAAAACGGCACCTGACAGTTTAGTGAATTCTTCGGTTTCCCGAATTTCATCAAAGCCTTCGTGTGATAGAAAATTGGGATGAAACTCTATTCTAAAATAGTCATAAATATAGGCTACGGATTCTTCTGGTTTGTGAATGGCCGCCTCACTAAGAGATAATTTTTTTAGGGTATGTACTTTTTGCCGAACATCCGACTCATCCAAATTCTTTTCATAGATCGGAATTGCTTTTTCATACCGATGAATGTTGAAATAGTAATCTGCCCATTCAATGGAGTCTTGGAAAGTGAGGTTGTAAAATTCCTTGCCATTTATTGCGTTGGGGGTATTCCCATGCAAACAAATCACATAGAGCAATAGCAGAATTAAGACAATATTTTTGAAGAATTGTCTCATTTTTGATTGATGATGAATTAACCTTGTTAACAATTTATGAAAAACAAATGTTAAATTCGTTAACGGACTATTAAAATAGGTAAGCCCCGATAATAGTTTACTCGCCAAATCTCAAAAAAATGGGATAAAGCGTATATGAATTTTTACAAAACAAAAAAGCCGAGAAAAATGTCTCGGCCTTCTTTTTTTAAGCTTTGTAGCGGGGACTGGACTCGAACCAGTGACCTTCGGGTTATGAGCCCGACGAGCTACCTACTGCTCTACCCCGCGATGTGGACGGCAAATATACAAAGGTTTCCTGATCATTTCCAAACTAAAAGCAATATTCCTGTTTCATTGGGGCTAAACAACCTAAAATCCATAAATTCGGGATTTTGACTTTATGGAAGCTATCAACGATTTTCTCACTACCATTTTACCTTATACGGAATGGCCCATGTTCATCCTTCTGATCGGTGGAGGCCTCTTCTTGGTTTTCTATTCCAAGTTTGTTCCCTATCGCTACTTTGGGCATGCCCTCGCGGTAGTGTCAGGAAAGTACGATGATAAGAATGCCAAAGGGGATGTAAGTTCGTTTCAGGCACTATCGGCTGCGGTAGCGGCTACGGTTGGTTTGGGCAATATATCTGGAGTGGCCATTGCCATCCACGATGGAGGACCGGGCGTTGTATTTTGGATTTGGATGACGGCACTTTTGGGAATGGGCATCAAATTTTACTCCGGTAGCTTGGCCATTATGTTCCGCGGCACGGATTCAGAGGGTAAACTACAAGGGGGGCCCATGTTCTACATTACCAAAGGAATGGGAAATTGGGCAAGACCCATGGCCGTATTTTTTAGTATTTGCGGAATGTTCGGGTTTTTGGGAGTGTTTACCGCCAATCAGTTTACCGAAGCGTTTATGGGTGTGGTCAAACCGCACGAAACCTTGTTGGTCACCAGCGAGTACAATTGGAAGTTGGCCATTGGGTTCTTTTTGGCTATCGTTACTTCCGGGGTCATTTTTGGTGGATTGAACAAAATCGCAAAAGTGGCATCCGCCATTGTACCTTTTATGGTGGGGGTTTACCTGTTGGCCGTAATTTTTGTAATGGCCAGCAATGCAGGGGATATTTTTCCTGCACTAAAAATGATCTTTGTGGAAGCTTGGAATTTTGATACCATGGTAACCGGCGGTTTTTGGGGATTGGTGATCATCGGGGTGCGCAGGGCCATGTTCTCCAACGAAGCCGGTTTGGGAAGTGCCCCCATGTACCACGGGCAATCCCGTAATGATGAGCCGACCAAGGAAGGCCTTGTGGCCATGTTGGGCCCTTTTATCGATACTATTATGGTATGTACCTTCACCGCAGTGGTCATTATTTTGAGCGGAGCGTATTTGGAAGATGGTAGTGGTATCACCATGACCATGTCCGCTTTTGAAAAAACATTGTACGGCATCGGGGATACCTTGTTGATGGTCATCGTGGCCGCTTTTGCACTTTCAACCCTGTTTACCTATTCCTATTACGGGGTGAAGAGCCTCTCGTTTTTGACCAACCCTAAAATTGGCAAATGGTATAATGTGTTTTTCGTGGTCATGATCGTATTTGCAGCGGTGGCCTCCTTACAACTCGTAAAAAATCTTATCGACCTATCTTATGCCTTAATGGTGATACCGAATATGATCGCGGTGTTGTATCTTTCGCCCAAGGTAAACGCAGCCTCCAAACAATATTTTCAAAAAATGAAGAAAGGTGCATAGATCGGGCTTTGTAAATATCATCGGAAATCCGAATGTGGGAAAATCCACGTTGATGAATGCCTTTGTGGGTGAAAAACTTTCTATCATTACTTCCAAGGCGCAGACCACCCGGCACCGTATTTTAGGTATCGTGAACGGGGAAGATTTTCAAATGATTTTATCCGACACCCCCGGAATCATTAAACCAGCCTACGAATTGCAGACCTCCATGATGGATTTCGTGAAATCCGCTTTTGAGGATGCCGATGTGCTGTTATACATGGTAGAGATTGGAGAAAAAGCTTTAAAGGACGAAGAGTTCTTCAAAAAGATCAAAAACAGCAAGATTCCTGTGTTATTGCTCCTCAATAAAATTGATACTTCCGATCAACAGGTTTTGGAAGAACAGATACAATATTGGCAAGAACAGTTGCCTAATGTGGAAATCCATCCCATTTCCGCTTTGGAGAATTTTAATGTAAAGGAAGTGTTCGAACGCATTTTGGAATTGTTGCCCGAAGGGCCACCCTATTATCCTAAAGATCAGTTAACGGACAAGCCCGAACGTTTTTTTGTGAACGAGACCATCCGTGAAAAGATTTTGCTCTACTATAAAAAAGAGATTCCTTATTCCGTGGAAGTGGAAACCGAGGAGTTTTTGGAAGATGAGGATATTATCAGAATCCGTTCTGTAATTATGGTAGAGAGAGATACGCAGAAGGGAATCATTATCGGTCATAAGGGGAGTGCCCTAAAAAAGGTTGGGGTAGAGGCCCGCAAGGATCTTGAAAAATTCTTTGCCAAGCAAGTGCATATCGAACTGTATGTGAAAGTCAACAAAAACTGGAGGAGCAATGCACAACAGTTAAGGCGATTCGGTTATAACGGGTAGTTGGGATTAAATTTTTTGAAACCCGGCAACGGTTTCCCTGAACAGCGTTTTAAGTTGTTCCATTTGTCCTTCCCCCTTCGATTTTCCCAATCGGCCAAAAGCATATAGGGCAAACCAGAGCAATACCAAAAAGAACATTCCCACCATCAAAAAAGTAATGTCCTTGCCCAATGAATGGTTGGAGTAGGCAAAAATGCCCAATATCACAAAAAGGGTGCCCACCCCAAAATGAAGGAACATGAAAAAGGTCCAAAGGGTAGGGTTAGGACCAAAAACCCCTCGGATATTGCTCACGCCCTGTTCATACGATGAAAGCTCAAGATGGAGTTGGGGCGTCCAAAAATTGGTATCCGCCTTCCGGAACTTAATAAAAACATGCTCATCGAGCCTATCGATCAAAAAACCATCCTTTTTTAGTGTGTCGTAGCTATGTTTCAATGCTTCCATATCGGTCCTCAACGAAACATGGAAACGAGGTCTTAAAACAATCTCATTGGTCAGGTCGCTCATAACAGTTTGAAAATGATAAAAAAAGGTATCATTTTTTCTTCATAATAAATGGTACTTTTGCCAAAATTTAATGCAGATGGGAGCTATTGTAGCTATCGTAGGGAGGCCCAATGTGGGCAAATCCACTTTTTTCAACCGATTGATCCGTCGCCGTGAAGCGATCGTGGATGCCGTGAGCGGCGTTACCCGTGATCGCCATTATGGAAAAAGCGACTGGAACGGCAAGGAATTTTCCTTGATCGATACCGGTGGATATATTGTGGGCAGTGATGATGTCTTTGAAAAGGAAATCGACAAGCAAGTGGAACTGGCCATCGGGGAAGCCGATGCCATCATTTTTATGGTGGATGTGGAATCGGGCGTGACCGGGATGGATGAAGATGTGGCCAAATTGCTTCGCAAGGTAAATAAGCCTGTCTTTTTGGCCGTAAACAAGGTGGATAATGCCCAACGTATGGCCGACGCAGTGGAATTCTACGCTCTGGGATTGGGGGAATATTTTCCGCTTTCCAGCATCAACGGCAGTGGTACCGGGGAATTGCTGGATGCCCTAGTGAAGGTGTTACCCGATATCAAGGATGAAGAAAGTGAACTGCCCCGTTTTGCTGTGGTGGGTCGTCCCAATGCAGGGAAATCCTCCTTTATCAATGCATTGATCGGGGAAGATAGATACATCGTGACCGATATTGCGGGTACTACTAGGGACAGTATTGATACCAAATACAATCAGTTCGGATTTGAATTCAATTTGGTGGATACTGCAGGTATCCGAAAGAAATCCAAGGTGAAGGAAGATTTGGAGTTTTACTCCGTGATGCGTTCCGTTCGGGCCATTGAACATTGCGATGTCTGTATTTTGTTGTTGGATGCCACACGTGGTTTTGACGGACAGGTGGAGAATATTTTTTGGCTGGCCCAACGTAACAATAAAGGTATCGTGATTTTGGTGAACAAATGGGATTTGGTGGAAAAGGACACCAATTCCGTAAAAGAATATACGGCCAAGATCAAAGAAGCCATTTCCCCTTTTGAAGATGTGCCCATTCTTTTTATTTCAGTGTTGAATAAGCAGCGCATCTATAAGGCCATCGAGACCGCAGTGGAAGTGTTCAAAAACCGTTCAAAGAAGGTGCCTACCCGAAAATTGAACGATATCATGTTGCCCATCATTGAGCATACCCCGCCCCCGGCGTACAAGGGCAAGTACGTAAAGATCAAGTTCTGTACCCAGTTGCCAACACCGTATCCTCAGTTTGCATTTTTCTGCAATCTGCCACAATACGTGCGGGATCCCTACAAGCGGTTCTTGGAAAATAAGTTGCGGGAAAATTTCGACTTTACAGGGGTGCCGGTTACCATCTTTATGCGGAAAAAATAGAATTGTAATCAAGAAGACCAAATAGTATTGCACAAAACCAAATAACCATTCCTTTGAAAACACTCAGTCTTAACAAATCCCTGATTCTATTTGTTTTTTTGTTGTCTTTCCCACTTGTGGCGCAAAAAAACTCTCTTCCAAAGTTTGAATTTACAGTTTCGGTTTCAGACCCCAACACGCATGCGTACCATGTGGCCATGGAACTGCTGGATTGGCCAACGGACACTGTCGCCTTGCATCTCCCAAATTGGATGCCAGGCTATTACCAGATGATGGATTATTATAAAGGGGTGAAAAATTTCAAAGTGCTTTCAGGACAGTCTTTGGATGACTCACAGCCTGCAACATGGATGTTGACCGGTGTCAAAGGACAAAAGGTTCAGTTGGAATATGATGTCTTTACGGACCGAACCTTTGTGGCAAACAGCTATGTGGATGAAGATAGGGCCTACATCATACCAGTCAACTCTTTTTTATATGCAGAAGGCAATTGGAATGTGCCAATAACGGTTACCATTGAAAAGTCCAATGGTTGGACCGATGTGGCCACGGGACTTGAACTTGTGGAAGAAGATTCCCAAAAGGCAGTGTTCAGGGCGGATAATTTTGATAGCTTTTTGGATTCCCCCCTTTTAATGGGCGATTTGAAAAAACTTCCAGATTTCAAGATTAACGGAATCAATCATAGGTTTTGGGGACACAAAATGGGGGATTTTGATGAAAAAAAACTAATGGAAGATTTAAAGTCCGTAATACAGGTAGCTTCGGACATTATTGGCCACATACCCTATAAAGAATATACGTTTATTGGTATAGGTCCCGGCAGGGGCGGCATCGAGCACTTGAACAGTTCCACCGTTAGTTTTGATGGGGGACAAATGGGTTCACAGGAAGGGTACCAACGCATGCTGAACTTTTTGTCCCATGAGTATTTCCATCATTACAATGTAAAACGTATCAGACCTTTTGAACTTGGTCCATTCGACTACCAGAACGGAAGCAAGACCACTCAATTGTGGATCAGTGAAGGACTTACCTCTTACTATGCCGGTTTAATGGTGCGAAGAGCCGGGATTTTCTCTGAAGATGACTTTCTTCAGGATATCGCTGCCGGTATTACCCAGTTTGAGAATAATCCAGGAAAAGATTACCAATCGTTGATCGAATCCAGTTTTGAGACTTGGCACGAAGGTCCTTTTGGGAAAAGCGGTAAGGATCCCAACAAGAGTATTTCTTACTATATCAAAGGGCCCATTGTAGGTCTTTTGATGGATTTTGGGATACGTCAAGCCACAAACAACCAAAAATCCTTGGATGATGTAATGCGTCATATGTACCATGAATACTATCTAAAAAAAGGAAGAGGATTTACAGATGCAGAGTTCAGGGATGCATGCGTGTCGATTACTGGAACGCCTATGACAGAGTTGTTTCAATATGTGTACACAGCAAAACGGTTGGATTATGACACATATTTAGGTTATGCAGGACTTAGTTTAAGGAAAGAACAGATCAAAGAGGATGATGGAACATTGAAGGAAGTTTATTCCCTTGTTCCCATCCAAAACCCGAATGCATCCCAAAAGGCTATTTTAGATTCCTGGTTGGGAAAATCAAAAAAGGATTAATCCTCAGAGGCCAAAAGCACCTCGAGTTTTTGTTGGATTCGGTTACCCGAATTGTCAACAGCGGTTAGCACGTATTCCCCGGGCTCAATGTCCAAAATAAGCTCGTGGAAGTTTTCCGTTTTGCCCATATAGGTATCATCCAAATACCAATACACAGTGGCATTGTTTTGTTGATGGGCGAGTTTTAATAGGATGTCCTTCGTTTTAGTGCCTAAATCTTTTGGCAGTAATACCGCTTCATTTGCTTTCGGATAGATGAATTCCATCAATTGGTTCTCCATTTCAGAACAGTTGGCCATGTAAGGGGGCAATTCCTTGTAATTGGGATTGGAAAGCGCATAATAGTACTCGATTGTGGGCGGGAGCACAAACCAGTTTTTGGCCACCATGTTCTCCAAAGGATAACATTCCGAGTTTACCCGATAGGTTTCCGAAGCATCCAAAAACAATTGTTGGTGGAAAGGGCAGGGGCCACTTCGGGTGCCATGGGTGGGCACGTATTCTTTTTTTACATCGTCACAAAAGACAGAAGTCCGATAACCACTTTGCGAACAGACTTCCACTTCCACCAAATCATCAAAAGGTTCTTGGAACCATCCGCTATGGGGAAGGGCATCCAAAACATCGAACAAAAGAGGGGCGGCTGCTGTGATTCCGGTCAGGCCGGGCCTTCCTTCACCATCGGCATTGCCGGCCCACACCCCAATGGCATATTTGGGCGTTACCCCAACGGCCCAGGCATCCTTAAATCCAAAACTGGTGCCCGTTTTCCAGGCAATGGGTTGGGACGAATCAAAAAAATGCCAGTTTTCATCCCCTTCGGGGCGGTTCACTTCATACATGGATTGAAAGGTGGAGTAAATGGCCCCGGCCCCAAAAATGGGAGGGTCAAATTGTGGGGTTCCCAAATCGATTTCTGTTTCAGACAGGTATGAAGGTTTTACAAATTCGTTGGTGCGATAGGTGCTGGAATGGGTCACGAAATAGTTCAAAGTGGAAGCCATGGCCGCGTAGGATTCGGTTACTTCCCAAAGAGAACTTTCGGCACCTCCCAATATCAAGGAAAGGCCATAATAGGAGGATGGTTTGTCCAATGACTCCAACTTCATTTTTTTGAGTTTGTTATAGAATTTTTGAAGGCCATATTCCCGTAGCAATCGTACGGCTGGAACATTCAGGGAGCGGGAAAGGGCCCTGCTGGCCGATACGGCACCCACATGTTTTTTGTCAAAATTTTGGGGATGGTACCCATTGATCACGGTCGGTACGTCTTCAACCAAACTATGCGGCAACAACTGTCCTTCATCCAATAGGGAAGCAAACAAAAATGGTTTTAAGGTACTTCCTGTACTTCGATTCTTGGTGATGATGTCCACATAATTGGCATGTTCTTTTCCCGAAGGGGAATTGCCCACATACCCCAACACTTTTCGGGTTTCCACATCGAGCACCAATATGGCCAAATTGTGGATTTCGTTGCCTTTTAATTGGTGGTAGTGCCTTTCGGCCAAAAGGTTTAAGCGTTGTTGCAAGGCCCTATCAATGGAAGTTGTTATACGTTCCCCGGAATGTTCGTTTCGGATGCGTTCCGTAAGGTGGGGGGCCACATCTGGTAAGGGAACGGGCTTCTGGGGAAGGGGTTCTGCTATGGCCAGTTCATAGGTCGTTTCATCAATAATGCCTTTGTTCTTTAATTTTTCCAACAACCGATTTCTTTTTTCAAGAAATATCTGCTCATTTCTTCCCGGGAATATGAGGGCGGGCGCGTTGGGCAATACAGCAAGGGCTGCGGCTTGACCCCAACTCATTTCGTCTGCTGGAATACCAAAATAGCGCCAAGCCGCGGTTTCCAGCCCTACTACATTACCACCGTAGGGAGTATGGGAGGCATAAAGTCGTAAAATCTCTTTTTTGGAGTACCTCAATTCCAATCGGGTGGCCATAAAGATTTCCACGGCTTTTTCCGCATAGGTCCTTGACTTGTTCTTTCTGCTCAGCCGGATGACCTGTTGGGTGATGGTACTGCCGCCTCTTCGGGATTTTTTGGTCAGGTTATGACCGATGGCCTTTATAATGGAGATAGGATTGAAACCGGGATGTTGGTAAAAATATTCATCCTCAAAAAGGAGGATGCATTCCTCAAAACGTTTGGGAACCGAATCCATTTCGGGAAAGCGCCATTGACCATCATCGGCAATCCGCGCCCCGATCAAAGAACCATCAGCACTGTTTACCACGGTTGAGGTAGGGTCTTCGAACAGATTTTTAGGCAAACAGAATAACCACAAGACCAAGAAGGCCATGAAAATGGCCAACTTGATCTTATGTCTATATGCAAACCTTTTTAACCGTTCCCAAAAATTGTTCATTCCAAACACATCACTGTACCACTTTAATCCAATTTCCTTTGTTTCGTGCTTGGTAGTTGTTGTCGTACATGGCCTCTACTTGGGCTCCCGGCAAATAATAATCGCCAAGGAAAGAAGCATTGAGTTTAACGGTAAAAGTGGCCGATTTTCTAGCCCCAAGGTTAAAATACAAATGGGTGCGATCGTCACGGGTATCCACATAATCCGCTTTTGTTGCATTCGGATTGTCCCCGCTCGCAAAGGAAGTGTCCACAATCTCCCAACCGCTGGGCACAATATGCGTCAATGCTAGATTGTCGATGTAGTCGTTAGAGCTGTTAAATACGGTAATCTCCGCTTGGAATTCCGTTCCTTGCCGCAATTCGGAAACATCAAGTGTATTCCCCAAGGCATCTTTGTAAACTACGTTGAGGTTCAGATTCTGTTGTTGTGCCAACTCTTGTCCCACTGGCAATTTTCCAGTCTGGGTCATGGTGGCATAAACGGTATTTCCCTGTTTGTTCGTTACCTGTATTTCATTTTTGAATGAAGTAATGGTGAGCCCTCGTTGCGCAATGGCCCTATCGGTTTTTACCACAACTTCCTTACCGTTGTTGGTATAGGTAAGGTCGATGGATTTCCCTCCGTTTTTCATCACCATTTTGGAAAGGGACAATAAGGCAAATGCTGTTTCCTGCGTACTGTACCAACTTTGGGAAGAAAGGTCCTTGGCAAGGGAAATGGACAAATCCCTTTGTTTGGAATCCCCTAAGATCACCATGGTTTCCATTGCCATGGCCCTATTCCTGAAAACGGAACCATAGGTTCGGTAATCATAATTTCTGGGTGTAAAGTTGATGTTTGCCTTTTGTGCAATCTCTTGGGCCACTTCTTTTTTTCCGGCCAACGCGTATGCCGCTGCCAAGCGCCATTTGGCCTCGTTGCTCAAGTTTTTGGCTTCGCGAAGACGGTTCATGGCTGCCAATTCAGGCTGTTGCGCCAAAGCCAAGGTGTACAGGCGATACGCTTGTGAAATATCATCGTTATAACCAGAACTTTGATTGCTCCATTGACGCGCTGCCGTCTTTTGATATTTCAACCAATTGGTCAAGAACGTCAACGGTAACTGATAGCCCTGTTGTTTGGCTTCCAGCATAAAATGACCTGCGTATGAGGTGCCCCAATCATCGGCATGGCCATAACCAGGCCAATAGCTGAGTCCGCCGTTCGGGGTTTGGAAATCGCCCAATTTTTTGATGGCCGCCTTTACGTTTTTCTCGATATCCTTTTTCTTTTCAAAGGTAATGTCCAGCACATCCGCCAAAAACAATTGTGGGAAAGCCGCCGAGGTGGTCTGTTCCACACAACCATGAGGATATCTCAACAGGTAATCCAATCGCTTGCTGAAATCCATAGGAGGCAAAGTGGAGAATTCGATAAAGGCCTCATTGGTCCCCGAAGTGCCAAACGTTTCAAAAGGAATGGTCATACTACCATTGGCATCAATGGTATATACATCGCTTTTAGTGGTGATAGGGTTCGGGTTTTCAACATCGATTTCGGTTTTGCTGCTCGCACTTTCCCCTGCGCCACTGGCTGTCACGGAAATGGTCTGGAAGGAAGAGGCAGGTTTCACCTTAAAGTCGAAATTCACGATCTGTTCCCCAACAGAATTGAAGGTAATGTTCTTGGTTGTTTCCCCCACTGGTTCCAAGGCCTTGCCTGCATCTATGGAAACCTTCACATTTTTTACTTTGGGTTCCATGGCAAAAACGGTAACCGGAATGGTCACGGTTTCTCCAGGGGACAATTTTCTGGGGATGGACGTCAACACCATCAAAGGTTTACGCACCGGAGTGGTTTTTTCGGCATTGCCATAAGCACTGTTCAAGTTACCGGCAACGACCATAGTACGTACAGAACCTACATAATTGGGCATTTCAATGGTGTGGGATGCTTTTTCGCCAGCCTTCAGAGTAAAGGGACCCAAATAGGTGACCACAGGCTTGAAACGTTGGGCCTTGCGGTTTTTGGCCCCAGCCCCGATGCCACCTCCACCAATGGCGTAGATGTTGTCCACACTCACAGAGTAGGCACCCATCACATCATCAAATATATCGAAAGTCTTTACCCCCAATGCTTGTCTTGTATAAAAGGAGGCATGGATGTCTGGTGTACGGAATCGCGTCAGGTCCAAAAGTCCGTCATCCACTACAGCCAAAGAATAGGTCATGGGTTTTTTGTTGGCCTCGGAAACCGTAACCTTAAACGATGATTCGGGTTCCAGTACTTCGGGCATCGAAATTTGGGGTTCCAGCAATGTAGCCGGGTTCTCCACCAATAAGGGCACGACCCCGTATAATCGGATGGGGAGGTCGTTGGTTGCCTGTCCGTGTGGCTGCAACAAAGAAATGTTGATGTAAGCATTCGGAGCCATTTCCGCCGTAATGGGAATGGTGGCCTTTGTTTCCTTAGCAGTGGTCTCGATCCATTGTTGGGACACGACTTCGGTGCCGTTTTCGATGCTGATCAAGGCCCTTCCACCTTTATCCGAAGGGAAAGTAATGGTAGCCTGTTCTCCCAATTTGTAGTTCTCCTTATCTGCCGAGAATACCAAAATCTTGGAACTTTCAGAATCTCCCGATGGCCTTTTCCACCAATTGCGATAAAAGTAAGCTGTACGTCCTGTGGCATGTCCTGCTTCATCAATCACTCGAATAAGGAAACGTCCACCGTCATCATCGGGTACATTTAGGTTGAAGTTGGCCTTGCCGTCGGCTCCAGTTGTAACCGTCATTTCCTTGAACGGACTGTGAACAGAGGCATTTTCATATCGGGATAGGTTGTCGTACCCACGGTTCCACCACCAACGCCATTCAATTTTGTAGACTTGTACTTTCAGTTTTCGGTTACCGGATGGCTTGCCTTGGTCGTCCACGGTAATAACGCCAAAGGTGTTGTTCTCATCGGTCATAAAAGAACCATATTGTTTGGCCTCTGGGGAACGCAATCCCACAAAATAAGGATAGGGCGCTACGTTTTTGGTGAACACATCTATGGAAAAATCCCCGCCACCTTCAAACACCTTGGTGGTGAACGTTGCTTGAAGCATACCGGGGGCATTGCCATTCACATTAATTTTTTCGTTGATGTCCAACTCACCGTTCGCATCCAACTTGGAAGAAATCCATTGTAGTTCGGTATCATAAAAATCGCGCGCAGGATCTAGAAAAACATAATCCTTCAGTTTTGGGAAGGCGTTGGAGGCTTTGCTCAAGTTAGCATTGATATCAATTTTGAGGTTTCGGGCCGGAGCGCCGTGCAACCATTGAACAATGGCTTTGCCACGGTTGTTCGTGTTGGCCTTCAACACTTCGTCATCAAAAGAAAAATCGACTTTTAGACGGTTGGGTTTTACCGTGGCCACTTTCAGAGATTTGTTGAACTGGGCACCGCCCACAATAACTTTGGCCGACCAATTTCCCGTTGGGGCATCGGCTTGTGTTGGAATGGGGAAATAATAGAAATTTTCCTCTTTTTTGGCAAACAATCCTTCCGAAACAGGAAGGGTCCCCTCGGTCAACACATTGCGCTGCACCAACTTTCCGCGGGCATCACTCACCTCTAAAGTAACAGGGTGACCCTTGGGCAATGGGTTTCCTTTATCGTCCAGAACAAAGGTCAGATGGATCACATCCCCAGGACGGTGAACCCCTCTTTCGGTATACAGAAACCCTTGAAGGCCCCGCTGCAATTCTTCGCCAGAAACGTCAAATGTACTTAAGGACAGTGCATTGCCATCAGCCAGTTTGGCATAGGCAAAATTGCTGTTCTTTTCAGCTACGGCGAATGCCACGCTCTTTTCCCCATCATATACCGCAAATCCAGAGGCATCCGTAGTCACCTCTCCCAACAATTGCTGCTGATAGTTGTAGAGCTTGATGTTGGTATTGGCCTCGGGCTTGGTGGTCAACAAATTGGTGGCCGCAAAATGGTAGGAACGGTTGTTCCCTTTTTTTACGATCAAGCCAAGGTCGCTGCCCAAAAGATTGGTGGAAGCAACCCTGTCATAATTATAATAGGCCTGATGACAAGGATTGTCACGATTCTCCCAGTCATACTCATAGTCCCTCCAATAATAAATTTCATTGTCCCAATACCGTTCTTCCAAAGATTCTTCATCTGTACTGGAAGTATAGGTTTCCGTTTGATCTTCTGCGGTTTCAGAGCCATCACAGGCATAGGTGGTATGCTCTTTTTTAAAGCTGAACTCAACGCGGTACAGGGAGCCGGGGTGGACTTTGATCAAGCTTGACAGATCAAGGGCATGGGCCTTCCAATAGCTGCTATTTTCCTCCCCATTTTCTGCCAAAGGAATTACTTTGTAGGCCACTCTTCTTCCCACGGGTCTTAGATCGGGACTGTAACTCTCCGTAAGATTATTGTTCTGCAGGTATTGCAACATGTTGTTCTCATACACCTGGATCACACGCACTTCCACAGCAGAAAGGTTTACGGTCTCAAAATAGATGGGCGTGGAAGCCGCATTGGGCAAAATGGTCCCTTTGGAAATCAATCGTACCGCTGGTTTCAATTGTTCAAAGGAAACCAGTTCAGAAAAGGTGTTCTTGAGGGTAAAGCCATATTCACTTTTGATTCCTTCGAAAGCATTTACCCGTACCTCTCCCAGAATACGGTTGGAGGGGTAGACCCTCAACACATTACCATTGATCTCGTACCGAAGGCTCTCCGCATTTTCTACGGTCACCAATCCATTCAGGTTTTGATTTTGTTTTAGGGGTTCCGAGAAATTCAGCGTCAGTACGGCATTGGGAGACGAGGATGTTTTGGCATCCACGACCACAAATTTGTTCAATCCGGGGATGGTGTAATTTTCCGAACCTTCATTATCGATACCGAGCACCTTTCCGCTCCATTCAATGGTAAGTTCGCTATCGTCCGTTTTTCTGGAGATGCTATCGACCTTAAAGCTGAAATATTGGGCATTCTCCGAGGCGTTGTCCCATTTTACGGGAACTTTTTTATCCCCTTGCTTTACGGAGAGAATGCCCTCCATTTTTGAAGCATCCAAAATATCCGAAGCATCCAACGTACCCGTCAAGTATTGCCATTCCTTGCTATAGGACTGTAGGCTTCCCAGGTTGATCTTGAAGTTGGGCGCGATGGTCTTGAAACTGAAGGTGTATTTTTTAAAATCACCGTCAATGTTCTCAAACAATTTGTTGAGGGACAGGGTGACCACATATTCCGTGTTCGGTTTTAAATATTCCGAAGGCTGAAAGGTCAGTTCCCGACCATTTTCGATGATCAACTTGCCATCCACCTTTGGTGATATCTGTAAATATTCCTTGGGAAGCTCTTGATTGAGCTCAAATTGCTCCAACTGTTGGGCAAGGGCAATGGTGATAGGGGTCGAAATACTTTGGTTGCCATGGGTATGGTAACTGATATAATCCTTGAACTTGAAAAGATTGTCCGTTTCGGGGACCTCTCCCTTTTTTTTACAGGATACGACTAAAATCAGGAAGGAAAACAGGGTAATTTTTAAAAACCGGGACATGGCAAAAAGTGTAATTAATTAAATTATAGAAATGGTACAACAATATAGCCAAAAATAGGTACGGGGACCCGGTAAGTTGATAAATGGGGTGTTAGGATTTACGAACGTTTTTTCAACAATGGATGCCCGACATATCATTTTTGTGATTTTTTTAAGCTCTTGGTTAATTTTCATTGAAATTTTCTCAAAGTTTCGTTAAAAGGATCGCTATTAAAATTTCAATGCAATACTTTGGTTCACTGCTAAGTCAATCAAAAAACAAACTGCCATTTGAAAAGAATTTACTTCTACCTCGTTTTTGTTTCCCTCTTTCTTTCTTTTTCTTCAATGTCCGGCCAAGAATTTTTGGTCAAGGGCAAAATTGTGGATGCCGCTACGGGAAACCCCATTGAAGCGGCAACGGTATATGCCGAGACCATTAAGGATAGCACTTTGGTCACCTACACTATCACCAACGCGGATGGATTTTTTGCCTTGGAAGGAAAGACCGCGTACAAAAGACTCCGGTTGGCCTTTTCGTCCAACGGTTACCAATCCGTGGCCCAGGAAGTGGAGCTTAAACCCGAAGTCAACCTTAGTGTTATAAAGCTGGAAGAGCGAGTGGAACAGCTTGCGGGCATCGATGTGATCGGGGAACGGGTTCCCATCACCATTAAAAAAGATACGTTGGAATTTAATGCAGACTCCTTTAAGGTCAGGCCCGATGCAACCGTGGAGGATGTGCTAAAAAAGCTGCCGGGAGTGGAAGTGGACAGTGATGGAAAGATTACGGTCAACGGTAAGGAGGTGAACCAGGTTTTGGTAAACGGACAGGTATTTTTTAGCACGGACCCAAAGGTGGCCACAAAAACCTTGTCCAAAGATGTCATCAGTAAGATTCAGATTACCAATACCAAGACCAAGGAGCAGGAGTTTGTGGGGGAAGAAGGGGATGGCGAGACCAAGACCATCAACCTAACCCTCAAGGAGGACAAAAATAAAGGCTATATGGGGCGATTATCAGGAGGTTATGGAACGGATGACCGATATCAGGCCAATGGGCTGCTGAACTATTTCAACGATACCCAACGGATCAGCATACTGGGAAGTTCCAACAACATCAATAACCCGGGATTCTCGTTCGATGAAATCTATGAGATGGTAGGCAATTCCCGTGGAAGAGGCTTTAGTTTTAATAATAATGGAGGATTTGCCATTGGAAACCTTTCTTTTGGATTTGGACAGGGCATTACCACATCTTCTACCTTGGGGGCAAGCTATGCCGATCAGGATAAGGGCAAGTACAAGACTGATGGCAACTATTTTTATGCCTACAGCGATTCCTATAACAATGAAAAAACGTCTAGGGAGAACATTTTGCCCGATGGAAGTTATTTTACCGATACCGAATCCAGTTTTGTAGGCTCCACCATTTCCAATCAAGGGTCCGCCAATTTGGAGTTTGATGTGGACAAGACCACAAGGATTACCATTCAGCCCAGTTTGAGCGTGAACAATACCAGTTCAACGGATTCGGATAATACGGTCTCTACCGATGAAGATGGGAATTTGATCAACAGTAGTACCAGTCTGCAGACCACTGACGGTTTCCAGCGAACCTTTAGCAATCGGCTCGAGATTATGAAAAAACTGGATACCTTGGGGAGTTATGCCCGGGTTTATTTTGATAACAACAATCGGGTGAACGATTCCGAGTCGTTTCTGAATGCGCAACGCAGTATTTTTGGGGACAATCCAAGCGAACAGGTACAAGATCAGCAAACCACCATCGATAATGCCAATGATTCCTACGAGTTGGGTGCATCTTACCGACATGCCTTGAACAAGGACCTCTATCTGGATTTTAGATATAGCTACAACAACAAT
Organism: Flagellimonas aequoris; assembly: GCF_003584165.1. GTDB lineage: Bacteria > Bacteroidota > Bacteroidia > Flavobacteriales > Flavobacteriaceae > Flagellimonas > Flagellimonas aequoris. The sequence continues at coordinate 67,145 of NZ_QXFJ01000023.1, read as the reverse complement.
GAACAGAGCAACGAACGATCTGTTTCGGATTTTGATGAGGTAACCGGGGACTACGTCTTCAATTCCTCCTTAAGTTCCGATTTTAATTTCAACGTGGACAAACATGTTCCAGAAGTCGGATTTGGATCCAACGGAAAAAAGTTCCGATTCAACCTTAGGGCAAGGATTGAGCAGATTGGCTTGGACAACGAAGATTTCATTCAATCAACTACCTTTTCAAAGGATTATAGCAATCTTTTGTTCAACTCGTACGCCAACTACGATATTGGAAACGGCAAAAGGTTTAGTGCCCATTATAACACCAATTTGAATGTACCTTCGGTAAACCAATTACAGCCTGTTCCAAATGTGAGCAATCCGTTGAACATTATTGTGGGTAACCCCAACTTGGGTCCTGAGATTACCCATAATCTCTACCTGAACTACAACAATTACAATTGGAAAGACCGTACGGGAATATTCTTGTACTCTGGAATGACCTTTGAAAAGGACAAGATTGTTTCCAGTACAACGACGGATGAGAACTTTATCCGGACGACCAACTATCAAAATGTGGCAGGAAACTATAGAGGATGGGCCGGAATAAGTTATTCGAAACAGATCAAAAAGGATAGCCTATACACTTTGAAGTTTACCATCAACCCATATGCCAATATCAGTAGACAGGTCGGATTTACCAATGGAAGTAGGTTGGAGGCCAAAACACTGAACCTAAATCCTAGGATCGGTCTTATGTTCAACTACAAAGAGATGATAGAATTGGAGCCCGAATACAGATTGGGCATCAACGCTACCCGTTACAATCTCGACAATGTGGCCAACATTGATTACATTACCCATAACCTGGCCTTTAAATTGACGACCTTTTGGCCAGAAAATTTGGTCTGGGGGAATGACATTACCTACAGTTATAACGGTAATTTGGGCGCTGGGTTCGACAAGGATGCCATTTTTTGGAACATGAGCTTGGGACTTCAAATGTTCAAAAAGAAGGCTACTTTGAAAGTATTGGCCTTTGACCTGCTCAACCAGAACATCAACTCCCAGCGAACCACGGGACAGGATTTCATCCAGGATTATCAGGGAACCGTGCTAAAACGTTACTTTATGGGAAGCCTTACCATCAAGTTCGATTCCTTTGGGGGTAAAGGTGCCCCGGAAAAAGGAGGAGGTCCTAGGTTTATAAGGTTTTGATTGTTTGTGAGTTTTTTAATGGAGGAAAGTATATTATGGATTGTATTCTTGCGGTAGGTCCTCTCCTTAAAATTTAAATAAGTGATTTTTAATCTTTTAAACTGTAAATGTAGACCGATTAACCGAATTCTGAACCGTATTCAAATCGGTATATCAGTAGGTTTTGCCTACGGATGTTTCATTTTCATGGATTTAGTCTTTTTTGCATATGCAACGATGCAAAACTTGTAATAACATACATTTGGGTTATGATGAATACTAGGATTGCATTAACAAAAATGGAGGTGCGGCCCCAATAACCAATAAAGGATGTTAATATGAAAGCAAGCGTATTTTTTTTACTTACATATTGTTTAGTAGTTGTACTAAACAACAACCTAAATCTCTAGTCAAAAACTTTATAGATGAATTGATTATCTCTGGCGAAGTTGACAAAATCGATGAATATTTAGATTTAGGTGAAGATGTCAAATCAAAACCAGAATATTTGACTTTTTTCAAGGAAAACTTCATGTCTCTTAAGAATACAATGGTAGAAGGATGTAACTTGGACTATGAAGTGTTAACTATGAACGAAGCTAGAGATTTGAACGTTAATGATATAGTCCAATACGAAAAGAATTATTCAAAATTCGAACAAGTTTACTTTGTTGTCTGTAATGGGAAAATAATTTTGCCCATTATTGAAAAAGACAATAGAATAATTTCTTTTCAAAGTAGTATGCTCAAAAAATTGGAACATGATTATACCCCATTTCTTTTAAATCAATAACGAATTAGCTTTAATCAGCTAAAAAAATTGGAGATATAAAAATAGTTTTTTCAACTATTGACCCAAGTTTGAGTGCTGTGCAATTAACCAGATTGCACGGCATTCCTTTTTTTAATTTAGATTATAAATCCGATTATTAAATTGACCGAGGTGGTTTCCAACAAAATACTTTCAGATAGATTTTTGATTTTTATCGTACTATTTTTTTTTGAACGAATTATCAATGACTTAATTTCAATTTTTTTCGGAGCTGTGAATTACCATTTGCAATACTTTGGTGTTGGCGTCGTGGTAGGACGATTACCATCCACCCGAGGCTCCTCCGCCTCCAAAGCCGCCTCCGCCGAAGCCGCCACCAAAACCGCCTCCGCTGAAGCCGCCACCGCTGCCAAATCCACCGGAAGAACCAGAACTTCGACCCATATTGCTCAAAATGATCATGTCCCAAATGTCGAGTCCACCGCCCCGGCGACCTCCTTTGCCTCCGCCACCTTTGTTTTTCCTGCTCCAAAGAATAATGAGGATCACGATGAAAATGATAAAGGGGAACAGCGCTTCAAAAGGGAAGCGTTTAGAGTTACCAAACGTGCGGTCCTCGCTGAACTCTCCTGTCAACACTTTAAAAATAGCGTCGGAACCTTTGTCAAGACCGGCATAATAGTCTCCTTTTTTAAACTCGGGGATGATGACGGATTCGATGATGCGTTTGGACATCAAGTCGGTAAGGGAGCCTTCCACTCCATAACCAGTATTGATGGCAATCCTTCGGTCATCCTTCGCCAAAAGAACCAGAACTCCGTTATCCTTGTCGGCCTGACCAATACCCCACTTGTGGCCCCATTGCGCTCCAAGATAGGTAATGTCCTCACCTTCGGTGGAATCGATGATGGCTACCACAATTTGGGTTGAAGTACTATCGGAATAGCGAATAAGTTTCTGTTCCAAAGCCCTTTTTTGGGAATTGGACAGAAGGCTTACATAATCGTATACACTGGTCTGTACCTTGGGTTTTTCAGGTATGGTGAACTGTCCCCAAGCCAATGAGACACATAAAAATGCCAGTATGAAACTACCCTTTGGAAATGGCATCGCTCAGTTCATTGGTATCGTTCTGGTTCCATGGAAAATGGGACTTCAGTTCCTTGCCCGCCATTAAAACCCCTTCTACGATTCCCTGTTTAAAATCTCCTTTTTTAAAATGAGAGGCCATCACATCCTTGGTAGTGTCCCAAAATCCATTCGGCACGGCACGATCAATTCCGCTATCGCCATAAATCACGAATTTTTTGTCGTCCACGGCCACATAGATCAACACCCCGTTGTTTTCCTTGGTGTTGCCCATTTTCAGAAAGTGAAAAATTTGTTGGGCCCTGCTAAAATGGTCTATTTTGGCAGAGGCCTCAATATGTACCCTGATTTCACCGGAAGTGTTCTTCTCGGCCTCAACAATGGCATTGATGATGTCCTGCTCTTCCTCGGCACTCAAAAATTCCTCTACGTGCGACATGTTCGACATGCTTAGTTGAATTCAAAGTTCACATCGGGGGCATTTTCGGCTCCTGGTTTGGAAGCGAAAAGTGCCATGGGGTCAAAATTGCCCAAGCTAGCCACAAAATTGGTGGGAATCTGTTGAATTTTGATGTTGTACTCCCCGGCCAAATCGTTGAAACGGTTTCGCTCTACATTGATTCTGTTTTCAGTGCCTTCCAATTGGGATTGTAGTTCCAAGAAGTTTTGGTTAGCCTTTAGATCGGGATAGCGTTCCACCGTGACCAATAATCTGGATAAGGCAGAGGAAAGGCCCGCCTGTGCTTCCTGAAATTGAGCCATTTGCTCCGGGGTGATGTTGTTCGCGTCTATAGTGGTGGAAGTGGCTTTTGCCCTTGCCTCGATGACTTCTGACAAGGTTGTACGTTCAAAATCGGCAGCTCCCTGCACGGTTTTTACCAAGTTCCCGATCAAATCGCTTCTACGCTGATAGGAACTTTCCACATTGGCCCATTGCTTGGTCGCTTGGCCCTTCATATCCACAAGTTTGTTGTTGGTGCTTACGTACCAACCACCAATAAGCACTGCGATAACGATCAGTACTATAATGGCGATGATGCCTTTTTTCATTTTCGTATGGTTTTAGTGTTTTATAGTTGTTCCTTAATTTTCAGGAGTTCGGCCTTTACTTTTTCCAGTTTTTGGATGACTTCAAAAGTGGAAAGCGCCTTTTGCTTTTCTTCCTTCAAATGGGTCTTGGCCCCTTCCAGGGTAAACCCACGTTCCTTCACCAGATGGTAGATCATTTGAAGGTTCTTGATGTCCTCAGGTGTAAATTTTCGGTTACCCTTCGCGTTTTTTTTGGGTTGTAGCACATCAAACTCCTTTTCCCAAAAACGGATCAGGGAGGTGTTCACCCCAAAGGCGTTGGCCACTTCACCAATGCCATAATATCTTTTTTCAGGAAGCTCTATGTGCATTAATCCAAGGATTGGTTCTCTTGATTGGCATGTTTGAGCATGTTCTCAAACTCTTCTGCTGTCAAACTTCCGTAGTAGAAGTTAATGGGGTTGATGCGTTCCCCGTCCTTAAAGATTTCGTAGTGCAAATGCGGTGCTTCGGAGCGCCCGGTACTGCCCACAAACCCAATGAGGTCACCACGTTTTACCTTTTGGCCCACGGTAACATTGTACTTGCTCAAGTGACCGTACAAGGAGATATAACCGTAACCATGATCGATTCGGATATGTTTGCCATAACCCGAAGATTTGTTGTCGGCACGAGTGATCTTTCCGTCTCCAGAGGCATAAATAGGAGTACCCCTTGGTGCGGTAAAGTCCATGCCCCAGTGCATTTTACGTGCCTTGGTGAAAGGATCGGAACGCCAACCATAACCGGAAGCCATCCTTGTAAGGTCTTCGTTATTAATGGGTTGAATGGCTGGAATGGCCGCTAATAATTTCTCCTTCTCTTCAGCCAATTTGGCGATTTCATCCAGAGATTTGGATTGAATCACCATTTGTTTTTGAATGATGTCCAACCGCTTGGTGGCATCGATGATAATCTCCGAGTTGTTAAAGCCTTCCAGCGATTTATATCGGTTGATTCCCCCGAATCCGGCCCTACGTTGCTCCTCGGGAATGGGATTGGCTTCAAAATACAATCGATAAATATTGTTATCGCGATCTTCGATATTGGCCAAAACCTGCTCCATCTGTTGCATCTTCTTGCTCAAAATATCGAACTGCAATTCGTAGTTCCTAACCTCACGCTCCAAAGAAAGTTCCTTGGGGGTATTCACCCAACGGGTGTTCAAAAGGATGATAAGACCAAGAAGTCCGAACAAGGCGGAACCCAATACAAATAGCAGGACATTCCTGTATCTTTTGGATTTCTTCGGTTCGATCTTTCGATAGGAAAGGGTGTCCGGGTCGTAATAGTACTTAACTTTAGACATGAATGGATTTTATCCTATTTTTGCTCACTCTTTTATCAAAACAGACAAATATAAAAATTGTTTTGCTTTAAGTGTTAAATTTAAGAAAACCCTAGGAATTCAATGACATCCCAAGAAGTTAGAGCCCAGTTTTTAAACTTTTTCAAAGAGAAGAACCATAAGATCGTTCCATCGGCCCCCATGGTCATGAAGGATGATCCCACCTTGATGTTCACCAATGCGGGTATGAACCAGTTCAAGGAATATTTCTTGGGAAATTCCGTGGCCAAGCACAAACGGTTGGCCGATACCCAAAAGTGTCTACGTGTAAGTGGCAAGCACAACGATTTGGAGGAAGTGGGGAAGGATACCTACCACCACACCATGTTCGAGATGTTGGGCAACTGGAGTATTGGGGATTATTTTAAAAAGGAAGCCATACAGTGGGCATGGGAATTGCTCACTGAGGTGTACAACATAGACAAGAATAGCCTATATGTTTCTGTTTTTGAGGGCAGTGAGGACGATGGCTTGCCATTGGATCAAGAAGCCTATGATCTTTGGAAAGCCATTGTGCCCGAGGACCGTATCATCAAAGGGAACAAAAAGGACAATTTTTGGGAAATGGGCGATCAGGGACCTTGCGGACCTTGTTCCGAAATCCACGTGGACATTCGTTCCAAGACCGAGAAAGCAAAAATTCCGGGAGCTTCTTTGGTGAACCAGGACCATCCGCAGGTAGTGGAAATCTGGAACCTGGTATTCATGCAGTTCAACCGGAAGGCCAACGGAAGTCTGGAACCTCTCCCTGAAAAGCATATTGATACGGGAATGGGCTTTGAGCGTTTGTGCATGGTGTTGCAGGGAGTGCAATCCAATTACGATACCGATGTATTCACGCCATTGATCCGTGAAATAGAGATCATTACAGGACACAAATACGGCAAGGATGAAAAAACGGATATCGCCATTCGGGTGATTGCCGATCACGTTCGCGCAGTTTCGTTTTCCATTGCTGATGGACAATTGCCAAGCAATACAGGAGCTGGTTACGTCATCCGAAGGATCTTGAGACGCGCCATCCGATACGGTTTTACCTTTTTAGATACCAACCAACCTTTTATCCATCGATTGGTGAAGGTATTGGGCGAACAAATGGGTACTGCCTTCCCAGAGTTGAAGGAGCAAAAACAGCTGATAGAGAATGTGATCAAGGAAGAGGAAAGTTCTTTCTTGAGCACGTTGGAGCAAGGTCTTGTACTTTTGGATTCGGTCATTACATCATCAAAAGGAAAGACCATTGATGGCGAAAAAGCTTTCGAATTATATGATACTTTCGGTTTTCCTATCGACTTGACTTCCCTGATTTTGGAGGAAAAAGGATATACGTTGGATGTGCAAGGTTTTAACAAGGCATTGAAGGCCCAAAAAGACCGTTCCCGTGCTGCATCCGAGGTTTCTAAGGATGACTGGACTGTGTTGATGACGGATTCAGAACAGGAATTCATCGGCTATGATAGTCTTGAAGCTAATGTGAAGTTGGTCAAATACCGAAAGATAACCAGCAAAAAAGAAGGGGATCAATACCAATTGGTGTTCAACCTAACACCATTTTATGCAGAAGGCGGAGGCCAAGTGGGCGACAAAGGTTATTTGGAAGCCCCGAACGGCGATGTGACCTATATTGTGGATACGAAAAGGGAAAACAACGAGATTGTACATTTTGCGGAATCACTTCCTGATAATGTAAACGAGACTTTCAAGGCGGTAGTGGACCATAAGCAACGTTGGAGAACAGCTTGCAACCATACCGCCACGCATTTGTTGCACCAAGCCCTTCGAGAAATTCTGGGTCCCCACGTGGAGCAAAAAGGCTCTGCGGTACATTCCAAATACCTGCGTTTCGATTTTTCACACTTTGCCAAATTATCTGTTGAAGAGTTGCGAAAAGTGGAAAACTTTGTCAATGCTCGTATCGATGGACATTTGGCCTTGGAAGAACACCGGAACGTACCCATCAAACAAGCGATGGAAGATGGGGCCATGGCCCTTTTTGGCGAAAAATACGGCGATACCGTACGTACGATTCGGTTTGGACAATCCATTGAACTTTGCGGGGGTACCCATGTGAAGAACACGGGCGATATCTGGCATTTCAAGATTGTGTCCGAAGGTGCCGTGGCAGCAGGTATCCGAAGGATTGAGGCCATCACTTCCGATGCTGTCAAGGAATTTTACTTTACGAACAACCGCATGTTGTTCGAGATCAAAGACCTGTTGCACAATACCCCAGATCCGGTGAAGGCTGTTGCTAGTTTGCAGGATGAAAATACCGCGCTCAAAAAGCAGGTGGAGCAATTGTTGAAGGACAAGGCCAAAGGGTTGAAAAACAATCTAATAGCCGAATTGAAGGAAATCAATGGAATCCAGTTCCTGTCCAAAAAAGTGGATTTGGATGCCGCCGGCATTAAGGATTTGTCTTTTGAGATAGGAGGACAAGTGGATAACCTCTTCCTATTGCTTGCTTCCGAAAGTGAAGGCAAGGCCTTGTTGAGCTGTTATATTTCCAAAGAATTGGTAGCTTCCAAAAACCTGAACGCTGGTACCATTGTCCGTGAATTGGGCAAATACATTCAAGGCGGTGGTGGAGGCCAACCTTTCTTTGCAACCGCAGGGGGTAAAAACCCTGACGGGATCCCAGAAGCTTTGGATAAAGTGAAGGCATATCTTTCTTGATGGAACTACAGACCAAAGTACCCTTACAACCAATAGATCATCCCATCGATTATCAGGGAAAAGTGCTGTTGTTGGGTTCTTGTTTTGTGGAAAACATAGGGGGCAAGCTGGAGTACTTTCAGTTTCCCCAATACCAAAATCCTTTCGGAGTGTTATTCCAGCCTTTGGCTTTGGAAAATTTGGTGAAACGTTCATTGGAAGGTACTTTTTACCATCCGGAAGAAGTGTTTTGTCAAGAAGGCATTTGGCGTTGTTTCGATGCACATTCAGAGGTGCGTTCCGATGACCAAAAAACCTTGGTGGAACTGCTCAACCAAAGGTTGCGACGTACCAGACAATGGGTGGAAAGTGCTTCCCACATCATCATCACTCTGGGTACGGCTTGGGTATACGAGCATAATGCTTCCCAAAAAATAGTGGCCAACTGCCACAAGGTGCCCCAAAGGGAATTCACTAAAAAACTACTTTCAGTAGATGCCATCCAATCCAGTTTGGAAAATCTGGTCAGTTTGATTGGCAAGACAAATCCCAACGCTAAACTCATTTTTACGATTTCCCCGGTTAGGCACCTGAAGGACGGTTTTGTGGAAAACCAACAAAGCAAATCACATCTGATTGCGGCATTGCATCAAATTGTGTCATCTCGAGCGCCCGCCTGCCGGACGGGCGGGCAGTCGAGAGGTGTGTCCTACTTTCCGGCTTACGAGATCATGATGGACGAACTCCGTGATTATCGTTTTTATGCCGAAGATTTGTTGCATCCCAATGCGTTGGCTGTGGATTACATCTGGGAAAAGTTCAAAGCGGTCTGGATTTCTTCCGAAGAATACCCTGTTATGGACGAAGTCGAAAGCGTTCGGAAAGGTTTACGACACCGACCCTTTAACCCAGGATCAGAGGCGCATCAGAAGTTCAAAAAATCGCTCAGGACAAAAATTACGTATCTTCAAGAAAGGTATCCTTTCATGAAATTCGAATAAATGAAGAAAATACTCATAGGCGCCGTGATTGCCCTGGCTTCGGTTTTGATCTATAGATCGTGTACTGATGACCGAGAGCAAAAGACCATTTTGCAGGAGAATTCCATGCTTATCCAGCAGGAACTCAAAAACGTTTCCAAGCTGGTCGTGACGGAAGGGCATTTTGCGGAAGTGTACAATTATAAAGATTCACGCGAACTTTTTGGTCCTTTGGTTACGGCCCAGAAAAAAGCTTTGGTGGTGGTAAATGCCGAGGTAATGGTAGTATATGATCTTTCCCAGGTCACTTATGATCTGGATGAGGAGAACAAGACCGTTAAGATTACGAACATTCCGGAACCTGAGATCAAGATCAACCCCGATTTTGAATATTACGATGTCACTGCCGATTACCTTAATCCTTTCAAAGCGGAAGATTACAATTTGATCAAGCGCAATGTAAATGCTTCCTTGATGAAAAAAATCGATGCCTCCACACTGCGATCCAATGCCGAAAACCGCTTGGTAAGCGAACTTTCCCGAATTTTGGTGCTTACCCATTCCATGGGTTGGACCTTAGTTTTTGAGGATACTCCGGTACAGAATATGGAAGAATTGGATCAAATTTTGGATTGAGCTGTCACATTTCCCATTTTTGTGCGTCTTTATATCTCATCAATCAATACAACCAATGTTTAAAAGAGCACTACTAACCGTCCTTTTAGCTACTTTTCTCTTTTCCTGTAATCAAAAACCCGAAGCTGATATCTGTTACACCATAACCCCGGTTAAGGTGGATAGTGTTTCCCAACTGAAAATCCACATGAGTATTCCTGCGGATACCAGTGGGGTGACCACCTTGTCCTTTCCCAATGAGGCTTGGGGGGAAGAAAATCTGTATAACACCTTGGGCGAAATGCGTTTGCTGAATGTGGAGGGTGTGGTGGAAAAGGATGCCGACAGTAGCCGTATTGTTTTGATGCATCCCAAGGATACCGAACAACTGGAATTCGAGTACTTTTTAAAACAGGATTTTGAAGGGGAACTCTCTACCCGTGCAGTGTACCGACCAGTCGTCAACCAGGATTATTTTCATCTGTTCTCACACAATATGTTTATGGTGCCGGAAAACGCCAAAGATCAATTGGATATTTCCTTGGATTGGACCAGTTTTCCAAAGGAATATACCATCCACAATAGTTTTGGAAGTCAGGAACGGGAACAGTTGTTAAAACATATGGACAAGGAACTTTTTGGGAGCGCTATTTTTGTGGGAGGAGACTTTAGGGTGCTTTCTGGGGAGATCCAAGGCAACCAAATCAGTTTGGCAACCCGCGGGGAATGGATTCCGTTCCAAGAAGAGGATGTGTTCCAGGTGCTGGAACAGACCTTGACCTGTCAGCGCAATTTCTGGAACGACCATTCACAGGAATATTTCACGGTGACCATGCAACCTTTTTCGCAGGAGACCGGAAGCAGTTTTCAAGGGACGGGGCTCACCAATTCCTTTGCCACCTCTATTTCCAACAACGATTTTACGGATATTGAACAGTTGGTGTACCTGTTCAACCATGAGCTGATGCATAATTGGATTGGTCATACCATTAAAAATGAAAATGAAGAGGAACAATATTGGTTTAGCGAAGGGTTTACCGAATACTATACCTTCAAAAATATTGCAACCAACAAGATCAATGGTCTATCCGGGGCTTTTTATATCCACGAGATCAACCGCACCATCCGGGATCTATATGCTTCCCCAGTGGTGGAGGCCCCCAATGCAGAAATCAACTATGATAATTTTTGGGGGAATCGGGATTATTCCAAACTACCGTATTGGAGAGGGGCGGTGTTTGCCTTCTATCTGGACCAGAAAATCCGTGAAACATCCAAAGGAAAACAAAGTTTGGATGATGTGATGCACCAGATTTATAAGGATGTCAAAGCCAACAATCAAAAACTGACCCATGCCTATTTCATTAAAGTGATGAAGGAATTTTTGGGTGATGATTTTGAGGCCTTTTTTCAAAAACATATTGAAGAAGGCATTAAGGTGGACCTTTACGGATTGTTTGATGAGTTGGGATTGGAGTACGACCCCATGAACGACATCTACGAATTGGGTTTTGAATTTACCGAAGACCGAAAGGAAATCCAAAGTGTGGTGGAAGGCAGTGCGGCCTGGAATGCAGGTTTGCGTGAAGGGGATGAGGTGTTTTCCCGTAGCATTTGGCAAGGTAGCATTGACCACGAAGTGGAACTCGGGGTAAAACGTAATGGAAAAACCTTGAAAATGGCTTTCTATCCCATCAAAAAAGCCATGGTGCCCCAACTGAAGGAAACCGAATCCAATATCAGAAAACTTGGCTTTTAGCTAACCAAGCTGGCATCTACCAGTTTGATACCATCGTCAATCAAATGGCCCACTTTCGGATTGTTGCGTTTGATGCTTTCCAAATGGTCCAATAGCTCTTTTTGAAAATGGTGGTCGTCACTCTGTTTAGCCAATTCATATAGTTCCACGGGCAATAGCCAATCCTCAGGGAATTCACTTTTGATGACCTGGAAAACCTTGTTTCGCGAGATGGTGGTGTTTGTACCTTCCCTAAAGTCCCGCACTTGCTGGTAATATTGCTCCAATTGCAACCTTTTGGCACTTTTCTTTGGCTTGATTGTGGTTTCGGTCAATTGATGCGTGATGAGGTCGAAACTATTGAGGTCGGCCGGACCGTTGTAGGCAGAAACCACACTTTGGCCAACGGCCATGTCGTACAATCCCCATTCCGGTTGGAACAGTATCTTGCCTTCATGGGTCACGGTACAATCCTTGAACGTGATGAGGATGATTTTGCCCATCAGATTGCGGGTACCGGTGATGATAGTTCCTTCCACTTTGATGCCCCCTTCAAATTCCAAGGAAATTTGCTCCCCTTCATAGATCTTATAAGCCTTCAAATCTCGGGGCCCCATATCTTCAATGGCGATGTTGATACCCTTCAATTTCCCGATGGGCGACCCAAAACCTTCCGCATGGTAAGCGGTGCTGTGTCCCACGAGTTCTTTTTCCCGATACGCCAAGGCTGTCGGGCCTTTGGTCTGGATATAGATAGGTTTGCCCTCATGCTCGATCACATTATGGAATTCCCCTGAAATTTGGAGTCCCGTGCTCAGCTCGATGGTACCCAACGCTTGGGAAGTGATCAATTTTTTGATGCCCAAAAGTCCACCTCTACGTACGGCCATGGTATTGGCAAAATCTTCCAACACTTGGCTCAAAAAGGCGAAATCAGGCGTTACGAACAATTGGGGTTGTGGTTTGGTAATGTCAAACTCGGTGCGGGCTGCTTCAATGGAGTAGGGGATTTTTTTCACTTGGTCCGTCATACACCAAGCACTTTCCCCAATGGAGGAAAGCAATCCCGCGCCATAAATTTTCGGATTTTCCACGGTACCTATCAAGCCGTATTCCACAGTCCACCAATGTAGGTTTCGGATGAGGGCCATTTCACTGGGTTCCCCCATATTTTCTTGCAGGAATTCAATATGCTTTTCGGCTTTTTCAATGTCCTCTTGGGGTGTACCATGGGCCTCTTTGATGATGGAAAGATGGCGCACCGCATCGTACAGTTCATAATCCTTGGCACTGGAAATGGCCTTGCAGCCAATCTCCCCGAAGCGCCTTAAATATTCCGCATATTCGGGATTGGCAATGATGGGTGCGTGCCCGGCCCCTTCGTGGATGATATCCGGGGCAGGAGTGTATTCAATATTTTCCAACTGACGGATATCCGAAGCGATCACCAACACATTGTACGCTTGGAATTCCATAAAAGCCGAAGGGGGAATAAATCCGTCCACGGCCACGGCGGCCCAACCAATTTCCTTCAGGATGCGGTTCATGCCGTACATGTTCGGAATCTGGTCTATGGAAATGCCCGTTTTCTTCAATCCATCCACATAGGAACTGTGTGCCACTTGGCTCAAATAATCCACATTTTTCCGCATCACATAACGCCAAACGGCTTGGTCAATGGCCGTGTAATCTTCATAGTTCTGTGGTTTGATGAACTGTTTGAGGTGCTTGGGCAGTTTGTCCAGTATGGGATTGGATTCGTAACTCATTTGTGCATTTTTATCGGTCTTAAAGATACGAAATCGTTATCGGTTTCCCGAAAATCTGGATAGGTGGCAATAAAAAACCGCCCTTAAGGCGGTTCAAATTTTTTAGTTAACGGCGACTGCCGTTTGGGGAGGATATTCCTTCAAGATCTGGGAAACAAATTCTTGGATGCGTTCCTCTTTCTTTTCAATGCTCTTGGTGTTGCTCAAGGTGCCTACACCGCGTCCTTGCCATACCAATTCTTTTTTGTTGGCGTCAATCACATCAATGTACAAAGAGCCTTCGGTGCGGGTGCTCACATTGTTGCCCCAACCCCAGCCCCATCCGGGACCCCAAACATAGGGATTGTAGAATCCGCCCCAACCCCAACCGTAGTTGTTGTAGACATCAACACGTTCACGTTCCTTGGTGAAGATGCTGATCAAGACATCAGGGTTGTCCGATTTTACAAATCCGCGGGAAGCCAGTTCGGTTTCAATGGCACGCAAGATGCGTTTTTTGTCCAGATCGGAAATTTGGGCCTTGTCAATACCTGTTTTGTAGAAAGCATAGCTTCGATACGTGTTAAAATCGGCCTGTTTGTCGTAATCGGAAACTACCTGAACAGAGCTACAGGAAACGAACAGACCTAGGGTGAAGGCGACCAGTGCAATACGTTTTAAACTTTTCATAGTACTTTTTTTAAATTCTTGAGATTGGTAAAACATGCACAAATATTATGCCGAATGAGGCATTTACGACCTCGAATTGGTTTTAGGATTATACCCATACGGGCAGTGCCTGCAACCACTTTCGCAACAATAACCCCTTTTTAGAAGGTACTGCTCCGTAAAAACCCTATATCCCTCTTCCGAAAAGTAAAAATCGCCCTCTTCCAAGGGAATATGCTCTTTCATGTATGAAATTACCCTATCGTTACTGAAAGTTACGGCTTTCCGATCAAAGCAACCAAGGTTTTAAGATTTTGAAAACAAGGTTATTCACCGAAATTGTTACTATTATTATCGGGATGGTCTTATTTTCTGGAACCTATGCCTTTATATTTGTAGGAAAGCATTGATACATTTCAGGTGATACTCGTTTTTAAACATGTCTTCTATAAAAATTATGTGGGCCTTTCCCTTTGGCCGTTCATCATCTTGAAGGAGGATTCCCTGAAGACCGATGAGGTGCTCATCAACCATGAGCGCATCCATCTGCGTCAACAGCGCGAACTGCTGATCTTGCCTTTTTACATCCTTTACATTTCGGAATGGTTGCTGCGTACGTTGCTGTATCTGGACAGTTATCGAGCGTACCAGAACATCAGCTTTGAGCGTGAGGCCTATGCCCATGAAAAGGATATGCAGTATCTTTCCAAACGGAAAACCTTTGGTTTTTTACAATACCTGACGCGTTAATTCTTTGGATTGAACATCCCCAATCAGCATATTGACCATCCCCTTTTGAAAGAAAAGGGCGTGACCTTGTACATCAAACGGGAAGATACCATCCATCCGTTGATTTCCGGGAACAAATACCGCAAACTCAAATACAATCTAGAGGAAGCCAAAAAAAAAGGCCATTCCACCTTGCTTACTTTTGGTGGGGCCTTTTCCAACCACATTGGAGCGGTGGCCTGCGCAGGTAAGGAATTTGGTTTTAAAACCATTGGGGTTATACGGGGGGAAGAATTACAAGATCAATGGCAACATAATCCCACCTTGGCCTTAGCTCATGATCAAGGAATGCGATTTCATTTTGTGTCGAGGGAGGATTATCGTCAAAAGGAAGAGGAGTCTTTCCTTCAATCCTTAAAAAAAACATTCGGGGATTTTTACCCCCTGCCCGAAGGCGGAACCAACGATTTGGCCATAAAGGGTTGTACTGAAATCTTAACGGAATCCGATGCTGAATTTGATGTTATCTGCAGTGCTGTGGGTACAGGTGGCACTGTGGCCGGACTCATCAATGCTTCCCAAAAGCATCAGAAGGTACTGGGTTTTACGGCATTGAAAGGAGATTTTTTAAACGGGTCCATTAGCCGCTTCGCGTGCAATGATCGTTGGCAATTGGTGACCGATTATCATTTTGGAGGATACGCAAAAGTGACGGGGGAACTCATCCATTTTATCAACGACTTTAAAAACAAAACTGGAATTCCTTTAGATCCAATTTACACAGGAAAGATGCTTTTTGGTATTTTTGACCTTGTAAACCAGGAAGTTTTCCCCCGAAATACCCAAATCTTGGCCATTCATACCGGTGGATTACAGGGCATACAGGGTATGAACCTGGTATTGAAAAAGAAGAATTTACCCTTATTGGACGTATGATCAAACGAATCGGATTTGCACTTTTGGTAGTACTGCTGCTCTCAAGTTGTGGGGCCAAAAAAAGAAGATCCACCCACCGAAATGGCGCTCCCGTAGTGAGCAGGACGGAGACCAAACAACCCACGGCCATCCCAAACGGTAGTGCCGAAGGTTCAGCATTGTATCCCATGCCTGAGGACCCGGGTAGGTTTGAAAAATTCCCGATTTCCAGTACTGAAGAATACATCAAGACCTTTGCAGAGATTGCCCAATACGAAATGCGTGCTTTTGGCATCCCTGCGAGTATCACCTTGGCGCAGGGGATTTTGGAAAGCGGTTCCGGTCGTGGGGAGCTTACCTTGAAAACCAACAACCACTTTGGGATCAAATGCCATACAGGTTGGGAAGGGGAATTCGATTTTCATGATGATGATGCCAAAGGCGAGTGTTTCCGTAAATACAATCACCCCATGTTTTCGTTCCGGGATCACAGTCTATTCTTGACTTCGCGTTCCCGTTATGCCTTTTTGTTCGATTACCGACGGGACGATTATAAAAAATGGGCCCATGGACTCCGGCAGGCTGGCTATGCCACGGATAAGCAATATCCCCAAAAGTTGATCGCTTTGATCGAACGGTACAACTTGCACCAATATGACGAAGTCGTGGTGGAAACTCCTATGGAAACCGTGCGTCAACCCTCAACAGATGAAATGCCTGAGGTGCAAGAAGCGGTGACCCATACGGTGGAAAAGGGCGAAACGCTGTATGCCATCTCCAGAAAATATGACATTTCGGTGGACGAGATCAAACGCCTCAATAACCTGAACGATAACATCATCTCCATTGGGCAGGTACTCAACATCCGAAGGGCTCAGTAATCTCAAAATGGTCATCCTGAGCGGAGTGAAGGATCTCACTATACTTCTATGTAAAACTATGGGACACTGAGCGTAGTCGAAGCACGATGCGGAATCCACAAGTTCATGATGGATTCCTGTTTTCACAGGAATGACATCCAATTTATTTTTCATGCTCCTTCGACTCCGCTCAGGAAACATCTCTAACTAATATTTACCGCGTCAACCTGAACTCGTTTCAGGTTCTCACTAGCTTTTTTTACAGCTTTTGATGGGATACCGAAACAAGTTCGGCATGACGATGATTGTAGTCAAAATCCGTTTCCATGAAATGGGTAGGATATGTACCTTTGTCCTCGATTTGTCATTCCGCACGGATGCTGAGCGAAGTCGAAGCGCGATGCGGAATCCATAAACATAAAAAAGATTCCTGCTGGAGTTTATGCTGAGCATGACGAAGCGCGGGAATGACACATTGAAAATGCATTAAAATAGATTCCTGTTTTCACAGGAATGACAGAATACGATATGATCTACCAACGAAGCAGCGCCTTGTTCGCAGAGGCCAAAAAATACATTCCAGGAGGCGTTAACTCACCCGTTCGGGCGTTTAAAGCGGTAGGGGGCGACCCCATTTTTGTGAAGGAGGCCAAAGGCGCCTACCTCTATGATGTGGATGGCAACCAACTTATCGACTACATTGCCTCATGGGGGCCGCTGATCTTGGGTCATGCATACGAACCTGTGATCAATGCCGTGATTGAAAAGGCCAAAAAAGGAACTTCTTTCGGGATGCCCACCGAAATTGAGACCGAACTGGCCCAACTGGCGGTTTCCATGGTGCCGAACATTGACAAAATTCGCTTTGTGAACAGTGGTACCGAAGCCTGTATGAGTGCGGTGCGCCTTGCGCGCGGGTACACGGATAAGGACAAGATCATCAAGTTTGCGGGGTGCTACCACGGTCATTCCGATTCGTTTTTGATTCAGGCGGGAAGTGGGGCCGTTACCTTTGGTAGTCCCAACAGCCCTGGGGTAACGCAGGGTACGGCCAAGGATACTTTGCTGGCCAATTTTAACGATCTGGAGAGTGTAAAAGCGTTGGTGGAAGCCAATAAAGGTGAGATTGCGGCCATTATTTTGGAACCCGTACCGGGCAATATGGGCTGCATTATTCCCCAAGAAGGGTTTATGGCCGACTTGCGGGCACTGTGTACCCAAGAAGGTATTTTGTTGTTGTTCGATGAGGTGATGACCGGTTTTCGATTGGGAAAAGGTGGCGCACAGGAAGCCTTGGGCATTGATGCCGATATTGTGATGTTCGGAAAGGTGATCGGAGGCGGACTGCCTGTTGGGGCGTTTGCGGCCCGTGCCGAGATCATGTCGCACTTGGCGCCTGATGGACCCGTGTACCAAGCAGGGACCTTGAGCGGGAACCCCTTGGCCATGAGTGCCGGACTCGCCATGCTCACCGAACTGAACAACCACCCCGAAGTGTTTACCAGTTTGGCGGACAAAACGGCCTATTTGCACAAGGGCATTGCGGAAACCTTGACCGAAAAAGGGGTGGCCCATCAGATCAACCGTTTTGGCAGTATGATCTCCGTACACTTTACGGATGAACCGGTGGTGGATTTTGCCAGTGCGGCCAAAGGCAACAACGATACCTTTAAAAAATATTTCCACGGGATGCTGGACAACGGGGTGTACTTACCGCCCTCCGCCTTTGAAAGCTACTTTTTAAACGATGCGCTCAGCTATGCGGATTTGGATAGGACCATTGAGGCAGTGGGGAAGGTGTTTTAGTACATTTCAGTTTTACTGGCAAACGGTGTTCAATTCTTGGTAATCCGATTTTGATACGGTGAGGATTTCCTGCCCTGCTGCAATTTTGATGCAGCTTAACGTCGGATTACGGTCTGCTCGCAGATCCACCAATTCTAGGTTATTGCTCACATCCAGACTGTTTAGCGCATTACTTGAAATATACAGATGCGTAAGCTTGCTGTTATGTACAAAGTCAACCGTTTGGAGTGCATTGTCCGAAAGCAATACCGTTTCCAACAACACGTTACTACTCAGGTCAACAGCGGTGAGGTCATTGCTGATTATAAAAAGGTTCTTGAGGTTCACCGCTCCACGGATATCGATGGATTTCAACACGTTTTGCCCCATATGCAATAGTTCCAAAGAAGCATTGTCCAGATACAGTTCTTCCATGTAATTAAAGGACAGGAACAGCTTTTTCAATTTGGTGGCGTTGGACAACCCATCCATGGATTCCAGTTCATTGGATTCCAAGTTCACCAACAGAAGATGGGGGTTCTTGCCCAGGTCAATGTTGGTCAAATAATTGGCCTGCAGGTACAGGGTGTCCAATTGGGTATTTGCACTTAAATCGATATCCGTTAATTGATGCCCACCGGCGGACAGATAGGTAAGGTCGGTGAAACCCTCAATACCGGTCAAATCGCTGATGTCGTCAAAACTGCCCGAAGAGCTAAGGTCCAAATGGCTGACGTATTGGGCATCGGTGCGTAGCATTTGTTGGTTCACCACACCATCCGTGTCTATACCCTGTTCCACCAAAATGGTTTCAAATGCCGGGTCTGGAATCTGTAGGTAGGTATCGTTGGGGTCTGAAGGGTCGTCGCTTTTGGAACATGCGGAAAGAAAATACAAGGTCAGGGCTACGATGGCGTAGGCTTTTTTCATTTGTACGTTTTTTGATGATTGCCTACAAGACGGTTTTAGGATGGGGTTGTTACGGAATGGTCAGGCTTTAGGTTTTTTTTAACAGTTCGGGACAAGGGTTCAAAATGACAATTTGGGTTCTGTGTCATTTCGATATGAGGAACGTAGTGACGATTGAGAAATCTCATTCTTCAGGTTAGATTTCTCACGCTCCCTTCGGTCGGTTCGAAATGACATCGCGGATGGACATGATGATTGAGACGATAGGAAAATCAATGACTTTTGGGATAATCAGCCATCATATTTTTCTTTCAGTTCCAACTTATCAATTCTTGACCTTATTGCTCCATTGTTGCGACCAAAGTGTTCGCTCAGTTCCCTTATTGTCTTTCCTTCACAATATAAAATTTCGAGTTTTTCATCATCTTGCTCTGTCCATTTTAGATAGGCATTGGGATGATCAATTCTTTTTTCTTCTAATGTGTATGATTTCTCCCTGACACCTGTATGCTTAGCGAAGGTTTCTTCAATAAATCCAAATCCTTTTGTTGTGAAACTTAGAGGGATTCGATAACACTCTCCAACATCACTTCGATGATGAGTTTCAAGTTGACTGTTTTTTAGGTCATTTATTGAAAAGAAGTACACATCAGTATCTCTAGGTTTGCTGTTTACATTTTCATACACAGCAATTAATATTGGGGTTTTTGTAAAGGTCTGCATGTTAAAATGCTTATCGGCGTCTTCACATTTGAAGTCAAAACATATTTCTCCGTTATATCTTCTGAATCCTCTACATTTAACGTCAATTTCAATATTCGCATAATTCCTAACAAGGAAATCACCTCTTTTTATGGATACTTTTTTGGCATTACTAGTATATAATTTGAAGCTTTTTTGATCTTGATTTAATTCCTCCAAAATTAACCCAAAGGCCATGGCTTGCTCTTTAAAAAGTTCTTGAGCTCGTATCCCTGCTCTATACCAACCTTTTGCAAAATGACAGTATTTTTCGGACTCCGAAATTTTGAATGGTTTCCAATGCTCCTCACCTTGATAGATTACAGAATCCTCAGTGATAAAATCAATATATGATAACTCTTCAAAAGAAACTACAAAATCATGCTTTAAGCGGCCATTCTCTATGTTGATGATATGAAATCCCATTCCTGTTAAATTGGTTAAGTTATTATAAGACTATGATAGCGGGGACATATAATTATTTGTACTGTTTTTAGAAAGAGTTATCTTCTCTTTTACCATATCTCACAATCCATGAAAGATAATCAAGTCCTTTGTTGGTTATGTGTATCGTTTTGTCTTCTTTTTGAGTTATTAAAGAAGTTCCATATAGATAGTTCAAATATTTTTGCTCATCCCAATCAGTGAATGAGCTAGGAAATTGTTGGAAGACTTTAGAAATATACTCACTAATTTCTTTTTCGGTCAAGCCATTAGGTGCATTTCTATTTAGATTCTTTAAAAGAATTATTTGACTTCCAAAAATGGAATTATGGATAGTTTCTAAATTTAATGCTAATTGTGTCCCAGCCAAATGTCTAATCAAGATGGTGTCGGTTGGAGTGTCGTATGGAAGGTTTCTGGCATCCAAATCTGCTTTTATATTATTTTCCATTTCAGTTATTACGATAGAATTCCCTATCGCATCTAACAATTCCTGAACTACATTTTCATCGATATCCTTATTTTGATTCCCTTTCTTTTTTTCAGAGTAGTAATCTCCAAATACACTTGTAGTTGATTGTTTTAGATTATTTGAAATATGAAAAATCTGCTTCAGAAGTTCTTCATTTTTCTTTTCTAATTTTTCGTTTTCTTGAACTTTTTGAGCTATTTCTCTTTTGATGGAAACAAGTTTACCTACGGAAAAATTGTCAAATGATTCGGCTAAAACTAACACCAATAAAAATATTATTAATGTAATTAATCCTCCTGAAATTTCACCTTTTGGGCAAGTATAGAAAAACTTATACGCTATAAGAAACGAAATCCCAAGACATAGCAGTACTATTAATGACCTAACAAAATAATTGGTTTCCTTTTCTTTCATATTGATTTGTATTAATTGCCCAAATTTTAGTTATATATGCAAAAATCACATCACTATAAAGCAAAAGCTGGTTGGTATCGATGTATTTGCCATTCTATGTTAAGCAAAAGGGGAAAGTATCCACAAATTACTAATTCCCAAACAATTGACCTTACGGAAAACTGTAATGAAAAATAGTTAGTTTCTTTGATGTTTGATTAGTACTGCTTTTATTTCTTCAATTATATCTTCGACAATCTTATCCTTAACTTTTATGCTACTTGTTGTCAATATCTCAACCAAAATACTAAGATGGTCTTCTCCATACATTTTCCAAAAACCAATCCAGTATTCCAATCTATCACGTCCATTCCAATTATCTCCTTTTGATTCTTTATCTTTTTGAACCCAATCAAAGATTGAATGATAAAAATCTTGAACAACTTCATGAATATTATGGATTTTTGGGATTTTAGATTGCTCTTCAGCTTTTTCTTCAGCCTTTTTTAGCGAGTTTAAAAACCGATACGCTGTATAGATTAATAGTAAAAAGAGAGCCGTGGCAAGAATTATTGAAGCAGAAGGGCCCAATAGGCCGACCCTACCACTAGCTGAATCTAGAATTGAAAAGGTTAACAAAAATGCAATCGCTGAAAATGAAAAAGTGAAAACCACTTGTTTTAATGGTTTTTCAGGCCATATTTTGCGTGCTATCATTGTAGCGAACAACGAAGATGCCACTCCAATAATAAAAGAAATGAAATATTCCAAAAATTTGTTCGGATCTGATGTGTTTCCAATACAACATGTCAAGCCCTTCATCTCAACTTTAAGATTGTTTAATTTTTCAGAAATCGAATCAAGGCTAATGTTTTGTTCTTGAAATAAAGTGTTGATATTAATAAATTTCTTCTCATGATAACTGGGCAACCGGGTTCTTTTGGCGAGTTTGTAGAGCACCATACCCGGGTAAATGCTGTCCGGGTTATTCGTAAGTCCCTTGGTTTTGGAAACTGTCCAGAATTTGGAGTATTGCCGCCCGTCATGGTAGTGTCTTTCCGCCAGTTTCCATAGGTTGTCATCTTTTTGTACTTCAATGGGCTGTAGAAAGTACTCCCCAATGGTATCGGTCTGTTGGCCAAACAAGGAAGTGGACATCAGAAATAAAATGATTGCAACAACGTTTCTCATCACCTAATGGGTTAGTATACGAAACCATATGCAATGGGTACTTAAGCTGTAATAAAAAGGGGCGGGATTATGCTGTTCAAATTACTAATTCCCAAACAATTGGCCTTACGGAAAACCGTAAAAAAACTAGGGATTTTCTGCAAATTGATTTGGACCTTAAAAGGTTTGCTATAAAAAAGCTATGCTTAAAGAGAACCAACCGCTAGGTATAAAAATGCATCTTTAAGGACTCTTCAAGAATAGCAATTTCTTGTTCAAGGTACTGTCCGTTTTAATTTGGATGGTATAGTTTGGGTCCAAGGTGTCCAGAATCTTTTTTAGATGTGCGATGGGATATTCTTTTTCATTTACCCATAACGTATAAAGTTCGCTTGGGTTTGGAGAATTCATGATCTTTCTCAAAACTTCATTTTGGGTGCCATTTTCATAGGCAGGCATCTCAATTGAGTTAAACTCCTTTTGTCTGGATGTTTTACAGGAAAAGCATCCAAAAAGGAACAATAGACTAAGGGACAGGATAAGGTGATTTTTTTTCATAGTAGTATCGGTTAAGCTACATCACTCCAACCACAATCGTTCATTAAAATTTGTGTGGTTTCATCAGCCGGGATGAATAGTTGATTACAATTATTGTCCGTAACAATGGTTCCGTACATAAAACAATCGTTGCCATCGTACCAATAACCGTTCGATATACTGCTGGTGCATCCCTGTTCCTTGTTTGATAGTGGACCTGTCTTGCTTTTTTGGACTTTCCTTTCCACAATTACAGAAGATACATTTCCTGTCAAGGCATTTGTAACTTCAATAACCTCCAATTCGTTTGATTCAATGACGAGAGGAGATAACGATATAATTTTTAAGGAATAGGTTTTAACGGAATTGGTGCTTTTCAAATTTGTATCCAAACTTTCAAATTTTAGACTGATACTCATATTCTTTTGAAGGTTGGTTTCATCTTCAGGGGAACAGGAGTTAATAAGCAATAAGGATGCAAGTGCAATTATTAATATAGGTCTAAGATTCATTGTTCTATTTTTTTCAAATGAGTTATGTATCTACTCTTTCGATTTTCGATTCACTCGTCCAAGACTTTTTAATGTCTGTATTGGCTTTCACATATTTGACGTTGGAGGGCCAGTCCGTTTTTAACCTTTAAATGGGTTTTGACAGACAGACAAAGGGGTTAATCCCATGACGTTGGGCCATAGGTTTGAAATCTGTGTTGGTAAATTATAAGGAGGTTGAGTTGCAAATTAAACAATCTTGATGTAACTGCATTGGTTGGAGATTAAAAACTAGCGTTTTTCTACAATGAACAATAATCAATTGACAATTAGCAATGACCAATAAACAATAATCAGAAGTCAGAAGTCAGAGGTCGGAATTCAGAAGACAGAAGTCAGAAACCTTTAACCCTATACCCAAAAACCTTTACCCCTTCAACCCAAAACCCTTTACCCAATAAACCCTTAACCCTTTTTGTCCTTGGAATTTTTTTCCTTGGCGGTTTCCTGCACTTTCTCAAACTCGATGTCATTGTCCACGATCCCTTTGAACGCCTTGATCCAGGCATTTTTAAAGATGTTGGTCACCGTGGGCCAGGTCTTGGTCTTTACATCATTTAGGTTGCCCTCAATGGGGACTTTGGTAGCGAGGGTGTTTTCCTTATGGTTCTTCAACACAAACTTTAAAAAGCCCACAAACCCTTCCCAGAGCGTTTCCAAAAAGGCATCTTCCTTGCCAATGAGCTTGGTGTCCTTTAAAATGGGTTTGAGGTAGCCTTTCAGGTAGCCATCGGCAATGGCGAGTTCGCTGTACAGGTTAAAGGTGCCCTTATCAAAATCGAGTCCCGCATAGTGGTCGGTAAAATCGTTCAGGGCGGTAACATTCGCATTTTCCAAGGAAAGGGCAAGGTCCATATCGGGAATTTGCTTTACAAGGTCCATCTGGCCCTCCAAATGCAGGTTGCCCCCACCAATACTGATCGCATCCGCAGACAGGTTGCTGGGCAGTTTGGCCTCTTTGCGCACCACGTTGCGAAGGTTAGTGGCATACAGTTCAATTTTTTCGAGATGTAGGTCTATGTTGGGATCGGCCGAAAGCTGCACAAAGGCCATTTTGCCGCCATGGATTTCCAATTTGTTGATGTCAATAGGCACCAGGTCCGTCAAAGCCTTGGTCCAATCGTCAATATCGGCATCATCCTCGCCTTCTTTTTGTTGGTCCTCGAAGACATAGATGACGGTGGGGCGGGTCATGTTGATCTCGCTCACCACCTTGCCCTTCAACAGGGAACTCCATTCCACGGAAATGTCCGTTTTTTCAAAATCGAGAAAAGGAATTTGGGAACCGGCGTTCACCTTGTTCAGGTACAGGTGGTCTATGGTATACGACCCCGTGATCAACGACAAGTCAATGTCCTCCACATGGCCATAATAGCCGGGAATGTCGGCCAAAACTTTGTTCACATAGTTTTTTACGATATAAGGCAGCACCAAGCGGAACGCGATGAGCAACACGATCAAAATCGTGGGCAGTACATACCGTTTGCGCTTGTATATTTTTTTCCTTTGTTTCGCCATGGTTATTTTTTACGTTGTTTTCCCTTGCCCGTCATGGTGTCCACTAACCCGTTCTTTACGTTTAGCCACAGGTAGTTGAAGAATGATTTGTCGGGTTGTCGTTTTACTTTGAAATCCCCGTGTCTGAACCCGTCGCCATCGGCCTTGGAACTTTCCTTGGCAAAAATGTTCACGATGGCGGTGAGCAGTTTGTTCACGCCCAATTTGTCCTTTTTCAGTACCACGAACTCAAATTGGTCATAGGCCATTTTCATATCGCCCTGTGATTCCGTTTCATTACCACTGATGGTAAAATACATTTGATCGATGGTGCCCTTGACCTCGGCACCTAGGTTGGTTCGCAAAAACGGACTGATGTTTTCGGTTCGGAACTGTTTCAGCGAACCAGAGGCCAAAAAGTCGTTGCTCTGGCTCTGCGGGTCGAAGGACCAATCCAAGGTCAGTTGCCCGTCGCCCATCAATTGGGATTGGGCGGCCACCGATACCATGCCACTGCCTTTGCTATGCAGGTTGCGGATGGTGGCCGAAATATCCGTAAACCGAAGACTTTCAGGTTCTACGTCGGCCTCCAGCCGTTCTTCGTAGGCGACCATTCCTTCGGAAATGTGGATAGTGTTCACGAGCAAATCAAAATCAAGGTCGCGCAACGCTTGGTTGTACAATTTTTTATGGGTGGTGTCGTCCGGCAACAGCTTATCCCGATACACCTCAAAAATGGGGTGGTGGAGTTCCAGAGCTTCCAGATGGAATTTGGGCAGGTGGTCCGTCAAGCCAAAATCGGGTTTTTTTAACAGGACGGAGTCGATGACCAAATCGTAATGATCGTGCTCCACGGTAAGTTTTTTGGAGAGTTCCTCTCGACTGTATTTGGTGTGCAATTCCAATTTTTGAATGCTTCCTTCCGAAGTGTCAAGTTTTGCGGATTGCCATTGCAGATCTTCCAAAGGACCCAAATCATAGTACCCTTTTTGTGTTTCAATTTCATAGGCACCAAAGGTGAAGGGCAAGGGTAGGGAAGCGGTTTCTGTGTTATGGGTAATATCGGTTACCAGTACAGATACTCCTTCAAGTTGTACCAAGGTGCTATCGGAATCGTGTTGAAGCAGTTTCAATTGTCCGTTTTGGATGCGAAAGTTTTGGATGTTGATATTTTTTGGCTCCCCTTGATTCCGCTTAGTAGAAAGAGAATCGTTTTCCAGTTTTTTCTTTTGATAAGTGACTTGAGGCGATTCCACGGTCAGGTCCGAAATGGCAATAGCTCCTTTTTGAAGCAGGGGGAGATATTTCAACCCGGAGAGCGTAACCGTTTGTGCTTTTAGGTCCAAAGATGTGGTGCTATCCTGAAAAGTAACTTTTTGTAGGCCGATTTTCCCCAAAAGTACATTGGTGGTCAATCGTTCATAAGAAAGATGGATGTGGGAAGGGAGTTCTTCAGATAATAGTGCTTTTACCCTATGGGTAAACCAGAGCTGGGCCGTGACCCCAATGGCTAATAAGGCCACTAGCGTCCATAGTGCTATTTTTACTTTTTTGGGTTGCGACATATTTTTCGGTGTTGCGTAGTGTATCTACGAAGCAGGTTTTGAGTTTAGCTTTCCGCATCAAGAAAAACCATGACATCGGAAGGGGTGTTCACCTGCATGGCCTTGTTGCCATTGACCAGTATGGGTTGGGTGACCACACTTGGATTTTTTTGCAACACCTTGATCCAATCGTCATCACCTTCCAGGTCATTGTCTTTGCCATATAGTTTGATGAAATCTGGGTGTTCCGTATTGATCAGGTCTTTGATAGGGATATCCAAAAGATCGGCCAGTTCGGCCCATTGGGTTCCCGTGACCTTGGTCTTGGACAAATCCACGGCCAATACTTTTTTCTTGGAGGCCTGAACAAAGGCCAAGGTTTGCATGCCGATACTGCTATTGGCATTATAGTACAAGTTCAATTCCCGGTTGTTCGTTGCGATGACTCCCATATCGTTCTCCATTTAAAATGCTTTTTTATCAAGTTCCCCATTTTTGCAAAACCCATTTAACGCTATCCATTTTTTTCGTATCGTAAAAGCATAAAAAAAGCGGGGCAATTGCCCCGCTTCTCACACAAACTAACTCAAAATAACCGCGAGAATGGATTTGATAACAAAGGGAATTGCGGTTATTCCATGAGCTTCCGAATAAATGATTTTATCCTATTTTGATCAGTTGATGGTCAAAGAGGTTTCCCCTTCATTGGGGTTGTACACATAATTGAAGGTGTAGTATCGTGCCTCATCCGACATGGCATCAATTTCTGCTGGGGCATCCTTGTAATAACTTAGGATTTCCACTTTGGCATATTTTCCGTCATGGGTACGGAACACCAATATTTTTCCGGGAATGGGAGTAATAGTGAAAGTAGCCGGATTGTAGTTGTACCAGCCATTATCACTTCCACTGGCAATGGCAAAGGCTCCGTCTGCATCCTGTGCAAAAGTAAGCCCTTCTGCGGTGGTAATATCGGCAAAAGTGCCACTCTCAATGGAAACTCCGGCGTCCCCGTTTCTCTCGGGTTCGTCGTCGGTTCCGGTAACGGCTCCTCCGTTCACGGCTATACTGGTACCTCTAAAGGCAATGTCCCATTCGGTATCGCTGGTGGTCACCGCACCCGTTGCAAAGCTGAATTTGGTAAAAGGTCCGCCTACAGGCTCACCCTGACCACCAGTCTGGGGGGCAGGAACATTGGTGGCGGTACTACTCTCCACGGCAATCAGGTCGGGACCATTGTCATCGTCGTCACTGCAGGCAACAAATGAGGTGAATACAAATAGGTAGGTGAAAAAGTTTGCTGTTTTTTTGATCATGGTATTACTTTTTAAAATTGAATATTGATTTTGGTAAATAATTGAATTCCTGGGTTTAAGAGTACTTCGTTGTCTTGGGTGGCCAAGGGATTATTCCCTTTGAAATCCAACAAGTTATTGGCTCCAAACTGAAGTTGATAGTGTTCAAAAAAGGTCTTTCCGAAGGCCAAGTTCACCAAGGCGTATCCTTTGGCAAAAGTGCCATCGTACACATCCAAAAGGTCATTTCCGTTTTGGTCCGTCAAGCCAAATTGGCTGCGATAAGTAACTCGGATATTGGCATTGGCATCCCATTCGGGGACTTCATAAAAGATTTTAGCGTTCAAGGTGTGTCGTGAGCGGTTTTCCAATCCAAAATAGTCGGATGTGGACAGCCGGACGGTTTGTAGGGTTTCCGGGTCTCGGGCAAAGACCTCCCCATTTTTAATCGCTTCCCTTTTGTCCTTGTCATAGGCAAAGAGCAATTGATAACCGGCAGAGAGGTTGAGGTTTTTCCAAGGTTTGTATCGGATATCCATTTCGAAGCCTTGAGTGTAGACCCGGTCACGGTTGATATACCCAAAAACATTCTGCCCATTCGTCTTGGACGCCAAGATTCGGGTATCGATAAGGTTTTTAAAGTCGTTTCGGAAAAAGTTGAACTCCGTGGAGAGTTTTCCTCTTTTTACCACGAAACCCAGATTATATCCAATGGAACTTTCTGCATCCAAGGGTTCACCCAATTCGGAGGCGTCCACTTGAAGGGTGGCAATTTCATCGTTTTCTTGAAGGCGATCGATCCCGGCCTGTTCCACTTCCTTTCCAAAAACCGAATATCCCCCGCCGGCAGCATTGGTGAAATCCAGATACAATTGTCTAAAATCTGGGGCTTTGAAACCACTACCCACGGATGCTTTAATGGCAAATGAAGGTGACACATCATACCGACCTGAAATCTTTGGACTGAGTTGCGAATGATACTCACTGTGGTTGTCAAATCGGGCACCCACAATAAGGTTGAGGTCATCCAATGGTTTAAAATCGAATTGGGAATAGAGGTATTGCGATTCAAACGAAACATCACCTGCAAAAAGGGATCGTTCCAATTGTTCAAAGTTGTATCCACCGCCAATGGTAAGGATGTTTTGGGGTGAAAAGGAATGGTTGAAACGAACTTCCGGTCGGAACAATTTTTGATTAAAATCATTGGCAATCAGCAGTTCATTGTCGATGGGGTCAATGCTCTTTTCATCCGTTACATAATTGGTGTAGTACAGTTCATATTGTAACTGACTTTTGGATGTCGCTTTGTGGTTCACCTTAAGGTGAAGGTTCAAATCTTGCTCTTCACTGGTACTTGGGGCAACATCAAATTCCTGATAAAAATACCTGCCCGAGGCAAAAACATCCCAGGTATCGGAAACATCTACATACAAGCGTCCATTAAGGGTGTAATTATAAAAGGGATTTATGGTTTGGCCTTCTTGGGTAGGAGTAAGGTCGTAACCATCGGTACTCAACCGGTCTGCAAATAGGGAATATCCCAGTTTTTTTCCTTTCTGGTTGATGGTGAGGTTGGTATTCTGGTTGTTGAAACTGGCCATTCGATAGGAAACCTGCCCATTGATTTTTTCCGTGGAAGGTTTTTCCGTGATGATGTTGATAACGCCACCTAAGGCTTCGGAACCAAAAAGACTGGAGGAAGGACCTTTCACCACTTCCACTTGTTTGATGTTGCCAATGGCAAAGCGGCTAAGGTCTAGATTACCCGAACTGCGACCTACAACGGGAACCCCATCGATCAAGACCAGAACATAGTCGGAAGCAATTCCTTGAATTTGAACACCTTCTCCTCCTCCAATGGTGGCATCTGGGGTCATGATGATACCGGTTTGCTCGTTCAGGATCTCGTTCAGGCGGGTAAATCCGGTTTGTTGCAACTGCTTTTTTGCGATCAGGGTAACGGGCAGGGGCAAGGAAGACAATTGTCTGATGGTTCGAGTGGCCGTGACCACTACTTCATCCAAATTTTCGGTTAGAATGGAATCTTTTTGTGAAGGACTGTTTTCCTGACCGATGACATGCAAACAGGCAAAGAGGGCTAAAAACAGACTTAATCGATGCTTATTTAGATTCATTCTAATTT
The DNA here is from genome assembly GCF_003584165.1 of Flagellimonas aequoris. GTDB lineage: Bacteria > Bacteroidota > Bacteroidia > Flavobacteriales > Flavobacteriaceae > Flagellimonas > Flagellimonas aequoris. The sequence continues at coordinate 37,302 of NZ_QXFJ01000023.1, read as the reverse complement.
ATTTTGCGACAAATATATATTTTATTTTTATTCAATCTAAATAAGTTTAGTATTTTTGTCCAGAACAATTTGACAAGATCTAACTGATACCATTATGAAAAAATCAATCATCTTCCTGATGCTCATGGCTATAGGCACTTCCATGGGCTATTCCCAAAAAAAGAAAGATTTGGACCGACAGGCCATTCTGGATATGTGCGGATGTTATGAGGTGACTTTTAAGTACACGGAAACCTTCGCTCCAGAAATCGACTACGAAAAGAAACTGGATTATACTTCAAAAGCTTTGGAATTGGCTTTGCCCATCATTGATGAGGACAATAAAATTTCCCTTCAACATTTATTGGTGATCAATGACAGCACCGTGATCAAACACTGGCGACAGGATTGGTTGTTCGAAAACCAAAAAGTATACCATTACAACAAAGACAATAGCTGGACTTTTACCCAATTGCCTACTAGTGAAGTGAAGGGGCAGTGGACCCAAAAGGTATATCAGGTGGATGATAGCCCTAGATATTCAGGGTCTTCCACTTGGGTACATTTTGATGGTAAGCATTATTGGGAGAACCGTAGCGATTCGCCACTTCCCCGAAGGGAATACTCCAAGAGAAGTGACTATAATGTCATGAGCCGTGGTAATAGACAAGAGATTACTTCGACCGGGTGGGTACACGAACAGGACAATGACAAGATTATCCGAAAAGATGGTGAAACCGATGTGTTGTTGGCCCAGGAAAAGGGATACAATATCTACAAAAAAGTAGCCGATTCCGACTGTAAGGTTGCTGCCGATTGGTGGGCCACCCATAAGGATTTTTGGTCCGTGGCACGCGATGCCTGGGACGAGGTTTATAACCGTGAAGGTGACCTAACACTTCTGAAACAAGTGGATGGCCAACCCCTTTTTATGCACTTTTACCAGTTGGAGGAACAAGGTGCCAATAAGGCTCAGGTTCTGGAAACCATCAACAAGTTTATCACCGATAAAAAACAAGCTACAAATGCTGAGGGAAAATAGGTTTAAGGCCCTTGGCGGGGCCGTGTTATGCACGGCCTTTTTTCTTGTAGCTTTCCAAATGCCCAAGATTTCCCCCAAGCTTCAGGAAAAAGTGGATAATGCCGTTCAGACTACTTTTGAGTTGGAGGATTTTTCTTTGGAACCAATTGTTGTGGATGCTGCCCTGAACCAAAAAACGCTTTCGGAATTGGGAGGCGAAAATCTTTTCAGGATCAAAACAAGGGAATCGACTGTGGGATATGTGTACTTGGGCGAGGCTCCTAGTTTGAAAAATGTTTTTGACTATGTGGTATTGTTCACCCCGGAACTGGCCGTTAAAAAATCAAAGATCCTGATCTATCGTGAAGATCATGGCCGACAAGTGGGCAGCCAACGTTGGTTGAAGCAGTTCATTGGGAAAAAATCAGGGGAAACCCTTGTTTACGGAGAGGACATCGATGGTATTTCCGGTGCCACCATTTCGGCAAAGTCCATGACCTTGGCCGTGAGCAATATATTGGAAAGTATGAAGGTGCTGAATGATCAGCACATCTTATGATTAAGTAGTGCCCATTATTTATTTCAGTGAGAGCCGTCCCTTAGGGGACGGTTTTTTGTTGGATCAGAGATTTCCGACCAGATAGGCGTAACCCATCCCCGAAAGGATGGCCAGCCCAAAACTGAGCAAGGTACCTATCAAGACATATTCGGTCAATTTTCGGTTTTTTCCCTTATTAAGGTCCCCGAACCGGAAGACAGACTTGGCCGCGATGAGTAGCCCAATGGCCGCCCATTGCTGCATCAAAATAAATCCAAATACAAAGAGGCGTTCCAGCATACCGATATAGGTTCCGGCATTTTTTAATGAGCCACCCTCACCCGATTCGTCATCCTTGGCGATTTCATCAATGTAAGGGGCCAATAGCATCCGCATGATGATACCGGAAACATAGGTCACAAATACCAAAAAGGTAATCAACAATAGATGCTTTTCTTGAAACAGGTCAGAGAAGGGAATCTGGAAGGGTTCGATCCAGTACAGGATGGCGGCCAAGACCAAAAGGTGCAACACTTGGTCCACCACAAAAAGCCAACGATAGTTTTTGGGATTGGTAAGGGACAGTTTCCCCAGGTCGATCAAATAGTGTGAGATCACAATCAGGGCAACGGCTCCCAAATGTTGAAACTGCAAAAAGAGCAACAGCAGCAACAAATGCACTCCAACGTGAAAGTACAAGTATTTGGATCTTCCCTTTTTTTGGAGCTTGTCCTCTACCCATTTACCGGGTTGCAGCACAAAATCCCCTATAAAATGGGCCAATATCAGTTTTAGGGCTAACAGTGTCATAGTTGTGCGAGTTGGGTTCTGTAAAAATGGATCATTTTTTGCACTTCGTCAAATCCTGCACGGATCAATGCCTCGCTGATGGTACTTTGCGATTTGTCCAATAGGGTGGCAATCTCCTTTTGGTTGGCTTCAGGGTTTTCCATGGCCGTGCAAACGATTTTTGCAGTGGCCGGTAGCCAATTGTCCATGGTCAAGGTTGCCAATTGCAGTATGAGGTTCATGGTGGTATCAAATGCCTCGTTATCGGAATTGATGGCCAATGTCTGTTTTTTAAGACCATCAAAGCATTCCCCTGAGCGTACAAAGGCCGTACCGTTGGATTCGGTAATCTTTTCGGCCACATAATCCTTTTCTCCCAGTCCGATAGCCACACGAACATCCAAATGCCGTATCTGTTTAAGGTGCGCCTTGATATAAAGGGCCGCTTCGAGTGCCTGTTCCGGGCTTGTCTCCAATTGAAAACTATCGCCACGGTAAATTTCCCATGCCAAAGGTTCAGTGCCGTAACGGCTTAGTGCTTGCTTTAATAAGGGCAACCATTTGCTGGTTTTATGGTCCTTGGAGTTGATGATATCCCCAGTGATAATCGCTGTCATATATCGGTTAATTAAACGATTAATATAAATATCGGTAAAAAAAACGATAAATAAAAATATCGGTTATATAAACGATAAAATTGCGAGATTATTGGTCAAACCTTATGGCAGTCTTCATTTTTCCCGAATATTTGGCGAAAGGGTTCCATCGGTCCAGGTCAAAATACGGGTTTCCACAGAAGTTTGGAGCCATTGTGTGGCCACATCCAGGTTTTTTCCCTTCTCCATTTTGTAGAGTACCTTATTCGGAATTCCGCCTTTGTCATCCGGAAAAATGAATTTTTCGGAATGATAGTATACCCCCGCATCGGTAATTTGCGAAAGCTCAATGGCCTGACATAGGTTAAAATGGTTGAGGAACAGATAGATGCCGCCATCCTCATCATTGGATGCATCCGCCAGATAATCGATATAGAGAATCCCATCAAGGTTGGGAACACCCTTGTCACCCAAGGTCCTGATAGAAAAATGGGGATTTTTAAGGGAGACCTTCTTTTCCATATAGGAGCCGTGCACCACGGTTCTTATATTCAAGAAAATATTCTCCCCTTCGCGCGAATAGGCGAAAAAATAATTTTGTCCGGCCACGGTTTTTCGTTCCGCGGATAATAACCCGCCAAGGATGTAACCTGTCATGCCATTGTATTTTACTTTGTAAAACGGGGAGTCGAATCCTTTATAAGGCCACGAGAACGGTGTTTTTTCAAGGATTTTGACCCATTCCCCGATTTTCAGTTCTTCCAGCACCGAGGAGGTAGTGTTGGGTTCGGTCCTTAATTTGATCTTGTGTCCAAAGGCGTAGGCCTGGTCACCCGGTTGAAATTCACATTCCGAAGGTGGGCAATGCAATTTCTCTTGCGCAAAATTGGTGGTCAATACAAAAAGGGTGGTTATAACGGTAAACAAGAAACGTGCTTTCATCTTTATTGGATTTTAAGGGTTAAGATTTAGGCAGTTCTTAGGGCAGTTGTAATATATACGCCGGAAATTGCTAAAAAGGATTTCCGTACTCGACCATCATTCCGTAAATTCAATGGATTAATTTCTGAACTACAATTAACTAACAAACCTTAAAATGAAAAAAGTAACAAAATACCTCTTGGCCGCTGCCTTACCTTTTTTGGTGGTGGCCTGTGGACCCAAATGGAAGGAGGCTGAAAAGGAAGGCTACACCTTGGTAGATAATACGGATGGCGCCACTCTGGGTTATGCTCCTGAATCCGAAGTAAAGATTTTGACCGTAGACCGATTTGCCTTTAAGGACCTGAACAAAAATGGCACCTTGGATCCCTATGAGGATTGGAGGCTTACCGCAGAGGAACGGGCAACCGATCTGGCTTCCAAAATGAGTGTGGAGCAGATCGCGGGGCTTATGCTGTACAGTGCCCACCAATCGATTCCCGGTGGAGGAAACAGCTTTTTTGGTCCTGTGACCTATAATGGAAAACCCTTTGCAGAAAGTGGCGCCAAGGCCAGTGATCTTTCCGATGCTCAGAAAATATTTTTAAAGGATGATAACCTCAGACATGTACTGATCACCAGTGTACAGACTCCCGGAGTTGCTGCACAATGGAACAACAACGCACAGGCTTTTGTGGAAGGAATAGGTATGGGAATCCCAATCAATACTAGCTCCGATCCAAGGCATGGCAGTGATTCCTATGCCGAGTTCAATGCCGGCGCGGGTGGCCGCATTTCTATGTGGCCTAGTAGTTTGGGTATTGCGGCCAGTTTTGATCCGGGACTCATGCAACAATTCGGGGACATTGCATCCAGAGAATATCGCGCACTGGGTATTGCCACGGCACTTTCACCCCAAATTGATTTGGCCACGGAACCCCGTTGGTCCCGTTTTGATGGAACCATGGGTGAGGACCCGAAATTGGCCACCGATATGGCCAGGGCCTATGTGGATGGATTCCAATCTTCCGATGATGGTGGTTGGGGGTATCAGAGTGTAAATGCGATGGTGAAACACTGGCCCGGGGGTGGTCCCGAAGAAGGAGGGCGTGATGCCCATTTTGGTTATGGAGCCTATGCGGTTTATCCGGGAAATAATTTAAAGGACCATCTCAAACCGTTCACCGAAGGGGCCTTTAAACTGAAAGGTGCAACAGGAATGGCTTCCGCTGTAATGCCGTACTATACCATTTCCACAGGAAGGGATACCGTAAACGGTGAAAGTGTAGGTAATTCCTATAATAAATATTTGATAACCAATTTATTGAGAGAAAAATACGGCTATGATGGAGTGGTATGTACTGATTGGGCCATTACCCGTGATGTGAGTTCTGTATATGTTTTTGAAGGAAAACCATGGGGTGTGGAGAACCTAAGTGTTGCTGAAAGACACTACAAGATCATTGAAGCAGGTTGTGACCAGTTTGGTGGCAACAATGATATGGACCCCGTGATCGAAGCCTATCAGATGGGGGTGAAGGAACATGGAGAGGAATACATGCGCAAGCGGTTTGAAATTTCCGCAGTGCGTTTGCTAAAAAATATTTTTAGGACCGGACTTTTTGAAAATCCGTATTTGGATGTACCCGAAACCGAGGCAACCGTGGGCAAACCCGAATTTATGGAGGCTGGTTACCAAGCACAATTGCGGTCTGTGGTCATGTTAAAAAATCAAGGGAATGCCCTACCTATGAAAGACAAGAAAAAAGTCTTTGTGCCCAAACGGTATGTGGCACCCAGTCGTAATTGGTTTGGAATGGAAACTCCGGAACGTTTGGATTATCCCTTCAATATGGAGGTGGTGGCCAAATACTTTGAAGTGGTGGAAAACCCAGATGAAGCCGATTTTGCCCTTGTAGGTATAGAAAATCCCAACGGGGGAGTGGGTTATGACGTTTCGGACACTGAAAAAGGAGGCAACGGATATGTTCCCATCAGTTTGCAATATGGTACCTACACCGCAACCTATGCAAGGGATAGCAGCTTGGCAGGAGGTAGTCCTATGGAAGATTTCACCAACCGAACCTACAAAGGAAAAACCTTTTTGGCCTCCAACACCACCGATATGGATTTGGTGAAGGACACCAAGAAAAAAATCGGCGAAAAACCTGTCGTGGTAATTGTGAGAGTATCCAAACCTATGGTTTTTGCGGAGATTGAACCCTATGCTTCGGCCATATTGGTACAAATGGGAGTTCAGGATCAAGCTTTGATGGATTTGGTTTCAGGCAAGGTGGAACCATCAGCACTATTGCCGTTCCAGATGCCAGTGGATATGAAAACAGTGGAACTCCAGTTCGAGGACGTGCCCAGGGATATGGAACCCTATATTGACTCCGAAGGCAATGCCTATGATTTTGCCTACGGGCTCAATTGGAGTGGTGTGATTAATGACGACCGGGTGAAGAACTACAAATAGAAGATGATTAAAACAAAAGAAGCCGCGACCATGGCAGGCGCGGCTTCTTAAAATCAACAAAAAACACTATCCTCTTCTCCCTCTCTCCTGCATTTTCTTTTTGCCATGCATGGCTTTGTGTTTTCTCATATCTTTCCAAGATTGGTATTGCTCATCGTTCAATACTTCTTTCATTTTGGCTTGGAAAGCAATTTGCTGGTCCAATCGGGCATTTTCCCTTTCAAATTTTTCCTCTGATGTGGGTTTTTTCCACTCACCACTTTCTTTCAAGGCCTTCATCTCGGCCCACTTTTCTTTTCTAAGCTGGGCTTCTTCCAAATTCAGTTTCATCACCTTGTCTTGTTGTGCCTTGGTCAAATCGAGGGCCAAAGTCATGTGTTTGGTCTGTAAAGTGGCCATCTCCTCGGCCGTCATGTCCATTTTTGGTCCTTTTGGCATTCTTGGACCTTCATTTTTTTGGGCCGCTACACCTATAGTGGCGAGCAGGACCAATACTACTGCTAATCGTTTCATATGCTTAAATTTTTAATGATTTTGAACCTTGGACAATGGCAATGCCCGTTGGTTTAACCATTAACACAACAATTATGAAGCTTTTAACAATAAATGGGATTGGGAGGATTTACGGTTGTACTTCCTCTTGGTCTTCTTTGGGTTGTTCCAAGGAATTGGCATCGTGGAAGTTCGCTTCCACGTAAGATTTGTTTGCCATTTGTTCTTGGAATTGATCGTGCTGATCTACCACATAGTAGATAAGGGAAGCCAGCACAAAACAGGAGAAATAGATGAGGCTCTTGATTTTGTAGGTCATGATGTTGAGATTTGGGATAACTAAGATAATCAAACCATATTTTAATCACCACGATATGTTGCGAAATGATCCTATAGAGATGTGAAGGGGTTAAAAAACAAGGTGTAACCAGTAGATATCTCGGTTACACCTTGTAAAAGTAAAATCCTATAAGAGGATGTCCCTATTTGGGATCTAAGATCATGTCGATGCGCTCCAAGGCATCCTGAAGGTGATAACGGCTCATGGGATCTGAAATTCGGGATAGACCAGATCGGATATCTCCTTTCAAATTATTGAGTTCTGCCCTTGCCACTGAACGGATATCGGACTGACTACTATTGACAGCGGTAGACTTGCGGTATCCCCCAAAATCTGGAAGTTTTGCTTCGTTATCGGCGGTCATTAAATAGGCCAAACGATCAATATGCGCTTTCTGAAGGTTTCTTCTATAGGTATCGATGGTTTTACCGCTTCGGGTTTCGGACCAGATACCCCTGCGAAGGTCTCTCATCATTTCCAACAAACCATAGGCTTTATCCCCATTGATAGTTTCGTTTTCGATGACCCTGGCCAATTTACCCAATTGCAACATGGTGTTTAGGTAACGCTCTTGCAAAGCACGAATACGCTCCACAGAACCGGAGTATTGAATTTTGTTGAAGATGTTTTGGTCGATCATCCATTCGGGAGTGGCAAACAATTGCTCCTGTAAGAAGTTCATACAATCTTTTTGATGTTGCTTACTCACATGAGTGTACACGGCACCTTCTTGATCGGCAGTTTTATGGTATTCGTATACGCCGCCAATGTTGTTGGCCACGTGGCCCATGTATCTTGCAAATTGGGAAACTACATGTCCGTACATGGTTTCCAAATCGGCATAATTTTCCCCATCTTCGGTGGTCCAGGCCATCAGGTTGGGCATGATTCGTTTTAAGTTGGCGATACCATATAAGCTGGCTTTGATGGCATCATCACCCAAATCCTCGGTTTGTGAGCTTGGATCGTGTATGTCGCCCACTTGTTGGTGTCCGAATCGGTACATGGGGTCATCGGCATGTTCAGTGATCCAACTGTTCAAAATTGGTTTTTCTTCCTTGGCCGTCTTGTCCAAAATTGGACGGTATCCCCAACTAATGGCATACTTGTCGTACACACCGATGTTCGGCATTAAGGCAACCCCTTCATCGCCCGGTTGGGCCACATAGTTGAAACGTGCATAGTCCATAATGGATGGTGCCGTACCATATTTTTGGGTAAAGACCTTGGAACGCAATGAATCTACAGGATAAGCAACGCTACTCCCCATATTGTGGGGCAAACCTAGGGTGTGACCTACTTCATGAGAAGATACAAAACGAATCAAACGGCCCATGATTGCTTCTTTAAACTGGGTTTTTTGAGCTTCGGGATTAATGGCAGCTGTCTGCACAAAATACCATCCACGTAGCAAGCTCATTACATTGTGGTACCAGTTAATATCCGATTCCAAAATCTCACCACTACGAGGGTCACTCACGTGAGGCCCATTGGCATTTGGAATGGGTGAAGCCAAATAGCGTACTACAGAATATCGTACATCCTCAGGAGACCATTCAGGGTCTTCTTCAGGAGTGGGAGGGTCCTTGGCAAGGATAGCATTTTTAAAACCGGCAGCCTCAAAGGCAACTTGCCAATCTTCTATACCTTGTTTAATAAAAGGTACCCATTCTTTCGGGGTGGCCCGGTCTACATAATAGATGATAGGTTTTTTAGGTTCTACCAGTTCCCCGGCCTTAAATTTTTCAATGTCCTCGTCCTTTACTTCCAACCTCCATCGGTCCAAATAGGTGACGGTCTTACTCTCTTGGGCATCGAGACCATAATCGACTTGACCTCTGGCAAACCATCCTACGCGTTCGTCAAAATAACGACGCTTCATGGGTTCTTTGGGCAACAAAATCATGGAATTGTTGATTTCCAGAGAAATGGAACCCAAACTTTCATTACTGGGTGGATCGTTGGAAATATAGGTCTTTACATGGCGCGCTTCAATGTTCAGCGGATAACTTTTAACGGATTCGATATAACTACGGTCACTGTCCAACCGTGTAACCTTATATCTCTTACGAATGCCTTCGGGTAGGCCAAGGGCATTCACATCTTTGGTAAACATAGGGTCTACCTCGATGACCGTTGCCGGGTTCAGGCTATCCTTTTTATTGAAGGCCTTGATCTCAAAAGCGTACAGTACGGGCTCAAAGTTGGAGTTCACCACCGCTTCATGGATAGGCAGCGAATCAGCCGCCACATTTTCATAGGAGGCTACCCGAAGCAATACCTGTTTTGGTTTTTTCTCCCAGCGGAGCACTTGGGTATTGATCTTGCCACCACCAAAACCAATTCCGGTAGCGGTTTTGGAGATTCGGCTTACCATCAACATTTCCCTGTTGAAAAGGGAATCCGGAATTTCATAGTAATATTTGTCGTCCACGGTGTGCACGCTAAAAAGCCCGGCATCGGTTTTGGCGTCCTTGGTGATGACCTTATCATAAGGTTGGATCTCACCAGGTTTGGGCTTCGACTCCTTTTTTTCCTCGGTTGCTTTTTTCTTCTTTTTGAAAAGTTGGGCTTCCGCTGGTTGGTAGAAACCCAATAATAGGAACAATACGATTAGTTTAGGTAGATTTTTTTTGATCATTATAAGTCAGTTTGGATAACTAAAGCTACCAAAGAACCTAAAAATCATTAAAAGTTACTGTTAAATAAATATTAATGCACATTTTTTTCGAGTGATATACGAATCTTTCGCAGTCCTGCGTTTTACTGATGGTTTCGGCTGAAACGCCTTGTTTTGCTGGGCTTAAGCGGCATCTGTTTTTCGTAAAAAAATCATAATTGCTGTAACAATTTAAAATCTGCATAGTCTTATAAGCATAACATCAATCAAAAAATTCAATCAAAAAATGAACAAGTTATTAATGGTCTATGGATGTGTCCTTTTAAGTAGTGCCGCCATAGCAAACGAACAGCAGAACGCCGTTACTCATCAGTCCAAAACTGATAGTCAGGGCACATTGGAAAACAGTTATACTGCATTGAACCTCAGTGCGGAAGGTAGTGAATCAACTTTGGATCTGAGTCATAAATCAGATTGGTCCTATGAGTTGGATCTGAATGAAATAGTATATATAGAAGATGATGTGGAAGTCGATCTTGGTTTTGACACCTCGGATTACCTTCCCGAAGGTTTCAACCCCTATAAAAACTATTTTGATCTGAATTCTATCATATACCTCGAGAACGAAGTTGAACCCAACCTTGGTTTTGAGACCCAAAAGTATTTACCTGCGGATTTTGATCCTTATACCGATGTGGTAGAAGTGAGTTCCATCAACTATATCGAGGAAGAGGATATGGATCTTGGATTCGATACAGAAGATTATCTACCTGAGGGATTCTCTCCGTTCGAGGTTTATGTAGATCTTAAATCCTTTACCTATATAGAGGATGATGAAGTGGAATTGGAATTGGGTATCGATAGCAAATATCTACTTCCTGCCAATTTTGATCCGTACACCAACGTGGTGGCAATAGGTTCCATCAACTACATGGAAGAGGATGAAAAAATAGATTTGGGTTTTGATACCTCCGTGTATCTCCCAGAAAATTTTGACCCTTACGCAGGGGCAATCTGGTAAGATGGTTTAGTTTTCATTTTACAAAATTTTTGAGTTAGTTAGCTATGAAAGGCCCTCGCAAGAGGGCTTTTTATTTACAGTAAGATGTGTTAAGGAAATCCCTATAAAAACTTGATTAACAAAAAAATAACACCTTTGAGGAATTCGCTATAAAATGTATGAAAAGGGAAGGAACCCAATAAGAAAGTCAAAATAAGGGAAGAGGGGCTGAAAGTTTGTCAAGGTATGGGCAAAATCACTGAAAAAGCCATTTTTGGGAGCCAGCCGTTAACCGTTAACAAAAGGCTAATTATAAAAATCTTCACTTTATTCAGTCATACATTTGTATCAAAGAACCGAAGGGCAGAGGCCCAATAAAAATAATTGAGTAAAGTAAGGTTGAGTTAGTTTCTTACATTTTTTTGAGTTAGTTAGTTTGTGAATGGCCCTTCCGCCCGGAAGGGCCATTTATTATTTAAAACAATACGGGAACTACAAACTTAAAGACTAAAACCAGCAACACCACCGCTATCAGATTCAATATAAAACCCACACGTGCCATTTGAGGGATTTTTACATACCCACTGGCAAATACAATGGCATTTGGCGGAGTGGCCATCGGTAGCATAAAGGCGCAGCTACTGGCAATGGTCACCGGAATCAATAAATACAATATAGGAATGTCCAGACCGATAGCAATACCTGCAACCACGGGTGCCAAAACGGCCACCAATGCCACATTGCTCATCAGTTCCGTCATAAAAAGCATCAAGAAGATAAGCAGGGCGGCCGTAAGCAATACACTGATTTGACTCTCCGCAATGGCATTGGCCACCATATCCACAATACCACTGGTTGACATGCCTTGGGCCAAGGCCAATCCACCCCCAAATAGAATCAAAATACCCCAAGCCAAACGTGAGGTATCTTTCCATTCGATGATGAAGTCCCCTTTCTTAATATTGTAGGGAATGGCGAACAGGGCAATGGCGGCAAAAATACTGATCATGGTATCCGTCAGCCCCAATTTGGGGAAAATGGCATTGATCAAGGTCCTAAAAATCCAAAGGAACACGGTGACCCCAAAAATGGCCAAAACCATTTTTTCCTTACCAGACGTAGGCCCTAATTTTTCCAATTCAGTATGGATAACATCCTTGGAGGCATTGAACTTGAGGTCTCTATTGGGGAACATCCATTTGACGAGCACTAAATAAGAAACACCGATCATGATGATGGCGAAGGGAAGGCCGATACTCATCCATTTTATGAACGAGATTTCCGTATTGTATTCATTTTCCAACAGTCCAATTAATACCGAATTGGGTGGTGTACCAATAACGGTGGCAATTCCCCCGGCATTGGCAGAAAAAGCGATACCGAGCATCACACTAAGGGCGAAATTCTGGTCATTCTTGGTGAAACCATCCGCATCATCCACCAAAAGATTGATTACGGAAAGGGCAATGGGTAGCATCACCACGGTACTGGCCGTGTTACTGATCCACATGCTCAGCGACCCCGTAGCGATCATAAAACCGAGCACCACTTTGTTGGGAGTGGTTCCCGTAAGCCGAATAATATTGAGGGCAATCCGTCTGTGCAGGTTTACCTTCTCCAGGGCCAAGGCCATAACAAACCCGCCAAAGAACAGGAACACGATGGGACTACCATAATTGGCACCAACTTCTGCAATGGACAAAATCTTTAAAATGGGTAAAAGGAGCAGTGGTAAAAGCGCCGTAACCGATATGGATACTGCTTCCGTGATCCACCAGATCAACATCCAAGAAGCAACAGCAATTACGGGATCTCCTTTGGCTGATACCAACTCAAAGGGCAAATTGTTCAAGATCAAAAAGGCGATGGGCCCTAAAACGAGCCCTATTTTCTTGCTTAGTTCCATTTGGGATTCTAAGCTATGCTTTTTTGTTAAATTTTAAAAATAAGAGTAAAAGGTTATTTGGCGATTGCAAATAGCCCATCATCTGTTTTGGAGACCTCAAAAATGCCAAGCTTAGCCAAGTTCTTGGTGCTCTTGTCCCATTTTTTGCCGCTCAAACCACTTTTGTCCTTTAGTTCGCCCAATGGCATTTGGCCAACAGGTTTCAATAGGTCCATGATGATTTTTTCCTCTTCGGAGAGTTCTACCTTTTTCTTTTCGGGTCGCATTTGCGGGAAGAACAACACTTCTTGAATGGAAGAATTGTTGGTCATCAGCATCACCAAACGGTCTATGCCAATACCGATACCGGAAGTTGGAGGCATTCCATATTCCAATGCCCTAAGGAAATCTTGGTCAATGAACATGGCTTCATCATCCCCTTTTTCGGAAAGTTTCAACTGATCTTCAAAACGTTCCCTTTGATCAATGGGGTCGTTGAGCTCGGAATAGGCATTGGCCAGTTCCTTCCCGTTCACCATCAACTCAAAACGTTCGGTCAACCTTGGATTTTCCCTGTGTTCCTTGGTCAACGGGCTCATCTCCTTTGGATAATCGATGATGAAGGTGGGCTGTATGTAGTGGTGTTCACATTTTTCACCAAAAATTTCGTCGATCAATTTACCAACACCCATGGTTTCGTTCACTTCGATGCCCAGTTTTTGGGCCACTTCACGAAGTTGGTCCTCTTCCATGTCGGCCACATCGTAACCTGTGTGGATTTTGATGGCCTCTAAAATAGGAACCCTTGGATACGGTGCCTTGAACTCAATTTCGTGCTCACCAACCGTTACTTTGGTACTGCCTGTGGCATCAATGGCGACTTTTTCCAACAGTTTTTCGGTAGTATCCATCATCCAGTTGTAGTCCTTATAGGCCACATAGAGTTCCATTACGGTAAACTCTGGATTGTGGGTGCGGTCCATCCCTTCGTTGCGGAAATCCTTGGCGAACTCATACACGCCATCAAAGCCACCAACAATCAATCTTTTGAGATACAATTCATTGGCAATGCGCAGGTACAAAGGAATGTTCAACGCATTGTGATGCGTTAAGAACGGACGTGCCGCTGCACCACCGGGAATGGGTTGCAAAATAGGGGTCTCCACTTCCAAATATCCTTTTTGATTGTAGAATTCCCGAATACTACTGGTAATCTTGGTCCTTTTGATGAAAGTATCCTTCACATGGGGATTCACGATCAGGTCCACATACCTTTGGCGGTAACGCAACTCGGCATCGTTGAACTCATCGTACACTTTTCCTTCGGCATCTACCTTTGGTAGGGGAAGGGGTCGCAAGGATTTGCTGAGCAGGGTGAAATTTTTCACCATTACTGTTTTTTCACCTACTTGAGTGGTGAACAGTTCGCCTTCCACACCGATGATATCCCCGATGTCCAACAGTTTTTTATAGACTTCGTTATACAGGTCTTTGTCATCACCGGGACAAATTTCATCACGGTTAAAATACACCTGTATACGGCCTTCACTATCCTGAAGTTCCGCAAAGGATGCCTTACCTTGGATCCTGCGCGACATCAACCTACCGGAAATCACCACCTTCTTGCCTTCCTCAAAATCATTCTTGATGCTCTTGGAAGTGGCATCAACAGGATACAATGCTGCGGGGTATGGGTTGATGCCCATCTCCCTGAGTTTGGTCAATTTTTCCCTTCGAACGATTTCTTGTTCCGATAGTTGCATAGTCTATTAAAAATTAAAGCGCAAAATTACACTTTTGCGCTTTAATTCCTTGCCTCGGCTTGCTTTAATATGCATAATGGGGTGTGTAAGGTTTGTTGAGGATAATTTGGGCCATGTCTTCCTCAAGCGATTCCAACGGACTTTCCACGATCCGGTTGACCTCTTTTCCGTCCTTGAAAAAGATGATGGTAGGTACTTTGATGATGTTCAGACCTTTCTCTTCGCCAGTCGGACTTTTCTTGTAATGCTCCTTTCTGTGGTCCAAGGCTACAATTTCCAATTGGTCCATAGGAAATTGGGCTGCTTCCAGAATTTTGATGATTCTTGGGGTTTCCCGCCTGCTATCACCACACCAAGTACCCAAAAAAAGTTGGATATGGTAGGTTTTGAGGTTTTTTTTGAAAAGGTCGACCAAGGTCTGGTCCACGGCGTAGTCTTCCATACCTTTTTGGAACCATTGGGCATAGGGAGCAGTGGACAAGCCATCCAAATTGATTTTGCCGACCATAAAGGTTTGGCCGTTTTCCATTTTGATCTCTTTGTTGAATTCCTGAGAAAAACTAGCAAGCGAAGTAAGGACCAACAAAAGGGTAGATGTGTGTTTCATGATGTTCCAGATTTATGATTTCGCTGGAAAATTCATCAAAATGAAGGGGTTATGCCGATTTTGGCAGATGGAAATGGGGACTAGACCTAGGGTCGATTTTTATTTTTGGAAGAGCAATACGATTTCTTCCCTAGATGAAATGTCCAGCTTTTTGTACAGGTTGTTGATGTGTGTCTTCACGGTACTGAGGCTCACAAAAAGAGCACTGGCAATCTCCTTGTTGCTCTTGTCCAACAAAATGTAGTGCACAATTTTTTGCTCTTGAGGGGTGAGTTTCTGTAAAAGGTCATCACTGTGGGTTTTAAGCTTGGCCCTTCGGTTGACAAAAAAGTAAAGATTGCCCAAAAGAGATAGCACCAATATTAAAAGTGCCACCCAAACCCACTTCGCTATTTTGGGTTGATTAAAAGTTGCCAAATCCTTGTCCGTGCTAATTTCAGCCTCATATTCTTGGGTAAAGTTGGCATCTGGATAGGTTTGTTCCAATCGGTTGGACAATTCTCCATAATATGGGTTAACACTTACATCCTGAAGATAATGGGAATAGGTTTCATTCCTTTTGTCCGATAAAAAATCGAAGATCAAGAGTTCAACCAAAGGTTCGTTGGCCTTTTCTCCAAAATTTTGTAGCTCCGAGAACCATTTTTTCATGTTGAGATTTTTGCTGGTCTCACTGGGGTAATCCACAAAATCATAGGCCATGCGTTCCTTTAGGATTTCCCATTCCAACAATAAGGAAGATTTCGGATTGGTAGAGTTTATGGTGCAGAGCGATTGTTCCTCGAAAGAGGTGGGGAACTGCACCGTATCGGTATTGTTCGCAATGAACAGCACACTTTTGCTGTTGTTGCATTGCCCTAAAAAGTGGGCTCCCGAGGATTCTTCCGAACAACCATCCAAATGGATACGATACATTCGGTTTTCAGTAGTGAGGTTATCGCCTTCAAAAAGAAACCGGCCCAAGGAATCCACTTCCACCTTTTTCACGATTTGATCCAGATACACCCGCGATGACTTTCGGTAGTCCTCCACCAAGGATAAATAGATGGCGTTACCGGCATTTTCGGGCGATACTTCCCCTGAAAATCGGTATTGCGCCGACAGGAATGATATTTGGAAAAGGAAGACAAAAAAACAAAACCTCATAATGCAGGGATGGATGTTAAAAATAGTAGTTTTATGTAACAAAATGCGTCATTTAACTACCAATAAGTATCATCAATCAAAATCAAAAAAATGAGTTTCTGGAGAGTTTTGTTGGCCATACTTTTCCCTCCCCTTTCCGTAATCGGTAAAGGCTGCGGGTCAGTTCTGATTGTCCTTCTGTTGACGTTTTGTGGTTGGGTGCCCGGTGTTATTGCGGCATTGATCATTTTGAACAATCCCAACTAAAAAGCTTAATTGATTCTTGTCAACAAGGTTCCACATAGTGCAATTACTTTGGTTGCTTTATTGTGGAAGAAGGGCTATTGTGCTATTTTTAGCCCGAAAGAAGGTATGTCTGCAGTACGATATGCCATTAAACACAAAACCATGATCAGAAAAATCCAGTTGTTGGTTGGTCTTTTGGCCATTGCCCTAATCAGTTCGTGCAATTTTACCGAGGAAATCCATTTACAGGAAAACGGCTCCGGAAAGCTTTCCATCAAATTTGATGGCTCCGATATGATGGAGATGGGTGGTGAAGAATTGGCCAAAACGGATGAGAAGGCGGTGGACAGTATCATTTCTTTCAAAGATTTTTTGGAAGAGCATAAGGATAGCATTGCCCAATTGGCACCTGAAGAACAGGCCAAACTGAAACGTTTGGAACCCTTCAACCTGCGTATGGTGATGAATCCCGAAAAAAAGGAAATGCTGTTCGACCTTTTTAGTGATTTTAAAGATATCAGCGAGGTGAACAATGCGTTCAACACCTTTCAGGAAGCCAGTATGTTGGGGCCCAACAGTCAAAAAGCACCTGCGCCCATGCCCGCTTCTGAGCAGGCTACCGAAGTGTATTATTCCTTCGCTAAAAACAAGTTTACCCGAACGGCCAAGATTGTCAATGAAGAACTTTTTCAAAAGCAATTGGATAGCATGCAGGGGGCGGAAATGTTCCTTTCTGGCTCGTCCTACACGATTAAATACCATTTTCCCAAGAAAGTAAAATCCACCACCGCCGAAGGTGCCACCTTTAGTGTGGATGGCAAGACCATGATCTACCAAGTGGACTTCTTAGATCTCATGAAAAATCCGGCATTGCTTGACCTAGAGGTAGAACTGGAAAAATAGGTTCTCAATCCTAGTCTTTGTACCTTTGTACCATGAACAAGATAGTAGCGGTACAGGATTTGGGCCATAAGGACTATAAGGAGACGTGGGACTACCAAGAGGCTCTTTTTAAGGATGTTGTGGATACCAAGGTGAAGAACCGACGAGAGGGTACGAACATAGAAACCTCCAACCATTTTTTGTATGTGGAGCACCCCCATGTGTATACCTTGGGTAAGAGTGGGGACATTGACAATTTGTTGGTGGATGAAAAGGTACTCGAGGCCAAAGGTGCCACTTTTTACAAGATCAACCGCGGTGGGGACATCACCTATCACGGCCCTGGACAGATTGTGGGCTATCCTATCTTAGATCTTGATAACTTCTTTACGGACATCCACAAATACCTGCGTTTTTTGGAAGAAATGGTGATCCTGACCTTGGCAGAATATGGTATTAAAGCCGAACGCTCCCAAGGCGAAACGGGCGTTTGGTTGGATGTGGGCACACCCTTTGCCCGAAAGATATGTGCCATGGGCATACGTGCCAGCCGCTGGGTGACCATGCACGGCTTTGCCCTGAACGTAAATGCCGACTTGGGCTATTTTGACATGATGATTCCCTGTGGCATCAAGGGCAAGGCGGTAACTTCCTTAAATGTGGAACTGGGCCAAAAAGAAGTGGATGTGGAGGAAGTAAAAGCCAAACTCCTAAAACACTTTGCTGCTTTGTTTGAAGCGGAATTGGTACAGGCACAAGTTGGGGTATAGTTTTCAGTTCTATTGAAAAAGAAGAACTTCAAGTCTTACCAATAAATCTTTATAATAGTCTGGTCATAACTCTGGTCGTGAGACTAAATAGACCATGCAGAAGAAGACAAACTAATTACTTTCCGACCTTTTCAAAATCACGTTTCGTAAGCGCTCTTCGTTTTCATCACCCCAGTTTCCCAACATAGAGATAACGGGGATCAATGACTTTCCGAAGTCAGTTAGACTATATTCAACTTTTGGTGGAACTACTGGATAAATTTTCTTGGTAACCAATTCGTGTTTTTCCAACTCCTTCAGCTGTATGTTCAAAACCCTCCGAGAAGCATCGGGAATTTTTCGTTGTAGTTCGCTTGGGCGTTTGTGTCCGGCATTAATAAACCACAGCAAACGGATTTTCCATTTCCCATACAGCACTTCGCCTATCAAATCCAAGCCACAATTCAGATTCAATGGAATTTTTCTTTCATACATATTGCAAAATTACCCCAATGTTCCAAAATGCACAACAGGGGAAAAATTTATCCGTATGCAATTCGGTTTTCCGTAATTGCCCAAAACGATTATACTTCCCAATTTTGCTTCAAAATTTGAACACATGGGAGAAGAATTTAATTTCAATAACGAGCTGTCGGGCAAAGTTGCTTTGGTGACAGGAGGAACAAAAGGTACGGGAAAAGCCATTGCCGACAGGTTACTTAACGCAGGTGCAACAGTGATCATTACCGCACGAAAGGAGCCAGAGGGGACGAAGGAAAAACTGCATTTTATTTCGGCTGATCTGAGTGCATCTGCAGGAACTCAAAAAGTAGTTTCGGAAGTGTTGGCAAAGTTCGGGAAATTGGACATTCTCATAAATACTTTGGGCGGTTCCGAAACAAAGGGCGGTGGTTTTGCAGTATTGAACGATGAGGATTGGGAATATGCCATCCAGACCAATCTGCTTGCACCTGTTCGGTTGGACAGAGGATTTCTACCGCAAATGATTGAACAGAAAAGTGGTGTGATCATCCACATAGCCTCCATTCAAGGCAAATTGCCCTTGTATGACAGTACTTTGCCTTATGCTGCCGCAAAAGCGGGTTTAATTAATTACAGCAAAGGCTTGTCCAATGAAGTTTCACCCAAGGGGGTAAGGGTTCTAACGGTTTCCCCTGGTTGGATTATGACAACTTCTGCCGAAAGAATGATGGAACGCATTGCGGAAAGTTCAAATACTACCATTGAACAAGCCACACAAAGTGTAATGGACGCATTGGGAGGAATACCAATGGGCAGACCTGCAAAGCCTGAAGAAATTGCCGAGTTGGTGGGCTTCTTGGCTTCGCCAAGAGCCAATTATTTGACGGGGACAGAATTTGTAATTGACGGTGGAACGATACCCACCATTTAATAATCTCAAAAATTTAAAACAATGAATTTACCAAGAGTAGTAGCGGATTTAATAGAAGCACAAAACAAGTATGATTCTGCCTCCTATGCAAATTGTTTTTCCGAAACAGCGGTCGTTTTTGACGAAGGAAACACCTATGAAGGAAGAGCGGAAATCCAAAACTGGATAGACAATGCCAATAAAAAATTTAAAACCGTACAGAATCCTTTGAAATATGAAACGTTTGAAACAGAAGATGTTTTGACAGCAGAAATTTCTGGGAATTTTGAAGGCAGTCCAGTTGTTTTGCATTATCATTTTAAAATCGACGACGGACAGATTCAGTCCCTGAATGTGAAAATCTGATATCATTATACCTAAACGAAAAGTTGGCCTCAGCGTAAATCGGTAAACTGATAAGTGCAATGTGGGTCAAACTTTTAAAATTCTACTATATCAAACAATGGACCGGAACATTGCCCCGGTCCATTGTTTTTGCAAAGTAACCGACTTGCCCACTGAACTACGGGAGCATGGACTTGCCATTAGGTCGCCACTTTTGTTATAGGATTCCTGTTTTAACATATATATATGATATTCAGTCAGTTATGATATTTAAAAACCTCTTATTTGTCCCTTTCAGTGCCATAATTGGAAGTTTTAGGCCATTTCCTCAAAATGTGATTGGTCATCCTATATTATTTGCGGAGTAACAATCATGGGGCATCATCGTCGTATGACAAATCCATCAATCTAAATGAAAAACTTTTCCCCCTTCGCAGTCGGTATACTTATGGTACTCATTATTGGGTTGATCATGCTATTGCCGGTTGATGGAATTTTCCCAATGGAATACTTCTCCCCGTTCCAAGTAGAGTATATAGCACGATCACTTAAAATGTTTGTCCTTTTCGCTTTGAGCGCTTGGGGAATTAAAAAGATGCAACTTAAATCCTTATCTGGCCTGTCCCCAGAATATAAATGGACTTCAAGGTTGCTGAATCTGATACCCATCTATCTTTTTCTTCTTGGTTTTGCTTCTTTCACGGGGAATGATATTTCGGCCATAGTCCCATCTGACGTTTTGCTTTTATTGTTCGGTTGTCTAGTGGTAGGTTTTGCCGAAGAGTTTATGTTCAGGGGGTTTTTACAACCCCTTTTTATCCAAAAATTCATATCCAGAAAAAATGGAATTTTTTTAGGGGTTTTATTTCCGGCGTCATTTTTTGGTGCCACACATCTTTTGAATTTGACTGTAAATGATAATGTTCCACAAGTGTTGGTACAATCCATATATGCCACCTTCATCGGGTTCTTCTTTGGGGTACTTTTATTGAAAACCAACAAGTTGGTTCCGCTGGCCATTACGCATGGACTTATAAACTTCTTCTTCTTGCTTGGCACGCTTCCAGGGGTTATTGTTTCTTCGGACATTCAAGAAGGTTCTCAAGGAACAGGTTCCCTAATAGGACAAATTATAGGGTATATGATGCCCATGTTATTGGTGCTGCCACTTTTTATAGTTGGTTTAATAGTGCTGCGAAGAGTTGAAAAAGAGGAGGTTCTCAAAAAAATAAAGCGTTAGCATTTTTCAGTTCTTTACTGATAAATTCAGTTAAAAAACCACTACACTTGTTTGATGGCGCATTCAATCCACTCAAATAATGGTCGATAATGGAGCCAAACACTGTTCTTCCCGATTTTGGTTACAACATCAATGGATTTGGTTACTTCTGGACTTTCATCAATGCTGAATTTTGTGGTATAACTTAAAGTTGAAACGAATGAAAGTATTTGTTACAGGGGCATCGGGCTTTATAGGTTCTGCGGTGGTCAAGGAGTTAATGGCTGCGGGACATCGGGTAACTGGCCTTGCCCGTAGTGAGGACTCGGCAAAAGCAATAGAGGGTGCCGGGGCCGAAGTTTTGAGAGGAAGTCTTGAAGATTTGGAAGCCTTGCAGAAAGGAGCATTATGGGCAGATGGGGTGATCCATACGGCATTCATCCATGATTTTACGCAGTATACAAAAGCGGCAGAGGTTGACAAAGCGGCCATTAATGCCATTGGAGAAGTACTGAAAGAAACCGAAAAACCGTTTGTGGTAACGGCCGGTATTCTGGGACCTCCCAAAATAGGAGGGTATGTCACGGAGGAAAGCAAAAGTCCACATGGGCCCCGGGGTTCCGAAGCTGCGGCTTTGGCTTTGGCCGCTAAAGGTGTCCATACGTCGGTAATAAGGTTGCCACCATCCGTACATGGCAAGGGAGATAAAGGTTTTATACCTTTCATCATTGGACAAGCGAAGAAAAATGGTGTGTCGGCCTATCCTTTGGACGGCAATAACCATTGGCCTGCCGTACACCGTCTTGATGCCGCAAAGTTGTTTCGTTTGGCCATCGAAAAACCGAAACAAGGTGCGTTGTACAATGCCATTGGCGATAAAGGAATTCCATTGAAGCGTATAGCTGAGCTCATTGGCAAAAAACTCGATCTTCCCGTGGTTTCCGTCAGCGATGAGAAAATTGCCCAGCATTTTGAGTGGATGGCTGGATTTATCGGCTTTGACAGTCCCGCGACCGCTTTGCAAACCCAACAACAATTGGGCTGGGAGCCTACTGGGATCGGTTTACTGCAGGATATGGACGAAAACTATTTCTAAGCTTTTGTAATTTTATATGGGATTGGGATACAATCCATAGGTTTGAATTTATGACTGCCAAAACTCCGATACATGTCAAAAGCATCAGTCAGTTTCACAAACTGAGGGGGCTGCCTTCGCCTGAGCATCCGCTCATCAGTGTAATTGACTATGCCACAATACAGACACCCCATACGGATGAAAGTGAAGGGTTGTTGTTCGATTTTTATTTGATCTCTGTAAAAAAGGGATTGGTGGGCAAGCTCAAGTACGGGCAGCAGACCTACGACCATGACGAAGGTGTCATGTCGTTTATGGCCCCGCACCAGTTATTGAAGATTGAAAGGGATAATTCCACGATCGATAAACGTTCGGGGTGGATGCTGCTCATCCATCCTGATTTTATCTGGAACACATCGTTGGCCAAGAACATAAAGCAATATGAGTTTTTCGGTTATGCCATATCAGAAGCCCTATTCCTTTCCGAAAAGGAGGAAATGGCACTGGATACCATTATTTCCAATATTAGGCAAGAATATTGGGGCAACACCGATGTATTCAGTCAAAACATCATCGTATCGCAGATTGAAACGCTGTTGAACTATTCGGAGCGTTTTTACCACCGCCAGTTCATCACCCGTAAAAAGTCGGGCACTCAGTTGTTGGGGCAGATGGAAACCATACTTGATGAATATTTCAGCAATAAGAATCAACTGGACGATGGATTGCCGACGGTGCATTACATTTCAGAGCAACTTAATATTTCGGCAGGTTATTTAAGTTCCTTGCTGAAATCGCTCACTGGGATGAACGCACAACAGCACATTCACATAAAACTGATTGAAAAGGCCAAAGAGCATTTGTCCACTACCAATCTTTCTATCAGTGAAATTGCCTATGAACTGGGATTTGAACATTCCCAAAGTTTCAGTCGCTTTTTTAAAAAGAAAACCAGTGTTTCCCCTCAGGAGTTCCGGCATTCATTCAACTGAGTAAAGGATTGCGGCTTCCATTGAAGTTTAAAGCCTAATCATTTATCGTTGTTTTGGGGCTGATATAAAAAAACCGAAGCAACGCCTCGGTTTTTCAATTTTAAAAGAGAGTAAAATTATTTGTTGAACTGTGTCAGCATGGAACTGGCCATCAGTTTGCCACTTTTGTTGTAGGATTCCTGCTTTACCATGCCCACGCCTTCCGCCAACCATACCCGCGATGGTGAGGTCTGGTTGCTCATCATCATTTTGGTCTTGGTTTCGCTATAGATTACATAACAGTCAAAAGTACCCGCTGGCGTGGTCACGCTTTCCTTTTTTTCCACTTTGCGGTTAATGGTCTCCACATTCATATTCATGTTGATGGCCCCACCCATTTTCATTTTCACGTTTACGTTACCATCGGGGAGTGCTTGCCCCACACTTAAATTGTTGGGCCATTCCACATCCGTACCGGTAATATCCATTTCCATTTCACCGAGTTGGTTCAACATCTGCTCGTTCATCAACGATTTAAAATCAACTTTTACCACATCGCCATCACAAGTAATATTGTATTCAGAGGAATAGGTATTACCTTTTTTGTCAGCAATGTCCATCACCATGGTGGCGGAAATGTTGTCCCCAGATCCGTTCACGTTGGTTACCTTATAATTGATCTTGCCTTCCTCATTGCCTTTTTTGTCGTAACTGGTGTACTCAAAATTGGCGCCATCCACCATGGGATAGTATTGACTGCAAGAGGTTTGACCAAAGGATAGGTTCAGGGCAAAAAAGGTGGTCAGGATAAATAAAAATTTCGATTTCATGATATAGTGTCTTGGTTTATAGTTTAATGAATTCTACACGGCGGTTTTGCGATTTGCCTTCGGCGGTATTGTTGTCGCCCACGGGTTCGCTTTCCCCTTTTCCTTCGGAAATCAATCGGTCCGCGGCAATACCATATACAGAGATCAAGCTGTTTTTTACTGCTTCGGCCCGATCTTTGGAAAGTTTCAGATTGTTGTCATCCGAGCCATCGGCATCGGTATGCCCCACGATTTTTAATTTGATGGCCGCATCCTGTTGAAGCACTTGTGAAATCTGACGGATGATACCCATGGATTGGGGCAAAATGGTGGCCGATCCCGAATTGAAGAGAATGCCATTGGTGGAGATTTTCCCTTCCGCCAATAACTTTCGACGAAGGTCTACACCGCCCTCATTGATTTTAAGATTGCTGATCAGCACTCGCTCCCTATTCTCTTGTTCGTCAACCCCATTGACTTTAAACTTGAGATAGTTGATCAGTTCGGGTCTTACCACAAATTGAGGAAGATCCACAATCTTGGTCTCGTTAAGCCAAAGTCGGTAGCGGTTCTTGTTCACGGCAATAGAAACGTGTACGATGTCTTGGAATACCTCTCGCAAATCACGTTGCAGGGTATTGGTAATGGGGGAGGGATCCTTGTCAAAATCATTGTCCACTTTTACTCCCACTGCTATGTACTGACAGAAATTTAAGGTGGCCATCACGTTACTTTCACTAGTGGTCAAGTTTGGGGTTTCGGAAAGATAGATTTCTAAGGTGGCCAAGGAACTGGTATTCCGGCTCAGGTTGGTTGCCTTAAGGTCAAATTCCACTGTATAATCTTCCGGAAGTTTTCGAGGTAGATTAGGTATGGTCAGGCTCTTGTTGGCAATGGCATACCACTTGTCGGATGAGCCTTCCAGATTGACTACCTCACCAGAGCCATTGGTGTTCCATTTTGCAGGGAAATCACCGATAAAATCTTGGTTGAAATCATCGTAATAAAGGGGTTTGTCACCTGGAACAAAATCAAACTTGCTGTATACTTCCAAGGTTTTGGGGCCTGCGGAAACTTTAGTTCCTGCCACAGGTGCTTCATCGGAGCCAGGATTGTTGTTTCCGGTATTTTTATTGGTGTTGGGTGCCTGTCCTTGGCCGGAGCCTGGTTCCAAAATACTGTCTAGGGCCTGATCGGTCTTTTTGGAAGCTTCTTTGTCCACCCGTTGTTCCACGGTGCGCTCCGCCGCATTTTGGGCTTTTTTGGCCAGTTTTTTAAGAAACTGCGCCTGCGTCCCGGAACCGATAAGCAAGAATAGGGTCAAACAATAGAATAGTTTGTTGGAGGTTTTCATTTTAGTGTGTTTTGGTTTGTATCGAAAAAGCAATGCTATCGAAACTATCAAAACAATGTACTCCTACTAACCGAAAATGTATGGCCTGCTCAAAGAATTGTATAGGTCGTAAGCCGAGGTCAATTCATCTTGTACACAATCAAGGAATTATCCTGATCCTTGGCCACCAATTCCAAATTTTTGTCGTTGTCCATGTCGGTAAGGTCGATCAAGGAGCTTCCAAATACCGGGAAATTGGGAATAGGTTTGGCTTGACTGTCAAAAAGATAGATTTTTTGGTTCTGGATATCGGTTACACTTACATAGATTTTGTCGTAGATATAAAAAATCTTGGGTTTGGTGTAGACCCCAAGGTCCAGTTCCACTTTTCTGCCTTTAATGGTCAGGATATTGTCGTCCATGAAAACCAAGGTGTTGCTCGTGGCATACATGCCATGATCTTTGTTCATGTTAAAATTGGTGGCCGTCAATTTCCCCTTGGTATCTATTTGATGGAGTACACCCGTTTTGTTGGTCACGGAGAATTTGTTCTTATATAGGAAGACCTCATTGTTCGAAAAATCGATTTTTTCGGCCACCTTGATTCGGTCGCTTCCGGTTCTGTGCAATATTTTAAGGGTATTGTCCTCCAGTTTGAAGACTAGATAATCTTTGTTGGCCACCCTAAAATGTTGGGGAACTCCTAAAATGTTGCTTGGGGCTTCGGTGAACTTGAATCCGCCCACAATCTTTGCTTGGTTGTTGTACATGAACACCTTCCGCCCTTGTGTGATCACAAAACGGTAATCTTTTTTGCCTTCGTAATCAAAAACGGCCAAGGGATTGAGGTTGCCACCTTCAAAATCAATCTTGAAAGGAGGTACGTCCTCACCGTTCCGATCCACGATCATAAATTGGTCGTTCGTACAAAAGGCCAACTGCAACCTTCCATTTTTGTAAATGTCCACCTGTTGGATAGGGGGTTGGATTCTGCCTTCCAGTTGTTTGGTCCATAACACTTTTCCATCTGTGGAGATAAGATACAGGACATTGTTGCGGTCCTGCACTACAATTTCTTTCTTGTTGGTCCTGTGATTGGTCACAAATTGAGGGTCTATGGCCAAGTCAGTGTCTAATTCCAAGGTGAAAAGAGGGGTAACCGTATTGTTCTCCTGAGTTTTTCCGATCTTGGAAACCAAAATATTGAAATGGGCAAAATCATGGTCCGCTACCAATTGCGATGCAAAACTGTGTTCATCCAAGTCAGCTTTTTTAATGGACTGGAACACTTCGGGGGCAAGGTCTTTCTCCGCAAAATAATCGATGCCCGAGGCGTCCGAGACAAAAAGTACACTGGACTCACTCGCCAGTGGAGCCTTGGCAGTCGTATATACGGGTGCATTGGCAAAGGATGATGTGCTTTTATAGTTGCTGATGATGGTCTGGAGTGTTTCTTTGTCCTGTGCATAGACAAAGCTGTTTTCCAGTATAGTACAATAGTTGGATGCGAAGTCACGAACCAAAGGCGTAAAACTGGTTTCTATGAATTTCTTGTCAGGGAGTTCCATGATTTCGCTTCCTTGGTAGGTTTCAGTACCCGTTTTGTTGGCATCCATGTAATTGTATAGACTTTCGGTGCCATAAGAACTCAGGAGTACGGCTTTTTGGTTGTTCAAATACATGACCCCGATTTCTTCTATGGTGTTGAATAGGGTGTCCACTGGTTTTATCCTATCCAAATAGGTGTTTTGGTTCTTGGCGAAAACTTGATAATCATCAAAAGTGTACGAAATAATGGCTTGGGCATTTAGGGGTGAAAATAGTGGAGTTTTGTTGGTCAATGGGGAAGTGCCCTTGAACAGGTTGATGAAATTTTTAGTGGAATCAGGTGCCATGGCGATGCCCGTGAGGCTGACCTGGTCGGAATTTGCGGTAAAATCGAGAGAAACCCATTCAGCCAGTGGACTTTTGTTTTTGTTGACTTCTTTGGTCATGGATAGCACGGATGGCGTGGTTGCCAGATTCATGAACAAAGTGGCCGATTTGTTTCCGGAGGAAGCTTCGTACAATTTCTTTAAAGTGGGGTCTATGGGATTGGCCTCTTTGGTACGGACCATGTTTTCCACAAGCAGATTGGACGAGCTAAAAACGATTTCTTTTTCCCGGGATAGACTGAACACGGAAATATCATCCAAACTGTACTTGGTAATTTGGGCATTCTGATAGGTCAAGGTTTCAACCGTCTTATTGGCGATATCCTCCACATTGAAAAGACCTGGGGATTTTTTGGCGATCAGAACAAAGTCGTAGTTGTCCTTCCCAACCTCGTACAGGGCCAACAAACATGTGGACTCCGTTGAAAGGGATTCAAGTCCATTGAGTTTATTAAGGATATCCGTTAAATTGGAAAGCCCCTTCATTTTTTCCAAAAAGCCGTTGTTTTTCAACTCGCTCTTAAAATTGGTGAGGTTGTTGATCTTAACAATGAGTGAGGGGTTGGGTGGCAACTGGTCCAATAAGGTGGTCTTGATCTTTACCTCTTTAGTACATGATACAATTAAAAGGGTGAGCAAACAGAAGAGGATCTTGTATCTCATTGTTGAAGTTTGAAACAAAGTTAGGATTTTTAAATATCCAGTGTCAATTGTTCTGGGAGTTGCCTAAAGCTTTTTCTGTGGTATTTGGTCAAGCCGTATTGCTTGATGGCCTCCCGGTGCTCCTTAGTGGGGTATCCCTTGTTCTTTTTCCAGTTATACATGGGGAACTCCTCATGGATTTTTGCCATGTACTCGTCCCTGTGGGTTTTGGCCAAGACAGATGCAGCGGCAATGCTCATGTATTTTGAATCACCTTTTACAATGCATTCATGGTCAATGTTCGGATATGGTTTGAAACGATTACCATCCACCAAGATAAAAGCAGGGGGCTGTGTCATGGAATCCAAGGCGCGATGCATGGCCAGAATAGAGGCGTTCAAGATGTTGATTTCATCAATCTCATCTTGAAAAACATGGCAGACACCAAAGGTAACCGATTCATTTTCTAGGATGGGCCTAAGAAAGTCCCTTTTGATTTCGGATAACTGCTTGGAATCGTTCAGAATATCGTTTTCAAAGTACTCAGGCAGAATAATGGCTGCTGCGGTAACTGGTCCGGCAAGACATCCACGGCCCGCTTCGTCCGTTCCGGCTTCAAAAATATCCTTATAACAAGACTTTAACATGGTCGAAAAAATTTTAACATCACAATTGTTAAAATAGATTTTAAAGTTAAATAAATGTGAAATAAATTCCTACGTAATACATAATCAGTTGATTATATTTTGTGGGATTGTTAAAGTTAACAAAACTTAACTCAAAGAACTGTTAAGTTGACCTTTGTGGAGCATGTTAATTATTTTGAATCTCTAGTTTTTATCTGGATTTTTAGCCTTGCTAATTCAAAAAAAGTAGTACATGAGAACTAAATTTATGTACATGCTCGTGCCATTTTTGGTGTTATGCATGTCCTTCTCTTTTGCACAAGAGAAAACAATTTCGGGTAATGTAACGGACCAACAAGGTCTCCCATTGCCAGGTGTATCCATTATCGTGGTCGGAACCTCCAATGGTACACAGACTGATTTTGATGGGAACTATTCCATCAATGCTTCAACTGGAGATGTGTTGCGCTTCAGTTATGTCGGCCAAAAAACAGTCGAGAGGACTGTTGGGGCTTCCACCAGCATGAACGTTATAATGGAAGAGGATGCCCAAGCCTTGGAAGAGGTTATCGTAATGGGGTACGCAACAAAATCCAAGGCAGATGTAACTGGTTCTACTGTTCAATTGGATTCAAAACAGATTGAACAGATTCCTGTTGCTACGGTAGATCAAGCTTTACAAGGTAAAGTTGCAGGTCTTTCTATTACAGGGGATTCCGGTACTCCCGGTTCAACCACTGATATTCGTATTAGGGGTATCAGTTCCATTACCGCTGGAAACGACCCACTATATGTGATTGATGGGGTTCCTATGAACAATCCCAATATATCTGCCACTACATCTGGTTCCTCGCTATCTGCACTGGCGAGTATAAACAGTAATAACATCGAGAGTATAACTGTATTGAAAGATGCATCTGCAACTGCAGCCTATGGTGCAAGGGGTGCCAATGGTGTAATCGTAATTACCACAAAAAGTGGTAAAGCCGGTAAAACAAAATTCAATTTTAACTCTTACTATGGTTTTGCCAATGATGCAATTGATGGACCTACCCCATTAACTGGTGCGGAAAGGGAAATGTTGTTCTATGAAGCTGTTTACAACAGTTTTGGCGAAACCTATGGTTTGAACAATGTTGAAGAGGCAGGCGCATTTGCCAGAGCTAATACTTCATATGGTGCGGCTTACCAAGCATGGAGGGACGCTGGAAGCCCTGAAACCAATTGGGCCGATTTGATCACCAATAAAAATGCAGTCTTGAAGGAATACAACTTCTCGGCCACTGGAGGTGATGAAACTTCCAATTTCTATGCTTCACTAGGTTATTTCAAGCAGGAAGCCACCGTAATCGGGTCAGAATTCGATAGGATTTCCGGAGCTTTAAACTTTACTAAGGATTTTTCTGATAAATTCACCTTTAGCTCTAACAATACTGCGTCTTATTCAAATCAGGATGGATTGCTGGAAAATAGTGCCTATTTTTCCTCTCCACGCGCAGTGAAATATTTTATGCCGTCGACGGATCAAGCTTATAATGCAGATGGAACGATCAACTTGGACACATCTTTGCCTAACCCTCTATGGATAGCCCAAGAAGATATTGATGATTCCAAGATTACAAGGATTATAACCAATAATTCTTTGCGTTGGGAAACACCAATTAAAAATTTGGCGTTTACAACTAGAGCCAACATAGATTACATTGCCTATAATTACAAGCGATATAGAAATCCAATTAGTGGTGATGGTGATGGTTCCAATGGATATGGTTGGCAGGCAAGCAGGAATTATACAACCTATGTTTTCCAAAACTCTTTGGATTATTCATTCAATCTTGGAGAGGACCATCAATTTGATGTAAAGGTGCTTCAGGAGTGGCAAAAGAACAGAAATTATTACCTAGAGGCTGATGCCGATAACTTTAGCGATGTTGGCTTGACGAATTTGAATTCAGCGGGTAATCCCACTACTGCCAATTCAACTTTCACGGACTGGTCGGTAGCATCTTATTTGGGTGTTGTAAACTACAGTGCATTCAATAGTAAGTATGTATTAAATGGTACATACAGAAGAGAGGGTAGCTCAAGATTTGCCAAAGACAACAGATGGGGTAATTTCTGGTCTATTGGTGCTGCTTGGAACATGCACAAAGAAGGTTTCATGGCAGGAGCAGAATTCATCAACAACTTGAAACTTAGAGCATCCTATGGTGTTACAGGTAACGCAGCAATCGCTCTTAATAGTTATCAGGCACTGTTGAATTTTGACTCTGACTACAATGGGGAAGGCGCATCTTATCCAGGTTCTTTCGGTAATAACGATCTTTCTTGGGAGACTTCAAACACCTTGGATTTAGGTATCGATTTTGGTTTATTCCAGAATAGGGTATCTGGGTCTTTTGCCTACTATAACAGGGAATCCAAAGATTTGTTGTTGAACGTTCCATTGTCGCTTACAACTGGTTTCTCGTCCCAAACGAGGAATATTGGTCGAATGGAAAACAAAGGTTTCGAGGTTGAAGTCAACTTTGATATAATTAGATCTGAGGATTTCAATCTTTCCATTGGAGGAAATGTAGCTACCAATGAGAATGAAGTATTGGAACTGGCTAAGGATCTTAACGGGGAAGAGATTAATATTTCTACCGATATAGATAGAGTTGAGTCCGGCCACCCGGTATATGCATGGTATATGCCTACGTGGGCAGGGGTTAATTCTGATACTGGAAATGAGGAATGGTACATTAATGGTGTGGATGGTGAGACTACAACAAATTTTAATGAAGCGGAAAGGGTATTCCAAGGCGGAAGTGCTTTGCCAAAAATCACTTCTGGTATGAATATCCATGTAGATGTCAAGGGATTCTTTGTTGATGCCAACGGTTATTATGCCGGTGGGCACAAAGTATACGAAGGATGGCATCGATATACCCAAGGTACGGATTTGTACCCTACTGCATTGTATCAAGGTTACAATACTTTGTTGGATAGGTGGCAACAACCAGGTGACGAAGCGCGCTTTGGTAAGTTCGAATATACTGGTAGGCCATGGCAGCGACACTCTAAGTTTCTATATGATGGCGATTATTTTAGGTTGAAAAACTTGACTATTGGATATGACTTTAACTCCAAGTTTACGGACCTGTTGAAAATAGAGAGCCTAAGAGTGTTTGTTAGAGGTACAAACTTGCTTACCTGGGTAAAAGACGATAATTTAAAATACGACCCAGAGAATATTGATTTGAGTGGATTGAGCGATGGCACGAACAGAGGTCAGACCGTATTGACAACTCCACCAGTCAAGTCTGTAGTTTTGGGTGTTAATCTAAATTTTTAAAAAAAGATGAAAAGGATAAAATTATTATTAATGTCTCTGATGGTGGTATTGGCAGCTAGCTGCACCACAGAGGACTTGGATCCCGCTTTGGATCAGAATAAAGATGCGAACGGAGGAATTACCGATGTGGATAACCTTTATGCGGTTATCAAAGGGGCATACAGTAGAATGACAGCTTCCGGATACTACGGAAGAGACCTTATTATTACTAATGAGGTACGGACAGATAATTGCTTTTCCAATGGAAACTCAGGTAGGTTTACCACGCAAGCAGGTTTTGCGTATTCTAATACCACTGGCTTTTTTTGGGATGAGGCTTATGCCGTGATATCCAGCGCCAATCTGGTTATAAATACTGATTTGACCGGTTTGGAGGGTGATATGGATTATGGTAGACATTTACAAGGAGAAGCTTACGCCATTAGGGCTCTTGTACATTTTGATCTTTTAAAGCAATATGGACAAATACATGTTACTGGAGGCACCAACCCTGGAGGCATACCCTATGTGACTTCATATTTGAGCAATGAG
Organism: Flagellimonas aequoris; assembly: GCF_003584165.1. Lineage (GTDB taxonomy): Bacteria > Bacteroidota > Bacteroidia > Flavobacteriales > Flavobacteriaceae > Flagellimonas > Flagellimonas aequoris. Next base: position 5,055 of record NZ_QXFJ01000023.1, on the reverse strand, counting down.
TCTTCCCAAGAAGAGCTGTTCCCTCCAAGGAACACTGTAGAAGAGGTAAGGGCAAAGATTTTTGAGGATTTGGATATGGCTTATGATTTGATGGAGGATACCGGAGATACAAATTTCTTCTCAAAATATGCTGCAAAGGCTTTGGAAGCTAGAGTGGCCGTATATTTTGAAATGTGGGACAGGGCAGTTGATGCAGCTGAGGATGTAATCGATAATGGCGGATACTCAATTGTCCCAGCTGAAAACTACGTAGCTTCTTTTGGAAGTGATGGAGGTAGTAATATTATCTTTGAGTTGGAGTTCAATTCAACGGATAATCAAGGAATCAATGGCCTGGCTTATATCTATAGGACCACAGGTGGAGGTAGCTATGGAGATGTTCAGGTACTTGACGAAGTGGCCGATATATTTGAACCCACCGATGTACGTGGTCTGTTAGATGGAGAAAACGGTATTTTGGGATACGAAGGCGATATGCTGAGGAATATGGGTAAATATCCTGATAATCAAGGCTATGACAATGTTGCTCTGTTAAGGTATGAAGAGTTGATATTGAATTATGCAGAGGCGTTGATGGAAACAGGTGGTGATGCCCTTACTCAGCTTAATAAAATCCCTGCAAATAGAGGTGCTTCTTTGTATACAGAGGCTACTAAGGAAAATATCCTTTTGGAAAGAAGGAAGGAGCTGATGTTTGAAGGTTTCCGTTATGATGATTTGTTGAGAACTGGAAGTGACATTGAGAAAACCTCCATTCAACAGAATTTTGCTGCAACAATACCTTACGGTGATAGCAGATTGGCATGGGCTATTCCATTGGCGGAAATGGATGCTAACTCTAATATGGTCCAAAATAAAGGTTACTAGTTAGAGGCTATTTTAGGATAGCTCTAAAACATTAAGCCCCCAATTTTGGGGGCTTTTTTATGGGGTAACTTTTCACATTTCTTTAGAAACAAAACTTTTTACCTTTGCCAGACCAAAACCGTGGAATGAGATTTTTAATTTTTGTACTACTCCTTTTTCTTGGCAATGCCATTTTTGCGCAACAGGATTCCTTGCCGCCAACAAAGGAGACGGACTCTTTGAAAATTGAGACTAAAGATACTTTGAGTCCTAAAAGACCGGATTCCATATCCAAGGATTCCAGTTTTATTGCAAAAAAAGGTCGAATGGCCCGAGCACTAAAGCCTAAAAGGGACTCGGTTACCATAAAGGATTACAAGATTGTTTCGTATCTCAGGGATACCACGTATTTGGATACTACACTTACCATACGAAAGGAATATAAGTACAACTATTTACGGACGGATGATTTTGAACTGATGCCCTTTGCCAATATGGGGCAGCAGTATAATGAACTGGGAAAGGATTTTTCATATGTACCCTACTATCCGCGGATCGGTGCTACGGCAAAGAATTATGGGTATGCAGAAAAAGAGGATATCAAATACTACAATGTACCTACCCCGATGACAGAACTTATGTTCAAGACTACCATGGAACAGGGTCAGTTTTTGGATGCCCTGCTTACGTTCAACCTATCAAGGAGGTTCAATGCTTCTGTTGCCTATACCGGATTTAGGTCATTGGGAAAATATAGGTACGAACAAGCTCAGGACGGAAAGTTTCGGGTAACCTTCAATTATGTTACCGAAAATGGACGGTATGACATCCGCGGTCATATCGCTGCACAGGAACTGGAAGATGAAGAAAGTGGTGGGTTGGAAGACAGAAGTCAATTTGAGGACGATGTGACGGGAGATTTTCAGGATAGGGCCAAAATAGACCTCTTGTACACCAATGCGGGCAACAGAATTTTGGGCAAGCGCTATTTCTTGGACCAGCGGTTCAAATTGGTCAACCATAAAAAGGATTCCACGGATCTAGATCCTATTTCGTTGGCTATTGGTCATGAATTCAGTTATGAGACCAAAATGTACGACTTTGAGCAATTGAAACAGAACGATGCTTTAGGGGAAGACCCATTTTTGGTGCCCATAGAAGATAGGGCCCGATTGAAGACCATGTTCAATAAAGGGAGTATTGAGTTTTCCAATAGGACTTTGGGACGATTAACGGGGAATGTGAGCCTGTTCAATTACGATTACTATTTCAATAGTATTTTGATTACCGAAGAAGGTACCATCCAGAATAGGTTGCAAGGGGAAGAAATTTCCGTTGGAGGATCCTATTACAATAAGATCGGTCCCCTTTCCCTTAAGGGAAATATCAACTATACCGTTTCAGGAGACCTTACCGGTAATAATTTTGATGTCATGGCAAGTTATAGGCTCAATGAAAGCAATACGGTTATAGGGGCCATACATGCATCTTCCCGCATGCCGGATTTTAACTATCTGCTCTACCAAAGTGATTACAGGAACTTTAACTGGCAAAACAATGACACTTTTGAAAATATAAGGACCCAGAACATCAAATTCGGATTGGACTCTAAATGGTTGGGGCTATTGGAGGCCGAGTATAGTGCCATTGAAAATTATACCTATTTCGCTTCCACGGCCACCCAAGAGCAGATAGATAGTGCACAGGAAACGGCATTTGTGAAGCCTTTCCAAGAGTCGTCAACGATCAATCACTTAAAGGTAAAATATACCAAGGAGCTGAAATGGGGTAAATGGGCCCTCATGAATACCGTAATGTATCAGGATGTTACCCAGAACAACCAAGTGCTTAATTTACCGCAAGTGGTCACTAGGAATACCCTATACTTTTCAAGTGATGTGTTCAAAAAGGCCATGTTTTTGCAGACAGGCGTAACCTTTAAATATTTCACGTCTTATAATATGAATGCCTACAACCCATTGCTGGGGGAATTCTATATTCAAAACAATGAAGAATTTGGGGGATATCCCTTGTTGGATGTTTTTATCAATGCCAAAGTGAGGCAAACACGGATTTATTTTAAGGCGGAACATTTAAATTCCATCTTTTCACAGCCCAATTACTACTCGGCACCGAACTATCCTTATCGCGATTTTGTAATCAGGTTTGGACTCGTCTGGAATTTTTTCTCATAATTTTTTAGAGGAAAATTTTTGGATGGATATTGAAAAACAAGTGATTATGATTTTGTCATTTTTTTTCGAAAAAAAATATCCAAAAACATTTTGCGGAGTCGGGATAACGTTCTTATATTTGCACCCGCTTAGCTGATGAGGCAGGGCGTTTTCGAGAGGGGGATTGGTCGAGTGGCCGATTTTTTTTTCGGGAAAAACAAGAAGAAGTTCATATACATATTGTAACGACAGCGTAAAGAGAATAAGAACCATTTTGATGCGGGGGCCCGGATATTTCCGGGTGTCGGACAGACATTCAAGGAAATACAATGAAGAGTTTGATCCTGGCTCAGGATGAACGCTAGCGGCAGGCCTAACACATGCAAGTCGAGGGGTAGAGGGTGCTTGCACCCTTGAGACCGGCGCACGGGTGCGGAACGCGTATGGAACCTGCCCCTGTCAGGGGAATAGCCCAGGGAAACTTGGATTAATGCCCCATGGTATCGGGACATCGCATGATGACCTGATTAAAGATTTATCGGACAGGGATGGCCATGCGTACCATTAGCTAGTTGGTAAGGTAACGGCTTACCAAGGCAACGATGGTTAGGGGCCCTGAGAGGGGGATCCCCCACACTGGTACTGAGACACGGACCAGACTCCTACGGGAGGCAGCAGTGAGGAATATTGGACAATGGTCGGAAGACTGATCCAGCCATGCCGCGTGCAGGATGACGGCCCTATGGGTTGTAAACTGCTTTTATACGGGAAGAAACCCACCTACGTGTAGGTGGCTGACGGTACCGTAAGAATAAGGACCGGCTAACTCCGTGCCAGCAGCCGCGGTAATACGGAGGGTCCGAGCGTTATCCGGAATCATTGGGTTTAAAGGGTCCGTAGGCGGGCCTGTAAGTCAGGGGTGAAAGTTTGTGGCTCAACCATAAAATTGCCTTTGATACTGCAGGTCTTGAGTCATGGTGGGGTTGCCGGAACATGTGGTGTAGCGGTGAAATGCATAGATATCACATAGAACACCGATCGCGAAGGCAGGTGACCAACCATGTACTGACGCTGATGGACGAAAGCGTGGGTAGCGAACGGGATTAGATACCCCGGTAGTCCACGCCGTAAACGATGGATACTAGCTGTGGGGCATTCGTGCTCCGTGGCCAAGCGAAAGTGATAAGTATCCCACCTGGGGAGTACGTTCGCAAGAATGAAACTCAAAGGAATTGACGGGGGCCCGCACAAGCGGTGGAGCATGTGGTTTAATTCGATGATACGCGAGGAACCTTACCAGGGCTTAAATGCAGGCTGCATGGGGTGGAGACATCCCTTTCTTCGGACTGCCTGCAAGGTGCTGCATGGTTGTCGTCAGCTCGTGCCGTGAGGTGTCAGGTTAAGTCCTATAACGAGCGCAACCCCTGCCGTTAGTTGCCAGCATGTAAAGATGGGGACTCTAACGGGACTGCCGGTGCAAACCGTGAGGAAGGTGGGGACGACGTCAAATCATCACGGCCCTTACGTCCTGGGCCACACACGTGCTACAATGGCCGGTACAGAGGGAAGCCACCCCGCAAGGGGGCGCGGATCTATAAAACCGGTCACAGTTCGGATCGGGGTCTGCAACTCGACCCCGTGAAGCTGGAATCGCTAGTAATCGGATATCAGCCATGATCCGGTGAATACGTTCCCGGGCCTTGTACACACCGCCCGTCAAGCCATGGAAGCCGGGAGTGCCTGAAGTCCGTCACCGCAAGGAGCGGCCTAGGGCAAAATCGGTAACTAGGGCTAAGTCGTAACAAGGTAGCCGTACCGGAAGGTGCGGCTGGAACACCTCCTTTCTAGAGAAAGAGACGCCCGGAGGTTGTTCGGGCCCCGCACGAGGTGGTCCTTTACCTTTATGCTGTCGTTCACAATATGTTTTTTTGATATACTGGCGAATTTTTAGGCCAAGACAGTCTCATAGCTCAGCTGGTTAGAGCGCTACACTGATAATGTAGAGGTCGGCAGTTCGAGTCTGCCTGAGACTACG